>NZ_CP117193.1:1127500-2145000 GCF_028596105.1 Acidovorax temperans | reverse complement strand
TCAATAAGCGAAAGCTGATTGAAATTCAGTAATGACGAATGTTCTCAGATGAAAGGCAGAAATGTCTGGAGTCGAAGAATTATTCACATTACGGCATAACGCGTCAGGTGAAAGACCTGACAAGTCCTTGAGATGACGGCGATATCTTGCAAGAGATGTCAAAGTTATAGGGTCAAGTGACTAAGAGCATGTGGTGGATGCCTTGGCGATTACAGGCGACGAAAGACGTGATAGCCTGCGATAAGCTTCGGGGAGCTGGCAAATAAGCTTTGATCCGGAGATTTCTGAATGGGGAAACCCACCTCGCAAGAGGTATCGCATACTGAATACATAGGTATGCGAGGCGAACCGGGTGAACTGAAACATCTCAGTAGCTCGAGGAAAAGACATCAACCGAGATTCCGAAAGTAGTGGCGAGCGAAATCGGAAGAGCCTTCTAGTGATAGCACGACTGTTAGCAAAACGGAATGGAAAGTCCGGCCATAGCAGGTGATAGCCCTGTATGCGAAAACAGACGTGTGGTACTAAGTTAGAGAAAAGTAGGGCGGGACACGAGAAATCCTGTCTGAATATGGGGGGACCATCCTCCAAGGCTAAATACTCGTAATCGACCGATAGTGAACCAGTACCGTGAGGGAAAGGCGAAAAGAACCCCGGGAGGGGAGTGAAATAGATCCTGAAACCGCATGCTTACAAAAAGTAGGAGCCCGCAAGGGTGACTGCGTACCTTTTGTATAATGGGTCAGCGACTTACATTCAGTGGCAAGGTTAACCGAATAGGGAAGCCGTAGAGAAATCGAGTCCGAATAGGGCGAATCAGTCGCTGGGTGTAGACCCGAAACCAAGTGATCTATCCATGGCCAGGATGAAGGTGCCGTAACAGGTACTGGAGGTCCGAACCCACTAGTGTTGCAAAACTAGGGGATGAGCTGTGGATAGGGGTGAAAGGCTAAACAAACTTGGAAATAGCTGGTTCTCTCCGAAAACTATTTAGGTAGTGCCTCAAGTATTACCTGCGGGGGTAGAGCACTGTTTAGGCTAGGGGGTCATGGCGACTTACCAAACCTATGCAAACTCCGAATACCGCAGAGTACAGCTTGGGAGACAGAGCACCGGGTGCTAACGTCCGGACTCAAGAGGGAAACAACCCAGACCGCCAGCTAAGGTCCCTAAAATTGGCTAAGTGGGAAACGAAGTGGGAAGGCTAAAACAGTCAGGATGTTGGCTTAGAAGCAGCCATCATTTAAAGAAAGCGTAATAGCTCACTGATCGAGTCGTCCTGCGCGGAAGATGTAACGGGGCTAAGCCAGTTACCGAAGCTGCGGATGTGCAATTTATTGCACGTGGTAGGAGAGCGTTCTGTAGGCCTGTGAAGGTGTCTGGTAACGGATGCTGGAGGTATCAGAAGTGCGAATGCTGACATGAGTAGCGTTAAAGGGGGTGAAAAGCCCCCTCGCCGTAAGCGCAAGGTTTTCTACGCAACGTTCATCGGCGTAGAGTGAGTCGGCCCCTAAGGCGAGGCAGAGATGCGTAGCTGATGGGAAACAGGTCAATATTCCTGTACCGATCAATAGTGCGATGTGGGGACGGAGAAGGTTAGCTCAGCCAACTGTTGGATATGTTGGTTCAAGCCTGTAGTCGTGCCTGGTAGGCAAATCCGCCGGGCTTAGATGAGGGGTGATAACGAGTCTGCTTGCAGACGAAGTGAGTGATACCCTGCTTCCAGGAAAAGCCACTAAGCTTCAGCTATTGACGACCGTACCGCAAACCGACACTGGTGCGCGAGATGAGTATTCTAAGGCGCTTGAGAGAACTCAGGAGAAGGAACTCGGCAAATTGATACCGTAACTTCGGGAGAAGGTATGCCCCAAGTAGGTGAACTCGTACGGAGGGAGCCCAAAGGGGTTGCAAAAAATCGGTGGCTGCGACTGTTTAATAAAAACACAGCACTCTGCAAACACGAAAGTGGACGTATAGGGTGTGACGCCTGCCCGGTGCTGGAAGATTAAATGATGGGGTGCAAGCTCTTGATTGAAGTCCCAGTAAACGGCGGCCGTAACTATAACGGTCCTAAGGTAGCGAAATTCCTTGTCGGGTAAGTTCCGACCTGCACGAATGGCGTAACGATGGCCACACTGTCTCCTCCTGAGACTCAGCGAAGTTGAAATGTTTGTGATGATGCAATCTCCCCGCGGAAAGACGGAAAGACCCCATGAACCTTTACTGTAGCTTTGTATTGGACTTTGAACAGATCTGTGTAGGATAGGTGGGAGGCTTTGAAGTGAGGACGCTAGTTCTCATGGAGCCAACGTTGAAATACCACCCTGGTGTGTTTGAGGTTCTAACCTAGGTCCATTATCTGGATCGGGGACAGTGCATGGTAGGCAGTTTGACTGGGGCGGTCTCCTCCCAAAGCGTAACGGAGGAGTTCGAAGGTACGCTAGTTACGGTCGGACATCGTGACGATAGTGCAATGGCATAAGCGTGCTTAACTGCGAGACTGACAAGTCGAGCAGATGCGAAAGCAGGACATAGTGATCCGGTGGTTCTGTATGGAAGGGCCATCGCTCAACGGATAAAAGGTACTCTGGGGATAACAGGCTGATACCGCCCAAGAGTTCATATCGACGGCGGTGTTTGGCACCTCGATGTCGGCTCATCTCATCCTGGGGCTGTAGCCGGTCCCAAGGGTATGGCTGTTCGCCATTTAAAGAGGTACGTGAGCTGGGTTTAAAACGTCGTGAGACAGTTTGGTCCCTATCTTCCGTGGGCGCTGCAGATTTGAGGAAGCCTGCTCCTAGTACGAGAGGACCGGAGTGGACACACCTCTGGTGTATCGGTTGTCACGCCAGTGGCATTGCCGAGTAGCTAAGTGTGGAAGAGATAACCGCTGAAAGCATCTAAGCGGGAAACTCGTTTCAAGATGAGATCTGCCGGGGCCTTGAGCCCCCTAAAGAGTCGTTCAAGACCAGGACGTTGATAGGCTGGGTGTGGAAGCGCAGTAATGCGTTAAGCTAACCAGTACTAATTGCTCGTGCGGCTTGACCCTATAACTTTGATAGCCAATGCACTTCAGTGCAAAAGCTCAAAGTCTGTTATGCCAAGTTAGACGCAGTCAAATACAAAAACCTGATTCCAAACTCTATGAATTCGCCGAGCAGTCCCAAGACTGCTTAGCACCAAGTTATGCCTGATGACCATAGCAAGTTGGTACCACTCCTTCCCATCCCGAACAGGACAGTGAAACGACTTTGCGCCGATGATAGTGCGGGTTCCCGTGTGAAAGTAGGTCATCGTCAGGCTCTTACAGCCCGCATACCCCCCCCTCTCCCTATGGAGTGGGGGGGTTTGTCTTATGGGCCTCTGATATTCACATTCACGTAACGCTTATACCCATAAGCCATCGGATATGCAGTCTATGGATGGGCAACGCCTAACCGATGAGCATTGGATGAAGTTGGCCTTGGCGGAGGCCAACGCTGCAGCGGAACTGGGGGAGGTGCCTGTTGGTGCGGTATTGGTCAAAGATAACCTGCTGCTATCAACTGGTCGCAACACCACTGTCGGGTGCTGCGACCCCGCCGGACATGCAGAAATTAATGCGCTGCGTGCGGGAGCCTTGGTTTTAGGGAATTACAGGCTCACTGAGTGCACCCTCTATGTCACGTTAGAGCCCTGTGCAATGTGTTGTGGTGCTATCCTGAACGCTCGCTTGGGAAGGCTTGTCTTTGGAGCTACCGAGCCCAAAACTGGGGCTGTGGGATCTGTTGTCAATTTGCTCGAAAGTCATCAATTAAATCACCACACTACTGTTTCTAATGGCGTACTTGCTAAGGAGTGCGCTGCGGTATTGAGAGATTTTTTTTTAAACAGGCGTTTCCAGAGCAAAAAGAGCAAAAAGTTTCCGTTGCGTGACGATGCACTCAGAACCCCCGAGCATGCGTTTGTCACTATCCCTGATTTCAGTCATCAATCCTCATACATAAGCGATTTACCTAGCTTGGACGGTTTGCGTATGCATTACGTGGACTCGGGTCCTGAAGAAAATAAATCTGCATGGATATGCTTGCATGGACCTTCAAGCTGGAGTTTTGTTTTTCAGAGTTTCTTGAATTCTATGCCAGAGTCGGAAAGAGTCATTCTTGTCGATATGATTGGCTTTGGAAAGAGTGATAAACCAAAAAGAGAGAAATTTCATCAACTGCAGCAGCATCGTCTTATTTTAAGAGATTTTGTTGAAAGACTGGGTTTGAAGTCAATCAATGTTGTGCTTGAGGGTTGGCATTCAGGATTGTTGATGAGTCTGTGTGAAGGCATATCTCCGTTGATATGCAGCTTTTTGGTGCTTCCTGAGGGGCTGAGTCGTTTGTCTGTTGGTGAGTTCGAGGATGCGATGCAAGCGCCTTTTCCAGATAAAGGCTATAAAGCTGGTGTGCGTGAGTTTTCTCGTTTGTTGCTCGAATTAAAAAAAGAAAAAAATCCAGATTTTTAAAATATTTAATAATATTTCGATATTATTATTTGATGTGTGCTGCTTTTGCTATGCTGGTGCACTTTAATAGTTGTCTAGGAGCTGGTGTTTTGCCAGGGTGCGATGTCTCAATTAAATAGCAAAAATAGTTGCAGCCTTTGTCACGCGGGGGCTAATCATATCTACATTTATTCTCCGGCTGGCACAATCCGTGATAAGGCTGCTTTCAAACGCGGTTTGTCCCGTCTGGAGGCTTTGGGCTACCAGGTCGAAGTGGATATCGATGCCCGTGCAGTTCAGACGCGTTTTGCTGGTGATGATCAAACGCGTTTGGCTGCGATTCATCGTGCTGCCGCTAGTGGCGCCGATGTGGCGCTGATTACGCGTGGTGCCTACGGTTTCACAAGACTGCTGGCGGATATCGACTATAAAAAAGTAGGCGCTGCTATTGCATCAGGCACAAAATTCGTAGGAATAAGTGATTTTACTGCGTTTCAAAACGCGGTCCTCGCAAAAACGGAATCTATCACTTGGGCTGGTCCAGCTTTGATTACGGATTTTGGTGTGGAAGGTGTACCTGACGACATCATGGAGGCTTGCTTCGATGACTTGATGACAGGTCATGGAGAGGGCGCAGGTTGGCGTTTGCCGTATCGCAAAAAAGATGTAGAGAATCAATTTGCGGATCAAGAGATTTATATAGAAGATGCCGTTCTTTGGGGTGGGAATCTTGCAGTATTAGTGGGATTGATTGGAACTCCATATATGCCTCGGATTGAAGGGGGAATTCTCTTTTTGGAGGATGTTGGAGAGCACCCTTACAGAATTGAGCGAATGTTGACGCAGCTCTTGTATGCTGGAATTTTGGCAAAGCAAAAAGCTATTGTGTTGGGTCAGTTTACTGAGTACAGGCTAGCTCCGCACGACAAGGGGTTTAATTTTCAATCCGTTGTTGATTGGATTCGGTCGAAGGTGAATATTCCTGTGTTGACAAACCTGCCTTTTGGGCACGTGCCAACCAAAGTGGTTTTGCCGGTTGGGGCTAAAGTTTCGCTGTCGGTAGAAAAAAGGGATGCTCTTTTATATTGGGGGCACTCGCATACTCATTGAGTAGTTTTAAAGATTTTGCTAAATTTCAAATTAATTAGTCTTGCAATAATATTTAAATCAAAAATTTGAGAGCTTTGCTGAGCAGGGTTAAATTTTTGGCATGAAATCGCGTTGCTGTATTAAACTGTAAGTCATGATTTATTTTGAGCCTGAAAAATCATGACTGTTCTTGCGACGGTCATCTTTGCTGACATTTCTGGCAGTGTTGCGTTGTACGAATCGTTGGGCAATGAGCGTGCAGCGGAAGCGGTTGCTCAACTGACTGATTGGATTGGTACTTGCATCGATAGCCACGCTGGTCGCGTCGTCAAAAAGCTGGGTGACGGCGTGCTCGGGGTTTTTGGAGATGCAGCGAGTGCCACAGCCGCAAGTTCTGCGATGCTTCGGGCGCACGAGCAGCGTCAAGCTCGATGGCCGCATCCCATTCGCATGGATATCCGCGTAGGCATGGCTACGGGCGATATAGTGGAAGTGGACGGTGATTGCTACGGTGATGCCGTCAATGTGGCGGCGCGGCTTTGCGAGCGCTCGGGGCCAGGGGAAATTTGGGCGACAGAAACTTTGGTTTTGCTGGCGGGTGATTCGCCTACGGTATGGTTTAAAAACCTCGGTTCCATGGAGATTCGCGGTAAGGTTGAGCCACTTGTGCTGTATCAAGCCGAGTGGCGGCAGGACCAGGAAAATGAATCGCTTACGGTGCAATCAGGGCTTGCAAGTCAGTTTGCAACGATGGATTCCATCTTGGGGGCCATCCAATTTAGTTGGCATGGAGTGGATGTCACCTTCACGTCCAACGAAGCTCCCATTCATATCGGCCGAGCGACGCATGCTCAGCTATGCATCAATGATCCCAGGGTGTCGCGCCTGCATGCTCGCATTGATTGGCGTAACAGTGGCTTTCTGTTGACCGATCTGAGCAGTTTTGGAACCTGGGTCCGTTTTGAAGGCAGCGAGTCCCCAGTGCGTTTGCGACGGGACGCCTGCATTCTTCATGGCACGGGTGATATCTCGTTGGGTGTTTCGTTCGGTGATCCTCTGGCTCCTATCGTTGGGTTTCAGGTTTCGGGCAATCGCATGTCTTTGCGTTGAATCGATTGGCCAGGCGCCCCAAGCAAAATGCGGTCATGCGAGTTGCTGCTCTCGCCTGAATCACCGCCAGGTTTCCCGGTCTTATTGATTGGCCGTTTCAGAAGATTTCTTCACCATGACCCTACATACCATTCTGAAAATGGGAGACCCTCGCTTGCTTCGCACGGCGAAAGAGGTCACCGAGTTTGATACGGATGCACTGCATTTGCTGGTGCGTGATTTGTGGGAGACGATGCGTGCTGCGAATGGCGCAGGGCTGGCGGCACCACAAATCGGAGTAGACCTGCAGGTGGTGGTGTTTGGTTCAGAGAGCGCCAATCCCCGTTACCCTGATCGGCCATTGGTGCCCAGGACGGTCTTGGTCAATCCAGTGATCACTCCGCTGGGAGTTGAGCAAGAAGATGATTGGGAGGGTTGCCTGTCTGTTCCGGGTCTGAGGGGCAAGGTGCCGCGCTGGACGCGCATTCGGTACACGGGGTTTGATCCCTACGGTGATCCGATTGATCGCGAAGCCGAAGGTTTTCATGCACGGGTGGTGCAGCACGAGTGCGACCACCTTTGGGGAAAGCTGTACCCCATGCGAGTCAAAGATTTCACCCAGTTTGGATATACCGACGTCTTGTTTCCTGGCTTGGATCGCGCGGACGCAGACGACTAGGGATGTCCTTACATGGACGTCTCCAGAAGAGCAAGATTGGGCGGCGTGAAGGTCTGAAGGGTTTGCAGTCTTACATACGGCCTGTCGGTGCAGGGTGTTCGTCCTGCTGGCCCTGATGGCATTCGCGGGTGAGGCTCCTGTCTGCACATCGGGCTTGATGCCCTGTATCCCTATCGGATTGCCCCCACCCCGGTTTAACCTGTTGACCCATCACACAAGCTTCTTGCGTGCTCTCCTTCAAAACGGTTTCCTGGCGTTTGGTGTTCTCAGTTCATTGTGGTGGTCTCAGGCTGCGGCGAGCTCGACCGGATTCCACTTCATCTGGTCAAAGGCCTTGCCTTTGACCAGGACTGCCCAGACTGTTCGGGCCAGCTTGTTGGCCAGCGCCGCGACCACCACGCTGTATGGGCGGCGCAGTAACAGTCTCTCGATCCAGCCGCTTCGCTGACTCCTGGCAATCACGGCGCGAGCGCCATGCATCAGCATGGTCCTCACATAAGGGTCTCCGCGTTTGGAGATCCCCAACTGCCGGGTCTTCCCTCCGGTGCCAGTCTGTCGGGGCGTCAGACCCAACCAGGCAGCGAATTGCCTGCCGGACTC
Organism: Acidovorax temperans; assembly: GCF_028596105.1. Taxonomy (NCBI): domain Bacteria; kingdom Pseudomonadati; phylum Pseudomonadota; class Betaproteobacteria; order Burkholderiales; family Comamonadaceae; genus Acidovorax; species Acidovorax temperans. The sequence continues at coordinate 2,137,072 of NZ_CP117193.1, read as the reverse complement.
GAAGCTGGACAGGTCGGTTGCAGTAGATACCAAGGCTGTCGCCGTCAACGGACCGATGCCCGGTATGGCTTGCAGTGCCAGCATGTGCTGGTTTTGCTTGACCATCGAGGCCAGCCGTTTGTCCAGCTGATCGATATCGCACTGCAGGCTGTCGATACGACGCAGTTGATCCTGAATGCTGACGACCACCACTTCTGGCAGCCGCTGTTCCTGGGCTTTGGCCAGTGCGTCCTGAACGATCTTGATTAATGCCCGGTGCCCCTCAGGCAGCACGATTCCGAACTCGTAGAGCAACCCGCGCAGCGCGTTGGTTTGCATGATGCGCACCTTCATGAGCTGAGCGCGCATGCGGTGCAGTGTCAGACAGGCTTGCTGCTGCTCGTTCTTGACAGGTACGGCCTTGATGTGAGGTTGCTGGGCCGCTACCCAGATGGCCTGGGCATCACGGGCGTCAGTCTTGTCGCGCAGCACAAAGGCACGAACATGCTTGGCGGGCAGCAGCTTGACCTCATGTCCCAGTGTCTGCAGCGTTCTGGCCCAGTGGTGCGCACCGCCACAAGCCTCCATCGCGACGAGCGACTTCTGACGATTGGCAAAGAAGGTGGTTACTCGATCACGCCTGAGCTTGTGCCGGGTGACCTCGCCTGTCTCGGCATCCACGACGTGCAGCTGGAACACGTGCTTGGCAATATCCATTCCGATGACTGGCAGCGTTGCAGCAAATTGCATGGTGGGGCCTCCGGTTCAAAGGTGGTTGCGACGAACTTCCACTTTGGCACTTTGATGCCGTTACCGCCAGGCCCCACCTTGTATCGGGTAACAGGCCGACGGCGGTGTAGGTGGAGACGTCCATGCCATCTGCATAACTCCCTGCGGTCCGTGATAGCGCGGCCTCGGGCTGTCCGCTGCGTTGCTTTTCTTGCCAATAGCCCGGCTATTGGCTGCAAAAAGACGCCTTGCAGCCTATCCCGATCCGCACTACCACCCGACTCGCGAGGGTTATGCAGGACATCCCTAGTGTCCTGAGTTAGAAATTCGCAGACAAAATCTCTCGATACTCGCCAGGATGTCATCGGCAGACTTGACCCACGCGAACGGTTTGGGATCTGAATTGTTCAACTCCAGGTATTGGTGGATTGCCTGCTCAAGCTGTCTTGTCGATCGGTGTGTGCCGCGACGGATGCACTTCTCGGTCAGGGTTGCAAACCAACGCTCCACCTGATTGAGCCAGGACGCGGAGGTTGGCGTGAAGTGCACGTGGAACCTGGGATGTCTTGCAAACCATGCCTTGACCGCAGGGGTCTTGTGCGTGCCGTAGTTGTCCATCACCAAATGCACATCCAACTGGGCTGGCACATTCGCTTCAATGGAGCGCAGGAACTGCAAAAACTCCGTGCTGCGATGGCGCCGGTGTAACTCTCCAATCACTTGGCCCGTGGCAATGTCCAGTGCCGCAAACAGCGTCGTCGTTCCATGGCGCATGTACTCGTGGGTTCTGCGCTCAGGGATGCCCGGCATCAGCGGCAAGATCGGCTGTGTGCGGTCCAATGCCTGTATTTGACTCTTCTCATCCACGCACAACACCATCGCCTTGAGTGGCGGGTCCATGTACAGGCCGACAATGTCGCGGACCTTTTCGACAAAAAACGGATCACTGGAGAGTTTGAACGTCTCCTGGCGGTGCGGCTGCAAACCGAAAGCCCGCCAGATTCGACTCACAGCCGTCTGTGACATGCCCATTGCGCGGGCCATGGTGCGGCTACTCCAGTGAGTCGCGCCAACTGGCACAGACTCCAGCGTCTTGGCGATCACTGCATCGACGCGCTCATCTTCAATCGTGCGCGGAGCGCCAGGGCGCGGCGCATCCAGCAAACCCTCCAAGCGCAGTTCAACAAAACGGCCCCGCCACTTGGAAACCGTCTGCTGCGTGACCCGCTGGCGCGCTGCCACCACCTTGTTGTCCAGGCCCTCAGCGCACGCGAGCACGATGCGCGCGCGCAGGGCCAAGGCCTGCGCGGTCTTACGGCGCTTGGCCAACGCAATCAATTGCTCTCGCTCCGTTGCGCTCAACACCAATGGAGTCTTTGGTCTTCCGCTCATGGCCACCTCGTCGTGTAACACCCTACACGAATGATTGCCATCAGGGAAAATAATTCAATGAATTTTTAACTCAGGACACTAGTGTGGTGTCTCAAAAGTAATCATCAAATAATGGTACTCGCTGCCCGCGCCACAGATGCCAAGATGGTGTCCGCACTTTTATGCCACACGAACGGCTTGGGATCCTCGTTGTGACGATCAATGTATTCCCGTATGGATTGCTCCAGCTGAGCAACGCTGGTGTGGGCGCTGCGCTTGATCCACTGCTCGCTGATCTGGCTAAAGAAACGCTCGACCAGATTGAGCCAGGACGCTGAGGTGGGCGTGAAGTGAACGTGGTAGCGAGGATGGGCTGCTAGCCAGGCCCGCACTGCCTGCGTCTTGTGCGTGCCGTAGTTGTCCATGATTAGGTGGATGTCTTGTTCGCCAGGCACCGCTGCATCGATGGCTTTGAGGAACTGCAGGAATTCCACACTGCGGTGACGGCGCTTGAGCTGTCCTATGACTTTGCCAGTGGCTACATCCAGCGCTGCAAACAGCGACGTTGTGCCATGGCGCTTGTAATCGTGCGTGCGCGTGCTGGGTTTGCCAAACGTCAGTGGTAACCCTGGTTGGGTGCGATCCAGAGCCTGGATCTGGCTCTTCTCGTCCACGCACAGCACCAAGGCGCGATCGGGTGGTGCCATATACAGCCCCACCACATCCCGTACCTTGTCCACGAAATGGGGATCCGTCGATAGCTTGAAGGTTTCTTGCAGGTGCGGCTTCAGCCCAAAGGCATGCCAGATGCGCTGCACCGTCGCGGGCGATACGCCAGCGTGCCGACTCATCTGGCGCACGCTCCAGTGCGTGGCGTTGTCAGGCTTGCTCTGGCGAACCTTGTCCACAATGAGCTGAACCTGCTCGTCGCCCACACTGCGCGGGCGGCCAGCGCGCGGGGCATCGGTCAAACCCGCCAGACGATACGCCCGGTAGCGCCGCCGCCACTTGGAGACAGTTTGCACCGTCGTGCCCAAGCGTTGGGCAATCATGGTGCCCGACTCCCCATCTGCGCAGCCCAGCACGATTCTCATGCGCAGCTTCTCGTCCTCGGGCGCTTTGCGTACGCGCAGTCGCGCATGCAGCTCTGCGCGCTCGGCATCGGTGATCTGCAGCTTCGTGGCGGGGCGTCCAGGGTGGGCCATCAGCGTAGTCTCCTATAAGGAAGCTGATTCGACCAACACCGGTCAAAATAGTTCTATCTATTTTTGAGACGCTACACTAGCAGATGCTATTTGCTGTGCCCGTCTGGGCTGCAAGCTTTTTGAGCCAGGGCATTCTTGCTGCACACCGAAGCGACGCATCACTATCAAAATATGAGCGGCTGGCGCTTTCTGTACAAGGGCTAGAGGCCGAAAAGGCTTGAAATCCCTTTGAAGAAGGCGAAACGCTGTAATCAGTAGCTGCCGCACACAACCCGCGCGATGGGACTTGCAGCCTTTTGCGCTCGACTACTCAGAGAGCGCCTGCAGCAACTCGGTTTCGATCTGGATTTGCCGCGCGTTGTTTTGCAGCTCTGAGCCCTGCAGCAAGAAGGTGTCTTCCACCCGCTCTCCCAGTGTGCTGACTTTTGCGAGTTGCACGCTCAGATGGTGCTGCGCAAGGATGCGCGCCACCAGATACAGCAAGCCGGCCCGGTCGCTGGCGGAAATACCGAGGAGCCATCGCTGCGCTTTCTCGTCTGGCTGTAGCGACACCCGGGGGGCTATGGGAAAGCTCTTCACTCGCCGCGACACCCTTTTTCGGGCGGGCTCGGGCAGGGGGCCGCCTGCTTCAATGGCACGGACCAAGTCGCTTTCGACCATATGCGTCAGCTCTCGGTAATGGCCTGGCTGCGATGACGCCACGACCTGGAATGAATCCAGCGCGTAGTGGTTGTTGGCGGTATGTACCCTGGCATCCAGAATGCTGAAACCTGCACGGTCGAAGTAACCGCAGATGCGTGCAAACAGGTCGGGCTGATCGGGTGCGTAAACCAGTACCTGCAGGCCTTCTCCTGCCAGCGATTGGCGGGCGCGCACGATAGGTTTGGTGGTGCCGACGTGACGTGACAGGTGGCGCGTATGCCACGCAATGTCTGCGGCCTCGTGCCGCATGAAATAGCTCACGTCCAATGTTTCCCACAGGGCTTTGTGGGCTTCGAACGGAAGGGCGTTGAGGGCCAGCTGCACGAGCGCTTCGCGCTTGCGGGCCTCGATTTCGGCCGCAGCATCTGGTGCGCGGCCGCCCAGGGTTCGGAGGGTGGAACGGTACAGGTCTTCCAGCAGCTTGCCTTTCCATGCATTCCAGACCTTGGGACTGGTGCCGCGGATGTCTGCCACGGTGAGCAGATAGAGGGCGGTCAGATAGCGCTCATTGCGAACCCGCTGAGCAAAGGCAGAGATCACCTCGGGGTCACTGAGGTCTTGCTTTTGCGCGACCCGGCTCATTGTCAAATGCTCGCTGACCAGGAATTCGATGAGCTGTGTGTCCTCCGCGTCAACGCCATGCTGACGGCAGAAGCGCCGGACTTCTTTCGCGCCGATGTGGGAGTGATCGCCCCCTCGGCCTTTGCCGATATCGTGGAACAGCGCCGCAATGTAGAGAATCCAGGGCTTGTCCCAGCCCGCCGCCAGGTGGGAGCAGAACGGGTATTCATGCGCATGTTCTGCCATGAAAAAGCGCCGCATGTTGCGCAGCACCATCAGGATGTGCTGATCCACGGTGTAGACATGGAACAGGTCATGCTGCATTTGCCCCACGATGCCGCGGAACACCCAGAGGTAGCGACCCAGTACAGAAGTCTGGTTCATGAGCCGCATGGCATGGGTGATGCCCGACGGCTGCTGAAGGATGCGCATGAAGGTTTGGCGGTTGACCGGATCGCGCCGGAAGGCGGCATCCATCACCGAACGGGCGTTGTACAGCGCTCGCAAGGTGCGCGCAGACAGGTTTTTCAAGCCCACCGAGGTCTGGTAGAGCAAAAAAGTTTCCAGAATCGCGTGCGGGTCTTTCTGGTACAGATCGTCGCTGGCCACTTCAATGAGGCCGGCTTTTTCAAAAAACCGCTCGTTGATCGGGCGTGGTTCGTGGGTCGATGGGTTCAGCCGCTCTTCAATGTTGAGCAGCAGGATCTGGCTGAGCTGGGACACCGCCTTGGCCGCCCAGTAGTAGCGGCGCATCAGGGTTTCGCTGGCGCGCATCGGCAGACGCGAGCCATCTGGTGCTTGCGAGCGGTAGCCAAACGATTCCGCCACCGTGGTTTGCAGGTCGAACACGAGGCGGTCTTCGTGGCGTCCCGCCGCCTGGTGCAGGCGCGCCCGTATCAGGCAGAGCAGGGCTTCGTTGCGCTCGATCTGTCGCACCTCAAACGGGGTGGCCATGCCACTGGCGGCCAGTTCTTTCCAGCTGCCGCCCAATCCTGCAGCCTTGGCAACCCATAGGATGAGTTGCAGGTCTCGCAAGCCGCCGGGTGACTCCTTGCAGTTGGGTTCCAGCGCGTAAGGCGTGTTGTCGTACTTGGTGTGGCGCTGGCGCATCTCCAGCGTCTTGCCGACCAGGAAGGCCTTGGGATCCATTTGCGCCTGGTACTGGCCCTGGAAGTGTGCAAACAGCACCGCATTCCCGCAGATGAGGCGAGCCTCCAGCAGCGAGGTTTGAACCGTCACATCGGCCGCGCTTTCGGCCAGGCATTCTGAGGTGGTGCGCACGCTGGAACCGATTTCAAGCCCCGCATCCCAGCAGCTACCGATGAAGCCCTCAATGCGCCGGCTCAGTGCGCTGTCTGTGTCCAGCTGCGTGCCTTCTGGCAGCAGCAGCAGCACGTCCACGTCAGAGAACGGAAAAAGCTGTGCCCGGCCATATCCGCCCACCGCCACCAACGCACAGCCAGAAGGCATTTCTGCGCGCTGCCACAGTGTGTGCAGCAAACCGTCGGTCAATGAAGACAGCTTGCGCAGCACTTTGTGAATGCCCCGGGTGGAGGCTACAGAGGCTGCCATGCCCCCCATGACGGCGGCTTTTTCTTGGCGATAGGCGGCACGCAGCGACTGGATTTCGGTCATGGGGCAGGGCTTGGAAGGAAGAGGGGCAAGAACCGGAGCTGGACAGTGCGACAGTGGTGCGCCAACCCGGCTCGCGGTTTCAGTTTGCGCACGCCCTGACTGCAAAGCAAAAGTCGTGCGCAGGCCTCTTGCCGCTGATGTCAGGTGCGCGTGGCAGTCACAAAACTAGGCAGTGGCGGAGACCCCGCCGACAACGTCATCACCTCGTAGCCCGTGGGGGTGACCAGCACGGTGTGTTCCCACTGGGCAGAGAGGCTGTGGTCCTTGGTGACGATGGTCCAGCCGTCGTTGCCATGGTTCTTCACATCGCGTTTGCCTGCGTTGATCATGGGCTCGATGGTGAACACCATGCCGGGTTGCAGCTCTTCCAACGTGCCGGGGCGGCCGTAGTGCAAAACCTGGGGTTCCTCGTGGAATTTCTGGCCGATGCCGTGTCCGCAGAACTCGCGCACCACCGAGAAGCCGTGCCCTTCGGCAAACTTTTGAATGGCGTGGCCAATGTCTCCGAGCCGGGCGCCTGGCTTGACCTGCAGGATGCCGTGCCACATGGCTTCAAAAGTCACTGCCGACAGGCGTTTGGCTGCAATCGAGCACTCGCCAATCAGGTACATGCGGCTGTTGTCGCCGTACCAGCCGTCCTTGGTGATGACGGTCACGTCCACGTTCACGATGTCGCCCTTTTTCAGGGGCTTGTCGTTGGGAATGCCGTGGCACACCACGTGGTTGACCGACGTGCACAGCGACGCAGGGTAGGGTGGGTAGCCAGGGGGCTGGTAGCCCACGGTGGCGGAGATGGTGCCCTGCTGGGCCATGCACTCCGCGCCCAGGCGGTCGATCTCTTTGGTGGTGATGCCGGGCTTGATGTGGGGGGCGATGTAGTCCAGCACTTCCGAGGCCAAACGGCAGGCGTGCCGCATGGCTTCGATGTCTTCGGCGCTTTTGATGTTGATGGTCATGGCCTGAATTATCCCATTGGGCTCCGGGTGGCGCGTAGGCGCCTCACATGCCCGGTAAAATGGCGGGCTTCATGGCGGCCGCCACCGGCCAGCCTGCGAAGCATCCCCACCCCTCACACCCCAACAGGCCGCTACCGTGACCTTGCACATCACCACGCTGGCGGGCGGTAACGCCCTCAGCAACTTCCGCGCTCAGCAACTTCAGCCCGCCTTGGAGGCCATCCACCCCAAGATCACCGCCATTGCGGCGCGGTTTGTTCACCTGGTGGTGACGGATGCACCCCCGTCGGCTGCCGAACAAGAGCGGCTGGCGGCCCTGTTGACCTATGGCGACCCCTACGCCGGGCCGCAAGACGGTGCGGCCATCGTGGTCACGCCTCGCCTGGGCACCTTGTCGCCCTGGGCCTCGAAGGCGACCGACATTGCGCGCAACTGCGGCATTGCCATCCGCCGGGTCGAGCGAATCACGGAATACCGCATCACTCTCAAGGCAGGTCTGCTGGGCAAGGCCCCAGAGCTGACCGCCGAACAAATGGCGCAAGTGGCTGCGCTGCTGCATGACCGCATGACCGAATCGGTGGTGGCTGACCGCAGCGCTGCTGCAGCCCTGTTCACCGAATTGCAGCCCGCGCCGATGGAGCATGTGGACGTGCTGGCTGGGGGCCGCGCTGCGCTGGAAGCTGCAAACACCCGCTTTGGCTTGGCTTTGGCCGATGACGAGATCGACTACCTCGTCAACGCCTTCAACGGCCTCAAGCGCAACCCCACCGATGTGGAACTGATGATGTTCGCCCAGGCCAACAGCGAACACTGCCGCCACAAGATCTTCAACGCCGAATTCACCATTGACGGTGTGGCGCAGGACAAGAGCCTGTTCGGCATGATCCGCAACACCCACCAGCTGGCACCCCAGCACACGGTGGTGGCGTACTCTGACAACGCGTCGATCATGGAAGGCCACCAAGTCGAGCGATTTGTGGCAAAAATGGCCTCTGGCGCTGATGGATCAAGCGCAAGCAGCTATCAAAAAAGTAGCGCAATGCAGCATGTGCTGATGAAGGTGGAAACGCACAACCACCCCACGGCCATCTCTCCCTTCCCCGGCGCCTCCACGGGTGCAGGCGGCGAGATTCGCGACGAAGGCGCCACGGGCCGCGGCTCCAAGCCCAAGGCGGGCCTCACGGGCTTCACGGTTTCCAAGCTCTGGGGCAGCACCGTGGGCAAGCCTGAGCACATTGCCAGCCCGCTGCAGATCATGGTCGAAGGCCCGCTGGGCGGCGCGGCGTTCAACAACGAGTTCGGCCGTCCCAACCTGAACGGCTACTTCCGCGAATACGAGCAGGAAGTTGGCGGCGTGCAGCGCGGTTACCACAAGCCCATCATGATTGCGGGCGGCGTGGGTGTGATCGATGCCGAGTTGACGAAGAAAATTGAATTCCCTGCCGGCTCGCTGCTGATCCAGCTGGGTGGGCCCGGCATGCGCATCGGCATGGGCGGCAGCGCCGCCAGCTCCATGGCCACCGGCACCAATGCGGCCGAGCTGGACTTTGACTCGGTGCAGCGTGGCAACCCCGAGATCGAGCGCCGTGCGCAAGAGGTCATCAACCACTGCTGGGCGCAGGGCAGCAACAACCCCATCCTGGCGATCCACGACGTGGGCGCGGGCGGTCTGTCCAACGCCTTCCCCGAGCTGACCAACGACGCAGGCCGGGGCGCGCGTTTTGACCTGCGCGCCGTGCAGCTTGAAGAGTCCGGCATGAGCCCGAAGGAAATCTGGAGCAACGAGTCGCAAGAGCGCTACGTGTTGGCGATTGCGCCCGAGTCGCTGGGGCAGTTCAAAGCCTTCTGCGAACGCGAGCGCTGCCCGTTTGCCGTGATCGGTACCGCCACGGAAGAACGCCAGCTGGTGCTGCACGACCCCGCCGCCACGGCCGACGACCAGAAGCTGCCCGTGGACATGCCCATGAACGTGCTGCTGGGCAAGCCGCCCAAGATGCACCGCGATGTGAAGACCGTGGTGCGCGAATTCGCGCCCATGGACTTGACCGGCGTGCCGCTGCAAAAAGCCGTCATCGACGTGCTGGCCCACCCCACGGTGGCGTCCAAGCGCTTCCTCATCACCATCGGTGACCGCACGGTGGGTGGCCTGAGCCACCGCGACCAGATGGTCGGCCCCTGGCAAGTGCCCGTGGCCGATTGCGCTGTGACGCTGGCCGATTACAAGGGCTTCGCGGGTGAGGCCATGAGCATGGGCGAGCGCACGCCGCTGGCCGCCATCAACGCACCCGCATCGGGCCGTATGGCGGTGGCCGAGGCCATCACCAACCTGCTGGCCGCGCCCATCGAGCTGCCGCGTGTGAAGCTCAGCGCCAACTGGATGGCAGCCTGTGGCGACCCCGGCGAAGATGCCGCGCTGTACGAAACCGTGAAGGCCGTGGGCATGGAGTTGTGCCCCGCGCTGGGCGTGTCCATCCCCGTGGGCAAGGACAGCCTGTCCATGCGCACGCAGTGGAGCGAAGGTTCGGACAAGAAAAAAGTCACGTCGCCTGTCAGCCTGATCGTGAGTGCGTTTGCCTCGCTGTCCGACGTGCGCGGCACGCTCACGCCCCAGCTCAACGCCACCGAGGCCGACACCACGCTGGTGCTGATCGACCTGGGCAAGGGCCAGAACCGCATGGGCGGCAGCATTTTGGGCCAGACGCTGGACCAAAGCGGTGACGTGGTGCCCGATGTGGACGACCCGAAAGACCTGGTCAACCTCGTCAACGCCGTGAACGCACTGCGCGCCAAGGGCCAGATCCTGGCCTACCACGACCGCAGCGATGGCGGCCTGCTGGCGGCCGCTGCGGAAATGGCCTTTGCGGGCCATGTGGGCGTGGCGCTGAATGTGGATCTACTAGTGACCGAAGGCGATGGCGTGAGCGACAGCCGCATGGACACGGGCGACGCCAAAAACTGGGCGGGCCAGGTCAGTGCCCGCCGAGAAGAACTCACCCTGAAGGCCCTGTTCAACGAAGAGTTGGGTGTGCTGCTGCAAGTGCGCACCGCCGAGCGTAACGACGTGATGCAGACGCTGCGCGAGCACGGCCTGTCCAAGTTCAGCCACTTTGTGGGCAAGACGCGTCCGGTGTCGTCCGAAATCGACGCAGGCAAGGGCGAATTGCAGGTCTGGCGCGATGCCAAGGCCGTGTTCAGCGCGCCGCTGGCGGACTTGCACCAGGTGTGGGACGCGGTGAGCTGGAAGATCTGCCAGCAGCGCGACAACCCCGCCAATGCCGACGGCGAACACGCAGCCGCGGGCGAGCCCACCGACCCAGGTTTGCATGTGCACCTCACGTTCGATGCGGCCGACAACGTGGCCGCGCCATACCTCAACCTTGCCAAACCCAAGGTTGCCATCCTGCGCGAGCAGGGCGTGAACTCGCACATCGAAATGGCCTACGCCTTCACCGAGGCGGGCTTCGAAGCCTTCGACGTGCACATGACCGATCTGCAGACCGGCCGCGTCAAGCTCGAAGACTTCAAGGGCGTGGTCGCCTGTGGCGGCTTCAGCTACGGCGACACGCTGGGCGCGGGCATCGGCTGGGCGCGGTCCATCACCTTCAATCCGGTGCTGGCGGCGCAGTTCCAGGGCTTCTTTGGTCGCACGGATACGTTTGGCCTGGGCGTGTGCAACGGCTGCCAGATGTTTGCCGAGCTGGCCGACATCATCCCCGGCGCACAAGACTGGCCGCGCTTCACCACCAACCAGAGCGAGCGCTTCGAGGCCCGCCTGTCGCTGGTGGAGGTGCTCGAATCCCCCAGCCTGTTCCTGCAAGGCATGGCGGGCAGCCGCCTGCCGATTGCGGTGGCGCACGGCGAGGGCTATGCCAATTTCAAGTACCGGGGCAACGCCGAGAAGGCCATTGCCGCGATGCGCTACGTGGACAACCACGGCCGCGCGACCGAGCAGTACCCGTTCAACCCCAACGGCAGCGCCGGTGGCCTCACGGCAGTGACCACGGCGGACGGCCGCTTCACAGCCATGATGCCGCACCCCGAGCGTGTGTTCCGCAACGTGCAGATGAGCTGGACCAGCGAAGACCAGTCGCAGTACAGCGGCTGGATGCGCATCTGGCGCAATGCGCGCAAGTGGGTGGGGTAGCAGAGGCATCCCCCCCCAAGGCGCTTTGCGCCTTCCCCCTTCTCCTTGATCGCTGGCGCTATTCGGAAGGGAGACGCAGCCACCGCTGCGGGGCGGCCCTTGGGCGGCTGCCCTGGCGCTGTGGCCGCGCGCTTATGGCGGATGGTCGCAGGCGCTGCGCGCCGTGAAGCTTGAAGTTGCACGGATGTGCTTGTTTGCGGTGGGGTGACTTTGAACGGGGCTTCGGCCCCGTTGTTGTTGCGGCCTTGTCTGGCACAGCAACGTCTGGGCGCGTTGCTATAGTCGGCGCTCTTCACCATTTCCAAGGATTTCCCATGGCCGCTGGCAGCCTGCTTGCCCTGCTCGACGACATTGCCACGATCCTCGACGATGTGGCCCTCATCACCAAGGTGGCAGCCAAGAAGAGTGCGGCCATGGCGGATGACGTATCCGTCATGACCAAGGTGGCGGCCCAGAAAACGGCGGGTGTGTTGGGGGATGACCTTGCGCTCAATGCCCAGCAGGTGACCGGTGTGCGCGCCGAGCGAGAGATTCCGGTCGTGTGGGCAGTGGCCAAGGGCTCGTTGATCAACAAGGTGATTCTGGTGCCTGCGGCGCTGCTAATCAGCGCATTTGCCCCCTGGGCGGTGACCCCCTTGCTGATGGTAGGCGGCGCGTTTCTGTGCTTTGAAGGCACAGAAAAACTGGCCCACAAATTTTTGCACCCTCAGGCAGCAGAGACCGAGCAAGAGAGTCTGTTGAAAGCCAATTCCGATCCCGCCGTGGACATGGTGGCCTTTGAAAAGGAAAAGATCAAAGGCGCGGTGCGCACGGACTTCATCCTCTCCGCCGAGATCATCGCGATCACCCTGGGCACCGTTGCAACGGCGCCTTTTGCCCAGCAACTGGCTGTTCTCAGCGGCATTGCGCTCATCATGACGCTGGGGGTGTATGGCTTGGTAGCTGGCATCGTCAAGCTGGATGACCTGGGCCTGTGGCTCCATCGCAAGGGCAGCAGCTTTGCGCAGGCGCTGGGCCGGGGCATTTTGTGGGCCGCCCCCTGGTTGATGAAAGGCCTGTCGGTGGCTGGCACTGCGGCGATGTTCCTGGTGGGGGGCGGTATTTTGGTGCACGGCATCCCGGTCGTTCATCATGCGGTGGAGGCTTGGGCTGCTTCTGCAACCGCATGGCCGGCAGGCTCTTTGTGGTCCGTGGTCGTACCAAACGGCCTCAATGCGATCTTTGGCTTGGCTGTAGGTGCGCTGGTATTGGTTGCCGTGACGTTCATTCAGCGCCTCAGAGGCAGCAGCGCCCACTGAAACGTCCTGGATGCGTAGAACCCACGGCCTCATGCGCGGCGGTGATGACCTTGCGGGTAAACACGGACTATTTGACCTGCAGCAAGGTTGACCATTTCGCTAACAGGCCCAATACATGCACGGGGGTCGTCCCCGTTCAACTGCATTGAGTTCTGTATGAAGAAAAACCTGCTGGCCGTGGCCGTTCTTTGCGCACTGACTTCTGGCGCTGCGTTTGCGCAGCAAGCCGAAGGCCCTTGGCTCGTGCGTGCCCGCGCCGTGAACCTGGATAGCGCCAACAAAGACAGCACTGGTTTGGGTCTGTCGGTGAACGACAAGGTGATTCCTGAAGTCGATGTGTCGTACTTCTTCACCCCCAACATCGCTGCTGAGCTGGTTTTGACTGTGCCCCAAAAGCACGATCTGAGCTCTAGCGTTCTGGGTGGCAAGATCGGTACGCTCAAGCACCTGCCTCCTTCGCTGCTGGTGCAGTACCACTTCAACGCCGCCGGCTTCAAGCCCTATGTGGGCGCTGGTATCAACTACACCCACTTCTCCAGCGTGAAGCTGCCTGCCGGTGTGGATATCGACCGCAACAGCTTTGGTGCTGCGCTGCAAGTCGGCGTGGACATCCCTCTGCAAAAGAACCTGTACCTGAATCTGGACGTGAAGAAGGTCTTCATCAAGACCGACGTCAGCCTCGCTGGCGCCAAGATCGGCACCTTCAAGGTGGATCCCGTTCTGGTGGGCGTGGGTCTCGGCTGGCGCTTCTAATGAGCCAAACGCAACAGCGATGTTGCGTGTATTCCTAGGTGGGGAAAGCCAGCGTATGTGCTGGCTTTTTTTATGGGCCAAAAAAACTGCAAAAAGACGAGGACGGAATGTCGCCGCTCTCATTGCTTCCTAAACGCGCCTTTACGCAGGTCGCTTCGTGAATCTAGGCTTGCTTCCTGACGATCCGATGCCTTCACGATCGTGAAGCGTATGCCCGCCAGTACAAACCCCTGAGGCTTTTCCATTTCAGACAGCCAGGGGGGTATTGGTTCCTTCAATGGGGTTACGGCGTAGTGCATGGCAAAGTCAGCGTGAATCGGGCACCTTCACCGGGCACCGAAGACACCGACAATTCCCCTTGCATCAGCTCTGCCAGAGCCCGGGACAGTGCCAGCCCCAGGCCCGTGCCGCCATGTTCACTGCTGACCTGTGCACTGCCCTGGCGGAATTTCTCAAAAATCAGCTCGTGCAAATGTTCCGGGATTCCGGGGCCGGTGTCGATCACGTGGAAGCGCAGTTGCGCGCCTTGCGGCTCCACCTCCAGCCGAACTTCGCCTTGCTCGGTGAACTTGAGCGCATTGGACAGCAAGTTGTTCAGAATCTGCTTGAGCCGCAGGCCGTCGCAAACGAGCATTTCCGGGGTTTCGTCGGGGACCGAAACGGCCAGTGCCAGCCCTTTCTGTGCCGCTGAGATGGCAAAGAAATCGGCGGTGTTTTGTACAAGTTCGCGAACAGGGTGGGGTGCGAGCACGATGGGCATGGCTCCCGCCTCGACTTTGGCAAGGTCCAGGATCTCGGTCAAAAGCGTATTGAGATGGTCTGCCGCCTGGCGAATGAGCGTGGCAGCTTCGCGAAAAGAGGGTTCTTTGAGCCGCAGCTCCATCAGTTCCGCGAAACCGCGAATGCTGGTCAGTGGTGTGCGCAGCTCATGCGATACGGCGGCCATGAATTCGCTTTTGGCCTGGCTGGCGGATTGGGCTTGTGCTTCGCTCACCGCCAATGCAGCGTGCGACTCCTCAAGTCGGCGAACGCCGCGCAGAAAGCCCACGCCACTGGCCACGATGGCAACCCCCAGCAACAGGGCCACCACCAGGGTGACGTTGCGCATGCCGCGCCATTCCTCCAGCGCGGCCTCGGTCGTGTTGGAGACCAGCATGTTGAGCGGGTATCCGGGCACGCGCCGAAACGCGGTGATTCTTTCCATGTTGTCCACTTCGCTCACGCGGGTGTAGGTGCCTTCGGGTTTGTTGACGTCCAGGAGAGGGTGGTCACTGGCCAGCTTGAGCACCTGGCCCATGCCGGTGGCTTGACCTCCAGAGACACGTGCGCGCAAGGTGTTGTCATCACCCAACAGCGTTACAGCTCCGCCGGGGCCCAAGTCCACATCGCTGAACACCGTTTCGAAGTAATCGGGGTTGACGGAGGCCACCACGACCCCGTGTAAGTGGCCCTTTGGGGAAACGATCGGGCGTGACAGCTGGAGTGTCCATTTACCCGAGACTTTGCCCAGCACGGGTTTGCCGACAAACAGGCCATTGCGCGTGAGCTGTTTGCGCAGGTCGGGGTTGCGCCCAGGCTCGAGGTGGATCTGGATGTGCTCGCGCTCCGAGAGATCCACGGGGCCGGTTTTTTGGCCATCAGGGTCCAGATTGCTGGCCACGAACCGGCCATCTGCTCCGACCAGTGACAACTGGGTCAGGATGTCTGGCACCAGCCCGGTTTCATTGGCCAGCCGAGTGAAGTCTGAGGGCTGGAGGCTGCCGTTGGCCACAGCATCGCGCATGCGCAGCGTGGCTTGGTCGATGGGATGCAGAACCCGCAGCGTTTGCTCTTGCAGCACACGGGCCAGGTTGGCGCTTTGGCGTTCCTGGGCGACCAAGGCATCTTGCCATTTGGTGTAGAGGGCCAGGCCTATCAAGGCGCCCGTCACCATCAGTGCCATGGCGATGAAGCCGATAACCATGGCCTGCAGGCCTTTGGTGCGTGAAGGATGTCTGCGGCCCGCTGGTGCATGGCCAGGGCGGTCGGCTTCTTGAGGCCGAGTGGCCGTGGCGGCTGGTTCCAAGTGAATTCCCATAGATCAGGAGGATGCCACGTTATCGCCCCTCTGCGCAGGGGGATACAGTGGTTTTTAGCAGCGTGTGGGTTGGTTCAATGGGCAGCGAGGGCCCGCACCCTAGCCAGCCAGGATTGGTGTGCAGAGCTCCACCAACGTACCGTCAGGGCACCGGACATACGACACGGTTTGACCCCAGGGCCGGGCCGCCGGAGCTGACAGCTCTGTGGCACCGTGGCGCAACGCTTGTTTGTGGGCAGCGGGAACATCGGGGGTGACCAGCGCGATTTCCATGCCCAGAGGCTTATCTGACGAGTGCGCTGCCACATGACCGCCTGGAAAATTGGCGTGGCCCAGGGCGTGGTCAGCGAAGGCGAGGGTGGTGGCGCCTGTGTCCAGCTCGCCATAGGTGCCCGACTCATGCAAAAACCGAGGAGAAAATCCAAAGGCACGCTCGAAAAAGGCGAGGGATGCGGCCACGTCGGGCACGTAGATGATGGTGTAGCCAAATTGCACGGGGAGCCTTGCGTGAGGAGATCGCCCCATTCTGCCTGACACCTGCTGGCGGTGAGCCGGGCCTCAGCGTCTTGTACGAAGGCGGCCCAAACGCCGCCAGCACGGCACTACAGCAGGGTCACCAATGCCACGATGGCGATGCCGAGCCCCAGATTGGTGGCCACCCAAGTTTTGATCTTCGCCATCCAGCGGCCTGCCTCAGGCCAGTTGCCTGCCTCATTCGCAAGAACGAGCTGTTTGAAAAGCACCAGCCGGATGTAGCCAAAAATGCCCGTCATCACCAAGCCAATGGCGACCATCAAGGCCCAGTCCAATGGCAGGGCAAACTGGCCGCCCGATTGAACCACCTGCCGCGCTGTGCGGCCCAGCATCCAGATACCTGACGCCAGCAGGGCGGCGATGGCCACAGTCACTGCCGTAAAGAAGCGCTGCAGCACACCGCACAGCAGTCCGATGCGCACGGGGGGCTCCAGCTGCTGGGCGGCAGGCCGCAGGCAGAAATGGGCAAAGAACATTCCACCCAGCCAGACCATGGAGGCCAGAACGTGGATGAGTTGGAGAAGGGAGTCAAGCATGGTGGTTCCTGGCGATGCCATGGTGAAGGGGCGGCTGGCACGGCGGAATTTAGGCCATGGGCGCTCGAACATGAACGATGGCCCCAGCGGGCAGCAGGAAATCCACGAGGTACCCAGCCGAGCAGGAGGCAATCCGTGCTTCAGCTCAGCGGCGAGGCGCCATGGCGTTCACCTAGGTTGCCTGGGTGCAAAAACGATTGGTTGCCCCCGCTACGCTTGGCTACGTACATCGCCTCGTCGGCCCGGCTGAGCAAGGCGCTTTCATGCATTCCATGATCGGGGTACAGCGCAATGCCAATGCTGGGCTGAATGCGCAGTGTGGTGCCATGCAGGTCAAAAGGCTGCGAAAACGCCGCCAGCATTTTCTGCGCCATGGGTTGTGGGGATTCGCCCAGGCGAATCCCCTCCAGCAGCACCACGAATTCATCGCCACCGAGCCGTGCCACCGTGTCGCAGCCGCGTACGCAGTCCATCAGGCGTTTGGCAACGCCTTGAAGCAGCAGGTCGCCCATCGCGTGCCCCAGGGTGTCGTTCACTTCCTTGAAGCGGTCCAGGTCGATGAAGAGCAAGGCAAGCTGCGTCTCCTCGCGGTGGGCCCGCGCGACAGCAATCTTGAGCCGGTCATAGAACAGCGCCCGGTTGGGCAGGCCGGTGAGCTGGTCGAACTGTGCCATGCGGTGCAGGCGCTCATGCAGTTGAATGCGTTCGACCACCATCGCAACTTGAGGAGCGACGAACTCAAGCAATGCCTGGGCCGCCTCGACAGGGCTCTCTCGTGTGGACAGTCCTCGCAACGCCAACACGCCCAGGGGGCGGTCGCCTGAGGGCAGGGGGACTCCCAGCCAGTAATGGCGAGGGGTCTCCGGGCCGCCGGATGCGGGCGCTGGCAGAGGCTGGAGCAGCGACGTGCCTTGTTCCAGAACCTGCTGGTACCAAGCCGTTTCGGATGCCTCGGCATCCAGCGCTTGTGGGGCGGGGGCTGTACCGCGTGCGTCGTACACCCGGTGAAATCCACCCTGTGGGGTGGTCAGCGCCACAGAAAACCCGAGGGTGTTGATGCGGGCAGCAAGGATGTGATGGATGCGCTCCAAAAGCACAGGCAAGCTGGAAGCTGCGTGCGCCGCAGCGGAAATGGCATACATCGTGGCGTGCATCGACTCCGTGCGCTTGCGCCGGGTGATGTCGTGGGCGACTGCCAGGCGCAGTTGGCTGTCGGGGAGCCACCGTGCCGTCCAGAGGATGTCCACCAACGCACCATCTTTGCGGATGTAGCGATTTTCAAACTGCAGCTGCAAGCTGCCTTCCATGACGCGGTCCGCCTGTTGCTCGGTGGCCTGGCGGTCTGCGGGGTGGACGAGATCGAACATCTTCAGACCCACGGCCTCTTCGGGGGTGTACCCAAAAATGCGTTCAAATGCCGGGCTCACGTAGACCACCTGGCTGTTGGCATCGACGATACAGACTGCGTCGAGCAGGAGATCCACTACGTTCTGGGCCGATATTCTTTGCATTGGCGATTTCCCGTCTTGCTCACTGGCTGCAAGCCGCCACAGTGGAGTCCATCCATTGCCTGCCGGGTTATCCAGGAAATGACGCCCCATTTTGCCGGTGGAATACCTTCCGTGAGTGCAACTCACACCTGTTGTGAAAAAAGATACGCCACATCAATATTTTCAAAAAATATCCTTCGCTATGTTTTTGATAGCTGCTGGCGCTTTCTGAATAATGGCTGGAGGTCTATTTGATCGTATTTTATGCGCCGCCCCAGCTACCTTGGGATCCAGCAGAATGGGTAGATGCCCGCTTTGACGGGTGAGGGCGTACAGGCCAGACTTGTCCAATCACCCAGATCAATATTCCCCCCGCACGGTTCTCCATGGTGTCCCTTCTATCGCACGGCCGTTATCGCCCCTGGTTGGCGGGCTGCGCCGTTGCGGTGATGGGCTTCATCGTCAGCTATTGGGCGGTGCTTCAGCAACGTGAGTCTGTGGGAATCATCGAGCAGACGCGCTTTACTCAAGAGGCCAAGGCGTTCACAGACGCGCTGGGTCAGCGCGTGGCAGCCAACACCGAGATCGTGTTCGGCTTGCACAGCCTTTTTTCCTTGAATCCATCGCTGGGGCGCGCTGACTTTGATCGGGTGGTGACGGAACTGGACGCGGTGCGGCGCTATCCCGGCGTGCGCAATCTGGCCTTCACCAAGCGCGTGTCGCGCGAGGACAAGGCCGCCTACGAAGAGTCGGTTCGCAACGATCCATCCCTGGCGCCCGCGCACAGAGCCTCATTTGCGATCCGCCCCGCGGGCGAGCGGGACGAGTATTTCGTCGTGCACTACATCTGGCCGATGCGCAGCGATGCCGAGATGCTGGGGCTGGACATCAGCGCCCAGCCCGCCAACCTGGCCTCCATGCATTTCAGCCGGGACAGCGGCCGTCCGGTGGCGTCCGCCCCCTTCGACCTGATTCAAGAGCGCGACCATCGTACGGGCTTTGTCATTCGCATTCCGGTGTTTGGCGCGCCACAGCCAGGCAATGCGGCGCAGCGTCCGTTTCTCGGGGCGGTCGCGGTCACGCTCCGGGTGTATGACATGGTTCGCGCTTTGCAGTCGCAGGGCTACCTGCAGGGGCTGTCGGTGGCGATTGAAGATGCCGGTTCTGTGCGTGTGCCGGCGCAAGAGGGCACCAGCCGCTCGTTGCTGGCGCCCACCGCTGAGGCGCTTGCGGGTGCTCGGCCTTTGACCAGAGAGCTGGAAGTGCACAGCCGCCTGTGGCGACTGACTTTTCTGCCCACCCAGTCCCTGCTGTCGCCCTCAGAACAGCGGCTTCCCTGGGTGGCGGGCGCGGCCGGGGGCATCGTTTCTGTGCTGCTCGGGTTGCTGACCGCCATGCTGGTGCGCCAGCGCACCATCGCCTTGGTCCAGGCCAAAGCATCGGACAACGCCCGCCGCCAAAGCGAGGAGCGTTTTCGCGCCTTGTTCAACCAGGCCGCCGTGGGTGTGGCCCAAGTCGATTCCCACACAGGGATCATCCAGCGCATCAACCAGCGGTACTGCGACATCATCGGATACTCGCCCGCAGAGCTTGAGGGCCGCAGCTTGCGCGAAATCAGCCACCCTGACGACCAGCCTGCGGGGTTCGCGCAAATGGAGCGGCTCAGGGCTGGGGACATCGCAGAGTTCCGTATCGAGAAGCGCTATTTCCACAAAGACGGGCGCGAAGTGTGGGTGGACCTGACGGTGACACCCATGTGGTCGCAGGGCAGTGACCCCGACTATCACATCGCCATGGTGCAAGACATCACCGCGCGCAAGCAGATGGAAGAAACGCTGCGCGGCAACGAGCAGCGGCTGCTGAACATCCTGCAGCGCTTGCCGCTGGGCCTGTGCCTGGTGCAGCGCGATGGGCGCATGAGTTTTCGCAACGAGCGATTTGTGGAGATCTGCGGTTACACCGAGGAAGACATCTCCACGGCAGAACAATGGTGGCTGAAGGCCTACCCTGACGTCGAGCTGCGTGCCCGCCACCGTGCGGCCTGGAGCAGTGCGTTGACGCAGGCGCACAAGTCGGGTGGTGTCATCCAGGCAGCTGAATATTCCATCCAATGCCGGGATGGACAGCAGCGCACGGTCGAGATTGCAGGCGTGCTGGTGGGGGACGACCACCTGCTGACCATGGTGGACCTGAGCCAGCGCAAAGCCGCTGAAGAGGAGATTCGTTACCTCGCCTTCTACGACCCGCTCACGCGCCTGCCCAACCGGCGCCTGCTGATGGATCGCCTTCAACAGGCCCTGGCCACCAGTGCCCGGCATCAGCGCAGTGGTGCCTTGCTGCTGCTTGATCTGGACAACTTCAAGACCCTGAACGAAACCCAGGGCCACGACCGGGGAGACACGTTGCTGCTGCAGGTATCGCACCGCCTGCGCGCCTGCGTGCACGAGGACGACACCGTGGCCCGCCAGGGCGGGGACGAGTTTGTGGTGGTGCTGGAAGACCTGGGCGATACCCGCGAGGAAGCTGCCGCGCGCGCAGAAGAGGCCGCGCAGAAAATTCTGCTGGCACTGCGCGAGCCCTACACGCTGGATGGCGAAACGCACCACAGCTCGCTCAGCGTGGGCATCACCATCTTCAGCGGTATGCGTGAGACGGTGGATGAGTTGCTCAAACGGGCGGATTTGGCCATGTACCAGGCCAAGTCCGCTGGCCGGGATACCCTGCGCTTTTATGACCCCCAGATGCAGGCCGCCGTCAGTGAACGGGCGGCGCTGGAGCTGGACATGCGCGCAGGCCTGGCGCAAGGGCAGTTTGAGCTGTACTACCAGCCCCAGGTGGACAACGGCCGCATTACCGGCGCCGAAGCCCTGTTGCGCTGGCGGCATCCGCGTGATGGCTTTGTGTCGCCCGCCCAGTTCATCCCGCTGGCGGAGGAGTCGGGCCTGATCCTGCCCATCGGTGAATGGGCGCTGCAAGCCGCTTGCGAGCGGCTGGCGCTGTGGGCGCAGCAGCCCGATCTGGCGGGGCTGACCCTGGCGGTGAACGTCAGCCCTCGTCAGTTTCACCAAAGCGGCTTTGTGCCGCAGGTGCTGGCCGCCTTGGCCCGAACGGGGGCAGAAGGCAGTCACCTCAAGTTGGAGATGACGGAAGGTTTGCTGCTGGCCGACGTGGAAGACACCGTTGCCAAGATGGCCACGCTGCGCAGTTACGGGGTGGGCTTCTCGCTGGATGATTTCGGCACCGGCTATTCCTCGCTGGCCTACCTGAAGCGGTTGCCGCTGACCCAGCTCAAAATCGACCAGAGCTTTGTGCGCGACGTGCTGACGGACCCCAATGACGCCGCGATTGCCCGTACGGTGGTGGCACTGGCCAACAGCCTGGGGTTGGGCGTGATTGCAGAGGGCGTGGAGACTGAGGCGCAGCGTGCCTTCCTGGCCCGAAACCATTGCCACAGCTGGCAGGGCTACCTGCTGAGCAAGCCCATCCCTGCTGCAGATTTCGAACAACTGGTGCGCGACTACAACCAGGGCTGATGCCACGGGTAATGGCCGTTCGAGCAGGCGCTTGTGCAAGCGGTATGGCGGATAAGCGCCGTGGCGACGGATAAGGGGAGGGCTAGGGATGTCCTGCATAACTCCCTGCGGTCTGTGATAGCGCGGCCTCGGGCAGTCCACTGTGTTGCTTTTCTTGCCAATAGCCCGGCTATTGGCTGCAAAAAGATGCCTTGTGGCCCATCCCGATCCGCACTATCACCGACTCGCGAGGGTTATGCAGGACATCCCTAGCGTCAGTTTGCCGCAAGCACGTTATGAATAATTATGAATTAAAAACTTTGGGTAAATAGCGCGCGCGCTTTTTCCAGTGTGGGCCGTCTGCTGCGGCGTGTGCCTTGTGCCCCTGGCCTGGATCGTGAGATGAAGGAGACAAACCAATGACCCGCTACGCTGACTTTTACCGCCACTCCATCGACAACCGCGATGCCTTCTGGGGGGAGCAGGCGGCGCTCATTGAATGGAACACCCCGCCCCAGCAGATCTGCGATTACAGCAACCCGCCGTTTGCCAAGTGGTTTGTGGGCGGAACCACCAACCTGTGCCACAACGCGGTAGATCGGCACCTGAAGGCCCGGGCTGACCAGCCAGCACTGGTTGCCATCTCCACCGAAACAGACACTGAGCGCAGCTACAGCTATGCAGAACTGCACGCAGAAGTGCAGCGCATGGCCGCTACCTTGCAGGGCCTGGGTGTGAAGAAGGGCGACCGGGTCCTGATCTACATGCCCATGATTGCCGAGGCCGCTTTTGCCATGCTGGCGTGCGTGCGCATCGGGGCCTTGCATTCGGTGGTGTTTGGCGGCTTCGCCTCGGGCTCACTGGCGTCCCGCATTGAAGACGCAGAGCCCGTGGCGGTGGTCAGTGCCGATGCCGGTTCGCGTGGTGGCAAGGTGGTGCCGTACAAGCCCCTGCTGGACGAAGCCATTGCCCTGTCGGCCCACAAGCCTGCCGCTGTGTTGATGGTCAACCGGGGGCTCGCCCCCATGGACTGGCAAGCCGGGCGCGATCACGACTGGGCCAGCCTGCGAGAACAACATTTGAACGCCAGCGTGCCTTGCGAATGGGTGGAGTCCACGCACCCCAGCTACACGCTGTACACCAGCGGCACCACCGGCAAGCCCAAGGGTGTGCAGCGCGACACCGGCGGATACGCCGTGGCGCTGGCCGCCAGCATGAAGCATATTTTTGATGCGCAGGCCGGCCAGATCTACTTCGCCACCAGCGACATCGGCTGGGTGGTGGGGCACAGCTACATCATCTACGGCCCGCTGATTGCAGGCATGACCACCATCATGTACGAAGGCCTGCCCACTCGCCCCGACGCTGGTGTGTGGTGGAGCATTGTGGAAAAGTACAAGGTCACGCACATGTTCTCGGCCCCCACGGCCGTGCGTGTGCTCAAGAAGCAAGACCCCAGCTGGCTCAAAAAATACGATGTCTCCAGCCTCAAGGCCCTGTGGCTGGCGGGAGAGCCCTTGGACGAGCCCACGGCGCAATGGATCAGCGACGCGCTGGCTGTGCCCATCATCGACAACTACTGGCAGACCGAAACTGGCTGGCCTATTTTGACCCTGGCCAACGGTGTGGAGCAGCAAACCACGCGCTTCGGCAGCCCTGGCAAGGCCATGTACGGCTATGCGGTGAAGATCGTGGATGAGTCCACCGGCGAAGAGCTGACCGGCCCCAACCAGAAGGGCGTCGTGGGCATTGAAGGCCCGCTGCCACCCGGTTGCATGCAGACCGTGTGGCGCGATGACGCACGCTTCGTCAACACCTACTGGAAGAGCATCCCCGGCCGTTTGCTGTACAGCACGTTTGACTGGGGGATTCGCGATGCCGACGGCTACCACTTCATTTTGGGCCGCACGGACGACGTGATCAACGTCGCCGGCCACCGTCTGGGCACCCGCGAAATCGAAGAGAGCATTGCATCCCACCCCAATATTGCCGAGGTGGCGGTGGTGGGCGTGGCCGACCAGCTCAAGGGCCAGGTGGCCATGGCCTTTGCCGTGGCCAAGGATGCCTCGGGGCTCGACTCGGACGCGGCCCGTCTGAAGCTCGAAGGCGAGGTCATGAAGCAGGTGGACCACCAGCTGGGCGCCGTGGCTCGGCCTTCGCGCGTGTACTTTGTGAACGTGCTGCCCAAGACCCGCAGCGGCAAGCTGCTGCGCCGTGCGCTGCAGGCCGTGGCGGAGCGTCGCGACCCGGGGGATCTGACCACGATGGACGACCCCGCCGCGCTGCAACAGGTGAAGGATCTGGTGGGTTGAATCTGCGACCTGGCACGGCGCGCAGAGCGCTGTGCTCAATCGGCCCATTCACTGCGGTGGCCGGGCGACAAAGGCTTGTTGGCCATGCCGTTCAAACCCTGACTGCTCGTAAAAGCGCAGGGTGTTTTCGTCTTTCCGACCAGTCATCAGCATGACTTTGTAGCAGCGCGCCTGCCAGGCATGGGCAAGAGCGTGCTGCAGCAGCGCACGCCCCCAGCCCCGGCCCTGGCCCCTGTAGGCTGATGGCGTCACCACGTTCTCAATGACGCCGAAAGGGCGGCATGCGCGCGTCAGATTCGGGATGATGGTGAGCATGCAAGACGAGATCAATTGGACCCCATCCCATCCGCCAAAGTATTGAATGCGCGGGTTGGCCAGCGCTTCTGCTCACACGGCTTGTATCTCGGGGGCAGAGGGGCGCGGGTCGTCGTGTTCGTGCAGGTGGGTGTAGCGCCCGAGCAGAGGAGCCAGGTCGTCTGCGCGCAGTTCGCGGATGTTCAAAACCAGTATCCCGGAATTGCTGTCTATTTATTTGCTATTAAATTAATAGCTGCTACCGCTTATGGATTGGGCGTTAGGGCGCTATTTTGGCTGGATTTAAACCGGCCGGTTCCGATGCCATCCCGCAGGTGGCTGCCAGGTGCGCGTCCATCCCACAAAGTCTTCAAGCGGCATGGGTTTGCCGATGCAGTAGCCCTGGGCCTGGGGGCAGCCCAGTTGCAGCAGCATCTGGCCTTGCTCGATGGTTTCCACCCCTTCGGCAATGACGCGGTAGCCAAACGAGCGTGCCAGGCCAATCACGCCCTGGACGATGGCCAGATCTCCGGGGTCGTTCATCATGCCGTGCACAAAGCTCTGGTCGATCTTGAGCGTGTCCATGGGCAAGCGCCGCAGGTACGTCAATGACGAGTAGCCGGTGCCAAAGTCGTCCAACGACACCGCCACCCCCAAGGCCCGCAGCGATTCGAGCGTGCCGGTCACAGCGTGCAGGTCATACAGGGCCGCGCTTTCGGTGATTTCGATCTCCACCATGTGCCCCGGCACACCTGGGTGGCGCTGCAGGCACTGCGCCACCCAGGTAGCAAAGTCGTTTTGCTGCAACTGCTGGGCGCCCACGTTGATGCTCATGGGCAGCTCAATGCCCAGCGCTTGCAGCTTTTCAAGCTTGTGCAGGGCGGCTTCGATGACCCACTGGCCGAAAACGATTTCCAGTTCGGTGCCTTCGATGAGCGGCAAGAACTCGCCGGGGGCCAGCACGCCGCGTTCGGGGTGCCTCCAGCGTACCAGCGCTTCGGCACCCACCACGGTGCCCATGCGCATGTCCACCTTGGGCTGCAGGTACAGGGTGAACTGTTCTTCGTCCAGTGCGTTGCGCATGCGCTGGGCCTGCTCGCGCAGCAGCTGCACCGCCCGGTCCTGCACGGCATCGAACAGGTGAAAGCGGTTGCGCCCCGCCTGTTTGGCAGCGTACATGGCCTGATCGGCGTGGCGCAGCAGGGTATCGGCATCGGCGTCGTCCGACGGGAACAGGGTGTAGCCAATGCTGGCGGTGACCACCACGCATTCAGAATCCAGCGGGTAGGGGGCGGCCACGCTTTCCATCACGCGGTGCAAACGGGTTTCGCAGTCGGCCCGTGATTCCAGTCCGGGCAGCAGGAGCACGAATTCATCACCCCCCAGGCGGGCCACGCAGTCGTCCGAGCGCAATGCACGCGACAGGCGCCCAGCCACGGCCATGAGCAGGCGGTCGCCCGCACCGTGGCCGAAGCGGTCGTTGACGGGCTTGAATCCATCCAGATCCAGGTAGGCGACCCCCAGCAGGGTGCCGTGCTGGCGCGCGCGGGTCATGGCCTCTTGCAGCCTGCGCGCCAGCAGCACACGGTTGGGAAGGCCGGTCAGTGCATCGAAGTGGGCCAGCTTTTGCAGCAGCACCTCCTGCTCGCGCTGCGGCGTTACGTCAATGGCCACCCCCAGCATGCGCTGCGGGGTGCCCCGCGCATCAAAGCTCACGATCTTGCCCAGATTGCGCACCCAGCGGGGCTTGTCGCTGTCCGTGCCTTCTAGGCGCCAGGTGGCATCAAACGGTGTGGCTGGGTGGGCAGCGTGGCGTGCGATTTCAGCCGTGATGCGGTCCACATCGTCTGCCGACACGGTCTGCGTCCAGCTCAGGGGCTCTGTGCTGGCAGCGGGGCCGCTGTTGCCCAACAGGGCGCGCCAGCGGCTGTCGCCGGTCACGGTGCCGGCTTGCAAGTCCCAGTCCCACAGTCCCAGCGATGCGGCCGAGATGGTGAGTGAGAGCAGTTCCTCGCGCTCGCGGATTTTCTCTTCGGTGCGCTTGCGGTCGGTGATGTCCTGGACCGAGAACATCCAGCACGGCTCGCCGTCAAAGTCTGTCATGCGCATGGACTGCAGCACCGTGCGCGGCGGGCCGTTCCTGGGGTGGATGATGACTTCGTAGCCGTTGAGCTGGCTGGTGAGTGCGGCCGCCCGGATGAGGTTCTCGCGATCGGCCGGGGTGAGCACGCCCATGTCGATCGAGGTGCGCCCCAGGGCCTCGCTGCGGGGAATGCCGAGCAACTTTTCCCAGGCGGGATTGACTTCCATGTACTGCCCATCGCTGCAGCGCGACAGCCCCATGGGAAATGGCATGAGCTGGAAGATGCGGGAGAAGCGCTCTTCCGACTGGCTCAGGCGCAGGCGCGCGCGGCGGGCTTCGTCAATGTCCTGCGTCACGCCCCGCAGCCGGACGACGCGGCCGTGTTCCACCACCGCCTCGCAGCGGGCCCGGACCCAAAGCTTGCGGCCATCGGCGCGCAGGATTTCCAGATCCATGCTCTGTTCCTGACGATGTGAGACGCAGTCGTGGAGCTTCTGGCGCAACTCGGCCTGGTATTCGGGGGCCACATACTGCACGATGTAGTTTTCTGGCAGTGGGGTTTCCGCGGGCAGACCGTGGATTTCAAAGCACATGTCTGACCAGTACAGCAGCCCCTTGGTCAGGTCGTACTCCCAGGCGCCCAGCCTTGCCAGGCGGCCAGCTTGCTGCAGCAGGCCGTTGCGGGTTTGGAGTTCTTCGCTGATGCGCTCGGCCTCCGTCATGTCGTGGAAGACAAACACAAAGCCTTCTTGCCCGTTGATGTGCACCGGCCGTGCCGAGGTGAGCCCGGACACGGTGCTCCCATCCTGGCGCCGCGCACGCATGGGCAACTGGTGCGCCTGCCCGTTGCGCAGCACGGCGTGCAACAGCCGGGTGTGTTCATGCGGGGTGGCCCACAGGTTCAAGCCTTGCGAAGTGCGGCCCAGCACCTGATGGCGCGGCAGGCCCAGCAGGGCGCACAAGGCGGGGTTGGCTTCCAGCAGGCGCCCGTCGTTCATGCTGGCAATGCCAGCGGGGTCGGGCAGCGTGAGGTAGATGGTGTTTGATTTCGCTTCGGAAGCGCGCAGCGCATCCTCTACCTCGTGGTGGGCGGTAATGTCCACATCCATGCCAGCCAGACGCACCGGGCGGCCTTGGGCGTCGCGCTCGGCCACCGCACCGCGCGACATGATCCAGCGCCACTGCCCGGCGTTGTTTTTGACACGAAACTCGGCTTCGTACGAGTCCTCCAGACCCATGCGCGCGCGGGCGAGGTGGCTGGCCGTGCGTTCCGCATCCGCCGGGTGTCGCCGGGAAAACCAGCGTTCCCACAAGTCAGGGGCACTGGTGTCGTCGATGCCAAATGCGTTGTAGAAATGCCCCTCGCAGCGAAACTCCTTGCGCTGCACCAGCCATTCCCAGCGCCCGCCGTTGAGCGAATCGAGGGTCAGGCGCAGTTGCTCCTCCCGCTGGGCCAGGGCTTCGTGGGCCTCACGCAGGGCGTGCATGGCGTGCACGCGCCCTGCCAGCAGCTGCCGGCCCGTGCCCAGCAGCAAAATGCCCGCCCCGTGGTACCAGGGCAGCCGCACCAACGCATCTTGCAGGGAGGAGGGCGCAGGGGCGGCGCCACTCACTACCAGGCAGGCGTAAGTGACGGGTGGCAGCAGGGCTGCCAGCACCAGCATGCTGACCCACAGGCGCGCGGGGCGGTCGTCTTGCTGCGCATACCAACGTGTAGCAGCGCCCGCTAAGAACGCGCCCGCCAGCACGCTGATCGCTGCGCCCCAGGGCGGCTGGGGGATGGCGAGCTGGGCCGCGAGCGCAATGGCGGCGGAAACCAGGGCCGCCAAAGGCCCGAAGTACAGCCCCAGGAAGGCCGTGGCCGTGGGGTGCACCACCACGCCCATGCTGTCCGAGCCTGAGCGCAAGCTCAGCAGCACCAGAGTAGACACCCCGCCACCGACCACGCCCGCAATCAGCTGGCTGCGCCGGCTGGGGCGCAGCAACTCGCCGGGCTCCAGCCAAGCCAGTGTGATGACAACAAGAACGAGCAGGCCACCAGCCAGCAGCAAAAAAGAAATCATGAAACCGGTGGGCGTAGGCGGGCGTTGAAACCATCCTCTGCCCATGATTCGGGTTTCTGACCACAGATGCCCGCAGGGAAAAACGCAGGCGGCAAGAGGGCCTGTTCAAAAGCGTGGAGGGAATGCACAAGAGCCAGAGCGGGAAGGGAGCAGAGGCGCATTGGACAGCCCATGGCCTGAACTATTGGATGGCGCTGCCGCGCAAAAAAGTGCCTTGCAAGGCGCTGAACCGCATGGCGGGGGCGACACGGGGCGGCGGGGCGCTTCTACAACAAGGCTTCAAACAGGTTCTGGGCACCATCCCCCGAGTTTAGGCGCTCTCCACCCGTTTGGACCGGGGCCACAGCCTTGTGACAAGCCCGGTTGACAAGAGCGTTCCGCCCACGATGACCACCGCGCAGCCCAGCATCCACGGGGTCACGGCTTCGTTCAGGAACAGGCTGCCGTACAGCACGGCAAACAGCGGCGTGATGAAGGTGACTGCCAGGGCGCGGCTGGGGCCAGCGCGTTCAATCAGACGAAAGTACAGGATGTAGGCCAGGGCGGTGCACAGCAGGGCAATGGCCCCGATGGCGGCCCAGGCCCGCAGCCCTGGTGTGTGTGCGGGCCAGAACCACACGGTGGGCAGTGCCAGCGCCAGCGCTGCGCCCAACTGGCTGCCGGTGGCGGTGGCAATCGGCGGGATGCCCATGAGCCTGCGCCGCGCATAGCTGGCCGCAATGCCGTAGCAGCACGAGGCCGCCAGACACGCCGCAATGGCCCAGCCCGCCTGGTCCGACTTGACGCCCACGCCCGCAGGGGCCCGCCATGCCAAAAGCGCCACGCCCACAAAACCCAGCGCCAGGCCCAGCCAGCGCAGCCGGTTGATGCGGTCGCCCAGCCACAGCCAGGCCACCAGCGCGCCAAACAGCGGCACCGTGGCGTTCAGGATCGACGTGAGCCCGGTGGCGATGTGCATGACCGCCCAGGAAAACAGGGCGAACGGAATGGCCGAGTTGACCACCCCCGCAAGCAAGATGGGGCGCCAGTGCTGGCGCAGCGCAGGCCACTGCCCCTGGCGCAGCAGCACGGGCCACAGCAGCGCCGTGGCCATCGCCACCCGCAGGCCTGCCGTGGCGATGGGGCCAAATTCTGCGGCCCCCATGCGCATGAAAAGAAAGGAAGCGCCCCACAAAGAGGCCAGAAAAACGAATTCGCCCAACCATGAAGACATGGGCGCCTGGGAAGTCACTGTCACGCGGGGTGCTTTCTGTGCGGAGGAAGGCCAGCGGGGTGGCTGAGCCCGTTGTGGAGTGGGCCCAGGCACATGCCGCTTTCGCCCTTCAGCGGGGCGAGCCCTGCATTGTCGTGGTTTGCGGGGCGTCTTGTCGGGCTCAAAAGGCGGCTGCCGGTGGGAGCGGCTTTCAAGCCATACCTTGTTCCAGCGCCAGCAGGGCTGCCTTGCGCGGCAGGCCGCCGGCGTAGCCCGTTAGGCTGCCGCCGCTGCCCAGCACCCGGTGGCAGGGCACCACCACGCTGATGGGGTTGCGCCCCACGGCCGCAGCCACGGCACGCACGGCGCTGGGGCGGCCGATGGACTGGCTCAGCGCCGCATACGTGGTGGTGTGCCCGCACGGCAACGCCAGCAGAGCCTGCCACACGGCTTGCTGAAAGGCGGTGCCGGCCGACAGGTCCAGCGGCAAATCAAACCCCCTGCGTTGGCCTTGCAGGTACTGCTGCAATTGGGCTGCGGCTTGCTGCAAGGTGGGGTGCTGCGGCGCGGGTGCCCAGGCAGACTGGCCGAGCAGTGCGGGCGGAAAGTGCTTTTGCCCCTCAAACCACAAGCCCGCCAGGCCCTGCGCAGTGGCGGCCAACCAGACGGGGCCCTGAGAGGTGGTGATGCAGGTCTGGACGGTGTCAGGTGCGTATTTCATAAAATATGAGTCAAAAAGGCATTGAGGCCAATGGCAGTAAGCGCTACCAGCTATTGATTTGATAGTGATTGCGATGCTGGCTGGGGATGTTCGGCCGCGGGCGCGGTTCCTTCCAGAGTGGCCCACGCGCGCACCACGGCATAGCTGCGCCAGGGTTGCCAGCGCAAAGACGCCTCGGTTGCCGCCTTGGCTGGCTGCTTTTGGCCTTGCACCCCCAATGCCTTGTGCAACGCCACGTCGCCCGCCACGAAGGCATCGGGCCAGCGCAGCACCCGCATGGCGATGTACTGCGCCGTCCAGTCGCCAATGCCCGGCAAGGCGCGCAGGGCCTGGGTGGTAGCCAGCACATCGGCGCTGCCGTCCAGCACCAGGTGGCCTTCGTCCACCGCGCGGGCCAGGGCCACGATGGCCGCCTGGCGCTGGCGCACGATGCCCAGTTGCCCCAGCGCGTCGCCCTCGGCCCGCGCCAGCACAGCGGCTGCGGGAAACAGCCGCTGCAGCTCGGGCCAGGGGGTGTCGATGGGCTCGTCAAAGCGCTCCACCAGCCGCTGGCCCAGCGTGCGGGCGGCGGCCACGGTGATCTGCTGGCCCAGCACAGCGCGCACGGCCAGCTCCAGCCCATCCCAGGCGCCGGGCACGCGCAGGCCGTCGCCTTGCGGAAAGTCGCCATGCAGCACGGCGTTGATGGCGCCGGGGTCCGCGTCCAGGTCCAGCAGGGCGCGCACGCGCCGTATCACGGCGGGCAGCGCGGGGTAAAGGCTGTCGCTGGTTTGCAGCAGCACCTGGTGGCGGGGCAGGTCGAACTGCGCCTGCACCCAGCCGGTCAACACGCGCGAGCCTGCTGCTTCGTGGACTGTGAGCCGCACGGTGCGGCGCAGGCAGGGCGCCGCGCCATCGGCCTGGGCCCACTCCACCCCGGCAAACTGCCGCTTGGCAAAGAACGCTAGCAGGGCCTGGGCATCCAGCGGGGGGCGGTAAGCCAGGCGCAGTGTGCCTGTAGCGCCTTCGCCCGCAACGGCACCGCTGCGCCGCAGGGCCGTGGGGCTCAAGCCATAGTGCTGGGCAAACGCGGCATTGAAGCGCCGCACGCTGCCAAAGCCACTGGCCAGCGCCACCTCGGTAACGGGCAAGGGGGTGTCGGTCAGCAGCTGCTTGGCCGTCAGCAACCGGCGGGTTTGCAGGTATTGCAGGGGCGACAAGCCCAGCTGCGCCTCAAACAGGCGCCGCAGGTGCCGGTCGCTCACGCCTAGCCGTTCGGCCAGCGGTAGCGCGCCTTGCAAGGCATCGGGGGCATCTAGCAGGCGCAGTGCGTGCTGCACCAGCAAATGCCCGGCATCTTGCGTGGACCAGATGAGCGAGGCTGGTGACACCTCCGGCCTGCACCGCAGGCAGGGCCTGAAACCGGCTTTTTCCGCCTGGGCCGCCAGGTCAAAGAAGCGGCAGTTCTCGCGCTTGGGCGTGCGCACGGCACACACCGGGCGGCAGTAAATGCCCGTGGAAGTGACGCCTGTGAAAAAGCGCCCGTCAAACCGTGCATCGCGCGCGCACAAGGCCATGTAGCGGCCTTCGTCCTGCTCGGTGGGCGGGGCAGCGTCGGTACGGGCAAGGTGGGGCGCGGTCATGGGGTCATCATAGGCCGCAGGTGCGCAAACACTGGCCGTTTTCGGACATGTGCCTTGGGCGCTACGGGCGGGAGATTCGCTGGCCCTGGTGGGCGCGCCGGCGGCTTTCAGGGGCGGGCACTTGCGCCGCGCACCTACAATCCAGCGGTCTTTTGCCGGGCACCATGGCCGCCCAGCTTCCGGGGCCGGCTTGATCGGTCAGGCCCTGGTTTCCCCGAACTTTTTCCTTGAAAGGCCCTTACGTGCAAACAACGCCCGCCATCTTCAAAGCCTATGACATTCGCGGCATCGTGCCCTCCACCCTGAACGAATCGGTGGCACTGGGCCTGGGCCGGGCGTTTGGCACGGCGGCTCGTGCGCAGGGCGAGCGGGTGGTGGCGGTGGGGCGTGACGGGCGGCTGTCTGGCCCCGGTCTGGCTGCAGCCCTCATCCAAGGCCTGGTGGAAGCGGGCCTGGAAGTGATCGACGTGGGCATGGTCACCACGCCCATGCTGTACTTCGCGGCGCACACGCTGTGCACCAGCGGCATCCAGGTCACGGGCAGCCACAACCCCAAGGACTACAACGGCTTCAAGATGGTGCTGGCAGGCCGCGCCATTTATGGCGAGGAAATCCAGGCCCTGCGCCGCACCATGGAAGAGGAAAGCTGGCAACTGCAGCCCGGTGGCAGCGTGCGTCAGGCCGATGTGCTGAGTGCCTACCGCGAGCGCATCGTGAGCGACGTGAAACTGGCCCGCCCCATGAAGGTGGTGGTGGACTGCGGCAACGGCATTGCGGGTGCATCGGCCCCGGCCATCTTCCGCGCGCTGGGTTGCGAGGTGATTGAATTGTTCTCCGAGGTGGATGGCAATTTCCCCAACCACCACCCCGACCCCAGCAAGCCAGAAAACCTGCGCGACCTGATCGCCGCCTTGCAGGCCAGCGATGCGGAACTGGGCCTGGCGTTTGACGGCGACGGCGACCGGCTGGGCATCGTCACGAAGGACGGCACCAACATCTTCCCCGACCGCCAGATGATGCTGTTTGCGCAAGATGTGCTCTCGCGCGTGCCCGGCGGTGAGATCGTTTTTGACGTGAAGTGCACCCAGCGCCTGGCGCCCGCCATTGCCCAGGCGGGTGGTGTGCCGGTGATGTTCAAGACCGGCCATTCGCTCATCAAGGCCCGCATGAAGGAAACCCACTCGCCCCTGGGTGGCGAGATGAGCGGGCACATTTTCTTCAAGGAACGCTGGTTCGGTTTTGACGACGGCACCTACGCGGGCTGCCGTCTGCTCGAAATCCTGAGCCGCAGCGCAGACCCCAGCGCCGTGCTCAACGCTCTGCCCACCAGCCACTCAACACCCGAACTGAATGTGACCTGCGCCGAGGGCGAGCCGCACCGCCTCACGGCCGAGCTGCAAGCCCTGGCGACCAGCGCCTTTGCCGCACCTGCGCAGATCAACACCATTGACGGCCTGCGCGTGGATTGGCCCGATGGTTTCGGCCTGATCCGCGCCAGCAACACCACGCCCGTGCTGGTGCTGCGTTTTGAAGGCCATACGCCCGAAGCGTTGCACCGTATCGAGGCGGCCATGCTGGCCCTGCTGGAGAAGGTCAAGCCCGGTGCACAGATTGGCGCCGCCAGCCATTGACCTCGGATGGGTTTCGTCTGCATACGGACGAGGCCACTCCGTGCACCCTTTGCTTGTGAATTCCATTTTTTCCCCGTCCCGGCCCAGCCGAGGATTTGCCCGGCGTTGGCTTTGGGTGCGTGAGGCCGTTGCACCATGAGCTTTGCCCGCGCGTTGTACAGCGCCATTACCTGGGGGGCTCAGCCTTTGCTGCGCCGCAAGTTGCGCCGCCGCGCGCGTGCTGAGCCCGGGTACGCCGTGGCCGTGCACGAGCGCTTTGGCCGCTATGCCCGGCCCCTGGACAGCTTGGTGGGGCACAGCGGCATGGATGCGCTGGGGCGCTTTGTGTGGATTCATGCGGTATCTCTGGGCGAAACGCGGGCGGCAGCCATTTTGCTGCGCGAGTTGCGCGCGCAACTGCCGGGCATGCGCCTGCTGCTCACCCATGGCACGGCCACGGGCCGGGCAGAGGGCGAAAAGCTCTTGCAGCCTGGTGATGTGCAGGTATGGCTGCCCTGGGACACGCCCGGCGCCGTGGCGCGCTTTCTGCGGCAGTTTCGCCCCGCCATTGGCGTGCTGATGGAGACGGAGGTCTGGCCGAATCTGATTGCTGCTTGCCAGCGCAGGGGCGTGCCCCTGGTGTTGGCCAACGCCCGCTTGAACGACAAGTCCTGGCGCGGCGCGCGGCGGCTGGCCCCTTTGGCGCTGCCGGCCTACCGGGCACTGACGGCCGTGTGGGCACAGTCGCAGGCCGATGCCGAGCGGCTGCAAGACCTGGGTGCGCCGGTGCGCGGGGTGTTTGGCAACCTGAAATTTGACGTGGTGCCCGAGCCTGCGCAGATCCAGATGGGCCAGCGCTGGCGCATGCTCGCGGGCCGCCCGGTCGTCATGCTGGCCAGCAGCCGCGAGGGCGAGGAAGCCATGTGGCTTGAGTTTTTCAAGTCAAAACGCCCTGTAGGCCAATCAGATCAAGCGCAGGCTGCTTCGAAAAACGTAGCGAACGTTACTTTGCCAGAGGTTCAATGGCTGATCGTTCCGCGCCACCCCAACCGGTTTGACGAAGTGGCGCGGCTGCTGCAGGACGCTGGCCTGCGTGTGGCCCGGCGCAGCGCCTGGCAGGGGGATGTGCCCGTGGCTGCAGACGTGTGGCTGGGCGATTCGATGGGTGAGATGGCCGCCTATTACACGCTGGCCGATGTGGTGCTGCTGGGCGGCAGTTTTGCCCCCCTGGGCGGGCAAAACCTGATCGAGGCGGCCGCCTGCGGCTGCCCGGTGGTGGTGGGGCCGCACACCTTCAACTTCGCCGAAGCGACGGAACTGGCCTGTGAAGCAGGTGCCGCCTGGCGCACCCCTGGGCTGCCTGCTGCGGTAGACAAGGCGCTGGCCCTGGTGCAGCACCCGCACGACCTGGAGAAAGCCCGCGCAGCCGCCACTGCCTTTGCCCAGGCCCACCGGGGTGCTGCGCGCGCCACGGCCCGCCAGGTGGCTGACCTGCTGGGCGTTGCAGCTTCGTCGGCCAAAGACTGAAGGCTGCTGGAGTTGCTGCGGCCGCACCGCAGTGCCAGCCTCGGCGCGCCAACGCAGGTAAGCAGGACCCCCAGGTGCGCCGCAGTACCTAAGCGGTCGCCCAACGGTGCGCTTCTGGGGCGGGGGGGTGGTCTGCAGCATGGTGGCGATGGCAGCCCAGATGGGCTCGCCCGACAAAACAGACGCCCCCAATTCCGTGGTGGGCAGGCGCGCCTCGGCCGCGAGGGCGGCGAAATGCTGCGAAAGGTCATCACTGAGCCTGGAGTTCACCAGCAGCACCTGGGGGATGGAGTACAGCATCGCCGGATGCCGCATGGCGTGCTCGACCAGCCGCAAGTCTTTGCTGGCGGCGTGGTTGCGGGTGAGCAGCACGGCCACTTCCACCTTGCTGAGCAGGGGGTATGACAAGGTGGAGTCCAGCAGATCCAGGGTGATGCCCACCATGCGCACCGCGCCCAGCGGGCCGGCCTCCACATCGACGTAATCGATGGGGAACATGTCCACCTCCCGACCGGTACTGGAGGCCTTGAGGGTTTGCGGATGGCCGCGAAAGCGGGTTGCCGCCTGGCTGAAGATGGGGTTGAACCACAGTAGCGAACTGCTGAACACCGCCACCTGCCGAACTTTGCGGCGCGGCTGCGCTGGCGCGCTGGGCTCGTTGGGGGCAGGCAATGCCGTGCTGGGCATGAGGAAGTACCGAAACAGGTCCGGTATGGCCGCCATGGAGTCCTGTGCGATGAACTGGTGCAAGCGCGCCAGGCGCTGCTGCATGTTTGTGGCGGGGGCAGGGCGCTCGACCACATTGGCGCTCCACTGGGCATAGCGCTGCCGCTTGATGGCCAACGACAGCAGCACGGTGGGGGCTGTGCTGCCCCAAAAGCTGCTGATGTGGTGCACCAGGCTTTGCACCGCAGACCGTTCACCTTCCACCAGATGCAGGTAGTACCCATCAGCCAACGCCAGCAACCCGGTCAGGCCGTGGCTTTGTGCAAGCGCCCGAGCCGACTGGATCAAGTTGCTCAGGGCCTCTGGCTGCGCAGCATCCGTTGGAACCTGGCCGTAGTAGCACACCAGGTAGAAAGGGTTCTTTGCCATGGATGCGAGGTGTTTTTGCGTAACGGTTCCCCGCGATTATGGGTGCCAAAGGCCCATGCAGGCCATAAGGCCTGTTAACAATGTTTTCGCGGGCCTGCCGCTGCCACGGCGGCAGGGCTGTCCGCTCAGGGCTGCTTGGCGGGGGCTAGCAGGCTGTTGATGCGTTGCACGTCTTCCAGGCCCAAGGTGCCTGCCGCCTGGCGCAGCTTGAGCGTGCCCAGCAGCACGTTGTAGCGGGCCTGGGCGAGGTCGCGCTTGGTCTGGTAGAGCTGGCTCTGAGCATTCAGCACGTCAATGTTGATGCGCACGCCCACCTGGTAGCCGAGCTTGTTGGCATCGAGCGCGGTCTGGCTGGAGGCTTCGGCCGCTTCCAGCGCCTGCACCTGGCCTTGGCCAGACTGCACGCCGAAGAAGGCCAAGCGTGTGGCCTGGGCCACATTGCGGCGGGCGGTTTCCAGATCGGCTTCGGCCTTGGTTTCCAGCGCCAGGGTTTCCTTCACGCGGTTTTGCACCGCAAAACCGGCAAACAGCGGCAGGTTGAGCGCCACGCCGATGCTGGCCACGTTGGTGCGGCTGTTCACGCCGAGGGCGGTCAGGGTGCCATTGGGGTTGCGCGTGATGTTATAGCCGGCCTGCAGGTCCACCGTGGGGCGGTGGCCGGTTTCGGCCTTTTTGGTTTCCAGGCGCGCAATGTCGAGTGCGATGGCGGCCTGCCGCACGCCGGGCTGCTGTGCCCGAGCGGTCTCGACCCAGTAATCCACGTTGGCTGGCTCGACCCGGGGCAGGGGCACGGGCTGGGCCAGTGGCACGGGCTGCGCGTTGGTCACGCCCACCAGTTGGTCGAGCGCCAGTTTTTTCACGCGCAGGTCGTTTTCGGCTGCAATTTCTTGCGCAATCACCAGGTCGTAGCGGGCCTGGGCTTCGCGTGAGTCGGTCACGGTGGAGGTGCCTACCTCGAAGTTGCGCTTGGCCGAGGCCAGTTGTTCAGACACTGCGGTTTTCTGGGCCTGCACGAAGGTCAGCGTGTCTTGCGCGGCCAGCACATCAAAGTAGGCCTGGCTCACGCGCACCAGCAGATCCTGGGTGGCCGCGTCCAGTTGCGCCTGGGCCACATCCACGCCGCGTTCGCCCTGTTCCACGGCAATGCGGTTGGCGGGGCGGTACAGCGGCTGCGATGCGTTCACGCCCAGGGTCTGGGTGTTGGCGGTGCGCTCCACGTCGGGGCGGCTGACGTCGGTTTGTGCGCGCGTCACCCCCGAGGTGAGGGCGGCGCTGGGGCGCAGCCCGGCCTGGGCCTGGTCAGCGCGGCGGGCGGCGGCTTCCAGCTGAGCGCGGGCGGCCTGCCACGTGGTGTCATAAGTGCGGGCAGATTCCACCAGCTCCATGAGGCTCTGCGCGTGCACGGGGGCGCACAGCAGGGCGCTCAAGGCGGCGCCGAGCGCCAGGGTCAGGTGAGTGGGCCGAAAAGCGGTCATGAAGGTCCTCAGAGTGTCTGCACAAAAGGGATGAAAACTGCTGGCCCCGGGGCCAAACCATCAGTAGCGGGGCACTGCGGGGTCGACTTCTGCCGACCAGGCATCGATGCCCCCTGAAATATTGGCCAAGTGTTCAAACCCGTGTTGCTCCAGGAAAGCCGCCACGTTCATGCTGCGCATGCCGTGGTGGCACAGGCAGGCAATGGGCTGGTCCTTGGGCAATTCGCCCAGGCGGGCGGGGATTTCTCCCATGGGGATGGCTCTGAGCTCAAACCCCTCGGCCCGCACACTGGCGGTTTGCAGTTCCCAGGGCTCACGCACGTCCAGTACCAGGGGCTGGGTGCCGGCGGCGTTGGCGGCAAACCAGGCAGCGAGTTGGGCTGGGCGGACGCGAGTGATCATGCAGAACTCCGAAGACAGGGTTTAGAACGAGAAGCTTGAAGGCTCGGGGAAGTTCACCAGGCGGGGGGCGATGGTGTCCCAGGGGGAGGTGGTTTCAAACCGGTCGCCCTTGCGCTGGATCACGGTGAAGCGCATCACGGGGTCAGAGCCCACGATGGCGCCCAGGCGGCCGCCGTCGCGCAGCAAGGACAGCAGGTTCTTGGGCACTTGCGCGACCGAGCCGCTCAGCACGATCACATCGAAGGGGCCGTCTGGCACGGCATCACGGGCGCCGTCACCCTGGCGCACTTCGGCGTTCTGGATGCCGGCGTTGCGCAGGTTTTCACGGGCCATGCTGGCCAGTGTGGGGTTGATTTCGAGGGACACCACGCGCTCGGCACGGTGGGCCAGCAGGGCTGCCATGTAGCCGGAGCCTGCGCCAATTTCCAGCACACGGTCGGTGGGCTGAACGCGCAGGTCTTGCAGGATGCGGGCTTCCACGCGGGGCTGCAGCATGCTGTGACCCTGGCGCACGGCCTCCTCCGCATCATTGCCCAGCAGAGGCACTTCGATGTCAGCGAATGCCAGGCTGCGGTAAGCGGCTGGCACAAAGTCTTCGCGGCGCACGACGGACAGCAGCTCCAGCACGTCGGCATCCAGCACGTTCCAGGGCCGGATCTGTTGCTCGATCATGTTGTAGCGGGCCTGGGCGACGGGGTCGCTGATGTTGGCGGACGTGTTCAGTGGCAAATTCATCGAAGGTCTCCAGTGGGAGTGCGGGTCAGGACAAACCCCGAATTTTAGATGGCCCAGAGGTGCTGTGGCCGCGTCCCATCTTGCCAAGGACCCAGCGCGCCAGGTCATCCATGTAGCAATACACCACGGGCACCACCACCAGCGTCAACAGCGAGGAGGTAATGACGCCCCCAATCACCGCCTGGCCCATGGGCGCGCGCTGCTCGGACCCTTCGGAAAGTGCAAACGCCAGGGGCACCATGCCGAAAATCATGGCCAGCGTGGTCATGAGGATGGGGCGCAGTCGCACGCGTGCAGCCAGCAGCAGGGCCTCGGCGCGGGGCAGGCCGGGCACGGTCTGGCCTGCGTCATTGACATGCTCTTCGCGGGCGCGGATGGCGAAGTCCACCAGCAGGATGGCATTTTTGGTGACCAGGCCCATCAGCATCACCACGCCGATGATGGAGAACATGGACAGCGTAGAGCGGAACATGAGCAGCGCCAGCACCACCCCGATGAGCGTGAGGGGCAGCGAGGTCATGAGGGCGAGTGGCTGCAAGAAGCTCTTGAACTGGCTGGCCAGAATCATGTAGATGAAGATGATGGCCATGACCAGGGCCGAGATGGCGTAGCCAAACGACTCGGCCATGTTCTTGGTGGAGCCACCAAACTGGTAGCGGTAGCCTGGGGGGAAGACCACGCTGTCAAGCGCCTTGCGGATGTCTGCCGACACCTCGCCGGCAGAGCGTTGTGCCACGTTGGCATTCACGGCCACCTCGCGCGTCAGGTCCCGCCGGTTGATCTGGTTGGCGCCGGTGGATTCGCTCACCTGGGCCACCTGGTTCAACCGCACGATCCGCGTGGTGCCATCGGCAGCGCTCAGGGCGAAGGGCAGGCGCTCCAGGTTTTGCGGAGCGGTGCGCGACTCAGGTGCCAGGCGCACGTTGACGTCGTAAGTCTGGTCATCGGGCGCGCGCCAGTTGCCCACCGTGGTGCCTGCCACCAGCGTGCGCAGCGACGTGGCCATTTGCGCCACGGAAAGGCCCAGGTCCGAAGCCACGTCGCGCTTGACCTCCAGCGCGATCACGGGCTTGTCGGGCTTGGCACTGCTGTCCAGGTCCACCAGGCCGGGGATGTGGCGGATTTTTTCGCTCACCTCGGCCGTCAGGCGTTCCAGTTCGCGAAGGTCTGGCCCCTGCAGCGAGAACTCAATCTGCTTTTGCCCGCCCACCGGGTCCAGCAGCCCCACATGGGTGACGGTAATGCCGGGCACGCGCTGCAGGCGTTCGCGCAGCACGGTGGACATCGCGTCCACACTGCGGCTGCGGTCCTTGCGGTCTACCAGGCGCACGTAGATGCTGGCGTACATCTTGCCTTGGGTCGAGCCAGTGTTGATGGTGGCCAGCGTGTAGCGCACTTCCGGCAGCTCGCGCAAGATGCCTTCCACCTGCTTGGCTTTGGCCTCGGTGGCCTCCAGCGAGGAGCCCACGGGGGTGTAGAAATTGACGGTGGTCTCGGAAAAGTCGGCTTTGGGCACGAACTCGGTGCCCAGCAGCGGCACCATGAAAATGCTCAACACGAAGATGCCCAGCGCAATGAACAGCGTGGCCAGCTTGTGTACCAGCGACCAGCGCAGAATGCGCTGGTAGCCCTCGGCCAATGCATCGGTCGCGCGGTCAAACCATGCGGTGACCCGGCCAATGGTCTTGTCGTAGAAGGTGACAGGCTCGGTGCGCTGGCCATGAGCGTGGATGCTCGGGTCGTGCCAGACGCTGGAGAGCATGGGGTCGAGCGTGAAGCTCACGAACATCGAGATCATCACCGCGGCCACGATGGTGATGCCGAACTCGTGGAAGAACTTGCCAATGATGCCGCCCATGAAGCCAATCGGCATGAACACTGCCACGATGGACAGGGTGGTGGCCAGCACCGCCAGGCCAATTTCCTGTGTGCCGTCCATGGCTGCCGCGTAAGCGCCTTTGCCCATCTGCACATGTCGCACGATGTTTTCGCGCACCACGATGGCATCGTCGATCAGCAGGCCCACACACAGGCTCAGCGCCATCAGCGTGATCATGTTGATGGTGAAGCCAAACATGTTCATGAACAGGAAGGTGCCGATCAACGCAATCGGCAGCGTCAGCCCCGTGATCACCGTGGAGCGCCAGGAGTTCAGGAACAGGAACACGATGAGCA
Organism: Acidovorax temperans; assembly: GCF_028596105.1. Taxonomy (NCBI): domain Bacteria; kingdom Pseudomonadati; phylum Pseudomonadota; class Betaproteobacteria; order Burkholderiales; family Comamonadaceae; genus Acidovorax; species Acidovorax temperans. The sequence continues at coordinate 2,096,284 of NZ_CP117193.1, read as the reverse complement.
CCGTGAGCACGGCGCCTTCGATCAAGGTTTGGCGCACATTCGTCACCGCCACGCGGATGGGGCGGGAGCTGTCGCTGATCACCTCCAGCCGCACGCCTGGTGGCAGCAGCTTGCGGATGTCCACCACGGCAGCGTTCAGTCCATCCACCACCTCGATGGTGTTGTCGCCCTGGGCCTTCTGCACCGACAGCAGCAGGGTGCGCTGTCCGTTGTAGAGGGCGAGGCTTTCCACCTCCTGCGCGCCATCGTTCACCCGCGCCACCTGGTCGAGGCGGATGGGCGCACTGGGCCCCGCCTGGCCTGCCGACGCAGCACCCTTGCGGGCCACGATGATGCGGCCAAAGTCTTCGGGGCGCTGCATGCGGGCGTCGATCTGCACCACGCGTTCCTGGGCCAGCGAGCGGATGGCGCCCACGGGCAGGTCCTGGTTTTCGTTGCGCACGGCAGAAACCACCTGCTCGGGCGTGACGCCGTAGGTCTCCAGCGCCTGTGGGTTCAGGTAGATGTTGATTTCGCGCTTGGTGGCGCCCACCAGGTTCACCGCGCCCACACCGCGCACGTTTTCCAGGCGTTTTTTCAGCACCTGCTCGGCCCAGGTCGTCAGCTCCACAGCGGAAGGCGCTGCCGTATTGGCGTTTGCACCGGCTTGGTCATCGGGCAGTACGGCGAGGGACCACACGGGGCGGCTGGCTGGGTCAAAGCGCAGAACCCGGGGCTCTTTCACCTCGGTGCGCAGGTTGGGGCGCACGGTAGCCACTTTCTCGCGCACATCTTCGGCGGCCTTGCGTCCATCGATGTGCAGCTGGAACTCGATGATCACGACCGCCGTACCCTCGTAGCTGCGCGAGGTAAGGGCGTTGATGCCTGCGATGGAGTTGACGCCTTCTTCAATCTTCTTGGTGACTTCGCTCTCGACAATCTCGGGGGAGGCGCCGGGGTAGTCCACCGTCACGACCACCACCGGGAAGTCGATGTTGGGAAACTGATCGACCTTGAGGCGTTGGTAAGAAAACAGGCCCAGCACCACGATGGCAAGCATCACCATCGTGGCAAACACGGGGTTCTTCAGGCTGACTTGGGTGAACCACATACCTGGCGCCTGTGCTTATTGCGCTGTGCCAGAGGCCGCGGAGGCGGGGGCTGCTGGTGCCGCCGTCTGTGCAGTCATTGCAGCCACTGCCGTGCCTTCGCGCAATGTTCCCAGCCGCCCCGCCACCACCGCGGTGCCTGCGGGCACGCCTTCAACGGCCACCAGCGTCTGCCCCTGCACCACGGCGCGCATGCCTGGGGTGACGGGCAGATGTGCGATGCGGCCATTCTGAACGGCCTGCACATAGGGGCGGGGCTTGTCCGTGCGCACGGCGTCCAGCTCCACTGCCAGCACCTGCGTTTGGCCGGTGCTCAGCAAGCCCTGCACAAACATCCCCTGGCGCAACTGCGATGCTGATTCGGTATCCACGCGCAGGTACACCGGCACCGTGCGGCTGCCGCCCTGGGCACTGGGGTTGATGCGAGCCACGGTGGCGGTCACGTCCTGGCTGGATCCTTCCAGCTGAAGCCGCGCCTTCTGGCCGACGCGCACGGGCAGCGAATCTGCGGTGCTGAGCAAGGCTTCCAGCTCCAGACGGCTGGGGTCTACCACCTCCAGCACACGCCCATCAACCCCCACACGTTCGCCCGGTTGCGCCAGGCGCTGCGCCACCTGCCCAGAAATGGGGCTGCGCAGCACCGTGTCGTCCAGCGCCTTGCGCGCCACGTCAGCGGCAGCGCGGGCTGCCTGGTAGGTGGCTTGCGCCGCTTGCAGGCTGGCTTGCGAATTGACGAGTGCGGTGACAGAGATAAAGCCCTGGTCTACCAGGGCTTTGTTGTTGTCCAGCTGGCGCTGGTTGATGTCTACCTGCGCCTTGGCAGCATCGGCCTGCTGCTGGGCCTGGCGCAGGCGTGCCTGGGCTTCGGTGGGGTCAATGCGTGCCACCACCTGGCCAGCGCGCACGCTGTCGCCCTCGCGCAGCGTGAGGCTTTGAATCTCTCCCGCCACCCGCGCCTTGATCATGGCCGAATCCACAGCGCGCAGCGCGCCCGAGATGGGAACGCCCAGCTCCAGACTGCGTTGCTGCACCGTGATCATCTCGCCTTCAGCCAGTTGCAGCGGCGCTTGTTCGCGGGGCAAAGTGGCTTCAGCCAGCGCCTGTTTTTCCACTTGCCGTGCGGCCAGCGTGCGCCACACGCCCCAGCCCAGCAGCACAACAACCAGGCCGAGGGCCGTCCAGGTGATCCAGCGTTTCATGGGTTTTGAGAGGGTGGGGGTGTTGCACCAGCGGCAGGGCGAACGCACAGGCCGTGGAGGATGTTGTCGATCTGCGAGCGGATGTACTGTTCGGGCGAAAAGTTTTCGTCGGGCAGCGCGCAGGGGCCCATGGAGTTGTTCCACAGCATGAGGAACATCATGGGCGCCAGCACAATGTAGGTGCCGTATTCCAGATCCATTTGGCGAAACTCTCCGCGCTCCATACCGCGCTGCAGGATGCGCCGGATGAGAGACCGGCCGGGCAGGATCACCTCTTGCTGGTAGAACTGCGCAATCTCCGGGAAGTTCTGCGCCTCGCTGAACATCAGCTTGGTGATGCCGGAAGCCTTGGTGGCGCCAATGCGCTCCCACCACACCTGGTAGCAGTACGCCAGCACCTCGCTGGTGGTGCCGACAAAGGTCTCCAGCTCTGTGTTCCACTCGGCAAAGCGGCCGACGATGTTTTCGCGCACCACGGCCTTGAACAGCTCTTCCTTGCTGGGAAAGTACAGAAACAGCGTGCCCTTGGAGACCCCCGCACGCGCCGCCACATCGTCAACCCGCGTGGCGGCAAAGCCTTTTTCCACGAACAGGTCCAACGCCGCTTCCAGCAATTCGCCGGGGCGCGCTTCTTTGCGCCGGCTGCGCTTGGGGGCCGCTTCGTTGGTCAAGGGAGTGTGGGGTGTGTTGTGTGACATTGTTACTGACTGACTGGTTAGTAATGTAGCAACCAGACCTCCGGCAGTCAATGCGCTAGGGCAAGCAGTGCTGCCCTGCGAACCAGCGTTGTCGTGGGGCGCAGGTCAATTGCACTCGCCCCAAGGGTTATGGTCGCGCGGAATAATGGGCCGCAAAGGAATCAATATCCATGAACTTGCAAACCATCACTTTGGGCGGCGGCTGCTTCTGGTGCACCGAGGCGGTGTTTGACCGTGTGCGCGGCATTACCGACGTGGAAAGTGGCTACACCAATGGCCACACCGTCAATCCCACTTACGAGCAAATCTGCCAGGGCGACACAGGCCATGCCGAGGTCGTGCGCCTGACGTTTGATGCTGACGAAATCAGCCTGGAGGAGATCCTGGAAATCTTCTTCCACACCCACGACCCGACCACCCTGAACCGCCAGGGCAACGATGTGGGCACGCAGTACCGCAGCGGCATCTACTACGACCGGCCCGAGCATGGCGAAGTGGCCAACGCCATGATCCGCCAGATGTCGCAAGACAAAGTGTTCAGCGCCCCCATCACCACCGAAGTGGCGCCACTTTCGAACTACAGCACGGCCGAGGCCTATCACCAGGATTACTTTGCGAACCACCCTCACGCCGGTTACTGCGCATTTGTGGTGGGCCCCAAGGTGGAGAAATTCCGCAAGACGTTTGCGCGCTATCTGAAAGACTGAGGCCTGGCTGGTTTTTGCGCTCACGGAGCGCAGAACAACCGGTTGCCGAGGCTCATGTCCTGCCGTGGGTAGTGGTATGTGCCGCGCGCAAAGGGGCTTGTGGTGACTGGGGGTGTGCATAATGCAACCCATTTGCGTTAGATGCCGTTCAATCCGGCGCTGCAATCCACCATGTCTTCGACAGCCTCCCCCTCTAGTGACCAGCCCCTGGCCTGGGCGTTGCCGCCGGGCATGCGCGCCACCCGGGCCACCCGGGCGCTGGAGCGGCTGTACCACGAGCGCCCCCACGCCGCCTTGTCAGAGGCCGAGGTGGAAGCCGCCCTGGCCGCTGCGGGCGCCCCGGTCAATCGCGTCACGGTGTACCGCATGCTTGACCGTTTTGCCGCAGCAGGCCTGCTGCACAAGCAGGTCGATGCCGCGCGTGTGATGCGCTATGCGTTGGCACCGCAGGGGGAAGAGGGCGCGGCCCCTCGCTTTGAGTGCGACGACTGCCACCAGCAGTTTCGCCTGTCGCAAAGCGCCGCACCGGTGCAGGCGGCCCTGCAAGAAGTGCTGCAGGCGCTGGCCTCGGCCGGGCACGAGGGGCTGGCGGTAGACATTGCGGTGCGTGGCCGTTGCGCGGGTTGCGCCCACCCCAGCACAGGGGCCTCCGCATGATCCGCACCCGGGGCCTGGCCTACCGCTATGGCGCGGGGCCGCAGCTGTCATTTGCCGATGTCGATCTGCCGCAGGGCGGCACCTTGCTGCTGCAGGGGCGATCGGGCACCGGCAAATCCACCTGGCTGGCGCTGGTGGCGGGGCTCCGGGCGGCCACGGGCGGTGATCTGTTTGTGGCCGGCATCCAGTTGGGCACCCAGCGCGGGGCCGAGCTGGACGCCTGGCGTGCGCGCTGCATTGGCTTTTTGCCGCAAAAGCTGCATTTGAGCAGCGCCCTCACGGTGGCCGACAACCTGGCCCTGGCCTACTTTGCCGCAGGCCGCCCGGGCGACGATGCCGCCATAACCCAGGCTTTGGCCCAGGTGGGCGTGGCTGAACTGGCCGGGCGCAAGCCGCACCAGCTCTCGGGCGGGCAGGCGCAGCGCGTGGCCCTGGCCCGCGCGGTGCTGTTGCGGCCCGAGCTGCTGCTGGCCGACGAGCCCACGGCCAGCTTGGACGATGAGGCTGCTGCCGATGCCCTGTCCCTGCTGCAAAGCAGCGCTGCCGCCTGCGGCGCCAGCCTGGTGATTGCCACCCACGACCAGCGTGTGGTGCAGGCGCTGGCTGGCGTGCCGCGCCTGCAGCGGCTGGACCTGAATGCGGGCACCACTGCTGCCGCACTGGGCCATGATTTAAACGAAATTGGCACCCGGCGCTTGCTGGATAAGCGGTGATAGCTATGAAAAATATAGCAAAAACAGCCGCACTGGCATGGCGCTACCTGTGGTCGCGGCCGCTGGCGGCTGCGCTCAACCTGCTGCTGCTCACCCTGGGCTTGGCCGCCATCACGCTGGTGCTGTTGGTGTCCAACCAGCTCGACCGGGCCTTTGAGCGTGACCTGGAAGGCATTGACCTGGTGGTGGGGGCCAAGGGCAGCCCGCTGCAGCTCATCCTGGCGGGGGTGTTCCACATTGATGTGCCTACGGGCAACATCCCCCTGCAAGAGGTGCAGGCGCTAAAGCAAAACCCGCTGGTGGCCCAGGTGGTACCGCTGAGCCTGGGCGACAGCTACCAGGGCTATCGCATCGTGGGCACCACGCCCGATTACGTGGCGCACTACCGCGCCACCCTGGCCGAAGGCGCGCTGTGGCAGCAGCCCATGGACGCTGTGCTGGGCGCCAGCGCAGCGCGCGGCATCGTCAAGCCCGACCATGCCGGCAAGCCCCTCGTGGGGGCCACCTTCATCGGCAGCCATGGGCTGGGCGGGGGTGGGCACGCCCATGGCGACCACCCCTACCGCGTCAGCGGCGTGCTGGCACCCTGCGGCTGTGTGCTCGACCGGCTCATCCTTACCAGCACTGAATCGGTCTGGCAGGTGCACGAAGCCGTCACGGCCGATGACCCCGAAGACCTGGAAATCCTGAAGCAAGAGCGCGAGGTTACCGTGGCCCTGGTGCGCTACCGCACGCCGCTGGCGGCTGTGTCGTTGCCGCGTGCCATCAACGCCAACACCTCGATGCAGGCCGCCGCACCGGCCATTGAAGTGACCCGCCTGCTGCGTCTGCTGGGCGTTGGTGCGGATGTGCTGCGCGCCTTTGGCGGCGTGCTGCTGGCCGTGGCGGCGCTCAGTGTGTTCATCGCGCTGTGGAATGCCGTGCGCGAGCGCCGCTTTGACCTGGCCATGCTGCGCATGCTGGGCGCGCCGCCGGGCCGCGTGGCCGGGCTGGTGCTGTGCGAAGCGCTGTGGCTGGCGGCCCTGGCCTGCGCCCTGGGCCTGCTGCTGGGCCACGGCCTGGCGCATGCCCTGGGCTGGGCGCTGCAGGCGCAGGGGCTGTTGCCCGTGACGGGTGCCGTGTGGTTGCCGCAAGAGGCCGGTGTGCCGCTGCTGGCGGGCCTGGTGGCTGCACTGGCAGCGCTGCTGCCGGCCATGCAGGCCTATCGCACCGATGTGGCCGACCTGCTGGTGCAGCCCTGATGCCGCGCGAGGTGCCGTGTTTGTTTTGTTGTTCGTTGATCTCACCTGAAAGGAATCACCATGAAAAAACTTTGGACCGCCCTGTGCGTTGCCCCCTTGCTGCTGGCCAGCGCTGCCGCCCTGGCACAGGCCCACTCTGACAAGCAGACCAAGGAAGACATCGAGCGCCACCGCGCCATGGCCGCCGCCCATGAAGCCGCTGCCAAGTGCCTGGAAGGCGGCAAGGGCGAAGCCGTGTGCATGAAAGAGCTGCAGGCGGCCTGCAAAAACCTGGCCATCGGAAAATACTGCGGCATGAAGCACGCGCATTGATGCGCGTCCCTCACGCCTGCGCCTCGCTGTCGCCTGATTTTTTCGCTGATTGAAAGAAGAGTCTGCCCATGCCCCGCCTGCTGTCCTGCCCCTATGCCACCAGCCACGCGCCTAGCCTTGGGGCAGCGCGCTGGCGTGCCGTTGTGCTGGCCTGTGCTGTGGTGGTGGGTGGGGCAGGGGCGGCCAGCGTGCAGGCGCAGGCATCAGGCGCGGCAGGCACTCCGGCGCTCAGTTCACCCCTGCCGCCTGGCACCCACGGGCAGCCAGCGGTGGCGGGCAGCGGGGCCGGTTACCACAGCCCCAACAGCCCCATTGCGCCGCTGCCCGTGCGAAGCGATGTGGTGCCCTGGTCGGTGCTGACGGACCTGACCAAGAAAACCACGGCCAACGCCGTGCTGCCTGTGTTCAACGCGCAGCAGCAAGGCATGCACCAGACGGTGCAGCGCATCCAGGGCTTCATGGTGCCCATGGATGCCAAACCCACACAGAAGCACTTTTTGCTCACCTCGGTGCCCTTGACCTGCTCGTTCTGCATTCCCGGCGGGCCTGAGAGCATGGTCGAAGTCAAAGCCAAGACCCCCGTGCGCTATTCGCTGGAACCCGTGGTGGTCGAAGGCAAGTTCAACGTGCTGCCCAACGACCCCTACGGCCTGTTCTACCGGCTGGTAGAGGCAGTGCCTGTGAAGTAACGGGCTGCTGCTGCGCCCCTTTGCCCTGTTTTTGCTGCTGAAATCTCTTCGCCTTTCATCTGCCATGCGCCTGCCTTTGCCACGGCCCCACCAGCGTGTGTGCACCGCCGCGCGCCCGGGTGCCGGTGCGCGCGCATGGCAGGTGGCTTGGCTGGCCTGCCTGCTGCTGGCCCTGGCATGGGTGCCCACCCTGGGCCGGGTGCACCAGGCGCTGCATTCTGGCGACCACCGCGCGGTGCCCATCCAGGGGTTTGCGCATACGGGCCATGCCGCTGATGCAGCGCACCCCCATGCCAGTGCGCAGGCTGCGCCAGCCGCAGCCGGGCTGATCGCAGCCCTGCTGCCCGCCCACACCAGCGGGCTGGATTGCCTGCTGCTGGATCAGTTGGCCCTGGCCGATGGCCTGTTGGCCTCTGCGCCGGGGTTACCTGCCGTCCCCGGCACCCACCACGTCCCGATGGGCTTGTTGCAGCGCGGGTGGGAGCTGCACCGGGCGCTGTTCCAGGCCCGCGCACCGCCCGCAGCCTTGCGGGCCTGACCCACTGCGCTAACCCCCACCGCTTTTGCTGCCGGGGGCTCAGCCCCTGGTGGGCCCTGTGTGTTCTTGGCCCCACGCCAAGCCTGTGCTGTGCCATGGGCTGGTGGGCAGTGTGCTTGTTACTCCTGATTTGATAGCTGCTGGCGCTTGATTGGCGGGCGCTAGCGTGCTTTTTCTTCATCGTTGCAGGGCAGGCGGGTCTGTGCCCGAGTGGGCTGTTGCACGCTGCACGCCGCGCACTGCGGTTGCTGCCCTGTTCGCGTCTGATTTTTTTTGATTTCCAAGGTTCCTCATGACTCATTCCACATTGGCCTCACGCCGCCTTGCCCTGCGCCCCGTGGCCCTGGCCGTTGCTTTGCTGGCTGCAGGGGGCTCGGCGCTGGCCCAGACCCAGGCCGCCGCGCCCGTTGCTGCCGCCGAAGCCAGCCTGCCTTCCGTCACCGTCTCTGCCAGCGGCCTGCAACTGGGCGCGAGCGACATGACCACGCCCGTCACAGTGCTTGAAGGTGACGAACTGGTGCGCCGTCGCGAGGCCACGCTGGGCGAGACGCTCAGCAGCGAGCCCGGCATCACCAGCAGCCACTTTGGCGCCGGGGCCAGCCGCCCCATCATTCGCGGCATGGACGGCCCGCGCGTGCGCGTGCTCAGCGACGGTGCCGAGCTGCACGATGCCTCCACCATCAGCCCCGACCACGCCGTGGTGTCCGAGCCCATGCTCGCCACGCAGATCGAAGTGCTGCGTGGCCCCTCAGCCCTGGTGTACGGCAACGGTGCAGTGGGTGGCGTGGTCAATGTACTGGACGGCAAGGTGCCCACGGCCATTCCACAAAAAGGGTACGAAGGCAGCGCCGAGTTGCGCGCCAACACAGGCGCCCGTGAGGGGGCGGGCGCCTTGTCGCTGACTGGAGGCGCAGGCAACCTGGCGGTGCATGTGGAGGGCGTGGCGCGCGACGCGGGCGACTACCGCGTGGGCAAGGGCTGGGCGCCTGAGGGCGAGGCCACCCGCAAGGTGCCGGGCAGCTTCAACCGCACCGACACGGGCAGCGTGGGGCTGTCGTGGGTGGGTGAGCGCGGCTACCTGGGCGCGGCCTACACGCGCCAGACGGCCAAGTACGGCCTGCCGGGGCACAACCACAGCTTTGAAGGCTGCCACACCCACGGCAATCATCTGCACTGCGGCGCCCATGCGGGCGAAGACGATGGCCACGACCATGAAGATCACGACCATGGCGATGTGCCCGTGGTGGATCTGCGCAGCGAACGCTTTGACGTGCGCGGCGAGCTGCGCAACCCGTTCGCAGGCTTCTCGGCCCTGCGCCTGCGCGCGGGCGTGACCGACTATGCGCACGACGAGGTCGAAGACGGTGCCGTCAGCACCACTTTCAAGAACAAGGCCTATGACACCCGCCTAGAACTGCAGCACGAGCCCGTTGCCGGGTTCAAGGGCGCGGTGGGTTTGCAGACCTCGCAGCGCAAGTTCAGCGCCGAAGGGGAAGAGGCTTACGTTGAGCCCACTGTCACCCGCAAGGTGGGCGTGTTTGTGCTGGAGGAATACCGTCTGGGCGACTGGCGCTTTGAAGGCGCGCTGCGCCACGACCGCCAGACGGCCGAAGCGCAGACCAGCGGCATCGAGCGCAGCCACAACGGCACCTCGGCATCGCTGGGCGCGGTGTGGCGCTTTATGCCGGGCTACCAGGTGGGCGCCTCGTTCAGCCGCGCCAGCCGTGCGCCGTCGGCTGAAGAGCTGTTCGCCCGGGGCCTGCACATGGCCTCCAGCACGTACGAGCGGGGCAATGCCGATCTGCGTTCGGAGACTTCGCAAAACATCGACGTGAGCCTGAAGAAGACCAGTGGCGACACCACCTTTGGCGTGAGCGTGTTCCACAACAAGATCAACAACTACATCTACGGCCGCACGATCGATGCGCTGGATGGCCTGCAACTGCTGCAGTACAGCCAGGCCGACGCCACCTTCACCGGCATTGAGGGCCAGGTGCGCCAGGCCCTCACGCGCCACTTGGGGCTTACGCTGTTTGCCGACACCGTGCGCGCCAAGCTTGACGGTGGCGGCAATCTGCCGCGCATCCCGGCCACCCGCGCTGGCTTGCGGCTGGACGCCAACTGGGCCGCCTGGGAAGGCCAGGTGGAATGGGTGCAGGTGGCCCGCCAAAGCCGCGTGGCCGAGTTTGAAACTGCCACCCCCGGCTACGGCATGCTGAACCTGGGCGCTGCCTACAACGGCAAGCTTGCCAACGGCTCGCCCTGGCAGTTGTACGTGAAGGGCACCAACCTGACCGACCGCTTGGCCTACGCCCACACCTCGTTCATCAAGACCGCTGCGCCGCTGATGGGGCGCAACATCACCGTCGGGGTGAAGGTAGCGTTCTGATAGTGCCCGGGGCCCGTGCTTTGCTCGGGCCCCAGTGGGCTAGGTTTTGTTGACCAGCGCGTGCGTGGGGTGCTGCCCCGCCAGTAGCAAAAACATGGCGAAGACGGGGCCTTGCATGGTGCGCTCGTCGGTTTCGCTTTCCAGGGCTTGCCAGGTGCGTGACTGCACGCCACCCCGGCTGCCCTGTTGTACGGGGTAGCCCATCAGTTCTGCCGCCTGCACTTGGCTCAGGCCTGCGGCGATGCGGGCAACTTTGAGTTCGCCGGCGGTGGGTGCAGGCATGTCCAGGGTGAGAGGGGGGCTTGATGTCATGGGGCAAAAAGGTGAGAGTTCATTGCCTTTGCCCGTCTGAGCGCTCACCCAACTCAGCGAAGCAGCCCTGGGTAACCACGCCAGGGGAGTTTGGTCAGCAGCCCGTGGCAAGGCGTGCAGGCTTTCCATTGTGATGGATGCGGCACCCTTGCCACTTCTTGTTCAGTGCAGTGCCGCAGCCTGGCGCCGCGGCGCAGGCTGCGTGCGTCAGTCGAGCTTGATCTTGGCGGCCGTGACCACGCTGGCCCAGCGTGCCCGTTCCTTGGTAAAGAACTGGTCTTGCTCGGCGGGCGTCATGGTGACCACCTCGGCCCCCTGGCCCGCCAGGCGCGAGCGGATTTCGGGCGCGCGGATGGCGGTGATGAGCGCCTTGTTGAGCTTTTGCACCACGGCTTCAGGCGTACCACGCGGCACCAGCACGCCTTGCCAGGTGCCCGATTCATAGCCCGCGATACCTTGCTCTGCAATGGTGGGCACGTCGCCAATCAGCGGCATGCGCGTGGATTTGGAGACGCCCAGCACCTTGAGCTTGCCGTTTTGCACTTGGGGCAGGGTGGCCAGCATGCCGTTCATCAGCACCTGGGTTTGCCCGGCCACGGTGTCTTGAATGGCGGTGACACCGCCCTTGTAAGGGATGTACTGCCAGCGTGCGCCACTGGCGCGCTCCAGCGCCACGCCTGCCAGGTGCGGTGCGCTGCCTGTGGCCGTGACGGCAAAGTTCAGGTCATTCTTTTTGGAATAGGCGACCAGCTCCTTGAGGTTGTTCACCGGCACCGAGGGGTGCACCACCAGCAGGTGGGGCGAGTAGGCCAGCATGGTCATGCCACGCAGGTCTTTGGACGGGTCGAACGACAGTTTGGTGTACACCGACGGGCTGATGGCCAATGCGCCCACGTCGCACAGCAGCATGGTGTAGCCATCGGGCTCGGCCTTGGCCACCAGGTCGGCGCCCAGGTTGCCGTTGGCGCCTGCCTTGTTTTCCACGATCACGCTTTGCTTGAGCGATTCCGACAGCACCTGGCTGATGGATCGCGCAATGATGTCCGAACTGCCGCCAGGCGGGTAGGGCACGATGATGCGCACCGTCTTGCTGGGCCACTCGGCCGCGTTCTGCGCAAAGGCGCTGGCCGTGGCCAGCAGGGCAAGCCGGCCAGTACGGTGGAGCGGCGAACGATGGTCATTGTTGTTGTACGACAACATGTAACCAATCGAAGTGAAGGCATCTTCCCGTGCACTGCCCCTTTCGGGGGATCAATGCGAAAGCGCCGCAGGCTTTGTTTTTGGTTGCCTGTGTCAGTAGCGAGGGTGGCTAGGTGCGCCTGGCGAGCGCCTTTTCGTCACTCAGCCATATCGCTGTGGCAGAGTAGCGCCCCGCACTCCACAAACACGTCTGGCTTTCGCTGGGCGTGGGTTTTTGTTTTACGCGCCATGTCTGTCACACCAAGTCCGTCCACATCCCCCGCTACACCTGCCACTCCCCGGGAGGTGTTCTGGGTGTTCCTGCGCCTGGGGTTGACCTCGTTTGGCGGGCCTGTGGCCCACCTGGGCTACTTCCGTGATGAATTCGTGGTGCGCCGCCGTTGGCTCACGGAGCACAGCTACGCAGACCTGGTGGCGCTGTGCCAGTTCTTGCCGGGCCCCGCCAGCAGCCAGGTGGGGATGGCGCTGGGGCTGATGCGTAGTGGCTGGGGCGGTGCGCTGGCGGCTTGGGTGGGTTTCACGCTGCCATCTGCCTTGGCGCTGGCGTTGTTGGGCCTGGGGTTTTCGGCAGGCGGGCTGGGCATGCCCGCAGGGCTGGTGCAGGGCCTCAAGGTGGTGGCCGTGGCCGTGGTGGCCCAGGCGGTGTGGGGTATGGCCCGTGGGCTGTGCGCCACGGCCGGGCGGGCAGCGTTGATGCTGGCTGCCTGCGCCATTACCTTGGTGCAACCGGGTGTGGTGGGCCAATTGGCGGTGATGCTGGGGGCGGGAGTGCTGGGGTGGTGGGTTTGGGGCCGCAAGCAGGCCCCGGCTGGTGCCGCACTAGGTGCAACGGCCGACGCGTCGGACGCCTGGGCTGTGCCTCTTTCGCGCCGCGGGGGGCTGGTGCTGTTGGCGGTGTTCGCCGCCTTGCTGGTGGTGCTGCCGTGGTCGGTGGCCGTGGCGTCCGCCGCAGACGGCACAGCTTCTGCGCTCGCGGTGGTGGATGCGTTTTACCGCGCCGGTGCGCTGGTGTTTGGCGGCGGCCATGTGGTGCTGCCCCTGCTGCAGTCGGCCGTGGTGGAGCCCGGCTGGGTATCTGCCGACGCGTTTTTGGCGGGCTATGGGGCAGCTCAGGCCGTGCCGGGGCCGTTGTTCACGTTTGCTGCGTTTTTAGGCGCTGCGATGGCGCCGGGCTGGGCCGGGGCGGGCTTGGCGCTGCTGGCCATTCTGGGTATTTTTCTTCCGGCGTTCTTGCTGGTGGCGGGCGCGTTGCCCTGGTGGGCGCCGCTGCGCCAGCGGGCCTGGGCGCGGGGTGTGCTGGCCGGGGTGAATGCAGCGGTTGTGGGCTTGCTGCTGGCCGCGCTGTACCAGCCGGTGGCCACCAGTGCGCTGCACAGCGCGGCGGATGTGGCCCTTGCGCTGGTGGCGCTGGCTGCGCTGCTGCGGTGGCGTGTGCCACCCTGGGCGGTGGTGGTGGCCACCGCGTTGACGGGCTGGGGGCTGCAGGTCTTGCTGCCGAGTTTGATATGAAAATCGGCCCTAGCGCTTATTTATAAAGCGGAAGCAGCTATTAAATTAATAGCGTTTCTGCGCTGACTCTGTTGTTCCCGTCCTTGTTCTTTTGTTCTTCTGGCGTGCTGTCTTGAATTCTCCCGTCATTGCTTCCCTGGTTCCCGTGGTGCTTTTCATTGCCATCGGCTTTTTGGCGGGCCGCCAAGAATGGATCCGCGCCAGCGCGGTGAAAGACCTGTCCAACCTCGTCTTCATGGTGCTGTCGCCCGCGTTGCTGTTTCGCACCATGAGCACCGTGCACATCGAAGACCTGAACTTCGGCCCGGTGGGCATCTACTTCGCCGCGTTCGGTCTGCTGTATTTCGCCACCCTGGCCTGGCAAGGCTTCAACCGTCTCGCGGCAGCGCGGGCCCTGGCCAACACGTTCAGCAACACACTGATGATTGGTGTGCCCCTGGTCGGGCTGGTGTTTGGCGACGCGGGGCTGGTCACCCTGTTCACCCTGATTTCAGTGCACTCGCTCATCTTGCTGACTGCCGCCACCGTGGTGTTCGAACTGGCCGCCGCGCGTGAACATGCAGGCCAGTCAGAGGCTGCGCAACCCCCCATGTGGCGCACTGTGCTGGGCGCTGTGCGCAATGGCGTGTTGCACCCGGTGCCACTGCCCATCGTGGCCGGCCTGTTGTTTGCGCAGACCGGGCTGGTACTGCCCCCGGTGGTCGACAAACCCCTGCAGTTGCTGGGTCAGGCCCTGGGCCCGTTGGCCCTGCTGCTGGTGGGGGTCACGCTGGTGTTCACCCGCGTGGGTCACCATTTCAAGGGCGCGCTGCGCATCGCCGTGGCCAAGTGCATCGTTCACCCGCTGCTGCTCGCCGCCATGGCCTGGGCCCTGGGCCTGTCTGGCCTGCCCCTCGCCGTGATGATCGTGGCCGCATCGCTGCCCGTGGGGGCCAACGTGTTCCTGTTTGCTCAGCGCTACGAAGTGGCACAGGACGAGGTCACTGCCAGCGTGGCGGTGTCCACCATGTTGGCGCTGGTGACGATGCCGGTGGTGATTTTGTTGACTACGCGGTTTGTGGTTTGAGCGGGGCGGGCGCTGCGAAGCGGGGGCATCAGTCCAGCTGAAATTGGGCGTCAGCTATGAGCAGGGTTGGACAGCCGTCTTCTACCCGATGTAGTCATTTGTCCACAAGCCGTAATCAGCCGACCAGGATTCGTCCGGTGCTAGCAGGGGTTGCTCTTCATACTGGCGACTCGCCGCTGGACTGTTCTGCCGATAGATAGCAATCAATAGCAGTTGAGCTTACTTTTTTGTGAAACCTGTTCAAGGCCCCAGCTTGATGCTGTACAGGTTTTGATTTGAAATGACTGTGGAGGTGTTACGCGGCTTTGTTTATCTGTCGACTGCCTCCGTTAGCATTCTCCATCTTGCGGGATATGTCTAAGATTCGTTAGGCGTCAGAACATCACCCTTACTCGCATCCGCGGAGAAACTTCCTTGTCAACCCTTTACGCTCATGGCCCGCAGCAATGCCGCCTGTGTTTCGACGGCCACGCAGCAACTCTCTCACTCGGTGAATGGCGTCTCCATAACAACCCCGGCTACTACGGAAGTGCGACACCGAGCACACTTATCCTGGGATTCTCCAAGGGGGCAAACCAGAATCGAGCGGCTGAGGCCGGGCACTTCGACAGAATTGCGTTTGCAGGGGCACGCCATCGTCTGCAGGCAGTCTTGGTCACGCTTGGGCTGATGCCTAACGACAGGTCGATCGATCATCTCATGACTGCCCACGAGCGGGATTTCGGCGTCGCATCGCTAGTTCGTTGTAGCTTCTGCAAGATGAAGAACGGAGAGTGCAAAACAAGCGGAGACGTCATACCTTCTGCCTTTACCGACGCTGACACACTGGCAATCATCGAGCGTTGCGTAGCCACTCATCTCAAGACTCTGCCGCCCAGTGTGAAGCGGGTCGTTTTGCTCGGTACCGCTGACGCCTACATCAAGAAGACCCGAACAATCTTCGGTCGCTTGTACTCGAACTACACCCAAGTCAATGAGGCGGCGTTTCGTGCGGGTGACGCACTCTGGGTCTATGCAGCCCACCCTTCACCGGGCAATGGTCACTTCGAGTCTTGGATATCGGGCCCCCCAGAGAATGTCTCGGCCCGTAAGAGGTTGCTTGCACAACTTGCGCTTGCCGACGCCTAAACGACAACCAACCGTTTCTGACCGTCTTCAGCCGTTCACAGTCCCGGCTGACCCCACCCCCAGCAACTGATGCAGACGCGTACTGCTGGTGGTGTATTGCAGCGCCACAGGCTTGCCGCTGAGCGCTTCCGCCGCAGCAAAGGCGGCCAGCGTAGCTTCGTGAAAGCCGCAGACGATCAGCTTGCGCTTGCCTGGGTAGGTGTTGATGTCTCCCACCGCGTAGATGCCGGGCACGCTGGTGGCGAAGGTGGCGGTGTCTACCACCAGTTGTTTGCGCTCCATCGCCAGGCCCCAGTCGGCAATCGGACCTAGCTTGGGTGACACCCCAAGCGCTACCACCAGCACATCCAGTGGCAGCGGTAGGGTGGTGTCTTGCGGGGTGGTGATGTGCAGCGCGGTCAGCCGCTCGCCGGCGCTGTCCATGCCGGTGGGTTGACCCACGACCACCTGGATGCGGCCGGCATTGCGCAGGGCCTGCAACTGGGCCAGCACTTCGGGCGTGGCGTTGAAGACATCGCGCCGGTACAGCAACGTCACGCTGACGGCTTGCCCGGCAGTTGCGGCTTCTAATGCGCAGGCCACGGCGGCATCGTCGCCGCCGTGCACCACCAGCCGCTGGTCTTTGAGCGATGCCGTGGCGGGGAGCCGTGTGTAATGCAGTTGGGTCCCCACAAACCGGTCGATGCCTTCCAGCTTGAGGGCCTTGGGCACGAACGCGCCCACGCCCGCTGCGATGAACACTGCGCGGGCACTCAAGGTAGCGCCTTGTGTGGTGGTGACTTGAAAGCGCCCGGTATCTGCCTGCGATTGCAGAGCAGCCACCTGCGTGTTCAGGTGCCATCGGGGCTGGAAGGGGGCGACTTGCTGCAGCAGCAGGGCAGCCAATTCGCGCCCGGTGCACACGGGCACGCCGGGAATGTCGTAGATGGGCTTGTCGCCATACAGCTCCACGCATTGGCCGCCCGCGTAGGGCAGCGCGTCAATGATGTGGGCTGACAAGCCTTGCAGGCCCAGCTGGAACACCTGGAACAGGCCCACCGGGCCTGCACCGATGACGACGGCATCGGTTTCTTGAATCATGGGCGGGGCAGAGGATGCTGGAACCCGCTGGAAGATGGCACTGCCGAGTCATGCCGCTGCGCCATTGCCATGCTCTGGCAAGGGGCGGTGCAGCGGCGGGCAGCGCCAGCGGGCATTACTTGATCAGGTCGGCGATCTTGCCGGGCTTGCCGTTCCACTCGTCGGCGTCGGGCAATGCGGGCTTGCGCTTGGTGATGCTCTTCCAACCATCGGCAAAGGCCAGTTCGGCGTTGATCTTGATGAAGGCGATCTGGTCGGCCGGCAGGTCTTCTTCGGCAAAGATGGCGTTGGCAGGGCACTCGGGAATGCACACGGCGCAGTCGATGCACTCGTCAGGGTCGATGACGAGCATGTTCGGGCCTTCGCGGAAGCAGTCCACGGGGCACACGTCCACACAATCGGTGTACTTGCACTTGATGCAGTTTTCGGAAACGACGTGGGTCATGGCAGAGGGTGTGTGGGTCGGTCGGTGAAAACCCGCGATTTTAAGGCTTTCACCGCGCGGGTTGAGAGGGCCCCTGAGCCCGCAAGGGGGACTCAGGGCATTTTTTGTTGCGCTGGGTCAGTTCACCAGCACCGCGCCAGCGGTCTTGTGGCTGGCGGTGTCCACCAGGATCAGCGAGCCCAGCACGCGGGCCTGGGTGAACGGCGCAGCGGGAATGGCCTCTTGCAGCAGCAGTTCCACATGGCCGATGGCGTTGGGGTCGAGCTGCGTGGCGGCTTCTTCGGCCAGCGTGTTGATGTTGAGCTTGTGCACCACAGCCTTGACTTTGGCCTTGACCCAGCGGTGGCCATGCAGCGCCCAGTACACGCGGCCCGCGACCAGCGGCTCGTCGTCCATCCAGGCGATGGTGGTACGCAGCTCGCGGCTGGCAGGCCAAGCCGGGGTGGCTGCGGGCGTGTCGCCAAAGTCGTCGTCAGCAGCAGGGGCCGCGGCTGCTGTGGGCGCGGCCAGAATCCAGTCGCCGCGCGAGACGTCCACCTCGCGGTCGAGGATGATGCCGGCGCTGGTGCCTGCGGGCACGTCCTTGGGGCGGCGGGCGTGGTCCAGTACCTGGGCCACCGTGGCCAGCTGGCCGCTGGGGAAGATCTGCACTGCCGTGCCGGGCGCAAAGCTGCCTGCGGCCACCCGGCCCCAGAACACGCGGCGGCCCTGGCTGGTGTCGGATGAGGACGAGAACTTTTCTACCCACTGCACCGGGAAGGCGGGTGCCAGCGCCGTGTCGGCGGGGGTGTTGGGCAACTCTTCCAGCACTTGCAGCAGGGTGGGGCCGTTGTAGCCGCACCAGCCCGCATGGGCATCGACCACATTCCAGCCCTTGAGGGCGGACACCGGCACCGTGGCGCGCACGGTGATGCCTGCCGCCTGCGCAAAGGACTGCAGCGCGCCCTGGATGTGCTTCCAGGCCAGCGCGGGGTCTTCCACCGCGTCGAGCTTGTTCACGGCAAACACCAGCGAATGCACGCGCAGCAGGTGCACCAGCAGGCTGTGGCGGCGGGTTTGCGGCAGCAAGGCGAGGTCGGCGTTCTTCCAGTCGAGCTTGGTCGCATCGACCAGCACCACGGCGGCGTCGGCGCTGCTCGCGGCCGTGACCATGTTGCGGGTGTACTGCTCGTGGCCGGGTGCGTCGCCGATGATGAACTTGCGCTCTTCGGTGGCGAAGTAGCGGTAGGCCACGTCGATGGTGATGCCTTGCTCGCGCTCGGCACTGAGGCCGTCGGTCAGCAGGGCCAGGTCAGTTTCGCCCTGGCGCTGCACGCCGGCCAGGTGGTCTTGCAACACGGCCTTGCTGTCTACCAGGAGGCGGCCGATCAGCGTGCTCTTGCCGTCATCCACGCTGCCGCAGGTGATGAACTTGAGGGCGGAGATATGGTCATTTGGGGCTTCAGCGCTTTCTGGATAAGCGCTAGCAGCTATTGAATTAGTAGTGTTTGTCATCAGAAATAACCGTCCTTCTTGCGCTTTTCCATCGACGCGTCGCTCGTCTTATCGTCCATGCGCGTGGCGCCGCGCTCGCTCACGTCGGCGGCCAGGGTCTCGATGACGATCTCGGCCGGGGTGGCGGCGGTGCTCTCCACCGGTGCGGTGCAGGTGATGTCGCCCACGGTGCGGAAGCGCACGTCGCGCGTTTCCACCACGTCGCCTTCGCGCGCGGGGGTCAGCTCGGTCACGGGCATCAGCAGGCCCTTCTTGTCCACCACCTGGCGCTTGTGCGTGTAGTAGATGCTGGGCAGGCCGATCTGCTCGCGGTCGATGTACTGCCACACGTCCAGCTCGGTCCAGTTGCTGATGGGGAACACGCGGAAGTGCTCGCCGGGCTGCAGGCGGGTGTTGAACAGCGTCCACAGCTCAGGGCGCTGGGCCTTGGGCTGCCATTGGCCGAAGCTGTCGCGGTGGCTGAAGATGCGCTCCTTGGCGCGGGCCTTTTCTTCATCGCGGCGGGCGCCGCCAATCAGCGCGTCAAAGCGGAATTCCTCAATCGCTTCGAGCAGCGTGACGGACTGGTGCACGTTGCGCGATTCGCCAGGGTGCGCCAGGCGCACGGTGCCGCGCGCCATCGAATCCTCCACGCTGCGCACGATGAGTTCGGCGCCCAGTTCCTTGGCGCGGAAGTCGCGGAAGTCCGTCACTTCAGGGAAGTTGTGGCCCGTGTCGATCATCAAGAGCGGGTAGGGAATGCGGCCCGCGCCGAAGGCCTTCTCGGCGCACTTGAGCATGACCAGCGAATCCTTGCCGCCCGAGAACAGCAGGGCGGGGCGCTCAAAGGCGGCGGCGACTTCGCGCAGGATGAAGATGGTTTCTTCTTCCAGGGCGTCGAGGTGCGAGTTGTTGAGGTGGTAGCTCATATCGTTGGTTTTCTCAAGCAGCGCTGAGTCGGTGCGGGCGTTCATGGGGGTGTCCGGGTTCAGTGGGCCAGATGCAGGCCGCATTCGCGGTTGTCTTCGCCCTTGGTCGGGTCCACGTAGTCGAAGTTGTTGGGCAGGCCGTGCTTCACGCAGTATTCGTGCAGGTCTTTGGACGACCAGTGCAGCAGCGGCGCCACTTTGATGAGCCCGTCGGGGTTGATGCTCACGGGGTCCATCTGTGCGCGCACGGCGGTGTCGGTGGCACGCAGGGCGGTGAACCAGACCTCGGGCGCGGTCTCGCGCAGGGCGCGGGCAAAGGGCTCCAGCTTCACTTCAGCGGTGAATGCGGCGTGGCGTGGGTCGTCCAGCGCGGGCGTGGGGCCTTCCACGGCTTCGCGGTGGGCGCGCGAGCGCAGGGGCAGGTAGATTTTCAGGTTCAGGCTCAGCTGCTTGGTCACCTCGTCGGCAAAGCGGTAGGTGGCTTCGGTGTTGTAGCCGTTGTCCATCCACACCACGGGCACCTTGGGGTTCACCTGCGTGACCATGTGCAGGATCACGGCTTCAAAAGGCCGGAAGTTGGTGGTGACGATGCTGGTCTTGCCCAGGCCCAGGGCCCATTGCACGAGGCCCTGGGCGTTGTGGCCGAGTTCGGCATTGATGCGTTCGAGATCGATTTTGCTCATGGTGAGGGGCTCGTGTTGCGGTGCTGCGGGCGCGTGGGCGGTGCGCCTGTCAGGCGACCTTGGCGGCAAACAGGGGTTGGGGGTTCACGGCGTCGGCCTGGTAGAAGCCGGGGAAGCGTTCGAACTGGCGCTGCGCATCGGCAGCGTCCACGCCTTCGCGCAGCACAGCGCTGGAAAAGCCCGTGCGCTGCATCTGCACCAGCTGGTCGATCAGCACATCGCCGGTGGCGCGGATCTCGCCTGTAAAGCCACGGCGGCGGCGCAGCAGGAAGGCCTGGCTGAACGCACGGCCATCGGTGAAGTGGGGGAAGTGCAGGTCTACACGTTCCACGCCGTCGAGCGTGAGGGCCATGGCGTCGGCATCGTTGGGCAGGGCCACGGTGCGGGTGTCGCCCTCGGCGGGCGGCTGGTGGTCTTGGGCAGAGAGTAGTTTCAGCATCGTCATGTCTTGGTGGCTTGCAAGGCGCTGCCGTTCAGGCGGCGGCAGTCTCGGCTTCCTTGTGGCGGGCCTGCTTGGCAGCTTCCTTGAACGGGTCGAGGCCGGTGCGGCGCACGGTGTTCTGGAAGGTCTCGCCGCTTTCGCGCAGGTCGCGGTAGGTGTTCAGCACGGCCTCGATCACGTCCGGCACTTCGGCGGCCGAGAACGAGGGGCCAATCACCTTGCCGGCCACGGCAGCGCCCGACAGGTCGGAGCCGTCGGAGCCGCCCAGCGTCACCTGGTACCACTCCTTGCCGTCTTTATCGACACCCAGGATGCCAATATGGCCGCTGTGGTGGTGCCCGCAGCTGTTGATGCAGCCGCTGATGTGCAGGTCGATCTCGCCAATGTCGTCCAGCTCGTCCAGGTCTTGATAGCGCTGGGTGATGGCCTCGGCAATCGGCAGCGAGCGGGCGTTAGCCAGCGCGCAGAAGTCGCCGCCGGGGCAGGCGATCATGTCGGTCAGCAGTTGCACGTTGGCGCTGGCCAGGCCCAGGGCTTTGGCTTCTTGCCACAGCGCGAACAGGCGGCTGGCGTGCACCCAGGGCAGCAGCACGTTCTGGTCGTGGGTCACGCGGGCTTCACCGGCGGAATACTTGTCCACCAGATCGGCCAGGGCGATGAGCTGGTCGCTGGTGGCGTCGCCGGGCGACTGGCCGGGGCGCTTGAATGACAGCGTCACGGCGCGCAGCTGCGGGTTCTGGTGCGGGTGCACATTGCGCTGCAGCCAGCGGCCAAACATCACGTGTTCTGCGGCCTGGGCGTCCAGCTGTGCTTGCAGGGCTTCGGGCGCCACGTCGGCAATGTCAGCCAACTTTGGTGCCACAAAGCAGGCGGCCACGCGGTCGAACTCGGCCTGCGGGATGGTGTGGGGGCCGCCGTCGATCTCCAGAATCTGGCGGTATTCGGCTTCCACATCGTCGATGTACTGCTGGCCTTCAGACTTCACCAGAATCTTGATGCGGGCCTTGTACTTGTTGTCGCGGCGGCCATGCTCGTTGTACACGCGCACGATGGCCTCGATGTAATTCATGATCTGGTTCCAGGGCAGGAACTCGCGAATCACGGTGCCAATCACCGGCGTGCGGCCCATGCCGCCGCCCACAAACACCTTGAAGCCAATCTCACCCGCATCGTTCTTGACCAAGTGCAGGCCCACGTCGTGCCAGCCGGTGGCAGCGCGGTCTTCCTTGGCGCCGGTGATCGCGATTTTGAACTTGCGGGGCAAAAATGCGAACTCGGGGTGCAGCGTGGACCACTGGCGGATCAGCTCGGCATAGGGGCGGGGGTCCACGATCTCGTCCACAGCGATGCCTGCCAGGGCGTCGGTGGTGGTGTTGCGGATGCAGTTGCCGCTGGTCTGAATGCCGTGCAAGTTCACACTGGCCAGCAGGTCCATCACGTCCGCACTTTTCGACAGCGGAATCCAGTTGAACTGCACGTTGGTGCGGGTGGTGAAGTGGGCGCAGTTCTTAGGCAAAAAGGTGGTGCCCAGCTTGCCCTGGCCTTCCATGGCGGCCTTGAAGACCGCCGCTTCGGGCTCGTCGTATTCGCGGGCAATCTGTGCCAGCACGCGCAGCTGGCGGCTGGCGATTTCGCCGTAGGGCACGGCCACGCGCAGCATCGGGGCGTAGCGTTGCACATACCAACCGTTTTGCAGGCGCAGCGGGCGAAAGTCGTCTTCGCTCAGCTTGCCCGCCTGCCAGCGGTTGAGCTGGTCACGGAACTGCGCTGCGCGTTGCTTGACGAACTCGGTGTCGAAAGCGGTGTATTGGTACATAGAGAAGACTCAGATCAGAATCAGTTTGAAGCCCGCCCAGGCGAGCAACAGAGAAAGGGCCGAGCGGATGAGGCGCTCAGGGGTGCGGGTGACCAGGCGCGAGCCCAGCCAGATGCCGGGCAGCGAGCCCGCCAGCAATTGTGCAAGCAAAGGCCAGTCCACCGAGCCGAGCGATGCATGTCCCAGACCGGCCACGAGGGTCAATGGCACGGCATAGGCGATGTCGGCACCGATGATGCGGGGCAGCGGCAGCATGGGGTAGACCAGCAGCAGCACGGTGACGCCGATGGCGCCTGCGCCCACCGAGGTGAACGTGACCAGCGTGCCGATGACGGCGCCCAGCAGCACGGGCAGGCTCCAGTGGCGTGGGCGGGTGACGTCACCCGTGTGGGCCTTGCGTGCGGCGTTTTGAGCGGCCTGGCGCTGGGCAGAAAAAACAATCGCCTTGTAGAGCGTGGCAGCGGCTGTGAGCAGCAGGGCAAAGCCCAGCGTGGTGGTCATGATGCGCTGCGCGGTGGCGCTGGCCGGGCCCAGGGTGCGCAGCGCCCACAGCGCCAGCAGGGCGGCCGGAATGCTGCCTGCGCACAGTTGGCCCACCACTTTCCAGGGCACCAGGCGCTGGCGGGCCAGGCTGACGGTGCCGCCCATCTTGGTGAAAGCCGCAAACAGCAAATCGGTGCCCACGGCCATGTGGGGCTTGATGCCGAAAAAGAAGATGAGGATGGGCGTCATCAGCGAGCCACCGCCCACGCCCGTGAGTCCGACGATCAGACCCACCGCGAAACCCGCAAAGACAAACGCCAATTCATGCATGGCGGCGAATGTAGAGGGGCTTCTTATGGAAGCAAACTATTATTTTGTGCTTCTAATATGCAAATATAGATATAAAGACGTGTTGTAAGAGGTGCCAAGCTGGTGGCCAATCAGTTTTCCGGCAGTCCACACAGCGTTTTTACATCCGCTCGCTCGCCAGTGCGCGGGCCAGTTTGGCGTCCAGCGGCAGGGGTTCGCCGTTCAGGCGGGCGGCCAGCAATTCGCCGCACAGCAGGGCCAGAGTCAGCCCCCGCGCGCCCATGGCGGTGCACACCCACAGGCCGGGCAGCGTGGCGGCATCCACCGGCCCCACGATGGGCAAGCGGTCGGGGGCGGTGCAGCGCACGGCGGCCCAGTGTTCCACCGAGGCGGCCGCGCCATCGGCCTGCTCGCCAGCCGCCAGCCGGGCTTCGAAACGGGGCGCCAGGGCGCGGGCGGCGGTGGGCATCAGGGTTTGCAGCTTGTTCCATTGCCCCTGGTGGGCGGCGAGCTGGTCTGGTGCGCTGGCAGGTAGTTCGGTCACGTTACGCTCGAATGTCGAGCCCATGATCCAGCCGCGTTCCGTAGCCGGTTCTGCCGGTTCCGCAGGGTTGTGGGTCTGCCCCACACCAAACGACGGCACCACGTTGCCATGCCCATTGGCTGGGAAGGGCGCGGGTGGCGGCAGGTGCGCGGCATAGCGGCCCCAGGACACCTGCCCGCGCACGGGTTGCAGGGGCCAGCGCTCGGCCAGCAGGGGGGGCTGCCTGCGCCTGCGGCAATCACCACCACAGGGGCCTGGGCCAACACTTGGCCTTGCGCATCCAGCGCTTGCCATTCGGTGGGGGCGGCGGCATCAGCACCCGGCGTGGGGCGCATGCTGGCCACGGCGCACTGGCCACGCCAGGTCACGCCAGGCTCGCGCAGCAGGGCTCGCACCAGCTGGGGTGGGCGAATCCAGCCTGCCCGGTTGTGCCAGCAGGCCACGGCATCCGGCGGCAGGCCCGCTTGTTCGCGGGCTGATTCGGGGGCGAGAATGGTCCAGTCGGCGCCTGGCCCTGCGTGCCAGTCGGCGGGCAAGCCGGGGGTGCCGTCGGTGCGGTGTTCCAGCACGCCGGTGGGGCCCCAGTCTTGCCCGGCCTGCAGGCGTTGGCTGGCTTGCTGCAAGGTGGTGCGCACGCCGCTGCGCGACAGGCGCGAGAGCACGGCATCGTCGGGCGACACATGGGGCGCAAACACACCCGCTGGCAGGCCCGATGCGCCCGCAGCGGGTTCGGCTGCCTGGTCTAGCACTTGCACCTGCCAGCCCCGGCGGGCCAGACTGGCGGCAGCGGCGGCACCTGCCAGCCCGCCACCAATCACCAGGCAATGCGGGTGCTGCGCGCTGGCTTGGGGGGCTACGTCGGGCAGCGTGGCCGTGCGGGCACGGGGTTCCCAGCGGGGGTTGTAGGTGGCGTGCAGGTTGTCGCGTTTGGGGGGCACG
The DNA here is from genome assembly GCF_028596105.1 of Acidovorax temperans. Taxonomy (NCBI): domain Bacteria; kingdom Pseudomonadati; phylum Pseudomonadota; class Betaproteobacteria; order Burkholderiales; family Comamonadaceae; genus Acidovorax; species Acidovorax temperans. Next base: position 2,071,695 of record NZ_CP117193.1, on the reverse strand, counting down.
CCGGGCACGCGCTGCACTTCAAAACCGCACTCGGCCAGCGCATCGCGCACGGCGCGGGCAATGGTCCAGGTGGCCAGCTGCGTGCCCCGGCGGCAGCAGCGCGCCACGGCTTTGAGGGTGTGGGCGCTCCAGATATCGGGGTTGACGGAGGGGCTGAAGCCGTCGAGGTACACCGAGTCGGCGGTGGGCGCCTGCTGGCGCAGCATCTCTTGCGCATCGCCCACATACAGCGTGAGCAGCACGCGGCCGTCTTCAAACGCCAGGCGGTGCACGCCGGGCAGCAGGCCCCACCACTGGGCGTGCAGTTGCTCGGCCAGGGGCGCGAGGTCGGGGTGGGCGGCGGTGCCACGCAGCAGGTCGGCAGCGCTCACGGGCCAGGCTTCGGTGGAGATGAAGTGCAGCAGGCGCGGGCGTTGCGGGTCGGCGCGCCATGCAGCCCAGGTGACGAGAAAGTTCAGCCCAAAGCCAAAGCCCGTTTCCAGCACCCGCCACTGGGGCTGCCCAGCCCAGGCCGCAGGCAGGCCGCAGCCTTGCAGAAACACGCGGCGTGCCTGGTCCAGCCCCCCGTTTTCACTGTGGTAGCGGTCGCCAAAGCGGGGGCTGTAGGGGGTGCCGTCGGGCAGCCAGTCGATGGGCTCGGACATGGGGTATGCAAGTGCTGAACACCGGGCCCGTGCACGCCTTGCGCGCGGCCCAGAAAAACAAAGGGCGCCACAAGGGCGCCGTGCTGGGTTTGGTTTGTACCCGAAGCGGGATCTGTCGCTATTGCGTTAGATCACTCACTCACTGGCTGGGCGGGACGTAGCCCGCCGCGGCGTCTGCGCCGCCACCAAAGAAGTGATTTTGGCGAAACCACTTCTTGCAGCACTGCACTTCGCTTTGCTCCGTTACGCGCTGGGCGGGACATAGCCCGCCGCGGCGTCTGCGCCGCCGCCGAAGAAGTGGTTTTGGCGAAACCATTTCTTGCAGCGCTGCACTTCGCTTTGCTGCGTTACGCGCTGGGCGGGACGTAGCCCGCTGCGGCGTCTGCGTCGCCGCCAAAGAAGTGATTTTGGCGAAACCACTTTTTGCAGCGCTGCACTTCGCTTTGCTGCGTTACGCGCTGGGCGGGACGTAGCCCGCCGCGGCGTCTGCGCCGCCGCCAAAGAAGTGGTTTTCCATCTGCCTGGCCAAATACTGGCGGGCGCGGGCGTCGGCCAGGTTCAGGCGGTTTTCATTGACCAGCATGGTCTGGTGCTTGAGCCAGTCAGCCCAGGCTTGCTTGCTGACGTTTTCCCAGATGCGCTTGCCCAGCTCGCCGGGGTAGGGCGGAAAGTCCAGGCCTTCTGCCTCTTGGCCGAGTTTGATGCATTGGACGGTGCGTGCCATGGTGTTTCCTTCTTGTGATGGGGTGGGTACGAAGGCTGCGCGGGGCAGTCTTCAGATGTTTTGGGTATTAAGAACTGAAATCTTATTGGTTCCAGTTTTTAAGAGGGCCTTCCAGAATGCGTTTCATCGGTGTTTTGCACCGCCCACATTCAAAACCGAGGACCCCCATGAACTTTCGCCGCGACTTTATCAAGTTTCCATTGGCCGCAACCTTTGCAGGCGCTTTGGCGTTGACCGCATTGCCGTCGTTTGCACAGTCTGTGACGCTGCTCAATGTGTCCTACGACCCGACCCGCGAGCTGTACGTGGATTTCAACCAGGCCTTTGCCAAGCACTGGAAGGCCAAAACCGGCCAGGACGTGACCATCAAGCAAAGCCACGGTGGCTCAGGCAAGCAGGCGCGCTCCATCATCGACGGGCTAGAAGCCGATGTGGCCACGCTGGCCCTGGCGGGTGACACCGATGCGCTGCACACCAACGGCGGCTGGATTCCGAAAGACTGGCAAAAGCGCCTTCCGCACAACAGCTCGCCCTACACCTCCACCATCGTGCTGGTGGTGCGCCAGGGCAACCCCAAGGGCATCAAGGACTGGGACGACCTGGTGCGCCCCGATGTGAAGGTGATCACGCCCAACCCCAAGACCTCGGGCGGCGCGCGCTGGAACTACCTGGCTGCCTGGGAATTCGCCAAGCGCAAATATGGCGGTGACGCTAAGGCCAAGGACTTCGTGGCCAAGCTGTACGGCAACGTTCCCGTGCTGGACACCGGCGCGCGCGGCTCCACCATCACCTTTGCGCAGCGCAACCAGGGCGATGTGCTGATCGCCTGGGAGAACGAGGCCTACCTGCTGGAGAAAGAGTTCGGCGCCAAGTTCGACGTGATTGCGCCTTCGATCTCCATCCTGGCCGAGCCCGCCGTCGCGGTGGTGGACAAGAACGTGGACAAGAAGGGCACCCGTGCCGTGGCCGAGGCCTATCTGCAGTACCTCTACACCGAAGAAGGCCAGGACATTGCGGGCAAGTATTTCTACCGCCCTGCGGTGTCTGACAAAGCCAAGGCCAAGTACGCCAAGCAGTTCCCCAAGCTGAACCTGTTCACCATCAACGACGCGTTTGGTGGCTGGGACAAGGCGGCCAAAGACCACTTTGCCGACAACGCCAGCTTCGACCAGATCTACACCAAGAAGTAAACCGGCAGGCCCGCCCCGCACCCCTTCAAACGCCTGGGCACCGCCCAGGCCCGAAGAACCCGCCCAACCCGGCGGGCAGGGCGGAGCCTTGTCTTTTGAATAAAAAAATGGCTCTTCTAGCGAATGCTAGTGATGCACTCGATAAATGTCGTACGTCGAAATTGCCGTCTACAGACGTACGGCGATTTCCATCACTACTATTCGCTAGAAGAGCCTAAAAAGTGCCCCTGGCGCTTTCTGATAAAGCGCAAGCAGCTATCAAAATAATAGTGAAGGAACGCCATGTCCGCCTTGTTGATTGCCGGCAGCCCCTCCGAGCGCTCCCGCTCTGCCGCCTTGCTCGATGCCGTATCGCAGCGCCTGCACGCCCGGGGCGCCCTGGCGGACCGCATCCACATCCGCAACCTGTCGCCCCAGGCCCTGCTGCTGGCCGACTTTGGCCACCCCACCGTGGTGGCCGCTACCGACCAGGTGGCCAAGGCCCGCGTGCTGGTGGTGGCCACTCCGGTCTACAAGGCGGCCTATAGCGGCGTGCTCAAGGTGTTTCTGGATTTGTTGCCGCAAACGGCGCTCAAGGGCAAAACCGTGCTGCCGCTGGCCACGGGCGGCAGCCCGCACCACATGCTGGCGCTGGATTACGCGCTGCGGCCCGTGCTGCAGTCGCTGGGGGCCAAGCACATCCTTCCCGGCATTTACGCCACCGATTCGCAGGTCACCCTCTCGCCCGAAGGCAGCTATGACGTGCACAGCGACGTGGCCGTGCGGCTGGATGACGCTGTGAACCTGATCATCACCGAGACCCTGCGGCCCACGCCGCCCGTGGCCGGGCGCTTTGAGCCCGTGGCCTTCTCGCAGGTGCGATGTAGCGTGTAGGGCGCAACCGGGCCTGCAGCACCAGCCGCAGGCCCCGCCCAACCCCCCCTCCATTTTTTGAACCCTTCAGAGATGCCTTTTTTGCAGGGCAGGGCGCAGCTTTGCCCGGCCGTACCCCCAGGCACTGCAACCCTTTTACCGAGAACATCGCATGACACACCGTTTTTCCCCATCCCGCCGCCAGGTCCTTGCCACCGGTATCGCATCGGGCTTGCTCGCCACCGGCCTGGCTGCCCCCGCATGGGCCCAAACCAGCGCAGGCGACGTGCTGCGGGTGGGCCACCAAAAAGGCTGGCTCTCCATCATCAAAGCCCGTGGCACGCTGGAAAAGCGCCTGGCACCGCTGGGCGTGAAAGTGACCTGGACGGAATTCAACGCCGGCCCCGTGCAGCTCGAAGCGCTCAACGTTGGTTCCATCGACTTTGGTGATGTGGGCGAGGCCCCGCCCATCTTTGCCCAGGCCGCCGGTGCGCCGCTGGTGTACGCCGGGGCTACCGTGCCACGCCCCGCGCTGGAAGCCGTGATCGTGCCCAGCGGCTCCGCCATCCGCAGCGTGGCGGACTTGAAGGGCAAACGCGTGGCCTACAACAAGGGCTCCAACGTGCATTACTTCCTGGTCAAGCTGCTGGAAAAGCACGGCCTGAAGTACGCCGATGTGCAGTCCGTCTTCCTGGCCCCGGCCGATGCGCGCGCCGCCTTTGAAAAAGGCGCGGTCGATGCCTGGATCATCTGGGACCCCTTTCTCGCCTCGGCCCAGAAAACGCTGGGCGCGCGCATCCTGGCCGACGCCACGGGCGTGGTGAACAACCGGGCGTACTACTTCAGCTCGCGCGACTTTGCCAGCCGCCACCCCGAAGTGCTGCGCATTGCCGTGGAAGAGATCAACGCCATCGACCGCTGGGCGTCGAAGAACAAAGATGCCGCGTCCACCGAGCTGTCTGCCGTGCTGGGGCTCGATACCGCCATCACCCGCCTGTACTTGGACCGCGCCCAGTTCGGCACCGCACCCGTCACCCGCGAGATCCTGGCTGAGCAGCAAGCCATTGCCGATGCGTTCTTCGACCTGAAGCTCATCCCCAAAAAGCTCAACCTGCTGCACGCCGCGCCCGTGGGGCTGTAAGGCCCGGGCTGCGCACACCCCAAAAAGGAGTCCCCCATGACCCGACCTACCTTGAGCCCCCAGCGCCGCCGCGCGCTGCAACTGCTGGGCGTCACCGCCTTTCACTGGACCTTGGCCAGCCGCTACACCCAGGCCCAAAGCCCTGCCGTGCCAGGCCCCGAGCAACTGCGCATCGGCTACCAGAAGTCCGCCGTCAACCTCGTCATCCTCAAGCAGCAGGGCGTGCTGGAAAAGCGCTTCCCCGGCACGCGGGTGAGCTGGCTGGAATTCCCGGCCGGGCCGCAACTGCTCGAAGCCCTGTCGGTCGGCAGCCTGGAATTCGGCCTGACCGGGGACTCGCCCCCCGTGTTCGCCCAGGCCGCGGGCAAAGACCTGCTCTACGTGGGCGCCGAGCCGCCCAAGCCCGACAGCTCGGCCCTGCTGGTGCTGAAAGATTCGCCCCTGCGCACCCTGGCCGACCTGAAGGGCCGCCGCATTGCCGTGCAAAAGGGCAGCAGCGCGCACTACCTGCTGGTCAAGGCGGTAGAGCGGGCGGGTCTGCAGTGGGCTGACATCCAGCCCGTGTACCTGGCCCCGGCCGATGCCCGCGCCGCGTTCGAGCGCAAGAGCGTGGACGCCTGGGCGATCTGGGACCCGTTCTACGCCGCCACCGAACTCGCCATCCAGCCCCGTGTCCTCGCGACTGGCCGCGACCTGGCGAGCAGCAACAACTCGTTCTACCTGGCCGCCCGCCCGTTTGTGCAGGCCCACCCGCAGGTGCTGCGCGTGTTGTTTGACGAACTCAGCCGTGCCGACCGCCTGGCGCAAGAGGCGCGCAAAGACGCCATCAAGCTCATTGCCGACTTCAGCGGGCTGGACGCGGGCGTGGTGAGCCTGTTCATCCAGCGCCGCCCGTCATCGCCTGTGGACGTGCTCGGCCCCACCACCGTGGCCGATCAGCAGCGTGTGGCCGATGCGTTTTTCAAGCTCGGTCTCATCCCCAAGCCGGTGAACGTAGCCGACATCGTTTGGCGGCCCGCCGCCCGGTCCTGATTTTTTGCTCTACCTACCGTCTCAGAGGTCTTCATGAAAATTTTCTGGTTCATCCCCACCCACGGCGACAGCCGCTACCTTGGCACTTCCAAAGGCGCCCGCCAGCTCAACCACGACTACCTCAAGCAAGTGGCCGTAGCGGCCGACAGCCTGGGCTATGAGGGCGTGCTCATCCCCACCGGCCGCTCGTGCGAAGACCCGTGGGTGGTGGCGGCCAGCCTGCTGCCTGTCACGCGCAACCTCAAGTTTCTGGTGGCCGTGCGCCCCGGCCTGCACCAGCCCGCGCTGGCGGCGCGCATGGCGGCCACGTTTGATCGCCTCTCGGGCGGGCGGCTGCTCATCAACCTGGTGACGGGCGGCGACCAGGCCGAGCTGGAGGGCGACGGCGTGTTCCTCGACCACGCCACGCGCTATGAACAATCGGCCGAGTTCATCCGCATCTGGCGCGAGATCCTCGCGCGCAGCCACAGCGGTGAATCGTTCGACTACGACGGCCAGCACCTCAGCGTGAAGGGCGCCAAGCTGCTGTTTCCGCCCCTACAGCAGCCGCACCCGCCGGTGTACTTTGGCGGCTCATCCCCCGCCGCGCACGACCTGGCAGCCGAGCAGGTCGAGACGTATCTGACCTGGGGCGAACCCCCGGCCGAGGTCGCCAAGAAAGTGGCCGATGTGCGTGCCCGTGCCGCCAAGCACGGCCGCACCGTGAAGTTCGGCATTCGCCTGCACGTCATCGTGCGCGAGACGGACGAGCAGGCCTGGGCCGCCGCCGAAGAGCTCATCAGCCACGTCAGCGACGACACCGTGGTGCGTGCCCAGGCCGTGTTTGCACGCATGGATTCCGAAGGCCAGCGCCGCATGGCTGCCCTGCACGCTGGTGGTGCCAAACGCAGCCGCAAAGACCTGGAAATCAGCCCCAACCTGTGGGCGGGCGTGGGTCTGGTGCGCGGCGGCGCGGGCACCGCCTTGGTGGGTGACCCGCAAACGGTGGCGGCACGCATTGAGGAATACGCGGCGCTCGGGCTGGACACGTTTGTGCTCTCGGGCTACCCGCACCTGGACGAGGCTTACCGCTTTGCCGAGCTGGTTTTCCCGCTGCTGCCCCTGCCGCTGCGCCAGCAGCTTTCCAGCGGCAACCCTTTGTTTGGTAACCCTCTGGGCGGCACACCGCTGGGGCCGTTTGGCGAAACCGTGGCCAATGACTTTGTGCCGCGCGCATCGCAAAGCTGACCTCATCAAAACAGGACGCAACGCATGACACACACCGCCAAAGAACCGCCCGTGGCATCCCTGGCCGATGCCGTGGACCTGCCCCTCAAAGCGCCCGTGCTACCCGCCGCCGTGCTGCACTTTGCCCGGCAATTTGCGCAGCGCCTGCTGCCCTGGGCCGTGCCGGTGGGCCTGATTGCGCTGTGGCAGGTGGCCTCGTCGCAAGGCTGGCTGTCTACCCGCGTGCTGCCCGCGCCGCTCGATGTGATCAAGGCCGCCTGGGCCCTGGCCGCCTCGGGCGAGCTGTGGACGCATGTGCGCGTCAGCGCTGGCAGGGCCTTGACCGGTCTGGCCATTGGCGGCGGCCTGGGGCTGCTGCTGGGCCTGCTCACCGGCTCGGTGCGGCTGTTTGAAACGCTGCTCGACTCCACCATTCAGATGGTGCGCAACATCCCCGCGCTGGCGCTCATCCCGCTGGTCATCCTGTGGTTTGGCATTGATGAATCGGCCAAGCTGTTCCTCATCAGCGTGTCGGTGTTCTTCCCCATCTACCTCAACACCTTCCACGGCATCCGCAATGTGGACCCAGGCTTGATCGAGATGGGCCGCACCTATGGCCTGAGCCGCTGGCAGCTGTACCGGCAAATCATCCTGCCCGGGGCGCTGTCCAGCATTCTGGTGGGGCTGCGATTTTCGCTGGGGCTGATGTGGGTGATTTTGATCGTGGCCGAAACCATCTCGGCGCAGGCCGGTATTGGTTACCTGACCATGAATGCGCGCGAGTTTCTGCAGACCGACATCGTGCTCGTGGGCATCTTGCTGTACGCCTTGTTAGGGCAATGCTGAACAAGTAACGTCATATCCATCGCACAGCCATTTGAATGCCAAATGGCCCGCAAAGATACTGTGCTTTGCCCCACAGGGCCTGTTTCGGGAGCCTTTGAGCCCCCTTCGGACCCTTACGGGCGCACCTGTCCCTGCAGGCGCCCTCGGGCAAGGTAGATGTTGGCCAGCGCCAAGGCCGTGAACGCACGCGTGGCGTTCTTTTGCAGCCCGCGATAGCGCACCTTGGTGAATCCCCACAGGCGCTTGACCACCGCAAAGACATGCTCGACCCGAGCGCGCACCCGTGACTTGTTGCGGTTCTTGGCCCGCTGAACTTCGTCCACCTCGCCCGCACGGCGGGTGCGCTGGTTGGTGAAGTCCTTGGCCCTGGGGGCCTTGCTCGCTATCAGTGCTTTCTGGCTGGCATAGGCCGAGTCGCCGTACACACGCCGCTCATTGCCATGCAGCAGATTGGGCAGAGGGTGTTTGTCATGCACGTTGGCCGCCGTCACCACGGCGCTGTGCGCCAGCCCGCTTTGGCTGTCCACGTCAATGTGCAGCTTCATGCCGAAATACCATTGCTGGCCTTTGCGGGTCTGGTGCATGTCGGGGTCGCGCGCCTTGTCGGCGTTCTTGGTAGAACTGGGCGCGGCGATGATGGTGGCATCCACGATGGTGCCGGTATTGACCTTGAAGCCGCGCTCCTGCAATTGCTGGCCTACCTGGGCAAACAGGGCTTCGCCCAGTTTGTGCTCATTGAGCAGTTTGCGAAACTTCAGCAGCGTGGTGGCGTCGGGCACGCGTTCGCGGCCCAGGTCAATCCCCACAAAGCGGCGCAGGCTGGCACTGTCATACAGAGCCTCCTCGCACGCCAGATCGGCCAGGTTGAACCAGTGCTGCAGGAAATGGATGCGCAGCATGCGCTCTAGGCCAATGGGCGGGCGGCCGTTGCCTGCCTTGGGGTAGTGCGGCTCTATCACCTGACACAGAGCGGCCCATGGCACTATTGTCTGCATGGTCCGCAAGAACTCTTCGCGTCGGGTGGGTTTGCGCGAATGCTCGAATCCGTTGTCTTGATCTGCGGCCATTGCCAGGGTCTGCTGCTTCATCTGCGGATAACGTTTGCCCCCCCTCAACGGTGGACCTTAATCAGCGTTGCCTTAATCGGTTCTTTTGAACCGGTTCGATTTTGCGAGAGCACTCCCGATGACAAGATGAGTGAATCATTGCGTTTCGAGGCGGTGATGGCCGAAGTCACGGCCCGGCAGGCGCGCCCGCTAGAGCCGATATACCCCGTGGTGTTCTTCGACGCGCTGCGCGTGAAGATCAAGGAGGACGCGGGCGTGCTGGTCGACGGCAGCCGCGACTTCCTGGGCCTGTGAATCGAAGGCACCGAGGCCGCCAAGTTCTGAATGAAGGTGTTCAGCGTGCCTGAAGCGCTGGGCGCGGTGTTCCCCGCCACCACGCATGCAAACATGCATCGCGTGCCGGCATTGATGCTCGACGCCCCCGCGTGCACGGCCTGGAACTTAGTGTGCCCGAGCGCGTCGGTACCGGCGCGCACAGAGGTACAACTGCAGCTGTGCGAGCTTCGACCTCGAAGAAGCTTCACTTGTGTTCAACCCACAGGCGAGCAATTCCATGACCCAGTCCCCTCGCGAAGGACTTGAACAAAAATGTCCCGTTTCGCGGGACATTCCCTTAAACCCGGCCTGCAGATTTTTTACACCGAGTAGACAGGCGGTTTTTCAAAATTCCTCTGGCTGGCGAAGGCCAGCCAGAGGAATTAGAAGCTGTGGCGCAGACCGATGTCCAGCCCGCTGGACGAGCTGCCCAAGCCGGTGCTGGAGCCGTTCAATGCCACGCGCGCGGCGGCGTTATTCTTCAGGCGAGCATACGTCGTGTATACGGCAGTGCGCTTGGACAGGTTGTGCGTGTAGCCGATAGCCAACTTCTTGGATTCCGGGGTGCCAGCTAGGTCGGTCTCGTAGACAGAGTAGGCCGCGCGGATTTCGCCGGCGCCGACCGGGATCCGGCTGCCGACCATCCAGCCCTTGCCGTCCAGCGTGCCGTTCCTGGCGCGCTCGATCTGGAACATGGCCCTGGCGACGCCGAAGTCCCACTGACCAGCAAGGTTGGTTCTACGCGTGTCGCCGGCAGCGTAGTCAGCGCGGTGGGTACCGATGGCCACATCGACGGGACCGCCAGCGTAGCCCAGGCGGATGCCCATGCCACGGCCGTCGTTTTCCGTCGCCGCGCCATTCTGACTGTTCTCGCCCATGTGGTACTGGACACTGCCGTAGAAGCCGCCCAAATTGCGCGGGAGGAAGTAGGTGACGCCGTTGGAAGAACGCTGGGCGACCGGGCCACCGACAGCATCGGAGCTGCCGATTTGGTGGAGCAGGGTGCCGCCGACTCCAATCACACTGAACGGGTCGAACCTGATCGTGTTCTCGTATGGCGGAATGTAGTCGCGACCCAAGCGTACTTCGCCCCAGTGGCCGGCGAGGCTGACTGTGGAACGACGGTTGAAGGTCAGACCCTGCGTGCCGGCCGTTGCATTGGAAGTGCCAGTGGTCTGGTTGTTGCTGTTGGTACTGTCGCCAAGACCGGTGTCGGCGAAAAATTGGGCTTCGAGCCAGAAGGAAGCGGACATGCCGCCGCCCAGGTCTTCCGTGCCGCGGAAGCCAATACGGGAGGTGCTCAACCCCCCGCTGCCCAGCCGGGTCATGTCGGACACCGTGCCGCGGCCGAACTGCAGGGTGGCGTCAACGATGCCGAAGATTGTGACGGAAGATTGGGCAGAAGCCGCGCCGGCAGCAGCCAGAACAGCCAGAGCAATCAAAGACTTTTTCATGCAAGTTTCTCCAAGGTTAAACATCGGTGCTCCGCTTGCGAAAGGCTCACGAAATGCAGGCACTCTTGTGCTCCCGCCGAGTCCCGGGGCCAACCTCCCTTTGGGAAGTTGTCGTTATTGCACCAGAAGACTGGAAGGGGAGCAAATATTTGACGCTCAGCAGTATGATTTGCGTGGCGAACGAACAACAGGACGACTCTTAGAGCTTTGACGCGCTGTTGGCTAAGCGAGACATCCGGGCGAAGAAGTGATCCAATGACATCAACAGGATCATTTTCAGCGAAACTCCCCCGTCCTTCCGGCTCGAGCGTCTAAGCGGAAGTGTGTACGCCCTTCGACAAAGTGGCCCCCAACGACCACAGTTGAGCCGATCACGTCCATGTTCCAATAGATTCGTCTCCTTTGATTGGTCGAGGGGCGTGACTGTTTGCGCGAGTTGAAATGCTGACTCTGATTTCGGAAGTGCTTTATACCGTTAGGGAGGCTGAACACGGACGGGTTCATCTATCAGTGCCACCGTCGGAGATCTTTGCACAGCTCGTAGAACACGGCGCGCGAGGAAACGCTTATGCGAACTTTGTGTTGGGACGGGCACAGGTCGGCGCAAGTTGCGGACATATTGCACCGCTCCAACTGGTCCCCAAGCTGAACTACCGGGAGGGGTACACCCGCTTGCTCCGTGCCGCTCACGGGGGAGAGGCCGAGGCTTGGTTCGAGCTATACAGAGCCTGCGCCAACTATCGATCGGTCCTCGCAAACCGATCCGCTGCAATTTTTTTCTTGAGCAAGCTGCTAGCCAAGGTGTGCAGCTTGCCAAAACGAGCTTGGGCGTCTTCACTCTTCTCCATGCGCAGGACGTTGAAGCCGTCGTCGCCGGTCAACGGTGGTTAGTCGAGGCGGCAATGTGTGGAGAAGAATCGGCTTTCACGGTGCTTTCAACCTTTCTTGTGCCCAACGATTCTTCATCCGAGACTGAAGAAAGTGTCACGAATGTATTGGCACAAGTTGCTGCAGACGCAGAACTTTCCCTTGCTTTGCGACTGTCACGTACTTTTCGATTGACTAGGACGTGTTGAGAATCAGCGAGAGTTGATAACCCCAGCTGCGAGATAGATCATCGCTGCGAAGCTGCTATCCGTCTTGTCGCTGCGCATTGCGATACGTTTGAACTCCTTGAGCTTGCAAAAGAAGTTCTCGATCAAGTGGCGCCATTTGTAGACCTCCAGGTCAATCTCCAGTGGCGCTCTCCTTCGCGGCATCTGTGAGATCACCACCTGCGCCCCGCGCTTGTCCAACTCCTGGATCAGCCAATTCACATCGAAGGCCTTGTCGGCGAGCAAGGCTTCAAAGCGCACATCAGCGATCAGCTCTCTGACCCCTTTGGTGTCATGGCGCTGCCCTGGCATCAAGACGAACTTCACCAGATTGCCCAATGCATCTGTCAGCGCCAGGATCTTCGTGGTCATGCCGCCCCTCGAGTGGCCTATGGCCTGGCCCGAAGTCCCCCTTTTGCCCCCTGGCCGTGCCGATGCACTTTCACAATCGTGGCATCCACCATCGCATATTCCATGTCCGGCTGCTCGCTCACTGCATCGAACAGACGTTGGAACACATCGGCCTTAACCCAGTCTCTAAAGCGTTTGAACACCGTGTTCCACTTGCCGAACTCTGGCGGCAGGTCTCGCCAGGGGCTGCCTGTGCGGGCAATCCACAGCACTGCCTCAACGAAGCGGCGGTTGTCTGTGCCGCTGCGTCCAGGATCACTTGGCTTGCCAAGGCATTGAGGCTCCATCTTGGCCCATTGCTCGTCTGTCAGTACCCATCGAATGCTCATGCGCCTATTGCATCACAGCCCTCCGAGCCGTTGTGCTTGATTCTCAACAGCCCCTAGGCTGGAGGCAGCTCGAATTCCTTTGTTTAGAGCCACCAGACGCAGCCTAATAATTAAGGCAACGCTGATTAAGGTCCACCGTTGAGGGGGGTCAAACGTTATCCGCAGATGAAGCAGCAGACCCTGGCAATGGCCGCAGATCAAGACAACGGATTCGAGCATTCGCGCAAACCCACCCGACGCGAAGAGTTCTTGCGGACCATGCAGACAATAGTGCCATGGGCCGCTCTGTGTCAGGTGATAGAGCCGCACTACCCCAAGGCAGGCAACGGCCGCCCGCCCATTGGCCTAGAGCGCATGCTGCGCATCCACTTCCTGCAGCACTGGTTCAACCTGGCCGATCTGGCGTGCGAGGAGGCTCTGTATGACAGTGCCAGTCTGCGCCGCTTTGCGGGCATTGACCTGGGTCGTGAACGGGTGCCCGATGCCACCACGCTGCTGAAGTTTCGCAAACTGCTCAATGAGCACAAACTGGGCGAAGCCCTGTTTGCCAAGGTAGGCCAGCAATTGCAGGAGCGCGGCTTGAAGGTCAATACCGGCACCATCGTGGATGCCACCATCATCGCCGCGCCCAGTTCTACCAAGAACGCCGACAAGGCGCGCGACCCCGACATGCACCAGACCCGCAAAGGCCAGCAATGGTATTTCGGCATGAAGCTGCACATTGGGGTGGACAGCCAAAGCGGGCTGGCGCACAGCGCCGTGGTGACGGCGGCCAACGTGCACGACAAACACCCACTGCCCGATCTGCTGCATGGCAATGAGCGACGCGTGTACGGCGACTCGGCCTATGCCAGCCAGAAAACACTGATAGCGAGCAAAGCCCCCAGGGCCAAGGACTTCACCAACCAGCGCACCCGCCGTGCGGGCGAGGTGGACGAAGTTCAGCGGGCCAAGAACCGCAACAAGTCACGGGTGCGCGCTCGGGTCGAGCATGTCTTTGCGGTGGTAAAGCGCCTGTGGGGATTCACCAAGGTGCGCTATCGCGGGCTGCAAAAGAACGCCACGCGTGCGTTCACGGCCTTGGCGCTGGCCAACATCTACCTTGCCCGAGGGCGCCTGCAGGGACAGGTGCGCCCGTAAGGGTCCGAAGGGGGCTCAAAGGCTCCCGAAACAGGCCCTGTGGGGCAAAGCACAGTATCTTTGCGGGCCATTTGGCATTCAAATGGCTGTGCGATGGATATGACGTTACTTGTTCAGCATTGCCTTATTGATCCGGCAGGCTTTATTCGTAAACCTTGCTCGGGCTGAGGTGTCGAAGCCCCTCGACGGGCTCAAGTTGAACGGCATCTGGACTCTGCAATAAACCGTGCCGGATCAATAGGCAAGCTGGCGGATGTGTTTGCCAAGGGCCTCGAACGCTACTGGCTGAGATGGCACCCCGGCTATCAGGCCTGATGCTCCAACGTTTCAAAGCTCACATTTTTATAGCTGCTAGCGCTTGCTACATAAGCGCGGGAGGGCATTTTGACTAATCATTCATCTTCACAACCCCAAGGCGTGCGCCTGGAAGTGCGTGGCGTGGACAAGCGCTACGGCACACGCACTGTGCTCAAAAAGGCCGACCTGGTGATCGAGCCGGGCGAATTCGTCGCCATCGTGGGCCGCAGCGGCTGCGGCAAGAGCACGCTGCTGCGCCTGGTGGCGGGGCTGGAATCGGTATCGAGCGGCACCATCCGCATCGACGGCGAGGGCGTGAGCGGCCTGAGCGACACCACCCGCATCATGTTTCAGGACTCGCGCCTGCTGCCCTGGAAGCGCGTGGCTGACAACGTGGCCCTGGGCCTGCCGCCCGCGCAGCGCGGCGCGGCGGCCGATGTGCTGGGCCGCGTGGGCCTGGGTGACCGGCTGCACGAATGGCCCGCGCGCCTGTCCGGCGGCCAGCGCCAGCGCGTGGCCCTGGCCCGTGCCCTGGTGCACAACCCGCGCATGCTGCTGCTCGATGAACCGCTGGGCGCGCTCGATGCGCTCACCCGCATCGAAATGCACCGCCTGATTGAAGGCCTGTGGCGCAGCACCGGCTTTACCGCGCTGCTCGTCACCCACGACGTGCAAGAGGCCGTGGCCCTGGCCGACCGCGTGGTGCTGATCGAAGACGGCCAGATCGCGCTGGACCAGCGCATTGACCTGCCACGACCCCGCGTGCACGGCGATACGGCGTTTGCGCAGCTTGAAAAACGCATCCTCGACCGCGTGCTGCAAAAGCCCGACCGCGACCCCGAACCCGCAGCCCCCGCAGGCTGGCCCGGCGTGCCCGCCCACGGCCTGCGCTGGGCGGTCTGAACCCCTTTCACTTTTTCCCCATCCACGGACTTTTCAAGGAGAAAACCATGTCCATCCAAGCCATCAACGTACGCAACCAGTTCAAGGGCAAAGTGCGCGAAATCATTCGCGGCGATGTCGTCTCGGAAGTCGATGTCGAAACGCCCTGGGGCGTCGTCACCTCTGTCATCACCACCCGCTCGGTGGACGACCTGGGCCTGGTCGTCGGCTCTGACGTGGTGGCGCTGGTCAAGTCGACCGAGGTGTCCATCGCCAAACTGTAAATCGGCTTGATATAAAAATAGCTACCAGCGCTCGCCTATCAAGCGCTGGTAGCTATCTATTTGGTAGCGGCAGGCGTTGTGGCGCTGGCGGGCAGGCAGCCCGCAAAGCCCTGCGGCCCGGGGGCAGACACCTCGGTCAGCGCCAGCTCGTCCATGCGGTCGTTCTGGCCCGGTATCTTGGTCAGCCGCTGCCCGTTTTGCCAGCGCCACTGCTGGCCGTCGAAGCTGTAGACGAAGGTGTGCGTGCGGTTGGAAAGCAGGTGCGCCGGGGTGAGGGTGATGGCCTGGGCTTCCGCCTCTGTCGCAGCGGTGGCGCGTGCCTCGTTGTCCTTGATGACGATCTTGCCGACAAACGGCGTCACGGCCGATTCAGTGGCCATCACTTCCGGCTGCACCTGGGCCGGGCTGTAACCCGTTTTCGTCCAGACGCTATTCCCCGCAATGTCGGCCTTGCCCACATGTGGCGTGCGGGCCGCCACACACTGCGTGCAGGCTTGCGCCAATGTGGCAAAGCTCTCATTGGCTTGCTGCGTGGCCGCGGCCGGCTGCTGGGGGGCAGACTGCGGCTTGCACGCGGCCAGTGCGGCGCAGGCGGCTGCCAGGCACAGGGCCGTGCGCAGGCGCGTAGCGGGGTGTTGGTGGTGCACAGCGGGTTGTAGGTGCAGAGACTGGTGCCTCATGGTGCCAGCCGCTCGCGCACCCAGTCGGTGCCGTCCAGCCGGTAGCGCAGGCGGTCGTGCAGGCGGCTCTTGCGGCCTTGCCAAAACTCCCACTGGTCGGGCTTCAGGCGGTAGCCGCCCCAGTGCGGTGGGCGCGGGGGCTTCAGCATGAACTGCGCGCCGTATTTGGCCGCATTGGCCACCAGCACGCCGCGCCCCGCAATCACCTGGCTTTGCGGGCTGGCCCAGGCGCCAATGCGCGAATCGAGCGGGCGGCTGTGGAAGTATTCGTCGCTTTCCTCGTCGCTCACCTTTTCCACCACGCCTTCAATGCGCACCACGCGCTCCAGCTCCACCCAATGGAACTGGATGGCGGCGTAGGGGTTGCCCGCCAGTTGGCGGCCCTTGCGGCTGTCGTAATTGGTAAACCAGACAATGCCGCGCTCGTCATAGCCCTTGATGAGCACGATGCGCGTGCTGGGGCGCATATCGCTGCCCACCGTGGCCAGCGTCATGGCGTTGGGCTCCGGCACTTCGGCGCTGATGGCTTCTTTCAGCCACTGGTCAAACTGTTGCAGGGGGGCGGCGTGCGAAGCGTCTTCGTTCAGCTCGGCACGCTCGTAGCTCTTGCGAAGGTCTGCGATGGATGTGGTCATTCCGCCATTGTGCAATGCACGCGCCAGCCCCGCGCTGCGCTGGGGCAAGAGCAGGGCAGGGAATGGACCCTACGCAATCTCGACTGCCAGCAGAAAAACGCTGGTTGGGATTTAATCCCGCCACTATTTTGCTGCCCAGCCGCATGGCTGCGAGCTGATCCCCCACCGGAGAACCTCACGATGCCCACCTTGAACATCAACGGCAAAGATACTGCCGTCAACGCCGACGACTCCACCCCCATCCTCTGGGCCCTGCGCGACACGCTGGGCATGACCGGCACCAAGTTTGGCTGCGGCCAGGCCCTGTGCGGGGCCTGCACCGTGCACCTGAACGGCGCGCCCGTTCGCTCGTGCGTCACGCCCATCTCGGCCGCTGCGGGCCAGAAGATCACCACCATCGAAGCCATTGCCGCCGATGACAAGGTGGGCAAGGCCGTGCACGCCGCCTGGGTCAAGCATGACGTGGCCCAGTGCGGCTACTGCCAAAGCGGCCAGATCATGAGCGCCACCGCGCTGCTCAAGGGCAAGAAGAAACCCACCGACGCCGACATCGACGCCGCCATGGCAGGCAATGTGTGCCGCTGCGGCACCTATGTGCGCATACGCGCCGCCATCCACGACGCCGCCAAGTCTTTGGCCTGATCGGTTCAAAAAAACTCTTCTGGCGTCGTTGCTGCGTCTTGTCGTACTGGTAGTACTGCCTGCGACACAGCGCCTAGCCAGAACCGCTTCGCTGAGTTTTTTTGCCCCGCTCTCCACATCCAACCCCCTCCCAAGAACACCGAGCAGGAGAACACCATGCATTTCGACGCTCACACCGCCCGCGCCCACATGCCAAAAGGCCTGGTAGCGCTGATGGATCAAGCGCAAGGCGCTATCAATATCGAAGCGAATGCCGCCGCCACCGAAGGCGTGGCACGCCGCACCTTCCTCAAGGCCGCAGCCGCATCCGGCTTTGCGCTGGGGGCTTACCCGCTGGTGGCCACCGCTAAAGGTGCAGGCACAGCGCCTGCCGGGCTCAAGCCTTTCGAGCAGCCCTCGGCCTTTGTTCGCATTGACACCGATGGCACCGTCACCGTCACCATCAACCGCCTGGACTTTGGCCAGGGCGTGCAAACCGGGCTGCCCATGATCCTGGCCGAAGAGCTGGACGCCGACTGGGCCAAGGTGCGCAGCGTGCACGGCGACGCCAACCCCGCCTATGCCGACCCGGCCTTTGGCATGCACCTCACGGGCGGCTCCAACTCCCTGAAAAACTCGTACACCCAGTACCGCGAGCTGGGTGCCCGCACCCGCGCCATGCTGGTGTCTGCCGCCGCTGCGCAGTGGGGTGTAGACGCATCCACCCTGCGCACCAACGCTGGCTTTGTGGTGGGCCCTGGCGGCAAAAAATTAAGCTACGGCGCGCTGGCCGAGGCCGCCATGCAGCAGCCCGTGCCCGAGAAAGTCACCCTCAAAGACCCCCAGCAGTTCCGCATCATCGGCAAGCCCACGGGCCGCCTCGATGCCAAGGCCAAATCCAGCGGCCAGCAGGACTACGGCATTGACGTGCGCCTGCCCGGAATGCTGACGGCCGTGGTGGCCCGCCCACCCGTGTTTGGTGCCAAGCTCAAGTTGCTGGACGACAGCGCAGCCAAGGCCGTGAAGGGCGTAAAAGCCGTGCTGCGCGTGCCCACCGACCGCGGCGGCGAAGGCGTGGCCATCATTGCCGAAGGCTACTGGCCCGCAAAGCTTGGGCGCGATGCGCTCAAGGTGGAATGGGACACCGCCAGCGTCGAAAGGCCCGACACCGCCCAGTTGCTAACCCAATACCGCGCCCTGGCGCAAAAAACCGGCGCCATCGCCATCCCTGCCGATGTGGCCCCGCTGGCCAATGCGCCGCAAAAGATCAGCGCCGAGTTCACCTTCCCCTACCTGGCCCACGCGCCCATGGAGCCGCTGAACTGCACCGTCAAACTCGATGGCGACAAGGCAGAGTTGTGGATGGGCACCCAAATGCCCGGCCTGGACGCCATGGCCGCCGCCAAGGTGCTGGGCCTGCAGCCGCAAAACGTGAAGGTGCACACCCAGATGGCCGGTGGCGGCTTTGGCCGCCGTGCCATCCCTACCAGCGACTACGTGGTCGAAGCCTGCGGCGTGGCCAAGGCCGCCCGCACCGCAGGCATCAACGCCCCGGTGCGCACCCTGTGGAGCCGCGAAGACGACATCAAGGGCGGCTACTACCGCCCCATGCACGTGCACCGCGCCGAGATCGGCTTCGACGCCCAGGGCAACATCCTGGCGTGGGACCACGTCATCGTCGGCCAGTCCATCGTCAAAGGCACGCCGTTTGAAGGTTTCATGGTCAAAAACGGGGTGGATTCCACCGCAGTGGAGGGCATGAAAGAGCCCTACAACATCCCCATGCGCCTCTCGGTACACCACCCGCAGGTCAACGTGCCCGTGCTGTGGTGGCGCAGCGTGGGCAGCACCCACACCGCCTACGCCATGGAAACCCTGCTCGACGAAGTGGCCCGCGCCACTAAGCAAGACCCCGTGGCCTACCGCCTGCGCCTGATGGGCGACAAGCACCCGCGCCACAAGGCGGCGCTGCAACTGGCGGTGGACCAGTCCGGCTACGGCAAAAAGAAACTCGCCGCAGGCCGCGCCTGGGGCGTGGCGGTGCACGAGTCGTTCAGCTCGGTGGTGGCGTATGTGGTGGAAGCCTCCGTCAGCAAGGACGGCACCCCCAAGCTGCACAGCGTGACCGCTGGCGTGCACTGCAACCTGGCCGTCAACCCCAAGAGCGTGGAAGCCCAGGTGCAGGGCGGGGCGCTGATGGGCCTGTCGATGTGCCTGCCCGGTGCCGCCATCACCCTGAAGGACGGCGTGGTGGAGCAAAGCAACTTCGGCGACTTCCCCGTGCCCCGCATCACCGACATGCCCCAAGTGGCCGTGCACATCGTGCCCAGCGCCGAGCCTCCTACGGGGATGGGCGAGCCCGGACTGCCACCGCTGGCACCAGCGTTTGCGAATGCTGTGGCAAGGTTGACGGGCAAGACGCCGCGCGAGCTGCCGTTCAAGCTGGCTTGATCGGGTTGGATGGAAGTAGAGCGCCGGGTTTGGAAAAGCCCGGCGCTTTTTTATGGCTCATTCGGTTGCGCCAGTTCGGCGTGCGGGGAGTTGCTGTGGCGGTGTTTGGCAGCCAGCTTGGGGCATGGTTCCAGCGGTAGCGAATGTGGTGAAGCTGCCTACTCAGACCGTCACGACTACCTTGCCTATATGCTGGTTGCTTTCCAAGTAGCGATGGGCCTCGACGATGTCATCGAAGGCGAAGACCTTGTCAATGACCGGGTGCAGGGCGCCTGACGACAGACCTTCGAGGATGAAGCGCTTGGCTGCGGCAAACTTCGCGGGGTTTTCCACAGTCTCGGTGAAGACATAGCCCCGCATCGTCAGACTCTTGCGCAGAGCCAGCCGCAGCGGGAACGGCGTGGCTGCCGGATCGAGCATGCCGTGCGACACAATGACGCCGCCCGGTGCCATGGCGGCGGCGATTGCCTCGACCTGAGGGCCGCCGACGGCGTCGAAAGCGCGTTGCAGGCCATCCGGGCCGACTATCTTCAGCAACTCCTCGCCCAGGTCCTCCTCGCGTGTCGCGATGACATGGGCCGGGCCGAGCGCAAGTACCGCGTCCTTCTTGGAGCGATCCAGCGTGGTTGCAAGCGGGATGGCGCCGACGCTCCGCGCAATCTGAATTGCCGCCAAGCCCACGCTGCTGGAGGCCGCCGTAATCAGCACGTGCTCGCCCTGGCGCAGACCACCCGCTTCGATCAGGCCGCCGTAGGCAGTCAGATACTGCATCCAGGCCGAAGCCGCCAGCTCAAAGCTGAGCGACTCCGGTTTGGGAGCAACAAAGCGTGCGGGCACAACGATGGATTCGCCATAGGTGCCATAGCGACCCAGCCCTATCGGGGGGATGACGCTGACGGCCTGGCCCTGTTGAAACTCTATGACCTCTGTGCCGACCTCCTCAATCAGCCCAGAAGCTTCGTAGCCGAGTCGAGAAGGAAGCACGGCCTTCTCGATGTACGTACCACGTCGGAACATGACGTCGGCACGGTTCAGCCCCAGGGCTTTGACCGTGATGCGCACCTCGTCCGCAGCAAGTGGCTCGCTGCGGGACTCTTCTTCGATGCGGAGAACCTCAGGCCCCCCTAGCTCGTGAAAGCGGACAACGCGTGCCATGGTGATCAGGCCGCGACGTCGATGACGACCTTGACTGCCGCGCCGCCCTGTTCAACCAGGGCATGGGCGGCCATTGCGCTGTCCAGGGTGAAGCGGCGCTCATCGACGATGGGCTTCACGCGGCCGGCTTCCACCAGCTCCGTCACCTGACGAAGAATGTCTCCATGATGGGCGCGCAGTTCGCCACTCAGCATGGGCAGCAGCACGAAGACGCCGGACAGTGTGGCGCAGCGCAGCGACCCCGTCGCAAGCGCATGGTTCCCGAAGGCGGCGCAGCTGACGACATGGCCATAGTGAGCGATGGCTTCAAAGGCCGCATCCAGAACCGGACCGCCGACGGTGTCGTAGATCACATCGAAGCCCTTGCCATCGGTGTACTTGGCGACGTACTCGGCCACCGTGGTCGTGCCCACGTTAATCGGCGTCGCGCCCAGGCTCCTCACGATGTCAGCGCCGTTGTTGCGAACGGTGGCATAGACCTCGGCACCACGGGCAAGCGCCAACTGGACCGCCAGGTGTCCCACGCCGCCGGAACCGCCGGTGACCAACACCTTTTGTCCGGGGCGTACGGCAGCGCGGTCGATCAGACCTTCCCAGGCGGTCAGTGCCACCAGCGGCAGTGCCGCAGCATCGCGCATGGACAGGTTCTTCGGTTTGAGCGCCAGCAAGCGCGCATCGACGGCGGCGAATTCGGCCAGCGAGCCTTGGAGGCCGCGCACACCGCCAGTCAAACCATAGACCTCGTCACCCACCTTGAAGGCGCCGACACCTTCGCCGACGGCCTCGACCACGCCGGCGAGGTCCGTACCCAGCACGGCGGGAAGTGCCGGCATGGCATAGAGTGCTTTGCCGGTGCGGATTTTGTAGTCGATGGGGTTCACGCCGCTGGCCTTGATGCGAACCAGCACTTCGCCGGCCTTCGGCGCAGGGATGTCGATCTGGGCGCTGCGGAACTGGGCGACCTCATAGTCGTCGAGGATGAGTGCGCGCATGCTGCTTAGGGTCGTGTTCATGATTGAATTCATTCTTTGTTGGATTTCATGGCCTGCCGGACCCTCTCGCGATTGCGAAGCCGTTGACGGCCGAATACTGGCACATCGGCGAGACCACGAGGCGGTTGCGCGCCCGGAGGCCGCGCAACGCGACAGGACTGAACAGGGTGGACTAGGCCATGGCTTAGAAGTCTTGAACGGTCGGGCGCAGCACGATTTCGTTGATGTCCACGTCGGCCGGCTGCTCAATCGCATAGGCGATGGCTCTGGCCACCGAGTCAGCGGGAATCTGGTTGGCCTGATAGAAGGCCTGGACACCGGCCGAGCTGTCGGCATCGCTGCTACCCAGCTTCAGTTCGGACTCCACAGCACCGGGCGAAACAATGGTGGTGCGTACGCCAGCAGGTGCTTCAGCACGCAAGCCCTCGGACAGGACGCGCACGGCGAACTTGGTTGCGCTGTAGACGGTTCCGAAGGGCGTAAACAGCTTGTGGCCTGCGACGGAGGCGATGTTGATGATGTGGCCATCCGCTTGCGCCGTCATGGTCGGCAGCACGGCAGCAACGCCATGCAGCACGCCCTTGATGTTCACGTCGATCATGCGGCTCCACTCGTCGACCTTGAGCTTGGCCAGAGGTGCCAGCGGCATGATGCCTGCGTTGTTGATCAGAACGTCGATGCGAGCAAAGCGCTTCAACGTGGCGTCAGCCAGGGCTTGGACCTGGGCCATGTCCGTCACATCGGTGGCCTGAACCAGGACGTCTGTACCTGCGGCCGACAGTTCGGCGGCCAAAGCCTGCAGTTTGTCAGTGCGGCGGGCCGCCAGCACCAGCTTGGCTCCGCGAGCCGCCAAATAGCGGGCAGTCGCCTCGCCGAGACCACTGCTGGCACCGGTAATGATGACCACTTTGCCGGTCAGAGACTGAATTTGAGCGTTCGACATATGCGTACCGTTGAGAAGAATTTGAAGGAAATCGGGCCATCCCGACGAGGAATGACCAAATTTTGGGCTTTTCAACCAATCTAATAAAGATCACAATTTCGACAACGCTTATGAATTGATTTCACAAATGTAAGGTGCTGAGCTGGCTGAGTTGTCGATCTTTCTGACCGTTGCCCACTTGCGCAGCTTCAGCAAGGCGGCGGTGGAGCGCGGTGTGGCCCCCTCGGCAATCAGCCATGCCATTCGCAAGCTGGAACAGCGAGTCGGTGTGCGTTTGTTTCATCGCACCACCCGTAGTGTGGCGTTGACCGATGCCGGTGAACGTTTCCTTGCTGATCTCACCCCAGCGTTTGGGCAGATCGGCGCTGCGCTAGATGGCTTGAACGCTTTCCGTGACACCCCGTTTGGCACCGTGCGCATCAACCTTCCCAGTGCCATTGCACCTTTTGTTTTGAAGGACGTGATGGGTCCGCTACTGGCTCAGAACCCAGGATTGCATTTGGATGTGGTGGCAACGGACCGCCTGATCGACATTGTCGAAGAGGGTTTCGATGCCGGAATTCGCTTTGGGGAGCGGTTGTCGCAGGACATGGTGGCTGTGCGCATCAAGCCAAGCCTTCGGTTTGCCGTAGTGGGCGCGCCGAATTACTTTGCGCGAACAGGGCTTCTCCCGCCAAAGTCGCCTGAGGACTTAAAGCAGCACGAGTGCATCCGCTACCGTTTCCCAAGCGGCGCCATTTTCAATTGGGAGTTCTCCCGCAAGGGAGAGTCCTTGGAGGTGGATGTGGATGGCCCGCTCACGCTGGATGGTCAGGAGTTGATGGTTGAGGCCGCCTTGCAGGGCTGCGGATTGGCGTACGTATGGGATAACCGCATCATGAAGCACTTGAAAGATGGGACCCTGATTCGTTGCTTGGACGATTGGTGCGCACCAGACGACGGACTGCACCTGTACTACCCTAGTCACCGCCATCTTTCCGCAGGACTGAAGGCGTTGATCAATGTCCTTCGAGCGTGAGGCCGGATGTCCGCTTTCTGCATCAGCGGACTTTGGCAAAGAAAAAATGACCGGCTGCTGTCAGCCTAAGAGCGGCTAACAAAACTCAGCGAAGCGGTTCTGGCTAGGCGCTGTGTCGTCGGCAGTACGAGCGGTACGACAAGACACAGCAACGACGCCAGAAGAGTTTTGTTAGCCGCTCTAAAGCAGCTTCCCATCTCTCTCCACATCTTCCCGATCTGAAAACAAAAACGTTTTCGCTGCCTCATGTGGACATCAAGCAAATCGGTGCACTACCGATTTTTTTAGATTACAGAGATGATTTTGACGACCAAGGCCTGTTGTGGGCATTCGCCAATGGATGGTGCCGCGCAGTAGGCTTTGCGGCGCTTAATCCTTGAGGTCCACCCCCAGATCCGCCAGCTTTTTCGCAAACGAGTCCCTGCGTTTTTCGGCCTTGGCCGCTGTTTCAGTAGCGGCTTGGATGGCCTTGGGGCCTTTATGGGCAGCCGCTTTAATCAGCCCAAATTTGTGGGCAGCATCTGCCTCGGTCCGCTTGAATGTGGCGATGAGTTCAGCATGAGCAATGGAGGGGTTCACATCGGCTCCTTGATTGATCAGCGCCGTCACGCTTCCAATTTGACGTTGGTGCGAAGCAAGGCGGTTCTCAATTCGCGAGTGGCGGGTTTGGCAATATCCACCTTTTGCACCGCCAGGTCGAATGAAGAGCCGGGCTTGATGCTGGTGGGCAGTATCTTTTTGGCGGGCAGCTTGGCAGGGTAGGTGCCCTTAGCCGGACACATGCGAACGGAAAACCCGAATTCTTCGAGCAGGCCTTTCGCATACAGCTCCGCCAATTGGTGAAACGATACGAAGGTGGAGCGTTTCACGTCTTTGAATCCGGGCTGGCTGACGTCGCGAACGAGCTCGAATTTGCCCAGCGAATCGCGCTGGGTATCGGTAAAAGGGTGCAGCAAGAAAGTCTGGCGAACGCCATCCTTTTTGGACACCACAGTGTGCTCGACGGCTATATCGGTTAACAGCATATTTTTTCTATCTCCGCGAGTTGCAGTTTGCACGGCCACAGCAGCCGATGTACCACCCGAAGGGCGAGGACTGTAACTGAAGGGCCGCCAGTGACCGATCCCTGCGGCGCGGCAACAAAATCGCTGCGGACCGAAACTGTCGATCCATGGTAGTCGAGCACAAGTCTGACATCAGACCGAGGCCATCCATTGCTCTGCAAACCATCCTGTTGCATGGAAATGGCTGCTAGCGCTTTCTGGATAAGCGCAAGCAGCTATCAATTTTGAAGTTCGCTAGCGGGGTATGTTCGCTGCCATCGCCTCATTTCACACTGCGCTGATGGCGCTTTGCTCCCTATCATTAGCCGTCCTCAGGCGCAAAGATGTCCGGCTGGACGCGGTGCAGTTTGCCGGCCATGGCCCAGCCGCTGCCGCGCAGTGATGCCATGATCTGACTGGCCTTCCAACCCAGACTTTCCTCATTCACTCCATGCCCCTCAACCCACCCACCGTCCTCATCCTCGCCTCTGGCCGTGGCGAGCGCTTCAAAGCGTCGGGCGGCAGCGTTCACAAATTGCAGGCCTTGCTGGCGGGCAAGCCCGTGTTGCAACACACGCTGGACGCCGTGCGCGCCAGTGGCTTGCCTTGGCATGTGGAGGATGCGGGCCATCCTGGCATGGGCGATTCGATTGCGGCTGCGGTGCGTCACACGTCTAACGCTGCGGGCTGGTTGGTGTTGCCGGGCGATTTGCCGCTGGTGCAGCCCGCGACGTTGCAGGCCATGGCGCAGGTGCTGCGGGAAGAGCAGGCCGTGGTGGCGTGGCCGGAGTTGGCTGGCGAGCGAGGGCACCCTGTGGCGTTTGGGCGCGCCTGTTTGCCCGACTTGCTGGCCCTGCAAGGCGAAAAGGGCGCCGCGCCCGTGGTGCGCAAGTGGGCAGAGCAGGGGCGGGGGCTGGCGGTGCCGGTGCAGGACGAAGGTGTGGTGACAGACATTGACACCGTGGATGCGCTGGCGCGGGCCGAGGCGCTTTGGCGCCAGCGCCAGGCTGCTGGGTGATGAGCACCCACGTCATGGCCGGCGCTGCGGTCGTCGTGCCCCTGGCCCCATGAAAAAGCCGCAGTGTTCGCAGCGGCTTCTTGTTTTATGGGGCAGTAGCGTGGCCCAAAGGCCGTTGCTCTGCGCAGAGCGCGCTGGGCTTATTTGACAGTAATGACCGCACAAGCCAGGCGGGGCCCGGCATTGCCTGTGGGCTGGGTGGTGTAGTCATCGGGGTCGCGGTGCACGATGAGGCCCTTGCCCACAATGTCATTGGCCGTGCTGCCCACGCGAATGCTGCGCGATTCAAAGTTGAAGCTGACCGTGCCGTTGGCGTCCGCTTTCAGGCTGGGCAGATCGCCGGTGTGGTGTTCGCCCTTGCCGTGGTGGCCGTGGGGCTTGCCGCCGGGGTTGAAGTGGCCGCCAGCGCTCATGCCGTCGCCGCTGCTGCAGTCGCCTTTTTCGTGGATGTGAAAGCCATGCTCGGCACCGGGTTTGAGGCCGGTGATGGTGCCTGACACCTTCACCACATCACCCGTTTGCGCAAACTGCACGGTGCCTGCGGTGGTGTTGCCCCGGGTGGGCTGCAACTGCGCGGTGGCAGTGGGGCCTGCGGTGTAGCTGGCACAACCTGCCAGCGTGGCTACGGCGACAGCCGCCAAGACAAAGCGAAGATTCATCACATGCTCCTGGAGTGAAAGAAAGGGTGGGCCGCCACTGGCGCAATTCAAAAAGTGCTGGGCAGCCGCAAAGCCATGTTACGCACGGCTGGTGCGTTGTGGGTGGGCCCAGGGCCACAAAGTCTGGTGCAAGAGGTGTGGAAATGTTTAAATACTGTATAAAAATACAGTTATTATGCGATGCACGAAGCACCGTTGATCCACCCACCATACGAGCCGCCGCCATGTCTGCCTTGTCTTTTGCACCCCCGCGCGGTGCGCCAGCCAAAGGCCCTGTGCATTTGCAGGGTGTGTGGCTGGGCCACCAGTTGTGCGATGCCGCTTCGGCCCCCACCCAGCCCACGGGGCACAGCGCGCTGGATGCGCAGTTGCCCGGTGGCGGCTGGCCCATTGGTGCGCTGACCGAGGTGCTGCAGCCCGACCCCAGCCGCCATGCCTGGCAACTGCTGCAGCCCGCGCTGGCGCAGGCCACGGCGGCCCGGCCGGGGGCCGTGGTGCTGGTGGCCCCGCCGTTCGAACCCTTTGCCCCCGCCTTGCAGGCTGCAGGGCTGCCACCTGCACGATTGTGCAAGGTGAAGCCGGGGGCTGCAGCTACCGGCAAAGCCGCCACCGCCGCGCTGTGGGCTGCCGAGCAGGCGCTGCGCTGCCGCGATGTACTGGCCGTGGTGGCCTGGCTGCCCCAGGCGCTGCCCGAGCAACTGCGCCGCCTGCACCTGGCCGCCGCGCAAATGGGGCAGTTGCTGTGGGTGTTTCGCCCGGCAGGGGTGCGCCAGCAGGCATCGCCTGCGCCGCTGCGCCTGTGGGTGCAAGAAGACGTGACCCAACCCCTGGCCATGCAGGTGCAGGTGCTCAAGCGCAAGGGGCCGCCGCTGGCGCAGCCTTTGGTGTTGCCGGCGGGGTCAGCCCGGCTGGCGCAGGTGCTGGCAGCAGGCGCCCTGCGCAGCCAGCAGCGGCGAGGGCAGGGCGCTGTTGCGCCTGTAACGCCTGTGCGGTCATTGCCCGTTTCTGCTGCGCCTGCGGCATTGCCCGCATTGGCGCTGGCCACTGCGTTCGGGATGCGAGAGGGTGGTGCTGCGCTGGGTGGTTTGCAAGAGCCTGCCGGTGGGTGGAAGGGGGTGGCACATGCACTGGATCGCCTGGCCGTGCCCGCAACCCGTTGAACCCCGCCCACCCAGCGCCCACGCCCCTGGGGCAGCGGGTGCTGAGCCCAGCCTGCACGCGCACGCACCGTCGGGCGGTGTGCCCGGTGCTACGCCCACATGGCAAACGGTACAAGGTGCCGAGGCCTGGTGGGCGCTGCGCTTTACCCCCAGGGTGGCGCGTGTGGATGAGGCACTGCTGCTGGAGGTGTCTACGACTGAGCGCCTGTGGGGCGGCCGCGCGGCGCTGCTGGCCCAGCTGCAAGCCAGTGCGCCTGCGATGGAAACCGGCGTTGCGCCCGAACCTGCACCAGTGGCCGAGCTGGCGTCTCCATCGCCCCGTGTACAGCCACCGCCCGCGCCTTTTGCCCAGGGCGCTACATCGTTCCAGGCCCTGGCACTGCTGCGGCTGCAGCAGGCAGGGCTGCGCCCACCCCGGCGCGTGCCGCACGATTTGCCCCTGCACACCCTGACAGCGCTGCGCCCCCATGTGGCCAGCCTGGCGCGCATGGGCTGCAACACCTGGGGCCAGTTGCGCGCCTTGCCGCGCGATGGGGTGGCGCGGCGGCTGGGCGCCGCGGCCTTGCATGCGCTGGACTGTGCCTTTGGCGATGCCCCCCACACGCACACCTGGCTGGAGCTGCCCGAAACCTTCGCCCTGGCGGCCGAGCTGCCCGCGCTGGCCACCTCGGCCGATGCGCTGCTGTGGTCGGCCCACGCCTTGCTGCAAGCACTGCAGGCCTGGCTGCAGGCGCGCCAGCAGGGCGTGCTGGCGCTGGAACTGGCCTGGCACCACGACCTGCGCAAGGTGGACGGCAAGCCCGTGCCCCCCTGGCAGGCGCTGCCCGTGCGCACCGCCCAGCCCACGCAGGCCCTGGCCCACCTGCGCCGCCTGCTGGCCGAGCACCTGGCCCGCACGCCGCTGGCCGCACCCGTCAACCAGATTGCCCTGCGCGCCCTGCAAACTGTGCCCATGCCCCAGGCCAGCGCCAGCCTTCTCCCCCCTGCAGGCGTGGTGGGCCGCAGCGCCGAAGACCACGCCCGCAGTGAAAGCTGGCACCAGCTGGTAGAGCGCCTGTCGGCCCGCCTGGGGCCCGAGCAGGTGCAAGGCGTGGCGCTGGTGGCAGACCACCGGCCCGAACGCATGCAGCATTGGCAACCCGCCAGCCACGCGCTGCAAGCGGGTGGGGCAGGCCCTGCCAAAGCCCCAGCATCTCAAGTCTTGCCTCATGGTTTGCCCGACGCCAGCCTGTGGCCCACCTGGCTCCTGCGCCCGCCGCAACGCCTGGCGGTGCAGGGCAGCCGCCCTTGCTACCAGGGGCCACTGCGCCTGCTGGCGGGCCCCCACCGGCTGGAAGCGGCGTGGTGGGAAGCTGCCGAAGCCCCCGAATCTCCCCCCAATGCCTGCGGTGCCGACCCCGCCCCCGGCCTGGTGGTGCGTGACTACTTTGTGGCCCACAACGAGCGCGCCGGGCATGTGTGGGTGTTTCGTGAGCGGACACCATCGGCCCCGCCCAGCGCCGAAGGCGGCTCACCCATCCGGCAGCACCGCTGGTTTTTGCACGGCATTTATGGCTGAAGGCACCGCACCCGCCCGCCCGGCCATGCTGGCGCTGCCCGACTATGCCGAGCTGCACTGCGTCTCCAACTTCAGCTTTCAGCGCGGCGCATCGCACCCGCACGAGCTGGTGGAGCGCGCCGCCGCCCTGGGCTACCGCGCGCTGGCGCTGACGGACGAATGTTCGGTGGCAGGCGTGGTGCGCGCCCATGTGCGGGCCAAGGCGCTGGGGCTGCACCTCATCGTGGGCAGCGAGTTTGCGTACCCCGGCTTCCGGCTGGTGGCGCTGGCGCGCAATGCGCAGGGCTGGGGCAATCTGTGCCAGTTCATCACCGCCGCGCGGCGCAGTGCGGCCAAGGGCAGTTACCAGATGGGGCCTTTGAGCGATGTGCAGCAGCTGCAAGGCTGCGAACTGCTGCTGGTGCCCGAGCGCACGGTACAAAACGCTACTGATTTTGTAGCTGTTAGCGCTTTATTAGCAAGCGCTAGAGCCCAATTTGGCTTGAATTTTTGGCTGGTCGCCGAGCTGCTGCTGGAGCCCGACGACGACCTGTGGCTGGCCACTTTGCAGCAGGCGGGCGCGGCGGTGGGTGTGCCGCTGGTGGCTGCGGGCGATGTGCATATGCACGTGCGCTCGCGCAAGCCGCTGCAAGACGTGATTACCGCCGTGCGCCTGGGCCTGCCGGTGGCGCAATGCGGCTTTGCGCTGCAGCCGCATGCCGAGCGGCACCTGCGCCAGCGCGTGCGGCTGGCAGGCATCTACCCGCCCGAGCTGTTGCAGGCCACGGTACAGATTGCGCAACGCTGCACCTTCCACCTCGACGAAATCAAATACCAATACCCGCAAGAGGCCGTGCCCCCTGGCATGACGCCCGCTCAGGGCCTGGCCTGGCTCACCTACGAAGGCGCAGCCAGCCGCTACCCCCAGGGCGTGCCGCCTGCGGTGCACACCCAGCTGCAGCGCGAACTGGCATTGATTGCCGAGTGCCAGTACGAGATGTATTTCCTCACGGTGCACGACATCGTGCGCTATGCGCGCAGCCAGGGCATCTTGTGCCAGGGGCGTGGCTCGGCGGCCAATTCGGCGGTGTGCTTTTGCCTGGGCATTACCGAGGTGGACCCCACCCGGTCCCACCTGCTGTTTGAGCGCTTCATCAGCAAAGACCGCCAGGAGCCGCCCGACATTGATGTGGACTTTGAGCACGACAGGCGCGAAGAGGTTATCCAGTACATCTACAGCAAATACGGACGCGACCGCGCCGCTATTGCCGCCGTGGTCACCACCTACCGCACCCGCAGCGTGCTGCGTGACGTGGGCAAGGCCCTGGGCGTGCCACCCGCAGTGGTGGACGCGTTTGCCAAAGAGCACCACTGGTTTGACGAAGACCTGGCCAGCCACAAGCTGCAGGCCCTGGCCGAATCATTGGGCCAGCCCCTGGCGACGCACACCGCCCGCCTGTGGCTGGAACTGGCGGGCGAGCTGCACGGCTTTCCGCGCCACTTGAGCCAGCATGTGGGCGGCTTTGTGCTCACGCAGGGGCCGCTGTCGCGGCTGGTGCCGATTGAAAACGCGGCCATGGCAGACCGCTCCATCATCCAGTGGGACAAGGACGACCTGGACGAGATGGGCCTGATGAAAGTGGACGTGCTGGCGCTGGGCATGCTCAGCGCGCTGCGCCGCTGCCTGGATCTGCGCGCCGCGCTGCGGGGCGCGCGCTGGCGGCTGGCCGACATCCCCGCCGAAGACCCGCACACCTACGACATGATTTGCGCCGCCGACACCGTGGGTGTTTTCCAGATCGAAAGTCGCGCCCAGATGAGCATGCTGCCGCGCCTGCAGCCGCGTGTGTTTTACGACCTGGTGGTGCAAGTGGCCATCGTGCGGCCCGGCCCCATCCAGGGCGGCATGGTGCACCCCTACCTGCAAGCGCGCGAGCGGCGCAGGAGGGGTGAAAAACTGTTGCTGGAAAAGCCCGAGCTGGAAGATGCGCTGGCGCGCACGCTGGGCGTGCCGATTTTTCAGGAACAGGTGATGCAGATCGCCATGATCGCCGCCAAGTTCTCGGCCGCCGAGGCCGATGCGCTGCGCCGCTCCATGGCCGCCTGGAAGCGCACGGGCGGCGTGCACAAGTTCGAAAAGCGCCTGATCGACGGCATGGTGGACAACGGCTACGAACTGCCCTTTGCCCAGGCCATCTTCCAGCAGATGCTGGGCTTTGGCGAATATGGCTTTCCAGAAAGCCATGCCTACAGCTTTGCGCTGCTGGCCTACAGCAGCAGCTGGCTCAAGTGCCACGAGCCCGCGTGCTTTCTCGCGGCACTGCTCAACTCCTTGCCCATGGGCTTTTACAGCGCATCGCAACTGGTGCAGGATGCCCGCCGCCACGGCGTGCGCGTGCTGCCGATTGATGTGAACCACAGCGACTGGGACTGCACCCTGGAAGGGCCCGCGCAGCTGCTGCAGCCGCCCCGGCCCCTGCCGGGCGTGCGGCCCGCCGCCTTGCCCCAGCCTGCCGTGCGCCTGGGGCTGCGGCTGGTCAGCGGGCTGCATACCGATGCAGCGCAGCGCTTGCTGCAGGCCCGATCGCAGGCGCCGCACCACCGCTTTGCCAGCACGGAAGACCTGGCCCTGCGCGCCGCGCTGGATCGGCACGACCTGCAGGCCCTGGCCGCTGCCGATGCGCTGGCCGCCTTGTCAGGCCACCGCCGCCAGCAAATGTGGGACGCCGCCGCCCAGCACCGCGCCCCTGCGCTGCTGCGCCACGCCCCGGTCAACGAAGCGCCGCTGGAGCTGCCCCAGGCGCCCGAAGGGGAAGAAATCGTCTTTGACTACGCCGCCACGGGCCTGACCCTGCGCCGCCACCCGCTGGCCCTGCTGCGCCCGCGCCTGCAGCGCTGGCGGCTGCTCACGGCCTTGCAGTTGCAAGCCGTGCCCCATGGCCGCACCGTGCGCGCCTGCGGCATCGTCACCTTGCGCCAGCGGCCCGGCACCGCCAAAGGCACCATGTTTGTGACGCTGGAGGACGAAACCGGCCCGGTCAACGTCATCGTCTGGCCGGGGTTGATCGAGACGTGGCGCGATGCGCTGCTCAGATCACAACTGCTGGCCGTGCAGGGCCTGTGGCAGTGCGCTACCGGGCCGGTGCCGCCATCGGCCGGGGGGCAGGGCGCAGCGCCTGGGGTGCCCGCCGTGCGCCACCTGGTCGCCCAGCGCTTCAAAGACCTGACCCCGCTGCTGGGCCGCCTGGGCGGGGCGCTGCACAGCAGCCGGGATTTTCATTAGGCGACCCGGCAGGCGCCGCCTCAATCATCCCGTTTGGGTGCCAGCGCCAGCAAGCGGGCCAGCGCCCGGTCGTGGATGCCCATCTTCACCAAGCCCTCGTGCGTGGCCCTGGCGTAGTCGTGCGTGGTGCCGTACCGCCCCCGGGCCTGGGCAAAGATGCGGGTGTATTCATGGTCTGGCAGCACGCCGGTGTGGTTGGGGCTTTTGCGCGACAGGGTGAACGCCAGCGCCTTCACCGTGCCGTGCGGCGTCTGGCAGGGCAGCCAGCGCGGGTCGTACACGGCGTTGACCATCTCGCGGTCCCACAGCGGGGGCATCACGTCCAGCACCCGCTGCCGTTCGATACGAAACACCATGCCCCGGCAGCTGCCCCCGGTCAGCAGCGCAAACACCAGGCCGGGGCATTCGGGCGTGCCCCGGTTCACGCGGCTCCACATCTTCAGCGCCCGGTGCCAGCCGTGCACCTTGGCGGGGCGCTGCTCGGCGTAGTCAAAGTCGGGTCGCCAGATAAGCGAGCCGTAGCCAAACAGCCAGAGGTCTTGGTGGGGGTCCCACTGCGCCAGCGTCTGGGCCAGCATGGCAGCGGGGTCGCGGGGCTGGGGTGTGAGGGTGGGCAGGGGCGTCATGCCGTGGGGTGGCGGTGTCGGGTCTGAACAGGGGGGCTGGGATGAATGCCGAGCCGCAATTATTGGCGCCCCCAAGGGGATTTGCTGACCGGGGCGGTGAAACCTCGGGCAGCGGTGGGTTGGATAAACGCTCATATTTTGATAGCTGGTGGCGCTTGTCTGTCAAGCGCCAGAGGCCAATTTGGCTGAATATTGGCAGCCAACATGCTGCGTCGCAGCATCGAGCGGGCCCGGCGCGGCGGCGGGTGCCACGCTCAGAGGCAGGCCGCCCCTTGGGGCGCGGTATCATCCGGGCCTGCCCAGGTCGCCTGCAGCTTCCTGGGCGATTTGCGTTGTTGTTCGCTGTTGTCCTTGCTCCACGCTCCCTCCGCCTGACCCGTGCGTCTTACCTCCATCAAGCTCTCCGGCTTCAAGTCGTTCGCTGAACCCACCAACTTCATGCTGCCAGGGCAACTGGTGGGCGTGGTGGGGCCGAACGGCTGCGGCAAATCCAACATCATGGATGCGGTGCGCTGGGTGCTGGGCGAGAGCAAGGCCAGCGAGCTGCGCGGCGAGAGCATGCAGGACGTGATCTTCAGCGGCACCACCACCCGCAAGCAGGCCAGCCGCGCCAGCGTGGAGCTGGTGTTTGACAACTCCGACCACCGCGCAGGTGGCCAGTGGGGCCAATACGGCGAGGTGGCCGTGCGCCGCGTGCTCACGCGCGACGGCACCAGCAGCTACTTTCTGAACAACCAGCCCGTGCGCCGCCGCGACGTGCAGGACGTGTTTCTGGGCACCGGCCTGGGGCCACGGGCCTACGCCATCATTGGGCAGGGCACCATCAGCCGCATCATCGAATCGCGCCCCGAAGAGCTGCGCCTGTTCCTCGAAGAGGCGGCCGGGGTCTCCAAATACAAAGAGCGCCGCCGCGAGACGGAAAACCGCCTGGCCGACACGCGCGAAAACCTCACGCGGGTGGAAGACATCCTGCGCGAGCTGAACGCCAACCTCGAAAAGCTGGAAAAGCAGGCCGAGGTGGCCGCCAAGTACAACGCGCTGAACGCCGACGCCACCCTCAAGCAGCACCAGCTGTGGTTCTTGAAGCGCGCCGACGCCGAGGCCGAGCAGACCAAGGTGCGCCTGGAAGGCCTGCAGGCCGTGAACGACCTCGAATCGCGCATGGCCGACCTGCGCGCTGTGGAGTCTGACTTGGAAACCATCCGCCAGGCGCACTACGCGGCGGGTGACCAAGTCAACCAGGCCCAGGGCAAGCTGTACGAGGCCACGGCCGAAGTGGGGCGGCTGGAAGCCGAAATCCGCTACGTGGTGGAAGGCCGCGTGCGCGTGGAGCAGCGCCTGTCCACCCTGGCCGAGCAGATCGCCCAGTGGCAGGCCCGCAAGGAAGAAGCCGACATCGAGCTGGAAAACCTGGCCGGTGCGGGCGTGGACGCCGAAGAGCGTGCCGAACTGCTGGCGGCCCAGCTCGAAGAGCAGGCCATGCAGCTGCCCGACCTGGAAGACGCCCTGCGCCAGGCGCAGACCCGCGCCAGCGAGCAGCGCGCCAGCGTGGTGCAGGTGCAGCAGCAAATTGGCGTGCTGGCCGCCGAGCAGCGCAGCCTGGACGAGCAAAGCCGCCAGCTCGACACCCGCTACGAGCGCCTGCGCGCTGACCGCAACGCTCTGGCCGCGCCCGACGAAGCCCGCCTGAACAACCTGCGCAGCCAGTTGGAAGCCGCGCAAGAGCAGGCCGAAACCACCGAAGCCCGCCTGGCCGAGCTGCAAGACACCGTGCCCCAGCTGGACGAAGACCGCCGCGCCCGCCAGCAGGACGTGAACACCGAGAGCGCCCGCCAGACCGACCTGTCGGCCCGCATGGAAGCCCTGAAGGCGCTGCAGGAAAAGGTCAAGACCGACGGCAAGCTGCGCCCCTGGCTGGCCAAGCACGGGCTGGATGGCATGCAGGGCCTGTGGAGCCGCATCCACATTGAACCCGGCTGGGAAAACGCCTTGGAAGCAGCCCTGCGCGAACGCCTGGGCGCGCTGGAAGTGGGGCGCCTGGACATGGTGCGTGGCTTTTTGGGCTCGAACGAAAACGACGCGCCTCCCGCACGTCTGGCTTTCTACAGCGCCCCCGCCGCAGGAGTGCCCGAGCCCACGGGCGCACACACCCGGCTGGCAGACCTGCTGCGCATCCACGACGCCAGCCTGCGTGCCGTGCTGACCGACTGGCTGCAGGGCTGCAGCATTGCCCAGACGCTGGACGAAGCCCTGAACCGCCGCGCCAGCCTGCAGCCGGGCGAAGTGATCTACGTGCCCACCGGCCACGCCGTCAGCAGCCACAGCGTGAGCTTTTACGCGCAAGATTCCGAACAGTCGGGCCTGCTGGCGCGTGCGCAAGAAATTGAGCACCTGGAAAAAGAACTGCGCGCCCAGGCGCTGATTGCCGACGAATCGCGCACCGCGCTGGTCCGCGCGGAAGCGGCTTATGCCGACGCTTCGCAGCGCCTGGTAGCCGCCCGCCGCGAGGCCACCGAGGCCCAAAGCCGCGCCCACGAGCTGCAGGTCGAAACCCTGCGCCTGACGCAGTTGGCCGAGCAGACCCGTGCGCGCAGCGAGCAGATTGACGCCGACCTGGGTGAGGTCGAGGCCCAACTGGCCGACCTGCAAGAACGCCGCGTGGCCGCCGAGGCCCGCTTTGAAGAGCTGGACATGCAACTGGCCGACAGCCAGGAGCGCGAAGCCCAGCTGGGCGACCGTGTGATCGAGACCGAGCGCAAGCTGAATGCCTGCCGTGAGCAGCAGCGCATGCTGGAGCGCCAGGTGCAGGAGGCCACCTTCTCGCAACGCAGCCTGGACGCCCGCCGCGCCGAGCTGAACCGCTCCATCGAAACCGCCACCCAGCAGGCCACGGCCCTCACCGACGAGCAGCAGCGCGCCCGCGACGAACTGGCCCGCCTGTCAGACGCCGCGGCGCAGGGCGGCTTGCAACAGGCGCTGGACTTGAAGATGGATCGGGAAAAGGCCCTGGCCGCCCAGCGCAGCGAATACGACGACCTGACGGCCAAGCTGCGCGCCAGCGACGAGCGCCGCATGCAGCTGGAGCGGGCGCTGGACCCGCTGCGCCAGCGCATCACCGAATTCCAGCTCAAGGAACAGGCCGCGCGCCTGGGCCTGGAGCAGTACACCACGCTGCTGACCGACGCGCAGGCCGACCTGGAGGCCGTGGAGAAATCCATTGCCGATGGCAACGTGCGCGTGCAGGGCCTGCAGGGCGAAATTGACCGCCTGCACCGCGAAATTGCAGCGCTGGGTGCAGTCAACCTGGCTGCGCTCGATGAACTGAACCTGGCGCGTGAACGCAAGGTGTTTTTGGACGCGCAAACCGCCGATTTGACCGAAGCCATGAACACGCTGGAAGACGCGATCCGCAAGATCGACGGCGAAACGCGCCAGCTGTTGTCGGGCACGTTTGAGACGGTGAACGGGCACTTCGGCCGCATGTTCCCCGAGTTGTTCGGGGGCGGGCAGGCCAAGCTCATCATCACCGGCGACGAAATTCTGGATTCAGGCGTGCAGGTGATGGCGCAGCCACCCGGCAAGAAGAACCAGACCATTCACCTGCTCTCGGGTGGCGAGAAGGCCCTCACGGCCATTGCGCTGGTGTTTGCCATCTTCCAGCTCAACCCCGCACCGTTTTGCCTGCTGGACGAGGTAGACGCACCGCTGGACGACGCCAACACCGAGCGCTACGCCAAGCTGGTGGCCAGCATGAGCAAGGAAACCCAGTTCCTGTTCATCAGCCACAACAAGATCGCCATGGAAATGGCCGAGCAACTGATCGGCGTGACCATGCAGGAACAAGGTGTGTCGCGCATCGTGGCGGTGGACATGGAGTCCGCCCTGTCCATGGCCGACGCTTGATTTGAACTGACCCCCCATGAACTCATCTCTGTTACTGAGTCTGGCAATCACCGGCGGGCTGGTGCTGGCGGCCATCGTGGCCTACAACGCCTGGATCCTGCACCGCAACGCTCCCAAAAAGGCTTTGCCCCCCGACCCGGACCGCCCGGCCCCCGTCGCAGGCGATCCCTTGCTTGAACCCACCCTGCGCCAGGAACCTTCGCTCGACGCCGACCTGGGCCCGAGCAACGCCGCCAGCCATGCGAACCTGGACCTGGGTGCAGAGCCGCACGAACACACGGTGGATGCGGGCGATGCCCTGCGCATGCCGGTGCCCACGCCCAGCCTGGAACGCCGCCCTGGGCTGGACCCGCTGATCGATGTGATCGCATCCCTGCAGCCTGAAGGCATCGTCTCTGGCGACGCGGCCCTGGCCGCCTTGCCACCCACGCGCCGCGCCGGCAGCAAGCCCTTTGCCATCGAAGGGCTGAACGACGCCACACAGCAGTGGGAGACCCCTGCACCCGGCCAGCGCTACCGCAGCTTCCAGGCCGGGGTGCAACTGGCCAACCGCATGGGCGCGCTCAACGAGATCGAGTTCTCTGAATTCGTGATGAAGGCGCAGGGCTTTGCCGACGCCATCAACGCCGCCCCGGACTTCCCCGACATGCTGCAGGAAGTGGCCCGCGCCCGCGAGCTGGACCAGTTCGCCAGCGACCATGACGCGCAGCTTTTGTTCATGCTGCGCGCCCGCCAGGCCGCCTGGAGCCCCGGCTACCTGCTGCAAAACGCTGCCCGCGTGGGCTTTGTGGTGGGCGCCATGCCCGGCCGCCTGGTGCTGCCCGCCAGCGCACCCGGCCTGCCGCCCGTGCTCACCCTGGGTTACGACACGCAGGCCGCCTTGGCCGATGACCCAGACCAGTCCGCCATCCGCGACATCAGCCTGAGCCTCGACGTGGCCCAGGTGCACCGGACCGAGCAGCCCTTTGCCCGCCTGCGCGAAGTGGGCGCAGCCCTGGCAGAGGCCATGGACGGCGTGCTGTGCGACCAGAACGGCCAACCCTTGCCCGCCATGGCCATGGACCCGATTGCCGCAGACCTGGAGCTGCTGTATGACCAGCTTGATGCGCGTGATTTGTCGGCCGGTTCAGTGCTGGCCCGGCGCCTGTTTAGCTAGAACGTGCAGCCCCTTTTGAGCCGTTTTCGGCGTATTCTTCCCTGCGGGGAACGGCGCCCCCTCTGCGGGGCGGCCTTTGCTCGGTGTTCCTGGCGCCAGCCTTGCCCTTTGCAGGCAACGCGCCTCGTGTCTGTCGATGCCGATCACAACCCATGACCGCAAATTTAGACCTTTTTTCGGCTCCAGCGCCCGAAAATAAAGCGCAAGCAGCTATCGATTTGGAAGCAAAAGCTGCTGCATTGCGCGCCCAATTGAATCAGTGGGCGCACCAGTACTACGTGCTGGACGAGCCCACCGTGCCGGATGCCGAATACGACCGCGTGTTCCGCGAGCTGCAGGCGCTGGAAGCGGCGCACCCGCATTTGCTCACCCCCGATTCGCCCACGCAGCGCGTGATTGGCGCGGTGATGGAAGGGCTGGCCCCGGTGCGCCATGTGGTGCCCATGCTCAGCATCCACACTGAAACCGACACTGAAGCCACGGGCGCGCAAGCGTTTGACGCCCGCGTGCGGCGCGAGCTGGGGCTGAGCGATGCCGACCCCGCCATTGAATACGTGGCCGAGCCCAAGTTTGACGGCCTGGCCATGAGTCTGCGCTACGAGCGCGGCCGCCTGGTGCAGGCCGCCACGCGGGGCGACGGCGAGGTGGGCGAGGACGTGACGCACAACATCCGCACCATTCGGCAAATCCCGCTGACCTTGCCTGAGGGCGTACCCCCAGTGCTGGAAGTGCGTGGCGAGGTGTACATGCGCCGGGCCGACTTTGATGCGCTCAACGAACGCCAGCGCGAGCAGGGCGGCAAGACCTTTGTGAACCCGCGCAACGCCGCAGCGGGGGCCGTGCGCCAGCTCGATTCGAACATCACCGCCCAGCGCCCGCTGAGCTTTTTTGCCTACGGCCTGGGGGCCATCACGCCGCCCGCTGAAGGCGGGCCGGTGTTTCGCACGCATTACGAGATGCTGCAGACCCTGAAGTCTTGGGGTTTTCCGGTGGCAGCGCAGGTGCAGATTGCGCGAGGTGCTACGGAATTAGTAGCGTTTCACCAGCAAGTGGGCGCCAGTCGCGATGCGCTGCCCTACGACATTGATGGCGTGGTCTACAAGGTCAACTCGCTGCAGTTGCAGCGCGACCTGGGCTTCAAGACCCGCGAGCCGCGCTGGGCTGTGGCGCACAAGTACCCCGCGCAGGAGATGGCGACCAAGGTCGAAGGCATCGACATCCAGGTGGGCCGCACGGGCAAGCTCACGCCTGTGGCGCGCTTGGCCCCCGTGTTTGTGGGCGGCGTCACGGTAACCAATGCCACGTTGCACAACCTGTTCGAAATCCGCAAGAAAGGCGTGCGTGTGGGCGACCAGGTGATCGTGCGGCGCGCAGGCGATGTGATTCCCGAAGTGGTGGGCGTGATGGCTTCCGGCCCGCGCCCGGCCTACGTCCAGAACTTCCGCATGCCGCGCCAGTGCCCCATTTGCGGCAGCGAGGTGGTGCGTGAAAAGGGCGAGGCCAACCACCGCTGCACGGGCGGCCTGTTCTGCGCGGCGCAGCGCAAGGAAGCCATCCTGCACTTTGCCGCCCGCCGCGCCATGGACATCGAGGGCCTGGGCGACAAACTCGTGGACCAGTTGGTGGATGCCAACGTGATCCGCACGCTGCCCGACCTGTACCGCCTGGGCCTGAGCGCCCTGGTGATGCTGGAGCGCATGGGCGACCGCTCGGCCCTGAACCTGCTGGCTGCGCTGGAAAAGTCCAAGCAAACCACGCTGCCGCGCTTTTTGTTTGCGCTGGGCATCCGGCATGTGGGCGAGTCCACGGCCAAAGATCTGGCCAAGCACTTTGGCACGCTCGATGCACTGATGGGCGTGGACGCCGAATCTGCCGCCACCGAAGAGCAACTGCTGCAGGTGCCCGACGTGGGCCCCATCGTGGCGCGCAGCGTGCACACCTTCTTCCAGCAGCCCCACAACCGCGAGGTGGTGGAGCAACTGCGCGCCTGCGGTGTGACCTGGCCCGAGGGCGCACCCACCGAACGTGGCCCGCAGGTGCTGGCGGGCAAGACCATTGTGCTGACGGGCACCCTGCCCACGCTCAGCCGCGATGCGGCCAAAGACATGCTCGAAGCCGCTGGTGCCAAGGTGTCGGGCTCGGTCAGCAAAAAAACCAGCTATGTGGTGGCTGGTGAAGACGCGGGCAGCAAGCTGGCCAAGGCCGAAGAACTGGGTGTGCCCGTGCTGGACGAGGCAGGCATGTTGGCGCTGCTGGCGGGCGAGGGCGGTGCCGCGTGAGCATGGTGTGGTGCCATGTCCCCCGCCTTGCCATGGGCGCCACCAGGCCGGTTGACCCATTCACTGAGCAGCCCCAGCCCGGGCTGAACTGAACCCATGCTCCGTTTACTCTCCACTTTGCGCACGGGCCTGATGGCTGGGGCGCGCCGGGTGCTGCAAACCCTGCGCACTGTGCCCGCCCTTTGGGGGCGCTTGCAGCCCCGCAGCTGGCGCACCTGGCTGCTGCTGGTGCTGGCCCTGCCAGCGCTGCTGGCGGTGTACACGCTGCTGCTCATCCCGTTCACCCCGTCGATTGCCGACATCACCAAAGCCAAGACCGAGCGGCCCGCGCAGCTGCTGTCGGTGGACGGTAAGGTGCTGGCCGAGTACCGCTGGGCCAACCGCGAGTGGGTGGCGCTGAACCGCATCTCGCCCCATGTGGTCAACGCCCTCATCGCCACGGAGGACCACCGCTTTTACGAGCACTCGGGCATGGACTTCAGGCGCACTGCGTCGTCGGTGGTGCACACGCTGCGCGGCGATCCGCAGGGCGGCTCCACCATCACGCAGCAGCTGGCGCGCAACCTGTTCCTGGAAGAAATTGGCCGCTCGCGCACCATCACCCGCAAGCTCAAGGAAGACATCACCGCCTTCAAGATCGAGTGGACGTACTCCAAGGATGAAATCCTGGAGACCTACCTCAACACCGTGCCGTTTCTGTACAACGCCTACGGCATCGAGATGGCCGCGCGCACGTATTTCGACAAGTCGGCCGACAAGCTCAACCTGCTGGAAAGTGCCACGCTGATTGGCATGCTCAAGGGCACGGCCTACTACAACCCCGTGACCCAGCCCGAGCGCTCGCAGGCGCGGCGCAACATCGTGCTGGCGCAAATGGTCAAGCGCGGCAAGCTGGAAGAGTCCAAGCTGGCGGCCCTGCAAAAGCGCCCGCTGCGCATTGACTTTGAACGCCAGACCGAAGCCATGGGCCTGGCCCCGCACTTTGCGCAGCAACTGCGCAAGCAGCTCATCGCCTGGGCCGATGCCAATGGCTACAGCCTGCACGCCGATGGCCTCATCGTGCGCACCACCATCGACTCGCGCCTGCAGGCCATGGCCAACCAGGCCGTGGCACGGCAGGGCCGCCAGTTGCAGGGCATTGCCGACAACGCCTGGTCGGCCCGCAACGGCTGGAACCCCAAGAGCGAACTGGTGCAAGCACTGGTGCGCGAAACCCCGCAATACCGCGAGGCGGTGGCCAAGGGCGAGCCTGCGGATGAAGTGCTGAAATCCCTGCTGGCCGACACCCGCTTCATGACCGCGCTGAAGCAGGAAAAAACCCGCGTGCAGGCGGGCTTCATGGCCATGGACCCCGTCACCGGCCATGTGCTGGCCTGGGTGGGCAGCCGCGACTTTGCGGCCGACCCGTTCGACCATGTGCAGGCCGCCCGCCGCCAGCCGGGCTCCACCTTCAAGCCGTTTGTGTACGGCGCCGCCTTCATGCAGGGGGCGCTGCCGTCTGACGAGCTGATGGACGAGGCGGTAGAGATTCCGCTGGGCGGCAACCAGGTGTGGCGCCCCACCGATGGCGGTGCGCCCAGCAACGCCCCCATGACGCTGGCCGACGGCCTGGCGTTTTCCAAGAACACCATCACCGCCCAGGTCATGCAGAAGGTGGGCCCGGCCCGTGTGGCGGACCTGGCCCGCGCCATGGGCGTGCGCGAGAGCAAACTGGAAGAGGTGCCATCGCTGGCCCTGGGCACCAGCCCCGTCACCCTGCGCGAAATGGTCACTGCCTACAGCACCATCGCCAACGCAGGCCGCTATGTCGAGCCCATCCTCATCACCAGCATTGAAGACCGGCACGGCAAGGTGCTGCAAACCTTTG
Organism: Acidovorax temperans; assembly: GCF_028596105.1. Classification (NCBI taxonomy): domain Bacteria; kingdom Pseudomonadati; phylum Pseudomonadota; class Betaproteobacteria; order Burkholderiales; family Comamonadaceae; genus Acidovorax; species Acidovorax temperans. The sequence continues at coordinate 2,029,761 of NZ_CP117193.1, read as the reverse complement.
CGCCGCAAGCGCCCGAGCAGGCCATGCCCCTGCAGGCCGCACAAACCCTGCGCAACGCCATGCGCGGCACCATCGACCGGGGCACCGGCTCTGCACTGCGTGGCCGCTACGGCCTGCGGGCCGACCTGGCGGGCAAAACCGGCACCACGCAAGACAACACCGACGGCTGGTTCATTGCCTTGCACCCGCGTGTGGTGGCGGGTGCGTGGGTGGGCTTCAACGATGGGCGCATCACCCTGCGCAGCGATTACTGGGGCCAGGGTGCCCACAGCGCGCTGCCCATGGTGGGCGACTTTTTGCAGCAGGCCTTCCGCACCAACACCCTGGACGGCCGCGACCGGTTTGTGGACGAAGAAACCCCCAGTTTGCTGGGCGATGCCATGAACGGTGTGCGCACCTGGGTGCGTGATCTGTTTGGCCGGGATGTTCCCCCGCCGCCCGAGGTAGGCGCGGACCCGCTGCCACCACCTGTGCCGCCAGGCTCGCTCCCACCCGTGATTCGCGATGCGGACCCTCCGCCACCCGGCGCCCAAGGGGGGCAGGGCGGGGCGGTGTTTGGGGGCAGCCCCGTGCCCCTGACACCTGCAGAAGCTGCAGCCACCCCGGTGCCGGGTGTGGTGGTGCCATCGCAGACCGACAGGCCCGTGCGGGATGGGGAACCGTGAAGTGAAGCCGCCTGACCGCAAACACCGCCAGCCATGCAAAGTCTTTCGCAGGCTTGGGGTGCTACCGGCGGGTCACTGGATATCCACGCAATGCAGCCCGAATGCCCCGGCCTTGCGGTCGGCAAAGTAGGCTTCCAGGGTTTCCTTCACCGTGCGGAAGGCGATCTCGTCCCAGGGCACTTCGGCTTCGGTGAACAGGCGCGCTTCGATGGTTTCAAAGCCGGGGTTGAATTTTTCACTGAGCACGCTGGCCAGATAGAAAAAGTGCACCTGCCCCACGCGCGGCACGTTGAGCACGCTGAACAGTGGGCCCATCTGGATTTGCGCCCCGGCCTCTTCATCGGTTTCGCGGGCTGCGCCTTGCGAGGTGGTTTCGTCCAGTTCCATGAAGCCTGCGGGCAGCGTCCACTTGCCCCAGCGCGGTTCAATGTTGCGCTTGCACAGCAGCACCCGTCCGTCGGGCGTGGTGGGCACGGTGCCAACGACGTTCAGCGGGTTTTCGTAGTGCACCGTGTTGCAGACGGGGCAGACGGCGCGCAGCTTGGTATCGCCATCGTCAGGCAGGCGGTACACCACGGCGTTGCCGCAGTTGCGGCAGTGTTTGATGGGGCTGCGGTAGGTCATGCAGAAGTTTGAGTCAAATCGGCTTGTAGCGCTTGATGGATAAGCGCTGCAAGCTATCAAAATAGTAGTGAATATGGCAGGCGTTGCTGGCGCGGTGGGCGGGGGCAACGATGCACCCCCGCCGCGCGGCGCATTACACCAGCTTGAGACGAATGCTGCCCAGCCCGTCCACGCCGCCTTCCAGCACGTCGCCAGTCACCACAGCGCTCACGCCTTCGGGGGTGCCGGTGTAGATCAGGTCGCCGGGCTGCAATTCCCAGGCGGCCGAGAGGTGCTCGATGGTTTCGGCAATGTTCCAGATCAACTGGGCAACATTGCTGCGCTGGCGGTCCACCCCGTTGACCTGCAGCCAGATGCCAGCCTTGCCCACATCGCCCGCCTGCGCTGCGGGGGTGATGGGGCCAATGGGCGCGCTGTGGTCAAAGCCCTTGCCAATGCTCCAGGGGCGGCCCTGCTTTTTCATGTCGTTTTGCAGGTCACGGCGGGTCATGTCCAGGCCCACGGCGTAGCCGTAGATGTGCGAGAGCGCATCGGCCGCCGCAATGTTCTTGCCCCCCTTGCCAATGGCCACCACCAGCTCGATCTCGTGGTGCAGGTTGGTCGTGAGGGACGGGTAGGGCAGCGGGGTGGTGGCGCCGGGAGGGGCGACCACGATGGCATCGGCTGGCTTCATGAAGAAGAAGGGTGGCTCGCGCCCTGTGAAGCCCATCTCCTTGGCGTGCTCTTCATAGTTACGGCCCACGCAATAGATGCGGTGTACTGGAAATTGCGCTTCAGTGCCCACCACAGGAACGCTGGGGGTGGGGGCGGGGGGGAACACGTAGCTCATGTCTGCCTTTCGTTGTGGTGTGGCTGCTGTGCGCAGCCCAAAAACAGTGCCGCGCCCGCGAGCGAAGCAGGCTAAGCCGTGGGCGCATGAAGCGCAGTGTGCCACGGGCATGGGCTGTTGGCAGGGGGCGCTACACTCGCGCCCATGCCCAAGAGCTTCGATTTACACACCGCGCCGGGCCACCTGGTTCGGCGAGCGCACCAGCGCTCGGTGGCGCTTTTCATGGAAGAAGCCGCCGACTTTGAGGTGACGCCCGTGCAGTTCGCCATCTTGCACGCGCTGCTGGAACAGCCGGGCGAGGACCAGGTGACTTTGGCCACCCGTGTGGCGTTTGATGCCGCCACGTCGGGCTCGGTCATCGGGCGCCTGGAGGCGCGCGGCTGGGTGCGGCGTGAGCCCGATACCCAGGACCGGCGCCGCAAACTCCTGTGGATCACCCCCGAAGGCGAAGCCGCCGTGCTGCGCATGCGCCCGGCCGCCCAGCGCGTGCAGGAAAGGCTGGTCGCCCCCCTGACGCCGCAGGAACAAGCCCAGCTCAACGCCTTGCTGACCAAACTGGTGTTCAGCACCGGCACCGAAAGCCACGGGCGCTGAGGTGTTGGGGGCGTCCCCATCTCTGCGTCAGAACCCCCGTTATCCGCTTTGCGCTTGACCATGAAGCTCTACAACTATTTCCGATCCTCGGCCTCTTTTCGCGTGCGCATCGCGCTCAACATCAAGGGCCTGCCTTATGAGTACCTGCCGGTGCACCTGCTGCGTGGCGAGCACCGCGACCCGGCCTACGCCAACCTGGTAGGCGACGCCCTGGTACCCGCCCTGGTCACCGACGAGGGGGCCGTTCTGCCGCAATCCATGGCCATCATGGAATATCTGGAAGAGCTGCAACCCACCCCCGCGCTGTTGCCCGCCACGCCTTTGGCCCGCGCCCGGGTGCGCGCGCTGGCACAAATGGTGGCTTGCGAAATCCACCCGCTGAACAACCCCCGTGTGCTCAAGTACCTCACCGGTACCCTGCACGCCGATGAAGACGCGAAAAATGCCTGGTACCACCACTGGGTGCGCCAGGGCCTGGAGGCCTTTGAGCGCCAGCTGGCACTGCTGGCCGCCGAGCGGCAGGCGCAGGGGCTGGCCACTTCGGTGTATTGCTGGGGTGACACCCCCACGCTGGCAGATTGCTGCCTGGTGCCGCAAATCTTCAACGGCAAGCGCTTTGGCGTGAACCTCGATGGCCTGCCGCTTACCATGGCTGCATTCGATGCCTGCATGGCCCTGCCTGCATTCGCCCAGGCCCAGCCCTCGGCGTGTCCGGACGACGCGCCGTGAGCGGCGGCGTGGACGCTGCGCTGCCCGCAGATTGGCTGGTGCCCGACTGGCCTGCCCCGGCGGGCGTGCAGGCCCTGTGCACCACGCGCGCTGGCGGCGTCAGCCAGGGGCCCTATGCCAGCATGAACCTGGGCACGCATGTGGGTGACGACCCGCAGGCGGTACAAACCAACCGCGCCCGCCTGCAGGTGACCCTGGGTCAATCCACACCGGGCGCCCGCCCTGTGTTTTTAAGCCAGGTGCATGGCACGGGCGTGGCTGCATTGACCGCCTCCACCCCCGACAACACCGAGGCAGATGCCTGTGTGGCGACCGAGGCTGGCGCGGTGTGCACCATCATGGTGGCCGATTGCCTGCCGGTGTTGCTTGCCCACACCAGTGGCGCCGTGGTGGGTGCAGCTCATGCGGGCTGGCGGGGCCTGGCAGGCCAGGGCGGGGTGGGTGTGCTGGAATCAGCCATGCGTGCGTTGTTTGAGCGATTTCAGGCTCTAGCGCTTGTCAATAAAGCGCAAGCAGCTATAAAAAATGTAGCAAACAACGCAGAAAGTTTTGAAGCGGTAGCTCGCGGCACCTTGGCCTGGCTGGGGCCTTGCATCGGCTCGCAGGCTTTTGAGGTGGGCCCGGAAGTGCGCGAGGCGTTTTGCGCTTCTGGCCCCCAATACAGCGCCTGCTTTGTTCCATCACCCACCCAGCAGGGCAAATGGCTGGCCGATTTGGCGGGCCTGGCCCGTTTGCGCCTGCAAGCCATGGGCGTCACGCGCATTTATGGCAATGACAGCAGCGCAGCGTGGTGCACGGTCACCCAGTCAGCCCTGTTCTTTTCCCATCGGCGCGACACGGCATTGCTCGGCGGCAGCGGGCGTCTGGCCGCCTGCATCTGGCGCGGTTGAGGCGGGCGCCGCCGCAGCCTGTGCTTGTGCTTCTTCGTAGGCGGCCCGCTCGGCCATCTCGCGCGCCTTGATGGCGCGTTTGCGTGATGGGGTGCCCAGGATGTAGCCCACGATGCCCATCGGCAGCAAGCCATACAGCACAAACGTCATGACAGCGCCCAGTACGGTGCCCATGGGGCTGGTGGCCTCGGCCACTGCCATCATCAAAGTGACGTAAAGCCATGCAATCAGGACAAGGTACATTGGTGTGTATGTAGGTTAAACGCTCCATCATGGTTGCCATGCCCCAGCGGGCTGGGCAACAATGAACAAGAGCGGGTGAAACCCCCTGCAGCCCGCCCGACGGACCACACTTTGAGGAACGCAGCATGAATTCTGAAGCACTCTGGGCCCAAGGTGCCCAGCAATTCCAACAGATATTTGGAGACAGCTGGGCCAAAGCGCTGCAATCCTTCCAGAACCTGGACCTGGGTGGCCCCCCGGGCAAGGTGCCTGCGGTGCAGTTGTCTCCCGCCAAGCTGCAGGCCCTGCAAGAGCAGTACCTCAAGGAGGCGCAGGCCCTGTGGTCACAAAGCCTGCAAGGTACGCCCGAGGTGAAAGACCGCCGTTTCAGCGGCGACGGTTGGGCCTCCAACCCCGTGGCTGCTTTCTCTGCGGCCGCCTACCTGCTCAACGCCCGCACCCTCATGGGCCTGGCCGATGCGGTGGAGGGCGACGAAAAAACCCGTGCCCGCATCCGCTTTGGCGTGGAGCAGTGGATGGCCGCCATGGCCCCGAGCAACTTTCTGGCCTTCAACGCCGAGGCGCAGAAAAAAGCCATCGAGACCAAGGGTGAGAGCATTGCCAAGGGCATGCAAAACCTGCTGCACGACATTCGCCAGGGCCATGTGTCGATGACCGACGAGAGCCTGTTCGAGGTGGGCCGCAACGTGGCCACCACCGAGGGTGCGGTGGTGTATGAGAACGAGCTGTTCCAGTTGCTCGAATACAAGCCCCTCACCACCAAGGTGTACGAACGGCCCTTTTTGCTGGTGCCGCCTTGCATCAACAAGTTCTACATCCTTGATTTGCAGCCCGACAACTCCTTCATCCGCTACGCGGTGGAGCAGGGGCACCGCACCTTTGTGGTGAGCTGGCGCAATCCGCACGAAGACTTGGCCCACAAAACCTGGGACGACTATGTGGAAGACGGCGCCATGGCGGCCATTGACGTGGTGCAGAGCATCACGGGCGCTGACCAAATCAATGCCCTGGGCTTTTGCGTGGGCGGCACCATCCTGAGCAATGCCCTGGCGGTGATGGCTGCGCGCGGGCAAGAGCCCGTGGCCAGCGCCACCTTCCTCACCACGCTCATCGACTTTGCCGACACCGGCATTCTGGACGTGTTCATTGATGAGGCGTTCGTGCAGTTCCGCGAGTTGCAAATGGGCAAGGGCGGGCTGATGAAGGGGCAAGACCTGGCCTCGACCTTCAGCTTTCTGCGTCCCAATGACCTGGTGTGGAACTACGTGGTGGGCAACTACCTCAAGGGCGAAACGCCGCCCCCGTTCGACCTGCTGTACTGGAACAGCGACAGCACCAATCTGCCCGGCCCCTTCTACGCCTGGTATCTGCGCAACTTCTATCTTGAAAACAACCTGGTGCAGCCGGGCAAGCTCACCGTCTGTGGCGAGAAGCTGGACCTAGGGCAGCTCACCCTGCCCGTGTACATCTACGGCTCGCGCGAAGACCACATCGTGCCCATCAACGCCGCGTACGCGTCCACCCAGGTGCTGCCTGGAAAAAAGCGGTTTGTCATGGGGGCCTCGGGCCATATTGCCGGGGTGATCAACCCCCCCGCCAAGAACAAACGTAGCCACTGGATTCGCGCCGACGGCAAGCTGCCCGCCACCCTCGAGCAATGGCTTGAAGGGGCCACAGAACATGCTGGCAGCTGGTGGACCGACTGGTCCCACTGGTTGAAGGCCCACGCTGGCAAACAGATTGCTGCCCCCAAGACCTATGGCAAGGGCGCCAAGTTCAAGGCCATTGAGCCAGCTCCTGGCAGCTACGTTAAGCAAAAGTCCTGACTTGCAGGACTGAGAGAATGTTTAGGTTCGCCCTTCAAAGCGCATGGTGATGCGCCGCCGGGCAAAAGAGATTCACACTGAAAGGACTTTCATGGAAGACATCGTTATTGTTTCTGCCGCCCGCACTGCGGTGGGCAAGTTTGGTGGTTCGCTGGCCAAGACCCCGGCAACCGAGCTGGGCGCCGTGGTGATCCGTGAAGCCATCGCGCGTGCGGGTCTGGCGTCTGACCAGATCGGTGAAGTCATCATGGGCCAAGTGCTGGCTGCTGGCGTAGGCCAGAACCCAGCCCGCCAGGCCATGATGAAGGCTGGCGTAGCCCAGGAAACCCCCGCGTTGACCATCAATGCCGTGTGTGGCTCCGGCCTCAAGGCCGTGATGCTCGCCGCCCAGGCCGTGGCCTGGGGTGACAGCGAAATCGTGGTGGCGGGTGGCCAGGAAAACATGAGCCTCTCGCCCCACGTGCTCAATGGCTCGCGTGACGGCCAGCGCATGGGCGACTGGAAGATGGTGGACACCATGATTGTGGACGGCCTGTGGGACGTCTACAACCAGTACCACATGGGCATCACGGCCGAGAACGTCGCCAAGCAATACGGCATTACCCGTGACATGCAAGACGCGCTGGCCCTGGCCAGCCAGCAAAAAGCTGCAGCCGCCCAGGATGCGGGCAAGTTTGTGGACGAAATCGTGGGTGTGAGCATTCCCCAGAAAAAAGGCGACCCGGTTGTCTTCAACGTGGACGAGTACCTCAACCGCAAGACCAGTGCTGAAGCCCTGGCTGGCTTGCGCCCAGCGTTCGACAAGGCCGGCAGCGTGACGGCCGGCAATGCCTCGGGCATCAACGACGGCGCCGCTGCCGTGGTGGTGATGAGCGCCAAGAAGGCCGCAGCGCTGGGCCTCAAGCCCCTGGCGCGCATTGCGGCCTTTGGCACCAGCGGCCTGGACCCCGCCACGATGGGCATGGGCCCCGTGCCTGCTTCCCGCAAGGCTCTGCAATGCGCTGGCTGGAACGCCGCCGATGTGGACTTGTTCGAGTTGAACGAAGCGTTTGCGGCGCAAGCCTGCGCAGTGAACAAAGAGTTGGCCATTGATCCCGCCAAGGTCAACGTCAACGGCGGTGCCATTGCGATTGGCCACCCCATTGGTGCGTCGGGCTGCCGCATCTTGGTGACCTTGCTGCACGAAATGCAGCGCCGTGATGCCAAGAAGGGCTTGGCTGCCTTGTGCATTGGCGGTGGCATGGGCGTTTCGCTGGCGCTTGAGCGCTGAGCCAACTGCTTTCGAGTTATTGCGAGGCCGCGCAGATGCGCGGCCTTTTTCATGCCCGTTGCACCCGTGCGACGGTCTGCGTGTTTCGTTACTTTTTTTAGAAAAGACCGCACGCCCCAGTGTTTACCTGCACAGCCAGCTCACAAATCTTCGGTAGAGTGGTGCGAGGCAGATTACTTACACAAGGAGAAATAGCATGAGCCAAAAAGTAGCGTATGTAACCGGTGGCATGGGTGGCATTGGTACCGCTATCTGCCAGCGTTTGCACAAAGATGGTTTCAAGGTCATCGTCGGCTGTGGCCCCACGCGTGACCACGCCAAGTGGCTGGCAGAACAAAAAGCCCTGGGCTTCACCTTTTACGCATCGGTGGGCAACGTGGGCGACTGGGATTCGACCGTCGAGGCATTCACCCAGGCCAAGGCTGAGCATGGCACCATTGATGTGCTGGTGAACAACGCCGGTATCACCCGCGACCGCATGTTCCTGAAGATGTCCCGCGAAGACTGGGACGCTGTGATCGAAACCAATCTGAACAGCATGTTCAATGTGACCAAGCAAGTGGTTGCCGACATGGTGGAAAAGGGCTGGGGCCGCATCATCAACATCAGCAGCGTGAACGGCGAAAAAGGCCAGGCGGGCCAGACCAACTACTCTGCTGCCAAGGCTGGCATGCACGGTTTCTCCATGGCTTTGGCGCAAGAGCTGGCCACCAAAGGCGTGACCGTCAACACCGTGAGCCCCGGCTACATCGGCACCGACATGGTCAAGGCCATCCGCCCTGACGTGCTGGAAAAGATCGTGGCCACCGTTCCCGTCAAACGCCTGGGCGAGCCCAGCGAGATCGCTTCCATCATTGCGTGGCTGGCGTCGGACGAAGGCGGCTACGCGACCGGCGCTGACTTCTCTGTGAACGGTGGCTTGCACATGGGCTGACCGCCGTACTGGCGCTGGAGACCTGCCTGTCCAGGTGTGAGCCTTCATCGCCAATGTGCGGATTGCGCGGAAATTCTTTTCCGAGCAACTCCTCAAAGCAAAAAGGGAGCGTGCTTGGCAGGCTCCCTTTTTGTTTCAGTGTGGGTTGTGGCTTGAGTGAACAAGAACCTGGTGGCTTGTAGCAGTTTGCGCAACTTCAATAGACCGTCATATCCTGCCCATGAGCAGCAAGATGACCAGTATCAGCACCACCAGACCGATCCCCCCGCTGGGGCCGTACCCCCAAGAGCGGCTGTGACCCCATGTGGGCAGAGCGCCAATCAGGATCAAGATCAGGACGATTAGGAGAATCAGGGAAAGGGACATGGCGCTTCCTCGGTGTGTTGAGATGAAGTGCATTGTGGGAGGGCCAGTCAATGCCCCGTGCAGGTAGCGAACCTGCTGCGGGGTCAGGGATTTCCCACAGATACCGAGCGACTATCCGCCACTAGCCCCTGTGCCTGCCAACCAAATTTGGAGACCCCAGGGAAGTGCAAATCATGCACTTCCCTGCGTATCGCTCGTGGGCAGCCTATGCCTTAGGCGCCGCGTGTGATGGGCACGCCCGCGTCGCGGCCGTAGCTGCCGTACTTGCCCAGCTCCCACTTGGCAATGGCGTTGCGGTGCACTTCGTCCGGGCCGTCTGCAAAGCGCAGGGTGCGCGCACCGGCGTAGGCGTAGGCCAGGGGGAAGTCGTCGCACATGCCGCCGCCGCCGTGGGCCTGCATGGCCCAGTCGATCACCTGGCAGGCCATGCTGGGGGCTACCACCTTGATCATGGCGATCTCGGTCTTGGCCACCTTGTTGCCTGCCACGTCCATCAGCCAGGCGGCTTTCAGGGTCAGCAGGCGGGCCATGTCGATCTTGCAGCGGGCTTCAGCAATGCGCTCTTGCGTCACGGTTTGCTGGGCCACGGTCTTGCCAAAGGCTACGCGGCTGCTGGCGCGCTTGCACATCAGCTCCAGCGCGCGCTCGGCCAGGCCAATGAGGCGCATGCAGTGGTGGATGCGCCCGGGGCCCAGACGCCCTTGGGCGATCTCGAAGCCACGGCCTTCGCCCAGCAGGATGTTGGAGACGGGCACGCGCACGTTTTCAAACGTCATCTCCACATGGCCGTGGGGGGCGTCGTCGTAGCCAAACACGTTGAGCGGGCGAATGATCTTGATGCCGGGGGTGTCAGCGGGCACCAGCACCATGCTTTGCTGCGAGTGCTTGGGCGCCTCGGGGTCGCTCTTGCCCATGGTGATGAACACAGCGCAACGTGGGTCGGCCGCGCCCGAAATCCACCACTTGCGGCCGTTGATGACGTATTCGTCGCCCTGGCGTTCAATGCGGGTTTCGATGTTGGTGGCGTCGCTCGAAGCCACGGCCGGTTCAGTCATGGCGAAGGCAGAGCGAATCTTGCCTTCGAGCAATGGCTTGAGCCAGCGGGCCTTGTTCTCTTCACTGCCGTAGCGGGCAATGGTTTCCATGTTGCCGGTGTCAGGTGCCGAGCAGTTGAACACTTCGCTGGCCCATGGCACACGGCCCATGATTTCGGCCAGGGGAGCGTATTCCTGGTTGGTGAGGCCTGCGCCGGTGTAGCCTGAGGCGGCAGCACTGTCCACGGGCAGAAACAGGTTCCACAGGCCTGCCGCCTGGGCTTTGGGTTTGAGGTTCTCGATGGTGTTCAGCGCACTCCAGCGTTTGCCAGCGGCCGTGTTGGCCTGCAGCTCGGCCGTGTAGTCGGCTTCGGCTGGGTAGATGTGCTCATCCATGAACTGGAGCAGTTTGGCCTGCAGTTCCTTGGTTTTGGGGGAGTAGTCAAAGTCCATGGGGTTCTCCGTGAAAAATTGGTCGTGTGGTTCTGTGGGGCAGGGTTAGCCGCGCTGGGCAAAAGACCAGGCCAGTTGCGCCATGGGACGGGCCGTTTCGCCCGAGGCCTTGGCCTGCGCGCTGGAGGCGGTGCCTGCCTCCACCCGCTTGGCAATGCCCTGCAAGATGGCCGCGATGCGGAACATGTTGTAGGCCATGTAGAAGTTCCAGTCGGCCCGCAGTGCTTCGGGCGTGGCAATGCCTGTGCGCTCGCAGTAGCTGCGGATGTAGCTGTCTTCGTCCGGAATGCCCAGTGCGGCCAGGTCTTGCCCTGCAATGCCGCGCCCCAGTGCCGCCGGGATGTGCCAGCTCATGCAGTGGTAGCTGAAGTCAGCCAGGGGGTGGCCCAGGGTGGACAGCTCCCAGTCCAGCACGGCAATCACGCGGGGCTCGGTGGGGTGGAACATGAGGTTGTCCAGTCGGAAGTCGCCATGCACGATGGAGACCTGGCTCTCATCCCTGGCGCTCGCGGGCATGTGTGCGGGCAGCCATTCCATCAGCCGGTCCATTTCTTCGATGGGCTGGGTGATGGAGGCGACGTATTGCTTGCTCCAGCGGCCAATCTGGCGGTCAAAGTAATTGCCGGGCTTGCCATAGTTGGCCAGGCCCCGATCAGCAAACTTCACGGTGTGCAGCGCGGCAATCACGCGGTTCATCTCGTCGTAGATGGCGCCGCGCTCGGTCGGCGTCATGCCGGGCAGGGATTGGTCCCACAGCACGCGGCCTTGCATGCACTCCATCACGTAGAAGGCGCGGCCAATCACCGATTCGTCTTCGCACAGCACATGCATGCGTGGCACGGGTACATCGGTGCCTTGCAGGCCGCTCATCACGGCGAATTCGCGCTCGATGGCATGGGCCGAAGGCAGCAGCTTGGCCACTGGGCCGGGCTTGGCACGCATCACGTAGCTGGCGCTGGGCGTGATGAGCTTGTAGGTGGGGTTGGACTGCCCGCCTTTGAACATCTCGACGGTCAGGGGCCCTTCAAAGCCTGGCATGTGGCGACCGAGCCAGCTGGTGAGCGCAGCAACATCGAAAGCGTGTTGTTCGGACACAGGGCGTGTGCCCACAAAGTGGTCAAAGTTGCTCATGTGAGGTTGGGTGTGTAGACGTGGCAAGGCTTTGCGGACGTGCAGCGCGCCGCATGCGGTGAGATGGGAGGGGCGAGCCCGCCGCTGCAGGTGCGGCAGTTTCAGGGTGCGCAGGGTTTGCGCATGGCGGGCAACGTGCAGAGCAAAGGTAAAGATTCAGATGTCTGCTTCGGAAATGCGCATCAGTGCTTCGCGGTTGCGCACCACCAAGCCACCCGGCTCGATGCGAATCGCATCCTCGCGTTCCATGGCTTTGAGTTCCTGGTTGACCCGCTGGCGCGATGCGCCCAGCAGCTGCGCCAGCTCTTCCTGGGCCAGTTGCAGGCCAATGCGCATCTCGCTGCCGTCCGACAGACTGGGAATGCCATAGCTGCGCACCAAGTGCACGAGCTGCTTGGCCAAGCGCGCCCGCAGGGGCAGGGTGTTGAGGTCTTCCACCAGCCCATACAGCTGCCGGATGCGGCGTGCATGCAGGCGCAGCATGGCTTCGTAGAACTCGGTGTGCGCGGCCAGAATTTTCTTGAAGTCTGCCTTGGCCACGCAAAGAATGGTGGTGTCGCCGTGCGCGTAGGCATCGTGCGTGCGCCGGTCTCCGTCGAAGATGGCTACGTCCCCAAACCAGATGCCTGGCTCCACATAGGTCAGCGTGATCTGCTTGCCCGAGATGGAGGTTGAGCTGACCCGCACCGCGCCGCGCGCGCAGGCAATCCACTCCTCGGGCGGATCGCCCCGGGCGGCTATGAGGCCGCCGTCCTTGAAGCGTTTGACGTATGCACATCGGAGGATGTCGTGTCGCAATGACGGAGAAAGGGATGAGAACCAGCGACCGGAATTGATCGCTTCACGTTCTTCGATGGTAAGAATCGGGTCGTCCATGGTCTGTCTTTTGGGTGACTGGAAACAGCTTCATTGTCGCGTGAGGGACCAGGCTATTCGCTCAGTGTTGTCACCTGTGTGTCTGTGCCTTGGGCGTTCAGCCTGCGACGTGCAGAAGAAAAAATGCCCTGGGCCGAGAGGGCGCAGGGCACAGGCCTTCACCAGCCTTGACAGGCTGGAGAAGGCGGCTGGAGAACGCGTTCACTCGTAGCGCGGCGCGCGCTTTTCCAGAAACGCCGCAATCCCTTCCCCCGCGTTCGGGTGGTGCAGGTTTTTCACGAAGTGATCGCGTTCACTGTCGAGATGCTGGCTCAGCGTTTGGTGGGCGGCATCGCTCAGCAGTTCCTTGATGCTGGCCAAAGCGTTGGGCGCACGTTGGTTCAGGCGATCTGCCAGTTGCAGCGCTGTGCCCAGAGCGTCGCCCGGATTGCTCAGGCGGTTGACCAGGCCCAATGCATGCAGCCGCTCGGCGGTGATCTTGTCGCCACACATCAACAGCTCGGTGGCCAAAGGGCGGGGAAGGGTGTGTGCCAGGCTCCAACTGGCGCCTCCGTCGGGCGACAGGGCCACATTGCTGTATGCCATCAAAAACACCGCATCGCGTGCTGCGACCACCATGTCGCACGCCAGGGCCAGCGAAAAGCCTGCGCCAGCCGCAGCGCCTTCCACCGCCGCGATGATGGGCTTGGGGTAGGTGCGGACGGTCTCGATCCATTGGTGCAGGCCTTCAATGCGCTGGGCTTGCACTTCGGGGGGCTGCTGGCGGTTGGCCTGCAGGCTTTGCAGGTTGCCGCCCGAGCAGAACATGCCGCCCGCGCCGGTGATGACCACGCTGCGTACATCGGGGCTGCGCTCGGCCACGATGAGTGCTTCGATGCAAGCCGCGCCCATGGAGGGCTCCATTGCATTGCGCAGACCGGGGTTGCTCAGGGTCAGAACCAGCGTCTGACCTTCACTGGTGCTCAGGAGTTGGGCGGGCATGGATTCAGCTTTCTTCGACGTGGGTCAGGCTCAGGCCGATGGCGCCTCGCCGGCGCAGCCAGGGGCTGGGGCGGTAACGGGTGTCGCCGTACACGGTCTGCATGTTGAACAGCACTTCCAGGATATTGGTGGGCCCCCAGCGGTCGCCCATGGCCAAAGGCCCCAGTGGGTAGCCCAGGCCCAGGGTGACGGCGGTTTCCAGATCCTTGGGTGAGCAAATGCCTTGCTGGCAAATATCTGTCGCGATGTTGATGATGGTGGCCACCACGCGCTGGGTGACAAAGCCGCCGCTGTCACGGATCACGCTCACGGGCTTGCCATCGCGGGCAAACAGGGCGTGCGCGGCGTTGCGAATGTCCACGCGCGTGGCCGGGTTGGTGGCCAGTACGCGCCGCTTGGTGGCGGCTTCTTCCACCAGCATGTCGATGCCAATGGTGCGGGCCGGGTCCAGCCGTTCGACCACTGCCACGGTGGTCACGTCAAACCCCAGGGGGGCGACCAAGGTGATGGCTGTGGGTGAGGGCGATGCACCGGTCTCGATGGCGGCGCCCAGGTCCTTGAGTAACTGGTACAGCTCCATGCGTCGCGATGCTCGGGGCGAGACCCACACGGGCGGTATGTCTTGCACCACCGGGACAGGCGGCTCTGCGGGCACCTGGGCCACACCGTTTTCGTAGCGATAGAAGCCATCTCCCACTTTCTTGCCCAGCACCCCGCCTGCCAGCCGTTGTGCCGTGATGACGCTGGGGCGAAAGCGCGGCTCTTCGTAATACTGGTGGTAAATGGATTCCATCACGGGGTGCGACACGTCCAGTGCCGTCAGGTCCATCAACTCGAAGGGCCCGAGCTTGAAACCCACCTGGTCGCGCAGGATGCGGTCGATGGTGGCGAAGTCGGCCACGCCCTCGCTGACGATACGCAATGCCTCGGTGCCAAAACCACGCCCGGCGTGGTTGACGATGAAGCCCGGTGTGTCTTGCGCCTGCACCGGGGTGTGCCCCATTTCGCGGGCGTAGGCTGTGAGGGCTTGGCACAGGGCTGGATCGGTCTTGAGGCCTGCCACCACCTCTACCACCTTCATCAGCGGCACGGGGTTGAAGAAATGGAAACCGGCCAGTCGTTCGGGTTGCTGCAACGCGGCTGCAATGGCCGTCACAGACAGGGAAGAAGTGTTGGTTGCCCACACCACGTTGGCTGGCAGGGTGCGCTCCAACTCTGCGAAGAGTGCTTGCTTGACCTCAAGACGCTCCACCACCGCCTCAATCACCAGTTGGCAAGACCCGAGATCAGCCAAAGTGTTGGCAATTTGCAACTGTTGACTCCAGGCTTGGACTTGCTCTTCTGTCACGCGGCCTTTGGCGGCGAGTTTGGCCCATTGCTGCTGGATGGCTTGCTTGGCTTTGTCTGCTGCGCCGGGCTTGGAATCAAGCAACCAGACGTGACTGCCCGCTTGTGCCGCAATCTGCGCTATGCCTTGGCCCATGGCCCCCGCGCCCACCACGGCGATGCTGGAAAAATGAATTTTCATAGCGCGATTATGGCTGCGGCCCTGCGTTGCCACTTATGTGCAAGAATCCAACGAGCCAAGAACAAAATTAATTGTGAAACTCCGTAACAACATCCTTGGAGCCGGTCTGTGGGCTATCGCAGCCGGTGCTTCAGCGCTTTCCCTTGGGGCAAGCAGGGGAGCTGTGGTCCTGGGTAGTTCGCTCGACCTCACTTTTGATGTGCAGCCAGATACTGGCTCGGACGTGGCTTCTTCTTGTGTTGCTGCTACGGTGAAGTCGGGCGATGCGCAATTGAGCGAATCAAAGGTCTTCGTCACGCCCTTGCCAGAAACCAGCGGACGTAGCGGCGTTCGTGTGCAAGCCTCTGTCGCTATCGACGAGCCCATCGTCCAGGTCACCCTGACAGCGGGCTGTGCGGGCCGGGTGGCCCGTACCTACATTTTCTTTGCAGACCCTCCGCAGACGGCACCGCGCAGCGTTGCAGTTCCTGGGCCGCAAGCGACGGTGACCACTGCATCGCGCATCACAGCACCGACAGCGGTGGATGTGCCCGTCTCAAATTCCGCTCCACAGGGTAGCAGCGCCACCGTTCCGCGCCCTGCGCCCCCCAAGGCGGCATCTGCGCCCGCTGTGGCGCGCAAAGAAGCGCGTGTTTCCCCGCGTCCATCGGTAGTCAAGCAGGCTGCGCCCCGGGAGCCTGCGCGCTCACGGCTGGTGATGGAGCCTTTGGATGCGTGGCTTGAAATGCCGCTGGCCCTGCGCACCACGCCGGAACTGCCACAAGCCCCCGCATCAGAAACTTCACCCCAACGGGAGCAAGCGGCTGCGTTGTGGCGTGCCTTGAATCAGGATCCCCAGACTTTGGCGCAGCAGGAAGCAGCTCTGCGTAAGCTGGAAACCGAATTGACCCAGTTTCGCGCCAGCGCGAGCCGTAACCAGGCCGCGACCGCTGAGTTGCAAAGGCAGGTGCATGAGATGGAGGCTGATCGCCTTCCCTCGTGGATGGTCTACGGCTTGGGAGGTGCGCTGGCCGTGGCTCTGGGCTTGTGCGGATGGTTGTGGCGCCGCTCTGACCGGGCGGCATCCAAGTCCGAACGTTCATGGCGTGAGGCCGTGGCGGTCAGCAGTCGAAGGGCTGACGAGCCAAGCGTGGTTGATCTGGAACCTGTGGAAGAGGTGGTTGCACCGCCCACAGACCGCTGGGGTCGTCCTCTGACGCCAGCTGCGACCCCGCCCGGGGCTGCGCCCATGCCTGTGGTGCAGGCGGTAGCGGCAGAAAGTGCGGCCGAGCCCGGTGAAGTCTCGCTGGAGGACGCTGGTTTTGAACCGGTCCCCACGGCTGCACCAGCAGCGCAGGCACCACTGCACCACATCATCAATCCAGAAGAGCTGTTCGATATTCAGCAGCAGGCAGAGTTTTTCGTGTCCGTGGGTGAACACGACCAGGCCGTGGAGGTGTTGCGCCAGCACATTGCCCAGCACGAGGAAACCTCACCGGTGGCGTACCTCGATTTGCTGCGCCTGTACCGTACCTTGAGCCGTGCTGCAGATTTCAACGCCCTGCGCCAGCAGTTCATGCGCCATTTCAATGCGCATGTGCCGGAGTTCTCGGCGTTTGACCGCCTAGGTAAGCCGCTGGATCAGTACCTGGACGCGCTGGCTGAAATCGAGGCCGAGTGGAGCTCTCCCAACGTGCTACATGTGCTGGAGAAGCATATGTTCTACCGGCCCGGTGACACGCGCAAGGCGCCTTTCGACCTGGCAGCTTTTGATGATTTGCTGTTGCTGTTGGCGATTGCGCAGACGACTCCATCTAGCGCGCGGGGCGCACCACCTCCGCGCAAGCGGACCACGCCGCAGCCACAGTCTTTTGAGGCCGCAGCCGCGCATGCCTTGAGTTCACTGACACCGCTGGATCGCACGCCAGATTTCCCTCTGGACTCGCTGGCAGCGGCCCTGGAGTTTGGTTTTGAGCCGCCCGCACCGCGTGCGGAAGCTGCGGTGGACGAGAGCAAGTTGGCTCCTCAGGAGTCCAAGCCGGTAGCGCAGCCTCCTGCATCAGCTTCTGCTGTCGGTTCGGCAGGTACAAAGTACCAATCGTCCGTCACGCTGGACATCGATTTGTCCGAGCCCGTCCCCATCACCATCAGTGATTTGCCAGCTGTTCCGGTAACGCCGCCTCCAGCCCCTGGCACACCGATTGGGTTCGGGTCTTCCAACGATCTGATGGAGTTGAGCTTGGAGCTGGAGCCGCTCAAGCCTACCGATAAGAAGCCCTGAGCGGGTTGTTGGAGGGGTTGCGCAACCCAGCTTTCCGATGCCGCAGCAGTAGCCTTGCAGTGACGCAGGCGGAAACATCAACAACTTCGCCTGCAGATCACTCAACCTTGCATTGCCGCCATCAGGCTCGCTGCAGCTTTTTCAGGCTGGTCGGCATTGACCAGGGCGCGCACTACCGCGATGGAGCCGACCCCGGTGGCCAATACCTCGGCAAATTGTTCTTGCCCTATCCCGCCGATGGCAACTTGGGGGTAGCTCTTCATGAGCTTGGCATAAGCCGCCAGCCGCCCCAGCCCTTGCGGAGCCGTCGCCATTTTTTTCAGCGTCGTGGGGAACACGGCGCCCATGGCGATGTAGCTGGGGCCCACCGCATCGGCGCGCACCATCTCGGCATACCCATGGGTGCTGACGCCCAGCCGCAGGCCTGAATCGCGCAGGGTCTGCAGTTCTTCGGGGGTGAGCGCATCCAGGTCTTCCTGCCCCAGGTGCACACCGTAGGCCCCGGCGGCAATGGCTTCCCGCCAGTGGTCGTTGATGAACAGCAGGGCGGGGGTGCCCGCGACTGCAGCCACGGCTTTGCGCACTTCCTGGGCAATCGCTACAGCGTCATCCGACTTGTAGCGCAGCTGTACCGTGGGCACGCCCGCACGCGCCATGCGGCCCACCCAGTCGGCATCGGGCAACACGGCATACAAGCCGAGTGTCTGGGGGCAGGTGACAAAGGCACTGGCCCGTGGTGTAGTTTGCAAGCCGAAGTCGCGTGGATCACTGGGCCAGAGTGCTGCGTCGAACTGACCGGTGCGCGTGGATTGAGCAAGCCAGGCACGGGCCAGGCACTCTGCGTCGTGGGCGATGAAGCCTAGCTGGCTGCAGGCGTGCAAAGCGGCCAGGTAGACAGGGTCGTTGCTTGTGGGCGCTGGGGGCTGTAGCGGTTCAAAGCCCGAAAACGTTGCTGCGTGCAGGTTCTGGATGGATTGGGCCATGGCGGCCGTGGTGGCATCAAGCATGTTGGTCGTGGTGCCAGAAGGGTGTGCCCAGCACTGGGGTGCTCGGCTGGGCGGAGTCTTGTGCGGTCATCGCGCCTGCGCGGTAGGCGGCGCGGCCAGCCTGCACCGCATCGGCGAAAGCACCGGCCATGGCCACAGGGTCTTGCGCCAGGGCCACGGCCGTGTTCAGCAGCACGCCGTCGTAGCCCCACTCCATGACCTGGCAAGCGTGCGATGGCAGGCCCAGGCCTGCATCCACCAGCAGTGGCACGCTCAGCCGCTCACGCAGGGTTTGCAGCGCGTAGGGGTTCACAGGGCCGCGACCGGTGCCAATGGGCGCAGCCCAGGGCATGACGGCCTGGCAGCCGACATCGACCAGGCGTTGGCACAGCACCAGGTCTTCGGTGCAGTAGGGCAGCACCTGAAAGCCTTCCTTGATGAGGTGCTCGGCTGTGCTCACCAGGTTCAGCGTGTCGGGCTGCAGGGTGTAGTCGTCGCCGATCAGTTCCAGCTTGATCCACGGGGTGTTGAACACCTCGCGCGCCATCTGGGCGGTGGTGATGGCTTCCTGGGCGCTGTGGCAGCCCGCGGTGTTGGGCAGCACGGGCACATTGAGCTTGCGCAGCAGCTCCCAGAAACTGGCGCCGCTTTCGGCTGGGTTGCTGCCCTGGCGGCGCAGCGAGGCGGTGACCATGGCGGGCTGGGCGCGTTCGACGGCGGCCTCAAGCACAGCAGGCGAGGGGTACCGGGAGGTGCCCAGCAGCAGGCGGCTGGCGAAGGTGTGGCCGTAAAGGACCAGCGAATCTGGAGAGGTAAGAGCGGTCATGGGTTGATGGGGCGTCAGCCGCCCGTCACGGGGGAGATGATTTCTACGCGGTCGCCCGGCTGCAAAGTGTGTGCTGCGTAGCGCGTGTTGGGCACAAAGCTGGTGTTGACAGCGACAGCGAAGGGCGGCCGGGCCTGGATGGCGGCCACGGCATCGGTCACACTGGCGCCTTCCGGCAGTTCGTAAGGATGGTTGTTGATGAAAATCTTCATGCCAATGCGCTGGCTGCCTGAACGGCGGGGGCCGGTTGCCCCAGCAGTTCAAGCCGCAGATCAAATCGTTTTGAAAGCTGCGATTGTCCTGTGTTCAGAATTTCCAGGGTGACGTCCAGCATTGCCGGCGAAATCATGAAGCCGTGCCGGTACATGCCATTGACCTCCAGCACACGCGGCTGGGGCTGGCGAATGGCGGGCAGGTTGTCGGGCAGGGTGGGGCGGCACTGGGTACGAATTTCGAGAATGCGCGCCTCGGCAAAGCCAGGGTGCACGGCATACGCTGCGCTCAGCAGCTCCAGCGTCGATCGCACGCTGGCTGGCGACAGGTCGTCGGACTCGATCTCGGTGGCGCCAATCACAAACACATGGTCTTGTTTGGGCGCCAGGTAGATGGGGTAGCGGGGGTGCACGAGGCGGGTGGGGCGCTGCAGGGTGACGTCGGGCGCGTACAGGCGCACCACCTCGCCTCGCACGCCGCGCAGGTCCTTCCAGTCCTGGCGGGCGCCCAGGCCTCGGCAGTCCAGCACCCAGTCGGGTTGCCCTGGCGTGCCCGGTGCAAAGGCCTCGGGCGTGCGCGGTGCATTCCAGTGCATCTGCACACCCAGCCGTGTCATTTCAGCGAGCAGGCTGGTCAGCAACTGGCGGTTGTCCAGCTGGCCTTCGCCCGGCAGATACAGGCCGTGGTTGAAGCGCTCTGCCAGCGTGGGCTCTGCTTGTGCCAGAGCAGCACTGTCCAGCTTTTGCAGTGGCGGCAGTTCCGGGGTGGTTTGCTGGTTGGCTTCCAGCACGCGCGTAAAGCGTTGGGCTTCTGCAGCGTCTTGGCGGTGCCAGACGATCAAGGTGCCCGCTTGCTGAAAGAACACCGGTTCGGTCAGCGACGCAATCAACTGCTGCCAGCGCGGCAGCGCGTAGTGGCCCATGCGCACCACGCCTGGCTCGGTGATGGCGGATTCGGCCAGCGGTGCCAGCATGGCAGCGGCCACCGTGGCGGCCGATTGTTCCGCCTGAGGGCTGCCTGCGTCGTAAATCTCAACCCGGTGGCCCTGGCGTGCCAGTTCTACGGCGAGCAGGCGGCCCATGAGGCCGGCGCCCAGAATTGCGAAGGATGAAGGGGAAAGTGACATAGGGGTCCGTCTGGCGTCCGTCTGTAGAAAGGCAACAGTGGACAAAACGGAGGGCGCAGCGCCGTTGGTGGAAACTCCCCACGCCAGCATGACCTGGATCGGGTAGCGGGGCGCAGTGCAGCGTGGCTGCGGGCCCCAGGGTATTTCTCAGTCACACACCGTTGAAGCGGCGGGACACCCCTGTTTCGTCCGGAAAAAACAATTACAGCACATCCCCTTTTGGTGCGGCTTGACCTGGCGCATAGGCCATAATTTTTGCCATGACTTCCTCTTCTACAGGGCTCCACGCGGGCCGTCCACACGCACGCGTGTTGCCCAGTGACGCACGCGTGTCATCCCGTTACGCACGCGTGTTGTCGATTGCCGGCTCAGACAGCGGCGGCGGCGCAGGCATCCAGGCCGATCTCAAAACCTTCAGCGCGCTGGGCTGCTACGGCATGACGGCCATCACCGCCATCACGGCGCAAAACACCTGCGGCGTCACGGGTATCCATGGCGTGCCACCCGACAATCTCAAGGCCCAGATCGACGCTGTGGTTCAAGACATTGGCGTGGATGCGGTCAAGATCGGCATGCTGCATTCGCCCGACGTGGTGCGCGTGGTGGCCGATGCCATTCGCGCCTACCAGTTGCCCCATGTGGTGCTGGACCCGGTGATGGTGGCCACCAGTGGCGACCGCCTGATTGCGCAGGAGACCGTGGGCGTGCTGGTGAGTGAGCTGTTCCCGCTGGCCGAGGTGATCACGCCCAACCTGGACGAAGCGGGCTGGCTGCTGGGCCGCAGCCTGCAAGACGCCGATGCGCTGGAAGCCGCCGCGCAAGACCTGCGTGCGCTGGGCGCGCAGGCGGTGTTGCTCAAAGGCGGGCATTTGCCCGGCGATTGGGTGGTGGATGTGCTGTCTATGCCCGGTGCGCCGAAAGCGTACAAGCTTCAGTCGCCGCGCATTGCCACGCACAACGGGCATGGCACCGGGTGCACGCTGTCGTCGGCCATCGCGGCCCACTTGGCGCTGGGGCTGCCGCTGCAGCAGGCGGTGGAGCAAGCCCGCAGCTACATCCTGGGTGCGATTGCCGCCGGGGCCGATGTGACCACGGGGCGCGGCCATGGGCCGCTGAACCATGGCTACGCGCCGGTGGCGCAGCGGGTGCTTGCCGGTTCTTAATGAGTTTGGCCGCTAGCGCTTATGGATAAAGCGCTGGCAGCTCATATTTTGATAGCAATCACCGCGCCTTGGGCCGGGTGGCCCAGGCCAGCGCAAAGCTGAATGCCAGTGCGGGCAAGGCCGATCCAGCCCCCGGCAACACCTTGGGCGTCAGGTGGTACACCGCAATGCCCGCCAGCCACAGGGCGACGGGCAAGGCGTTCACCACCCGGGCCTGCGCCAGCAGCGTGGGGGCGTGGGTGCCAAAGGCCAGGCGGCCCAGGATGACGCCGAACAACGGCACGAACACCGAGCTGAGCAGCAGCAGGAACGGCTCCAGGCTGTGCATGGGCAGCACCAGGGCCAGGCCCGTGCACAGGGCGGCTACCGAAAGGCCCCAGCGGCGAATGCTCCAGCGCGGCAGCAGGCTGTGGGCCGATACGGCGCCCGAATATGCATCGCCGTAGGCGTTGTCCACCTCGTCGATCAGGATCAGCGACAGCGCAATGAGTCCGCCCTGCGCCAGCAGCAGCGCTTGCACCAGGTCAGTGGAAGGCAACGTCAACGCCACCAGCACGCCCAGGCTATAGCACCACATGTTGGCCAGCGCATAGCCCAGCCAGGTGCCGCGCAGCGCAGCGCCGCCGCTTTTGCCGTGGCGGGCGTAGTCGGCCACCAGCGGCAGCCACGAAATGGGCATGGCGATGACCAGGTCCAGCGCGGGCAGCACGCCCATGCCGCCAGCGCCCTGCCGGTTCCACAGCGCACTCAAGCCTTGGGCTTGTGCCAGCGACACAAACTGCCAGCTCAGCCACAGCAGCGACAGCACCACCAGGGGCAGTGCCACGCGGGCGATCAGCTTGCGCACCAGTTGCACCATCGACCCGCTGATGAGCAGCATCACCACACCGCCCCACAGAAGCGTGGCCAGCACGGGCCACTGGGCCCCTTGCAGGCTGCCTGACTGCTGCCCAATCGCCACGGTGGCGTCGCGCATCACCACCAGCTCAAACGTGCCCCAGCCCACCAGTTGCACGATGTTCAGCACGATGGGCAGGCTGGCAAAGCCCCGGCCATACACCGCGTGCATCAGCCCCGCGCTGGCCAGGCCGCTGTCGCATCCCAACTTGGCGACCCAGCCCAGCAGCCCGGCGCCCAGCAGCGAGCCCGCCACAATCGCCCACAAGGCCTCCTGGGTGCCCAGGGCTGGCATCAGGTAGGCGCCAACCTGCATCACCAGCAGGCCCACGCCCAGGCTGAACCACAGCGAGGCGTGGTCGTGCCACTGGAAGACGCGGCGCTCGGCAGACACGGGCACCAGGGCCTCGTTGACTGCCGATGGGGCAGGGTGGTGGGATGACGTCATGCAAAAGCTCCGCAGCAGTCTGTTCAATCAGATAACAACAGCGCAAGGGAGCGACGCCCGCCCTGGCGCTGCCCGGTGCAGGCATGGCTGTGGCGTGACGGCTTCCCTGCGCGAGGATGATCTCGGGCCCCGGTCTTGGTGACTGGGGCGCAATCAGGTTCAAAGGGACTCTCTCAGCCTGCGGCTTGCGCTGCAGACACCCCTAGCTTCCAACGGTGACAAAGGCGCACCGTGGGCGGGTTGGATTGTAGGTCTATGCCGCCACTGGCGTGGTGGTGGCGTCGGCCACTGGCCACTGCAGGCGCAGTCGGCTTTCAAAGTGGCGCTCCAGCCCGGTCAGCGGGTCGGTAAAGCGCAGCGACCGGGCCAGCAGCTGCAAAGGGCGCGAGTAGTCGCCTTCGGGCGGGTCGTTCACCTCGGGGTAGAACGGGTCGTTGCGCAGCGGCAGGCCCAGCGCGGCCATGTGCACGCGCAGCTGGTGGCGTTTGCCGCTGATGGGCTCCAGCCGGTACAGCGCCCAGGGGCCTTGCACGGCCTGCACGGCCATGCGCGTGTGGCTGTTGGGCTCGCCGGGCACCTCTTGCATGCGAAAGAACTGGGGGGATTCCTCCATGCGGCTGCGGTGTTCACGCGGAAAGGTGATGTCGGCATTCCAGGGCGCCACGGCGTCGTAGGTCTTGGCCATGCTGCGCTCTCTGAACAAGGCCTGGTACGCGCCCCGCGTGCGCGGCTGCACCGAGAACAGCACCAGCCCCGCTGTGTCACGGTCGATGCGGTGCAGGGGCGATAGATCCGGCAGGCCCAGTTGCCGCTTCAGCCGCACCAAGAGCGACTGCTGCACATAGCGCCCCGTGGGCGTGACGGGCATGAAATGCGGCTTGTCGGCCACCAGCAGGTGCTCGTCCTGGTACAGCACCTGGTGTTCAAAGGGCAGCTCGGGCTCGTTCGGCAAGTGGCGGTAATAGAACAGGCGCACGCTGCCTTTGACCACCTGCTCGGGGTGCACAGGCAGGCCCAGCGCATCCACCACATCACCCGCCAGCATGCGCGCCAGCCATTCATCGCGGCCCACTACGGGCAGGTGGGTAGCCAGCCTGTCGAGCAATGGGGCTGCATGGTGTGCGGGCAGCACCACGCAACTGGGGCTCACGCCATTGCGCATGGGCAGGGGTGTTTCGGTGGGGCGAGGGGGGCTCAAAGCGTTAAGGGTGCCGGGGGAGGGACGAGCAGGGAAGCCCAAAAAGCATAGCACTGGGACTCACCCGCTGCCTGTGTGCTGAGGGCTGAGTACGGGTTGTTAATCATTGTGAATTGTTGGGTTACTACCAATTGTTTTTTTTGTAAAAAATATAACCTCTCGATCTTTTTGAGTACGATCAAGTCATTTTCTTGAATCTTGGTGTAATAAGTTATTGCTAATTGATGAATTTGGTAATAAATTTGATAAAAACATATTCATCAAGGATGGTCATGTCTAACGTATCTCAGCGCTCCGTCGCTTTCAAGCTTTCCCTGGCAGCGCTGGTGAGCCTGTTGTTGGTTTTGCTCACCACCATGACCCTGGTGAGTCTGTTTATCTGGCGGGACTTTGGTGCGGTGTCGCGCCACGATGCCCACCAATATGTGACCCAGATGCGTACCCTGGTGCAGAGCTTTGATGAAACCGCTCAAGAGCAAGCCAAGCGGGACTTTGTGCTGTTCAAGTCGCGCTTTGCGGGTGACTTCAGCGTGCAAGAGCAGCCCGGTGCAGACGGCAAGCCCGAAGCCGTGCTGAGTTTTCAGGGGGCGCCCCTGAACGGCAACTTTGAGGGGGTGGATCGCTTCACCAAAGACAGTGCAGGCGCCATTGCCACCATTTTTGCGCGCACGGGTGATGACTTCATTCGCGTGACCACATCCCTCAAAAAGCAGGATGGTGAGCGCGCCTACAAAACCCTGCTGGACCGCAACCACCCAGCCTATCCGCTGATGCAGGAGGGCAAGACCTACATTGGCCGCGCCAGCCTGTTTGGCAAGGAATACATGACGGTGTACGAGCCCATCCGCGAGGGCAACCGCACCATTGGCATTTTGTTCATCGGCACCGACATGGGCGCCATCCTGGGCAAGCTGGCCCAGGTCATGGGTTCGCAAAAGCTGTTTGAAACCGGGGCGGTGTATGCGGTAAACGTGTCCACCGGCCCTGCGCGGGGTCGCACATCGGGCCTGGCCAATGCCTTGGTGGTGGATGAAAAAACCGAAGACGGTAAAGCCTGGCTGGCCAAGCTGACCGAGAAAGACCAGACCGGCGAGTTTGAGGTGGCCTGGTCGCCCCGCCTGGGCGCTGGCGCGCAGCAGCGCCAGTTTGTGGCCACCGAACGCTACAAGCCCTGGAACTGGGTGATCGTGGCCGAGGCGCCCCTGTCTGAAATGATGATGAGCGCCCGCTCCGTCCTGATCTGGCTGTGGGTGGGTGTGCTCGCCGCGCTGGTCATCCTGACGGTGGTGCTGGTCTATGCCACGCGCCGACTGGTGGGCAAGCCGGTGCAGCAGCTCAGCGCTGCGCTGGGGCTTCTGTCCCAAGGCGACTTGACGCGGTCGGTGGACATTCGATCCAACGACGAGATTGGCGCCCTGGGCCAGGCCATGGAAGGCTTTCGCCAGCGCCTGGCGCAAAGCCTGGGCACGGTGCGCCGCAGTGCCGAGAGCGTGTCTTCCGCCAGTTATGAAATTGCCCAGGGCAACCACGACCTCTCAGCCCGCACCGAAACCCAGGCCAGCTCGCTGGAGGAAACGGCCGCCAGCATGGAGGAGCTGGGCTCCACCATTCGCCACAATGCCGACAACGCCTCGCAAGCCAGCCGCCTGGCGGCCAGCGCCAGCCAGGTGGCCGCGCAAGGTGGCGACGTGGTGGCGCAGGTGGTCAGCACCATGCACAACATCAATGGCAGCAGCCAGAAGATTGCCGACATCATTGGCGTGATCGACGGCATCGCGTTTCAGACCAATATCCTGGCCTTGAACGCCGCCGTGGAAGCCGCCCGCGCGGGCGAGCAAGGCCGAGGCTTTGCCGTGGTGGCCAGCGAGGTGCGCAACCTGGCGCAGCGCACGGCAACCGGGGCCAAGGCCATCAAAGAGCTGATCGGCGCCAGCAGCGCCATGGTGCAAGAGGGCTCGGTGCTGGCCGACAAGGCGGGCACCACCATGGGCGAGGTGGTCAGCGCCATCCAGCGCGTGGCCGACATCGTCTCGGAAATCAGCGCCGCCACGGGCGAGCAAAGCGCCGGGGTGGGCCAGGTGGGGCAGGCGGTCACGCAACTCGATCAGGCCACCCAGCAAAACGCGGCCCTGGTGGAAGAAATGGCGGCCGCCGCCAGCAGCCTGCGCACCCAGGCCGAGCAGATGGTGGAGGCCGTGGCCCAGTTCAAGCTGGGGCAGGAGCCAGGGCAGGCGCTGCAACTGGGGCGCTGAGTGTCAATGCTTTTGCTATTAAGTTAATAGCTGCTAGCGCTTGATAGGTAAGCGCTAGAGGCCAAAAAAGCTCTTATGCGGTAGCCGTGCCAGGGCCTGGGCCAGCTGATGTGTGCAGTGCTCGCACATGCTGCGCCAGCCGCTGCACGGTCAAGGGGGCGCAGCCCTCGGCATGGTTGCTGATGGTGATGTAGGCGTTCTGGCCCCTGCCGGTGATGCCGACGATCACCCTGGCCAGGGCTTCGTGTGTGGCGGGGTCCAGGTCGTGCAGCCGGTCGTAGGGGGCGTAGCGCTTTTCCGCGTCTTCGTGGCCGTAGGGGCCGTGCACTTCGTTCAAGTTCCAGCGGCACACCAGGGGCGTGGGCCACAGCGCCCGCAGCAGCGGCAATTGGTCTGCCAGTGGTGGCAGCTTGGGATGCAGACCCAGGCAGTAGGTGGCGCCGGCGTTGCGCAGCACGGCGGCAAATTCGGGGGTGAGCCACTCTGGGTTACGCACCTCCACGGCAATCACCCCATCAGGTGCCCGGCTGGCCAGGGCTGGCAGGGCCTGCAGCAGCGTGCGCAGCTTCTCCAGCACCTGCGGCATGCGGTCCAGCAGCGCCATCGGCAAGGGGCTGATCTGGAACACCAGTGCGCCGACTTTGCTGCCCAGGCCTTCCAGTGCAGGCTCTACAAATTCGCGCAGCGCCAGTTCGGGGTTCAGAAACGCGGGGTTGGGCTCGCGGCCCCGGCCGTCTTCGGTGCGCACCAGCGCGTCTGTCACCAGGCTGGGGGCTTTGACCACAAAGCGGAAGTCCTCGGGCACCTGCTCGGCGTAGCGCTGGTATTGGCTGACGGTGAGCGGCCGGTAAAAGTTGCGGTCCAGGCTCACCGTGCGCAGCAAGGGGTGGGCGGCGTAGGCCGCCAAGCCTTGCTTGGACAGCTGCGGCGCCTCGTATACCGCATCCCACACCAGGCCATTCCAGGCTGGGTAAGTCCATGACGACGTGCCCATGCGCAGCTGCGGCGGCAGCGCCTGGGCCAAGGCATGCAGCGCATCATCCTGCGGTGCCGGGCGCACTTTCAGCCCCTGGCCGCGTTTGGCGGGGGCGGCATCGGCGGGGCCGGAGGCAGGCGGCGGCGCAGGTGGGGCGGGCGGTGCGCCAAACAGGTCGTCTTGCAAGGGCAAAGCAGTTAACAACAGGGGAAGGGGTGGGGATGTTAGAGCCTGTTTACGATCTCTCAGGGGTCGCGCAGCGGTCTTGGCGGGCTGGTATGCAGGGCGCGGGGCGCCGCCAATAGCGTGGCTATTGGCAAGCGCCGCAACGCCGCAGACCACTCGCCAGGCCCACTGCCCGAAGGGTTGGAGCGAAATCGGGTGATTGAATGCTCCGGCTGCTTGCATGGGCAGTAGCCCATGCGGCGCATACGAAGCATCCACTCATTCCGATTGCGCTCCAACGCGATCCCCTGCGAGATCGTAAACAGGCTCTTAGCCCCGCTCAGGCCTGTGGCAAACTCCCGCGCTTCGCGTTTTGTTCGTTTGAGTATCAGAGAGTTTGCCCACACATGCAGCAGATCATTCGGCAACTGGCCGCAGAAATCAAAGTAGGGGAGCAGCAGGTACGCGCTGCCGTCGAGTTGCTGGACGGTGGTGCCACGGTGCCCTTCATTGCGCGTTACCGCAAGGAAGTGACTGGCGGCCTGGACGATATCCAGTTGCGCGAGCTGGAAGCCCGCCTGTCGTACCTGCGCGAACTGGACGAGCGCCGCGCCGCCGTGCTCAAGAGCATTGATGAACAAGGCAAGCTGACCGATGCCCTGCGCGCCGCCATTGCTGCCGCGCCCACCAAGCAGGAGCTGGAAGACATCTACCTGCCCTTCAAGCAAAAGCGGCGCACCAAGGGCCAGATGGCCCGCGAATTCGGTATTGAGCCGCTGGCCGACAAGCTGTTTGCCGACCCCACGCTCGACCCCGCCGCAGAAGCAATGGCCTTCATCCGGCCGCCTGAAGTGCTGGACGACGGCAAGACCGGCGCCGATTTCTCGACCGTGCCTGCCGTGCTCGACGGCGTGCGCGACATCTTGAGCGAGCGCTGGGCCGAAGACGCCGCCCTGGTGCAAAACCTGCGCGAGTGGCTGTGGGCCGAAGGCCTGCTGCGCTCCAAAAAGGTGGAGGGCAAGAACGAGAACGACCCTGAAGTCTCGAAATTCCGTGACTATTTTGAATACGACGAGCCCATTGGCCGCGTGCCTTCGCACCGGGCGCTGGCCGTGTTCCGCGGTCGTGGTCTGGAGATTCTGGAAGCCAAGCTGGTGCAACCGGTGGAGCCAGAGCCCGGCAAGCCCAGCCTGGCTGAAGGCAAGATTGCGCTGCACCTGGGCTGGAGCCACCAGGGCCGCAAGGCCGATGACCTGATCCGCAAGTGCGTGGCCTGGACCTGGCGCGTGAAGCTGAGCCTCTCGACCGAGCGCGACCTGTTCACCCGCCTGCGCGACGAGGCTGAAAAAGTGGCCATCAAGGTGTTTGCCGACAACCTGCGCGACCTGCTGCTGGCTGCACCCGCAGGCCCGCGTGTGGTGATGGGGCTGGACCCCGGGATTCGCACCGGCGTGAAAGTGGCGGTGGTGGATGCCACCGGCAAGCTGGTGGACACCGCCACGGTGTACCCGCACGAGCCCAAACGCGACTGGGATGGCTCGCTGTTCACGCTGGCCAAGCTGTGCGAAAAGCACGGCGTGAACCTGATCGCCATTGGCAACGGCACGGCCAGCCGCGAAACCGACAAGCTGGCCGCCGACCTGATCAAGATGGCCGCCAAGGCCGACCGCGCCATCGAGAAGGTGGTGGTGAGCGAGGCGGGCGCCTCGGTCTATTCCGCCAGCGAATACGCTTCTCAAGAGATGCCCGATGTGGACGTGAGCCTGCGCGGCGCGGCCTCCATCGCCCGCCGCCTGCAGGATCCGCTGGCCGAGCTGGTGAAGATCGACCCCAAGAGCATTGGCGTGGGCCAGTACCAACACGATGTGAACCAGAGCGAGCTGGCCCGCACCCTGGGCACCGTGGTGGAAGACTGCGTGAACTCGGTGGGCGTGGACCTGAACACGGCAAGCGTGCCGCTGCTCAGCCGTGTGTCGGGCCTGTCGGCCAGTGTGGCCAAGGCCGTGGTGCGCTGGCGCGAGGCCAATGGCGCGTTCAAAAACCGCAAGCAGCTCATGGACGTGGCTGGCCTGGGCGCCAAAACTTTTGAGCAGAGCGCGGGCTTTCTGCGCATTCGTGGGGGTGACAACCCGCTCGACATGACCGGCGTGCACCCCGAAACCTACCCCGTGGTCGAGCAGATCATGGAAAAGACGGGCAAGCCCGTGGCCGAGCTGATGGGCCGGGCTGACATGCTCAAGACCCTGAAGCCCGAGCTGTTCGCCAATGAGAGGTTTGGCGTCATCACCGTCAAGGACATTCTGGGCGAGCTGGAAAAGCCCGGCCGCGACCCGCGCCCCGACTTCAAGGTGGCCCGCTTCAACGACGGCGTGGAAGACATCAAGGACCTGAAGGAAGGGATGATTCTGGAAGGTACCGTGAGCAACGTGGCCCAGTTTGGCGCGTTTGTGGACCTGGGTGTGCACCAGGATGGCCTGGTCCACGTGAGCCAGCTCGCGCACAAGTTTGTGAACGACGCCCGTGAAGTGGTCAAGACCGGCGACATCGTCCGCGTCAAGGTCATGGAAGTGGATGTGGAGCGCAAGCGCATCGGCCTGTCGATGAAGCTCGATGCCGCCCCCCGCCAGTCGGGCGACCGCGGCCAGCGCGACAACCGCTTTGAAGGTGCAGGGCGCGGCTACCAGCAGCCCCAGCGCCGGGCGCCAGAGCCCGCGCAGCCATCGGCCATGGCCTCGGCGTTTGCCAAATTGCAACAGGCCAAGGGGCGCTGAAGGCGCGGCGGGCGTTTCGCTCACCGCTGCCGGGGTGGCGCGGCCATAATCGCCGCAACCACCACCGACGCGCCCCCTGAACCATGGAGCTGAACGCACTGCTAGGCCAACCCGTGGCGCTGCCAAGCCTGCCGCGCACGGTGGCGTTGCTGATGAACGAGCTGGCGCAGCGCGAGCCCAGTTTGCGTCGGCTGAATCTGCTTTTTGGTTCAGACCCGGTGCTCGCCGCCCGCCTGCTGGAGCTGGCCAACGCACCCGCGCACCAGCTGACCCGCCAGGTGGCGGGCATTTCTGAAGCCCTGGTGCTGCTGGGTAGCGCCCCGCTGCAAACACTGGTGTCGTCTGCCACGCTGGGCACGGCGGCGCGTGCGGTGCAGGGTATCAACCTGCAGCAGTTCTGGCGCTACAGCCTGCACACCGCCAAACTGGCCCGTTCACTGGCCGGTGTGGTGTTCCAGAACCCCACGGCCGCTTACACCGCTGGCTTGCTGCATGGTTTGGGCGAATTGCTCATTCACCTGGGCAACCCGCAAAAGGCGCAGTCGATGAACACCTTGGTGCTACCGCTGGACATGCGCCGGGGCAAGATCGAGCAACGCATCCTGGGCTACAGCTACAGCCATGTTTCTGCGGCGCTGGCTCAGCGCTGGCTGCTGCCCCAGGTGGTGGTGGATGCCTTGCAGTACCAGGCCGCGCCTTTTGATAACACGGCCTACGAGCCACTGGCTGGAGTGATCCACCTGGCGGCCTGGCGCGTGCGGGGCCGCGAGGCAGGGCTGTCTGAACGCGAACTGGCAGTGTCTTTTCCGGGCGAGATCGGCTTGATGCTGGGCCTGGACATTGACATGGTGCTGCAGCAAGACCCCATCGACTGGACGGTGCGCCCCGACGCCGCAGACTATCTGGTCTGACGCTGGTGCCCGCCGCGTGCGGGCTGCTGCGCTGCGACAATCGGCGCGATGAAAGCACTGCGAATCCACGCCGGGCCACTGGCCTACCAACACCTGGCCCAGCGCGGCCTGCAGCCGTCTGATGTCGGGGTGGTGCCCGCCGCAGCCGGCGGGCCCAAGGGGCTCATCCTGGGGCCGCTTGACCGGTTTTTGTTTGGCCAGTGGTTGCCGCAATCTGCCCAGCCGGTGCATCTGGTGGGTGCGTCGATTGGCGCGTGGCGCATGGCCACCGCTTGTCTCAATGACCCGGTGGCTGCCCTGCAGCGCCTGGAAGACGCCTACGTGCGCCAGCACTACGAGGTGCCGCCGGGCAAAAAGCGCCCCCCTGCATCGCAGGTGAGCGAGCAGTTTGGGCAAAACCTGCAAAGCTTTTATGCCGGGCGGGTGGACGAGGTGCTGCAGCACCCCCGCTACCACCTGCATGTGATTGCAGCGCGTGGCCGCCATGTGCTGGGACGGGAGCACCCGGTGGCTACGCCGCTGGGCTACCTGGGCGCATTTTTCAGCAACACCGTGCACCGCAAGGCACTGGGCGCCTGGCTGGAGCGGGTGGTGTTTTCCTCGCCCTTGGGGGGTAGGCCTGCGGGCGCACCGCTGCCCGCACCGCTGCCATTCGGCACGCACGACTTTCGCACCCGGCAGGTGCGCCTCACGCCTGCCAACTTCATGGATGCCTTGCAGGCGAGCTGCTCCATTCCGTTCGTGTTGCAGGCGGTGCACCACATTGAGGGCGCGCCCCCAGGCGCCTACTGGGATGGCGGGCTGACCGACTACCACATGCATCTGGCCTACCATCAGCCGCAGGTTGCTATCAATAAAATAGCTGCTGGCGCTTATTCAGAAAGCGCTACAGGTCGATTTGACTCTCAATCTACCGTGGGCGGATCTGAAGCATCGCAGGGCGCAGGCCTGGTGCTGTACCCGCACTTTCAGCACCAAGTGGTTCCGGGCTGGCTGGACAAGGCGCTGCGCTGGCGCCACAAAGCCACCCCTGCGCTCGACTCGATGGTGGTGCTGTCGCCTGACCCGCAATGGGTGAAGACTTTGCCCAACGCCAAGCTGCCCGACCGCCAGGATTTCACCCACTACGGGCCCGACACCGCTGCGCGCAGCAAGGCCTGGCTGGCCGCCACAGGGGCAGCACAGCAATTGGCTGATGAGCTGGCCCAGTGGCTGCAGCGGCCCGACATGGGGGCGGTGCACCGGTTGTAGGGCGGGCTTGGCGGGGCCAGCCGCAGGGCACCACGTTCTTACAAGCTCTGGTGCAGCATTTCCCGGTATTGCTCAGGCGTGGCAACGCGCGGGTTGGTCTTGTGGCAGTGGTCGGCCATGGCGCCTTTGATGACATCGTCAAACACATCGGGCGTGACACCCATGGCCGCCAGGCCCGTGGGCAGGCCCAGGCGCGCGTTCATGTCGCGAATTGCCTCGGGGATGTCGCTGGCGGATGCCAAGCCCATGGCGTGGGCCATGCGCTCCAGGCGGTGCTCTTTTTGTACCGACTCTGCTTGCGCGTTGAACCGCACCACCGCAGGCAAGAACATGGCGTTGAGCGTGCCGTGGTGCAGGCGCGGGTTCACGCCGCCCAGGCTGTGGCTGAGCGAATGCACCGCCCCCAGCCCTTTCTGGAAGGCCATGGCCCCTTGCATGCTGGCGCTCATCATGTTCAGGCGTGCTTCGCGGTCGCTGCCGTTGCGGGTGGCGTTTTCGATGGCAGCCCAGCCACGTTCCAGGCCGTCCAGTGCAATGCCATCGGCCGGCGGGTTGAAGGCGGCAGACATGAAGGTTTCCATGCAGTGCGCAATGGCGTCCATACCCGTGGCGGCCGTGAGCATGGGGGGCAGACCCAGGGTGAGTTCGGGGTCGCAGATGGCGGCCTTGGGTACCAGGCTCCACGAGTGAAAGCCCAGCTTGCGGTGGTCGTCCACGATGATGATGGCGCCGCGCGCCACCTCGCTGCCCGTGCCGCTGGTGGTGGGCACGGCAATGACCGGTGCCGTGCGCTCGCTGATGCGCGGGGAGCCGCCTTCAATCGTGGCGTAGTGGGTGAGGGGGCCTTCGTGGGTGGCTGCAATCGCAATGCCCTTGGCGCAATCGATGGCCGAACCGCCACCCACGGCAATCAGGCCATCGCAGCCCTGGGCCTGGTACACCGCCACGGCCGCGCGCACGGCGGCTTCGGTGGGGTTGGCCGGGGTCTGGTCGAAAACGGCCAGTGGCAGGCCGGGCAGGGCGTCCAGCGCTTTTTGCAGAACCCCGGCGGCTTTCACGCCGGGGTCGGTCACGATCAGGGGGCGGGTGATGCCGACCCGATCGCATTCCTGGCGCAGCAGTTGCACCGCGCCAAACTCGAACTGGATCTGGGTCACGTAGTTGATGAAAGCCATGGTGTGAGATGGATGTGAAGAAGAACGCCAGCGATTACGATAGCCGCCAGCCCGCAAAGGCCCACTTTATAAGGAGGAGACGCACATGCCTACGAAGCAAACCCTGATGACTGTTTTGCTGGCCGTCACTTGCGCGACAAGCGCCAGCGCCCATTGCCTGAGCGATGCACAGGTGTCTGACCTGGTCGCCAATTACGTGGCCAAAAAGCCCGCCGCCAACATCGAAGGCTTGTCAGACGCCGACGGCGCCTGCACCCGCGCCAAGGTCAACAGCCTGCTCGCGCAGCGCTTGGGCAAAGTGGTGGGCTACAAGGCCGGGCTCACCAACCCTGCGGTGCAACAACGCTTCAACACCGACAAGCCCGTGTGGGGCAAGCTTTACGAAGGTATGGTGCTGGCCAACGGCGCGGCGGTGGATGCAGGCTTTGGTGCCCGCCCACTGTTCGAGGCCGACATGCTGGTGCGCGTGAAAAGCGCCCAGATCAACCAGGCCAAGACGCCCCTGCAGGTGTTGGAGTCGATTGACCAGGTCATTCCGTTCATTGAGCTGCCCGACCTGCTGGTGCAGGCGCCGCCCAAGCTCAACGGGGCTGGCGTCAGCGCCATCAACGTGGGAGCCCGTCTGGGCGTGGCCGGTGCGCCGCTGGCCGTGCCAGCCTACCGTGCAGAGCGCTATGCGTTCCTGCAGGCTCTGGCCGACATGCAGGTCAGCCTGACCGATGGCGCTGGCACCCGGCTGGGTGGCGGCAAGGGCAGCGACATCCTGGAGCACCCACTCAACGCCGTGGTGTGGCTGGCGCAAGCCCTGGCGCAAGAAGGGCTGGCAATGCAGCCGGGCGACCTGATCAGCCTGGGCTCTTTCTCGCCCCTGCTGCCACCCAAGGCCGGCTTGTCGGTCACGGCCACATTCGAAGGCCTGCCAGGTGCCGAGCCTGTGCGGGTGAGCTTCAAGTAAGCGCCGCACCGATTTTTGACCGCAACCCACGGAGTTTTGTGTTTTGACCGACTTGCACATCCACCACACCCGCCTGACCCCGCAAATGCGCGGCGTGCTGCAAGGCATGGCCCGCGCTGGGCACCCGCCGCTGCACACGCGCACCCCCGAAGATGCGCGCAAGGCCTACGAGGCTGGCGCAGGTGTGCTGGAAGTGCCCAAGGCGGCACTGCCCCGGGTGGAAGACTTTCACATCCCCGCGCGCGACGGCTACCGCATGCCTGCGCGGCTCTACGCACCTGTCGAGGCGGGGGGCGCCGCGCTGCCGCTGCTGCTGTACCTGCACGGCGGCGGCTTCACCATTGGCAGCATTGCCACGCACGACGTACTGTGCCGCGAGCTGGCGCGTCTTTCGGGGGCGATAGCGGTGTCGCTGGAATACCGGCTGGCGCCGGAGCACCGGTTTCCCACAGCCAGCAATGACGCGTGGGACGCGCTGGCCTGGCTGGCCCAGCACGCTGCCACGCTGGGCGCAGACCCCGCCCGCCTGGCGGTGGGGGGCGACAGCGCCGGGGGCACCCTGGCGGCAGTCAACGCCATCCTGGCGCGCGATGCGGGGCTGCCGCTGGCTTTGCAGCTACTGTTTTATCCAGGCTGCGCGGCGCACCAGGACACCCCCTCGCACGCCACCTACTCACGCGGCCTGGTGCTGGAAGAGCCCGCCATCAGCTGGTTCTTTGGGCACTATGTGCAAAGCCGGGCCGAGCGGGAGGACTGGCGGTTTGCCCCTCTGCACGCGCCCGATGTCGAAGGCGTGGCCCCTGCTTGGATCGGCCTGGCCGAGTGTGACCCGCTGGTGGACGAAGGCGTGGACTACGCCGACAAATTGCGCGCCAGCGGCGTGGCGGTCGATCTGGAAATCTACCGTGGCGTGACGCATGAATTCATCAAGATGGGCCGCGCGGTGCCCGAGGCGCTGAAAGCCCACGCCGACGCAGCCCGCGCGATGCGCCAAGCTTTTGGAATGGAGTGACACCGAATGCAACGCCAGAACTTCCGTTGTATGCACCGCCTGCGCGTGCGCTGGGCTGAAGTGGACATGCAGAAAATCGTGTTCAACGCCCACTACCTCATGTACATCGACACTGCCATGTCGGAGTACTGGCGCGCGCTGGCGCTGCCCTACGAGGCCAGCATGCACATCCTGGGCGGCGAGATGTATGTGAAAAAGGCCACGGTGGAATACCACGCCTCGGCCAAGCTGGATGACACGCTGGACGTGGGCATGCGTTGCGCTCGCATTGGCAACTCGTCCTGTGTGTTTGAAGCGGCCATTTACTGTGGCGACCGGCTGCTGGTCACTGGCGAGCTGATCTACGTGTTTGCAGACCCCGCCACCCAGACATCCACCCCCGTGCCTGCCGCTCTACGGGCGATCCTGGAGGGGTACGAGGCCGGTGCAGAGATGGTCGAAGTGCGCACGGGTGACTGGAATGCCCTGGGACGCGACGCCGCCCGCCTGCGCACGGCGGTGTTTGTGCGCGAACAGGGCATACCGGCCGATGCGGAGGCCGACGCGCTGGATACCAGCGCGCGCCACGCGGTGCTCTACAACCGCCTGGGGCAGCCGGTGGCAACTGGGCGGCTGCTGCAGCAGGCGCCTGGCGTGGGCCGCATCGGGCGCATGGCGGTAGACCGGTCCGTGCGCGGTGCCCAGTGGGGCCGCGTGCTTCTGGCTGCGTTGGTTGAGGCCGCGCGCGCCCGGGGCGACACGCAGGTGCAACTGCACGCGCAGTGCAGCGCACAAGGGTTCTATGAGCGGGCGGGGTTCACGGTGGCGGGCGCGCCCTATGAGGAAGCCGGGCTGGCCCATGTGCTGATGACCCAGGCGCTTTGAGCGCAAATTCAAAGCGTGCTTGCGCCTCGGTAGGGCCAGTGCCCGCAGGCGCTCTAAATATCTTCCAGCAGCGGGTAGGGCAGGGCTTGCAATTGCAAGGCCACGCCGCCGGCTGCGCCCACCTGCAACGGTTGTTCGGTGGCCGCGATCTGCAGGGAGACCAGCGCATCCACGCCCCCTTGCGGCGACGGCGCAGTCTGCACCACCGTGCCGCAAGGCTGCTCGAGGTCATCGGCCGCGAAGACCTCGCTACCCACGGCAATGTCGCTGCTGGCGTGCGCCAGATAGGTACGGCGCTTGAGTGTGCCCCGGAATTGGCTGCGCGCCACCACTTCCTGGCCGGGGTAGCAGCCCTTCTTGAAGTTCACGCCGCCCACGGATTCATAGTTGAGCATTTGCGGCACGAACGCGTCTACCAGCGGTGCGGTGAGTGTGGCAACACCGCTTTGCACCTCACTCCACAGCCAGATTGATGGGTCGAGCTGCGGGCCCTGCGGTGCGGGGCTGCCCTGGGGGGCGATCCAGAGCGCGCGCGGCTGGCCTGCGGCCGGGTAGAGGTGGATGATCGTGTTTTGATCAAAA
The DNA here is from genome assembly GCF_028596105.1 of Acidovorax temperans. Lineage (NCBI taxonomy): Bacteria > Pseudomonadati > Pseudomonadota > Betaproteobacteria > Burkholderiales > Comamonadaceae > Acidovorax > Acidovorax temperans. The sequence goes on along the minus strand of NZ_CP117193.1, from coordinate 1,992,757 downwards.
TCGGCCTTGGACCAGGCGGGTAAAGCGTCACCAGCTATTGTTTTGATAGTGTCACCCGCCAGCCCGTAGAGTGCGAAGTCCGCCGTCGCATCGCTGAGTTTGGCCTTGGCGCGCAGCACAAACATCGACAGGCGCTTGAGCGTGGGTGCCAGCAAGTCCAGGCTGCACACCAGCAGCACTTCGGTGGCGCTGCGCTTGAAGCCGATGAAGCTGGCTTGCATTCGGCCCTTGGCCGACAAAAAGGCCGCCAGCCGGGCGTGCTGCATGTCCAGCAGCGCAAAGTCCTGCGTCAACTGGCCGTGAAGGAATTTCGCGGCGTCTTCGCCTTCCACGCGAATCACGCCGAGGTGGGACAGGGGGGCAATACCGTTCAAAAGCTGCGTCATGGCTGAATTATGATGCCCCCTCCTTTTCACACAGGCAGCAGGGTTGTGCGACGTTTACTGGCATGGGTGTTTGTTTTATTGATCGCCAGCGGCGCCGCTGCCGCATGGTGGTTGCACGAGCCCCTGGCCACAGGTGCCGAGCCGCTGGAGCTGGCGATCGAGCCCGGCACCACCCCGCGCGGCGTGGCCCGTGATGTGGTGGCTGCGGGTGCGCAGACCAACGCGCAGCTGCTCTACGCGTGGTTTCGCCTGTCTGGCCAAGACCGCCTGATCAAGGCGGGCAACTACGAGATTCCTGCTGGCACCACACCACGCAGTTTGCTGCGCATGCTGGTGCGCGGCGAGGAAGCCTTGCGCACCTTGACTCTGGTGGAGGGCTGGACCTTCCGGCAGGTGCGCCAGGCGCTGGCCAAGGAAGACCAGATCAAGCAGGACACAGCCCAGCTGACGGCTGAGCAAATCATGGCCCAGCTGGGCCGCCCGGGTGTGCACCCGGAAGGGCGGTTTTTTCCTGACACCTATTCGTATGCCAAGGGTTCGAGCGACCTGGCGCTGCTGCGCCGGGCCCTGCACGCCATGGACCGTCGGTTGGAGGCCGCGTGGGCTGCACGGGCGTCGGACGTGCCGCTGAAGTCACCGGACGAGGCGCTGATTCTGGCCAGCATTGTTGAAAAAGAAACCGGCCGGCCCAGCGACCGGGCACAAATTGCCGGGGTGTTTGCCAACCGCCTGCGGGTGGGCATGCTGCTGCAGACTGACCCCACCGTTATCTACGGCCTGGGCGAGAAGTTTGACGGCAACCTGCGCCGCCGCGACCTGCAGACCGATACCCCCTGGAACACCTACACCCGCCCCGGCTTGCCGCCCACGCCCATCGCCATGCCGGGCAAGGCGGCCCTGCTGGCCGCGGTGCAGCCAGCGTCCACCCGTGCGCTGTACTTTGTGGCCAAGGGCGATGGCTCCAGCCATTTCAGCACCAGTCTGGATGAACACAATCGCGCGGTGAATCGCTACCAGCGGGGGCAATCGCAGTAACTGGCGTGCGTGCGGTAGATGGCGGTTGATCGACTTGAGGGGGCACGGCCTCAACACTGAAGGGTTCCATGTCACGTTCTGGCTTATTCATCTCGTTCGAAGGCATCGATGGTGCAGGCAAGTCCTCGCACATCGACGGCTTGGCACAAGCCTTTCGGGCCCAGGGGCGCAATGTCACGCTCAGCCGGGAGCCCGGCGGCACCCCGCTGGCCGAAAAGCTGCGCGCGCTGGTGTTGAATGACCCCATGGATGCGCTGACTGAAGCCCTGTTGATCTTCGCGGCCCGGCGCGACCATTTGTGCCAGGTGATCGAACCGGCCCTGGCGCGCGGCGATGTGGTGCTGTGCGACCGCTTCACCGATGCCACTTTTGCCTACCAGGGCGCTGGGCGCGGGTTTGATACAAATTTGCTATCTATTTTGGAGCGCATGGCGCAGACTGGTGTTGCGCCAGAGCCTGATTTGATGCGTGAACCCGATTTGACCGTGTGGTTTGATTTGGCCCCTGAAGTAGCGGCCGAGCGGCTGGCCGGTGCGCGTGTGCCTGACCGGTTCGAGTCCCAGCCCGTGGAGTTCTTCCGGCGCGTAGCCCAGGGCTACGCCGACCGGGCGGCTGCCGCGCCCCAGCGCTTCGCCCGCATCGATGCCGCACAGGACCGCCACCGCGTTTGGCAGCAGCTCACCAGCGTGTTTGTGCGCAAGGGGTGGTTGTCCATCATGGTGCCCACGCCAGGAGCTGTCGCTTGAGCAATCTGCCTTCCAATGATTCCCCCGCACTGGCACCGTGGATTGCGGCGCAGCGCACCACCTTGCTCGCGCAACGTGGCCACGCGTGGCTGCTGCAAGGCCCCTCAGGCATGGGGCAGTACGCCCTGGGCCTGGAGCTGGTGCGCGCCTGGTTGTGCGATGCACCCACCACCCACGGAGCGTGCGGCCAGTGCGCCAGTTGCCACGCCATCGAGGTGCGCACCCATGCCGACCTGTGCGTGCTGATGCCCGAGGTGCAGATGATGGAGCTGGGCTGGCCCTTGTCGGAAAAAGCCCAGGCCGAAATCGACGACAAGAAGCGCAAACCCAGCCGCGAAATTCGCGTGGAAGCCATGCGCGATGCGGTGGAGTTTTCGCAGCGCACCTCTGCCCGCGGGCGCGGCAAGGCGGTGCTGGTTTACCCCGCAGAGCAGATGAACCACGTCACGGCCAATGCGCTGCTCAAGACGCTGGAAGAGCCGCCGGGCGACGTGCGTTTTGTGCTGGCCAGTGAGGCTGCGCACCAGTTGCTGCCCACCATTCGCAGCCGTTGCCTGGGCCATACCATGACGTGGCCTGCGCAGGCCGATATGTTGCAGTGGTTGCAATCGCAAGGGCTGGCCGCCGATGCGGCCACCGCCTTTTTGCGTGCAGCGGGCGGTCGGCCTGATGATGCGCTGGCGGTGGCCCGTTCAGGGCGCAGCCCCCAGGCCTGGGCATCGCTGCCGCAGGCGGTGGCGCGTGGCGATGTCACCGCGCTGGGCGACTGGACGCCCGCGCAGGCCATCGAGGCCTTGCAAAAGCTCTGCCATGACTTGCTGGCCGTGGCGGTAGGAGCCGCGCCGCGTTACTTTGCTGCGGCTGATCTACCCAAGCCGCCACCCTTGGCCGCGCTCACCCGCTGGTCCAAGGCGCTGGCCCAGGAGGCACGCACGGCAGACCATCCCTTCAATGCCGGACTCATGCTGGAAGCGCTTGTCGCCCAGGCGCGAAACACCCTACACTCCAGACAACCAACGCATTCCTCACCATGAGCACTCCGTCCAATGCCCCCCGTCCCAGCGTCATGCAGCTGGCCATCAAGGAAAAGGGCGCTTTGTATGCTGCGTACATTCCCTTTTTTGTAGAAGGCGGCATTTTTGTCCCCACCCAGCGCGACTACAAGCTGGGCGACGATGTCTATGTGCTGCTGACCTTGCCCGAAGATACCCAGCGCTACCCGGTGGCGGGGCGCGTGGCTTGGGTGACGCCTGCGCGTGCGGCCGGTAATCGCACACAGGGGGTGGGCATCCAGTTTCCGAAAGACGAAAAGTCCCGTCTGCTCAAGCTCAAGATCGAAGAAATCTTGGGAACTGCCCTGGGCTCGGAGCGTCCTACCCAGACCATTTGATGGCGCCGTTGCGCCCTGTGCCGACCTGCGCTGGCTGGTCGGCTTTTTTATTTTGATGCCGCATGTTTATTGACTCGCACTGCCATCTCTCGTTTCCCGAACTAGTGAGCCAAATGCCGGCCATCCGCCAGGCGATGGCTGATGCCCGTGTGGACCGGGCCCTGTGTATCTGCACCACCATGGAAGAGTTTGGTGACGTGCACGCCCTGGCACTGGCCTACGACAACTTCTGGAGCACCGTGGGTGTGCACCCCGACAACGAGGGCGTGCAGGAACCCTCTGTGGACGACTTGCTGGCCAAAGCCGCGTTGCCCCGTGTGGTGGCGATTGGCGAAACCGGCCTGGACTATTACGGCATGGAAGACCGCAAGGGCGGGCGCAGTGTGGCTGATCTGGAGTGGCAACGCGACCGTTTCCGTACTCATATCCGCGCGGCGCGCGCCTGCGCCAAACCGTTGATCATCCACACCCGCAGCGCGTCGGACGACACATTGGCCATCCTCAGGGAAGAAGGGGAAGATGGGGCAGGCAACATCGCGGGCGGTGTCTTTCATTGCTTCACCGAATCCATGCAGGTGGCCCGGGCTGCGCTGGACCTGGGGTACTACCTCTCGTTCTCCGGCATCATCACCTTCAAGAACGCGCAGGACTTGCGTGACGTGGTGGCATTCACTCCGCTGGATCGAATCTTGATCGAGACCGACAGCCCGTATCTGGCGCCGGTACCGTACCGAGGGAAAACCAATAATCCTTCCTTTGTGCCCTATGTGGCCCAGCAGGTGGCGCAGTGCAAAGGCATTGCGGTGGAAGAGGTGGGACACGCCACCAGCCGCAACTTTGAAACGCTGTTCAAAGGGGTGACGCCATGATCCATCGCCGCAACGTGCTGTTCGCTGCAGGTGTGGCAGTAGCCAGCCCTCTGGCTTGGGCAGGCTCGTACGAAGATTTTTTCACGGCCATTTTGCGGGACGACCCTGCCACCATCACTTCCTTGCTGCGCCGGGGTTTCGATCCCAACACACGCGATGCCAAAGGGCAGGTGGGTTTGGTCATTGCCTTGAAACAAGAGTCTGACAAAGCCTTCGACGCTTTGCTGGCCGCGCGCAACACGCAGGTGGAAGCACGCAACGCACAGGACGAAAGCCCGCTGATGATGGCGGCCATCAAGGGCAATGTGGAAGCGGTGCGCAAGCTGATCGCTCGCGATGCAGATGTCAACAAGACAGGCTGGGCGCCGCTGCACTACGCTGCGTCTGGTGGCACTGAGCAGCATTTGCGCATTGCTGCGCTGTTGCTGGAGAACCATGCCTATATCGACGCTGCTTCTCCCAATGGCACTACGCCTTTGATGATGGCCGCGCAGTATGGCTCCGCAGAGATGGTGAAGTTCTTGCTGGATGAAGGGGCGGACCCCACCCTGAAAAACCAGCTGGGTTTGACCGCTGTGAATTTTGCGCAGCGGGTCAGCCGTAGCGAATTGGCTACGCAGCTTTCGGCAGCGATTCGCAAGCGCCAGCCCAACGCTGGCTCCTGGTGATTGACGTTAGCTGGTGCGCGTAGCGGCGCGCCCTCAACACCTCAAAGCTCTGCGGGCGTGCCCGTGCGGCTCTGCAAGCGGGCGTAGAGGCCGCCCGAAGCCATCAGTTGCGCGTGGGTGCCTTGCTCCACGATGCTCCCGCGCTCCATGACGACCACGCGGTCGGCGTGCTCAATGGTCGAGAGCCTGTGGGCAATCACCAGCGTGGTTCTTCCTTGCATCAGCCGCTGCAAGGCGTCTTGAACCAGGCGCTCTGATTCGGTGTCTAGCGCTGATGTCGCTTCGTCCAATATCAGGATGGGCGCGTTTTTATACAGCGCACGGGCAATGGCCAAGCGTTGCCGTTGCCCCCCAGACAGTTGCGCTGCATTGTGGCCTGCCACGGTATGAATGCCCTGCGGCAGCGCCGCAATGTGCTCGGCCAGATTGGCTGCCGCCAGACATTCATGCACCCGCTTTTCATCCATGGCACTGCCCAGCGCCACATTGGCCGCGATGGTGTCGTTGAACATCACCACGTCCTGGCTCACCATGGCAAATTGGCTGCGCAGGGAGGCCAGGTTCCAGGTGCTCAGCTCATGCCCGTCGAGCGTAATCTGGCCTTCGCTGCTGTTGACGAAACGTGGCAGCAGGTTGACCAGAGTTGTTTTGCCCGCGCCCGAGGGGCCCACCAGCGCCACGATCTCGCCCGGTGCCACACGCAGGCTGACGTTGTTGAGCGCTGGCGCCTGCTCTGCGCCGAAAGAGACGCTGACTTGATTCAGCACAATCTCCCCCCGCACCCGGTCTGCAGTGTGCGTGCCTTCCGACTCTGCCCCGGTGTCACCCAGTAACGATAAACCGCGTTCCAGCGCAGCAACGCCACGCGTGATGGGGTTGGCCACATCCGCCAGCCTGCGTATCGGGGCAATCAGCATCAACATCGCGGTGATGAACGAGACAAACCCGCCGACCGTGACGTCTTTGGAGTCCACCACCCCACGGCTTTGCCACAGGGCGATGCAGATCACCACCGACAAGGCTGCGGCGGCCAACAATTGGGTCAGCGGCGTCATGGCGGCTGAGGCGATGGTGGATTTGATCGCCAGGCGTCGCAGGCTCTGGCTCAGCGCGCCAAAACGGCTTGCCTGGCTTTGCTGGGCACCGTGCAGGCGCACCATGCGGTGGGCCAGTACGTTTTCTTCCACCACGTAGGCGAGTTCATCGGTGGCTTGCTGGCTGAACTTGGTGAGCTTGTACAGACGGCGTGACAAGGTCTTCATGATCCAGGCCACACCCGGCACTACCACGGCCACGATCAGCGTCAGTTGCCAGTTCAGGTACAGCAGGTATCCCAGCAGGGCAATCAATGTGAAGCCATCCCGAGAGAGGCCCAGAAGCGCTTGCACCAGCAGGTTGGAGCCGTTCTGTACTTCGTACACCACCGTGTTCGAAAGCGCGCTGGCCGACTGGCGGCCAAACAGCCCCATTTCCGCTGCCAGCAAACGCTCAAACAGAGCCTTGCGCAACAGCAGCATGCCCTCGTTGGCAATCTTGGCCAGCGCGTATTGGCCTATGAATTGAGCCAGACCCCTGATCAGGAAGACCCCCATGATGGCCAGCGGAACCGTCCACAGCTGCAGGGTGCCTTGGGTGAATCCTTTGTCCAGCAACGGCTGCAAAAGGGCGGGAATCATGGGCTCGGTCACAGCGCCGACCAAGGTCGCGGCAATCGCCAAGCCCCACGCAAGCCGCTGGTGCCCGAAGTAGACCGCCAGCCGTGCTAGTCTGGTCATTAAGGGAAGGCTGGAGGTGGCGCGCTGCTCGCCTTGCGATTCATTTGCTTGCATGTGACGCGGATTCTACGGTTGCGGCATTGCACTTCGGGTTGAAGTGGGCCGGGCAGAGCAACCACTGCGTGTGCCAAAGTTGCATGCGCGCTTGGACTACGCGTTGTTGGCAGGTTCTCTGGCCCCGTTCACGCCTGAAGACGCGTGGAATCCATGGGTGCCTGAAAGTCGCAAAAAGTGCCTTTCCCTGTGAGGGACGCCGAACAGTTTGTCACAGGGGGTGCTTTCCAGTGTGTAACATTGAAGGTTGTCTTCCGCCAGACTGCGATAGTTCGGCTATTTCTGAACGCCAATGACCATCGAACACCACTCACACCAAATTCTCGCTGCGGCCAAGCCGCTCCATCACCGCCGAAATGTGCTGGCTGCCTTGGCCGCGACCTCGGTAGCGCCGGCCATGGCGCAGTTTCGTGTCGAAGTAACCGGCGTGGGCTTGACGCAATTGCCGATTGCCATCGCTCCGTTTCGTGGCGATGCCCAGGCTCCCCAGAAGATTGCTGCAATTGTTCAGGCAGACTTGGAGCGCAGTGGTCAGTTTCGCTCTATCGATGCCTCGGGCGCTGCACTGGACGAATCGTCGCGCCCCGACGTGGCAATGTGGCGGCAAAAAAGCGCCGATTCTCTGGCGACCGGCAGTATCACCCGGGTGGCCGATGGCCGGTATGACGTGCGCTTCAGGCTCTGGGACGTAGTTCGGGGCCAAGATTTGGGCGGGCAAAGCTTTGTTGTGACGCAAGGTGATTTGCGTCTGGTGGCGCACCGTATCGCCGACTTCATCTACGAAAAGCTCACGGGCGAGCGAGGCGTGTTTTCCACACGCATCACTTACGTGACCAAGACGGGTTCTCGCTACAGCCTCTGGGTGGCGGATGCGGATGGAGAGAACGCTCAGTCCGCGCTCTCCAGCCCCGAGCCCATCATTTCGCCTGCGTGGTCTCCGAGCGGTGGGCAGATCGCTTACGTGTCTTTCGAATCGCGCAAGCCCGTGGTGTATGTGCACGACGTGGCCACGGGGCGTCGCCGTTTGATTGCGAATTTCCGTGGCTCCAACAGTGCTCCTGCCTGGGCTCCAGATGGCCGCACTTTGGCGGTCACCCTCAGCCGTGACGGCGGCTCGCAGCTCTACACCATTGACGCCAATGGAGGAGAGCCGCGTCGTCTTATGCAGAGTTCTGGTATCGACACGGAGCCGGTGTTTTCGAGCGATGGTCGCACGATTTACTTCGTGAGCGATCGTGGTGGCGCGCCCCAGATTTATCGTGTTCCCGTTGGCGGCGGTAGTGCTGAGCGAGTGACCTTCTCTGGAAACTACAACATCTCCCCCAGCATCAGCCCTGATGGCAAGTGGCTTGCCTTCATCTCTCGGGTGGGTGGGGCCTTCAAGCTGCACGTCATGGATCTCGCTTCCGGCGCAGTCAATGCCATTACAGACACGACAGCGGATGAGAGTCCAAGCTTTGCACCCAACAGCCGACTGCTGGTGTACGCGACTCAGCAGCAGGGGCGTGAGGCTCTGATGACAACAACGCTGGACGGAAAAATCAAGGCACGCTTGGCAGGACAAGCAGGGGACATTCGAGAGCCTGACTGGGGCTCGTTCCAAAAACAATGAACTTTTGACTCTTTTTAGCAATCCGTAATTTCTGGAGATTTTTTGATGATCAAACACGCAACCCTCGCCCTTTCCCTCGTCGCACTTCTTGCCGCAGGCTGCAGCTCTGGCGTCAAGCTCGACGATGTGCCCGTTGAAGACAAAACAGGCTCTACTTCTACCACTGGTAACGGTGCCAACTCCGGTAGCACCAGCCAAAGCGGCGTGGCTGGGGTAGATCTGGGACAGTCGGCTCGCGATGCTGCCGGCCCGGTGGGTGTGAGCCGTATCGTGTACTTTGACTATGACAGCTACGTCATCAAGCCAGAATTCCAATCTTTGATTGAGGCACATGCCCGTTTCATCAAAGCTGGCGGTAACCGCAAGCTAATGGTGGAAGGCCACACCGACGAGCGCGGTGGCCGCGAATACAACCTGGCTCTGGGCCAAAAGCGCGCTGAAGCCGTTCGTCGCGCCCTGGCATTGCTGGGGGTGTCGGATGCACAGGTGGAGGCTGTGAGCTTTGGCAAGGAAAAGCCTGCTGCCCAAGGTGGCACGGAAGAAGTGCACGCGAAAAATCGCCGTGCTGAACTGTCGTACCGCTAATGCACACCGGTGTGATCGCCAAACCCGTGAAATCCCTGCTGGCCCTTGTGCTGGCGGGGCTTTTTGCTTCGGCCAGCAACGCCGCCATTTTTGAAGATGGTGAAGCACGTCGTGCCATCCTTGAGCTTCGCCAGCGTGTGGATTCCATGCAGGCAGCCCAGCAAAAGGCGGCGGACGAGCACCGCCAAGATACCGAGCAACTGCGCCGCATCCTGCTGGATCTGCAAAACCAGATCGAGGTGCTGCGGGTAGAGCAGGCGAAATTGCGCGGCCAAAATGAGCAGCTCGTCAGGGACGTTGCGGACCTGCAGCGCCGTCAAAAAGACATCGCCCAAGGGGTGGACGAAAGGCTGAGCAAGTTCGAGCCGGTCAAGGTGACGCTGGACGGACAGGAGTTCCAGGCTGACCCTGCTGAGAAGCGTGATTTCGAAGCCGCCCTGGCGGTCTTCCGTTCCGGCAAGTTTGCCGAGGCCAACACGGCTTTCGCATCCTTCATGCGTCAATACCCCCGAAGCGGTTATGGCCCATCTGCCCGTTTTTGGTTGGGTAATGCACAGTATGCGCAGCGCGACTACAAAGAAGCGATTGGCAATTTCAAGCAGTTGCTTTCGGATGCTCCTTCGCACGCACGTGCACCTGAGGCGGCGCTCTCGATTGCCAATTGCCAGTTGGAACTCAAAGACAACCGTGCAGCCCGAAAAACGCTGGAAGATTTGGTGCGCGTCTACCCGCAATCTGAAGCCGCCGCCGCTGCCAAAGAACGACTTGTGCGCTTGAAGTGACATCCAATTCTTTGTCTGCGTCAAATACCGCTGAAGTCACGCTGCTGCCGGATGAGGTCACCCAGCGCCGATTCGGCGGTCTGGAGCGGCTGTACGGAGTGGGCGGGGCTCAGCGCATCCGTGATGCTCATGTCGTTGTCGTGGGTGTGGGCGGAGTTGGTTCCTGGACTGCGGAAGCCTTGGCTCGCAGTGGTGTCGGTCAACTGACCTTGGTGGACCTGGACCATGTGGCTGAGTCCAACATCAACCGCCAAATCCATGCTGTCTCTACCACGGTGGGGCAGGCCAAGGTGCTTGCCATGTGTGACCGGGTCGCGTTGATCAATCCAGGTTGCGTGGTTCATTGCATCGAAGACTTTGTCGAGCCTGAGAACTGGCCGGAGCTGCTCGGCGGCGTGAAAGTGTCTGCAGTGGTAGACGCCTGCGATCAAGTGCGAGCGAAGACTGCCATGGCTGCTTGGGCCCTTGCCAACAAGCAGTTGTTGATTTCGGTAGGTGCCGCAGGCGGCAAGCGCCAGGCCCACAAGGTGGATATCGATGACCTGTCTGCCACGACGCATGACCCTCTGTTGGCGCAGCTTCGTTACCGCCTCAGAAAACACCACCGTGCTGCACGAGACGGTAAAAAAATCGGTGTCTCCTGCGTTTTTAGCCGTGAGTCCGTGGCGCCGCCCGATGCTTCATGCGCGGTGGAAAGTGGGGGTGACGGATCGCTCAACTGCCATGGCTATGGATCGGTGGTGGCGGTGACGGCGACTTTCGGTCAATGTGCGGCAGGCTGGGTGCTCGACAAAATTGCCGGGGTTTCTTCTCGGTCCTGAAATTCAGGCTATAATTTGAGTCTTTACAGAAATGTAAAGAGATAGGTTGGGACGTTAGCTCAGTTGGTAGAGCAGCGGACTTTTAATCCGTTGGTCACAAGTTCGAATCTTGTACGTCCTACCACCCAATTTAGCCAATCGGCTTTGAACCCGCTGCTTGAAAAAGCCGCGGGTTTTGTTTTTTGGCTCTCGTGAATTACCTAACAGGGTAGCCGCCCATGGTTGCAACAGGCGGCCACCCGAGACTCATGCTGCGACAGTCTCGTTATTTTTTGACGCTGGCGCGTTTGGACTGGGGCTTTGCAGTTCGCTTGTGACTTGTTGGTTTCGCCTTGCCGCGGCTGGCGGTGTGGGATGGCTTCAATTGTGAGCTTTTTTGTACAGCGTGTACTTTCGGGCTGTGGTGAAGCCCCTTGGCCATGATGGCTGGAGACAGTGCGAGAGAGAGGGCAAGAATGAGAATTTTTTTCATGTTGTGATTACTCTTGGGTGCCGAGATTGGCGCAGCGATGATGCGTGAACTCGGGCTTCTTGACAATCAATCACAGGGTATTTCCTCCCCCTGGATATTGCGTACATAGAGCCTGCTTCGGAGCAGCCAAGTAGCCCTCGCGGGGCGACTCGCCAAATCAACGAAAATATGCGGTTGCCGGTGTCCTTCTTCCCTTAGGGTGCAAGACATCTGCATAACGCACATCAATGACCAAACAAGGCGCCTGAGCGCGCTACAACACAAAGAAAGAGAAGCACCATGGGCGCGCAGTGGAAAGCAAAGGGCAAGGCACTGGTGGCTGATGCCAAAGGCAAGCTGTTTGGCAAGCTGGTCAAGGAAATCACTGTGGCTGCGCGTGGTGGGGCAGACCCTGCTACCAATTCTCGCTTGCGCTTGGTGGTGGAGCAGGCCCGCAAGGCTTCCATGCCCAAGGACACGCTGGAGCGTGCTATCAAGAAGGGTTCTGGTACGGGCGCTGATGCGGTGAACTACGAGCGTGTAATTTACGAAGGATTCGCTCCGCACCAAGTGGCCGTGATGGTGGAATGCCTGACGGACAACGTGAACCGCACCGCGCCTGAAATGCGGGTGTTGTTTCGCAAAGGGCAGCTGGGTACCTCGGGTTCCGTGGCGTGGGATTTCAACCATGTGGGCATGATTGAGGCTGAGCCCGCCCGTCCTGACGCCGACCCTGAGCTTGCAGCGATTGAAGCGGGAGCCCAGGACTTTGAAGCCGGTGACGAAGAGGGCGTCACCATGTTCTGGACGGATCCCACGGATCTGGATTTGGTCAGCCGTGCACTGCCAGCCCAAGGCTTCACCGTGTTGTCTGCCAAGCTGGGCTACAAGCCCAAGAACCCTGTCAATCCAGCGAATCTCACGGCAGAGCAGCTGGAAGAGGTGGAGAGCTTTCTGGCTGCCATTGATGCCAATGACGACGTGCAAAACGTCTTTGTCAGCCTGGCGGGCTGATTCCAGCTTTTTTCAAGTTTCCGGGTTTTCAAGAGGCTACGCCGAGCACTTGATTTCAAGTGTGCGGACCCCATTTTTCGCCCGGAGCAACAGCGCCTGATGAGTGCGCGCGATGTGCTCCAGGGCCTAAAGCAACCGTCCTGGGTATTCACACAGATAGAACCATGACCGATCACTACTCTGCTTTGGGGCTGGCGGCCCATGCTTCGTTGGCAGATATCAAAAAAGCCTTTCGGCAGAAAGCCTCTTTCTATCACCCAGACAGGAACGATGCCCCAGATGCCGCTCAGCGCTTCGCTGCCGTGCAAAAGGCTTATGAGGTGCTCTCGGATGAGGCCGCTCGCCAAGCCTATGACGATAACCGCCGCCGCAACCTGCTAGACGACCCTCTGCAGACCGCCCAGGAAATCTGGCAAACCTACACCCACAACATTCTTGCCCCGTGAAAATTTCTCCTTTTTTCCATGACTTGCGCTCGGCTTATCAGGCCGAGATTGATGACCTGACCCAAGACTCCGAAGGCAAGGATGTGCTGCGCAAGCGGCTGGCCCAAAAGCGTTCGGAGATCGGCTTCTTGGTCAAGATGATGGAGCTGGCCCCGGAGATGGTGGCTGTGGTCTTCCACCAAGGTTTTCGCTTCACCCGCGCTGCTCCGCTGGAACAGGCGCTCGCCGTGGGGCAAGACCATCTGCCATCGTGGGAAAGCCTGAGCACTTGCGTCTTCCTGGAGCCCTGGGCAGCAGCGCTGGCCAAGACCGTGCTTGCGGAGCCAGGTGGCGACCGTTTCATGGTGATAGCTGCCGGTTTGGAGTATTTGCAGCAGTCCAGGTTTGCGGGTTCGGCTGTGGGTGGCGAGGCAGATGCTGAAGGTGATGAGGCAGATGCTGAAGGTGATGAGGAAGATGCTGAAGGTGATGAGGAAGATGCTGAAGGTGATGAGGAAGATGCGGACGACCGCGAGCACGACGATGACTACGACGCACTGAGTGCCGACGATGTCGTGGAACCACACGACAGCCGCAGCCGCGAAGAGGCCAGTGCGAACTGGCTGGCCGACGTGGGCTTTGAGCGCAAAGACTGATCCATCCCCCAACCACTGCACCGACATCCATGAGCAATCACCTGGCCCTCATCACCAAAACTACCAGTCTCATTGCTGCAGGCGACATCGTGGGCGCTGAGTCTGCCCTGGCTGAGTTGGCAGACACCGAAGGCGACAACGCCCTGATGGTCGTGCTGGATCAGCTGGAGCCCAAAGACATCTTGGCCGTCATGCGCGAATACGACGACTCCAAGGCCTCCGTAGTGAACCTGCTGGTCACCCCTGAGCAATTCGCGCGGGCCATGGTGCTTGAAAAGCAATACAAGGACCTGACCCACACGCACCTGCGCAACATGGTCAACGCCGTGGTGTTTCGCGACGATGCAGACCCGGTGGAGTTTTTGAACGCGATTGGCAATCTGGAGGGTGGGGCCGAGGCCCTGGCCAATTACTTCGCAGAGAAGTGGAGCCGACTGGAAGCCTTTGCCCGCACCGGCACGTTTGATGCCACCGAGGACTATGGCCCCACGCTGAGCGATGACGAGCTCCTGGCGTCGGGTTATGTGCAGCCCCGCGTGGAGCTAGACGAAGTGGCCGATGGCGACTGGATGCAAATGGCCTGGTTGCTGCGTTACGAATGCCGCGACCTGTTCATTGAAACCTTGCTGGTGCTGCGGGCCAAGGCGCGGGCCTTTGATCTGGGGTTGGACGACGCCGAAGAGCCTGCGGAAGAAGACGACGGCAAGTTTGAGACCAGCGAGACCGACCGCGGCAAGGCCACACCCGCAGCCCACGTGTCTGATGAAGAATCTGCCATTTGAACGGGCCTGCGAACCAAGCCATGCCTGAAACCACCGATCCTAGCGCTGTGCCAGCGGGCAACGCACTGCAACTGCACGACGCACGCCCGTTCTTCGACAAGGTGCTGGCCCACGGCGTACGACGCGGCATCATCGACGCAGAGCGGCTTGCCACCATCAATGCCGATGCGCCCAAGGGCATCGTGCAGATCGCCCGGTACTTTGGCAGCGAGTTTCTGCGCCCCGAGCTTGAAAAAGCGCGGGACCGCATGGTCAACATGATCAGCCTGTTCCTGCTGGAGACCACGGGCGGCGATCTGGACAAGGCCGCTGTGTCGCTGCGCGACAACTCGTTGCTGTCGCGGTCCAAAGGCGGGTCCGACATGCTCAAAAAGCTGATCGCCATGCCCGAGAGCAGCAATTTCGGCATGGCGGGCTACGACGATGCACAGACAGCGCTGCTGGCCGTCTGGACGCTTCGCAGCCATGCGGAATACCAGGCCGAACTGGCGCGGCGCAGCCAGATGGCCCAGGCCATCACGGCAGCCCAGTGGCTGGCTGAACAGTTTGACCTGGACACGGACGAGCTGGAGTCTGCGGGGGCGGATGCAGAGGCTGTCATCCGCACCGGTCTCTTGATGCAGGCCCTGGCCCCCAGCGCGATGGCTGCTGGCGAATGGCCGCACACGGTAGGTTTCGAAAAACTGGTGACAGCACTGCGCAAGAAAAAGCAGCCAGCACCCACCGCGCTGCGTTTGCCCCCAGGCCTGCCTGCAGACATGCGCCCGGTGGTTCAGGCACAGTGTCCGGCAGTGCTGGCCGACTTGCCCAAGCTCCTGGATGCGGCTGTGCCGCTGCGCAATTTGCTGCGTCCCATGGGGGCCTTTCGCGCGCGGTACTTTCTGCTGGACGACCCCTTGGCCGAGGTCGATAGCTACCACCGCAGCCTGGATGCACTGGACGAAGCTGCAGAGCCACCGCAGCCCGCCAGCAAGCTATGGACCAAGACCACACAAGGCAACGACGATGAGCATTCGCTGCTCACGCTGTTCTTGTGCGTGGCTGCTGGGGTTCCGAAGAAGACGCTGCTCACCGAAAAAGCTGCAGCCAGCCTGGTGCGCCGCATTCGCAAGCATGGGTGGCAGCCCCCATTGGCGGCTGAGTTCATTCAGGCCCACGCGCCTGGCGTGTACCAAGACGATTACCTGGCGCTGTGGAACGGTTTTGTTCAAGAGGCGACCAGGACCTTGACCAGCGATATGGACTACCAACTGCACGACGCACTGGCGCTGTTGCGTCGGGAGTGCCACGTCGCTGGCTGACGGCGTGGTCGTGTGCTGTGCCGCGTTGTGGTCGCAGACCTGACGCTTCGGTGTCTGGTTCGCGCCACTGCGCAGGGTATAAAAATCTCTGTGCCGTGCTTTGGTATGTAGCCGGGCAGGTTAACATTTAAAAGTCATTTCGGCGGCATGTTCTGAAAAACCTGTCGGCGGTTTGTTGGTGGTGGCTGTTCTACTCCCGGCTACACGCCAGCGGTTTTTGCTACTTCGCTCGCTCCCAAACCGGCGCCTCACGCCCTCCTGCAGTGCACAGTCCCACCCTTATTGCCCTTGCCGCCATCCTCGCGGCGCTGGTCACCGCTGTGCTGCATTTGGTGTGGCGGTTCAACAGGCACATTCCTGGGCTGGGTTTTTGGGTGCTTTCATTTTTGAGTGCCTCCGTTTTTGGTGCCAGCCTGCTGGTGCGCGAGCACATGCCCTTGGTGCTCTCTGTGGTGGTGGCCCAGGCAGGCATTGCAGTGGCGGCGTATTGCTGCTTTCTGGGCGGCCGCGCCTACCTGGGGCTGCGGCTGCCACACCATGGATATGCAACGGCAGCGATTGTTGCGGTGGTGGCGTTGGCGGTTTATTTCACCGTGGGGCATCCCCATCCGGTAGCGCGCTTTGTGCTTTCGGGTTTGGTGGGTGGGGTGTACTTCCTGCTCACAGCGGTCACCTTGGCGCGGGGTGGCTTCAACAAGGTACCCGCCCGTTATATTTTTGCGGCCATGGTGGGTTTTCATGGCGCATTTCTGCTGCTCCGCCCGGCGCTTTTTGGTCTGGTCAGCGCGGCGGAGGCCGGGTCCGACATGGCGCAGCGGATTTCGCAGTATGTGGCGCTGGAATCGACCGTGGCCTTGGTGATGATCGCCTTTGGGACCTTGCTGCTGACCAACGAACACGTCACCACAGAACTGCGCCACCTGGCGGAAATGGACTCGCTGACCAACGTGTTCAATCGCCGCGCCTACCTCACGCTGCTGGACAAGGCCATCAGCAACGCCCAGCGCATGCGCCAGGGGCTGCCCGTGCTGGCGCTGGACCTCGATCACTTCAAGAAAATCAATGACACCTGTGGGCATAGCGGGGGGGACGATGTGCTGCGCCAGTTTGTGGCCCTGGCCCAGCAGTGCCTACGGAAGGAAGATGTGATGGGCAGGCTGGGCGGGGAGGAATTCGCCATTTTTCTGCCCAACGCCGATGGGCCGGGCGCCGAAGCGGTAGCCGAGCGCCTGCGAGCCCTGGTGGAAAGCCAGCCTTTGCGTGCGGACCACCACACCATTCCCGTCACGGTGAGCATTGGGGTAGCCCTGTGCACGCGCGGTGATTCCGCCGAGACAGTGCTCAAGCGTGCGGATGCGGCCATGTACTTGGCCAAGCAAAACGGGCGCAATCGCGTCGAAGTGGCGGAGTCTCCAGTGCCAATTTAGGGCGCTTGCGAACGAGGCGCCTCGCAGTGGGAGGGGCGGTGGAGTCGCCTTTCTCTTTTTGCTATTAAAAATGTAGCTAGTGACGCTTTTCTATAGAGGGCGGATTCAAGTCCAAGTGCAACATTTATTGTTGTTGCTCAGTGCACAGACTCAGGCAGCTGGCTCAAGCGATGCAGGTGCTGGGCATAGACCTCCAAGGGCGTGCTGTAACCCAGGGTCATCCTGGGCCGCCCGTTGAGTTCATCGGCCACCGCATCAAGCTGCTCCTGGGTGTAGCCACTGAGGTCCGTACCCTTGGGGAAGTACTGGCGCAGCAGCCCATTGGTATTCTCGTTGCTACCCCGCTGCCAAGGGCTGTAGGGGTCACAGAAGTACACCTTCATGCCTGTGTTCTGGGTGAGTCTGGCGTGCTCGGCCATCTCGCGGCCCCTGTCGTAGGTCAGGCTCTGGCGCATCGGGCTGGCAACGCCATTGAGCTTGTCGCTGAATGCCTGCAGCACATGCGCGGCTGTCGCTGGATTGGGATGGGGTAGCTTGACCAGCAATACCAGGCGCGTGGTGCGCTCGACCAGGGTGCCAATGGCGCTGGCGTTGTTCGCCCCCTTGATGAGGTCGCCCTCCCAGTGGCCTGGAAGCCGACGGTCCTCTATTTCCGGTGGGCGCACATGGATGCTCAGCAAGTCCTGGATTTCCCCACGCCGGTCCTTGCCCTTGGAGCGGGGCCAGCGCTTGGCGTGGGCCATGCGCAGACAGGCCACCAATTCCTTCTTGAGCTCTCCCCGGGGCTGGGCATAGATGCAGGTGTAAATGCTCTCGTGTGACACTCGCTGGCGCCTGTCGTAGGGATGAAGTTTCTTCAGTTGCCCGGCAATTTGCTGGGGCGACCAATGCTGGCGCAGATACTCGCACACCTGCTTGAACAAGACGCCTGAGCGCAGTAGTTTGGGCTGGGGGCGGCTATGGATGCGGCGAATACGGCAGCGCTGATGGGCAAAGCGGCTGACGTAGCCTTTGCCTCCTGCATTGCGCAGGATCTCGCGGCTGATGGTGCTGGGGCTGCGGCCTAGAGCGCGGGCAATGGCCCGCAGGCTTTGCTTTTGCTGCAGGCCCAGCGCTATGGCGTGGCGCTCCGATTCTGTGATCTGCTCGTAGGTTCTTTTGCTCATGGAGGCCTCTATTCTGAAGGGGGTGTTGCACTTCAGATTTGAGGTCGCCGAGCGCTAGAGCCCATTTTGATGTGTATAGCCACTGCCTGGTGCCGCCAAGCTGTTTCTTCACTCCAGGCCCCATGAGCATTGACGCAGGTCAACTGATACGCGCCCCGCTCCCTGGCCTGTCATGCGGATGGCATAGCATTGACTGCTTCAAGGCTTCACCCGATGCGTGTTCTTGCGCACTGGCCCAGCGGCGTGCGGTGAAGACCATAAGGAGGAAGCATGAACAAGAAGCTCAAGACCTTTGCTGCCGCAGTGGTGCTGCTGGCGGCACTGGCTGCAGGGCTGGTGTATTGGGCACCCTGGAAGACCCAGGGGCCCGGCGAGGGATTTGTCAGCGGTAACGGCCGCATTGAAGCCACGGAGGTGGCCGTCGCTACCAAGCAAGCGGGCAGGGTCATCGACATCCTGGTGGGTGAGGGTGACTTTGTCACGGCTGGCCAGCCGGTGGCCCGCATGCAGATCGACAGCCTGCAGGCGCAGCGCGACGAGGCCATGGCCCGCCTGCAGCAGGCGCAATTGGCCGTGAGCAGTGCTCAGGTGCAGGTGGCCCAGCGCGAAAGCGACTACCAGTCGGCCCTGGCGGTGGTAGCGCAGCGCGACAGCGACCTCGACACCGCCAAGCGGCGTCTGCCGCGCTCTGAACAACTGGCGCGGGACGGCTTCTTCTCCACCCAGTTGCTCGATGACGACCGCGCCAAGGTGCGCAGCCTGCAAGCCGCCCTGACGGCAGCCCAGTCGCAGGCCAAGGCCGCGCAGGCGGGCATCAGCGCTGCCCGCACCCAGGTGACCAGTGCCGAGGCCAATGTGCGCGCGCTGCAGGCCACACTGGCCCGCATCGACGTGGAGCTGGCCGACAGCGAGCTGAAGGCCCCGCGCGATGGCCGCGTGCAGTTCCGCGTGGTGCAGCCCGGCGAGGTGGTGGGCGCAGGTGCCCGCGTGCTGCAGCTGGCCGATTTGACCGACGTGTACATGACCTTTTTTCTGCCCGAAACGGTGGCAGGACGCGTGGCGCTGGGCAGCGAAGTGCGCATCGTGCTCGACGCCGCGCCGGACTTTGTGATTCCCGCCAGCGTATCGTTTGTGGCCAGCACCGCGCAGTTCACCCCCAAGACAGTGGAGACCGCCAGCGAGCGGCAAAAGCTCATGTTCCGCGTGCGCGCGCAAATCCCCAAGAAGCTGTTGGTACGCCACCGCGAGCAGGTCAAGACTGGCCTTCCCGGCGTGGCGTGGCTGCGCATTGACCCGAACGCCACCTGGCCCCAGCAGCTCGCGGTGAAGGAAAGCCTGCAAACCGCAGCCCCCAAGGCCGCGCAGTGACTGCACCGGTCGTCACCCTCACGGGCGTCAGCCAGCGCTACGGCGCCACGTTGGCGCTGCAAGGCATCGACCTGCAGGTGCCTGCGGCCTGCATGGTTGGCCTGATCGGGCCAGACGGGGTGGGCAAATCGAGCCTGATGGCGCTGGTGGCCGGGGCCCGTGCCGTGCAGCAAGGGCAGGTGCAGGTGCTGGGCGGTGATATGGCCGATGGCCGCCACCGCGATGCCGTGTGCCCGCGCATTGCCTACATGCCGCAGGGCCTGGGCAAGAACCTGTACCCCACGCTGTCGGTGGAAGAGAACCTGCAGTTCTTTGGCCGCCTGTTTGGCCACGATACGGCCGAGCGTCGCCGCCGCATTGACGACCTGACCCGCAGCACCGGGCTTTATCCGTTTCTGGCTCGGCCTGCGGGCAAGCTCTCGGGCGGCATGAAGCAGAAGCTGGCCCTGTGCTGCGCGCTCATCCACGACCCGGACCTGCTCATCCTGGACGAGCCCACCACCGGCGTGGACCCGCTGGCCCGCGCCCAGTTCTGGGATCTGATTGCCCGCATCCGCTCCGGGCGCCCCGGCATGAGCGTGCTGGTGGC
Organism: Acidovorax temperans; assembly: GCF_028596105.1. Classification (NCBI taxonomy): domain Bacteria; kingdom Pseudomonadati; phylum Pseudomonadota; class Betaproteobacteria; order Burkholderiales; family Comamonadaceae; genus Acidovorax; species Acidovorax temperans. The sequence continues at coordinate 1,972,855 of NZ_CP117193.1, read as the reverse complement.
CACGGCCTACATGGAAGAAGCCCAGCGTTTTGACTGGCTGGTGGCCATGGACGAAGGCTGTATCCTGGCCACGGGCACGCCCGCCGAGCTGATGCAGCGCACCGGCCACGCCAGCCTGGAAGCCGCCTTTGTGGCCCTGCTGCCCGAGGCCAAGCGGCGCGGGCACCAGCCCGTGGTCATCACCCCCCTGCAAGCCGATGCGGCGGCAGAAATCGCCATCGAGGCCCAGGGCCTGACCATGCAGTTTGGCGACTTTGTGGCGGTGGACCATGTGAGCTTTCGCATCCAGCGCGGCGAGATTTTTGGTTTTTTGGGCAGCAATGGGTGCGGCAAGTCCACCACCATGAAGATGCTCACCGGCCTGCTGCCCGCCACAGACGGCAAGGCCTGGTTGTTTGGCCAGCCGGTAGACCCCAAGGACATGGCCACGCGCCGCCGTGTGGGCTATATGTCGCAGGCGTTCTCGCTGTACAGCGAGTTGTCGGTAGAGCAAAACCTGGTGCTGCACGCCCGCCTGTTCCATGTGCCGGAGGCCGAGGTGCCCCAGCGCGTGCAGACCATGCTGGAGCGGTTTGACCTGCAGGCCGCACGCAGCACGCTGCCCATGCAGTTGCCGCTGGGCATGCGCCAGCGGCTGTCGCTGGCCGTGGCCATGGTGCACCAGCCCGAGCTGCTGATCCTGGACGAGCCCACCTCGGGCGTGGACCCGATTGCGCGAGACAACTTTTGGCGGCTGATGGTAGAGCTGGCGCGGCGCGACAAGGTCACCATCTTCATCTCCACCCATTTCATGAACGAGGCCGAGCGCTGCGACCGTATCTCGCTCATGCATGCAGGCCGGGTGCTCACCAGTGCGGCCCCGGCAGACATCGTGGCCCAGCGTGGGGCGGCCACGCTGGAAGAAGCCTTCATTGGCTACCTGCAAGAGGCTGCAGGCAGCCCAAGCCTGGCAGAGCAGGGGGCTGATGCGCCAACGCTGGCGGCCGCTGCAGCAACGCCTGTGTTGCATAGTGCGCCCGCCCGTGCTGGCTGGGCCACCCGCTTGCGCCACAGCCTGGTGCGCATCCACAGCACGCAGTGGCGCGAGGCTCTGGAGCTGCGGCGTGACCCGGTGCGCAGCGCCCTGGCTCTGCTGGGCTCGCTGCTGCTGATGTTTGTGATGGGCTACGGCATCAGCATGGATGTGGAGAGCCTGCGCTTTGCCGTGCTGGACCGCGACCAGACGGCCACCAGCCGCGCCTATGCGCTCAACCTGTCGGGTTCGCGCTATTTTGTAGAGCGCCCACCGCTGGTCGAATACGCCGAGCTGGACCGGCGCATGCGCTCGGGCGAGCTGTCGCTGGCCATCGAGATCCCGCCTGGCTTTGGCCGCGATGTAGAGCGGGGCAAGCCTGTGCAGATTGCCGCCTGGGTAGACGGTGCCATGCCCCAGCGCGCACAGACCGTGCTGGGCTACGTGCAGGGCATGCACCAGCAGTGGCTGGTCGATGCGGTGCGCAGCCGCACCGGCGTGGCCCCCACGGCCTTGCTGGAGGTAGAAACCCGCTACCGCTACAACCCCGATGTGCGCAGCCTGCCCGCCATGGTGCCTGCGGTCATCCCGCTGCTGCTGCTCATGCTGCCCGCCATGCTCACTGCCTTGGCGGTGGTGCGTGAGAAGGAAATGGGCTCCATCATCAACCTGTACGTCACGCCCACCACGCGCACCGAATTCATGCTGGGCAAGCAGTTGCCCTATGTGGCGCTGGCCATGCTCAACTTTGGGCTCATGGCGCTGGCGGCCGTCACAGTGTTTGGCACGCCCATCACGGGCAGCTTTGCCACGCTGACGGGGGCGGCGCTGTTGTTCAGTCTGTGCTCCACGGGCATGGGGCTGCTGGCGTCCACCGTCACGCGCAGCCAGATTGCGGCCATGTTTTTTGCCATGGTGGGCACACTGATCCCGGCGGTGCAGTTTGCGGGGCTCATCAACCCGGTGTCGTCGCTGGTGGGCGTGGCCCGGTGGATTGGAGAGGTCTACCCCGCCAGCCACATGTTCACCATCAGCCGGGGCGTGTTCAGCAAGGCGCTGTCGCTGCAAGACCTGCAGCCCGAGTTCTGGGCGCTAGGCATCTCGGCCCCGGTCATCATCGGCACCGCGATTGCGCTGCTGCGCAAACAGGAGAGCTGACATGCCCGTAAGCCCTTCGTCTGCACCTTCACACGCCCGCAGCCGCACGGCCACGCTGTGGGCGCGCTGCGCCACCATCTTCCGTCTGGGCATCAAAGAGCTGTGGAGCCTGTGGCGCGACCCGATGATGCTGGTCCTCATCGTCTACACCACCACGCTGGCGGTCTACAGTGCAGGCAAGGCCCAGCCAGAGACGCTGAACCACGTGCCCATCGCCATCGTGGACGAGGATGTTTCCACCCTCTCGCAGCGCATTGCCACCGCCTTTTTTGCGCCGCAGTTTGTGGGGCCAGACCTGATCGCCCCGCAAGACGTAGACCCCGGCCTGGACGCGGGCCGCTACACGCTGGTGCTGCACATACCGCCCAACTTTCAGCGCGACGTGCTGGCGGGCAAGGTGCCCCGCGTGCAGCTCAACATGGACGCCACGCGCATGATGCAGGCCTTTACCTCCAACGGCGCGGTGCAGCAGATCGTGCAGCTGGAGGTGGCCGAGTTCGTGCAGCGCTACCGGGCGGTGCCTGCGCCTGCCATTGATCTGGTCGTGCGCGCCCGGTTCAACCCGGCGCTCACGCCCGCATGGTTTGGCTCGGTGATGGAGCTGATCAACATCGTCACCATGCTCTCCATCATCCTCACCGGCGCGGCGCTGATCCGCGAGCGCGAGCACGGCACCGTGGAGCACTTGCTCGTCATGCCCGTGACACCGGCCGAGATCATGCTAGCCAAGGTGTGGGCCATGGCGCTGGTGGTGCTGGTGGCCACCTGGGGGTCGCTCACTGTGGTGATCCAGTGGGCGATTGGCGTGCCCATCGAGGGCTCGGTATCGCTGTTTTTGCTGGGCACGGTGCTGCACCTGTTTGCCACCACCTCCATGGGCATCTACATGGCCACCCTGGCGCGCAGCATGCCGCAGTTTGGCCTGCTGATGGTGCTGACCATGATGCCGCTGGAGATGCTGTCGGGCGGCATCACCCCGCGCGAGAGCATGCCGCTGTGGGTGCAGTACGTGATGTCGCTGGCCCCCACCACGCATTTCACCGAGCTGTCTCAGGCCATCCTGTACCGGGGCGCGGGGTTGTCGGTGGTGTGGTCGTCGCTGGTGTGGCTGCTGGCGATTGGCGCTGTGCTGTTTGCCCTGGCGCTGGCGCGCTTTCGCAAGACTATCTCGCAGATGGCTTGATCTTGCGCGCCAGTTGCTATGGGGTTTGCTATTGATTTGGTAGCTGCTTGCGCTTTCTAGATAAGCGCTGGAGCCGCTTTTTACATAAAGTCCACGTTACCGGGCCGCCCAGGCAGGTTTAATGCCGCCGTGGGCGCCGGCTGGCTCGCCACGCGCTGGCCGCGCCGCCAGACGCCCAGGCGCGCGGCCCGCAGGCGAATGGCTTCTGCCGGGTTGCGCGCATGCAGCAGCACAAAGTCCGCGTGGCAGCCGGGGGCCAGGCCGTAGCCCTCCAAGCCCAGCAGGCGGGCAGGGTTCACGGTCACCGCATCAAAGCACTGGCGCATGCCCGCCTGGCTGGTCATTTGGCCCACATGCAGGCCCATGTGCGCGGCTTCCAGCATGTCGCCGCTGCCGCCGCTGTACCAGGGGTCGAGCACGCAGTCGTGGCCAAAGGCCACCGTCAGGCCGGCGGCCATCAGCTCGGGCACGCGGGTCATGCCCCGGCGCTTGGGGTAGGTGTCGTGGCGGCCTTGCAGGGTGATGTTGATGAGCGGGTTGGCCACCACGCCCAGGTCGGCCTCACACATCAACGGGATGAGTTTGCTCACGTAGTAGTTGTCCATGCTGTGCATGGAGGTGAGGTGCGAGCCCGTCACGCGGCCGTGCAGGCCCAGGCGCTGGGTTTCGAACGCCAGGGTTTCGACGTGGCGGGAGTGCGGGTCGTCGGATTCGTCGCAGTGCATGTCCACGCGCTTGCCGCGCTCGGCGGCCAGCTCGCAGAGGATCTTCACGCTCTCGGCCCCTTGGGCCATGGTGCGCTCGAAGTGCGGAATGCCGCCCACCACATCCACGCCCATGTCTAGCGCACGTTTCAGGTTGTCGAGCCCCCCGGGCGCACGCAGCACACCGTCTTGCGGAAAGGCCACCAGCTGCAAATCCAGGTACGGCGCCACACGCTGCTTCACATCCAGCAGCGCCTCCACCGGTAGCAAGCTGGGGTGGCTGGTGTCCACATGGCTGCGGATGGCCAGCAGCCCGCGTGCCACGGCCATGTCGCAATATTGCAGCGCGCGCTGCACGATGGCGTCGTGGGTCAGCGTGGGCTTGAGTTCGCCCCACAGCGCAATGCCTTCGAGCAGCGTACCGCTCTCGTTCACGTGCGGCTGGCCGTAGCTCAGGGTCGAGTCCATGTGGAAATGCGCGTCCACAAACGGCGGGCTCACCAGCAGGCCGCCTGCGTCCACCGTTTCATGCGCTGGGGCTTGCAGGCCTTCGGTCACTTCGGTGATGCGGCCGCCTTGCACGGCAATCGACATGTTCTGGCGCCCGTCGGGCAGGGTGGCGTGGGTGATGAGCAGGTCAAGCATGGGGTGAGAGGGGCAGGACGGGTTTTGCTCAGGATACGTGGTTTTTGCGATCTGCAGAGGTGCTGGGCTTCACCGTTGGGCGCGGGAGATATGCGCTTGCATTGTTGTCGCGGAGGCAGGTGTGGCTCTTGGTGTCATGGTGATGAAAACGTCACGCAGAATCGGGCCACCTGAACCAAATGGGTATCTAACATGAATCATTGATAGGTATCAAAGCGCTGCCGGTTTGGCTGACAAAGAATGCCTCTGAGCCTGCCGAACCCCAGTCGTCGCAGCCCGCGGCGGGCCTATTGGAGGGATGGAGATTGAGCCATCTTGGGCCGCGACATACAAGGAGTCCCCATGACAACCCGAAAGCTGGCGCGCCTTGCGGCCCTGGCACTGTCCACCCTGGCTCTTACGGCGTATGCCGAAGACAAGAAGAGCGTGACACCCGCCGAGATGAACTACCAGGCAGGCGCGTCCCCTTTGGCCAATCAGCCGATGTACCAAAGCACGAACCCCGCTGCGCCAAAGATGACGCAAGCCGAGTTCGACCGCGCGCGCCAGACGTACTTTGAGCGTTGCGCAGGCTGCCACGGCGTGCTGCGCAAAGGTGCCACGGGCAAGCCGCTGACACCGGATGTGACGCTGCCCAAGGGCACGGACTACCTTAAGGTGTTCATCGCCTACGGTTCGCCAGCCGGCATGCCCAACTGGCAGACTTCCGGCGAAATGAGCGAGGCCGATGTCGACATGATGGCCCGCTACATCCAGCAGGATCCTCCCATGCCCCCCGAGTGGAGCATGGCGGACATGAAGAAGACCTGGAAGGTGATGGTGCCCCCGAAGGATCGCCCCACCAAGAAGATGAACGATTACAACATCGCCAACATCTTCTCGACCACGCTGCGTGACACGGGCGAAGTGGCGCTGATTGACGGTGACACCAAGCAGATCATCAACATCGTCAAGACCGGCTACGCGGTGCACATTTCGCGCACTTCGGCATCGGGCCGCTACCTGTTCGTGATTGGCCGCGACGGCCGCGTGAACATGATCGACCTGTGGATGGCCAAGCCTGACAACGTTGCTGAAATCCGCATTGGTCTGGAAGCCCGCTCGGTGGATACCTCCAAGTACAAGGGCAAGGAAGGCGACTTCACGGACAAGCTGGCCATCGCCGGCGCTTACTGGCCCCCTCAGTTCGTCATCATGAATGGTGACACGCTGGAGCCCATGAAGATCGTCTCGACCCGTGGCATGACGGTGGATACCCAGGAATACCACCCCGAGCCCCGCGTGGCATCCATCGTGGCATCGCACTTCAAGCCTGAGTTCATCGTGAACGTGAAGGAAACCGGCAAGACCCTGATGGTGGACTACAAGGACGTGGACGCCCTCAAGATCACCGAGCTGGGTTCAGCCCGTTACCTGCACGACGGCGGCTGGGATTCGACCAAGCGCTACTTCATGGTGGCAGCGAATAACAGCAACAAGATCGGCGTGGTGGATGCCAAGGAAGGCAAGCTGCAAGCCGTGGTGGACGTGGGCAAGATACCTCACCCCGGCCGTGGCGCCAACTTTGTGCACCCTAAATTTGGCCCTGTGTGGTCCACCGGCCACTTGGGTGACGAAACCATCTCGCTGATCGGCACCGACCCCAAGAAGCACGCCCAGTATGCGTTCAAGGAAGTCGCCAAGCTCAAGGGCCCAGGCGGCGGTGCGCTGTTCATCAAGAGCCACCCCAAGTCGCAGCACTTGTATTCGGACGCTCCGCTGAATCCTGATCCAAAGATCTCGCAGTCGGTGGTGGTGTACGACATCAAGAACCTGGACAAGGGCTACACCGTGTTGCCAATCGCCGAGTGGGCTGGTTTGCCTGACGACGGCGGTGCCAAGCGCGTGGTGCAGCCAGAGTTCAACAAGGCTGGCGATGAAGTGTGGTTTGCCGTCTGGTCTGCCAAGGACAAGCAATCTGCCCTCGTGGTGGTGGACGACAAGACCCTCAAGCTCAAGGCTGTGATCAAGGACCCACGTCTGATCACCCCCACGGGTCACTTCAACATCAACAACACGCAGCACGACGTGTATTGATGGCCCAAGGCACTGTGCGGCTTGCCCGCACAGTGGGTAGAGGTATCAGCGCCTCGGCTTGAAAACCGGGGCACAAAAAAACGCCGCAGGGTTTTGTACCCTGCGGCGTTTTTTTTGCCTGCGCAACGCCTGCGGTGTAGGCGCAGGGCTTTCGCCTTACTTGGTGCCGAAGATGCGGTCGCCTGCGTCACCCAGGCCGGGCAGGATGTAGCCGTGGTCGTTGAGTTCGCGGTCGATGGCGGCGGTGAAAATCGGCACATCGGGGTGGGCCTTTTGCAGCGTGGCCACGCCTTCAGGCGCAGCCAGCAGGCACACGAACTTGATGGAGCGGGGCTTGAGCTGCTTGAGCCGGTCTACGCAGGCCGCAGCCGAATTGCCGGTGGCCAGCATGGGGTCCACCACGATGATGTCGCGCTCTTCCATCTCGGAAGGCATCTTGAAGTAGTACTCGACCGGCTGCAGCGTGTTGGGGTCGCGGTACAGGCCGATGTGGCCCACACGGGCGCCGGGCACCACGTTGAGCATGCCGTCCAGAAAACCATTGCCCGCGCGCAGGATGGACACCAGCACCAGCTTCTTGCCGTCGATCATCTTGCCGGTCATGGTCTCCAGCGGCGTCTCGATCTGCACGTCCTGCAGCGGCATGTCGCGCGTCACCTCGTAAGCCATCAGCGTGGACAGCTCGCCCAGCAGGCGGCGGAAGCTGTTGGTGCTGGCGTCCTTCTCGCGCATCAGCGTGAGCTTGTGCTGGACGAGGGGGTGGGTGATGACGGTGACGTTGCTCATGAAAAACCTGAATTAGCGAATAGATGACTTGGAAAACAATCGGTATTTTCCACCAACCGGTAAAAGTCGCAGTGCAAAAGGCGGGCCTTCACTCTGCAAGAAAGCGTGCATAGCGCGGCAAGTCCACATTGCCACCGCTGATGAGCACGCCCACCCGCTTGCCACGCACATCCACACTGCCATTGCGTGCGCCGGCAAATGCCAGCGCACCCGTGGGCTCCACCACGATCTTCATGCGCTCGGCAAAAAACCGCAGCGCCTGCACCAGTTGCTCGTCGGTCGCGGTCACCATGTCTTCCACGCCTTGGGCAATGATGGGGAAGGTGAGCTGGCCCAGTGCCTGTGTTTGCGCGCCGTCGGCAATGGTGTGGGGTGTGGGTATCTGCACGATGTGCCCGGCCTTGAACGACTGCTGGCCGTCATTGCCCGCTTCAGGCTCCACGCCCACCAGGCGGCACCCCGGCGCCATAGCCTGCGCGGCCAACGTGCTGCCCGCCAGCAGGCCGCCACCGCCCACGCAGACGAACAGGTAATCCAGCCCTGGCACTTCTTCCAGCAGTTCCATGGCGGCCGTGCCCTGGCCCGCGATCACGTGCGGGTGGTCAAACGGCGGCACCAGCGTCATGCCGCGTTCTTGCGCCAAGCGGCGGCTGATGGCTTCGCGGTCTTCGGTGTAGCGGTTGTAGGTCACCACTTGCGCGCCGTATTCGCGCGTGGCAGCCATCTTGGTCGCGGGGGCGTCTTCCGGCATCACGATCACGGCAGGCATGTCAAGCAGGCGTGCCGAAAGCGCAATGGCCTGTGCGTGGTTGCCCGCAGAAAAGGCCAGCACGCCACGCTCGCGCTGCTCAGGAGTGAACTGGGCCAGCGTGTTGTAGGCGCCGCGGAACTTGAACGCCCCCGTGCGCTGCAGGTTCTCACACTTGAAAAACACTTGCGCCCCGGTGCTCTCGTCGGCGCTGGTGGAACGCAGCACGGGCGTGCGGTGCGCAATGCCTTGCAGCCGCTGCGCCGCCGCACGCAGGTCATCAAAGGTGGGTGCAGGCAGGGCGGCTGGGTTCATGAAAGGCTCCGCAATCAATCAGGAAATGCCTTGCATCATAGGCACTGCCATGCCTCAACGCAAAAGCGGCCCAGGGGCCGCTTCGCTCGTAGTGTCTCTGTGTGGCCTGCTGTTTTGCGTCAGCCCAGATCTGCAAAGCGTTGCAGCGGCGTGAGTGCGGGGAAGTCACCTGCGCGCTTTTGCTTCATGGCAGTGACAGATTCGCGCACATGCTGGTTGCTCCAGATGGCGCCCTGCAGCCAACCCATTTGGCGCAGGCTGTCTTCCACCGAATGGTCGCGGGCGTAGTGGATGGCTTGTTTGGTGCCCCAGATGGCGATGGGCGGCTTGCTGGCAATCTCTTGTGCGCATTGCAGGGCCGCAGCCACCATGGCTTCTTGCGTATCAAATACTTCGTTGACCAGGCCATAACCGAGCGCCTTGGCCGCGCCCAGGCGTCGCCCGGTGTAGGCCAGTTCTTTGACGATGCCCAGCGGAATGAGCTTGGGCAGGCGCTGCAGGGTGCCCACGTCAGCCACCATGCCGATGTTGATCTCCTGGATGCAGAAGAACGCATCTTGTGTGGCGTAACGGATGCAGGCAGCCGTCACCATATCCACCGCACCGCCGATGCAGCCGCCGTGGATGGCTGCAATGACGGGAATGCGCAGGTTTTCCAGCCGCGTGAAGGTGGCCTGCATGTCGGTCAGCAGGTCGAAGATGGCGGCCCGGCCCTCGGGGCTCTGGTCGTCCATAGTGATGGCGCCGCCAAAGGTCTCCAGTGCCATGCCTGCGCTGAAATGTTTGCCGGTGCTGCTGATGACCAGCGCCCGCGCCTCGCCCGCCTGGTGCAGCTGGGCCAGCACCGTGTCCAGCTCGCGCCAGAAGGTGGGGTGCATGGTGTTCATGGCCTCGGGTCTGTTCAGAACCAGATGGGCCACGTGGTCAGTGATGCTGAGGGAAAAGCAGGTGAGGGTGTTCATGGGGTGCCACTGTAGACCGGTGGGCACAGGCGCAGTCGTCGCCTGGGTGACTGGGCGTGATTTCAGGTAATTTTGGCTGTAAGCGCCAGTGCATCAAGCCTCGTTAGCTATCAAAAAGAGAGTGATTGGGGCTGGCTTTGTGCCGCCAGCGGGGGCGGTTGGGTGGGTGGACCAGGCGCTCAGTCCCCGCCGCCACCACAACCGCCGCCGTCGCCCCCGCCATCCCCGCCGCCGTCACTGCCGGCATCCGAACTCTCGGCGCCGCCAAAGTCGCCCGAGCTGCCGCTGTAGCTGCCGTCCGAAAAACTGGTGCCGCAGTAGCTGTCGCCGCCGCTGCCTCCGGCGTCGCTCTTGCGCGCGATGTCGGAGCAATCGGGCACGTAGCTGAAGCCCCCGGCAATCGCGAACTTGGCGTCCAGTGCAAACAGCAGCGGCAGGCGGCTGGGCGCCTTGGGGTCGATGGACTCTTCCTTGCACACCCAGTACCAGCAGCGGCGCAGGCCGTCGTTGTGGCGCGCCTTGTGGCCCAGCGCCTCGGCGGGTGTGTGGTGCAAGAAGAAACCCAGTGCGTTCTGGCACCACAGTTTGTACGCCTGCGTGTGCAGGATGAATTCGTGCCACAGCGCATCGACCGCCTTGGAGGGCATGGCCACAAACTGCTGGTTGCTGCGCAGGCAGGCCATGAAGAACTGGCGCAGGCCGCGTTCAACCAGCTCACAGTCGCGGGTGCTCAGGTGGGGATCGGTCTCGCGCAGCTTGCGCTGCAGAAAGCGGGGCAGGGGAGCCTCGCGGATGTAGCGCTGGCGCACCGCGTTGGTCCACTGGATCACCAGCGCCGTGAATATCACGGTGGCAATGAAGTACAGGACCCAAGGCCAGCGCAGGCGCCAGGCGCCTGCAAAGATCCCGAGGATGGCTGCCACCCACACCCCAATGGCCAGCAGCATGACCTTGCCGCCCCAGCGCAGCAGAACGTTTTCAATTCGTGTCATCGTCCCTCCTTCTTTTTGTTGTTGTGTGGCGATTTCACGGCAGCCATGTGACTGATTTGTGACGACTTGCAGGGTGTCGTCAAACCGTCACAGGCGCTGTGAGATGCGCTTTGGCAGGGGAGGCAAGCCGCCGGGGGCGGGAGACGCACCGGTTGATGGCGCCGGGCGCCATGCCGTCGGTGTCAACGGCGCTTGCTGCCCCCGCCAAAAATGCTGCCCAGCACGCCACGCAAAATCTCCTTTCCGATCGTGGTGCCCATGGTGCGCACGGCGGACTTGGCCATGGTCTGCGCCAGGCCGTCACGTTTGCCGCCGCGCGGCCCGGTGCTGCCAAACAGCACGTCGTTCAGCCCGCCCAGCAGGCCGCCGCCTTCTTCGGCGGGCGCACCGGTGGCCACCTTGCCGTTGCCTCCGCCCGCTGAGTTACCCGCCTGCCCGCCGGCTTCGGCGGCGCGGCCCTTGAGCTTTTCGTAGGCCGACTCGCGGTCCACCACCTTTTCATACACGCCCGCGACCAGAGAATTGGCCATCAGGGCCTGGCGCTGCTGCGGGGTGATGGGGCCCAATTGGCTGGCGGGGGGCAGCACAAAGACGCGCTCTGTCACGCTGGGTCGGCCCTTGGCGTCCAGAAAGCTCACCAGGGCTTCGCCCACGGCCAGTTCGGTGATGGCGGTTTCGATGTCCAGCCCAGGCTTTTGGCGCATGGTGGTGGCGGTGGCCTTCACTGCCTTCTGGTCGCGCGGAGTGAAGGCCCGCAGCGCGTGCTGCACGCGGTTGCCCAGCTGGGCCAGTACGCTGTCAGGGATGTCGAGCGGGTTCTGCGTGACGAAATATACGCCCACGCCCTTGGAGCGCACCAGGCGCACCACCAGTTCGATGCGCTCGATGAGCACCTTGGGCACCTCGTTGAACAGCAGGTGGGCCTCGTCGAAGAAGAAGACCAGCTTGGGCTTTTCAGGGTCGCCAATTTCGGGGAGGGTTTCGAACAGCTCGGACAGCATCCACAGCAAAAAGGTGGCGTACAGGCGCGGCGAATTCATGAGCTTGTCGGCCGCCAGGATGTTGATGACGCCTTGGCCGTCCACCGTCTGCATGAAATCCTGGATGTTGAGCATGGGCTCGCCAAAGAACTTGTCGCCGCCTTGCTGCTCGATTTGCAGCAGGCCGCGCTGGATGGCCCCCACGCTGGCCGAGCTGATGTTGCCGTACTCGGTGGTGAAATCCTTGGCGTTGTCGCCTACGTACTGCAGCATGGCCCGCAGGTCTTTCAGGTCCAGCAGCAGCAGGCCGTTGTCGTCGGCAATCTTGAACACCAGGTTCAGCACGCCCAGCTGGGTCTCGTTGAGATTGAGCATGCGCCCCAGTAGAAGCGGGCCCATGTCCGAGATGGTGGCGCGCACCGGGTGGCCTTGCTCGCCAAACACGTCCCACAGCGTGGTGGGGCAGGCTTGGGGCGTGGGCAAGTCGAGCCCGCGCTCTTTGAGCACGCCTGCCAGCTTGTCACCGATCTTGCCGGGCTGGCTGGCGCCCGTCAGGTCGCCTTTGATGTCGGCCATGAACACAGGCACCCCGATGCGCGAGAAGTTTTCTGCCAGGGTCTGCAGGGTCACGGTTTTGCCTGTACCCGTGGCGCCGGTGATGAGGCCGTGGCGGTTGGCCAGGCCCGGCAACAGGTGGCATTCGGTGGCGGCGTGTTTGGCGATCAGCATGGGGTCAGCCATTTGGGGTTTCCTCGGGGTACGGTGTCTGGCAAAAAGTAAAATCAGCGGGCTAGATTAAATCAATACCAAAGGATCTCTCGTGGCAGGACACAGTAAATGGGCGAATATCCAGCACCGCAAAGGGCGCCAGGATGAAAAACGCGGCAAGATCTGGACCCGCATCATTCGTGAAATCACTGTGGCAGCCCGCGCCGGTGGCGGCGACCTGTCTGCCAACCCCCGCCTGCGCCTGGCGGTGGATAAGGCCAAGGCGGCCAACATGCCCGCCGACCGCATCAAGTACAACATCGACAAGGCCACTGGCAACGCCGAAGGCCTGACCTATGAAGAAATCCGCTACGAAGGCTACGGCATCGGTGGCGCAGCCATCATCATCGACACCATGACCGACAACCGCGTGCGCACCGTGGCCGAGGTGCGCCACGCGTTCAGCAAGCACGGTGGCAGCATGGGCACCGAAGGTTCGGTGGTGTTCCAGTTCAAGCACTGTGGCCAGCTGATTTTTGCACCTGGCACGAGCGAAGACAAGGTGATGGAAGTGGCGCTGGAAGCGGGCGCAGACGATGTCATCACCGATGAAGACGGTGCGGTGGAGGTATTGACCAGCCCGGCTGAATTTGAAGCCGTGAAGAACGCCCTGGAAGCTGCGGGCCTGACGCCCGAAGTGGCTGGCGTGACCATGCGGCCCGAGAACACGATTGAGCTGACGGGCGACGATGCCGCCAAGATGCAAAAGCTGCTGGATGTGCTGGAAGACCTGGACGACGCCCAGGAGGTCTATCACAACGCAGCGCTCTGATCCGGCGGCTTTTTTCTTGCGCGAGCAGGTTTTTCGACTGATATTTCTCTGAGTTCCTCGGGTGGCGTCTAAAAAAGCGCCTGCAGGACTCACCAAAGGTTCCTATGAAAGTACTCGTGATTGGTGGCGGCGGCCGTGAACACGCAATGGCCTGGAAGCTGAGCCAGTCGCCCAAGGTGACGAAGGTGTACGTGGCCCCAGGCAATGGCGGCACGGCGCTCAACCCCAAGCTCGAAAACGTGGCCATTTCTGACGTGCGTGAACTGCGCGTCTGGGCCCAGGCCGAGAAGATCGCCCTCACGGTGGTTGGCCCAGAAGCCCCGCTGGCTGCAGGGGTGGTGGACGAGTTTCGCGCCAACGGCCTGCGTATCTTTGGCCCCACCAAGGCTGCCGCGCAGCTGGAAAGCTCCAAGGCGTTCAGCAAGGCCTTCATGCGCCGCCACGGCATTCCCACGGCCGATTACGACACCTTTACCGACCCCGCTGCAGCCCACGCCTTCATTGACCGCCTGGGCGCGCCCATCGTCATCAAGGCCGACGGCTTGGCGGCGGGCAAGGGCGTGGTCGTGGCGATGACGCTGCAGGAAGCCCACGATGCTGTGGACTTTATGCTGGTGGACAACAAATACGGCGTGACGCACAACGAAGGCGGTGCGCGCGTGGTGATCGAGCAGTTCCTGGAAGGCGAAGAAGCCAGCTTCATCGTGCTGTGCGATGGCAAGAACGTGCTGGCACTGGCCACCAGCCAGGACCACAAGCGCCTGAAAGACGGCGACGAAGGTCCCAACACTGGCGGCATGGGCGCGTATTCGCCCGCGCCCGTGGTCACTGCCGATGTGCACGCCCGCGCCATGCGCGAGATCATCCTGCCCACCATTCGCGGCATGGAAAAAGACGGTATTCCCTACACCGGCTTCCTGTACGCCGGCCTGATGATCGACGCCAAGGGCCATCCCAAGACGCTCGAATTCAACTGCCGCATGGGCGACCCCGAAACACAACCCATCCTCATGCGCCTCAAGAGCGATCTGGTGGACGTGCTGGGCGCAGCGGTGGACGGCAAGCTCGACCAGATCGAGCTGCAGTGGGATCGCCGCACCGCGCTGGGCGTGGTGATGGCCGCCCACGGCTACCCCGAAAGCCCGCGCAAGGGCGACCCCATCACCGGCCTGCCCGCCGAGGCGGGCGATGCGGTGGTGTTCCACGCCGGCACGCAGTTAAAAGACGGCGTGGTCAGCGTGACGGGCGGCCGTGTGCTGTGCGTGACCGTGCTGGCCGACAGCGTCAAGCAGGCGCAGCAGCGTGCTTACGACGTGGCGCGCGGCATTCACTTCGAAGGTGCGCAGTACCGCCGTGACATTGGCTTCCGGGCCATCAAAAACTGATGGCTGAAGCACAAGTTCTGAACACGGCAGACACCGTGGCCCGCGTGCGCGGCTACCTGGTAGGCCTGCAGGCCCGTATCACCGACGCGCTGGAGGCTGTGGAAGGCGAGGGCGGTGCCCGCTTCCTGGCCGATGCCTGGAGCAAACCGCCCGGCGAGCCGCTGCAGGGCGATGGCATCACCAAAATCATGGAAGGTGGCCAGGTGTTTGAGCGCGCGGGCTGTGGCTTCAGCCATGTGCGTGGCCCACAGCTGCCGCCTTCGGCCACGCAGCACCGGCCTGAGCTGGCAGGTGCGCCGTTTGAGGCCATGGGCGTGTCGCTGGTGTTCCACCCGCGCAACCCCTACGCGCCCACGGTGCACATGAACGTGCGCATGATTGCCGCCGGGCACCCTGGTCAGGCTCCTACTTGCTGGTTTGGTGGCGGCATGGACCTCACGCCGTATTACGGCTTTGAGGAAGACGCCGTGCATTTCCACCGCACATGCCGCGACGCGCTGGCGCCCTTTGGCGAAGACAAATACCCGCGCTTCAAACAATGGTGCGACGAATATTTTTTCCTGAAACACCGAAACGAGCAGCGCGGCGTGGGCGGTGTGTTCTTCGACGATTTTTCAGAACTGGGCTTTGAGCAAAGCCTGGCCATGACGCAATCGGTGGGCGATGCCTTTTTGAGCGCATACCTGCCCATCGTTGAGCGCCGCCAGGCCACGCCTTACGGCGAACGCGAACGCGACTTCCAGCTCTACCGCCGGGGCCGCTATGTCGAGTTCAATCTGGTGTGGGACCGGGGCACGCACTTCGGCCTGCAGTCGGGTGGGCGCACCGAATCGATCCTGCTGTCCATGCCGCCGCTGGTGTCCTGGTCGTACCAGCGTTCTGCCGAACCAGGCTCGCCTGAGGCCGCACTGATGCAGCAGTTTCTGGTGCGGCGCGAATGGCTGTAAGCGCCACGCGACACCACTAAACACAAGGGCTGGGGGCAGTTGCCAGCCAGCCCTTGCCACCCCCAAAGGCCCAAAAGCTATAATTTCAATAGCTGGCAGCGCTTGATTCATGAGCGCAAGAGGCCAAAAACACCGTAAAACGCCTCTGCGCCCGTGCGCAACACCCAAGGCGTAGCCCCTCTGGCTGTGCGCCGCGTTGCGCGCTATATTGATTCCATTCCTATCTATTTCACTGCCTGATGACCACATCCACCAAATCGGAAACCGCGGCCAAAAAAGACGTTACCAAACTCCAGCGAGCCATCGTTGATGGCCTGGAAGACGTGAAGGCGCAAGACATCCAGGTCTTCAACACAGAGCATCTGTCGCCGCTGTTTGAACGGGTGATCGTGGCATCGGGCACCTCCAACCGCCAGACCAAAGCGCTGGCTTCCAGCGTGCGCGATGCCGTCAAGGAAGCAGGCTTTCCCAAGCCGCGGATTGAAGGCGAAGACAACGGCGAGTGGATCATTGTGGACTGCGGCTCGGCCGTGGCGCACATCATGCAGCCCGCCATTCGCCAGTACTACCGCCTGGAAGAGCTGTGGGGTGACACGCCAGTGCGCTTGAAGCTGGGTGCCGCCAAGCCGTCTTCGACGGCTGCCGCCGATCTGGCTGACAAAAAGTCTGCCCAGAAGGCCGCCAAGTCGGATGCGAAGACTGCAGCCAAGAAGGCTCCGGCCAAAAAAGCGGCCGCTGCCCCTTCGGCACCCGCCCGCTCTGGCAAGGCCACGGTGAAGGCTGTGGCAAAGACTGCTGCCAAAGCAGCCCCCAAGGCTGCACCCGCAAAAACTGCGGCGGCCAAACCGGCTGCGAAAACCACCGCCGCCAAACCTGCCAGCAAAACCGCTGGCACTGCCGCCGCCAAGAAGCCCGCAGCCGCCAAGACTCCCGTGAAGACCGTGGTCGTCAAGCCGGTTGGCGCCAAGAAGCCTGCAGCCAAGAAGTCTCCTGCCGCCAAGACTCCAGCACGCGCAGCCGCCAAGCCTGCTGCCAAAGCTGCCCCCAAGGCTGCGGCCAAGCCCGCTGCCAAGAAGGCACCGGCCCGCAAGGGCTGATGGCACTGCCGCTGCGTACCCACCGCGTGGGTGCGCAGTGCGTTGGCATCTCACACATTCAGGTTGACCCATGAAGCTGCTGATTGTTGCCGTGGGGCAGCGGGTGCCCGACTGGGCGCAAACTGCCTACGACGACTACGCCAAGCGTTTTCCGCCGGAACTCAAGGTCGAGCTCAAAGCCGTCAAAACCGAGCCGCGCGGCTCCAAGACGCTGGAGACCTTGTACGCCGCTGAACGCGAGCGCATCGAGGCCGCCATTCCCCGCGGCACCCGCGTGGTGGCGCTGGATGAGCGTGGCACCAACCTCACCACCAAGGCCCTGGCCGACCGGCTCAAAGGCTGGCAACTGGGCGGCGATGATGTGGCTTTGGTCATCGGCGGGCCTGATGGCCTGGATCCGGCCTTTCGCCAGGCGGCGCACGAGCGCATTCGCCTGTCAGACCTGACACTGCCCCATGCCATGGTGCGCGTGCTACTGATTGAACAGCTGTACCGGGCCTGGTCGGTGAACGCAGGGCACCCCTATCACCGTGAGTGACTTGCCCATGCCCTGCAGTGGCCCGTCATTTGCTCTACTATTGATAGCTACTAGCGCTTGATGGATAAGCGCTGGAGCCGATTTTCTTCAAAATCCCTTCATGCCTGACTTCATCTACCTTGCCTCCCAAAGCCCGCGCCGTCGCCAGTTGCTGGAGCAGCTGGGCGTGCGCAATGAATTGCTGCTGCCCAATGTGGATGGGGATGTCGCCGAAGACGCCGAAGGCATCGAAGCCGTGCTGCCCGGCGAAAGCCCGGACGACTACGTAGCCCGCGTCACCGGCCTGAAGCTCGACGCGGCTGTGGCGCGGTGCGCTCGGCGTGGGCTGCCAGTGGCCCCCATCTTGTGTTCAGACACCACGGTGGCCCTCGGGAGCACCATCTACGGCAAGCCGGACGACGCCCTGCATGCCCAGCGCATGCTGGCCGAGCTGGCGGGTCAAACCCACCGGGTGCTAACCGCAGTGGCCATCCAGGTGGGTGCTGGCGCGGGTGCACAACGGCTGCAGGCGCTTTCGGTGTCGGAAGTGACATTTGCGCCGCTCACGGCTGAGCAGATCGCCGCCTATGTGGCCACTGGCGAGCCCATGGGCAAGGCGGGGGCGTACGGCATTCAGGGGCGCGCGGCCGCGTTCATTCCGGTGCTGCATGGCAGCTATTCGGGCATCATGGGCCTGCCGATGTACGAGACAGCCCAGTTGCTGCGTGCCATCGGCTTCTCTGTGTGAGATTCAACGCATATCTGCCATGGCCGCTATCCAACAAGACATTCTGATCAACTGGTCGCCCCAGGAAACCCGCGTGGCCGTCGTGGAACACGGGGCGGTGCAGGAGCTGCATATCGAGCGCACGCTGGAGCGTGGGCTGGTGGGCAACGTGTACCTGGGCAAGGTTTCGCGCGTGCTGCCGGGCATGCAGTCGGCGTTCATCGACATCGGGCTGGAGCGTGCGGCTTTTTTGCATGTGGCCGATGTGTGGCACCGCCAGCCTGATGGGGAGCCACCCGCCTTTGCCCGCAAGACCGAGCCGCAATTACCCATTGAAAAGCAGGTGTTTGAAGGCCAGTCGCTGATGGTGCAGGTCATCAAGGACCCCATTGGCACCAAGGGTGCGCGCCTGTCCACGCAGATCAGCATTGCAGGCCGCCTGCTGGTGTTTTTGCCGCAGGACGACCATGTGGGCGTGTCGCAGAAGATTCCCCCGGCCGAGCGTGATGCGCTGCGGGCACGGCTACAGGCGCTGGTGGGCGATAAATCCGCGGGCGGCGGCGGTGGCTTCATTTTGCGCACCAACGGAGAAGACTCGACCGATGCCGAGCTGGCCGAAGACATTGCCTACCTGCGCAAGACCTGGGCGCGCATCAAGGAGGCTTCCGTCAAGCTGCCGGCAGGGTCGTTGCTGCACCAGGACCTGGACTTGCTGCAGCGCGTGTTGCGCGACCTGGTGAGCGACCATACGCAGACCATCCGGCTCGATTCGATGGAGCAGTTTCACCGGCTGCGTGCCTTTGGGCAGGAGTTCATGCCGGCGGCTGCGGGCAAGCTGCAGCACTACAAAGGCGAGCGCCCGATCTTTGACCTGTATTCGATTGACGAAGAAGTGGCCAAGGCGCTGGGGCGGCGGGTGGAGCTGAAATCGGGCGGCTACCTCATCGTGGACCAGACCGAGGCGCTGACCACCATCGACGTGAACACAGGCGGCTACGTGGGTGCGCGCAATTTTGACGACACGATCTTCAAGACCAACCTGGAAGCCGCCCAGGCCATCGCCCGCCAGCTGCGCTTGCGCAACCTGGGCGGCATCATCATCGTGGACTTCATCGACATGGTGCGTGAAGACCACCAGCAGGCCGTGCTGTCGGAGTTTAAGAAGCAACTGGCGCGCGACCGGGTCAAGACCATGTCGTCCGGCACTTTCTCGCAACTGGGCCTGGTAGAGATGACGCGCAAGCGCACCCGTGAATCTTTGGCCCACATGCTGTGCGAGCCCTGCGAAGCCTGCCAGGGCAAAGGCAGCGTGAAGACGGCGCGCAGCGTGTGTTACGACATCCTGCGCGAAATCTTGCGCGAGGCCCGCCAGTTCAACCCGCGCGAGTTTCGCGTGGTGGCCTCTGCCCGGGTGGTGGAGCTGTTTCTGGACGAGGAAAGCCAGCACTTGGCGGGCCTGTCGGACTTCATCGGCAAACCCATTTCCCTGCAGGCGGAAAGCGCCATGGGGCAAGAGCAGTACGACATTGTGCTGCTGTAGATACCGCCCATTTCACGGCACAAACCGATACCCGATACCCGCCTCGGTCCGCAAATGCCGGGGCATGGATGCGTTGTCCTCCACCTTCTTGCGCAGGTTGGCCATGTGCACGCGCACGTAGTGGGTGTCCTCGGCATGGCCTGGGCCCCATACGGCCTTGAGTAGCTGGGCGTGGGTGATGACGCGGTCGGGCTGGGAGGCCAGGTGGGTGAGCAGCTTGTATTCGATGGGCGTGAGGTGCAGGGTTTCGCTGCCATCCTCTGAGGTGCGACGCTCTACCGTGCGGCGGGCCAGGTCTATGGAGATGGGCCCGAACTGGATCACGGGCGAGGCCTCAGCGCCAGGTGCCCGCTGGCTGCGCCGCAGCTGGGCGCGCACCCGGGCCATCAGCTCGCCCGAGCCAAAGGGCTTGACCAGGTAGTCGTCGGCCCCCGCGTCCAGCGCGGCGATCTTGCTGGCTTCGGCGCTGCGGGCCGAGAGCACGATGATGGGCATGGCCGACCAGGTGCGCAGGTCTCGGATCAAGTCCACGCCATCCCCGTCGGGCAGACCCAGGTCCAGCACCACCAGGTCGGGGCGGCGGGTACCGGCCTCGATCAAGCCGCGCTGCAGGGTGGCGGCCTCGTGCACGGTGTGGCCTTCGGTCTCCAGCGTCAGGCGCACAAAGCGGCGAATATCGGCTTCGTCTTCAACAATGAGGATGTGCGTGGGCAGGTCGGTCATGGCATGGATGCAAGGGTGTCAGGCGTCGGTGTCATCGCCCAAGTCGGTGGGCGGTGTGCCGCGTGGCAGCAGCAGCGTAAAGCGCGCACCTGCAGGCTGGCCCTGTACGTTGTGGATCGTATCGCCCCGGATGCTGCCGCCATGCGCCTGCACGATGGCGCGGCAAATCGCCAGCCCCAGGCCCACACCGGGCGTGGCGCTTTCGCGGGCGCCGCGCTCGAACTTTTCAAACAGCAGCTCTTCGCGGCCTTTGGGCAGGCCGGGGCCTTCGTCGGTGAGGGTCAGTGCCACCGCGTCGCTTTGGGGCTGCGCGCTGATGTGGAGGGTGGTGTCTGCGGGTGTGTACTTAGCGGCGTTTTCCAGCAGGTTGACCAGCACGCGTTCCATCAGCACAGTGTCGATTTGCAGCAGCGGAAGGTTGTCGGGCAGCGTCACCTCGACCCGGTGCGTTGCTATGGCCGGTGCGCTGGCGGCCAGGGCGCTGCCCACCACTTCTTCCAGCGGCTGCCAGGTCTTGTTGAGTTGTACGGCCCCAGCCTCCAGGCGGGCCATGTCCAGCAGGTTGTTGACCAGTGCGCTCATGCGTTGGGCGGATTGCTGGATCGCGCCGGTCAGCTCTTGTTGATGGGCAGGCAGGGGCGGCTGCACCATGGCCAGTGATTCGGCCAGGCCGACCAGTGAGGCCAGCGGCGTGCGCAAATCGTGCGAGATGGCCGAGAGCAGCGAGTTGCGCAGCCGCTCGGACTCGATTTGTACCGTGCTTTTTTGCGCCACATCGATGTAGTGGATGCGTTCGAGCGAAATGGCGAGCAGCGAGGCGCAGGTTTGCAACAGGCGGCGCGGTTCTACACCGGGTACCTGGCCTTGTGGCATAGCCACTACCAGCACGCCACGGATGCGCATGGGCGCCTTGAGCGGCACCACCAGTGTGGGGCTGGAGTGCAAGGTGTCTGTGCCCCGGCCTGCGGGCTCGCCGCGCTCAAACGCCCATTGCGCCAATGCCATGTCCACGGGGGCGGTGCCACCGGGCAGCACCTGCAGGCGGTTGTCATCGTCGGCCACCACCAGCGTGCTGCCTGCGCTGAACTCGCCCGTGATAAAGCGTGCGCCAATCTCGGCCACCTGCTCGGGCAGCAGGGCGGCAGACAGGTCCCGTGCCATGTCGTACAGGCTGCGCACGCGGTGCTCGCGCTCGGTGGCGGCCTCGGCCTGCACCTTGAGCCCGGCGGTGAGCTGGCCCACCACCAGGGCCACCACCAGCATCACAGCAAAGGTGACGATGTACTGCGCGTCGCTCACCGCAAAGTTGAAGCGGGGCGGCACAAAGAAAAAGTCAAAGAACCCCACGCCTAAAAACGCTGCCATGATGGCCGGGCCGCGCCCGAAGCGCAGGGCCACGCCCACCACCACCAGCAGAAACAGCATGACGATGTTGGTCAGCTCCAGCACGTTGGCCAGTGGTGTGGCGATGACGGCTGCGATGCAGCAGGCCAGCGCGGCGGCAAGGTAGCCGGGCCAGAAGGGAGTGTGATGGGGGGAGACTTTGGCGACGGCAGCTTTGCCCGCCGCAGGGGCGGGGCGGCTGGGTGGTGAGCCCACCTGCAGCAAGTCAAGGTCGCTGGCGCGCTCTGCAATCTGCTCGGCCAGTGTGGCTTGCCAGGGCCAGCGGCGGGCGCTGCGGCCCATCACCACACGCACCAGGTTGTGCTCGCGCGCATACCGCACCAGGGCCTGCGCAGGCTGGGCGGCGGGCAGCACGGCGCAGGCGGCGGCACCCAGTTGCTGGGCAATCTTCAGCGTGCGCTCTACCTGCGGGTGCAGGGTGGCCGACTGGCCTTGCTGCTCGGGCGTTTCCACATGCACGGCGTGCCAGGGCAGGTCGAGCTGGGCGGCCAGGCGGGCGCAGCTGCGCACCACTTTTTCGGCGTTGTCGCCCGTGCCCACGCAGGCCAGCAGGGCCTCGCGGTTGGGCCACACGGCTTGTGGCGTGGTGGTACTGGCGCGGCGGTAGGCGCGCATTTCGTCGTCCACCCGGTCGGCGGTGCGGCGCAGGGCCAGCTCGCGCAGGGCCAGCAGGTTGCCTTTGCGAAAAAAGTTGGCGGCCGCGCGCTCGGCCTGTTGGGGCAGGTAGACCTTGCCAGCCTTCAGGCGCGCCAGCAGCTCGTCGGGCGGCAGGTCCACCACCACCACTTCGTCGGCGGCGTCAAAAAACTGGTCGGGCACCGTCTCCCACACGCGGATGCCGGTGATGCCGCTCACGATGTCGTTCAGGCTCTCCAGGTGCTGCACGTTCATGGTGGACCACACGTCGATGCCTGCGGCCAGCAGTTCCTCGGCGTCTTGCCAGCGCTTGGGGTGGCGCGAGCCCGGTGCGTTGCTGTGGGCCAGCTCATCCAGCAGCACCAGGCCCTCGGGGTGCTCCGCGCCCCAGGCCAGGGCAGCGTCCAGGTCAAATTCGGGCAGCGTGCGGTCTTTGTAGGGCAGGGCGCGCAGCGGCAGGCGCGGCAGGTGGGCGGTCTGCGCGTCGGTGTCGGCGCGGCCATGCGTCTCGACCACGCCAATGGTGACTGGCGTGCCTTGCGCTTGTGCCGCCCGGGCGGCGGACAGCATGGCAAAGGTCTTGCCCACCCCCGCGCAGGCACCAAAGAACACCTTGAGCCGCCCGCGCTGCTGCTGGGCTTGCTCTTGCTGGATGCGCTGCAGCAGCGCGTCGGGGTCGGGGCGATCCTGCATAGCTGCAGAGTATCCATCAATTTGTATTCAAATTGGCCTCTAGCGCTTATTCATCAAGCGCAAGCAGCTATTGTTTTGGTAGCGTATCGAGCGCCAGGTTCAAGGCCAGCACGTTCACACGCGGCTCGCCCAGCAGGCCCAGCCAGGGGTATTCGGTGTGCTGTTGCACCAGGGCCCGCACCTGTGCCAGCGGCAGGCTGCGAGCGCGGGCCACACGCTCGGCTTGGTAGGCGGCGGCTGCGGGGCTGATGTGCGGGTCGAGCCCGCTGGCCGAGGCGGTGACCAGATCCACGGGCACGGGTTGTGTGTTGCCGGGGTCGGCAGCGCGCAGGGCTTCAATGCGCGCCTTGACGGCATCGGTCAACGCCGGGTTGGTGGGGCCCAGGTTGGAGCCACCCGAGGCCGATGCGTTGTACGGCATGGGGGCGGTGGCCGAAGGGCGGCCCCAGAAGTGGCCGGGCTCGGTGAATGACTGGCCGATGAGCTCGGAGCCCACGGCCTTGCCACCCTGGGTGATGAGGCTGCCATTGGCTTGGTGCGTAAAGGCGGTTTGCGCCACGCCGGTCACGGCCAGGGGGTACAGCAGACCGGTGACGAGGGACAGCACGACAAACAGCGTGAGGGCGGGGCGCAGCAGGCCGCCAGTGCTGGCAGGCAAGTCGTCGCGGGGGATACGGATAGGCATACGGTTTTCCTTGTGGATGGAGTTGGGGAGCTGGGTGTTGGGTAGGGCTCCAGGCGATCAAGCCACGCCCATGGCAGCCAACACCATGTCAATCAGCTTGATGCCAATGAATGGCACCACCATGCCCCCCAGCCCGTAGATGGCCAGGTTGCGGCGCAGCAGCGCGGCTGCACCCACGGCGCGGTAGGCCACGCCCCTCAGGGCCAGCGGGATCAAAAAGATGATGATCAGCGCGTTGAACACCACGGCGGACAGAATGGCCGACGAGGGGCTGGCCAGGTGCATGAAGTTCAGGGCAGACAGCTGCGGGTAGGTGGTGACGAACGCCGCCGGGATGATGGCGAAGTACTTGGCGATGTCGTTGGCGATGCTGAAGGTGGTGAGCGAGCCGCGCGTCATCAGCATCTGCTTGCCGGTTTCCACAATCTCGATGAGCTTGGTGGGGTTGCTGTCCAGGTCCACCATGTTGCCCGCCTCCTTGGCGGCCTGGGTGCCGGTGTTCATGGCCACGGCCACATCGGCCTGGGCCAGAGCAGGGGCGTCGTTGGTGCCGTCGCCCGTCATGGCCACCAGCTGGCCGTTGGCCTGGTAGCTGCGGATGAGCTGCAGCTTGGCCTCGGGCGTGGCCTCGGCCAGAAAGTCGTCCACACCGGCTTCTGCCGCGATCGCTGCGGCCGTGAGTCGGTTGTCGCCCGTCACCATCACGGTCTTGATGCCCATGCGGCGCAGTTCGGCAAAGCGCTCTTTGATGCCGCCCTTGACCACGTCTTTGAGCTCCACCACGCCCAGCACCTGCGCGCCATCGGCCACCACCAGCGGCGTGCTGCCACGGCGCGATACATCGTCCACCGCCGTCTGCACGGCGGTAGGAAAGCGCCCGCCCAGGGCCTCCACATGCTTGCGGATGGCATCGGCCGCACCCTTGCGCAGCAGGCGCGGGCCGGGCAAGTCCACGCCGCTCATGCGCGTTTGCGCAGTGAAGGGCACAAACTGGGCCTGCAGGCTGGAGAGGTCGCGCTCACGCAGGTTGAACTTCTGCTTGGCAAGCACCACGATGCTGCGGCCTTCGGGCGTTTCGTCGGCGAGCGACGCCAGTTGCGCCGCGCCTGCCAGAGCGGCCTCGGGCACCCCGGCGGATGGCAAGAAGGCGCTGGCCTGGCGGTTGCCCAGGGTGATGGTGCCGGTCTTGTCCAGCAGCAGCACGTCCACGTCACCCGCCGCCTCCACCGCGCGGCCCGAGGTGGCGATCACATTGGCCTGCATCATGCGGCTCATGCCCGCCACGCCAATGGCGCTGAGCAAGCCTGCAATGGTGGTGGGGATCAGGCACACCAGCAGGGCCACCAGCACCACCAGGCTTACAGGCTCGCCCGCGCCGCTGGCCTGCACGCTGAACAGCGAGAAGGGCAGCAGCGTGACCACCACGCCCAGGAACACGATGGTCAGCGCCACCAGCAGGATGGTCAGCGCGATCTCGTTGGGGGTCTTGTGGCGCTTGGCGTTCTCCACCATGGCGATCATGCGGTCCACAAAGGTCTCGCCGGGGTTCACGGCCACGCGCACCACGATCCAGTCGGACAGCACGCGGGTGCCACCTGTCACGGCCGAGAAGTCGCCGCCCGATTCGCGGATCACCGGGGCCGACTCGCCCGTGATGGCGCTCTCATCTACCGAGGCCACGCCGTCGATCACCTCACCATCGGCAGGGATGGTGTCACCGGCTTCCACCAGCACCACATCGCCTTTGCGCAGGTGGGCGGCTTCCAGGGGCAGCCAGGTCATGGCGGTGCGTGGGGTGGTGCGGTCAAACTGGCCGTCGAGCTTCTTGGCCCAGGTTTGCTTTTTCAGCCCACGCAGCGAGGCCGCCTGGGCCTTGCTGCGGCCTTCGGCCATGGCCTCGGCAAAGTTGGCGAACAGCACGGTGAACCATAGCCACAGCGCCACGGCGGCGGTGAAGCCCTCGGGCTTGCTGGCGGCCAGTGCAGTGGTGAAGGCGCTGCCCACGTACACCACAAACATCACCGGGTTGCGCCATTGCACGCGCGGGTCCAGCTTTTTGAATGCCTCCAGCAGCGCGGGGCGCACCAGGGCGGGGTCGAACAGTGTCAATGTTTTGCGAGTCATCACAATCTCCGTGCCATTTCTTCAGCGTGTGGTCAGCACTAGGTGCTCGACTACCGGGCCCAGCGCGAGGGCTGGCACATAGTTCAGCAAGCCCACCAGCAGCACCACGCCTGCCAGCAGCGCCACAAACAGCGGGCCGTGGGTGGGCAAGGTGCCATCGGTGGCCGTGGCGCGCTTCTTGGCGGCGAGGGACCCGGCCATGGCCAGCACCGGCACGATCACGCCAAAGCGGCCCAGCCACATGGCTATGGCCAGCAGCACGTTGTAGAAGGGTGTGTTGGCCGACAGGCCCGCAAAGGCGCTGCCGTTGTTGTTGGCGGCAGAAGACAGCGCATACAGCACCTGGCTGAACCCATGCGCGCCCGGGTTGGCCAGGCCAGCGCGGCCTGCCTCGCTCATCACCGCCACGGCGGTGCCCAGCAGCACCAGCAGCGGGGTGATGAGGATCGCAATGGACACAAGCTTCATCTCGTGTGCCTCGATCTTCTTGCCCAGGTATTCGGGCGTGCGGCCAATCATCAGCCCGGCAATGAACACCGCCATGATGGCGAACACCAGCATGCCGTACAGGCCCGAGCCGACACCGCCAAACACCACCTCGCCCATCTGCATCAGCACCATGGGCACCATGCCGCCGAGGGGGGTGAAGCTGTCGTGCATCGCAATCACCGCGCCGCAGCTGGCGGCTGTGGTGATCACTGCGAACAGGGCCGAGGTGGCAATGCCAAAGCGCGTTTCCTTGCCTTCCATGTTGCCGCCTGCCTGCAGGGCGCTGGCGGCCTGGTCCACACCCAGCGATGCCAGCAGCGGGTTGCCTTGCTGCTCGAAAGCGGTGGTTGCCACTACTGCGACCACGAAGAGCAGGCTCATCGTGGCCAGAATCGTCCAGCCCTGGCGCTCATCGCCCACCATGCGGCCAAACACCAGGCACAGCGCGGCGGGGATGAGGAAGATCGCTAGCATCTGCAACAGGTTGCTGGCGGCCGAGGGGTTCTCGAACGGGTGGGCCGAGTTGGCGTTGAAGAAGCCACCGCCGTTGGTGCCCAGCATCTTGATGGCCAGTTGCGAGGCCACGGGGCCCATGCCCAGGGTTTGGGTGCTTTGCGTGACGGGCTCGGTGACCGGGGCGCCCTTTGTGTCCAGCACAGGCTGCCCGGCAGCATCCAGCTTGGGGGCTTCGTAGTGCACGGGCTCCAGCGTCTGCACTTCGGTATAGGGCGATAAGTTCTGGATCACGCCCTGGCCTGCAAACACCACGGCCAGCACCAGCGACAGGGGCAGCAGCACCCACAGCGTGGCACGGGTCAGGTCGGCCCACACATTGCCGATGGATTGTGCAGAGTGCCTTGAAAACCCGCGCACAAGCGCGATGACCACCACCAAGCCCGTCGCGGCAGACAGAAAGTTCTGCACCGTCAGCGCCAGCATCTGCGTGAGGTAGCTCATGGTGCTCTCGCCGCCGTAGCCTTGCCAGTTGGTGTTGGTGACAAAACTGATGGCCGTGTTGAAGGCCGAGTCCGGAGCTACCGCAGCCATGCCCTGCGGGTTGAGCGGCAGCACCGCTTGCCAGCGCTGCAGCGCATACACGGCCAGCACGCCCAGGCCGTTGAACACCAGCAGGCCCAGCGCGTAGCGCAGCCAGCCGGTTTCTTCATCGGGCTGCACGCCTGCCAGTCGGAACAGCGGCCCTTCCAGCCGCCGCCCCAGGGCAAAGCGTCCCGCCATCACCGTGTCGATGTAGCGCGCCAGCGGCCAAGCCAGCGCCAGCAGCAGTGCCAAAAACACTGCCAGTTGCAGCCAGGCACCGGTGCTCATGAAAAGTCCTCCGGCCGCAGCAGCACCGCGATCAGGTAAACCAAGAGGCCTGCAGCCAGCACGGCCGCCAGAATCATCCAGCCGCTGGTCATGACCGCCCCCCTTGCGCCTGCTTTTGCAGCCGTGCGCAGCCTTTGGCTAAGCCATAAGCGGCTAGCCACAGCGCGCCGCCGATTGCCATAAAAACCCAGTCCATGTGCTTCTCCTTGATACATGGACCGATGCTAGGAATGCCCGCATCAAGATGGGTTTAAGAGGTGCGAAGGCGGTATCAAGAAAGCATCAAGACAGGCGGGGTTTCAGATGGCGCTGAAATCGGGAATTTCAAAAATAATAGCTGTCTGCGCTTGATTCATAAGCGCTGCAGTCAATTTTTATATGTAGTGGGAAATCAGAGCTTGCGCAGGCGCTCCAGCGCGGCGCGCAGGGTTTCGTCTTTTTTTGCAAAGCAAAAGCGCACCACGCGCTGGTCAAACCCATCGGCGTAGAAAGCCGAGAGGGGAATGGCAGCCACGCCCACCTCACGGGTGAGCCACTGGCAGAAATCGGCTTCGCCCAGATCGCTCACGTCTGAAATATCGACGCACTGGAAGTAGCTTCCGGTGCTGGGCAGCAGCTTGAAGCGCGAGCCTTGCAACCCCTGGCGGAACAGGTCGCGTTTGGCCTGGTAGAACGCAGGCAACTGCAGGTAGGGCGTGGGGTCTTGCAGGTAGGCGGCCAGGCCATGCTGCATGGGGGTGTTGACGGTGAACACGTTGAACTGGTGCACCTTGCGGAATTCGGCCGTCAGTGCTGCCGGTGCCGCCACGGTGCCCACTTTCCAGCCCGTGACGTGGAAGGTCTTGCCAAAGCTGGACACGATGAATGCGCGGGCGGCCAGGCCTGCAAAGCGTGCGGCGCTTTGGTGTTCGGCACCGTCAAACACCATGTGTTCGTACACCTCATCGCTGATGAGCAGGATGTCGGTGGGCGCGAGCAGGGCTTCGAGCTGGCGCATTTCCTCAGCCGTCCAGATGGTGGCGCTGGGGTTGTGCGGGCTGTTGATGATGATGGCCCGTGTGCGTGGCGTGATGGCAGCGCTGATCTTGGCAAAGTCGGGGCGGAAGGTGCCGGGCGTGAGGGGCACGCGCACGGCCTTGCCGCCTGCCAGCTCGATGTTGGGCACGTAGCTGTCGTAGCAGGGGTCGAGCACGATCACCTCATCACCCGCGTGCACGATGGCCAGGATAGCGGTGATGATGGCCTGCGTGGCCCCGGCGGTGATGGTGATTTCTGTGCCGGGGTGGTAGGCGCGGCCATGCAGTGCCTCGATCTTGCGTGCCACGGCTTCGCGCAGTGCGGGCACGCCGGGCATGGGCGGGTATTGGTTGTGGCCGGCCTTCATGGCCTGGGTGACGGCGTCCACCAGTTCAGGGGCGCATTCAAAGTCTGGAAAGCCTTGCCCCAGGTTGACGGCGTTGTACTCGGTGGCCAGGGCGGACATCACCGTGAAGATGGTGGTGCCCACATTGGGCAGCTTGCTGGGAAAGGCGGGCGTGCGGGCGGCAGAAGTGGCGTTGGTCATGGTGGGGCGGGTCAGAATTCGTAGTCGTTCACATGGCCGGTCATGGCCCGG
The DNA here is from genome assembly GCF_028596105.1 of Acidovorax temperans. Taxonomy (NCBI): domain Bacteria; kingdom Pseudomonadati; phylum Pseudomonadota; class Betaproteobacteria; order Burkholderiales; family Comamonadaceae; genus Acidovorax; species Acidovorax temperans. Next base: position 1,943,846 of record NZ_CP117193.1, on the reverse strand, counting down.
GCGATCAGTTCACGGCTCAGGCGGTCGCTGAGCAGTTCGGCAAATTTATAGACGAAATTGCGCAGGTATGCGCCGCGCTTGAAGGCCACGCGGGCCACGCTTTGCCCAAACAGATGGCCCACGGGGCGCACCACCAGGTCGCCCAGCGGGTCGTCGCGCATGGCCATCTCGGCCACGATGCCAATGCCCAGGCCCAGGCGCACGTAGGTCTTGATCACGTCGGAGTCAATCGCCTCCAGCACGATGCGGGGCATGAGCTTGCGCGCGGCAAAGGCATGGTCGATCTTGCCGCGCCCGGTGAAGGAGGGGTGGTAGGTGATGAGGGCCTCGTGCGCCAGGTCGTCCAGGCCGATGCGTTCTTTCTGTGCCAGCGGGTGGCCGTTGGGGACCACCAGCACGTGCTGCCATTCATAGCAGGGCAGGGTGACGAGCTCGGGGTAGTCGGCCAGGGATTCGGTGGCCATGCCGATTTCGGCCACCTCGTCAATGATCATGCGGGCTACTTCGTGCGGTGTGGCTTGGTGCAGGCTGATATTGACCTTGGGGTAGGACTCGCGCAGGCGGGCCACGGGCACGGGCAGCACGTAGCGGGCCTGGGTGTGGGTGGTGGCAATGCTCAGGGTACCGCTGTCCTGGGCGCTGAACTGCTCACCGATGCGCTTGAGGTTGCCCACCTCGCGCATGATGATTTCGATGCTCTGCAGCACATGCTGGCCGGGCTCGGTGATGCGCTTGAGGCGCTTGCCGTGGCGGGCAAAGATGTCCACGCCCAGCTCTTCTTCTAGCTCAATGATGGCCTTGGACACGCCCGGCTGGGAGGTGTGCAGGGCTTTGGCAGCTTCGGTCAGATTGAGATTGCGGCGGGCGGCTTCTTGCACGAAGCGGAATTGGTGCAGGTTCATATCTGATGAAGGCTAAAGATTTGCATCATTATGCTTCATTCATCTAAAGAACTGACGCGGATTCGCCCAAGAGCGCAACCTGTAGCGCTGGCCGTATTGCGTTTCAGGCAGCGGGGCGTTCGCAGGCAATGTCGGCCATCAAGGCCGTCATGCGCGGGTCTTCGCCAATGGCGGGTTGCACATGAATGGCCACCTGGGGGTGGTTGTCCCGCAGTTGCTGCACCAGGACGGGCAGGTCTTCGCGGGCGTGCTTGCCGGTGCCCAGGAACATGGGCACCACGGTGACATGGGTTGCGCCTGCCTCTACCAGGCCTGCCACCGCTTGTGCCAATGGAGGCTCGCTCAGTTCCAGATAGGCGCAAACCACCGGGCGCGCTGGGTGGTCTGCCTTGATGCGCGCAGCCACTGCTTCAATGGGCGCGCGCCAGAGGGGATCGCGAGAGCCGTGCGAAAAAAGAACGACAGCAGAAGTGGGCTCGGTCATGGATGTGGAATCAAAGAATTAGCGCGCCAAAATGGGCTGCGCCTGGCTAGCGCCTTAGCACCAGCCAGCCAAAGGCGGCCAGTGACAACACAGAGTAAATGAGCCCCGGCGCGGCAGCGGTGAGCCAGGGAGACCAGTTTTGCAGGTTGCCGGCGTAGCCAAACACGTTGTTGAGCAAAAAGAAGCTGATGCCCGCCATGACGCCCCCGAAAACATAGCCTGCAATGCTGCCTGAGCGAAAGTGCAGGTATGCGAAGGGCAGCGCCAAAACCACCATGACCAGGCAGCTCAAGGGGTAGAAGACCTTGCGCCAAAACTCGATTTCATAACGCTGCGCGGACTGCCCGTTGTCGTCCAGATGGCGGATGTACTGGAACAGATCAAACGTCGCCATGCGGTCAGGCTTGAGCAGCGATGCGGCAATCATGTCGGCACTGATGTTGGTGGGCCAGCGCCACTCTGGCAGTTTTTGGTGCTCTACCTGGGCTTCATCCGCCGCGCGTTGGTGAAAGACGCTGCGCTGCACATCGCGCAGCACCCAGGCGGCGTCGTCCGAACCCTGCACTTGTCCTGTTGCTGCACGGGTTTGCGAGGCGATCTTGCCCTGCTCGTCAAACTCAAAGATGCGCACGTCGATCAGCCCGCCATCGGCGCCGATGGCACGCACGTTGACGGCGAAGGAGTGGTCGTCCTGGCGCGCCTTGAGCCACGCCCCGGTGGCACCCGAGCTGAGTTTGCCCAGGTGGCGCACCTTGATCAGCTGGGCCGCTTTGTCGGTGAGCGGAGCAAGGTAGTCACCCACAGCAAAGGTCAGCAGCACAAAGAAGCCACCCAGTGTGAGCAGCGTGCGCAATGCCAGCCAGGGGCCCATGCCGCTGGTGCGCATGATGGTGAATTCAGAGCTCTGCGCCAGGCGCGCCATCACAAAAATGGTGCCGATGAGCACGGTGATGGGCAGCAACTCATACAAATGGCTGGGAATGCTGAGCGCGACAAACAGCAGGGCATGGGACAGCTGGTAGCCGTCTGACCCCGTGCGGCCAATCCAGCGCAGTTCATCGACCAAATCGAAGAAAAAGAACAGGGCCAGAAAGCCCATCGTGACAAACGCAACCGCGAACACGGCTTCGCGGTGAATCATGCGGCGCAGGGTATTCAAGCGGGGCTCCTTTGTGCCCAAAGGCGGCGGGGCGTCCATTGGTTGTGCCGTATCGCCAACAAAAGCATGCCTGCTCCTAGCGTGCCGCCATGCAGCAGAGCCATGAACGGCACCAGACCCATGCGCCCAGAGCCCACCCAGCTTTGGCCCAGCGTCATGAGGTTGTAGTAAACAATGAAGGCAAACAGTGCCAGCACCATGCTGGTGCTGCGCGCGGCACGGGGGTTGGCGCTGGCCAGGGCCAGCCCCAGCACGACGAAATTGAGCGCAGCCAGTGCCAGCCCTACGCGCCAGCCCAACTCTGCCATGTGCACAGGCACGGGTTGCGCCAGCAGGGCAGGGGTCGAGCGGGTTTTGACAGAAAACTCTTCCGCTGCACCGGGCGGGGCTGAGCCGATGCGGGTCGAATATTCCTCAAATTCGCTGATCTTCAACCCCGGCTGGTTGCGGGTGGTTTCCAGCCGCTGGCCGTTACTGAGCACGGCAATCCGGTCTTCCCCACGAATTTCCATGCGGGCGCTGCGGGCGCTGGTCACGGTCTCTTTGTCACCCGTCGAGGTCGCGATGAAGATGTTGTTGCCCGCTTGTTCATCAGGAGTGTCCTTGTCGATGAAGAACACCCTGGTGCCGTTGGCCGATTCCTGGAATTCACCCGGGGCAATACGGTCAATGTCGCTGCGCCGCTCGTAACGTGTCTTCAGCTCCTGAATCTGTGTGTTGGACCAGGGCCATACCGCCAGCGACAGCACAGCGATGACAGCCATGACAGGCCAGGCGAATCGCAGCAAGGGGCGCAGCAAGCTGGCCAGGCCGCGCCCACTGGCAAACCAGATGACCATTTCGCTGTCGCGGTACATTCTGGAAAGGGTGCTGACCACCGCAACGAACAGGCTCAGGCTGAGAATGATGGGCAGCTGGCCGAGCACGGTGAACCCCATCACCAACATGACGTCTGAGGGATTGACGCTGCCACGGGAGGCCTGCCCGAGGGTGCGGATCAGCATCATGGTCATCACGACTGTGACCAGCACCACCAGCGTCGCGCCGAAGCTGCGCGCCAGCTCCTTGCGAATAGATGAATCGAATAACATTGGCTCGAAGGAAAACACCGATTATGAACTTTGATCTGAAGAAACTGGATTTGGAAGCGGCCGCCATCGAAAAATGCGACTTGCTGGCTATTTTGGTGCCAGAGGAGTTCAAGCCTGGCCGGGATGCGTTGTCGGCCCTGGTGGCGCAGGCGACCAAGCAGGGGGACTTCAGCGCCAAGGTTGGCAAACACCTGCAGTGCTACGGGACCCCGGCAGCGGCTGCAAAGCGCGTGGTGTTTCTCGGAACGGGTGACGGCTCGGCGCGCGCTGCGCGGCAAGCGGTGCTGTCTTTGTCTGGTTTGCTCAAAGGGCCTCAGATCAAGCGCATGGTGGTGGTGTCTGCATCGCCGCTGGCAGCTTCCCACGTCAGCATTGCGGTGCAGGCGGTGGCAGAGGCTAGCTATGTCTACACCACCACCAAGTCCAAAGCCGAAGCGCGCGCGCTGACCCGCTGTGTGGTGGGGGTAGCCGATGTGGCTGCAGCCCGTGCGGAATTTGATGCCGGAGTTGCGTTGGTCGCAGGTATTGAACTGGCCCGCGAATGGGGAAACCGGCCCGCCAATTACGCCACCCCCACCATGCTGGCCGATGCGGCCAAGGCTTTGGCCAAGCAACCCCGTGTGCAGTGCAAGGTGTACGGTCCGGCGGAAGTGGCCAAGCTGGGCATGGGCGCTTTCATGGCGGTTGCCCAAGGCACCGAACAACCCCTGCGCTTCATTGAACTGCACTACCGTGGTGCCGACAAGGATGTGCCTGCCGTCGTTTTAGTGGGCAAAGGCATTACCTTTGACACGGGCGGTATCTCCATCAAGCCTGCGGGCGAAATGGACGAGATGAAGTTTGATATGTGCGGGGCGGCCAGTGTGTTGGGGGTGTTCAAGGCACTGGCCGAGCTACAGCCCACATTGAACGTGGTGGGTTTGATCCCGGCGTGCGAAAACATGCCCGACGGCCGTGCAGTGAAGCCCGGTGACGTGGTCACCAGCATGAGCGGACAGACCATCGAGATTCTCAATACCGATGCCGAAGGACGCTTGGTGCTGTGCGATGCGCTCACCTATGCGGCGCGCTTCAAGCCTGCAGCGATCGTGGACATTGCGACGTTGACTGGCGCCTGTGTGATTGCGCTGGGCGGGGTGCGCAGCGGCTTGTATGCCAACCGTGATGAGCTGGCGCAAGCGCTGCACCAAGCCGGTGAAGCGTCTCTCGACCCGTGCTGGCGCATGCCCCTCGACGATGAATACGCCGAGGGACTCAAGAGCAATTTTGCCGACATGGGCAACGTGGCAGGGCGGGCTGGTGGCTCCATCACTGCTGCCAAGTTCCTGCAGAAATTTGTGGGCGACTTGCCTTGGGCACACTTGGATATCGCAGGCACGGCCTGGAAGGGCGGCGCAGCCAAGGGCTCCACGGGGCGCCCTGTGGGGCTGCTGCTGCAGTACCTGCTCGCTCACGCCAGCAACGCTGCTGCCACTGCCAAGTCCAAGCCTGCCGCCACAGTGCGCGCCAAGGCTGTCAAAACCGTGCGGCGGGCACCTTCTGCCAAGTAAGAAGAGATGACAGAGATTGCCTTCCACTTCAACGCCCCGGACAAGCTCGCCTATGCGTGCCGCTTTGCACGCAAGGCCCAGCGCGCGGGCGCCCGGTTGGTGATCCTTGCCCCACGGCCTGTGCTGACTGAGCTGGACCGCATGCTCTGGTCTTTTTCGCCGCAGGACTTTGTCGCCCATTGCTTTGCCGATGCTGATGAAGACCAACTTGCCGCCACCCCGGTCGTGCTGGCCAGCGAGCTGCACCAGGTTCCGCACCACGAAGTGCTTTTGAATCTGGATAGCCAGGTGCCGGCCGGTTTCGAGCGTTTCTTGCGTTTGATCGAGGTGGTGAGTTCGGTCGATGAGCAGGATCGGGGGCATGCTCGATTGCGTTGGAAGCAATACGCCTCTCGCGGCTATGCCATTGCCCGACATGACTTGGTGCTGAAAGGAGGTTGATATGGCAACCTCTACTCCGCGGGTGCCTCCGAAGTTTGTTCCAACCCTCACCGAAGTGGTGCAAGCACCTGTGGCTGGTGCCCCACGGCCTGCGGCTGCACCGGTCATGCCTCCAGCCTCCCCGGGGCCTGCAACCCGCCCTATAGCGCCAGTGCGGGCAGCCCCGGCCAGTGTGGTTGAGAGACCGCCAGTAATGCCCGCTGCAGTCCCTTCACCGGCGGCCACAAGCCCGCTGCCGCCCGCCCAGCGCATGCCGGATGGCGTCGAGGAATACATGATTCATCGCGTCATGCAGCGCGTGGATGTAGTGCTTGACCAAAGGTTGCGCGAGGCGATCGCCACGGTGGTGCAGGAGCAAACCAGATCGGTGCTTCCGCGGCTGCGCGAAGAAATCGAATCGGTGGTGCGCCACGCCGTATATGAAGCCGTTGCAGACGAGCTGGCATCGGGTCAAAAGTGACTTGGCGCAACGGTAACAGGGTAATCCCCTGTGGTTTCGCACTGCATTTAATCGTGTTCCCTAATGAGCTGGCCTGTAAATTGCGATATGTTCCACTGCGTTGAGACACAAGAACAATTCTCAGCGTTTACCTTTACTGGAGATTGATATGCAATTGAAGTTGAAACTGACCGTGGTTGCTGCTATCGCAGCTGTTGCCGGCGTTGCCTCTGCACAAGAGCAGGTGGTCAAGATCGGTCACGTGGCTCCTGTTTCCGGCGCCCAGGCTCACTACGGCAAAGACAACGAAAATGGCGCCCGCATGGCCATTGAAGAGTTGAACGCACAAGGTGTCACCATCGGCGGCAAGAAGATCAAGTTTGAACTGGTTGCTGAAGACGACGCTGCTGATCCGAAGCAAGGCACTGCCGCCGCTCAGAAACTGTGCGATGCCAAGGTTGCTGGCGTTGTGGGCCACTTGAACTCCGGTACCACCATCCCCGCATCCAAGGTTTATAACGACTGCGGCATTCCTCACATCACCGGCGCGGCCACCAACCCCAACCTGACCAAGCCCGGTTACAAGACCACCTTCCGTATCATTGCCAACGACAACGCACTGGGCGCTGGTCTGGCTTTCTACGCTGCCGACACCCTGAAGCTCAAGACTGTCGCCATCGTGGACGACCGTACTGCGTACGGCCAAGGCGTTGCTGACGTGTTCAAGAAGACCGCTGCAGCCAAGGGCATGAAAGTGGTTGACGAGCAGTTCACCACCGACAAGGCTACAGACTTCATGGCCATTCTGACTGCCATCAAGTCCAAGAACCCAGACGCCATTTTCTTCGGCGGTATGGATCCACAGGCTGGCCCTATGCTGCGCCAAATGGAACAGCTGGGTATGGGCAACGTCAAGTACTTTGGTGGTGACGGCGTCTGCACGTCCGAAATCGCCAAGCTCGCAGCGGGCGCCAAGACACTGGCCAACGTGGTTTGCGCCGAAGGCGGCTCTTCGCTGGACAAGATGCCCGGTGGCAAGGCTTGGAAGGCCAAGTACGATGCCAAGTACCCCAACCAGTTCCAGGTGTACAGCCCCTACACCTATGACGCGACCTTCCTGCTGGTTGACGCTATGAAGCGCGCCAACTCTTGGGACCCCAAGGTCTACACCCCTGAGTTGCTGAAGGCCAACTTCAAGGGCGTGACTTCCACGATCCAGTTTGAACCCAACGGCGAAATGAAGAACCCTGCCATCACCCTGTATGTTTACAAGGATGGCAAGAAGACTCCTCTGAACTAAAGCCTGTTCAGCGGTCTCGCTAAAAAGGCCTTCTGCTTGATGAAAGCAGAAGGCCTTTGTTCTTTGCGTTAACTGGTTTCAGTCCGCCACGCAGTGCCTCAGTAGCAGGGCATTTATCGGCGGACTTGCAAAGCCCCAGGGTTGACGATGTTGGTGGGCGTTCCCTTGATGAAGTTCACGACGTTGTCAAAAGCAGCGCCAAAGTACAACTCATAGCTGTCCTGCTCAACGTAGCCGATGTGCGGCGTGCAAATGCAGTTCTCCAGCCTGAGCAGCGCATGGCCTTGCAAAATGGGTTCGCTCTCAAAGACGTCCACGGCGGCCATGCCCGGGCGTCCTCGGTTCAGTGCCGCAATCAGGGCATCGGGCTCAATGAGTTCAGCGCGTGATGTATTCACCAGCAAAGACGTGGGCTTCATGCATGAGAGATCTTCGAGCGAGACGATGTTGCGGGTGTCATCATTCAAGCGCAGATGCAGGGAAATAACATCGCACTGGGCAAAAAACTCCTCACGGGTGCTGGCTGCTTGGTAACCATCGGTCAGCGCTTTCGCCCTCGAGGCTTCGCGCCCCCAGATTCGGACGTTCATACCAAACGCTCGCCCGTAGCCAGCCACCAGCTGTCCGATACGGCCGTAGCCCCAAATCCCCAGGGTCTTGCCTCGTAATACGCAGCCAATCCCAAAGTTGGGCGGCATAGACGCTGTTTTGAGGCCGGATTGCTGCCATGCGCCATGTTTGAGACTGGCAATGTAATGGGGTAGGCGGCGGCTGGCAGCCATGACCAGAGCCCAGGTCAGCTCGGCAGGCGCTACTGGCGAGCCCACACCTTCAGCGACCGCAATACCTCGCTCGGTGCAAGCCGTGACATCCACATGACTGCCGATCTTCCCGGTCTGGGCGATCAGCTTGAGTCGAGGGAGTTTCTCTATCAGCTGCCGGGTGATTTGGGTTCGCTCCCGGATCAGCACAATGATGTCTGCGTCCTTCAGCCGTACCGAAAGTTGGCCCAGTCCTTTGACGGTGTTGGTGTAGACCTTGGCTGTGTAGGCGTCTAACCGCGAGGCGCAATGCAGCTTGCGTACCGCGTCTTGGTAGTCGTCCAGGATAACGATATTCATCCCGATATTGTGCCTTGTTGAGCCCGCCGATTCCTTGCACGATGTCGCTTCGCAAACTCCATATGCAACGCGATGTAGCGGGTTGGCGGGCCATGGCCGCGTGCTCAGTCAGCGAGCTTGAATCATCCGTACGCCAGAGCGGCTTCTCTGGCCGCCATACGGTCCAGTTCAGCGCATACGTCTGCCATTCGTCCGGAGATCACTAGCTTGCCTTCATCTTTGCCGCCGCGTGAGTGAACGATTCGAAGAGGCTTGAGGGTCTGCTTTGAGCCTGCAGGGGCATCTTGCTCCGAAGGAGTGGCGAAGAGGTCTGCAGTCTCGCCTTTTTGAATCGGTTTGCTCGCCGCAACATACAAATGCCGACCTTTGCGTGTCGAAGTTTGCTTGCGGCGAGACACGGTGGTAGCCACAGCGTCTTGGTTGGCCAGGGTTAAGTGCACTTCCGTACGACTGGTGGCGAGTGTGGGCAATGGCTTGGGTGGCGCATCGCCATCGATCTCCTTGGAAGCGATGCCGATGTGCCTTTTGCTGCCCTTGAGCGACGACAACAAGCGCGTCACTGCGGCCAGCGGCTTATGGATGGATGAAAGGGGCGTGGTTCCATTTCCCATGTGAATTCTCCGAAACTCGGTGGACGAACATAGGCAGGATTGAAAACAACAGAATGTTCCAGGGATGGCGCAAGCAAACTTGCTGCGCCAAACGCCCGCCACCTGGAACCTGTGCACTGACCTTGTGCGTTACATCAGCATGGTGTTGCGAATCAGACCTACCGCCAGCCCCTCAATTTCAAACACTTCGCCCGGCTGGACTGTGATGACGGGGTAATCTGGGTTTTCAGGCAGCAGTTCAATGCCTTTGGTGGTGCGCTTGAGCCTTTTCACGGTGACTTCGTCGCCCAGACGCGCCACCACGATTTGACCGTTGCGCGCCTCTTTGGTCGCTTGAACAGCGAGCAGATCGCCGTCCATGATCCCCGCATCGCGCATCGACATGCCTCTGACTTTGAGGAGATAGTCAGGCTTGTGCTGGAACAGGCTGTTTTCCACGCAATAAGTTTGGTCCACATGTTCCTGCGCGAGAATGGGCGAGCCTGCGGCGACGCGTCCGATCAAGGGCAAAAACAATTGGGTTGCCTGCTGCAGGGGGTTGGCAAAGTGTTGCCCACGGGCGGCGTTGATGGCCCTGACGGTGTCATTGCGCAGGCGGATACCACGGGAGGTTCCACTGAGCAGTTCAATGACGCCTTTTCGGGCCAATGCTTGCAAATGCTCTTCAGCAGCGTTTGCGGATTTGAATCCTAGCTCTGTCGCAATTTCTGCCCGTGTGGGTGGGGCACCGGTTCGCGCTATTGCGTGCTGGATCAAGTCCAGAATCTGCTGCTGCCGGGCCGTGAGTTTGGGGTTGTCGAGCATGGCGGTGTGGGTAAGGGCGGGGTGGTTGATTACTGTTTTTTAATCCAGTAACTGTATTTTTGACCAGTTTTTTGGAGTGCGCAAGTGAGTAAGCAAAAAATCGTCGTTTTTGGCACGGGTGGCACGATTGCCGGCAAGGCGGCTTCCATGTCTGACAACGTGGGCTACAAAGCTGGTGAGGTCGCCATAGGCGAGTTGTTGGCGAATATTCCTGGCATGCAGGCGGCGTTGCGAGGCCACGAACTGGTTGCACAACAAGTTGCGCAGATTGATAGCAAGGACATGGATTTTGACGTGTGGCGTGCACTGGCAATGGGCTGCCGGGATGCGATGGCAGACCCCGAGGTGCGCGGTATTGTCATTACCCATGGCACAGACACGCTCGAAGAAACTGCTTGGTTTCTGCAGTGCATCTTGAGCCCCCAGAAACCCGTGGTGTTGACCAGCGCCATGCGTCCTGCCACGGCTTTGTCGCCCGATGGGCCGCAAAACTTGCTGGACGCTGTGGCTGTCGCCTTGGAGCCAGATGCCAGGGACGTGCTGGCTGTGGCTGCAGGCGCTATCCATGAAGCGCGCTGGGTTCACAAGGCGTTTCCCTACCGGGTCGATGCGTTCAGCTCTGGTGAGGCAGGGCCTTGCGGGTGGGTAGAAGAAGGCCAGGTGCGCTGGGTACGGCGCCCCTCAACGCAGGCCAATTCAACCCACACAGCACTGTTGAATGATCTGCCTGCGGCGCAGGGTTGGCCTTGGGTTGAGGTGGTGCTGAGCGCCGCGGGCGCAAGTGGCCGTGCGGTAGATGCCTTGGTAGACGCGCAGGTAAACGGCCTGGTGGTGGCTTCCACGGGCAATGGATCACTGCACCATGAATTGAAGGACGCGTTGCTGCGCGCGAGCGAGCGTGGTGTTCGCGTTGTCAAGGCAACCCGTTGCGGCCAGGGTCAGTCCTTGGTGGGGGATTTGGGGGACTTCCCCAGCTATGCCGGGCTCTCGCCCATCAAGGCAAGGGTGGCACTGTTGCTTGACTTGCTTGCAGAGCGGGGCGCTCAGAATTCCGGCGTTTGATCTCTGTCGTCACAGGCTGTGCTATCTCGCTACCGCCTTGTATCTACTGCTTTGACAGCGCAGACTTCTGAGGGCAAGAGCGCACCCCAATTGGGGCGACTGAACGTAAAAAGCCCCGGCAGGCTGGGTGCCTACTGGGGCTTTTGAGGGACGCCGTCCAGAGCAATGTGCAGAAGTGCCTGCTGCATCACCCCGGATGGCATGGCAGAACTCAGCTGCTCAGCGCTTCCAGCGCGCGCGCCGTGATCTCTTCGACGCTGCCGGTGCCGCTGATGGCACGGTACTTGGGAGCCTGCGATGGTTCGCTCTTGGCCCAGTTGCTGTAGTAGTCCACCAGAGGGCGGGTCTGGTCGCTGTACACCTGCAGGCGCTTCTTGACGGTTTCTTCCTTGTCGTCTTCGCGCTGGATCAGGTCTTCACCGGTCACGTCGTCTTTGCCTTCCACCTTCGGAGGGTTGAACTTGACGTGGTAGGTGCGGCCACTGGCGGGGTGGGAACGGCGGCCGCTCATGCGTTCGATGATGGCTTCGAACGGCACATCAATTTCCAGCACGTAGTCCAGTTTGACGCCGGCAGCCTTCATGGCATCGGCCTGGGGAATCGTGCGGGGGAAGCCGTCGAAGAGGAAACCCTTGGCGCAGTCGGGCTGGGCAATGCGCTCTTTCACCAGGTTGATGATCAGTTCATCGCTGACCAAGGCGCCTGCCTTCATCACGGCATCGGCCTGCAGGCCCAGTGGTGTACCTGCCTTGACTGCTGCGCGAAGCATATCGCCGGTAGAGATTTGCGGGATGCCGTACTTCTGGCAGATGAAGGTGGCTTGCGTGCCCTTTCCGGCGCCCGGCGCGCCCAGCAGAATCAGTCTCATGGAGGTCCTCAAGGTTAGAAATCGTGTGGCACGGCTAGCAGGGGCGCGGTGCAGCGTCCAGGATGCCGTGCTCTTGTGGCGGGCAAGGATAGCATGTGACAGCTTGGCTCTGGCTTACGCTTGGCACTTGCGCCACCCCTTGCACGCGGCTCAGTGGGCTTGGCCCTGCAATGCCAAAATAGCGCGGACTTTTTCGAGGTCTTCGGGGGTGTCCACGCCGGGGCCAGGGGCCGTGGCGGCAATGTGGACGGCAATGCGATGGCCGTGCCACAGGGCCCTGAGCTGCTCCAGAGCCTCGACGGTTTCAGTTGGGGCGGGAGATAACTGCGGGAACTGCCTCAGAAAACCAGCCCGGTAGCTGTAGATGCCAACATGGCGTAGCGGCGCAAAGCCCGCACAGGCGCTGCGCGTGGCAGGCGCCATCTGTTCGTCATGCCACCAGGCCATATCGGAATGGTCTCTGGACCACGGTATGGGCGCGCGGCTGAAATAGTGCGCCATGTTGCGGGCGTCCAGCACCACCTTCACCACGTTCGGGTTCAGGTAGTCGGCTTGCGAGGCGATGGGATGGGCGGCCGTGCCCATGCTGGCGTCGGTGTGTGCAGGCAGCAGCGCAGCCACTTCGTCAATCAACGCAGGGTCCATCAGAGGTTCGTCGCCTTGCACGTTGACGACGATGTCGTCACCCTGCAAGCCCAGCTGGGCGCAGGCCTGGGCGAGGCGGTCGCTGCCGCTGGCGTGGTCTTTGTCCGTCAGCAGGGCTTGCACGCCATGCTGCTGGCAGGCTTGCAGGATGAGTTCGTCGTCTGCCGCCACGACCACGCGCTCGGCCTTGCTTTGCTGTGCGCGTTGTGCCACACGCACCACCATGGGCAGGCCGGCAATGTCTGCCAGGGGTTTGTTGGGCAGGCGCGTCGATGCCAAGCGTGCCGGAATCAGCACGGTGAAAGCCGATGGACTGCTGGATGCGGGCGGCTGGACGCCGTGGCTCATGCCTCCAGCTCCTCGTCAGTCAGGGTGCGTGCCTCGTTTTCTAGCAACACGGGAATGCCATCGCGCACAGGGTAGGCCAGACGCGCGCTGCGGGAGATCAACTCTTGGGTCTCCTTGGCATAGGTCAATGGGCCTTTGGTGACTGGGCATACCAACAGTTCGAGCAGCTTGGGGTCCATGGCGGGCAATTCAGAGTCAGATTCGGGGCCGTGCGCTCAGCGCGCAGGCGGGGTGGTCGATGATAGCGGCGCCGCAAGCGCCAGCAATTGATCTTTCAGGCCCTGCAAAAAACGCGCGTCCAGCGCTAACTCCAGCGGTACTGCCAGTGCGTCGGGGTGCTTTTTCCACAGTTTGACGGCGTCTTTTTCGGTGCAAATCAGCACTTCAGCATTGCTGGGCAAGCGCGACCAGCTATCAAAATCATAGTGATCTGGCAGGGCTTCTGCCTGCGCCAGCGTCAGGCCGGCTTCCTCCAGCATGGCAAAAAAGGCACCCGGTTGGCCAATCGCTGCCACCGCATGCAGGGGGCGGCCACGCAGGGTGCTCAGTGCCACGGCTGTGCCGTCTGCCGCCACAGCGTGGTCGGCCAGGCGGCGATTGACGGCAAAGGCTGGAGCCTTTGAGCCGCCCTTGTTGCCACCAGTGGCGGCAGGCGGGTGAGGCGTGTCGCCCGCGTAAAGCACCCAGTCCACGGGGCGCGGCCAGGGTTCGCGCAGCGGGCCTGCGGGCAGTAAAAAGCCATTGCCTGTGCCTTGTGCGTTGAAGATGCAAATGTCGATGTCGCGTGCCAGTGCCAGGTGCTGCAGGCCGTCGTCACACACCAGCACGTTGGTGTCCGGGTGCTGCGCCAGCAGCGCACGCGCTGCCTCGATGCGCTGGCGGGCCACGTACACCGGCACTTGGCATTGGGTAGCGATCAGCAAGGGTTCATCACCGACTTCACTGGCCACAGCATGGGGCTGCACCGCGCGGCAGTCCGTGGTGGTACGGCCGTAGCCGCGCGATATGACGCCGGGGCGTAGCCCCTGACTCTGGAGATAGCGCACCAGCGCCATCACCACCGGGGTTTTGCCCGACCCTCCCGCCACCACATTGCCTACTACGATGACCGGCTTGCCGGGATGCAGGGAGCTAAGCACGCCTATCTTGTAGAGCGCTGCCCGCAATGCGATCAGGGCGCGGTAGAGCTGGGAGACGGGCCACAGCGCCCAGCTGCGCGGGTTGCGGCGCAGCCACATCGCTGGCCAGCCCTGCGGAGCACTGCCGGTGGCCTTGGTCTGCGCGGCCTGCCCAGGGGAAGGGGGCAAGGGCGGCTGCGTTGCCATGCCGCTCAGCGGCTGCCCGCGCGAGCGCCCGCGGTGGATTGCGTGGCGAAGGTGATCTGGGTCAGCCCTACGCGCCGGGCGGCTTCCATCACGGTGACCACGGACTGGTGGGGGGCCGTGGCATCTGCGCTGATGATCACGACGCTGTCTTTGCCGGCACTGGCAGCGCTGCGCAGCGCCAGGGCCACGGCGTCCACGCTTTTGCCTTCGACGCCGGTTTTGTTCACGGCGTAGCGGCCATCGGCCGCCACCGCCACGATGACTTCCTTGGGGTGGTCGCGCTGCTGCTCGGCATCGGCCACGGGCAGGGTCAGCTGCAGTTCGGTGAATTTGCTGTAAGTGGTGGTCAGCATCAGAAAGATGAGGATCACCAGCAGCACGTCGATGAACGGGATCAGGTTGATCTCGGGCTCATCCTTCGCACGGGGGCGGAAGTTCATGGGCATACCCCGCGCTGCTTACTTGCGGTGGCGCAGGATGTGGCGCACAAACTGCTCAGACGCCAGCTCCAGGGTCAGCAGGTAGGCATCCACGCGGCCACGGAAGTAGCGCCAGAAGATCAGCGCAGGGATGGCGACAATCAGACCGAAGGCGGTGTTGTACAGGGCAATGGAGATACCGTGCGCCAGCTGCGCAGGGTTGCCGCTGCCCATGGCACCGGTTCCGCCCGTTTGCGAGCCAAAAATCTCGATCATGCCGATGACGGTGCCCAGCAAGCCCAGCAAAGGCGCTGCAGAGGCGATGGTGCCCAGCGCGCTCAGGTACTTTTCAAGCCGGTGGGCCACGGCGCGGCCGCTGCCTTCCATGGTGGCGCGCAGGTCGGCTTCGCTGCACTGGGGGTTGTTGTTGAGCGCGCGCAGCCCGGAAGCCAGCACCTCACCCAGCGCAGAGCTTTGGGCCAGCTGGTTCACCACGTCGGGCGTGGGCAGCGAACGCGACGAAACGGTGATGGCTTCATCCAGCAGCTTCGGGGGCGCGATGCGCGCTGTTTTCAGAGAGATGAAGCGCTCGCAAATCAAGGCCAGCGCCAGGACAGAGCAGGCAATAAGGGGCCAGATGGGCCAGCCTGCGGCTTGTATGATGGACAGCAATTCTCTCTCCGCTCAGGTGTAGTCAGCCGGCAATTATGGCCCACGTGGCTCGCGCTTTGAGGTCACAAACCGTTACGAGAAATCTGCCAGTCTGGCATGCGCTACTCGCTCACAAAATCTGTGGATAACTTTGTGGGTAAGCGGGTGGGTATCCCACTTGAACCCGCGCCAATCCGTGCTTGGAACAGATTGCTGAAAAATTGAACAGCAAAAATGCCTTATAAATCAATAACTTGTACGTGCCTTCTTGTTTTGCGCGGTGTGGGTGTCTCGGGTCCATGTTGCACTGCCGCACGCCCCGAGCTGTGGAGTACAGACCCTGCAGGCGTTCTGTCAACCCCAGGGCTGGACGATGTTTGAGTCGCCACAGCCCGCAGCGGCGCCGCGTATCTGGGAAGTTGGCGCGCTGTGCCGCGCCATTGCTGATGCGCTGGAGGCCCGGTTCAACCCTGTCGCGGTGCGCGGCGAGATCACCGGCTTCTCACGCGCATCCAGCGGGCATTGCTACTTCTCGATCAAGGACGCCAACGGCCAGTTGCGCTGCGCCATGTTCCGCCGGGCGGCAGGCCTGCTTGACTTTTCGCCGCGCGACGGGGAACTGGTGGAAGTGCGCGGGCGCCTGGGGGTGTACGAGGCCCGGGGCGATCTGCAGTTCATCGTTGAAAGCATGCAGCGCGCGGGGCAGGGCGCTTTGTTTGAGCAGTTCCTGCGCCTCAAAGCCCAGCTCGAAGGTGAAGGCCTGTTCGACCCGCGGCGCAAACGCCCGTTGCCGGTGCAGCCACGGGGCATCGGTTTGATCACCTCGCTGGGCGCAGCCGCCTTGCACGATGTGGTGACAGCCCTGCGGCGCCGCGTGCCGCACATCCCCGTGGTGCTCATCCCTGCGCAGGTGCAGGGCGCTGCAGCGCCCCAATCCATGGTGACGGCACTGCGGCAGATGTACGCATTGGCCGAAGGCGAAGCCTCGGCAGACGGCGGAACAACGCCTGTGGTGGACGTGATCTTGCTGGTGCGCGGCGGTGGGTCGATGGAGGACTTGTGGGCCTTCAACGACGAGCAACTGGCGCGCACCATTGTGCAAAGCCCGGTGCCGCTGGTCAGCGGGGTGGGGCACGAGACCGATTTCACCATTGCCGACTTTTGCGCCGATCTGCGCGCGCCCACTCCCACGGCCGCCGCCGAACTGGTGGCCCAGCCCCGCGAGGTGTGGCTGGGCGCCCTCGATTTGCTGGCCGACCGGCTGGAGAGCGCCGTGCAGCGCCAGATTGACCTGCGCCACCAGCGCCTGGACCAGGCTGCGCAGCGGCTGGGGCGCCCATCGGGCCTGGCTGCGCGCGAGCAGTTGCGCCTGGCCCGCTGCGCGCAGCGCCTGCGGCACGGAATGCTATTGAATTTGGAGCGCCTTGCGCTGAAGAATAAAGCGCTGGAGGCCGATTTTGCTCAGAAAACGGCGCGCCACATCGCCCTGCAGTCAGACCGGCTGGAACGCGCCCGCATGCAGTTGGAGCTGCTGAACCCGCACCTGGTGCTGCAGCGCGGCTATGCGCTGCTGACCGACAGCCACGGCCACGCGGTGACCAGTGTGGGCCAGGCCCGCCTGGGCGATGCCTTGCGCGCCACGCTGGCAGACGGGGTGCTGGACGTGACCGTGGACCACCCCCGCCTGCTGTAACGCGCTGCAGCCTTGATTGCGCCGTGCTTGACGGGGGAATGACAGTCGCCTGATCGCCACTTCGCTGCACAGGGCTATGGATCTTTCTACAATGCTCCGTCGCGTCAAATTGCGCGCCAGCGCGGCGACCCGCTGCCCATCAGACGGCTGCCGCTCTTCCTGCATTGCAAACCACGAGGAATCACCACCATGGAACATACCCTTCCCCCGCTGCCCTACGCCATCGACGCACTGGCCCCTCACTACAGCCAGGAAACGCTGGAGTTCCACCACGGCAAGCACCACAACGCCTATGTGGTGAACCTGAACAACCTGCAAAAGGGCACCGAGTTTGAATCGATGACTCTGGAAGAGATCATCAAGAAGTCCTCCGGCGGCATCTACAACAACGCAGCCCAGATCTGGAACCACACCTTCTTCTGGAACTGCATGGCCCCCAACGGTGGCGGTGAACCTACAGGCGCCCTGGCTGCAGCCATCAACGCCAAGTTCGGCTCTTACGCCGCGTTCAAGGAAGCCTTCGTCAAGAGCGCCGTGGGCAACTTCGGCTCTGGCTGGACATGGCTGGTGAAGAAGGCCGACGGCAGCGTGGACATCGTCAACACCGGCGCTGCTGGCACGCCCCTGACCACCGCCGACAAGGCCCTGCTGACCGTGGACGTGTGGGAACACGCCTACTACATCGACTACCGCAACCTGCGTCCCAAGTTTGTGGAAACCTTCCTGGACAAGCTGGTCAACTGGAAGTTTGCTGAAGCCAACTTCGCCTGATGACTGGTTTCACCAGAGCATAAAAAAACGGCCGCAAGGCCGTTTTTTTATGGGCGCAGGCTTTGTCGCCTGCTCACTTCCTGGCGTTGAACACCGCCGCATTCACCAGCTTGCTGCCCGGCTTGATACCCTTTTGCGCAAACCAGCCCTGGTTCATCTCCAGCACATAGCGCACCGGCTTGGCGGAGCAGTGCGAGTCTTCGGTTTGTGGCTTCATGTCGGCCAGGTTCACGATGGTGCCGTCATCGGCCACAAAGGCAGCCGTCAGCGGCAGCAGCGTGTTCTTCATCCAGAAGCACTGCGTGGCGGGCTGTTCAAACACAAACAGCATGCCCTCATGGGCGGGCATTTCCTTGCGGTGCATCAGCCCGGTTTGGCGCTCCTGGGGCGATGCAGCCACCTGCGCCTCAATGCGGTGCATGCCTGCCGTGATTTCGATGCGCGGCAAGTTCATTTGAGGTTGGCCTTGGGCGGCGGCGGGGGTTGTGCTGGCCAGGGCAATCAGGCCGGTGGCAAGCAGCCGGGCGGTGGCAGATGAAAAGCGGGGCATGGTGGCTTTCAGGAAAGGTTGCTGGGTTGCGCGCTGCGCGACTGGCCCGCATTTTCATCGAACTCTGGCAGGCGCCGCCGCGCGTTGGGAGGCTTGTGTTTGGAGGCTTACCTGGGGCGCAGGTTCCGCGTTGCGCGCCAGGCGGGCACTTGGGCGAAGGGCGGAACAACAAGCCCTAAAATGAAAACGTTTGCCGCCTGGCCGAGCGCTTGCCGCCCGCAGGCCATCCCGCTAACCCCTGATTCACCGGTTGAACCCTGTTTAGCCGCTACGGAGACCCTTGCCCATGACCACTTTCCAGCACATCCAGGTTCCTGCCGAGGGGCAGAAGATCACCGTCAACGCCGACATGTCGCTGAACGTGCCCGATCAGCCCATCATCCCGTTCATCGAGGGCGATGGCGTAGGCCGCGACATCACGCCCGTGATGATCAAGGTGGTGGATGCTGCCGTGGCCAAGGCCTACGGCGGCAAGCGCAAGATCCAGTGGATGGAAGTGTTCGCGGGCGAGAAGGCCACCCGCATCTACGGCCCTGATGTCTGGTTGCCCGACGAAACCCTGCAGGCCGTGCGCGACTACGTGGTGTCCATCAAAGGCCCGCTCACCACGCCCGTGGGCGGCGGCATCCGCTCGCTGAACGTGGCCCTGCGTCAGGAGCTGGATTTGTACGTGTGCCTGCGCCCCGTGCAGTACTTCAAGGGCGTGCCATCGCCGCTGAAAGAGCCTGAAAAGACCAACATGGTCATCTTCCGCGAGAACTCGGAAGACATCTACGCGGGCATTGAATTCCCCGCCGAGTCCGACAAGGCCAAGAAGCTCATCGCGTTCTTGCAGAACGAACTGGGCGCCACCAAGATCCGCTTCCCCAACACCTCGGGCATTGGCGTCAAGCCCGTCTCGCGCGAAGGCACCGAGCGCCTGATCCGCAAGGCCATCCAGTACGCCATTGACCACAACAAGCCCAGCGTGACCATCGTGCACAAGGGCAACATCATGAAGTACACCGAAGGCAGCTTCCGCGACTGGGCCTACGCCCTGGCGCAAAAGGAGTTTGGCGCCGAGCTGATCGACGGCGGCCCATGGTGCAAGTTTGCCAACCCCAAGACGGGCAAGGAAATCATCATCAAGGACAGCATTGCCGATGCCTTCCTGCAGCAGATCTTGCTGCGCCCCGCCGAGTATTCGGTGGTGGCCACGCTCAACCTCAATGGCGACTACATCTCCGACGCGCTGGCCGCACAGGTGGGCGGCATCGGCATCGCGCCGGGCGCCAACATGTCCGACTCGGTGGCCTGCTTTGAAGCCACCCACGGCACCGCGCCCAAGTACGCGGGCAAGGACTATGTGAACCCCGGCTCCGAGATCCTCTCGGCCGAGATGATGCTGCGCCACATGGGCTGGAAGGAAGCGGCTGACCTGATCCTGACTTCACTGGAAAAAGCCATTGGCAGCAAGAAGGTGACTTACGACTTTGCCCGCCTGATGGACGGTGCCACGCAGGTGAGTTGCTCGGGCTTTGGGCAGGTGATGATTGACCAGATGTGACGCAGGCCGCGGCCCGTGGGGGTGGGGCACATACCCCACCTGCCTGACTGCTGGGGCGGCTCGCGGGGCTTGAATCAAAAATAGCTGCTAGCGCTTGATTCGTGAGCGCTAGCAGCTATTTTTTTGATAGTGAGCGTGAATAGTGGGCGTCAGCCTGCCGCACCGTGCGAGCCCGAGGGGCTTACTTCAATACCGTCTTGATGATGCTGGAGAAGTCCAGCGCACCATTGCCGGCGATCGAGTGCATGGCATACAGGTTGCGCGCCAAGCCGCCCAGTGGGGTGCTGGCCTTCACTGCTGCAGCGTTCTCTTGCGCCAGGCCCAGGTCCTTGAGCATCAGATCGGTGCCAAACCCGCCCGCGTAGCCCTTGCTGGCGGGGGCCGTTTCCATCACGCCGGGGAAGGGGTTGTACTTCTCCAGCGCCCAGTTGCCGCCCGAGCTGCGGCGCATGATTTCGCTCAGCACCTTGGGGTCCAGGCCGTTGGCGACGCCCAGAGCAATCGCTTCGCTGGTGCCTGCCATCAAGATACCCAGCAGCATGTTGTTGCAGATCTTGGCCGTTTGGCCTGCGCCCACGCTGCCTGCGTGGAAGATGTTGGCGCCCATTTTTTCGAGGATGGGGCGGGCGCGTTCCAGGTCGGCCGCTTCGCCACCCACCATGAAGGTGAGGGTGCCTGCAATGGCACCGCCGGTGCCGCCGGACACGGGCGCGTCGATAAAGGCCACGCCCTTGGCTTGGGCGGCCTCGGCCACTTTGCGGGAGGTGGCGGCTGCGATGGTGGAGCAGTCGATGATCAGCGTGCCTGCGGGCAACTGGGCCAGCAGGTCGCCCGCGCCCAAGAACAAGCCTTCCACATGCTGGCTGGCGGGCAGCATGCTGATGACGACTTCGGCGCCTGCGACTGCCGCTTTGGCATCAGCGGCGATGGGCACGCCGTCTGCGGCCAGCTTGTCGCGGGCGGGTTGGGAGAGGTCAAACGCGCGCACTTCGTGGCCTGCCTTGTGCAGGTTGTGTGCCATGGGGCCGCCCATGTTGCCGAGGCCGATGAATGCGATTTTCATGTATTGTCTCCTGTGGTCGGTCTGAGGTGAAAGGTGTTTGGCTATTGTTTTTGCTATTGAATTGGTAGCTGCTTGCGCTTGATAGATAAGCGCTAGAGGCATTTTTGACTGTGATTGCTCTGCCTCAATCGTCCTCGTCAAAAATGCTGTGCCGTTTGCCTGCGTTGCCTGCTTTTCCTGATGGCCGCTTCAGCGTGGGGGCTGACTTTTTGGCCGTTGCCTTGGGCGCCGTATTCGCCACTGTGTTGGCTGCCGTGGGCTTACGGCGTGGAGATGCCTTGGCCCGCGGGTTGTAGGCCAGGGCTTCGTCCAGCCAGAAGCGCCACTGCGCGCGGGTGGCGTAGCCGTTGGGCTCTACCCAGAAGTAGCCTTGCATGCCTCCGCCGGGCGAGAGTTCCCGGGTGTTCTGCATCTCTTGAAATTCGCCATGGCGATCTGGCGGCAGGCGCACCAGCAACTCTTCGCCCTTCACGCCCATGCACAGCTTGCCGTCTACAAAGAAGCAGTAGCAGCCAAACATGGTGCGCTCGTCCACATCGCTGCGCTGCGCCAGGGCCGTGCGCAGGGCGCCGATGAGGTGCAGGGTTTCGTCGCTGAGTGGGCGGGTGGCCATGGCCTTGAGTGAAATAGGCCGCTAGCGCTTGATGGGTAAGCGCAGGCAGCTATCAAAAACAGAGCGTTTTGGCGAGCGCTGGGGCATCAGCGAATCACCTCCGGCGCATCGCCATCGAGCATGCGGCGGGCGATGATGACGCGCATGATTTCGTTGGTGCCTTCCAGAATCTGGTGCACACGGGCGTCGCGCAGCAGGCGCTCCAGCGGGTATTCGCGGATGTAGCCGTAGCCGCCGTGCAGTTGCAGGGCCTCGTTCACCACGTTAAAGCCTGCATCGGTGGCAAAGCGCTTGGCCATGGCGCAGTAGGTGGTGGCGTCACGGGCACCCGCGTCGAGCTTGCTGGCGGCCAGGCGGACCATCTGGCGGGCGGCGACCAGTTCGGTCGCCATGTCGGCCAGCTTGAACTGCAGCGCCTGGAAGCTGGCGATGCTTTTGCCAAACTGCTTGCGGTCTTGCATGTATTGCTGCGCCTGGGCGAGGGCACCTTGCGCTGCGCCGACGGAGCAGGTGGCAATGTTGATGCGCCCGCCGTCCAGGCCCTTCATCGCGATCTTGAAGCCTTCGCCTTCTTGCCCCAGCAGGTGGTTGGCAGGGATGCGCACGTTGTCAAAGCTGATGGTGCGGGTGGGCTGGCTGTTCCAGCCCATCTTCTGTTCCTTCTTGCCGTAGCTGATGCCGGGCGTGTCGGCGGGCACGACAAAGGCGCTGATGCCGCTGGCGCCCGATTGCGCATCGCCCGTGCGGGCCATGAGCACCAGCACGTCGGTGCTGCCTGCGCCGCTGATGAAGGCCTTGGCGCCGTTGATGACGTATTCGTTGCCGACCAGCTCGGCACGCGTCTTCAGCGATGCGGCGTCAGAGCCCGCGCCGGGCTCGGTCAGGCAGTAGCTGGCGAGCTTTTGCCCGGTGGTGAGCAGCGGCCCCCAGTGGTCGCGCACGGCAGGCAGCGCCCAGGTGCCCAGCATCCAGGTGGCCATGTTGTGGATGGTGATGAAGGCGGTGGTGCTAGGGTCTACCGCTGCCATTTCTTCAAACACCAGCGTGGCGTCCAGCCGGGGCAGGGCGAGGCCGCCTGCGGCTTCAGGGGCGTACAGGCCGCAAAAGCCCAGCTCGCCCGCCTTGGCGATGGCGTCTTTGGGGAAGATGCCTTCGGCGTCCCACTCGGCTGCATGCGGGGCCAGTTCGGCCAGGGCAAAGTCGCGGGCGGTTTGGGCAAAGGCGCGTTGTTCTTCGGTCAGCTCAAAGTCCATGGCGTTGTCTCTTGTGTTGTTGTGGGGCTTTGGGTGAATGGGGCGTCAAGGCTTCAGGGCTTGGCCGGGCTGTCGTTGCTCAGCCAGCGCATCAGGCCTTTGCGCCGCTCTTGCGTCTTGCGCGTGAGGCACTGGTGGTACAGGCGCGGGCCTTCGGGCTGGGTTTCTGCCGCCTGCGTTTCGCGTTTGCATTGCACCGTGCGCTCGCGCACCCAGGCGGAATGTTCTTGCCGCAGTTGCGGGCGTTCGTGGGCCGAGAGGGCGCGCATCACGTCTTCGTACAGGATCTGGTTGGTGGTGTCTGCCGCTTGAAAGTCTTGCACCGCACAGGCGTTGACCTCGGCCACAGTGCCCGTGGGCTTGCAGGCGGCACCGGCCTGGGCGTGGGCCAGGGTGCCCATCTGCATCACGCACGCAGTACTGAAGACCATGGCCCATTTCCGCATCGTTGTCTGAAAAGTTTGCATGCCCTGCTTTTACCACCGCCTGCTACCGCCGAAACCGGCGCGGCGCGAGGCCAGTGCCACCGTGCAAGGGCCGCCATCTCACGGTTCAGGCACGGGTGGCGTCCCCCTTCCCGCGCAAAGCGCGAGAGAAGGGGGAAGGCGCGCAGCGCCTCAGGGGGATGTCACTTCAGACTGATCGTGGTGTTCACACCCTGGCTCACGGTGCTGTCGTCAAACCAGCGTGCAGTCACCGTCTTGGTCTGTGTGTAGAACATCACGACTTGCTTGCCGTAGGGGCCCAGGTCGCCCAGCTTGGAAGCGCGCGAGCCGGTGAACGAGAAGATGGGCACAGGCACAGGGATTGGCACGTTGATGCCGACCTGGCCGACATCGATCTCTTCCTGGAACTTGCGCGCCGCCGCGCCGCTTTGGGTGAAGATGGCCGTGCCGTTGCCGTTGGGGTTGGCGTTGATGAACTCGATGGCTTCGTCCAGCGTGTCGGCAGCGGCCAGGCACAGCACGGGGCCAAAGATTTCCTGGTCGTAGATGGACATGCCGGGCTTGACTCCGCTGAATATCGTGGGGCCTACAAAGTTGCCGTTTTCGTAGCCGGGCACGCTGGGGTTACGGCCATCCAGCTCCAGGGTGGCGCCGTCGGCAATGCCGCGCTCGATCAGGCCCACCACGCGGTCGCGGGCGGCGCAGGAGATCAGCGGGCCCACATCGGTGCCTTTTTCCGTGCCGCCGCTCACCTTGAGGGTCTTGGCCTTGGCCACCAGTTCGGGAATCCACTTTTGCGATTCGCCCACCAGAATGACGACCGACAGGGCCATGCAGCGCTGACCTGCGGCACCAAAGGCGGCACCGGCCAGGGCGTTCAGGGTCTGTTCCTTGTTCGCATCGGGCACCACGATGGCGTGGTTCTTCGCGCCCATCATGCACTGCACGCGCTTGCCGTTGAGGCTCGCGCGGTTGTAGACATGGGTGCCCACCTTGGTGGAGCCGACGAAGCTGATGGCCTTGATATCGGCGTGGTCGCAAATGGCGTTCACTGCGCCTTCACCGCCATGCACCACGTTGAGCACGCCTGGGGGGATACCGGCTTCGAGCGCCAGTTCGCACAGGCGCATGGTCACCATGGGGTCTTGCTCGGAGGGCTTGAGCACAAACGTGTTGCCCGTGGCAATGGCCATGGGGAACATCCACAGCGGGATCATGGCGGGGAAGTTGAAGGGGGAGATGCCCGCGCACACGCCCAGGGGCTGCAGCACGGTGTAGGTGTCTACGCCGTTGGCCACGTTGTTGGCCAGCTCGCCCAGTTGCAGGTTGCCAATGCCAGCTGCGTGTTCCACCACTTCCAGGCCGCGGAAGACATCGCCTTCGGCGTCGGGCAGGGTCTTGCCTTGTTCGGCCGTCAGCTGCGCGGCCAGCTCGCTCATGTTTTCACGGATCAGCTGCTGCAGCTTCAGGAAGATGCGCGAGCGGGTGCCGATGGGGGTCTTCTTCCAGGTCTTAAACGCTTCCTTGGCGCTGGCCACGGCTGCGTTGATTTCTTCGGGCGTGGCGAAGGGCACGCGGGCCAGCACTTCTTGCGTGGCGGGGTTCACCACGTTGCGCCACTGCGTGGTTTGGGATTCGACAAACTGGCCGCCAATGAGCAGCTTGACGGTGGGGGCCAGGACGGCCGTGGATGTGGGTGCGTTCATGTTGTCTCCTCAAAGGGGTGCTTCAGGACAGCAGTGCGTTAGCAAAGCCAGCTGCCGCATGGTATGTGTGCAAAAAACAAATAACAATATGGATTTGTGCACTTTTGATCTGCAAAAATGCACATCATTGGCGGTGCGTGAAACTGCCGCGATAGAGGACGACCGGTATGGATTGGGACAACCTGCGCTATTTTCTGGAGCTGGCTCGCGCGGGCACGCTGGCTGCGGCAGCCCGGCGCCTGGCGGTGGAGCACACCACGGTGTCGCGCCGCATCCAGGCGCTGGAAAAGCAGATGGGCGCAGCGCTGTTTGCGCGCGAGGCCGGAGGCCACCGGCTCACCGAGGCTGGGCGCCAGTTGCTGCCGGTGGTGGAGGCGATGGAATCCGCCGTGATGGGCGCAGAACGCGCCGCACCAGCATCGCACGAAGGGCCCTCAGGCTTGGTGCGTGTGGGGGCAACCGAAGGGTTCGGTACGTTGATACTGGCGCCACACCTCGCCCAGCTCACGCGAAAGCACCCGCATTTGTCGATTGACCTGCTGGCGCTGCCGCGCATGCTGCTCCTGTCGCGGCGCGAGGCGGACATTGTGATATCGCTGGAGCGGCCCACACGCGGCTCGGTGATCGTGAGTCGGCTTTCTGACTACAGCCTGTATCTGTACGGCCAGCGTGAATACCTGGCCCGCAAGCCGCTGGTGGCCACGCGTGAGGATCTGCGTCACCACGCGTTTGTCAGCTACGTGGACGATTTGCTGTTCACCAAAGAGCTGCAGTTTCTGGACGCTTTGCACCAGCCCGAGCGCTTCGCGTTTCGCAGCACCAGCATTACGGCGCAATACGAAGCCGTGCGCGCGGGGGCAGGCCTGGCGGTGTTGCCTTCGTTTCTGGCTGACCGCGACCCGGTGCTCACGCGCGTCTTGCCGCAAGAGGGGCAGTTCACCCGCACGTTCTGGATGAGCATGCCGTCTGAATCCAAGCACCTGGCGCGCATGCAGGTGACCTGGGCATTTCTGCGCGAAACCGTGGCCGCGCAGCAAGAGTTGCTCAAGCCCAAGGCTGTACGTTAGGCGAGCGCTGGGACCCCCCTGCGACCCGGCTGAGGATTAAGCGGGAGTAAGACCTGTTGGAGGAGTGGCGTCGCCCTGGCTCGGCGCGCTTGGCAAGGTCAACTCAACCCAGAAGCAGCTGCCCTTGCCCAATTCGCTCTCCACGCCCACGCGTCCGCCCATGCCTTCCACCAGGCGCTTGCAAAGCGCCAGCCCCAGCCCCGCACCTTCAAAAGAGCGCGTGACCGATCCGTCCATCTGTTCAAAGATCGTGAAAAGCCTGGGCTGGTCTGCGGCGGCAATGCCAATGCCCTGATCGATGACCCGCAACGACCAGGTGGTGCGCCCGCCCGCTTCCTGGGCATGGATCTCCAGGCGGATGGCGCCGCTGTGGCTGAACTTCACGGCGTTGTCGAGCAGGTTCAGCAGCACTTGCTGGATGCGTTCTGCGTCACCCAGATGCCACTGTGCGGGCAGGCCTGATGCGGGCACGAGTTCCAGCGACAAGCCTTTTTGTGCCGCAAGCGGGGCGATCAGCCTTACCGAGCTGGCAGCCACCTCGGGCACGGACAAAGGCTCTTGGCGGAAGGGGACCTGGTGTGCCTCTAGCGCCGCCAGGTCGATCAGATCGTTGAGCAGCACCATGAGCTTTTTCGCGGCCGTCTGCACTTCTTGCAGCATGGGCCGTACATCGGCTACGGCCGCACGCTTCAGTGCCAGTTCCGTCATCCCCATGATGAGTGTCATGGGCGTGCGTAGTTCGTGCCCTATATTCGCCAAGAACAGGGTTTTGGTGCGCAATGCGGCTTCGGCAGCCTGCTTGGCCACAGAAAGAGCAGACGTGCGCTCCTTGACCCGCTCTTCGAGCAATTGCCGCTCTTGCTGCAGCACGCTCTCCAGGCGCACACGCTCTGTCACATCGCGGCCAATGCTGTGGTACCCAGCGGGCCGGCCACGGGCGTCGAAATAGGCCCGGCCAGTCATTTCAAACCAGCGGATTTCTCCGTTCTTGCAAGGCAGCGGCAGGATGGCCAGCCGTTCTTTCTGGCGAAGGGCCTGGTCCAGGCGCTGCGCGCCCTCGGCCGTCAAGATGGCGGAGATGGGCCGCCCAACCACTTCATGCGCAGGCACGCCGCGCAGCCGCTCGTCGGCAGAACTCACATCTGCCACCGTCATGTCTGGGTTGATGCGCCAGATCACGTCCTCGGCCCCTTCAGTGAGCAGCCGGTACTGCTGCTCGCGCTTGGACAGGTGCTTGTACAGGCGCTGGCCGTGCGAAACGAAGATGTAAAAACACATGCTGCACAACAGGGTTGCCAGCGTGAAAACGATCAGCGCGTGCTGCGTGTAAGGGTGGGGTTGGATGCTGTTGGTACCCAGCACCAGTGCCAGACTGGCAAACGTGTAAGCAATACCCGCTCGCTTGCCCAGCAGGATGTAACCAGTGCCTACCCCCGTGAGGAACCAGAGGGCTCGCAGCTCATTGGCCTGAGATTTCGTGAGTGCATAGGTGAACAGCAACAGCGCCGCCACCGTCATCACGATAGAGACCGCGGCGTAGTGCTGGGGGGCTGTCCGCACAATCGCCCACAACGCCAGCATGAGCAATATGCCCCCAATCAGCACCTGGCTCCAATAGGGCGGCGGCACGATGAGCGGCGTCAGCCCCAGAACTAGCAGAACCAGGCTGAACCCCACATTGGCCAGAAGTATCCAGTTGAGCAGGCGTATCTGGAACGCACGCATGCTGATGACGCTGGGCAGGGAGAAGGGCATGGTGCTCGCCACTTTGAGATGAAGTCTATATTTTATGTTTTTATCATAAATTTTTTTCAAATAAATCAAATTTTATGATTGCAAGCCGCGGCACATTTGGCTTGGTGCTGGGAAGAAGCAGCGCGCTGCCCCGGTGTCGCACTGTGTGTGCGTGGGGGTCTGCCCAGCTTTCCACTGCGGTGGGCTTGCAGGCGGCGCCATGAAAAAAGGGAACGTGACAATCACGTTCCCTTGGTAATTTGGGTGTATCGGCGGTAGGAGATTCAGCGTTTTTCTACACCTAGGGTGAGCATTTCATGGGGCTAAAAAAGACCCACATACCGAATGCTCAACATGCCAATCAAAGCGCTGCCGGTGCGCGTTTGCGGTCACGTTCGTCGTCGGGCCAAGCGTTCAAAATTGTGGTGTTCATGGGGAAAAGCTCCTGAGATAGTCAGTCAACGCACTTACCGGATGGGTGGTTGACAGCATCGCCTTCACAAACACAGAAACTTGCACAGGTTTCGGTCAGAGATGGAGTGGGGGATGCGCCACCTTCCAGAAACTCCCAAACAGAAAAAAGCCCCGGAGTGTGGCAATGCCGCTCAGTTAAGTCTGAGCGGCATTTTTTTGACGGGATACTGGGTCTTGGTCATACGAACCTCACGCGGATACCGCCTGTGGGATCTGCGAGGCGGCAGCACGAAGCGGCGGATGTTCTTTCTCATGGCCGCAAGCTTGGCCGGGATGGCCCCAGGGGTGTGTGATCCTGAACTCCACAGCCACTCATCCACGATGTAGCGCAGCGCCGTGATGAAGCTGATGCGACAGGGCTGCACTTTGGCCTCGTCTGCGATGCGCGTGATCTCCAAGCGGATCAGGTTGTACATCAGCAAGGTTGCCCACAGCTCTTGCTTGACCCCATCGGGTTGCTGGCTGCGCAACGTCATCGCCTGGCCCAGCATGTCCGTCTTCATCTCTCCATAGGCCAGCTCAATCTCCCAGCGTTCGTGGTACAGCGCGAACACCTCCTCGGCCTTGTAGCGTGCCGGATCCATCAGGGACGTGAACAAGGTTCTGGGTTTGCCATCGAGTTCACGGGTGATGGCGCGCACCTCCCACGTGAGCGGCAAGCCGGGGTCTTTCTTGCGAGCTTGGGGCGAGACCTTCATGCGCAAGCTCACATCGCCAGGGCCATGCGTTTGCACCACCTCGCCCCTGAGTCCGGCACGCGCAGGGATCAGCCAGTGACGTCCCTGGCGGTGTTGCAGCGGCCACAGCAGACTTGCCGAGTAAAACCCTTTGTCCACAATCACCAGCGAGTCAGGCGGCAACTTCGGCCACAAGCGTTCAGCCAATGCGTACTCACTGGTGTCGTAGGCATCCAGGCTGGCATCTACCAATAAACGAGCTCTGGCATCGAGCAAGCAGGCCATGCGCACCAGGGGGAAGGGACTTTGGTGGTCTGCGTGGTTGCGCTGGCAACCAAAGTGCTGGCGGTTGTCTTGTGTGTCGGGGGTACGCCAGACCACGCCATCCAATGCGTACAGCGCCAAGCCTTGCCAGCGGTGGCGAGCGGCCTGCTGGTGCGCCCAATGGGCAGCAGTGTGGCGAAACAGCCATTGCAGGGGCTCACTGCCCAGCCGTTGGCGCGCCTGGCTCAGCGCGCTGGAGCTGATGGGTTCATTGTGCTGCCCAGGCAGTGCCAGCTCCAGTACCTCGGCCACGTTCACGATGGAGCGGTCTCTAAGCAAGGCCACACCCAATACCAGCCAAAGTGCCTGCTCCATGGGCAGTCGCCGCTTGCGCAGCGTGGCTACACCCGTCATCTGCAAGGCCTGTTCAATCCACTGCTGGGGTATGTTGCTTTGAACGACACCCCATTGTTCGGGGCTCGCAAACTCATGGGTATCGTTCAGGTACTCTTGCAGCAGCATTGGCTATCGCTTGACCTCTATGGCCAAAGCTCAATTGATCAAGCCTGCACTGTACAAACAACAAAGACCCCGAAGGGCCTTTGCTTAACTTACTGGCATTGCCGGAGTGTGGGGCTTTGAAAGAGGAACCTTGAGATGCGACGCCAATGTCGCCTGTTGCTCAGCAGCGGGCTGGAGCGCGTTTGCGATCGCGTTCGTCGTCGGGCCAAGCGTTCAACATGTGGGTGGTGTTCATACTGGAAAACTCCTGTGATGGAACCACAACGTGTGCCGTGCATGCCCGGTTGACACCATGATCCAAAAAATTTCTGTTTTTTGTATGGCTTGATTTGCTCCTGAATTGATAGCTGCTAGCGCTTTCTGGGTAAGCGCTAAGCCCAGAAATCGTCAGCAGTAGCCGGTGATGCTCATTCAAGCAGGGCTGCTGGCACCCATGTCTTCCAGGGCCGCAGAAATCTCCAGCCACCGCTCTTCCAACTTCTCCGTTTCGTCCTGCCCTTGCTTGAGTCGTTTGCCGCAGTCGGCAATTTCCGCAGGGGGCAGGGGCTGGGTGAGCCGGGTTTCCAGTTCAGAACGCTCGGCCGCCAAGGTGGCCAAGCGTTTGTCGATCTGCTCCAGCTCTTTCTTGAGCGGGCGGGCTTTGTCTGCCAGTTGCTGGCGCGCCTGGGCATCCAGGCGGCGCTGTTCTTTGCTGTCCTTGATCTGAGGCGCGGGGGCCGCAGCCGCAGATGGAGGAGGCGCCGTTTCTGGCGCGGGGGTGGCTGGGGCTGCTGCTGCGATGCGGGCGGCGGCCTCGTCCTGGCGCGTTTGCTCGCGCAGGCGCTTGGATTCTTCCAGCAGGTAGCGCTGGTAGTCGTCCAGATCCCCGTCGAAGGGGCCGACCACGCCACGCCCGACCAGCCAGAATTCGTCGCACACCGCGCGCAGCAGGGCCCGGTCATGGCTGACCAGCATCACGGTGCCCTCGAATTCGTTGAGAGCCATCGACAGGGCCTCGCGTGTGGCCAGGTCGAGGTGGTTGGTAGGCTCGTCCAACAGCAGCAGGTTGGGGCGTTGCCAGACCATCATGGCCAGCACCAGGCGGGCTTTTTCGCCGCCGCTCATGGTGCCCACGGCCTGCTTGACCATGTCGCCGCTGAAGTTGAAGCTGCCCAGAAAGCTGCGCAGGTCCTGTTCGCGGGTGGATTCGCGGGCATTGGCGCCCATCTCGCGGGCCAGGCGGATCATGTGCTCCAGCGGATTTTCGCCAGGGCGCAGCACGTCCAGTTCCTGCTGGGCGAAGTAGCCGATGGACAGGCCCTTGCCCTCCGTCACCGTGCCAGCCAGTGGCGCCATTTCGCGGGCGATGGTTTTCACCAGCGTGGATTTGCCCTGGCCATTCGCACCCAGGATGCCGATGCGTTGCCCGGCCAGAACCGAGCGGTTGACGCCTTGCAGAATGGTTTTGTTGCCGTCGTCGGTCTGGTAGCCAAACGAAGCATCGCTGATGGCCAGCATGGGATTGGGCAGGTTGACCGGCTCCTTGAACTCGAAGGTGAACTCGGCCTCGGCCAGCAGGGGCGCGACGCGTTCCATGCGTTCCAGCGCCTTGACACGGCTTTGCGCCTGCTTGGCTTTGCTGGCTTTGGCCTTGAAGCGGTCAATGAACTTCTGCAGGTGCGCAATCTTGTCCTGCTGCTTGGCATAGGCGGCCTGTTGCAGCTCCATTTGCTGGGCACGCAGCTCTTCAAATTTGCTGTAGTTGCCGCCGTAGCGCGTTAGCTTGGCGCTGTCGATTTGCAGCGTGACGTTGGTGACGGCATCCAGAAACTCGCGGTCATGGCTGATGACGATCATCGTGCCGGCGTATTTTTTGAGCCAGGCTTCGAGCCACACCAGCGCATCCAAGTCCAAGTGGTTGGTGGGCTCGTCCAGCAGCAGTAAGTCAGAAGGGCACATCAGCGCGCGTGCGAGCTGCAGCCGCATACGCCAGCCGCCCGAGAAGCTGTTGACCGGGCGGTCAAGCTCATGCGCCTGAAAGCCCAGCCCCAGGATCAGCGCCTGGGCGCGCGGCTCTGCATCGTGGTCGCCTGCGTCAGCCAGGTCGGTGTAGACCTGGGCAATGGCCATGCCGTGTTCTGGGTCGTCGTAGCTGGCGTCGCTGTTCTCGAGTTGCAGGCGCTGGGCGTGCAGCTCTGCCAGCCGGGTGTCGCCCGCCAGCACGAAAGCCGTGGCGGTTTCGTCGGTTTCCGGCATGTTCTGGGCCACCTGGGCCATGCGCCATTGCCTGGGAATGGAGAAATCGCCGCCGTCTTCGTGCAGCGT
This sequence comes from Acidovorax temperans, assembly GCF_028596105.1. Taxonomy (NCBI): domain Bacteria; kingdom Pseudomonadati; phylum Pseudomonadota; class Betaproteobacteria; order Burkholderiales; family Comamonadaceae; genus Acidovorax; species Acidovorax temperans. The sequence goes on along the minus strand of NZ_CP117193.1, from coordinate 1,911,943 downwards.
GCCATTGAGCAGGGCAAACAGGGTGGATTTGCCTGCGCCATTGCGCCCCACCAAGCCGACTTTTTCACCGGGGTTGAGTGTGACGGAGACGTTGTCCAGCAGCACCTTGGTGCCCCGGCGCAGGACGATATTTTTGAGAGTGATCATGAGAATGCGGGCAGGGCGGGGGCTGCGCAGTGCGTTGCCCCGTCCACCCTGTGTAGGGTAGGCCCCTGGCCCATCAACGCGGCACACGGTGAGTGTGTGCGGTGGGCTGGAGGCAGCCTTCTATTATCGGGGTTTCAGTGCCCAGGGGGTCTGGGCGCGTTTTCGGGAAGAGGGCGGACGCTCAAGATGCGCCGCCCACGTGCCGTCAGCCTTGCCCCAGCAAAGCCTGGCGGGTGACCAGCAGCACCTGGTCTTCACCGGCGCTGGTTTCGATCCAGAACACGGGCAATGTTGGAAAGGCAGCTTCAAAAAATTCCCGTTCGTTGCCGATTTCCAGCACCAACACGGCGTGTTCGCTCATGCGTGCGGGCGCATCGCGCAGCAGCTTGCGAATGAAATCCATGCCGTCGGTGCCGCCTGCCAAGGCCAGTTCAGGCTCCGCCCGGTATTCAGCAGGCAGGTTCGACATGCTTTGCGCGTTGACGTAGGGCGGGTTGCACAGAATCAAGTCCCACGGGCCGGGTAGCGACTCCATGCCATCCGAGATTTGCAACTGCACGCGCTGCGCCAAGCCGTGCTTGTCCACGTTGATGCGCGCAACGGCGAGCGCATCAGCAGAAATATCTGCGCCCGTGACTTCTACTTCGGGATACGCCATGGCGGCCAGGATGGCCAGGCTGCCATTGCCAGTGCACAGGTCCAGCACACGGCGGGTGTGCTCCCCCAAAAAGTCGTCAATGCTGCCGTCGGCCAGCAGTTCAGCGATGAAGCTGCGGGGCACGATGGCGCGCTCGTCCACGTAGAACGGCACGCCTTGCAGCCAGGCCTCATGCGTGAGGTAGGCCGCAGGTTTGCGCGTCTGGATGCGCTGGTCGATCAACGCATCGACCGCAGCCGCTTCTTCGGCAGTCACGGTGCGGTGGGCGATGGAATCTGGCGCGTCAGACAGGTCGCTGTCCAGCGGCAGTCCCAGGCGCCACAACACCAGCCATGCGGCTTCGTCTTCGGCGTTGGTCGTGCCGTGGCCAAAAGCCAGTCCGGCAGAAGACAACCGCTGAGCAGCCCGTGCGACGGCGGCAGCGACGGTCAGGGGTTGGGTGGGGGTGTGGCTCATGCTGCCACCGCCATGCGTTCCAGCGCTTGCTGACGCAGGTTTTCCAGCGTGCGGCGATAAATGTTCTTCAGCGGTTCAATGTCGGCCACCACCACATACTCATCGATCTTGTGGATCGTGGCGTTGGGCGGGCCCAGTTCAATGACCTGGGGGCAGATCTGGGCGATGAAACGCCCGTCGCTGGTGCCGCCCGTGGTGGACAGTTCGGTCGAGAGCCCCGTTTCGCCCGCAATGGCTTGCTGCACTGCGGTGACCAGCTCACCGGGCGTGGTCAAGAAGGGCTGGCCGCCCAGCGTCCAGCGCAGGTCGTATTCCAGCCCATGGCGGTTGAGCACGGCGTGCACCCGCTGCTGCAAGCTTTCGGCGGTGGATTCTGTGCAGAACCGGAAGTTGAAGTCCACCACCACGTCGCCGGGGATGATGTTGGTGGCGCCCGTGCCCCCGTGGATGTTGCTGATCTGCCAGCTGGTGGGCGGGAAGAAGGCGTTGCCTTGGTCCCATACGGTGGCCGCCAGTTCGGCTAGCGCAGGCAGGGCCTGGTGGATGGGGTTGCGGGCGAGTTGGGGATAGGCGATGTGGCCCTGGATGCCGCGCACGGTGAGCTTGCCGCTCAAGGTGCCGCGGCGGCCGTTCTTGATCATGTCGCCCGTGCGCTCGACGGAGGTGGGCTCACCCACGATGCAATAGTCGAGAGGCTCACCACGCGCGCGGAGTTGCTCCACCACGACCTTCGTGCCATCCACGGAAGGGCCTTCCTCGTCGCTGGTCAGCAGGAAAGCGATGTTGAGCGGTGCATCAGGGTAGGCAGCCAGAAATTCTTCCACTGCCACCACAAACGCGGCAATGGACGTCTTCATATCGCTGGCGCCACGGCCGTACAGCTTGCCGTCCTTGTGGGTGGGGGTGAACGGGTCACTGCTCCACTGGGCCAACGGGCCTGTGGGTACTACGTCTGTATGGCCTGCAAATACTATGGTTTTGATAGCTGCTGGCGCTTGTCCAGATTGCGCTGCAGGCCTTTTTGCCCACAAGTTGCTGACACGGAAATCGGCAGGCCCGCTGTCCAGCCGTTCGCACACAAATCCCAGGGGTTGAAGGCGCTGCGCGAGCAGTTCCAGGCATCCTTCGTCCAGCGGAGTGATGGATGGCAGGGCGATCAGTTGTTCAGCAAGGTGCAGGGTTCGGGTCATTGGCAATCACAGGTTTCAAGCGCGCTGGGCCCAACGGGCTCAGCTGCCTTTGACGTCCAGCACGATCTCGGTGAATGAGGGCTGGTCGTCGGGGGTATCGCGGGCTTCTTTTTGCGCTTTCGCGGCATTGGCCGCCTGGGCAAAGTCGTTTTGCAGGCGCCACATCAGGTTGGTGGGCGAATCGGCATAGGCCATGCCTTCCTTGCGGTCGATCTTCTTTTCCATGATCAGGCGCGCGAGGTCTTCTTCAAAGGTTTGCGAACCTTCGGCCATGGACTTCTCCATGGCGTCCTTGACGCCGGAAAAATCGCCTTTTTCCACCAAGTCAGCCACCAGCTTGGTGTTGAGCATGACTTCCACGGCAGGAACGCGTGCGCCTTCCACCGTGCGCACCAGGCGTTGCGAGACGATGGCCTTGAGGGACGAAGCCAGGTCGCCGAGCATGGTGGGCCGCACCTCGGCAGGGTAGAAGCTCAGAATGCGGTTGAGCGCCTGGTAGCTGTTGTTGCCGTGCAAGGTAGCCAGGCACAAGTGGCCCGACTGCGCATACGCGATGGCCGAGGACATGGTTTCCCGGTCACGGATTTCGCCGATCAGAATCACGTCAGGGGCTTGGCGCAATGCGTTCTTGAGGGCGGTCTGCAGCGATTGGGTGTCGCTGCCGATCTCGCGCTGGTTCACGATCGACTTCTTGTTGCGGAACTGGTATTCCACCGGGTCTTCGATGGTGAGAATGTGCCCCGACATCAAGGTGTTGCGCGTGTCGATCATGGAGGCCAGGGTGGTGCTTTTGCCAGAGCCCGTAGCGCCCACCACCAGGATCAGGCCGCGCTTTTCCAGAATCAGTTCGGTCAGAACGGGCGGCAGGTTCAGCGATTCAAAATCGGGCACCTGCTGCGAGATGAAGCGAACCACCACGGCATAGCTGCCGCGCTGGCGCATGGCGCTGATACGGAAGCGCCCGACGCCTGAGAGCGGCACGCCCATGTTGAGCTCGCCAGTTTCTTCCAGTTCTTCAATGCGCTCGGCGGGGACGATTTCAGACAGCAGGTTGCGTGGAGCGTCTGGCGGCAGCACCTGGTTGTTGATCGGTATGCACTCGCCGTTGATCTTGATCAGCGCCGGGGCGTTGGCAGACAGGTAAACGTCTGACGCTTTCTTTTCGCTCATCAGGCGAAGAATCCGCTCCATCGTACTCATGGGTATCTCCCTCTCGTTCTGGGTCTGCCAGCGGCCTAGGCGGCTCTTTTCAAGGCAGGCCGGCGCGGCGCGCGCGCCAGCCCTGGGCCTGCGCGATCAGTCGCGCAGCAGATCGTTGATGCTGGTCTTGGAACGCGTTTGCGCATCCACTTGCTTGACGATGATGGCGGCATACATGCTGTAAGGCGCGCCGTTGGCCGCCGTCTTGGGCAGGTTGCCGCTGACCACCACAGAGCCTGCGGGCACACGGCCGTAGCTGATTTCGCCGGTAGCGCGGTTGAAGATGGGGGTGCTTTGGCCCAGGTACACGCCCATGCCCAGCACGGAGTTTTCTTCGACCACCACGCCTTCCACCACTTCGGAGCGCGCACCGATGAAGCAGTTGTCTTCAATGATGGTGGGGCCTGCTTGCAGCGGCTCCAGCACGCCGCCAATGCCCACGCCGCCCGACAGGTGCACGCCAGCGCCGATCTGTGCGCAAGAGCCCACGGTGGCCCAGGTGTCCACCATGGTGCCTTCGCCCACATAGGCGCCGATGTTGACGTAAGAGGGCATCAGGATCGCGCCCTTGGCGATGTAGCTGCCGCGGCGCGCCACGGCTGGGGGCACCACGCGCACACCGGTCGCCTTGAGCTCGTCTGCGCTCAGGTGCGCAAACTTGGTTTGCACCTTGTCGTAGAAGGTCAGGTCGCCCGACTGGATGACGTCGTTGTCCTTGAGGCGGAAGGACAGCAACACTGCCTTCTTGATCCACTGGTGCACTGTCCATTGGCCCACCGCCTCACGGGTAGCCACGCGCAGCGTGCCGTTGTTCAGCTCGGCAATCACTTGCTCGACAGCATCCACCACTTCCTTGGGGGCAGAGGCGGGGGACAGGTTGGTGCGGTTTTCCCAGGCGGTTTCAATGGTGTTTTGCAGTTGTTGGCTCATGTTGTTCAAGCAGTATGGGATTGGATGAATTGGACGATGCGCAGTGCGGCTTCCACGCATTCTTCAGTGTCGGCCACCAGGGCCATGCGCACGCGCTGGGCGCCGGGGTTGCTGCCCTGCGCCTCGCGGGCCAGGTAGCTGCCGGGCAGCACGGTGACATTGTATTGAGCCAAAAGGGCCTTCGCGAACTCGGCATCGGTCATGCCCAGCGCGTCGGGCACCTTGGCCCAGAGGTAAAAACCTGCATCGGGCAAGGCCACATCCATCACGCCTGCCAGCATGGGGGTGACTTGTGCGAACTTCTTGCGGTACAGGGCCCGGTTTTGTGCCACATGTTCCTCATCGCCCCAGGCCGCGATGCTGGCCTCTTGCACGATGGGGCTCATGGCGCTGCCGTGGTAGGTGCGGTAGAGCAGGAAGTTCTTGATCATGGCCGCGTCGCCAGCCACGAAGCCGCTGCGCAGGCCAGGCACGTTGCTGCGCTTGGACAGGCTGGTGAAGGAGATCAGGTTCTTGAAATCGTGCCGCCCCAGCTTCTTGGCCGCCTCCAGGCCACCCAGCGGTGGCTCGTCGCGGAAGTAAATTTCGCTGTAGCACTCGTCCGATGCGATGACGAAGCCGTAACGGTCGCTCAGGGCAAACAGCTTGTGCCACTCGTTCAGCGGCATGACGGCACCCGTGGGATTGCCGGGCGAGCACACAAAGATCAGCTGGGTGCGCTGCCATACGTCCAGCGGCACGCTGTCCCAGTCCACCGCAAAGTTGCGGGCCGGGTCGCTGGGGGCGTAATAAGGCTTGGCGCCCGCCAGCAGGGTTGCGCCTTCGTAGATTTGATAGAACGGGTTGGGGCAGACCACCATGGGGTCTGGCTGGGCCGCGTCAATGACTGTTTGGGCAAATGCGAACAGTGCTTCGCGGGAGCCGTTGATCGGGAGCACCTGCGTGGCGGGGTTCAGGTCGAGCTGATAGCGGCGCTGAATCCACTCGGTGAAAGCGGTGCGCAAGCGGATGTCCCCTGCGGTGGCCGGGTAGCTGGCCAATCCCTCCAGGTGGCTGCAAAGCGTATCTTTGATGAACTGGGGTGTGGGATGGCGGGGTTCGCCCATGCCCAGGCTGATCGCGGAATAGTTGGCCGGGGGCGTCACCTCGGCAAACAGTTGCTTCAACCGCTCAAAAGGGTAGGGCTGCAGGAGAGAGAGCAGGGAATTCATGGGGTTGCATTATGGTGGATGCCCGTACTACCGTGGGCTACCAAGGCACGGGTGCAACCTGTGCTTTCGACGTGGTGGTTACCCTGTATGTCGGGCTGTCGTCAACGCAGCGTAAGAGCCTGTTCAAGATCTTTTGAGCAGCAGAGCCAAGAATGCCAGATGGATGAACTGCAAGCTGGTGTTCAGCAACCTCTCGCAGTTCTTCCACAACCGCCTGTTCTTCTCCAACCAGGCAAAGCTGCGCTCCACCACCCAACGCTGGGGCATCACCTTGAACGTATGCAGTTCACTGCGCTTGGCGATCTGTACCGCGACGTGTCCGCCCAGAATGTCTTGGACGCCCTGGGCAAACGGCCCGCCCACATAGCCGCTGTCACACAACAGAGCTCGCACCCGGCTCAAAGCAGGTTTGCAGCGCTGCAGTGCCTGCAAAGCCCCTTTGCGGTCCGTTACCTGCGCCGTGGTCACCGCAATAGCGTGCGGCAGCCCCTGTGTGTCCACTGCAATATGGCGCTTGATACCCGAGACTTTCTTGCCCGCGTCATAGCCCTTGCTGCCCGCCGTGTCCGTGTTCTTCACGCTCTGCGCGTCCACAATCAAGAACTCGCTTGAGGCGTTGCGCCCCAGTTTCTCTCGGGCCGCGCCAACCTGATTTTTTTAAAGCCTGCTCCAGCAGGCTGCCTCCCTCACGCGGCTCACTCCAGATGGCAAAGTAAGCATGCACCGTGCGCCACTTGGGAAAGTCACTGGGCAACGCCCGCCACTGGCAACCGGTGCGCAGCAAATAGAGCACTGCGCAGAACACCTCATACAGATCAACACTGCGTGGGCGCGTACTCTTGCGGGCACTCTCCAGCAAGGCACGGATTGGGTCAAATTGCTCGGGGCTAATGTCGCTGGGGTACTTGGCTCTCATGGAGCACGCAGCTTAGCTTCAGTCACAGTCAGCCTGCTATCAGTACCTCATCGGGAAAAGATTTTGAACAGGTTCTAAGAGCCGGCCCCTAGCATGGGTTAGATACAAATAGAAACAGGAGACAAGAGACATGGTGGCGTTTTCACCTTTGCGGCCGGGGGCATGGCTGATGAGGCGGCTCAAGCTGCCCGGAAAACTCGGCTGGTGCGCTGCCCAGTCGCTGGTGGCCGTGGTGCTTGCCGTGATGGCGGCGCCCTGGTGGCTCACTGCGGTGGCTTGCGTTCTGATGCTGTATGTGCAGCTGGTGTTGTGGTTGACTCTGTCGCACGACATGGCTTTGGTGGCGCGGTCGATGCAGCAAACCACGCAGGGTGATCTGACCGTGCACGCCAGCCTGCAGGGGCATGACGAAATGGCCGAGATGGCCCGTTCGCTGGACCAGATGGTCTACAAGCTCTCTGCCATGGTGGCTGACATTCGCAGCAACGCAGCCCTGGTGGCCCATGCCGGCCAGAGCCTGGCGCATGGCAATCGGGCGTTGGCCGACCGGACTGAGCAGCAGGCAGCCAACCTGGAGGAGACGGCCGCCAGCGTGGAAGAGCTTTCGTCCACCGTGCAAAACAATGCCCACACCGCCTTGAGCGCCGACCAGAAAGCCGCACAAGTGCGGCAGGCGGCGGACACCGGCGCGCAGGCCATGGCCCGTGCGGTGCAGTCGGTGGAAGCCATTCAGCAAGGCGCGCGGCGCATGAGCGAAATCATTGGCGTGATCGATGGCATCGCCTTTCAAACCAATATCCTGGCGCTCAATGCCGCAGTCGAGGCAGCCCGGGCGGGTGAGCAAGGTCGAGGGTTTGCCGTGGTGGCATCCGAGGTTCGCATGCTGGCGCAGCGTTCCGGCGAGGCAGCGCGCGAGATTCGCGACTTGATCCAGACGTCGGTGGGGCAGGTCGAATCCAGCGCGAACCTGATCCGTTCTGCAGGCGATGGCATTTCGGCGATGGCTGGAGGCATCCACAGCGTGGCCGCCAGCATGAGTGAAATCGCCAGCTCCAGCAACGAGCAGAGCACGGGCCTCAAAGAAATCAGCGGCGCGGTGCAGCAGCTTGACCAGATCACACAGGACAACGCCCAGATGGTGGGGCTGGCCGTGCAGCAGGCCGAAGCTCTTGAGCAGCGAGCCAGTACGTTGAACCGCGCGGTGGCCGCATTCCGGTTGCAACAGGGCACCGCGGAAGAAGCTGTGGCCCTGGTGCGCAAGGCGGTTGAGTTGCACCGCTCCACATCCCGAGAACAGTTTTTGGGTCGCATTACCGACAAGGCGGGCGGTTTTCATGACCGCGACATGTACGTGTTCGTGCTCGACGAAACCGGTCGCTACCTGGCATTTGGTGGCAACCCCTCCAAGGTGGGCACCCGTGTGCAGGACATTCCGGGAATCGCAGGCGATCAACTGGTGCACGACATCGTGGCGCAGGCGCAGCATGGGCCTGGCTGGGTGGAATACGACATCACCAACCCTTCTACCGGCGTGGTGCAAACCAAGATGTCTTTTGTGAGCCAGGTGGATGCGGGATATGTGGGTTGCGGCGTCTACAAGACGCTTGCTGCGCGCTGAGAGGCACTAGGCAAGGCTCTGCACGCACAAGCCCCAAGCGCCCGCCAGCCCAACCGCTGGGCGTGCGTTGCGGGCTTGGCTGAAGGCTTAGCTTCGCGCCCGCAATTGCCTGGCGCGCTCCATGGCGGCGGCAATGGCGGCGCGGCGGGCCTCCGCAGCGTCGGCCGCCGGTGCAGCAGCAGCCGGCTGCGGTGTTGCGCTGGCAGGTTCCGGGTCGCAGAGCGTTGCTACATCTTTATCCGCTTCTGGTGCTGTGCGCTCCAGCCGCAAGGTTCGGGCTGCGTAACGTTGTCTGGCTTCGTCGGCTTGCTCTGCACTCCAGGCCGCCCAGCCTGTGCGCGAGCCCGTGGCGTTCTCCAGCTGAATGCAGTCCACCGGGCACACCGGCACGCACAACTCGCAGCCGGTGCAATGTGATTCCATCACGGTGTGCATCAGCTTGTTGGCACCCACGATGGCATCGGTGGGGCAGGCCTTGATGCACAGCGTGCAGCCTATGCACCAGTTTTCATCAATGAACGCCACGGCGCGTGGCGACTCGACGCCGTGTTCTGGGTTGAGCGCCACCACTGGAAGTCCCGTGATGGCCGACAGCCGCACGATCCCCTCAGCGCCGCCGGGAGGGCACTGGTTGATTCCTGCTTCACCAGCCGCGACTGCGCGCGCGTAGGCCGCGCAATCGGGGTAGCCGCAGCGGGTGCACTGCGTTTGTGGCAAGGCAGCGTCGATCCGGCGGGCCAAATCGGTCATCGGGGTGCCCGCCGTGGCGGGCACTTCAGGGCTCAAGCCTTGCGCGCCGAGGATCGACGCGGGCGCTGCGCGGGGCTGGCTGACACGTTGGCCGCAGCCATGGCGTCTGTATCCGATGGAGCCACCTCGGCAGCAGCGCCCGATTTACCAGCAGCTGCCGGTTTCAAGCCTGCCTGGTGTTCCAGAATGAAGGCCTTCACCTGCGGGTACACCAGTTCGCGCCAGCGGCGGCCACTGAAGATGCCGTAGTGCCCGGCACCCTTGGCTTCCAGGTGGCGCTGTTCCTTGCTCACAATGCCGGTGCACAGGTCGTGGGCGGCCTTGGTTTGGCCCGAGCCTGAAATATCGTCCAGTTCACCTTCCACGGTGAACAGCGCCGTGGTGGTGATGTCCTGGGGACGCACGCGCTCGATCTTGCCTTCGGGCGAGCGCACATCCCAGGTGCCGTGCACCAGCTTGTATTCCTGGAACACCGTCTTGATGGTTTCCAGGTAGTAGTCGGCGTCCATGTCGAGCACCGCGTTGTACTCGTCGTAGAACTTGCGGTGGGCTTCGGCGCTGGCGTCGTCGCCCTTGATCAGGTTCTTGAAGTAGTCATAGTGGCTGGTGGCGTGCCGGTCAGGGTTCATTGCCACAAAGCCCGTGTGCTGCAGAAAGCCTGGGTACACACGCCGGCCAGCGCCGGGGAAGTTGTCTGGCACGCGGTAGATCACATTGTTTTCAAACCACTCATAGCTGCGGTTCATGGCCAGGTTGTTCACGGCCGTGGGCGATCGGCGCGCGTCAATGGGGCCGCCCATCATGGTCATGGTCAGCGGGGTGGTTTCACCGCGGCTGGCCATCAACGACACCGCTGCCAGCACAGGCACCGTAGGCTGGCACACGCTGATGACGTGGCAGTTGCCGTACACGCCCTGCAGGTAGCGAATGAACTCCTGCACGTAGTTGATGTAGTCATCCAGGTGGAACTCACCTTCGGACAGCGGCACCAGGCGGGCGTTTTTCCAGTCGGTGATGTAGACCTTGTGGTCCTTGAGCATGGTGCGCACGGTGTCGCGCAGCAACGTGGCGTAGTGCCCGGAAAGCGGTGCCACCACCAGCACCACTGGCTGGTTCTTGATCTTGGTCAGCGTGGCGGGATCGTCGGAAAATCGTTTGAAACGGCGCAATTCGCAAAAGGGCTTGTCCAGCTCCACCCGTTCATGGATGGCCACGCCCACGCCGTCCACTTCCACACTGGGGATGTCAAAGGTGGGCTTTTCGTAGTCCTTGCCCAGCCGGTACAGCAGGTCGTACCCCGCAGAAATACGCTGTGCCATCGGGATCTGGTTGAATGGCGACAGGGGGTTGCTGAACAATTTGGACGCGGCTTGCGCGAAGTCAGCAAAAGGCTCCATCAAGGAGCGCTGGGTTTCGTAAATCTGGTAGAGCATGGGGCGAAACTCCGTTATGTTGCAGTGCAATATAGCAGTACTCCGTAACAAAAGAATGGAGTAGAACCACCAATCTGCAGTCGCCTTGGAGACAGGTTGGGTGCGTTCGACGGCACTGGCTTTGACATCTCAAAGCCTTTGAAAACAACTGATTTGCTATCAATAGAATAGCTGCTGGCGCTTTCTGAAAGGGCGCTAGAGCTGATTTTTACTCTATTTTCTGCCAGGTCCGCAAAGGCGCTTCGGCATTGCAGTCAGAAGCCCATCAAACCTGATTTTCTGCCAGCCAGGCTTCAAAGGCCTGGCGGGCCACGTTGCGCAGCGCGGTACGGAACAGCTTTTTGTCCCCCAGGTACAGGCAATGCCGAATCACGGTGAAGGGGTTGAAGGACGCGTCAGGGTTTTGTTCCTCGAAGTGCAGCTTGTACTTCTTGACCGTGCCAATCGTGTGGCGCAACAGCTCATTGAGCTGGGCGCGTGTCATGCCCGGCTGCCACTGGTGGATGTCGGCCACAAAGCTGTCTACCTTGGAAGGCTCGAACTCGAAGTCCTTGAAAAAGTGGTTGGCAATCTTGAGGAAGGTGAACGCGTTGAGCTCGCTGCCCAGGCTGGGGGATTTGGTGGGCTCCAGCGGATCGGTCTGCGTTTCTGGTGCGGGCTCGGCGGTTTCGTCCGGGGCCTTGAGCAGCTCGGCAGCGGTGGCGTCGCGAATCTGCAAAAACTCCCGGTCAGCCAGCTCGAAGAGGGCAGACAGCACATTGATACGGCGTTTGAGCTGCCCGGGAATGGATTTCTTGTACTTGATCTTGTGGTCCAGCACGCTCCACGAATCCTGGATGATGGTGCGGATCTGCAGCTCAAAAGGCCACGGGGCTTTTGCTGCGTGTTCGGGCGTGGCAAGCTGTGCCTTGTTCCAGCGCAGATCCAGGTGCAGGCCTTTGTAGCCAAATTCCGCTTCGGTGGACTCAACGGCTGCCACCTTGTCGGTCACTTCAATCACATCAAAGTGCGATTGCATGAGGTGGGCCACCTTCTCGATTTCGTCTTCGTACAGGCAGACCACGCGCACACCGATCAGGTCCGTGATCCAGTGCTGGATCTCGTAGGGCGTGTTGCGCTCTTCCAGGGCTGCGCGGTATTTGCGGCGGAATTTGCGGATGCACTCTTCCACGTCCTTGACGCGGCCCTCGACCTTGGAGATTTCCAGCCCCGGCGCAGCCTCGACCAGTGCCCGAACCGTGCTCACGACCCGCGCGCACGCGGCTTGCAGTTGCGTAAGGTGGTCGGCGTAGAAGTGGCGGAACTGGGTTTCTTCCAGCTCCAGGGGGATCTGGGCCATGGGTGTTTACAGGGTAGTGCAGCTGGGGATTTGCCGCCCGAGGGGGCGGTACCAGGCGTGGATTGTCCACCACACCCCAGGTGTCAGGCGCAGAAAAAGGTGTTGTGCGGGCGCCGTCACGGGGCTTGAAAATCGTTAAAAAGCATGTCGCACACCGTTTCCCCCGTTGATAATGGCCCTCGCTTTTGTGCCACCCGTTGGGCGGGCACGCCTTGAATGCACGATGCCTGTCCCTGACGCTCCTTTTGCACTGCCAGAATCTACCGGACTGTTACAGCGCCGGTGGGGATGGCTGTTGGCGCCCATTCTGTCGCTGGTGATGCTTAGCCTCACGTTCGCCCACTGGCGCAGTGAAGAGCGGGCGAGCAGCGAGCGGCGCGAAATTGACCTGCGGGTGGCTGCCGATCGCATGGCCTACAACCTGGCAGACCGCATGGCGTCGTACGAGCTGGTACTGCGCGGTTTGCGGGGGTACTTCGAAGGCTCGGAACGCATTGACCGCGAGGAGTTTCAGACCTACGTGAGCTCTCTGCAGCTGCAAGAGGTACGGCCGGGCCTGCGGGGCATTTCGCTGATTCTCAAGTTATCGCAGGAAGAGCTGCCCGCGCACATCCAGGACATGCGCCAGCGCGGCTTTTCTGACTACACCGTCCGCCCACCCGGGGTGCGGCCCCTGTATGCGGCCGTGACGCACATTGAACCCCTGGATGCTGACAACCAGCGTGCGCTGGGGCTGGATGCCTACGCCATCCCAACGGCCCGAGATGCCCTGGAGCGTGCTGCCGACACAGGTGTGCTGGCAGTATCGGGAATGCTGGCCCTGGAGCAAGACACTTCTGCCGCACCCAAGGGACTGGTGATGTACCTGCCTATCTATGCCAAGGGTGCTGCGCCGGAAAGCGCCGAGCAGCGCCGCAACGCTTTGCGCGGCTGGGTGTCGGCCCCGTTTTACATGGCCGATGTCATCGCCGGGCTCTCGCGCGAATTTGAATCCGACATTGCCCTGGATGTGATCGACGGCTCAGCCCCTGAAGGCCGGCAGCAGCTTTTTGCCGACCCGCGGGTGCAGTCCGTCAACACTCCACGCCAGCTGTTTCGCCAAGTGCAGTTTGGTGGCCGCACCTGGACGCTGCGCATGAGGCCACTGCCAGCCTTTGAAGACCGCTACGAGTACGAAACGCACCATATCTCTGCGTTGTTTGGCGTGGTGCTCAGCATCGTACTGGGCTGGTTTGCGTGGTTGCTGGCCACTGGCCGCACCCGGGCTGAAGCCCTTGCTTACCGCATGACGGCCGAGCTGCGCGGTACGCGCGACGAACTGGCCAGCACCCTCAACGCCATTCCCGATCTGTTGATGGAAATCGACGAGGAAGGCCGCATTCTTCACTGCCGTAGCGGCCACCAGGCTTTGCTGGCCGAGGTGGCAGACAGTTTTGAGGGCCAGCGGCTGCAAGACATCGTGGCGCCGGAAGCCGTTGCGGGCTGCCGCGCCACGCTGCAGGCGGCCAGCGCCACAGGGTATTCGGCAGGGCACCAGTTCGCGTTGAGCCTGCAGGGGCGTCCGTACTGGTTTGAACTCTCGATTGCCAGAAAGTCCGGGCCCAGCGAGTCGATCCAGCGCTTCATCGCGCTGTCGCGGGACATCACGGAGCGCAAGCAAGCCGAGGCGCGCTCGCACCATCTGGCGTATTTCGACGCGCTCACGCAGTTGCCCAACCGCCGCATGCTGCTCGACCGCACAGAGCAAGCCGTGGCCGGTGCCCGCAAGTCGGGGCAAATTGGCGCCTTGCTGTTTGTGGACCTGGACAACTTCAAGCAAATTAACGATGCACGCGGGCATGCCGTGGGTGACGTGATGCTCAAGCAGGTCGCACAGCGCCTGCTTGGTTTGCAGCGCCCGGGGGACACCGTCGCCCGGCTGGGGGGCGATGAATTTGTGATGTTGATTGGCCAGCTGGGGCTGGACATGGAGAGTGCAGGGCGCACTGCGCTGCTGGCGGCCGAAGCCATCCGCACCGCGCTGGATGTGCCCTACAACATCCAGAACCACCACTACAGCAACACCTGCAGCATCGGCATTACGCTGTTCCCCAAGCAGCAGGAAGGTGCCGAAGACCTGCTGCGCGAGGCCGACACGGCCATGTACCGCGCCAAGGACATGGGGCGCAACCGCATTCGCTTCTATGAAGCGGCCATGCAGGCCGATGTGCAGGAGCGCCTGGCGCTGGAGCAGGACCTGAAAAAAGCCAGCGCCGAGGGCCAGCTGGCCGTGTTCGTGCAGTCGCAAGTGGATGCGCGCGGCGCAGTGGTGGGCGGCGAGTTGCTGATGCGCTGGAACCACCCCGAGCGTGGCAATGTGCCACCCAGCCGCTTCATCCCGGTGGCCGAGGCCTCAGGCCTCATCCTGCGCATGGGCGACTGGATGATTGGCAAGGCCTGCGAGGCCTTGGCCCAGCTTCAGGCGCAGGGGCTGGAATACACCATCTCGGTGAACGTGAGCGAGCGCCAGTTCCGGCAAGAAGATTTTGTGGAACGCATCCGCAACGTGCTCTCGGCCACCGGAGCGAAGGCAGAGTTGCTGATTCTGGAAGTGACCGAGAGCCTGCTGATTGAAAACCTCAGTGACACCATCGCCCGCATGACCGAGCTGGTGCACCTGGGCGTGCGCTTCTCCATTGATGACTTTGGCACCGGCTATTCCAGCCTGGCCTATCTCAAACGCCTGCCGCTGTACGAGCTGAAAATCGACAAGAGCTTTGTGCAGGACGCGCCGGACGACCCGAGCGACACGGCCATCGTGCAGTCCATCCTGGCGGTGGCCAACCACCTCAAGCTGCGCGTGGTGGCCGAAGGGGTGGAGACGCAGGCCCAGGCAGATTTCCTCATCCAGAACCATTGCGAATGCCTGCAGGGCTATCTTTACAGCCGCCCGCAACCGCTGCAGGGATGGTTGAGCGCGCAAATTGCTGCCGCTGGGCCTCGTTGAGCCTGTTTTGTCTTGTCGTTGCGCAAGGCCCAGCCTTTGCCAGCACCCCGCATTACCCATTGCTACCACTTGCCGGACAGCGCCGCCCATGACCGAAGAACTCCGCACCGTCGACGCCGCCTTGCTGAACCACTTGCAAACCTGGCAGGGCAGGGCCGAAACTTTGCACGACACCATCACCAGCGCCCCCGTCAGCGGCCTGTCGGCCACGCTGGACCGGGAAGACCCCCATCCTGTGCCCGGCACTGCGCTGCCGCCGTTATGGCACTGGCTCTATTTTTTGCCCCAGGTGCGCCAAAGCGGTCTCGGGCCCGACGGCCACCCGGCGCGCGGCGGCTTTCTGCCCCCGGTGCCGCTTCCGCGCCGCATGTGGGCAGGTGGGCGTTTGCGGTGGGAAGAGCACAACCCCCTGTTGGTGGGCGATACGGTGCAGCGCACCTCGCGCATCGAATCCGTCACGCACAAGGCGGGCCGCACGGGCGATTTGGTGTTTGTGCTGGTCAAGCACGAGATTTCCAATGCCAAGGGCCTTGCGCTGACCGAAGAGCACGACATCGTCTACCGCGCTGCTCCCCAGCCGGGTGACCCAGTGCCAGCGCCGATCGCTGCGGAAACCGGCGCGCCCTGGCACCGCAGCATCACGCCTGACGATGTGCTGCTGTTCCGCTATTCCGCGCTCACCTTCAATGGCCACCGCATCCATTACGACCGGCGCTACGTCACGGAAGTCGAGGGCTATCCAGGCCTCATCGTGCATGGGCCGCTGATTGCCACGCTGCTCATTGACCTGCTGCGCCGCCAGTGCCCCAGCGCCCGCGTAAAGAGTTTTCACTTCAAAGCCGTGCGGCCCACGTTTGACCTGCACCCGTTTGGCTTGAATGGCGCGCCATCGGCCGATGGGAAATCTGTGCGCCTCTGGAGCAATGACCATGAAGGCTGGCTCACCCTGCAGGGCACGGCCGAGCTTTTTTGAGTTTCGTCTGGTGCAAGCCCAGGATACGGGTCACCCGGCTGGCGTGTTGCAGGCGATTCACGGCACTGTCTGCGTGAACCCCATGGCTTGCCCCGGCCACCACTGGGGTTCGCTACCGCAAGGCGACGGTGGATTGGTTTGCTATTGAATCAATAGCTGCTGCCGCTGATGGCGTTTGGCCTGGATGCCGATTGGGCTTCAATTCAGGTGAAAAATCACCCCATTCGTCAGCACCTTTTCGCAGAGGGAATCAAAGCCAAATCAGGCTGTAACCTTCACCACGCAAGCGCCAGCAGCTATGCTTTTTGAAGTGATTGGCCTCAAAGGCCCAGGCGCTTGCGGGTTGGCGTGGTCGGTGGATATGGCTCCTGCCGACCAGCGCTCGCCGCCTCAGTGTTCCTGATGGTTTGCCAACGACTCGGCCACGGCCTGCTGTGCCAGGTGATACACCTCGCGGGCGGGGCGGTCTTTGAGCAGGTGGTTGCTCCACACCTGCCGCCAGATGCGCGCACCGGCCAGGCTGTGGCGCAGGCCCAGCATGTGGCGTGCAATGTGCGCCCAGGGCGTGCCGTACTGGGCGGCTTCGCGCTCCATGTACTCCACCATCGCCAGTTCCACCTCTTCACGTGTCAGGGGGCAGGGCACACCACCTTGTTCGCCGTAGTAGAGCGCGTCCCAGCGTGCCAGCCACCAGGGGTTGTGGTACGCCTCGCGGCCCACCATCACGCCGTCCAGGTGCTCCAGCTGTTCCTGCACCGCCTCGTCGGTGGTGAAGCCGCCGTTGATGGCGAAGGTGAACTGCGGAAAGTCTGCCTTCAACTGGCGCACCACCTCGTAGCGCAGGGGCGGAATGTCGCGGTTTTCCTTCGGGCTCAGGCCCTGCAGCCAGGCATTGCGCGCGTGCACGATGAACACGGTGCAACCTGCATCCGCCACGGTGCCCACAAAGTCGCGCACAAAGCTGTAGCTTTCTTCCTTGTCGATGCCAATGCGGTGCTTCACCGTCACGGGCACATCCACCACGTCGCGCATGGCTTTCACGCAGTCGGCCACCAGTTGGGGCGCCTTCATCAGGCTGGCGCCAAAGGCTCCGCGCTGCACGCGGTCACTGGGGCAGCCGCAGTTCAGGTTGATTTCGTCATAGCCCCACTGGGCACCCAGCTTTGCGGCCTGGGCCAAGTTGGCGGGTTCGCTGCCGCCCAGCTGCAAGGCGACAGGGTGCTCTTCGGCATTGAAGCGCAGGTGGCGCTCTGTGCCCCCGTGGATGATGGCGCCGGCGTTCACCATTTCGGTGTACAGCAGGGTGTGCCGGGTCAGCAGGCGGTGAAAGTAGCGGCAATGGCGGTCGGTCCAGTCCATCATCGGGGCGACGGACATGCGCCAGGGGCTTGTGGGGGAGGGCACGGGGTGTAGGGTAAGGAAAAGGGTGGGCGGGGCAAGCGGCTGGCACGGGCCAGCGGCCTTGCGGGGGTGGGATTATCCCATTGGCGCTCTGAACGCGTCGTGTAGCGGGCTTGCCCACCGCGCGGCCTGAGCCGATGGGCCGAACCTGATTTGATAGCGAACATCAGCAGGGTTCATTTTTTGCATTTCTTGCCGAGGCACCACGGTTTTTGGGCAGAATGTAGTGAAACGTATCTGCCGCTTTCCTCGTCGCCCCTCTTCTGGCGTCTTTTCCCTCCCCTTTTCATGCACCGCACCATTTTTGACACACCGGTGGTCAACACCTTCCTGCGCGCGCTTTCGCGAATCACTTTGCGCCTGACGGGGTGGACGGTGGAGGGCCAGTTGCCCGACAAGGCGACCAAGAGCGTGCTGATTGCCGCGCCCCACACCAGCAACTGGGACTTGCCATACACGCTGATGCTGGCCTTTGTGCTGCGCCTGCGCGTGTTCTGGATGGGCAAGCACAGCCTGTTCAAAGGCCCGCTGGGGCCGGTGATGCGCTGGCTGGGGGGGATTCCGGTGAACCGTGAGCAGGCCAACAACCTGGTGGCCTCGTCGGCAGAGGCCATGCGCCTGGCCACCGGGCCCATGCAGCTGATCGTGCCGCCCGAGGGCACGCGTGGCAAAACCAAGCGCTGGAAAACGGGCTTTTATTTCATTGCCCAGCAGGCGGGCGTGCCCATCGTGCTGGCGTTTGTCGATTACGGCCGCAAGGTGGGGGGCCTGGGGCCGGTGTTTGAGCCCACTGGCGACCTGGAGCTGGACATGGCCGCCATCAAGGCTTTCTACGCACCCATTCGCGGCAAGAACCCGACACAGTTCGAGGTGTGAGTCTGTTTGGCATCAAAACAGGTTCTAACGCCCGAAAGATAAGCGCAGGCAGCTCCTTTTTCAGGAGTAAATTGTTCGCACGTTGTCTTACCCATCCACACTGCGTCTGTCGATTTTGCGGCTGAGCACGATGCTGGTCTGGGTCTGGTGCACCCCTTCGAGCTGGCCCACCTGATCGAGCAGGCGATCCAGCTGCTCATGGCTGGTGCAACGCAAGAACACCAGGTAGTCGAACGGCCCGCTCACGGCCGATACCTCTTCCACCTCGGGCATTGCGCCCAGCGCCCGCAGCACGGCGGGGCCCGCCTTGGGCATCACGCTCAAGCTGCACCAGGCGCGTACGGTGCTGGCGTCCAGCCGCGCGCCCAGGCGCACCCCGTAACCCGCCACCACGCCCGAACGTTCCAGCCGCGCAATGCGGGCTACCACCGTGGTGCGGGCCAAGCCCAGCTTGCGCGCCAGCAGGGCCGTGCCTTCGCGGGCGTTGGTCTGCAGCAGGCTGAGCAATTGGCGGTCAATATCGTCCAGAGAGGTGTTCATGGCAGGGCGCAGAAGGCTGGTTTGGTCGTATCGATGCAGGCATTCGACGGTTCGGCAGATATTAGCTCTGCTTTCGACGATTTGCTCACTACACATTGACAGAGCCCTTGCCTACGATGGCGGCACCGAATCGACACCGTGCCTGCCATACCTACAAGGAGACTTCACATGACCACCCGACACCCCGCCCATGCCTCTGCCGACCTGGATGTCACCATTCTCGGCGCGGGCCACATCGGCTTTGCCATAGCCTTGCTGCTCAAACAGGCCGGTGGCTACCGCCTGACGGTGGCCGACCGGGACCCCTCGCGCCTGGCCGAGGCCGCAGCGCTGGGCGTGCACACCCAGTTGCTCTCGGATGAGCCCAGCCTGCAAGCGGCGGTGCAGGGCCGCTTTGCCGTCCTCAACGCCCTGCCATACCACCGCGCGGTGTCGGTGGCCACGCTGTGTGTGCAGGCAGGCGTGCATTACTTTGACTTGACGGAAGACGTGCAAAGCACCCACGCCATCCGCCGCCTGGCGGCAGAGGGCAGGGCGGGCGGTGTGGCGCAGAGCGTGTTGATGCCCCAGTGCGGGCTGGCCCCAGGGTTCATCGGCATCGTGGGGCAAGATCTGGCTTCGCGCTTTGACACGCTGCACACACTGCGCATGCGTGTGGGCGCCTTGCCCCGCTACCCGCAGGGAGCCTTGCGCTACAACCTGACGTGGAGCACCGAGGGGCTGATCAACGAGTACTGCAACCCTTGCGAAGCCATTGTGGACGGTGTGCGCACCACGGTGCCTGCGCTGGAAGGGTTGGAAACCTTTGCGCTGGATGGGGTCGAGTACGAGGCCTTCAACACCTCGGGCGGGCTGGGCACGCTCACCGAAACGCTGGCGGGCAAGGCCAGGCAGGTGGATTACCAGTCCATTCGCTACCCCGGTCACTGCGCCATCTTGAAACTGCTGCTGAATGACCTGCGCCTGCGCGACCGGCGCGATTTGCTCAAGGACCTGCTGGAAACCGCCATTCCGACCACCGACCAGGACGTGATCGTGGTGTTTGCCACCGCATCCGGGCTGCGCGGCGGGCGGCTGGTGCAGCATTCGTATTCAGCACGCATCGTGGGCGCGCCCGTGGCGGGCCACACGCTCAGCGCCATCCAGCTCACCACGGCGGCGGGCATTTGCACGGCGCTGGACCTGGTGGCCCAGGGGCGTTTACCGCAAAAAGGGTTTGTGGGTCAGGAAGCCGTGCCGCTGGCCGACTTTTTGGACAACCGCTTTGGCGTGGCCTTCGCCGGGGGCGCCGTGGCGGTGGCGTAAGCAGCAGGGGACAGGGCGCCGCCGCGTTTTCGATCAGATCGTTAGGTGGCGGCTTGCAGCCCTCGCGCGAAGTGCGCCTGCATGGCGCGGCGCGTGCCTTCGGCGTCGTGCGCGAGCATGGCGTCCAGAATGGCGCGGTGCTCGCTCAGCGAATCTTCAATCCGCCCTTGCTTGAACAGCGAGTTGTGGCGGTTGAGCTTCATTACCTTGCGCAGGTCGGCCACCATCTGGCTGCGCCAGCGGTTGTCGGCCATGTCGAGCAAGGCCATGTGAAAACGCTCGTTCACTGAGAAAAAGGCTTCCCGGTTGCCAGCAGCCGATTCCAGCTCGGCGTGCAAATCGCGCAGGGTTTGCTGCTGCTCGGGCGTGGCGCGCTCGGCCACCACGCCTGCGGCGTCGCTCTCCAGCAGGCTGAGCAGGTGGTACACGTCGCGCAGGTCTTTTTCGCTCATCTCCGTCACATAGGCGCCACGTCGCACCTTCATCGTGACGAGGCCTTCAGCGGCCAGCACCTTCAACGCCTCGCGCAGGGGCGTGCGGCTGATGCCGAATTCTTCCGCAATCTTGAGCTCGTCGATCCAGCTGCCGGGCTCCAGTTCGCGGCGGAAGATGCGCTGGCGCAATTGCTCGGCAACTTCTTCGTACAGGGCTTTGGGCGTGAGGGTGATGACTGACATGGGCCAGATTGTAAGCTGTGCGGAATATTTTGAATGAATAATTATGAATGATGTAAACTTGCCGCCACATCGGAAACTGCCGAGCGTCGCGTGCGACGACCCCCAACGCCATCTTCGGAGAAGCCTTCGCCATGAGTGACACCCCCCAGAACAACGCCCCCGAGTTCGCACCTGCCTCGCTAGAGGCCTGGGCCAAGGCAGCGGCCAAATCGGCCCCCGGTGGCGATGTGAATGCGCTGAACTGGGTCACTCCTGACGGCATCACCGTCAAACCCCTCTACACATCGGCAGACACCAAAGACCTGCCTTACGCCGATACGCTGCCCGGCTTCGAGCCCTTCCTGCGCGGCCCCCAGGCCACCATGTATGCAGTGCGCCCCTGGACCATCCGCCAATATGCCGGTTTCTCCACCGCCGAAGAGTCCAACGCCTTCTATCGCAAGGCGCTGGCCGCCGGTGGGCAGGGCGTGTCGGTGGCGTTTGACCTGGCTACCCACCGGGGCTACGACTCCGACCACCCCCGTGTGACGGGCGATGTGGGCAAGGCCGGCGTGGCAATTGATTCGGTGGAGGACATGAAGATCCTCTTCAACGAGATTCCGCTCGACAAGGTGTCGGTCTCGATGACCATGAACGGCGCCGTGTTGCCCGTACTGGCGGGTTACGTGGTGGCAGCGGAAGAGCAGGGCGTCTCACAAGACAAGCTCAGCGGAACCATTCAGAACGACATTCTGAAAGAGTTCATGGTGCGCAACACCTACATCTACCCGCCCAAGCCGTCGATGAAGATCATTGGCGACATCATCGAGTACACGGCCAAGAACATGCCGAAGTTCAACTCGATCTCGATTTCGGGCTACCACATGCAGGAAGCCGGTGCCAACCAGGCGCTGGAGCTGGCCTTCACCCTGGCCGACGGCAAGGAATATGTGAAGACCGCCATCGCCAAGGGCATGGACGTGGACGAGTTTGCCGGGCGCCTGTCCTTTTTCTGGGCCATCGGCATGAACTTCTACCTGGAAGTCGCCAAGATGCGCGCTGCGCGCCTTTTGTGGTGCCGCATCATGAAGGGCTTCAACGCCAAAAACCCCAAGAGCCTGATGCTGCGTACGCACTGCCAGACCTCGGGCTGGTCGCTCACCGAGCAAGACCCCTACAACAACGTGGTGCGCACCACCATCGAAGCCATGGCGGCCGTGTTTGGCGGCACGCAATCGCTGCACACCAACGCGCTCGATGAAGCCATTGCACTGCCCACCGAGTTCAGCGCTCGCATTGCGCGCAACACGCAGCTCATCATCCAGGAAGAGACCCACATCACCAACGTGATCGACCCTTGGGCTGGCAGCTACATGATGGAAAAGCTGACGCAGGACATGGCGGACGCCGCCTGGAAGATCATCGAAGAGGTCGAAGCCATGGGCGGCATGACCCAGGCCGTGGACAGCGGCTGGGCCAAGCTCAAGATCGAAGCCGCTGCCGCAGAAAAGCAGGCGCGCATCGACAGCGGCAAGGACGTGATCGTCGGCGTCAACAAGTACAAGCTGGCCAAGGAAGACAAGGTCGATATCCTCGAAATCGACAACGTGAAGGTGCGCGACGGCCAGATTGCCCGCCTGCAAGAAATCAAAGCAAAACGCGATGCAGCCAAGGTGCAGCAAGCGCTGGATGCTCTCACTTCTGTAGCAGAGTCCGGCGAGGGCAACCTGCTTGAGCTGTCCATCCAGGCAATCCGCCTGCGCGCCACGGTGGGCGAAGTGTCTGATGCGCTGGAAAAGGTTTTCGGGCGCCACCGCGCCGATACGCAAAAGGTGACCGGTGTGTACGCAGCTGCCTATGACTCGGCCGAGGGCTGGGAAAAACTCAAGGCCGAAATTAACGCCTTTGCCGAAGACCAGGGCCGCCGCCCCCGCGTGATGATTGCCAAGCTGGGCCAGGACGGGCATGACCGTGGGGCCAAGGTGGTAGCCACCGCCTTTGCCGACCTGGGCTTTGATGTGGACATGGGCCCGCTCTTTCAGACCCCCGAGGAGTGCGCGCGCCAGGCGATTGAAAACGACGTGCACGCCGTGGGTGTGAGCACCCTGGCCGCGGGCCACAAAACGCTGGTGCCCGCCATCATTGCCGAGCTGAAGAAGCAGGGCGCGGACGACATCATCGTGTTCGTGGGCGGCGTGATTCCTGCGCAGGACTACGACTTTTTGTACGAAGCAGGCGTGAAGGGCGTCTATGGGCCTGGCACTCCCATCCCGGCCAGCGCCAAGGATGTGCTGGAGCAGATTCGCAAGGCGGTTGCGGCGTGACCCCTGAAGCGATCCAGCGCGGCATTGTGGGGGGCGATGGCCCCTTGCAGCGCCGCGCCATGGCCAAAGCCATCACGCTGCTTGAATCCACCCGCGCCGATCACCGCGCGCAGGCAGATGAGCTGCTCACGGCGCTGCTGCCCCACACGGGCAAGGCGTTCCGTCTGGGCATCAGCGGCGTGCCGGGCGTGGGCAAAAGTACCTTCATCGAGGCGCTGGGCCTGTACCTGATTGGTCAGGGGCATCGCGTGGCGGTGCTGGCGGTGGATCCTTCCAGCACGGTGTCCGGCGGCTCCATCCTGGGTGACAAGACGCGCATGGAGCATCTCTCCGTCAATGAACGCGCCTACATCCGCCCCAGCCCGAGCAGCGGCACGCTGGGCGGCGTGGCCGAGAAGACGCGCGAGGCACTGCTGGTGTGCGAGGCCGCGGGCTACGACGTGGTCATCATCGAAACCGTGGGCGTGGGCCAGTCGGAGACTGCTGTGGCGGGCATGACGGACCTGTTCGTGCTGATGCAGCTGCCCAATGCGGGCGATGACCTGCAGGCCATCAAGAAGGGTGTGATGGAGATTGCCGACCTGGTGGTCATCAACAAGGCTGACATCGACAAGAACGCCGCCACCCGGGCCGAGGCGCAGATCACTTCCAGCCTGCGCCTGCTCGGCCAGCACGGCAACCCCGAAAACGCCCACCATAACGAAGCCCAATGGCACCCCAAGGTCGTGCAGATCAGCGCGCTGCTGGGGCAGGGCGTGGATGGATTCTGGGCCGCAGTGAGCGAATACCAAAGGCTGCAAACCGCCAATGGCCGCCTGGCCCAGCGCCGCGAAAAGCAGGCTTTGGCCTGGATGTGGGAACGCATCGAGGCGGGCCTCAAGCTCGCCTTCCGCCAGCACCCGCAGGTGCGCACGCTGCTGCCGCAGTTGCAGCAAGACGTGGTGGCGGGGCGCATCGCGGCTTCTACTGCTGCAAGAAATCTGCTGCTGGCGCAGTCTGGACAAGCGCCAGCAGCTATTGAATAAATAGCAAATTCATTCCAACGAGACAGCATTTCACCGAAGGACGACCATGCAAGACATCCTGGACCAACTGGAGAAAAAGCGCGAACTTGCCCGCCTGGGCGGGGGCCAGAAGCGCATCGACGCCCAGCACAAGAAGGGCAAGCTGACTGCCCGCGAGCGCATTGAGTTGCTGCTGGACGACGGCACCTTTGAAGAATGGGACATGTTCGTGGAGCACCGCTGCACGGACTTTGGCATGCAGGACAACAAGGTGCCGGGCGACGGCGTGGTCACCGGCTACGGCATGATCAACGGCCGCCTGGTGTTCGTCTTCAGCCAGGACTTCACCGTGTTTGGCGGTGCTTTGAGCGAAACCCACGCCGAGAAGATCTGCAAGGTGATGGACCAGGCCATGAAGGTCGGCGCACCCGTCATTGGCCTCAACGACTCGGGCGGTGCGCGTATTCAGGAAGGCGTGGCGTCCCTGGGCGGCTATGCCGATGTGTTCCAGAAGAACGTGCTGGCATCGGGTGTGGTGCCTCAAATCAGCATGATCATGGGCCCCAGCGCCGGTGGCGCCGTGTACTCGCCCGCCATGACGGACTTCATCTTCATGGTGAAGGACAGCTCGTACATGTTCGTGACCGGCCCCGAAGTGGTCAAGACCGTGACGCACGAAGAAGTGACGGCCGAAGAACTGGGCGGCGCCATCACCCACACCACCAAGAGCGGTGTGGCCGACATGGCGTTCGAGAACGACGTGGAGGCGCTGATGATGCTGCGCCGCCTGTACAACTACCTGCCGCTCAACAACCGCGAAAAGGCCCCCGTGCGCAAGAGCAACGACCCGGCCGACCGCATGGACCGGAGCCTGGACACCCTGGTGCCCGAGAACCCCAACAAGCCGTACGACATGAAGGAGCTGATCCTCAAGACGGTGGACGATGGGGATTTCTTTGAACTGCAGCCCGAATACGCCAAGAACATCATCATCGGCTTTGCCCGCATGGAAGGCCAGACCGTGGGCATCGTGGCCAACCAGCCGCTGGTGCTGGCCGGCTGCCTGGACATCAAGTCGAGTATCAAGGCCGCGCGCTTTGTGCGCTTCTGCGATGCGTTCAACATCCCCGTGGTCACGTTTGTGGATGTGCCAGGTTTCATGCCCGGCACCAGCCAGGAATACGGCGGCATCATCAAGCACGGCGCCAAGCTGCTGTACGCGTACGCCGAGTGCACCGTGCCCAAGATCACCGTCATCACCCGCAAGGCCTACGGCGGCGCATACGACGTGATGGCGAGCAAGCACCTGCGCGGCGACGTGAACCTGGCCTGGCCCAACGCTGAAATTGCGGTGATGGGCGCCAAGGGCGCGGTGGAGATCATCTTCCGCGAAGACAAGAACGACCCCGTGAAGCTGGCTGCGCGTGAGGCCGAATACAAGCAGCGCTTTGCCAACCCGTTTGTGGCTGGTGCACGCGGCTTTATCGACGACGTGATCCTGCCGCATGAAACCCGCAAGCGCATCTGCCGCTCGCTGGTGATGCTGCAGAACAAGAAGATCGAGAACCCCTGGCGCAAGCACGGGAACATTCCCCTTTGAGCGGCACTGCCACAGCCCTTGGAAAGAGACAAAACATGTTCACCAAAATTTTGATTGCGAACCGTGGCGAGATCGCTTGCCGAGTGATCGCCACCGCCAAGAAAATGGGAATCGCCACCGTCGCCGTCTATTCCGACGCCGACAAGGAAGCACGCCACGTCAAGCTGGCCGACGAGGCCGTCAACATCGGCCCCGCACCCAGCCGTGAGAGCTATCTACAGGCCGAGAAGATCATTGCTGCCGCCAAGCAGACGGGCGCACAGGCCGTGCACCCCGGCTATGGCTTCCTTTCAGAAAACGAAGCCTTTGCCCAGCGCTGCGAAGACGAAGGCATTGCCTTCATCGGCCCAAAGGCGCATTCGATTGCGGCCATGGGCGACAAGATCGCATCCAAGAAACTGGCCAACGAAGCCAAGGTCAACACCATTCCGGGCTACAACGATGCCATTGCTGGCCCCGAGCAGGCGGTGGAGATTGCCAAGGGCATTGGCTACCCCGTGATGATCAAGGCATCGGCGGGCGGCGGCGGCAAGGGCCTGCGCGTGGCCTACAACGACAAGGAAGCGTTTGAAGGCTTTGCCAGCTGCCAGAACGAAGCCCGCAACAGCTTTGGCGACGACCGCATCTTCATCGAGAAGTTTGTGCAGGAGCCACGCCACATCGAGATCCAGATCCTGGGCGACAGCCACGGCAACGTGATCTACCTGAACGAGCGCGAGTGCTCCATCCAGCGCCGCCACCAGAAGGTGATTGAAGAGGCGCCATCGCCCTTCATCAGCGACGCCACGCGAAAGGCCATGGGCGAGCAGGCCGTGGCGCTGGCCAAGGCCGTGAAGTACCAGTCCGCAGGTACCGTGGAATTTGTGGTTGGCAAGGACCAGGATTTCTACTTCCTCGAAATGAACACCCGCCTGCAGGTGGAGCACCCGGTGACGGAGTGCATTACCGGCCTGGACCTTGTGGAGTTGATGATCCGCGTGGCGGCGGGCGAAAAGCTGCCCTTGACCCAGGCCGATGTGAAGCGCGACGGCTGGGCCATTGAGTGCCGCATCAACGCCGAAGACCCGTTCCGCAACTTCCTGCCTTCCACCGGCCGCCTGGTGCGCTTTCAGCCGCCGGAGGAGTCGATGTTCCAGTCCGATACGACCAAAAAATTGGGCGTGCGGGTGGACACGGGCGTGTACGAGGGTGGCGAGATCCCCATGTACTACGACTCGATGATCGCCAAGCTCATCGTGCACGGCACGGACCGCAACGACGCGATTGCCAAGATGCGCGCGGCGCTCAACGGGTTTGTGATTCGCGGCATCAGCAGCAACATCCCGTTCCAGGCGGCGCTGCTGGCACACCCCAAGTTTGTGTCGGGCGACTTCAACACCGGCTTCATCGCCGAGAACTACGGCAAGGGCTTCCACGCCGAAGATGTGCCGCACAGCGACCCGCTGTTTTTGGTGGCGCTGGCGGCTTTCATGCACCGCCGCTACCGCGCCCGCGCCTCGGGCATCAGCGGGCAATTGGCTGGGCATGAGGTCAAGGTGGGCGAGCAGTTTGTGGTGGTGACACTGGGCGCCGAAGGGCAGAACCAGCACCACGAGGTGATGGTGTCTGACTTTGAAAACAAATCGGGCTCCAGCGCAGTCACGGTAAGCGGCAAGAGCTATCAAATCAGTAGCAATGCCACGCTGGGCCAGATCCGCGTGCAGGGCGCCTGCAACGGCCAGGGCTTCACCGCCCAGGTGGAGCGGGGTGCGGGCAAGAACCCGCTGGCTCTGCGCATCCAGCACAACGGCACGCAGATCGAAGCCATGGTGCTCTCGCCCCTGGGCGCGCGCTTGCACCAGCTCATGCCTTACAAGGCGCCGCCAGATCTGTCCAAGTTCCTGCTCTCGCCCATGCCCGGCCTGCTGGTGGATGTGGCGGTGCAGCCCGGTCAGAAGGTGCAGGCGGGTGAGAAGCTGGCCGTGATCGAAGCCATGAAGATGGAGAACATCCTCTTCGCCGCGCAAGACGGCGTGGTCGGCAAGATTGTGGCGGGCAAGGGTGAGTCGCTGGCGGTGGACCAGGTGATTCTGGAATTCCAGTGATCTGCCGCTTGGTTTGCCAGGCATTCCAGAGGGGCCTTGCGCCCCTTTTAGTCTTTTTGGCCTCTGGCGCTTGATGGATAAGCGCTGGCAGCTATTAAATCAGGAGCATTCATGAGCACAACCCAACGCCCCTTCAAAGTCCTGGGCATCCAGCAAGTCGCCATTGGCGGCACCGACAAGCAACGCATGAAGACCTTGTGGGTGGACATGCTCGGCCTCACGCAGACCGGCACCTTCCAGAGCGAGCGCGAGAACGTCGATGAGGACATCCTGGCCATGGGCAAGGGTGCCTTCAAGGTGGAGGTGGACATCATGCAACCGCTGGACATTGACAAAAAACCCGCCGTGCACACCACGCCGCTCAACCACATCGGCCTGTGGATCGACGACCTGCCCAAGGCCGTGGAATGGCTCACCGCAAAGGGCGTGCGCTTTGCTCCCGGTGGCATCCGCAAGGGCGCTGCCGGCTACGACATCACGTTCTTGCACCCCAAGAGCAATGACGAGTTTCCGATTGCCGGGGAGGGCGTGCTGATTGAACTGGTGCAGGCCCCGGCGGATGTGATTGCGGCGCTGGGCTGAACCACCGCCCTGGGACATGGTCCCAACGGCAGACAGGGGGATTGAGCAGACGCCCCGAAACAGCCAACCCTTGAGGTTGGCTTTTTTTCGTCTGCATGGCGCAGATGTCTGCCGTTAAAAGCGCTCATTTTTGGAAGACTGGCGCGGGAGTTTGCCGGCAATAGACAGCAGATGAGGGTGGGTTGCGTGTAGCAGAAAAAGTGACTTTTCGAATGCTGTCAAGTTCGGCAAAAAATCATCAAAAGCCTTCTAACTGCTTCTAATTAATCTTCAATTTGCCGTCTTTTGCTGCACCTTTTTTATGATGGTTTTTATGGCCCTGATGGCTGGATTTACGCAATTTTTTGAACCAGAATCCGCCCTATTGCAAGCCCAGAGGCCCGGCACCACACATGGCGTGGTGACCGCCAAGGCCCAGGGGCGATTTCCAGATACACCGTTCAAGGAGCAAGCATGAACCCTGGCACGACGCCCCAAACCGTCCACATCCACCGCCCCTCGTCGCCTCAGGCTCGCCAGGCGGGCCCGTGGTCTGTCGAAGCCATTCAGCAATTGCTCGACAAGCCTTTGCTGGATCTGGTTTTCGAGGCCCAGACGGTGCACCGCCAGCACTGGCCTGCGGGCGACATCGAACTGGCCACACTGCTGTCGGTGAAAACCGGTGGCTGCCCTGAAAACTGCGGCTACTGCCCGCAGGCGGCCGAGTTCGACACCGGCGTGAAGGCCGAAAAGCTCATGGAAGTGGAGGAGGTGGTACGCGCCGCCCAGGCCGCGAAGGACGCAGGCGCCACCCGCTTTTGCATGGGCGCCGCCTGGCGCGCACCCAAAGACCGCGACATTGAAAAAGTCAGCGCCCTGATTGGCGCCGTGAAGGGCCTGGGCCTGCAGACCTGCGCCACGCTGGGCATGCTCGAGCCGCACCAGGCACAGGCATTGAAGGACGCCGGGCTGGACTACTACAACCACAACCTGGACACCGCCCCCGAGTACTACACCGACGTGGTGAGCACCCGGGCCTATCAGGACCGGCTGGACACGTTACAGAACGTGCGCGCTGCAGGCATCAGCGTGTGCTGCGGCGGCATTGTGGGCATGGGCGAGGCGCCGGTGCACCGTGCGGGCCTGATTGCGCAGCTGGCCAACCTGCAGCCATACCCTGAATCGGTGCCCATCAACAGCCTGGTGCGCGTGCCCGGCACGCCGCTGGCCGACAGCGAACCCATCGACCCGTTTGACTTTGTGCGCGTGATTGCGGTGGCCCGCATCACCATGCCCAAGGCGCGCGTACGCCTGTCGGCCGGGCGCCAGCAAATGGGCGAAGCCGTGCAGGCGCTGTGCTTCATGGCCGGGGCCAATTCCATCTTTTACGGCGACAAGCTGCTGGTGACAGGCAACCCCGATGTGGATGCTGATGTGCAGTTGCTGGCCAAGCTGGGCCTGAACGGCCACCGCACCACAACCACCCAAGACGACCACGCCCTCGCTGCCTGAGGCGCGCCCCTGCCGCGGCGGGCGTTGCCAGGGCAGCATGGCCGAGCTGGCTGCTTCAAAGCGGCTCGTCGCGCGATGTCAGTTCAATGCGCTCCATGGGCAGATCAGCGGCCAGGCGGTCTACCTCGGCCAGCCTTGCGGGATCTGCGTCGGCAAACTCCTGGGCGATGCGCCGGTGGACAAGGAAGCGGGGGAGGGTCTTGGGATGAAGATTTCTTGCGCGCCGCCCTTTGTGGCGCCACGTGCTTTTGCTGCGCCAGGCCGGAGAGGATTTGTCGCTCCCCGGTGGCATGAAGCTCAAGCGGTGGCTGCGGCCATGGTGCCCCAGGCCTTCAAAGCTTCGGCCGTGTACATCAGTGCTGGGCCGCCCCCCATGTAGACGCACACGGCTAGCATCTCTTCCAGCTCGGTGCGGGTAGCGCCCAGCTTTTGCAGTGCCTTGACGTGAAAACCGATGCAGCCAGAGCAGCGCTGGGTGACGCCGATGGCCAGGGCAATCAATTCTTTGTGCTTGCTGCTGAGCGCGCCCTCGGCCATGGAGGCCTGCGCCAGTTGTGAAAAGCCTCGCATGGTCTCGGGCTGGGCCTTGCGGAAAGTAGTCAGGCTCTCGTTGATGCCCTGGATCAGGCCTGCGTGGTCAAAAGTACTCATTGCATGTTCCTCGCGGTACGCGCGGCAGTGCCGCGCTGGGGTTACTTCTTCAGTGGGCAGGTGTTGATGCCCAGCAGGGTGTACGCGGGGCAGAACCTAAACAGCCCGGTGGCAAGAGGTATTACCCCCAGCCAGCCCCACCACCCTACGGTGCCAGTCGCCGCCAGGGCAATGAGCACGAGACCGGCAACGATCCGCAATACGCGATCTATGGTTCCGACGTTGAATTTCATGGTTCCTCCAGAGGGTTGTGGTGCCCCACCATGAGGCACCTTTGGGACAAGGGAAAAATTAGGTGGCGTGTACGGCCTGTTGTCTATTCAAACGATGGCTGCTCTGCCCGCGCTACCGACTTGCCGGCAGTCACCCATGCATCAAATCCGCCAGCAATGGACTGCACGTTCAAGTAGCCCATGCTTTGCAGCGCGCAGGCTGCCAGCGCGGCGCGGCCGCTCGTCTTGCAATACAGCACGATTCGGGTGTCACGCGCTGCCAGAGCAGGGGTGCCGCTGAGTTTGAATTCCAGCACGCCGCGCGCCATGTGCACCGCACCCGAAATGTGCCCAGCCATGTACTCGTCGGCTTCACGCACATCGATCAGCACGTCCGCCTGCTGAATGGCTTTTTCCGCCAGATCCAGCGGCACCTCCTGCACGTGCAGCTTGGCGTCTTGCACGAGGTCGTGGGCATTTTTCATGGGTGTTTCCTCAAAGATGAGTAGTTGGACGGGATTGGTCTGGCTGAATGAACTAGCGTATAGTATGTTGACGTATATATTGTTGATCAATAGACTATAGTCAATGAAATTGAATATGGAGTCGATGGAAATGGACGTTGACGGCACCACTGCCATGGACTTGGCAACCATGCGGCGTTCGGCAGATACGGCTTGCAGGCTGATGAAGGCGTTGTCCAACCCCGACCGCTTGCTTTTGCTGTGCCAACTCACCGAGGGCGAGAAGCGGGTAGGGGAGCTGGAGGAGCTGGTCGGCATTGGTCAGCCTACGCTGTCGCAGCAATTGGGGGTCTTGCGGGAAGAAGGCTTGGTCAGTACCCGCCGTGAGGGCAAAAACATCTATTACCAGATCGCCAGCCCACAGGCCTTGGCCGTCATGGGCGTGCTGTTTCAGCAGTTTTGTGTGCCTGAAACC
Organism: Acidovorax temperans; assembly: GCF_028596105.1. Lineage (NCBI taxonomy): Bacteria > Pseudomonadati > Pseudomonadota > Betaproteobacteria > Burkholderiales > Comamonadaceae > Acidovorax > Acidovorax temperans. The sequence goes on along the minus strand of NZ_CP117193.1, from coordinate 1,880,471 downwards.
AGTGAGATCGCATAGGCTTCGCTATGGGCCTTGGACTGATTGCTTGGGCGGGGTGCCGAAGCGCCGCCAGGGTTTCTTGCCAAGTCACTTCCCATCGAGGAAAACCGCAAAGTCTTCTTGAATCGCACCTTGATGAAGGTGCTTTTTCTTTTTCCTCGGCAGGCAAAAAATTAAATACACGATGAGCGCACGCATTCTGATCGTCGAAGATCATGCCGATCTCCGCCATTTGATTCGAATGATGCTGGAGTTCGATGGCTATGAAATCTATGAGGCTTCAGATGCGTCTGAAGGTTTAGAGATGGTTAACCGAGTGCGTCCGCATCTACTGGTGCTGGACATCATGCTTCCGGGTGGCATGAACGGCCTGGACTTGTGTCGTCTCTTGAAAACCAATCCTGCTCTGGGACTGCCTGCGGTGGTGTTGGTGACAGCGCGTGGTCAGCCCCGAGATATTGAAGCGGGGCTTGCTGCTGGCGCTGATGCCTATCTGGTGAAACCCTTCAATTCCATGAAGCTTCTTGAAATCGTGAAGCGTCTCTGTGAAAAGTCCGCACATTAATGTGTTGGGTTGGCTGAGAGAAATTTTGCCGTCCAACACATTCGTTGAAGCGTCCTGCAGATCGGTACGTCGCCAGTTCCGGCAGTCAGCTCGGCGCTGGCCCTAGAGGCAAGCACTAGATCCTCAGCAGTTGATGCTGGGAGTACAAAAGGCATATCTCCGCCGTACACCTAATTGTTTTCGATGTTTGTTGCTACGTTATTTAACATAATATACATCGTATCAAGTCGAACAGGCTCTTAGAGGTGGGTGAAAAGATCGCCGCAGCGCTTGCTCCACTTGTAGCGACTGCCGCGCCAGTCGCTACCAAGAACTTTCCCAAGACCCGCGCCAGCTGGTCGCCTTTCTCCGTTCCCTCGTGCTTTTCGATGTGCGCACGAACGAGGGTTTGTATCGGATCAATTCCCGCAATTGCAGCTATCCGCGCCTGATCTTCTGGCGGGCATGGCTTCGTCCCGTTCTTCCACATCGAGACCATGGCGGGCGGTATCCCTAGCGCTTTTCCAAGCGCTGAGACTGTTCCTGTTTTTTCTAAAGCCCTGTCGATTAGCTCGGGTATTTGTTTCATGGGTGCTACCTTCTTGGTATAAACGCTACCAGTTTGGTATTACCTGCTTGGTATTACCTTTTTGGTCACCCCTAAGTCTAAACCTGCAAATCTGATTTGTCATGAAGTACCACATTGACCTCTATGACGAGCCTTTTTTTTGCCCCGCCTGCGGTTGGGAGGGCACCGGCCATGAGGCAGACGATATGGATGGGTACGACGGCTGCATAGACATGGATGTAAGCCACATGGTTTGCCCACGCTGCGCCTCTGACGTGGAGTGCGCCGAATGAGAGTCGTTACGCCGCGCAACCGGGATCAATGGCTGAGCATCGCTCAATTTTTGGGTGGCTTCGTGCCTTCCTTTGACCAGGCGGCGCTGTCCGCAGAAGGGGCCCCGCTCCGCGGGGAAGTGGCGGATTGCGCCGCCCTCTCGCAACCCCTCCCCGATGGTAATCACGGGGAGAACCTGAACGAGGCACAAGCATGACTCGAGCCAAGAAAACCGATCTGGTCTTGGACGGTAATGAAGTCAAGCTCCGTTTGACTGCTGAGCGGCAGAAGACAAAACAGGTTGTTCATGTCGATTGGGTGCGCTTCACCTGCAACCTCCGCGCAGCTCCTGCCCCGACTGTTGATGACCTTTTTCCCCTTCACGATTCGCCTCGCTTTTCTGACGACGTGGACAGGACAAAGCGCCTCGCTCAGGCTCTGCGCGAATTGCCTGACCCCGACTTTGCAGCCAGCGCCCAAGCCAAAGCCTTGGCCGAACAAGTCTGCGAAGCCCTCGGCCCTGATTTCTCCGTGTACCCCGAGATTCGCAAGGGTCACGACTTTTACCGCTTCCGCTGGTCGATCGTCCGCAACGAAGTTGAATGCGGCTGGGTCGGCTACTTGGCATCGGGCGACAGCCCACGCCAAAACGCCCAGGCCAAAACCATTCACTGTAACCTCTACGGAACCGCCTGCACCTTCGCAGAGACCGGCTTTAATCACGGCCTTGCCAACATCGTAGAAGCCACTTGCGCGACGATCACCCGCGTTGATCTGGCGCTAGATTTCTTCGACGGTTTCAGCGGCGGCATGGATCGCGTGAAGTCCGAATATCAGGCGGGCCTGATGGATCACTGCGGCAAGCAACCTAAGTGCAACCTGGTTGGCGACTGGTGCAACGGTCGTGCACGCTCTTTCTATTTCGGTAGCAAGGAAGCGGGCAAACAAACCAACGTCTATGAGAAGGGCCACCAGCTATTCGGCCCCAAGGACGATAGCCCATGGATTCGCGCTGAATTGCGCTGGGGCAACAAGCTCCGCGTGCTCGAGTCCGACATTCTCCGCCGCCCTGCTGACTTTTTCGCAGGTGCCAGCGAATGGCATTCCCGCCTTCTCCGTGAAGCCGGTGCCCAGGTCACTCCCGAGCCTGTGCCCACCACAAAGCGCCTCGCCGCTGAAACCATCTGCGCAGAAGTTAAGCGCAATGTGCAATGGCTCATGGACACGGCTGCACCCAGCATCGCGCTTTGTTTCGAGCACCTCGGCAATACCGACTTCATCGAAGAAATCCTCTTCAACAAGAAGGCCCCAGGCCGCTTGCAGAAGTTCAGCAAGCAAGAGATATCCGGCGCGTTTGAACGTGCCTTCGCTCGCGTTCTCGCCCCCCGCACTGGCCATGCGCGGATGGCATCAACATTGGCCGTTTAGGAACCTCAATCATGAAGATGAAAAACACCGCCGTGCTCCACGGCATCAAGTCCAGCAAGGGCGAAATTGAAGGGCGTGGGTTTGATTCCACTACCTTTCACCTCTCGGTGGATATCGCGTCCAGCCAGTCCGGTGACTCCATCGGCGTTGTTACCCGCCCTTTCAAGTTTGGCGACTCCACCGAGTTCCAGAAGTGGGCACACCTTAAGGACAAATGGCCCCTCGGCGGCATCCTCTGCGACTGTGAATTCGACGTCGTTGCCGGTGCTGACAACAGCGTCAAGCTGACCCTGTTGGGCATCAAGCCAGCCTCCACTAAGGCCCCTGCCTAAGTCATGCGCTTCGTCATCCAGTCGCGCACTACGGGCGCATTTCTCGCCCCCAATCCAGACGATGGGCAGCCCGAATGGGTGATGTTGCTCACTGAGGCTGCAACGCTGGATGACCTCGAAACCTGCGCCCAGCTTATCGAGGATCACACCGAGCCTTTCCACCGTCCCCAGGTCATTGACTTGGACAACCTCTATCAACAGGCAAACACAAATGGCTAATTTCGCTTGCGGCCTTTGCGGGCATGAAGGTCACCTTATCGAGTTCAAGACGGGATCACATGAAGTCTTCGACGCTGACATTGAGGAACTGATTGAAGTCGATGAACTCGAGTGCCCCGAGTGTGGCAATCCAGAGCCTTACGAAACCTGAGGCCCACCCATGTGCACCCCAATCGAGTGCTACGCCTGCGGTTTCGTTGGCACCGAAGCGGATTTTCAGCCCCGCTCTGACGAGGCTGCAAACGCTGCTTTGCCTGAGTGTCCTGAATGCGAATCCATCCTTGCTGGTGAAGACTACGAGGGCATTTTTTAATCATGCTTGTTCTCACCTGCACCACTGAAACAAACCCCTGCCCCCCTTCTGAGCAGGTCTGGGTCAGCCTGGAAGCCTTGCTTGATCCTGCCTTGGTCGGCATCACACCCGAGCTTGTTTTGAAGGTCATCTCTTGGGGTTTTGGCTTCGTGTTTTCAAGTTTCCTCATTGGCTGGCTGCTATCCATTGCCGTTGGCATGGTGCGCAAGCTTTGAGAGTCCACAGCGTCAAGGCTTCGGCCTTCGCGGTGTCGATTCCCGATACCTTTTCAACAACTTTTTTCAAGGAAAAAATCATGCGCTTCAACTTCAAAAACAAAGTTTCTCAAGCTTTCCTGGCTGCTGGCGTGATGGTCGCCAGCGCGGTGCCTGCCCACGCTGCTTCTGACTGGAACGCCTTCATCGATGCGGTTGATCTCTCTGGCATCGCCGCTAAGGTGGTCGCCGCTGGCCTGCTGATCATTGGCGTTGCCATCGCCTTTAAGGGTCCCGACCTCGCTAAGCGCATCGTGCGCAAGGTCTAAGAAATCAAGGTTTACCCATGATTTCCGGCGCCCTCGTCGCTCTGTTCTTTGCCCTTATGGGCATGCTCGGCGGCTTGGGTGCCGTCTGTTTTGTGCTTGGCTTCCGGTCGAACCCATGATCAAAAAAGCCCTCATTGCTGCTGCTGCCCTGTTTGCTCTTTCTGCTCATGCTGGATACGCCCAGCTTGCTGCACCAGCTGGCTATGCTGCCGCCTCTGGCGGTCACACCTATGCAGCCGCCGCTAACGATCAGGTTTTTGGCCGCGTCGTCCACCAGCCCGGTGGATTGACTGCCAACGTAGGCGGCCAAGCCGTCAAGATGCCAGCAGCCTATCGCCTCGCCGCCAATGCGCCGCGTGTCGCTGCTGCCGTTATCTTTATGCATCCGGGCGTTCGTACAGCAGTTGGCATTGCGGGATGGTTGTTGACTGCAAAACTTGTATGGGATGAGGCAAGCCAAACATGGCGCGAGAAGTCCGATCCGGTGGACGGTACCGAGTACGGCGTTTATGTCCACCCGACCGGGGATAAGTGGTTTACTAGTGCATCTTCTGCTTGCAGCTACTGGAAAGGTGCAAGCGGTATCACTATTGGCACTGCAAGTGTCGAGGGTTCAACTTGTTCCGTCGTTTACGTCGATGCCCAAGGCACTAAATGGCCCCAAGGCTCCACAACCATCAACACCCGCACGGGCCCGGGCGGCTGTCCATCCAACACCGAAGCAACTCCGGGCGGTTGCTTGAGTCCAGCACTCACGCAGCCCCAATTTGTGGACATTCTGAACCCTGCAAACAATCCGGGGTGGCCCATGCCCAGCACCGTCCCGCTGGAACTGCCGCGCCCTACGGCGCTCCCTGTTGAACAGCCGTTCATTAACCCAGCACCCGGCGAAAATCCCGCCAATCGTCCCTTGCGGGTTCCCACTGGCGAACCTCAGCCAATTCCCAACACCAATCCCCAGCAGTGGCGGCAACCGTATGTTGATATCGTTCCAGCACCAACCCCGGAAAGCCCTTGGCGCGTCGATGTAAAGCCCGGCGAAGTCACCAGCACCGATCCAAACCCGGTTCAGAACCCAAAGCCTGACGCACAAGAGAAGCCAGCAGAAGAGAAGGATAAAAGCCTCTGCGAAAAGTATCCAGAAATCGCCGCCTGTGAGAAGGTCGAGGTAACGGATAAGCCGTTGCCAGATCAGCCTAAGCTCTACGAACCCAAATACCCAGACGGAATAACCGGCGTGTGGAATTCCAAGCTTCAGGAAATAAAGGCAACGCCTTTATTTAATCTCGCTCCCTCTCTGCTGCCCAACGTTTCCGCCGGCACTTGCCCATCGTGGAAAGTCGATCTCAGCATTGACGGTTGGACGAACGCAGGGTTGCAAGACGTGAGTCCCCCATGTTGGGTGTGGGACGTTGCAAAGCTGGTCATCATTGCCAGTGCTCTTTTGCTGGCGCGTCGTTTGATTTTTGGCGGTTGAGATGGGCAAATTCTTTTCAATGCTGCTCGAGAAAATCACGGCTGTTATTGCGTGGTTTTCTGATTTGGCCGTGGCCGTTTTTAAGGCCGCGTGGGATTTCGCAAAAGATGTAATTTGCTGGCCTCTTGACCAGTTCCTCTCCATCATCGTCGGCCTTTTTCAGGGTATGCAGTTTGACGCCATTACCGCGAACCTCGGTGCCTGGTCGTCCATGCCTGCGGAAATCATCAACATCTTGGGCTTGCTCGGCGTCGGCCCTGCCTCCGGCATCATCGTTGCAGCTATTGCTATTCGCCTTGTCCTTCAGCTCATTCCCTTTACTAGGCTCGGCTCATGATCAACGGTCTTGAAGGCATCCCCGGCTCTGGCAAAAGCTATGAGGCTACCGTTTATCACGTGTTGGCTGCTCTCCAGACTGGTCGCCTTGTTATCACAAACTTGCCTCTTAATGTCGAGGTGTTTGCGGCCATCGATCCCGCTTATCGTTCTTTGATCCAGATTCGCCGCAGGCCTGCCCCTGTCCTCGGCGTTTGGGATGCAAACGCAATCGACGATAACGGGGACGGACAAGCGTTCAAGCTCTTTTCTGAATCCACTTCACTCAGTGAAGTTGTCCACGTCGCTGACCATCAATCAGCCAAGGCCTCAGCCCCTGTCTTTGGTTCTGTCTGGGACTATCACACCACATGGAAGCACCCAGAAACCCGCCAGGGCCCCCTCTACGTCATTGATGAATGCCACGTGTCGTTCCCCAAGCTGGGAACTGATCCCCAGGTGGTCGAGTGGTTCAAGCTCCACCGGCACTTCAATGCCGATGTGTTGTTGATGACCCAAAATTTCCGCGACATAAACCAGCCCATTGCTGGGCTTGTTGCGATGCTCATCAAGGTCAGGAGCGCCGACATTTTGGGCAAGAAGGGGCGTTACATACGCAAGGTGCATGCGGGCTACCGTGGCGCTGTCATCACCACCGAAGAGCGCGAATACAAGCCCCAATATTTCCCGCTCTACAAGAGCCACACCAACGGCAATTCAGTTTCTGAAAGTGCAGCTACGGACGTTAAGAGTGAGTACCGCGCGTTCATGCTGTTTTCGCGTGCCTTCTATGTCGTCGCTGCCCTGGCTTGCATTTGGGCCTTCTGGCCTTCAGAAAAGCCGCAGAAGGCTACCAGGCCCGCTCCCCCTGTCGATGTGTCATCCCTCCCCCAGGATGACCTAATGCGCGCTGCATTTCCACCGTCTCAGCCAGTCCAAAAGCCTGCCCCTGCACCTCTCCAAAACAGCCAGGAGGAGCCGTCCCAGGTCGATGATCCTGAGCCATATGCAACCAAGGGTTTGCACCTCACCGGCCGAATCACCATGGGGGATAAAACGGTATATACCTTTTCAGTCAGTAGTTCCGGCCAGCGCATTGCCACCTTGGATAGTCGAGAGTTGAAAGCCGCTGGCTACACCTGGGAACCCCTGACCGACTGCGCCGGTATTCTTCGTTTCAAGACCAAAGCTATTGCCATCACTTGCGATGCACCCGCCATGGCTTCCGGGTCAAACGATAAGCCTCTGGTGCTTGAAGTCCCTGAGGGCGGCGACGCTCCTACTGGCTCCAGTCGCACTACCCCGCGCACTTCCGCAAGCTTTCAGCCTCCACCAGCTCAGCAGCCATATTCAACGCCTGCTGATGTTGTCGCGGCATACCGCCCAAGGTAGCCTTATCTCTCGCGCCTGTACCTTTTGGGCGTGTACACCGTCTGCACCGGCTTGAAGTCCGCTTGTGCCTTTGCAGACCTCATGAGCGGGCGGCTCCGCCTGCGCATCCTGCGCAAACCGCTGAACAAGGCAAAGATGGCCAGCACTGCAAAGGTGCTGGCAGTCCACGGGTTAGAAGCGGCCCAGGCCGCGATGGCTGCAAGGTTCATGCGGCCCTATTTTTACATCTCGCTCCAGCGCACCATTTCTATATCGATCAGCCGCGCTTTGAATGGGTTGCAGTTGCTCGTATCTTTGGTAAACACCAGACCTAGCGACATGCACGACTGGCGAACACTGCGGGCCAGCTCGCGGGCCTTCCGTGCCGCTTCCTTTGCCCAGCTCGGGGTGCTTTTCTTCTCGGGGTACTTAACGCGCCCTGCCGCCTTGAACGCAGCGCCCCGAGCTGCCCGAATCGCGCGCAAAACCCGCGTGGTGGGCCTGCCTGTAGCCCACACCAGCAAACGCCCGAACTGCAACGGGAGTTGCAGGGCCAGTGCTTCCGGGTGCTTTCTGTAGTTTGCTGCGATCATGGTTATCTGCCTTTCGTGTACCGGGCCCCTAGATTCCGAGCCGGGACAACTGTTGTCTGTTGCCCGTGCAAGCTGCCCTCGCTTGCACCGTTCCCCTGAGTTCTTCGCCGTGCCATAAGGAAACCCAGGGGGTGCCCCCGGAAATGGGAGGGTTTGTCAATCGCAGATTTACGGATACCCATTGCAGGGGGCACCCCCTGGGTTACCGTTGGCCGAAGAGGCGAAGAAATCAGGGGAATGGTGTAGGGCGCACTGGTTGACGGGCAACGGACGGCGCGCGCCGAGCGCCTTAAGCAAAGGAACTTTGCTCTAGCTAGGCCCAACGGGCCGGTATTAGGTGAGGCCAACAGGCCGAGGGCAACGCCCTTGCGTTAGGGATCGTTAGTGCGAATAACTACCCTAAAAACAACAACTGTTGCAAAAAAGATACGCAATAAAAAAGCCCCTTGACGGGGCCTACTTTGATAAACTGTATCTATGGAAATGCGAAAAGTGATTTAACTTTACTATACATCGTATCTAGTAATATAGCTGTGCTGCGATGGGGCCAGAATCGCTACTTCGTTGGTACCACTTTGGACGTTAAACCTGCCACACGCATCACCCGGCGCAATGCTGAGGCCGGTTCCCAGCGCATTCTCTTCCGGCGTTTCTGTAGCAACCGACCTCACATCCGTTTCAACCCTGCGGTACACGTCTGAGCAATGCAGCCACATTGCCCGATTCGGCGGTCGCACGCTGTACGCGCATGCCACCACCACCTGCTTGGTTTTTGACGTGCCGGCACAATCGAAGGCATGAGATTCCTTCACACCATGCTGCGCGTTGGCAACCTTCAACGCTCTATCGACTTCTACACCAAGGTGCTGGGCATGCAACTGCTGCGCCAGTCTGAAAACCCCGAATACAAGTATTCGCTGGCGTTTTTGGGATTTGAGGGGGGCAACCCAGGCCAGGCAGAAATTGAACTGACCTATAACTGGGGCGTGGAAAGCTATGACCACGGCAACGCCTATGGTCATATCGCGCTGGGCGTTCCTGACGCGTATGCCGCCTGCGAGAAGATCAAGGCCGCTGGCGGCAACGTCACGCGCGAAGCGGGCCCCGTCAAAGGCGGCACCACCGTGATTGCCTTCGTCACCGATCCAGACGGGTACAAGATTGAATTGATTCAGCGGGCTGAGGGCGCTGCAGGCGCTGGCTTGCGCTGACCTGAACCTGGTCACCAAGCGCATTGGCAACATGCCAGCCATCTTGCCAATTACTCTCAAAATGATAGCTGCTAGCGCTTGATGGATAAGCGCTAGCAGCTATTTTTATTGAAATTTTCTCGGCAGGATTACTTCACCAAGCCCAGCACTTCCTTGAAGTCAGGGTGCTCGCAAGTGCGCAGCCATTCAAAGGCCACCATTTCGGTGGTGACCAGCTCTGCGCCCGCGCCGGCCAGCCGGTCAAACGCTGCATCGCGGTTGCGCTCGGTGCGTGAACCGCAGGCGTCGGTCACCACCCACACTTCAAACTCATCTTCCATCAAGTCCAGCGCTGTTTGCAACAGGCAGACATGGGCTTCGCATCCGGCAATCACAATCGTGCCGCGCTCAGGGGCCTGTTGCGCTGGCTTTTGCAGGTGCTTGGGCAGGCTGCGGGCATTGCCGCCCTGCTGGGGCTTGGCGGGTGGGCGCAGCCATTCGCCCAAACCTTCTTCCGCAGCGCTGAAGTGCATTTTTGCCAGGGTGCGGTTGCACAGCGCGCGCAAGTCGGCATCGTTGGCACCCAGACGCGATGGATTTTGCTCGGTGCCCCACACCGGCACGCCCAGCGTGCGCGCCACACGGGCCAGCAAGCGGGCGTTGGCCAGAACGGCCGGTCCATCGTGGATAGCGGGCATCAGGCGTGCCTGGTAGTCCACCAGCACAAGTTGGGATTCGTCAGCGTCGAGCAGCATGGTTGTATCGCCCAGGGTGGCGTGTTTTCTGAAACAGGCCGCATTGTCGCAGCAGACGCAGCGGCAGCTGAAGACCGCACCTCATGCAAAGCAGACCCGGTTGCGATGCAAAATTGCAAAACATTGTCACAAAAATGACAGTACTTCCCTAGGCAAGAGCCTGATGTAGGTCATGTGCCAGCCTTCCCGTAGGCCGTTTTCGCCAGCGAGCGTGGTACCCTTCGCCCCCATGTCCAAATGGCTTTGTTCAATCCTCATCGTTTTTGCCACCGCCGCGCATGCCGCGCCCCCAGAAGCTAACACCGACGAAATCGACCGTTTGCTGGCAGACAAGGGCTTTTTGTCGCAGTTGGAACAGGTTCGCCACAGCGTCTCGGACAAGGCACACACCGTGGCAGGTAGGGCTTCTGACCTGGTGGTGAACGCCATGGGCTTCTTGGGCGTGCCCTACAAGCGCGGCGGCAACAGCGCAGAAACCGGTTTTGATTGCAGCGGCTTTGTCCGGGCGATCTACCAGCAAACCGTGGGCATGGTCTTGCCCCGCCGTGCGGACCAGCAAGCGGCATCCACCCAGGTGATCGACAAGAAAGAACTGCAGCCGGGCGACCTGGTTTTTTTCAACACCATGCGCCGCACCTTCAGCCACGTAGGCATTTATGTGGGCGACGGCAAGTTCATTCATTCCCCCCGCAGTGGCTCGGAAGTGCGCGTGGAAGACATGCGCCAAAGCTACTGGCAGCGCCGCTTTGATGGCGCCCGCCGGGTGGCGCCAACGGCTGGCACCCAGGTCGGCCAGGTGGACGACATCAAGTAAGCGTGCACAGGCGGCTTGCGGGCCGCCTCGGTTTTCGCGCTGTCCCGGTCGTTGCAAAATGGGCGCTCTACGCTTGAGTGCCCTAAGACCTTCCCCCTCCCTCCTTTCAAAACGTTTCCAGCAATCGCCTGGTGCATTGCCCTGGCTGGGTTGAATTGCGCCCTGCCAGCAGCGGCCGAGTCGCCCATGTACACGGATGACGCGGGCACCCTTGCCCAGGGCGGAGTGAAGCTGGAAGCCGTTGCGTTCCGCGACGACAAGACCCGGGGCGTGGATTTGGTGGTGGGCGCAGGCGTTCTTCCGGGTCTGGAGATGGAAGCCGTGCTGGGCCGTGCCAAAGACAGGCAGTACGAACCCGCCACCACCTACCGGGGCCTGGGCTTTGGGCTGAAATGGGTGCCTTTGCAGAGCGACACCGGCTGGTCTGCAGGCGGGCGGCTGGATTGGGGGCGCACACGGGTGCGGGACGATGCCACCCCCGGGCGCTGGACCGAGCGCGAATTTACCTTAACCGCCCTGGCCACCTACCGCATTGCCAGCGGGCAAGCGCTGCACTTGAACGCGGGGCGCAAGGTGGTGAAGGCGCAGGGCGCAAGCCAGAGCGCAGCCACCTGGGCGGCGGGCTACGAATGGCCGCTGGCGCAGCAACTTCAAGCCACCGCCGAGGTGTACGGTGAACAACGCTTGCGGCCCGACAAAGCGATGGGGCTGCGCTACGAGATTGCCGAGGGCTTGAAGGTGTCGGTTGCCGCAGGTCGTGGCAATGGCCGTACTTTTGGCCAGGTGGGCATGGCCTGGGAGTTCTAAAAGCGGCCTATGGCGCCATCAGGCAAGCCAAACGCTGATGCGGCACTGCACCGGTTGGACCGGGCGGCGGTGATTCAGTCGTGGGTGCAGGCGCTGCGCGATGGAGCCAGCGCCGCTCAATTGCGGGCCATGGCCCCGCTGACCGACAGCGAAGCCGCGCAGGCGATGGCGTTGATGCGAAGCGCTGCCCCCGCAGTAGCGCACTCGGGCGGCGCAGCTTCCTCAGAAGTGGCCCCAGGCCAGTTCCGCCCCCGGCTGACTTTGATGACCCTGGGCCGTGGTGATGGCTTGCTGGGCATGCAACCCCAGGGCAAGTTGGGCCCACGCGGCGACAGCGTGACGCTGGCGCAGATCGACTGGACGTACCGCACCGAGAGTGGCGCCACCTGGGCTACGCCTGCTCCCACTTCCGTTCTGGGCGCCCGCCCTGCCCCCGTGCAGGAGCTGTTTGACACCGGCGGCCCCGTGCTGCGCATGCAGCGCAACCTGGCGGCCGAGGCCGACGCCATGGACCGCGTGTGGGACCTGGGCCTGATGCCTGTGGACGCCAGCAAGCTGCAGTGGCGCCACCGCGCCGCCGCCAGCAGCCTGGGCCCGGTGTGGACGCTGGCGCAGGAGGCGCATTTCGGCGACTTCTGGGCCGACGTGGTGCCACAGCTGCGCGCCGAAGGCTGGAGCGTGGTGGTGCGCCCCGGCTTTGCGCACGAAAGCGTGCCCGTGCAGCGCTGGAAGCTGCACATTGCCCCTGACACTGGCGAGCTGCTGGGCAAGGAGGTGGATGGCCCGTTGGCCGCGCGCGAGCGCCCCGTGCAAAAGCTCATGCTGCCCGAGCGCGAAGGCGCCTGGCTGCTGACGCTGGGCATTGAGATCGACGGCGAAATCCTGGATCTGGCCCCGCTACTGGCCGACCTGCTGCGCCGCGATGCGCGCTGGCTCAATGCGCAGCAGATGGCCGCCATCGACAATCTGGCCATCATCCAGCTGCGCGCCCCTGGCGGCAAACGCATCGAGGCACCCGCCGGGCCGCTCAAGGCCATCGTGGGTGCGATGGTGGACTTGCTCACCGACCCCACACGCAAGCAGCGCCAGGAAGGCGACCCACTGCGCCTGGGCGCGTGGGAGGCCCGCCGCATCGAGGCCCTGCGCGCCGGGCTGGTGCAGGCCCACCGTGTGGGCACCGTGAATGGCTGGAGCAACGACTGGCAGCTACAGGGCGACGCCGGCCTGGCACAGCTGGCCCAGCGCCTGCGCCGCATCGGCACGCCCCAGCCGGTAGCAGCGCCGCAAGGGCTGCAAGTGCTGCTGCGCCCCTACCAGCTGGAGGGCCTGGCCTGGCTGCAATACCTGCGCGAGCAAGGCCTGGGCGGCATTCTGGCCGACGACATGGGCCTGGGCAAAACCGCACAGGCCCTGGCCCATGTGCTGGCTGAAAAAGAGGCCGGACGCTTGAAGCGCCCCGCGCTGGTGGTGCTGCCCACCTCGCTGCTCTTCAACTGGCAGGCCGAGGCTGCGCGCATGGCGCCTGGCCTGCGCGTGCTGGCGCTGCACGGCCCCGGCCGCGCCCAGCGTCACCCGCACATTGGCCAGCACGACCTGGTGCTCACCACCTACCCGCTGCTGTGGCGCGATGTAGACGCGCTGGCTGAGCAGCCGTTTCACCTGCTGATCCTGGACGAAGCGCAGATGGTGAAAAACGCCGGTAGCCGCAGCGCCCGCGCCCTGCGCAAGCTGCAGGCACCGCACCTGCTGTGCCTGACGGGCACGCCGCTGGAGAACCACCTGGGCGAGCTGTGGGCGCAGTTCGACTTCTTGATGCCCGGCTTTCTGGGCGATGTGCGCAGCTTCAACGCCCGCTGGCGCAAGCCCATCGAAGAAAACGGCGAAACCCTGCGCGCCCAGTTGCTGTCGCAGCGCGTGCGCCCCTTCATATTGCGACGCCGCAAACAGGATGTGGCCACCGAGCTGCCGCCGCGCACCGAAACCATCCTGCGCGTGCAGCTGCAGGGCAGGCAGCGCGAGCTGTACGAGGCCGTACGCACCACCGCCGACAAGCAGGTGCGCCGCGCACTGGAGCGGCAAGGCTTTGAAGGCTCGCAAATCGCCATCCTCGATGCTCTGCTGAAACTGCGCCAGGTCTGCTGCGATCCTCGCCTCGTCAAAGGAACCACGAAGACCGCCCAGACGATGGAGCGCGCCAAGCTCGAACTGCTGGCCGACCTGCTGCCCGCCCTGGTCGATGAAGGCCGCCGCGTGCTGGTGTTCTCGCAGTTCACCGAAATGCTGGCGCTGGCGGCCGAGCTGCTCGACACCCTGGCCCTGCCCTACCTCACCCTCAACGGCCAGACCCCGCCGCGTGAGCGTGGGGCCGTGGTGAAGCGCTTTCAGACACAGGACGAAACCAGCGCGCCCATTTTGCTGGCCAGCCTCAAAGCAGGCGGTGTGGGGCTGAACCTGACGGCTGCCGACACCGTGATCCACCTCGACCCCTGGTGGAACCCTGCGGTGGAAGAGCAGGCCACCGCCCGCGCCCATCGCATCGGGCAAGAACAGCCTGTGTTCGTCTACAAACTGGTGGTGGAAGGCAGCATCGAGGAACGCATGCTGGAACTGCAGGCGCGCAAGGCCGCGCTGGCGCATGGCGTGCTGGGCCACGATGCCGAGGGCGCGGTGAAGTTCAGCGAGGCCGACCTGCACGCGCTGCTGGCGCCATTGACCGAGCCCGCCAACAACCCGCTGGGCATTCCAGGCGACGATGCACTGCGCTGGGGCGGCACCGGCCAGCGGCGGCCTCGGCCGCTGCAGCCGCCCGAAAATTAGGTTTTTTTCGCCCCCAGCGCTTTACTGACAAGCGCAGCAAGCTATCAATAAGATAGCAAATCTGCAGCGCGGGCGACGGAAACCCTACTGCCGCGATGGCGCGGCCTGAGCGGTACCATGTGCGCCCGCCCCAATGTGGTGCGCCACGGCGGCAAGCGTTCGTCCCTCCCCCAGCCTTCCTGCTCTTCGTTTCAAGTGCACAAAAGAATAAACGCCTGGTTCCACACCAGGGTGTTGAGCAACACCCTTTCCCTATCGAGCAGTGAGCGGTGGAAAGCCAGCCTGGGTGCACTGCTGTGCCTAGCGGCCTGCGGGTTGCTGCTGCGCAGCCTGCCGCTGGACGCGCATTGGCCGCTGGCGCCCGTGGGGGCCAGTGTGGTCATTTTGTTTGTGCAGTTTCACAGCCCGCTGGCCCAGCCGTGGCCGCTGCTGGGCAGCTACCTGATTGCCACCGCCACGGGGCTGGCCTGCTCGCACTGGGTTACCCAGCCCATTTTGGCGGCCGCCCTGGCGGTGGCGCTGACCATCTGGCTCATGGCCTGGCTCAATTGCGTGCACCCGCCGGGGGGCGCGCTGGCGTTGTTGCTGGTGCTCAACGGCCCGTATTCCAACGCCGACATGGTGGCGGTGGCCGAGCTGATTGCCATCAACGCAGGCGCCCTGCTGCTGGTGGCGCTGCTCATCAACCGCATGCTGCTGCGCCGCCGCTACCCGCACAGCAGCACCCCGCCCGGCCCCAGCCACCGCACGCAAGACCGGCCGCCGATTGAGCGCATGGGGCTGAACCACACGGACCTGGAAAGCGCCGTCAAAGCGCTCAACACCTTTGTGGACGTGCAAGAGGATGAGCTGGTCGAGATCTACAACCTGGCGGTGGACCACGCCTTTGGCCGCCATGTGGCGCTGACCTGCGCCGACATCATGTCGCGCGACGTGATCACCGCCCACTTCGACACCGAGCTGGCCCAGGCCTGGAGGCTGCTGCGCCAGCACAAGATCAAATCCCTGCCCGTGGTGGACCGGTTTGAGCGGGTGATCGGCATCGTCACGGTGGCTGACTTTCTGCGCCAGATTGACCAGCAGTCCACCCCCAAAGACCTGGCCACGCGGATTCAGGTGCTGCTCAAGCGCACGCCGGGCCTGTTTGCGCAAAAGCCCGAAGTGGTGGGCCAGATCATGAGCGCCGACGTTTTCACGGCCACGCCGCAGACGCCCTTGTCGGAGCTGATTCGCCAGATCTCGCAACGTGCCCTGCCCCATGTGCCGGTGGTGGATGAACAGCGCAAGGTAGTGGGCATGGTCACGCAGTCGGACCTGCTGGTGGCGCTGTACAAGAGCATTGCACTGGGCCAGGCCAGCCAGGCGGCCAAGCTGTAACCACCCCGGCGTTAGCCCGGGGGCTGTGTGCGCAGCCGGACCCACATCGTGCGCCCCATGCGCACCAAAAGGTGGCCGCCAAAGCCCCCAAACGCCAGGGCCAGCCCCAACTGCAAGGCCAGCAGGCCGGGGCGCAGGCTGCGGTCCACGATCGACTCGGTGGGCTGCGCGGGGTTGACCCACACCGTCACTGGCTCGCCCGTGCGTTCGGCGCCCTGCAGGCGATGGCCCAGCTGCTCTTGAAAGCTGCCGATGTTGTCGGCGCGCGTGGTGAGGGAGGCGCGGCTTCCCGTGTATTCCACCCCGCCCACCTGGTAGCGGTAGCGGATGGCGATGCTGTGGGCGGTGCCCCCTTTGCTGGGCTTGTGGCTTTGCAGCGTGGCCGCCTCCACCTGCGCTGGCACGCTGTGCCAGGCTTGCATGCGCGCCCAGTCATACACCATGGGCGCCGTCATGAAGAGCAGAATGCCCAGGCCCGCCGCGTCAAATGGCACGGCCAGCACAGCCCCAATGAGTAGCCCGATGAGCGTTTGCTTTCGCTCGGCGGCAGAGAGTTGCTGGGTCATGACGCTGACCTGGGAAGACTGCCCCGGCGCTGGCTGCGCCAAATGCGCAGCAGCACCCACCACACGCCCAGGCCGCAGCCCGTGAAGCCGAGCGCTACCACCAGCTCCAGTGCCAGCAAATCCAGGCGCAGGCTGCGGTCTGCCATCGATTCGGTGGGCTGGGCGGGGTTGACCCACACCGGCACCGGTGTGCCTGTGCGCTGCGCGGCTTCCAGCCTTTCGCCCAGTTGTTGGTAATACAGACTGGCGTTGCCATTGCCTATGTGCAGTGATGCCCGCTGCCCGCGGTATTCCTGGCCCGCCGCGGTGTAGCGAAAGCGCACCTCCACCCCGTAGGCTGCCGCGCCCAATTGCCCAGGCTCCCACAGGGTGGCGGCAGATTCAACGATGGCCGGGGTGGCCTGCCACTGCTGGGCGCGGGCCCAGTCCACCAGCGTGGGGGCCACACCGAACAGCAGCAGGCTGAGCCCAAGCACCACAAAGGGCAGCATGAACAGCGCCGCCAGGCCGAGCTTGAGCGGCGAGGAAGCCTCCCCCGCGTGAGAAGGATTTGCGCTGGCGAGAGGCGTAGCGGGTGTGGATGTGCGAGACATGGGGCTGGAGAGAGGATGAATGGCTGTCAGCCCGAACGTACGGGCAGCCCGGTGGCTTGGGCGAGTTGTTGCAGCATCTGCTCTGCCACGGCCTCGCCGCGCAGGCTGTCGGCCACCGTGATGGTCTTGCCGTTTTTCAGCGCCACCCGTATCCGGTACCACACGGTGTGCTGCGAGCCCGATTGCGAGGTGTAGCTTTGCACCAGCTGCAGCCCCTGCAAATCACTGCGGGGCACCTGGTGCCAGGCCAACATGAAGCCCAAGAGGCGCCGCTCGGTGCGCAGGCCCTGGGGGCTGAACTGCACCTTCAGGCTGTTGCCCAGCGCAAAAATGGCCCACACGGTAAAAGCGCCGCCCACGCCCCCAAACACCAGGGGAAACAGCAGCGGTGCCCCCAGGCGGCCCGCCAGCAGGCCAAAGCCGCCAAAGGTCACGCCAAACACCAGCCACACCAGGTTTTTTTGCCAGGTGCGGCCATAGGGCAAATACAGGTCCACCCCACCGGGGGTGGGCTGCAGGCGGGCCACCTCGTCCAGCTGGGCTTTGCGCAACTGGACCGCTGCGGGGTGCTGGGCGGCATCACCCACCAGCCGCGCCGATGCCTCGCTCGTGGCGTACACGGGTACGTCAAAGTGGCGCACAAATGCCAGCGGTGGATCGCTGCGGCTCTCCAGTGTCAGGCGCCAGGCGTGGTGGTCGCCTTGGGTGGGCTCCGATGGGGGCAGGCCTGGGGGCACATCCAGCCGAAAGCTCAGCGCAATGCCATCGGCCTGCGGCCGCACCTGGGCCATGCCCTCGTTTTGCCACAGCACGTTCTCGCGGACCTCGGTGTTGTTGTCGTTGTCAGCGTCGGTAGTGCGGCGGGTGCTGTGGTGCAGACAGGCCAGCGTGGCGGCAAACAGCAGCCCCGGCCGATACGCCACGGGCAGCACCGTGGTGGCGCCAAAGTGCCCACCAATACTGCCCGGAAACGGGTCGAGCTGCAGCGCCACATCGCCAAAGCGGCGCGCATCGCGCGTGGTGCGGATGGCGCCGATGAGCAACCCCACCGCCACCACCAGCATGACGCCGATGATGCAGGCCACCAGCGTCTCGCCCCGTGCCAAAGCCTTGGGAATCTGCACATAGGCCAGGGGCACGGACAGAGCGCTCCAGACCACGGCAAAGCCCCACAGGATGATGACCTCCCAGCGCTTGTGCGACCGAATGCGGTTGTCTGCCCATGCCTTGCGCGTCAGCCAGGGTTGGCCTTGCGGGGCATGCACAGTCCCGTTTTCTGCGGATGAACCCATCACAGACTCCCTCAGGCATCGTTGTTGTTGTGGTTCGCGCGGGCTTCGGCGCGCGGTATGTGCGCGGGTGCGCTGACTTTTGTGGAACCCAGTCTAACGGCCACACCATTTTTCAAGCCAAAATGGCACATGGCGCTTATGGAATAAGCGCCATCAGCTATTAAATCAATAGCATCAAAAACCTGCCAAGCCAGCCGCCGACCCCATGACCACATCCACCCTTTCCCCAGCGCCCCGCTACTGGCTCATGAAGTCCGAGCCCGACGAGTGTTCCATCGACGACGCCCTGGCCGCGCCCAACGCCACTGTGCCCTGGACGGGCGTGCGCAACTACCAGGCGCGCAATTTCATGCGCGACGACATGCAGGTGGGCGACGGCGTGCTGTTCTACCACTCCAGCTGCCCCGAGCCAGGCATTGCCGGCATTGCCCGCGTGGCCAGCGGCACCCGCCCGGACCCCACGCAATTCGACCCCGCCTCCCCCTATTTCGACCCCAAATCGCCCGCCGATGCGCCCCGCTGGCTCCTTCTGGATGTGCAGGCCCTGCGCAAAACGCGCCTCATCAGCCTGGCCGAGTTGCGGGCCCACCCGGCGCTGGCGGGCATGCGGGTGCTGCAAAAAGGCAGCCGCCTGTCCATCACGCCGGTGGAGCCTGAGGAATGGGCCGAGATTACAGAGCGGCTGGCCCGGTAGGGATGTCCTGCATAGCTCCCTGCGGTCCGTGATAGCGCGGCCTCGGGCAGTCCGCTGCGTTGCTTTTCTTGCCAATAGCCCGGCTATTGGCTGCAAAAAGACGCCTTGCAGCCTATCCCGATCCGCACTACCACCGACTCGCGAGGGTTATGCAGGACATCCCGGGGCTGGGCCTGCCGCGTTGGGCTGGGGCAGGTCGGGCATGGCGTACACCAGCACCTTCAGCGCCCTGCCCTCGTCCACATCGGCAAACGCGGCCGGGTTGGCCACGCGTTCCACAAACTGCAGCTCGGGTGCCAGTTCCTGCATCTGGTTTTGCAAAAAGTCCACGCCCAGCTCGGGCGCGTTCAGGCACAGCAGCGCGTGGCCGCCGGGGGCGAGCAAGTCGGGCAGGCGGCGCATGAGGCGGGCGTAGTCTTTGGTGGCCACGAAGCTGCCCTTTTGGTAGCTGGGAGGGTCCACGATGACCAGGCCGTAGGGGCCGCTGCGGGTGATCTTGCCCCAGCTGCTAAAGATGTCGTGCGCCAAAAAGCTGGCGCCGGTGGTGATGCCGTTGAGCTGATGGTTTTGCTGGCCAATGGCCATGGCGCCGTGGCTCATGTCCACATTAACCACCTGTTTGGCCCCGCCCTGCAATGCCACCACCGAAAACGCGCAGGTGTAGGCAAAGAGGTTGAGCACCTTGAGGCCATAGCGGTCTTGCCTGCGGGCCTCGGCATAGCGGCGCACCCAGCGGCGGCCTTCAGCCATGTCCAGAAACAGGCCATGGTTCTGGCCGCGCAGTACATGGGCTTTGAAGCGCGCGCCGTGCTCGGTCACTACGTGCGGGTCAGGCACCTCGCCCTGCATCAGCCGCGTTTCGGTGCGGCCCTGGGTGCGCAGGGCCTCGTTGCGGCACTGGAAGACCCAGTTCAGCGGCTGCCCTGGGGCCAGCACGGCCCAGCGCTCTGCAAGGGCCTGGCCAATGGTGGCCAACTGCGCTTCAGTCTCGTCGGTGGCTGGCAAAAAACTGGTGAGCACGAACACGGGCGGGTAGGCGTCCAG
This sequence comes from Acidovorax temperans, assembly GCF_028596105.1. Taxonomy (NCBI): domain Bacteria; kingdom Pseudomonadati; phylum Pseudomonadota; class Betaproteobacteria; order Burkholderiales; family Comamonadaceae; genus Acidovorax; species Acidovorax temperans. The sequence continues at coordinate 1,860,569 of NZ_CP117193.1, read as the reverse complement.
CGTCCACTGCTCGCAGCCGGGGTATCGGCCCCCACGGCCATGAAAGATGCGTTGCGCATCGGTGGGCAGGGGCATGGAGGCGATGGCGCTGAGCAAGGCTTGCATAGAGGAAGCGATATGGAACGGTCATGCCCCCGCCAGGGTGCAGTGCGGGTGCAAGCGAATGGAGGGATCGAGTGGCCGGGGGCAACAACGCCACCCGCGTGGGGAGGCAGGGTTTTATACAAAAATGGCCGCTAGCGCAATGCTAACAAGCGCAGGCAGCTATGTTTTTTGCAGCAAGTGGAAAGTATCTGCGCCTTGCGCCCCACCGTTCCACTGGCAGCAGCGGGTGAATGTGCCGCCCGCCCCAATGCGGCATGCACAGTAGCACCATTCGCTTTTGGCGAATGCACGCTGTGGAAATGGGCAAGGGCGGGGACTGCGGGTTTGCCCCATCATCACGTCCACTCAACGAAGGCAGGTGCCTGACCGCCCGCCTCGCACTTTCTGGATTGCGCCCCCACTGATGCCCTGGAAACACTGGTCCGCCGAACGCCTCGGCATTGCCCTCGCCATTCTGGCGGCGCTGGGTTTTTCCTTCAAAGCCATTTTTGTGAAGCTGGCCTATGCAGTGCCGCAGGCCGTGCCGGTGGATTCGGTCACGCTGCTGGCGCTGCGCATGGTGTTTTCGCTGCCCGCGTTTGCCTGGGTGGGCTGGAAGGCCAGCCGCAACCTGCCCCCGCTCAGCCTGCGCGAATGGGGCTGGGTGACGGCGCTCGGACTGCTGGGCTACTACGGGGCCAGCATTCTGGACTTCATGGGCTTGCAGTACATCACCGCCAGCCTGGAGCGGCTGATTCTGTTCACCTACCCCACCCTCACCATCCTGATCGGCGTGGTCTTTCTGGGCAAAACCGCGTCGCGCCGCGAAATTGGTGCCCTGCTTCTGTCGTACGCGGGCATTGGCCTGGCGTTTGCGCACGACTTGCACATTGCGGGCGAGATGCGGGCCGTGCTGATCGGCGCGGCGTTTGTGCTGGGCTCTTCGGTGTCTTACGCCTTCTACCAGGCGGGCAGCGAGCCCGTGATTCGGCGCCTGGGCGCGGCGCGCTTCACGGCGCTGGCGATGCTGGTGTCTACCGTGGCCACATTGCTGCACTTTGCCGTGAGCCAGCCCCTGCAGGCGCTGGCGCAACCGGCGCCGGTGTATCTGCACGCGGTGGGCATGGCGGTGTTTTCTACCGTGCTGCCGGTGTTCATGACCTCGGCCGCCATTCGGCGCATTGGCGCGGCGCGCACCGCACTCATCGGCACGCTGGGGCCCATGCTCACCATCTTCTTCGGCTACTGGCTGCTGGCCGAGCCCATGTCGGTGTGGCAAATGATGGGGGCGGGGCTGGTGCTGGCGGGGGTGCTGCTCATCAGCCGCCGCAAGGTGTGATTCAAGCAAAAAATGGCTGTATCGCTTACTGGCAAAGCGCCAATAGCTATTGATTTAATAGCAAATTGTGGCGACCTAGCGCTGCAGCAGCTTGCGCCGCTCCAGCCACACCTTGCGCACAAACGGGTCGGCCACGGTGTAGATGCCATGGCCGGGGCGTGCAATCAGGTTGGCGCTGATCATTTTTTCGGCCAGCTTTTGCACCTGCGATGTGGGCACCTTGCCACCCGTGCGGGCCGCGTAGCTGGCCATGGCTTCTTCGGCAAACAGGCCCGACACGCCGGTTTCGCTGCCCTGGGCAATGAAGTCGAACACGGCCTGGCCCAACTCGCCAAATTCTTCGATGGCGCGCAGCTCCACATCGGCCGCGGCCGATGCCAGCGTGGCGCAGATGATAGGGAACGCCTGGTCGGCCGGCGCCTGGGCGCTTTGCAACTGCACCAGGGCCTTGAGCATTTCTTCTGGCCGGTGGCCCAGCGCCTCAAAGCCCGCCCACGCCACGGCAGCGCTGGGCAGCACCACGCCCGGTGCACTGGCAATGCGCTGCAGTTGCCACTGCACAAAATCCTGCCCCAGCGGCTCATACGCTGTGGTCAGCGCGCCGGTGAAGGGTTGTGAATGGCGCGTGGCCATGTCGGTGATGAGCGACTTGTGTGAGCCGGTGCCCAAAAACAGAAAGTGCCCTGGTGTGCCCGGTTGGGCGTTCACCGCGTCCCGCGCGGCCTTCAGGGCGTGCAGCAGGCTGGTACCGTCTTCGGTGCCCAGCGCTTGCTGCACCTCGTCCACGATCAGCACCACATCGACCCTGGCTTTGGCCACCAGTTCAGAGAACGCCTGCGCCAGCGTGGCACCGCCGGGGGTGCCCAGGTGTTCGATCTGGAAGCCCAGGGTCAGGCCCACGGCCCCCAGGTTCAGCCCCTTGAAGCGCTGCAGCAGGCCCGAGCCGGGGGTCTGCATCTGCTGCAGTGTGGCGCGCACGGCGTCCAGCACCAGGGTTGCAGGGCTCTTGCTGCGGTCAGCCCACAGGTCCACATACACCACGAGTGCACCGCGTGCTTCCAGCGCGGGCACCAGGTCCTGCCGCAGGAAGGTGGTTTTGCCCACGCGGCGTATGCCCGACAGCAGCACGCCCGAGCGCACGTTCATGTGCAGTGGCGACGGCTGCAGCAGTTGCTGCGCCATCTGCTCGGCATAGGCAGTGCGGTGAAAAACGTCGGTGGCCATGCTTACCTCTTTTTATCTTCTACAGGTTAATTATCTATTTTGGATAAAAAAGATAAAGCGCCATGCTGCAACCCCTGATCCCCCTACAGGCCCCCGCGCTCACAAAAAAGCCCGCGCTGGGCGGGCTTGAGGCGGTCAAAACGTTGCGGGTCAGACGCGAGGCACAGGGGTGCCTGAATTGACGCACAGCGCCATGTTCAGCGCCTTCACGGCAGTCTTGTAGTCTTCGCGTTCGATCACGAACTGCATGTTCACCTGGCGCAGCGTCTGCGAGACGCAGTTCACGTTGACATGGGCATCGGCCAGCGCCTGCGCTGCCTTGGCCAGCACACCGGGGATGCTGATGTTGGAGCCGATGGCGCACACGATGGCGCTGGGCTTGATGGTCACGACCTGGTAGGTCTCCTCCAGCTCGGCCACCAGTTCCTGGGTGGCTTGGCTGTCCCACACCAAGTGGGCGATGGAGTTGGCGTTGGTGGCCTTGAGGATGTAGCTCACGCCATGCTTGCAGAACACTTCCATCAGTCCGGCATCAAAGCCCACCGTGCCCACCATGCTGGGGTCGTGGATCTCGATCAGCGTGACCTTGTCGGTGCCGGTCACGATCTCGACGCGGGCGCGCTCGCCCACGAAATCTTTGGTGATGAGGGTGCCGGGGTGGTCGGGCTCGAACGTGTTCTTCAGGCGGATCGGAATGCCTGCCAGCTCCATCGGCTTGGCGGCCTTGGGGTGGATGGCCTCCATGCCCACGTCGGCCAGCTGGTCGGCCACGTCGTAGTTGGTGGCGCCCACCACGATGGCGTTTTCCAGACCGACGAGGTTGGGGTCAGCAGAAGACAGGTGGAATTCCTTGTGGATCACGGCCTCGGCGGGGCGCACTTCCACGGCGATCTTGCTGAAGGTGACTTCAGAATAGCCGCGGTCAAACTCGCGCATGATGCCTTCGGTGCCCTTGGTGTAGCCGGTGGCCACCACCACCTTGTCAGAGAGGTCCAGGCCCTTGAAGCTGTGGGCAATGCGCTCGTCAATGGTCCAGGCTTCGTTGTCGTCAAAACCAGCCAGATCCATCAACACGGCGTTGACGCCGTTGGCCTTGAGGATCTCGACCGAGTTGAACGCGCTGTGCGATTCACCAATCGATGCCAGCACTTCGCGCGCTGCCAGCAGCACATCCTTGCGGCTGAGGTAGCCGCTGGCCAGCACATGGTGCATGGCGTTCAGGTATTCGCGGGCCTGGCCAATGCGCTGGTCCACAAAGGCGTCGGCCACATCCAGCGGCAGGCCCAGGTCGGCGTAGCCTGCGTTGAGCTTTTTCAGGCTGGTGGCCAGGTTGGCCAGTGCGTCCTGATAGCCCTTGCCTTCGGCAAACAGGGCGTAAATGCCGCGCTCGCCCGTCTTTTTGTGCTCCAGCAACTGGTTCGTCACGCCCGAGTAGGCAGACACCACGTAAATGCGGCCGTAAATCCGAGAACGGTCGTACAACATGATGTGGCGCAGCACATCGCCAAAGGCGGTCATGGAAGTGCCGCCGATCTTCTCGACAGAGATCTTGGAGTTTTGAACGTCTTGCATGGACAGGCTCGAGAGAGCAAAAGGGTGGAAAGCCGGGGCGAAATTGCTGCCTGCTAGCACGGTGGCAGCAAACCCGGTATTTTCCACCAGTTTTCGCCAGTGCCGTTTTGACCAAAGGCCAATTGCTGACCGCAGTTGGCGCGCTTGCTGCGCCAGCCCCTATCTCTCCAAAACGCAAAAGCCGCACAGTCCGGAAAACCGTGCGGCTTTTTCGCGAGTGATGGCGCTGGATGCTGCTAGACCTTGGGTGGCACTTCATCTGCTGGCGAAGGCTCCGCCGAGGCCGCGTCTGCATCCAGCCCCCACTGATCCCAGTCGTCCCCAAACAGCTCTGCCGGGTGCTGGGTTCGGTCGGAGCCATTGCCACACCGCATGTCTTTGGCCGGGCAGTACAAGTTGCAACCCCAGCACACCCGCTCGGGGTGGGCGGGGGCTTTGGGAAACTTCTTGACGGCTGCCATGGCGCTTCTCCAGTCGGTGCGGGCTCCTGTGCTACGGCGCGTTATTTGCGCTGGGGTGGCACGTCGGTGCAACTGCCGTGGGCAATTTCCGCCGCCATGCCAATGCTTTCGCCCAGCGTGGGGTGCGGGTGGATGGTCTTGCCGATGTCCACCGCGTCGGCGCCCATTTCGATGGCCAGCGCGATCTCGCCAATCATGTCGCCCGCGTGGGTGCCCACGATACCCCCGCCCAGGATCTTGCCGTGGCCATGGGCCTCGGGCGAATCGTCAAACAGCAGCTTGGTATAGCCCTCGTCGCGGCCATTGGCAATGGCGCGGCCAGAAGCCGACCAGGGGAACAGGCCCTTCTTGACCTTGATGCCTTGAGCTTTGGCCTGGTCTTCGGTCAGGCCCACCCACGCCACTTCGGGGTCGGTGTAGGCCACGCTCGGGATCACGCGGGCGTTGAACGCGGCAGAGGCCAGTTCCTTGTTGCCCTGCAGCTCACCCGCGATGACTTCGGCCGCCACATGCGCCTCATGCACCGCCTTGTGCGCCAGCATGGGCTGGCCCACGATGTCGCCAATGGCGAAGATGTGCGGCACGTTGGTGCGCATCTGGATGTCGACGTTGATGAAGCCACGGTCTGTGACGGCCACACCAGCCTTGTCGGCGGCGATCTTCTTGCCGTTGGGCGTGCGGCCCACGGCCTGCAGCACCAGGTCGTAGGTGCCTTCGCTCTTCGTGCCGTCCAGGCCCTCGAACTGCACCTGGATGCCTTCGGGCGTGGCCTGGGCGCCCACGGTCTTGGTCTTGAGCAGGATGTTGTCGAAGCGGTGCTTGTTCATCTTCTCCCAGACCTTGACGAGGTCGCGGTCCGCGCCCTGCATCAGGCCGTCCATCATCTCGACCACGTCCAGGCGGGCGCCCAGCGTGCTGTACACCGTGCCCATTTCCAGGCCGATGATGCCGCCGCCGACGATGAGCATCTTTTGGGGCACGCCCTGCAGCGCCAGTGCGCCGGTGGAGTCCACCACGCGCGGATCGTCGGGCATGAAGGGCAGGCGCACGGCCTGGCTGCCAGCGGCGATGATGGCCTTCTTGAACGCCACCACCTTCTTGCTGCCGGTTTTGTCCTGGCCGGTGCCGGTGGTTTCTTCCACCTCAAGGTGGTTGGCACCCACAAAGGCGCCGTAGCCACGCACGATGGTGACCTTGCGCATCTTGGCCATCTGGCCCAGGCCGCCGGTGAGCTTGGCGATGACCTTTTCCTTGTGGCCGCGCAGCTTGTCCACGTTTACGGTGGGCGCGCCAAAGTCGATGCCAGCGGCAGACAGGTGCGACACCTCGTCCATCACGGCCGCCACATGCAGCAGCGCCTTGGACGGGATGCAACCCACATTCAGGCACACGCCGCCCAGGGTGGCGTAGCGCTCTACCAGAACGACCTTGAGGCCCAGGTCGGCAGCGCGGAAGGCTGCCGAGTAGCCGCCAGGGCCGCCGCCCAGCACGAGCACGTCGCAGTCCAGATCCGCAGAACCGCCGAAGCTGGCTGCTGCAATATTAGGAGCTGCTGGCGCTTGTGCAGCGGGCGCTGGAGCCGGTTTTGCCTCAGAAGCCGGGGCTGCGGGGGCAGGTGCTGCAGCCGGTGCCGCAGCGGCAGCGCCCTGCACTTCCAGCGTCAGCACCACGGCGCCCTCGGCGATCTTGTCGCCCAGCTTCACTTTCAGTTCCTTCACCACCCCAGCGTGGCTGGAGGGAATCTCCATGGAGGCCTTGTCGGACTCCACGGTGATCAGGCTCTGCTCCGCGCGGATTGCATCGCCGGGTTTGACCAGCACTTCGATCACACCGACTTCGGCGAAATCGCCAATGTCGGGCACTTTGATGTCGATGATTGCCATGTGTCGGGCCCTCGCGTTACATCACGATGCGGCGGAAGTCCGCCAGCAGCGAGGCAAAGTACACGTTGAAACGTGCGGCGGCGGCGCCGTCGATCACGCGGTGGTCCCAGCTCAGGGAGAGGGGCAGCATCAGGCGCGGGGCGAACTGCTTGCCGTCCCACTTGGGTTCGATGCTGCTCTTGCACACGCCCATGATGGCTACTTCCGGCGCATTGATGATGGGCGTGAAGTAACGGCCACCGATACCGCCCAGCGAGCTGATGGAGAAGCAGCCGCCTTGCATGTCTGCCGGGGCCAGCTTGCCTTCGCGCGCCTTGGCGGCGAGTTCGCCCATTTCCTTGCTGATCTGCACAATGCCCTTCTGGTCGGCGTCCTTGATGACGGGAACCACCAAACCATTGGGCGTGTCGGCCGCAAAGCCGATGTGGAAGTAGTTCTTCATCACCAGCTGATCGCCGTCGAGCGAGCTGTTGAACTCGGGGAACTTCTTGAGCGCAGCCACAGCGGCCTTGATCATGAAGGCGAGCATGGTGACCTTGACGCCGCTCTTCTCGTTCTCTTTGTTGAACTGCACGCGGAAGGCTTCCAGGTCTGTGATGTCCGCGTCGTCGTGGTTGGTGACGTGCGGGATGACAACCCAGTTGCGGTGCAGATTGGCGCCGCTGATCTTCTTGATGCGCGAGAGGTCCTTGCGTTCCACCGGGCCGAATTTGGCGTAATCCACCTTGGGCCAGGGCAGCAGGTCCAGACCCACACCGGAGCCGCCGGACGCCGCAGCGGGCGCCTTCGCGGCCTGGGCCTTGGTTTGCGCAGCGCCGCTCATCACCTGTTTGGTGAAGTTCTGGATGTCGTCCTGGGTGATGCGACCCTTGGGGCCGCTGCCCTTGACTTCTTCCAGCGGCACGCCCAGCTCGCGGGCGAACTTGCGCACCGAGGGGCTGGCGTGTGGCAGGCCCACCGTGGCAGACCCGGGCTGATGGGCGGGCGCTGCTACCGTAGCCGTAGCCACCACAGGGGCTGCGGCTGCAATGGCGGGAGCAGGAGCCACGGCGGCTGCAGGAGCTGCGGCAACAGGTGCAGCTGCGCTGGCCACGCCTTCCAGAATGGCCACCAGGTCACCGATGTTCACGGTGTCGCCGATCTTGACCTTGAGTTCCTTGAGCACGCCAGCGGCAGGCGAAGGAATCTCCATGGAGGCTTTGTCGGATTCGACGGTGAAGAGCGATTGCTCCAGCGCCACGGTGTCGCCGGGCTTGACCAGCAGCTCGATCACGGCCACGTTCTTGAAGTCGCCAATATCGGGCACGCGCACTTCCACGGGGCCCGCTGCTGCTGGCGCAGGTGCGGCGGCTACAGGAGGCGCTGCAGGTGCGGGCGCAGCCGCTGGTGTTGAGGCAGTGGCGCCAACGGCCTCCACCACGGCAATCACCGAGCCTTGCTTGACCTTGTCGCCCAGCGCCACCTTGAGTTCCTTGACCACGCCAGCGTGGCTGGAGGGGATCTCCATGGAGGCCTTGTCGGACTCCACCGTGATCAGCGACTGCTCGGCCTTGACGGTGTCACCCACCTTCACGAGCAACTCGATGACGCCGACTTCGTCGAAATCCCCGATGTCCGGGACTTGAATGTTGACCAATGCCATTGTTGTCTCCGTCTCGGGTTAGGCGTACAGCGGGTTGATCTTGTCGGCGTTGATGCCGTACTTGGCAATGGCTTCAGCCACCTTGGACACGTGCACCACGCCGTCGTCGGCCAGCGCCTTCAGTGCGGCCACCACGATGTAGTGACGGTTCACCTCGAAGTGCTCACGCAGCTTGCTGCGGAAGTCCGAGCGGCCGAAACCGTCGGTGCCCAGCACGCGGTAGCTGCGGCCCTTGGGCACGAAGGGGCGGATTTGCTCGGCATAGGCCTTCATGTAGTCGGTCGATGCCACCACGGGGCCGCTGCGGCTGCCCAGCTGGCGGGTGACGAACGGCACTCGTGGGGTTTCCAGCGGGTGCAGCAGGTTCCAGCGGTCGGCGTCCTGCCCTTCACGGGTCAGTTCGTTGAAGCTTGGGCAGCTCCACACGTCGGCCTGCACGCCCCAGTCGGCGGCCAGCAGGGTCTGGGCTTCCAGCGATTCACGCAGGATGGTGCCCGAGCCCAGCAACTGTACGCGCTTGTCGCCATCGGCGCCAGGCTTGCACAGGTACATGCCCTTGATGATCTGCTCTTCCGTGCCGGGCAGCAGGCCAGGCATGGCGTAGTTCTCGTTGAGCAAGGTGATGTAGTAGAAGACGTTTTCCTGGCGCTCCACCATGCGCTTCAAACCGTCGTGCATGATCACCGCGACTTCATGGGCGAAGGTCGGGTCGTAGCTCACGCAGTTGGGGATGGTGTTCGCCAGGATGTGGCTATGGCCGTCTTCGTGCTGCAGGCCTTCGCCGTTCAGCGTGGTACGGCCCGAAGTGCCGCCCAGCAGGAAGCCGCGCGCCTGCATGTCACCCGCTGCCCAGGCCAGGTCGCCGATGCGCTGGAAGCCGAACATCGAGTAGTACACGTAGAACGGGATCATGATCCGGTTGTTCGTGCTGTACGAGGTGGCCGCAGCAATCCAGCTGGCCATGCCGCCGGCTTCGTTGATGCCTTCTTGCAGGATCTGACCGGCCTTGTCTTCCTTGTAGTACATCACCTGGTCGCGATCGACCGGGGTGTAGAGCTGGCCCTTGGGGTTGTAGATGCCGATCTGGCGGAACAGACCTTCCATGCCGAAGGTGCGGGCTTCGTCCACCAGGATGGGCACCACGCGGGGGCCCAGGGCCTGGTCGCGCAGCAGCTGCGTGAGGAAGCGCACGTAAGCCTGGGTGGTAGAGATTTCTCGGCCTTCCGCCGTGGGCTCCAGGATGGCCTTGAAGGTGTCGAGCGACGGCACCGTGAAGCTCTCTTCGGCCTGGGGACGGCGCTGGGGCAAATAGCCGCCCAGGGCCTTGCGGCGCTCGTGCAGGTACTGCATTTCGGGCGTGTCATCGGCAGGCTTGTAGTACGGAATGTCGGCCAGCTGGCTGTCCGGGATCGGAATGTTGAAGCGGTCGCGGATGTACTTGATGTCCTCGTCCGAGAGCTTCTTGGTCTGGTGCACGGTGTTTTTGCCTTCACCGGCCTTGCCCATGCCGTAGCCCTTCACGGTCTTGACCAGCAGCACAGTGGGCTGGTTCTTGTGCTCGTTGGCGGCGTGGAAGGCGGCGTAGACCTTGGCGGGCTCGTGGCCACCACGGCGCAGCTCGAAGATTTCTTCGTCGGTCATGTGCTCGACAAGCTTGGCGGTCTCGGGGTACTTGCCGAAGAAGTTCTTGCGAACAAAAGCGCCGTCGTTGGCCTTCATGGCCTGGTAGTCGCCGTCCAGGGTTTCCATCATCAGCTGCTTGAGCTTGCCGGTCTTGTCGCGGCGCAGCAGCTCATCCCAGCCGTAGCCCCACAGCAGCTTGATGACGTTCCAGCCCGCACCGCGGAACTCGCCTTCGAGTTCCTGCACGATCTTGCCGTTGCCGCGCACCGGACCGTCCAGCCGCTGCAAATTGCAGTTGATGACGAAGACCAGGTTGTCGAGGTTCTCGCGCGCGGCCAGGCCGATCGCGCCCAGGGATTCGGGCTCGTCCATCTCGCCGTCGCCGCAGAACACCCAGACCTTGCGGTTTTCGGTATTGGCAATGCCGCGCGCGTGCAGGTATTTCAGGAAGCGCGCCTGATAGATCGCCATCAGCGGGCCCAGGCCCATCGACACCGTGGGGAACTGCCAGAACTCGGGCATCAGCTTGGGGTGCGGGTAGCTCGACAGGCCCTTGCCGTCCACTTCCTGGCGGAAGCTGTCGAGCTGCTCTTCGCTCAGGCGGCCTTCCAGATAAGCGCGGGCGTAGATGCCGGGGGCGCTGTGGCCCTGGATGTACAGCAGGTCGCCACCATGGTTTTCGCTGGCGGCATGCCAGAAGTGGTTGAAGCCGGCACCGAACATGCTGGCCACGGAAGCGAAGGAGCCAATGTGGCCACCCAGATCGCCGCCGTCCGCAGGGTTCAGGCGGTTGGCGCGCACCACCATGGCCATGGCGTTCCAGCGCATATAGGCGCGCAGGCGCTTTTCAATGGCGATGTTGCCGGGGCAATGGGCTTCCTGCTCAGGCTCAATGGTGTTCACGTAGCCGGTGTTGGCAGAAAACGGCAGGTCGATGCTGCTTTGCCGGGCATGTTCCAGCAGTTGCTCTAGCAGGGAATGGGCGCGCTCGGGGCCCTCTTTTTCAATGACGGCGGACAGGGCATCCATCCATTCGCGGGTTTCTTGTTGATCCGCGTCGGTGCCGATACCGAGGCCGGCCTGTGGGTCGGGCTGAGCTGACATGCTTTGTCTCCTGTGAGTTGCAGCTGGCAAAAATTGTGGCGTAGTTTCGCACAATTCGCCTTCATTTCAAATGGTGCCCGTATGTTTCATATTACGATAAATTGCTGCAAACGCACATAATTTCAGCTGCTGAAAAGGGAATGGCCGCCCCCTACACTTGGGGTCGCCTCAGAAAACGGAAAATAAAGCACGCTAGGCCCTTACTTACCCAGATGTTTGACTGTTCGTGGCACTTTCACCATGGCAATTGCAATTGCCCAACCCTTGCAAAATGCCGCACGCCTCTACAGATCGAGAGCCAGAACACTTCTCGCGCAAATCAACCAAGTGCCGTTTTAACTGCAACAGCGCGGACACACGCATTTCCACCTGTTGAATATGGGCCTCCAGCAGCGTGTTGACCTCCCCACAGTCCTGCATCGGGTTGTCTCGCAGACCCAGCAATGCGCGAATCTCGCTCAACGTCATGTCGAGCGAACGGCAATGACGAATGAACTGCAAACGCTCGATGTGCACATCGCTGTACAACCGAAAGTTGCCACCACTTCGCGCTGGCTTCGGCAGCAGCCCTTCCTTCTCGTAGTAGCGGATGGTCACAACCTCGCACCCAGAGCGCTTGGCGAGGTCGCCAATTCTGATTTCCATGCCTCAATCTCCATTTTTCACTTGACTCTATAGCGACTATAGAGTTTTTAATGGAGGCTGAATAGACGATTTGAAGGAGTTATCCATGAGCGAATGCGCTTCAAAGGGGTGTGGCTGCTCGACTGGGCCAATCATCCAACCCACGGCACAAGCCCCGCTGGCAACCGGATCGGCTCAAGCGGTGTACCGCATCGAGAACATGGATTGCCCCACGGAAGAGGCGCTGATCCGAGGCAAGCTGGCTGGGCTGGCGGGTGTGGTTGGTCTTGAGTTCAACCTGATGCAGCGTACCTTGGCCGTGCGGCACGAATTGCCTTCGCTGTCTCCCGTTGAGCAGGCACTGAAGGCCATCGGCATGCAAGCTGTGCGCATGGATGAGGCGTCGGCCGGGCAGACGACCAAGCTGTCCATTGCCAAGATGGATTGCCCGACCGAAGAGGCGTTGATCCGCAACAAGCTGGGTACCATGCCCGGCGTTGCCGATCTCGATTTCAACCTGATGCAGCGCACGCTGTCGGTACGCCACGCGAACCGGGTTCTGCCAGACGTGCTCGTGGCACTGCAAGAACTTGGGTTCGAGGCCAGTGTGATGGACACCGCAGAGGTCGTATCGCCAGCCGCTTCCCCTGTGACCGCGCCAACCAACTGGTGGCCGCTGGGCATCTCCTTGGTCACTGCATCGGCGGCCGAGGCGGTCTACTGGTTCCACGACGGCAATCATTGGTCAGTCGTCATTCTGGCGCTTGTCGCGGTCTTGACGGGGGGGCTGTCCACCTACAAGAAGGGCTGGATCGCGCTCAAGAACCGTAACCTCAACATGAACGCCCTGATGTCGATTGCCGTCACGGGTGCTATGTTCATCGGCCACTGGCCCGAAGCTGCGATGGTAATGGTGCTCTTCGCGCTGGCCGAGGTGATCGAGGCCAAGTCATTGGATCGCGCCCGTAACGCCATCCGTGGGCTGCTCGACCTGACCCCGGAGCAGGCCACGGTGCAGCAGCCTGACGGCACTTGGCGAGAGGTAAGTGCCAAGCAAATCGCCATTGGCAGCCGAGTCCGGGTCAAACCGGGTGAGCGCATCGCGCTCGATGGCGAGGTGCTAGACGGACGCTCCACGGTCAACCAAGCCCCGATCACGGGCGAAAGCCTCCCGGTCGAGAAGTCCCCCGGCGATCCGGTGTTTGCGGGCACGATCAACGAATCTGGTTCCTTCGAGTACCGCGTCACCGCCTTGGCCAACAACTCCACTTTGGCCCGCATCATTCACGCGGTAGAGGCTGCGCAAGGTAGCCGTGCACCGACCCAGCGTTTTGTCGATCAGTTCGCCCGTTGGTACACGCCCATTGTTTTCGGTGTTGCCATCGCCGTCGCGTTGTTGCCACCGCTGTTCATGGGTGCGGCATGGCTCGACTGGATTTACCGTGCATTGGTTCTGCTGGTGGTCGCCTGCCCGTGCGCACTGGTGATCTCTACGCCGGTCAGCATCGTCAGCGGCCTGGCCGCTGCCGCCCGCCACGGCATTCTCATCAAGGGCGGCGTCTATCTGGAAGAAGGCCGCAAGCTGCGCTGGCTGGCTCTGGACAAGACCGGCACGATCACGCACGGCAAGCCCGCACAGACCGATTTTGTCACATGGGGCAATGCACTCGCCTCGGACAGCCGCAGCATCGCTGCCAGTCTGGCGGCCCGCTCGGACCATCCTGTATCCAAGGCGGTGGCACAGGCCGCGCAGACGGACGGGGTTGCCTTGCTCGACGTGGCCGAATTCAACGCGCTGCCCGGTCGGGGTGTGCAAGGCCAAATCGACGGGGAGACCTACCATCTGGGCAACCACCGGATGCTCGAAGAGCTGGGGCAGTGCACACCAGAGCTGGAGCAGCGCATCGCTGCGCTGGAAACCGCTGGCAAGACCGTCGTGATGTTGGTAGGCGCAAAAGGGGTACATGCCTTATTCGCCGTAGCGGACACCATCAAGGACAGCAGCAGGACCGCCATCGCCGAGCTGCACGCACTGGGCATCAACACCATGATGCTGACCGGCGACAACCCCCATACGGCACAGGCCATTGCCGCACAAGCCGGAATCGACCGTGCGCAAGGCAACCTACTCCCAGATGACAAATTGCGCGAAGTGGAGCAACTGGCCCGAAGCGGCAAGGTTGGCATGGTCGGTGATGGCATCAACGATGCACCGGCCTTGGCGCGTGCGGATATCGGCTTTGCCATGGGAGCCGCTGGCACCGACACCGCCATCGAAACGGCTGATGTGGCGCTGATGGACGATGACCTGCGCAAAATTCCGACCTTCGTGCGCCTGTCGCGTGCGACGGCGCAGGTGCTGATGCAAAACATTGTGCTGGCCCTTGGCATCAAGGCAGTCTTTCTGGTGCTCACCTTCACGGGTCACGCGACCATGTGGATGGCGGTGTTTGCTGATATGGGGGCCAGCTTGCTCGTCGTTGGCAATGGCTTGAGGCTGTTGCGCCGATGAGCTGGAAATTCTTTCTCTATGACTGGGGTGGTCTGAACATCGCGATGTTTCAAGCCATCAACACGGGTACGCCTGCCGCGCTGGGGCCGCTGGCGTGGTTCTTCAGCCTCGTGGGAAGTTACTGGACAGCGCCGCTGATGCTGCTGGGTCTGTGGTGGTGGTCGAAGTCGGCCACCAACCCGACGCATGGCAGGGCCGTTCGGCATCGCCTTATTGGTTTTAGCGCGGCCTTCTTGCTGGCGTTACTGGCCGCCACCATCTTGAAGCTATGGCTCGACTTTCCACGCCCGCCTGCCGTCCTTGGCGACATGGTGCGCGTCATCGGGGACATCGAGCTTCACTACAGCCTGCCCAGCGGGCATGCCACCTATGCCGCGCTGGTGGTCGGCGCGCTCTGGCCTTTGATAGGCCGTCGTGGCCGCATCGGCTTGGTGTTGTACGCCGCATTGGTCGGTTGGTCACGCATCGCAGCCGGAATGCACTTTCCTGCCGATGTGCTGGCGGGGTGGGTACTTGGATTGAGTTGCACGGCGCTCGCCGGGTGGCTGATGCCGCTGGCCGTCCCTGTGTGGCAATCGGCTCGCCGCACATCGACTTGGGTCTGGTTCGCAGTGGCCGCCAGTGCTGTCATGACCGATCAGCTCGCAAAGTTCGCCATCACCCGCACGTTTGCCTACGGTGAACAGGTCGAAGTCACGCCCTTCTTCAACTTCGTCCATGTCCTGAATCCCGGCGCGGCATTCAGCTTTCTGGCGAACGCTGGCGGCTGGCAACGTTACTTTTTCATCACGCTGGGCCTGGTCGTTTCTGCTTGGCTGGGACGCATGCTGTGCCAGCAATTGCCCCGTCTCGAAGCGATGGGATACAGCCTGATCCTCGGCGGTGCGCTGGGCAATGTCGCGGATCGTGTGCTGCGTGGACAGGTTGTTGATTTCCTTGACTTCCATTGGCGACTTGCGCACTGGCCCGCCTTCAACCTCGCTGATGTGGCGATAACTATCGGAGCGCTCTGCCTGTTCTTGACGGTTGTACCGAAAAGCAGTAAAGGCACAGAGGCCGAGGTGTCCGGTTAAGCTATACCCTAACCTTGTCATTTTCAGAAGACGACTGCACCATTCAGCGCGGTTTGAAGCCTGTTGTGCATACGGCTCCTGATAACCCGATATCAGGATTCCTCTGCACAAAACTCGTCTATGCTCAATACTCGTGTGCACCAAAGCGAGGTGAGCATGGCGACCGACACCCCACGGATTCCCGAGCAAGGCGTGGCCACTCTGCCTGATGAGGCTTGGGAGCGTGCGCGCCGTCGTGCGGAGATCATCGGCCCGTTGGCGCAGTCGGAGACGGTTGGGCATGAAGCGGCCGACGCGGCAGCCCAGGCATTGGGGCTGTCCCGGCGGCAGGTCTACGTCCTGATCCGCCGTGCCCGGCTAGGTTCGGGGCTGGTCACTGACTTGGCTCTTGGGCAGTCGAGCGGTGGCAAAGGTAAAGGCCGCTTGCCGGAGTCGGTCGAACGAATCATCCGCGAGTTACTGCAAAAGCGCTTCCTGACCAAGCAGAAGCGTAGCTTGGCGGCGTTCCACCGCGAAGTTGTGCGGGCGTGCAAGCTGCAAAAGCTGCGGGTGCCGGCGCGCAACACGGTGGCACTGCGGATCGCCGGCCTCGATCCGCGCGAGGTCACTCACCGCCGGGAAGGACAAGATGCCGCCCGCGACCTGCAAGGTGTTGGTGGTGTTCCGCCACCCGTCTCCGCGCCGCTGGAGCAGGTGCAGATCGACCACACAGTCATCGACCTGATCGTGGTGGACGAGCGCGACCGGCAACCGATTGGCCGTCCGTACCTGACCCTCGCCATCGACGTGTTTACCCGCTGCGTGGTTGGAATGGTGGTCACGTTGGAAGCGCC
The DNA here is from genome assembly GCF_028596105.1 of Acidovorax temperans. NCBI lineage: Bacteria > Pseudomonadati > Pseudomonadota > Betaproteobacteria > Burkholderiales > Comamonadaceae > Acidovorax > Acidovorax temperans. The sequence continues at coordinate 1,844,595 of NZ_CP117193.1, read as the reverse complement.
ATCCGCCGTCTCGGTCGGCCTGTGCCTTGTGCATATCGCCTGCGACAAGCGCCCTTGGCTGGAAGGGCTGAACGTGGAAATGGATTGGCCGATGAGCGGCAAGCCCTTGCTGCTCTACCTAGACAACGCGGCCGAGTTCAAGAGCGAGGCCCTGCGCCGGGGTTGCGAGCAGCATGGCATCCGGCTGGACTATCGTCCGCTGGGACAGCCGCACTATGGCGGCATTGTGGAACGGATCATCGGCACGGCGATGCAGATGATCCACGACGATCTACCGGGAACAACCTTCTCCAACCCGGACCAGCGCGGCGACTACGATTCCGAAAACAAGGCTGCCCTGACGCTGCGCGAGCTGGAGCGCTGGCTCACATTGGCGGTAGGCACCTACCACGGTTCGGTGCACAACGGCCTGCTTCAACCACCGGCGGCGCGGTGGGCCGAGGCCGTGGCGCGTGTCGGCGTGCCGGCCGTCGTCACCCGCGCCACGGCGTTCCTGGTTGATTTCCTGCCCATCCTCCGTCGTACGCTGACCCGCACCGGCTTCGTCATCGACCACATCCACTACTACGCCGATGCGCTCAAGCCGTGGATAGCTCGGCGCGACCGCCTGCCTGCGTTCCTGATCCGGCGCGACCCGCGCGACATCAGCCGTATCTGGGTGTTGGAACCGGAAGGGCAGCACTACCTGGAAATCCCCTACCGTACCTTGTCGCACCCGGCTGTCACCCTCTGGGAACAACGACAGGCGCTGGCGAAATTGCGGCAGCAAGGGCGCGAACAGGTGGATGAGTCGGCGTTGTTCCGCATGATCGGCCAGATGCGCGAAATCGTTACCACCGCGCAGAAGGCTACGCGCAAGGCGCGGCGCGACGCGGATCGACGCCAGCATCTCAAGGCAACGGCACCGCCTGTCAAAACCACGCCACCACCGGGCGCTGACATGGATGGGCAGCAGGCAGACAAGCAGCCACCAGCCAAGCCGTTCGACCAGATCGAGGAGTGGTAGCCGTGGACGAATATCCCATCATCGACTTGTTACACCTGTTGCCGGCGGCGCAGGGATTGGCCCGGCTGCCGGCGGGCGAGCGCATCCAGCGTCTTCGCGCCGACCGCTGGATCGGCTATCCGCGCGCGGTCGAAGCGTTAAACCGGCTGGAAACCCTGTATGCGTGGCCGAACAAGCAGCGCATGCCAAACCTGCTGCTGATTGGCCCAACCAACAACGGCAAGTCGATGATCATCGAGAAGTTCCGGCGCACGCATCCAGCCAGCGCCGACGCCGACCAGGAGCACATCCCGGTACTGGTCGTTCAGATGCCGTCTGAGCCGTCGGTGATCCGTTTCTATGTTGCGCTGCTCGCCGCAATGGGCGCGCCACTGCGCCCGCGCCCCCGACTGCCAGAAATGGAACAACTGGCGCTGGCACTGCTGCGCAAGGTCGGCGTGCGCATGCTGGTGATCGACGAGTTGCACAACGTCCTGGCCGGTAACAGCGTCAACCGCCGGGAATTCCTCAATCTCCTGCGCTTCCTCGGCAATGAACTGCGCATCCCACTGGTCGGGGTCGGCACGCGCGACGCCTACCTGGCCATCCGCTCCGATGACCAGTTGGAAAATCGGTTCGAGCCGATGATGCTGCCGGTGTGGGAGGCCAACGATGATTGCTGCTCGCTGCTGGCCAGCTTCACGGCTTCGCTCCCGCTGCGCCGCCCCTCGTCGATTGCCACGCTAGACATGGCTCGCTACCTGCTCACACGCTGCGAGGGCACCATCGGCGAACTGGCGCACCTGTTGATGGCGGCGGCTGTCGCTGCCGTGGAAAGCGGTGAGGAAGCAATCAACCACCGCACGCTCAGCATGGCCGACTACACCGGCCCAAGCGAGCGGCGACGACAGTTCGAGCGGGAACTGATGTGAAGCCAGCGCCGCGCTGGCCGCTGCATCCGGCTCCCAGAGAAGGCGAAGCCTTGTCTTCGTGGCTCAACCGCGTGGCCCTTTGCTATCACATGGAAGTGTCCGAGCTGCTGGAGCACGATCTTGGTCACGGCCAGGCTGATGACATGGATACCGCGCCACCACAGTCGCTGCTGACAATGCTCTCCCGGCGGAGCGGCATCGAGCTGGATCGGCTGCGTTGCATGAGTTTCGCCGGCTGGGTGCCTTGGTTACTGGACAGCCTTGATGATCAGATTCCTGACGCTTTAGAAACCTATACGTTCCAGCTCTCGGTGTTGCTGCCGAAACTCCGCCGTAGGACGCGATCTATCACGAGCTGGCGCGCCTGGCTGCCCAGCCAGCCATTACATCGCGCCTGTCCACTCTGCCTGAACAATCCGGCAAACCAAGCCGTATTGCTTGCGTGGAAGCTGCCCCTGATGCTGAGCTGCCCGCTGCATGGGTGCTGGCTGGAATCGTATTGGGGCGTGCCTGGGCGGTTTCTCGGCTGGGAAAACGCCGACGCCGACCCACGCACGGCCAGCGACGCGATTGCGACGATGGACCGGCGTACCTGGCAGGCACTGACGACCGGCCATGTTGAGCTGCCGCGCCGACGCATCCACGCCGGATTGTGGTTTCGGCTGCTACGCACGCTGCTTGATGAGCTGAACACCCCGCTTTCGGCGTGCGGAACCTACGCGGGGTATCTCCGCCTGATCTGGGAACGCTGTGGGTATCCGCTGCGTGCTGGGCAAAGTCTGTGGCGACCGTATGAAACCCTGAACCTAGCAGTAGGGTTGCAGATGCTGGAGGCTGCGGCAACGGCAATCAGCTTGATCGAGGTGAGGGATATAAGCCCGCCTGGCGAGCATGCAAAGCTATTCTGGTCCGAGCCCCAAACCGAGTTCACCAGTGGCCTGCCGGCGAAAGCGCCGAAGCCCGAACCCGTCAATCACTGGCAACGTGCAGTCCAGGCCATCGATGAAGCCATCATTGAAGCGCGGCACAACCCCGAGACGGCACGCTCGCTGTTCGCGTTGGCTTCCTATGGTCGGCGCGACCCAGCTTCCCTGGAACGGTTGCGAGCCACCTTCGTGAAGGAAGGCATCCCGCCGGAATTTCTGTCACATTACGAGCCTGATGGACCCTTTGCATGTCTTAGACAGAATGACGGGTTAAGTGACAACTTTTGACGGCCTGAGCTTTCCGGCGCACACTGTCACATAATCGAACGTATATGTGACAGGTACGACATGCTGATAGGCTACATGCGGGTATCGAAGGCGGACGGCTCCCAGGCTACCGATTTGCAGCGCGACGCGCTGATTGCCGCCGGGGTCGATCCAGTACATCTTTACGAGGACCAGGCATCCGGCATGCGCGAGGATCGGCCCGGCTTGACGAGCTGCCTGAAGGCGTTGCGAACTGGCGACACACTGGTCGTGTGGAAACTGGATCGGCTCGGACGCGACCTGCGACATCTCATCAACACCGTGCACGACCTGACTGGGCGCGGCATCGGCTTGAAGGTATTAACCGGGCACGGCGCGGCCATCGACACCACGACCGCCGCCGGCAAGCTGGTCTTTGGCATCTTCGCCGCCCTGGCCGAGTTCGAGCGCGAGTTGATCGCGGAGCGCACGATTGCCGGCCTAGCCTCGGCCCGCGCGCGCGGGCGGAAAGGCGGCCGGCCGTTCAAGATGACCGCCGCCAAGCTGCGGCTGGCGATGGCGGCAATGGGTCAGCCAGAGACCAAGGTCGGCGACCTGTGCCAGGAACTTGGCGTCACGCGGCAGACCCTGTATCGGCATGTTTCACCCAAGGGTGAGCTACGTCCAGATGGCGAGAAGCTACTCAGCCGAATTTGATGCCGGCATGAGGCAACGTAGCGACAGCGTGGTTTGTCTCAATGGGAAGCGCTCATGATCGATCTTTGAAGGCCCGCAGCAGTCGTGTCACAGACAGGACGAACAAACCGGTCAGCGTGAGGGCTGCGATACCCCAGTACTCTCCGATGAACGCGCCGGCCGTCGTGCCGGCCAGCACAATGGCGAGAATCGGCAAATGGCAGGGACAGGTGAGCACGGCCAGCGCGCCCCACAGGTAGCCGGTGATCGGTTTGTGCGTCTCGGACGGCAAGCGCTCGGGGCTGTTCATGGCAGACTCTCCGCGTGCTGTGCCGGCTCGGTCGGCATGGTGGCCAACTGCACCTCCAGATCGGCCAACGCTTCGCGCCGACGCTCGACGAACTGGCGCAGAACGGCAAGCTGCGCGGCCGCTTCATCGCCGTCCGCAGCATCCAGCGCCCGGCACAGCCGCGCCAGCGCGTCCAGGCCGATGCCCGCCTCGAAGGCCGCCCGCACGAAGCACAGCCGTTGCAAGGCGGCATCATCGAACAGGCCATAGCCGCCCGGGGTGCACGCCACCGGACGCAGCAATCCGCGCAGCAGGTAGTCGCGCACGATATGCACGCTCACCCCGGCATCAAGGGCCAGCCGGGACACGGTGTAGGCGCTCATTGAAAACCTCCTTTTTTATCCAGCGCAGCAGGAAAGCTGCTTCACGTCCTTGTTGAAGGTCTGCGCCGCAAGCTTCAACCCCTCGACCATTGTCAGGTAGGGGAACAACTGGTCGGCCAGTTCCTGCACCGTCATGCGGTTGCGGATGGCGAGCACCGCCGTCTGGATCAGTTCGCCCGCTTCCGGGGCCACCGCCTGCACGCCGATGAGCCGTCCGCTACCTTCCTCGATGACCAGCTTGATGAAGCCGCGTGTGTCGAAGTTGGCAAGCGCTCGCGGAACGTTGTCGAGTGTCAGCGTGCGACTGTCGGTCTCGATGCCATCGTGGTGCGCTTCCGCCTCGCTGTAGCCCACGGTGGCGACTTGCGGGTCGGTGAACACCACTGCCGGCATCGCGGTCAGATTGAGGGCTGCGTCGCCGCCGGTCATGTTGATCGCGGCACGGGTGCCGGCGGCCGCTGCCACGTAGACGAACTGCGGCTGGTCGGTGCAGTCGCCGGCCGCGTAGATGTTCGGGTTGCTCGTGCGCATGCCTTGGTCGATAACGATGGCCCCTTGCGCATTGACAGTGACCCCCGCCGCGTCCAGCGCGAGGCTGCGCGTATTCGGTGCCCGACCGGTGGCAACCAGCAACTTGTCAGCGCGCAATTCACCGTGTCCGGTGGTCAGCACGAATTCGCCGTTCACATGGGCGACCTGGCTGGCTTGCGTGTGCTCCAGCACCTCGATGCCCTCGGCGCGGAAAGCGGCTGTCACGGCCTCGCCGATGGCCGGGTCTTCCCGGAAGAACAAGGTGCTGCGTGCCAGGATCGTGACCTGGCTGCCGAGCCGGGCAAAGGCTTGCGCCAGTTCCAACGCCACCACCGACGAACCGATCACGGCCAGGCGTGCGGGAATGGTGTCGCTGACAAGCGCTTCGGTGGAAGTCCAGTAGGGTGACTCTTTCAGGCCCGGAATCGGCGGCACGGCCGGACTGGCACCGGTGGCGACCAGGCAGCGGTCGAACGTTACCTCGCGCTCGCCACCCTCGTTCAAACGGACGACCAGGCTCTGGTCGTCCTTGAAACGCGCTTCACCGTGCAAAACGGTGATGGCTGGATTGCCGTCCAGGATGCCTTCGTATTTGGCGTGCCGCAGTTCATCGACACGGGCCTGCTGCTGGGCCAGCAGTTTGCTGCGGTCAATCGCAGGCACAGTTGCCGCAATACCGCCGTCGAACGGACTTTCCCGGCGCAGATGGGCAATATGGGCAGCGCGGATCATGATCTTGGACGGCACACAGCCGATATTGACGCAGGTGCCGCCGATGGTGCCGCGTTCGATCAGCGTGACCGTCGCGCCTTGCTCGACGGCCTTCAGCGCCGCCGCCATCGCGGCCCCGCCGCTGCCAATGATGGCGATATGCAAACCGGCGCCCTCAAGTGCATCACGGATTTTTGGTTCATCTTTGAAATCACCAACCCGGATCGAGCCTTGATAACCCAATGCGGCGATGGCGGCCAGCAGTTGGTTGTGGCTCACGGCGGTGTCTGCCATGACTTGCGCGCGGCTTTCTGGATAGGACACCACAGCGGCATTCACGCCGGGAATCTTTTCCAAAGCATCTTTGACATGGGTGGCGCAGGATGTGCAGGTCATGCCATTCACGGTGATTTCGGTCATTTTTTTACTCCATTGAATTTCGGGGTGCAGCAGGCATCGGCTTGGCGTTTTCGTTGGATGGCGTAGATGGTCAAGCCGATGAAAATCGCCAGCGCAGGCAGCAGCACATAGTCCAGATAGCCGGTCAGCGCGGACAAGCCGACCACACCGAGCAAAATGACCAGAACAGGGGTGAAGCAACACAGCGCCACGAGGGTTGTGCCAATGATGCTGACCCGCAGCAGTGTCTTCGGGTCTTTCATGATCAGTTCTTGACTGATGATGGGTAGCCCGCATCCTCGGTAGCCTTGGTCAGTTTCTGCACGCTGGTCTTGGCATCATCGAAGGTGACCACCGCTTCGCGCGTCTCGAAGGTCACGTCAACTTTACTGACGCCATCGACCTTGGAAATCGCCTTCTTGACAGTGATCGGACAGGCCGAGCAGGTCATGCCCGGTACGGACAGCGTAACGGTCTGGGTGGCGGCCCACACGGGGGCAACAACGGCAGCGAGGGCAAGGGCGGAAAGCAGCTTTTTCATGGTGAACTCCTGTGATCAATAGAAAAATGGCACGACGTAGGGAAATCCGAGCGCGACCAAAACCAGCACGGCCACGCCCCAGAAAATGAGCTTGTAAGTAGCTCGCACTTGGGGAATCGCGCAAACCTCACCCGGTTTGCAGGCGGCTGACGGCCGGTAGATGCGCCGCCAGGCGAAGAACAACGCCACCAGCGCCACGCCGATAAAGATGGGGCGATAGGGTTCCAACACCGTCAAGTTGCCGATCCAAGCGCCGCTGAACCCCAAGGCGATCAGAACCAGCGGCCCGAGGCAGCAAGCCGAGGCGAGGATGGCGGCCAGCCCGCCAGTGAAGAGCGCGCCGCGCCCGTTTTGAGGTTCAGACATACGTTTGTCCTTTCGAATCTGAATTGGATAGCTTAAGCTTACTTCCGTAGTTATGTACGGAGTCAAGCGATATGGAAAACAATTTGGAGAACCTGACCATTGGCGTTTTCGCCAGGACGGCCGCGGTCAATGTGGAGACCATCCGGTTCTATCAGCGCAAGGGCTTGCTCCCGGAACCGGACAAGCCTTACGGCAGCATTCGCCGCTATGGCGAGACGGATGTAACGCGGGTGCGCTTCGTGAAATCAGCCCAGCGGTTGGGCTTCAGCCTGGATGAGATCGCCGAGCTGCTGCGGCTGGAGGATGGCACCCATTGCGAGGAAGCCAGCAGCCTGGCCGAGCACAAGCTCAAGGACGTGCGCGAGAGGATGGCTGACCTGGCGCGCATGGAGGCCGTGCTGTCTGATTTGGTGTGCGCCTGCCATGCGCGGAAGGGGAACGTTTCCTGCCCGCTGATTGCGTCACTGCAAGGGAAGAAAGAACCGCGCAGTGCGGACGCGGTGTAGCCCGAGGGAACTACGCCTTAGCGTGCTTTATTTTCCGTTTTCTGAGGCGACTCCAACGTCAGAAAAGACCGTGCGGTCGACTTTTGATATTTCGTGCTGTCGCCTTCTGAAAGTGACAGAGTGGCCAGGCATTTGACGTCGAAGCCGGTCAACCACATCGCGCAAACAATCGCGATGCGGAACGGGTTGTCTGCCTTCTTGAACTCCTTTTCCAGGTCGCGTTTGACCATCTTTTCGCGGTGCGGCGTGATATCCAGCGGCTCATCACGGAAATTCTTCCACTTGGCAAACTCCGCGATCTCGCCTTGCTCCTGTGAGACCACCACACAGCACTCGGTGGCTTTCATCCACTCCACGTGCTCCCGTCGCTGCTTGAGGAGTCCGGTAGGTGCTTTGCCCTTTGCTGCGAACAAGGCTTCTTCGGCCGCCACCGCCGTTTCCAACTGGGCGGCTTTCTCCTGCCACTTGGCCACGATCAGATCGTGCATCTTCACGCAGGTGATCTTGTCCAGGCACACCATCAAGGCCTTGCCACCCCCGTTTTCGACCACGCGCCAGCGCTGGTGAAAGTGGTCAACAAAGTCTTGCGCCACCTTGTCCAGTCGCGTGGGTGATGTCAGGATGGGGTAATCACGTGCCAATTCCCGGTAGAGCTTTTCCTCTTTTTCGTCAGTCCACGGATCATCCAGCGTGGCCGCCTGCTTTGCCGCTTCGATGTGCTGCGCGATGCGTTCACTCACCTTGGGATCGATGATCTTCAGCTTTTCGCCAGCGTTCTCATAGAACAAGGGCAGCGTCGCACCATCGGCCACCGCACGCTGGAAATCGTAGATCGAGACATAGTCACCGAATACCTCCCGGGTCAGTTGCTTCTCGCCGGCGTCGATCAACGGGGTGCCCGTGAAGCCCAGGAACTTGGCGTTTGGCAGTCCTTTGCGCATATTCAGCGCCAGCCGTCCATACTGCGTCCGGTGTGCCTCGTCGCTGATGACGATAATGTCATCACGGTCGGAATAAGCCTCCGTGACGCGCTCCCGATATTTTTGGATCAGGCCGAACACATAGCGGCGGTTCTGGTCGCGCAACATCGACCTCAACGCAGCACCATTCTTGGCTTGATCGGTTTTGCTATTGGCACGCCCGCAGTTGGTGTAGGTCGATGCAATCTGATCATCCAGCTCGGTACGGTCGGTGATGACCACGAACGACCACGATGCCGACAGTTTGCGATGGATTTTTTCGGTCAAAAACACCATCGAATACGACTTGCCCGAACCCTGGGTATGCCAGAACACGCTCAACTGCCCGGCGGCGACCTCTGCCTGAATCTTGGGGTCGGTGGAGGTCAGCCGGTCGATCACGCGATTCACCCCGAGGTACTGGTGGTTGCGTGCCACGATCTTGTGCGTGCTGCCCTCAGAGGCATCAAACAGGATGAAGTTCTCAACGATATCCAGCAGGCGTTGCTGCTGCAGCATGCCCTGCAAGAGAAACGGCAGCAGGGGCTGGTCCTTGCCGGGTTCCGGATCGTCCTCGTCGAGTCGCTTCCAGCAATAGAAATGCTCCTTGCTGGAGGTCAACGAGCCGTACTGCGCGTCGTGGCCGTTGGAAATGATGACCAGCGCGTTCCAGTGAAACAGATGCGGGATGGTGTCCAGGTAATCGGCGTAGTTTTTCTTGTACGCGCTGTCGATGTGCACCTCGAACCGCTTGAGCTCGATGAACACAAGGGGCAAGCCGTTGACGAAGCCGATCACATCCGGGCGACGCAGCCACAATTTGCCACGTACCCACAACTCACGCACCGCCAGGTAGCGATTGTTCTTGGGCTCATCAAAATCGATCAAGCGCAAGCGTTTGTCGACCAGCCGACCCGCAGCGTCGCGGTATTTCACCGGCACGCCATCGCGCAACAGCTTGTACTTTTCCTCGTTTTGCGCGATCAACGATTTGGTGATGTCATCCTGAACCACCAGCGCCAAGGCATCCTGATAGGCCGCATCGGGCAAGCCCGGGTTCAAGCGCTTGAGTGCTGCCAGTACATCCCGGGTGAGCACAACTTCCGCATCCGATGCACGGCCCAGCAGACTATCTGGCCCCCATCCACCTTTGGCACCTTCATCCTGCGCAAACACGCTCTCCCAGCCGAGCTGTTGTTCCAGCAGTTCCGCCGTGGGTGCCTGAATCAACAGGTCTTCGGAATAATCCTTCTTGGCCATCGGCCCCCCTGTTTCTTGTTATGGCGTGCCTGGCTTTGGGTCCTGCCAGATGGGCAGGTTTTGCCAGTTGGCGGGAAAGTCCATGGCCGCTACGGACACACCGTGCCGGGCGATCAGACCTTTCAGACGACTACGCCAATGATGCTGTGGCGCGATCACATCCATGCAATGCAGCAGGATGACCAGTGCGTTGTAAAGCTTGCGCGAACCACCATGGAACTGCGCCGCCAAACCGGCCGGCTTGTTGCGCGGCAGCAGCGGTGTGATGGTGAACTCGCGGTTCCACAAACGGCTGTGATGCGCGCAGGTATTGCGCACCAGTGAGAGGTGCCGCAGCTAGGATTCGAGCACCTTCTCGTCCACGCCATAGGCAGCAGCGATGGCGCGGCGCGTGGGCATCGGCTTGAGATTGTTGTACCAGCGCGAGAGCAATCCCAGCGACATCACCTCACACACGGCCCACACCGGCGGCAGGCTTTCCGAGTAGGTGTTCTGCAAATGCTTGATGAAAGCCTCGTCAGAGCGGCCCACTTCATCGCTCAGCTTGTCGAGGTTGGTTTGCCAGAGATGCGGCTTGAAGGCCAGCGTGACATCCAGGTGGGCATGTGGGCCATGCTGGTGTGCCAATTGATAAGCCCACTGGCTACGCACCGACACCTCCACGCGCTCGATGGCGTCCAGCACCAACAGGCGCAGCTCCCGGTCGAACACGTAGAGGTCCAGCACCTGCGCAAAGTGGGTGCCGGGCTTGAAAGTGTGCGTGGCGTGGTCGGCTTCGAAGGGCAGCCAGTAGGCCCCAAGCCGGTAGTAGTTGAGGTGCTGCAGGTAGAACTCGGCGGCGGCCGGGTCCTCGATGACCATGCCACGCTGCTGAAGCAGCGCCACTTGTTGGGCGTGGGTGGTGGCAGGCTTGGCGAAGGGGCGCTTCATCGTGCGCTCCCCAACCCGCAGTGGGTTGCTGATTTCGGGCGCACAAAAAAGTAACCCGCCGGTTTGAGGATACGCTCGCGCGCATAGCCTTGGCGGGTTTTGTTAGGGCGCAGTATACGCGCAATGCGCGCGTTTTGGCAACCCAACCGGCTGGCAGTGGGTAGAAGGTCGGGGGCAAACGGGGCGGTATGCAGGGCTTCGATCACGGCTGTCCGCCTCCCAGAACGAACTTGGCTTTTTCCACACGCAGCATCTCGTAGGGCGTCATGAAGCGCAGCCCCAGTCCGATGCACACATTGGGATTCTTGATGCGCTTGACCGAATTCGCGGCCACCTCGTGGGTCACCACGATATGCCCGCCTGCAAGGGCATGTGCCACCAGGTAGAAATCGGCCACCTGCAAAAAGGTGTTGATGGCCGCAGGTTCGTACTGCTGGCCAGTCACCCAGGTGCTCACCTTGCCGAACTGGGCGGCCACAGCGGCATCCGTTTTGCGGAACAGGCCATTGCCGTGGTCGTGCATCCACTGGGTCAGCTCGTCCGCGCCGGCGGCGATCTCATCGGCCACCTTGTCGATGCTGAACACCCGCCCGTCGGCGTGGCCGTCGATCAACCACTGCCAGAACGCCGGGCAGAAATCCAGACCGTAGTGCAGGTTCTTTGCCTGGATGAAGACGTTGGCGTCCAGCAAATAGCTCATGCCATCACCCCCAGCTCGCGCGCCGCTTCATAGAAGGTGGCGGTTTTGCGCACGCCCAGCATGCGGAAAGCATCCTGGAACAGGGTCTGCCCCTCCAGTGTGCTGGTCACAATCGCGCGGGCAAAACGCTTGCTGGTGCGTGCGCTCAAGGTGCGGTAGAAGTCGCCACCGCCGGTACCGTGCCGCTCCAGTGCACGCAAGCGGGCATGTTCATCGCGGTAGTGCTGCCACAGCCGGGCCTGATCCAGAAATCCGGCATCGAACAAGCGCCGCAGGGCCACCAAGGTGCTGACCTTGAATTCCCGTGCCAGCCGCTGGATTTCATCCGGCACAGGCGTGCCGGGTTGGTAGGCCACACGCAGCGCCTCCAGCGGCATCAGCAGTTCGGCAGCCACCTGGTTGCACCAGCGCTCAATGCCCTGCTCGGGCACCTGGCCTGCCTCGGTGTCCGATACGCCGGTCGCGCCCAGCCACAGGTGGGCCAGCTCGTGTGCCAGGGTGAACATCTGCGCGGCCTTGCTGTCCGCACCGTTCAGGAATACTAACGGGGCCAGATCATCGGCCAGCGCAAAGCCGCGAAACTCCCCCACATCCAGCTTGCGGTGGCTGTTGCTGCCCACGATGCCACTGGCCATCACCATCACCCCGGCCTCTTCGGCCTTGGCGATCAACTGCCGCAGCGCGTCCGTCCAGGTGGGCAATTGGCGTCGTTCTTGGGTGGAAAGCTTGAGCTCCACACGCATGCGCTCGGCCACGGCCTGCGGCGCTTCGTTCACCTGCGCGCTGCCAACAAAGGCCAGACGGGCAAGGCCGTGCACACGGGCATAGTCGCGGTACCAATCTTGCCGCTGCTGGCACAGATACAGCGTGTCCAGCAAGGCGCTGCTCGGCTCGCGCAGTTCCTCGTCGCGCAGGGTGCGGAAATCCGGCACCGGCAAAGCCAGCGCGGGCGGCTCGGGCAGAAAGAAATAGCCGATGGCGGTGTGGGTCAGCCGCGCGAAGTCTTCCAACTGCTTGAGCGTGGGCTGGGCCTCGCCGGTTAACCACAGGGGCCACTTGCGAAAGCGCGCCGACAAATCTTCGTCGTGCAGACGTGCCCGCTGCACGGCCCAGCGCAGCACCGGGATGGAAGCCGCGACTGTGGTCACGCTGCGACCTCAGCAGGCAAGGCGATACCGGAGACATCAAGCTGACCGGACATCAGTTTGGGGAGTAGCAGGTCACGGGCCTTCTCCAACGACAGGTTTGCAACGCTCAACTGCTCTGCTTGCACCAGCATCGGCCCAACAAGCCGTTCAAACTCGGCGTGCAGATGCTGCGGCGGTAGCCAAATTTCGACGGCGCCGATGTCGGACCGGCTCAGTTCCAGCTGGTTGGTCGCGCCTTTACCCATTTCCGAAAAAACAGGCTCCAAGTTCAACAAGGCCTGGCCAAAATAGGTCCAGGAGCCCTCGTCGATTGGCCGCGCAATCGTGACGTGAGTGTCCACAGTGCAGTCGTCGATGGGCGCACGGACCTGCGCGACTCGCCCAAGAGTACCGGCGCCAGTCGAATTGATCAGTACGTCACCCATCTGCACCAGGCGATCAGGCTTCACATCCTTCGACTGCCGTCGCGCGGGCTCCATTGAGATACGCCCATCGCGAATGCACTTCTGGTTGATGACCCGGCCTTTCGCCGCGTCATCGTACTTCGGAGCAATACCCCGATTGAGGAAAGACGTCTGTTCCGCAATAGGCGTTTTGCGCCACCCCTCCGGCACCCCATCCTTCACCGGCACCGACTCATGACCGGGAAAGCGCAGGTGTACGAACCACTCGCGGTAGAGGCGGCGGGCGGCGTCTTCGAGCAAGGCAATGCGGCGCTGGTTGGTGGCGATCAGGTCGTCGTAGGCGGACAAGCATTCGACAATCCGCACCTGGTCCTCGAGGTCAGGCAACTCGAACTCATAGGCCGCAATGTCCTTGCCACTGATGTGAGGAATATTGGCACCGGTAGTGATCCGGTGAATGTGACCGGAAAAATCGGGCGCCGCCAAAACGTAGCGGATGAACTTCGTTAGCGCCATGTCCGGCTTACCGCGCAATCGGCAAACTCGCTGAACGAGGAGCGCAGGCAAGTCTTCGGGCCTGATCCAAGCCATTTTCAGCCCATCCCCGACGATAGGACGGTCCATGGCGAGGATCACGTCGTCCTCAGCAAGCTGGTAGCGCTCAAGTCCATCACACTGTGCGACGGGCCACTTCTTGGTCTTATCGCCCCAGCGTATGTACCCTTGCTGTACGTTGTCGCCACGCAATATGCGCACGCCATCTGCATCCGCGTCCAGAAAGCCCGCACTCTTGAATGCGAAGCCCACCAGCATGTCGGACACATCACCTAGCCGCGTCACCCCACCAACTCCTCAAAGTTGCCAGCAATCCGCCCTGCCAGTTCCACCGCCTTGTCGTTCAGTTCCGCCAGTTCGGCATGGATGCCGCGCAGGGTTTCCGCGAAGTCGTCCTCATCGTCCTCCGCGGCGGCGGCCACGCCCACATAACGCCCCGGCGTGAGCGAGTAATCATTGGCGGCAATGTCATCAATGCTGACCGCCTTGCACAAGCCGGGCACATCCTCAAACAAAGCTTGCGGAAAGCGGCTGTGCAGCCAGTGCGCTTGATGGATGAAGTAGGCGGCCTGCTTGAGCGCGTCGAGCACCGCATCGCGCACGGTAGGGGCTTCGTTCTTTTTGCTGTCGGCAGCCAGCAGGGCACGCTTGGCGTCGCGGGCGGCTTTGCCGTCGAAGGCTTTGCTCTGACGGGCGCGCAGCTGTTTTTCTGCCGTGTCTAAGAGCTTTAACCATTGCTTGTGGCGGGCTTCGAGCAGCTTGCCGGTGGCTTTGAGTTGCGGGCCTAAGGCGTCGAGCGTGGCTTGCAGTGCCACTTGTGCGGCGTGGTCGCTCAAGTCTGCCTGCGCAATGGCGGCGCGGCTCTGGGTGCAGGCGGTGAGCAGCGCGGCAATGCTGTCCGCCACGTGCGTGTCGGCCTGGGCTGCGGCCAGCTCGGCTTTGAAAGCATCAAGCTGGGCCTGAGAAATCTGCGCGTCCTCGGCTTGGTCGGCGTTCAATTCAGCAAGCGTGGCCTGGCTGGCAAAGGCTTGCAGCGGCACAGCCAAGGCCTGCACGGCGGCGGTGTCGGCCTCGATGCGTTCGGGAATGGCGGCCAGCCAGTCATCCACTTGCCGCTGGTAGCGGGCCACCAAGGCGACGAATTTCTCGCGCTCGCCCCGGTACAGCCAAACGATGGCGTTGAGGTTGGCGAGTTGCTCATCGGTGAATACATGGGAGCGCGCCGAGACCACGTGGTAGACGTTGCGCGCGTCGATCATCAGCACCTGGTCTTGCAGATCCTGCGGCTTGCCTTTGTCGAAGAACCACAGGGTGCAGGGCAGGCTGCGGGTGTAGAAGAACTTGTTGCCAATGGCCATCATCACATCGACGTGGCCGGTTTTGACCAGTTGCTCGCGGATGTCGCGGTCTTTGTTGCCGGCGTCCGAGGCACTGGAGGCCATGACGAAACCGGCGCGGCCAGTTTCGTTCAGGTAGGCGTAGAAGTACTGAATCCACAGGCTGTTGGCGTTGCTGATGGCACCTGTTTTGGCATTGGTGCCGGGCAGGCCAAAGGGCAAGCGCCCGGCCTCATCCACCTGGGCTTCCACCTTTTTGGTATCCACCCCGTCCACGTTGAAGGGTGGGTTGGCCATGACGAAATCGCACTGGCCGATCAGGTGTTCAGCCTGGTCGTAGAAGGTGTTGCCCTGGCGGATGTTGGAGGCATCCAGCCCGTGCACCACCAGGTTCATGCGTGCCAGTTTGGTGTTGGTGTCGCTTTTTTCCTGACCGTGGAAGGTGACGGAATCGTTGACCACGGCGTGACGGACATCTTCGATGAAATGGCCGGTCTGCACGAACATGCCGGCCGAACCACAGGCCGGGTCGAGCACGAGGCCGTGGTCTGGTTCGATGACGTTGACGATCATGCGCACCAGCGACGGTGGCGTGAAGAATTCGCCGCCTTCCTGCGCGCCGCTCATGGCGAACTTGTTGAGGAAGTATTCGTAAATGCGCCCGAAAACATCGCCGGTGGCGGCCTTGATGGCGGGGCGGTCGAAAATCTTGACCAGTTCGGCCAGCAGATCAGGCTCGAAGGCGGCATAGCCACGCGGCAAGGCACCGGACAACACCGGGTACTCGGCCTCGACCGCGTCCATGGCGGCGTCGATGATTTCGCCCACCTTGGCCCCTTGCGGCAGACTGACGATGCGGTCAAAACGCGCCGCCTCGGGCAAGTAAATGGCCGCCTTGCCCTGAAAACCGAGTTTGATCAGTGCTTCGCGCTGGGCGGCAGGCACCTGCGGCGGGATGTCGGCTTCGATGTCAGGCAGGTAGGCTTTGAAACGGTTGTCGGCGTGGCGCAGGAAGATCAGGCCCAGCACCGGCATCGAGTATTCGGCGGCGGTGAGTTTGGAGTTGGCGCGCAGCTGGTCAGCGGCTTCCCACAGTTCGTTTTCGAGTTGCTGCACGTTCATGCGTTGTTCTCATTGTTCTGTTCAGCGGATGCGCTGCTGTCTTCATCCGCGCCCCCGGCGCGCACCCATTCGTCCACCTCGGAGAGCTGGAATTTCCACAGCCGCCCAATCTTGTGCGCGGGCAGTCCTTTGCGTTCACGCCAGCGGTAGACGGTGTCTTTCACCACGCCCAAATGCCGGGCGACATCGATGGCAGTGACCCACGGTTCGGCGTTCATGGCATTGGCGCTCACAGAGGCATCAAAGTCGTTTTAAGTCGTCATCAGTCTACCAGACGGCCGCGGTGGCGGCCACCTTGAAATGGCTGTGATTGACGGTGTGGCGATTGGGGTAATGGCTGGCACCGTTACCCCATTTTTGATGGTTATTACCCCTATCGCTTGGCTTCTTGATCGTTCAGCGCGTGAATGGTGGCGTCATCAATCAACCCGGAGCCCACCATGAACACCCAGACCACCGCCATCGACGCCTACCTCGCCCGCGCCGCAGACATCCACATCAAGTTCGCCCGGCTGCAGCAATTGGCCGACGATCACTTCGGCCACGACCCGGAGGCCATCCACTGGGGCCACGTCGGTGACCTTGGCCGGGTGGATCAGGCGCTGGATGACCTGCTGGCGATCTTTGACGGCCAGGCCAAGTGACGGAGGCCATGATGGAGACCCTGCTCAAACTCTCCCCAGCGCAAAGCCTGCTACTGCGTACTGCGGCCCGCCGTGCCGATGGGCGTGTGATTCCGCCTGACACCCTGCGCGGTGGCGCACGGGTCAAGGTGCTGACCGCACTACTCCAGCGCGGCTGGATTGAGCCTGCCGACGACGGCCACGTGCTGACCGACGCGGGCTATGCGGCCATCAGCCAACAGCGGCCCGTGCCGCCGGATGACGTCCAACCGGTGGACACCATCGGCGATCTCCAACTTGTGGAGGGCATCCTGATCCGCCCCGGCACCAAACTCGCCGCGCTGGTGGTGGCGCTGCGCCGCCCGCAGGGGGCGACCAGCCTGCAACTGATGCTGGCCACCGGCTGGCAGCCCCACTCCGTGCGCGGAGCCATTTCCGGAATGCTGCGCAAGAAACTTGGCCTGAACGTGGTGCTGGCGCACAACAAATCCGGCGAGCGGGTGTATCGCGTGGTCTGATCGGCGGCCAAGGGTGTCCAGTTTCTGGAGGTCCTTGCCGATACCAAGGTCTGACGCAGTTCCACGTAACTCTCTACACGCGTGCGCGTGTGCGCGCCTCACGGAAAGTTATGACAACCTGTGTCCGATGCGTCAGACGTTGCGCAAAGGCTCGTGGGCCGATTTCTGCAATCCAGCCAACGAATCGACTGCAAACCCGCGCCAGCATTGAGTTTTCGTCCCTGGCCGTTTTCGTGCGGCCGGGTGCAAACCTGCAAACCCGGTACGCACCGAGGTTCGCACCTTTCCCATTCCCCCGCCTTCACGCACAGGCCCGCGCTGACCGGGCAGTCGGCTCGCCGTCCTGCACCGCCGGGTGCGAACCGCAAACCCTGCAAACCTTATTTTCTGTTCGGACGGTGGCGCAATGCTGCGCTTGCGCCCTCCGTATTGGAATATCGCCAGGAAGGACCCCTTTTGCCTGGGGCATATGTGCGTGCGCCGACCATAACAATAGGCGGTGACCATCACTACCGTCACAACCATCACGGATCGGTGACTGCTCGTGACGATGGTGATGGTTGTGATGGTCGTCGCTTATTGTTTACACAGGCGAAAGCGCAGATATCTCCCGGCGGTCCGACCATCACACTGCGTCGGGCTCCTGCATCCACGCCGGGATGTCGCGCTGGCCGTGAAGTACGCGCCAGACGTCGATGTGATCGGGACGCTCGACGTAGAAGATGATGTACGGGTAGCGCGTCAGCGGCCAGGCGCGCAGGCCGGGCAAGTTGAGTTCGTGTGCGTAGCGGGGAGAACCCGTTGCCGGATGGCGGGCAATGTGGCCGTAGGCCTTCTCCAGCGCATCGATGAAGCCAAGCGCCACGGCCTCATTTGCTTCAGTCAGATAGTAGGTAACGGCCTCGTCAACATCCCGGTTGGCCTGCTCACGCGGGATGACTGGCTTGGCCTTCACGCCTTGGCAGCGGGCTTGCCGGCCTTGCGCACCCGATCCCGCAGGTCTTCGAAGTAGCTGGCATCGGCATGGGCCGCCGGGGCCGAGGCTGCTCCGGCCAGCAGCAGGTTGCGCAGTTGCAGGCGGTCTTGATCCTTGCGGATCAACTCGCGCACGTACTCGCTGCTCGTGCCGTAGCCGCGCTGGCTGACCTGTTCATCCACGAAGGACTTCAGGGTGTCGGGGAGAGAGATGTTCATCGTGCTCATGGCGCAAGCGTAGGTTCTTTGGCAAAATTTGGCAAGACGAAAATTCCACCATACCGAAAAAAGGCATCCATGCCCAACCCAAACAACTGCCTGCGCTACTGGGACCTGGCCGACCACATCCGCATTGATGACGCGATTGCCCTGTGGTGCGGCGTGGAGCCTGCCGAGCTCGCCAGTCTGAATTTCGAGACCCAGTGCATGAGCGCCAAGCGGGCCGCGCTGGTCACAGCCCTGCGCACGGAGCACCTCGAATATGAAGACCTGGGTATCCTCACCGCGCGTGGCCAAGTGTTCAAGGGCGCTCCCATCGACGAGTTGCTAGAGAAGGATCGTCTGGTGATCGACAAGGCCAGCCTGCGCCGGTGGTTCGAGCAACTGCCGTTCGAGGATCGCCCAGCCTTCCTGTTTGACGAGGCCCGCCAAGCCGTTCTGCCTGATGGCAGCGAGGCAGCCGAGATGAACAGCCTGAAGGCCATCGCGCTCATGGCGCATCTTTTGGCCAAGTCCGCCAGCAAATACCAAGTGGGCAACCGCCCAAACGCCTCTGCCATCAGCGAGGCCGTCATCCAGGCGGCCGAAGAGCTGATGCCCAGTGACACGCGCGGCCTGCTGTCCTTCAACAAGAAGCTGGGCGAGGCGCTCAAGCTGTTCGGGCCGGAGATCAATCGGCACCGGACCTGACGATGGATTTTTGAAGTTCAGAAAACCTTTCTGAACTTCCTGTTCGCCAAGTTCGAGGCGAACCACGATGGCGGCATTCCAAATGAACCCGAAGGAATGCCGCCATGCCCAAACGGGCCCGAACATCACACATTGCCAGCACTGCTGATCTGCGTGCTGAATTCTGGCAAGCGCCCGTCGAGGCCTTGCTCGACCGTAAAACAGCCGCCGCTGGCATGGGCTACACCGTCGGCTGGCTGGAGTGGTCTGCCACCCACGGCGGCGGCCCCATCCTCACCAAGATCGGACGTACCGTCCGCTATCGCAAGGCCGATGTGCTGGCTTGGCTGGAGGCCAACAGCCGCCGCATTGAGCGCACCTCCGAACTGGCGGAACGGGGGTGATGGTGAGCGCGTCCATCCCTTCCCCGGACGGAGCAGTAGAGAACGACCATCACCACCATCACGACCATCACACGGTCGAGGTGGATGCTGCGGCAACTCTGGCACCGACACCTGACACCGATCCCGTTGGTGTGATCGAGGCGGCGCTGGTCCGTCTGGTCGATGACGTGGGCGTGTTGGCCGAGGAAGACGTGGTGCGCGCCTTCGCGATCCTCAAGGCCACGGACCTGCCCAGCTACTTGCGTTTGCGCCACGCCGCCAAGAAGACCAACCGCGATTGCTCGGTGACGGTGCTCGACAAACTGGTGCGAGACGAACTGCCCGGCAGCGACGACGACGCCAGCGCGCTCGATGAACTGGTCGCCCTGGCCCGGGCGCAGTGCCAGTTGCACCACGATGCCGACCGCAATGCGGTCGCCGTGATTCCGATGCCCACTCGGCGCGAAGTGTGGCGGGTGTATTCCTCAGGCTTCGAGGAATGGCTGCGGGCCGCGTACTGGCGTGCCAAGGAAATGGGCGTGCCGGAGACCACGATGAAATCGGCCCTGGCCACGCTCGCCGCTGCAGGCATCAACGATGGCGATGAGATTGAAGTCCACGTCCGCGCCGCCCGTTGCGACGATGGCTACCTGATCGATCTGGCCGATGAGCAGTGGCAGGCCATCCACGTCACACCCCAGGGCTGGCGGGTGGTGAACGAGTCGCCGGTGTATTTCACCCGCACGCCTTCGATGCGCTCGCTGCCGATGCCTGTGCCGACAAGGATGACCCATGGCGATGTCGGGTTGCTCTGGCAGCACACCAACGTCCCGACGCACAGCCGCGTGATGGTGCTGGCGTGGCTGCTGGACTGCTTCCGTCCGGACACCCCTTTCCCGGCGCTGGAGCTGGTGGGCGAGCAAGGCTCGGCCAAGTCGACCACGCAGTCCGTGCTGCGCAGCCTGGTCGATCCCAACAAGGTGATGCTGCGGGGGCGGCCCAAGACGGTGGAGGACGTGTTCGTCGCCGCAGCCAACAACTGGCTGGTCAGCTACGAGAACCTGTCCGGCCTCACGCCCGAGCAACAGGATGCCTTTTGCACCCTGGCCACCGGCGGCGGCTTTGCCTCGCGCCAGCTCTACACCAACGGCGAAGAGCATGTCATGGAGACTAAACGACCGGTGGTGCTCAACGGCATCGCCGTGGTCGCCACGCGCCCCGACTTGATCGACCGGGTCATTCACGTCGATCTGCCGACCATCCCCGCAGATGCCCGGCGTGACGATGCAGATACCCACGCGGGCTGGGAACGTGATCAACCCAAGGTCTTCGCGGGTCTGCTGGATCTGTTCTCGGCGGCGCTGGCCATCCTTCCGACGGTCAAGCTGACCCAGAAACAGCGCATGGCCGATTACGAGCGCCTGGGCGAGGCAGTAGCCCGCGCCCTGGGCTTTGCCCCGGGTGAATTCCAGCAGCAGTACGCCGAGCTCGTGCGCGCGGGCATCGACCGGGCCTTGGAAAGCAACGCCGTCGCGCAAGCCCTGGACAAGTACCTCGCCGAGCGCGTGCTGCCCATCAACTGGCAAGGCACCGCAGGCCAGCTCTACGACCTGCTGAACACCCACAGCATCCCCGACCGCAGCAGTTGGCCGCGCTCACCTAAGGGCCTGTCGGATCAGTTGCGCCGCATCGCCCCGGCCTACCGCGCCAAGGGCATCGACATCACCCACCTCGGCCACAGCCGGGAGGGGGCGCGCTGGCGCATTGCCCAGACCCGTTCCCAAACCAATCCTGCCACGCCACCCGGCATCGAGGGTGGCACTCGATATGGAGCTCACCGTGAGTAATCCCAACTTGCATCCCATCTGGGCCAAGGTTCTCAGCATCACGCCGCAGACCACCAGCCCATCCACCTCTGCCGAAACGCAGCTGTCCCCGCTGGCTGCCGCGATTGCGGCGATGACCGGGCAAACCAACTCCCACCAGGGTTGGCAGGCCACCAGCCATCCCCGCCGCCCCGGCGCGCCCGTCGGCATCAAGAAACAGGTCGGCCCAGGCCTGTGGGTCAGCACCGTCGCACGGCCCGGCGACGCCCTGTATCCCGCTTGACCCCCGTCCATCCCTGATCAAACCCGGAGACCACCACCATGAAACTGAACCCGTTCAGCAAGAAGTCCAACCCCTACCTCGACAAGATCAAGTCTGAGCACGACGCGCTCAACTTGGAACTCGCGCCTCTCAAGGCTGAATTGGCGGAGGCGGAAGCCGAGCACGCTGCGGCACGCGAGAAGCAAAACCGGCTGCGTGATGCCGCTGGCTCTCTGTCGATGAACACGCCACCGGCCGCCAAAGCCCACTGGCCCATCCTGTGCGAGGCCAATCAGCGGATGGAAAGGCTCAAGTCGAAGGTGTCCAACCTGGAGAGCCAACTGCGTCCGCTGCAGCAGGTCCTGGCCACCCCCGAGCGCTTCGCAGTGGCCCGCAAGCAGCTTGACGATCTGATGGCACAACGCAAGGCGCTCACCGCTGAAGCGCAGACGGTTGATGGCCAACTGGGCAAGATCGCCAAGCGGCTGGAGGACCTCGACGCGCGCATTGCTGTCGAAACGAAGTCGGCATCTCGGGCGCTGCTGGATACCGAAGCGGAATTCGTGGTGCCTGAAACCTTGACCAAGCTGGAGGTGGAGCTGCGCATTACCCGGGCATCGCAGGCCGAGCTTGAGCGCCAGCGTGATGCGATTCAAGTTCAACTGGCTAGCCTGCCCGATGCCGTGCGCAAGGCGCGGGACCACTTCATCCACTGCCGTGCGGCAATGGCCGAAATCGAGCTGCACGAACAGCTGATGCCGGTGATGAACGCATTGGCTCGCGCCTCGGCAGCCCGGCGCCAGATCAACTACCACCACGACGAAAGTCGCTTCCCGGTTGAGATTCCTCGAGCGTTGATCGAAGCCGCTGGCGATGCACTGGCGGCAGAAATGCCAGCGGCTTGATCGTCACGCCACCTGCCCACAGGCGAATTGGGTCCTTCCTCGCCATCAAGCAATACGGGGGGCGCGAGCGCGCTGCCTCGCCAGTGACAGGCCCCGAAACGGGGTTACCAGTTACCACCTCGGTTACCACCCGGCGATGCGCCGGGTTACCAGCCTTCAAGGAAATGAAATGACCACCACGATCAACAACAACGACACCATCCCCGGCCAGCCACTGGCCCACTACGACCCGGAGGTCGCGCAGCGCGTGCAGTGCTGGCTCGCCAGCGGGCAGCTGTTGGCCTGGATTCCGATCCTCAGCCAAGAAAACTTCCCCGGCACACCGCCAGAGATTCTGCAGTTTGCCGACCGACATCAGGAGTCGATGCGCTGGCCGATCCACGCGCCGGAGGACCTGCTGCATCTGCCCGAGGGCATCACCGGCTGGTTGCTGCCCGCCGACTCTGAAGACACCGACGTGGCCTGCGGGGTCTGGAACGGCGAGGTCTACATCCTGGGTGTCAAGGACAAACGCACCGGGCGTGCGAAGACCCTGCTGGGCGGGCGTTTCGATGTAGCGACAGGTCAGGTCGATGACGTTGAACAGAGCGCGGTTTGACTTGGCTTCTGGTCGCCACAGCGCGTTCATGGAGGTCCGCAAACCCCTCTCGGAGAAAGCAATGAGCACCCACCAAACCCTGCGCGTACAGGTTACCGACACCAACCAGCGCCCGCGCGGCGTGATGACCATCGAGGCCGATTTCGATCACCTCGGGCCCTACCGCGTACAGCACGATGGCCAAGCCTACTGGTTCACCGGCAAATCCGGCACCCACCGCGCCAGTGGCGTGGCAACCCGCGAAATGGCAACCGCTGACGATGCCCGCCTATGGATCACGCTAGGTGGCACCGCAATCTGGGAGGACTGAGGATGGCCGCCGAACAGCAACACACCATCGCTGCGCAGCTGGCCTCGCTGCCCTCCCTGCCCATGGCCGAGCTCTGGGCGCTGTGGGACCAGCACTTCCCTCGGCGGCCCAGCCATCGCAACCGCAACTACGTCGAATCCCGATTGGCGTACCGTATTCAGGAACTGTCCTACGGCGCATTGCCCACCAACGTGCGCAAGATGCTGGTCGAGGCTGGCGCCAAGCATTCCAAGATCAAGTCAGCCGCCGGGCGCAGCGCGCAGACCCTGCTGATGCCCGGCACCACGCTGATTCGGGAATGGAACGAGCGCGAGTACCGCGTGACGGTCACGCCAGATGGTCTGTATGCCCTGGATGGCCAGGTGTTCAAGAGCCTGTCGGCGGCGGCCCGCCACATCACCGGCACGCACTGGAACGGGCCGAAGTTCTTTGGTCTGCGGGGCGCCAAGGGGGAAGCTCAATGAACGCGCCGTTGCTCGTGCCACCGAAACGCTGCGCGGTGTACTGCCGCGTCTCCAGCGACGAAAGGCTGGACCAGTCCTTCAATTCCATCGATGCCCAGAAGGAAGCCGGGCACGCATTCATCAAGAGCCAGAGCCACGAGGGCTGGATCGCCGTGGCCGATGATTACGAAGATGGCGGTTTCTCCGGCGGGAACATGGATCGGCCTGCCTTGAAGCGCTTGATGGCCGACATCCAGATGGGCAAGGTCGACATCATGGTGGTTTACAAGATCGACCGGCTGTCACGCTCGCTGGCCGATTTTGCGCGTATGGTCGATGTGTTCGACCGCCATCGAGTCAGCTTCAGCGCCGTCACGCAGCAGATCAACTCGGCCACCTCGATGGGGCGGCTGATGCTCAACGTGCTGCTGTCGTTTGCCCAGTTCGAACGCGAGGTGACGGGGGAACGCATCCGCGACAAGATCGCGGCCAGCAAGGCCAAGGGGATGTGGATGGGCGGGCCGCTGCCACTGGGGTACGACGTGCGCGACCGATTGCTGGTTATCAATGAAACCGAGGCTGCGCTGGTGCGCCACATCTTCGACGACTTCGTGACGATGCGCTCGGCCACACTGATGGTGAAGGCCTACGACGCGGAAGGCGTGGTCACCAAGGGTGGCAAGTCTTTCACGAAGCAGACCATCTACAAGATGCTGCACAACCGGATGTACCTGGGAGACATCGTGCACAAGGGGCAGGCTTTTCCGGGTCAGCATCAGGCCATCATCACCCAGACGCAGTGGGATGCTGTGCACACCCTGATCGCCACCGATGGCATCGAGCGGCGGCGCGAGACCAACGACCGCCAGCGTGACCCGGTATTGCTGCGCGGCTTGCTGTTCACGCCCGACGGCGAACGGTTGGTGCCCAGCTACACGGTCAAGAAGGGCAAGACATATCGGTACTACACACCCGTCAAACACCGGCGCTTCGGCGCGTGAGCCAGCAGCCACGGACCTCTGCCAGCGGCGCCCATTGAGGAATTGGTAACCCAGCAAATCGTAGCAGCGCTGTCAGCCCCGCACGTCGTGCAGTCGGTGTGGGATCGGATGCAGCAGATTCGGCCTGATCTGACCGAACCCCAAGTGGTGCTGCCGATGCGCAATCTGGCTGCGATGTGGCAGCAGCTTTTCCCCGCCGAACAATGCCGACTGGCGCAGTTGCTGATCGAGCGTGCGGTAATTGCCGATGGCGGGCTGGAAATCATCTGGCGCGATCAGGGCTGGCAGGAACTAGCCGGCGAGTTGGTGCCCGGCACCATAGGCGCAGAATTGCAAGAATGGGAGCAGATGGAGGAGTTGGCATGAAACTCAAGGTCAGTGCCACCGGCACGCCAGTCGCTCGCGAACGCCGGGATGGCGGACGGGTCAAGCTCTCAACATTCATCCCGCTGAAGATCCGGAAACGCGGTGCCAGCAAGGTGGTGGTGCGGCCCGATGGGCAAGTCGAGACACCGGGGAAAGTGGCGACCCAGATCGACCAGCCCTTGCTGGTGGCACTGACGCGGGCCTTCTACTGGCAGCAACTGTTGGACGAAGGCGTGGTCGGCAGCGGCAGCGAAATCGCCCAACGCGAAAGCCTGCACCACTCGACGGTGAACGAACTGCTGCGTCTGACCTTGCTGGAGCCCGCCATCATCCAGAGCATCCTGGCCGGGCAGCAGCCCAAATGCATGAGCCTGCTGTGGTTCCAGCGGAATCCGCTGCCAACCGACTGGGTGGCGCAGCGGGAGGCGGTGGCCGCCTTCGATTCGTAACCAGGACCGCCGTTCGTCAGCCCGCTTCAATCGCTGGATGCGGGCAGCCACTTGATACCTGCCACCCCCAGGTTTTTCTGGCTGATGTGGTCACTGAGGATGGGCAGGAGGGTCTGCACATTGATCTCAAAGCTGTGCCGCCACATGGCCTGCAGCTTTTTCAACGCGTTTTCATTCCGGTAGATGCTGCCATCCCAGTCGATGACCATCATCGCCACGTCACCGTCGTCGGCCAGCATACACAGCAGGGCGTCATCGGCGTCCTTGTCCAGCGAGGCTTTGAGTTCGTCCTCGTACTCGGCCAGAACTTCCACATACAGATCGATGCTCAGTGGGCTCTGCCCAGACAACGCAGACTGCAGATCGGCGGCGATTTTCGTCTTGTTGGTCATCGTCGACATTTTCGCTTCAAGGGTCCGATTCACTCGCTGACCACCGGCTGGGGGTGCTGCGGGAGATGCTCTGACTGTGTTCGATGCCTGACCGGTGGTCATGGTTGACGATGAACTGGCGCGCGTAAGGTGTTGATTTTGCTAGGCCATCATCTGCGCCTACCCGCAGG
This sequence comes from Acidovorax temperans, assembly GCF_028596105.1. Taxonomy (NCBI): domain Bacteria; kingdom Pseudomonadati; phylum Pseudomonadota; class Betaproteobacteria; order Burkholderiales; family Comamonadaceae; genus Acidovorax; species Acidovorax temperans. Next base: position 1,818,560 of record NZ_CP117193.1, on the reverse strand, counting down.
CCAAACGGAGAACAGAGACGGCACTGGCCGAGAAAGTGGCCGATTTCGGGCGTTTCGGCTGATGTCCACCCGCAGCACAAATGGCCGGAACCCCGCGTGGCGCGGGGCCTTCAGGCAAGAAAAAGGGCCCGGAGATTGTCCGAGCCCTTGTGTATGGTGGTGGGACACTCGCCCGCCACCGACAGTAGTATGAATGTACGCAAAACAGGCTGCGCCTACTCTTGCGTACCGATGCGAAAGGTTTGACCGCGTCGGATCCTAACTCAAAACCCGCTTGGTTCGATCACTTTTCGAGGGTCGAGATTGGTTACCAGTCTTACTCTTGTCCAACCGGGGCCACAGCATCCCTGTACAGCCAAGGCCCCCCAGACCACCCGCAGGACTTGCTATCTTCCCGAAACAGAGCGTTCATGGGCTCCCATTCACCACAAGGAGTTCACCATGGCTACCACCCACTTCGATCAACTGCAACTCGCCGAGCGCTGGGGGCTATCACCCAAGACGCTGGAGCGCTGGCGCGTCATCGGCACCGGGCCAAAGTACATCCGGCTGCCTGGCAAGGTCATCTACCGTTTGTGCGACATCGAAGCTTTCGAAAACGAATGCCTGGTGTCATCGACTGCCGAGTTCCGAAAGCACACGACGTTGTCTGCGATCTGATGCCATTTCAATTTCCAAACCTGTAATCGAACCCATGTCCGAGGCCTCAGGCTATCTGTTTAGCCATCTCTTTGAGGACGGTGTGCAAAATGGCCCTGAGGCAACGGGATTCACCTGCCATCGTGGCAGACAGCTCGGGGCGGGCGCTCGCGATCTGGGCGTTCTCAGCTTCGACCTCGGCATACAGCGCTTCCGCTTCCTGCACAGCGCGGCTGCGCAGGTTTTCAAGCAGTCGCTGGGCAGTGCCTTTGGCCAGATTCAACGACGCACCCGCCTCCAAGAGCAGACCATGGTTGATATCCGAGAAGTGCCGCACACCCAGAATCGGCCATGCCAGCTGGGTTTGTGTGGGCCATCCTTTTTTGTCGAAGGCGACGGAGTCATATGTGGCGACGCTGAGCAGGTCGTAAAACGGTGCCAACTGAACGCCCTCATGCGAGACCAGAAAGCTCAGGTTTTTCAGATGGGCATCGCTGTTGCCGACGAGCACATTGAACACCAACCAGCCAAAGAGACGAGCGCGTGCGACCGCCGGGCTGCGACAGGCGTTGGCCAGCGCCGCCAGACTCTCCATACTGCCCTGGCTGTATTTGAAGCTTCGATCCAGCCCGAGTAACTGGCAGGCATCAATCACGTGGCGGCGTTGCCAGCCTTGGCCGTCTGGAATCCGGTCAAAGCGATCAATCAGGTACACCGGTGATGGCACATAGCGACGGTGCACTTCAGGCACATCCAGCCCCAGTCGTTTGGCCAGCCGCATCACGAACCATTCGTTGATCACGGAATGCGGGTAGTCCTCGTCCGGGTGATCCGGCTTCAGAATATGGGTAGAGGGTGTGGCGCCAGCGGGTTCAAACAGCGCGTCATCCTGCAGAACGACCGCCAACTTGTGCTGGGCGCCTGCCAGCGACATGCGCTTGATGGCCGCATGCGTCAGCGGTGCCTTGGGCAGCTGCCGAATGCGGGCCTCCAGTGCATCGTCGGGCAACGGGCGCAATGGCTCTGCCATTTGCGGTGCTGCCTCGGGCGGCAGCAAGGTCACTGACCCTGCGGATTCCGCACCGTACCAGGCCAACAAGCCAAAAGCATCTGCCGCATCCAGCTTGGCGTCTCCGGCCAGCAGGATACGTTGGCCTTCTTCTGGCAGAAGGTTGTCGAAATACCATTGCACGGGGCGCTTGCTTGCGCCGTCCAGCAAGGATTCTGCCGTCAGTGGCAGATGCGGGCTGAGCGCGAAGCCTCTTGGGTTGCCAAGCCAGCCTGCTCCATATTGAAAACTCCATAGGCCAGCCACTTCTTGCAAGGTGCCGACCTCCATCTGGTTGATCGATGCGCGCAAGGAGCGACCACTCATGGCTTATCCCTGGTGGTCGCGGGTTCGTTCAAGTGGTTGGCAACGCTCTCGGGCACGTCCACCATGACCCGAATGCCCAGCCCTTCGAGCACTTGAAAGAGCTTACCCCACTGCACTGACTCACTGCCGCGTTCGATCTTGCCCAGAAAATTCTCGCTGACGCCGATGCTGCCCGCTGCATCGTCCTGGCGGATCTTCTGTGCCTTGCGGCTGGCGCGTACTACCTTGCCGATGGCTGCTGCATTGTCGATAGGTATTTTCACGATAAGTCCTCACGTTTGTGAGGATTCTGCACTAGGCAGGCGCGCTTGGCAACTAATCCATCCGATCGTGAGGATTTTCCGTCCACTCCCTCTTGCCTGCTCAAAATCCGTATGAATGTGAGGATTCTTAATGCAAACCCATTGTTGACTCGTCAAAAGTCTACAAGCGCATCAGTCACTACGGGCTTTCCTGCTATTACGAATCAACAGGTTAGAAACGACCGTGAGGAGAGATGAGGGCAAATGAGGAAGGATGCGTACAGGTTGGGGCTAATGCGGAACGAAGGTGGGACACTCGCCCGCCACCGACAGTAGCATGAATGTACGCAAAACAGGCTGCGCATACTCTTGCGAGCTGATGCGAAAGATTCGACCGGGCCGCATCCTACCTCAAAACCCGCTTGGTTCGATCACTTTTCGAAGGTCGAGACTGGATACCAATCTTTAGCCTTTCCAACCGGGGCCAAAGCATCCATGTACAGCCAAGGCATCCCAGACCATCCGCAGGACTTGCGGAAACAGAGCGTTCATGGACTCCCGATCACCACAAGGAGTTCAGCATGACCACCACCCACTTCGATCAACTACAACTCGCCGAACGCTGGGGCCTGTCACCCAAAACGCTGGAGCGGTGGCGCGTCCTCGGCACCGGACCACAATACATCCGGCTGCCTGGCAAAGTTATCTACCGCCTGTGTGATATCGAAGCCTATGAAAACGAGTGTCTCGTGTCGTCAACCGCCGAGTTCCGCAAACACACAAGACGTCCGGAGAAAAAAATTAAAAATTCCGTCCACCTAAACTAAGCACGTTTATTTTTAATAATTTTTGCCACCGACCAGAACGAAACGAGTAAAACACCAAATAAGAACAATAACTGTGACACGAAAACACCGCTCGGCTCGAACTCTAAAACAACAAGCCAATCACCTTCTGGAACACTCCATGAGCGAAGATAATTGCTCGTAGGCGTTGAAGGATATGAGACCCTACATCCCCCCTCCTCATCGCATAACTTAACAGTCCAACCTCTCCACCAAATTTCGTTCTCTAATACACGAATTTCTTGAGGTGTTTTTACTTGATAAACAATTTTTTCCGAAGCATATGATACTGGCTTTACCAAAACACCCAACTCTTTTCGAATATATTCGCCATCATTTGAAAATTTATCATTGATCGTGATATCTTGATCTTTCGGAAATATCAACAATTTTTGCGGCGAAGTTATGAAGCGCAATAATTCATAATTTCCAGAATCAGAACGCAAGGAGTTCTCCAAGGCTTTGTGAGGGATTGAAAGCCTCAAGTTATTATATCCAAATAAGCAATAAGCTCCTTCATACCAACATCTATTATATAAGGGGTGATTTCTAAATTTCAGGATTTCCTCTATCCCCACACCAACAACAACCCTCTCTGGCCTAACACTCAACGGCGCAGGACTAGGCATAGAAATCTTTTCCACACCAAACAACTGCCGACTTATATTTTCGCTCCACTCAATTTTCCAAGGCCTATCTTGGTCGTTATTAAATAAAAAACCCTGAATTGCAGCCAAAATTATCAAACAAAAGATTATTGAATTTAGCACGATTGGTTTTTTGGGAATTACAAAAAAACCATGCTGCTGTAATTTTTGGCAACCGACTACAAATACACAAATAAAAAGCAACCATAATACTGGCTTTAAGGCAACAAGGTTGTTATAGCCAATGTCCTTTGCGACCCAAGCCACCAAAGCGAATAAAATAAATGCCCATACAAACCTGGGTCTCAAAGTCGATAACTTATCACCCTCAAATAAACTCTTCCAGCCTTCACAGCCAAGTATGATGATACCAACATGAAGAAAAGGCCTCCAATCCGATAATGGAAATCGACTGATTCGATAACCAGGTAATATCTCGCTTAACCAAGTTAATGAACTGACAAATGCTCCAAAAAATAATGTACAAAAAATCAGAAGAACTCCATGAAGTACTCGCACCGTACCTTTAACAACAAATAAAACCCCAGCCAAGATTGCGAAAGGCAAATAAAGACTTCTCATTGTTACGTCAGATGACAAAAATTCTACGTCATAAGGATATAAAAGTGTCAGAAGATGATGCGATGAGAATGGTGCTCTTCCACTCAAATCTCCTGAAGAAAGATTATAAAGATCCAAGTATGAAAAAAAAGGAACCCATTTCAACGAGGACAACAATATGGCTATTAAGCTCACGGTGACGCAAGCCAAGAGGTAATGTATTACAATGCGACGCTCGATAATCTGCGAACAGTTGACAAGAGAATATACGCTCAAAGCATAGGCAGTAGAAACTATCACCCCGGGATATGAGGCGACAAAAAACTGCCACAATAAAATTGAAGCCACCAAGGGCCCAAAAGAACTATTCAATAATTTATTTGGATGCAAAGACCACATTAACCAAGGAATTAAGGCGTACCCTCTGATTATATCGACATGCTGTTGATTCGAATAAAATCCGGATGAAAAAAACAGGCCCACCATACCTAAAATAGCCAAAAGATAATTAAATCCGATGGCCCTTAAAAGCAAGTACATGCCGAAAGAAGCGAAGCCGACATGAAGCACCTGAATTCGAGTCGCCCACTCTATAGAATAAGGTATACCAAGCAAATCCAATAAAGATATAGGGAGATACCACGCGCCGCTTTGAATAGCAAGTGCTGCCGGAAACCCCATATCACCCCAAGGAAACCAATTGGGGGGCGACAAGAAATTACCATGGGAATACCATGCGTAGCTTTGAAAATGATATCCACCCAAAAAATCCCACGGAAATGTTTTGACCCCTCTTAGATGGCCCCAAAAAGTTAAAATGGTCAAGGCCATTACAAATATCAATGCAGCCCATGTTTCTATAAATTTAGCTGTCGGCTGCTGAAGGGGAGGGCGTGGTGATTGGATGAAGCCAATAAAAAGGCTCCAAATTTTTTGTTTGGAGTAAAATCTCATATGCTAAGAAAACTCTGATTAAGTCTGCTCATGATGCAACGATTCGAGGTTGAAGTTGTCTGATGTTCATATTCTTTTTCACGGGGTGTGCGGTATGAGCCAGATGAGTTTTACCGATGCGGAATATGGAATCAAGCGCAAGCAGACGCGGCGAGCGTGAAGCGAGGACTTGGCCCGTGTGACAAAGAATGCTCCGGCCTGATGCAGGCGATACAGCCTTTGAAAATCCAGGTAGCCTCGATCCATGACGTAAAAGGCGCCAGGCTCGAAGACCAGCATATCGAGCACCTTGGTGTCGTGGGTCTTGCCGTCGGAGACATAGATAAACGCTGGGATTTGGCCCCGCAGATCCAAAAGGGTGTGGACCTTTACAGACGACTTGGTGGAACGAAACAGCGCCCAAGGAAACAGGCTCATGCACAAATCGATGGTGCTCGAATCCAAGGCATACACGGTGTTCTGAAGATCGAGCCCGAGCTCCTCGCTCGCGTAGATCTTGCGCGCTTTGCGAATCAGCACCGCAGCCAGATCGGCCCAGATCTTCCAATCCCTGCGCTCGTTGGCATCCGCAAGCGTTGTGCGCCTGACCGCAGCCCGAAACCCCATGCCGTAGAGTTTGCTCGGGTTGGCACCAAGGCTTGCTTCGATATCGCGAAGCGACTCGCGCCAAGTCAGTTGCGCAAAGGCCATCACCCGAAAGTGCTCGGCTGCCGAGAGCGTTCGTGCCCCGGCGTTGCCCCGGTAGCGATCGACAATACGCGAAAAGCTTGTCCAAGGAATGAACTCCATGACCTGCGCAAACAGCGTCTTGCCAATGTTCATGGGAACCCTCCGGGATTGGTTGCAATCCCGCAAAGTTACTCAGTTTTGGCTGTTTGTCGTTCAAATCGGCACCAAACAAAATCGCCCTCTAACCCAAGCCCAGCAACGGCCTCACAGACCCGCTGGTATATTTAACCGGACAGTAGTGACGCCCAATATCTTCTCATTCATGCTTTCGCCTCATTCGGCCGCCGCTCCTCCTTCGTGAGAACATACTTACTCATTAAGTAGGTAAGAGGAATCATCAAGAAGGCAACAAAAATCGGCGCGAACATCTCTCTCACATCAAAAATCTCAACAAACCCACTAAGTAATAGAGCAGAAAAAAAGTACTGTACTAAATAAACAATGGGGTACGAAAATAATCCTCGCCAAGAAATCGGGACACGAAAAACAACCCGTGCATTAAACCAGTACGAAAAGATAACCCCTGTTGCATAAGCAACGAGATAGGCAACCTGATAGCTTATAAGGAGATTCATGCCAAGATAGACGAGATACGTGAAGCCCGTATTGATAGCACCACCAAAGATAAAGCGCAGCCAGCGCCGCGATCTCGGCCCAGTCATCACGGCATTAACCTACACGTTTTACGCTGTGCAATATCAACAAACTCCGAATAATTCCGGATATAGTCATCCGGGTCGTAATAGTCCGAGGTAAACACCAGAAGAACTGCATCGCTGGAATACTTGTACTGGATTCCCCATGTCAGGGGCGGGAGATAAAGCCCCATGTCCGGTGACTCCAGTAGCACTTCACAGCGGGATTTGCCGTCGTCAACCACCACCGCGCAGCTTCCCTTAACGCAAATCAGATATTGATGGCATTGATGGTGCGCATGCTCACCGCGCGTCTTCTCGCTCGGGACATTGAAGACGAGAAAATAGCGCTTTGGCTCAAAGGGAATATCGTTGGGAAACTCGCCTACAGACAAATCACCTCTCATGTCTTGAACATGCTTCATTCTATGCAGAGTTACGCCCCCAACCCCAAGCTTTATGACTTTCTCAGTTGAGGATTCTGGTGCTTGAACCTGGGCGCTGCTTCCATTGAGGCTGGAATTACCGCTATTGACATAACCAGTTATTCTTGCGGGTGATCCGGTCACAATAGCTGTCGCATCCCGGACGATCATATGGTCGCTTGTGAAACAGATGCGGGTGTGTCTGATACCACTCTTTCATCGCCTGCATCGGCGTACTGCTCTTGAGCGCTGACTGCGGCAACTGGTGGTTGTACAGGGCCACATAGCGCAGCAGGGTCTGCTCCATGTCTTCGCGGCTGTTGAACCGGTGGGTCTTCAGGACGTCCGCTATGCGGCCATTGAACCGCTCCACCATGCCGTTGGTTCTCGGTGTCCTGGGCTTGGTCAGCCGGTGCTCTATGCCCAGCTCCTGGCACAGTTGGTCGAACTCATGGTGGCCACTGGGTTCGCGCTCCCGGCTGGCAAACAGTCGGTCTGTGAACTCCTTGCCGTTGTCGGTCAACAGCTTGTTGATCCTGATTGGGCAGGCCTTGTGAAGTGCTTTGAGAAAGGCCCTGGCACTGGCCGCTGTCTTGTTGGCCTTGAACTGCACGAACACCCAGCGCGTGGCCCTGTCGATGGCCACGAACAGGTAGCGCCGTTGCGATTCGTCCTGCATCTGGGGCAGGTACTTCACGTCCATGTGCACGTAGCCTGGCTCGTAGCTTTTGAAGGCCTTGTGCGCTACCGCAGGTTCCCGGGGCTTGAGGGCGTTGAGGTTGCCCGCTCCATGGCGGCGCAGGCATCGGTCCAGACCCGAGCGTGAGACATTGGGGCAGATGAACTCCCGCGTGACTGCCAGCAGGTCATCCAGAGGCAGCAGCAAGGTGCGCCGCAAGTGGACCACCACGGTTTCTTGTGCTGGCGTGAGCACGGTTTGCAGGCGATGGGCCGTGTGCGAGCGGTCTGCAAAGACGGAGCGCTTCTTCCATTTGTAGACCGTCTGCTCAGTGATCCCAAAGCGCTGGGCTAGGACGCTGGCTGGTTCATTGCTGGCTGCGATCTCGGCGCGCACGGCGGGCGTGGTGCGGGCGTTCTTGTGCAGGGCTATCAACATGGCTTCACTCCCTGGATAGATTGCAAGGACTCTATCAACTCCTCCAAAACAGCTCGGGCTATGAAGAGTGGATAGCGTTTAGAGTCTATGCAATCGTCCGGGATGCGACACAATATCGCGTTTCATTCAGTCCTCCAGCCACCACAGGGCATCCCTGAGGTCCAGGGCATCAATTTCAGAGGGCGGGAAGTGCACTTCCCGCGCTAGTCGCTTCATCAGCAGGCTCAGCAGGGGCGCGGTCATCCGGGCGAGCGGACACCAGGCGAAAGTAGCTGTCTTGCAGCCGCTTGTAGTCGGAAAAGCGCATGCCCTCCAGGTCCTTGGGTGCCACGCCCGCCAGAATCCCGAACAGGATCAGCTCACGCTCTTCAGCGTCTGTGGAGGCCTGGCGCGAGGCCAGGCGCATGTCGCGCACCAGCGGCGCGCGCAGGGTCAGCGTGTCGCGGCGAATGCCGTCGAATTCGGTCGGGTGCTGCAGTTTGATGCTCAGTTGATCCATGAGTAGGTCTCCGGTGGTGTGATGGCGTGATGGGGAGTGGGTTGCAGGCGGGTTACAGGCCCAGGGCGGCACGGATGTCGGCCAGTTGATCGCGGCCATCCACGATACGCACCGAGGCAATCGGGTCGATCTCATAGATCAGCAGGCCATCGAGCTCGAGCTTGTAGTAGCTGCAGGCCAGGCTGAATTTGGTTTCGGCCTTGTCCGAGGGCTTCCAGTCACCCATGTCGATTTCGGTCAACATGCCGCGAAGGGTCACGACGCAGGACTGCACCTCACCCTTGTGGGTGCGAAAGGCGCCACGGAAGACGCCGTTGAAGGCACTCTGGTCGGCCAGGCCAAAGAAACGCAGCGCGTCAATGGAGATGCCCGATAGCGCGAAGTTGGCTTCCAGAGCTTCGAGGCCCAGATCCATCTTGATCGGGGCGTCCATGCCGCCACCCCGGTAGTCTTCGGCCTTGATCTTGAGTTTGGGCGGCGTGACCTGGGTGGCGATGCCGGCGAAATTCACGCCGTCGATAAAGAGGTTGAGGTTGTAGAGGGTTTGCGGGATCACGGTGCGGGCTCCTTAAATGTCGAGAACTTCGGTAATCCACTGGTTTGTGACCTCGACCCGGAAGGTGGGGTTTTCTGCGGGAGGCACGTCGGTAAAGCGGATGTTCCAGTACACGCGGCCTTGCTCAAGCTGGCTCGCGGTGTTGAGTTCGGGGTCGGGATAGACCTCGAAATTGATGATGGCGCCCTGCGCTTTCAGATCACGCATGAAAGCCTGCAGGCCTTCGGTCACATCTTTGACGTAGGTCTTGGTAATGGATCGGTCCACCGCCCATTTGTGGCCATACAGGATGGCGTCCATGACGATGTCGACCGTGCGCACCCGGGTCACGAAAGCCCACTTGGCGTCGGCTGAGCGTGTGCGGTTACCCCACAGGCGGTAGCCACCATCGCGGATGACGGTGGTGATGTTGGCGGCGTTGAGCAGGTTGGCGCGGCAGGTCTCGTCGCCATCCAAGAACTCGATCGGGCGTGCGGTACCGATAACCTCGACGAACTCCTTGTTGGAGGGGGATGCCCAGAATCCGTACTCACGATCGGTCCGGGCAAAGAGGCCTGCGGCATACGGGGACACTGGTACGGTACTGGCTGCACCGGTCTCGGTGTCCCAGACCTTGAGCCAAGGGTCAACCGCAAAGACGCGCTTGCTGCCAAAGTTGTTGAAGTAGGCAATGGCCGATTCGTCATCGGTGTTGGGGCCATCGACGATGGCAATGGCCTTGAGCTTGGCCGCCAAGCCATCCATGGCACTGGCCACGGCCTGGGTGGCCGAGTGCCCCGGGCAGACGATCAGGCGAGGTTGCGCGTTATGGACGGACTTGCCATCGAGCAGCGCCTGCATGCCGGTGCGCTGACCGTCGACCGTGATGCCACCGATGATGGCGCTGGTGAGAGCAGCTGCATCAGCGACCAGAGGCACGCCGATGGCCACCACCACGGCCGAAGACTGGGCGTAGATGCCGCGTGCCGACTTGGCCAAAGCGCTGCCAGCACCGAACTGCTTCACCGCCTCACGGTAAGAGGTCAGCAGGATGGGTTTGTTGAGTTCGGCCAACCCCTCGGCAGGCGTGAAGGTATCGACCAGGCCGATGATCGACGAGGACGGAATGGCAATGGGGCGCGGACCGGTATCGATCAGGGTGACGGTCACACCGTGGAAGAAGGAAGTGGGCATCGTGTTCTCCGGAAAGTAAAAAGCCCACCGCTGGGGTGGGCCGGACAGGGGAAATGAGTAATGAAGAGTGGCAACGTCAGCTGCTGCTGAAGTTCATCTCTTGGAGGCCAATATCAAAATCGTGCTGAAACCTTTCAGCAAGCTGCAGGAGCTCGTCTGGGGTTTGCGCTTGACCGACCAATAGCTGCATGTTTTTCTTCATGCCGTCTATCAGTCCAACTGCGCGGGCAAACATTCCAGCGCGGCGAAAGACCTTCGCGCAAAATTTCTCCATCGTTTCGCCAAGCCCTCTGGCAGCAATCTCGGTTTCAAACGCCAGTACATCAGCGGCCGAAGCACGCTGTTCCTGTATGGCTTGCGCGATCCGCAATTTATTCCCCCAGGCTGCGATCTCGATTTCGTCAGCGGTCTCAGCCAGTTGTGCCCGTTTGGTTTTGGCATAGGCTTCAATACGGCTCAGCACTTCGCTTCGTGTTCGGCTCAAAATCTTTGCAGAATCTGGCGGGGCACCTGGAACGACCACAATTCGACCATCAACAACCTGCAGTCGGTCATCTGGGCCGCGTCCCATTGCCTGCGCAAACTCCGATTGCGACACATCGATCAGGTCATCCGGAAGCTCGGCGTAAAAAATGTCCTCTGGATAAAAACATCCAGTTTTTTGGCTGAAACGCATGATCAATATCCTATGGATAACCAGTGAAAGTAGGTTCCGTGCGCAACATTGGAGTGTTGTTGAATTTGTACCTGGTTAAGATTGAGTGCTAATGCCCCAACTGATGGCGGGGTAGGAACGCCCCCAGCGCCAGTGCTTGATGCATTGGTAGCAACCGCAAATAAATGTGCCGTTGGATAAGCGATAGGAAGACTGGGCGTCTTGACGTTCCCAGGCTGGGCGTCAAATAAGCCTTGCCCCCATTGCAAAATCAGTCCGCCAGGCAGCTTTTGATAACCACTGGCATTTTTAGCAACGCCAAACAGCGGCGAGTGGCTAAGGTGTGCTGACCCACCACGCACAGTCCAACTACCAGCTTGACCGGCTGCAAGCACCAAGGTGTCGCCAGCACCGAGCGTAAAACTCGTGACGCTGGTATTCCCTGCTTGAATCACATCGCTGCCTTGGCGGGAGATAGTGATGTTTCCTGTGCCGTGATTAAGGAACCAAAGGAGGCAACCGGCTTCCACCTGGCTGCTGAGCGGAATGGTTACGGTGTAACCCGTTCCAGTCAGCGTGATCGACTTACCCGCATCCGCTGCGGTCAAGGTCTTCGCAGCACTGTAAGTGACTTGGCCTGATAAGTTGCCCAAGGCTCTTTGCACAAAAGCCGTTGTAGCGATCGATGTGTCGTTGTCGAACTGCGGCGCGGTGGGTGCCGTCGGGTTGCCACTCAACACCGGGCTGACCAAAGCTGCCGCAATCTTGGCATCCCCCTCTGCGCTGGTCAGATACACCGGATGCGGATCAAGCGCCGCAAGGTGCTTGCTGAACTCGTCATCCACATATCCGCGCGTGGCCAGCACGATCGCCGGATCGATTTTCAGTTGAACAGCCGCCGTGTTGCTCACGATCAGCACCATGCGGATCACCTGCGTGCGCCCTGAACCTTCCGCCAGCACAGGCTTGTAGGTATCCGGGCAGTTGGCCACTGCGCACAGGTTGCCATCGGTGTCGTACAGGCCGATCTCGCGAATCCACCAGCCTCCGATCTCCTCGGGAATGACCTGCTCGGCGATGATCTGGCTGGCATTGGCTGGATCAACAAATAGACGGTTCAGCGGTGCACGGCGGTTTTCTCGAACCAGGGCGGTCTGGCTGCGGTTGGGCAGTGGCGTGCTGCCATTGCCATCGCCGATGCCCATCTGGGTCAGTTGAAGCGTCGTGCCCAGCGCCGTGGCATTGGCCAGCTTAGCCTCACCAATCGCAGTCAGGATGGCAAAGTAGGTTTGACTCATAGCGATGAGCTCCAGGGATAGATATTCAGGTGATCGATCGTGTGGTCGGCGCCTTGGATGCACACCAGCCCAGCCACCTCGACCACTTCCGGCGTATAGGGGTAGATAACCATCTCGTCGCCCTCGTAGGCCGCCACGTGAATGGGGCAAATACCCCGGGCTTCGAGGCTGATGGCCAGGCCAATCAGGTGTCGGCTGAGCGGCTTGGCGTCATCGATCAGCCGTTCAAGCTCCTGGTACATCGCATCGCTAATACCGGTGTCGAGCACGCCGACCTTCAGGCTGAAGGTGCCGGCCGGACCGACAGGAACCCGCTCCCACCACTCAACGATTTCAATCAGGTAGCCCAGAGGCTCGACTACCCGGCGCAACGCGCCGATGGTGCCCTTGTGCTGATGCACATAAAAAGCTGAAGCAATGACGCCGCGCTTGGCCGCTCCCGACCAGGCCGGGTCCCAACGATCGACGGAGCGTGCCCAGGCGAGATACGGCAGCAAGTGGGTCGGACACGACTGGGGTCGCCACATTTCAGCGATGGGCACTGGCATCGTTCGGTGGGTAGCCTCTGCAAGATGCCGCTCCAGCGGTGTGCTATTGGCTGGCAGCAAGGCGCTACTCATCAAAGCCTCCGGCAGAGACATTGATCGCTGTGCAGTGCGCAGCCTGGCTGCTCGTCAACACCACATCGGCAGGTGGCTGCAGCAGTTCAACCCGCTGCACCCCCTCCACATGCAAGGCGGCAAAGAGCGCGGAGCGCCGGATATCGCGCCCAAGCCGGCGCTGGGTGCCGACATAGGTTTCCAGTTGCGCCAATGCCGCAGCCAGGATGGGCTCAACCTCCGGTCCGGGATAAAGCCACAGGGTGGCTGTGACCTGGTAAGGCACGATCTGGGCGCCTTGCACGGTGAGACGATCGGCCACAGGCCGAACCTCCTCGCTCGACAAGGCGGCATTCACTATGTCCAACAGATCCACAGAAGCACTACCATCACCTTCCCGCGAGAGCACTGTAACCACCACCTCGGCGGGCGCCGGGCTTTCGGCCGACGCATCGGCCACGCGCCCATCAGCGGACAGTGCGTGAAAGACGTAGGCGGCACGGGGACCGGCCACCGACAGCCCTTCGAAGGCGCGCTGCACCCGGGCACGCAGGCTGGCATCGTTCTCATAGACCGGATCGACGGGTGGAGAGGCCTCTGGGTCACCCGGGCTGACCAGCAAACGCGAGACGTTCACATTGGCCGCCAGTTGTTCCAGATCCGCACCCACGGCATAGGCCAGCAGTACCGAGCGGGCGGCATCGTTGATGCGCGCGCGCAGCTGCACCTCGCGGTACGCACAGAGCTCAAGCAATTTCACGACCGGGTCAGATTCCAGCGAGGCCGTCCATCCATCGCCCATCAATGCCCGGAAGGTCGCCAAAAGGTCCTGATAAATGCCCTCAAAATCCAGTGGCTCGACGACTTCGGGTGCGGGCAGTTGCGACAGGTCGATCACAGCGCCACCTCCAGCAGCAATGGCGCGGCCTCGTACTGTCCTTCAATCACAAAATCAATCCGCCCATCGACCACGCCGGTGATGCGCACCGCCGACAGGCGAATGCGTGGCTCCCACCGGCCGATGGCGCGTGCGGCCTCAGCCTGCACCGCCGAGATCCAGCCTTTGTTGATGGGCAGGTCCACATAGCGGGGAATCTCACTGCCGTACTCCGGGCGCATGCGCCGGCTCCCCAAAGGCGTGCTCAGGATGTCGCGGATGGACTGCTTGAGGTGGGCAATGCCAGAAAGCGCCTGGCCGCTATCACGGCTCATGCCAATCAGGGCCATGGTTCAAACTCCGGCAGCCGAATCAGGCTCGCGCTGGAATTCCGGGTGGTTTTCCAGAAAGGCGATCAGGGCGGTGTCACCGGTCTGGATGCGTCCCTGCACTACTGCAAAGCTGCGACCATCGGCCAGCACCAGGGTGCGGCTCTTGAACGCGAGGTCTCGGTACGTCACCGTTGAGGGACTTTTCTCATCCGGGCGGTGGATAGGTGTGAGTGTGGGTGTGGGCTTGGTGTCGATCTTGGCCATGTGGGACTCCTGAAACGCACAAGCCCGTCCAGCGCGAACGGGGACGGGCTTGCTTTTGGGGTGAATGAAGGATCAGCGGGCAACGCTGGTTGGCGCGCCGTCGCCTTGTTCGGTATGGGTATGGCCCTGCAGGCTGATGCCACCGGCAGTGACATCGCCTTGTGCGTGAACCTGCCCGCCGAAGGTGGCATTGCTGGCACCCGAGCCTCCCTGGGCCAGCGCACCGCCAATCGTCAGATTGCCGGTGACCGTGGTCTCGGGGGCATCCAGCGTGACGCTGGGGGCCTTGACCGTCACCGGGCCACCACTGTCGATCAGCACGGTGGTGGCGTTTTTCACGGTCACGCTTTGGGTGCCCTCAATCAGCAATGCGCCTGCCTGCCAGTCGTAGAGCATCTGCGCGCCGTCCGGCATGCGGATCACCGTCACATGGTCCCGGTTATCCGCTTGGCCGTGCGTGGTGGTGTAAAAGCCCGGCAGGATGAACCCGGCCTCCGGCATGCCCGAGGGTGAAATGAGCAAGCACTGCTCACCGACCGATGGCGCGCGCCAGACACGTACCTCACCGGCAGCCGGCACATGCCAAGGCAGATAAGCCGAGACCCAGTTGCCGATGCGCACTCGCGCCCGGGCGGCGCTGTGATCAACAACCTCGATGGTGCCGGCCTGCAGCATGGCGGCGATCATGCGATCGTGTTCGCCAATCGCGTAAGCATCGCTCATGGCGCCTCCGTCAAAGGTTCATAGGTCTCAGGAGGCTGGATATTTGGTGTGAAGCCCACCCAGATGGCCAGACCACTTTCGTCCTCGTAGGGCCAGACGGCTTCGCCCAGATGAAACTCATGGGTCCATTCGACCACCCAGACCAGGTACCCATCGAGTTCGGGCTTGAAAGCGTCATCCCCGATCTGAACCAGACTCGCCATGGTGATCGGCAGGCCCCAGGTCTCATGGGTCAGCGCCACGGCAACCCGCGCCGCCAATTCACGCACCTGCAAATCGGCCTGGGCCGCATTGGGGTCAACAATCGCCCGGGCCTGAAACCGGCCAATCAGTGCCGTGGCGCCGTTGCCCGGATCGTTGCCCGGCTCCATCTCGGCGAGTTCCACCAATACAGCAGGCAGGCCGATGCGGCGCTGCAAGACCGGATAAGCCTCAACCGTGGGCACCCCGTCCAGTTTGGCACGCAGGCCGCTGACGATTGCAGTGTGCAATTGGGCAAGTGAATCAATCATGGGGTTTGCATCCTCAGCGGGCCTTGGCCAGCGCCCTGTGAATTTCGTAGTTCACTTCCTGGCGCAGCACCGTCAGCAGGCGTTCTTGGGCGCGCTCGGCCGCTTGTCGAAATGCCGCCTCACCAGGCCCGGCCCAGTCCACCTTGACCACCTCATAGGGGCGACGCGCCTGCGTGGTACGGCGATACAGTGGTCCGTCGGGTGAGCGCTTGCGCATCTGCCACGCTTGATCAAACCGATGGCGCCCCACCGAGATGCCGGTGCGTGTCTGGCGTGGCTTGCCCAGGCGGTGGGCTTCGATGGCATTCAGTCCCAGCCAGACCTTGCCGCTATCGCGCGAGCGCAGAAAAAAATATAGGCGCTGGCGCAGCAGCTTTTGCGGAATACGGGTCTCAACGCTCACCGCCTTCGCGGTCTGGCTTTTGACCCACTGCCCGGTCTTGCGCAGGGTGCGGCGCCAGGCCGCCTGGCTCGCGCTGGCGGTCAGACCCTGGGTCAATGCCAGCACCTGGCCCACGTCAATATCGACTTTGAGGGTAGTGCTCATGCCATGGGCCTCAGAATCAGGGCCGTGACACCCGTGTCATCCGGCTCGATTCCGACGACCTCAAACGTCTGGCCATCAAAGCTCAAGGTCGTACCCCTGGCTACATCAACTGCATCGAGATCGCGCACGATGAGCTGCGGCTCAATCAAGCCGGTATCCAAGCGTCCCACCTGGGGGGCGAGCCACGGGGAAGAGAACATGCCACGCACCGGACGACCGGCGATGTCAGCCTGATCGGCCAAGGCGTCGAACACGCTGGCATCCAGTTCATTGCCGAGGGCACGAAAGTCTTGCATGTCAGCCGGCTCACTTGGTGAGCTTGATGACCGCGCGCGGCTTGGTGCACAGGTTCAGCGGGTTGGACTGCGCTTCGAGCGCAACCCCCTTATTCATGCGCATCAGCTCCTGCTTGGCATAGAGTGGCAGGCCGATAGTGTTGACCGTCTCCATGTAGTCAGCCGGCGCATAACGGGTGATGAAGAGCTCCGAGACCCCAACCGGGATCAGGTAGGCATCGTTTTCGCCGATGAAGCTGATGCTGCCGACCTTGCCGTAGAACTCCTTCCAGGTCACCTCGCCGAAGGTGAAGCCCTTGCGCAGATCGTCCCGCAGGAATTGCCCATCGTTCCAGCGGTCGTAGGCCTGCTTGACGGTGGCGTGGCCGACAAAGGCGTCGTAGAAACCGCGACCGCAAATGCCCAGCCAACCGGTGATCACGCCCGAGTCGCCGATCACATCCTCGCTCTTGCGCTTGGCATCGCGAATCTTTTGCTGCAAGTCGGTGGTTTCTGTGCCCAGTGCCATGGCCACCGATTGCGCGGTGATACCAAAGCGCTGATGCAAGTCGAGCAGGACGCGTGAACCGTCCGCATCGTAGATCTTTCCGGTGACCGCACCGAAGCGGTGGTAGCGCAGGGTCGCTTCCAGACGCTGGCGCATTTTGAGCAGACGCTGGGTAACCAGGTTCTGCACCGTCTGGGTTTGCGACTCAGAGCCAAAGGCGCGCACACCCTGGACTTCGTCCGCTTTGATAGCCCCCGTGGTGGCCAGGTGCAGGGTCGAGAACGGGATCATGTCGCGTTTCGATCCCACGGTGACGTCACCCGGTGCACCGCGCTCGCTGGCTGGCACCAATGCCAGGGCATCGCCATCGCGCTCGATCATGACCGAGGTCGTGGTGATCCCTTCTTCCTCAAAGAGGCTGTCGAGCAGAGTGGGCACATATTGGCCCTCGGGCGGGTTGTTGATGGCGGCGGTGAGCGAAGCGACACCGAAGGCGTCGTCGTTGAAGATGTCGAGAGTCAGGGGCATGGAAGTCTCCGGAATGAGTTGGGCACGTGGGTTAGCGCACGATGAGGTGACGGGTTTTGAGATCGGCAATCGCGGCGGCATCCAGCCCCGTCAGACGCGCTGCGGCGACTTCAGCCAGGCGCACGAAGGCCACGCCATTGCGTACGTCTGCCGAGGCCGGCAGTGCGGCGTGCAAGATGCCCACCGCCACCTCGGTGCCATCGGTGGCGGTCTGGTTGTAGGCGGCGTAATGGCCCGAGGCGGTCTGGATGCCCAGGACTTGTCCTGCAGGCAGCGCATCACCGGCAGCGACCGTGATGGCCTCGCGCGAGATCTCGCGATTGCCCTCGGAGAGAAGGAATTCGGCCGTGTGGACGGCCTCGGTTTGGATGTTCATGGTGTGTGCTCCAGGTGACGATTAAGGGGTGGGCGCTTGGGGCGTGGCCGTTTTGACGGCTGCCGGGCGGCTGGGCCTTTTCTTGCGCGCGGCGTAGATGGCGCTCGTGTTCGGGCTGGCCGCTGCCTGGGCTTCGGGGGTGAGCGGTGGCTCCTTGTTGTCGATCGCAGCGCCTTGCGCGGCCAGCAATCGATCAAACAGCCGCGCACGCACGGCCTCCACACTCAGGCCGGAGCGCGCGTAGTCGGCGGCCAGTTCGGGGCGTCGGGCGCTGGTACACAGGGTGCGAATGGCCTGCAGGCGTTCAATCTTCGCGGCCACCGCGTCGTCATCGGCAATGGGGGTGTTCATCAGCAACTCCTCGGTGAGATCAGGGAATCCGCAGGCCAGGCAGGCCAGGGTGAAACGCGCGGCGTTGCGCGCCAGGCGGGCTGTATCAAGTGTTGGATCGGGCGACGGCTCGGTTGCAGCCGCAGGCTCGCTGGCAGGGGCAGGCGCAATGTCGGTGCTACCTGCCAGCAAGGCATCCGGCGGATGCTTGAAACGCGCCAGGACATTGGTCGAGCCCCGGCAAGCCTGCAGTGCCACGACCTCGCCAATCAGATCCACGAGGCCCAAGGCCAGCGCTTCGTCGGCGTTGAGCCAGGTCTCGTCATCGAGCATCTGGATGAGCGCGGCGTCTTCAATCGCCGGCGCCTTGCGCCGGTAGGCGGCCAGAATGCCGTCGCGCGCCTTGTCCATCATGTCGGCGGTTTTGCGCAGGTCCTGCGCGGTGCCATAGGTGAAGGTCCACGGGTTGTGGATCATCAGCATGGCGTTGGCCGCCATCACCACCTGATGCCCGCCACAGGCAATGACACTGGCTGCGGATGCGGCCAGGCCATCGATGCGCACGGTGCAACGCTCACCCAAGCGCAGCAAAGCGTTGTGAATGGCAAAGCCATCGAACACATCACCGCCCGGGCTGTTGATGGCGATGGTGATCTGCGCACGGCCGTCGTCCATCGCCTTGAGTTCGTCGATGAATCGGGCGGCGCTGATTCCCCACAGGCCGATCTCGTCATAGATCAGCACCTCGATGGACGTGGGTTGATTGGGTTCTGTCTTGGCCTGGATGCGGTACCAGCTGCGCGTCGGCGCAGCATCGGGAAGATGGCTCATGCCGGCTCCTCGTCGTTTGGGTTTGAATTCGGGGATGTGGATGTCGCACGACTGCGGGCATCCGAGTCATAGGACAGGCCCAGGCCATCGGCGCGGGCGTTGTCGGCGGCGTTTTCTGAATCGATGAGCTCGGCGTCATAGCCCTGACGCAGGGCCACCTCAGATCGCGAGGTAAAGCCAGCGCGCACTTCCATGCGTCTCGCCTGCACGTCCTGCACCGGGTGCAGGTAGGACCAGCCTTGCGGCACCCAACGGGTGCGAAGGTAAGCGCGCCGCTGCCGCGCGTAGTCGGGCAACTCGATGACGCCAGCGAGCATCGCCATGTCCAGCCAGGCAGCACGCACGGGGCGGCAGAACTGATGCACGAAGATGCCGAACTGGCGCTGTTCGATGCGTCGCCGAAACTCGTTCAACACCACCCGGATCACCCGGTCATTCACATTGCGCAAATCACCGGTGAGCAGCTCATAGGGCAGGCCTGCCCCGGCTGCGGTGGCGAGCAACTGCTGGCGCATGAAGTCCGGATAGGCGTTGCCGGCATCGGGCGGACTGGAGAAATCCACCTCTTCGCCTGGCAGCAATTCCTGCATCGTGCCGGGCTCCAGTCCCACCATTGGCGTAAAGCCATCGACATCGGTCTGGATCGGGGCGCCAGTCACCGGATCGACCACCGGGTCTTCAGGTGCAGGCTTGCGGATGAAGCCGGCAAAGAGGTTGGCCACCTCCTGGCGAAACAGCACCGCGTCGTCAAAGTCATCGAGTGATTTCAGACGGGCCAGCACCGGCGCCAGGATCGGCACCCCGCGCAATTGACCGGCGCGCAGCGGCTCGAAGATGTGCAATACCTGCTCGGCCGGCACCCGCTGCAAGTCGTTGAACACCGCCGACGGTGTGGGACCCTCGCCCGGGTGTGCCCGGTACATCCAGTAGGCGGCCCGCTGCCCAAGGCTGTTGAATTCAATGCCAGCGCGGATGACGTTGCCGCCACCGAGCTGCTCATGCTTGTCGTGGGGCACGAATTCGGGTTCAAGCAGTTGCAACTGCAAAGGCACTGCCAGCCCATCTTCCGGGCGTCGGGGTCGCAAGCGAACAAAGCACTCGCCCGACTCATACACCGCCCGACAAATGAGCGCCTGCAAGCCATACAGGTCGGTGCGCCCATCCGCATCAGCATCGTCACACCAGTCTTCCCACAGCTCCTGCAACTGGCGGCGCACCCCGTCGTCAGGGTGGCGAGGCTTGGGCGTAATGCCCGTTCCGATGGTGTTGGAGACCAGCCGGTCGATGGCCGAGAAAGCATACGGGTCATTGCGTATGGCCGCGCGCGATCGGTTGCGCAGGGGCTGCAGTCCGCCCAGTGAGGCTGAAGTCGGGCCGCTGCTGGGCGCTTGCCAGCTCAAGGATCGGCGGCCACTGCCTGCGGCGTCGTAGCGGGCTTGGACGTTGGCCAGTCGGTTGGGCAAGACAAAGCCGCGCCGGGCGAGCCAATGAAAGGGCGCGCCCATACTCAGACGCCCTTGCCGGCATGAAACAGACGCACCAGACGGCCACGGCGAGGCCCCGTTTGGGCCAGCTCCATCAGCATGCGATCGCGCGCCTGGATAAGCTCTTGCACCGTGCGGTATTCGACTGTGCGGTCAGCGAAGCGAACAATGCGCTCCCCTTTGGCCAGGGCGCGCTCGATCCGGACGACATCGTCCTGGGTAAAGGCCATGCGGATTCCTCGGTAGTTAACGGCGGCGCAGGTAGGTCGACGATGCGACCCGCCGCGCCGATGGCTGGGGTGCCCCGCGCGCTGCCGCAGCTGGCAAGGCAGGACTGACGGTGCTTGAGCTTCGACTGGGCTCACTCTGGACATCCACCTGGGCATCCACGACCGGCCCGCTCAATGCGCTGCTCCCAAGGCGTGCCAGGATCAGACGGCGTTCGATCTTGAGCCCTTGCAGTGCGGCATAGGCATACACCCTGCAGTCGAGTGCTTCATTGCGCGCGCCGGAAGATTTTTGCCAGGCGCGCACTTCGTTGCCTCGGGCATCGATGCGCGTCACCAGCTTTTCGACAGTGGCTTGTTGAAACCAGGCCTCGTCATACGACATGGGGAAGTGGCAGTAGCCTGGCTTGCCCTCAGCGACCTGCCAGCGCGCATAGATCGTGTCCTTGGCGGTGTCCACGCCGATCAGGCGCACGGTGTGACCCCGGTATTTCTTCGATTTGGTCTGACGCTTGGGCCATACCGGTCGCGGACCGAACTGGCCCTTGACCGCCCAGACGTTGCGCGCCGCACGCGGCGTGGCGAACTCGTAGACCTGTTGCACATGGTGGCCACCTGAGTCGATGCAGCACGCGGCCACGCGCAGCACCCGACCATCCTCGGTGGGCAGTCGGGTGTTGGCCAGCAGGGTGTCGAGTCGCTGCCAGAGCTCGGGATCGGCGGGGCTGCCGTGCAGCACGATGTGCTCGATACCCCAGGACTCTTCGCCAGCACCCCAGCCCACCAGTTCGATTTCCAGCCGGTCCTTTTGTGTGTCGACGCCAGCGGTCACCGTCAGCACGCCTTCCGGCAGCTGATCCGCTGCGTAGGCTTCACGCTGTTGCGCCAGCTGCTGGGCATCGGCCTGTTCGCCCACGCTCTCGAAGGGCTGGCCCATGGCGGTGTTCCACCAGGTCTTTTCTTCTTCGGGGTTGCCCCGGGCACGCAGGAAATCGCTAGCGATTTCCGAGAGCTTGCGCCAGGGCGAATAGAGCTCGTTCAGATGAAACCCGGGGATCGGGTTCTCCGGACACTGCGCAACCCACTGACCTTGCGCCAACATGAGTGGCCGGTCGCTGTCACGGATCAACACCCCGCACGCGGGGCAAACCAGGCAGGTCTTGATAACCTCATCTTCATTGACCAGCACGTTGGCCCACTCAAGGACATGGCGGTGGCCGCAGTGCGGACAGGGCACAAAGTAGCGACGCTGGTCCGACTGCAACCAGGCACGTTCGATGCGGCTGTGCCCCTTGAGGCCCGGGGTCGAGACCAGCGCGATCTTCTTGCGCGCGCGGTAAGTCGCGGTTCGCTTGCGCGCCAGGTTCACCGGGTCACCCTCGGTGCCGGCCGAGGGCGGGTAGCGATCGACCTCGTCGCAGAGCAGGACCCGAATCGGGCGACTGGACAAGCTCGCCGCGCTATTGGCCCCGGCAATCGTCAGGTGGCCGCCGGGGAAGTGTTTTTTGAGGATCGTGTTGCCCGAGTCGCGGCTCTTGGCATCGCGCACCTTGCCAACCAGCGCCGGGGTGTCACGGATCATCGGCGCCAGACGATCCTTGGAGAAGGTCTCGCCCATCTCGATCGTCGGCTGCACCACCAGGATGGGCGACGGATCGAGGTCGATGAAGTAGCCAATCAAGGCTTTCAGGATGAGCGTCTTGCCCACCTGCGCCGAGGACATCATGACGACCTCTTCAACCCCGGGTTCGCTGAACGCGTCCATGATGCCGCGCTGATACGGGGCGCGCTCGCTCAGGTATTTGCCCGATTCGGCGCTGTCTTCGGGCGAAAGGTAGAGATGCGTGTCAGCCCATTGGCTCACCGTCATCGTCGGCGGTGGCCGCCATAGCGAGCGCACCCGGGTTAACAAGGTCTGGATCATCGTCAGGGGCGGCCTCAGCAAGTTCCGACAAGGCCTCCATCACCATGTCCGTCAGCAGCCGTTCAATGGCCGACTCCTCAGAAAGCGGCAGCACCAGCGGGGTGGCGCGCACCGGCAAGGTCAATAACTTGGCCCGCGCTGCGGCGATCATGCTGGCCCAGGCCCGCTCTACATCCGCAGCGGGCACCAGCACACTCTTGAGGCGAGCGGTCTCGACTTCGGTTTTTTCTGCCTGGGCTCGGGCGAGGCGGGTTTTTTCGGTGAGGAGATCACCACCATCGCCGCTGGCCACAGCCCGCAGGTGGCGGATGTAGGCCACGACCGACGGGATGAGGTCGTACTGCCCGCGCGTGGCGGGCTTGGGGATCACGCCCTCCTTGGCCAGTTGCTGCACCCGGCGCGGGGTCAGATCCAGCAGCTTGGCCAGCGATTCAATGGGGGCAGTTGCCATGCAGTGCAGCTCGTCGTCAAAGGGGAAATCAAACTGAGGCCGACTGCCTCGATCTTTCGCCGGCAAGCGAAACGCTGGCGCCGCTCATTTCGTCTTGGATCACGGCCAAGCGGCGTGTTAGCAGGCATCGGGCCACGAAGCGAAACCGTAGCGCGGCCTGTGCCTGCGCAAATCTCGCGGGTCCGCCGCCCCGCACTGGCCAAGGTCGCCAGGGTCCCCGGCGATGAAATAGCGAAGCGTTGCGAGCCACTGCCCGTCCCTGCGTGGGATTGATGCGACAGGGGCCAGATTCAACTTGGCTTCTTCCGGAAATGAAGCGTTCATACGGTCATCGCAATCAACCAGAGCCCACACCATGACCCACCCGACGCTCGATCACATCGCCCAAACCATCCTCGGGCTTGAGACCCTGGACACGCGCAACAGCGACCGGCTGGACTTCCATGACCTGGCGGTCTGGAACATCAAAGCCGCGCTGCAGGCGGCTTTTGAGGCAGGTCAGCAGGCCGGCAAAAAACCTCGGCAGATCCCCCAGAAACGAGTTGCTAAGCCGGCCGAATGAAGCGTTCATACAGACACGATCACCCACCCGCAAAAAGGACCCGACCATGACCACCCTGACTGCCAAACCCACCGCCCTGGACAACTTTATCGCAAAGGCTGGCGAATTCGACGTCTTGCTCCAGCGGCTGCAACAGATGCGCGATGACCACTTTGGCGTCAGCCCCGATGCGGTGACCTGGGGCCACGTCGGTGACGTGACGCACTACGTCACTGCCCTCAAGGAAGTGACCGACGCCTACTTCAAGGAAGGCGAGTACGCCGAGTAAGCGCACCCCAATTCAACACACACCGATCCATCACAAGGAGATGACCATGAAACTGACCGACACCCAGACCCTGATTCTCAACACCGCCATCCAGGCATCCAATGGACAGCTGAGCTGGTTTCCCGACAACCTCAAGGGCGGTGCCCGTGACAAGGTGTTGGGCAGCCTGCTGCGGCAGGGTCTGATTCAAATCGATGGAGAGAGCCACCGGGTCACCGACTTGGCTTACGAGGCGCTGGGCCTGGCGGTACCGCCGGCTTCGATCGAGCCGATCAAAGCCGCGCCGCGCACCCGGGAGAACACCAAGCAGGCGCAGATCATCGCCATGCTCCAGCGCCCGGAAGGCGCCACCATCAGCCAGATCGTTGAGGTCACGGGCTGGCAACCGCACACGGTGCGCGGCACCTTTGCCGGAGCCTTCAAGAAGAAGCTGGGCCTGACACTGATCTCCAGCAAGGATGAGCATGGCCAGCGCGTTTACCGGGTTGCTTGACCGGCATCACACAGGGTTACATTTTGGTCCATAACGGGCTACAATGGAGCCACTTTAAGGAGATTTCCATGGCCATCAACGTCAAGCTGCCAGAAGCCTTGGTCGAGACCGCCAGGCATTACGGCACCATCGAGCACCGCTCGGTACCCAAGCAAATCGAATATTGGTCTCAGATCGGCAAGATTGCCGCGGAGAACCCGGATCTGCCCTTCAGCGTGATCCGTGACATTCTGATCGCCGATCAGGAAGAACCTGTGGGCGAGTATCAGTTCGGCTGATGCGTCTACTCGTTACCCCGACTTTCGAGCGCACCGTCAAAAAGCTGCACCGTCAGCAGAAGGCGGCGCTTGATGATGCGGTGCGCGCCATCGCCAGTGACCCCGATATCGGTGAGGCCAAGGTTGGCGATCTGGCTGGCGTGCAAGTCTACAAGTTCAAGATGATCAATCAGCTGTGCCTGCTCGCCTATCGCGTTCTTGACCCACAAACTATCAAGCTGCTGATGGTTGGGCCTCACGAGAATTTCTACCGCGACCTCAAACGCGTGGACCACTGAATATGCCTCACGCCTCCTGCGGTTCAGGGGCGAGCTGATCTGACGTTGCGCACTCCGCAAAGGTTTTACCCGTGGCGGCCATTGTGGCCGCCTTGCCCGTGTAATCCTGCCAACGTTTGACGATCACATCGACATACTTGGGATCAAGCTCCACCAACCGTGCGCGGCGCTGGGTTTTCTCGGCGGCAATCAGGGTCGTGCCGGAACCACCAAACAGGTCGAGCACGATGTCCCGCGTTTTGCTGCTGTTGCGAATGGCCCGCTCGACCAGTTCCACCGGCTTCATGGTCGGGTGCAGATCGTTCTTGACCGGCTTGTTGATGAACCAGACATCGCCCTGGTCACGGTCACCACACCAGAAGTGATCGACGCCATCGCGCCAGCCATACAGGATGGGTTCGTACTGGCGTTGGTAGTCGGCGCGACCCAGTGTGAAGGTGTTCTTGGCCCAGATGATGAAGGTGGACCACTTGCCACCGGCGCCGCGAAATGCCAGCTGCAGGGTGTCAAGCTCGCTGGAGCTCATGGCGATGTAAACCGCCCCCTTGCTATAGGCCAGCAGGTTGGCGCAGGCCGCCGACAGGAATCCGGCAAAGCCTTCACCCAGGTTGTCATTAAGGATGGGCCGGTGGGTGCCGCGCTGCTTGTCCTTGGCGGTGTTGGCGTAGTTGACGTTGTAGGGCGGATCGGTAAACGCCATGTCGGCCAGATCGCTGCCCATCAGGGTCTCCAGTGCCACGGGGTCCGTGGCATCGCCACACAGCAGGCGATGCTCACCCAGCAGCCACACATCGCCTGGCTGGCTTACGGGGTCGTCGGTGACCTCCGGTACTGCGTCATCGTCGGTCAACCCCTCGTTGCCGGCCAACTCGGCCATCAGAGCAGCCAGTTCATCATCGGCAAAGCCTGTCTGAGACAGATCGAACCCGGCAGCCTGCAAGGCCTCCAGTTCGATGCGCAGCAACTCATCATCCCAGCCGGCGTTTTCGGCCAGCTTGTTGTCCGCCAGCACATAGGCGCGCTTTTGCGACTCGGTCAGGTGCGCCAGTTCGATGACCGGCACCTGCTCGAAGCCCAGCTTGCGTGCCGCCAGCACCCGACCGTGACCGGCAATGATGCCGTTGCTGCCGTCGACCAGCACCGGATTAGTCCAGCCAAACTCGCGGATGGATGCCGCGATCTGTGCCACCTGGGCATCCGAGTGCGTGCGGCTGTTACGGGCGTAAGGAATCAACGCCTCGATCGGACGATATTCGATTTGCACGATGGTCTGGGAGCCTTGAAACGACAAACCCGCCAAGAGCATCAGGGCTCAGGGCGGGTTTGAAGAGTTTGGGGATAACTGGAATCAGGGTGGGCGTTTGCCTCGCACCTCTGTCCAGAAGATAGCTGAAATACTACGCCAATCCGGCGGATATGTTGCACGCCGGATTTCGGGTTCAACCCGCAGCGTTACGCAGGTCTGCGCAGACCTTGTAAGACGCTGGCGATTTCATGCAATTTCATGATCGATCTTCCAGATTGAGGTGCAGCGCCACCTTGGCCAAGGCCATCTGCCAGCGCCGCCAGGCGGTGCTGCGATCACAGGCAAAGCGGATACCGATCTCCCGCCAGCCGTAGCGCTTGGCGCGCATCCACACCAGGTGACGTTGTTCTTCTTCCAGCCAGAGCACCCAGCGCATCACCTCCAGCATCCGATCGACCGACTCCGGACTGGGCGGGAAATAGACCGGTGGCCGGTCTTCCACACCCAGGTTCTCATGTTCGGCGCGCTTGATCGCCGGCCAGCAGTTGAAATATCCCTGGACCCGAACCGCTGGCAGACGTCGGGCAACATCAGCCGCCTGACTGAAGCGCAAGGCCACATCGTCGATCGTCCACTTAGCCATGGCGAGACCCTCCGTAAAGACGTTGGCCGATACGCTGAACGATCTCCTGCTCAAGAAAGTCCAGGCGGCTGTCATCGGCATGCACCACCAGGATGCGCTGCTCCTGCCAGCCACTTTGTTTGATGGCGTCCAAATCGAACGTCTGGGGTTGGAGTCGACCCAAGGGGCAACGGTAGGAAGGGGTAGGGATTTTCATGTCACACCTCCTGCGTATCGATGGCCCAGTGCAACAAGGCGAGGGCATCGGCCTCGTTGTCATCGGTGACCGGGTGGCCCAGGGCACGCATGGCTGCGATGACCTCGGCTTTGCCCGCATTGCCTTTGCCAGTAGCGTGCTTTTTGATCGTGCCGACGGGCACGCCGAGATAGGCGATGTTCTGGTGCTCACACCAGGTAGTGAGCGTGGCCATCAGGCCTCCGTAGACGTGGGCGGCATCCACCCCGGCATGACGGCGTACCTCTTCGAAGTACACCGCATGGATGTCCTGGGCGATCGTCTTGAGCTCCCCCAACCAGCGCTTGAAGCGCAGAAACCGCATGCCACCCCCCTCGAAGCGCTGGGGTCGGAAACTCGCAAATCCGTGTGCAATGTCACCTTCCCGGGTCAGCAATGCCCAACCGGTGGTGGTCCCGAGATCAAGTGCGAGCACCACCCGCCGATTCAGATCCCTGCCACAACCATCGAAGGAAATCTCCCTACGTGAGGGAGAGGGAACCACTGTTCCCTCTCCTACGTAGTAGGAGGGGGAGTTTTCGCCAACTGAAGAATCCGCGCAAACCCAGTAACCATGCGGGTTTGCGTCAGTTGGCAAGTTGGCAGCATTTCCAACTTGCCAACTTGCCAACTTGCGCGCAAGTGGTTGATTTACATTGGATTGAAGTTGGCAATGGTCTGCCAACTGAATCCAGTTGGCAAAAAGTGGGTTCCAGTTGGCAGAAATTTTGCCAACTTGACGATGCGTATTCATGCGGGCTCCTGGGTATCGTTGAGATCGTCTTGGTACACCCACACCTCGGGGTTCTCGACCGGCATGGCGGCCCCCGATTGCGGGCATTTGTAGTGGGTGGGCAGGACGAGATGTGTCTGCATCACGACCTCCCCGGTGTCCGGATCAGGCGGTCCGATGGCCATCTGCAACGCCATGCCTTCCACACACAGGTAACCGAACTTAGTGCGCCCGCAGGAGGGCAAACCGTAGTCAGCGGCGTTGCGGAAATACTTGATGTAGCCTTGGGTCGCCAGGGCCGATAGCCGCTCTCGGATCGTGCGTTCGCCACCGAGCCCGGCTTTGCCTTCAAAGCCTTCGGCAAACTGATTGGCGGTGTAGCAGCGCCCGTTGGCGGCCTCCTGAAACAGAATCTCCAGGATCGCGTCGCGCTTGCGCCGACGCTCAGCATCCAGCCGCTCGCCGTATTCCTTCATCACCAGCCGCTGGTTGGCGTCGACCTCGCGCCACTCACCCTGAACCTTGTCGATGTGCTTGAGCGGAATGCCGGCACCGTTGCGCAACTCATAGATCAGCTGACGGGTCGTGCGCGTCTCATCCGGCCGGAACAGCAACATCCCGGTCGAGTAGTAGCCACGCAGGCTTCCCGCGCCGGCCAAGGCCTGGAACGGGTCCTCCTCAAACTGCTTCTTGCCCAGTTTCCGGGTGTGGTGCGCAAGAATGATCCCGGCGTCCGGATTGACCGCCTGGCGAATCCGCTCCACCCGCTGCGACAGGAAGAACAACATGGCGCCGTTGTCGTTCTCGCCACCGGCATCACCGCCGTCGAACACATTGCGGATAGGATCGATGGCGATGATGTCGGGAGGCTCACCGCCAAAGGCGTTCATGATCGCTGGGATCACCTGGGCGAGCCCCGCGTCATCGAGCACCAGCCGCAACTGCGGCGTGGCCACGAAGTTGGCGCGGGCGTCCAGCAGCCGATGCGACGGCAGGCGGACATCCTTCACGCGCTCGCGCAGGTAGTGGTACTGGACCTCGGCCTGCAGGTAGAACACCCGCAGCGGTTTGGGTGGCTGCATACCCAGAAACGCAGCGCCAGCGGCCATGTGCGCCAGCCACGACAGCAGGAAGTCACTCTTGCCGACCTTGGGCGCACCGCCGAACACCAACATGCCTGCCGGCGTCAGCACGCGCGGAGAGATCAGATCGGGTGGCAGCGGTGAGTTGTCGTCGAGCAGTTCGCCGAGCGTGAAGGTGGGCAGAGCGGGAACCGCTGCCTTGACCACGCGGCGTTCGCCCTGGGCGATGAATGCCGCGCAGTCGA
Source organism: Acidovorax temperans (assembly GCF_028596105.1). NCBI lineage: Bacteria > Pseudomonadati > Pseudomonadota > Betaproteobacteria > Burkholderiales > Comamonadaceae > Acidovorax > Acidovorax temperans. The sequence continues at coordinate 1,789,380 of NZ_CP117193.1, read as the reverse complement.
ACCCTTCGACGACCGCGTCTGCGGCGTCCCACTTGGGTGGCTTGTCGGTGGGCGGTACCAGGATCGCCACGGATGTGCTGCCCGCAGCCACGCAAGCACGCGCGGCACTTTCAGCATAGTCCCAGCCGGGTGCATCCCTGTCCGGCCAGATGACCACGGATTTCCCCGCCAACGGATGCCAGTCGGTTTTGTCGACAGGAGCCTTGGCGCCGTTCATTGCGGTGGTGGCCGCAATGCCGCAAGCGATCAATGCAGCCGCACACTTCTCGCCTTCGACCAGGACGACCTCTCGCGCCTTCGAGATGACCGGGAGGTTATAGAGCGGCCTGGGGTCCGGCGCGCGCCACATGCGGGCGCGAACATCCCAGGGACGATATTCCTTGCCGGTCGGCGGGTCGTAGCGGTAGACGCAGGCGATCAGTTCGCCCTCGGGTGACAGATAGTCCCACTTGGCGGTGTAAGCGCCGAGGTCGTCCATCGGCACGCTGCGAACATCGCGGCGCATCGGCGTGATGATCGGTGGAGCAAGACCGAGCCACTGCCGGATCTCGCCAGCGATGCGCGGGAAGTCGCTGCGGGCGGAGCGGCCCTGCGAGAGCGCCCACAAATCGATGATGTCGCCGCCCTCATCGGTGGAGAAGTCCTTCCACAGGCCACGCCGTGGTCCATCGATTTCAACCACCAGACTCTTGCCCGGGTTGCCATCAACATCGCCGATGGTGAACTTGCCACCCCGAATGCGCCCCTGCGGAAACAGGTAGTGGAGCACGGCCTCGAGCCGGTCCAGCAACCCCGCACGCAGCGCATCGGTGTCCGTGGCCAGTTCGTCGCGCTGCTCGGGGGCGTCATTGAAGTCGAGCCAGATGATGTTGTCGGCCATCATGTCGAACCCCAACAGCGGTCCTGCCAGGGGCAGAACTTGCACTCGACATGCGTTGGCGTGGTCGCATGGCGCGGCAACAGTTCCTGGCCGTCGGTCGCCGTGATGACCCGCACCGCGCGATCGGACATCCGCTGCGCCAGGCCGCCGTCAAACGGCACCAGCTCGAACCAGATCTCCTCGGAGTCCTTGTTGATGGCGGTGAACAACGCTGGGTTCGCGGAAATGCCGGGGATACTAGCCTCCATGTAGGCCTGGTAGATGGCCATTTGCGCGGCATAGACGGGCTTTGACCTGCTGACGCCGTGCTTGACCGTATCCCGCCAGGACTTGTCATTCATGGTCTTGCACTCCCACAGGGCCGGATAGCTCATTCCTAGCTCTGCGGGGCCGCCGTTCAGGACGCCATCGACGTGCCCTTGAATACGGCCGCCTGCAACGGAAAAGCCGAACTGACCGCCGCTGGCCTTTTGGGTGTACAGATCGAATCCGGCCATGCGCAGCCAACGAATGGCCAGCTCTTCGAGAGCGTGTCCCACCTCGAAGATGCGCAACACGCGACCCTGGATTTCCCTTCCAGCATCGACAGGGGTTTGGAGATACTCGTATTGCAGCGCGCGCTCGCAGGCAACGCCCAATCGCGACGCACCGAGGTAGTTGCGACGGGATTGCTTGTCACGGTCGGCGCTTAGTGCAGCGTCGATGAATACGCCGATCAGCTCATGGAGCTTGGGACGGTGATTGAAATCCAGCATCAGAACGGCACTCCCGTCGAAGCCGGCTTGCCTTGCCGGGCGAGCCGCTCCTCAAGAAAGGCGCGATCCTTTTCTGCCATCCGCTCGTGCTCGACGAGCATGTGTTCCTGGTAGGCAGTCACCACCACGTCGATCAGCATCAGCACTTCGTCTTTGCTGTAGTCCGCCAGCGGTCGCTGCATACCGATGGAGCCGACATACTCGCCAAGCGGCGCCAGGCAGGACGCCATGGCGGAGAGTTCCATATCACTGGGATCGATCATGTGACCTCCCGTCTTTTCCATGAGTCGCGAAAATGCGTTCTGGCAGCTCATCGAGCAGAACACCCAGCGGTCCGAGTAACGTCGTGGATCGCTGCGCGGCAGGCGTGGATTGAAGTAGCCGAAGCCCTTGGCCTTTCGTGAGCAGACTGCACATGTCACGCGGCCTCCCGGTGGGCATCGTTGGCAGCCACCACGAGGCGCTGAATCGACGACTTGTTGAACTGGAAGGACAGCAGCGCCGAGGCCTGATAGCGCGTCATGCCAAAGTCGGCGCGCAGCGCCTGCGGCAGATACTGGAGTTGCTTCGCGGTCGGCGGCTCGTTCAGCCAACGACGGGTCTTGTGCGCGGAGTCAGCCGACTCGCGGTCGTTTAGCCAGTCATCGGCTTTGGCCATGCAAACCGTGCGGTCGCCGACAGCCAACAAGCGCGGCGGCAGATCCTTGCCTCCGCCCACGGCGTGCCAGCGGCCGTTTAGGAAGAAGACGCCACCCCAGGCGTTAAAGCCAGTCGCCATCAGTGCGTCGTCGCAGCCAAACAGGTCGCACCAGCGGAAGTTGGAGCGCTTGAGCAGATCGATCTCGGTCATCACGAAATCGGCCAGCGCATCACCTTCCTCGGTGGTCTCGTTTTCCCAAACGAATCCGCACAGCGGGCATTCGCGGCAGCCCAGCGGGACGGTGGCTTCACAGGACGGGCAGTCCTTGGTGGGCGCTTCGCCGTGCTGCTGGTGTCCGTCGAGATTGACGTCCTGTTCCAGAGATCCGTGCATCAAGGTCGCGGTGCCGAAGTCCAGGACCACGCAATCGGTCTTGATGACGCCCGGATGCTCCGCTGGGTCTATCGTTCGCAGGCCACGCCCGATCATTTGGGTCAGCGTGGACTTGTGCGAGCTGGGTCGCAGCAGCACCACGCAGGAGGTAGGCGTAAAGTCGTACCCTTCAGTCAGCACAGCCACATTGACCACGACCTGCGCGCTGCCGGATTCGTACTCGGCCAAGCGTGCCTTTCGCTCTGCGTCCGAGAGCTCGCCATGCACGATCACGGCAGATACCCCGGCATCCTGAAAGGCCTGGCGCACGCATTCGGCATGGGCGACGGTCGAGCAGAACACGATCGTCTTGCGCTCGCCAGCCTTCTCGCGCCAATGACGGATCACGGCATCGGTGATCGGCGTCTTGTTGAGAATCGCCTCGACTTGCGTCATGTCGAAGTCAGTGGCCGTGCGCCGCACCCGCGTCAACTGCTCCTGGGCGCCGACATCGATGACAAAGGTGCGTGGTGGCACGAGGTGGCCGGAGGCGATCAATTCGCCGAGGGTGATTTGATCCGCGACGTTGCTGAAGACCTCCCGCAGTCCCTTGCCGTCACTGCGGGCAGGCGTCGCCGTCACCCCAAAGATCTGGGCGCGCGGGTTCTTGTCCAGCACCCGGTCGATCACGCGGCGGTACGAGGCCGAGGCTGCGTGATGCGCTTCATCGATCACCAGCAGATCGAGGATCGGGATGGCAGCGAGATGATTGTCGCGCGACAGCGTTTGCACCATCGCGAACGTGGCGCGGCCGGACCAGGATTTGTCCTTGGCGTCGAACACGGAGGTGCTCACGCCCGGATTCACCCGTGCAAACTTGGTCAGGTTCTGGCCGGTCAGTTCATCGCGATGAGCGAGGATGCAGGCCTTGGCATCTGGCTCGGCCAACAAGCTGCCGGCCACCGCCGACAGCATGATGGTCTTGCCCGACCCGGTGGGGCCAACAGATAGGGTGTTGCCGTGTTGGGCGAGCGCCGCCAAGGAGCGCTCGACCAGCAGGGCTTGTCGGGGGCGAAGCATCATGGCGGCGCCCCCTTACTGTGCCCAGCTCGGGCGACCCGGCACGGCTGCACGGCCCGTGGCCTGGGCATACGCGTTCGACCCGTTTGCGGGTGCAGGCGCCTTCGCCGCTCCCTGCGCGCCACCCATGAGGGCGGCGTAGTCCTTGTGGTCGGGCGTGATCGCGGCCTTGATCACGCTCTTGTCCTGGCCGTTCTGGTCTTTGTCCCAGTCGACCTTGCCGAGAAACTCGATGCCATCGAGATCGGCAAACCCGCTGATGCGGCGCGCGTTCTGCGCGGCAGGACTGTTGTCGCCAGGATGAACGCCGCGCGCTGAGTTGAGGATCGCCTTGACGAAGGTGCGACCCATGTTGGCCCACTCAGGGCCTTTCGGGCTGTGCAGGCCGATCAGCGACCACATCTTGCGACGGGCGAACTCGCCCTCCATTACGACGAACTCGCAGTTCAGGTACACCGAGCCGGTGTTGTCGTTGCGGGTGGCGTAGCCGCCGGTCCATCCCTGCGACGGATCATCGAAGCCACCCGGCTTGATGGTCATGCGGACACGCACCAGCGTGCCTTTGGGGATCAGGTCGAAAGAGGTTTGTTCTGAAGCGGAATTGAAATCGAAGTAGGTCATGATCAGGACTCCTGAGTCGAAGTGGATTCGGTGTTGGGGACGGACGAGGCAGCGGACGCTGGGCGCGCAAAAGCGAGCCGTTCGGTGGCGGGCTTGGCCGGGCCGGCGATCTTTTCCATGAGGCGGCCGAGGTGTGGCTCCTCGATCGGATCGAGCCGCCCGGAGCGGTCCTTAGCGGGATAGCCCCATGCGTTCAGCGTGTGGCAGACGAAGGCGCGGTAACTGGCGCCGTCATCGGCCTTCAGCTCGGCCAAGGTGACGACCTCATCGACGATGCCGGGCAGTTCAAGTCCCGTTTTGGAGCCGTCGATCTGCAGGGAGAACACGCGGCGATTGAAGTCGTCCAGCCGCTCGTCGAGGATGCCGACGAACCACACGTTCTTGCCGCGCGTGTGCTGCAGATGAGTCAGCCAGCCAATCATTTCCTGGCCCATCAGCCCGTATGCACCCCGACTGTCGGGTTTGCCCGTCTTCTCGGAGTAGGCCTGGGGCTGGCCCTTGCACCATTGCAGGCACAGGCGACCGGCCACGGTGATGGAGTCGACGAACACGGTGTCGTACTTGTCCAGGACCGTCGGATCACCGAAGCGCGCGCATACGGCATCAAAGTGGGCTTGGCTGAACGGCTGGTCGTCGCGCAGCGCCGGGTTTGGCCCGCCGATGTACACCGCAAAGTCACGACACTCCTGCCAGGTGCGCGGGCGGATCGTGTCGCCGGCCCAACCCTCGACCGCCAGATCTCCAGCCTCAAGATCAAAGAACAGCGTGGCTGTGGGTTTCAGTGTCCAGAGTTGCGAGGTTTTGCCGATGCCGCTCTTGCCGACGAGCACGCCTTTCACGCCACGGCGCTCGGCCAGGCGCTGGTCTGCAGTAATGATGGGGAGGCTCATTTGCCGGCCTCCTCGGTGCTGATGTTGGCGAACGCGTCCGCGACGGTGGTCACGCCGAGTGCGCCACGCTTGCGGGCCATTTCGTACAAGTCGCGCAGACCGCCCAGACGGCGATGAATCAGGCGGGATTCCGACTCCAGGCCCTGGATCGCGAATGCCACGTCATCGATGGTGGCGTCTTCTAGGCGACGCACCACTTCGCCGGGGCGGTTGCCGTCCAGCGCTGGGATGCGAATGGTTTCGGGCAGATCCCGGAGGTACATCTCCGGTTGTTTGCGCAGCAGTTCGAGCAGCGTAGGTTTGGTTTTCATGGCGATTACTCCTGAAGCAGAGCGAGACGAAAGCCCGGCTTGCCGGTCTTGAGGGTGCGTGCCGGGGCGAAAGCGCTTTTGAGCGATTCGGGCCACGCGTTGAACTTGGTTTCCGAGACCCGGTAGCTGATCTCCACGTACTCGGACGGGTCGTCACCGTTGGCGGCGATGCGCTGGGTGATCTCGGCGAGCCGCTTCTGGTCCCAGTCGACCTTTTTGGGTAGATCAGCGGTGATGCGGACATGGCCGTCGTCGAAGTGGACGACGCCGGTGTCTTTGCCGGCTGCCAAGCGCAGCTGATGGGCGCGGTCGGCGTACTTGAGATCCAGTGCGCGATCGACGTGCTGGTCGATGGCCTTGGCCATGGCCAGGAGATCAGCCGCGTCGTTTTTGAGCTGGAACAGCGACTCGCTGGCAAGCGCAGCCAGTTCACCGGCTGGGGTGGCCAATGCCTGATCGGGAGAGATACGGTTCATGCCGCACCTCCTTCGCGATAGGCTTGGTCGGTGCTCTGGCGCAGGGAACTGCGCTCGAACGCCTCGACGTCCTCGATGCGATAGACGACCTTGCCTGGCAAGCGGATGTAGACCGGGCCGATACCCAGCACACGCCAGCGCTCAAGGGTTTTTGGCGAGAGCCCCCAGCGTTCGGCAAGTGCCTGCTGGCAGAGACGGGTTTTGGTAGTGGATTCAGTGCCGGAGGGAATGACCGGCGGGGTTTCACCCGATCTCGGGTGGGTGACCGTTGGATTTGGCATTGCAGCGCTCCATGGGGTTGTTGAGGAACACTGCGCATCCTCCGGATATGACTTCAGACGCTCATCCGGTAAAACTTAGACGCTCATGAGACGGTGATGCCGGCCCAGAAATGCAAACGGGCTGCACAAGGCAGCCCGTGTGGGTGATGGAAAACCGAATTAGACGAGCAGCTTCCAGGCGCCGCGCTTGCCCCCGGCCTTGCCGATATAAATGTCTTCGATATGCTCTTTCCAGTTGCGGAAAGCCTGGCTTGGGCTAGCGGAACCCAGGCCATCCATCAGGTCCTTGGTCAGCACCGCCGGATTCCCAGCACGGTAGGCATCCACAAGTCGCTGAACCAACTTGATCTGCTTTTCGCCCACCACGGTCAGAACAGGCTTGCCGGGGATGAACAGTGACCCTGAACGGTTGTGCTCGACAATGAAATCCACCGTCTGGCCACCCCGGGCCAGTACCTTGCCCTGACCATAGACGCTTTTGAGACGGGTGAGATCAACGGTGGGCTCAACAGCGTTGGCCACCAGCAGCGTGGCCAACGGCAACACGACATGGCACCCCAGGAAGGCCGGCGCCGTTTCGCAGCAGGCCAGCACCACCCCGACGCCGGCATTCTGGTGCGCACGCAACTGGATATCGTAGTCGCGGATGACACGCTGGTCAGACAGCTGCCGTGCCAGGTAGGCAGGGATGGATTCACCATCAAGATTGAGCATGCCGAGGAATATCAAGCCTTGCTCCTGCAGCATCTGCCCGACGGGCTTGAGTGAGGATTTGAGGCCCTTGATGATGCGCTCCTCGATCCACTCCCGTTTGATCTCGAAGTAATCCAGCGACTGGGCAGGGATTTCGACCCACTGGCGCGAAACCGGGCATTCGTAGCGGACGTGCCCGATGGTCGGTGAAGACTGGACGGTCACCAACTGCGTCTCGCCGTTTTCCAGCTCGACTTCGATGCTGCTGTGACGCCCCCGGCGAACAAGAAATCCGCCCTCGAGCAAAGGGTCGAGCAAGATACCCCGGGTATCCAGATGGCGGCGCGAAACCGTTTCTGCATGTTCATCGTAGAGGCGCAATAAGGCAGGAAACGCCGCGCATTCCTCTGCCGCATCCAGCGGCCGCACCTGTTGCATCAGCCCCCAGTGCTCCAGCAGCTTGAAGCCGAAATCGCGCTGCTTTGGATCACGGTTGCTGCGCAGATTGCAACGATTGGGATCGCTCAGAGTGATGTTCAGTGTTTTGGTCTTGGCTTCGCCGTCGGCCGAGTAGCGCACGGCAATCACAATGCGGCTGACCAGCGCTGCGCGCTTGAAAATGTTGTTCGGACCGAACAAGTCGGCGGCCACGTTCTCGATATCGTCCCCGATGGCCACCCGCAACGCAGCACGATGCTTGAAATTCTGCGGCCGAACCTCGGCCTCAACCACGGTTACCGATTCGATGTCGAAACTGGCAACGGTTGGCGCATCTAGCCGCAACGAGGTCAAAAACCGGCTCAGGTTGTATTGGCGCAGCGTCAGTGGCCGATCGGACAGGTTGTGTTTCAAGCCCACCTCGGCAAAGGCCGAGGCCACGACCGGTCGCACCCCGGGACTGGCCGCAAAGACTTCGACCACGGCATCTTCAGGAGAAAACAGCAGCGTGGCCTCGATCGCTGGCCGGTAGTACATCGGCTTCTTACGACCATCTTTCATGGCCGCCACGCTGGACAACGGGCCGGCATGGCGAATGATCAGCAGATGGGATGCCACCTCTGTGCCGTCCTCACGCTTGCCGGTCACTCGGATGTGGTCAATCTTGCAGTTGTCTGGCAACTCCAGCGCCTGTTGCAACTTCGCCTCCAACGACGCCTTGACCGTATCGTCCCACTGGAAATCCAGGCCACCGTTGGCGTCGACCTCAAAGGCTTCATACATCCGGCCGAGGTTGCGATAGTGGTCGGCATAGAACAGATTCTCGGCGTCATCGAACAGTTCGCCCTCATGCAAGTAGAGGTAGATGGCCCGGCCGTAGTCATCCCGCTGCTGTTCAAACGCCGCAGAATTCGCCGAATCAAAAATCCGGTCAGCCACCTTGGCAGCGGCCTCCACACCCCGGCCTTCCGCCAGGTTAAGGATGCGTGACGCGTGCTGCTCGAGGGGAACACCCGCATCGGGTTGCAGGGAGGCCGCCACCTCCAGAACTGCCAACCGGCAGGCTTCGATGATGTCATCAGCCGAATCCGCCTCAGGCCAGTCAACGTCATCGAAACAGGCGGCGTAGCCTTGCTCATCGATCTTGAGCAACAAATCCCTGACCGATTCCAGCGGCGCCGACTCCAGCAAGCGGTGCAGTGAAGGAATGTTCTTGAACGTTTTGGCCATCGGCTCCCCTTTGCGGTTGTTTTTGTCAGGGAAGCGGATTCGGGAGCCGGCCGACCGTGCTGCCAATCTCTCCTGGGCTTCGCTGAGCGGCGGTTAGGAAAAATGCAAAACTTGACCGATAGATGAGGACATTTGCGCAATTTTCAAGCGGTTACAACTCATTTCGCGTACGCCGACAATTTCGCTGCTCAGTCAGTTTGTTGCGCAGGCTTACCCATACGTGCGCAATTTCGGGATGTCAGCCGCAGGGCCAGTTTTCATAATCCGACATAGATAAACCGTTGGAAATGATGCGAGGCCCTACCAATGCAGCAGATCAACACCCTCCCACCCGAACGAATGACGGCGGCGCAGCGCTGTGCCGAGCTCGCTGGCCTCTTGGCCGCCGGGCTTTGCCGCTTGCGCCGGGCCGATTTCGCCAAGTCCGCAAATACGCCACAAGAGACGCCGTTTGTACTTGGCTTTCCGGTCGAACAGAGCGTTCATTCAGACATCGACAACAACCCAACGATGGAGCCCTGAATGAAACCTCGAATCACTATTGCCCCTACGCCCGACACGGTCGTGGCGCAAATTTCCAACCTGCCCAAGCTGGGCATGCCGGAGATCAAATCGCTCTGGCGGCGCCTATTCGGAGGGGACACCCCGACGCACAACCGGCAGTTTCTCGAGCGCCGAATTGCCTACAAACTGCAGATCATCGAATGCCGTAAGACCGACCGCAATCTGCTTGAGCGCAATCAGCGTCGTATCGACAACCTGCTGGAGATCGGCAAGCAGAAATCACAGACCCGGTCGGCCGATTACGCGCTGACCCCAGGCACGGTGCTCTGCCGCCATTACCAGGGCGTTGACCACGAAGTGGTAGTCCAGGCCGACGGGACTTTTCTGCACGGTGGCCAACCCTACACCAGCCTGTCGCAACTGGCGCGTGAGATCACCGGCACCCGGTGGTCGGGGCCGGTGTTCTTTGGCCTGAAGACCAACGTCCGGCCCAAGAAGTCAGCCCGCAAGGGAGGTCATCGATGAGCGAAGTTCTCAAGCGCCGGATGCGCTGCGCCGTCTATACGCGCAAATCCACTGACGAAGGGCTGGATCAGGAATACAACTCCATCGACGCGCAGCGTGACGCCGGCCATGCCTATATTGCCAGCCAGCGGGCCGAGGGTTGGATTCCGGTGGCCGATGACTATGACGACCCGGCGTTTTCCGGCGGGAACATGGAACGGCCTGCCCTGAAGCGGCTCATGGCCGACATCGAGGCTGGGCTGATTGACGTGGTGGTGATCTACAAAATCGACCGGCTGACGCGCAGCCTCACCGACTTTTCCAAGATGGTCGATGTGTTCGAGCGACATGGCGTGTCTTTTGTGTCTGTGACCCAGCAGGTCAACACGACCACGTCGATGGGCCGCTTGATGCTGAACATCCTGCTGTCCTTTGCCCAGTTCGAGCGCGAGGTCACCGGCGAGCGCATCCGCGACAAGATCGCAGCCAGCAAGCGAAAGGGCATGTGGATGGGCGGCATTCCCCCGCTGGGCTATGACGTCGAAAACCGGCGTCTGGTGCCCAACAAGGCAGAAGCCAAGGTAGTCCAGCACATTTTCCGGCGATTTGTGGAATTGGGATCGAGTACCTTGCTGGTCAAGGAGCTACGCTTGGACGGGGTCACCTCGAAATCATGGACCACGCAGGACGGTCGGGTGCGCGAGGGCAAGCTGATCGACAAGACCCTAGTGTACGCGCTGCTTCACAACCGGACCTACTTAGGCGAGCTGCGCCACAAGGAGCAGTGGTATCCGGCGGAGCACCTTCCTATTGTGGAGCTGGAGTGGTGGGACAAAGCGCATGCGATCCTGTCGACCAACAGCCGCGTGCGTGGCAACAACACCCGCTCGATGGTGCCGTTCCTGCTCAAGGGCATGGTCTTCGGCAATGATGGGCGGGCCTTGTCACCGTGGCACACGGTCAAAAAAAGCAACGGCCGGCGGTATCGCTATTACATCCCTCAACGAGACGCCAAGGAACATGCCGGCGCCTCGGGGTTGCCACGCCTGCCGGCTGCCGAGCTGGAAGCCGCTGTGTTTGATCAGGTCCGATCAATCTTGCGCTCGCCGGACTTGCTGGCCGACATCCTGCCGCGCGCAGCGAAGCTGGACCCGTCACTGGACGAGGCCAAGGTGACAGTTGCCATGACGCGCATCGATGCGATCTGGGATCAACTGTTCCCCGCTGAGCAAACCCGGATCTTCAAATTGTTGATCGAGAAAGTGATCGTCTCGCCCACCGATCTCGAAGTCCGGCTGCGACCGAACGGCATCGAGCGGCTGGTGCTCGAGTTGCGGCCCGAGCCAGCCAAGGAAGCAGCGGAGGGGACAACATGAATGAGGTGCGCATCGAAAAGACTGGCCAGCAGGATGTGGTCAGCACCAGCGATGGTCGGCTGACCCTGTCCGTGCCGATCCAGATCAAGCGGCGTGGTGGTCGCAAGGTGGTGAGACTTCCCGACGGCAATACCTTGAGGCCCAGGCCCATCAACGACAAACCGACACCCATTCAAATGGCGCTGGCGCGTGGTCACCGCTGGTTGGCGATGCTGGAATCCGGGGAGGCAGAAAGCCTGACAGAGGTTGCCGAGCGCGAGGGTATGGATCGGGCTTACGTGAGCCGGATGGTTAACCTCACGACGCTGGCGCCGGACATCGTGGCCGCCATCCTGGATGAAACGCTACCGTCAGAGGTGACGCTGTTTGACCTCGCGTCAGGCACGCCGCTGCTGTGGGATGAGCAGCGGGCGCAAATTCAGTCTGTGTGCCGCGTTGTCAGTCTCGCCGAGCCAGGCGATTAATTTCGTCTTGAATCGCCGCGCAGCTCGCCATGACTGTTTCAAAGGTGGGCTGTTCAAAAGCCAGCAGTCCATCTTCCAGCATGGCTGCGTAGTCCTTCGCCAGCGCGCCCAGTGACGGCCCCTGCGGGATTAACCGGAGATCCCCCGAGGTCGCCTGGAAATAATCGACCTTGCCGCCGTCGACATCTTTCTCAGCGAAGAACATGGACTTGTGTTCGGCCACCTGCCGCGCCAGCTCGTGATCGCTGGCCGCTGAAGCGAAGTGCGTTGTTTTGGCCAAAGCGGCGAGGTCATACCAGTGGCGTGAATAGCGATCTCCTCGCAGCCGCCCTTGCAGGCAGTACACGTGAGCCGCCGTCGCCTTCTCCCAAAAGGTACGCTCTGCAGCCATTACCAAGGGCTGCGCTGTCGGAAATGACACCCCTTCAATGAGCGGGGCGATGTCGCAGGCCACGTGATGTCGCTGGTGGGGTTCGCCGGTGGCTCGCGCACCAAACTCCAACTGGATCGTGGCTGCGGCGTAACCTGTTCCCTTCTTGGTCGCCGGATAAGTGATGATGAGCTTGTCACTGTCTTTACCAGCCAGGCTCAGCTTTGCTTGCAGCCCGCTGGCCACCAACGCCTGCTCGATGACGGGTTGGACAGTTTGCTCGATCCATTGTGGCAAGCGGCTGCGCACCGCACTGGTAATCTTTTTCTCCTGGCTTGCTGACGCCGGTATGGGATTGCCGTCGCGCAACAGATCCGGCACCAGTTCGCGGATGTCGTAAGTCAGATCGATGTCTTCAGAGAAGCGGTCGATGACCTTGTACACCTTGGACAGTGACGTGCCGCCCTTGAAGGTCAGGCTATCGCCCAGCGGCGAGTCGTAGATTGCGGACAAGGCCCAGACGACCCAGATGTCTTTTTCCAGCAGGTGTGCTGGCCTGCCACTCCGACCTGCGGCCACCTCAAGGGCTTCGGACTGGTCAGCGGAACTGAGTTCAAACCAGGATTCAGGCATGTTCGCTGACCTCGCTCACCGCGCGCGCCATCCAACTGGGCAGGACGGCTCGGGCGGAGCGCATCGCCGCCCATTCCGCCGGTGCTAGCTTGGTGTGCAGCATCTTCAGTGCCGAGGATGCTTGCTCAGGTCCCAGCCAGGAAAGGGCACGGATCGCCATGCCGGCCGGACGCGCACCCAGAACCAGCTGCCATCGATTGCCATGCTTGAGCTCGACGGTTCGGTTGCCGAGCTGCAATTTGCGCGAGCGCCCCGAGGTCAGGAATACCTCACGGGTGGGCACCTGGGTGGTCAAACCCAGTGCGTTGGCTTCGGTGGCTCCGTTGGCAACGATCACCTCGCCGCTGGCCGACTCGATGGCCTTGACCACGGCTTCGGTCGAGGGGGGGCGCGCACCAAAGCGGCTGATCACCGGTGCGGCGTAGGCACCTCGCCCAACGCGCATCAGCTTGCCTTCGCGTGTCAAACGGGTGAGGGTCTGATCCACCGCAGCTCTGGAGGCTAGATGCAGGAACTCTTTAGCCGACAGCAAGCCGCCTTCGGGCAAGGCTTGTGCAGTAGACAAGATGGTTTCAGCAAGATGGCTCATGGTCAGGCTCCGTTTGTCAGAAGTGTATATCTACTTCTGACAAACTGCAAACAACAGGTGAGTGCATGGCGGTGCTGGCCAAGGACGAAATCACAGATTGCTTACCGATGCCAAAAAACAACCGTTTGATCAATCAACGCGCAAGCTGTTGATTTACATAGGTTGCTGGCGTGTCGCCTGCGGACTTCGGGCAGTTTTGAGCCGGTCAGAAAGGAGAGAGGAATGGCCCGGAGAGAGCGCCATGTGGCCAGAGGGAGGCTGGCAGCCGGACGGTCGAAGTCCGCAAACCTACTCAGCGTTCCGCGCATGTTCGCGGGGTCTGGCGGGAGCACATAAGAAAAAACCCCAACCGAGAGTGGTTGGGGTTTGAATTTTGGTGGAGCTGGCGGGAATTGAACCCGCGTCCGTCAGCCTTCATCGAGCAGATCTACATGTTTAGCGGTCTGTTTTAAATCTCGCCATGAATATCGCGCAGTCGCACGCTACACCCACAGCCAGCACCCTATTTTCTTACCTCGACCCAAGGTACCCGGATCAAGGCCAGCCCATGTAATTATCCTTGCAGCCGGGAGGCACTGATTGCTCAGAACCCCCTTGCCCAGCCCATCGGCCAACTGTTGCAAGGCTCACTGGCAATTAAGCAGCGAGTGCGAAACGTTCGTCGTTTGCAGTTAGTTTTTTAAATCGAGATTTACGAGCGTGACTCAAGCTCGACATGCACCACACCGATTCCGAACCCACGTCGAAACCAGGACAGCCCCATGCGTCCTATTTTAGGCCACAGCGATCCATTGCAAGAGCTCGACTGGAGAATTAATTGAAGCATGCGCATTCCAGCTGGAAACATCGGAATGCGCACCCAAGTAGCCGTATGTTGCGCTCACAGTAGACATGCCCGCAGCATGCCCTGCCACGATGTCTCTCTCATCATCACCGACGTAGACACAGCGGCTAGGCTCCACTCCCAGGCGCCTAGCCGCTTCCAGTAGCGGAGCCGGATGCGGTTTGGCGTGGGGTGTCGTGTCACCACTGATCACCACACCAGCGGATGCAAACAGCGCAGTGGCCCGCACCAGCGGATCAGTAAAGCGGGCAGATTTGTTGGTAACGATGCCCCAAGGCAAACCTCGGGCCTGAAGAGATTGCAACAAATGCTCCACACCGTCGAATACCGAGGTCAACTCGGTCAACCGGTTCTCATAATTGACGAAGAACTCTTCACGCATGGCGGGAAAGTCGGGGTGCTCGGGCGTCATATCAAACGCCTTGTACAACATGCCCCGCGCCCCAGCGCCAGCCATGGGCCGGTAGTGATCCAAGGAATAAGACGTCAAGCCTCGATCCGTTCGCATCTTGTCAGCCGCAGCCCCAAGATCGGGCGCGCTGTCCACCAAGGTTCCATCCAAGTCAAACAGGACAGCAGCAACGTTTTTGAACATAGCGTGGATTTCAGGAAAACTTGCGTGCTGCCAGCATGTAGTTGACGCTGGTGTCTGTCGTCAGGGCATACCGCTGGGTTATCGGGTTGTATTCCATCCCTTTTGTGCCAACCAGGTCCAACCCTGCCTCGCGGCAGCTAGCGGCCAACTCACTGGGTCGAATCATCTTGGCATATTCGTGGGTGCCACGGGGCAGCATGTTGAGAACATATTCCGCCCCTACGATAGCAAGCATGAAAGCCTTGGCACTGCGGTGCAAAGTCGAGAAAAACACCCATCCGTCGGGTTTCACCAATTCAGCGCAAGCCCGCACCACAGAGCCGGGATCTGGAACATGCTCCAGCATTTCCATGCAAGTCACCACATCAAAGCTGGCGGGCTGCTCTTGCGCGAGCGCCTCGACACTGATTTCCCGGTATTGAATATTCGGAGTGCCTGTTTCCAAGGCATGTAACTGCGCAACCCTAAGTGACTTGGATGCCAGGTCAATCCCGGTGACATTTGCTCCTTTGCGCGCCATGGAGTCTGCCAATATCCCGCCCCCACAGCCAACGTCCAGAACTCGTTTCTGGTTCAGGTCAGCAAGGGCGTGAATCCAGTCCAAGCGAAGAGGATTGATTTGGTGCAGAGGCTTGAATTCGCTCTCTGGGTCCCACCAATGGTGGGCCAAGTCTGAGAACTTGGCCAATTCTGCAGGGTCTGCGTTGAGTGCTTCAGTCATATCGCCATTTTCCCCCAAGGACCTATGCCCTATCGAGGATGTACAAATCATCTGGACATAAAAAAAGCCCCGTCACCGGGGCTTTTTTTGGAGTAATCAGAGATTACTTGGTAGCACGGGTGCCGACCACTTCGATTTCCACGCGACGGTTCTTGGCGCGGCCTTCGGCAGTCTTGTTGTCAGCCACAGGTTGCTTTTCGCCCTTGCCTTCGGTGTACACGCGGTTCTTTTCGATGCCCTTGGACACCAAGTAAGCCTTCACAGCTTCGGAACGACGCACAGACAGCTTTTGGTTGTAAGCATCGGAACCCACGGAGTCAGTGTGACCCACAGCGATGATCACTTCCAGGTTGATACCCTTGACCTTGGAGACCAGATCGTCCAACTTGGCCTTGCCTTCTGCCTTCAGGACCGACTTGTCGAAGTCGAAGAATGCGTCAGCAGCGTAGGTAACCTTTTGAGCGGCAACAGCGGGAGCTGCTACGGCAGGAGCTGCTGCGGCGGGAGCTGCAGGAGCTGCCGCGGGTGCGGCGGCAGGAGCTGCTGCCTTGGCAGCGATAGCGCCGTCGCAGCCAGGAGCTGCCGTAGCAGGCGTCCAGTTGGCATCGCGCCAGCACAGTTCGTTGGTGCCGTTCTTCCAGACCAGATCGCCGGAACCGTTCTTCCAGTTGTCTACAGTTTGTGCGCCAGCGGCGGTTGCGAGCGCTGCAGAGGCAAACAACATCGCCACTTTGTTCAGTTTCTTCATGGTTCTCCTCTTGGGGAAAAAGCCGCAGCCGCGCTGCGAATCAGGACGCTTAGGGTGACCACCACCAAAAACGTTGAAACGATTGTGCCATACGTAACAGGCGAAAAGCGGCTCTACTTCATAAGGCACCGTAGGACAAAACCGCAATAGCCCGCATATGTTGCTCGGGCGCTACAAGCATCTAAGCCTAAAATGGCTCTCCTTTGCTGCCTCCGCCGTCCAAATGACCCAGTTTGCCAAAGAAACCCTGCCGATCAGTCTTGAAGAAGAAATGCGGCGCAGTTACCTCGATTACGCGATGAGCGTGATCGTAGGCCGGGCCTTGCCTGACGCACGAGACGGCTTGAAGCCGGTGCACCGGCGCGTGCTTTACGCAATGCACGAGCTCAACAACGATTGGAATCGACCCTATAAAAAGTCGGCCCGTATCGTTGGCGACGTGATTGGTAAGTACCACCCCCACGGGGACTCGGCGGTGTACGACACCATCGTGCGGATGGCGCAAGACTTCTCGTTGCGTCACATGCTGGTGGACGGACAAGGCAACTTCGGCTCGGTGGACGGTGACAACGCCGCAGCCATGCGGTACACCGAAATCCGCCTGGCAAAAATTGCTCACGAGATGCTGGGCGACATCGACAAGGAAACGGTTGATTTCGGCCCCAACTACGACGGCAGCGAAAAAGAGCCGCTGGTATTGCCCAGCAAGCTGCCCAACCTGCTGGTCAATGGCTCCGCAGGCATTGCGGTGGGCATGGCCACCAATATTCCACCGCACAACCTGAACGAAGTGGTGGATGCCTGCCTGCACATGCTGCGCAACCCAGATGCTTCCATCGATGAGCTGATGGAGATCATTCCCGCGCCTGACTTCCCCACGGCCGGGATCATCTACGGCATCAATGGCGTGAAGGACGGCTACCGCACCGGCCGCGGCAAGGTGGTGATGCGCGCCAAGTGCCACTTCGAGGACATCGACCGAGGTCAGCGCCAGGCGATCATCGTGGACGAGCTGCCCTACCAGGTCAACAAGAAGACGCTGCAAGAGCGCATGGCCGAACTGGTGCACGAGAAGAAAATCGAAGGCATCAGCCACATCCAGGACGAGTCGGACAAATCCGGCATGCGCCTGGTGATCGAACTCAAGCGCGGCGAAGTGCCCGAGGTGGTGCTCAACAACCTGTACAAGCAGACGCAGCTGCAGGACACCTTCGGCATGAACATGGTGGCGCTGATTGACGGCCAGCCCCGCCTGTGCAACCTGAAGGACCTGATCAGCGTCTTCCTGCAGCACCGCCGCGAAGTGGTGACACGCCGCACAGTGTTCGAGCTGCGCAAGGCGCGCGACCGCGGCCATGTGCTGGAAGGCTTGGCCGTGGCATTGGCCAACATTGACGATTTCATTGCCATCATCCGCAACGCCCCCACCCCGCCAGTGGCCAAGGCAGAGCTGATGACCCGCTCGTGGGACAGCAAGCTCGTGCGCGAGATGCTGACGCGCACGCGCGCCGATGGCGGTGTGATCAACGCCGACGACTACCGCCCCGAAGGCCTGGAAAAAGAATTCGGCATGGGCCAGGACGGCCTGTACCGCCTGTCGGAAACGCAGGCCCAGGAAATCCTTCAGATGCGTCTGCAGCGCCTCACCGGTCTTGAGCAAGACAAGATTGTGGCCGAGTACAAGGAAGTCATGGCGGTCATCGAAGACCTGCTGGACATCCTGGCCAAGCCCGAGCGTGTCTCGACCATCATTGGGGAAGAGCTTACATCGATCAAGCAAGAGTTCGGCCAGCACAAGCTGGGCGCACGCCGCTCCATCGTTGAATACAGTGCGCAGGACCTCTCCACCGAAGACCTGATTACCCCGACCGACATGGTGGTGACGCTCAGCCACACGGGCTACATCAAGAGCCAGCCGCTGTCCGAATACCGCGCCCAAAAGCGTGGTGGCCGCGGCAAACAGGCTACAGCCACGAAGGAAGACGACTGGATTGACCAGCTCTTCATCGCCAACACGCATGACTACATCCTGTGCTTCTCCAACCGGGGCCGCCTGTACTGGCTCAAGGTGTGGGAAGTGCCAGCCGGCTCGCGCGGATCGCGTGGACGCCCCATCGTCAACATGTTCCCGCTGCAAGACGGCGAGAAGATCAACGTGGTGCTGCCACTCACGGGCGACATGCGCAGCTTCCCAGCCGACCGCTTCGTGTTCATGGCAACCAGCATGGGCACGGTGAAGAAGACGGCGCTCGACGAGTTCAACAACCCCCGCAAGGGCGGCATCATCGCCGTGAACCTGGACGACGGTGACTACCTGATTGGCGCAGCCCTCACCGATGGCAAGCACGACGTGATGCTGTTCAGCGATGGCGGCAAGGCCGTGCGATTTGACGAAAACGATGTGCGCCCCCTGGGCCGTGCGGCGCGTGGCGTGCGCGGCATGATGCTGGAAGAAGGCCAGAGCGTGATCGCCATGCTGGTGGCCGAGGACGAGACACAAAGCGTGCTCACAGCCACCGAAAACGGCTACGGCAAACGCACCAGCATCGTCGAATACACCCGCCACGGCCGTGGCACCAAGGGCATGATCGCCATCCAGCAAAGCGAGCGCAACGGCAAGGTCGTGGCGGCCACGCTAGTGCATGCCGACGACGAGATCATGCTGATCACCGACAAGGGCGTGCTGGTGCGCACCCGTGTGAGCGAGATCCGTGAACTGGGCCGCGCCACGCAGGGAGTGACGCTGATTGCCCTGGACGAGGGTTCCAAGCTCAGCGGCCTGCAGCGCATTGTGGAAAACGATGCCAACGCGCCGGATTCCGCCACAGAGGCTGCTGATGAATCTGAAGGCGGTAACGCCAGCGAAGGCGATACAACGCCTGAGGCTTGACCGCCAAGCCGCAGCCACGGCTTTTAGCCTTGGCTGCATTTGCTATCAAAATCAGAGCTTCTACCGCTTACCCAGCAAGCGCTGGAAGCTCTTTTTATCATTAACCGATGAACCGCCCCTACAACTTCTCCGCCGGCCCGGCTGCCATTCCTGCCGAAGTCCTAGAACAAGCCGCTGCTGAAATGCTCGACTGGCACGGCAGTGGTATGGGCGTGATGGAGATGAGCCACCGGGGCAAGGAATTCATCTCGATTTACGAGCAGGCCGAAGCCGATCTGCGCGAACTGCTGGCGGTGCCGGCCAATTTCAAGATGCTGTTCATGCAAGGCGGTGGCTTGGCGGAAAACGCCATTGTTCCGCTGAATCTTTCGCGCGCAGCGACGGTGGATTTTGTGGTGACGGGCAGCTGGAGCCAAAAATCTCAAAAAGAGGCGCTCAAGTACGCATCGGAATCGCGCATTGCGGCCTCGGGGCAAGAGTCAGGGTTCACCACCCTGCCCGCGCCATCGACGTGGCAACTGAGCAAGGGCGCCAGCTATGTGCACCTGTGCAGCAATGAAACCATCCACGGTGTGGAGTTTCATGAACTGCCGGACCTCCAGAGCCTGGGCAGCGATGCACCGTTGGTCATCGACTTCTCCTCCCACGTGGCCTCGCGCGGCGTGGACTGGTCGCGCGTGGGTGTCGCGTTCGGCGGCGCCCAAAAGAACCTCGGCCCTGCCGGCTTGACGCTGGTGGTGGTGCGCGAAGACCTGCTCGGGCACGCCCTGCCGATCTGCCCCAGCGCGTTCGATTACAAGATCGTCGCGGACAACCAGTCGATGTACAACACGCCTCCCACCTGGGGCATCTACATGGCCGGCCTCACCTTCCAGTGGCTCAAGCGCCAGCGCGAAGGTGGTTTGACGGGCATCGCCGCCATCGAGCAGCGCAACATTGCCAAGTCCGAGTTGCTGTACAGCGCCATCGACAACTCTCAGTTCTACCTGAACAAAGTGGCAGTGAACTGCCGCTCGCGCATGAACATCCCGTTCTTCCTGCGCGATGAAAGCCGCAACGAGGCATTCCTGACCGGTGCCCGCGAACGCGGTCTGCTGCAACTCAAGGGCCACAAGTCCGTGGGCGGTATGCGTGCCAGCCTCTACAACGCCATGCCCCTGGAGGGCGTTCAGGCGCTGGTGACCTACATGCGAGAATTTGAACAAAAGCACGCCTGAGCGACTGCCACCCACGCCCCACCCATGAATACTCCGCAAGCATCCCCTGATCTCGCCAGCCTGCGCGTGCAGATCGACACCATCGACCAGCAACTGCTCTCGCTGCTGAACCAGCGGGCGCTGGTGGCCGAGCAAGTGGGCGAGGTCAAGAAACGCGAAGGCACGCCATTCTTCCGGCCCGATCGCGTTGCCCAGGTCATTGAAAAGATCACCACAGCCAACCCTGGCCCGCTCAAGGGCGCGCATGTGGCCGCCATCTGGCGCGAAATCATGTCGGCTTGCCTGGCGCTTGAATCGCCCCAGCGTGTCGCCGTGCTGGGCCCGGAAGGCACTTTCTGCGAGCAGGCAGCCATCGAGTTCTTTGGCGGCGCGGCCGACTTGATGTATTGCGCCAACTTCGACGAAGTCTTTCACGCCACCGCGGCAGGCAGTGCCCAGTACGGCGTGGTGGGCGTTGAAAACTCCACCGAAGGCGTGGTCACTCGTTCACTGGATTTGTTCCTGCACACCCCTACCCATGTGGTGGGCGAGGTGAGCTTGCTGGTGCGCCACAACCTGCTGCGCACTACCAACTCTCTGGACAACATCGAAGCGGTGTTGGCGCACCCCCAGGCCTTGGCCCAATGCCAGGCATGGCTTTCCAAGCACCTGCCGCATGCAGAGCGCCGCCCCGTCTCCAGCAATGCAGAAGGCGCACGCCTGGCCACCACCAATCCGGCCTGGGCCGCGTTGTCCAGCGAACGGGCTGCCAGTCAGTTTGGCTTGCACATCGTGTCGCACGCCATCCAGGACGATGCGTACAACCGCACACGGTTTGCCATCATTTGCCTGCCGCACACGCTGCAGACCCCACCACCTTCCGGCAAAGATTGCACCAGCCTGATTGTTTCCGTGCCCAACCGGCCCGGAGCTGTGCATGACCTGCTGGTGCCGCTGAAGAACCACGGGGTATCCATGACTCGGTTTGAGTCGCGCCCCGCGCGCACCGGTCAATGGGAATACTATTTCTACATCGACCTGGACGGGCATCCCGCACAGCCCCATGTAGGCCGGGCGCTGGAAGAACTGCGCAGCCTGTGCGCCTTCTACAAAGTGCTGGGTACCTACCCGGTCACTGCGTGAGGAGAGTCGATCCATGTTTGAACAACTGGGATTGATCGGCTGCGGCCTCATGGGCGGCTCCTTTGCGCTGGCACTGAAAAAGGCCGGGCTGGTGAAGCGCGTCGTGGGGTACAGCAAGTCGCCCTCCACCACCGACCGGGCTCGCCAGCTCGGCGTCATCGATGTAGAGGCGCCCTCCGCCCTGCTCGCCGTGGCAGGCGCTGACATCGTGCTGGTGGCTGTGCCTGTGGCTGCGACCGAAGCCACGCTCAAGGCCATCAAGCACTTGGTCACCCCCCAGATGCTGATCATGGATGTGGGCTCAACCAAGGCCGACGTGGTGCAGGCTGCACGGCGTGCGCTGCGTGATCAGGTGGGTTCCTTCGTGCCAGCACACCCCATCACCGGCCGCGAAGTGGCAGGGGTGGAACATGCAGACGCTGAGCTGTATTACGGCCGTCAGGTGATTCTGACCCCGACGGAACGCACACTCACCGCGCAGTTGCTGCAGGCGCAAGAAGTGTGGCAAGCCATTGGCTGCCGGGTGAGCAGCATGTCGCCTGAGTCGCATGACAGCGCCTTTGCTGCCGTCAGCCACCTGCCCCACCTGCTGGCATTCGCGATGATGAACACCCTCACCGGCCAGCCCGAGGGGGACGATTACCTGTCATTGGCCGGCCCTGGTTTCCGGGACTTCACCCGCATCGCGGCTGGCGAGCCGAAGATGTGGCGCGACATCATGCTGGCCAACCGTGATGAGCTGCTGGCGCAATCCAAGCTCTTTCAGCAAGCGCTGGCGCAGCTGGAACAAGCCATCTCCAGTGGCAACGCCCAGGCACTGGAAGACATGCTCACCCTGGCCAGCGAAACCCGCGCCCACTGGCGCATGGGTGCACAACGCACATCCAAGCAACCTTAAATGTTCACTACCGCTTTCCTTGATCTCCCCGCGCTGGATGCGGCTGCGGGTGAAGTGCTGCTGCCTGGCTCCAAAAGCATCTCCAACCGGGTTCTTCTGCTCTCCGCTTTGAGCCTGGGCACCACCACGGTGTACGACTTGCTGGCATCAGACGACACGCGCGTCATGCTGGACGGCTTGCGCCAGATTGGTTGCGAAGTCGAAGAATCAGGTAGCACGGTGCGCATTACCGGCCTGGGTGGACGCAAACCCGTGTCGCCCTGCAGCCTGTTCATGGGCAATGCAGGCACGGCCATGCGCCCACTGACCGCTGCGCTGGCGCTGCTGGGTGGCGAGTTTGAACTCTCGGGCGTGCCGCGCATGCACGAACGCCCCATTGGCGACCTGGTGGATGCCCTGCGGCAACTGGGCTGCCACATCGACTACCTGGGCAATCCCGGCTACCCTCCGCTGCGCATCGCGCACAGCAACGGAGTTCCTGCACTGGCACTGAACCATCCCATCCAGGTGCGTGGGGATGTGTCGAGCCAGTTCCTCACAGCGCTGCTCATGGCGCTGCCCTTGGTCGCCACCCAGACCGCTGTACACATTGAAGTGGTGGGAGAACTGATCTCCAAGCCCTACATCGCCATCACCCTGCAGTTGCTGGCGCGGTTCGGCATTCAGGTCCACCACGACAACTGGCAGCGGTTCACCATCCCTGCAGGCAGCCAGTACCAGTCGCCCGGCAGCATCTACGTGGAGGCGGATGCCTCTTCTGCTAGCTATTTCATAGCACTTGGCGCAATAGCATCAAGCGCTGAAGCCTCAAACTCCATCAAGATTCAAGGCGTGGGGCTGGACTCGATCCAGGGCGACATCCGCTTTGTGGAAGCAGCCCAGGCCATGGGCGCCAAAGTCACCGGCGGCCCCAACTGGCTGGAGGTGCAGCGGGGTGCATGGCCCCTCAAGGCCATTGATCTGGACTGCAACCACATCCCTGACGCAGCCATGACCCTGGCCGTGATGGCGCTCTACGCCACGGGCACCACCACCTTGCGCAACATTGCCAGCTGGCGCGTCAAGGAAACCGATCGTATTGCGGCCATGGCCAATGAGCTGCGCAAGCTGGGGGCCACCGTGCAGGAAGGCGCCGATTACATCCAGATCACGCCACCTGCCAGCACTGAGCACTGGAAAGCCGCAAGCATCCACACCTATGACGACCACCGGGTGGCAATGTGCTTCTCACTGGCGACCTTCAACCCAGCCCAGTTGCCGGTGCGCATTGAAGACCCCAAATGCGTGGCCAAGACGTTCCCGGATTACTTCGAGGCCTTCCTCGGCACCGCTGTGCTGCCCGCTCAGCGCATTCCAGTGATCTGTATTGACGGCCCTACCGCTTCCGGCAAGGGCACCGTCGCGGCAGAAGTTGCCAAGCGCCTCGGGTACCACTTTCTCGATTCAGGGGCCATGTACCGCATCACGGCCTACGCAGCACTCCAGGCGGGCTTGGTGATTGATCCAGCCCATGAAACAGCCATCGCCCAATTGGCCAAGAGCTTGCCAGTGCGCTTTGACGGTGGCCGTGTTTATCTGGGCAATGAAGACGTGACCGATGCTATCCGCACCGAAGAGGCGGGCATGAACGCATCACGCGTGTCTGCCCTGCCCTCTGTGCGCACGGCGCTGGTAGATCTGCAACACGGCTTCCAGCGCCTGCCCGGTCTGGTGGCAGACGGGCGCGACATGGGCACCGTGATCTTCCCAGACGCCCCTTTGAAGGTGTTTTTGACCGCCAGTCCAGCCTGCCGGGCCGAGCGGCGGTATAAACAGTTGATTTCAAAGGGTTTTCAAGCTAACATCGATGACCTTCGTGCCGATTTGGAAGCGCGCGACGCACGGGACAGTTCCCGCAGCGTGGCTCCTCTCAAGCCAGCGCAAGATGCTTTGGTCCTGGATAACTCCACTTTGACGATTGAACAAGCCGTCAATCAGGTGATGAACTGGTGGCTGGAGCGTCAACCTTTCGCAACCCCTGCGCAAGGCTGACAAGGCGGGTCGCAAGGCCCTGCCAAGCCCATTCCGCCCCTACCGCGCGTCAGCGCACAGGCGGTTTGGTTTTTTAACTTAACCCGCGGTCACACCGCAAAAAACCACCGCAAGCAGCTATAAAAACGGTAGCAATGGTGCTACCGGAATCCTGTTTGTGGCAAGGAAACACATGTCCGAATCTTTTGCCGCCCTTTTTGAAGAATCCTTGCAGCGTACGGAAATGCGCCCAGGCGAAGTCATCACCGCTGAAGTCGTGCGCGTTGAGCACAACTTCGTGGTCGTGAACGCTGGCCTCAAGTCCGAAGCCTACGTGCCGCTGGAAGAGTTCAAGAACGACAAGGGCGAAGTTGAAGTCCAAGTCGGTGACTTCGTTTCGGTGGCCATCGGCTCCATCGAAAACGGTTACGGCGACACCATCCTGTCGCGTGACACCGCCAAGCGTCTGGCTTCCTGGATGAGCCTGGAAAAGGCCCTGGAATCCGGCGAATTCGTCACTGGCACGACCAGCGGCAAGGTCAAGGGCGGTCTGACCGTTCTGGTCAACGGCATCCGCGCATTCCTGCCCGGTTCGCTGATCGATACACGTCCGATCAAGGATCTGACGCCGTACGAAAACAAGACCATGGAATTCAAGGTCATCAAGCTGGACCGCAAGCGCAACAACGTGGTGCTGAGCCGCCGCGCTGTGGTGGAAGCTTCCATGGGCGAAGAACGCGCCAAGCTGATGGAAACCCTGAAAGAAGGCTCCATCGTTCAAGGCGTGGTCAAGAACATCACCGAATACGGTGCGTTCGTGGACCTGGGCGGCATCGACGGCCTGCTGCACATCACCGACATGGCATGGCGTCGCGTGCGTCACCCATCCGAAGTGGTGACCGCTGGTCAGGAAATCACTGCCAAGATCCTGAAGTTCGACACCGAAAAGAACCGCGTGTCCCTGGGCCTGAAGCAAATGGGCGACGACCCATGGATGGGCGTGAACCGCCGCTACCCACAAGGCACTCGCCTGTTCGGCAAGATCACGAACATTGCCGACTACGGCGCGTTCGTCGAACTCGAACCCGGCATCGAAGGCCTGGTGCACGTGTCTGAAATGGACTGGACCAACAAGAACATCGCTCCCGCCAAGCTGGTTTCGCTGGGCGACGAAGTCGAAGTCATGGTTCTGGAAATCGACGAAGACAAGCGCCGTATCAGCCTGGGCATGAAGCAGTGCAAGGCCAACCCATGGCAAGAGTTTGCTCAGGAAACCAAGCGCGGTGACCGCGTGAAGGGCCCGATCAAGTCCATCACCGACTTCGGCGTGTTCGTGGGTCTGGCTGCCGGCATCGACGGTCTGGTGCACCTGTCCGACCTGTCCTGGAACGAGCCCGGCGAAGCCGCTGTTCGCAACTACAAGAAGGGCCAGGAAGTCGAGGCGATCGTGCTGGCCGTGGACGTGGACCGCGAGCGTATCTCCCTGGGCATCAAGCAGCTCGACGGCGACCCATTCACGACCTTCGTGACCGTGAACGACAAGGGCCAAACGGTGACCGGCAAGGTCAAGACCGTGGACGCCCGTGGCGCTGAAATCGACCTGGGCGACGACATCGTCGGCTACCTGCGCGCTTCGGAAATCTCCCGCGACCGCGTGGAAGATGCCCGCAATGTGCTGAAGGAAGGCGACGAAGTCACAGCCGTGGTGGTGAACGTGGATCGCAAGACCCGCAACATCCAGCTGTCGATCAAGGCCAAGGACCAAGCTGACCAGCAAGAAGCCATGGCCAGCCTGAGCCAGCAATCGAGCCGCGAAAGCGCCGGCACGACCAGCCTGGGCGCCCTGCTGCGCGCGAAGCTGGACAATTCGGAAAAGTAAAGCCGCTTCTGGCCGGGTAACCGGCCAGCTGGCAACATCGGGCGCACAAGTGCCCGCCGCTCGGGAAACCTCAAATTTCCCGGCGTGGTGGGTTTCTTATGCGCCCGTTCTCATTGGATAACGCGATGCCCCAAGACTCCATGACCCGCTCTGACCTCGTCGAAGAACTGGCCGCCCGCTTTGGCCAACTCACGCACAAGGACGCTGAATTCGCCGTCAAGACCATCCTGGACGCCGTGGGCGAAGCCTTGGTCAAAGGCCATCGGATCGAGATTCGGGGCTTTGGCAGTTTTTCCGTCAATCACCGCCCTCCTCGCATGGGCCGCAATCCACGCAGCGGCGAAGCCGTGGCGATCCCTGAAAAGCGCGTACCCCACTTCAAGCCAGGCAAAGCCCTGCGCGAAGCGGTAGACCGGCGCACCCAGCCCCTCGACGTGCAACCTTGAGCAGCCCCAAGAACCTTATATGGACGCCCCGAATAAGCCAAGCCCTCACTCACTGCTGCCAAGAAGGTAAAGATTGCACCCGTATATCCGGACTTGTTGTGGCGCGAGCCACGGTCCCTGATGGGAATCGCTGGTGGAGGTCCTATCGGTTCAACGCACTCCAAGTGCCACGTTCTTATCGGATTTCATCCACCACGGTCTGACCTGTCTTGCCATCACTTCATGATTGCTTGAGCAATCGGTTGGTTTTCTCCCGCTCCTCGTTCTTGTCGTGCCGGCGCTAGTTGCTCAGACCGACTCTCGTACGTAGCCCGGCTCGTAGCTCCTGTCATGCGCGAGCAACGCCCACACGATGCGGGCATTCTTGTTGGCCAGCGCCACCGCCGCTACGTTCTTGTTGCGCCGCTGCAGCACACCATTGAGCCAGCCACACTGCGCGCTGCCCTGGCCTTGGTGCTGGTCTTTTTTCTGGGCGTGATAGATCACCGAGCGCGCTCCGTGAATCAGCAAGGTGCGCAAATACGTGTCGCCCCGTTTGCTGATACCCAGCAGGTTTTGTTTGCCCCCGCTGGAGTGTTGGCGTGGCACCAGCCCTAGCCAGGCTGCCACCTGCCTGCCATCCTTGAAGTTCTTTGCATCCCCCAGAGATGCCACCAATGCGCAGGCCGTGATGGGGCCAATGCCGGGGATCTGCCCGAGTTTGCGACTCAAGTCGCTTTGGCGGTGCCAGGCCACGATTTGTGCCTCCAGCTCCTGCACCTGGCAGTCAAGCTCCTTGAGGTGCTCGAGCAGACGTTGTATCAACAGTCTAAACACGCCGGGCAACTCGTTGGCTGCATCCTCAATGAGCATTGGCACCCGTTGGGTAATGTGGCCTATGCCTTGGGGAACGATCACCCCAAACTCGGCCAGCAGGCCCCGGATCTGGTTGGCCTGTGCAGTGCGGGCCTTGACAAAGCCCTGGCGCACCCGGTGCAGGGCCAGCACGCCTTGCTGCTCCACGTTCTTGATCGGTACGAAGCGCATGCTCGGGCGGGTGACGGCTTCGCAGATGGCAGCCGCATCGGCTGCATCGTTCTTGTTGGTCTTGACGTAGGGCTTGACGAACTGGGGTGCCATCAGGCGCACGGTGTGGCCCATGCCCTGAAGCTTGCGCGCCCAGTGGTGGGCGCTGCCGCAGGCTTCCATGCCAATCAGGCAGGGCGGCAGGTTCACGAAGAAGGCAGCCATCTGTTCGCGCTTGAGCGGCTTGTTGAACACGGCTTTGCCGTGCTCATCCACGCCGTGGACCTGGAACACATTCTTGGCCAAATCGATGCCAATGGTTGTAATCTTCATGGTGGACGCTCCTGCTCGTTGAGGTGGAAAAACTGACATCTCCACTGTGGCACTTTCGATGCCGTTTAGGGTGGGGGCGTCCATCCCATTGGTTCAAAGATCAGCGCTGCGAAAACCACACGCGGTACGGGCAGTCCGGTAAAGCGCGACAGATACGGCACTCCATCCCCATGCCACTGCATGGCACACAAACAGCATCAAAATTCATAGCACCTCGCGCTTTATTCACGGGCGCTACAGGCCATTTCTATTGAATTTCGAGCATTCCTACCTCTCCACAGCGCTCGAAATAACGCTGAGGCGGTCAAGGCAGTCAGCCCAGGCGCTGCACGTAGAATCTCCGCACCACCGGGGACACCATGAAATACCTGCTGTGGCTGCTGAAAGCGGCCATTTTCTTTACCCTGTTTGCGTTTGCGCTGAACAACCAGCAAGACGCCACCGTTCACTTCTTCTTTGGCACGCAATGGCGGGCGCCACTGGTGTTGGTGGTGCTGACCGCTTTTGCGGCAGGACTGGTCACCGGGGTGCTGGGCATGGTGCCGCGCTGGTGGCGGCATCGCAACATCGCGCTGAAGGCGCAGCAAACGGCGGCAACCACGCCCCCTGCGCAGACCACAGCGTCTGCTCCAGCAGTTCCCCCTGCACCTAACGACTACCCGCCTGTTCATGGAATTTGATGCAACCTGGATGCTGCTGGGGCTGCCCCTGGCCTTTGTGCTGGGCTGGCTGGCCTCGCGGTTTGATCTGCGCCAGCTGCGTGCAGAAAACCGCAGAGCCCCCAAGGCCTACTTCAAGGGCCTGAACTTTCTGCTGAACGAGCAGCAGGACCAGGCCATCGATGCCTTCATCGAGGCCGTGCAGAACGACCCCGACACCTCGGAACTTCACTTTGCGCTGGGCAACCTGTTTCGCCGCCGTGGCGAGTACGACCGGGCGGTGCGGGTGCACGAGCACCTGCTCTCGCGTGGCGACCTGACACCGGCCGACAGGGAACGAGCCCAGCATGCCCTGGCCCTTGATTTTCTGAAGGCCGGCTTGCTCGACCGCGCCGAGGACGCCCTCAACCGCCTGGAGGGGACGCCCTTCGAGGCCCAGGCACGGCTTGCCTTGCTGGCCATTTACGAACGTTCACGCGACTGGTCGCACGCAGCCAGCATTGCTCAAAAAATGCATGCGGCAGACCAGGGTGACTTCAGCACCCGACAAGCCCATTACCTCTGCGAGCAAGCCCTGGCGCTGAGCGTGCAAGGTGATCGCGCAGGCGCGAAGGCGCTGCTTGAACAAGCCATTGCGGCTGCGCCCGACGCTGCCCGGGCCCGCATTGAGTTGGCACGGCTACAGCAATTGATGGGCCAGCCCGATGCCGTGCTGGCCACCCTGCAGACGCTGGGCGAACGGGCCCCCGCCGCCCTGCCCTTGGCCGCCCCGCTGCTGGTAGAGGCCGGCAACGCCACTGGCCGCCAAGCCGAAGTGCATGCACGGCTGGTAGCACACTACGAGCAATCGCCCAGCCTGGATGTTCTGGAAAGCATCGTGGCCATGGAAGCCGCCAATGACGCCACCCAAGCCACCGCGCGGGTGAGGTATGTGCAGCACCTGGACAAGGAGCGCTCGCTGGTCGCGGCGGCCAAATGGCTGTCGGCAGAGAAGCTGGAACATGAAGAATTCCACCCACAGATCCAGCGCGCTCTGGAACACGCGGTGAAGCCCCTGACTCGCTACCGCTGCGCCGCCTGTGGTTTTGAAGCCCGCCAGCATTTCTGGCAATGCCCCGGTTGCCAGACTTGGGACAGCTACCCCGCACGCCGGGTGGAAGAACTCTGAGCCCGGCGTACCAGCACGCTCCTTGTCAGTTTTCGTTTTCAGGCCGATCACCATGCTCAAAAAACTCTTCTTTTGCGTTGCTTTCTTTTTTGCTGCCGCGGCCTTTGCTGCCGTGGATGTGAACCAGGCCACCGAGGCAGACCTGGACGGCGTCAATGGCATTGGCCCGGGCTTGTCCCAGCGGATCCTGGCCGAACGCGAGAAGGGCGAGTTCAAAGACTGGGCTGACTTGATTGAGCGCGTCAAAGGTATTGGCGACAAGACTGCAACCAAGTTCTCGGCAGGCGGGCTGACCGTGCAAGGCAAACGCTTCAACGCGGCAGCCTGGGCCAGGGCACAAGCCAAAGCCAAGAACAAAGAAGGCACGGCACCACGGCAGACACCAACCAAAAGTGCTTCGCCCGCAAGTCAGGCCGCCGAGCCTGCAAGCCAGCAACCTGCTGCGCAGCCCAAGCCCTGAACTCAGGGCGTAGCAGCCCTTACTGAGTCAAAAGAAACCCTCGATCCTTTCCGCGGGGGTTACGAGAGGGTGCGTGCGACGCGGTGCACGCAGCTTCGCAGTGCCCTGTCTGCTCGGGCGGAGCAATAGCCCAAGCCCATACCGCCCTATTTTTTCAGTGCGAATGCCTACCTTCTAGAATGGGCCGCACATGTCTTTGACCACCCTCGTACTCCTCCCATTCATTGGCAGCCTGCTGGCGGCCGTCCTGCCGACCAACGCGCGGAACACCGAGTCCACCTTGGCGGGTCTCGTCGCGGTGTTTTGCGCCATCCAGGCGGCTCTGTACTTTCCAGACATTGCCAATGGCGGCGTGCTGATTCAGCACATTGAATGGATTCCCCAGCTGGGGTTGAACCTGACGCTGCGACTGGACGGGTTTGCCTGGATGTTCTGCTTGCTGGTTCTGGGGGTGGGCAGCCTGGTGGTGCTCTATGCGCGCTACTACATGTCGGCGGCCGACCCGGTGCCGCGCTTCTTCTCGTTCTTCCTTGCCTTCATGGGCTCCATGGTGGGCGTGGTGCTGTCGGGCAACCTGATCCAGATCGCACTGTTCTGGGAACTGACCAGCCTGTTCTCGTTTCTGCTGATCGGGTATTGGCACCACCGCAAAGACGCCAGGCGAGGCGCCCGCATGGCGCTCACGGTCACCGGCACGGGCGGGCTGTGCATGCTGGCGGGGATGCTGGTGCTCGGCCATATCGTGGGCAGCTATGACCTGGACACAGTGCTGGCCTCGGCCGCCAAAATCCAGGCGCATCCGCTGTACCTCACGGCGCTGGTGTTGATCCTGATGGGCGCACTCACCAAGAGCGCGCAGTTCCCCTTTCACTTCTGGCTGCCGCGTGCGATGGCTGCGCCCACCCCCGTGTCGGCGTACCTGCACTCGGCCACCATGGTCAAGGCGGGGGTTTTTTTGCTGGCACGGCTGTGGCCGGTGCTCAGCGGCACCGAGCCCTGGTTCTGGCTGGTGGGCGGTGCGGGCTTGTGCACCTTGCTGATTGGCGGCTATGCGGCCATGTTCCAGAACGACCTCAAAGGGCTGCTCGCCTATTCGACCATCTCCCACCTGGGCCTCATCACCCTGCTGCTGGGCCTGAACAGCCCGTTGGCCGCCGTGGCCGCCGTGTTCCACATCATGAACCACGCCACCTTCAAGGCGTCGCTGTTCATGGCCGTGGGCATCATTGACCATGAAACCGGTACGCGCGATATCCGTCGCCTGTCGGGCCTGCGCAGCATGATGCCCATCACCGCCACGCTGGCCATGGTGGCCAGTGCCGCCATGGCGGGGGTGCCGCTGCTCAACGGCTTTTTGTCCAAAGAGATGTTCTTTGCCGAAGCCGTGCTGGTAGACGCCACCCCCTGGTTGCAGTGGTTGCTGCCCGTGGCCGCCACGGTGGCGGGCATGTTCAGCGTGGCCTATTCACTGCGTTTCACGGTAGACGTGTTTTGGGGCCCACGCGCCACCGATCTTCCCCTCACGCCCCACGAGCCCCCGCACTGGATGCGCGTACCCGTGGAACTGCTGGTACTGGTGTGCGTGATTGTGGGCACGCTGCCCGCATGGTCGGTTGGCGCCTTCCTGGCAGCGGCAGCACGGCCCGTGGTGGGCGGCGACTTGCCTGAATACAGCCTGGCGATCTGGCATGGGGTGAACATGCCGCTGGTGATGAGCCTGGTGGCACTGGCAGGCGGAATCGTGCTGTATGCCCTGTTGCGTTGGCAACGCGCCAAAGGCACGCTGGACGCCCCACCGCTGATGCACCGGATTGACGGCGAACGCCTGTTTGCGGGTGCGCTGGCGCGCCTGAGCCTGGGCGGGCGCAATGGCCGCCGCGCCCTGTCCACCAAGCGGCTGCAGTGGCAGATGCTGTGGCTGGTTGCTGCCGCCGTGGTGGCCAGCAGCTGGCCGCTTTGGTTGCGCGGCCTGCACATTGGCGACCGCGCTGGCCTGCCACTCTCACCCGTCTTTGCGGTGTTGTGGGTGATTGGCGGTGCCTGCGCCGTGGCGGCTGCATGGCAGGCCAAATACCACCGCCTGGCGGCCCTGACGCTGGCCGGGGCTGCGGGGCTTTGCGTGTGCATCACGTTCCTGTAGTTCTCTGCGCCCGACCTGGCCCTCACACAGATCGTGGTGGAGGTGGTCACCACCATCCTGATCCTGCTGGGACTGCGCTGGTTACCGAAGCGTGACGAAAATCTGCGCCCCTCCTCACAGGCGCAGGAGCGACGCACCCTGCTGCGCCGCTGGCGTGACATGGCCCTGGCCATAGCGGCCGGCGGGGGCATGACGGTGCTGGCGCTGGCCATGATGAGCCGCCCCTTCCCTGAAAGCACTTCCACCTTCTTCCTGGAGCGGGCACTGAGCGAGGGCGGGGGCACCAACGTGGTCAACGTGATGCTGGTGGACTTCCGGGGCTTCGACACCTTCGGAGAAATTGTCGTGCTGGGCATCGTGGCCCTCACGGTGTACGCCCTGCTGCGGCGCTTCCGGCCCGCGCGCGAAGTCATGGACTTGCCCCCGCAACAGCGCGCCCTGCCGCCGGATGTGGCCACCGACCTGGCCAACCCGCGCCAGACCGCCGACACCGCCGTGGGCTATCTGACCGTACCCGCTGTGCTGGTGCGGCTGCTGCTGCCCTTTGCCACCTTGGTGGCGGTTTACCTGTTCATGCGCGGACACAATGAGCCCGGCGGCGGCTTTGTGGCCGGGCTCGTGTTTTCGGTGGCGCTGCTGCTGCAATACATCGTCTCGGGCACCACCTGGGTGGAGGCCCATCTGGCGCTCTATCCCCGCCGCTGGGTCGGCGCGGGCATGCTCGTGGCACTGGCCACAGGGCTGGGCTCCTGGTGGTTTGGTTATCCGTTCCTGACCAGCCACACCGCCCACTTCCACTGGCCGTGGGTGGGCGAGGTGCTCATCGCCAGCGCCTTGTTCTTTGACATCGGCGTGTTCACACTGGTGGTGGGTTCCACCCTGCTCATCCTCACGGCCATTGCCCACCAATCGGTGCGCAGCCACCGATTCCACGCGCGCGTGCAGGCAGACGAAGCCGAGGCCGCCGAAGCTGCATCCACAAGTACAACAACAGTTCCACCGATGGATTCACCGGTTGCGCCCACAGCGGCCCGCGCACCCTTCACAAACCATCCCCAAGGAGGCCAATGATGGAAATGGTTTTGGCCCTGGCCATCGGGGTACTCACTGGTTCGGGTGTCTGGCTGCTGCTGCGCCCGCGCACCTTCCAGGTCATCATGGGCCTGGCGCTGCTGTCCTACGCGGTCAATTTGTTCATCTTCAGCATGGGGCGGCTGGGTCTGGCCATTGGCAAGGAACCTGTGCTGCAGCCCGGCCTGCCGCAAGACCTGGCGCACTATGCCGACCCCATGCCCCAGGCGCTGGCCCTCACGGCCATCGTCATCGGTTTCGCCATGACGGCCCTTTTCCTGGTGGTCTTGCTGGCCTCGCGCGGCCTGGCGGGCACCGACCATGTGGATGGCACACACGCCGAAGATGCAGGCGACTGGCATGACTCCTACCAGGACTCTTACCACGACGCCCTTCCTCGCTCCACCCCAGAGGGGCAAGGACAAGGCACGGCGCAGCCCTCTCCTTCCGGGCTAGCCAGCCCCGGAGGGCGCCAGCCATGAACGCCATCCTCTCTTTTGTGGCCTCGCACTGGATGCCGCACCTCATCTTGGTTCCCATCGTGCTGCCACTGCTGACGGCGGGGCTGATGCTGTTGCTGCGCGAAGAGCAGCAGCGCAGCAAGGTGGCTCTCAACCTGGGCTCCACCGCGCTCGGGCTGCTGGTCACGGTGCTGTTGCTGCTGCAGGCCAAGCAACCGGGCATGCCGGGCAGCCTGGGCATCTACCTGCCGGGCAACTGGCCGGCGCCCTTTGGCATTGTGCTGGCGCTGGACAGGCTCTCGGCCATGATGCTGGTGCTGTGCTACAGCGTGGCACTGGCCGCAGCCGCCTACGCCAGCGCACGCTGGCACCGGGCCGGTGTGCATTTTCATCCCCTGTTCCAGCTACAGCTGATGGGGCTGGCCGGGGCGTTTCTCACGGCAGATCTGTTCAACCTGTTCGTGTTTTTCGAGATCATGCTGGCCGCTTCGTACGGCCTGCTGCTGCACGGATCGGGCCGCCCGCGCGTGTCTGCGGGCCTGCACTACATCGCCATCAACCTCGCGGCGTCTTCGCTGTTCCTGATTGGCGCGTCCATGCTGTACGGCATCACCGGCACGCTCAACATGGCAGACCTTGCCCAAAGCATCGCCGGCGTGGCCAGCACCGACCGCGGTCTGCTGCACGCTGCCTGCGCCATTCTGGGCGTGGCCTTTCTCATCAAGGCAGCCCTGTGGCCGCTCAACTTCTGGCTGGTGCCCGCCTACAGCGCCGCCACCGCCCCCGTAGGCGCACTGTTTGCGCTGATGACCAAGGTGGGCGTGTACGTCATCCTGCGCCTGTGGACCTTGCTGTTCAGCCCCGACGCCGGCCCCTCGGCCCAGTTCGGCAGTGCCTGGCTGGTGGGCGGCGGCATGGTGACCATGGCATTTGGCGCGGTGGGCATGCTGGGCTCGCAGCGGCTGGGGCACCTGGCGGGCTTTGCCGCCATCAGTTCATCGGGCACGCTGCTGGCGGCCGTGGGCATGGGCCACAACCAGCTCACCGGGGGCCTGCTGTACTACCTGCTGAGCTCCACCGTGGCCGTGAGTGCGCTGTTCCTGCTCACCGACCTGATTGAGCGCTGGCGCAATGACGGCTTCAGCGTGGCGCCCTATGAGCGCAAGGACGATGCCCCCTTCCTCTCGGCCGACCTGGTGCACAGCGCCTCTGCGCCGCTGGACGACGATGAACAGGAAGTGATCGGCGAGGTCATTCCTGCTGCGGCAGCGTTTCTGGGGCTGGCCTTCATCACCTGCACGCTGGTGGTCGCGGGGCTGCCGCCGCTGTCGGGCTTCATCGGCAAATTTGCGCTCATCCACGCCCTGCTCAACCCGCTGGGCCTGGGCACGGCGGGTGCCCCGCTGGCCATGAGCAGCTGGGTCATGGTGGGGTTGATGCTGGTGTCGGGTCTGTTCGCCCTGGTGGCGCTCACACGGGTGGGTGTGTTGCATTTCTGGTCAGCACACGACCGCGCTGCACCCAAGCTGCTGGTGATGGAAGGCCTGCCAGTGGCCCTGCTGGTGCTGATGTGTGCAGCGCTGGCCTGGAAGGCCGGGCCCGTGCTGCGCTACACCGAGGCCACCGCCAACGCGCTGCATGCACCGGCGGGTTACATCCGTGCCGTCATGTCTGCCCAGCCCGTTCCCAACCCCACGGCCGCACCCGCAGGGTCGCAGCAAGAAACCAGGCCATGAAACGCATCGTCCACGCCCTCTTGCCCACGCCCGTGCTGTCTATCGCGCTGCTGGTGCTGTGGCTGCTGCTCAACCGTTCGATGAGTGCAGGGCACATCCTGCTTGGTACGCTGCTGGCCCTGGCCATTCCCCGCCTCACGGCCGGTTTGCGCCCGCTGCCAGTGCACATCCACAGCCCTTGGGCTGCGTTCAAGCTGGCCTGCACGGTGGTGGTTGATACCACCCAGTCCAACATGGCCGTGGTGCGGCTGCTGCTGCGGCCCAGCTCCCGAAAGCACCCGGCGGGTTTCGTGCGCATTCCCCTGGAGATGCGCGACCCCAACGCCCTGGCAACGCTGGCCATGATTGTCTGCATCACCCCAGGCACGGCCTGGGCAGAGCTGGCGCTGGACCGCAGCGCCCTGCTGCTGCATGTGCTGGAGGTGGACGACCCCGAGGCCGTCATCGCCCATGTCAAACAGCGCTACGAACGCCCCCTCATGGAGATTTTTGAATGACCCCCGTGCTGCAATGGGCCCTGCCGCTGGCCCTCATCATGCTGGCGCTGGCCATGGGTTGCGCGCTGCTGCGCATGCTCAAAGGCCCCTCGGCCCAAGACCGCGTGCTGGCGCTGGACTGCATGGCGCTCAACGGCATGTTGCTCATGCTGGTGCTGGGCCTGCACTACAGCAGCAAGAACTACTTTGAAGCCGCCCTGCTGCTGGCGCTGCTGAGTTTTGTGAGCACCATGGCCATGGCCAAATTTCTGCTGCGTGGCGAGGTGATCGAATGAGCCCCGCTGCCGTGACTGCCCTGCCCCTGTGGGCCGAATGGCTGGTGGCGGCGCTGGTGCTGCTGGGCGCCGGGTTGGCGCTGCTGGGCACCATCGGCCTGCTGCGCCTGCCCACCTTCTTCGAGCGGGTGCACGCACCGGCCATCATCTCGACGCTGGCCTGCTGGTGCATTGTGTGGGGTTCGGTGCTGTACTTTTCGATGGAAAGCGGCGAGCTGGCGCTGCACGCCCTGCTGATTGCCGCCTTCGTGTCCATCACCGTGCCGGTGAGCACGATTTTTCTGATGCGCGCGGCGCTGTTTCGTGCGCGGCAGGCCAATGACAACGTGCCCCCCAACCTCAGCGCCCCGACCGGTAGCCCCCGCAAAAGCTCCTGATTTGATAGCGCCTTGCGCTTGATGGACGAGCTTGCAGCCCGAAATTGTGCTGAATCCACCCTCGCTTGCGCACTAGAATCGCGCCATGATCGCTCCCCTTGCCATTTGCATTGGTGCCAGCCTGGGTGCTCTGGCCCGCTGGCGCCTGGGGTTGTGGCTCAGCCCCGGCGGGTTGATCCCCTGGGGCACCTTGGCGGCCAACCTCATCGGGGGTTACCTCATGGGTGTGTGTGTGGCCGTGTTCCAGGCCCTGCCCCAGCTGGACCCGGCCTGGCGCCTGGCGCTGGTCACCGGCTTTCTGGGCGCGCTCACCACCTTCTCCAGCTTTTCTGCCGAAGTGGTGGGCATGCTGCAACAGCAGCGCTACCTGCTGGCCCTGGGCACCGCCGCTGCTCACTTGCTGGGCTCACTGCTGCTCACCATCGTCGGGCTGCACAACGCTACATTCTTGATAGCAGATCGCGCTTGATACACCTGCCTTGACGCCACTTTTCACTATCAAAACAGGCCGCGCGCCAAAGCACTCGCCATTCCTTTTGTGACCCTATCCGACGCCAAAACCATGGAAGCCAACACCCAACTCAACGAACGCCGCCTGGCCGATGCCTGGGCCGAGCTGCACGCACACACCACCAACGGAAACCCGCTGCAAGCCGACGCCTATCGCATTGCTTTTGCTGACCCTGAATTTCTCTTCCGCCGGGAAACGCGCGGCATCCGTTTCCAGCTCGAAATGCTCAAGCCCGACCTGGGGCAGGCCGAAGCAGGCATTGAAAGCACCGTAGTGGTGTTCGGCAGCGCCCGGTTTGTAGACCCGGAGACAGCCCAGCAGCGCTTGGCCGAAGCCGAGGCCAGCGGCGACGCAGCCCGCATCGCACTGGCCAAGCGCGACGTGCGCAACGCCCGCCATTACGACCTGGCCCGCCAGTTCTCACGCCTGGTGGCGCAATACAGCAATGGCAAGCCTGAAGCCGAACGCCTGTACATCTGCACCGGCGGCGGTCCCGGCATCATGGAAGCGGCCAACCGCGGCGCGCACGACACGGGCGCCATGAACGTGGGCCTGAACATCGCCCTGCCCCATGAGCAAAACGGCAACCCGTACATCACGCCGTCGCTGTCCTTCAAGTTCCACTACTTCGCGCTGCGCAAGATGCACTTCATGATGCGCGCCAAAGCGCTGGTGGCCTTCCCCGGCGGTTTTGGCACGCTCGACGAGTTGTTTGAAGTGCTCACGCTGGTGCAAACCGGCAAAGCCAAACCGGTGCCCATCGTGCTGTTTGGCACTGCCTTCTGGAAGAAGCTCATCAACTTCGAGGCCTTGGTCGAAGAAGGCACGATCTCGCCCCAAGACCTGGGCCTCTTCCTCTATACCGATGACCCGCAAGAAGCCTGGGATTTCATCAAGGGGTTTTACGGGCTGTAAAAGCCTGTTGACTATCACTGGCCCACCCGGCACCGCACCAGGCCGCCGGGCGCAAAGCCTCAGTCTTCAATGCCGCGCTGCGCAGGCACCCCGGCCTTGAACGCGTGTTTGATGAGCTTCATCTCGGTCACCGTGTCGGCCAGCTCGATGATCTCTTCGGGGCAGCGGCGGCCGGTGAGCACCACGTGCATGTCCTTGGGCCGGTCGCGCAGGGTTTGCAGCACGCCTTCCAGCGGCAGCCAGCCATAAATCAGCGGGTAGGTGATCTCATCAAGCACCACCATGAAATGCTCGCCCCCCATGATGGTGGCGCGGGCCTTTTCCCAGCCATCGCGGGCCAGTTGGGCGGAATGCTCCAGGTCCTGGCTCTTCCAGCTGAAGCCGTCGCCCAGCCCTTCGATGGGGATGCCGATCTGCTCGAACATGCGGTGCTCGCCAAAGCGGGCGGTGGGCACTTTCATGAACTGGTAAATCTTGACGGCCTTGCCCCGGCCATGGGCGCGCAGGGCCAGGCCAAACGCTGCGGTGCTTTTGCCCTTGCCATCGCCGGTGTTGACGATGATGAGGCCACGGCGTTCGCCCTCGGGTTTTTCGTAGCGCTTTTCGGTGGGGGCGGCTTCAATTTGCATGGGATGGGTTCTCGTTCAAATCAGGGAAAGGCGGCGCAGCCGTGGGATGCAGTCGCGGCAGCGCCATCCACTGCCCGGCCACGCTGTGGATGGCAATGCGGTGGTCAAACACGCGCTCTACCGCACGGTGTGTGTCGGGGTCTGCCGCGGCGCCGTGGTGCACGATGCGCCCGCGTGCCAGCACGGCCACATGGTCGGCCTGCAGCGCCATCGATACCTCGTGCAGCACGCTCACCACGGTCTTGCCCTCGGCCACCAGCGCGCGCACCAGCAGCAGCCAGTCGGCCTGGTGGGGGGGGTCGAGGTTGGCCAGGGGTTCGTCCATCAGCAGCACCTGCGCCTGCACCGCCAAGGCGCGGGCCAGCAGCACGCGCTGGCGCTCACCACCCGAGAGGCCGCCCAGCGTGCGCTGGCGCCAGTCCCACGCGTGGGTGGCGCGCAGGGCTTGCTCCACGGCGGCATGGTCGGCTGCGCTGGGTGGGGCCAGCCAGGGCTGGTGCGGCAGGCGGCCCAGCATGGCCACGTCGTACACGGTGAGGTCGTCCGCCGCCGCTTCGTTCTGCCCCAACCACGACAGCGCCCGCGCCTTGTCGCGCCGGGGCCAGTCGGCCAGCTCGCGGCCCAGCAGGTGCACCGTACCGGTGTGCGGCATCAGCCCTGCCAGTGCGCGCAGCAGGGTGGATTTGCCGGCGCCGTTGGGGCCGACGATGCTCGTCCAGCACCCCGCCAGCACGGGCAGATGAATGTCTTGCAGTACAGGGCATGGGCCCACGCTAGCGCCCATCTGGTGGGCGTGGATAGCTATCAATTGAGGAGCATGCAACGTGATCACAACACGCTCCCTTGGCCGGTGCGCCGGTGCATCAGCCACAGCAGGTAGCCGCCGCCCAGCACGGCGGTGAGCACGCCCACCGGCAGCTCTTGCGGGGCGATGACCCAGCGCGCCAGCACGTCGGCGCCCATCAGCAACACGCCGCCCATCAGGCTGGCCAGCAGCACCAGCCAGGCGTGGGTGACTTTGGCCATGGAGCGCACCAGGTGCGGCGCGGCCAGCCCCACAAACGCGATCAGCCCCGTCTGCGCCACGGCCGTGCCGGTGGCCAGGGCCAGCACAGCCACCAGCGCCAGACGCATGGGGGCCAGCGGCAGGCCCAGGCTGGCGGCCGTGGCCTCTCCCAGGCTCAGGCCATCCAGCGCACGGCTGAACACCCAGGCCGCCAAAGCGCACACGCACCAGGCCGCAGCCATCAGCACGCATGAGGCCCAGCCGATGAAGCCCGCACTGCCCAGATTGAAGCCCTGCATGGACGGGATGATGTCCGGCGCGGCCAAAGTAATGAGGTCTTTGACGGCGCCCAGCACCACGCCCACGATCACCCCGGCCAGCAGCAGCCGCAGGGTGTGCTGCACGCCGCGCGCCAGTTGCAGCGTGAGCAGCACGGCCAGCACAGCGCCTGCAAAGGCAGCCCCCGTGAGCCCCAGCTTCACCAGCCATACGGTGGCCGGGGCCACGCCAAACAACGCCAGGGCCAATGCCACGCCCAGCGATGCACCCGAGGCACTGCCCAGCAAAAACGGATCGGCCAATGGGTTGCGAAACAGCCCCTGCGCTACGGCGCCCGCCAGGCCCAGCAGTGCACCTGCCAGCCACGCGCCCAGGC
Source organism: Acidovorax temperans (assembly GCF_028596105.1). NCBI lineage: Bacteria > Pseudomonadati > Pseudomonadota > Betaproteobacteria > Burkholderiales > Comamonadaceae > Acidovorax > Acidovorax temperans. The sequence goes on along the minus strand of NZ_CP117193.1, from coordinate 1,749,005 downwards.
TGCGCGGCAGGCGAATGTCCCACACGATACGGGCGGCCAAGGGGTCGTCGGCCAGGCGCAGCACGCTGTCAAAACCCGTGCTGCCCACGCTGGCGCCCAGCCCCGCCAGCAGCACAGAGAGCACGATCAAGCCCAGCAACAGCAAGGCTGCGCGCTGGCGCGCCGTGGCAATGCCGGCGTGGGCTGCGGCGCGGCGCGCGGCTGAGGGCATGGCAGATTCGCTCATGGCCGGGCCGCCACGGGCCTGGGCTGGCGGGCCATCTTGTCGTTGATGCACTGGGCCATCAGCCGGGCGGCCTCGGCCATGCGGGGGCCGGGGCGCACCACGGTGTCCGAATCGTCCGGCCCAAACACGCACAGGCGCTGCTCACGCACGGCCTTGATGGTGTCCCACCCTGGGTACGGCACCATGTTCTGCATACTACGGTTGCCCATCATGATGAGGTCGGGGTTGGCGCGCACCACAAACTCGGGGTTCAGGCGCGGAAAGGGCCCGAGCGATGCGGGCACGATGTTCTTCACGCCCAGGCGCGTGAGCGTCTCGCCAATGAACGACGACTCGCCCGCGCCGTAGGGGCCACGGCTCACTTCAAAGTACACGCGGGTGTTGCGGGCCTCGGGCGCCAGGCTCTGGGCGGCGGCAGACACAGCAGCGTCGATCACGCGCCACACCTTGCGCGCGGCATCGTCGGGCTGGCCGAGCAGGCGGGCCATGGTGGCCAGCACACGCTGCACGTCGGCATGGGTTTTGGGCTCCAGCGTGACGACCTTCACACCCAGCGCCTCCAGCCGCTCGCCTGCGCGGGATGAGACGGACATCACCACCACGTCGGGCCGCAGGGCCACGATGGCCTCGATGTTGGGGTCCAGCCCACCGCCCACCTTGGGCAGCTTCTGCACGCTGGCAGGGTAATTGGAATAACGGTCCACGCCCACCAGGCGGTGACACTGGTCCAGCGCACAGACGGTTTCGGTCAGCGATGGCAGCAGGCTGACGATGCGCTGCGGCGCCTGTGGCAAAGCCACGGTGCGGCCCCGGTCGTCTGTGACGCGCACGCCCGTGGCAATGGGCGACGCATTCGCCGCAGCGCCCTGCGCGCGCGCCAGCGACACCATCAGCACCATCAGCACCAGCAACAACAGCACGATGGCCAGCACCATCAAAATGCGGCGCACGGGGGTGGGTTTCATCGCAAGGGTTCTTTCAAGGTCAGCGGCAAACCGGCCGCCATCAGCGTGACGCGTTCGCACGCCTGCGCCACTTGCTGGTTGAGCACGCCCAGCGCATCGACAAAGGCGCGCACTTCGCGGCCCATGGGAATGACGCCCAGGCCAATCTCATTGCCCACCAGCACCACAGGGCCTGGGGCTTGCTCAATCGCTATCAAAAAGTGAGCTGCTTGCGCTTTCCAGTCAAGCGCCAGAGCCTGTTTTTGCTTCAAATCCAGATCCTCATCACCTGCAGGCATGAGCCAGTTGGTCAGCCACAGCGTGAGGCAATCCACCACCACCAGCGTGTGCGCGGTGCTGTGCGTTGCCAGGGCAGCCGCCAGGTCGCGGGGTTCTTCCAGCGTCTGCAGGCCGGGCACGCGCTCGGCCCGGTCGCGCTGGTGGCGGGCAATGCGCTCGCGCATCTCGCCATCCCACGGCTGGGCAGTGGCGATAAGCAGCGCGTTGTGCGCGGGCGATTGGGCCAGCCAGTCACGCGCCAGCAGCTCGGCGCGGCGAGACTTGCCGCTTTTTTGGCCGCCGAGGATCAGCTCAGAGCGGCTGACTTGCATGGCGTGGCTCACGCAGCCACTCCACCCAGCAGCCGCGCCACCGCCACCGGATTGGAGGGAAACCAGGCGTGGAAATAACTGGCGTGGATGCTGCCCAGACGGTACAGCGCCTCGCCCGCATCGGCGGCCACGGGCTCATCGGGCCGCGAGGTGCGCGACACCACGGGCGCGTCGCTTTGCGCGGTGGAATAGTGGAAGGTGTGCCCACGCAGCGTGTGCCCATCCACCACCAGTTGCTGCGGGCCCAGCGCGGCCAGGCGCTTGTGCACCGTGACATGGCCGGGCAGCAGGCCCCACACAGGGTGCTGGGTGCCGTCCGTCAACGTGATGGATTCGAACAGTGCCATCATGCCGCCGCACTCGGCCCACAGGGGTTTGCGCTGCAGCACATGGGCCATCAGGCTGGCCTTCATGCCGGCATTGGCTGCGATGCGTTCGGTGTGCAGCTCGGGATAGCCGCCGGGCAGCCACACGGCGTCGCATTCGGGCAAGGCGGCGTCATCCAGCGGCGAGAAGAACACCACGCGCGCGCCCAGCTGCTCCAGCGTTTGCAAATTGGCGGCGTAGGTAAAGCAGAACGCAGCATCGCGCCCCACGGCCACGGTGCGGCCCGCAAGCAAGGCGGGGACGGGGCTGGTGTCGTCAGGCGCGGGGAAGTCCACCGCCCAGCGCTGCAGGTCTTGCGGGGTCATCTGGCCCAGCGGGGTGGCGGCCAGTGCGTCGGCGGCGGCGTGCAGCCGCTGGGCGCTGTCGGCCAGCTCGTGCGCGGCCACCAGGCCCAGGTGGCGCTCGGGCAGCAAGGCGGCGCCCTGTTTGCTGGCGGCGGGGGCATCGCCATGGCTCACGCGCATCAGCGCGCCCATCCAGTCGGCGCTGTCACGCAGGCCATCGCGCAGCATCTGCGCATGCCGCTCGCTGCCCACGCGGTTGGCCAGCACACCCGCCCAGGGCATGCCGGGGCGGTAGTGCTGCAGGCCAAAGGCCAGCGCGCCAAAAGTGCCCGCCATGGCCGATGCATCGACCACCGCCAGCACCGGCACGCCAAAGTGCTGTGCCAGGTCGGCCGCGCTGGGGGTGCCGTCAAACAGGCCCATCACGCCTTCGATGAGGATGAGGTCGTTGCTTTGCGCCGCAGCATGCAGGCGCTGGCGGCAGTCGGCCTCGCCGTTCATCCACAGGTCCAGCTGGTGCACAGGCTGGCCACTGGCCAACTGGTGCCAGTGCGGGTCCAGAAAGTCTGGCCCGCACTTGAACACCTGCACACGCAGGCCCCGGCGCGTATGCAAGCGCGCCAGCGCCGCCGTCACCGTGGTCTTGCCCTGCCCCGAGGCCGGGGCAGCAATCAGCAAGGCGGGGCAGCGGGCAGCGGCCTGCAACGGAACTGCGGGTGTCACTGCGGCGCCCACTTCAGGCCCACAAACAGCGTGCGGCCCGCGGTGGCATAGTTGCGGGCCAGCTGGTAGTCCTTGTCGGTCAGGTTGTCCACTCGGGCCAGCAGGGTGTAATCACGCGCAATGCGGGTGCTGGCGTACAGGTTGACCAGGGTGTAGCCGCCCAGCACGTTGGTGTTGGCCACCGTGTCAAAGCGGCGGCCCGAGGCCTGCACTTCGGCCCCCAGAGTCCAGCCAGCCACCACGGTATCGGCCCCGAAGGTGCCGTGGTGCTTGGCGCGGCGGGCCAGTTGCTTGCCGGTATCGAGGTCACGCGGGCGCTGCACATCAAGCGAGCCGTGCAATTGCATGGGGCCAATGCGGTGCGAAGCTGCGAAGGTCACGCCTTTGTATTCGGCGCGGGCTGTGTTGGCATAGCAGCCAAACGTGGAGGCACAAGGCCCTGCCCCGGCGAACGAAATCAGGTCACGCACCCGGTTGCGAAACGCCACCACCGAGAAGCTGCTGCTGCCCTGGGCATAGCGCAAGCCCAGTTCGGCGTTGCGCGCCGTCTCAGGGCTCAGAGAAGCCACGCCGTACTGGCTGAAGCGCTGGTACAGCGTGGGCGCACGGAAGGCCGTGCCCACCGATGCCGTAGCGCGCCACTGGGGCGTGATGGCGTAGCCATAGGCCACGCTGCCGGTGCCCTTGCCACCAAACTCGCTGTCTTCGTCGTGGCGCACGTTGACCTGCACCGTGTGCCCACCGGCGTTATAGCCATAGCCCAGCGCCACACCGTTTTGCGAGCGGTCGCGGTCGATGGGGTTGTTCTCCAGGTGGTCTTCGCGGCGCTCCAGCGCGGCTGTGACCAAGTGCGCACCTTCGCGCCATTCGTTCTGGAACAGGTAGCCGCGCAGGCGCGTGTCCGACAGGTAGACCGAGGGCTTGGTTTCGTATTCGTCGCGCGAATCGGTCACGCTGAACTTGGTTTTGTAGGCGCTGCTCCACTGTGCCTGCCAATTGAGGCCCAGCGCATGCATGGTGCGCAGGGCGCGGTCATCCTTGCCCAGGCCACTGTCGTAGCCGCTGTTGGTGTCGCCCACCATCAGCGTGCCTTCGAGGCGGTGCACGCTGTTGAGCTGCACGCCCACGCGGGCATTGCCGGCGGTATTGCGGTAGCCATCCTTGTCAGGGTTCTGGCCAGCGATGGGGCGGGCGTTGAAGCCATCGCTCTCGTCACGCAGCAGGCCCAGTGCGTAGTCCACGGTGCCACTGGCACCGCTGACACCAGCTTCGAGCTTGGTGGTGCCCCGGTTGCCTACGCCCACGGAGACAAACGGCGCAAAGCCCTTTTCTCCGCGCTTGGTAAAGATCTGGATCACGCCGCCCAGGGCGTCGGAGCCGTACACCGCGCCTGCCGGGCCGCGCAGCACTTCGATGCGGTCAATCAGTCCGAGCGGAATGGATTCCCACGCGGCGCCGCCGGTGGACTGCGAGTCCATCCGCACACCATCGATGTACACGGCGGTAAAACGTGATTCGGCACCACGCAAAAAGAGGCTGGTGGTCGTGCCAGGGCCGCCATTGCGGGACATTTCCACCCCGGGAAGACGGGCCAGCAAATCACCCAGGCCTGTGGCGCCACTGCGTTCAATGCTGTCGCGGTCCACGATGGACACATCGGCCACCAGGTCGGACAAAGGCTGCTGCGTGCGGGTGGCAGCGACGACGGTTTCAGACAAGGCGGGCGCGCGCTGGTTCTGCGCCAGCAGCGCGGAATCCGCCATGCTGACCTGGGCCTGGGCCGTGAAAGCGCACAGCCCGGCACAGGCCAAAGCCAGCGGACGGGGACGCAAGAACGACAACGCCTGGGTGCGGGCGCGCGGTGTGAAGTACTTCATGGTGGGAACGCAATCAACAAAATAACCCGTGCCGGCCTCCCCGCCAGCGTCTGGGTGATACGGCTGCGCAGCGTCTTTCATCAACGCTGGCAACCACCGTGTTGGCCGGTATCCGGGCTGGCAGAGCACCCTCCAATGCCTTCCCAGGGCTTGTTCAAGGCTCCCAGTGGCGTGTGAATGGAGAGGGGATCGGGCGATCCGTCTGCTGACCGTTGCGGGGGCAGCGCAGGTGAGGCTTGCCACGGCGGTGGGGTTACCTTTCTGCTTCCCGTTGAACTGCAGTCTGTGAACCAGCCTGCGAGCACCAACCGTCGGATTTTAGAACCTTGCGGCACCCCGTCCCAAAAAGACAACCCTACAATTGCGATCTCTATGGCTGAACCCTCCACCACCGACCAGATCGCCGAGCGTGTCGAGCGCCTGCTCTTGCGCCACGCCGAGTTGCAACGCACCAATGCCTTGTTGGCAGATCAGGTCAGCGCCCTGACGCAGGAACGCGACTCCCTGAAATCGCGCCTGAACGCGGCTCGCGCCCGGATTGACGCACTGCTCGAGCGGCTGCCTGCCAACGCCCCTGCCACCCCTGTCCACAAGGACGCCGAATGAAGCAAATCGAGGTCCAAATCCTGCAGCAAAGCTACCTGCTGGCCTGCCCAGACGGACAGGAATCACGTTTGCTGGACGCCGTGGAACGGGTGGACACGGCCATGACCCGAATCCGCGATGCAGGCAAGGTGCGTGCACGCGAGCGCATTGCTGTGTTGGCGGCGTTGAACCTGGCTTTTGAAGTGGCCGACCGTGATGCCGCCGCAGCCCAGGCAGCCGCGCAACCTGCGCCCGCCGGTGCACCCATTTCTGCAGTCGCTCCAACTGAAGAAGATACATTGCGCCTGCAGAGCTTGCTAAGTCGGCTGGACCAAGCCCTCGGGCAGGACGGACAGTTGTTGTAACTCCCTTCCAGCTGGGTGAGGCCATCGCTACGCGGTGCCCCCCCGCGCCACCCTCACAGGGGTCATGCCCCATGGGCTTGAAGATGGGCACGCACCAGCGACCTGATCCGAACGCCCGCCACGGTACTGGCCTATCCGCCTGCAGGGCGATAGCCAAGCGCCTACAATGCAAGGGTCTGCGGTGCTGCCGGGCTTTATATTTCCTTGAACCAATGCTCACTGAGCACGGGCTTGGTACATCGCCTGATGAGCGTGATCGTCTCGCGTCAGATGAACCCAACGTTAGGCTGCCCTCGCCCACCTGAACCCCCGGTTCAGGATGCCGGTCCGGTGGCATTCGCAGACACCTTCTTCATGGCTGGCGGCCCCACCCACCAACTCAGGTGGGGCCTCTACGCCCTCCTCAACGCCCCTCCTGTGATTCTTCGATGCTGGATCCCCTACTGATTGTTGAGCTGGGTTTATTGGGTTTGTGCACCGGCTTTCTCGCAGGGCTTTTGGGCATTGGTGGCGGCATGCTGCTGGTGCCCTTTCTGACCTACCTGCTGGACGCAAGGCAGGTGGCACCGGACCTGGCCGTCAAGATGGCCATTGCCACATCGATGGCCACCATCGTGTTCACCTCTGTATCCAGCGTGCGCGCCCACCACAAGCGTGGAGCCGTGCGTTGGGACATCGTCACCAAACTGGCTCCAGGCATTGTGCTGGGCGGTTTTGTGGCCAGCCTCGGTGTGTTCGCACTGCTCAAAGGCAGCTTCCTCGCTGTTTTCTTTGGCTTGTTTGTGAGTTTCTCAGCCGTACAGATGTTTCTGGACAAGAAGCCTGCTCCCACACGCCAAATGCCTGGAACCGCAGGCCAACTGGGCGCTGGTGGCTTCATCGGCTTTCTGTCTGGGCTGGTCGGTGCGGGGGGTGGCTTTGTCAGCGTGCCCTTCATGACATGGTGCAACGTGCCCATCCACAAGGCGGTTGCCACAAGTGCTGCCCTGGGTTTTCCCATCGCGCTGGCCAACGTGGTGGGCTATGTGATCAGCGGCCAGTCGGTTACCTCGTTGCCTGCAGGTTCTTTGGGCTACGTGTGGCTACCTGCTCTGGGCGTCATTGCCACCTGCAGCGTGCTCACGGCCCCTCTGGGAGCCAAGGCTGCGCATAACCTTCCGGTCAAAAAGCTCAAACGGGTGTTTGCCAGCCTGCTCTTCGGCTTGGCCGCCTACATGTTCTGGAAGGGCGCCTTCGCGTCCTGATGCGTCATCCACCGCGCGGGCTCTGACTACATTGGTGGGCTCGCTGCGATCGATGCGCAGCAATCCAGGGCGCAGCGCCGGGGAACTGATCAACCCTGAATCCGCTGCTGGACCAGCTCAGGGTTGAGCAGCAGTTCACCCAAGTCCTCGGGTGTAAGGCCCGGGGCACACAAAAAACCCTGGAATTGGTCGCAGCCCATTTGCTGTAGCAGCTCTTTTTGGGCCAACGTTTCCACCCCCTCGGCCACCACCTCTATGCGCAGTGCGTGCCCCATGCTGATGACGGCCCCCACGATGGCACGGTCGCCCTCATCTTCGGGCAAACCACGCACGAAGGACTGATCCACCTTGAGCTTCTGGATGGGCAGCTTCTTGAGGTAGCCCAGATTGGAGTACCCCGTCCCGAAGTCATCAATGGCCAGGCGCACGCCCAGGTCGCCCAGCACTCTCAGACGCTGCTCTGTCTCATGCGCATCCTGGAGCAGGATGCTTTCCGTCAACTCCAATTCCAGCCAATGAGCCGGGAGCTGGTACGTGGCCAGCAACGCAGTCAGCCGATCGATAAAGTCAGGCTGCCTGAACTCTAGTGCCGAAACGTTGACCGACACCACCATGGGGTGCCCCAACTCCACCCATCTGGCGCACTGACGGATGGCCTGCTCCATGACCCAGGCGCCCAAAGCAACAATGTAGCCACACTCCTCCGCCAAAGGAATGAACACTGCAGGAGACACCGCACCAAGATCCGGATCCCGCCACCGAAGCAAGGCTTCGGCACCCGTGATGCGACCTGTCTCCAGATTGACCTGAGGCTGGTAATGCACAGCCATGCGATCCAATCCCAATGCCTGCCGCATGGAATGCTCCAGCTTCATGCGAGATAGCAAGTTGGCATTCATTTGGGGTTGGTAAAAGCCATAGCTCCCGCGCCCACGGTCCTTGATACGGTACATGGCCGTATCTGCCTGCTTGATCAGATCGTCCAGTGACACGCCATCGTGCGGGTACAACGCAATACCGATGCTGCACTGAATGGAGAAGCCCATGTCATCCAGCGTGAACGGCCGCAGCATCTCATCCAGAATGCGCCGCGAAACGCCCTCAGCGACCGTGGCATTTCCTCCATGCAGGTAGATCACGAACTCATCTCCACCCAGCCGACAGAGCATGTCGGTCTGGCGCAGGCAGGTTTGCAGTCGCTCCGCCACCAGCTGAAGAACCCGGTCACCAAAGGGATGCCCCAGCGAATCGTTGATGATCTTGAAACGATCGAGATCCAAAAACAACACGGCGAAGCCACCAGACTGCTCCTGCGCATCCGCAATCGCGGTTTCCACACGCTGTGACAGCAACAATCGGTTGGGCAATCCCGTGAGGACATCGGTGTAGGCGAGCTCCTTGATCCGCTTTTGTGCGTTGTGCTGGGCAGTCAGATCGCGCATGAAGCCAATGCTCTGCATGAGCTTCCCACCATCGTCGTACACGACGACCCAGGAAAGCTGCACCGCACAAGGCGGCAAGCCGACCCGCGGCAGCCAAAGCTCCCCCTCCCAGAAACCCGATGTTTCCCATCCCGCTTTCACGTCAGTCATCCAGCGGGCTGGGCTTTCTAGCTCAAAGAGCGAGACTGCGGGCTGGCCCACGTGCAACTCTGTTGCCGAGCCAATCAGCTTCAGGCAACCAGGATTCATGCGCAGGATGCGGTGCTGGCTGTCTGCGATGAAAATGGCGTCGAGACTGGATTCGAACACCCGGGCAGCCAGACGCAGATGGGCCTGCGTTTCCGCCTGACGCGTAACGTCACGGAATGAATACACCCTGCCCACTGGAAGACCATGACTGAACTGCGGTACCGAGCGGCGCTCCAGCACGGTGCCTTCGGTCAGTTCAAGGATGTCCGAGCTCTCCTGCATCGGATCAGCAGCAATCTCCCGCAACCGCTCGGAATACAGCTCTGCCTCACGCACCTGTTTTGCCATGTGCGCAAAAACTGCCGAATCGTCACGTCGCGTGAGCAGTTCCGCAGGGATGCGCCAGATGTTGACCAACCGCTGGTTGAAAGCTCGAATGCTGCCATCCATGGCGCACACCAGCATGCCATCTGCTGCGGAGTCCAGGGTTGCCCTTAATTCCGATAGCAAAGTCTCCAGCTCTCGCTCGGTAGAACGTTGAGCCGTCAGATCAATCATGGTCAGGAGGAGAGCCCCTCCCCCATTTGGGAGGGTCACTCCGCGTACGCTTCGCTCCACAGGCACAAGGGCACCGCTGGCATGCAACACGCTGGTCTCTGAATGAATGCCTTCTGCCAGGGCCTGCACCGGCTGAGACCAAAACACAAAGTCTTGTGGAGTGGCTGCCAAGCCTTGAACGGGCGTGTTTACCAATTCGTGGACGGGCTTACCCACCAGCTCGGCCACAGCGTGGTTGGCGGCAAGAATGAGCAGAGAGGCTTCATCTACCAGGCAAACCGCTTCCAGCATCGCGTCCAGCCAGGACTGCGGCAAGGAATAAGTCACGACGCCTGGGCCTCTGAGTCAGGAGCGTCGGAGTTCACGGCACGCTCAAAGAAATAGCAGATGCGCTTGCGTGGAGACAGATAGTCCAGCGCATCACGGGGCAACTGCGATGGCTTCAAGCTACGACGAATACCCAGCTCAGGGACGGACTCCAGGTCCAAGATCGGGGCCTCGTCTTTGGGAACGCGCGAGTCATGCACGATCACCCGAGGGCGCAGGGGGCGCGAGGAATTGACCGAGGCCACGATGGCATAACGGTCATTCACCAATTGCACGATGGAGCCGGGGGGATAGACCCCCATCATGCGGATGAAAGCGCCGAGCACTACAGAATCGAAACGTGCCTTGTGCTGCGCAAAGATGATCGACAGGGTTTCGTGGGGGGTCAACCCTCCCCCCCCCACCGGACTGCACATGCGGTCGTAGTGGTTGACCAGAGCCACCACCTGGCTGGAACGCCCCAACTCCGAAGCACGCCTTTGCAGCGGGAACCCAGAGCCATCCACCATTTCGTGGTGCTGGGCAATCGTCGCGAGGACTGCCTTGCCCCATCCCATGCGGGTGGCAAGAGCGACCGATGCAGCAACATGGCTTTCATACTTCACACGCTCTGCTGGCGTCATGGCGGGTGAGGCAAAAGCGACGCGCAACGGCATGCCGACCTTGCCGATGTCATGCAACAGCGCTGCGACTCCCAAATCATGAAGCTCGGCGCTCTTCATCCCGAGTGCCTTGCCCAGCAGCAGACTGAGAACCATCACATTGACGGGGTGCAAGGCCCCGGGTTCTCCTACCCCCTCGGAAAGAAGGCGAATGGCCGAGTCCCCATTTTCCAGAAGGTCTGTAACGCACTCGGCAACCAAAGACTGCCCTTCTGCCTGAGCCTGCTGGGGCTGCTGGACCACCAGCTTTTCCATCGACATGTATTGCTTGGTAGCCTGCCTAAACCGCCGGTCACAAGCGAGGAGCGACGCGTTCTGAGCTGCAAGCAACATTCTGCGGCGCAACGCTGCCGACTCGCCTGGCGAGGAGTAAGTGGGCTGTTCAGCAGGCGCGCCGCTGGAGTCCGCCGAGCCATCAGTTGCGTTGCCAGATAAATCTGCGGGGGTGGCCAGTAACCCATCGCGAAACTCTGGATCGCTCTTTTTAGGCAGAACTTTGACGCTTGTGAGCCCCAATTCGCGCAAAGTGGCAATCTGCTCTGCCGAACCAATACGAAAGCTGCTCACCGGAAAGGGATGGTGCATCCAGCCCAGATCCAACTGGATATACATGCCAATACGCAATTGGCTTATATCGATGAGAACGAACGTATTCACAACAGGCCGGGAATAGGAAGCAAAATGTAACAATAGAACCACAATTGTTGAGGCCCATTATCACCACTTCTGATGCTTCCTTGAGGAACCTGGTGTCTCGCCCTGGATGCAAATGTCTTTTGCATGCCCAGTGCAGACAGCCTCATGTATAAGGGGAAAGATTGGTTCACGTTCGCTGAGATGACATGCTCATGGCGTATACAGAGCGCGGGCTCACCACACAGAGGAATGCGGAGCGGCTCGAATGTCCATGCGCATGGTCGCCCTTCGACGCGCTCGGTCCTGAAAGCGCTGCGGCGCCAGGCCTATGTACACCTCAACGGCACCAGAGCGAGGGTTTGTATACCAAATCCATCCACAACGCCCACACAGCGACACCACACAGAAGCGCGCCACTGATGCGCGTGCCCCAGTCACCCCGCAGTGAGCCCAAACGCTGCCGTACCCACCGCCAAGCCAATGGGCCGCCCACGAGCCAAAGACCGCTGCCCACAGCAAACAGCGCCATGGTCCAAGCACCCTGCAACGGCCCGCCGCTGAGTGCCGCTACCAGCAAGGCCGAATAGAGCAAACCGCACGGCATGAATGCCCACAAAGCTCCAGCACTGGCCACACCTGTTGACGAACCAAGCAGCGGCTGGACACGCCCCCAGACTGAACGGCCCGCCTGTTCGATCCAGGCTGGCTGTCGCGACTGGATCAGCATCATCAAGCCCCAGGCCAGAATGGCCACGTGCGTGAGGGTCCACAAGGGCCGAAGCGCCATGGTTTGCTGTGTAATCCAAGCCAAACTATCCATGGCCCAGGCCGCCATGGCACCGAGCGCCGCATATCCCACGATGCGACCCACATGAAAAACCCCGGTGCGCAGCCACGGCTGGGCAGAACGGCGGGGGTTGTCCATCCAGTGAACAGGCTGCTCCAGCGCGGCGGAGCCTTCCGGCTTTTGTACAGCCCCCACCACCGCAGCGCACGGAGCTGAGCACATGGCCAAACAATGGGTTCCTCCTACCAAACCCATGACCAGTGCGGTCCATGCAACAGTAGCCGACATGCTGTTCGTAGCCCTGCTCAGATGATGCGGGAGAAGCGGGCGCGGGTGCGATCGGCCTGCAGGTAACGATCAAAGACCATCGCAATACCGCGCACAAAGAACCAGCCCATGGGGGTCACTCGAACCCCTTCACTGCCCAACTCCACCAGACCTTGGGTTTCCATGTCCTTCAAACGGTCCAGTTCAGCAGCAAAGTACTTTTTGAAGTCGATCAGCCATGCTTGCTCCATCGGCTCAATCAGCAGTTCACCTTGGCACATCAACGCCATGATGGCAGCGCGTCTCACCAAGTCATCCCGGTTCAATGCCAGCCCCCGAACGACTGGCAGGCGACCCTGGTCAAGGAAATCGTAATACTCATCCAGGGTCTTGGCGTTTTGGCTGTAGGTCGCCCCAATGCGTCCAATCGCTGACACGCCCAGCCCAATCAAATCGCAATCGGGTTGGGTGCTGTATCCCTGGAAATTGCGGTGCAGGCGCCCCTGCCGTTTTGCAATGGCCAACGCATCAGTAGGCAAAGCGAAATGATCCATGCCGACGTATACATAGCCAGCGTCAATAAATGCATCCAGCGAACGCGAAAGCATGGCGACTTTGGCACCTGCTGTGGGCAACTCCGCTGAAATGATGCGACGCTGGGGCTTGAAGCGCTCAGGCAGATGTGCATATGCGTACAACGCAATGCGATCGGGTCGAAGCTGGGCAATCTGTGACAACGTCCGATCAAATGACTCAGGGGTTTGGCGTGGCAAGCCGTAAATCAAGTCCACATTGATGGAGTCAAACCCGATGGTGCGTGCAGATTCGACCAAAGCAAAAACTTGCTCTGCGGGCTGAACACGGTGTACTGCCTTTTGGACTTCAGAGTCGAAGTCTTGGACGCCAAAACTCAACCGGTTGAAACCCAACTCTGCCAACAATGCCAGACGCTCCGCGTTGACCGTGCGGGGATCCACTTCGATGGAATATTCCCCACCGGGAGCCAGAGTGAAGCTGCGCTTGAGCATGGACATCAACTCACACAGCCCATCATCAGACAGGAACGTGGGGGTCCCGCCACCCAGATGCAACTGGCTAACCACCTGCCCCACACCACATTGGGCTGTATGCAAGTCGATTTCGCGGCTCAGGTACCGCAAATAGACATCAGCACGATCATGGTGTTTGGTAATGATCTTGTTGCAAGCGCAGTAGTAGCATAGCGACTCGCAAAATGGGATGTGTACATACAGCGACAACGGCATGGCTTTGGAGCCTGTCCCCAAATGCCTTTGGGCCAACGCCAAGGCATAGTCCTCCTGACCAAAAGCCTCCACAAAACGGTCTGCCGTTGGATAAGAGGTGTATCGGGGACCCGGCACATCAAACCGGGTAAGGAGTTCTGGGGTAACAGCGGTCATGAGATATCCTTGCGTACTCGGTTACTGTGCCGCACCTTACCCTCTTCGTCCTTGACCTGAATCAAGTGAACCCACTGCTGGTGGAGCGACAATTTGATGCATATCATCCGCTTCTAAGCACTGTGCGAGGCACTTCGGCCTCTCTCGTCGAGCACGATATGCTCGAACAACCAACTGGTTTCTGCGCCATGAATCCGCTCACCATCAAAGTCGCCTGCTCCAACTGCAATCTCCGTGAGCTTTGCATGCCTGTGGGGCTCAACGAAGAGCAGCTGCAACGCATCGACGAAGTGGTAGCCGTGCGGCGCAAGATCAAGCGCGGCGGAACGCTTTTCCGCAACGGAGAAGCTTTCACCTCGCTGTATGCCATTCGCACGGGCTTCTTCAAGACCTGCGTGGCGACAGAAGATGGTCGCGACCAAGTCACAGGATTCCAGATGGCCGGTGAAATCATTGGTCTGGATGGCATTGTGAATGACCATCACACCTGCGATGCCGTCGCTCTGGAAGACGCGGAAGTTTGCGTCATGCCCTTTGATCGCATAGAGGAATTCTCGCGAGAAGTCACTGCGCTACAGCACCATGTGCACAAAATCATGAGCCGTGAAATCGTGCGTGAGCATGGCGTGATGCTGCTGCTCGGAAGCATGCGAGCAGAAGAGCGTCTGGCAGCGTTTTTGCTCAATTTGGTGCAACGCCTGCACGCGCGAGGTTTCTCTCAATCGGAACTGGTGTTGCGAATGACGCGAGAAGAAATTGGCAGTTATCTCGGCCTCAAGCTTGAAACCGTGAGCCGCACCTTCTCCAAGTTCGTAGAAGAAGGCACCGTGGAAGTGCGGCAAAGACATGTCCGCATTCTAGATACCGATGCCCTACGCCGCATCGTGAACAACCAACAAGCCTGCCACTGAAAAATTTTCGACAGAGGTGCCGGACAACTGACGAGCACTTCGCTGACGCCTCCGACAATGCCGCGCCATACAGCGCGGCATTTTTTTTATTCAAGTGCAGGAGGGATGCTTGCGGCAATCGTCAGGGCGCTCCTCGTCAGGCACCGGGCAGCGATTCAGTTCAAAGGGGGACATCGCAAGCAAGGTGGTGAGCGCACTGGACACCATGGTGAGCGCCCAGAACCCAAAGAACGCCAAGGTGTAGACGCCTGTTCTCGACAAGGTGACAGGCTGCCCGAACCAGTGAAGGTCTTGCGGGTCCACCATCGCAAAGACGAGCATCTCAATCACACCTGCCACCAAAAAGGCTGGCCAGGCAATCCACATCAGGCGCTGTGTCCACATCGTGCTGTTTCCTTGCGGTGTTGTATTGGGTCGTTGCGAAATTCAGTGAACCAGAGTGACTTCACAATCACCTCGGCTGCGCTTCTGGCGGGGTCGCAGCGTGATTGCGCCCTTTCATCGCGGGCGCCAAGCTCTTCTCTGGGTGCTCCAGGGTCTTGTTGATGTCGATACCTCGCTGGTAGTAATCCTCCGCGACCACAGGGTCTGGGCGCGACATCGCAAGCCACAAAGTAATGAACCCCGCAACAATGACCACCAAGGGGCCCGCCAATACCAGCCACACATGGCCAAACTTCCACCATGGGGCTGCAGCTGGCGTGGCTGAGGAAGAAACAGTAGACATAGCAAACTCCATTAACTCAGGCTTGTACGTTGAATGAAAACGGTACTACCTGGGAACCAAAAATACGGTTTTTTCTGTCACGTGGGCACCGCCACCCTCGGCACCAATTTCAAAGGTGATGGGATGAGACCCAGGTGAAGCAGACCCATAAGGCACCTGCAATCGCACAGCAACCCAGCGAGACTGAGCGGGATCGACCTCCACCGACGCTTCCGACACCACTTCAAGTCCCTCAAGACCCTTGGCATCTATGCGGTAGCGCTGAGGAGTTTCGGTAGCGTTCATGATCTGGATACGGTAGATGTTTTCCAACTTCCCCCCAGCCACAATGCGTGACAAGGCGGCCCGGTCGCGAACCACGTCCACTTTCAGCGGTGTTCTCGTCACCAGGCTGGCCAACAAGGCCACGCACAGGGTGACCAGCACGGCGCTGTAGATCAGCACGCGGGGGCGCAGCACGCGGCGCAACATCTGCGACTGCGTCCAGTGCTTGGCCACGCCGTTCTGGGTCGAATAACGGATGAGCCCACGCGGGTACTGCATCTTGTCCATCACGGTATTGCAGGCGTCCACGCACAGGCCACAGCCAATGCATTCGTACTGCAAACCCTTGCGGATGTCGATGCCCACCGGACAGACCTGCACACACAGCGAGCAGTCAATGCAATCGCCCAGCCCCTGGGCTTTGTAGTCGATATTCTTCTTGCGCGGACCACGCTGCTCGCCACGTTCAGGGTCGTAGGTAACGATCAGCGTGTCTTTATCAAACATCGCGCTCTGAAAGCGCGCATAAGGGCACATGTACTTGCAGACCTGCTCGCGCATGAAGCCCGCATTGCCATAGGTGGCAAAACCGTAGAACAGCACCCAGAAAATCTGCCAGCCGCCCGGGAACGCCAGCAGCTCGCTGCCCAGCTCGCGAATGGGGACGAAGTACCCCACAAAGGTGAACCCGGTCCACAGGGCCACCGCGATCCACACCACCTGCTTGAAAAACTTCTTGCGGATCTTCTCGAACGTCCAGGGGCCGTTGTCCAGGCGGAGCCGGGCACTGCGATCACCTTCGATCTTGTGCTCGATCCACATGAAAATTTCGGTGTACACCGTTTGCGGGCATGAAAAACCACACCACAAACGCCCGGCCACGGCGGTAAACAGGAACAGCGAAAGTGCTGAAATGATCAGCAAACCCGTCAGGTAGATGAAGTCCTGCGGGTACAGCACCAAACCGAAGATATAAAAGCGGCGCGCTCCCAAATCGAAGAGCACCATCTGGCGCTGCCCCCACTCCAGCCAGGGCAGGCCATAAAACACCAGTTGTGTGAGAAATACCATCGCCCAGCGCCACCGGGCAAATACTCCGCTGATGGATCGCGGGTAAATCTTCTTTTGTGCTTCGTACAGGGAGACGATCTCGACCTGACTGCTAGGCACTTCCGAACCATCTGCGGCAACAGGAGCGATAGGAATAACCTTGCGAGGAGACTCGCTGGGTGGCTTCATGGCGGCGCTCTCTACTTAATCCAAAACTTCAGAAACAACAAAGGGGCGGCGCCCTCAGACACCGCCCCACGTTCACATCACTGCGCCTTGTTGTTTGACAATCCCCAAACATACGAGGCCAGCACCTTGATCTGCGCTTCGGTCAACTTGTCTGCCTGTGCAGGCATCTGATTGACCTTGCCATTGTTGATCATGGCGGTAATCGCTGCTTCACCCCAGCCATGCAGCCAGATGTCGTCTGTCAGGTTGGGAGCACCCAAAGCCTGATTGCCCTTGCCGTCCATGCCGTGGCAGGCGGCGCAAGCACCAAACTTGGACTTGCCCAAAGAAGCACGCAGAGAATCGTGGGGGCTACCCGACAAACTGAGCACATAGTGCGACAGGTTACGCACATCTTCTGGAGAACCTACGGCAGCAGCCATGGGAGGCATGTTGCCAATGCGGCCCTTTTGCAAGGTTTCCAGGATCTTGTCATGTGTGCCACCGTACAACCAGTCGCCGTCGGCCAAGTTGGGGAAACCCTTGCTGCCGCGGGCGTCAGAGCCATGGCATTGAGCGCAATTGTTCATGAACAGGCGCTCACCAATGGCCTTGGCTTGCGTGTCCACGGCAATCGCTTCAGGAGTCATGGATGCAAAGCGGGCGTAAATGGGTTCCAACTCTTTGTTGGCCTTGGCCACTTCTGCTTCGTATTCGCCCTTCTGGCTCCAGCCGAGCTTGCCGGCAGAGCTGCCCAGACCTGGGTAGGCCGCCAGATAGCCCAAGCCAAAGATGATGGTGATGACGAACATCCACACCCACCAGCGTGGCAGAGGGTTGTTCATTTCCACCAGGTCTTCATCCCAGACGTGGCCTGTAGTGTTGTCGGCCGTTGATACGACCTTCTTGCGGCCTGCCATCCAAAGCAGCACGGCGCAGCCAATGATGCCGACCAGGGTCAGCGCGGTCACAAAGACCGACCAGAAATTGCTGGTGAAGTCACTCATGGGTTTTTCTCATTCTGGTGGAGTTCATTCTTGCTCAAATGGCAAGCGAGCAGCCTCATCAAATTTGGCACGGTTGCGGCCCATGTAGGCCCACACCCAGATGCCGATGAAGCAGACCATTGAAGCCAGCGTGGCCACAATGCGCATGGTGGTGATGTCCATATGCCAACCCTCCCTTACTTGAGCGCGCGGCCCATGACTTGCAGATAGGCGATCAGTGCATCCAACTCCGTCTTGCCCTTGACTTCATCAGCGGCAGCGGTGATTTGCGCGTCGGTGTATGGAACGCCCACAGTGCGCAGCGCCTTCATGCGAGGAGCCAAATCGGCCGGATTGACCAGAGTCTTCTCAAGCCAGGGGTAGGCAGGCATGTTGGACTCAGGCACCACGTCACGTGGGTTGTTCAAGTGGATGCGATGCCATTCATCGCTGTACTTGCCGCCCACGCGATGCAGGTCAGGACCTGTGCGCTTGCTGCCCCACTGGAAGGGGTGGTCGTACACGAACTCACCCGCCACCGAGTAGTGACCATAGCGCAGGGTTTCTGCACGGAAGGGGCGAATCATCTGCGAGTGGCAGTTGTAGCAACCCTCACGGATGTACACATCACGCCCGATCAGCTGGGTGGCTGTGTAGGGCTCCACGCCCTTCACAGCTTCCGTGGTGGACTTCTGGAAGAACAGGGGCACGATCTCCACCAGACCGCCAATAGCGATCACCAGCAGGATCAGCACGATCATCAAGAAATTGTTGGTTTCAATCTTCTCGTGGCTGAAACCGGCAGAAGCTTGCTTGTTGTTTTGAGACATGGGTTAGCTCCTTGAGGCTCAAGCGTGGGCAGTGTTCACGGCGGGGATAGCCACCTTGACCGAACGGCCAGAGATTGCGGTTGCCCACACGTTCCATGCCATCACCAGCATGCCGCCCAGATACAGCAGACCACCGGCCACACGGATCACATAGAAGGGATAGGTAGCCTTTACGCTTTCAACGAAGGTGTAGGTCAGCGTGCCATCAGGGTTCACAGCGCGCCACATCAGGCCTTGCATCACACCGGCAATCCACATTGCCGCGATGTACAGCACGATACCGATGGTGGCCATCCAGAAGTGCAGTTCAATCGCCTTGATGGAGTGCATCTTTTCGCGGCCAAACAGGCGGGGCACCAGGTAGTACAGCGAGCCCATGGAGATCAGACCCACCCAGCCCAGGGCTCCAGAGTGCACGTGGCCCACGGTCCAGTCGGTGTAGTGGCTCAGTGCGTTCACGGTCTTGATGGACATCATCGGACCTTCGAACGTGGACATGCCGTAGAACGACAGCGACACGATCAGGAAGCGCAGGATAGGATCGTCACGCAGCTTGTGCCATGCGCCCGACAGGGTCATGATGCCGTTGATCATGCCGCCCCAGCTGGGAGCCAGCAGGATCAGCGAGAACACCATACCGACGGATTGCGTCCAGTCAGGCAGCGCGGTGTAGTGCAGATGGTGAGGACCTGCCCACATGTAAGTGAAGATCAGGGCCCAGAAGTGCACGATCGACAGGCGATACGAGTACACGGGGCGGCCAGCCTGCTTGGGGATGAAGTAATACATCATGCCCAGGAAGCCTGCGGTCAGGAAGAAGCCCACGGCATTGTGGCCGTACCACCACTGCACCATGGCGTCTTGCACACCGGCGTAGGCAGAGTAGCTCTTCATGAAGCCAGCGGGCACTGCAGCGCTGTTCACCAGGTGCAGCAACGCCACAGCCAGAATGAAGGCGCCAAAGAACCAGTTGGCCACATAGATGTGCTTGACCTTGCGCGTACCCACCGTGCCAAAGAACACGATGGCGTAGGACACCCAGACCAGTGTGATCAGGATGTCGATAGGCCACTCCAGTTCAGCGTATTCCTTGCCGGAGGTGTAACCCAGCGGCAGGCTGATGGCGGCAGCCAGAATGACTAACTGCCAACCCCAGAACGTGAACGATGCGAGGGCCGGCGCAAATAACCGAACCTGGCAGGTACGCTGCACCACGTAGTAGCTGGTGGCGAACAAAGCGCAGCCACCAAAAGCAAAAATCACTGCATTGGTATGCAGTGGGCGCAAACGGCCATAACTAAGCCATGGAATGCCTAGGTTGAGTTCTGGCCATGCCAGCTGGGCGGCAATGATGACGCCCACCAGCATGCCGACCACCCCCCAAACCACGGCCATGATTGAGAACTGACGCACGACCGTGTCGTTGTAATGCGCAGCATTTGTTTTTGGAAAATCCATCGGACACCTCTTTGTATTGCGATACAAGTTTTAACCAGACTGCCATTGCGGTTATTGACGAAAGTCAACCGTCTCGGAGAATGCGCTCCCCCTCTTGTTCCACACTTTCAAACTGTCCGCGGTACACGGCCCACCACAAGCAGGCCAGGATCATCAGCACCAGAACCACTGACAGAGGAATCAATAAATAAAGGATGTCCATCAGGCGGGCTCCGCAGTTTGAAATGACGACACGGCAGCAGATGAAGAACCCCCTGCTGCCTGCGAAATAGAAGGCGACGGATCGCCATGTGCGCCACACGGCGCCTCTGGCAATCCCTTGGAAAGGCGGGCGGCATTGAGCACCACCAACAGCGAGCTGAGCGCCATGCCCAATCCCGCAAGCCAGGCAGGCATCCAGCCCACCACAGCCAAGGGAACGCACAGAGCGTTGTACCCAGCGGCCCACCATAGATTTTGCCGCACGATCTGTAGGGTTTTGCGCGCCAGCAGCACTGCTTGGGGTACCTGAGTCAAACTGTCCCGCAGCACCACGAAATCTGCCCGAGAGCGCGCCAGGGGAACAGCCCGGCCAAAGGCGAATGACACGTGGGCTCCCGCCATCACAGGGCCATCGTTCAGGCCATCGCCCACCATGGCCACATGGTGACCCTGGGCCTGCAGGCTTTGCAGCGCCGCCAGTTTGTCTTGCGGCGTGCAAGCCCCGCGGGCCTCGGTGATACCCGCCTGAGCAGCCACGCGCTGCACGGCTTCTGGGCGGTCGCCAGACAGCATCTGCACACTCAAACCCGCATCGGCCAGCGCACGCACCACCGTGGCGGCCTCTGCGCGCAGATCTTCAACCAACCCAAACCGGGCCATTTCCACCGTCTGCGCGTGGCCTGGCTCACCGCGCTCTTCGGCCAAGACGACCCACAGGGCAGCGCCGTCCGCACCTTCCGCGAATTCGGTAGTACCAGCCTCACCCGCCACCACACCGGCATGAATGGCAGAGCCCAGGCGCACGCGGCGTGGCGGGCATTGCCCCGTGCGGTCTTGCACATTAGCACTCAAACCGAGCCCTGCCTGCTCTTCCAGATTGGAGACCAGCCAACGACCATCATCCGCGCCAGCAGCTTCCACCAGGGCACGCGATGCCGGGTGCAAGGACTGCCGCGCCAACGCGGCAGCCAACGACAAGGCACTTGCCCGATCCAGATCGCCACCTGCCAGCCGCACCGTGTGCAATGCCATCGCATCGCGCGTGAGCGTGCCCGTTTTGTCAAACACCACCGTATCGATCTGCGCCAGGGCCTCCAGCCCTTGCAGGTTGCGCACCAGCACGCCCTGGCGCGCCAGCGTGCCAGCTGCCGTCAACATCGCCACCGGTGTGGCCAACGACAACGCACAGGGACAAGTGACGATGAGCACCGCCACCGCCACCATCAGCGCGTGCCCCGGGTCTTTGGGCCACCACCAGGCGGCAGCAGCAAAGGCAGCAAGCAACACAGCCACCAAAAACGGTTTGGCGATGCGGTCGGCCAACTGGGCCAGACGTGGCTTTTGCAGCCCTGCACTCTCCATCAAGGCCACGATCTGTGCAAAGCGGGTTTGGGCGCCCACACATTCCACGCGAACTTCTACCGACGACTGCAGGTTGTAGCTGCCAGCAGTCACCGCGCTGCCTTCGGGCTTGTGCACCGGGGTCGATTCGCCGGTCAGCAGGGCTTCGTCGGCCTGGGTGCTGCCTTTGAGAATCGTTCCGTCGGCCGGAAACGCCTCGCCCGGCAAGACGCGTACCGTGTCGCCCACCACCAGGCGCCGCACCGCCACGCGGGTGAATGCACCATCAGCGCCCAAGCGTTCCACGCTGTCGGGCAGGCGATTGAGCACTGCCTCCAGCGCACCGGCCGTGCGGTCACGCAGGCGCAACTCCAGCCAGCGCCCGGTGAGCAGGAAGAAAACGAACATGGTCAGCGAGTCAAAGTACACCTCGCGACCAAAGATGCCATTGGGGTCGAATGTGCCTGCAGTGCTCACCACAAAGGTGATGCCCATGCCAAGCGCCACGGGCAGATCCATGCTCACCTGCCGCTGGCGTACATCGCGCAACGCACTGGTAAAGAAAGGGCCGCAGGCAAAAAAGACCACGGGCAGCGAAATCACCCACGAGGCCCAGCGCAGCAGCGTTTCCATCTCTTGCGACAAATCGCCGGGCTGTGCCACGTACGCAGGCCATGCGTACATCATCACCTGCATCATGCAAAAACCGGCCACCAGCCAGCGCCACAGCGCACGGCGACTTTCCACCAGCCGCTGGCCGCGCACAAATGCATCCATGGCCGGAACCGCGCGATACCCCGCGCTGCGCACCGCTGCCATCCACTGCGATGGCAGCACCCTGCCCGGCTGCCACACCACGCGGGCGCGACGGGTGGCGGCGCTCACATCGGCCTGCAACACACCGGGCACGGACTTCAAGGCATCTTCAATGGTGAGGGCACAGGCCGCGCAATGCATTCCATCCAGCACCACATGCGAATCCCAGGTGGTGCTGGAAGGGTCTGCCACGGCACTTGCGTGCAGCGCAGAGCCTGAAGGCGTGCAAGGCCGACCAAAACCCAGCCACTCTTGCGGGTCATCCAGAAGAGACACGGCTGCTGGGTCCACCGCCGCCTCGGAAGCGTCAACCACAGGCGCCACCGGAATTTCCGGCGCACCGGAGCGAAACATTGACATGGTTCAAGCCTATCCGCGGAACATGACATCCTTATTGACCTGGATCAAGCCGCAAAAGATGATGCATCCTAAGCTTGTTACATCACTTTGAGGGGCCCCCCATGTACAAACGCATCCTGATTGCAACCGACGGTTCACCTTTGTCCGACAAGGCTGTTGAAAGCGGCCTGTCTCTGGCGGCCTTGTCCGGCGCCTCCGTGGTCGCACTCAAAGTGGTGCCCCGCTACCCCCGCAGCTACTTTGAAGGGGGCATGCCGGTGGACGCAAGCGATGTGAAACGCATTGAAGGCCAGTGGGGCGACGCCGCCCAGGCCATGGTGGATGCCGTCAAGGCCCAGGGCGCAGCCCAAGGCGTGACTGTGAAAGCCGTGACCGCCAAGTCCGACCTGGTGGCCGAGGCCGTGATTTCTGCCGCCAAAAAGCACAAGTGCGACCTGATCGTGATGGCATCGCACGGCCGCAAGGGCCTCAAGCGCCTGCTGCTGGGCAGCGAAACCCAGCACGTGCTGACGCACTCGCACATCCCTGTGCTGGTGCTGCGTTAATCACCAAGTTAAGTATCAAAACAGGCTCTAGCGCTTATTCAACAAGCGCTACCAGCTATTGAAACCATAGCAAAACACCGGGAAGGCTCAACGCCTTTCCGGTGTTTTTCATTCCCGCCTGGGCGGCGGGTGACTCAGCAATACCCACGTTTGCGGCGCAGTGGCTCTTCCCCGCCTGGGCCACTTCAAGCGCACGCTGCCGCAGGTGTCGCTGAACCTTGTGCGCTACCAGCACGCCCACGACTTTGCGACGCCGCACGAGTTCGACGCCGCCATCCAGTACGGCTGCGGCAACTGGCCCAGCGCCAATGCGCGCTACCTGATTGGTAAGGAAACCAGCATCGTCTGCAGCCCCCAACTGCGCGACGCCCTGCCCCTGCGCACCCCGCAAGACCTGATGCGCGCCACGCTACTGCAACACATCGAAGTGCCCCTGGCCTGGCAAGACTGGATGGAGGCGAACGGCCTGGACACCAGCGCCAGCCGCTTCGGGCCCGGCTTCAACCTCTACTCATTCATCATCCGCGCAGCCGTTTCAGGCTTTGGCGTGGGCATCATGCCGACCTGCCTGGTGGAAGACGAATTGGCAGCAGGCTCGCTGGTAGAGCCGTTGAAAAACCGCTTTGACAGCCCGCTGGGCTACTACCTGTGCGCGCCCACAGCCCGCACCAATTTGTCGGTGTACCGGCTGGTGGCCGGGTGGCTGGAGCATTGCTGCAACCATCCCGAAGGGGCGGCTGCGCCTGCGACTGCAGAGGCTGGGGCGGGCTGTATTTTTTGCGCACCGCAGCAAGGGGCGAACGGTACCAATGCCGTCACCAACGCTGCAGCTTGAGCGCAGAGCTAGACCCGAACGCCAAAAGGGGGAGCACTGACTTGACGAAGGACGCGGCCCAGGAAAAAGCGCTAGGCCAAGAAGGCGACGCATCGCTGCAAGAATGATAGCTGGTGGCGCTTACTGCACAAGCGCTGGAGGCCCACCGGTTCAACAGCCGTGAAGATATGGAGCAGACCTTGCAGCGCTATGTGGCCTTGTACAACCACCAGCTGCCGCAGTCAGCACTGGGCAGCAAGACGCCGATGCAGGCCATGAAGCAGTGGTACTTGGAGAGGCCGGATCTGTTTCACAAGCGGCCATATGATCGTCCGGGATGCAACAGTTAGGCATCTGGCCGTCTATCCCAAGTGCAATATTTCCACGGCACAACGTTTTCAAGAGCGGTAAATCTTGGGATTGGCATACCAGATTCGCAGAATTCTCCAAGCGTCGCGAGCTTGCGTTCATAAACGGGGCGTCGGCTTTCTGGCAGAAAAACCCAAGGCAATACTTGCCAAGAGGGATCAACGCCGCAGTCTCGTTGCAGGGCGAACTTTAGTTCAGGCCAATGTGTCTTCCATGCTTGGAGCCGTTTTATAAGCGCGGATGCGCTTGAGGAGTATGTCACTTCGCACAGGTATACCGCATGCTCGCGAAGGGATACAGCCATGAGATCGCAATACCAAAACCGGCCTTTCTTCGGGCTGGCCCCAGGTTCAAGTTGGAGCAATATTTCGGGGTTTACAAATACTCCACGATCAGCCCGCAGATACTCTGCGACAACACCTTGAAAGAAATCAGTCACAAGTCGATCTCCTGACTCCTAACGGCCAAGGTAAGCGGCCCGCAGAATGCGGGTCCGCTTGACCGCAGAGTTAGACCCGAAGGCCAAAAGGGAGCGCCCTGCCTTGGACAAGGGCGCAGCCCACGAAAAAGCGCTGGGCCACGGAAGCGGCGCAGCGCTGCAAGAAGGATGGTGTTCTCCAAGTGTTGAGCAACAGGATCAAGCGGCACGCGCCATGGCGTCGCACTCTTGGGCGCACTTGAGACAAGCCTGCGCACACGCCTTGCAGTGGTCAGCCTCGTGCTTGGCACACTCATCGCCGCAGGCCTTGCAGATCTGCGCGCACAGCGCGCAGATGGCAGCCGCGTGCTCGCTGTTGCGCGCCATGGCGTCAGCCGCCAAGCCGCAGATCGCAGCACAGTCCGCGTCCAGGGCAATGCAGCGCGCCATCATCTTTACGTCGTCCTCTTTCAGACAAGCCGCGAAGCACTGATGGCAAGCCGTGGCGCACACCTGGCAAGCCTCGATGCAAGACGTGTATTGGTTCGGGGTGTGGTTCATAAAAATCTCCTGATAAGTAGCTCGAAAGATGAGCGGGAACCTGCGCAGTTGGCTGCGAGGAGCCTCAATCTTTTGTCATCCGGGGTATTCGGCGCTGTAGGATGACGCCACCGATTGACGTAAGCGCACGGTCATCCCACCCTTGAGGGCGGCGGCGTAAGCGGCAACGATGGTGTCCACCAAACCAGATAGATGGACGCTGGTGGCGCTTGCTGCACAAGCGCTGGAGGCCCAAAAGGCTTGAAAGCCTTTGGAACAGGGCGGAGCGCTGGAACAGGTGGCTGCGCGCATAGAGCGGGTGATGGGACTAACTAGATTTAGACGACAACAGTCTAATCAACACAAGTCTGATAACGCATTTCGACACGAATTTTTTGCTGGCAGTATGCACCTCCCCACTTTTAGGCAAACCTAAAATTTCGCGGATGGATGCATTCCGATGCTTGAGCTGATCGGGGCCCGCCAAGGCGGGCCTGGATGCCAGGCCTCCAACGATCAAGCAAACAACCCCTTGTACTGATCCCGCAGCAAATTCTTCTGCACCTTCCCCATCGTATTGCGCGGCAGCTCTGCCACCACAAAGCACTTCTTCGGAATCTTGAAGTTGGCCAGTTGCGACTTAAGCTGGGCCACGATGGCGTCGGCATCCAGTTGGGCGCCGGGCTTGGCAATGACCACGGCCACGCCCACTTCGCCAAAGTCGGGGTGGGGCACGCCGACCAGGGCGCTTTCGGCCACGCCGGGCATTTCGTTGATGTAGCCCTCGATCTCTGCGGGGTAGACGTTGTAGCCGCCGCTGATGATCAGGTCTTTGCTGCGGCCCACGATGTGGACGTACCCGCGCTCGTCGACCTTGCCCACGTCGCCGGTTTTGAAGTAACCGTCCTTCGTGAACTCTTCCGCCGTCTTCTCGGGCATGCGCCAGTAGCCCTTGAACACGTTGGGGCCCTTGACCTGGATGCCGCCGATCTCGCCCACGGGCAGGTCTTTGCCGTCGTCGCCCTGCACGCGCAGGCTCACGCCCGGCAGGGGGAAGCCCACGGTGCCGCCACGGCGTTCATCCTGGCCGTTGTAGCGCTTGTCGGCGCTGTAGGGGTTGCTGGTGAGCATGATGGTTTCGCTCATGCCGTAGCGCTCCAGGATGGTGTGGCCGGTGCGCTGCTGCCATTCCTTGAAGGTTTCGATGAGCAGCGGTGCAGAGCCTGCGATGAACAGGCGCATGTTCTTCACGGCCTGTTGGTTCAAGCCCGCCTCGGCCAGCATGCGCACGTACAGCGTGGGCACGCCCATGAACACGGTGGCGCGGGGCATGGCGGCGATGACGGCCTTGGGGTCGAACTTGGGGCACCAGATCATCTTGCTGCCGTTGATGAGCGCGCCATGAATGGCGACGAACAGACCATGGACGTGGAAGATGGGCAAGGCGTGAATCAACACATCGCCCTTCCTCCAGCCCCAATAGTCCTTGAGCATGACGGCGTTGCTGAGCATGTTGCCGTGCGTGAGCATGGCGCCCTTGCTGCGGCCGGTGGTGCCGCTGGTGTAGAGGATGGCGGCCAGGTCGTCGGCGCTGCGGGCCACTGCCTGGTGCTCGTCGCCGTGGTGGGCGGCACGATCGAGCAGGCTGCCGGTGCGGTCATCGCCCAGGGTGAACACATGCTGCGTGCCCAGGGTGAAGGCGATTTTGCTGACCCAGCCAAAGTTGCCGGGGCTGCACACCACCACGGCGGGCTCGGCGTTGCCGATGAAGTATTCGATCTCGGCGCTTTGGTAGGCGGTGTTGAGTGGCAAGAACACGTAGCCCGCACGCAGCGTGGCCAGGTACAGGGCCATGGCTTCGACGGACTTTTCGACCTGCACGGCCACGCGGCTGCCTTCGGGCAGCTTGAGCGATGCGAGCAGGTTGGCGATGCGGGCGCTGGCGCGGTCCAGGTCGCGCCAGGTGTAGAACAGCGGGCTGCCGTCTGCGGCGGTGGTCTCGACGGCGGTGCTGTCCAGGTCAGACGGGAAGGCGGCGCGCAGGGCGCTGAAGAGGTTTTGGTTGCTCATAAGTAGGCGGGCAGTTCAGCGGTTAAAACACAGGGGGTCTTTTGGCAAGAAACGCGGTAATGCCTTCGCGGTGCTCGGCACTGTCGGCGTAGGCATAGGGGTCGTGCGGGCCATTTACTATCATTTCAATAGCTGCTGGCGCTTTCCCATCAAGCGCTGGATGCGTTTTTAATGCTCGAAGCACTTGCTTGTTCATGCGTGCGGCGCCCGGGGCCAGGGCGGCGATGCGGCGGGCGCTGGCCAGGGCTTCGGCGGGCACATCGTCGTCGGGCACCACGCGGCTCAAAAAGCCGCGCGCCAGCATGTCAGCGGCGGTGAAGGTGGCGGCTTCCAGCAGCATTTGGCGGGCAGCGGTTTCGCCCACGGCGGCGGCTACCAGCTGCGCCTCGCGCGGGGCCATGGGAAAGCCGAGCTTGGCAATGGGCGCGCCAAAGCGGGCCGCAGCGCCCGCCACGCGCACATCGCAGCAGCTGGCAATCTCGACCCCCGCGCCCATGCAGGCGCCGCTGATGCTGGCGACGATGGGCACATCGCACGCCAGCATGGCATTCAGGCCGCCCCACACGTCGTTTTCGTGAAAGTCGCGCAGCGCGGCTGCGTCAAACCGGAAACCGGGGTATTCCGAAATGTCTCCCCCGGCGCAGAAGGCGCCGCCCTCGCCCGCAATTACCACGCAGCGCGCGTTGCTGGCCTGGATGCCTTCAAACACCGACCGCAACTGCCGCCACATGGTGCGCGACATGGCATTGAGCCGACCCGTGTGGCGCAACGTGACGCACACCACACCGGCTTCGCCGTCTTGAACCAGCACCTCACCCGACATCTTGGAATCCATTCTCTTCACACATCCCCACAACCTTCGCACCAGCGCAGCGCCATCGCCAGGGCCACCGTGGAACTGGCTTCGCCAGGCCACGGGTGGCGTCCCCCTTCAGGGGGATGGCGCAACGCGCACCACAACGTCAATCACATGGGGTTAATCAAGTTTTGCGCCAGAGGCCTTGACCACGTCAGACCAGCGCTTGACTTCGCCGCTCACGAAGGCGGCGAATTGCTGCTGCGTCATGCCGCCGTACTCTGCGCCGTTGCTGGCCCAGATGGACTTGAGTTCGTCAAACGAACCGAGCTTGCGAATTTCTTCCACGATTTTGGCCTGCACGTCGGCGGGCGTGCCCTTGGGCGCCCACAGGCCGTACCAGGTGGTGACGGTGTAGTCCGGCAAGCCCACTTCGGCGGCGCAGGGCACATCGGGGAAGGCGGGGTTGCGCTTGGTGCCCGACACCATCAGCGCCTTGATGCGCCCACCCTTGATGTGCGCGGCGGACGAGCCCAGGCCGTCAAACATCATGTCCACATTGCCGCCAATCAGGTCTTGCAATGCGGGGCCCGCGCCACGGTAAGGGATGTGCGTGATAAAGGTGCCCGTTTGCTGCTTGAACAGCTCGCCCGCCAGGTGGTGCGACGTGCCTGCGCCGGCCGAGCCGTAGTTGAGCTTGGCAGGGTTCTTCTTCACATGGTCGAGGAACTGCTTGAAGTTGGCCGAGGGCGTCTTGGGGTTGACCACCAGCACCTGGGGCACTTGGGCCAGCAGGGCTAGGGGGATGAAGTCTTTCTCGATGTCGTAATCGAGCTTGGGGTACATGGCGGGGGCAATGGAATGGTGCACGCCGCCCATGAACAGCGTGTAGCCATCGGCCGCCGCGCGGGCCGCAAAGCTGGCGCCCACGGTGCCGCCCGCGCCGCCGCGGTTGTCAATCACCAGCGTCTTGCCCGTGGCTTTGGAGAACTGCGCTGCCAGGGGGCGCGCAAAGGCATCGGTGCCCCCACCGGCAGGAAACGGCACCACCAGGTTCACCGGCTTGGTGGGCCAGGCCGATGCCTGCGCCCACACGCTGCCCGCGCCCAGCAAGCCCAGGCCCGCGCCTGCGGCGGTTCGCAGCACGTCGCGGCGCTGCACCATGTTTTCTGTTGTCATTCCTTGTCTCCTGTCGTCGTTATAAAAAAGGAAGTCCGTCCCTGGCGAAGCCTCTGAGAACTTGTTCAGCGGCCCGCGAACCGACCATCAGTGGCGGCAAAGGCTGTCGATGTCTCCCGACGCTGGCACTTTGCCCTGCGCCAGCAAGCTCCGGTGCTTGTCTATACGCTTCAAGTCGTACAGGTAATTCACCATCAACCCATACGATTGTTTCAGTCCCTTGGCAGACGGGTCGCCCGCCCAGTTCAGCCGTTCTACCCGCGCGCCGTTGCCCAGGTGAAAGCGGGCCACGGCATCCACCGGCTTGCCGTCCACCATTTCGCGGGCGAGGTAGTGGGCCGCGCATTCGAGCAGCATTTGCCGCGCGGGCGATTTGGCGTCCAGGTCGAGCGGCTTATCTACCGCCGCCAGAAAGTGCGTGGCCTGTGGCGGCTCAAACCCCACGGCCCGGCCCAGTTCGCTGCGGCGCTTGTCGTCCAGGCGGTCCAGCATGGCCCCCGCGTTCTTGGAAAGCCATGCGCGGAAACCCGGGATGGGCGACAGCGTGGCAAAGGTGCGAAGGCGCGGAAACTCCTGCGTCAGTGTCTCCACCACATGCTTGATGAGCGAGTCGCCAAAGCTCACGCCACGCAGGCCGGTTTGCGTGTTGCTGATGGAGTAAAAAATCGCCGTGGTGGCGCGGGTGATATCGACCGGCGCGGCGGACTCGTCCAGCAGCGGCGTGATGCTGGGCGAGATTTTGTCGACCAGCGCCACCTCCACAAAAATCAGCGGCTCGTTGGGCAGCCGGGGGTGGAAGAAGCCGTAGCAGCGGCGGTCGCTGTCCAGCCGGTTTTTCAGGTCGGCCCAGCTGCGAATGTCGTGCACCGCTTCGTACTTGATGAGCTTTTCGATCAGCGAGGCAGGCGAATCCCACGACAGGCGGCGCAGCTCCAAAAACGCCACGTCAAACCAGGTAGAGAACAACTGCTCCAGCTCGGCATCGAGTGCCAGCAGGCGCTTGTCACTTTTGAGCAGGGGCAGCAGCTCGGCGCGCATGTCCACCAAAAAGCGCATGCCATCGGGGAACACCGCAAACCGCTGCAGCAGCCGGGTGCGCGGCGACACCAGCGCACGGCGCAGCGAGATTTCGGCCTGCCCTTCCTCAGCCGTGCCTGCGGCGGCCTCGTAGCGCTGGCGGGCCGATTTGAATTCGGTGGCGTCGGGCGCAAACTGCTCGCACAGCAGCAGCCACATGTCGCGGCGCTCTTCCAGCTCGGCGGTGGCATACCACTCGGCCACGGCCTGGGCGCGGCGACCGCCTTCCAGCTCACTCACCTGCGGGGCCACCACGGCCTGCAAGTCGGTGAGCAAGCGGCGCAGCGCGCGGGGCGACAGGGCCTCTTGCCCCCGGCGCAGCGTGGCCTGCAGCCGTTCGTGCGTGGAGCGCGGCGCGGCCACTTTTTCCACAACGTCAGTCACGCCAGATTTATCAACGCTGGCACGGGCCAGTTTTTCAGGACCCTTGGCGCCGTCCTTGTCGGCAGCGGGGGCTGCGGCGCGCAGACGGGAGACACTGCGGGAGATCCATTCGGCGGTGCTGTTCATGGTGTCAACCTCGATTGCTGGTTACGGGCCACATCGCGCAGCGCATCGCGCTGGCGCAACAAATGGGTGCGCATGGCATCTTCAGCGGCGGCGCTGTCGCCTGCCTTCAGGGCGGCAAACACGGCCAGGTGCTCGGCCAGGCTTTGCTGCAACCGGCCCGGCGCGTGCAACTGCTGCAGGCGGGCCAGCCGCAAAATCTTGCGCAAATCGCCAATCACCTGGGCCAGCCAGCGGTTGTCGGCCAGGGTGATGAAGGCCTCATGGATGGCGTGGTTGGTGACGTAATAGTCGGGGATGCGCCCTTCGCTGGCGCATTGCAGCAGGCGCTGGTGCAGGGTTTCGAGCGCTGCCACATCGGCACTGCTGGCCTTTTGCGTGGCCTCGTGGGCGGCGCGCCCTTCCAGCAAGGCGATCACGGGGAAGATTTCGTCCAGGTCGCGCTCTGTCACCTCGGCCACAAAGCAGCCCCGGCGCGGTTCGTGGCGCAGCAGCCCCTCGGCCACCAGCACCTTCAGCGCCTCGCGCAGCGGTGTGCGCGAAATCTCCAGCCGCTCGCACAGCGCAGCCTCGTCCAGAAAGCTGCCGGGCGGCAGTGCGCCGCCAAAAATCTGCTCGCGCAGCCGCGAGGCGACTTCATCGTGCAGTGAATTGGGAACCGGGCGCATGGTCTGAAACAGCTCCTGGAAAATGAAAGCACGCCCCCGAATGGGGGATGACGGATGCTGAAGAACGCAAGCCGAGGGTGTTTTTTCACCTTACCGCGTTCAACAGCACGGCATCTGTCGATTTCGTTTGTAATTTCTCATAATTATGAAAAATCACAAGGTGGAAACCCCGAGTTTTGGCCCGGGCGGGGTAAATAGCCGCACCCAGCAGCGGCTGCACAACACTTGCAGGGCGCTGCGGGGGCGGCCGGGGATGGGCGGAGCGGCAGCGGTGCTTGGCTGAAATTTGAGCCAAATGAGGCCCTAGCGCCCGATAGAAAAGCGCAAGCAGCTATTAAAATAATAGCAACTCACGAAGGCGGTCGATGCG
Source organism: Acidovorax temperans (assembly GCF_028596105.1). Classification (NCBI taxonomy): domain Bacteria; kingdom Pseudomonadati; phylum Pseudomonadota; class Betaproteobacteria; order Burkholderiales; family Comamonadaceae; genus Acidovorax; species Acidovorax temperans. Next base: position 1,717,005 of record NZ_CP117193.1, on the reverse strand, counting down.
CAGCAGGATGCACGGCCAGCAACGTTGCGTTGCTGGCACTGAGGTCGGACCACAAAGATTTCAGCGCACAGAAAGCGCCTGGAGGACGGCGCCCCCAGCTCACCAACCCGGCGCCGGGGAATCGAACAACGCGCGGCTCAACGGCGTGCAGCCACCGGCTGGCGCTGCGCCCACACCCAGAGTGCCACGCCCGCAGCCACCATGGGCACGCACAGCCACTGGCCCATGCTCATGCCCAGAGACAACAGGCCCAGGAAGCTGTCGGGCTCACGGAAATATTCGGCAATGAAGCGGAAGCTGCCGTAGCCCACCAGGAAGGCGGCGGCCACTTGGCCTTGTTTGCGCTCGCGCCGGGCATACAGCCACAGCAGCACGAACAGCAGCAGCCCTTCCAGCAAGAACTGGTAGACCTGCGAAGGGTGGCGCGGCTGCAGGGAGCCGCTGTGCGCAAACACCATGCCCCAGGGCAGATCGGGGCTGGCAAAGCGGCCCCACAGCTCGCCGTTGATGAAGTTACCCACACGGCCTGCAGCCAGGCCCGTGGGCACGCAGGGCGCTACAAAGTCGGCCACCTGCAGCCAGGGGCGTTTGCGCGAATGGGCAAACCACAGCATGGCGGCAATCACGCCCAGCAGGCCACCGTGGAACGCCATGCCGCCCTGCCACACCGCAAAAATCTCCAGCGGGTGGGTGAGGTAGTAGCCGGGCTTGTAGAACAGGCAGTACCCCAGTCGCCCGCCAATCACCACGCCCACCACGCCGAGGAAAAGAATGTCCTCGACATCCTTGCGCGTCCAGGCGTTGGGGCCGGTGATGGAAGCAAACGGCTCGTGCCGTAGGCGGCGCGTGCCTAGGAACATGAACAGCCCAAACGCCACCAGATACGTGATGCCGTACCAGTGAATGGCGAGGGGGCCCAACTGCAGGGCAACGGGATCGATATGAGGGTAAGTCAGCATGGTGGGCGGTATTGTGCCCGCAACCCATGACAGGCTTGGGGCGAGTGTCCACATGGTGTTGAGCCTCTTGCGCGCTATGCACCAGGCGCCTCGCTTTTTTGGGATGCGCACCATCACAGTCAACTGGTGCATGGTCGATCGCGCAGCGGCATCCATTCGTCAATGCATTGGGCGCGATACTCTCGACCCAGAGCCTTCGGCTTCATGAACCCAAAAAAGGAACGCGCCATGCAAGGCAACCCACAAGTCATCGAATATTTCAAGAACCTGCTGCGCGGCGAGCTGGCGGCGCGCGACCAGTATTTCATCCACTCTCGCATTTACGAAGACCAGGGCCTGGTGAAGATGTACACCCGCCTGGACCACGAAATGCAGGAAGAAACCCAGCACGCCGACGCGCTGCTGCGCCGCATCCTCTTTTTGGGTGGCATGCCCGACATGCGCCCCCACCCCTTCACCCCCGGCACCACGGTGGTGGAGATGCTGCAAAAGGATCTGGCCGTGGAATACGAAGTGCGCGATGCCCTGCAAAAAGGCATGGAGCTGTGCGAGAGCGTGCGCGACTACGTGAGCCGCGACCTGCTGCTGGCCCAGCTGCGCGACACCGAGGAAGACCACGCCTACTGGCTGGAAAAGCAACTGGGTCTGATCGAAAAGATGGGCCTGCCCAACTATCTGCAGAGCCAGTCGCAACCCGCAGCCTGAATGGCCTGAGCAAACGGGGCACCCGGCCCATGCGGAGGTTTGTAGGTTTTGGTCAAATCAGGACCCAGCGCAATCCAATCAAGCGCCAGCAGCTATCAAATAAATAGCAAAACCATACAAAAAAGCCGCCCAGCATCTCTGCTGGGCGGCTTTTTTGATGGGGGGAGCGACTCAATTGAGGCGCTACCGGAGTGCGGCAGCACAGGTGGCGATGGCGAGTGAGGAGCGCGCCCTCAATCGCCCTACCCCATCAGTCGTCCAGCAACGACAGATCGCGCACAGCGCCCTTGTCGGCCGACATGACCAGCTTGGCGTAAGCCTTGAGCGCGGCAGACACCTTGCGGGGGCGAGGCTGTGCAGGCTTCCACCCCAGCTTGTCCTGCTCCACACGCCGCGCTGCCAGCTCTTCGTCAGACACCAGCACGTTGATGCTGCGGTTGGGGATGTCGATGCGGATGCGGTCGCCATTGCGCACCAAGCCAATGGCGCCGCCAGCCGCGGCTTCGGGCGAGGCGTGGCCGATGGACAGGCCCGAGGTGCCGCCTGAGAAGCGCCCATCGGTCAGCAAGGCGCAGGCTTTGCCCAGGCCCTTGGACTTGATGTAGCTGGTGGGGTACAGCATCTCTTGCATGCCAGGGCCGCCCTTGGGGCCTTCGTAGCGCACGATGACCACATCGCCCGCCTTGACCTTGTCGGCCAGGATGTTGGCCACGGCTTCGTCCTGCGACTCCACCACATGGGCGGGGCCTTCAAACACCAGCAGGCTGTCGTCCACGCCTGCGGTCTTGACCACGCAGCCGTTCAGGGCGATGTTGCCCGTCAGTACGGCCAGGCCACCTTCCTTGGAGAAAGCGTGCTCGTAGGCGCGGATGCAGCCTTCGGCGCGATCTTCGTCCAGGCTGGGCCAGCGGGTGCTTTGACTGAAAGCCACTTGCGTGGGGATGCCAGCGGGGCCGGCCATGTAGAAGGTTTTGACGGCGTCGGACGGGTTGCGCTTGATGTCCCACGCGTCCAGCGCTTCCTTGAGCGTTTTGGTGTGCACGGTGGGCACGTCGGTGTGCAGCTTGCCCGCACGGTCCAGCTCGCCCAGGATGCCGTAGATGCCGCCTGCGCGGTGCACGTCTTCGATGTGGTACTTGTTGGTGTTGGGCGCCACCTTGCACAGCTGCGGCACATCGCGCGAGATGCGGTCAATGTCGGCCATGGTGAAGTCGATCTCGGCTTCTTGCGCAATGGCCAGGATGTGCAGGATGGTGTTGGTGGAGCCGCCCATGGCGATGTCCAGCGTCATGGCGTTCTCAAAGGCCTTGAAGCCCATGGAGCGTGGCAACACGGTGGTGTCTTCTTCTTCGTAGTAGCGCTTGCACAGCTCTACCACCAGGCGGCCTGCGCGCTTGAAGAGTTGCTCGCGGTCGGCGTGCGTGGCCACCACGGTGCCGTTGCCGGGCAGCGACAGGCCCAGCGCTTCGGTCAGGCAGTTCATCGAGTTGGCGGTGAACATGCCCGAGCAGGAGCCGCAGGTGGGGCAGGCAGAACGCTCGACCTCGGCCACATCGGCATCGCTGACCTTGTCGTCGGCGGCCATCACCATGGCATCGATCAGGTCGAGCTTCTTGAATTCGATCTTCTGGGTTTGCGGGTTGGCCAGCTTGACCTTGCCAGCCTCCATCGGACCGCCGGAGACAAACACCACCGGAATGTTCAGCCGCATGGCGGCCATCAGCATGCCGGGGGTGATCTTGTCGCAGTTGGAGATGCACACCATGGCATCGGCGCAGTGCGCGTTGACCATGTACTCCACTGAGTCGGCAATGATGTCGCGGCTGGGCAGCGAGTACAGCATGCCGTCGTGGCCCATCGCAATGCCGTCGTCCACGGCAATGGTGTTGAACTCTTTGGCTACGCCACCCGCCGCCTCAATCTCACGCGCCACCAGCTGGCCCAGGTCCTTGAGGTGCACGTGGCCGGGGACAAACTGCGTGAACGAGTTGACCACCGCAATGATCGGCTTGCTGAAGTCGTCGTCCTTCATGCCGGTGGCACGCCACAGCGAGCGGGCACCAGCCATGTTGCGACCAGCGGTAGAGGTTTTGGAGCGGTAAACGGGCATCGTGATGTCGGGTGAAGTGTTGGAAAAAGGCGAAAGAGCGCCGGGGAATTATCCCCCAGCAGAAAAAAATCGGCTTTGCCAGAAGCCGCAGGTTAACCCTGAGCCATTTGCCATCGCCCCGAGGGCGCTAAGAACCTTATATGGACGCCCCGAATAAGCCAAGCCCTCACTCACTGCTGCCAAGAAGGTAAAGATTGCACCCGTATATCCGGACTTGTTGTGGCGCGAGCCACGGTCCCTGATGGGAATCGCTGGTGGAGGTCCTATCGGTTCAACGCACTCCAAGTGCCACGTTCTTATCGGATTTCATCCACCACGGTCTGACCTGTCTTGCCATCACTTCATGATTGCTTGAGCAATCGGTTGGTTTTCTCCCGCTCCTCGTTCTTGTCGTGCCGGCGCTAGTTGCTCAGACCGACTCTCGTACGTAGCCCGGCTCGTAGCTCCTGTCATGCGCGAGCAACGCCCACACGATGCGGGCATTCTTGTTGGCCAGCGCCACCGCCGCTACGTTCTTGTTGCGCCGCTGCAGCACACCATTGAGCCAGCCACACTGCGCGCTGCCCTGGCCTTGGTGCTGGTCTTTTTTCTGGGCGTGATAGATCACCGAGCGCGCTCCGTGAATCAGCAAGGTGCGCAAATACGTGTCGCCCCGTTTGCTGATACCCAGCAGGTTTTGTTTGCCCCCGCTGGAGTGTTGGCGTGGCACCAGCCCTAGCCAGGCTGCCACCTGCCTGCCATCCTTGAAGTTCTTTGCATCCCCCAGAGATGCCACCAATGCGCAGGCCGTGATGGGGCCAATGCCGGGGATCTGCCCGAGTTTGCGACTCAAGTCGCTTTGGCGGTGCCAGGCCACGATTTGTGCCTCCAGCTCCTGCACCTGGCAGTCAAGCTCCTTGAGGTGCTCGAGCAGACGTTGTATCAACAGTCTAAACACGCCGGGCAACTCGTTGGCTGCATCCTCAATGAGCATTGGCACCCGTTGGGTAATGTGGCCTATGCCTTGGGGAACGATCACCCCAAACTCGGCCAGCAGGCCCCGGATCTGGTTGGCCTGTGCAGTGCGGGCCTTGACAAAGCCCTGGCGCACCCGGTGCAGGGCCAGCACGCCTTGCTGCTCCACGTTCTTGATCGGTACGAAGCGCATGCTCGGGCGGGTGACGGCTTCGCAGATGGCAGCCGCATCGGCTGCATCGTTCTTGTTGGTCTTGACGTAGGGCTTGACGAACTGGGGTGCCATCAGGCGCACGGTGTGGCCCATGCCCTGAAGCTTGCGCGCCCAGTGGTGGGCGCTGCCGCAGGCTTCCATGCCAATCAGGCAGGGCGGCAGGTTCACGAAGAAGGCAGCCATCTGTTCGCGCTTGAGCGGCTTGTTGAACACGGCTTTGCCGTGCTCATCCACGCCGTGGACCTGGAACACATTCTTGGCCAAATCGATGCCAATGGTTGTAATCTTCATGGTGGACGCTCCTGCTCGTTGAGGTGGAAAAACTGACATCTCCACTGTGGCACTTTCGATGCCGTTTAGGGTGGGGGCGTCCATCCCATTGGTTCAAGATCTTTTTGGGGTCGCACGAGTGCCTTGCGGGGATGGGATGCAAGGCGCGGTGTGCAGCCAATAGCTCGGCTATTGGCAAACGCCGCAACGCCGCAGACCACCCGGCAAGACATTTGCCCGAAGGGTTGGAGTGAAATCGGGCGATTGGACGCCCCGGCTGCTTGCATGGGCACGAGCCCATGCGGCGCACCCGAAGCATCCACTCATCCCGATTGCACTCCAATGCGATCCCCCAAAAAGATCTTGAACAGGTTCTAAGGCGAGCAAACGAAGCTGGTGCGCACCCAAGGACGGGTCTTGCAGCCCCACCAACTCAGCGGGGCTTGCGTGGGCGCATGCCCAGGGCTTCCTTGTTCTTATTGATGCGATCCTGTTTGCGCTTTTCCATGCGCTCAACGGCCTTGCGCTTGGTGTACCCGGTGGCATCGGCCCACATCCACCATGCGGCCGTCGCACCGAAGGAGCCCACGATCACCCACCAGGACCATGTAGCCACGGGGCCAATCTCCATGTACTTGAGCAGTAGCAACAGAAGTGAAATGCCTAAAAGATACATAACCGCCCCCTCAAAAAATGTGAATTGCATTCGTTGACCAAACACAACCGAAAGTCAACGCGCATCACTACAATCGCGTTGAAATAACTGTAACCCAACCACAGGAAACCCACCATGAAACGTGCCCTGATCACCATCGCCATGACGCTTGCCGTTGCAGCCCCTGCCATGGCCGACCAAGCCCTCGCAACTTCCAAGAATTGCATGGCTTGCCACGCCGTCGACAAGAAGCTGGTGGGTCCTTCTTACAAGGACGTGGCTGCCAAGTACGCTGGTCAAAAAGACGCAGTGGACAAGCTGGCCGTCAAGATCATCAAGGGCGGCTCTGGCGTGTGGGGCCCCGTGCCCATGCCAGCCAACGCACAAGTGAACGAAGCCGAAGCCAAGAAGCTGGCTGCCTGGGTGCTGGCCCAGAAGTAATCAGCGCATCGCGCTACTTTGGCGGGCCGCAAGCTCGCCAAACAAAAAAAGCCGCAAACCTTTGGGTTGGCGGCTTTTTTGTTACTGCGGGGTAAGACAGTGCAGGAGGCCGATACGTGTGTGAACAGCCTCAAGCCATCGGCTCGCTGCGCCCCACCAGCTTTTGTTCCAAGTGGCCCACGTAAGCCGCTGTGGTGTTGTCAGACTCCTGCGCACGCGCAGTGAGCCGGGTTTCCATGTTGTCCAGCCGATTCAACAATGCAGCATGGGCCTGGCTTTGCTGTTGCTCCAGAAATGCGCGAAGCTCGGTAAAGCGCGATGCTTCGGCCTTGTCGGCCAGCTCCCGCTGGGCCTGCATTTCTTTGGTATGGCGACGCGTTTCGAGCAATACCGAGCCCTGCAAAGACAACACGTAGGCCACCAGCAAGACAGCCAGCAGTGCGGTAAGCCCCAGCATGAGCAGCCCCAGAGGGGCGTCAAAGGTCGCCAAGCCCACAGACACCGCCGTCACAACAGACAAGGCGTCCCAATTGAGCAGGGCCAAACCTGCAATCGCCACGATGATCAGTAGCAACAGGGTGGACAACATCTTCATAAAAACTCCTTCGCGAACCAGACTGGCACGTTGTAACCCAGACTGGAAGATCGATTCGCACACATCAAACGCGTGGGCGAATCCTCTAGAGCCAGCGGCAGGGCATGTAGAGGGCGTTTGTACCCCAACTGCGGAGCTGGCAGCGATGCCAAGCCAAAGTTGCGCCCCCATCCTACAAAGGTGTGGCGATGCGCCCGATGAATGAGCCAAGCAAGCGCAAATCGCTCAGGCATCGGCATAGGGGGCCTCCCTGATAGGAGGCGCCCCTGCCACACCACCCGGCATGCGGGTCCGCACCGGGCGGTTCGAGAGTTTGAGGTCAGGACAGCCTGGGCACTCCCAGCCAGTCGAAGTACGCAATCGTCAGCACGCGCCTGATGACTCCATTGCTGTTGCGCCACCAACGGTGGCAGTTGCCCGCCACTTGGTTGGCCACATCGTCGCACGCCCCCAGTGCCTTGAGTTCCCGGTAGATCGTCCTGGATCGCTTCCAGTGCCGCAGCTGGATGGCTCGCAGTCGGTGGCGCAGCCATTCGTCCAGCTCCCGCCAGACCCCGGGTGTCTGCGCCAACCCAAAGTACGCCTTCCATCCGTGCAGGTAGGGCCGCAGTTTGTCAACGACCTCCTCCATGCTGCGCCCGCCCGAGCGGCGTGTGAGTTGCCGGATGCGGGCCTTGAAGTTTTGCAGCGGCTTGGCGGCCACCTTACATTTGACTTCTTTGCCCTTGGCCACCCACAGCGCATAACCCAGGAATTTGCGCCCGAAGGCTGAGGCCACCGCGCTTTTGGCTTCGTTGACCTCAAGCTTCAGGCCGCCGTATAGCTTCCTGAGGTAGGCCATCACCCGCTCGCCGGCCTTGGTGCTGCCCACGTAGACATTGCAGTCGTCAGCGTAGCGCGCAAAGCTGCAGCCCCGCGCCTCTAGCGCCTTGTCTACTTCGTCAAGCAGCACGTTGGCCAGCAATGGGGATAGCGGCCCGCCTTGCGGCGTGCCCAGATGGCGCTCGACCACCACCCCGTCATCCATGATCCCGGCTTTCAGGTACGCTCGCACCAGCCGGATGACGCCAGCGTCGTCTATGCGCCTCTTGAGCCTGTCGATCAGGATGTCATGGTTGACCCGGTCAAAGAACTTGACCAAGTCCACGTCCACCACCACGCGTCTGCCCGATTGGACGTACGTCTGCGCAGCCTTGACTGCGTCATGTGCACGCCTACCGGGACGAAACCCGTAGCTGTGTTCGCTGAAGGTGGGGTCTATCAGCGGCTGCAGCACTTGTAGCAGTGCCTGCTGGATCAGCCGATCCAGCACCGTCGGGATGCCCAGCTCGCGCTGGCTGCCGTCAGGTTTGGGAATCATCACCTTGCGTACCGGGCTGGGCCGGTAGCGCCCTTGCAACAGCGCTTGGCGTATGTCGGGCCATCTCTGGCGTATCACCTGGGCGGTTTGCTCGATGTCGAGCCCGTCCACCCCGGCTGCGCCCTTGTTGGCCTTGATCCGTTTCCACGCCAGTTGCAGGTTCTGTCTCGTCAGCGCCGCTTCCAGCAAGCCACCTGTGCCTGCAGGCTGCCTTGCCGACCCTGTGTCCGGGTGTTCACGCGGCGGGCCGCTGGCTTCGTCGCTGATGAGATCACGCACGGCTTCACCGTGCGCTGCGCTCACCCGCCCAGGTCGCCCTGGCATCTGACGCATGGCCTTTGACATCACACGTGTCCTCGTTCACTCACTCTCGTTCGGCCCTTCGTGCTCGCCACACCTCCCCTTCGGGTTTCGGACTTGCACTACTACGACCTTTGCTGACTTCTCGCTACGGCATAACCGTCACCCTTTCAGGCACAAGGCGAGATCTCCCCAGGTAAGGGTCGCACACCTTCATCGCACAACCGCCGCATCTACGCCGCCCAAGCCTTGGTCACAAGAGCTTCGTGGTAAATGGCCCACTCACCCTGCTCGGCAGCGCCTTCTATGCGGTTCTTGTTCATCGGCTCACGATTTACGCTCCACGCTTCCTCCCCACATTCGGTCACCCTCATGCAGTTGCGCTTCACTTTGCTCACTGTGACCAGCTCGCAGCAGGACTTGCACCCGCAGGTGTGCGCCCATGCTGGGCGCACCATAAAAAAAGCGCCTGCTTGGCAGGCGCTTTGTGAGGTCAGACCGTAAAAGGGTCAGTTGGTCTGAGCCAGTTGATCCAGGATTGCGGGGTTTTCCAGCGTGCTGGTGTCCTGCGTGATCGCCTCCCCCTTGGCAATGCTGCGCAGCAGGCGACGCATGATCTTGCCGCTGCGGGTCTTGGGCAGGTTGTCACCAAAGCGGATGTCCTTGGGCTTGGCAATGGGGCCAATCTCTTTGGCCACCCAGTTGCGCAACTCGTTGGCGATCTGCTTGGCTTCTTCGCCCGTGGGGCGTGAACGCTTGAGCACCACGAAGGCGCAAATGGCCTCGCCCGTCACATCGTCGGGGCGGCCCACCACAGCGGCCTCGGCCACCAGGTCGGTCTTAGCGACAAGTGCGGATTCGATCTCCATGGTCCCCATGCGGTGGCCCGACACGTTCAGCACATCGTCAATACGGCCGGTGATGCGGAAGTAGCCACGGTCAGCGCTGCGCACAGCGCCGTCGCCTGCCAAGTAGTAGCCCTTGAGTTCTTCGGGAAAGTAGCTCTTCTTGAAGCGCTCGGGGTCGTTCCAGATGGTGCGGATCATGCTAGGCCAGGGACGCTTGATGACCAAAATGCCACCCGAACCGTTGGGCACGTCGTTACCCATCTCATCGACGATGGCGGCCGTGATGCCTGGCAGGGGCAGCGTGCAGCTGCCTGGCACCAGCGGTGTGGCGCCGGGCAATGGGGTGATGACGTGGCCACCGGTCTCGGTCTGCCAGAAGGTGTCCACGATGGGGCAGCGCTCGCCGCCCACGTTCTTGTGGTACCACATCCAGGCTTCGGGGTTGATGGGCTCGCCCACGCTGCCCAGAATGCGCAGGCACGACAGATCGGAGCGCGCGGGGTGCACCGCCTCGTCAGCTTCGGCCGCCTTGATGAGCGAGCGGATAGCCGTGGGAGCGGTGTAGAAAATGGTGCACTTGTGGCGCTCAATCATCTGCCAGAAGCGACCCGCATTCGGGAAGGTAGGAATGCCTTCAAAGATGATCTGTGTGGCGCCTGCAGCCAGCGGGCCGTAAGCCACGTAGGTGTGGCCCGTAATCCAGCCAATGTCGGCCGTGCACCAGAAGATATCGTCTGCACGCAGGTCAAACGTCCAGTCCATGGTCATCTTGGCCCACAGCAGATAGCCGCCGGTGCTGTGCTGCACGCCCTTGGGCTTGCCGGTGGAGCCGCTGGTGTACAAGATGAACAGCGGGTGCTCGGCGCCCACGGCCACAGGTGCGCACTCGGTGCTTTGGCCTGCCAACGCTTCGGCAAAGGTCTTGTCGCGCCCAGCCACCATGTTGCAGGCCGTGGCCGTACGCTGATAGACAAACACGTTGCGGATGGTGTCGCAGCCACCCATGGCCAAGGCCTCGTCAATGATGGCCTTCAGCGGCAACTCTTTACCACCACGCATTTGGTAGTTGGCGGTGATCACGGCCACGGCGCCTGCGTCGATGATGCGTTCATGCACAGCCTTGGCGCTGAAGCCGCCAAACACCACGCTGTGCGTGGCGCCAATGCGGGCGCAGGCCTGCATGGCAATCACGCCCTCGATGGTCATGGGCATGTAGATCAGCACGCGGTCGCCCTTGGACACGCCGTGGGCCTTGAGCGCGTTGGCAAACTGGCTCACGCGGTCCAGCAGCTCTTTGTAGCTGATCTTGGTGACCGCGCCGTCATCGGCTTCGAAAATGATGGCGGTCTTGTTCTCGGTGGGCGTGCCAATGTGCTTGTCCAGGCAGTTGGCACTGGCGTTCAATTCGCCATCATCGAACCAGCGGAAAAACGGGGCGTTGGACTCATCCAGCGTGCGGGTGAAAGGCTTGGTCCACTGCACATTGGCGCGCGCCTGCTTGGCCCAGAAGCCTTCGAAGTCAGCTTCGGCTTCTTTGCACAGAGCCTCGTACCCGGCCATGCCGGAGATGCGCGCAGCTTTGACCACTGCGTCGGCTGGCGGAAACACTCGGTTTTCCACCAACACAGACTCAATTGCGGATGTTGTTGCACTCATGGTGTTGTCTCCTGGGTCATTGGAATAAGAATTCGCAGGTACTGTCTTCTGCCCCACTTACATGCTACTGACTCGCAGGTGACTATTCGGCTCAGGGTTAGCCCTTGGTTTCGACGGCCGTCACAGAGCGCCTCTAGAATCGCGCGTTCGCTTTTTGCCCCTTAACTTTCTTACCTCACGCAGGTTCGCATGTCCAAATCCCAGCATAAAACCAGCGCTCCACTGCGCCCCCTGCCCTCACTCATCTTTGCCAGCCGCTGGCTGCAGCTACCGCTGTACCTGGGGCTGATTCTTGCCCAGGCGGTGTATGTCTTTCACTTCTGGGTAGAGCTGGTTCACCTAGTGGAAGCCGCATTCGGCAACTCCGCCGCCCTGAAGCAACTGGTCACCAGCATTGGCTACAAGAGTGACTTCGAAGTCTCTGCACTCAACGAGACCATCATCATGCTGGTGGTGCTGGCGTTGATTGACGTGGTGATGATCTCCAACCTGCTGATCATGGTGATCGTGGGAGGGTATGAGACTTTTGTGTCGCGCTTGCACCTGGAAGAGCACCCCGACCAGCCCGAATGGCTGAGCCATGTGAACGCCTCAGTGCTCAAGGTGAAGCTGGCCACGGCGATCATCGGCATCAGTTCCATTCACCTGCTCAAGACCTTTATCAATGCGGCCAACTATGACCTCAAGGTGCTGATGTGGCAAACCATCATCCATGTGGTGTTCTTGCTGAGCGCCCTGGCGATTGCGCTGACCGACCGATTGATGTCGCACCCCAGCGATTCGCATTGAGCCGCTGACGCCCCGGACCATCGCTGAACAGCTCGAGGCGATTCCTTCCATCAGACCATATTGCGCGGCACGACCCAGGCGTCGAACTCCTGAGCCGTCACATGGCCCGAGGCCAGAGCGGCCTCTCGCAAGCTGATTCCTTGCTGGTGGGCCGCCTTGGCAATAGCGGCGGCCTTGTCGTAACCGATGTGGGGGTTGAGCGCGGTCACCAGCATCAAAGACTGCTCGACCAGCGCTTCAATCCGTTCGTGGTTTGGCTCAATGCCCGAGGCACAGTGCTTGTCGAAACTGACCATGCCATCGGCCAGCAGGCGAACGCTCTGCAAAAAGTTGTGGATCACCATGGGCCGGAACACGTTGAGTTCGAAATTGCCCGACGCCCCACCCACCCCAATCGCCACATCGTTGCCCATGACCTGAGCGCACAGCATGGTCATGGCTTCGCACTGTGTGGGGTTGACCTTCCCCGGCATGATGGACGAGCCTGGCTCATTCTCCGGGATGGTGATCTCGCCCAGCCCGCTGCGCGGCCCGCTGGCCAGCCAACGCACATCGTTGGCAATCTTCATCAAACTGACCGCCAGCCCCTTGAGCGCGCCGTGGGCCTGCACCAGGGCATCGCAGCTGGCCAGGGCTTCGAACTTGTTCGGTGCCGTCACCAGATTCAACCCGGTCAAGTCAGCCAGTTCTTTGGCCACGGCCTGGGCATAGCCCGCCGGGGCGTTCAAGCCCGTGCCCACGGCCGTGCCGCCCAAGGCCAGCTCACACAAGTGGGGCATGGCTGCACGAACGTGGCGCTCGGCATGGTCTAGTTGTGCCACCCAGCCCGATACTTCCTGCCCCAAAGTCAGCGGGGTCGCGTCCTGCAGGTGAGTGCGGCCAATCTTCACGATGTCGGCAAACGCTTCAGCCTTGGCGGCCAGCGTCATGCGCAACGCATGCAGGGCGGGCAGCAGTTTGTGGGTCAGCGCATCTACCGCCGCCAGGTGCATCGCAGTAGGAAAGACGTCGTTGCTCGACTGGCTCTTGTTCACGTCGTCGTTGGGGTGCACCAGGCGGCCTTCCCCACGCGGGCCACTGAGCAATTCACTCGCCCGGTTGGCCAGCACCTCGTTCATGTTCATGTTGGTCTGGGTGCCCGAGCCGGTCTGCCAGACCACCAGAGGAAACTCCTCTTCATGCGCGCCAGCCATCACTTCATCGCAAGCCGCCACGATGGCCGCGGTGCGGGTGGCATCCAGCAAACCCAGGCTGTGGTTCACATAAGCACAGGCACGCTTGACCTGTGCCAGCGCCCGGATGAGTTCAGGAGCCATTCGTTCGCCCGAGATGGCAAAGTGCTGCAAAGAGCGTTGGGTTTGCGCCCCCCACAAGCGCCGCGCAGGCACGTCGATGGGGCCAAAAGTGTCGCGCTCCGTGCGGTAGGCTGATGCTTTGCCGTTGTGCAGTGTCATGTGCAGGATCCTGGCTTGCGAGTGAAGGACGGTACTCAGCATAACCAGTCCATCCCATGGCGCACAAGCCCGTGGCTCAAAGCAGGCATGCAAGCGACCAGATAACCCTGACAGAACCACGCAAGCCCGCAGAGGGATAATCGAAGGCTGTCGATTTCATCCCCACAGACTTCCCGCCATGACCACGACATCCATTCGCCAAGAAGACCTGATCGAATCCATCGCTGGTGCGCTGCAGTACATCAGCTACTACCACCCCACCGACTACATCGCCCACCTGGCCCGCGCCTACGAGCGCGAGAAGAGCCCCGCGGCCAAGGACGCGATCGCCCAGATCCTGACCAACAGCAAGATGAGCGCCACTGGCCAGCGCCCCATCTGCCAGGACACCGGCATCGTCAACGTGTTCCTGAAAGTGGGCATGGACGTGCGCTGGGAAGGCTTCACCGGCAGCCTGGATGACGCCATCAACGAAGGGGTGCGCCGTGGCTACAACCACCCCGACAACACGCTGCGCGCCTCGGTGGTGGCCGACCCGCAGTTCGCCCGCAAGAACACCAAGGACAACACCCCCGCCGTGATCTTCACCGAGATCGTGCCCGGCAACACCTTGGACATCACCGTGGCAGCCAAGGGCGGTGGCTCGGAGAACAAGTCCAAGATGTACATGCTCAACCCCGGCGACAACGTGGTGGACTGGGTCCTCAAGACCGTGCCCACCATGGGCGCTGGCTGGTGCCCGCCCGGCATGCTGGGCATCGGCATCGGCGGCACGGCCGAGAAGGCGGTGCTCATGGCCAAGGAAAGCCTGATGGACGACCTGGACATGTACGAACTGCAGGCCAAGCAAGCCAGCGGAGCGGAACTCGACAACGTCGAAAAGCTGCGCCTGGAGCTGTATGAAAAGGTCAATGCCCTGGGCATCGGTGCGCAGGGCCTGGGCGGCCTGACCACGGTGCTGGACGTCAAGATCAAGATGTACCCCACGCACGCGGCCAGCAAGCCGATTGCGATGATTCCCAACTGCGCTGCCACGCGCCACGCCCACTTCGTGATGGACGGCTCGGGCCCGGTGTACCTCACGCCCCCCAGCCTGGACCTGTGGCCCAACGTGGACTGGGCGCCCGACTACAACAAGAGCAAGAAGGTCAACCTCGACACGCTGACCAAGGAAGAAGTCGCCAGCTGGAAGCCCGGCGACACGCTGCTGCTCAACGGCAAGATGCTGACCGGCCGCGACGCCGCGCACAAGCGCATCCAGGACATGCTGGCCAAGGGCGAGAAGCTGCCCGTGGACTTCACCAACCGCATCATTTACTACGTGGGCCCTGTGGACCCCGTGAAGGGCGAGGCCGTGGGCCCTGCAGGTCCGACCACCGCCACGCGCATGGACGGCTTCACCGAGATGATGCTCGCCCAGACCGGCCTGATCGCCATGGTGGGCAAGGCCGAGCGCGGCCCGGTTGCCATTGAAGCCATCAAGAAGCACAAGTCGGCCTACCTCATGGCCGTAGGCGGCGCCGCCTACCTGGTCTCCAAAGCCATCAAGACCGCCAAGGTGGTGGGCTTCGAAGACCTCGGCATGGAAGCCATCTATGAATTCGAAGTGGTCGACATGCCCGTGACCGTGGCCGTGGACTCTGGCGGCACCAGCGTCCACATCACCGGCCCGGCCGAATGGCAAAAGCGCATTGCCTCGGGCGAGTTCAAGGGCATTGAAGTGGCTGCAGGCTGACGCTCACAGACGACCAGGCGCCCTTGCTTGACGCTTGGCCGTATCTTGAATAGCCGCCTTCGGGCGGCTTTTTCATTTCTGCATAGTGAATGACATCCTGATTCAAGCCGGCGTGTCCGCGCAGGCTCCTCGTCTTTCCTACAATCCCTGTTTTCCCACTGCCAGAGCTTGGTTCACGATGCCGCAGGCTTCTTCTCCCATCGGTGTATTTGACAGCGGCGTCGGCGGGCTGAGCGTGCTGCGAGCGCTGTTGGCAGCCCTGCCCCACGAACGTTTTGTGTACCTGGCCGATAGCGCCAACGCCCCTTATGGCGAGCGCGGCGACGCTTTTGTGGCTGCGCGCACCCACGCCATCACCCAATATCTGCGTGAGCAACACGACATCAAAGCGCTGGTGGTGGCTTGCAACACCGCCACAGCGGCGGCCATCCACGAAGTGCGCAGCAGCCACCCCGACCTGCTCTTGGTAGGGCTGGAGCCCGCCATCAAATCGGCTCTGGCAGTCACCAAGACTGGACATGTGGGCGTGATCGGCACGCGCGGGACGCTCACCAGTGCCAAGTTTGGCAAGCTGATGGCTTCATTGGCCGATCAAGCCCATTTTGTGGTGCAACCCTGCGATGGGCTCGCACACGCCATCGAACGCAGCGTGGCATCGCCTGTAGCACCAGCCGCCCACCCCGTTGAAAGCACTGAAACGGGCGCATTATGCAAACGTTATGTGAATGCCATGGGCACCTTTGGCACAGCGCCAGGGGAAATGGATACCCTGGTTCTGGGCTGCACCCACTACATTTTTGTAGCCCACGAGTTGCGCACGCTGGTGGGTCCAAACGTGCAGTTCATAGAAACCGGTGAACCTGTTGCTCGCCAAACCAAGCGCCTGCTCGACGCTGCAGGCTTGTTGCAAACAGCAGGCTCCGCAGGCGGCAACCTCTCCGAGGCTGGTACGGACGCCACTCCTTCCGTACTCCTGCTGACCACAGGCCCAGTGGCCATGATGGAAGCGGCTGCCAAGCGTTGGCTAAACCTGCCAACGGAACACTGCCGGTCCGTATCAGTGCGCTGAAAAATATAGATAAAAAGTGGCCCTAGCGCTTGATGAATAAGCGCCACAAGCTATTAACTTTATAGCAATCAACCAACAATTTCAAACAAGCTCATCGCCCCACAACCGGGCACCTGCGTGCTCCATGTGTGTGAGGTACAGGCGCAGGTCAAACTCGTACTGGTGATACTGCGGCTCCATGTGGCTGCACAACTGGTAAAACGCCTTGTCGTGGTTCTTTTCACGCAGGTGAGCCAATTCGTGGACCACGATCATGCGCAGAAACTCATCAGGAGCCTGCTTGAAAATCGAGGCGATGCGAATTTCATGCTTGGCCGCAAGGCGGCTTCCTTGCACCCGCGAAACCGCAGTGTGCAAGCCCAAGGCATTGCGCACCACGTGGATCTTGTTGTCAAAAAGCACCTTGTTGACCGTACCAGCGTTGCGCAAGTAACGAGTCTTCAGCTCTTGCACGTAGTCGTACAGGGCCTTGTCGCTGCGTACGCTGTGGGGCTGGGGATACTTGCGCAGCAGCACGTTTGCCAGTTGCCCCTGCTCCAACAAATCGCGTGCCTGCTCCTGCAGCGCCACAGGATAGGCGCGCAGATACGGAAGATCAGAAGCCATGGATGACTGAAAACAATGGCAGCGCCCGGGAACACTGTGCAGGCAGGCCATTTTCGTGAAAGGCCTTACCCGAGCGCACAAAACGTCCGAGTCTTTTCACCTGCCGCCAGGGTCTCAATGCAAATGGCGGGGGCGACGACCACCGCCGTGCCCACTGCCAGAGCCACCAGGGCCCCTTGGGGGCTTGCCAATTTCCAGCGAGTTCACCAGTGCATTAAAACGCTGCGTGAACAGCTTGTCGATCTCGGCGACCACGCCACCCAGCTCAGCGCCATCAAAGTGGCGCTCCATCATGTTCACCACGTCTTGCACCAGCAGATCGCGCTGCACTTGCATGATGGCAGCCGGTGTGGGCCCAACGAATAGCATCACAAAATCGTCACGGGATTCGGCGCCGTCTTGACCGTCCTCTTCTTCAAACTCTGCGTCGTAGAAGGTCACCTCCAGGGCAGCTCCTGTTTCGCAAAGTTCGTTGAGGTTCATGCACATCTCGTCGAGTGTCTGGCGAAAATCTTCATCCCCCCGCACGGTCCAGCAAATCTGCAGAAGGTGCTCTTTAGGGTCGAACTTGATGCCAGGTTCTTCTTCATAGGCACTGGTGGCGCCGTCAGCGAGAGAACGCGCTCCTGCATATTTCCACAAAGGCTTCAAGGCATCCTGCAGTTGCTCGAAACTGGCATCTGCCCGCAACTGCACCTGCCCGTGGACATGAATTTCGAAGGGAGCGTTGTAACTTGACATGATTGAATCGTAATGGTGCCCCGAGCCGGGATCGAACCGGCACGCCCCTTTTCAGGAAGCGGCGGATTTTAAGTCCGCAGTGTCTACCAATTTCACCATCGGGGCGCCAGCCACCGAGTGCGTGTTGCCCGGCAGCGTAACCCGGACGTCGCCGCAGAGCAACGTCCCATCGAACAAGAGCAACGCAATCCCTGAAGATTGGATGATTGCGCTGCACCAATAAAAAAGGGAAGCCTGAGCTTCCCTTTGAATTTGGAGCGGGAAAAGAGTCTCGAACTCTCGACCTCAACCTTGGCAAGGTTGCGCTCTACCAACTGAGCTATTCCCGCATTTTGCATCAACACTTTAGTGCATCAGCAAGACTTAAATTATAACACAATTTTTGAATTTCCATGAAATTTCAAAAATTTTTCCAACTCTCTGAAGCAACTCAAGTTACTTCAGCAAGTCAGCCGCATCTTGGAGGCGCGGTCCGGAGTCGAACCGGACTAACCGGATTTGCAATCCGGGGCATAACCGCTTTGCTACCGCGCCAGAAACCACTGCCTTGGCAAAAAAGGGAAGCTGAAGCTTCCCTTTTTTGGAAATTGGAGCGGGAAAAGAGTCTCGAACTCTCGACCTCAACCTTGGCAAGGTTGCGCTCTACCAACTGAGCTATTCCCGCATTTATCGAAGCCTTACATTCTACAACGTTTGCTGCGATGGAATGAATTGTAGCGCATTTTTTGGAGGTTTTCGAAAAAAACTTCAGTGCTTCAAAGAATCGTTACTGACTGCCGGAGAAGTTTTGTCTGCCGTCACTGCAGCAACCGCTGCCTCCTCGTCTGACAGGGGGACGGGCTTGCGCTCCAGCGCCACCTCAAGAACCTTATCAATCCACTTCACAGGAATGATCTCGAGTCCGCTTTTCACATTCTCGGGAATCTCCTGCAGATCCTTGACGTTCTCTTCCGGGATCAACACGGTCTTGATGCCGCCACGCAAGGCCGCCAGCAATTTTTCCTTCAACCCGCCAATCGCCGTGACTTCACCACGCAAGGTGATCTCACCCGTCATGGCAACATCTCCACGAACAGGAATGCCTGTGAGGGCAGAGACAAATGCAGTGGTCATTGCAGCGCCTGCGCTCGGGCCATCCTTCGGCGTGGCGCCATCCGGCACGTGGATATGAATGTCCCGTTTTTCAAACACTTCATCCCTGATGCCCAAGAGCCGGGCCCGGCTGCGCACAACCGTTCGCGCAGCTTCCACGGATTCCTTCATCACATCACCCAGTGATCCTGTGCGAGTAATGACTCCCTTGCCTGGCATGGTCGCAGCTTCGATGGTGAGCAGGTCGCCACCCACCTCGGTCCAGGCCAATCCGACCACTTGGCCGATCTGGTTTTGTTGCTCAGCGCGCCCGTAGGTGAACTTGCGAACACCCAGGTAATCGGGCAAGTTGTCTTCCGTGACCACCACCTGAGGCGTGAGCTTTTTCAGCTGCAAGCCCTTCACCACCTTGCGGCAGATCTTGGACAACTCCCGCTCCAACGAGCGCACACCCGCCTCACGGGTGTAGTAGCGAACCATGTCGCGCACCGCAGCTTCGGTAATCAACAACTCTTCGTCCTTGACGCCGTTGTTCTTCAGCTGCTTGGGCAACAAATAGCGCATGGCAATGTTGGTCTTCTCGTCCTCGGTGTATCCCGACAAGCGAATCACTTCCATCCGGTCCAGCAGTGCAGGAGGAATGTTCATCGAGTTGGACGTCGCCACAAACATCACGTCGCTCAGGTCGAAGTCAACCTCTACGTAATGGTCGCCAAATGTGTGGTTCTGCTCCGGGTCCAACACCTCAAGCAGCGCGCTGGATGGATCGCCTCGGAAGTCTGTGCCAAGCTTGTCGATCTCATCCAAAAGGAACAGCGGATTGCGCGTTCCCACCTTGGACAAGCTTTGGAGCACCTTCCCAGGCAAGGCCCCGATGTAGGTGCGCCGGTGCCCGCGAATTTCGGCTTCGTCCCGCATACCGCCCAGCGCCATGCGTACGTACTTGCGCCCAGTGGCTTTGGCAATCGACTGTCCGAGCGAAGTCTTGCCCACCCCTGGAGGCCCTACCAGACACAGAATAGGCGCCTTGACCTTGTCGACGCGTTGCTGCACAGCAAGGTATTCAAGGATGCGGTCTTTGACTTTGTCGAGACCAAAGTGGTCTTCGTTCAAGACACCTTCGGCGTTGACCAAATCATGCTTGATCTTGGTCTTTTTAGCCCAAGGCAAAGCTGTCAGCACATCGATGTAATTGCGCACGACCGACGCCTCCGCAGACATGGGAGACATCAGCTTGAGCTTCTTCAGTTCAGCCTCCGCCTTCTTGCGAGCCTCGGCAGGCATCTTGGCGAGCTTGATCTTCTTCTCAATCTCTTCGATGTCCGCGCCGTCGTCGCCCTCACCCAATTCCTTCTGGATGGCTTTGACCTGCTCATTCAGGTAGAAATCGCGCTGGTTCTTCTCCATCTGGCGCTTCACGCGCCCACGGATTTTCTTGTCAACGTTCAGGATGTCGACTTCACGATCAAGCTGCTCGAACAGATTCTCAAGGCGAGCCTTCACATCGGAGAGGTCCAGTACCACCTGCTTGTTCTCAAGCTTCAGAGGCAGATGAGCCGCAATGGTGTCGGCCAACCGGCCCGGATCATCGATGCTGGCGATCGACGTCAAAATCTCGGGTGGGATCTTTTTGTTCAGCTTGACGTACTGGTCAAACTGCTGCATCACTGCTCGACGCAAAGCCTCAATTTCACTCGACTTGGCTTCGTCAGCAGCAGGGGCAACTGGCGTCACCGTAGCGTTGAAATGGGTTTCTGCATCCTCTATGGAGGAGACCAAGGCACGCTGCTGGCCTTCCACCAGCACCTTGACGGTGCCGTCGGGAAGTTTGAGCATCTGCAGGATGGTCGAGACACAGCCGACATCAAACATATCAGACACCGAAGGCTCGTCTTTGGCGGCTGCCTTCTGGGCGACCAACATAATGCGCCGCTCGGCTTCCATGGCCAACTCCAACGCCTTGATGCTTTTGGGTCTTCCCACAAACAGCGGGATGACCATATGGGGGAACACCACCACATCACGCAAGGGCAACAGTGGGAGGTCAAGGGGAGTGGCTGGGAGGGGGGTATGTCCGGACATGGAAATCCTCAGTTAACTCTGTGGAATATGGTCCACATATGGGGATTTTCAACCCTTGCACGCAGCCGCACTGGCGCAAGGGTTGCTGAAAGAAAGGGCTGCAGGGTGCACGCCCGTACCGGGCATCTCAGGCCTTCTTGGCCGCTTCGCGGTACACGAGAAGCGGCGGCTTGTTCTCTTCGATGGTTGCCTCGTCAACAACCACTTTTTCAACATTGCTGGTGTTGGGCAAGTCAAACATGGTGCCAATGAGCGATTGCTCCAGGATGGATCGCAAACCGCGCGCACCCGTCTTGCGTGCCAACGCCTTGCGCGCAATTGCCTTCAAGGCCGCTGGGCGAATCTCCAACTCCACACCTTCCATGGAGAGGAGCTTGCTGTACTGTTTGACGAGCGCGTTCTTGGGCTCTGTCAGGATCTGGACCAGGGCGTCTTCGCTCAATTCAGCCAGTGCTGTCACCACAGGCATACGGCCTACCAGCTCAGGGATGATGCCGAACTTGATCAGGTCTTCAGGTTCGATCTCCTGGAACACATCCGTCAGCGACCGCTGCTTCTTGCTGCGCACTGCCGCACCAAAACCAATGCCAGAAGCCTCGGTACGGTTTTCGATGACCTTCTCCAGACCGGCAAACGCACCACCGCAAATGAACAAGATGTTGGTCGTGTCGATCTGCAAGAAATCCTGGTTGGGATGCTTACGGCCGCCTTGGGGAGGCACGCTCGCCATGGTTCCTTCGATCAGCTTGAGCAATGCCTGCTGGACGCCTTCACCAGACACGTCACGAGTGATGGACGGGTTGTCAGACTTGCGAGAAATCTTGTCGATCTCATCGATGTAAACGATGCCGCGTTGGGCACGCTCCACATCGTAATTGCAGCTCTGTAGCAGCTTCTGCACGATGTTTTCCACGTCCTCGCCCACGTAGCCAGCTTCGGTCAGCGTGGTGGCATCGGCCATGACAAAAGGCACATCCAGCATGCGCGCGAGTGTCTGGGCCAGCAAAGTCTTGCCAGAGCCCGTGGGGCCAATCAGCAAGATATTGCTCTTCGAGAGCTCAACATCGTCCTTATGCGCCTTGTCCTTGTGACGCAAACGCTTGTAATGGTTGTACACGGCCACAGCAAGCGTTCGCTTGGCTACGTCTTGACCGATCACATAGTTGTCGAGATTGTTTTTGATCTCTGCCGGGGTAGGCAAATCGCTGCGGGCTTCTTTGGACAACTCGCCCACAGGCAACTCATCACGGATGATTTCATTGCAAAGGTCAATGCACTCATCACAGATAAAGACCGAAGGACCAGCGATCAGCTTTTTGACTTCGTGCTGGCTTTTACCGCAGAAGGAGCAGTAAAGGGTTTTTTCGCTGGAGGAGCCTTTTTTCTCGGCCATGGAGCAATGCCTTGTTACGGAAAGTTGTCGGGATGATAACCAAATAAAAACGGCGTCTTCCCCAAGGGAAAACGCCGCCCAGTGTGCTACCGGGTTCAGGCGCGCTGGCTGATCACCTGATCCACCAAGCCGTAATCCTTGGCTTCATCGGCAGACAGGAAATAGTCGCGCTCCGTGTCGCGCTGGATCTTCTCCAGCGGCTGGCCTGTGCGTTCGGCCAGGATTTTGTTCAGTTGCTCACGGGTCTTGAGAATCTCACGGGCGTGGATCTCAATTTCAGTGGCCTGCCCCTGCATGCCACCCAGAGGCTGATGGATCATGACCTTGGAGTTGGGCAGTGCAAAGCGTTTGCCTTTGGCACCTGCTGCCAACAAAAAGGCGCCCATGCTGGCAGCCATGCCGGTGCATAGCGTTGACACGTCGGGCTTAATGAAGTTCATCGTGTCGAAAATCGCCATACCTGCGCTGACGGAACCGCCAGGCGAGTTGATGTAGAACGAAATGTCCTTGTCAGGATTTTCGCTCTCAAGGAACAGCAACTGTGCCACCACCAGATTGGCAGTTTGGTCGTTGACAGGCCCCACCAAGAAAATCACGCGCTCTTTGAGCAGGCGCGAGTAAATGTCATACGACCGTTCACCACGGCCAGACTGCTCGATGACCATGGGGATCATGCCCAGGCCTTGTGTTTCCAATGCGCTCATGTTTTCTCCAGTCAAGCAGGTACTGTACCCAGAAATGAATTGGGGCCTGTGCGCAAAAGCACAAGCCCCTTGGTTGGCATTACCGCCAGCTCAATTCCGTAGGAAATGGCCAGCAGCAGGGCTTCAGCCCTGGCCCATCAGTTCGTCGAACGACACGGCCTTTTCAACCACCTTGGCCTTGCTCAGCACGAACTCGGTCACGTTATTTTCGATCACCACAGCTTCCACTTCAGCCAGACGCTGGCGGTCGCCGAAGTACCAGCGCACCACGTCTTCAGGCTTCTCGTAGCTGGCAGCCAGCTCGTCGATGTGAGCCTTCAGTTGTTCAGGCTTGGCGTGCAGTTCGTTGGCACGCACCAGCTCAGCAACCACCAGACCCAGGCGCACACGGCGCTCAGCCTGGGGACGGAACACGTCTTCAGGGATTTCTGCCTTGTCAGCGTCCTTGATGCCGCGTTGCTTCAGCTCGGCGCGGGCACCCTCCATCAGGCGGGCGATTTCAGCTTGCACGCTGGCGTTGGGCAGATCCAGCTCAGCCTTGGCCACCAGAGCGTCCATCACGGCTTGCTTGTTGCGAGCCAGCAGACGGAACTTGACTTCACGCTCGAGGTTCTTCTTGATGTCTGCGCGCAGACCTTCGACGGAACCGTCAGCAATGCCCAAAGACTTTGCCAGGGCGTCGTTCACTTCGGGCAGGTGAGCAGCCTCAATCTTTTTGACTGTGACCAGGAAATCAGCAGTCTTGCCAGCCACGTCCTTGCCATGGTAATCGGCAGGGAAAGCCAGCGGGAAAGTCTTGCTTTCGCCAGCCTTCATGCCGCGCACAGCGTCTTCAAATTCCTTGAGCATCTGGCCTTCGCCCACCAGGAACTGGAAACCTTCGGCCTTGCCGCCTTCAAAGGGCTCACCGTCGATCTTGCCTTCGAAGTCCACCGCCACGCGATCACCGTCTTGGGCGGCAGCGTCCAGTGCGCGCTGGGCGAAGCTGCGGCGCTGCTTGCGCAGGATGTCGATGGTCTTGTCGATGGCTGCATCGGTCACTTCAGCCGACAGCTTTTCGACTTCGGCGTCCGACAGATCGGCGATCTTGACTTCAGGGAACACTTCGAAAACGGCGTCGAAAGTGACTTGACCTTCAGGGGCCCCTTCTTTTTCCGTGATACGGGGCTGACCAGCCACGCGCAGATTGGCTTCATTGGCAGCCACGGCAAAAGCCTCGCCCACCTTGTCGTTCAGCACTTCGTACTGAACCGAGTAGCCGTAGCGCTGAGCCACCACATTCATGGGCACCTTGCCAGGACGGAAACCGTCCATCTTGACCGTGCGGGCCAGGCGCTTCAGGCGCGAGTCCACTTCAGCCTGGATCAAGGTAACGGGCACGCTCAGCGTGATCTTGCGCTCGAGCTTTTCAAGGGTTTCAACAGTAACGGCCATGGCTATTCCTCTTATGAATGTGGATCGTGCTGGCTGCAGCGCAGCAGCGCCGTGTTCCGCAAAGTCTCACATGGATGGTGCGCGGGGGGGGACTCGAACCCCCACACCATTGCTGGCGTCAGGACCTAAACCTGGTGCGTCTACCAATTTCGCCACCCGCGCGGTTCTACAAACAAACAGGCGGCAAGCACGGCTCGCCGCCTGTGTGAAATCGGTCAACCTTCTATTTTACCCTGATGTGCGGGGCAGCTGACCGAAACCTTTCTTCAAAGTACTTCAGGAGCCGGGCGACGCACCCTGAACCACGCTGCGTACATCGCTGGCAAAGCCAGCAAAGTGAGCACGGTGGCAACCACCAAACCACCCATGATGGCCACGGCCATAGGGCCCCAGAAGACGCTGCGCGACAAGGGAATCATGGCCAGCACCGCCGCCGCGGCAGTGAGCACGATGGGGCGCAGACGGCGCACGGCCGACTCCACAATCGCGTCCCACGCAGGCACGCCGCGCGCACGGTCTTGCTCGATCTGGTCGATGAGGATCACCGAATTGCGCTGGATCATGCCCATGAGGGCGATCACCCCCAGCAACGCCACAAAGCCAAACGGACGGTTCAACAGCAGCAACGCACCAGCCACCCCAGCCAGCCCCAGTGGGCCGGTCAGGAAGACGAGCATGGCGCGGCTGAAGCTGTGCAGTTGCAGCATCAACAGCGTGAAGGTGATGAACAGCATGATCGGAATGCCTGCCGCAATCGATGCAGACCCCTTGGAGCTTTCCGCCACTGCACCGGCCACTTCAATGCGATAGCCGCCCTGCCCTGCCGCATGCCAGCGGGCTTCGATCTCGCGCAGACCGGGCAGCAGAGCGGCCGTCACCGTGGCGCCCTGCATGCCTTCGGTCACATCCCCCTGCACCGTGATAGCGTAGTCGCGGTTCTCGCGCCACATCACACCGGGCTCCCAGGTGAACACAGGCTTGGCAATTTGCGTGAGCGGGATGGACTTGCCCGAGGCCGTAGGCAGATAAGCGCTACCGATATCGGTAATGGCGTTGCGCTCGTCCAGCGGCTGGCGCAGCACGATGTCGATGAGCTTGTCACCCTCGCGGAACTGCCCGATCTGCGAGCCGGCCAGCATGATCTTGGCGGCCTGGGCGATGGACTGGCTGCTGACCCCCAGCGCACGCGCCTTGTCCTGGTCCACCTCCATGCGCAGCACTTTCACGGACTCGTTCCAGTTGTCGTTCACGCCGCGCATGTCGGGGCTGGCGCGCAGTGCAGCCTTCACCTCGTCAGCACGCTCACGCAGCACCACCGGGTCGGGACCCATCACGCGGAACTGAACGGGGTAGGCCACGGGCGGGCCGTTGGGCAGCAATTTCACGCGCCCGCGCACTTCAGGAAATTCCTGTGCCAGCAGCGTGGGCAGCTTGATGCGCAGCGATTCACGCACCGCCAGGTCCTTGGGCAAGACGATGAACTGCGACACGTTGGTTTGCGGCAGCACCTGGTCCAGCGGCAGATAGAAACGTGGAACGCCCGAACCCACCCAGGTGGTCACGGAATTCACACCGGCTTCGGTCAGCAGGCGTTGCTCCACCCGCTTGGTGACCTCTTCGTTGCCCGCAAACGATGTGCCTTCAGGGAACCAGACTTCCACCATGATTTCGAGACGGCTGGAATCCGGGAAAAACTGCTGCTGCACCTTGCCCATGCCCACAATACCCAGGGCAAAGGTCAGGGCCGTGAGGCCAATGGTGATCCAGCGGTGCTGCACGCACCAATCCACCAGCCGCCGGAAGGCGGTGTAGAACGGGCTGTCAAACACCTCGTGCGGGTCGTCGGTAATGCCCTTGTTGGCCTGGGCGGCCTGCACATGGGGCGGTACCTTGAGCAGCAGCGTGCCCAGGTAAGGCACGAAATACACCGACACCACCCATGACAGCACCAGCGAAATCACCGTCACGGCAAAAATCGCGAAGGTGTATTCACCCGTCATCGACTTGGCAATGCCAATGGGCAAAAAGCCTGCAGCCGTGATGAGGGTGCCCGTGAGCATGGGCATGGCTGTCAGCTCATAGGCAAAGGTGGCGGCGCGCACCTTGTCGTAGCCCTCTTCCAGCTTCAGCACCATCATTTCGACGGCGATGATGGCGTCGTCCACCAGCAGGCCCAGCGCAATGATGAGCGAGCCCAGCGAAATCTTGTGCAGGCCAATGCCCCAGTACCACATGGCCAAAAAGGTCACGGCCAGCACCATGGGAATGGTGATGCACACCACCAGGCCGGGCCGGGGGTCGATGTACCAGCGCTTCCACAGCGGGTGGTTACCAGGGCGCTTGTGCAGGCCCAGGCTGATGAAGCTCACGGCCAGCACGATGACTACGGCTTCGATCAGCACCTTCACAAATTCGTTGACCGACGTGGACACGGCCTTGGGCTGGTCTTGCACATTGACCAGCTTGACGCCCGCTGGCAGCGAGTTGCTGATGCGCTGCGTGGCTTGTTCCAGCGCCTTGCCCAGGGCAATGATGTCGCCGCCCTTGGCCATCGAGATACCCAGCGCAATCACCTCACGCCCCTGGTGGCGCACCTTCACGGTGGCTGGGTCTACGTAGCCACGCTTGACCTCGGCAATATCACCTAGGCGGAACTGCGCGCCCGAAGGGCCGCGAATCGGCATGGCCCGCAGGTCTTCAATGGCGTTGAACTGGCCGCCCACACGCACCTGCACCTGGTCCAGCGGGGTCTGCACAGCCCCGGCCGACTCCACGGCGTTTTGCTGGCCCAGCTGGGCCAGCACCTGGTTGAAATCCAGCCCCAGCTGCGACAGGCGCTTTTGCGAGATTTCGACAAACAGCTTTTCGTCCTGCACGCCGAACTGCTCTACCTTGGCCACATCGCGCACGCGCAGCAGTTGCTGGCGCACATCGTCGGCAAAGGTCTTCAGCTCTGCGTAGCTGAAGCCTTCGGACTCCAGCGCGTAGATCACGCCATACACATCGCCGAACTCATCGTTGAAGAACGGCCCCTGCACGCCGGTGGGCAGCGTGTAGCGCATGTCGCCCACCTTCTTGCGCACCGTGTACCAGATATTGGCCACCTCGTTCGGGCGCGATGAATCCTTGATCTGGAAGATGATCTGCGACTCGCCTGGCTTGGAGTAGCTGCGGATCTTGTCGGCGTAAGGCACTTCCTGCAGCGTGCGCTCGATCTTGTCGGTCACCTGCTCGGCCACCTGCTGCGCTGTGGCGCCAGGCCAGTAGGTGCGCACCACCATCACCCGGAAGGTGAACGGCGGGTCTTCGTCCTGCCCCAGCTGGAAATAGGCCGCGAAGCCCAGCAGCATCAGCACGACCATCAGGTAGCGCGTGAGCGCCGGGTGGTCGAGCGCCCACTTGGAGAGGTTGAACCCCTCTTTTGGTTGGTTCTGGCTCATGGTGTGCCTTACTTCGCAGCGGGCTGGGATGCACCGTTTGCTACTGAATCAGTAGCTGCTGGCGCTTGATTCACGGGCGCTACAGCCGTTTTTGGCTGATATACCGTCACCTTCTGCCCTGGTGAGAGCACATGCACCCCGGTGGCCACCACCTGCATGCCAGGCGTGAGGCCAGAGGCCACCACCGCATCGTTGCCATCAGCGGTGGCAATCTGGATGACCTGGGACTTGATGGTGCTGGTGGCGGGGTCAT
Organism: Acidovorax temperans; assembly: GCF_028596105.1. Taxonomy (NCBI): domain Bacteria; kingdom Pseudomonadati; phylum Pseudomonadota; class Betaproteobacteria; order Burkholderiales; family Comamonadaceae; genus Acidovorax; species Acidovorax temperans. The sequence goes on along the minus strand of NZ_CP117193.1, from coordinate 1,689,146 downwards.
ACACCCACACCGCGGTGGACTGCCCTTCCTGGCGCAAGGCCGTGGTGGGCAGCTTGATGGCGGGGGTGCCGGCATGGCTCAGCGCCTTGGGGGTGACGTACACAGTGGAGCCCAAAGCCGGCGCTTCGGCGCGGTCGATGGCCACCTTGACCTGGAAGGTGCGGGTGGCAGCGTCGGCACTGGCGGCCACTTCACGCACCTTGCCTGTCAACGTCTTGCCATTGGCCCAGCCACGCACGGCCACTTCCTGGCCGGGGGCCATGGCGGATACCTTGTCTTCGGGCACGGCAAACACCACATCACGCGCGCCGTCCTGGGCGATGCGAACCACGGGCGCACCTGCCGCCACCACCTGGCCTGGCTCAGCATCAATGCCGGTCACCACGCCAGCCGCATCGGCCACCAGCCGCGTGTAGGCGGCCTGGTTGCCTTGCGAAGCCAGTTGCGCCTGGGCCTGGTCCAGCGTGGCCTGCGCGGCCTTCAGGGCGGTGTCGCGCCGCTCCAGCTCGGCGCCGCTGATGAAATTCTGGTCTTTCAGCGCTGCGTAGCGCTTGTAGTCGGCCGCCGCCAAGTCGCGCTGGGTGGTGGCTGCTGCCAACTGCGCGCGGGCAGCCTCAGCCGCCAACTGGTAGTCCTTGGGATCCAGCTGCGCCAGCACATCGCCAGCCTTCACACGCTGGCCCAGCTCGGCCTGGCGCTGCACAATCTTGCCGGCCACGCGAAAGCCCAGGCGGGATTCCACCCTGGCACGCACCTCACCCGCATATTCCAGCTGCGACTCCAACGCCCCCACTCCCACCGTCATCAACTTGACGGCACGCACGGGCTCCTGTGGCGGCGCAGGCCGCGAACAAGCGGTCATCAGCGCCACTGCGCCCAGAAGCGTGAGATACCTGTGAAACCCGTGAAATGGCCGCGAAGCGGAAGGTGTACGCATGGAAAATCCAGTGATGAAAAATGGTGTGACCGGGCGGTGCAAGGTGGACTGCCCCTTGCTCTGCGCCCAGGCCAAAGCCGATGAGCCCCTCCCCCGGCAAATCACGCGATAGGGCACGACAACACAGTCGTGCACGCCACAGCGATGGACCGGCGCGACAGGCGCAACCGGGAACCACCCCTTGTTTCGGGGCTGCAAAAGCGGTGATTTATTCAGGAGAGAGGCCGTCAATCAGCCCTGGTCAGACAGTGCCGAAACAGCTACTGACTGACCGGTTAGTAATCTATGAGAAGGCCCGGGCATTGTCAAGCGACAATCCACGCCGCCATGAATCCTGAAAACCGCTCTTCCCCTGCCCCTTCTGCGACCCCTTTGGCCGCCCCAGCGGCCCAGGCCGCAGCGGCAGTCACGCACTACGAGAATTTTCCGGTGGCGTCGCTGCTGTGCCCGCCCCGCCTGCGCCCGCCCATTCGGGCCATCTACGCTTTTGCACGCACCGCCGACGACATTGCCGACGAAGGCGACGCCCCGCCAGCGCAGCGCCTGCAAGACCTGGCAACGTTCGAGGCCGACTTGCAAGCTGTCGCCCTGGGGCACGCACCATCGGAGCGTTGGGAGACGGTGTTTCTTCCGCTGCGCGCCGTGATCGAACAGCACCAGCTGCCTGTGAACCTGCTGGCCGACCTGCTCAGCGCCTTCGCCCAAGACGTGGAAAAGACGCGTGACGCCGAGGGCTACGCCGACCGGGCAGAACTGCTGGACTACTGCCGCCGTTCTGCCAACCCGGTAGGCCGCTTGCTGCTGCACCTGTATGGCGTGAGCGATGCCCAGGCACTGCAGCAAAGTGACGCCATCTGCACGGCCTTGCAGCTGGCCAATTTCTGGCAGGACTTGAGCGTGGACATTCCGCGCGGCCGCCACTACCTGCCCCGCGCCGACTGCGCTGCCTACGGCGCCAGCCAGGCCGAACTGCTGGCACGCCAGACCACGCCGCAGAATGCGCGGCTGATTCAAGACAGCGCCGACTGGGCACGGGCCCTGATGGTGCAAGGCGCACCCCTGGTACGCCGCCTGCCCGGGCGCATGGGGTGGGAGCTGCGCCTGGTGGTGCAAGGCGGCCTGCGCATTCTGGACAAGGTGGACGCCCTTCAAGGCGGCAGCCTGCACACCCGCCCCCGCCTGCATGCCCCGGACTGGATCGTGATGCTGGCCCGCGCGGTGGCAATGTAAGAAAGATTTATGCCCCACAACGGGCGCTAACCCGCCGGCTTCAAACGCTCGAAAAATTCAAGCTAAATCATGCTATAGCGCTTTATCCATAAGCGCTAGCAGCTACATTTTTAATAGCATCATTGATGATTGGCAGGCAACCCAGCACGCCAGCCGCCCCGGCCCGCCTTGCCACCGCCGGCATGAGGGGCAGGGATTCCGCGCGTGCGGCGGCAGCACGGCGCCGCTAGCCTTGACAGGATCACAACCCGAACCACGGCCTCGCATCACCATGTCCGTCAGCGTCTTCGACCTTTTCAAAATTGGCATCGGCCCCTCCAGCTCCCACACCGTGGGCCCCATGATTGCGGCGCGACAGTTCTCGTGCCACCTGCAAACCACCGTGGGGCTGGCGGCAGTGCACCATGTGGTGGCCGAGCTGTTTGGTTCGCTGTCCGCCACGGGCATCGGGCACGGCACCGACACCGCTGTGCTGCTGGGCCTGGCAGGCCATGAGCCTGACACCATCGACCCCGACCAGATCGCGCCCACCGTGGCCCAGATTCGCAGCAGCCAACGCCTGCCGCTGCTGGGCGAACACAGCATTCCCTGGATCGACAAGGAACACATGCTGCTGCGGCGCAAAAGCCTGCCCCGCCACCCCAACGGGCTGTGTTTTCGTGCCTTTGACGCGCAGGGCCAGGAAATCGCCGTGCGCGAGTACTACTCGATTGGCGGCGGCTTTGTAGTGGACGAGCAAGGCCAGCGCGTGACCAACCCCGGCGCGGCCGCTGCTTCCGGCAGCCAGGGCCATGGCCAGGGGCTGCCCTACCCGTACAGCACCGGGGCAGAACTTCTGGCGCAGTGCCGCGCCACGGGCTTGAGCATGGCCCAGGTCACTGCCGCCAACGAGCAGCACTGGCACAGCGCCGACGAAGTGCAACGCCAGCTGCTGCGCATCTGGCAGACCATGGCTGGGGCCGTGCAACGCGGCTGCGCGGCCACTGGCACTCTGCCCGGCCCCATGCATGTGCGCCGCCGCGCGGCCGAACTGCACCGCAACCTGAGCAGCCACCCCGAGGCCGCGCTGCGCGACCCGCTATCGATGCTGGACTGGGTGAACCTGTACGCCATGGCGGTGAACGAGGAAAACGCGGCGGGCGGCCGCGTGGTCACAGCACCCACCAACGGTGCCGCCGGGGTCATCCCCGCAGTGCTGCACTACTACGTGCGGTTCCTGCCCGGTGCGAACGATGCGGGCATTGCCACCTTTTTGCTCACTGCGGGCGCCATCGGCATCATTTACAAGGTCAACGCATCGCTTTCGGGTGCCGAGGTGGGCTGCCAGGGCGAGGTGGGCGTGGCCTGCTCCATGGCCGCGGGTGCCCTCGCCGCTGTGATGGGCGGCACGCCCGAGCAGGTGGAAAACGCCGCAGAAATCGGCATGGAGCACAACCTGGGCATGACCTGCGACCCCGTGGGTGGGCAGGTGCAAATACCCTGCATCGAGCGCAACGCCATGGGCGCCATCAAAGCAATCAACGCCGCCCGCATGGCCCTGCGCGGCGATGGCCAGCATGTGGTGTCGCTCGACAAGGTCATCAAAACCATGATGCAGACCGGCGCCGACATGAAGAGCAAATACAAGGAGACCTCGCGCGGCGGGCTGGCCGTGAACGTTGTGGAATGCTGACGGTGCGCAAGCAAGTTTGCGCACGGTAGGCCCTGAGGCAATCACAAGGGAGGGGATGGATGCTGCAACGCACAAAAGGCACGTCCTTTTTACCCACCTTTCCCCCTGCTCAAGCATGTCAAACCCTTCCAAACTGCGCCAGTGGGCCTTGATGGCCGCCCTCAGCCTGGCCGCCGTGCCAGCCCTCGCACAAGACACCCTTTCACGCATTGCCAGCTCCGGAGAGCTGCGTCTGGGCCACCGCGAGAAGTCACTGCCCTTCTCTTACAAAGACAGTGCCTCTGGCAAGGTACAGGGCTACACGGTGGACATCTGCCTGCAAATCTTTGAAGAGATCAAAAAAGACCTGAAGCGCCCCGACCTGCGCGTGAACTATCTGCTGGTGGATGGCAAGAACCGCATCACCGACGTGAAGAACAACGTGGTGGATCTGGAATGTGGCGGCACGGCCAACACCGCCGCACGGCAAAAAGAAATCTCTTTCAGCCACCACATTTTTGTGGCGTCTTCGGCATTTTTGGTGCGCAAAAGCTCCAACATCAAAACGCTGGACGATCTGCAGGGCAAGAAAATCGCCGTGCAGGGCAAGACCACGAACGAAAACCTGCTGCGCGCCAATGAGCGCACCTTCAACCGCAAGTTCAACTACGTGCTGGTGGAAAGCACGCTGGACGCCGTGAACGCGTTGGCCAAGGGCGAGGCCGATGCCGCCTTTGCAGACGACGCAGGCATCTGGATCCCGCTCACCCGCCTGGGCAAGTCCATGGATGACTATCACTTCCTGGAAAAACGCCTCTCTGTGGAGCCCTACAGCATTGGCCTGCGCAAGGACGACCCCAAGTTCAAGGAGCTGGTGGACCGCGTGACCCGCCGCATGATCCAGAACGGCGAGATGGCGGCCTTGTACAAAAAGTGGTTCAGCTCCGAGCAAGGCACCCTGCCGATCAGCATCTTCATGAAAGAAGCGCTGCGTCGCCCCAGCGACATCGGCGTTGAGCAGATCGCTTTCTAAAACCCAGCTCCTCACGCCAGGGGCCGGGCAAAGCCCCCTGGCGCGCAGATTCTCGGGCGCGGGCCACACAGCGCGTGGGACAATCGCGCCCCATGACTCCGGAACAGTACGTCCAACAAAAAGCGGTTGCCTCGGGCAGCAGCTTCTATTACGCCTTCTTGTTCCTGCCCGCGCCCCGGCGCGCAGCGATTACCGCGTTCTATGCGTTTTGCCGCGAGGTGGATGACGTGGTGGACGAAGTGTCTGACCCCGGCGTGGCCCGCACCAAACTGGCCTGGTGGCAGGCCGAAGTGGCCAAGGCCTTTGGCGGCCAGCCTACCCACCCGGTCATGCAGGCACTGATGCCGCACACCCGCGATTACGGAATTGAGCAGCGCCACCTGCAGGCCGTCATCGATGGCTGCCAGATGGACCTGGAGCAAACCCGCTACCTCGACTTTGCAGGCCTCCAGGGCTATTGCCACCTGGTGGCGGGCATTGTGGGCGAGGTGGCTGCGCGCATTTTTGGCCAGACCGACGAACGCACCACGCAATACGCACACACACTGGGGCTGGCGTTTCAGCTCACCAACATCATTCGGGATGTGGGTGAAGACGCCATGCTGGGCCGCATTTACCTGCCCGTCAGCGAGTTGCAGCAGTTTGATGTGAAGGCGCACGAGATTCTGAAGCGCACGTATTCCGACCGCTTCACCGCACTCATGCGCTTTCAGGCCGAGCGAGCGCACCGCCTGTACGACGAGGCGCTGGCCCTGTTGCCCGACGCAGACCGCCGCGCCCAAAAGCCTGGGCTCATGATGGCCAGCATCTACCGCACCCTGCTGCGCGAAATCGAACACGACAACTTCCAGGTGCTGCACCAGCGCATTCGCCTCACGCCCCTGCGCAAGTTCTGGCTGGCATGGAAGGTCCAGGCCCTGGGGCGCATGTGATGCGCGTCGCGGTGGTGGGGGCCGGCTGGGCCGGCATGGCGGCAGCCGTGGCGTTGACGCAGGCAGGCCACCACGTCACGGTGATGGAAGCCGCTCGCACCCTGGGTGGGCGGGCGCGAGCCCTGCACACCGTGGATGCAGCGGGCCAGCCCCTCGTGCTGGACAACGGGCAACACATCCTGATTGGTGCCTACACCGAAACCCTGCGTTTGATGCGCACGGTGGGCGTGGACGTGCCCAGCGCCATGCTGCGCCTCCCCCTGACCTTGACCTACGCCGACCGCAGCGGCCTGGAACTGCCCAACCTGCCGCCCCCCTGGGATGCGCTGGTGGGCGTGGCGCGGGCACGCGGCTGGAGTTGGACCGACAAAGTCGCGTTGCTGCGCACCTGCGCCAGCTGGCAGCTCAAGGGCTTCCGGTGCGATGCGCGCTGGTCGGTAGCACAGCTGTGCGAAAGGCTGCCGCAGCGCCTGCTGCAGGAGTTCATCGAGCCCCTGTGCGTATCGGCACTCAACACCCCCGCGCACGAGGCCAGCGCGGAAGTGTTCTTGCGCGTGTTGCGCGACAGCCTGTTCAGCGGGCGCGGTGGCTCAAACCTGCTGCTGCCGCGCACCGATCTAGGTACGCTGTTCCCGGATACCGCCGCGCAGTGGCTGCAAGCCCAGGGAGCGGCGCTGCACACGGGGCAACGCGTGGCGGGCCTGGCGCGCACCCCTGACGGCTGGGACGTGGACGGCACACACTTTGACTCGGTGGTGCTGGCCACCCACAGCACGGAAGCAGCCCGCCTGGTGCAAGCGGCCCACGGCAGCCTTTCCCACACCGAACAAGGCGAAGCCGCCGAGTGGATCCATGTAACCCAAGCACTGCGGTTCACATCCATCGGTACGGTGTACGCACAGGCCTCTGCCACCAGCCTCCCGAATGGGTCTGGGCACACTGAGGAAAGTCGCCATACCCTGAACCAGGCAATGCTGGCCTTGCGCCCAGGCCCCGAGCAACCCGCACAGTTTGTGTTCGACCGCGGGCACCTGGGGGGGCCTGCCGGTTTGCTGGCCTTTGTGGTCAGCGTCAGTGAGCAAGACCGTGCCACGCTTGAGGATCAGGTTGTGCGCCAGGCCCAGGAACAGCTGGGCCTCAAAACCCTGCGCCCCCTCCAGACCGTGGTGGAAAAACGCGCAACCTTTGCCTGTACCCCAGGGCTGCGCCGTCCTGGAAATCGCGTGCTCTCAGGCCTGTGGGCCGCAGGCGACTACACGGAAGGCCCCTACCCAGCCACGCTGGAAGGCGCCATCCGCAGCGGCCTGCACGCAGCGCAGCAAATCACAGGCCTGCGCCACTGAAAACGACCCGCTTGGCGGGCAAATCCTGGCGCAGTCGCCAGCAGTCCAGCCGACCAGAGCGACCTTGATACGCATCAAAAATCGTCGATCTGGATACCGAACGGGGCCCTCTACGGGAAAGGGTCCGACGCTTTATCAGTAACTATCTGCTACAGAACGATAAAGTCGGTATTAATGCGTTTTTTCGCCTACTCCGCAGTCTCGTCACTCCGAACGGTGTCCGCAGTTTCCCTGCCAGCCGCCTCGGCCGCCCTGTGGGCCAAGCCCGCTGGGCTTGCGACAAAGCCCTGACACAAACGAGCCTTCTTAGCCCTCATCCGTTCACAGTCAGGATGCACCCGATGAAAAAGTTCTGGATGCACTGGAGGGTGACGGGCGCATTGGCCGCGGTACTCGTTGCCTGTGGCGCTTACTGGTGGCTTTTGCTCGCGCAACAGCAAGAGCAAACGACCTTTGCGGAGACACAGACCGAACTGCGTGCCACGCACATTGCGCGCACCCTTGCGGCCCAAATGGAAACATTGATGGGCGGGCTGGAATACCTGGCGCGCAGTCTGGCCGTTCTGCACGAACACGACCCGCAGCACACCTTTCAGTTGGCAGCGACTGACGCCCTTGCGTCGTTCCCGCCGGGCAGTATTTTGCAAATCGCGGTGACAGACTCCAGTGGACGCATCGTGTATTCGTCGCTGTCGCCCGACAGCGCGACGCTGGGCACATCGATCGGAGACCGTCCCCACTTCCAGGCCCACACCTTGGAGACGGAAAAGCGCCTCTACATTAGCCGCCCCACACTGGGCCGGGTGTCGGGGCAGTGGTCGGTGCAAGTGTCTTACCCTATCAGCCAAGGCAACCGCTTTGGCGGCGTGGTGGTGCTTTCCATCAACCCGGACTACCTCTCCAATAACCTGCGCGATGTATTCACCCAGGGCAACGACGCAGCACTGCTGCTGCGCGCTGATGGGGCGTATCTCGCGCGATCCCACGATCAAAATGGGGTGCTGGACCTGAACGTCCCCGCAGACCGGGAGTTCCTGCGCTACCCGGAGCGCACCAGTGGGCAGTATCAGATCGTCGCACCCATTGACGGCGTGCACCGGTTCTACGCCTGGCAGAGACTCGCGCACTATCCCTTGGCGTCAGCGTCGGGCTCAGCCGCGACCAGGCCATGGCGGGAACGTACCAATCCGTGCGCGACAGCCGCCTGCGCAATGCCGTGGGAACGCTGGCGTTTGTGCTGGCGGCGTGCTGGATTGCGCTGCTCTTCCAGCGTCAAAAGCAGGACCGTGAACGGCTGGAGCGCCAAAGGCAACGTTACCGACTGGCACTGGAAGGGGGTAAGCTGGGCACATGGAATTGGAGCCCGCCTGCGGGAGATTTCTTTTTTGACCGCCGCTGGGTCCGTCTGCTGGGGTTGCCAAAGGAAGCCTACCACCCCAACCCTGAGCAACTCCAAGCGTTGATCCACCCTGAGGATTGGCCAGCCTGGTGTGATGCCCTCGAGGCCCATGTTCGCGGGGAGTCCGAATTCTTCGAGGCAGAGCCCCGGCTGCGCCACCAGGACGGCCATTGGATCTGGATGCAGGTGCGTGGACGCATCGTGCGCCGCGCGGGTAAGCCGTCTTCGCAACGCATCACCGGCACTTATATCGACGTCACGCAGCGGCACGAGATCGACGCGGTGCGCCAGGAACTACAGCAACGCCTGGCCAAACTGCTGGTGCAGGTTCCTGGCACGGTGTACCAATTCAGGTTGCGGCCTGACGGAAGCAGTTGCTTTCCGTATGCGAGCCCTGGCATTGCCGACATCTACGGCATCACCCCAGAGCTGGCGCAGACGGATTCCCGCCAAGCATTTGCAAGTGCCCATCCTGAGGATCTTGAAGCATTGCGCTCCAGCATCCTGGAGTCAGCCCGCACGCTGGAACTGTGGAGCCACGAATGGCGCCAAGTGCTGCCCAACGGCCAAATCCGGTGGTTGGCCGGCCAGGCCAAGCCTGAGCGCGAAGCTGATGGGTCCACGTTGTGGCATGGATACATCCACGACGTGACTGAACAACACTCCGTGATGGAAGCACTGCGCCGCAGCGAAGCGCGGCTGCGCCTGACCATGGTGGCCGTGCAGGACGGCCTTTGGGAATGGGACACCCGCACGGGCATCATCGAGATGGACAAGCGCTGCCACCAGATGCTGGGCTACGAAGTGCTTTCTCAAAAGCTAGACTTTCAAACGTGGCAAGAGCATGTGCACCCTGATGACCGCCACCGGGTGCTCACCACGCTGCAACGCCAGATTGCCCTGGGCGAGCCCTTCGACCTGGAAACACGCCTGCTCACCCAGCAAGGCACATGGCGATGGATGGAAATCCGAGGGCAAGTTGCGCCGGACGACACAGAAATTGCCGGGCTGGTGATCGGCACCCAGACCGACATCACCCCCCGCAAGCAGGAAACACACCTTCGGCAAGCACTGCTCGACAATGCCGCCGCAGCCCTGCTTATCTCGACCCCCGAGCGCATCATTGCGCTGGCCAACCACAGAGCCGTGGAGACCTTCTCGCAGGACGGACTGCCCCTGCAAGGCAAAAGCCTGAGCGTCCTGCACCGGCACGAAGCAGCGTTCACGCAATTTCTACCGTACGTGGATGTCGTACGCGAGCAAGGTGGCGTGGAGGTGGAATACCTCATGCGCACCGCCACCGGCGCACTGCGCTGGTTCTCGATCAGAGGCACCCCCCTGGACCCGCAGCAGCCAGAGGGCGACGTGATCTGGACGCTGGTGGACACGACCGAGCGGCGTGAGACCGAAGAGGCTTTGGCCACCGCCCAGGCGCACTTGATGGAGGTGATTCAGCACTTCCCAGGAGGGGTGCTGGTACAAAACCAGGACGGCACCGCCGTGGTGCTTAACCAGGCCCTGTGCGACCTTTTTGGCGTCAGCACGCCCTCAGAAGAGCTGGTGGGTTGTGATCGAAACAAGTTGCGTGCCATGGTTCCGCCCGAGGTTTTGGATGCACTGCCCCCCGCAGAGCAGCTGTACACCATGGGTAACAACGCGACTTACGAGGTGGCACTGGCACAAGGCACCACCGTGCGGATCGACATGGTGCAGATACGCACCGCCCGGGGCGATGACCTGGGCAGGTTGTGGCTGGCGCAAGACATCACCGAGCGCCGCAGCCGCGAGCGCACGCTGGAGCGGCTGGCTACCACAGACACCCTCCTGACAGGCCTGACCAACCGGCGCGCTTTCATGGCTCGCCTCGAAGCCGAGATCACTCATATTGCGCACGGCGCCCCCCCAGCGGCCTTCTTGATGCTGGATCTGGACCACTTCAAACGGGTCAATGACACCTGGGGCCACGCTACCGGTGACAAGGTATTGGTTCATCTGGCCAACTTGTTGCGCGGGAATCTGCTGCGCAAGGAAGACATGGCGGGACGACTGGGGGGCGAGGAGTTTGCGGTGCTGTTGCCCAACACCACGGTGGAGCAAGGCCACACCATCGCCGAGCGTCTGCGCATGGCCCTGGAGCAAAGCACCATTGCTAGCGATGACGGCCAGTCCATCCGAGTCACCATGAGCGTGGGCTTGTGTCCGGTCTTGCCAGACTCGGCATCGACCTTGGCCAGTGCCGACGCGGCGCTTTACCAAGCCAAGAACACCGGACGCAACCTGGTCGTGCGGGCAGACACCCCAGAGGCCTGACCGCGCACTGTGAAGACCTGGGCTGCTGCGTAGCAAGGGCAACAAATATAAGCCTGTGTCAGTGCGACCACGCCACACTGACAGCATTCCGAAAGCTGCCACTCGGCACGATGCTTCAAGGCACCCATGCCTATGAATCATTGACCAGAACGAGGAGACATCGCCATGTTTGAACTTCCCCCTACCTTCAACCCAGCACGCCGCCACCTGCTCGGTGCAGGTTCAGCGCTGGCCCTGGGCGGGCTTTTGCCTGCGGGCGCAGCGGCCCAGGCCGCCTGGCCCAGCAAATCGGTGCGTTTTGTGGTGCCGTTTGCACCGGGGGGCAGCTCAGAAATCGTGGCGCGCTCCACGGCCGCCGAACTGTCCAAGACCCTGGGTCAAAGCGTTTTTGTGGACAACAAGCCAGGGGCCGCTGGCAACATCGCGATGTCGGAAGTGGCACGCGCCGAAGACCAGCACACCTTGATCCTGGGGCACATCGGCACGCTGGCGGTCAATCCCTTCATCTTCGACAAGCTGCCCTACGATGCCAACAAGGACTTCAAGCCTGTGAGCCTGTTGGCCAAGGTGCCCAGCCTGTATGTGGTGCACCCCGATGTGCCGGTCAAGAACCTCAAGGAACTCATCGCCTACGCCAAGAAAAGCCCCGGCAGGTTCAGCTACGGCTCGGCCGGCAATGGCAGCGCGGGGCACCTGGCGTTTGAATACCTCAAGATGACTGCCGACCTGTTCCTGTTGCACGTGCCCTACCGTGGCACCGGCCCCATGATGACCGACCTGCTCTCGGGCCGCCTTGAGGCCTCAGCCGTGGGTGCAGCCGCGATGCTGCCTTTCATCAAGTCGGGCAAGGTGCGCTGCATTGCCACCGGCTCGGCCAAGCGCCTGCCGCAATTGCCCGACGTGCCCACCGTGGCCGAGCAAGGCTTTCCTGGCTTTGAAATGACCCAGTGGTACGGCATGCTCGCCCCGGCCAACATGCCCGCAGCCAACCTCGAAAAGCTCTCGGTCGAAACCATGAAGGCCGTCAAAGCCCCCGCCTCGCTGGAACGGCTCAACGCCGACGCAGCCGAAGCCATTGGCGGTACGCCTGCGCAGTTTGCCCAGTTCATCGCCGCAGAGCAGGAACGCTGGAAGAAGGTATTGCTGCGCGCCAAGGTCAAGCCCGACTGAGCACACCACAGACTGCGCCTGCCCCTCCTCCTGGCCTGCACCGCAGGCTTGAATGGCTGTGGACGTTGCCGAGCCTACCCTCAGGCCGTCTATCGCGCATTAGCATCGCCCCATCATGCGCATCCTTTTGGCAGAAGACGAACACAGCCTGGGAACCTGGCTCAGCCGGGCGCTGGAGCACGCCGGCATCCAGGTCGAATGGGTCAGCGACGGGCTGATGGCCGATCGGGCCCTGCAACATGCCGACTACGACGCGTTGGTGCTGGACCTGGGCCTGCCGGGGCTGGACGGCCATGGCGTGTTGCAACGGCTGCGCGAACGCGACCAACGCCTGCCCGCGCTGATTCTGACGGCGCGTGATTCGCTGGACGAGCGGGTGCGCCTGCTCAACGCTGGCGCAGACGACTTTCTGGCCAAACCTTTCGAGCTGGCGGAGCTGGAGGCACGCCTGCACGCCCTGGTGCGACGCGCACGGGGCAACGAACACCCCCGGCTGGCCTGCGGCTCGCTGGTTTACGACGGCCAGCGCAAGCAGTTCACACTGCAAGGCGCGCCACTGGCCTTGTCACCGCGCGAACTGGCAGTGCTGCGGGTGCTGGTGCAACGCAGCGGCGAGCCCTTTTCCAAACAGCAAATACTGGATCGGGTGTTCTCTGACGACGAAGACGTTCACCCAGAAGCCGTGGAAGTGTTTGTGCACCGGCTGCGCAAACGGCTGGAAGGCAGCGACGTACGCATCACCACCCTGCGCGGGCTGGGCTACGCACTGGAGTGCAGTTGATGGCGCTGTGGCGCAGGACATGGCAGCCCGCTCTCTCTGGCCTGCGCCTGTGGCAGCGCCTGGCCATCGTGCTGATGCCCCTGCTGGTGCTAGTGACGGCGCTGGAACTCTGGATGACACGCCACGATGCGCTGGAGGCAGCCAACGCGGCGTATGACCGCTCGCTGGTGGGGGCGCTCAAGGCCATCGACGCGGGTATCTCCACCGCATCGGGCGGGCTCACGGCCGAGCTGCCCTACAGCATGCTGGAGTTCTTTGAGCTGACAGCCAGCGGATCGGTGTACTTCCGGGTAGCGACGTCCGATGCGTTGGTAGAGCTGGGCAATGCCGATCTGCCCTTACCGCCCCGCCCGCTGGAGCCAGGTGTTCCGCGTTTTTACGACGCCCAGTATTTTGGAGAGTCCTTGCGCCTGGTGGCTTACCAGCGCCCCATTTCGGCAGATGCGAGTCTGAACGGAACCAGCCCGGGGCAGTCGAATACCAGCGTCATCGTGCAAGTGGGTGAAAGCACCCAATCGCGCCGCGATTTCACCCTGCGCTTTGTGCGCCGCGCAGCCCTGCGGGATGGACTGATCCTGGTGCTGATGGTGCTAGGTACTGCCGGAACCCTGGCGCTGGCCTTGCGCCCGCTGGCACGTTTGGCGCAAGGCGTGAAAGACCGCAGCCCGGAAGATATGACGCCTATCCCGCCACAGGATCTGCCCGCAGACATCCGCCCCCTGGTGTCCGCCGTCAACCAGCACATGACGCGCAACCAGGCGCTCATCACGCAGCAAAGAGAATTTCTGGACGACGCATCGCACCAGTTGCGCACCCACCTGACCACTTTGCAGATGCAGGTGGACTATGCACGGCGAGAGCCCAACGGCGACCTGGTGCAGCAGACACTGCAAGCCCTGGGAACCGAAATTTCCCGTGCCACCCGCAGCACGCAGCAATTGCTGGCCCTGGGGCGCAGCGACACAGCCGCCCTGGATTTCGCGCCCCTGGACTTGTCCAGCCTGCTGCGCACGGTCGCTCTGGAACTGCTACCCCAGGCACGCGCCAAGCAGATCGACTTTGGCATTCAGCCGCCTGCCCCGTCGCATGCCATGGCCGTGGCCGATGCCCACCTCATGCACGAAGCGCTGACCAATCTGGCAGCCAACGCCATTGCCTACACCCCATCAGGGGGCACTGTCACGCTGGCAGCAGCCGGGGACGAGCTGGGCTGGAGCCTGAGCGTGGAAGACAACGGACCCGGACTGACCGAGCAGGAACATGCCACCCTGGGCCAGCGTTTCAAACGCGGGCAGCAGGCGAAGACGGCTGGCTCGGGCCTGGGGTTGTCAATTGCGCGGTCCATCGCACAACGGCATGGGGGCGCGTTACGCCTGCAAAACCGGGAAAGTGGCCAAGGCCTGTTGGCCCTGGTGTGGTGGCCCAAGCCCGCCGCCCACCAGGGTGGTACAGCCGGGCCCACATAATCCCCGACGCAGCAGCATCCTCCGCGAGCCAGCTACTGTAAACCTTGCATCCAGCACTATGCCAAGCCCTTCGGAATCCGCTGTTCTGCCCCGCCGCGTTGCACTGCACGCAGCTGCGCTGGCGCTGACTCCGCGCTGGGTGTGGGGGCAAGATGCCACCGCAAAGGATTTGGCTGGTAGCGAATGCATCGCACCCTCCAAGCCGGGCGGTGGTTTTGATCTGACCTGCACCTTGGCCTCCCAGGCCATCGCCAAGGTGCGCCCCGCCTTTGCGCCACTGCGCACCCGCTACCTGCCAGGCGGCATTGGCGCCGTGGCTTTTGACCGGGCAGCCACGAGTCGGCTGGATTCTCGCCACGCTCTGGTGGCCTTCTCCAGCGGCTCGCTACTGAATATTGCCCAAGGCCGTTTTGGACCGCACCGGTTGGACGCAGTGCGCTGGGTGGCCACGCTGGGCACTGACTACGGCGTGGTGGCCGTACACCCACAAAGCCCCTTTCAAACGCTCACGCAACTGATGCAGGCGCTGCGCGACAGCAATCAGCGGATGGTGTTTGGGGCCGGCGGCACGCTGGGCAGCCAGGATTGGATGAAAGCCGCGCTGCTGGTGCGCCATGCTGGCAGAGACCCCCGCCACATGCGCTTCGTATCTTTTGAAGGGGGCGGTGAGGCCATCAAGGCGCTGGTAGGCGGGCACATCAACGTCTTTACCGGAGATGCCGCCGAGGCCATGAAGGCACAGGCCCATGGCGCGAAATTTCGGCTGCTGGCGGTGCTCTCGCCCGCCCGACTTCCTGGCGCACTGAGCCAGGTGCCCACCGCCACAGAGCAAGCCACGCATCTGGTATGGCCCACCGTGCGGGGCGTCTACATGGCCATGGGTACGCCACCCGCGCTGGTGTCGGCCTGGACGGCAGCCTTCGCGCAGGCCCATGCAGCCCCCGGCTATGCGGCACTGTGCCAAATGCATGGGTTGACCCCGCACCGGCTCACCGGAGCAGCCTTGGAGACCTACGTGCAAGCCAGTGTGGAGGAATACCGCCAGCTCGCGCGGGAGCTGGGCTTGCGGCTCTGGAAGACAGGCACAGCCTGAATTGGCTGGCCGCCTGGCAGCCAAGCCCGTGCTCAGCCGCCCGCTTCCTGCGCTTCAGCCGCTGAGTCTTCCTGGCTGGGGAGGCGGGTTGCCAGCACCTTGTCGATGGTCTTGCCATCCATGTCCACCACTTCAAACTTCCAGTTCTCCCACTGCACGGTATCCGTAACTTTGGGCAGACGGCCGGTGAGCAGCATGACCATGCCGCTGAGGGTGTGGTAGCGACCGCGCTCTTCCTCTGGCACGGAGTCGAGGTTGAGGCGATCCTTGAGTTCGGGCACGGGAATGTGCCCATCCAGCAGCCAGCTGCCATCTTCCCGCTGCAGAGCCCAGGAGGTCTCGGGATCGCGGGGCTGGAACTCGCCGGTGATGGCCTCGATCAGGTCTTGCAACGTGACGATGCCCTGCACTTCGCCGTACTCGTCGATGACAAAGGCCATGTGCACATCCGACAGCCGGAAGTTGTCCAGCAGCTCCATGCCCGTGATGGTCTCAGGCACATACAGTGCGGCCTGCAAGGGCTGGTCTGCCAGCGTGTGCTTGGGGTCGCGCAGCGCGCGCGCCAACCATTGGCGAGCATTGATCACGCCTTGAAGGTGGTCCATGCCACCGCGCACCACCGGGAAGCGGGCGTGGTCAGATTCTTCGATGCGGCGCAGGTTCTCTTCAAAAGACGCATCCAGATCCAGACACACCACATCGCCACGGGGCACCATGAGGGAGCCGATCTGGCGATCGTCCAGGCGGAACACGTTGCGCACCATGGTGTGCTCGTGCGACTCGATCACCCCGGCCGTCGTGCCTTCGACCAGCATGGCGTGAATTTCTTCTTCCGTCACCGGGCTGCCGCTGGTTTCCTTCACTCCAAGCAAGCGCAGCAGCGTGCGGGTAGAGCCCGACAGCAGCAGCACAAACGGCTTGGTAGCAACCGCCAGAAGATTGATAGGCCGAGCCACCAGGCGGGCGAATGTCTCGGGGTGAGACTGCCCGATGCGCTTGGGCACCAACTCGCCCACCACGATGGAGAAATAGGTGATGAGCACCACCACCAAACCGGTGGAGGCATACCCAGCGTAGGGCGATGGAACCCCCACCACGGTCAGCCACTCGGCCAGAGGCGCAGCCAAAGCCGCCTCACCCACGATACCGTTCAGCACACCGATGGAGGTGATACCGATCTGGATCGTGGACAGGAATCGCGTGGGGTCTTCACCCAGCTTGACGACGGCGGCAGCGCCGTTGTCGCCCTCATCAATCAACTTCTGCAGCCGCGCCTTGCGCGCAGTCACCAGCGCGATTTCCGACATGGCAAATACGCCGTTGAGGCAGATGAGAGCGAACAGTATTGCTATTTCCATATGAAGGGCGCCGAACGCGCCCTGTGTACCAAGAAGCTGTGCATTGTAAGAAACTCTGTCAGATCGCTCATGACGGGTACATGGCAATCGGCCAAAGACACCCGGCGCAGCGAATGAAGAAGGGGCGATGGGCGCGTGTCAGCGCTCCAGCCACCACTGGATGACCACCTTGGCCAGAAAGCCCAGGAAGCCCACCCCCAGCCCGAGAAACAGCACGAAGGTGCCAAAGCGCCCCGCCTTGGACTCCCAGGCCAGCTGCCCAATGATGAACAGCATGTAGAGGATGAAAGCCCCCACGCCATAGGTGAGGAAGAAGCCCGAAATCTGCGCCTCGGTAAAACCAAAAATCACGATGACACCCCACTGCGTTGCCCCGTGGCCACTGCCGCATCGCGCAGTGGCAGGCTGGATGCATCCACCAGGTCACGATAGGCGTGCCAGCTGGCGTGGCCCAGCATCGGCATCACAAAAATCAGCCCCAGCAGCAAGGAGCCCAGCCCCAGCAAGGTGAAGCCCAGAATCAAGGCAGCCCAAAACGCCATGGGCAACGGGTTGGCCACCACCACTTGCCAGCTGGTCAGCACCGCCACCCGCAGCGAAGCGCGCCGGTCCAGCAGCAGCGGCATGGCAATCACGCTCGACGCGAAGATCGGCGCCGCCAGCAGGCTGCCCAGGGCCAGCCACAGCTCAAACAACCAGCCGTTGTTGGCCAGCACCACATGGCGCATGAAGTCCATGGGAGTCTCTACCGGCACCGGCGCCAGCAAGGTGATGAAGGCGGCAGAGGTAATCACCCAGCCCGTGGCCGCCAGCGCCAGCAGCGCGCCAAACTGCACCATGCACCAATAGTCGTTGCCCCACTTGTTGAAGTGGCTGTTTTGCCAGTTCAACCAGGTTTTGAGCACGACCCCCAGGTTGGCCTCCTGGCGCTGCTCCAGCGCCCGACTGAGGGCATACAGGCTTGTAGCCAGCACGGGCGCCACCACCAAAAAGCCGGACAGAGCCCCCGCCAGCAGCCAGAAGCGGTGGTGTGCCACCGCCAGAATGGCGCCGCCAAAGGCAGTGATCGCCAGGCCGTGCGCAAAGCTGATCCAGCCCGAGCGGGCCATGTCACGCCATGCAAGCACCAACCAGGTCATGGGTTGCATGAGTCCGACGGTGCGTACCTGCGGCAAGGGAATCGGCGTTTTCGGCATGGGCGTCTCGGGCTAGGGTCAATCAATCAGCGTTCAAACAATGGACAGCGCAAGCCAAGCCTTCAGCCCAGCAGGCGGCAAAGGTGCGTGAGGCTTGCCACCGTGGCATGGGGTCGCTCGGGGTGCGGCCAGTCGTGCCCGGCGGTGTTCAGCCACACGGCCTGCATACCGGCCGCCAGCGCGCCCTGGGCGTCCGCTGTGGCGTCATCGCCGATGTGCAGCACTTCGTGGGGCTGCACCTGGGCTGCCTGGGCCGCTGCATGAAAAATTCGTACATCGGGCTTGGGCACACCAAAATCCTTGGCGCTGATGCTGGCCTTGAAATAGTGACCAATCCCTACGCGGTGCACATCGGCGTTGCCGTTGGACACGGCCACCACCGGGTAGCGGGCCGACAGAAACGCCAGCGTGTCGTGCGCGTCGTCAAACAGTTCCACCCGCTGGCGCTGGTCAAAAAACACATCAAATGCAGGTTCGGCCAGGGCGGGTTCGTCGCCCGCTTGCTGCAGCGCCAGGCGAATCGACTCCAGCCGCAGCGCGCTCAAGTCGTGCACCAGATCGGGCCGCAAGGCCACCATCTGGTTGCGTATGGCGCGCAGCGCCTCGGTGTTGGCAAACAGCCTGGCAGTGGCCGGTGCGTGCAAGGTCAGCCAGTGCAGCAGCACTTGTTCGGCCTTGGCAATGGTGGGCCAGATGGGCCACAGGGTGTCGTCCAGATCAATGGAGATCGCGCGCACGCGGCCCACGTCCAGAGCCAAGGCGGCCTCGGCAAGCTGGGGTGCATCGGGGGTGGAAGCAGGCATAGGGGCCAGAGAATACTCCACCACGCCAACGGCTCCCGCCGCATTTGCCACAATCAGCGCATGCGCTCACCCTTCCATCCAGAACCCCCCTACACCCACGGCCAACCCGAGCGCACCGCCGTGCTGCTGTGCAACCTGGGCACGCCCGACGAAGCCACAGCGCCCGCGCTGCGGCGCTACCTTGGCCAGTTCCTGTCAGACCACCGCGTGGTCGAGATCCCCAAGCCCCTGTGGATGCTGATCCTGCACGGCATCATTTTGCGGGTGCGGCCGGCCAAATCTGCCGCCAAATACGCCAGCGTCTGGACGCCGGAAGGCTCGCCCCTGGCGGTGTGGACGGCCAAGCAGGCCACCTTGCTGCGCGGCTGGCTGGGCGAAGCCGGGCACAACGTGCTGGTGCGCCACGCCATGCGCTATGGCAACCCCTCCATCGCCAGCCAGCTCGATGCGCTGAAGGCCGAAGGCGCCACGCGCATTCTGATTTTGCCGCTGTACCCGCAATACTCCGGCACCACCACCGCCAGCGTGTTTGACGCCGTCTACACCTGGGCGGCCAGCACCCGCAACGTGCCCGAGCTGCGCTTTGTGAACCACTACCACGACGACGCCGGCTACATCGAAGCGCTGGCGCGCACGGTGGAGTCGCACTGGAAAGAGAACGGCCAGCCAGACCAACTGGTGATGAGTTTTCACGGCGTGCCCGAGCGCACCCTGCACCTGGGCGACCCCTACCACTGCGAAGCCCGCAAAACCGGCCGCCTGCTGGCCGAGCGCCTGGGTCTGCGGGAAGACCGCTACCAGATCACCTTCCAGTCGCGCTTTGGCAAGGCCAAGTGGCTGGAGCCCTACACCCAGCCCACCATCGAAGCCCTGGCCCAAAAAGGCACGCGCCGTGTCGATGTGATCTGCCCCGGCTTTACCAGCGACTGCCTGGAAACGCTGGAAGAAATCAACATGGAAGTGCGTGAAGCCTTCCTGCACCACGGTGGCAAAGAGTTCCACTACATCCCTTGCCTGAACGACACCCACCCGTGGATTGGCGCCCTGAGCCGAATCACCCAGCAGCACCTGCAAGGCTGGCCCACCACCGTGGCCGGGGCTGACGCGCAGGAAGACGCTCGCAAGCACGCGCTGGCCGGCGGTGCGCCCCAAGGGCGGTGCCCGGTGGCACACTGATTGGCAATGTGTGCCAGCAACTGCACCACGCCACGTTAGGTGTGCAGCTGCGTTCAATGCCATTTGCTACTATTTTTATAGCTTGCTGCGCTTATCCATCAAGCGCTGCAGGCACTTTTCATTGATAACAACCTGCACCCAGCGGCAAACGCTGGAAGGTTTTTGCACCCAGCCATGCCCGCCAACGCCCTCTCCGCCTCGCAACTGCGCCTGACCATCGACCCCACCTCGCTCGGTTTTGCCAGCACCGCCGAGTTGCAAGATTTGCCCCTGCCGTGGATCGGGCAAGAACGCGCGCAGGCTGCCGCACAGTTCGGGCTGCACATGAACCAGCCCGACTACCACCTCTTTGTGCTGGGCGAGGTGGGCAGCGGGCGGACATCCCTCATGCGCCAGGCCATGCAGACGGCCGCAGCCCTGCGGCCGGTGCCGCCAGACCTGTGCTACCTGCACAACTTTGAGGCCCCCGAGCGCCCCTGCGCCCTGCGCCTGCCCGCAGGCCAGGGCCGCGTGTTGCGCCGGGCCATGGCAGAGCTGGCCAAGGCCCTGCAAACCGATATTCCGCGCCACCTGAGCAGCCCCGACTTCCGCGCGCAGGCCCGCGCCATCGAGCAAACCTACGAAGCGCAAGAAGCCAAGGCATTTGCCGTGCTGGAGGCCTTTGCCCAGGCCCGGCAGTTCCGTCTGCAGCGCTCTGACGAAGACGGCGGGCACATGGTGTTCACCCTCACAGGCGCCAGCGGCCAGCCCCTGACCGAAGCTGAAGCCCGCGCCCTGCCCCCAGAGCAACGCGCCCGCATCGACGAAGCCGAACAAGCCCTGCGCGCCGAAATCATCGCGTTTGCGCAAACCTTGCGCCCGCTGGAACGCGTGCGCGACGACGCACTGAACGATCTGCGCAAGCGCACCGTGCGCCCCCTGGTGCAGCAAGCCCTGGCCACCGTGCGCAGCACCGTGCCCGAACAGCCCGAGGCACTGCAAACCTGGCTGCAGCAAGTGGAACGCGAACTGCTGCAGCACCTGCACTGGTTTGAACTGGCCGAGCCCCCCAAAGACAGCCCCAGTGACACCAGCACCGACAAAAGCAGTACCCCTGCCAGCACGCCCAGCGATGACGAAGACGACGGCGATGCCCATGACGCACTGAACCGACTTCTGCACCTGTGCCAGGTGCATGTGGCGGTAGACCACCACGGTCAAACCAGTGCGCCCGTCATCGTGGAAGACAACCCGCAGCACCGCACGCTGTTTGGCAACATCGAACCGCACAGCGATGGCGACACGCCCCACGCCGACTTCACCGGCATTCGCGCTGGCAGCCTGTTGCGTGCGCACGGCGGCTTCTTGCTGCTGCACCTGCACGACCTGGTCAGCGAAGAAGGCCTGTGGGCGCGCTTGCGCCGCTTTTTGCGCTGCAGCCGCCTGCACATTGACGAATCCGGCAGCAGCGGCAGTGGCTCTGCCCCGGTAGCCCTGCAACCCGAAGCCGTGACGGTGGATGTGAAGATCGTGCTGATCGGCTCGGTGGACGAGTACTACGCCCTGCAAGATGCCGACCCCGACACCGCCCGGCGGTTTCGCGCCAAGGTGGACTTTGTGGAACGCTTTGCCGCCAGCCCTGCCACCCGCATTGCCAGCGCCATCTTTGTGGCCCACAGCTGCAAACGCCGGGGCCTGCCCCACTTTGGCGCGCCCGCCGTAGCCCTGCTGCTGGAGCAAGCCCACCGCGAGGCCGACGACCAGGGCCGCCAAAGTGCCCAGTTCGCACTGATCGAAGCCCTGCTGATGGAAGCCGCCGCGCTGTGCCAGGCCCGGGGTGGCACGCTGGTGGAGCCAGCCGATGTGCGCGCCGCGCAGCAGGCCCGCATGCTGCGCCACAACTACCCTGAGGAGCAGCTGCACGAATCCATCGTGGAGGGGGAACGCCTCATCACCCTCACCGGCAGCGTCACCGGGCAGATCAATGCCCTCACGCAGATCGACCTGGGCGACTACCGCTTTGGCTTTCCGGTGCGCATCACCGCGCGCACGTTTGCCGGGCAGGAAGGCCTGCTCAACATCGAGCGCGAAGTGGACATGTCCGGCCCCATCCACGACAAGGGCGTGCTGATATTGCACAGCTACCTCACCGCGCTGTTCAGCCATGTGGCACCGCTGGCGCTCAACGCGTCCATCGTGTTCGAGCAGGAATACAGCGGCATCGAAGGTGATTCGGCCTCGTGCGCAGAGCTGTACGCACTGCTGTCCAGCCTGTCGGGCCTGCCGCTGCGCCAGGGCATCGCGGTGACCGGCGCATTGAACCAGCACGGCGAGGTGCTGCCCGTGGGCGGTATCAACGAAAAAATCGAAGGCTGGTTCCGCGCCTGCGCAACGGCGGGGCTGGACGGCACCCACGGCGTGCTGATCCCCGCCCGCAACCAACGCCACTTGATGCTGGACCGCAGCGTGCTGGACGCGGTAGAGCGCGGGCTGTTCCACGTCTACACCATGGGGCACGTGAGCGAAGGCATTGCGCTGCTGACGGGTGAGGCCTCAGGCATGAGCCCGGCGGAGTTGCTGCAGGCCCAGGCGGATGACCTGGCCGGAGGCGCGGCCACGGTGGAAGACACGGTGATGCAGCGGGCGGAGATGACGCTGCGGGCGTATCGGAGGGCCTGCCAGGTGGCGGGGGCAGCGCGGAGGGGAAGATGGGGGCGGGGGCGGCAGAGAGGCCAGTGACCCATGAGATTGAATACTCATGGGTTTAGCTGCTTGGCAGCGGTTGCTGCCAGTCACAATTTGGTCGCTGGCTTGATGCGTAGCAACTGAGGCACAACTATGAAACTGGCTCAGGTGAAGGACAAGTACTTGGTCCCCTGAGCATGGCGACCACGGTTTTCAAGAGTCCTATGATTCGCAAGGCGCACTTCCGCTGTTCGTTGGCTCGGCAAACTGGTTTGCGGAAAATCTTGCTTCGCGTGCGTGAAAACACCCACGGCTTCTACAAGCTCGCGCGCTCGCTGCTTCAAACTGGCCGCTGCTGCGGCGCTTTGTTCGACCAAGGCTGCGTTTTGCTGTGTAGCCTGGTCCATATGACCCACTGCTTCTCCAACTTGGGCTACCCCGGAACTCTGTTCGGCACTAGCCAAGCTTATTTCTCCTACGATGGACGCAACGCGGTTGATGCTGCCAACTACCTCGGTCATCGTTGCTCCCGCCTTATCTGCAAGCACTGAGCCTTCCTCGACGCGGGCGACACTCGCTGAGATCAACGCCCTGATCTGCTTGGCGGCCTCGGCTGAACGGCCAGCCAGACTGCGAACTTCGGTAGCCACCACGGCGAATCCCCGACCTTGCTCACCAGCCCTTGCCGCCTCAACCGCAGCATTGAGGGCCAGGATATTGGTCTGGAAGGCAATGCCATCAATCACGCTAATGATGTCGCCGATGCGTCTAGAGCTTTCGTTGATACCCTGCATCGTTTCGACCACCTGGTTCACCACGTCTCCACACCTCACCGCGACAACAGACGCGCTGGCTGCGAGTTGATTGGCTTGACTGGCGTTTTCGGCGTTCTGCTTGACCGTAGCACCAAGCTCCTCCATCGAAGCAGATGTTTCTTCTAGTGAGCTAGCTGTCTGCTCAGTGCGAACGCTGAGGTCGTCATTACCGGAGGAGATTTCACTGCAAGCTATATCCATCCCCTGGGTCTGCACGCTGACATCGTCCACCAGTGAACGCAAGTTGAGGGCGGACTGATTGACGGCTCTTAGCAGCATGCCAATCTCATCAACGCGGTTGAGCGAAACATTCCTCTCCGGACTGCCCATGGCGGCAGACTGCGCCACACGAAGTACGGTAGCCAATGGCACCGCAACCTGCGCGCGCAGCCACAAGAAGTTGGCCAGGGCGGCTATAGTAGCCGTCCCTGCGACAATGCCCAGAGCCCCTGCAGAGAGTCCAGCTGCCAGAGAAACTGCTGCAACCACACCGGCGCTGGCCATTGCAGCTGCGCCCAGGCGCCAGGTAACCGAGGCGGTTTGCAGAATCGAGGCCCAACGCATTACCCCTGTGCGTACGAGAATCCCTTTGAACAGCTTGCGGTTTCCCGCCCGGCCTTCCCGCATATCGCGGTAGAGAGCTTCCGCCGCCTCTATCTCATGCCGAGAAGGCTTGGTGCGCACTGACATGTAGCCGACCAGTTGGTTGTTGCGATGCACGGGTGTCGCATTGGCCCGCACCCAGTAGTGATCACCATTTTTTCGGCGGTTTTTTACCAGCGCTGACCACGATTGTCCCTCCTTCAGGGTCCTCCACATATCAGCGAACGCTTCCTTAGGCATGTCCGGATGACGCACCAAATTGTGGGGTTTGCCAATGAGCTCGTCGCGCTCAAAGCCGCTGACCTGTATGAACGCGGAGTTTGCGTAGGTCACGCAGCTTTGGGTGTCGGTCATCGACATGAGGGTGACGTCATCGTCGTAGTCGAATTCTCGTTGGGTGACGGGTTGGTTGTTTTTCATGATGTTGTGTTGGTGATTTTTTGGGGGATGCGATGAGTGAAAGGAGACGTGCCTGGGGTATCACGGCATTTCAAAAACTCTCCCAGCTGTCCGCCACACCGGCAGCGTCTGCAGCTGCTAGGGATCGGTGCGGATCCATACAAGCCAAGCGATGCACGCGGCAGCGGTATTGATCGCGCTGTCCAAGGTCAGTTGGGAGCGCACGGTCGTGTTGTGGACGTTCATGGCAAATGCTCTCAACAGGTTTCGGGGATGCCGCTTTGGACACGGGTCATCAATTGGGGGATGTCGAGAAGTAGCAGGGTACGTTTCAGCCCCTCCTGCGTGATGCAGGCCAGACCCTGGATGTAGTGAGCTTCTCTGCGTTCGCTCAATGTGGGCATAGCTCGCAACTGCTCCGCCTGCAGAGCAACCACGTCGGAAACTGAGTCGACGACCAGGCCAACCGGGTGCTGATCCTCCGGTGTCAGCACAACGGTGACCGTGGCTGCATCAAGTTGGGCATCGAGACCGAGCCACACGCGCAAATCGAGAACCGGGACGCTCACACCGCAAAGGTCCAAGATGCCACGCACATGGGGAGGTGATCCGGCGATGCGCGTGGGCTGCTCATAAAAGCGGATTTCCTGGATGCCGAGGATGTTGACGCCATACGCTTCTACGCCGAGGCGAAACGCGAGGTACTCCCCGGCAGCTGGAGGGGCCCTCGACGGCTCAGCGGCGATCGCCAAGGAGGTCAGCTCAGATTTCATCGCTCACCTTTACTTTGTGATAGATGTGATGAACATTAATTGATGTACGTGATTTTTACAATCTTTCTTCCAATGATTTTTATAATTTTTTTATCAATTACTTTTCAAGTTTGCACTTTTATAGCCAATGAGCTGCCATTGGCCGGCTTGTTTTGCGTACTTTTACAGGTGAGTGTTCTCAGTGTTTTAGGGGACAAACGCGTTTCAGCAATACCACGGGTCTGCCACGCAGTCGTCTAACTCTGCGGCGCCGCGCGACAACCATTCGTCGATCCCCCTGGCCCCCGACCGGTAAAAGGCAAGGAACGCGATTTTTTGATTCCAATTGATGTTTACAGCCAACCTGCTTACATTGTTGGCACCTATCCATCTGTTTTGAATAAGGATCTATCCGTAAATTAAACTATGTTCCTAATTCGCCCGTGATGCGGCGCAGGAGGTGTAGATGGCCAAGGCGCATGCCAATTCGTGGGAAGTGACGGACGAGTTCTGGAGCCGGGTGGAGCCGCTGGTGCCACAGCCTGCGCGCGATCCTGACAAGCAGTACAAGCGCGCAGCCGGAGCGGGCCGCCCGAGCAAACCGCCACGGCTGGTGTTCGAGGCCATCATGTATGTGCTGCGCACTGGCTGCCAATGGAAGGCATTGCCTGCTGAGCGCTTCGGCAGCGCCAGCGCGATCCATCAGAAGTTCATGCTGTGGTCCAAGGCCGGGTTCTTTGAGAACCTGTGGCGTGCAGGCCTTGCTGAGTACGATGATTTCGAAGGCGTTGCTTGGCGCTGGCAAAGCATTGATGGGGCCATGTTCAAGGCGCCACTGGCGCAAGAGGCTGTGGGGCGCAACCCGACGGATCGGGGGAAAAAAGGGCGGCAAGCGTCACCTGCTGGTGGACGGGCGTGGCGTCCCGTTGTCACTCGTCGTGACCGGGGCCAACGCGCACGACGTGACGCAACTTGAGGCCGTGCTGGCGTCCTGCATGATCAAGCGCCCCACACCCAAGCAGCGACGCAGCAAGCACCTATGCGCTGATGCCGGCTACCGGGGAAAGAACGCCATGAAGATCATCCTGGCCCACGGCTATATCCCGCATGTAGTGGGCCGCAAGAGCGAGGCAGAGCGCAAGAAACGCAATCCGCAGAAGAAGGCGCGCCGCTGGGTGGTGGAGGCATGCCATGGGTGGTTCAACAGATTCCGCAAGCTGCTCGTGCGCTACGAAAAGCTGGGGCACACGTTTCTCGCGCTTAACCATCTGGCCGCTGCCATCATCACCTTGCGAAAGATCAGTCTACCTGTCAATATTATTTACGGATAAATTCTAAGAGCCTGTTTACGATCTCTCAGGGGTCGCGCAGCGGTCTTGGCGGGCTGGTATGCAAGGCGCGGGGTGCATCCAATAGCTTGGCTATTGGCAAGCGCCGCAACGCCGCAGACCACCCGCAAGGACCACTGCCCGAAGGGTTGGAGCGAAATCGGGTGATTGAATGCTCGGGCTGCTTGCATGGGCAGCAGCCCATGCGGCGCATACGAAGCATCCACTCATCCCGATTGCGCTCCAACGCGATCCCCTGCGAGATCGTAAACAGGCTCTAAAAGCGCTGGGGTCCGGCACCCGCGCTCGACCGCCCTGGGCCGAGGGTGTGACTACCGGCAACGGCGGTGCGATTTTCTTGAACAGCGCGGCGCTGAGCTCATTGTTCTTGTAACGCGCCATGCAGCGTCAAACGCCGATCAGGTGTTTGACGGTGACATGGTTTTGTTAGCGGCTATGAACGCCAGACTGAGTCATTCGCCACGAGCAGCCTGTCCACATGCCTTGATCCCCACCGGTCAATCGAGGGGTAGCGCCGCGCAGGGCCGTGTGACGCCTATCCTGCAGCGTGACCTGATGGGGTCAAGGCCGGGTTGTCATGCAGGCAGTTTGGCTGCAAGCAGTTCGACCTTCTCGATATTGGGCGGAGAACTGAGCAAGGTCGCGGCGTTGGCCATCAAGGCCGCGGCGATCTGGCCGTTCAGATGTGCCTGGCGACCTGCCTCATCGGCGAAGGCGTCGAACACACCGAAGGTCGAAGGGCCAAACTTCAATGCGAACCAGGCCGTGGTGCCGGACTCGGCGTTGGCGAGCGGCAGTGCGCTGGCCAGGAAGTCGGCAAGCGCAGCCTCCTGGCCGGGTTTAGCTTCGAGGCGAACAAACAAGGCGAGCTTGGTCATGCTGTATTCCTTTGGGTAAATGGAAAAGTGGATGAAGGGATCGACGAAGCTGCAGTCTAAGTCTTTCTGACAGACATCTCTATAGGCAATAATGACAACATTGATATCATTGTTGCCATGAAACTCCACCTCCTTGTTTGTGATGGCGTGTTTGATCTGGGGCTTGCGGCGCTCACTGACACAGTGGGCTTAGCCAATGCGATGGCGGGCTCGCTGCCACAGGCTCCCTCTCGCATAGAGCTCACGCTGGTGGGTGTGCGGCGTCGCATCCGAACGGCGCAAGGCTTGACGGTGCCCGTGGTCACTGCGCGTGGTGTGCCCGAACCAGACGTCGTGCTCGTGCCCGCGTTTGGCGACAAGATGCCTGACACGCTCTCGGCTCGGCTCACACGCCCCGATGTGCCCGACGCGGTCGCGGCGCTACAGCAGTGGTCCACCGCTGGCGCGCACCTTGGTGCCGCTTGCTCCGGTAGTTTCTTGCTTGCAGAGAGTGGCCTGCTTGATGGGCATCGTGCGACGACGTCATGGTGGCTGGGGCCGATGTTTCGGCAGCGCTATCCGAACGTCGCGCTGGACGAGTCACGCATGATCGTGAACTCGACACGCTTCACCACCGCGGGTGCCGCTTTGGCCCACGTCGACTTGGCCTTGCGCATCATCCGAGGGCGCAGTCCGGCGCTGGCGGCCCTGGTGGCACGCTATCTGCTGGTCGAGACACGCAGTTCGCAAGCCGAGTTCGTGATTCC
This sequence comes from Acidovorax temperans, assembly GCF_028596105.1. Lineage (NCBI taxonomy): Bacteria > Pseudomonadati > Pseudomonadota > Betaproteobacteria > Burkholderiales > Comamonadaceae > Acidovorax > Acidovorax temperans. Next base: position 1,661,062 of record NZ_CP117193.1, on the reverse strand, counting down.
CGACCACCTTGCGCATGCCGACCCGATGGTGGAGCGCTTCGAGTGCTGGGCCAGACGTCGGCTCGCGCAGGGGTTCTCGCTGGCCGAGGCGGCCAGCGCCGCGGGCACAAGCGAGCGCACCTTGGCGCGGCGGCTGCAAAGCGTTTTGGGAAAGACACCGCTGTCGTATTTCCAGGACCTGCGCGTGGAGCATGCCGTGCATCTCTTGCGCACCGGGAACGCCAGCGTCGACCAGGTCGCCGCACAGGTCGGGTACTCGGATGGGGTGACCCTGCGGGCCCTGTTGCGCCGCAAGCTGGGCCGGGGTGTCATGGAGTTGCGACGCGGTGGATGACCAAAGGCGTTTGGTGCATATACGGCTGGAGACAGCCGCGAAACTGTCGGAAGCAAAGGCTTACCCACTTGCGTCTACTACATCGTGCGTTGGGTGCAAAAGCACCAGCCGTGCCAAAGCAGTCTTCAGTGACCTTTCAAAGTTCAGTGACCTTTCAAAGGTGTGAGTATTGGGAATACTGTAGGCTTTACCACTGTTTTCTGTTCACTATTGCTCCGGCCCCATGAAGTCTCAAGCGGCGGCATATTTGACGCGGGGATCCTGAAAGTAGCTCATCACCCGCTCGGGTGACTTCTCCAGCATGGCCATGTGTTCGTTGGCCGCATCGCGCAGTTTTGCCTTTGTTCTGACCGGGACCCGCTTGCCCATGGCCTGCTTGAGGTCGGCGTTCAAACGCTCTTCTGGGTTGAGTTCCGGGCTGTAGCTGGGCAGGTAGAACACCTCGATCTGTTCCTTTCTCTCTGCCAGCCACGCCTTGACCGGTTTGCTGTGATGTACACGCAGGTTGTCAAGGATCAGGAACACCTTCTTGCCCGCGTCCTTGATCAAGGCCTCCAGGAACTCAATCAACTTGTCGCTGTTGAAGGCCTCGTCAATGATCATCCAGCGTGCCTTGCCCCGGTTGGTCACCGTGGCGATCATCGACAGCTTCTGGCGTGTGCTGCCCACCGTGAACGCCACGGGTGTCTCACCTGCTGGTGCATAGCTCCTGCCGCGTACATCGGTGTTGACCAGTGCGGTCTCATCGCCCCAGTGGATTTCGCCGCCCTCAGCCTTGGCCTTGGCCTCGATGGCCGGGTAGTGTTCATCTAGCCAGGCCTTGACGGCTTCGGGGCGTTGTTCGTATGCCTTCTTGATGGGCTTTTGTGGGGTGAAACCCCAGCGTGCCAGGTATTTGCCCACGGTGCGCACACCCAATTTCAAGCCACATTCCTGTTCGATAAGCTGCATCACGGCGGCGCGACTCCACAGGAAGAAGTCCATCTTCAATTGCTCGGGACGTTTGTCGCAGATGGTCTTTTGGATGTGGACTTCTTGCTCGGGCGTGAGCAATCGGGCATCGCCTTTCGTGCGACCACGACCGGCTGGTTTGATGGCTGGCCAGCCGCCTTGCTCGAACAGATCAAGCACCTTGCGCACAGCCGGGTAGCTCAAGCCCGACATCTGCACCAGTTCCATGACTTTGATGCCCCGTTTGTGCAGTCGGATGACTTGCTTGCGCCGCTCGTGAAGCTGCTCCAGGGTTTGGTATCTCGCGTCTTCTTTGTCCATGCTGCTTCGAACGCGAAAATCAGCAGAAAGTTCAATCTTTATGGGGCCCGATCAATAATCTGGGGTTTCATCCACATGTTATTCAATCCACTTCAAGTAGGTTCTCTCACCCTGCCCAACCGCATCCTTCTGGCACCACTGACACGCGCCCGTGCCGACGCTGGCCACATGCCCAACGCGCTGATGGCCGAGTACTACAGCCAGCGAGCCACCGCCGGCCTGCTGATTTCCGAATGCACCATGGTGGCGCCCGGTACATCGGCCTTCGTCAATGAGCCTGGCATCTACAACGACGCGCAGATTGCAGCCTGGAGGCAGGTGACCGACGCGGTGCACGCCAAGGGCGGACGCATCTTCATGCAGATCTGGCACGCTGGCCGCGCAGCCTACCCTGGCGCTGCCGATGGCGCCCCCATTGTCTCCAGCGTCGCCACCGCTATTGAGGGTGAGATTCACACGCCCCAAGGCAAGGTGCCGCACGCGGTGCCCCACCCCCTGACCGTCGAAGAAATTCCCGGCATCGTGGCTGCGTTTGCTCAAGGTGCGCGCAACGCCATTGCCGCCGGCTTTGATGGCGTGGAAGTGCATGGCGCCAACGGCTACCTGATTGACCAGTTCCTGCGCGACACGCCCAACCAGCGCACCGATGCCTACGGTGGCTCGCTGGAGAACCGCGCCCGCTTCCTGTTCGAGGTGCTCACCGCCGTGACCCAGGCCATCGGCTCCGAGCGCGTGGGGCTGCGCCTGTCGCCGCTCAACAGCTACAACAGCATGAAGGACAGCGACCCGCTGGCCCTCATCGGCTTCCTGGCCGATAGGCTCAATGCCTTCAAGCTGGCCTACCTGCACGTGATGCGCGCCGATTTCTTCGGCGTGCAGAAGGCCGATGTCATGCCCGTGGCGCGTGAAAAGTACAAGGGTGTGTTGGTGGGCAATATGGGGTACAGCGCTGATGAGGCAGAGGCAGCCATTGCCGAAGGTAAGCTTGACGCTGTGGCCTTTGGCACCGCCTTCCTGGCTAATCCGGACCTGCCCGCACGCATCAGAGCCAAGGCACCGCTGAACGCGCCTGACCCCAACACGTTCTACACAGGTGGCGCCAAGGGCTATACAGACTATCCGACACTGCAGGTCGCATAAATCACCGCCCCAAAAGATCGAAGAAACGAGCCACTTTATACCCAAGGCTCTGCCCTTCGATCTTGCGAAGCTGTGAATCGATGGCGTCTACCGAGTGTTGTGCGCCATCACGATCTTTAATGGATAAATTGCCTCGGTTTGCTTCGCCGCACGCCGAACTCGTACGACGTACATCGTTTCCGGTTCAAACTGTACCGAGGCCGCACTATGCTCCCATCCTGCGGTGACGGTTAGGCCGCGAACGGCTGCCCGCCGCTGCTTACCGGCGGCTCGAGATGCAAACGTGATCTTCTGCTTTGGGCCGGGAGCAGCCAGCCACTACCCCCTGGTTACTTGCCCAAAACCTGCCTATTTCACAGGGATCGGGTACCGACTACGCCAGACCCGTATGCGCCCGCAGCCACGCCGCAACATCCCCCGTCACCTCATCCCGATTCGTCTCATTCAAGATCTCATGCCGCGCGGCCGGGTACAGCTTTACCGTCACATCGGCCACACCGGCATCGCGATACCGCTGCCCCAGTTGCTCCAACAACACCCCGCCTGCGGCCAGCGGGTCTGCGTCGCCGGATGCGATGAGGATGGGCAGGTCGCTGCGGATGCACGCGAGTTGTGCGGGGTCGGCCAGCCGCGGCGCGGGGGCGAAGAGTGAGGGGATCACGTCGGGTGGCACGTCCCACCCGCACCACGGGTCGGCCACGTAGGCATCGACCTCAGCAGCGTCGCGCGACAGCCATTCGTAGCCGGTGCGGTGCTCAAAGCCTGCGTTGAAGGCCGCGAGCCCGGCGGGGGCATCAGCAGGCGCATTGGCCATGGCGGCAGCAAACAGGTCGAGGGCTGTGGAGCCTGACAGGATGACGCCGGACCAGGTGGATGAATGGTCAATGATGGCCGCCTGCGCTGCGAACGAGCCCATGGAGTGGCCGAACAGAAAGAGCGGAAGCTGCGGCCCATGCTGCGCGCGCAGCAGTGCGCCGAACTGGGCCACGTCGGCAATGAGGCCGCTGAAGCCAGCGCTGCCAAAGTCACCCAGCTTGCCACCTGCCGTGCGCCCGTGGCCGCGATGGTCCACAGCATGGACGATGAAGCCTGCGGCGTTGAGGGCACGGGCAAAGCGGTCGTAGCGCTCGCCATGTTCAGCAAGGCCGTGGGAGATTTGGACGACGCCCACCGGTTGGCCCGGGGTTTCGACCCAGGTGTACGTGGTGATACGGGTGCCGTCGGCGTTGGACTGGAAGGAGGAGGTGGTGCTCATCACTTCATTCTGGCACAGTGATGGGGCCGCGCTGTCGCTTGCGCATCATCGCCGCCTGATGCGGGGGCGCTGTGCAGTAGGCCATGGCTATGGCGCTGGCCTACGTGCTGCAGCGGCGTGGCGCGCGAAACCGGCCATGACAGATTTGCGGCCACTGCCACTGCAATTTTTTGACCCTGCTACCCGTTGCCGATTACCCCGTTACCACTTGGGCAGGATGCGCTCACCAGGCAGCATTTCGTAGGGGCTGGCCCATCCGGGCAGTTGGCGCAGGCGCTGCAGCCACGCATGAATGTGGGGGTAGCTCGCGGCCACGTCGTAGCCGCTTTCTTCCAGCGGGTAGAACATGTAACCGCACGGAGAAAAGTCAGCCATGGTGGGCTGATCGCCCACCATGAAGGCCCGGTTGACCACGTGCTGGTTGACGATGCCAAAGGCGTTGTCCATGCGCCCTTTCAGCCAGCCCATCACCGCAAGCGCCCATCACTGGACATTAGCCTTCAACCCAGGGGCCGCAACCACACCCACAAAGCGGCCCCCACCAACAGCCACAACGCCACCGCCAGCACCGCCCCTGCCATGCTGCGGGGCTTGGCGCCCTGGGTCTGCATCCAGACATCGGCTTGGCCACGGCACTCGGTCAGCACATCGGGCGGCAACAGCTGCAACGTCAGCCAGATCAAGCCCGGCAGCAGCAGCACATCGTCCACATAGCCCAGCACCGGGATGAAGTCAGGGATCAAGTCAATCGGGCTCAGCGCATACGCCACCACAAACAACCCGAGCGCCTTGGCATACCAAGGCGTCTTGGGGTGCTTGCCAGCAAACCACAGGGTGACCCCATCGCGCTTGATGCGCTTGGCCCACATTCTCAATGCGTCGCTGATGCCCATGCCGATCTCTCAAAGTGCCACTGGGCACAGAGCCAATGATGCCCCAGCCCTGGCATCACCACCCTTGCCATGCGGAGTCTGCATTGCCCCAGCAAGAATAAGCAAAACATTTACAATTAATATGCGTTTTACATATTTTTTAGACAATGGGCATCGTCAAAATTTCCGATCAAATGCACGAGAACCTGCGCTTGGCCAGTAACGCATTGAGCCGTTCCATCAACTCCCAGGCCGAGCATTGGATGCGTGTCGGCATGCTGGCCGAGATGTACCCCGACCTGGACCACCGCGAGATTTGTCAGATGCTGGTGCGCGCCGAGCTGGCTGGTGGCCTGGATGTAGCACTGGCTGCGCGGGGCGAGCTGGACAAGGTGGCAACCGCAGCCCCCGCCCGCACAGGAAAGCAGCACTGATGGCGCGCACAGACCGTGGGGTGCCGATTCGCTCGGCCGATGAATTGGTGAAGGCGCGCCAAGCGGCGCAGTTGGCCGCCGAAGTGCTGGCCATGATCGAGCCGCATGTGGTGCCGGGCGTGACCACCGAGGCGCTGGATCAGTTGTGCCATGACCACATCGTCAACGTGCAAGGCGCGCGGCCTGCCAATGTGGGCTACCTGGGTTACCCCAAGACGGTGCTCACCTCGGTGAACCATGTCGTGTGCCACGGCATCCCGTCGCCCCAGCAGGTGCTGAAAAAGGGCGACATCGTGAACATTGATGTGGCGGTGGAAAAAGACGGCTGGTACGGCGACACCAGCCGCATGTTCTGCGTGGGCACGCCCAGCACGCTGGCACAGCGGCTGGTGCACACCACGTACGAAGCGCTGTGCGCAGGCATTCGCGAAGTGAAGCCCGGCGCCACGCTGGGCGATGTGGGCCACGCCATTGCCGCTGTAGCGCACCGCGAGAACTTCAGCGTGGTGCGCGAATACTGCGGCCACGGCATTGGCACCGTGTACCACGACGAACCCCAGGTGCTGCACTACGGGCGGCGCGGCCAGGGGCTGCGGCTGGAGGCAGGCATGGTCTTCACCATCGAGCCCATGCTCAACGCAGGCCAGCGCGAAACCAAAGAGCTGGCCGATGGCTGGACGGTGGTGACGCAGGACCGGTCACTCTCTGCCCAGTGGGAACACATGGTGGCCGTAACCGACAGCGGGTTTGAGGTGCTCACCGCGTGGCCGGGCGGCACTGGCGTCTATCCGCCCATTTGATCGAATCCACTGGCGCGGGCATTCAAGGCAAATCGGCCGCCAGCGCTTGAGGGGAGCGCGCGAGCCATATCAAAAAGATAGCAAACCGCAGCATGACTCACCACGGCAGTGGCTCGCCGCTGTAGGCGTGAAAGCTGCCGGTTTGCTCCGCTGGCAGCCCGTCAAGCGCCCGCAGCATGTCCCCCGCCGCATCCGCGGCTGGTCGTCCAATTTCTGCCCCGTTGAACGGAGCCGACAGCGCCGAGTTGACGGTGCCGGGGTGCAGCGCCACCAGCACGGCCTGCGGGTGGGTGCGGGCCACTTCGATGGACGCCGTTTTGACCAGCATGTTGAGCGCGGCCTTGCTGGCGCGGTAGCTGTACCAGCCGCCCAGGCGGTTGTCGCCAATGCTGCCCACCTTGGCCGAGAGCACGGCCAGCAGGCCGCGCCCTTGCTTGGGCAACAGCGGTGCGAAATGGGCCAGCACCAGCGCGGGGCCGAAGGTGTTGGCGCGGAAGGTGGCTTCCATCTGCGCGCAGTTCAACTGGCCCAGGCGCTTTTCGGGCATACCATGGGGGCCATGCAGCAGGCCTGCGGCGTGGATGATGCAATGCCACGGGCCCTGGGCCTTGAGCTGCTGCGCGGCAGCGGCGATGGTCGCCTCGTAGTCCAGATCGACCGCTGGTTGAGTGTGGCGGCCCAAGCCAACAGCCAGGGCGCAGCGTGGGTCGGATTGCAGGTGGGCGAGGAAGGCGCTGCCGATGGCGCCGGTGGCGCCGATGACGAGGGCGCGGTAGCCGTCGGGCAATGACTGCAAAGAGGTGAACGGGCTTGCAGCGGGTTGAGCTTGAGACATGGCGCAGTCCTGCGGTGAGGGTTCTTGAGATGGTGAGGCAAACGGACTACAGCGCATCCAGCCGCGTGCGCAAGCTGGCCGCATGCTCACGCAGCGCATCCAGCTGCGGGCCCTGCATCTTCTGCAACTGGCGATACACCATGCCCAGGCGGAAGTTATTGCCCAGCGTGCCTTCGTTGCGCGCAAAAAAGTCCCAGTACAGCGCGTTGTACGGGCAGGCGCGCTCACCCACTTTCTGCTTCTTGTCGTAGTGACAGCCGCTGCAGTAGTCGCTCATCCGGTCGATGTAGGCAGCGCTGCTCACATAGGGTTTGGTGGCCAGCAGGCCGCCATCGGCAAACTGGCTCATGCCCACGGTGTTGGGCACTTCCACCCATTCGAAGGCGTCGATGTACACGCCCAGGTACCAGCGGTGCACGGCAGCGGGCTCCAGCCCCGCCAGCAGCGCAAAGTTGCCGATGACCATGAGGCGCTGGATGTGGTGGGCATACGCATGCTCCAGCGACTGGCCCACGGCGTGCTGCATGCAGCGCATTTTGGTCTTGCCCGTCCAGAACCACTCCGGCAGAGGCGTGTGGTGGCCCAGGGCGTTGCGCTCGTCGTAGCCGGGCATGTGGGCCCAGTAGATGCCGCGCACATATTCGCGCCAACCCAATATCTGGCGGATAAAGCCCTCCACCGCAGGCAGCGGCGCAGCGCCCGCGTGGTACGCGGCCTGGGCGCGCTGCACCACCTCGTGCGGGCGCAGCATTTTGGTGTTGAGCGCGAAAGACAGAAGGGAATGAAAGAGCCGCGCGCTTTTCGTGCTCATGGCGTCTTCATACGCGCCAAAGTCGGGCAGCGTGGTGGCGATGAAGTGGTCGAGCCAGGCCAGTGCCTCGGCCCGGTTCAGCGGCCAGCGCAGCGCGTGGGCCTGCGGGTTGCCAAAGCTTTGCACGCCTGCGGCCTGGAGGGTGGCCCACAGGGCGCTGTGGTCGTGCGTGGGGCGGGCGTCGGGCGGCAGTGCGGGGGTGCCGGGCCAGGGCTTGCGGTTGTCGTGGTCGTAGTTCCACTGGCCGCCTTCGGGCTCGCCTGCCTCATCGATCAACACGCTGTGGCGCTGGCGCATGCGGCGATAGAAGTGCTCCATGAGCCACTGCTTGCGGCCCTTGAACACCTCGCCCATTTCGGTGCGGGTGGTGTAGAAGTGTTCGCTGCTGACAGCCTGCACGGCAAAGGCTTGCTCTGCACCCCAGGTGCGCAGTTGCTCGTCCAGCCGCCATTCGTCGGGGTGCTGGTATTGCAGCGTGTGCGCGCCGTAATGGGCCATGAGGGCGGCCAGGTTGTCGGGGATGGAATGGCGGTTACTGGCATCGTCAATCGCCACATAGCGCACGCGGTGCCCCGCCTCGCGCAGCTGGCGGGCCAAGTCGCGCATGGCAGCAAAGATCGCGAGGATTTTTTGCGCGTGGTGCAGCACGTAGTCGGTCTCTTGCCGCACTTCCATCAGCACATAGACCACACCGTCGTCCTGCGTGGCGAACCAGGAATGCTCGGGGTTGAGCTGGTCGCCCAGCAGCAGGCGCAGCGTGTGGGCACGCTGTGGGGTGGAGGATTGCTGCGTGGTCATGCCGTGCCCCACAGTCGGCGGTAGCTGCCGTCGGCATCGTGGTCTTGCGCCTGCTTGATGGGGTTGAAGCGGCGGCCTCCGCGCGGGTCGGTGCCGCGCCCGGCGATGTAGAGCCAGTTGGCCTGGTTGCTGTACACGTCGTAGTCCACCAGTTGCGATTCAAACCATGCCGCGCCTGCACGCCAGTCGCCCCGCAGGTCATAGATGAGGTAACTGGCCACCACCTGGCGCAGGCGGTTGCTCAGATACCCGGTGGCAGCCAGCTCGCGCATGGCGGCGTCCACCAGGGGCTGGCCGGTATCGCCCCGGCACCAGCGCTCAAAACCGCGTGGGTTGTGTGGGGCGGGCGGCAGCTCTGACAGCCCCCGCGCCCGGTACAGCGCTGCGCCGTATTGCAGGTGCAGCAGCCGAAAGTAGTCGCGCCAGAGCAGCTCAAACCACAGCCAGTAGGTGCCGTCGTTCGCGCCGTGCTCATTCTCAAAGGTTTTCAAATCGGCATAGATCTGGCGCGGCGAGAGTGCCCCCGTGGCCAGCCAGGGCGAGAACTTGCTGGAGTAATCCAGCCCCGTGAGCCCGTTGCGCGTGTCCTTGTAGCTGTGGGGCAGCTTGCGGGCCAAGTACTGGGCCAGGTGGGCCAGCGCGGCAGTCTCGCTGCCATCACAGGCATCGGTGCCGTAGGGGAAGGACGAGCGGGCGTCGCTGCCCTGGGGCGGTGTGGTTTGCTGGATGCTGGCAGCGCCCTGCTCTGCGCCCACGGCTTGCAACACCGGCACGGGTACCTCGGGTGGCGGCAACAGCTTCGTGGGCAAGGGCAATGGCGCGGCGGGGGTGATGCCTGCACGCTCCACCTTCTGGCGGAAGGTGGTGAACACGCCGGGCAGCTGGTCTACCGGCCACGGCATGCGCACCGGAGGCAGCAGGCTGCTGTGCCACACCGTGCGCACTTGCAGGCCCGCAGCGCGCAGTGCGGCCACCTCAGCCTGCTCGTAGGGGGCGGCAATGTCTTCGCACACTACGGTGGTGGCACCCACAGCCTGGGCCAGTTGCGGCAAGGCTCTGGCGGGCGGGGCCTGGCAGATGAGCAGTGGGTTGCCCAACGCTTTCATCTGCCCTTGCAACCCACGCAGCGCTGCGGCGGTGAAGGCCCGGCGGTGTGCGCCCACACGGGCAAAGCCCCAGGACGTGCGTTCATCGGGCGCAGGCAGGCACACCACGGGCAGCAGGTGGGTAGCACCGCTGGTGAGCGCTGCGCACAGCGCGGGTTGGTCGTGCAGGCGCAGGTCGTTGCGGAACCAGAACAGCACGGTGCTCATGCGGCTCCCTCCCCTACGGCGTTGCCAGTGCGCTTGCGTTCGCTGCGGCAGCGGTCAGAGCAGTACTTCACCTCGTCCCACACCTTTTCCCACTTTTTGCGCCAGGTGAAGGGCAGTCCGCAATGCAGGCAGGTTTTCTGCGGCAGGTCTTGTTTTTTGCGCATTCGCATAACAGGCCCTTTGGTTCAGTGGACCTGCAGCACTTGCTGCGCCAGCGATTGGCCGCTATTGCTCCGGCCCCATGAAGTCTCAAGCGGCGGCATATTTGACGCGGGGATCCTGAAAGTAGCTCATCACCCGCTCGGGTGACTTCTCCAGCATGGCCATGTGTTCGTTGGCCGCATCGCGCAGTTTTGCCTTTGTTCTGACCGGGACCCGCTTGCCCATGGCCTGCTTGAGGTCGGCGTTCAAACGCTCTTCTGGGTTGAGTTCCGGGCTGTAGCTGGGCAGGTAGAACACCTCGATCTGTTCCTTTCTCTCTGCCAGCCACGCCTTGACCGGTTTGCTGTGATGTACACGCAGGTTGTCAAGGATCAGGAACACCTTCTTGCCCGCGTCCTTGATCAAGGCCTCCAGGAACTCAATCAACTTGTCGCTGTTGAAGGCCTCGTCAATGATCATCCAGCGTGCCTTGCCCCGGTTGGTCACCGTGGCGATCATCGACAGCTTCTGGCGTGTGCTGCCCACCGTGAACGCCACGGGTGTCTCACCTGCTGGTGCATAGCTCCTGCCGCGTACATCGGTGTTGACCAGTGCGGTCTCATCGCCCCAGTGGATTTCGCCGCCCTCAGCCTTGGCCTTGGCCTCGATGGCCGGGTAGTGTTCATCTAGCCAGGCCTTGACGGCTTCGGGGCGTTGTTCGTATGCCTTCTTGATGGGCTTTTGTGGGGTGAAACCCCAGCGTGCCAGGTATTTGCCCACGGTGCGCACACCCAATTTCAAGCCACATTCCTGTTCGATAAGCTGCATCACGGCGGCGCGACTCCACAGGAAGAAGTCCATCTTCAATTGCTCGGGACGTTTGTCGCAGATGGTCTTTTGGATGTGGACTTCTTGCTCGGGCGTGAGCAATCGGGCATCGCCTTTCGTGCGACCACGACCGGCTGGTTTGATGGCTGGCCAGCCGCCTTGCTCGAACAGATCAAGCACCTTGCGCACAGCCGGGTAGCTCAAGCCCGACATCTGCACCAGTTCCATGACTTTGATGCCCCGTTTGTGCAGTCGGATGACTTGCTTGCGCCGCTCGTGAAGCTGCTCCAGGGTTTGGTATCTCGCGTCTTCTTTGTCCATGCTGCTTCGAACGCGAAAATCAGCAGAAAGTTCAATCTTTATGGGGCCCGATCAATAAGCCACGCGCCTTCCACCTTGCCGCCGTTGAGCCAGTCACCGCACATGCCCATGCGCAGGGTTGCATCCCACCAGTGGCCTTGGGTGAGTGCAGGTTCAGTGTCGGCATAGCGCCAGCGGTGGGCCGTGGCCTGCACGAGGTGTGGGGCAGGGCCGCCCAGCGCTGCAAATGCGGCGAGCAGGGTGCCAGTCACAGCATCTGCGCTGTCTTCGATATGGGCTTCACTCCACTCGGGGCTCGCGTGCAGCAGCCAGGTTTCCATGCCGGGGGGCACGGTGCGGCCCGGCTTGCTGCTGTCGCGGGCTACCCAGCGCAATGGCCCGTCGTTGATGAAGGCGCCATCCCACGGCAGCGGCACGGGCGCGGGGCAGCGCACCATCACGGCCCAGCTGCCGCGCATGCGAGCACTGGCGGCTACTGCAGCGCCTGCCGCGGCCACGGGCTGCAGCAACGGCACGGCTTGGGGGGCTGGCACGGCCAACAGCACCGCGCTGTAACGCTGGGCGTGCAAGCCATGCTCTGCCGAGGTAAGGGCCCAGCCGTCTACCTGCCGTTCCAGCCGCTGCACCGTGGTTTGCCACTGGCTTTGGGTACATTCGCCCGCCTGCTGCAAGCCCTGCACCAGCCAGGCGGCGGGAGATGTCATGCGGGGTGCGCCGACAAAGCGTTCTAGCGGCGTCTCGGGCGTGGACCAGGTGCTGCCGTCAAAGCTGGCGAGGCGTGCGTCCCACAGCGCGGCCACGCCGGCCTGCTGCCAGCGGGCTACTTCGGCGCGAAAGGTGGCATCACGTGCCGTGAAGTACTGCGCGCCGTGGTCGCACTGCCAGGGGCCTGCGGGGTCTTCAGCGCGGCGCGTGCTCATGCGGCCAGAGGGGCCCCGGCTTTTGTCAAACACATGCACCTGGTGCCCGGCCTGAACCAGGGCTTGCGCACATGACAAGCCCGCCAAGCCCGCGCCGATGATGGCGACGGGCAACGCTTGCGCAGTGGTGGTCATGGCTGCGGGTCCGTGCGCTCGTGGGTCACCCAGATCAGCGCCTGGGTGTCGATGCCCAAAGCTTTGGCACGGGCGACGATCTGCTCGCGCAGTGCGGGTGCGAGTTGCTTGGTGCGCGACAGAATCCAGCAGTAACTGCGGTCTGGCCTCACCACCAAGGCCCACTGGTAGTCGGCATCCAGCGCCGCCACGTGGTAGCCGCCATAAAACGGGCCGAAGAACGATACCTTGAGCGAGGCTGTGTTGGCATCGCCCGTGAACAGGGCCTTGCCCACGGCCTGGCGCCATTGGTTCTTGGCCACGTCAAAACCCCGGTTCACCACCCGCACACTGCCGTCGCTCTGGCGCTGGTAAGTGGCGCTCACGTCCGTCATGCCGCGTTCAAACGAATGGTCGAGCCGCGCCAATTCGTACCAGCGGCCCTCGTAGCGAGCCAGGTCGAACGGCGAAACAGCAGCTATACCCTGGGGCGGCTGCATGGAAGCGCAGCCCGCCAAAACGGCTGCCGCGCCCAGGGAGGCGAGCAGCACTGCACGGCGAAGCATGGGGGTGGTTGGAGGCATAAAAACCAATCAGTCACAAAACAAACCGAATGGTATACCAAACAAAGCAGGCACCACGGAGCTGCACGCTGTTCACCGCAGCCCGCCTGCGCAGGCCATCAGCAGCCCCGACAGCACCTTCCCGCGCCGCCGCTTAAACTTGGCACCCATGACCCTCAAGATCACCGTTTATTCAAAGTCCGCCTGCCCCCAGTGCGAATCGGCCAAGAGCCTGCTGAAGGCGCGCTCACTGCCCTACGAAGAAATCAAGATCGACGATGAAGCCGAACGCCTGGCCTTCTACGCCAAGTGCGGCCCCGCCGTGCGGCAGATGCCGCAGGTGTTCATCAACGACCAGCGCGTGGGTGGGCTCACCGGGCTGCAGGCAGCGCTGCAACAACTGGGCCTGTGACGGCCTGATCTCCCTCATCTCCCTTTCAAGGGCCGGGCCAATACCTCGGCCCTTTTTTCTGGCGGCTCCACTTGCAGTGGCAAACCGCCTCATCCAATCCTGAGCACGCCACAGGTCCTACCGCGGGCGCCCTCCCTCCACGTGCGCGGGTGTCCTACACGGGCGGGCACTGCGCGGTGCTGCAATAAAGCACTGCACATGCGCCCCCAGGTGCGATGCAGCCACCAGACGCGGGCTTCGCGGCCCACGTTGTTATCGCTGAGCTATTGAGGAACACCATGGAACTCGGGATTCACACCATGTCCGACCTGTTTGAGCAGCTGGGCCTGCCTTCAGACGAAGAGTCGATGACCACCTTCATCGCCACCCACCGCACCACGGCGGTGAACTTCACGCTGCCAGACGTTGCCATATGGACGCCTGCGCAGGCCAAGTTTTTGCGCGAGGCCATTGCTGCCGATGCCGACTGGGCCATTCCGGCCGAGCAATTGAGCCAGGCGCTGGGCTGTGGCATTGGGCCGCGCAAGGACTGAGCAACGCCCCCACCGCGCGGCGCACGCTTCAGCCAGCGGCCAAGAAGCCATCCACCAGCGCATAGTGCGAAGGAACATTCAGTGCCGGGGCGTGGCCGCATCCCGGCACTTCTACCACCCGCAGCAATCCCCGTTCGCCGGGGCCCCGGCCCCGCATCTCTGCAAGTGTGCCCGGCAACACCAGGTCGGAATCCACCCCACGCAGGCACAGCACGGGAATGTGCAGCCGGTCATAGTGGTCCCAGATCAGGTAATCGTTTTCATGGTGGGTGAACTGCTGCACCATGGCCGGGTCGTAGTGCGGCGTGACCCGCCCGTCCGGCAGGCGCCGGGTGGAGGTTTCGGTAAGGTGGCGCCACTGAGCATCGCTCAGCCAGCCATAGGGTTGGTACACCTGCCGGAAGAACATCTCCAGTTCCACTACCGTGGCGAACGCTGGCGGCTGGCCCGCGTACGCACGGATGCGCTGCAGGGCGGCGGGCGCGAGTTCGGGCGCATTGTCGTTGAGCAACAGGCGTGTGATGCGGCCCTGCAGGCGCGGTTCATAGATGCCAGCCGCACACACGGTGCCGATAGCACCGCCCATGCTGGTGCCCACCCATTGGGCCGTTTCAATGCCGAGTTCGTCGAACAGCTCTGCCGCCAGGCGCGCATAAAACGCAAGGCAGTACTCCTCTGACGGCCGGGCCGCCCACTGGCTCAGGCCCCGCCCCAGGGTGTCGGGGCAGATAACGCGGTAGCGTGGCGCCAGGTGGCGGGCCAGCTCGTCCATATCGCGCCCGGTGCGCGCCAGGCCATGCCATGCCACCACCACGGGGGCGTCCGCCGCGCCCCATTCGGTGACGTGGATTTCGTAACCCGCACAGCGGATGTAGCGTGACGATGGAGACATGGTGTGGAGCATGGGTTGGCAAAACATTGCGGGCCGGGCACCTGCGAGGAGCCCGGCACCGCGCGCTCGGATCAGTTAGGCACGCTGACGGATGTGCCCACAAAGCCGATCTGGTCACCTGCAGCAGGTGCTGCCACAAAGGGCGGCACGTTGGCTGCCGTGATGGCGGGAGCCGCGCCCGGCACGCCACCACGCGGTGTGGTGCGCACCACCTGGCTGGGGGGCAGCGCGCTGCCCGACTTCAAGTGGGCATACATCGCGTCCATCGCCTGGTTGAAGTACGGATGCAGCGGCACAAAGCGCGTATCAAACCCGCTGAAGGGCAGGAAGGTGTCGAAATGCTGGCCGTTGGTCACCTCGATGTAGCGCAGCTTGGTGGACGCACCTTCGACCACGCGGTTGTAGGCCGTGTAAGCACGCGAGTTGTTGTTCACCGGCACCAGCGCATCACTGCGGCCGCTGACGATGATGGTGGGCTTGCCACGCAGGTTGCCGTTGAGCACCACCTCGGCAATGCCGGCACGTACCGCATCGCTCTGCGCCTTGGTGGGGGTGCTGCTGGCCGTGAGCGCCGCGCCGGTCACCGAGTCCACGCCCGTCACCAGCGCGCGCTGGCACAGGGCGTTGTCCAGGCCAAAGTCAGCCACGCCGGTGGATGGCGACACCGCAAACTGCCACGACTTCGCGCCGCCCACCGAATCGTTGTAGACCACCGAAACCGGCGTGCCGTTGGAAGTGCCATTGGCCGTGGCAAAGCTCTGCGCCAGGGCTGCAGGGCTCGCAGCGACGGGAACCCCCGTAGCATTCACCGAGGCAAAGCTGGTGTTGCAAACATTGGCGTCCACCGCAAAGCGGCCGTAGCTCACGGGGTACATGGCCGACAGGATGGGGCCGTTGCCCAGCGCATAGTGGGCGTTGTGCATCTGGTCGGTCTCCGGCGTCCAGCCGAAGGCGCGCAGCTTGTTCAAGGCGTCTTGCGCGCGGGCAGCCGTGTCGGCACCAGTGACCAGGCCCTTGGCGGCCAGGCTGTCGCAGCGCGCCGTGGCGCGGGCAGTCATGCCCACCAGACCGATGTAGTTGAAGATGGAGGTTTCGGTCAGCGCCGCACCGGGCGCCAGGGCTGCGCAGGGCTGGTAGATGTTGCCGAAGGTGGTGAAGTCGGCCAGGGTCTTGCCATAACCTGCCACGGCAGCGCCGCCAAACTGGATGCCGTAGCCACTGGCAGTGGGCATTTCGGTCACAGGTTCGGAGGCCACCACCCCGTCGATCAGGCCGCTGGTGTCCTGCTCGGCCGCGCGCAGCGAGGCCGCACCGCCGTTGGATGCGGAGCCCGCAATCACGATGGTGTTGTCGGTGGTGAACGGCACGCGGTTGGCGTCGGTGCCGTAGCGCTCATTGAGCACGTACATGGCATAGCGGCCAGCCGCGAGCGTGTCGCTGCCCCAGTCTTTCTCGGGGTTCATTTGCGAGTGCACATGCTTGATGGCCAGGCGGTTCGGGAACAGAGCGTTGTAGGCTGCGCGTGCAGCATCGGTGATGTTGGCGGCAAAGAACGACAGCGAGCCCGCCGCCGTGCGGGTGGCGCGGGTGCCATCGACCTTGTGCACGGTGTCGTCGGTCAGGTCGTGAATGCCCACGCCCTTGCCGGCATCGGTCAGCGCCACGGCGCAGCCCTTCTTCAAGCCCCACTCGCCTGCGGTGCCGATGGCGCCATACACGCCGCGCGAGCCGGACGAAGCGCCAAGCACCACGCAAGGGTTGGCAGGGTTGAAGCTGTCGGGCACCTGCACGGCCATCACGGTGCGCTTGCGGCCCGAGCCATCGTCCAGCACGGCCACATATTCACGGCCTGGAATCAGGCCTTCACTCGTCGTCACGGTGCCAGCGGCCGTCACGTTGGGGCCGTACAGGCTGCCGTAGCCGCCGGCGGTCGTGCCGTCCAGAATGCCGCGGTAGTTGGAATAAAGCGCGTTGCGGCGCAGCTCGGCCGCCGTTGGGTTGGCAGGGTCGGCATAGGCGGGCGCGGTGGCCAGGCCCAGGCCGGTTTTGCCGATGCCGCCCGTCAGCAGGTCTTGCGTGGCTGCGGTGTCGCCCTTGCCCACAGCCGTGGCGGGGTACGCCGTGCTGCTGACTTGCGTGATGCCTGCGGGCAGGTCATTCGTGGGGGCGTCAGAGCCGCCACACGCGGTCAGCGCCGCGCCCGCCAGTGCCGTCAGCGCCCACTGGGCGACGCGGTGTTTTTGCAGATTCGCTCTCATCATGTTGTCTCCTCATTTTTCTACTGACACAAAGGAGCGTGCTCAGCGTGCAGCACGCAGGGATCGCAGACGCCCAACGACGCCTGTGGGAAAGTAGTACACCGACAAAACAAACAAGACGCCCAGCCACAGCAGCCAGCGGTCAGGCGAGAGCAGCGCCGCCAGCCAGGGCAAGCCGCTGGCGGCCTCGCTGGCCAAGCGCAGCAAATCCTGCAGGTAGCTTTGCGCCACCAGGAAGAGCACGGCACCGATGACCGAGCCGTAGAGGGTGCCCATGCCGCCGATAACGACGATGAGCAGGCAGTCCATCATGATTTCAAAACTGAGCGAGGTGTCTGGCCCGTTGTAGCGCAGCCAGAGCGCCAGCATGCAGCCCGCCAGCGTGGCAAACAGGGCCGACAGCACGCTGGACGTGGTGCGGAACACCACCACGCGGTAGCCAATCGCTTCGGCGCGGAACTCGTTTTCGCGGATGGCCTGCAGCACCCGGCCGAAGGGCGAATTGACGATGCGCAGCAGCGCCAGCACCAGCACCACCGCCGTGACGAACAGCAGGTAGTAGCAAATCAGCCGCCCATCCACCGTGACGCCCAGAAACGGATCGTCAAACGGCTCAAAGCTGGGCGACAGCACCTCGGGCACCTTGAAGGTCAGGCCGTCCTCACCGCCGGTGATCTCAGAAAGTTGCGAGGCCAGCGTCTGGAAGGCCGCCGCCACGGCCAGCGTGATCATGGCGAAGAAGATGGCCCGCACCCGCAGCGAGAACAGGCCCACCGCCAGCGACAGGAGCAGCGACAGCAGCTGCGCCCCGCCCACGCCCACCAGCAGGGCCGACCACGTCGGCCCCATGCGCGTGGTGGCCACGGCAATGCCATAGGCCCCAATGCCAAAGAACATGGTGTGCGCAAAGCTGACGATGCCGGTGTAGCCCAGCAGCAAGTCAAAGCTGGCCACCAGCACCACAAACACCAGCACCTTGGCCGCCACGTTCAGCGCCTTGACGCCCGGAAACAGAAACGGCGCCAACGCCAGGCCCAGCAGCACGGCCAGCAAGAGGGCCGCCAGCACCTTGCTGCGCGGATAGTCGCCAGAGAGAAGTCGGTTCAACATGGGTATCTTTCCATTTGTCAGCGTGCTGTTCACAGGTCACTGCGACAGCCAAGGGCGCGCACCGAGCCAGCGGCCGCCGTGCAAGGGCCTGAGCCGGCCGCACCGCCCCGCCGCACCGGCGGCGTCCCCCTTCCAGGGGGAAGGCGCGAAGCGACTCAGGGGGTATTTCATCTGTTCGTGACCGGGTACACACCCTGCGGGCGCCACAGCAGGATGGCGACCATGAGCGCGATGTTGGAAAACAGCGCCACCTTGGGGGCCAGAAAGCCGGTGTAGTTGGCCATGAGGCCCACCAGCAGCGCGCCAATCAGCGCCCCGCCCGTGCTGCCCAGGCCGCCGATGATGATGACGATGAAGATCAGCACATTGACCTGTGCGCCCATCTGCGGCACCACGTTTTGCTGGTACAGGCCCCACATCACGCCGCCCAGCCCCGCCAGGGCCGAGCCCACCACAAACACGGCCACAAACAGGCGGCGAATGCGGTAGCCCAGGCTTTCGACCATCTCGCGGTCTTGCACACCGGCGCGGATGAGCAGGCCGACCTTGGTGCGCGAGAGCGTCCAGGCCAGCACGCCAAACACCACCAGGCCCACGGCCACCGCGACCAGCCGGTACTTTTCGATGGCGGCATCACCCAGCAGCAGCGAGCCGCGCATGCCTTCGGGCAGCGGCAGCGGAATTTGCTGCGGGCCCCAGATGACCTTGATGAGTTCCTCGCCAATGATCATGCCGCCCATGGTGATGAGGATCTGCTTGAGGTGCTGGCCGTACACGGGCCGCACGATGAAGCGCTCAAACGCCAGGCCCAGCGCGCCTGCCACCGCCATGGCCACCAGCATGGCGGGCAACACGGCCACCATATTGCGCCACAGCTCGGCCGAGCCCGTCCAGTCGCCCATCGCACCCAGCACGCTGGTGGCCACAAAGGCGCCCAGCGCAATGAACACGCCGTGACCGAAGTTGAGCACGTCCATCAGCCCGAACACCAGCGTGAGGCCCGAGGCGATGATGAAGATGATCATGCCCATGGCCAGCCCTGCCACCGTGAGCGTGAGCCAGGTGCTGGGCGAGCCCACCAGCGGCAGCGTGACGAGCGCGAGCAGCGGCACCAGCGCCAGGGGCTTCCAGTCGAAATCGCTGGCGGTCATGCGAGCGGTCATGCGTGGCCTCCGGTTCGGTTCTGAATTGCTACTCTTTTGATAGCTGGTTGCGCTTGATGGATAAGCGCCAGAGGGCGATTTGGTTTGATATTCATAGCGACAGCCCCAGCAGCGACTGCTGCAATGCCTCGTCCGCTGCCAGCGCGGCCATGCTGCCCGCGTGCACCACGCGGCCGTTGTCCATCACCGCCACGGTGTCGCCCAGGCGTTTGGCAAAGTGGATGTTCTGCTCGACCAGCAGAATGGTCACGCCGCTCTTTTTGAGCTGGTCGAACGCCTCGATCATGTTGTTGATGATGGCGGGGGCCAGGCCCTTGCTGGGCTCGTCCACGATGAGCAGGTCACGCGGCTCGATGATGGCGCGGGCCACGGCCACCATCTGCTTTTGTCCGCCGCTGAGCTTGCCTGCGGGGTGGTTCCAGAACTTCTCCACGGCCGGGAACAGGCGGAAGATCCATTGCAGCCGCGCGGCATCCATCTGCGCTGCATTGCTGGCCTTGCGTGCGGCCAGCAGCAGGTTTTCCTTCACCGTCAGGTCGGCAAAGATGCCCATGTTCTCGGGCACGTAGGCAATGTTGAGCCCCGCAATCTGCGGTGTGTGCAGGCGCGTGATGTCGCGCCCGTTGAAGTGGATGCTGCCCTGCGAGGCCTGCCACAGGCCCATGATGGTGCGCAGCGTGGTCGTCTTGCCCGCGCCATTGCGGCCCAGCAGCATGGTGAGCTGGCCTTTGGGGATGGCGAGATCGACGCCGTGCAGGATGTGGTACGCCCCGATGTGCGTGTGCACGCCCTTGAGTTCCAGAAGGTTGGCGGTGCTGCTCATGCGGCCTCCCGCTGTTCGGTGGACTCTTCTTTGGAGACGCCCAGGTACGCCTCCTGCACCACAGGCGATGCGATCACCTCGGCCGGTGCGCCATCGGCCACCAGCGTGCCGTTGGTCAGCACGATGATGCGATCGGCCAGCTCGCGCACCACGTCCATCTTGTGCTCCACCAGCAGGATGATCTTGGTCTTGTCTTTTTTGAGCTCACGGATCAGGTTCAGGATCACCGGGGCCTCGTCGTGGCTCATGCCTGCCGTGGGTTCGTCAAACATGTAAACCTGTGGCTCCAGCGCCATCAGCAAGGCCACTTCCAGCTTGCGCTGGTCGCCATGCGGCAGGCTGGCCACGGGGGTGTCGCGCCGCTCGAACAGGGCCACGCTGCGCAGGATGGATTCGGCCCGCTCGGTGAGGTGGCGGTGGTCGCTCCAGATGCTCCACAGGTTGAGCCCCCGGCGGTGCGCCCCGCCCTGCGTGGCCTGCACGGCCAGGCGCACGTTCTCCAGCACGCTCAGGTTGGGGAACAGGTTGGTGAGCTGAAACGCCCGGCCCAGCCCCGCACGGGTGCGGGCCGAGGGGCTGAGCGCCGTCAGGTCTTGCCCGCCCAGCTGCACGCTGCCCGCACTGGCCTTGAGCTGGCCCGAGATGAGGTTGAAGTACGTCGTCTTGCCCGCGCCATTGGGGCCCACGATGGCGGTGAGCGTGCCCGGCGCAAAGGCACAGGTCACACCATTGACCGCCACATGGCCGCCAAAGCGGATGGTCAGGTTGTGGGTTGCGAGCATGGGGGCAGCAGGTGGTGGAGAGGCAAACGGCAGGCCAGTACAAAGATCAAGGTCAAAACAGCCCCCAGCGCTTATCCATCAAGCGCCAGCAGCTATCAAAAAGTGAGCAGCAAACTGCGCAGGGCCATCGCGCCCCACGCAGCCGCTGTGTCAGCGCAATCAGCGCTTGTTCCGGATCGGAACGTTCATCTCTTCGGGCTTGATCTCGCGCACCAGCTCGGGCACGCCCCAGGCAAACGCCGGGTCCACCTTGATCTTGAAGTGGTACATGCTCTGCAGGGCCTGGTGATCTTCCTTGCGGAAGGTCATCTTGCCCTTGGGTGTGTCAAAGCTCATGCCTTCCATGGTTCGGATGAGCTTGTTGGTGTTGGTCTCGCCATTGGTGGCCTTGAGGGCGGTGACCAGCGCCATGGCCGAGGAGAAGCCCCCGGCGGTAAAGAAGTCTGGCGGGGCCTTGAACTGCTTGTAGTGCATCGCCACCAGCGCTTCGTTCACGGGGTTCTTGGGAATGCCGAAGTAGTAGTACGTGGCCCCTTCCATGCCCGGGAAGGCCTTGTAGCTGGCCATGGCGGAAAGGATGTTGCCGCCCGAGGCCACGTCAATGCCGAAGCGCTTGGACAGCTCTTGTGCAGCTAGCGCGGCGTAGGGCGGCGTGCCACCAGCCCAGATCACCATCACCACCTTGCGGCCGGGCTGGTCCTTGAGCTTGTCGACCACGCGCTGGATGCCTGCGGTGAAGTCGGTGGTGTTTTGCGGCAGGTATTCCTCGTGCACCAGCTTGGCGTTCTTGATGGCTTCCTTGAAGGCCTTCACGCCGTCGCGGCCAAAGGCGTAGTCTTGCGCCAGCGTGACGATGGTGGTGCCCGCCTTGTCCACCGCCACGGCGTTGCTGATGGCATCCTGGCTGCTGTTGCGGCCGGTGCGGAAGATGTATTTGTTCCACTTGTCGCCGGTGATGGCATCAGCCGCAGCGGGCTCCACCAGCAAGATCTTTTTGTATTCCTCGGCCACGGGCAGCAGCGCCATCGCCACGCCGCTGGAGGTGGGGCCCACGGCAATGTCAGCCTTGTCGTCGGAATAGGCCGAGGCCAGCAGGCTCTTGCCCAGGTCAGGCTTGCCCTGGTCGTCTTTCTCGATCACCACCAGCTTCTTGCCCGCCACCTGCATGGTGCCGCCCGTGGCGTACTCCAGCCCCATCATCAGGCCAATCTGCGTCTGCTTGCCGTAGGCCTCCAACGCACCGGTCTTGCTGTACACGTGGGCGATGCGGATTTCGCCCGACTGGGCCCACGCAGGGGCGGCAATGGCGGCGAGTGCGGTGGCAGCAAAGGCGGTGGCGGTGACCAGGGTGCGGCGTTGCATGGCGAATGTCTCCTGTGGTTATGCAAGCCACCAGTGCACAGTCCATGCCAGCAGCCCAACACACCATGCAGCCACGCTAAGTGCTTGATTTGAATCACCCCGCACGGGCCAAAGCACTTGCCTCGCGCTCAGAATGCCTGAATTTCAGACAATCTGTTTGCCTGAAATTCAGTCAAATGACTGATTTCCAATCAGGGTTTTCCAGACGTTCGTACAAGGTGGCACGGGCGATACCCATCTGCCGCGCCGTGGCCAGCTTGTTGCCGCCATGGGCCTTGAGGGCGGCGGCGATGGCTTTGCGCTCCAGCTCGGCCACCTGCTCAGCCAGGGGCCGCAGGTAGCGGGCTTCGCTGTCGGCATCGGGTGCGGGGTGATCCATCACCGGCGCGGGGGCCGCGGGCTCCACCCCGGCTTCGCGCAGCACGCGGGCCAGTTGTTCGGCGTCGATGGTGCTGGCGTCGCTGCGCATCACGGCCTGTTCCAGCACGTTGCGCAGCTCGCGGATGTTGCCGCGCCAGGGCTGGCCGGCCAACAGGGCCAGGGCATCGGGGGCCAGTTCGGGCGGCGCGGTGCCATTGCGCAGGGCCAGGTCTTCGCCGAGGGATTCGACCAGCGCCGGGATGTCGCTGCGCCGCACCCGCAGCGGCGGCACGCGCACGGGCAGCACATGCAGGCGGTAGAACAGGTCTTCGCGGAACTTGCCCTCGCGCACCAGCACACCCAGATCGCGCGAAGTGGCGGCGATGATGCGCACATCAAAAGGCACCAGCTTGTTGCTGCCCAACGGCTCGATCTCGCCTTCTTGCAGCGCGCGCAGCAGCTTGGCCTGCAGGCTTTGCGGCATGTCGCCAATTTCGTCGAGGAACAGCGTGCCACCATCGGCCAGCTTGAACTTGCCATCGCGCCCCTTGCGGTCGGCCCCGGTGTAGGCGCCGGGGGCCACGCCGAAGAATTCGGCTTCAAGCAGCGTGTCAGGCACGGCAGCAATATTCACGCTGACAAAGGGGCCGCTGGCGCGGCTAGAAGCGGAATGGATGGCGTGGGCCAGCAGCTCTTTGCCCGTGCCCGTCTCGCCCAGCAGCAGCACCGGGCTTTGCGATTGCGCGGCACGCCGCGCCTGGCGCTTGACCTCGGCCGCTGCGGGGCTGGAGCCGATGAAGCTGGCGAAGGTGTATTTGGCGCGGCGCTCTCCATCCCCCGCCACGGCCAGCGTGCGGCGGCGCTGGCTGGCCAGCTCGCGCCGGGCATCGTCCAGGTCGCGCTGCAGCAGCGCAAATTTGCTGATGAGCGGCTGCAGCGTGGTCTCGGGGTGGTCAAACAGCACGATACCGATGGCGCCGATCACGCGGTCTGCCTCGTCGCGCAGCGGAATGCGGCTGACCACAAAGGTGCCTGCCTTGTTGGTGAGCAGATCAATCAGCACGGGCTGCCCGGTCTCCAGCACACGGCGCATCTGGGTGTTGGGGATGACCTCTTCCACCGTGCGGCCCAGGAACTGGTCCAGGGACGAAAAGCCCAGGTCGGGCAGGAAGCGCTGGTAGCCCTCGTTCACCCACACGATGCGGCAGGTGCGATCGACCAGGAACATGCCCTGGCTGACGCTGGAAAACAGCTGGAACATGGAGTGCGCCGCCAGCTCCAGAATGCTCTGGGCATCGAGCGGCAGTGCGGGGGTGTCGTCGGGAAGCGCGGGCATGGGTGCGATGGTAGCGTGATGCTCAAGCGGGTCTGGCACGAGCCGCAGCGATGGCCACCGCCAGCCCAGGCGGCGCCCCAGCTTGCTCAAGGCTAGGTCAAACACTATCAAAAGAATAGCTGACAGCGCTTATTGCAAAAGCGCCAGAGGCTGTTTTGCCTATCAATCCTGCACTGCATGCAGCATGGCGTGGGGCAGCGCTGAACGCCCACCACCCGCCAGGCGCAGCACCACCACGGGCTGGCCAGTGCCCTGCGCTGCAGAAGGCAATGCCGCCTGGTCCACCAGAATGCAGGGCTTGCCGGTGCGGCGGCAATGGTCTTGCACGCGCCAGTAGTCGTCGTGGCTGATGCAGCCGGTCTGGCAGATCACCAGGTCGGCCGCAGCCAGGCTTTCTTCCAGAGCGTGGGGCGGCTGGTGTGCGGGCATGGGGTGTGCGGCGGGCGCAACTGCCTCATCCTGCGATAGCACGGCAGGCTCAGAAACATCCTGCACGGTGACCTGCAGCCGCCAGCGCAGGCATTCGCGCGAGAGGCTGACCACGCGTTCTGCCAGCATGCGAATGTGGCGGGCCATCTCCTTGCGCCGTGGCAACCCAGGCGGCTGGGCCTGGCGCGCATCTTCCAGGGCAGCGCGGGCCTGCTCCAGCCGCGTATCGCGCACGATCACCGCTGCGCGCAGGCGCACCACTTCGCGCTGCAACCGCTCCAGCTCGGCCGCCTGCTCGGCCACCACCTCACTGCAACGTGTTTGCGCCTCGCCCAACTGGCGGCACAGGGCCAGAAACTCTTGCGACAGTGTGTGCATGCGCCACCCATACAAATAAGAATTATTCTCATTCTAGGGTACAATGGGCAGCTGCAAAAGCAAGTACCTGGTGGGAGGACATCGGGGGACCACCCCCCGATGTCTGCTTGCGAAGCCGGTGTGCAGGGGGTGGGTGGCACGGTTCTCCTCCCACCCCGCAGCACCCACGCTCCACCCCCATGCGGCCTGGCGCAGCGCGCGCTCCCCCTTCCTCTTTTTCCAGAACCCCAGAAAAAAAGGGTGCGCAGATCACTCTGCACACCCTTGGGGTTATCGCTTTGCCTTGTCAGCCAGCGCCGGCCTCTATCGCCCGCAGTTTCTTGGCAGCCCAGCGGCGCAGCAGGCGCGGAATGATCAGCACGCACAGCACGATCACGATCAGGGTGAGCGAGCCTGGGCGCTCCAGGAAGATCGTCCATTTGCCTTCGCCAATCGCCACGGCGTTGCGCATCTGCGCCTCGGCCAAGGGGCCCAGGATCATGCCCACCACGACCGGGGCGGCCGGGAAGTCAAAGCGGCGCATGACCACGCCCAAGAGGCCTATCGCATACAGCAGCACCAGGTCGAACGCACTCTGGCGCATGCCATACACACCCAGCGTGGAGAACACCAGAATGCCCGCGTACAGGTACGACTTGGGAATATTGAGCAGCTTGACCCAAAGGCCCACCAGCGGCAAGTTCAGGATCAGCAGCATCACGTTGCCGATGTACATCGACGCGATCAGCGCCCACACCATCGCACCGTTGGTGTCAAAGAGTTGCGGGCCAGGCTGGATGCCGTAGTTCTGGAACGCACCCAGCAGGATGGCCGTGGTGTTCGACGTGGGAATGCCCAGCGTGAGCAGCGGAATCAGCGTGGCCGTGATGGCTGCGTTGTTGGCCGCCTCGGGGCCGGCCACGCCCTCAATGGCGCCGGTGGTGCCGAATTCTTCCTTGTGCTTGCTCAGCTTCTTTTCTGCGGCGTAGCTCAGGAAGGTCGGAATCTCGCTGCCGCCCGCAGGCACGGTGCCAAACGGAAAGCCGATGAAGGTGGCGCGAATCCAGGCGGGCCAGGAGCGCTTCCACTCTTCCTTGGTCATGTGCGTGCTGGTCAGGCGGTTCTGGGTTTCGTCCACCCGCCCTTCGTACATCACGTTGTACAGCGCCTCGCCCACGGCGAACAGGCCCACCGCAATCAGCACCACTTCGATGCCGTCCATCAGCTCGGGCACACCACCGGTGTAGCGGGCCTGGCCGGTGATCTGGTCGATGCCGATCAGGCCCATCGCCAGGCCGACAAACAACGCCACCATGCCGCGCAGCGTGCTCTTGCCCAGCACCGCGCTCACGGTGGTGAAAGCCAGCACCATCAGCATGAAATATTCAGGGGGACCCAGGCGCACAGCATATTCAGCCACCAGCGGCGCAAAGAACGTGACCAGCACCGTCGCAATCGTGCCTGCCACGAACGAGCCGATGGCCGCTGTGGCCAGCGCAGCACCAGCGCGCCCGCTCTTGGCCATCTTGTTGCCCTCCATGGCCGTGACCATGGAGCCCGCCTCACCGGGCGTGTTCAGCAGGATGGACGTGGTGGAGCCACCGTACATGGCGCCGTAATAAATGCCGCCGAAGAAGATCATGGAGGCCGTGGCCTCGACCTTCACCGTGATGGGCAGCAGCATGGCCACGGCCACGGCAGGACCGATGCCCGGCAACACGCCCACAGCGGTGCCGATGATGCAGCCCACAAAGGCCCACATCAAGTTGATAGGAGTGGCAGCGGTGATGAACCCCTGCATCAGTAGATTGAGCGTATCCATGGCGTGCTGGCTTTACAGCCACCCCGTGTTGGTGAGGCCGGGCAGGTTGATGGCCAGCAGTTGCGTAAACATCCAGTACACCGGCGCCGCTACCGCGATGCCAATGGCGGAATCCTTGATCCAGGCCTGCAGGCGCAAATCCAGTTGACCTTCAGAGCTTTTGAAACCCCGCACCGACAGCACGAAGCACAACGCGCAGCTCAAAATAAAGCCCAGGGTGGTGATGAGCATGGCGTTGAGCAGCAGCCCGGCGGACACCCAGATGAATCCCTTCCAGTGCGCCCGCTCGTCACCCGAGCCCTCTTCCAGTTCGCGAAAACCGCCGGTCAGCGCATGGGCGACGCACAACAGCCCACACACCAGCAAGGCGGCCGAAACCACCCACGGCAAGAAATTGGGGCCCACGCCCCCGTAGCCAGCTTCCGAGCTGACCGAGCTGGCGCCCCAGGCCAAGCCCCCAGCAAGCACCACAATGCCGAGACCCAGCAGGGTCTGCAGCGGCTTGGAGCGCGATGAATGTTGTTGTGTCATGGTTTTTCCCTCGCACACACCTGCAATGCGGCACAGCGGCGCTGCGCCCACTCTTTCGAGCAGGCGCAATGCCGCGCACGCCGTGCTTGCTTTAGATCATTCCAGACTTGGCCATCGTGGCGCGCAGGCTGGCAAATTCCGAGTCCACGAAGTTCGAGAACTCATCGCCAGCCAGCCATGCGGGCGTCCAGCCATTCTTTTCCATCGCGTCTTGCCAAGCCTTGTGCTTGAAGGTCTTGGACAGCGCGTCAATCAGGACCTTGCGCTGCTCGGCCGTGATGCCGGGGGCGCCGTACACGCCGCGCCAGTTGCCGATGTCCACGTTGATGCCCTGCTCCTTGAGCGTAGGCACATTCACACCCTTCAAACGAGTGGACGATGTCACGCCCACAGCGCGCATCTTGCCGGCAGCAATGTATTCCGCGAACTCGCTGTAGCCGCTGCCGCCGATGGTGACGTTGCCACCCAAGATGGCGGCGGTGGCCTCGCCACCCCCACGGAACGCGACGTAGTTGATCTTGGCAGGGTCCACACCCACTTCGCGCGCAATCATGGCGGCGGCAATGTGCTCGGTAGAACCACGCGAACCACCACCCCACTTCACGCTGCCGGGGTCTTTCTTGAGCTGCTCGACCACGTCCTTCATGGTCTTGAAGGGGGAGTTGGCAGGCAGCACAAACACGTTGTATTCGCTGGTCAGGCGGGCCAGAGGCGTGACCTTGTCCAGGCCCACGGGTGGCTTGCCTGTGATGATGCCGCCCAGCATCACAGCGCCCATCACCATCAGTGCGTTCGGGTCGCCCTTGCTGGCATTGACGAACTGCGCCAGGCCGATGGCGCCTGCGGCGCCGCCCTTGTTGTCATAAGACACCGACGAAGCGGCACCCGCATCTTGCATGGCCTTGCCCAGGGCGCGGCCCGTGGTGTCCCAGCCACCTCCAGGGTTGGCGGGAATCATCATCTTCAACGCAGCCGTCTGGGCCGACACCGGCAAGCTGCCGACGGCGGCCATGGCGGCCAAGGACTTGAGGAAAGTATCGCGACGCATCGGTGTCTCCTAGAACGGTTAGCGAATGGCTGGATGATGCGCGCCCTGCCTGTCAAAAGGCTGTCTGCAAACTCAGGGAAAACACCCATACGAGCGTTGCGCCGGGCCGCATGCCGTCCCCACATTTTTTGTGTATCGCTGCTGGCAAAACTCTGGAAACCGCAGCCCAGTCGGTGCTATGGTGCCGCGCATGCAATTGCTCCTAGTAGAAGACGACCCCACCATGCAGACCACCTTGCAGCGCGCGCTGACGCGGCGTGGCATGGAGGTGACTGCGGTGGGTGATGGCAAGGCGGCCCTCAGCCAGTGGGTGGGGCGTGTGCCCGACGCCGTGGTGCTCGACCTGACCCTGCCCGGCCTGGACGGCCTGCAAGTGCTGCAGCGTGCACGCGCACTCGGCCTGCGCACACCAGTGCTGATCCTCACCGCGCGCGGCACCGTGGGCGACCGGGTGATGGGGCTGAACGCCGGGGCTGACGATTACCTGCCCAAGCCCTTTGACCTGGACGAACTCGAAGCCCGCCTGCGCGCCCTGGTAAGGCGGAGTGCTGACCCTGGCGCCACGCCAGCGGGCAGCAATATCACGCAGATTGGCGCCATTCGTTACGACAAGGACAGTGGCGCCCTGTACCTGCACGGCGAAGTCATGGAGCTGACCCCGCGCGAGCTGGCGCTGATGCACGCGCTGCTGGCGCAGCCTGGGCACGCGGTGACCAAAGAGCGGCTGTACGAACTGGTGTTCCCCGGTCAGCTCGATGTGCAATACGAAGCCATCGAGGTGGTGGTGTACCGGCTGCGTAAAAAACTGGTGGGCACAGGCCTGACCCTAATGACCTTGCGCGGCCTGGGGTACCTGCTACGCACCGATGCGTGACGCACACAGCCAAACCATGAGCAAACCCCAGCAAGCCACCCACTCACTGCGACGCAGGCTGTTGCTGGGCATTCTGGTGCCGGTGATTGCCTTCATCAGCTTTAACACCTACAGCCTGTACCACCAGACGCTGGCGTCTTTGCACACGGCGTACGACCGGACGCTGCTGGCATCGGCCAAAAGCATCAGCGAGCAACTCGATGTGGAGGGCTACGACGACGATGCCCAGATCCGCGCGATCGTGCCGTACTCGGCGCTGGAGGCTTTCGAGGCGGACAACCAGAGCCACATGTTCTACCGCATCTCCACCCAGGGGGGTGAAGTGATCTCCGGATTCGGCGACCTGCCCGAGTGGCGCGGCAAGATTCCGCTCAAGCCCCCGTATGCTGCCCTGGTGGATTTTTACGACGACGTCTTCCGCGACCAACCCGTGCGCGTGGCAGTGCTACTGCAGCCGGTGGCCAGTGCCGAAGGCCGCGGCATGGCCGTGATCCAGGTGGCAGAGACGCTGGAGGTGCGTGAAACCCTGGCACTGCAAATTCTGTGGAAGACCTTGATGCGCCAGGCCCTGCTGATCGCAGTGATTGCCGTCACCGTGTTGTGGGTGGTGCAACGCGCTACACGCCCCGTGCGACACCTGAGCCTGCAACTGCAAGCCCGTGGCGAGGGCGACCTGAGTCCCATCGCCGCGCCCACAGCCCCGCGTGAACTGCAGCCTCTGATCGCCGCCACCAATCAGGTGATGCAACGCCTGCGCCATCTGCTGCGCCACCAAAAACGGTTTGTGCGCGACGCATCGCACCAATTGCGCACACCGCTGGCCGTGCTCAAGACCCAGGTGCAATCGGCGCTGCGCGGCGACATGCCCGCCGAGCAGGCCCTGCATGAAATCAGCGACACCGTGGACCGTGCCACCCAATTGGCCAACCAGATGCTGGCGCTGGCCAAGGTGGAGCAGTTGCGCCAGCAAAGCGAGCCCCCCATCACCCGGCTGGACGAGGTGCTGCGCACCGTGGCGCTAGAGATTTCGCCCCTGATCGCCCAACGCGATCTTGACTTTGGCATCCACACCGAAGCTGCCCCCGTGCGGGCCCATGAGTGGATGCTGCGCGAGCTGACGCGCAACCTGCTGCACAACGCGGTGCGCCACGCACCGCACGGCAGCGAGCTGGCGGTGGACCTGCGCTGCGACGCTCACCACACGGCGCTCACCATCAGTGACTGCGGGCCAGGCATTGAGCCCGAACTGGCAGCGCGGCTATTTCAACCCTTCTCAGCGGGCGATGTGCGCAGCGGCAGCGGCCTGGGCCTGGCCATTTGCCAGGAAATTGTGCAAGCGCTGGGAGGAAGCATCACCCTCACCAACCGCGAACAAGGCACCCGAATCCTGGGGCTGGACGCCGTGGTTCGCCTGCCGCTTGCGCAGCACTTTGCCAGCACCGCCCATGGCAACCCGGCACAATTGAGCGAATGAACGTGACTGAAACGATGCGGCTAGACAAGTGGCTTTGGTGTGCGCGCTTTTACAAAACGCGCAGTCTGGCCACCGAGGAAATTGCGAAGGGACGCGTCACCGTGAACGGCCAAGCCGCCAAGCCCGCCCGCGACTTGCGCTGTGGTGACACCGTGGCGCTGCGCCAGGAGCCAGTGGCCCGCACGGTACTGGTGCGAGCCTTGAGCGGCGCGCGTGGCCCTGCCCCCGTGGCGCAACTGCTGTACGAAGAAACGCCCGAAAGCATCGCCGCCCGCGAGCGCGCCGCCGAACAACGGCGCCTGGCCCCAGAACCCGCCGCCGCGCTGCAGGAGGGTCGCCCCACCAAGCGCGACCGCCGCAACATCGACCGCGCCCGAGACTGGGGTAGCCGCTGGAGCGCCTCGATTGACGAGTAAATGACTGCGGGGACTGCACCTCTCCCGGTAGGTGCTTTGTGCGGAAATACCTCTGCTATACGGGTTTTTATTAAGAATAATTCGCGTTTGTTTTATCATTAGGACATCGCAACCCCGAAAGAAGCATTTCCATGTCGAAGACCGTGAAAGCCCTGCTGACCGCCTGCGCACTGGCCGCCACTGCGGGCGCCACATTGGCCCAAGAGCAAGTCGTGAATCTGTACTCCGCCCGCCACTACTCCACCGACGAGGCGCTCTACACGGGGTTCACCAAGGCCACGGGTATCAAGATCAACCGCGTGGACGCCGACGATGCAGGCATCCTCGCTCGACTGAAGGCTGAAGGCTCTGCATCTCCGGCAGACGTCATCTTGCTGGTGGATGCGGCCCGGCTCTACAAGGGTGAAGTGGACGGTCTGTTCCAGCCCATCCAGTCCAAGGTACTGAACGACGCCATTCCCGCCAACCTGCGCAGTGCCCCCGCAGCCGATGGCGGCATTTCGTGGTTTGGTCTGTCCACCCGCGCCCGCGTCATTGTCTACAACAAGGTCAAGGTCCAAAAAGCCGACGTGGACACGTATGAGGAGCTGGGAGACCCCAAGAACAAGGGCAAGCTCTGCATTCGCTCGGGTTCGCACCCCTACAACCTGAGCCTGTTTGGCGCAGTGACCGAGCATTTGGGGGAGCAAAAAGCGGAAGCTTGGCTCAAGGGAGTAGTGGCTAATCTGGCCCGCCCTCCCAAGGGCGGTGACACCGACCAGATCAAGGCCGTGGCCTCCGGTGAATGCGATATTGGGGTGACCAATAGCTACTACCTCGCCCGCATGATGCGCTCCAACAAACCGGAAGACGTTGCGGTGGTGAACAAGGTCGGCGTGGTGTTCCCCAACCAGGCATCGTGGGGCACGCACCTGAACATTGCGGGGGGTGCAGTCGCCAAACACGCCAAAAACAAGGAAAATGCCGTCAAATTCCTGGAATACCTGGCAAGCCCCGAAGCACAAAACTATTTCGCCAACGGCAACAACGAGTGGCCTGCAGTCAAGAGCGTGACGCTGGACAACCCCGCACTCAAGGCCATGACGGGCAATGCCCCCTTCAAGAGTGAAACCATTCCCATCAGTGCCGTGGGAGCGAATGTGACCAAGGTGCAGCAGATGCTGGACCGCGTCGGCTTCCAGTAACTCAGTCACAGCCCACCCCCCCCCGAGCCCGGCACATGCCGGGCTTTTTTGTGCGCGCTCGCGCAGCATATTCGCGGAGGTGGTTGATAATTGACGTTTACGTCAACGTAATCCAATAAGGAGACACTTTATGGAAATCAAGGGCAAAGTACTCATCGTCACCGGCGGCGCCTCGGGGCTGGGCGAAGGCACTGCACGCATGCTGGCGTTGCGGGGCGGCACTGTCGTCATCGCGGACATGCAGGTCGAAAAAGGCGAAGCCGTCGCCAAGGAAATCGGTGGAGCTTTTGTGCGCTGCGATGTCAGCAATGAAGCCGATGCACAGGCAGTGATCGACAAAGCAGTATCGCTGGGCAAACTGATGGGCCTGGTCAACTGCGCAGGCATTGCGCCCGCTGAGAAAACCGTGGGCAAGAACGGCGCGCATTCCCTGGCCTTGTTCAGCAAAACCATCACAGTGAACCTGGTGGGCAGCTTCAACATGATCCGCTTGGCTGCCGAAGCCATGGCCAAAAACACCCCGGAAGTCACAGGCGAACGCGGTGCCATGATTTCTACCGCCAGCGTGGCTGCTTACGATGGCCAAATTGGGCAAGCTGCATATTCCGCATCCAAGGGCGGGATCGTGGGCATGACCCTGCCCATCGCTCGTGACCTGGCCCGCAACGGCATCCGCAACATGACCATTGCCCCAGGCATCTTCGGCACTCCCATGCTGTTTGGCATGCCCCAGGAAGTGCAAGACGCACTGGCCGCCGGCGTTCCCTTCCCGAGCCGCCTGGGCACGCCCGAAGACTACGCCAAGCTGGCCGTGCACATTTTTGAGAACGATATGCTCAACGGCGAAGTCATTCGACTGGACGGTGCGATTCGCCTGGCACCACGTTAATTGCTATAAATTTAATAGCTTGTAGCGCTTACCCCATAAGCGCTACAAGCCAAAAATACCGGGATTCTTCATTCCTAAACAGGAAACGCAAAAACAAAGACGCCGCAATGAAATTCATTGCGGCGTTTTGCTTTTTGGCGGAGTGGACGGGACTCGAACCCGCGACCCCCGGCGTGACAGGCCGGTATTCTAACCAACTGAACTACCACTCCTGGTAGATAGCTTTCGCTTGCATCTCAGACACAAGCCAAGCGCTACAACTTGGCGACCCTACGGGGATTCGAACCCCGGTACTCACCGTGAAAGGGTGATGTCCTAGGCCTCTAGACGATAGGGTCAAAACCTTGGAACTTACTAACCTGTGGTGGAGGTAAACGGGATCGAACCGATGACCTCTTGCATGCCATGCAAGCGCTCTCCCAGCTGAGCTATACCCCCAGTTTTAACGCCAACTATATTTCACGTCGTCGTCATCACAGCCTTGAATTATATACAGATTTTTAGCGGTTCTGCAAACGCGAGAGAACTTTTTCGCGTCCTACCAGTTCCAGCACCGCATCCACTGATGGCGTATGGGCAGTGCCCACCGTCAACACGCGCACAGGCATGGCCAACTGAGGCATCTTGAGACCGTGCGCAGCCAAGACGGTTTTGAAAGCAGCACTGATGGAAGCCTTGTCCCAGGCACAAGAAGCCAAAGCGTCGCCCAGCGCGTCAAGCGCCGGAGCCACGGCGGGCGTCACATGCTGGGCCAGTTCGGCAGCCTGGGGCTGCACGTCACCGTAGAAGACATACGCCCAATCCGCCAAGGCCACCGTGGTGTCGCATCGATCTTTGAATAAACCGCAAATGCGCGTGAGTCGGCCGTCCTCCAGGGCTGCACGCTGCACACCGCGCTGCACCAGTTGCTCTGCCACCAAAGCAGCCAAGGCGTCATCCGCCATCAACTTGATGTGCTGCGCATTCACCCACCGCAGTTTGGCTTCGTCAAACTGCGCAGCGCTACGGCCAAGGTGGTCCAGGTTGAACCACTGCAAGAACTGCTCGCGGCTGAAGATCTCGTCATCACCATGGCTCCAGCCTAAACGGGCCAAGTAATTGATCATGGCCTCAGGCAAATAGCCTTCGTCGCGATACTGCGTCACAGGCTTGGCGCCGTTGCGCTTGCTCATCTTCTCGCCCTGTTCGTTCAGAACTGTCGGCAAGTGTGCGTATACAGGAGGCTCCACGCCCAGCGCACGGAAGATGTTGATCTGCCGAGGCGTGTTGTTGACGTGATCGTCCCCACGGATGACATGGGTGATGGCCATGTCGATATCGTCCACGACCACGCAGAAGTTGTACGTGGGTGTCCCATCCGGGCGGGCAATCACCAGATCATCGAGTTCATCGTTGCGGATTTCAATGCGGCCCTTGACCTTGTCATCCCATGCCACCACGCCGTCTTTGGGGTTGCGGAAACGCAGGACTGGCTGAACACCTTCAGGCACGGGTGGCAAGGTTTTGCCCTCTTCTGGTCGCCAGGTGCCGTCATAACGGGGCTTTTCCTTGGCAGCCATCTGACGCTCCCGCAGGGCGTCGAGTTCTGCAACGCTCATGTAGCAAGGGTACACCTGCCCCTTTTCCTGCATCTGCGCCAGCACGGCCTTGTAACGATCCATGCGCTGCATTTGATAGAACGGCCCCTCGTCTGGCTGCATCCCCAACCACTGCATGCCTTCCAGGATCACATCCACCGCAGCTTGGCTGGAACGCTCCACATCCGTGTCTTCGATGCGCAAGATGAAATCACCGCCCGTAGCCCGCGCAAATGCCCAGGGATACAGTGCAGAGCGAATGTTTCCGAGATGGATGAAGCCGGTAGGTGAAGGGGCAAAGCGCGTGCGAACGCGTGCAGAGGTGTTGTCGGTCATAGCAAGTGGGATGCACAACGCCGCACTTCACGGCGCTGCTGGTTCATTGGTTTTGCGGGATCAAAGCGAAGTGGCGCCTGATCGGTCAGTCAGCAGTCAGGCCTCCTGGGCGTTTGGAAGCGCAAGGCGAGACGTATCTTCTTCGTTCTCCTCGGTTCCCACACGGCCTTCATTCAGTTGAGCAATACCTTCTGCGGTAATGTCCCCTGTCACGTAAACACCGTCAAAGGGGGAAGCATCAAACCCGGAGATCGCACTGTTGAGGGAGCCGACAGCCCGCTTCATGGCTTCCACGTCTTGGTAAATCAGTGCGTCACATCCAATCGCTTCGCGCACTTCTTCAACGGTACGGCCATGGGCTACCAACTCCTTGCTGGTGGGCATGTCGATACCGTAGACGTTCGGATAGCGCACGGGCGGCGCTGCACTGGCAAGATACACCTTGCGAGCACCTGCATCACGAGCCATCTGCACGATTTCGCGGGAAGTGGTGCCTCGAACGATGGAGTCATCCACCAGCAACACATTTCGGCCCTTGAATTCGCTGGCAATCACATTGAGCTTCTGACGAACCGACTTTTTGCGCACGCCCTGCCCTGGCATGATGAACGTGCGGCCCACGTAGCGGTTTTTCACGAAACCTTCGCGGTAAGGAATACCCAACAGATGCGCCAACTGAGTGGCGCTGGGACGGCTGGATTCGGGGATCGGAATGATCACGTCGATTTCGTTGGGTGGCACCGTAGACACCACGCGTTTGGCAAGGGCCTCACCCAAGTTCAAGCGTGCTTGATAGACCGAAATACCGTCCAGCACAGAGTCGGGACGTGCCAGATACACAAACTCGAAAATGCATGGGTTGAGTTGAGGCGCCTCCGCGCATTGGCGGGAGTGCACAGTTCCGTCCAGCGTGATGAACACCGCTTCTCCGGGCTGAATATCGCGTTCGAATGCATGGGACGTTCCCTCCAGCGCGACGGACTCACTGCCCACCATCACGGTGCCGTCTTGGCTGCGGCCCATCGCCAACGGACGAATCCCGTGCGGATCACGAAATGCCAGCAAACCGTGGCCGACAATCAATGCGATCACGGCATAGGAACCCTTGATTCGCCGGTGCACGGCACGCACCGCCGTGAAGACATCATCAGGCTGCAGCGGTACACCACGCGTCGCACGCTCCAACTCGTGCGCGAAAACGTTGAGCAAAACCTCCGAATCGCTTTCAGTGTTGGTGTGCCGGTGATCTGTTTGGAACAACTCCGCACGCAAAGAATGCGCGTTGGTCAGGTTTCCGTTGTGCACCATCACGATACCAAATGGGGCGTTGACGTAAAAAGGCTGCGCTTCTTCTTCGCTGTACGCATTGCCCGCTGTGGGGTAACGCACCTGGCCCAGCCCTACATTGCCCGGCAGCGCCCGCATATTGCGGGTGCGAAACACATCACGCACCATCCCTTTGGCCTTGTGCATGAAAAACTTGCGGCCCTGCTGGGTAACGATACCTGCGGCATCCTGGCCACGATGCTGCAACAACAGCAACGCGTCATAAATCAGCTGATTGACTGGCGCAGCACTGACAACACCAACGATTCCACACATAGTTTGTTCCCATCCAATTGCAGTAACTTCTGCACTAAGCCAATTTCACAAGCGACCGCAAAGGGCAGCCGCTTATTCCCATGAAGGAAGAAGACTTCCGAATTCTTGCGGCAGTGCGGGCCTCAACGACTCCAGCACCTGGGTCAACACATAAGCACCCTGGGACTCTTTCCACCACGCTTCATCGCGCAACGGCGTGAGTCCCACGATCACAGCAACCACCAACAACAATACGCCACCGCGGACCAGCCCAAACAGCGCACCCATGCTGCGGTCCGCAGGGCGCAGGCCGATTGCTTCGATCATTTTCTTGGCAAGCCAAGCCACCAAGCCAAAAACAAAAACTGCGATCACAAATACCACCACAAATCCTGCGGCATAACTGAGCGCCCCTTCGCCTCCTGCAACGGGCAGGCGCTGACCGACGTCAGCGGCAAACCACTGGGCGGCAAAAAATGCAGCAACCCACCCGGCAAGAGAAAACAACTCAAAGATCAACCCGCGCCATGCGCCGATCAGCAAGGAGGCGCCTAAGACCACCAAGAAGATCCCGTCAAGTGCGTGCATCAATCACTCAAGGCAGCGCTTGAATCAAAGCGTCAAAATGGATGCCGACAAATCCAGCCCCTTGATGCGTGCGGCCGCCTTGTCAGCTTCAGCTCGGCTGCTGTAGGGGCCTACGCGCACCCGTGTCCTTTTTCCATCCTTGGAATCCACCACCTGGGTATAGGTTTTCAGTCCTGCCCGTTCAAGCTTGACACGCACCTCTTTGGCCTTGTCTGCATCGGCGAAAGCTCCAACTTGAACAATGAATCGCTCGTCATCGGAGCGCTCGGGCACTGCAGGCTTTCGTACATCCGCCGGGTGCTGTTTTGTAGCTGCGTCCTCAGTCCGCGCTACCGCCTTGGGCGAGTTGGCTGAAGGGCTTTTTGTCTCGGGCGCCTTGGTGCCGGCACTGGCAGCAGCCCCGGCAGTCGAACCAGGATTCGGCTTGACCGCCACTCGATTGCTACCACTGGAACTGGAGGACACCAACTCCTCGCCATCCGCCAAAGTGGAACTAGCAGTCAAACGCTCAGTACCGGTGCGGCTCTGCTGCCCCGAACGATCAGAACTTGCAACGACGGACTTGGTCGCATCTGCATCGCCAGCATTTGCAGGCACCACCAGTGGTGCAGCCTTGTTGCGATCAGGAATTTCGATAGGCACGTCCACGGGGATGGGGCGCGGCTGGGTATCGAACAGCATGGGGAACCCCACAACGCCCAACAAAACCAGCACCGCAGCCCCCATCAGCCGATGCCGTGCGCGGCGCCGCATGACCTCGATGCTTTCCGCTTGCGGAGAGCGGGAGCGTTTCGCCGGTTTTTCGGCAGAAGCGCCCTGACCGGGCCACCGAAACTTGAAAAATGCCATGGAGAGTACGACTCGTGTGGACCTTAAGCGCCCAGATGTTTGGCATTCAGGCGAGGGATTCCATTCACAAGAACCCCGCCCACCGTGTAAAACGAGCCAAAGACCACGATTCTATCAGCCGGGTCTGCCGCCTCTACAGCGGCCTGCAGCGCGATCAAGGGATCCGGATAAACGCTGGAACTCACATCCTTGCGACCTCCCGCGACCATGTGCAGGGCATTCCATTTCTGCTGAAGCTCGGCCCCCGACAACGCCCTAGGCGTAGGCAAACTGGTGAAGTACCAGCGATCCACCAAGGGGCCAATCTTCCCAAGCATCGGCCCCAAGTCTTTGTCGGCCATCGCGCCAAACACTGCGTGGGTGACCGGGTAGTAGCTCATGGCGTCCAGATTGGCTGTGAGCGCAGCCACGGAGTGCGGATTGTGGGCAACATCCAGCACCAAGGTTGGCTGGCCGGGCACGATTTGGAAACGCCCGGGCAAATCAACCATGGCCATCCCGTTTCGCACGGCCTGTGCGGTTACGGGCAATTTGTCGCGCAACGCTTCAAATGCCGCCAAAACACCCGCTGCGTTAACCAATTGATTGGCACCGCGTAGCGCCGGATACGCCAAACCAGCATAGCGACGGCCTCTTCCAGCCCAGTTCCATTGCTGCTTGTCGCCACCAACATTGAAATCATGGCCCACACGCCAAAGGTCTGCCCCAATTTCACGGGCGTGATCGACAACGCTTTGTGGCGCCATCGGATCACTCACGATCGCAGGACGCCCCGTGCGCATGATTCCGGCCTTCTCACGACCAATAGACTCACGGTCCGGCCCAAGAAACTCCACATGGTCAATGTCGATGCTGGTGATGATGGCGCAATCCGCATCGATGACATTGGTGGCGTCCAGCCGCCCCCCCAGGCCTACTTCAAGAATGGCAACATCGAGCAACGAATGGCTCATCAACCGCATGATTGCCAAGGTCGTGAATTCGAAATAGGTCAGAGAGACTTCCTCCCCCCCCTGAGTTCGCGCTTTCTCCACGGCCTCGAAGTGCGAAAGAAGATCTGCGGGACTGACGATCTCGCCATGAACCCTGCAACGCTCTTGGAAGTGCACAAGATGGGGCGATGTGTACACGCCGGTGCGATACCCCGCCTGCAGCGCAACCGCTTCCAGCATTGCGCAGGTTGACCCTTTTCCATTGGTTCCAGCCACAGTAACGACTGGGCAGTTGAACTTCAACGCCATTCGGTGCGCAACCTCTCGGACACGCTCCAAGCCCATATCGATGCCGACCGGGTGAATCTGCTCGCAATGACGGAGCCAGCCTTCCAATGTGTGGGGTGTGGTGTGCATAGACCTCCGATTGTCGCCGAGGCAGCAGATCAGGCATTATTTCGCCCATGAAACAACCCCAAATTACCCTGTACGGCATTCCCAATTGCGACACCGTCAAAAAAGCCAGGGCCTGGCTTTCCGAGAGGTCTTTGGACTATGTGTTCCACGACTTCAAAAAGCAAGGCATCTCGCTGGAGCAATTGCGAGTCTGGTGTGAAACGCTGGGTGTGGACCAGGTACTCAATCGAAAAGGAACTACCTGGCGCGCATTGACTCCTACTCAGCAAGAAACCGCAAGCAACTTCGAAAGTGCGCTCCGACTGATGCAAGAGCACACCAGCATGATCAAGCGACCCGTTGTAGCGTGGAGTTATGGGGAAGCGTCCAAGTTGACGGTTGGTTTTTCCCCCGTGACCTGGACGCAGCACTGCAACGCATAGAGCACAGCCCTCAGCCCCCACAGGAGGTGCTTCGAAAAGTGCGGATTTGGGCTTGATTTACCCAACTTCACACTTCTTTTCTGAAAACTGCGGCAAAACGCTCAACGTCTTTCTGATGTCGCGCGTTGTAAAGCCGTCAAGACAGGAGTTTTCCCATGAAAAAGACAGTCATCCTCGCAGCAGTAGCGCTTTGCTCCACTGCCGTATGGGCTCAGGAACAAGGACGCGTACTCTCCGCCACCCCTATCGTCCAGCAGGTGGGCGTTCCCCAGCAAGTGTGCGGCAACGAGACGGTTTACAGCGGTTCGCGTAATTCGGGCGCAGGAGCGGTCATGGGAGCCATTGCAGGTGGCGCAGCGGGTAACGCCATTGGCAAGGGAAATGGGAGAGTTGCAGCTACCGCGCTGGGCGTGATTGGCGGAGCAGTCCTAGGCAACCAGATTGAAGGAAGCGGCCGCCCCCAGTACGAAACCGTGCAGCGCTGCACGACCGAAACGTATTTCGAAAATCGTACGGTGGGCTACAACGTGGTGTATGAATACGCAGGTCGCCAGTACACCACTCGCACCCAGTACGACCCAGGCCAATGGATTCCTGTCACCGTCCAGCCACAGGTGGGCCAAAGTTATTCAACGCAGCCAGGCAACTATGGCGCCTATGGATCAGGAAACACCTACGCGCAACCTGGCGTGGTCACGTCGACCTACCCGGCTCCTGCGGCCTACATTACCCCGCCAGTGACCGTGATTGAATACAACTACACGGATGGTCGCCGCCCATATCATCACCACGGCAACCCCTACTGGCGTTGAGTAGCCCATAGCCGTCAACATAGAAGAGCCCCTTTGTGGGGCTTTTCTCATTCGGCAGACACCTTTCACACCTCAGCGTCGCATCAACCGTCATTCCATGGGTTGACTGCCCTAAAATCGAAAGTTGTCCTCACTTGCTCACGACCATGACCACCCAAACTCTCGACGGTGTGACCGTCAACACCCAAGCCAATGTGTACTTTGACGGTAAATGCGTGAGCCACGGCATTACGCTGGCAGATGGCACGAAGAAGTCCGTGGGCGTGATCTTGCCTTCGACCCTGACTTTCAATACAGGCGCACCAGAAATCATGGAATGTGTTGCGGGCTCGTGCGAATACAAGCTGGATGGCACGGATAACTGGGTGAAATCCACACCCGGCGAAAAATTCAGCATTCCTGGCAACTCGAAATTCGACATTCGGGTGACCGAGTCATATCACTACATTTGCCACTTCGCCTAACTCCTCTCATCGAACCTGATTCCTCACATGGCAACCATTCTTCAACACCTTCCGGTGGGTCAAAAAGTCGGTATCGCTTTCTCTGGCGGTCTGGACACCAGTGCCGCCCTGCACTGGATGAAGCTCAAAGGCGCGGTACCTTACGCCTATACAGCCAACCTGGGGCAGCCCGACGAGCCCGATTACGAAGCCATTCCACGCAAAGCCATGGAATACGGTGCCGAGCAGGCGCGCCTGATCGATTGCCGCTTGCAATTGGCCCATGAAGGCATTGCGGCTCTGCAAGCCGGCGCCTTCCATATCTCTACCGGCGGACTCACCTACTTCAACACGACCCCACTGGGCCGTGCCGTGACAGGCACCATGCTGGTGGCGGCCATGAAGGAAGATGATGTCAACATCTGGGGCGACGGCTCCACCTTCAAGGGCAACGACATTGAGCGTTTCTACCGCTATGGCCTCTTGACCAACCCATCGCTGCGTATTTACAAGCCCTGGTTGGATCAGTTGTTCATCGATGAACTTGGCGGCCGTGCTGAAATGTCTGCATTCATGACCAAGGCAGGCTTTGGTTACAAGATGAGCGCCGAAAAAGCCTACAGCACCGACAGCAACATGCTGGGGGCCACGCATGAAGCCAAGGATCTGGAATTCCTCAACAGCGGCATTCGCATTGTGAACCCCATCATGGGTGTCGCTTTCTGGAAGGACGAGGTTGAAGTCAAGCGCGAGGAAGTTTCCGTGCGTTTTGAAGAAGGCCAGCCCGTGGCACTGAACGGCGTCGAGTTCTCTGATCCCGTAGAACTGATCCTGGAAGCCAACCGCATCGGCGGCCGCCATGGACTGGGCATGAGCGATCAGATCGAGAACCGCATCATTGAAGCCAAGAGCCGTGGAATTTACGAAGCTCCAGGCTTGGCCTTGTTACACATCGCCTACGAACGCCTGGTCACAGGCATCCACAACGAGGACACGATCGAGCAGTACCGCATGAACGGCCTGAAACTGGGGCGCCTGCTCTACCAAGGCCGCTGGTTCGACCCCCAAGCCATCATGCTGCGCGAAACAGCCCAGCGCTGGGTTGCACGAGCAATCACGGGTACGGTCACGCTCGAACTGCGCAGAGGTAACGATTACTCCCTGCTCAACACCGAGAGCCCCAACCTGACCTACGCGCCAGAACGCCTGTCGATGGAGAAGGTGGAAGATGCTCCGTTTTCTCCGTTGGACCGCATCGGTCAACTGACGATGCGTAACCTGGACATTTCCGACACCCGCGGCAAGCTCGGGGTTTACTCACGTGCCGGCTTGCTGCTGCCAGGATCGCAAAACGATTTGCTCACCCTGACCGCCAGCAAAGATTAAGAGCTAGGCCTTATTGCTGCCTAAAGCCGTCCTTAGGGGCAATGCCAGTCAGTTAAGCCCGCAGGCGGCTTGATCCAGTAAAAAGGGGACGTGTTCAACACGTTCCCTTTTTTGCTTGATGAGCCTGCTTGCAAACGCCTTGCGCCAGACCCTGCCCCGAGTACCTGATCGCCTCGAGCAGCTCAGCGCGTTGATAGACCCTGCCTGGATCGCGCAGGCGCTGGGGACCAGCGGCAAGGCCTCCATCCGCCGGCGCAAGCTGCCTGCCGAGCATGCCGTGTGGCTTGTGATCGGTTTGGCGCTGTTTCGAGATCGGCCACTGTGGCAGGTGGTGCAGCAGCTGGATTTGAGTCTGGATGGACAAGCGTTGCCCGCACCGAGCGTCAGCGTGCAAGCCCGCCAGCGCCTGGGCGAGGAGCCTCTGGCCGAGCTGTTCGCTCTACTGACCCAAGCCTGGAGCCGTCCTGCGGTGAATGTGCGCCAGCCACTGCGCGTACTGGCTGTGGATGGTGTGGTCTGGTCGGCCCCGGACACCCCTGAGAATCGAGTCGAACTGGGCAGCTGCAGCAACCAGCATGGCCTCTCGCCCTGGCCGCAGATCCGCGCCACTTGCCTGATGGACACACACAGCCACGAGATGCTTGATGCCAAGCTCGGCGCCATGGACTGCGGCGAATTGAGCCTGGCAGCGCAGTTGCGCGGCGAGGATCACTCCGTGACCCTGTTTGACCGAGCGTACTTCTCGGCCGCGTTCCTGTTGGACTGGCAGGCTGCGGGTACGCAGCGCCACTGGTTGATGCGCGCGCGGGACAATCTGCGCCATGAGATCGTCCAGCAACTGGCGCGCGGCGATGCGCTGATCCGCATGCCGGTGTCCCCACAAGCGCGCAAGGCACACCCGCATCTGCCCAGCCACTGGCAGGCACGCCTGATCGAGGTGAGCGTGGGTGGACGGCTGCGCCGCTTCATCACATCCTTGCTGTGTCCCCGCACGCATCCGGCGCAGGAGCTGGCCGAGCTCTACCGCCAGCGTTGGGAGATCGAGTTGGGGTTCCGGGAGATCAAGCAGACCCTGCAGGAGGGTGAGCCGGTGCTGCGCAGCAAGCAGCCCGCGCTGGTGCGCCAGGAGCTGTGGGGCGTGCTGATCGCCTACACGCTGCTGCGCCGCTGGATGCGCGAGATGGCAGCGCACGTCCAGGTCGAGCCCCAGCGCATCAGCTTCCATACGGCCAGCTACGCCATCGTGAACTTGCTGGCGGTCCCCAGCCTAGACTCTGCGGGCACCTTGCCCAAGCAGTTGGCAGCCCTGTTGGCGCAATCGCGACACTTCGTGCTGCCGCCACGCCGCACTGGGCGCAGCTTCCCAAGGGTCGTCAAAAAACGCGCTTCCAAATTCCCAACGAAAAAAATGCCAGTCAGCTCTTAACTGACTGGCATTGTCCTTAGGGGCGGCTTTTTTTAACCAAAACAATCATTTAAATCATTTTTAACATAAAATTCACCATCACTTTTCCTCTCATGAGAGGTCATCTATGCACATCATCTCTTTTCTATCCCGCTGGATCGCCCGGATCACAGCCCTTACCTTGGTCACCGCCCCCGCATGGGCCTTGCAACCCCCTGCAGGCGAAGTCATCCTGACGATATCGGGAAAAATTGGTGAAACCAACCGGGACAACGTCGCGGTTTTTGACTTGGAGATGCTGCAAAAGCTTCCCCAACAAACTTTTGTCACGAAAACCCCCTGGGACAAAAAGCCCACCAAATTCACCGGCCCGCTGCTGCGTGACGTTCTGGCGGCAGTGAAGTCCAGCGGAAAAACACTGACAGCATTGGCACTGAATGACTATAAAACGACCATTCCTGCCGAAGATGCGAACCTGTTCGACGTCATCGTGGCTCACAAGATCGACGATATGGCGATTTCAGTGCGCACCAAGGGCCCGCTTTTCATCATCTATCCTTTCGATTCCAAGCCTGAACTGAAGGCGTCGAAATACTATGGCCGCTCCGCCTGGCAGCTCAAGTCCATCAAAGTCGAATAAAAGTTTCATGCCTGCCCGTCGCAACAACCGGCGCTACCTCTTATGGCTGGCGCTAGGCACCACATTCATGGCGGCGGCCATGGCGGTGCTTTTGGCGCTGCAGGTAACGCAACAGCGATCAATTCGCAAAAGCAGTGATCTGCGAAGTGACTCCATCACTGCGCTCGCATTCCAGCTAGAACGGGAGTTTTTACGTCTTAGGCAGGCCCTGGAACTTCATGCACAAAGCGAAGTGCCTAAGCCCTTGAACGAGCTTCGCTTGCGCAGCGATATCTTCGCTAGCCGTTTTCAGGTGATGCATGACACGCCCAGCACCACGGCCCTCCATGAGCAACGCGCGTACATGGAGACCATGCCGCGGCTCGAAGCGCTGGTGACTCGGATAGATCAGTTGCTGGGCAGTGACAAGGCACCCAGCCA
The DNA here is from genome assembly GCF_028596105.1 of Acidovorax temperans. Classification (NCBI taxonomy): domain Bacteria; kingdom Pseudomonadati; phylum Pseudomonadota; class Betaproteobacteria; order Burkholderiales; family Comamonadaceae; genus Acidovorax; species Acidovorax temperans. Next base: position 1,616,448 of record NZ_CP117193.1, on the reverse strand, counting down.
AAAAGAATTTCAGCAACTGGTCGAAGAGTTCAACGGACTCGGCCCTGACGTGCAGGAGTTAACCATGGCCGCCAATCGCCATGTGTCTACCTTGCTGGAGGAGCAGGAGTCAACCATGTTGACGCAAAGCGGTCACATCATGGTGTTGATCGTGGCGCAATTGGTCATCCTGCTGCTGGCTGCGGCAGCATTGGCATGGCGCCAATACCGGCAGGAAAAAGAACGCCAGGCTCTGCAACGACTAACCGAAAGCCTGCAGGCAGCCAATGCAGCAGCAGAGGAGGCGAACAGGGGCAAGAGCCAGTTTTTGGCAAACATGAGTCATGAGTTGCGCACGCCCTTCAACGGAGTTCTGGGCATGCTCACTTTGCTGGAGAGAACTCGCCTGGACTCCAGCCAGAGAGAATACGTTTACACGGCCCGCCATTCGGCAGATCACCTGCTGTCGCTTCTCAACGATATTTTGGACGTATCGGCGATGGAGGCGGGAAAGATGAGCATTCATCCCGTTCCGGTTCAATTGCCACCCCTGCTGGAAGGAATTGAGAAGCTCATGCGACCGCTCGCCCAGCAAAAAGGCTTGGGGTTCGCCATGGAATTAACGAACGACCTGCCCTCGTGGGTGGAAGCAGATGGAACGCGGCTCCGGCAGATATTTTTGAATCTGGTCACCAACGCGATCAAGTTCAGCGATGCAGGCACCGTCGCCGTCAAGGTAGGAAGGGATGAAAAGGCCGCTCCAGACCAAGCTAACACCTACCCTCTGCGCCTGGACGTGGTGGATGAGGGAATTGGTATGGATCACGCAACCCTGACAAAGCTTTTTGAACGTTTTGCCCAGGGGGATGCAAGTACATCCCGGCGCTTTGGGGGTACAGGGCTCGGGTTGGAAATATCGCGCAACCTCGCGCGAAGAATGGGTGGAGACATCGAGGCGCACAGCGTTTTGGGCCAAGGCAGCACCTTCACGGTGACGTTACCTCTGGCATTGGCAGCGCTTCCGAAACTGCCCGTTTCACTCGGCCAGCCCCGCACTCCGGCGGCGTCCTCGGCTGAGCTGGCTGGGCTGGATATCCTGGTGGCGGATGATCAAATGGTCAATCGCAAATACATGGGTGCACTGCTATCCAGCATGGGGCATGTGCCCCGATTCGCAGAAAACGGCGAACAAGCCGTTGCTGAGGTTCAGAAAAAACCACCTCAGTTGGTGTTCATGGATTTGCACATGCCCGTCATGGATGGGTTTGAGGCGACCCGAACACTGCGTCAATGGCCTCAATACAAGGCCTTGCCCATCGTGGCATTGACCGCCGATGTCTTTGCACAAACCCGTGAGAAAGCCACTGAAGCAGGCATGACGACGTTCATCGCTAAGCCGGTGAGCGTAGACACCATTCAATCGCTGCTGGCAGAGATGTTTGCCGCACCAGCAACAGACAGCGCCGCCCCAGCTTCTTCAGCGCCCACCGTCAAAGAAACAACGAACAGCACGACGCCTCTGACATCGCAGCAGCAGGCAACCGCCCCGCCACAAGCCAAACGCACTGCGCGCAGGCGCTTCAAATCCGGGGATGTCACTTCGCACATTGACATGGCGATGGTGGGTGAAGTTTGCGTGGGAGTGACGGTGCAAGGCTACCGCTCACTGCTGCAGGGCTACTTCAGCGACGAATCCGGTAGTCTGGATGCCTTGCTACAAGCCATGGCAGAAGGCCCTCAGGAGACATTGCAAGCAGCAGCCCACGGGTTCAAGGGCGCTTCATCAAACCTTGGGTTTTCAAAGTTGGCGGCGCTGGCGTTTCACCTGGAAAAAGGGGAATACCCACCGGAAGGCAGCACACATGAACAACTGCTCGATGCATGGGAGATGACCCATGCACTGTGCTTGCGAATGGGACTGACCGACGTGGAGGCAGTGCAGGCAAGGCACAGCAAGCAGCCCCAAGATACCAGCACAACCGCAGGCTAGACCACGACGGGCTCGGGCTCCAAACGAATGCCGAAACGCTCGTACACGCTGGTCTGGATGGCCTTCGCCAGCGTCATGACTTCGCCCCCCGTCACGCTGTCTTGAGCTGTACCTCGGTTGACGAGCACCAGCGCCTGTTTTTCATAGACACCTGCCTTGCCTATGGTCTTGCCACGCCAGCCGCAGGCATCGATCAGCCACCCAGCCGCCAGTTTGACCGAGCCATCGGGCATGGGGTAGTGAACAATTCGCGGCTCTCGGGCAATGATGTCAGAGCATTGCTCGGGGGTCACCGTGGGGTTCTTGAAGAAACTCCCGGCGTTTCCCAGCACCGCAGGGTCAGGCAGCTTCGCACGGCGGATTTCACACACCCAATCGAAAATTTGTTGTGCCGTGGGGGACTCGATACCAGCCTCGGCACGCCGACGTTCCAGGTCCAGATATCCCAACTCGGGCTTCCACGGCCGAGGCAAACGAAAGCGCACATGCGTGATGACCGCTCGGCCCGCCAAGCCCAAGGGCTGCACGCCTTCCCGCTCAATGGGCGTGACAGGCGCGCCATGCTTGAAGACTGAGTCACGGTATCCAAAAGCGCATTGCTCCGCAGTGAGGGTGAACACCTGGCCGGTGGCCATATCTACTGCATCCAGCGACTCGAATCGGTCTTGCAGCTCCACGCCATAGGCGCCGATGTTTTGCACTGGCGATGCGCCCACCGTTCCGGGAATCAGCGCCATGTTTTCCAGACCTGGGTAACCCTGGCGCAGCGTCCAAGCCACGCAGTCGTGCCAAGCCTCTCCAGCCCCAGCCTCGACGATCCAGGCTTTGGCGGTTTCCTCGACCAGACGAAAACCCTTGATCTCCATCTTGAGCACGGTGGGTTTGACATCCCCCGTCAGCACAATGTTGCTACCGCCTCCCAACACAAAGAATGGAGCTTGACTCAGCGCGAGATCGCTACGCGCTTGCAACAGATCTGCCACCTCGCGAATGCGAACCAGATTCAACGCACGGGCTGCGATACCGAAGGTGTTCCAAGGCTGTAAAGGGACGTTTTTCTCGACTACCATTGCCACGATTGTCGCATTGGGCCCTGCCCTGGCGATCTTCCCGTATTGCTTAGCCCGTGAGAGCCCGTTATGCCATCCTTTGACACCGTTTGTGAAGCCAACCTCGTAGAAGAAAAAAACGCCGTGGAAAACACCGTCAAGGAAATCTCCACACGCTTTGACTTCAAAGGCACCGCTGCAAGCATTGAGATCAAGGACAAGGAAATCACCCTGATCGGTGATGCCGAGTTCCAACTCACACAAATTGAAGACGTACTGCGCAACAAACTCACCAAGCGCAACGTGGACGTGCGCTTCCTCGACAAGGGCGACGTCCAGAAGATGGGTGGCGACAAGGTCAAGCAGGTCATCAAGGTGCGCAACGGCATCGAGAGCGAATTGGCCAAAAAGATTCAGAAACTGCTCAAAGAGAGCAAACTCAAGGTTCAAGGCGCCATTCAAGAGGACAAAGTGCGCGTGACCGGAGCCAAACGCGACGACTTGCAAGCCGCCATGGCCTTGATTCGCAAAGACGTGGCGGATGTTCCGCTGTCTTTCGACAACTTCCGCGATTGATTCGCCGTTCTGGGCGTGCTGGCTGAACCCCACTGTCTGGAGATTGAAACGTGCTGTACCACGCCCGCCCGTACGCCATAGCGCTGCTGCTGACCGCACTGGGCACCGGGGCGGCTCAGGCACAGACGGCCGTGGCACTGGCAGGCATTCTTGGAAGCAAGGCACTGTTGGTGGTCAATGGCAGTGCGCCGCGTGGTATTGCCGTGGGCGAAACCCACCAGGGCGTGCGAGTGATCTCTGTCGAGAAAGAGCAGGCCCTGGTCGAGGTAGACGGCGCTCGGCGCTCCTTGCGGCTGGGCGAGGCCCCAGTGAGCGTGGGCAGCCGGACTGGAGGCCGACGGGTTGTATTGATGGCAGACGCGCGTGGCCATTTCATCAACACCGGCATGATCAACGGCACGCGCATGCAATACATGGTGGACACCGGGGCTTCCACCGTCGCCATTGGCAAGCCCGATGCCGACCGCATGGGACTGCAGTACACCAAAGGCCAACCGGTGCAGATGAACACCGCCAATGGCGTAGCCCAGGGCTGGCTGATTCGGCTGGATTCGGTCAGGATCGGTGACGTAGAGGTGTACGGGGTGGAGGCAGTGGTCACACCGCAAAGCATGCCTTACGTCCTGCTTGGCAATAGCTTGCTGGGCGCCTTCCAAATGACCCGCACCAATGACCAGCTGGTGCTGGAAAAGCGCAACTGACCCCACATGGCCATCCCTCTGCCCGCGGCAAAGCAGCACGAAGGCGAGTACGAAGACTTGCTCAGCCTGTGGTCTGACCTGGAAACGGCGCTGTCGCTGCTGCTCTCCAAACCCTTGCTGATCCACGACTTCCCGGGAAAGCTTCGCCAGCTGGATGTGTGGTTGCAGGATCTGGTCGCCCACGACAACGACGCGGCGCTGTACCTGATGTTTCAGCTGGCGGCCACGTCAACAGCCAGCTACAGCGCCTCACACGCTCTGGTGTGTGCAACGCTGTGCCACATCCTCGCCCAGGAGCTGAAGCTTCCAGCCGCAGAGCGAGACAGCCTGGTGTGCGCAGCGCTGACCATGAACATCGGCATGACCGCGTTGCAAGACCAGCTAGCGCAGCAGCGGGAAAAGCCCACACCGCAGCAGCAGGAAGCCATTCAAAATCACCCCCTGCAAAGCCAGGCGCTGCTGGCGCGGCTGTTCATCACAGACCCTTTGTGGCTGGACGTGGTGGGACAGCACCATGCACATATTTCAGACCGGATACCGCTGGAATCGCAGACACCCCCCGATCGACTGACACGCATTCTCGGAACCATAGACCGGTATGCCGCGATGATCAGCCCCCGCAAGTCCCGAGCCGGGCGCAGCGCCACCGATTCAGTGCGTGCGATTGTGGGTCAGGAGGTGGAGCAGAACGACGAAGTGAGCTACGCACTGGTGCGGGCCATCGGCTTGTGCCCACCAGGCACTTTCGTGAAGCTCGACAACGGTGACACGGCGATTGTTTTGCGCCGTAGCGAAAAGGCCAATCACCCCCTGGTGGCCAGCCTGCTGGACCGGGCTGGCAACCACCAGGCCAAGCCCCTGCTGCACCCTACAGCCCAGGGCAAACCACGCATACAGTCGGCGCTGGCCCGCTCGGCGGTGACTGTGGAGCTCAACCACCGCACCATGGTGCGGCTCGGGTTGTATGCCGCCCAGCACAACGTAGGTATGCACAACCTGGTCACCACCCCCGCCACGCTAGGGCTGCACTGAGGCGCGCCAGCCGCACTGACGCCCGCGTGCTCGGACCTTCCGGCTACTTCTTTGACTTGCCCAGCTTGGACTCCTTGCCTTCCAGCAAGCGCTTGATGTTCTCGCGGTGGCGCCAGACCAGCAACATGGCCATCACGGCAATGGCTGCGGCAATGCTTTGCTCTGCATACCAGACAGCCCCATCCACCAGCAGATAGAACACCGGTGCAAACACCGCAGCCACCAGTGACGCCAGCGAGGAATAGCGAAAGAACACGGCGATTAGCAGCCAGGTCACGGCGGTAGCCAAACCCAGCCATGCATTGATACCCACCAGAACTCCCAGGGCCGTCGCAACACCCTTGCCGCCCTGAAAGCGGAAAAACACGGGCCACAAATGTCCCAGGAATGCGGCCAAACCCACCAGAGCGATGGTTCCCTCTTCCAGACCATAGGGCTTGCCAAACCAGTGCACCAGCGCCACAGGCAGCCAGCCCTTCACGGCGTCCAGCAGCAGAGTCACCACAGCAGCGACCTTGCTGCCCGAGCGCAGCACATTGGTTGCCCCCGGGTTCTTGCTGCCGTAAGTACGTGGGTCACTGAGCCCCATCACCCGGGTGACGATGACAGCGAACGACAGCGAGCCCAGCAAGTAGGCAGCCACGGCGGCTAAAAGGGGATACACGGCGGTCAAAACAACTCCTTGGATAGATTCGGGAACGGGCACGCCCGCATGCGGCGGCTATTCTGCCAGTGCGCACTGCACGGGCCGTGCACCCAGCAGCTCGACGCACACGCGCGGGTCGATCTGCACCAGAAAGCCTCGGCGCCCGCCGTTGATGGCGATGCGCGGCAAGCCCAGAATGCTCTCTTCGATGTAAACCGGCATGTCACGTCGGGTGCCGAACGGAGACGTGCCCCCCACCAGATAGCCGCTGTGGCGGTTCGCCACCTCGGGGGCACAAGGCTCCACCGACTTGGCACCGATCTGGCGGGCCAGGTTTTTGGTGGACACCTTGCGGTTGCCGTGCATCAGCACCACCAGCGGCTTGGCATCCTGGTCCTGCATGATCAGTGTTTTGACCACCATGAACGGGTCGAGCCCCAGCACCGCAGCGCTGTGCTGGGCGCCGCCATGCTCCAGGTACTCATAAGGATGCTCGGTGTAGGCCACCTTGTGGGCCTTGAGCAGCTGAGTGGCGGGGGTTTCGGAAACGTGTTCTCTCTTGGCCATGGTGCAAAACAGGGTGACTCTCGATGGTAACCATCCCCGGCCTGAATCGCGAGGCGCATTTACCTTCGGCCACCGCATGAATCTTCTTGGCTAGCGCTATCAAAAAGGGCAACCCTGGGGTTGCCCTTTTGCGTTGATAGAGCCTCATCGGCACCCGAGTCACAGCGCTGGGTCGCGCACCTCCCAGCGGATCGCATCAATCGCCTGCAGCACCTCGGGCGACAACGTAGTGCCCCAGGCGTTCAGGTCTTCGTCCAGCTGCGCCAGTGATGTCACGCCGATGATGGTGCTGGCCACCTGCCACTTGGTGTAGCAGAACGCCAGCGCCATCTGCGTGGGCGTGAGGCCGTTGTCGCGCGCAAGCTGGTTGTAGCGGCGGGCGGCGGCCAGCGACTCGGGGCGGCCCCAGCGCTGCTTGCGCACCGACTCATAGCGGGCGATGCGTGCGCCCTGGGGGGCCCCTGCGTCGGTGGGGGCATGCTCGTCGTACTTGCCCGTCAGCAGGCCAAAGCCCAGGGGCGAATAGGCCAGCAGCGACACGTTCAGGCGATGGCAGGTCTCGTCCATCGCGTTTTCCCAGGTGCGATTGATGAGGCAATAGGGGTTCTGCACCGTGGCCACGCGCGGCAGGCCGTGCTGCTCGGCCAGGCGCACGAATTCATGCACGCCATAGGGGGTTTCGTTGGAGAGGCCGATGGTGCGAACCTTGCCCGCCTTCACCAGCTTGGCCAGCGTCTCCAGCTGCTCGTGGATGGGCGTTTGCGAGGTCTCTTTGGCCGGGTCGTAATACAGCGTGCCAAAGGCGGGCACATGGCGCTCGGGCCAGTGGATCTGGTAGAGGTCAATCACATCGGTCTGCAGGCGGCGCAGGCTGCCTTCGCACGAGGCAATGATGTCCGCCGATGTCATGCCCTTGCCTTCGCGCACCCAGGGCATACCACGCGAAGGGCCAGCCACCTTGGTGGCCAGCACCAGCTTTTGGCGGGCACCGGGGTTCTTGGCAAACCAGTTGCCGATGATGGTTTCTGTCGAGCCAAAAGTCTCGGCCCGCGCGGGCACCGAATACATCTCGGCCGTGTCGATGAAGTTGACGCCGCGCGCCAGCGAGTGGCTGAGGATGGCATGGGAATCTGCCTCGTTGACCTGCTCGCCAAACGTCATGGTGCCCAGGCAGATGGGGGTCACGCGCAGATCGCTCTGACCCAGTGTGATGTGTTGCATGCGGTACAAACTCCGAAGGCAGGCGCCACTTGCAATGAATGCAGTGCAGGCAACGCCCAAGGGAAGAAGGAACACCGGGGCAAGAGCCCGCCCGCGGCGGCAGACATCGTACAAGCGATTGCGCCGGGCTGCAGGCGATGGGCCTTGCCAGCGCCTCTGCAATATTTTGAATAAAAAGTGGCTCCAGCGCTTATAAAACAAGCGCAACCAGCTATTGATTTAATAGCAAATCAACCGCAGCATCCCGCGCCTTACACCGCCAAATAGCGCTCCCACAGGCGGCGGTCGGCATTGAGCGCGGCAGAGTCCCCTTCCCACACCAGCCGCCCGCGTTCCAGGATGAGGTGGCGGTCGGCCAAGTCCATGAGGCGGTGCACGTACTTGTCCACCACCAAGATGGTCTGGCCTGCGGCTTTCAGGGCAGCCAGGCAGCGCCAGATTTCCTCACGGATCACGGGGGCCAGCCCCTCGGTGGCCTCGTCGAGGATGAGCAGCCGCGGGTTGGTAGACAGCGCGCGGCCAATGGCCAACATCTGCTGCTCGCCGCCCGAAAGCTGGCTACCCAGGTGGTGCTGCCGTTCTTTGAGGCGCGGGAACACGCCGTAGATGCGCTCCAGGTCCCACACATCGCTCAGGCCGTTGCGCCGGTCGGCAAAAGCCACCAGGTGCTCACGCACGGTGAGGTTGGGAAACACATGACGCCCCTCGGGCACGATGGCCAGGCCCAGGCGGGCTATCGCATCGCAAGGCAAGCGCGCCGTGGGCTGGCCGGCAAAGTGGATGCTGCCTGCCGTGGGCCGCAGCGCCCCCACCAGCGCCTTGATGGTGGTGCTTTTGCCCATGCCGTTGCGGCCCAGCAGCGACACCACCTCGCCCGCAGCAATCTGCAGGTGGATACCGAACAGCACCTGGCTGGCGCCGTACCCGGCCTCCAGGCCCTGGCAACTCAACAAGGGCGGTGGCACGCTCATTCAGGGGTCTCCAGCGTTTCGGTGCCCAGGTACACGGCCTGTACCTCGGCGTTGTTGCGAATGGCGTCGGGGGTGCCGCTGGTCAGCACGCGGCCATACACCAGCACCGAGATGCGGTCGGCCAGGCGAAACACGGCGTCCATGTCGTGCTCGATGAGCAGCACGGCCATGTCGCGTCGCAGGGTGTCGATCAGCTCCACCATCTGCAGCGATTCATCGGGCCCCATGCCCGCCATGGGTTCGTCCAGCAGCAACAGCTTGGGCGTGGCCGCCAGCGCCAGGGCCACATCCAGCGTGCGCTGGGCACCATGCGGCAGTGCGCCCGCCAGTCCGTCCAGCTGGTGCTGCAGACCCACCCGCTCGGCCAGTTGCTCAGCGCGTTCGTACAAGCCATGCACGCTAGCGCGAGGCTGCAAGAAGCGAAAGCTGGAGCCGCTGTGGGCCTGCACGGCCAGCACCAGGTTGTCGCGCACGCTCTGGTTCGGAAAAATGCGCGTGACCTGGAAGCAGCGCGACAGGCCCAATGCGACCCTCCGGTGCATGGGCAGGTGTGTGAGGTCTTGGCCATCCAGCATGATGCGCCCGGCGTCTGGTGCGAGGAGGCCCGATATTTGGTTCACCAGCGTGGTCTTGCCCGCCCCGTTGGGGCCAATGAGCGCGTGGATTTCGCCGGGCTCCACCGTCAGGCTCACATGGTCCGTGGCCAGCAGGCCGCCAAAGCGCTTGACGAGCCCTTGCACCTGAAAAAGGCTCATGGCTTGCTCCTGGCCCGCAGGTCACTCAGCGCCGCCAGCCCTTTGGGTGCATAGAGGGCCGTGGCAATCAACAGCAGGCCCAAGGGCATGTGCCAGTGGCTGGTGTGCAGCTTGAGCGCCTCTTCCAGCGCCAGCCACACGGCTGCGCCCACCGGTCCGCCCCAGCGGCGCCCCAGGCCGCCAATGATCACCATGACGATGAGCGTGGCCGACTGCGTCCAGTGCATCATCGACGGGCTGACAAAGCTGTTCCCCGTGGCCAGCAGTGCGCCCGCCAGGCCAGCAATAGCCCCAGCCACCACAAAGGCCGTGAGCTGCAGCAGGTACACCGGGTAGCCCAGTGCCCGCATGCGGATTTCGTTGTCGCGAATACCGACCAGCGCGGTGCCAAAGCGCGAACCCGCGGCCCGGTCCAGCCACCACAGCAGCGCGGCAACGATGGCCAGCACCACCCAGTACAGCGTGGCTTCATCGGCCATGTCCAGCCCCATGCCCAGGACGGGTCGCGCCATCAGCGTGTAGCCATCGTCGCCCCCATAGCTGCGCAGCGACACAAAGACGAAGTACAGCATCTGCGCAAACGCCAGCGTGATCATGATGAAGTACACGCCTTTGGTGCGCAGTGAAATCGAGCCAATGACCAGCGCCGCAAACGCCGCGAGCAGCGCCGCCGCAGGCCACATGACCCAGGCCGATGTGAACCCGGCATCGCTGAGCAGCACCACCGCATAGGCCCCCACGCCCATGAAGCCCGCGTGGCCCAGCGCCACCATGCCGCCAAAGCCCATGATGAAGTTGAGGCTGGCCGCAGCCAGCGCCACCACCAGCACCCGGCGCACAAAGCCGATGTAGAAATCAAGCCCCAGCGCCGCAGCCACCGGGGGAAACAAGGCCAGCGCGAGCAGGATGGCCAGGGGCCAGGCGGCGGCTTTCCAGCGCGAGGGGGAAGTCGAGGAAGACAAGGTCGCCTGCATAAAAACGGCTCAGGCTTTCGCAGAAAACAGCCCCGCAGGGCGAAAGGCCAGCACGGCGGCCATCAGGGCGTACATGGACACCTCGGCAAACAGGGGACCCAGATCAGCCGCCAGCGAAGGCGGCAGCGTCGCGCGCAAAAGCAGCGGCAAGAAGGCGCGGCCGATGGTGTCCACCAGCCCCACCAGCAACGCAGCCACGAAGGCACCGCGCATGGAGCCAATGCCGCCGATCACGATAACCACCAGCGCCGGGATCAGGATGGACTCACCCATACCCACCTGCACGGCCACCAGTGGCCCCATGAGCGCGCCGGCCAGCGCCGCCAAGGCTGCGCCCAGCACAAAAATTCCGCTGAAGATGCGCGTGACGCGCACCCCCATCAGCTCGGCCATCCAGCGGTTGGACGCGCCCGCGCGCACCAGCATGCCCACGCGGCTGTGGTTGACCAGCAGGTACAACAGCAGCGCCACCAGCACCCCGGCGCCCAGTACCAGCAGCCGGTACGAAGGGTATGGCAGGCCCGCAAACAGTTCCACCGGCCCGGCCAGCGCCGCCGGGGCCGAAGCCATCACGGGTGAAGGGCCCCATATCATCTTCACCGCGTCGTCCGCCACCAGGATCACACCAAACGTGGCCAGCACCTGCGCCAGGTGGTCGCGCCCGTACAGGCGGCGCATGAGCGTGACTTCCAGCAGCGCCGCCACTGCCGCCGTCACCACCACCGCCACACCCACAGCCAGCGCAAACGAGCCTGACTGCACATGCACCTGCGCAGCCACATACGCCCCCACCATGAACAGCGAGCCGTGCGACAGGTTCAGCACGTCCATCACGCCGAAGACCAGGGTCAGGCCGGCGGCAATCAGGAACAGCATGAGCCCGTAGCCCGCACCGTTGAGCAGTTGCTCAAAAACAAGAATGGCGTTCATGGCAAGGCGGCGGTGCGCGAAAAGGAAGGCACGTCCATGCAAAGGTCGCGGCGCTGGGTCATAGAGAAAGGCGGGGCGGGCGAGACAGGCTTACTTGATTCAGGGCCAAGCTCACTTCAGCTTGCACTGCGCGGCGTACGCGTCGCCGTAGTTTTCGAGCACGGTACGGATGGTCTTGTTGGTCACGCGGCCTTCAGCGTTCTTGCCGATGCTGCGCAGGTAAAAGTTCTGCACCGGAAAGTGGTTGTTGGCGTAGCGGAAATTGCCGCGCACCGACGGGAACTGCGCCTTGGCAATGGCCTTGGTCAGCGCTTCCTTGTCGCTGACCTTGCCGCCTGTGGCTTTCACGGCAGCGTCCATGGCCATGATCACGTCATAGGCCTGGGCGGCGTACAGCGAGGGGTAGCGGCCACCGTATTCCTTGCGGAAGGCGGCCACGAAGGCCTTGTTGGCAGCGTTGTCCAGGTCGTGCGCCCAGTGGGTGGTGTTGAACAGGCCCAGCATGGGCTCGCCCACGGCACCAATCACGTCTTCATCCGACGAAAAACCGCTGGTGACCAGGGTGATGTCTTTGGACAGACCCGCCCCTACGAACTGCTTGATGAAGTTGATGCCCATGGCGCCGGGCAGGAAGAAATACACGGCATCGGGCTTGGCGGCGCGCAGCTGGGCCAACTCGGTCGCGTAGTCGATCTGCCCCACCTTGGTGTAGATCTCGTCGGCCACCTGGCCCTTGAACTTGCGCTTGAAGCCGGTAAGCGAATCCTTGCCCGCAGGGTAATTGGGGGCAATCAGCACCATGCGGCCAAATTTCTGGTCGGCCGCAAACTGACCGGCGGCTTCGTGGAACTGGTCGTTCTGGTAAGCCGTGCCAAAAAAGTAGGGGTTGCACTGCGCCCCTGCCAGCTGGCTGGGGCCTGCGTTGTTCGACAGGTAGGGCACCTTGGCGGCAAACAGCGTGGGCGCTACGGCCAGTGCCACATTGCTGGCAATGGGGCCGGTGAACAGGTCGATCTTTTCGCGCTGCACAAAGCGGTCTACCAGTTGCTTGGCCTGGTCAGGGCTGCCCGCCATGTCGGTCTGCACAAATTCTGCGGGCTGGCCGCCCAGCTTGCTGCCCAGTTGCTTGATGGCGAGCGCAAACCCATCGCGTGCCTCGGCGCCGGGGCCGGCAAACGGGCCCGACACATCCAGCGCCACGCCCACCTTGATCGGAGAGCCCTGGGCATGGGCGGGGGCGCTGGCGAATGCAGCCAGCGTGGCCCAGGCCGTCAGGTGCGCTGTGCGGCGCAGCGTTGCAACGCAGAGAGAGCGAAAAAGGGGTGACATCTTCAGGTCCTATCGGGAGAATGTGAAACGTGAGCGAGACGCGAATGCTACAGCCCTCCAAGAACCTGACTGGGCGCAGCAACGTGCCGAAATGCGTGGGGCGGGTGCATGGGGCGAGAGGCCAGACCGGGCGGCACGCCTCCAGACTCCCAGGAGTCTGGCGGACTTGGAACGTCGAAAGCGAAAATTGGCCCAGCGAGGACAGTTTTCGTCGGATTTGCAGCCCCATAGCCCAGCTATGGGGCAAAAAGACGGTGAAAAATGAACCGCTGCAGTCAATTTGCAGCCGACGCTTTCCAAGCCCGACAGGCTCCTATGTGACAGCTGCCCTACCCAGCCCTGCGGCGGTGCGCCGTAACATTGGCGCAACCCCATATCACCCGCGCCACGCAGCAGTGCACCGAGTTTTTCGCCCCATGTACCAGCCCATCCACCCTCTGCGCAGCAGCACCCTGCCCCTGCGCCGCCTCACTTACCACGTGAACCACTGGGGCCCCGAGCAAAGCCCCCTGCCCCCGCTGGTGCTGCTGCATGGCTGGATGGACGTGGGGGCCTCGTACCAGTTCACGGTGGACGCGCTGCGCCAGCAGCGGCGCATTCTGGCGCCCGACTGGCGCGGTTTCGGGCAGACCAGCACGCCGCAGGCCGACCACTATGTGTTTGCCGACTACCTGGCGGACCTGGACATGCTGCTCGACCACTACGCCCCCGGCCAGGCCGTGGACCTGGTGGGCCACAGCATGGGCGGCAACGTGGCCATGATGTACGCCGGTGTGCGGCCCGAGCGCATTCGCCGTCTGGTCAACCTGGAAGGCTTTGGCATGCCCGCCACCCGCCCGGCACAGGCGCCCACGCGGTACGCCCAGTGGATCGACGAGATCAAGCAACTGCACCAGGGCGAAAAAGCCCTGAACACCTACGACAACGCCAGCGGGGTGGCCCGCCGCCTGATGAAGACCAACCCCCGCCTCACGCAGGACAAGGCCGAGTGGTTGGCGCAGCACTGGGCCCGGCCCAATGCCCAGGGCCGGTGGGAAATCCTGGGCGACCCGGCCCACAAGGTGACCAGCGCCCAGCTTTTTCGCGTGGACGAGACGCTGGCCCTGTATGCCCGCATCACCGCCCCGGTGCTGGCGGTGGAGGCCAGTGACGACAGCCTGGGCCAGTGGTGGAAAGAGCGCTACAGCCTGGACGAGTACCACGAGCGCCTTACCCATGTGCCCAACTGCCGCGTGGCCGTGGTGCAGGACGCGGGCCACATGCTGCACCACGATCAGCCCGAGGCCGTGGCCAGACTGATAGAAGAGTTTCTGGACTGAGGCGTGTCGGCCATATTGAAAGAAAATGGTTACAAGCCAATCAGCAAAAGCGCAAGCAGCTATCAAATAAATAGCAAACTCTGGGACACTGGGCGCAATCAGGACTGCTTTGGGCGGGCCGCCTGAGCCGGTCCGGCAAGCGGGTTGCAGCACCGCCCCGCAAGCCCAAGGCCTTGGCTATCCCCGTGTTCTTCGAGGAGATCAGCCCTTGGGGCGTCCCGTGAGAAAATCGCCGGTTATTTCCCAGAACACACAGGATACGCACCATGGACGCAGAACGCATCAACCTCATCGGCACCACCCTGGCGGACCTGGCCACCCGCACCCAAGAGTTACGGAGGTATCTTTGACTTCGATGCCAAATTCGAACGTCTGAGAACCGTCAACGCGTCGCTCGAAGACCCCTCGGTCTGGAACGACCCCAAGAAGGCCCAGGAACTGGGCAAAGAACAAAAGTCGCTCTCCAGCGTGGTCGTCACGCTGGACAAGCTGACGCGCGAGCTGGCCGACAACGCCGAGCTGTACGAGATGAGCAAGGAAGAAGGCGATGAAGCCGGCCTGCTCACCATCGAAGCCGAAGCCGACAAGCTGCGCCCGCTGATCGAGGAGCTCGAGTTCCGCCGCATGTTCAGCAACGAGGCCGATCCGCTGAACTGCTTTGTGGACATCCAGGCCGGAGCCGGTGGCACCGAAGCGTGCGACTGGGCCAGCATGCTGCTGCGCCAGTACCTCAAGTACGCCGAGCGCAAGGGTTTCAAGGCCACGGTGGAAGAAGAAACCGCGGGCGACGTGGCAGGCATCAAGAGCGCCACGATCAAGATCGAAGGCGAATACGCCTATGGCCTGCTGCGCACCGAAACCGGCGTGCACCGCCTGGTGCGCAAGAGCCCGTTCGACAGCTCTGGCGGCCGCCACACCTCGTTTGCCTCGCTGTTCGTCTACCCCGAGATTGATGACTCGATCGAGATCAACATCAATCCGGCCGACGTGCGCACTGACACCTACCGCGCATCCGGCGCGGGCGGCCAGCACATCAACAAGACCGACTCGGCCGTGCGCCTGACGCACATCCCCACCGGCATCGTCGTGCAGTGCCAGGACGGTCGCAGCCAGCACAGCAACCGCGACGTGGCCTGGCAGCGTCTGCGCAGCCGCCTGTATGACTACGAAATGCGCAAGCGCATGGAAGAGCAGCAGAAGCTGGAAGACACCAAGACCGATGTGGGCTGGGGCCACCAGATCCGCTCGTACGTGCTGGACAACAGCCGTATCAAGGACTTGCGCACCAACGTGGAAGTTTCGGCCACGCAAAAGGTGCTGGACGGCGACCTCGATGTGTTCATCGAGGCCTCGCTCAAGCAGGGCGTGTGATGCGCCCCCTGCCGCAGCCGCTGGGCCCCGCCGCCCTGCCCCTGAGTGGGTGCCCGGCATGAGCCGCATCCCCACCCGGGCCATCATCTTCGACATGGATGGCACGATGATCGACTCCATGCCCTGGCACGCCCAGGCATGGGTTGAATTTGCGCGCCGCCGCCGTATGGACGTGGACGTGCCCGACCTGATGGCACGCACCACCGGGCGCAACGGCACCGAGTGCATCCGCGAACTGCTGGGCCGCGAGGTGCCGCAGGACGAAGCCGACGCCCTGACCCGCGAGAAGGAAGACATCTACCGCGAGCTGTTCGGCCCCCGTTTTGCCGAAGTGGCAGGGTTTCGCCAATTTGCGCGGCAGGTGGCAGACCGCGGGCTGAAGGTGGCAGTGGGCACGGCAGGCGACATCCACAACGTGCACTTTGCCCTGTCGCACCTGCAGATGGATGTGCAACCTCTGGCCATTGTGCGTGGCGATGAAGGTCTGCCGGGCAAGCCCGAGCCCGCCATCTTCCTGGAAGCTGCCCGCCGGATCGATGTGCTGCCGCAGCACTGCATCGTTTTCGAAGACGCCCCCTTTGGCATTGAAGCCGCCCGCCGCGCAGGCATGCGCGCCGTGGCGGTGTGCAGCACGCACAGCCCCGCGCAATTGGCAGGCCCCCATGTGCTGGCTGCCGTGCGCGATTACACCGAACTCATGAACACCGACTTTCTGGAGAGCATCCATGTTGCAACTGTCTAAAGAAGATGGACAGGCCGCGCCTGTAGCCATCCGCCGCGAAGACTACACCGCCCCCGCCTACTGGATCGACAGCGTTGAGCTCACGTTCGACCTGGACCCCGCCAAGACCCGCGTGCTCAACCGCATGGTGCTGCGCCGCAACGCCGATGTGCCCGCCCAGCCGCTGCGCCTGCACGGCGAAGACCTGAACCTGGCGCGCGTGCTGGTCAACGGCCAGGGTACCTCGTTCAAGATGGACGGCGGCCAGCTCGTGCTGGAAAACCTGCCCGAAGGCACCGACGCGTTCGCGCTCGAAATCTTCACCACCTGCGCACCAGCCAAGAACACCAAGCTCATGGGCCTGTACGTGAGCAACGATTCGTTCTTCACCCAGTGCGAGGCCGAGGGTTTCCGCCGCATCACCTACTTCCTGGACCGCCCGGACGTGATGGCCAGCTACAGCGTGACGCTGCGGGCCGACAAGACGCAATACCCCGTGCTGCTGAGTAACGGCAACCTGGTGGACAGCGGTGATCTGGAAGACGGCCGCCACTTTGCCAAGTGGGTGGACCCGCACAAGAAGCCCTGCTACCTGTTCGCCCTGGTGGCGGGCAAGCTGGTGGCGCGCGAGCAAAAAATCCGCACCCGCGCGGGCACCGACCACCTGCTGCAGGTGTATGTGCGCCCCGGTGACCTGGGCAAGACCGAGCACGCCATGAATTCGCTGATGGCGAGCATTGCCTGGGACGAAGCCCGCTTTGGCCTGCCGCTGGACCTGGAGCGCTTCATGATCGTCGCCACCAGCGACTTCAACATGGGCGCCATGGAAAACAAGGGCCTGAACATCTTCAACACGAAGTACGTTCTGGCCAGCGAAGCCACCGCCACCGATACCGACTTCGCCAACATCGAAAGCGTGGTGGGCCACGAATACTTCCACAACTGGACAGGCAACCGCGTGACCTGCCGCGACTGGTTCCAGCTGAGCCTGAAGGAAGGCCTCACCGTCTTCCGCGACCAGGAATTCAGCATGGACCTGGCGGGCAGCCCCTCGGCCCGCGCCGTCAAGCGCATCGAAGACGTGCGCGTGCTGCGCACCGCCCAGTTCCCCGAAGACGCAGGCCCCATGGCGCACCCGGTGCGACCTGACAGCTACGTAGAGATCAACAACTTCTACACCGTCACCATCTACGAAAAGGGTGCCGAGGTCGTGCGCATGCAGCACAACCTGGTCGGCCGCGACGGTTTTGCCAAGGGCATGAAGCTGTACTTCGAGCGCCACGACGGGCAGGCCGTGACCTGCGACGACTTCGTGCAGGCCATTGCGGATGCCAACCCCACCAGCCCGCTGGCGCAGCATCTGCCCCAGTTCAAGCGCTGGTACAGCCAGGCCGGCACACCCCGCGTGCGCGCTACGGGCGTGTATGACGCCGCCACGCGCAGCTATGCACTCACGCTGTCGCAAAGCTGCCCCGCCACGCCCGGCCAGCCCACCAAAGAGCCTTTCGTGATTCCGGTGGAATTGGGTCTGCTCAGTGCCTCCGGCACCCCCCTGCCCCTGCAACAGGCAGGCGAGGCAGCCAGTGGCGCGACGTCTCAGGTGCTGGTGCTGACCGAAGCGTCGCAAACCTTCACCTTCACCAACCTGGACGCTGCCCCCGTCCCCTCGCTGCTGCGCAACTTCAGCGCGCCCGTGGTGCTGGACATCGACTACACCGATGCCGAACTGCTGACGCTGCTGGCGCATGACACCGACGCCTTCAACCGCTGGGAAGCAGGCCAGCGTCTGGCCCTGCGCATTGCTATCAATAGCATAGCTGCCAGCGCTTTTCCGGAAAGCGCTACAACCACTTCTGAGCTCAAGATTCTGGGCACTGCATTTGTCGAATCCATGCGCGCCGTGCTGCGCCATCCCGCCCTGGACGCAGCCTTCAAGGAACTGGTGCTCACCCTGCCTTCAGAGACCTACATCGCCGAGCAACTGGACGTGGTGGACCCGCAGCGCATCCATGCCGTGCGCGAAGCCATGCGCACCGAGCTGGCCTTGGCACTGCGGGCCGACTGGGAATGGGCCTGGGAACAACACCAGAACACCGGTGGCTACCGACCCGACAGCGTGTCTGCCGGCCGCCGCGCACTCAGCGGCATGGCCTTGCACATGCTGTGCATCGCCGCCAAGACCACGGGCGATGCCGTCTGGCCCGGCAAGGCCTACCAGCGTTTCAAGGATGCCGGCAACATGACCGACCGCTTCAACGCGCTCACGGCCCTCGTGGCGAGCGGCCATGACCTGGCCGCCCCTGCCCTGGCCCGCTTCCACGCTCTGTTCAAGGACGAACCCTTGGTCATCGACAAGTGGTTTGCCCTGCAGGCGGGCGCCCCGGACCGGGGCGGCAACATCCTGCCCATCGTGCGCCAGCTGATGCAGCACCCGGACTTCAGCCTCAAGAACCCCAACCGTGCGCGGAGCGTCATCTTCAGCTACTGCAACGCCAACCCCGGCGCCTTCCACCGCCAGGACGCAGGTGGCTATGTGTTCTGGAGCGAGCGCGTGATTGAGCTCGACGCCATCAATCCGCAAGTAGCTGCCCGCCTGGCCCGCGCGCTGGACCGCTGGAAGAAGCTGGCAGACCCCTGGCGCACGGCGGCCCGCGAAGCCATCGCCCGCGTGGCCGCCCGCGAGGGACTGAGCAACGACGTGCGCGAAGTCGTCAACCGCGCGCTGTCTGAATAATCAAGGAGAACCCCATGCCAAAACCCATCAGCCTCACCCGTTACCTCGTCGAGCAGCAACGCGTTGACGGCCACATCCCTGGCGACCTGCGCCTGCTGCTGGAAGTCGTCGCCCGCGCCTGCAAACGCATCAGCCAGGCCGTGAACAAAGGCGCGCTCGGCGGCGTGCTGGGCAGCGCCGACAGCGAGAACGTGCAAGGCGAAGTACAGAAGAAACTGGACATCATCGCCAACGAAGTGCTGATCGAAGCCAACGAATGGGGCGGCCACCTGGCAGCCATGGCTTCAGAAGAGATGGACAGCATCTACCTGGTGCCCAACCGTTACCCACAAGGCGAATACCTGCTGCTGTTCGATCCCCTGGACGGCTCCAGCAACATCGATGTCAACGTGAGCATCGGCACCATCTTCAGCGTGCTCAAGAAGCCCGAAGGCTCGCCTGGCGTGACCGAGCAGGACTTCCTGCAAGCCGGTGCCCAACAGGTCGCAGCCGGTTATTGCGTCTATGGCCCGCAAACCACCCTGGTGCTCACGGTGGGCGATGGCGTGGCCATGTTCACCCTGGACCGCGAACAAGGCTCTTTCGTGCTGACGCAAGAAAACGTGCGCATCCCTGAAGACACCAAGGAATTCGCGATCAACATGAGCAACATGCGGCACTGGGACGAGCCCGTGAAGCGCTACATCGACGAATGCCTGCAAGGCAAGGAAGGCCCGCGCGGCAAGGATTTCAACATGCGCTGGATTGCCTCCATGGTGGCCGACGTGCACCGCATCCTGACCCGCGGCGGCGTTTTCATGTACCCCTGGGACAAGCGTGAACCCAACAAGCCAGGCAAGCTGCGCCTCATGTACGAAGCCAACCCCATGAGCTGGCTGGTCGAACAAGCCGGCGGCGCAGCCACCAACGGCAAGCAACGCATTCTGGACATCCAGCCCAAGCAACTGCACGAACGCGTGAGCGTCATCCTCGGCTCCAAGAACGAGGTGGAGCGGGTCACCAGCTACCATTCGACGCTATAATTTGAGGCTCAAGCCGGTGTAGCTCAGTCGGTAGAGCAGCTCATTCGTAATGAGAAGGTCGGGTGTTCGATTCATCTCTCCGGCACCAAACAAAAAGCCCTGATTCGCAAGAGTCAGGGCTTTTTTATTGGCGATGGGCGGGAGAGGAGATGCAATCGAATAGATTCGCCCCTCGGAGCCTGCGCCGAGCAGATGCCGACTTTGATGATCGGCACCAGTCACTCAAACGCGCCTCGAACTCAAACACATCGCAACTCACGCTAAGTGCATTCAGTACGACGTCCTGCTCGTCACAGTTAACACCACACCTTCCAAGACACACAGCGCAAAAATTTGCTTGCGAATTTCTGCGGGACATGGAAACTTCGGAGCTAGCGCACTGCGCAAAGATACAGCGCAAGTCGAGCCATCAACAGATGATCTTGCCAACACCACTGCAGGGAGGCATAAAGGCCGTGCAACCCAAGCAACCAATCGATCGCCGCAGCGGACGAGACCGCCGGCAAACGGTGGGCCAACCCCCGCAGAACCATGAAAGAAGAGTAACGGTTGAGCCTCGCCAACCCGAGGTGATTGAGATTGAAGTCACCCCGGAAGAGTTGGATGCCATGGGGTTCGCTACCCGGCAGGGCACACCGCCATCTTCCTAGCACTCGTCACAATCCCAAGCCGGGCACAGCGATCACAGCACCTCAGTCCAAATGCTGGCCGTCTCCCATGCGCAAGATGCGGTGCGCAACCATGTCCAGAGCAGGCTTGCTGATCCCTTGTTTGTCCGTCCACACCTTGGGAGTCAGCGCACCGGTCACCGAGATGGCATCCCCTTCGTGGGTGCGCAAAAGGCTGTCACACACATCGGAATCAAAAGCGATCAGATTGACCAGCACACCTTCAGAGTCAGCACCCAGAACCCTGAGCTTGGCGACGCAATAAGGCCTGCCGGCCTTGTCCACCCGGCGCTCGGCCGAACTCCACACGCGGCCTGCCACCAAACCTTCAATCATGTTGTCCCCGATCCCATGTTTTGCATTGCTAAAGCAAAAAAGCCCGGCTCTTTTCAGAACCGGGCTTTTTGAATAAATGGTCGGCGTGGCGGGATTCGAACTCGCGACCCCTTGCACCCCATTCATTTTTGGGTAGATTTTGGTGGATTTCCGTGGATCAATAAAATCCTTTAAAAACAATAGGTTAAGCGATAAAATTAAAGAAAAGGAGTCCCAACAAATCCCCTACCATCCCATTTCTGGTGGACCCCTGGGTGGACCCCTGGAAGCTGGAGAAACTATGCGCTACCCAAAATCTGGCATTGGCCGGAAGTGGACGGTCATCGAGCTGAAAGCCATTGGTCCATCCTGGAAGGGCGAGGTCCTGAGCGACGGTGACGGCCTCAGCGGCCAAGTGCTGGCCGCCGCTGACGGCAGCGTTTCCATCAAGTTCCGCTACGGGTTCAAATGGGATGGCAAGAAAACATGGCACTACTGCGGTGCGTGGCCGACCGCGACGCTGGACGAGATCCGGACGAATCGAGACAACGCACGGAAAGCTGTACGGGACGGCATCAATCCCAATGACCAGCGGAAAGCTGTTCGCATCGAGAACCGCCTTCAAGTAGAACGGGTTATCGCAGAGCAGAAAAAACGGGACGCCGACAACATTACTGTGCAGTCCCTGTTCGACGCCTGGGTAACCGATGGCGTCAAGCGCGAGGACAACAACGCGGAAATCAAGCGTTCTTTCAACAAGGACGTTCTGCCCGCCATCGGCACCCTACCTGTGAAGGATGTGACGGAGCACCACATTCGGGCTCTGCTTCGAGCGATGGTCGATCGAGGAGTCAATCGGCTCGCCGTCATCGCCTCCCATGATCTCAAGCAGATGTTCGTCTGGGCGGAGGAGCGGCAGCCATGGCGGCGCCTGCTGCAGGAAGGGAATCCGACAGCCCTTGTGGCAGTCGAGAACCTTGTGGATGCCGACTACGATCTTTCCAACGAGGGCACCAGAACCCTTTCTCCGAAGGAAATCAGGGAGCTGCGTGACATCTTCGCTGCCATGCACCAGGCCTACGAAGCGGCTCCCGACAAGCGCCGGGCCAAGCGGCCTGTCTTGAAGGAGACGCAGTTGGCCCTCTGGATCAGCCTGTCCACGGCCTGCCGCATCGGCGAACTGCTCATGGCCGAATGGAAGCACGTGAACTTGGAGATCGGGGCGTGGTTCATCCCCAAAAAGAATGCCAAAGGGAAGCGCGGCAAGAAGCAGGACCAGGTTGTCTATCTCTCCGCTTTTGCGCTGAAGCAGTTCAAGGCACTCCACGAGCTGACGAAGGCCTCCAAATGGTGCTTCCCGTGTGCCGACGGGGAAAACCACGTGAACGAAAAGACAGTCAGCAAGCAAGTGGGCGACCGGCAGTGCCGCTTCAAGGACCGCAAGCCGTTGAAGAACCGGGTTCACGACGATACGCTGGTCCTGTCCGGGGGTGAAAACGGCAAGTGGACACCTCACGACATGCGAAGGACAGCCGCAACGATGATGCAGCATCTGGAAGTGACACCAGAGGTCATCGACCAATGCCAGAACCATGTGCTGGCGGGAAGCAAAGTGCGACGGCACTATCTGCACTACAAATACAGCAAGGAAAAGCGCGAAGCGTGGCGGCTCCTTGGAGAAAGGCTCACGGCAATCTTCGAAGGAAAGGACGAGGATGAATCGACCCGCGCGCCTGAAGTCGACATCGAGGCGCTTTTCATCCAATCGCTGAAAGAAGAGGCGGCTCTTGAGGCCCCGGCATGATCTCTTAAAAATGTGCGTATTCCGGCGATGCCGATCAGTCAATCCTGGAACGTGAGCACAGCAGGTCCGGCGAGCAATCGGCAGGATCGCTTCATGTCCCGCGCAAGCTGCCCCGGCAGCAGCCCGGCATCGAGCCCGCAAAGCGCCCTGACCACTACCTCAATAACCTGGTACGCATGTTGGACAAGGAGATGCGCGCGACGGCGTTGCCGCTGCTTGCTGCTCGGCGGGTATTTGTATTTGGGAAACTATTGGGCCGGTAACTGCAGAGTCATTCGCAAGAGAAGCTCAGAGGTTTCATCTTTCGGTTCAGTCTTGCCCACTTGGGAATTGTTTGCACGAACGCTGGACACCACTTTCAAGTAGCTCGCCCCCGCAGCGAGCTGACTTTTTGCCGCGTCGATCAGGCCAAGCCTTGATGCAGGATCAAACATCAGCAACAACCCCAGGATCACAAGACCATTGAAAAAGCGCCGCTGCGCCACCTTGATGAAGGTGAGCTTCAGGTTAATGGTGTCGCGGTTGCGCCTGCCTTGCAGTAGCGACTGTTGGATCAGAATCTTTTGAAGGTTCTTTTTCTGCTCCTTGACTTGGACAATGTCCTCCACGCCTATGACGTGATAATTGGCGACTGCGAGGGTTTTGAGGGCCCAGTGGGCCGCGGTAATGAAGTAGATGACCGCCAGGATAAAGATGCCTGTCCACGCGAAACATCCCCAACCCGGAGAACAAGTCAACGAGGGCCCGGCGTTGCCGATAGCCCATGTCATCAATGGAATCAACGCGGCGACGGCAGCAAGGTAGGTCGTCGCCCGGGCTTCGGCTCCAGCTTTTCGTTTGTCTTCTTCATCCGTGATGCGCCTCGCCGCCTCGAGATACAAGGAGGCCTCGGCGTCACCTATGCCCTGCAGGTCCTGGATGCGCGCATCCAGTTCGCGGCCGTCCTGCTGAAGCTTAGCGAGCTCCGCAGGAGAGCACATTTCAGGCCGTGGCCAAATCGCCTGCAGTAGCTTGTTCATTCGCGATCTGCGCCAGCTCGGCCACGATGGCGGCGGCGATGGGATGCCCCGTCCGGGTCTCTATCCATGCCCACTGGCCATTCGGATTGATCTCAAGAAACCACAACTGCCCTTCAGGGTCCAAGACGAAATCCAGCGCTCCGAAGCGCAGGCCCAGGCTACGCGTCATAGCTATGCATTTCCGGGCGATCTCGGACGGAAGGACGTAAACGGAGTGCGCCAGGTCCGGCGCCGAAGTCTTGCGCCAGTCCACCTCCGTTTCAGGGTGGCCTTGGGAGTCAATAGTTACGGCAAACACCCGATCCCCAACAACCGTGGCGCGCACGTCATATCGTTTCTTGATTTCCCGTTGAAGTATCAGTGGGCAGACCCTGATGGAGAGAGGGTCGGTTTGCGCATCGATGTGGACGCGGGAGGTGAAGACGACCCTGTCGGTACGTTGCCCCTTCACGACAGCGTTTCTCAGCGGTTTGCCGACAACCCTTCTTTCCGCGGCAAACGCCTGTGCAGCAACCGGAGAATTGCCGATCAGCGTCTCGGGTATCAGAAACCCGAGCCTCCGGGCAACAGTTAACTGCCTGATCTTGTCCTCAGCAAGCGCTATCGCGTGAGGGGCATTGAGCCAGCGATCCCCGACCGCCCAATAGAGCGATTGCAATGTCGCTTGCCACTCTACGGCAGCGTAAGCCTGTTCGGCCTCGTGAATGTCCGAAAGCGGCTCGGGGGTGCCTGGCCTCCGAAAGTACGCAGCCTTGACACGAGACAGGTCGAAAGACACCCCTTGGAGATCGAAATGCCAAGCATCGTCTACTTCTGGCCGACAGTAGAAGGCACCTTTCGGGAGTTCTTCCGTATTGAGCCTCAGGTAGGCGAGCCCCTTGCGTTGAAGCTCAAGTACGATGAAATCGCTCGTTAGGTCCCTTTGGCTGGTGACGATGAGAATCATGGCCTACTTCAGTCGTCGCGTTCCATGTTGGCAAACGTCTTCGTAGTGAGCCCCAGCAGGTGCGCATTCCAGTCCTGGTCATCCTGCTCCGCCTCGGCCTTTGTTTTAGTTTGCAGTTCCAGCAAGGAGGGCTCGGAACTGTCGTCCCGCTCCAACTGTGCCTCGGTTTTCGTGGTCAGCTCAGCCAAATTCGCCAGCGCTTCGACGATTGGCGCCCCCTCCATAAGCCATACATGCCGTTGTCCACAATAGGCCCCCGGCAACTGGGCGTTACCGGTGCGCTCAATGGACGCTGCGGTGAGCAGCGGGCTAATCCGCCCCCTTGGCGGCGGTTGCAATTGGGGCTCTGTCATGTTTTCTTCCCGGAAACGATGCAGCAAAAGGCTCAAGCCTCTATCTTATTCGTAGCAGGGAGAAACATCGACCGGATCGTTTCCTCTGTCTCCCACGCCCATCGGGCGGTCACTTATGCGATGCCATCCACTCCTGCCGCACGGGTGCTACGCGCGGACAGTGGCAACGCTCAGTCCGCTGCTGCGGTCGCCAGGGACCAGGCCCAATCCGGCTTCCCAGGATACTGGCTGCTGTCGCTAGGCACCGCGCCAAGGCGCTTGAAAAAGCGTTCATGCGCCTCGGAGTACGCGCGCTCGCTGAACACAATGGTCTCGGTTTCAAACTCATCCCTCAGGGCACTTGCGAGGCCGCGCGCAATTGCAAGACCAAAACCCTTCCCCACAAATTCGGTTTCAACCGCGAAGTGCTCCACCACTGCGGTCTTGCTGTCGCGCAAGCGCCACTGATGAACATAGGCACCCTGCCTCCCGTTGATCCTTATGTACAGATCCGGGGTGGAAGCTCTGGCGCTCTGCAGTAACCCGATTCCCTCGTGCTGCTGATAGAGGCAGGCGTATCGGACAAACCGGTGCTCCAACGCTTGCCTTATCACGTCGTCGTCCAGCATGGGATCTAGCTTTGCAGATCGGCGCGACCATGGCATGTTCCAGCCCACAGCGTTTCCTTCGTGGTTTGCGGATTCCGATCATTCCATCCAGCGGCGCGGCCCCACGGCTCGGCCGCAGGGCTAGATCACTGGACGGTTCTGATCGATCTGCCATTCATAGATCCCGGCCGCCTCGACGACCCGGACCTTGTCCGAAGCCTTTAACGTGCCCCCCAACTGGCTCCCGATGTCGTGCTGCATGGCTAGGCTGTGCTCGGCCTGCTTGAGCAGAACCCCGCCTTTCACCACACCGATGTTTGTGACCTTGATGAAGAACTTCTCCGCAGCCCGCGAGCCATGTAGACTCACTGGCACTACATCAGTCGGCTTCAGTTGCCCATACTGGCTGCCAAGCCCATAGAGCGTGACCTCCCGGCGTCCGTGCTGAAGCCGCGCATGCGTGGCCGCATCAAGGGTAAGGGCAGGGCCACTGTGGACCGTGCCAAAACTGGGCGCGGAAAATCTGTCGGGAAAGACGGCCTTGCGGGTCAGCCCCTCCAGCGGGACCTGCGTGTGCTCATTGATTTCCAGGTATTCGTGGAAACCGGCGAAGGGGCCATGCTTCGCCTCGTACGGCACATAGAGATGGGGCATATCGAACACGCTGTCGCCCTTGTCATCGATGTACGCGATCGCGTCAAAGCGAAGCAGCGCACGGCGCACCAAGATCGCGCGGCGGGCCCTGGGTAGCAGTTCCCAGAAGCCCTTGACCGCGAGGCATTGCGCTTGTTGCTGTTCCTCCTGCTGGTCTCCGAGGGACACGTCTTCGTCCACCAACTCCGTGCTGTCCCATTCGCCGCCTTCGCGGTCGAGGTAGGCGAAGTGCCTGGCCTCCGTCACGACCAGGCCACATGGATCGAAGGAGTGCGCTTTGTACTCTTTCCACCGGGGATTTTTGTCGAAGTCCGGGTAGTCGCCCTCGTAGGGATAGCTTTCGTCGTCCAGATCGCGGACCAGCACGCGCTGGACAGGGCGGTCGCCCAACACCCGCATCAGCTTGTTCTTGACCAGCACCGTGGAACGAACGGAGGCGGCCCGGGACCGCCGCCTGGTCGCCAGCGACAGGCCGAAAAAGGCGAACAGGATGTGGTCGTTCTTGGGCTGGAAGAGCATGTCCTCCAGCTCGCCGGCGCCCCACAGATAGAACTCCATGACTCCGCGGGACCTGAGCTCCTCGCGGAAGCGGTCGTGCGCGGCCTTGGAGAAATGCACTGGCGCCGCCAGGATGTAGCCGTAGGGCGGCGCCTGCGCCGCCACCCCATCCGAAATGATGGTGGCCACCTTCTTGGGCCCGACCTCCTTCTCGCGCTTGCACTGGATCATCCAGAGGTTGCCCTCCATCGGGTGCGGGATGTCCTCGGCGTCCGCCTCGTCGTCCATCACGGTCGCCGGCACCCTCGCCTCCTCGAAAGCGCGGACATCGAAACCGTCGTCGGCGCCGCCGCGCCCCGTGGACTCGATGGACTTCCACGGCCGGAAGTCATAGGCCAACTGGCGGACTAGGTCCTCGAACCGGTGAGGATCAAGGTCTTCGAAGTGAATCGGTCCGACCGTTCGCGTGATGTGTGGTTTAGCCATAGACCTCTGCCTCCCATGTTGTTGGACGAGACGGACCCGCTGCCGCTGGCCCGCGATGGCCCGAACGCTGCGCCGACCTTGCCAGCGAGCATACGCATGATGCCAGTGCGGTCGGCCGTCGTTCCAGCGATACGCACGGCTGCTGAATGGGCCGCCCCATAATCGAACGAAACGCCACAGGCAACACCATTTACTTCATCGTGGGAGGGACACCGCGCTCATAGGCCCATTTGTCCATCACCTTGGAGATGAACTCGCTGCCGTTGTCGGTCTTGATCGTGCGCGGCAGGCGGCAATCAATGCGGCGCTCGATGCTGTAAAAGAATCGGTGAATACCGCTATGGGATTCACGCTGCTTTGATTTGATATCCAGCACGCCCTCCGGAGAAGGTCGATCACGCAATGGGTTGGTCCTTGAGGAAACTTTTTATCTCTTGCTTTGGTGCGACCGATGGGAACTGCCCGATAGCGTTCGTACCCTGGCCACCACCCATTGTTCGACCTCAGAAGCCGGCCAGGCAACGGCGCGGCGGGTTAATTTTCTAGGTGCAGGGAACTCACCAGCCGCAATGAGCTTGTAGATCGTCGAGCGGGCAAGACCGGTAAGTCGCATGACGTTTGCCAGACGTAGCAATGTAAAAGAGGAGAACTGTTGCTCCATAAGAACCTCGGTGCTGAAGATGTGAAGGGCCAGTTGGCTCACGCGTGTGCATGGGCTGAACTGGAGAGGGGGCTGGACTCTATGCCAGCGTGGGGAGGTAATCGGCGCCGCAAGAATTTGGCGCGATGGTGCCGAGCACCGTCACAGTCGGACGGCTACACCGCATGTCCTGTCCGGCCAGATCATTGCCAGGGCAACCGAACCACTTCAGTTATACAGGCGGGTAACGACCGCGACGCCACCGATAATCGGTGGAAACATGACATGCGCCTTGGGACTGGCAGCACATTGGAAGACTAACAGGTAGTTCCCCCTGCCGCATCCGCAACCGAAAGCGCTCCCGCGGAAAAGGGAGGCGTCTACCGGTAGATTTCGGTGGCATTCAAGTGACCACCTAAGCCGACATCGTGATCGGCTGGAATTGTTTAGGGTTGTGGGATACCTGCCCGGAACTGGCACCCAAACGACGATCACCCACGGCCTGAGGGCAGGTGTCGCACAAGCCTCGGGGGAGGAAACCGCGGGGAACGCCAACGCGGGTGTTCCGGGCGCAAACGCTATGGGGATTCGGGCAGCGGCCTGGCGATCACAGCTCGTATGCATGCGATGCCAGTGTGCCGTTGTGTGTGGGCGGGGCCTGGGGCATTGCTGATCAGTCGCCTGTTTCCGAGTATTTCGCAGGCCATACAGAACCGTTCGCGGCGACATGCGTGCGCCCTCCCTGTCGACGGGCAAAAGCGCATCGACATCAAAGACAAGTGGTGGCGCGCAGAGCTGCTCATAACGCGGGCGGTGCGCGGATGGCCTGCCCGCGCATGAGACATTGCAGGATGGTCATCGCCTGGCCGCAGTGTCGGCAGACGAAGATCGGCGGCACTGCGTTGGGCGGTAGGTCGGCTTGCTCCTCGCTGCTGGGTGAGGCGGCTTGCGCCGGGACGACCTCCAACAACTGGCGCGCCAGCGCGAGGCTGGCCTTGCAGTTGCCATTGGCCAGCAAGCCATAGTGGCGGATACGATGGAAACCGCTGGGCAGCACATGCAGCAGGAATCTGCGCATGAACTCCTGGGGCGCCAGCGTCATGGTCTTGTGGCGCGTGCTCCCCTTGGCCCGGTAGTCCTTCCATTTAAAAATTACCCCGCGCTCATCCATCGCAACAAGCCGGCTGCTCGTGATAGCCACCCGGTGCGTGTAGCGAGACAGGTAGGCCAGCACCGCCTGGGGGCCGGCAAACGGCCTCTTGGCATAGACCACCCACTCGCATTGGCGCATCGGAGCCAGCCACTGGCTGAAGCAGGCACCATCAGCCAGCGCCGCCAGTTCGCCGAAGAACCTCAGCCGCCCCGCCTGGTGCAGGCGCAACAGCTCTTCGATGAAGCGCCGTCGCATCAACCTGGACAGCACGCGCACCGGCAGAAAGAAGCCCGATCGGCAAGCCACCCAGGACTTGCCGTCAGGAGCCAGCCCACCGCCTGGCACGATGCCATGTACATGCGGGTGATGCGTCAGTGCAGAACCCCAGGTATGCAGCACCAGCGTGGCACCGATGCGTGCACCCAAATGCTTGCGGTCAGCAGCGATGGTCCGCAGCACCTCGGCGGCGACATCAAACAACAACCCATAGAGTTCTACCTTGTTCTGGTACGCCAGATCTGCAATGGGCGCGGGCAGCGTGAAGACCACGTGGTAATACTCCACGGGCAGCAGATCAGCCTGGCGGGCATCGAGCCAGCGCTTGGCTGCAGCGCTTTGGCACTTGGGGCAGTGTCGGTTGCGGCAGGAGTTGTAGGAGACCAGCTCGGTGGCGCAGCTATCGCAGCGCAACACATGTCCCCCCAGTGCCGCTGTGCGGCACTGCTCAATGGCCGACATGACCTTGAGCTGAGACAGGCTCAAGTGACCGCGCTGGCTGTCACGCCAGGCGGCACCATGCTTGAGGAAGATGTCGGCGACCTCCAGAGTGGGCCGCTGCACGCGCGCACCTTCAGGCGGCAGGCATGGGCTCCAAGGGGCCGATCACCTCGCGCAGCAGGTCAGTCGCCACATGGGCGTAGATCGATGTGGTCTCCAGCTTCTTGTGCCCCAGCAGCACCTGGATCACGCGGATATCGACCTTGCGCTCCAGCAGATGCGTGGCAAAGCTGTGGCGCAGGGTGTGGGTAGTGACCCGCTTGTTGATACCAGCGGCATCGGCTGCCGCATGAACGGCGCGGTTGAGCTGGCGAATCGAAAGAGGCTCCAAGGGCGTCATGCCTGGGAACAGCCAGCCGCCAGGCAGCATCTTGCCCTGGGCATGGGCCAGGTGCCACCAGGTGCGCAGGCGCCGCAGCAGGACAGGGCTGAGCATGGCGTAGCGGTCCTTGGCACCCTTGCCTTGCTCCACGCGCAGCGTCATGCGCTGGCTGTCGACATCGGTGACCCTCAGGCTGACGACCTCGCTGGCGCGAAGACCTGCGCCATAGGCAACCGATAGAGCCACCTGGTGCTTGATGTTGTGGGCCGCAGCCAGAAGGCGTGAGACTTCTTCGCAGCTCAGGACCACAGGCAAGGTGCGAGGTAGCTTCACGGGCTGCATCTTGGCCATCAGCTCGATGCGTCCCAGCGTGATGTCGAAGAAGAACTTCAGGCCCGTGAGCGTGGCGTTGAGCGTCATGGGAGATGAGCCCGTATCCACCAGATGGAGCTGGAAATTGCGCAGATCCTCCACCGTGGCCGCATCGGGCGAGCGCTTGAGGTAAGCGGCCAGCTTGCGCACGGCACGGATGTAGGCTTCTTGCGTGCGAGGCTCAAGCTTGCGCATTCGCATGTCCTCAAGCATGCGTTGGCGCAGTGGAGAGATGGAGGGGGTCGAAGGGGAAGGGATCATGATCGTGCTCCTGTCGAAGAACGAGGCCGATTGCCTCACTCGCCAACATAGACAGGGGCGCGATGTGTACTTACTGTCAGGAGCTTGTCAGAAATTTTGTGTGTGAGGCATAGCATGTCGACAAGGAGCATGAATGCCACGCAAGACCAAACCCACCGCTTTGGCGGACCAGGCGGCACAGCCGCAATTTCACATCCCGGCCGAGCTGCTTGACCAGCTGGTGACCGGGCCCATGACGCCGGGCCAAGTCCAAGGGCTGTTCGATCAGTTCAAGAAGTCAATTCTTGAGCGGGCGCTGGGCGCCGAGATGAGTCATCACCTAGGCTATGCGCCCGGCCAAGCCAAGCCCACAGGCGGATCAGCCAACCACCGCAACGGCAAGAGCACCAAGACCGTACTGACCGATGTGGGGGCGCTGCGCATCGATGTCCCACGCGATCGCGAAGGCAGCTTCGAGCCGCAGCTCATTGGCAAGCACGAGCGGCGCTTTACGGGTTTCGACGACAAGATCATCGCCATGTACGCACGCGGCATGACGGTGCGCGAGATCCAGGGTTTCCTGGCTGAGATGTACTCGGTGGACGTCTCGCCCGAGCTCATCAGCCGTGTCACCGATGAGGTGATGGGCGAGGTCACGGCCTGGCAGA
Source organism: Acidovorax temperans (assembly GCF_028596105.1). Classification (NCBI taxonomy): domain Bacteria; kingdom Pseudomonadati; phylum Pseudomonadota; class Betaproteobacteria; order Burkholderiales; family Comamonadaceae; genus Acidovorax; species Acidovorax temperans. The sequence goes on along the minus strand of NZ_CP117193.1, from coordinate 1,585,059 downwards.
CACGGCCGCTGGAGGCGATGTACCCGGTGGTGTTCTTCGATGCGCTGCGGGTCAAGATTCGCGAGGATGCGGTGGTGCGCTCCAAGGCCGTCTACCTGGCGCTGGGCGTACTGCCTGACGGCTCGCGCGACATCCTGGGAATCTGGATCGAGAACACCGAGGGGGCGAAGTTCTGGATGAAGGTCTTCAACGATCTGAAGACGCGCGGGGTGCAGGACATCCTGATTGCCGTCACCGACGGCCTCAAGGGCATGCCAGAGGCGCTGGGCGCAGTGTTCCCGGCGACGACGCTGCAGACCTGCATCGTGCACCTGATCCGGGGTGGCCTGGACTTTGCGTCATGGAAAGACCGCAAGGCGCTGGCCGCAGCCATCAAACCCATCTACACCGCGGTGAGCGCCGAGGCGGCCGAGGCCGAGTTGGATGCGTTTGCGGCCGGCCCCTGGGGGCAGCGGTTCCCGACCGTGGTCAGCGCCTGGCGCCGGGCCTGGGACAAGGTCATCCCGTTCTTCGCCTTCCCGCCCGAGGTGCGGCGCGTGATCTACACCACCAACGCCATCGAGAGCGTGAACGCACGGCTGCGCAAGATCATCAAAACGCGCGGCCACTTCCCCAGCGACGAGGCGGCCACCAAGCTGATCTGGCTGGCGCTGCGCAACATCACCGCGGACTGGGGGCGGGCGGCCAACCACTGGAAATCAGCGATGAACCAATTTGCGATCCTCTACGAGGACCGATTTACCAGATCGCGCCAGTAAGATCACCAAGCCGCCTCACGATTGAGTGACGGATTCAACAGCCTCACACACAGAAATCCTGACACTCCCACTGTCAGGGCCTTCGCGGCGGGCTACCGCGCGAGCGGTTTAGTCCATCGACCCGGAGCAGTCGGTCAGTGCACAGCGACAAGGCCGTCGTCTGACGATGGACGGCGCCATGGCGTAGCCCAGCCCCGTGCGCAGGCTATAGTGTTTGTAACGAATTCGCTCACGGATTTGATCCATCAACCCTGTGGCGCGCAACACAGGAGGGGCGGCGGCTTTCGCGTGCCAATTTAGACCGCAGGCGTTAGATATGGCCTGCGGCTTAGTGCGGTCGACATTTCGTTAGGCCTTAAAGGAACCCAGTGTCTTCACTCGCAGTACCAGACATCATCTCGATCGTTGGCACTAGTTACTTTCAGCCAATTGCCGATCTGATTGAGCGAATGCTTCAGCATGAGCCAGTTGCCGATAACAGCTCCCGAACTGGTCATTTTGAGAATGGCTACGCCGCGGCAGCGACCGTCCTACTAGTCGCTGTGCTGGAGTCCTTCGTTTCCAGGGTGCGCTTTCTGCGCAATGCAGAAGTCGTTCCCGGAAAAGACGTGCCGGATCAGCTGCAGCTGTTCTTCCCTGATCTTCCGTGCAAGGCCGAACTTGCCGAAGTTTTTCTCTTGCGAAACATCGTTGTCCACAACCATGTTTGGCATCTAACCCTCGGCGAGGAGGGTAATCCAGCTACAACGCTCGCAACCCCAAAGGAACTAAAGTTCCAGACGAAGAAGTCCTACGACACCATCATTGACGTCACTGAACGCAAGTCGGTTGGTCTAGGTCTGAGTGCGAGTCCAACTTCGGTTGACCGCTACGATGTTGGCATCGTGTTTGGCGTGATCTGGAAGACTCTGTTATTCATGAATGAGAAGGACTACTCGCACACACCGCTTGCTGGCCAAGCCGTCAAATTCGGAGGCAAGATGTGTCAGTTTGGTGAGTTGGTCAAACACCTCCCAAGTGGTCGCTCTGGTGCTGCGGCTTGACTCAAACGTTAGGCCGCACAAGCGATGCATCTCGAACTATTTCGCAAACAATACGACTTCGAGCTCGATCAACGGAACAGCCTTACCTCGGCGACCAATATTCCATTGGTCGCAATTACTGTCGTAGCAAGCGCCACGTCTGTGATCTTGGTGGACTATCGGTATGGACTAGATGCGCTCACCTACACGTTCTGTGCCTTGGCCGCAGCGACTCTTGGTGCAGTGTCTTTCTCGGTCTACAGCCTCTTTCGCTCCTTCTGGAACTACGAGTACCGAAAGCTGCCGTGCTCGACTGATCTACTGAAGCACATAGGTGAGTTGCATGATTGGCACGTCGGCAACGGAAGCACGCCGATGGACGCGCGCATTTTGGCTGACGCTGACTTTGGTGACTACTTGCTGCAGAGGATTGCAGACGCCACTGACTGGAATGGTCAGAACAATGTCGTTCGCGGGAACCGGCTGCACCGAGCTACGGCTGCCATCGCTCTTGGAGTAGCGTTCCTATTGCCAACCGCCTTGATGTACGCATACAACAAGGTGACCGCCGACGAGAAGACTCACCAAGTACGTATCGTTGCTCCAATTCCAACGCCCACGAAGGAGGTACTCATGTCTAGCAGCCAGAATCCATCCCCAAGCCAGCCCGCATCCGCACCGGCACCGGCACCAGCGCCAGTCCCCGCAGCGAAGCCAGCAGGGCCTCCAAACTTGGTCTTTAAGGGCAACTCCGATCTCTCTAAGCCGAGTGCAGGCCCCACGCCATCAAAGAAGTAGCCTGCTCCGGGTAGCTCAAACGTTAGGCCTCATCAAATGCCCTCGTACGCAAAAGCCCTACTCGAACACTGGGGCATCGCCGTTCAGGACATCCCGACGTCCGATGCACAGCAAAAACAAGAATCTGACTTTCTGGCCGACTTCAGTGGCGTCCGGGTTCTGATTGAAGAGAAGACAAAGGAAGACGACTTCGCCTATCTCTCGCAACGTGCCCAGGAGCTTGAAAGCGGCCAGATTCATGCTGCAAGCCTACCCATTCGGCGCGACGAGACGCTATCGGGCTTGATACGCGATGCGTCTCACCAACTGCGGTCCTCATCAGACAAGCAGCATGACTTCCGGCTCATGTGGTTCACTGCCACGGGACCACTGGCCGTCGGCAAGTATGAACAGTTCATGGCTACCCTGTATGGGCGCACCAATATCCTCGAGATGAGCGCCTCAGGCTACAGACGCTGCTACTACTTTCGCCATTCGGACTTTTTCCGTCGCGCAGAGGTGATCGACGGCGCTGTTGTTGCCCACACTGATGGCCGGTCCATATCGGCAAAACTCTGCTTGAACTCGCTGTCTCCTCGTTTCCAAGTCCTGCGCAACTCACCGGTACTGACGCCGTTCGGAACGGCGGTCGAAGATCCGGAGTCTCTTGAAGCCGAGGGAACGGCCTTCGTCCTCGATGCAGCACTCGACAGAAAGCATGAGGGCCCTCTCTTGGAGTATCTGCAGCAGAAGTACGGCACCGGGCCGCTCATGAAGTTCGATCTCGGCTACACCAGCGCCGCCATTCTGGTGCCAAAGAATGAGGCCTGACAGGTCGTTCTACCGGAACGCCAACAGCTGGCCACCTTGTTCACGGGACGGTCACTGTCTATCTTGCACCTCGCAGGCACGGCGTCCTCCGTCGTTGCCCGGTTAACTCTGCGCTGAGCGTCCGCTTCGATTAACTTTCATAGACCGCTCTTGGCCGATTGAAGCCAGTTGAGTGGGCGTGCCGTTCAGGTGTTCACATCCCAGGACTCTGTTCAGGATAGGTGGAATACGCAGCGAGTTTATAAATGAACTGTGCGCGCTTCATTCTACGCATGCCCGCAACGCAACGCAACGCAACGCAACGCAACACGACGCAACGCTCAGTTTTCGCCCTCCGCGCCATCATCGTCCAATACCTCGTCAGCGGCGGCATCGGCGTATGCTTGCGGAGGTTTTTTGCGCGGATCCGCGTCAAACTGGAGATATGGTGCCAACGCTGCTTCCAGCGCGCAGTCGTTTCTCACAGCCCGCGCTCAAGGGTGCAGACACTATTTTGACTAGCAAAAGCCCAGCCTGCAAAGTCAAGGTTCTTTGCCGGTATTCGCTTTGCGCGCAATGGGCGCTGTCCGATTCGGTATAGCCTTCGGTGGGGTGGCAGCCTCCGAATTTAAAGCGGGCCCGCATTGCCTCGCAAGCCATTGTCTTTGCGCATCGCTCAATCCTGCATCTTTCAGGTTCAGATAGCTGACAAGCGGACTGAGGTTTGCCTGCTTGCTGACAACATCACCACCCGCTTCTCCCCTGGTTCCCCCTCCCTCGGCCGGACCAGCATCCTGGGCAGGCTGTTGACCGGATTCTTTCGGCTCACTCGGCACAAATGGGGTGACGGACGGCCAAGATCTGACTTCGGATTTAGCCACCTGGATGCGCTGGTAGCGCAGATGGCCCACACTGCCGCCAAGTCGGCCCTTCTCGATCTCGGCAGGCCAGATCGGCCACCTCCCATCGCCCCCAAATGATGCCAACTCAAACACCATGGGAGCGCCAATACGGGACTTCAGAATGACTGGGCATGCCCAACCCAGCTTCTTGTCAGCATCCAATTGACATATCTGCTGTCCACGTGCGCTCTTGTTGAAGGTCTCGCATCCTTCGGGCGTCAACACCACACCAACGGGTATTTCCCCAAGTCCCAGAGTACGCACAACTGCCACGGGAATGGCCATCCATGCTGAAGTCAGCATCGTCAGAATCAAAACCGCGGCGGCGCCCGAGGCGATAAATGCTGGGATTTGAGCTTTCTGGGGAATCCTCACAACCACCATGTTCAAGAGAATGCTGATGACACCCCAACCACCCAGCCCGGCGGCGAACTTCAAGCTGTCGACGTTACTCTGCCGGGTCAGTGCTTCATAGGTCACAAATGCCATCATGGCCGAAACAAGCCATATGAATCCGCTCGCAAGGTAGGCGACGTACTCTTCCCAGGTCTCGGGCTCCTTGCGCCGCGCCGCAGCATTGCCATTCTCCAATATCGATTTCGCACCGCCTTCTGACGGTGATTTGCATTGCGCTCCGCTTTCGACTCCTGGTTCTGCCTCAAAGACACTTTTGTTCTGCTGCTGATACCAGCACCCCAACGCGGGGACGAAAAAAGAGAGAGCCAGCGTGAACCAAATCCAACAGGTGGTCGACAGAGTTTTCTCAGAGATGACAGAAACCACCACCGCGGCAATAAAAATGCCGCCCGGCGCAGCCAGGAACATTAGGCTCCGGAGGCTCGCCAAATGAGGTACATACGATGCCAGAGACCGCGTTACAACCCCTGCGGCGATCGTAGAGCCCCCCAGCGTGAAAATCACCAGCAACCCTATCACTGCAACTGCTGCTACTGTGGCGGTCGCTCCCGCCAAGTCCAGGTCGGGCATCGAACCCAGATGCGTGAAAAATGCCAGCAGGATCAGTCCTCCATAGACCGATACCGCGAGGCTGAAAGCCTTGAAAGGATGCTCTTTCAGGCGCGCCAACCACCAGACCTCAGCAGGCTTGGTGGCGGTCTCCAGCTGTTTGCCCGAGAGTTGGGCAGATGCTTGATATTGACGGCCCTCTTGCGAGGATGAGCCGCCTGGAGTCTTCAATGGAGCCTCTTCTGTCGGTTTCTGCGTTCCTTCTGTGGAAGGAACAGATGAGGATTGATCGTTCAACGAAGAGTCCGGGGTATATCTGGTCATGGTTGCTGTATGTTTCTTTGTCTTCATCCACGTCCGGCTGGCCCGCAGAACGGGGGCCAGGCGTCAGCAGTCATCCGGTGGCAGCCTTGAAAACAGCCTGGGCAGCATGCATGAGCTACGGATGCAGCACACCCAGCCTGGACCACGGAAAACCGCTCGGTACTGTAGGGCTTCCTGAACTGGCGCAGTTGCACTGCGGTCAGCGGGCCGTGGTCGGCTTCGTCTTATCGCAGGCGAGGCAACGCCAGCGGCAGGCGATCTAGGACACAATACCGCCGCCTTTCCATCGCCAACCGCCTTTATGCCCGTCCAGTTCACCATGCTCTTTCTCCTGGATGCCACTCACGACAGCTTGGTCAAAATCGCGCTGGCGCACCCGGATCTGTCCGGTGACTAGCGGCACGAGCTCTGGATTGAAGCGAATTGGATTACCGGGCGGAAACGTTTACCTTGTGCGCGATCTTCGACTCGAGTGCGCTGCGATCGGCAGCCACAAACGTCACATGACCCTCGCACACCAGTTCATGAGAATCATGGGCGCGCACATTGAATGTCACGCTTCGGGGTCCCAATCGCTCAACCCATCCCGACAGACGAATCTCTGCGCCAGGAGGTATAGGTCCACGGTGTTCCAAGTGAATGCTGCGGCCCACGACAACCTCTCGTTCGTGGTCAACGTGCCGCTGCATTTCCTTGATGCAGATAGATTCGACGACGGCCACGAGATACCCCGTAGCGATGCACTCAATGAGCGTCTCAGCGTAACCACGCCCATGCGGCAACTGCGTGAACAACGAGCGGGCGGTTTGATGGGACGGAACGACATAGACCTCGTCGAAGGAGATCTGGCTGATGCTCTCATGGTTCATGGATCGGGATGGCTCGCGCCAGCGTGGATGATGACCAGAGCAATATCCCCGGCAATGCCCACACCAGTCCACGAGAAATCCTGCCCGAATTTCGAGCATTTCGCGATCAGGCCTTATCGGCGAACAGAAAGCCGGTCGCACTCCGACCGAAAGGCACATCCACTGCATGCATTTGGCGAACGCGCATAAGTCGGCTCAATACGTCCCTCCAGGATCGCTTCGCGGCGACGCACAAGGGCGACAATTTCCTCGACCCCCAGCAATTTCACACTCTGCGAACTGCGTGCGTGCCTGCCCGTCGGGCTTGCGAAGCTCACGAAGGCTTGTGGCTCGACGACCTCCCCGGTCTGTGCCTCGATCACCAATTTCTGCACCGACAGTTGGATTCGGTCAGTTTCATGAACACGAGCTGCCAGACGCGTCTTGAGTTCGACCAGTACCAACATGCCATTGGCACGACGGTACACGCGATCGACCCTGGCAACGAGCCGCAAGGGGTGCCGCATGCGAAAGAGCCTCTCCATATAGGCCAGCTCGGCACCGACCAGCCCTCGCGGTCGGGAGGCCCGTTCGCCAGACCTATGGCGTCCCATCCATAGCCGCGCCAGCCACAGGACGAACGCAACGAAACCGGCGAGCACATACATGGCAGACCATGTCATGGCAGCCCCCTGTCGCCCATCGCCTTCGCACACCAGGCAACCACGATGCGCAGTACGCATCACACCCCGATCACTATCCCAGGCGATCGCGCCATGATGCGGCAGCCCATTGGTGCAACCCGGTAGTACGCCGCAACCAGGGCTCTCCCCCAGCACTGGCGCAAGAGCACCGCATCGCGGTACGCGCGAAGCACCTGCGTCTCCGATGCATCCGGGCCAAACACGAAGGTCGCCACGAAACACCGGCGATCCGCCGTCGCTGCCACGCCCTCTTCCCAGTACCGCTGGTGAGCCACCTGCCCTCGGGCCATGGCCTTTCGCTGCTTCGGGGTAGCCCGCTCCCCATGGAGATGGGCCAGCTGCACTCGCTTCTCGCAGAAGCCCATCTCGGCCAAATCCTTCGCGGCCACCTCGCCATGACGCCCCATTCCTTGTCTTGGCATTTGCACCTCACTCAGCCAGGCTCGGCCCGAACACATCGTTGGTCACGCCTGCGGAAGCCAGCACCTCGCGGCCCGCCGATGCCAGCACAGGGCGAGCACCGTCGACGGCAAAGATTCCGTACTGCACCAGCAAGCCGTCGTAGGCCAGCACGCGCAGCCGGTTGACCCGCTTGCCACCTTTCGGAAATCGCACCAGCTCGTCATACAGCCGCGGGTTGTCCGCACGCGCCAGCTCGAACACCAGCCGAACCGGCTTGGAATCCTGTTGTGTGTTCCCGTTCATGCGATCTCCCCTGCCCCGCGGTCGCGGCCGGGAGCTATCGCGCTGGCGGCATAGTTCTGCCCGGCGAGCTGGAATCCGCGGACATTGGCGAACATCGGCTCCTTGACCTCGTGGATCCGGTGCTTCGGGAATGCCGCCTTCACCGCCTTCTTGAACAAGAAGGCACCACCGCCCACCAGAATGATGTTCTGCAGGCTCTCCGGCGTCTCGATCCACTGGCGCATCGTCGACACCGCTTGCTGCGCAACGCTCTCGGCCAGAGGCAAGTGCCGACCCATGTCGTAGGGTTTCTGGAAGATCACAGGCGACTTGCCGGAGCGCAAGGCCAGGTCGATGGCGTCGTAGTCGCGGTACGGTGAGCCGACATCCTTGGAGATCTCGGCTGCCAGCAGCCGCAGCACGTCCGACATGCCACGGTTGATCGAATGCGACTGCTTCTGCACTATTGATCGGGCCCCATAAAGATTGAACTTTCTGCTGATTTTCGCGTTCGAAGCAGCATGGACAAAGAAGACGCGAGATACCAAACCCTGGAGCAGCTTCACGAGCGGCGCAAGCAAGTCATCCGACTGCACAAACGGGGCATCAAAGTCATGGAACTGGTGCAGATGTCGGGCTTGAGCTACCCGGCTGTGCGCAAGGTGCTTGATCTGTTCGAGCAAGGCGGCTGGCCAGCCATCAAACCAGCCGGTCGTGGTCGCACGAAAGGCGATGCCCGATTGCTCACGCCCGAGCAAGAAGTCCACATCCAAAAGACCATCTGCGACAAACGTCCCGAGCAATTGAAGATGGACTTCTTCCTGTGGAGTCGCGCCGCCGTGATGCAGCTTATCGAACAGGAATGTGGCTTGAAATTGGGTGTGCGCACCGTGGGCAAATACCTGGCACGCTGGGGTTTCACCCCACAAAAGCCCATCAAGAAGGCATACGAACAACGCCCCGAAGCCGTCAAGGCCTGGCTAGATGAACACTACCCGGCCATCGAGGCCAAGGCCAAGGCTGAGGGCGGCGAAATCCACTGGGGCGATGAGACCGCACTGGTCAACACCGATGTACGCGGCAGGAGCTATGCACCAGCAGGTGAGACACCCGTGGCGTTCACGGTGGGCAGCACACGCCAGAAGCTGTCGATGATCGCCACGGTGACCAACCGGGGCAAGGCACGCTGGATGATCATTGACGAGGCCTTCAACAGCGACAAGTTGATTGAGTTCCTGGAGGCCTTGATCAAGGACGCGGGCAAGAAGGTGTTCCTGATCCTTGACAACCTGCGTGTACATCACAGCAAACCGGTCAAGGCGTGGCTGGCAGAGAGAAAGGAACAGATCGAGGTGTTCTACCTGCCCAGCTACAGCCCGGAACTCAACCCAGAAGAGCGTTTGAACGCCGACCTCAAGCAGGCCATGGGCAAGCGGGTCCCGGTCAGAACAAAGGCAAAACTGCGCGATGCGGCCAACGAACACATGGCCATGCTGGAGAAGTCACCCGAGCGGGTGATGAGCTACTTTCAGGATCCCCGCGTCAAATATGCCGCCGCTTGAGACTTCATGGGGCCGGAGCAATAGGCGCATGCCACGCGTGACCAACCAATCGAAGGTGCGAGAGCCAGGGTCGATCACCAGGCTCTGCTCGGTTCCGATGGTTGCCATCTTCTTGTGCTCGGCCGCGTAGTGGACCAAGGCACCCTGCGGTTGGGCAACGGCCATCGCCTTAGCGACGGTGACGGTCTTCCCGCCGCCTATCTGATGTTCTCCAGCCATGGTCTTTTCCAGCGCCGATTTCTTCAGCGAGAAGAGCGCCACCGGTAACCCGACGATCAGCAGATCGATGTGGGACACCTTCATCATGCTGAGCGCGCCGCGCAGCAGGGCCATGTATTCCGGTGACTCGGTGTACTCGTCGTGCAGCTGTTTGGCACGGAAGGTGTCGGCCGCCAGGCCGACGTCGGGTCCGACCTCGTAGAACAGCGGCCCGACCGGAATGCAGACGGTTTTGCGCCGTTCGCTGGCTGGCCAGTGAGGCGTCTCTCCGCTGGACGGATAGGCGACGGACGGAAAGCTGGCGCAGCGGATTTCGTTTCCCACGACGCCAGTGACGAATTTGGTGTTGCCGGACCCGACATCCACCGCTCGGACGATCAATTCCATGTGAGTGCTCCAAGTAAAGAACCATGTCGATCAGCATCGGCACGCCGATGCCTCCACGCCACGCGCAATCCGCTCGGAATGCCCCGCATTTCGGCATCAGGCTCTCTGTGCCGTCATCCGGGTGGAACGACAGCGACGATGCACTGACACCTGTCGCTGGCCTCTTCCTTCAAGACTTGCCCGTGTGTCACCACGGTCTCACTGCTTTGGCACTCGTCAACCCCGAACGCAAGCCACTGCCCCATTCAGCGGTGCTTGTCCCACACCCGCCTTGAGCGCCCCGTGTTGGACCAGAGGCAGGCGGTTCGCCTGTCAAGCCCGCATGCAGCCTCGCTCTGCCGCCCTGCGGGACACTAAATGGCCCCTATCAGGCCGTCGCGTCGGCGCAAGCGCCACCGGCAACCCAGGTTTCATGCCGTCGCATTGCCACGCCTGCATTGACCTGCAAGCCCCTTTCGTCATCCACTACAGGTTCCCGAGGGCCAACCTTGGCCCGCTCCATCAAGGAGCAGAAGGCGTCGCAGTCGTTACCTGCCCTTCAAGCCCCGGTCCTGAACCGGGGTGGCCGTCGCCCCCGAGGCGACCGCCCCGAGGTTCTCTTTCGTAGTGCATCTGCCTATGACCTTCGCCAGCCCTGTGGCTGGGCGCTCCCAGAAGCGCGTCAAGGCCATCGATCTCCCGACTTGGCACCCGATGCCGGCTCCCGATCCCGCCATTACTGAGCACGCGTGTTTCACGCCGCAAGCGGTTGTGCTTGCCCCCGAAGGGGCTCCCCGCTTGTCCCCGCTCAAACGCTCGACACCGCCCTGGACTTTCGGTCAGGGGCGGACCCATGCGCGCGGATGGCGCTGCGAATTCCAGGATTGATCCACCAGATAGCGCGAGACCTGATCTCGGCGCCGATGCGACTGTTTGCCCTCGAGGCAGCAGTGCGTCACCAGCCTCCGCCGTTGCAGAAATGCATATGCGGAGCCGGATCACACGTTTTCATTTTTAAGACCGACCGAGCTGGCCCTGCACGCGCATGTGGCTGGCGCAACCCCTGGGTCGGTGGCGCATGCCGTGGTCGCGTGCGCCGCCGTGATGAATCGACCTCCCGCACCAGCGGCTGACGGAATCCGTCGCTGGTGCCGACCTTCCCGGATTCCTGCCAGTGCGCCGTTCGGGCGGCGTGTTGTCCCCTTTGATTTGGAAAGCACCATGACGAACCCTTCCACTCAGTCAACCAATCCCATCAGCGCGAGGCGCATACCCGGCACAGATCGGCCGCGCCGGCAATCCTGGATAGACAAAACACCCCAGGAAATCCTCGCCCGACTGCGGCCCGGCCATGCCGATCCCATGCGCGTGCTGGAGACACTGATCGAGCTGTTCAACACCCGGCACACGGCGCGCGAGAAAACCGTCTCGCACAAGACCCGCGCCGAGCGCGCCCGCTTCCTGCGGCGTTTCTTCCTCGACCTCAAGCTGAAAGCTGGCTTCCACACCATGCCGGATCCGCGCAACCTGGGGCAGAAGCATCTGCACGCGATGGTGCAGGTGTGGCAGCGCGAGCATCTGGCACCCGCGACGATTCAGACCTACCTGTCTTTCCTGCGCGGATTGGCATCCTGGATGAACAAGCCCGGCCTCGTGCTACTTCCGGTGCGCTATGGCTTGTGCCTGGAGGAATACCAGCGCCATGAGTACGCCCAGCACGACAAAAGCTGGAGCGCGCACGGCATCGATGTGGAAGCCATCCTCGCCCAGGTCACGCAGTACGACGCACGGATCGCGGCCTCGATGCGGCTGATGCACACGCTGGCGCTGCGGCGCAAGGAATCGGTGATGTTCCGCCCCTTCGAGCACGTCGCGCCCTTCGAGGACACGGGCCTGCCTGCCGAGCGCCGCAAGGCGGATGAGTACGTGTGGATCAAGGGCAAGGGTGGGCGCGTGCGCTGGGTCGCGCTGGAAACGGAACAACAGCGGGCCTCGGTGGCGCTGGCGCGCTCGCTGGTTACCAGCCGCGACGCCCACCTGGGCCACCCAGCGCTCGACCTGAAGCGCAATCTGCGCCGACTCGACTACGCCCTGGAGAAGTTCGGAATCACGAAACGTCTGGTGGGCACCACGGGGCATGGACTGCGCCATGGCAATGTGAACGATCTGTACGAGAGCATTGCGGGCGTGCCGTCGCCCGTGCGTGGGGGCGGGACCGTGGCCGCAGATGTGGACCATGCGGCACGGCTGGCCGTGTCAGAGCGAGCCGGCCATTCGAGGGCCAGGGCTTCCGGTGCCTATATAGGAGCGGTACTGCCGAAGCAACCCACGGGCAGCCGAGGCCCCACCGCCCTCTTTTGAAGAACCGGTGTCAGGCGACGCGCAGATCGGCCTCGGTCTTGCCGCTGGCCAGCGCCTCGGCGAACCATCGGGGCTTGGGGCCGAAGCCTGACCAAGTGTGGCCCGCATCGTCCTTGAACTTGATGCGACCCGCTTCGGGCCTGGGCTTCTTGGCGTTACCGGATGCCTTGCGCGAGGCACCGCCCAATCCCAAGTCGGCGGCCGTGATGCCGTAATAGGCGATAGCCTCTTTCATGCGGGCAACCACCCCTGCCTTCTCTGCAACGCGGGTCTCCTCCCGCTCCCTTTGCAGCTTGGCAATCTCTGCGTCGATTTCTAGAGCCGTCCGTTTGCGGGCCATAGCAGTCTCTGGATATTGAGTGCGCGGAATTGCGCGGTCATGCGGTGCAAGGCATGGTGACCCAACCGCACCGCGAGTCTATAGCAGTATGCATCCGGCTCGGTTTGGGAGTCTATCCAGCCAGTCAATCACAGTGACGGCGATACGTCGAAGTCCTCGTCGGGATAGATCGCCGCGCCGCGCGGGCGTATTCCGCCCGCTTCCACTTCGTCCTCGGACAGGCCGAAGCGCGACAACGCTGCGCAGCGCGCCAGTGCTTCGGTGGACTCGCCCACCTTTCCGATATGGACGGCCTCTCCGTCGCGCACAACGCGCACATTCCATTGCTGCATGCTCATTCGGCTTCTGCCTCCGTGAGAGTCCTGGATTCGGACTGGTTAGATTCACTGCCCGCATGGAAGAACCCGAAGCGCGCCCAGGTGCGAGGATCAACTTCGATGGGGCCTGCGCGCTTGGAGTCGAGATTGACCACCACCCCATGCTGCGCGAGCCGCCCCCTGGAAAACAGTTCGTAGAGCAGTTGCGCCGCGAAGCGCACCGCCACGTCGTTGACGAACAGCCCCTGGGATGCCAGCGACATGCGAACCGAGCAGGACGGCTGGTTGTCCTCGGGTGCCGTGTCGTCGAGCAGTTCTGGAAACAGTTCGGTCACGCACGGCAGCCGCGGCCCCGTTGCCCGCGGGTCCAATGCCCTCCCGCCTTCGGGCTGGCCGAGCACCACCTGCGCCATGGCTTCCGTGTTGCCCAGGTCGAGCCAGTAGCGGTAGCAGCTGGTGTCCCGCCAAGCGATGCGGTGCAGCACACCTCGCGCCGAGCGGCTGTCCACGCAACTGATCAGCAAGTCCGTACCCGCCCAGTAGCGCTGGCCGTTCACATGCTCCTCATAGCGCATCGGGTGGGCGTCCCAGTCCAGGCCGTAGAACTGGTTCAGGCGGTGGATGGTGACCAACGCCTTGTGCCTACCGATGTCGGCGGCACTGTAGAGCTGCCGCCCGACATTCGCTTCGCTGACGCGGTCGGCGTCGAAGGCAGTGACGTGCAGGCCGTAGGGATGGCCCAGGGCGCGCATCGCAATGTCCAGGCGTGCGAGGCACGCCGCCATCTGCGCGCCGTTGCCGCCCACGCCGACCAGATGCACCGCAACGCGGCGTTCCAGCAACCTCGGATGAATCAGGTGTTCCACCAGCGCCTCCAGTTCCATGTCCTGCCGTCAGTTTCTCGCGGGGAGGATGGCTTTCAAGCGCTGTGCCAGCGTCGCACCAAGCGCAGCACCCAGCCATCGCGGCCTGCACCGGGCTCCCCTGCGTCCGGCATGGATGCCAGCGCCAGCGGCCCCTGCCACGGATGGTGCGGCAGCGATTTGTAGAGGCCGTTGATCACCAGCCGGAAGCACGCCACCGGCGCGGGCTGGTCCAGCAGCCCGAACACCCCGGCCACCTTGATGCCCTGGTCGTCCCGGTCATCGTCGGCCGACCAGAAGGCCGGGCCGTGGCCATGCGTGTGCAAGTCCACCGCTACCGTCTCGTCGCTGGCCATCGGCGGCCTGCGATAGTCGATGCGCACGGGCGAGGCACGTTCGGCCTCGCAGATCGCCAAGCGCAGCCGCCCGGTGCTGCGCGAGTAGATCAGCACCCCGGCGGCCTCATCGGGCAGGTGCTGCCGCCCATAGGCCACGAATTCCTCGATCATCCTGATCGGCAGTTGCCCGAAGCTGAACCGCAGGCACTCCTGCACCTCCCCGTAGGGCAGGCGCATCGCAGGGGGCTCCAGCCCCAAGGCGGTGATGCTGTCGAGCCAGTCCAGCCGGGTCTGCACGAACCAGCCGTTGCGGGCGACCACAATGCGCTGGCCGTTGGCCATGTCCGGCAGCGCGCCGAAGCGCGGCGCGGCCACAACGGGACAGGCGGCGAGCAGGGCCTGGTCCCTGGGGTCCATCGTGTACGTCATGGTGCCTCCGGTTCGCCGAGCAGTTGGCCCAACGTGGTCTTGGTATCGACCAGCACCCGTTCGGGAAAGCGCTTGAAGCGCTGGTTCAGCATGTCGCGCCAGAATGCAAAGGAGCCGCCCCGGTAGTTCAGCAGCTTGCCCGCCACGTTAGGGTGCGTGAAGTAGGAGTGGAAGAACGCATCGTTCCAGGCACCGATCTTCTCCACGGTCGTTCCCTCGGGCACCGGCACGTTGCCCTGACAGATGTGGCCGTGGGCATTGACATTGAAGAACGGGGCTTGGAACAGCGGCGTGCCCAGCGTCGGGCGGCGGCTGCCCTTGACCGCCCACACCCGCCACGCTCGGCTGGAGGCCCCGAAAACCAGCCCTGGCAGCGGCACCGCCTCACCGCGCTCGCCACCGCCGAAGGATTCGGCATGGTCGGTGCCCACGCGGAACGCGATGTGCCTGCGCGCCGGTGGTGCCCACCACACCAGCACGTCGCCATGCACGTAAAGCACCGTCTCAGGCAGAAAGCCGCCGTGCGCGGCCCGCTGGAGCAAGGCCGAGGCCAGTTCCCGCGCCGCCTGGGCGGTCATGGCCCGTCCCGCGCCGATGACCGGCGCACCGTCCACGGTCAGAATCTCATGCACGGTGGCAAGCGCGCCGCCCGAGCGTCCGTGGTACAGCAGCACGGCCTGGTCCAGCGTCAGCACGTCGTCCGTGGGTGTGTGGATGGAAAATTCCGCTTCGCTCATCTTCGATGACCTCCTGCTGTCAGTGTCCAGCGGACAGCGCGTGGATCAAGCGGTCGATCAGTCCGATCGCCTCGAAGCGCTGGCCCATGCGGTGGAACCACGCCCCGAGCGCACCGGGGTCGCTCATCGGAATCTGCGCCTCGCCCATGCGGTCGCAGAACTCAGCCTGATGCGCCATCTGGAGCAGGTCGTCGTAGATGCGCGTGGTCACGTCGCCCTCGTCCCAGGACAGCACCGCGCCGAAGCCGATGTACTCGCCGTCCATGTCGGGCAGGAACTCGTCGGTGATCGTCAGGCGCGACAGCGCCAGCGCATCGGCGGCGATCTGGCGCATCCGAGGGTCGGTGAGCGTCTTGGCCGCATGCCGCAGGTTGCACGGTTTCCACGCCTTCTTGCCCTTGGTCCGCCGCTCGCCCTTGCGGGGCAGTGAGAGCCAGCTCCGCGCCCATTCGGGGTAGGAAGCATCCAGCTTGCCGCGCGTGACCATTTCCTCGCGCATGGCGTCGCGTTCGGCCTCGTCGCAGTCCTCGCACATCATGTCCAGGGCGGCTTCCTCGTCCATTTCGCCCTGCCAGTACACGTAGGAGGCCACGTCGCAGGCGATGTCGGGGGTGAACAGCGGGTACACATGTCGGCTCTGTTCGCGCAGCACTTGCAGAACCGTGGCCCCCAGGCGCGGCATGGCGGCATTGAGCGCCTCCAGGCCCTCGCCCACGGCCCACTCCGCCTCGCGGTATTCGCACCAGTACACATCGAGTTGGGCGTAGGCGGCCTGCCGCTCGCCACGCATCGCCGGGCGGTGGCCATGCTCGTCCAGCACGCTGACCGCGAAACGCGGCTCCAGGCACTGTAGCGGCCCGACCTGCCGCTTGACCCAGGCGTCGATGGCGCGCTCGCACGCCTTGAGTGGGTCGGACTCGCTCTCCGGCAAGTCCCCTTCGCGCACCGCGCCCGCCTCGATCAGGAAGCGGCATAGCGCCGCGTTGGCCCGGGCCTGGGAATTCGATGCAACGGTCAGCGGCACCCCTGCGCCCAGGCCCGGCAACGCCAGGAACGGCGAACAGGGCAGGACGGTGAGCGCCGTCATGGCAGTGGAACCAGCATGTCGCTGGTGGCGCTGGCCCGGTGGACAGAGGCGGCGTGGTGCTGCTCCTCCAGCATCCGATGCGCGAACTGGCTCCAGGCCGACGAACGGGTCTGCACGCTGCGACGCGACAAGGCGCGTGACAGCTTGCCCGTCGCACCCAGGTTGCCGCGCTCCACGGCCTGCACACGCTCCAGCAGCGCCGCGAGGCGTGGGCCGGATGGTGCTTGCGGCACGGCGTCATGGGTGCCCGTGCCCTTGGTGCCCACGGCCTTGCGAAAAACAAAGTCCTGCCGCCCGTTGGCGACCTCGCCCGCCTCGACCTCGGCGCTGACGAGTTCGGGAAACTGGGCGCTGTAGAGGTCGCGCACTTCGCGTGGCGCGAGGCCGGGCACGTCCGGCAGCAGGATGCCGTTGTAGGTGAAGGTACGCACGATGGGGGTGATTTCGATCGACATGGGGATGGCTCCTTGGGTTCGGATGCGGCCACCACGGCGATGGCCTTGCGGTCAGTCTCTCGCCGGACGCCTCCGGCGCAAGGGTGCTGCGGCGGATCATCCGAACAGGTCGAAGGACTCGCCACTGCCCGCCGCCACGCCAACCGTTGCGGCCTGCGGCGCGGCATCCCCGCCATCCGCCCCATCGTCATCGTCTTGCAGAGCCGGGCTGACCGTGGTCGCAGCCGTGGATGCCGGGGCTGGCTTGGCAGCGGACGGATTGGGGGCTGCAGCTTTGGCCGTCGCATCGCTGGCCTTCTTGACCGATGCCGCCTTGGCCGCCTCGATCACTTCCTTGGTGGCCTCGGCCTGCTGCGCGAGGCTGCGCCGGACTTCGCGATAGCCGCATAGCGCTTCAATGAAGCCTGTGTCGAACTCCTGCGGGGTCGCCGTCAGGCTCAGGGGCTGGGCCAGCGCGGGCTCGCCCGCGTCCTGCCTGGGCTTGGGAATCACGTTGACCGTCAGGCGGCCGGATTTCTCGTCGGCGCTCACCGTCATGGTGAGCGTGGCACTGCAAGCCAGCGCGAACAGTTCCTCGAACATCGTCATGTCATGCTCCTTGGGGGAATGGGGGGACATGGCCCCGTGGGGCCGTCCAGACCATGCTAGAACCGGCTCCCCCGCTGTCCAGGGGCCAATCCGGCATCAGGCCAGGGCCGGTTCTGGCTGCGGTTCGGCTGCGGTGTCGGTGGCCTCGGAGCCTTCCACTTCATCCGCTTCGCCGCTTCCGTCCTGCGCTTCATCGGCCAGGATCGGCTGGCGCGGATAGCACATCACGGCGGGCACAGTGCCTTGGTAGGCGAACCCCGGCACCTTGAGCAAGGCCGCGATGAACTCTTGCTTCTTGCCCGAGCGCGCCACCTTGAAGCCTGAGCCCATCGCCTTCTTCAACCCCACCTCGGCCGCGAGACTCTCCAGTTCGCTCGTCGTGAACAGGTCAAGGAATGCCTTGTCCCACTGGAAGTACCGGCCTTCATCGACCTCGGCGTAGTTCAGGAGAAGTTCCAGGTCGCTGGTGCTGACGCCGAAGGCGGCGGACGCGGTGGCGGCCTGCAAGAGCCGCTCCAGTTGCGCCTCAGGTGCAGCATCGGCGCGTTGCAGCCCGCCTCGCACGCCGAAACCAGCGCGTCCGGGCTGGCCCGCGATCCGCTCGAAGGCGTTGCGGAACTGCGCCTCGCGCAGATCGGCACCGCGCCCGGCCAGCGCCAGGGCAATCAGCACGCGCTGGCTGCGCTGCGGTTGGGCCATCAGGGCCTTGGCCAGCCATTTGCGCCACTCCGTCAGGCGGTGCGCCACCACGCGCTGCGGGGTCTGGTTCGCTGGTGCGACGGCTGCGGGTTTCGCAGCGCTCTTGTTCCTTTTGCCAGCCTTCGCACTCCCCTTGCCCGCTGCCTCGGCCACTGCCGCCTGCGCGTCGCGCTGCGCCTTGCGCCACAGGGCGACCTTCTGGCTGTTGCATGCGGCATCGAAGTACAGCGACCGTGTGACCTCGCCGTAGCTGCCCGGCATCGCGGACACCGAACAGCCGAAGGACTGGCACCCCTGGCAGGAGGTGTACTGCGGGGCACCGACACCCAGGTCGCCCGCGGCGGTCAGCGGCAGCGGCGTGAAGCCGTCGGACGCCTTCACGATGCGGATGACCGGGAACTCGTCGCGCAGGGCATCGGCCCGGGCCTGGACCGCCTGCAAGGTCAGTTTCTCGAAATGGCTCGGGTGCTGGCAGTAGCCCTCGCCCAGGGATTCGGCGAACAGGCCCGCCTGCCGCGCCGAGTTGTGCGCGCAGCCGCCGCACGGCGCCGTGTCGAAGATCGCATCGGCCAGCTGACGCGCATAGCGACCCAACTGCGCTTTGAGCACGGCCACCGGCACCTTCTGCGCCAGGATGCCCTCGAGCACGGTGTCCTGCTTGTCGGGGGGAATGCCCGAGAGCAGTTCGGCGTGGCCGAGCAGGATGGTGCGGCTGGTCAGCGCCTGCAGCACGGCAGGCGTACAGGCCAGCAGCGCCAGCCGCCGCTCCAGCACGTCGGGCGACCAGCCCATGAGGCGGGCGGTTTTCTCCTTGTCGCCGCGCTGGCGCAGGAGCTGGCGCTGGGCCGCATGGGCTTCCTCGGCGGGTGACATGTCCTCGCGGTGGTAGTTCTCGATCACCGACATGGCCTCGGCCGTCTCGTCGCTGGCGTCCTTGATGACCACGGGCATGTCGTAGCCGTCTCCGAAGACGTTCTTGGCGGCACGCCAGCGGCGTTCGCCCGCGATGATTTCGTAGCGGTCGGTGCCCGGAATCGGCCGCACGACAATGGGTTCGAGCACGCCGACGGCGCGGATGCCCTCCTCCAGTTCGGCCATCTTGTCGGGATCGAAGTACGTGCGCGGGTTCTTGCCCTGGACGATCCGGCGGATCGGCAAGGTGGGCTGACTTGGTTGGCTGAGATCGTTCACGGTGCCTCCTGTCTGCATCGGGTGGGATGCAGTCATGCTCTCGCTGCTCAACAGCCCTTCAAGGGACAACGCCAACGCCCCTTTCCAAAGGACACAGGAATGCGAGTAACCGCCAGATTGCAGAGTCTCACCGCCACCGGGCCGTAGACTTGCTCTCAATCTGGAGACGGAAGGACTTCAAATGATCGAATGGCTAATTTCAGTGTATGAGAGGTGTCGCGACTTGGCGGCGAAGGCCAATGACGCCAAAGACCGCCTGCTTGTGGGTGAAGACGACGCCGCCAAGACGATCAACGGCTACATGAAGCAGGACTACGACGCGCTCATTCGATTGTGGAAGGAAGTCGATCCAGAGATGAAGAACACCGGGCGACTGAGCGACATGGCCCGGCACGTCCGGTTCGGCATGAACAACGACTACGAGGACATCGTGGTCCACGACATCCCCTCCGTCCTCAATGCCGCTGAAGCGCTGGCGCGGGACGGCTCCAAGAATGCAGGAGCCATGGGGTTCGAAGGCCTGCTGCATCCGGCCATTGTTGCCAGCTCTCTGAGCCAGTACCGTAACGGCCATCTGCGGGACGCGGTACTCAACGGCGTCATCGCGGTGTTCGACATGATCCGGGCACGCACCAATCTCAACCTGGATGGCAAGGACCTCGTGGGACAGGCCTTCGGTATGGAGAAGGGGAAGCTAGTTTTCAGCGAGATCGGGACGGAGACGGGAAGGAACGATCAAAAAGGATTTCTTCTGATCTACGAGGGTATCTACACAGGTGTGCGCAACGTGAAAGCGCATTCGCTCAATCACGATCTGAACGAGCAGAAGGCAGCTCAGTACCTCGTCACTCTGAGTCTGCTGGCGCGGCGCGTTGAGGAATGCAATGATCGCCCGTAGCGACTGTCCGTGTAGACGATCACGGGACTCGCGCGCATGGGAAGAAACCCATCTGCGTGAATTGCCGCACCTCCGGGAATCCGCCGCACCTATCCACGCCGCAGCTCAAGTCATGCCCTCCGGGTGCCACGCCTGCGCCAGACTGCGTTTGTGATACGTTACAAATTGGCAAGAAGAAGAGATCCAGAGGAATTCAGGATGAAGGAAATCAGTGGCCGGGCTTTTGCAGAGCGTTTTGCTTTGAACCCTTTGGGCTTTGCGTGGTTGCTTGGCGCAGGCGCTTCCGCCACGGCCGGCATACCGACGGGCTATCAGATGATCCAGGAGTTCCGCACGCGCCTTTTCGCTTCGGAGACCGGCATCAGCCTGCGCGAGATCGACCCGGCGGACCCTGTCTGGCAATCGCGCATCGACCTGCACCATGAGAGGAAGGGAGTTCTCCCGCCCAAGGGAGACCCCTCTGAATACAGCCGGGCGTTCGAGGCCCTGTACCCCACAGCTGACGATCGTCGGCTTTTCATCAGGAACCAGGTCAGCAAAGGAAGCCCGTCGCTCGGCCACAAGGTGCTGGGCTCACTCCTGGGAGCACGGAAGACTCCCTGCGTATTCACCACAAACTTCGATTCGCTTGTCGAAAGCGCTGCCACGATTGCATCGCAGCTTCTGCCCGCCAACGAACGCGGTACGCCGACCCTCGCCGCGATCGACAATGCGGCCCGCGCCGAAACCTGCCTGCGCGAGAGCGAGTGGCCGCTAATCGTGAAGCTGCATGGCGACTACCAGTCTGTCGAGCTCAAGAATACCGATCAGGAACTGGCACAGCAGGATGCCCAGTTGCGTCTGGTGTTGACCCAATCGCTGCAGCGGTTCGGACTGGTCGTGGTCGGCTACAGCGGACGCGACGATTCCGTCATGCAGGCGTTGGGCGCCGTGCTTCGTTCCCCCGTGCGCTACCCCAAGGGCATCTACTGGCTGTGCCGTGACGCGGACAGCCTGCTCCCGGCCGTTCGAGAACTGCTTGAACAAGCCAAGCTCGCACAGGTGGATGTGCACCTCGTCAAGGGCACCACCTTCGATGAGCTATGCGGAGACATCGCGGACGTCACGGACCTCCCTGCCCCCCTGGTCACCCATGTGTTCGGTGAACGCAGCGCCGCCACTGTGGCGCAGGTACCGCTGCTGCGACAGGCGGCATTGCGAGCGCCGGTGCTCAGGCTTTCGGCCATGCCTCTGATCGAGATGCCCAAGTCCGCTCGAAGGATCGCTCTCAACTCGAACGCTGGCATCGCCGACGTTCGCGCCCTGCTCAAACAGGCCGGCGTGAGAGCCACCGTGGGCCAGGCAGGGGGCCCCGGCGTGCTGGCCGCATTCGGGGCCGATGCGGCGCTGGAGAAAGCGCTGGCACCATACGGAGCCAAGTTGGCCGGCGAGGTCGCACTGAACATTGCCAGGGACTCCTGGGCCAAGGGTGTGATCTACGATGCACTCGTTCGCGCGCTCTGCAGGGAGCTGCCTCTGTTCGCACGGTTGCATGGCCGTGGCCACAGCCTCTCGGTGTCACGTCCGAACAGCGAGCTCCCCAGGGAGCTGGCCCAGGCCAGACGTGAGCTGCTGTCGCGCTTGAAAACTGCGTATGGGTCCGAGTTAACTGGTCCGGTCCCAGGTACTTCCGGCAAATACTCCGAAGGTCTTTCAATCCGGCTGGAGCAGGCCGACGACCGCTGGTGGGCCGTGTTTGAACCGGCGACCTTCATTGACCTCAACCATCGCGCACCTGATGCCGATCCCCCTCAATCGAACGCCGAATGGCGTAAGGCCGAAGATTGGCGCAGGGAGCGCTGGGTGCAGAAGTACAACCACCGCTGGTCCGCGATCCTCGATGCGTGGGTGGAGTTGCTGACGCATGCCCAAGGTCCCCGACGCAGCGCCTACGGCTTGGCCGCGGAGACGGGTATCGATGCGGTGTTCGAGCTGGGCGCCAAGACCGCACGCAGCAGGCCAGCGCACGACCACGATTTCTTCCATGTGCCGCGGGGGCAACGATGAGTGTCGAGAAGCCGCTCCCGATCAATCTGCCTGCCTTCACGCTGCTGGAGGAACCCGAACTGGCCTTCGCGTCTGGAAACCCCAAGGCCCGCCATCGACACCCCCTATTGGGACTGTCGCGCTTTGGCGCGTTCGACCAGGCATCGTATCGACACTACAGCCAGGACCTTCGCGTCGCGTACGTGGGCCCCAGGTCAGGTGCTGCGCTGGTGCGCGACATGCGGGAGAGCCTGCGTGGACCGCAACGCAATACCGACAACAACAGCTACGCACAAGCCTATCCGGGATTCGAAAGCCTGTTCGGGGTGGACTTGCTCAGTGCCGACAAGCAGGCCCATGTCGTGTGGCCAGAGGAGCTGTACGACCTCGGTCAGGGCGACACGGTCAGCGAGCGGGTACGTGCCGCGCTCCATCACGCACTTAGGCGCCTTGAGGCGGCGCGCGCCCAGTTTGACGTGGCGCTGGTGTACTTTCCCGATCGATGGCTTCCGCATCTTCGAACCAAAGAGTTCGATGCACACGACGAACTCAAGGCACTGGGGGCTCAGTTGGGCATTCCAACCCAAGTCATCAACGACAAATCGCTGAAGTTCGGCAACTGGGGCGCACGCGCGTGGCGGCTGTCCGTGGCGCTGTATGCCAAGGCCGGCGGGACGCCCTGGAAGCTGGCGCCGATCGAGGGCATTCCCGAGGACACCGCCTACATCGGGCTGGCCTATGCCATCCGCCGATCCTCGGACGAAGCCCACTATGTGACCTGCTGCTCGCAGGTCTTCGACATGGAAGGAGGCGGCATGCAGTTCATCGCCTTCGAAGCGAATGACGCCATTGCCGACGAAGCGGAGGCACGACGCAACCCCTTTCTATCGCAAGCTGACATGCGGGCGGTCCTCACGCGCAGCGTCCGGCTCTACCTTGAAGGACATGCGGGCCGCGTCCCGCGTCGCCTTGTGATCCACAAGACTACCGCCTTTACTGAAGGCGAGCTCAAGGGAGTGCAGGACGCGACGCAGTCGATCCCGGAAGTCGAGTGCATCGAAATTGGCTCGAGTTCGGCATGGCGAGGGGTCTGGATGGTCGAGGCACCAGGCAAGCAACCCAGCGTCCAGCCAGCGCGCTTTCCGGTTCCGCGCGGCACCCTGGTCATGACCTCGGGCAACGCGGCCCTCCTCTGGCTTGCCGGCAATGCACCGTCGGCTGTCGGCGGCAGGGACTATTTCCAGGGAGGCAAGAGCATCCCGAAACCCATTGTTCTCCGCCGTCACATGGGGCGCGGCCCCTTTGAACTCCTGGCTTCCGAAGCCATGGCGCTGGCGAAGATGGACTGGAACAACGATGCGCTGTACGACCCCCTGCCGGTGACAATCATGTACTCGCAACGGCTGTCGCGCACCATCTCCAATGTGCCCAGCCTGCCCGCGCACAGCTACCCCTATCGGCTGTTCATGTAAGAACCTACAATCATGCGCAAGGCGCCCGCCGTACTTGCACGCGAGTAGAAACAGGCTCTTCTTCCATCGTCATCGATCTCCCTTCCGGGCCTCGTCGTCGGGGACTTAAACGCGTGCGTCTGCCCCGACGCGGCGAGGTGAACCGAAAGGAAGACGCATGATGTTCAAAGCACTGGCGCGCGCCGCCCACCAATCCCTGCAAGCCCGCGCGGGCTGCAACATCCGCCACAGCCACGTTCACGAATTGCTGGCCGCGGCGTTCGGCTACAGAACCTGGGCCGCACTGACCGCAGACGCGCTGCTGGCCGACCACGGCGTCGGACAGGCCCCGCAGGACTCTGCCGAGCCGCAGATCACCGGCCGCGCACTGCAACTGCAGTACGGCCAAGCCGAGGCACTGGCTATGGCTGACGCCCTTGGCGAATTCATCGCCGACAAGCAGTTGAGGCGGGTCCGTTGGGCAACCCTGGCCCCACTGCTGCGCATGGCCAGGCGGTCCGAGGCACCCGGCGAGCACGAAGAGAACGGCGATGCGGATGAAGACCTGCAGGACTGGGACGATACCTCCCGCCTATCCGAGAACGCAAGCACCTTCCCCCGCGAACAGTTCCTGGCTTCGGGGCTTCTCCTGGAGAGCCTGGAGCAGGCTGCGACGAAAGATCCGCACGCACATCAGGTGCTGGCTGCCTTGTTCCGTTGCAGCAAGCCCAATACCTACCTCTACGAGGAGTCGCAAAAGGGACGCCAGCTCACCGCCAGTGAACGCGGCTGGGTCGAGCAGTACCTGCTGCTGGCGCCCCGGTACGCCCGCTACGAGGCGCACTTGAAGGCTGCCGCCGAAGCTGGTGTGCGCGCCGCCGCGCTGGAGTACGGAGTGGCCTTCGAGCGCCCGGAGTTCATCACGTTGGCCGAACGCCTGAACGGCGACGTCGACCCCGAGCAGATGGCACGGGTGGCAACGAGCCTCGAAGCCCGCACCCGGTGGCTGCGCCGGGCGGCCGAAGCGGGCTCTCACCGGGCATTGGAAGACCTTGCCGATCTCGGCGACTCATGGGCGCAAGAACGCGTGGCGCCCCTGGCCGGCCTGCACTGGTTGCGAGACGCTGCAGAGCGCGCCCTCGCCGAAGGCGATCCGGTGCGTGCCTGGATCTGGCAATGCGTGGCGCTGGCGCGCGGTGAGGACCTGACGCTCTCCACGCTGGCGGCCCGCCACGACGGCGGATCGAACGATGGCGAGTTCTACGACAGCGACTTCGGCGGGCCGCTGTACGTCGATGGCGACGAAGGACTTGCGCTACCTGAACTCGAACGCAACCAGCACGGCGAGGCGCAGGCGCAGGCGAAGGCGAAGGCGAAGGCGAAGGCCCAGGCTATCCTGCGCGCTTGAACGAGTTGGCATCGTAGGAACACGATGCCAAGCCGAAAACACAGACCCGAACCAGTAGCAGGACAATGCGACCATCGCTTCGCAGTCCTCCGTTGCCATGCCCGTCCACTTCGCCATGCTCCAGCTGTTCGATTCCGCCGAGGGCAGTCTCGCCGAGATCGAGCTGTCGCACCCGGACATGCCGAACGGCGAACGCCGCTGGCTCTGGATCGAGCCCAACTGGGTGACGCTGTTGCTCCCCATGATTGAAGGCACGGCCACGATGCGCGTGTTCGACGGTGCAGTCCTGACGCTCAACGGACTGCGAGGCGAGCTGCGCTGGCACAACGGAGGGCAAAACGCTCTATTGTCTGCCCCCGATGCCTCGCTGCGCCCCGAGTTCCGACGGCTGGTTCATCAGCACCTGAACTGAAAACCACTTCAGGTTCGGAGGCCAAAGACGTTCGCTCTCACTCGCCCCTTTGGTTATCCCGCCGCCCCCTGATCATCTGGGCCAGTGCCCTGAAAAACGGTTGCGCCGCACACATCGCAACGTTCTCACGGTTGTCCCAGGCACTTTGGATCCCGATCAGCCGATAGTCATAGGCGGAACCCTGTGGCGGCAGCCGTGTACCGAAGACAGGACCCCCGCTCATTCCGCCAATATCGAACTGTCGTTCCCATTCCGCGACGGACTCGAAATCGACCCTCGCGAATAGACGTGAATGCTTTGTCGGCAACAAGTCGCCAGGGCGTTCAGGCAGGTGCATCACGCGCACCGTGACATGGCTTTTCAGGGAAGGCCGGTCATGACTCAGGGTTGCGAACTGGGTTGGCAGGCCGACCAGCGTCCAGAACGAAAACTCCTCCAGATCCTCCGAGTCCCACTGCTCCTTCCGGACCGGAACGATGCCGCTCTTTTCGAGCGCGATCGACGCCATCGGATCCAAGAGGTACGCCCCGTAGTCCAGTCCATCCTCATGGAAGAAGAGGATGTCCTTATCGAGGTTCACGTCCACCGGGTATGCAGGGAACCCGTGGTCAGAGACCATCGAATCATCGATGGCCCAATCCGACAGGATCGAACCCAGCGCGACGGCTTGTCTCAGTTCTTCAAAGACATGCCCGGCCGTGATGGCGAGCAGGACGCCCTCAACATCGACCACGAAAGCGCTGAAGTTGTAGCGCTTCGGCTTTCCGCCATTGGACTCCCTGGCATGCTCACCGGAGTCCACGCAGGTCAGGTTGATGTAGTGCCGATGAAGGTTGTTCAAGTCTTGGTGATTCAGAATCAGTTCGTCCGCCACTGCTATCTCCTCTCAACGCCACCGCACTCAGCCACGATTCACGTTGCCAGGCCCCAGGTACTCCAGGGAGAATTTGCCGAGATCGTTGGTAGAGGTCGCGACGATCAAACCCATGGAACTGGGCGTCCAGCCGAGCGTCCCGACCTCCCGGAAGTCGGCCGTGAACACGCTTCGCTCCTTCCCCGGCCCGCCGCCAAGGCGCAATGGCGTGCCGGGTGGCATCGGGACGCCTTGCCACGTGATGGGACTCGTGTATTCGGTTGCGGCCCACGCTTGCACAGCCTGCGCGCCACCGGGGCCGTGGAAATCGAGCCACAGCGCGTGCGATTCCGGCGTTGGCCAGTTTGGCGCTGCGGACAATGCCTGCACTTCCTCCGAAGCAAGCCAAGCCATCAGGCCGCGCATCGAATCGAAGTTCGCCCCAGTGGAAGTGACGGCCTGGATGGCTGCCAGCCGCGATCCGAAGCCCGCCTGAATCAGGATTGCGGCAGCGACCACCAGCGTTCCCGTTTCCAGCGCTGCAACTGCATGCGCCCGCGGGTAGTCGGACAGCTTGACCTCATCCGAGAACAGATCTTCATGCGCCTCGGCACGCACCCGGACGGCCTCCATCGCCCAAGGCAGGTTGTAGACGAAGGCTTGCTCAATGAACTGGACGGACTGGTCGTTGTCCCCAGACGGGGCCCCGGACACCGGTTCCCCGAGAAGCCAGCGTCTAAGCAAGGGCTTCCAGCCGTCGATCAATCTCTCCGGGCGGAACGGCGAGATGCCAAACGCGATCTCGGCGAAGGCCGTGATCGCCGCGACCGCCTCTTCCTGATCGCCGACGCCGATGTTAACGTTGGCCGCCAGCAGGAGGCGCTCCAACTCAGGCGCCCGTTCGTCCAGCGCCTTTCCGGCGGCCAGACCCACGCCGGCCAGGAAGTACCCCCGCCGCTGTGTGGGCGTGCTGTTGCGCCAGATGTACTTGGCGCGGGCGCGCAGCCCTGCCGGCAACAGTTTCTGAACATCTTCGTTGTAGCGCGCAAGGCGCCGCTGGAACAGCGAAGCCACCAAGATCTCATCAAGCTTGGCCTCGACTTCGGCGTCCAGCACGTATGAATCGCCGAGCAAGCTGAAGATCGCGGTGTCCAGGCTTGCCAGATGCTGGTCCCATCGCTGCCTTGGGTCGCCGGCCTCTTCGGTCGACTCGGAGGCGAGCACCGGGAACTCCCACGCGGCCTGCCCCGCGACGTACTCGACCAGTTGGCCGGCGTCGCTGGACCCCAACCTTTTGCTCATCCGGCTGAGCAACGCTGCGACCAGCCGGAGCAGCCCGCTCTCCATCTCCCGACCCGCCTGGTTCGCGACCAGTTCCTGCCAGTCCTTACGACGTTGCCGCATGTTATCGAACATCGGATAAAGCACCAAGCCTTCGACATCGATGTAAGCACGCCCAGCCCGGCCGACGACATTGCGGAATTCCGAGGCAGCGAGGAGATCACGGCCGCGCCTCACCCCACGAAAGACCAGCGAGGTCGCGGCGAGGTTGAGTCCCTGGGCCAAGGTCGGCGATGACACCGTGACGCGAAGCACGCCCTCCCGCAACAACCGTTCGACTTCCTTGCGGTAAGGCGTGGGCAGCGCACCGTGGTGGACCGCCACGCCCAATTTCAGGCACGCAAGGATGTCGTGATCGGGCCCGAACCATTCCGTGCCGACGGCCAGTGCCGTGGCCAGCGCGGAGACCGGTTGTGCGAGCATCGAGTCGATGTGGCCACGCTTGTGCATCTCGATGATGGTCGCGGCCAGAGGAAGCACCGAACGGCGCATCGGACAGAAGACGAGGACGGTTTGACCCTCTTCCACCAGACGCCACGCGGTTGCGATGCACAATTCCCCCTGGTCGGCCGGGAACAACTTTCTGGCGCGTCCGCGGGTCGGTCTCTTCGGAACCACGAACTTCGGGATGAAGGGCTTTTCGTCCCCCACGCTCACGTTGAGCTGAGCATGCTGGCCTTTCCATTCGACCTCGCCGAAGCGCAGCCGGGTCGGACGCCAGTCGTCCTTGATCAACCCGTCGGGCTGGTCGCGCGTCAACCAGGCGGCGAAGTCCTCCAATTGGTGTCCATCCGGCAAGATCGCCGAGAGGCACACGATGCGCCGCCCGGCTGCGTCCGAACGCCGTAGCAAGCGCTGAATCTGAGCCTCGTAGCGCACCTCGCGCTCGCCCAGGCCGATCATGTGGCCCTCATCGAGCACCACCAGGCCGACGTCGTCCAACAGCGTCGGATCGCTGCGTAGCGCGAAGTCGAGCTTCTCGGGCGTGGCCACGACGATGTCGGTCGAGCGCAAGGCGTCGACGTCCGCGCCGCTGGCGCCGATGCTGCCGTACAGGCTCGATACGGACTTTCCCAACGGGGCAAAGGTGCGCCGCAGGCCGACCTCGGTCTGTGCAGACAAGGCCCGGAGCGGTGTGACGAAGACGATGCGCTTGCCCCGCGCCAGGCAGGCCAGGATGCACAGCTCCGCGATGCGCGTCTTACCCGCGCTGGTGGGCAGCGACAGCACGAGGTTCGTGCCGGCGTCGAGCACACGCCGCGCCGCCTGGAGTTGTGACGGCCAGAGCTCGACCTCGGACTTGCTCCTGCGGTAGAGCGAGGCGATGAAGAGCTTGCGCAGCCGGGCCCAGTCGCCAATCTCTGCGCCGGGCGGCCCGGAAAGCGGCAGGATCTTGTGGAAGCTGGTCTCCCAGAGGCCCCCCAGCAGATGGATCGCCAGGCGGTGACACCACCAGGCGGGCACGAGCTCGAGCTCGCCGGCGGCCTCGAGGCCGCGCTGCAGGCGCTCGCGCGCGAGCGACAACAAGGCTTCGTCGCCGCGTTCCAGGGCCAGCATCGCGACCGCCAGCGCGGCCATGAAGTTGTCCTCCAGAGCGACAAGCACGGCGCCAATCCGCTCGTCGGTCGCCCCCGCGCCGTCCGTGTCGTCGCCATCGGCCAATGTGTCGGGCCGGTCCAGCGCGGCAACGACCGCACCCTCGCTCCCTTGGCCCGAGGCGAACCATGCGCCGACGTCCCCGGCCAGGCCGTCGAGATCGCGGAGCATCAGCTTCGCCAGCCCCTTTTCCATCGCCGAGAAATTTGCCTCGGCCAGCCCCTGGTGCAGCAGCGAGTAGGCCCTCGCCGAGAAACGACCCAGGTGATAGGCCGCAGCCGCGACGAGGCGGTGGAAGTCGCGCTCCGCGCTGGCTTCGCCCCGCGCAACTACGGCTTCGAGCGCTTCGGCGGCCACCTCGAAGCTCTTGCGGGCTGTCTCGGCGTCGCCGCCCATATCGACATACCGCAGGCCGTGCTGCAACAGCGAGTACCCGTAGGACAGCAAGTCGTCCGACAGCTCACTACCGAAGTTGGGCGCTTCCTCCGGTAGAGCACCGTCGCGCCAGATCATCGCGCGCGCCTGGCCGCGGGCAAGCAGCCTGGCCCTGAATCCGGGCACCACGGCAGCGTCGATGTTGGCTTTCAGTTCCTCGAGCGTCGCGGCCATTACTTGCCCACCTTGCCGATTGCCGCGAAGACCGCCTTGATGAAGTCCTGGTGCCTATCGACACGAAGACCGACGTAGTGCTGCGGCACGGGGCCGGCATAGGACTGCAGGTTGGTTTTCAGAAGCTTCAGCGGGTCGTTGCCCGAGAATGTGAACAGCATGTGCGAGACCTGGGAGACGCGGATGCCATCCTTGAGCTGAGCCTTGTCCAGCGCATCGCCGAGAAACGTGTCGCCGGCTTGGTTCAAGCGGTCAGCGACGAACGCGAGCGCATGCGGCGACGGGAGCCCGCTGTTGGCGCAGAGCGCCGCCCTGGCCTCGTCGATGACGGCCGTGCGCATTCCTGCCCGGCTCTTGACCTCCGCCTTGAGGATCTTCAGGCTGCCGCTTTTCGAGTCGAAGTTGAAGGCCAGCACGTCTTCACCGCGCATCGACATGTTGCGATGGTCCTTCCAGCGCAAACGCTTGATGCCGAGATTGAAGGGAGTGGCCTCGTAAACATAGGCGTTGCACAGGATCTCGCCCAGATCGCCGGAGCGGATGGATGCCTGCGTCGGAAGCTTCTGCTCGACATGGGCGGCAGCGGCCGGCTTGCCCAGCTTTCTCAGCAGATCCGCGACGCGTTTCGGATCCGTGTAGTAGCCTGGGACGGCTTTCGCGATCGCGCCAATCGCATGTGCCTGCCCTCCGGTAGCAATACCCAGCCCGCGCAACTTGTGCGTCTGAACGGACTCCTCGGTTGCCACGCACCACTTCGCGAACTCCATCATCTCCTCCCATTGTTCTTGGTGATCAGCCGATCTGGGAACGCCCCTCGCCCGCAAGTTTCTCGGGTTTGAACTACGGCGTCCCCTTGCCCGGCACGATGTCGACGCCAATCCGATCGGCCAGATTCAGCAACTGCGCATAGGTCTGTTCTTCCTTCAGCAAACTGCGCGAATCGCCGACCTGATGCAGCGCGCCTTTCGGAATTCGGTCGCCAAACAGCATCACCGCGCGAGCCGAATCGTCCTGCCGGGAGATCCAGGACAGCCCCTGGATTTCTGGGTGCTGAGCGTGGAGGGCCTCGGCCCAGCGGCGCGTCGCCGGATACTGATCCTTCTCGGTATCGATGAGTTGCTTGCATTGCGCACCCAGCTTGCGCAATGCAACGCTGCTGAGGTCGGCGAGCTTCAGTTCGCGCTTGACCTTGACTTCGGAGTGCAATTGCCCCTCCAGCTCGCGCTGGTCGTAGTGCTTGAAGCCGGGTGCATGGGATACATCGTGGAACACGGACTCCATGGAGGCCGCCTCGAACGTGGCCGCGGCATAGAGAGTCGGAATGAGGTCGCCCTGGGCGTCGCGGATCGGGCTGAAGCGCGCGTTGCCCTTGAGGCCCGGATTGAACTGGTCGGCCTTGTACAGATCCTCATGCACACGGTGCAGCACCTGTTTGGCGGGCAATGCCCATGGCGTGATGTGAAGCGTGGCCGGTGGCGCCGGGGTTGCCGTGCCGTCGCCGCCAGTGGGAGGTGACGCGCTGGCGGCCAACGGGGCCTTGCGCGATTTAGGCATGCACGACGCCTTCCATCTCGTCACTGGCGGCGGCAATGACCTGCTCCGGCTGGATCGCCAGCACATCCTGCGGGCGCCGCCCCCCCAGGAAGCTGTTGGCCGAGAGAAACCAGTAAGCCAGCCCCCAGCCGTCCTTCTCGTCGCCACAGACCTCCAGGACAGACTTCAGGGCCTTGCGTGGCCTCCAGTCGGCTTCGGGATCCAGCCCGTAGCCGGGGAAGTAATCGACGCCGTTGTGGTGGATCGCGAAGATCTGCCGCTGGCGCTTCCATTTGTTGGGTTGTGTGCTCGGATTGGTCGCGCTCAGGCCGGCCAGTTCGGCCAGTTTGGCCGCGGTCAGCCAGTCCGCGCCTTCCAGCACGGCCTTGCGCGAGCGCGCGAGCATCGCCGCCTCCCGAAGCAGGGTCGGCTCGGGTGGAGCCTTGGGCACCACGGCGTTGACCAATGCTTTCAGGGTCTGCTCGTTCTGCTCGCGCAACGCCGCGTCGATAAACGACACGACGTTGGCTAACGTCTGCGCCAGCAGGCCCGCGTACTGGGCATCGGCCCGCGCCACGGGCAACACGATCACCCGTCGGCCTTGACCTTGACGAGCCGGCTTCGCACCTCGCTCGGGGTGCCCACCAGGGTAGCGAATGCTGCGGTGTCACGGATGGCGGTCATGGCTTATTCCAGGGAAAGATTATCTAGATTATCTCATTTTCCTCTACTTCATGTAATCCAATGAGCAGTGCAGAGCGTGCGGCATGCTCGGGCGAGAGGGATCGGAATCGCGGTAAAAACACCGGGACAAGGCTCGGTGCGAACGGTGCCGCTGGTGCTCGCGCACCCAACGCCACCGGGATTCAACCATCGATCCGGGTGCTTGCCGGATGGCTTCATACAGCCGGCGTTGCCAGCAGTCCGACAGGCGTACCCTCTCCGGCGAAGCGCGCCGGCAGTTTCGGCGCCGTCGGCGCTGGACGAAGCGCTTTGCGGGACGGACCGATAGCCCGGGACTGGCATCAACCCACCAGCCCCAGCGCGGCGATTACGGCCGCCGTCATCGCCTCGTTGTGCGCCTCCGGGACGTCGAAAGTCTCGTGCAGCACGTTCATCGACATGAACAGGCGCTGGAGCACGCGGCCGAGTTGCGCGGGATGGCGCAGCCGGTAGCCGGGCGGAAGGCGCCGGTCCTCCTCCTGCAGGTCCACGTCCACCAGCATCAGCAGGATGAGCTTGATCTGGTCGGGCTGCGGCAGGAGGAAGTGCAGCCAGTGGCTCCACTGCGCATTGACGGCCCGGAAGAAGCGCACGCACTCGGGAATCAGCAGCAGCGGACGCGGGTCGTCGTCGTAGCCCTCGACCTGCACCACCATGCGGCCCGCGAAGCGGTGAACCTGGACCGCATTGTCGCTGAACAGCATCAGACGCGCGACCGTTCCGCCCACTTGGCAGGTCTCGATGTTCGCGCGCGCGATGACGACGGCGAGGTCCGCGCCCTGCGCCGCCCGGTCGAAGCCCTCGGCGTTCGTGATCCTGATTTCCGTGACGAATCTCCTGTGTAGTCTCCGGCGCACAGCCACGCGGCGGCGAACCGTGGTCCGTGCGCGGAAGGCGTGGACCATCGAAGCGGCAGCGCCATCGCCACCACGTTCAGGATCCCCCGCCCCCGTGCCGATGCAAGCCCGACGCCGGTGATCCGCAGCCCTCGGGCGTCGTGGCGCCTGCTCGATAAAATGAGGGTCGGCGCAACGCTCAGCCCGCTGCCGCGCGGTGTGCCCAATCCCAATACACAGAGATCGAAAATCATGGCAACTGCGAAGAAAATCACCGCGCCAGCGCCTGCGAAGAAGGCCGCCAAGGCCCCTGCCACCGCCGGCATCCGTCCGGTCAAGGACACCTTCACCAAGAGCGCGCTGATCAATCACCTGGCCGAGCAATCGAGCGTCGAGCCCAAGGCCGTGAAGGCCGTCCTGGCCGCCCTGGAAGCCACCGTGCTCGGCTCGGTCAACAAGAAGGGCGCGGGCGGGTTCACGCTTCCCGGCCTGCTCAAGATCGACGTACAAAAGGTGCCTGCCAAGCCCAAACGCAAGGGCATCAACCCGTTCACCAAGGAAGAACAGGTTTTCGCGGCCAAGCCAGCCACCGTGCGCATCAAGACCCGCGCGCTCAAGAAGCTCAAGGACGCCGCGCTCTGATGCGATGCGACAGTAGCGGCCCGGTCAGCCGGGCTGCCCTGTCGGCATGACCCGTTCCGACCTGCACCGCCCTACCATGCGCTGCAGCCGTTGCCGCACCATAGAAAGGTGCTCGGGAAATCGCGTGACGTTGGGGTCGCTGGTTTCCCGGCCCCACCAGATGCCGGCGTAGTCCGAGACCGCGCCGTTGTAGCCGCAGTCCGGGCCGTCCTCCTCGAACTCCGCGCACAGGCGCCGCAGCGCTTCGCGGAAAGTCAGCCGACGCACGGCGACCAGCACTGCGGGGTTCCACACGACCCAGACGTTGCCCCAGAAATCGCGGACCGCGTCGTTGCCCGAGCACTCGAAGAACCTGTCGTAGGCCTCGCCCACGTCGAAGCGCCCCTCCGGCACCTTGATCCCCTCGGTCCAGCGCGCCGAGGGCGCAACCCAGGCCTCCAGCACACAGCCTCCCGCTCCGTACTCGCCGTACTCGCCGTACTCGTAGGCCACGGACAGCGATTCGCTCAGGCAGATCCCGGTGCCGGTGTAGCTGCATGATGCCGAGCGCCGAAAACCCTCCCGCAAGATGCGCCGCCCGCTCGCGCTGCGCGTGCCATGGAAGAGCGGCCCCAGGCGGCCATCGGTATTGGTGTCCATGCCCGGAGCTTCCCAGCGGAGCCCCCCGGTGCAAGGTCGCCGCCCACCGCGTCAATCATCGAAAAGCCTGAGCTGGGCAGCCACTTTCGGTTGCGGCGCCTGACGCACCACCGGCCTGCGCTCGGGCCGCGCATCGCTCTTGTGCGCCCGAGCGGGATGGGGCACGGCGGGGGAAACGGTATCGGTGCGCTGCGGCTCGGGCTCGCGCGCCTGCCGCGCCTCGATGCGCCGCCGCCAGCCGCCCAGCACATGGGCTGGCGTGTACCAGCGGCTCCAGACCTCGTTGCTCAACGAATTGCCGTGCAGCACGATGGCCGGAATATGCAGCAGCGAAGCCTGGAGATAGGTCATGTGGACACAGCACAGGTCGATGTCGATGCAGGTTGCATGCATCGCGCCCTGGTAGTTCAGCCCCGCCTGCTGCAGAGCATCGGCCATCGCGATCACCATGCCGCCCGCACCGGAGGCTGGCTCCAACACGTCGAGGAAGCCCTTCGCCCTGACCTCAGCCCCGTCGCCGACCAGCATGCGCGCCATCATCTGGGACACATGGTAGGGCGTGAAGAACTGCCCCGCCCGGTCATTGCCCAGTTCGAGCTGCATGTAGACTACTCCGAGCACGTCGCCCAGTCCGCCCGCGGCATAGCGCTGTTCCATCGCGAAGGTCAGGTGTCCCAGCATGCGTGGGAAGCTCTCGAATACGTCGCGCGGATACCTCTTCGCGATCTGCAGGTAGCGCGCCTCGCGTGCGTCGAACTGGCGCCGGTCCACCGCGTTGCTGAACGACAGGCAGGACAGCTCGACGAAATCCGAGAACACTCGTGCGGGTTCCAGCGGTGAGCGGTCTTTCGGATCAGTTGCAGCAGTTCCTTGGTGTGGTCGGTACCGTCCAGGTCCATCGCCATCCTTTCGCACCCGCCCATGCGAGTCGTCCAGAACAGCATCCCGCCCGGCAGGGCCGGATCAACGGCACCGCCCGGCCGCCAGGCAGCAGCCGATGCGAGCCCCCAGCCTTCGGCCGCCAGCCAGGCAGGTGGCATAGCGCGATGGAAGCGCACCCGTGCCCAGTAGCGCCGTGCGCGGGCGCGCGCGGCCTTGCGGTGGTTGCGGCTGCCGCTCGGCATGGCCCGCCGGGCAAGTTCATCGTCTTTCAGCCAGTCTCCGTTCGGAAACACCTTACGGAGCCGTGCTCACCCTGCAAGGGCACATCTGCCAGCGTTGCTGCGGCGTCGTCCGGCCTACTCCACAAATGAAGGATTCAACAGATCGATCCCTGCCCCCTTGCACTTGATCCACGGGCCGCCGGGATGCTCCTGGCCATCCCAGGCCGCGAGCGCCGCAAGGGCATCGGCAGCATGCTCGTAGCAATACCGGCGCTCATATCCTTCAAAGTTCAGTCCGACCACGAGGCCGGTCGTGAAACTGAAGCGATGCAAGCCACACACAGCAGTGCCGATGACGCGGAGTTGAATGTAGCCTTGCGAAACTAGGAAGGCTTCGAGTTCAGCTGTCGGGCCGTCTTCCTGAACACGTCGGCGAACGCGCTTCAACATGTGCTTTCCTGGGAAAACGGAGGACGGCGGAAGGAGCTTTGTACTGCGGCGGAACCGCTCACTCGACGATGGGCACCGGCTCGCGGTCCTCGAACGCCGACTGCACCGCCTCGACGACGCGCAGGGCCAGCGCCTTGTCTTCGAGCACTGCGTACTCCCTTGTCAGCTTGCCGGAGACCCGCCATCCGTTCTCCTTGATCGACCGGATCATGCGCACGGCGTCCAAATCGGGCATCTCCAGCACGTCCTTGATGCGGCGCTGCGCGACCTCGAACCGGATCAGCACGCGCGCCTCGTCCGCCATCTCGTGCCGGATCGTGTGGGCAACAAGCTGGGCCGTGTAGACCGCGTGCTCCGTGAGATCTGGGTAGCGCCAGGCCGCACCAGCGTCCTCGTAGGCGTCGAACACGAGGTTCGAGCGCACGCTGTCTTCGTAGGTGAGCATCTCCCCGAAGCGGTGGGCATCGTCGTAGCGCCGCATGAAGGGGCGCGAGAACACCTCCAGGACGCGGTCGTATCCATGGCCGAACTCCCGCACGCCGGTGATGGTGGCCGACACGGGAAGGATCACGCCCGCGGGAATGGCCCGATCGCGCTGCAGCGTGTCGTTGATGAGAAAGCGGTGGATGCGTCCGTTGCCGTCGCTCATCGGGTGGATGTAGACGAAGCCGAACGCGATGACGGCAGCGCGCGCCAGCGCCTCCCGTCCGCGCGTCGCCTGCTCGAACGCCTTGAGTCCGTCCAGCATTCCGTCCAGCGAAGTGAAGTCCGGGCCGATGTAGTGGACGATGTCGTCGCGAATGGTGGCCTGACCCACGAAGACCGGCGATTGGCGCACGCCGAAGCGAAGCGCGGTTTCGCCGAGGATACCCTTCTGCAGCACGGTGAGGCTGTCGATGCCCAGTGGCTCCTCGAGCTTGCCGCAGTGCTCGGCCATGACGTGGGCAAACCGCTTGATGCGATCGGTCTTGTCCGCCTCGTGCTCGATCAGGAAACTCGCCCGCGACTCCTTGAGCGTGAGCCACGCTGCGGCGCGCATAAGCACGTCCTCGCCGAACTGGCGGTCCAGCTCGGCGATCGCCCCGAAGGGATCGAACTGCAGCGCCTGGCCGAGGGCCGGGGTACGGCGCACGAGCGGACAGAACGCCGGGGTGCCCGGCAGGTTGTTGTTGATGCGCCAGCGCCGTTCCCGGACAGCCTCGGTGCGCGTCAGATAGGCGTCTGCGGCGATGGCGTCGACATAGGTTCCGGCGGTCAGGTCCGGCACATCGAGCCGGTGCCCGGTGAGCCACTCGTAGAAGAAGCCGGCACGGCGTGCGTACTGCCCGAAGGGCTCAGCCCGGCACCACTGCTCCAGCGGCTCCGGCCCACAGGCTGCGAACAGCCGCGCGAAGAACTCGAGGTGGATCTCCTCGTATTTCAGGCCGAACTCGAAGTGACCGGCGAAGCTGTCCGTCGGCCGGTAGACGGCCTGGTACTGGTTCAGGATGCGCTCGGGCGACTCTCGCACCGAGCGGGTGGTGCCGATGGTCGATTCCACCCGCAGGGGCTGTACCAAGGCGATGCCGTACTGAGCCTTCAGGGCCTTGAATCCAATCTGCATGTTACAAAAATCCCCTTAATCACCACGAAAAATGATGATGATCAACTCCGTTGGAGCAAAAACACTTCGGCGTATGGTTACATAAATACGCCTACAACCCAAGAAAAACAATGCCCAATGGCCGACACGATGGAAAAATACTTCCGCACAAGCCGATGGCAGGGAGCACTACCGATCGGTGATAGCTTGAAGCGACCGGCCAGGTCAATGCCAACGCCGATGCCGATACCACCAGAAATCCCCCGCAGACCGGGGCGCTTGCGCGGCACTCCTTCGGAAACGCCAACTGCTGCGCCGCGGCTGCGCTCACACTGGGGACTCCCTCGCTTCCCTTGCGGAAGACTTCCCCGCTCCGGCTGGGCGTAGCAGTCGTTACCTGCCTCTACGGGATTCGCCGCCATCTGAGCGACAACCCGGCTGACAAAGGGATTCCGAGCGATCCCAGTCCCCCTTCGCCGTCGGCCAGCCCACCATGGCTGCACGTCGGCGGCTTCTTCATTTCCCGCCACCCCTGCGGTGGCCAAGCAGTGGGCGAGTCGCCTGGGTCTTCAGGCCCAACCCCCGCCCTCCCTTTGACAGGAGAATTCACATGCAAGCAGAGATGCTCCAGGCAGCCCACCGGCGGCCTGAGATTGAACGCACCCGCGTGGCAGTCGCCCTGCCACCGGATGCGACCTCCTCCGGCGAGGCGCTTTTCGTGCCGATCACCTGGGAAGATACGAACGACGACGGGGCGGGACGGCCCCGGATCCTGCGGGATCCGCACGGTGCGCTGCCCAGCTTCACCAGCCGGAGGCTGATCGGCTTCCTCTGCCAGGACCGGGCCACGCGCACGGTTGATGGCAATCTGAAGCTCTGGTACGGGGAGGTCAGCCCCGAAGACTACCTCCGGCTGTGGCGCGAGGCCCTCAAAAGCCCCCTGACGCCAGCGCAGCTGGCCGAGCGGCATGGCCTGTGCCTTCGCGTCACGCTGTGCGCAACCCTCGACAGGGTGCGCGGCATGCGCTGCCCCTGGCCGAATGCTCCATTCGAGACCTTCGAGCATCTGGAGGCCTTCTATGGAACGCGGCTGATCCACATCACGGCTGAAGCCGGCGAGACACGCTTCGGGCTCTCGCTCGACCTGCGCGAGCCCGAGGCCGCGCGCCATGCGTTCTACGTTGAATCGCTGCTGGCCCAGACCGGGGACACGCAGGCCGGGATCCGCGTGACGCTCGGGCGCGTGGCCCAGCCCCCGCACCGCCTGCCTGTCTTCGACTGGCAGGCCAACCTGTTCGAGGAGGCCACGCCATGAGCCACCGCGTCGAATACCAGTGGGCCGCGTTCCACGTGCCAGGCGCTCTACACGAACAATCAATCCCATGCCGACGAACAACGACAGGACGGCCCGTATGGAGTCGAGGAAGGAATCGACCGGCATCAGAATTTCCTTCCTACAGTGATCGTTCCGTAGACCGGGATTTCTTTTTGTCCCCGGAATTCGCGTGTGCGGTGGTAGCGGGCTATCGCGATGCGCCAGTTGCCTTGGGTAATCGCGACGCCGTAGCCGACATCCGCCACGAGTGGCCGCTTATCAACGCTATGGCCGGACTTGAAGGTATTGCCATCCAACGTGATGTCGTGCAGAACCCAGCGAGCGTCTAGCGCCACGAAGAGGTGGCCGTTCCAGTTGCTGCCAGCGGTCGTGCGCACGGGCGAGGTGTTCTCTCCGGCAGGCCGTAGCGGTGCCGTACCTAAATCATCAGGCAGGCGCAGCCCATAGCGCAGTTCTCCACCGACATTCGCGTAGGTGGCGAAGTTACCGAAGCTGCCACCCCAGTGGCGGGTCAGATCCCAGCCCCAACCGCTGACTGTTGATTTCCACGCAGAAGTGACCCACTATTGATCCGGCGGGAATTATTCATGAGGCCGCATAGGCGACATGCTTGTCGCCAAAGTACTTCCGGACCCGCTCTGGCGTGTTCTCCAACATCGTCATGTGTTCTGTCGCCGCCGCGCGCAGCTTGGCCTTGGTTCGCACCGGAACCTTGCTGCCAATCGCATGCTTCAAATCGGCATTGAGCCGCTCCTCTGGGTTGAGTTCGGGGCTATAGCTGGGCAGGTAGAACAACTCAATGTCCTCTTTGCGCTGGGCCGACCACTCCTTGACAGGCTTGCTGTGGTGCACCCTCAGGTTGTCCAGAATCAGGAATATCTTCTTGCCCTGTGACTCCTTGATCAAGGCCTGCATGAACTCGATCAGTTTGTCTGAATTGAACGCCTCGTCAATGATCATCCAGCGCGTTTTGCCCTGGTTTGTGACGGTGGCAATCATGGAGAGTTTTTGCCGTGTGCCACCCACTGCCCGCGTCACCGGCGTCTGGCCTGCTGGTGCATAACTTCTGCCACGCACATCTGTGTTGACCAAGGCCGTTTCATCACCCCAATGGATCTCTGCGCCTTCACGCTTGGCCCTGGCCTCGATGGCGGGGTATTCATCTTCGAGCCAGGCCTGGACGGCCTCAGGCCTCTGCTCGTAGGCTTTTTTGATCGGCTTTTGCGGCGTAAAACCCCAGCGCGCCAGATAGTCGCCCACCGCCCGCACGGATAGCTTGAGCCCCAGGTCGCGTTCGATGAGTTCGCGCACT
Organism: Acidovorax temperans; assembly: GCF_028596105.1. NCBI lineage: Bacteria > Pseudomonadati > Pseudomonadota > Betaproteobacteria > Burkholderiales > Comamonadaceae > Acidovorax > Acidovorax temperans. Next base: position 1,544,963 of record NZ_CP117193.1, on the reverse strand, counting down.
GCGGGCCGACTCCAAAGGGCGAACTCCATCTTGATCTGCTCTGGGCGCTTGTCGATGATGGTCATTCGAATGACGCGCTCTTGCTCAGCGCTCAGGCTGCGTCCACTGCCCAGCTTCTTTCCCCTGGCGTTAGGCTTGAGTGCAGCCGCCCCGCCTTGCTCGAACAGGCGCAGTGCAGTGTTGACCCCAGACCAACTGAGCCCAGTTTGCTCAACGATCTGCATCACGCCAACACCTTTTCGATGCAAGCGGATGACCTGCTTGCGACGCTCATGCAGTACTTCCCGCGACTGCTTGCGTGCATCTTCTTTTTCCATGAACTTTGGAGTCATGAAATCAATACAAGTTCATGAATAAATCATGCCTGGTCTATAACCCCCAGGATTTCCATCTAAATCTGATCCACGTACTAACCCTAACCTGCTGCTTTGCTGAGCAGCAGGAGACCAGGAGTGATAGACGTGGCAACACTGAGTGTCATCAGGCGCTGGGCCCTGCGAGAGCAGCTGTCCATCCGGGAGATAGCCCGCCGCACGGGCCTCTCGCGCAACACCATCCGCAAGTACCTGCGCGCAGGCGAGGCCGAGCCGCACTACGCCAAGCGGGTCAGTCCTTCCAAGCTCGACCCCTTTGTCTTGAAGCTCGCCGGCTGGCTCAAGACGGAGGCCGGCCGATCCAACAAGCAGCGGCGCACCGTCAAGCAGATGCATGCCGATCTGCAGGCGCTGGGCTATACCGGCTCCTACAACCGGGTCGCGGCCTTTGCCCGCCTCTGGCAAGAACAACGCCTGGTGGCCCAGCAGACCACGGGGCGCGGCACCTTTGTGCCGTTGGCCTTCGGCCCCGGCGAGGCGTTCCAGTTCGACTGGAGCGAGGACTGGGCAGTGCTGGCAGGTGTGCGCACCAAGCTGCAGGTGGCTCACTTCAAACTCAGTCACAGCCGGGCGTTCTACCTGCGCGCCTATCCGCTGCAGACGCACGAGATGCTGTTCGATGCCCACAACCATGCATTCGCAGTCCTGGGTGGCGTGCCCCGCCGTGGCATCTACGACAACATGCGCACCGCTGTAGACCGGGTGCGCCGTGGCAAGGAGCGCGATGTCAATGCGCGCTTTGCGGCCATGGTCAGCCACTTCCTGTTCGAGGCCGAGTTCTGCAATCCCGCGTCGGGCTGGGAGAAGGGCCAAGTGGAGAAGAACGTGCGCGATGCCCGCCATCGCCTGTGGCAGGTGGTGCCGCCATTCCCAAGCCTGCCCGATCTCAATGCCTGGCTTGAAGAGCGCTGCGTGGCGCTGTGGCACGAGATCGAGCACGGCAAGCTGCCGGGCACCGTCGCGGATGTCTGGGCCGCGGAGCGGGCTGCCTTGATGCCGGTACCGCGTCCCTTCGATGGCTTTGTTGAGCACACGAAGCGAGTCTCTCCCACCTGCCTGATCCACTTCGAGCGCAACCGCTACAGCGTGCCGGCGCCATTCGCCAACCGACCCGTGAGCCTGCGGGTCTACGCGGATCGCCTGGTGGTCGCTGCCGAAGGCCAGATCATCTGTGAACACCAGCGCCTGATCGAGCGCAACCACCATGGCGCTGGGCAGACCGTCTATGACTGGCGCCACTACCTGGCGGTGCTGCAGCGCAAGCCCGGGGCATTGCGCAATGGCGCTCCCTTCCTGGAACTGCCAGTGGCCTTCAAACGGCTGCAGACCGCCCTCTTGAAGCAGCCAGGCGGCGACAGAGAGATGGTGGAGGTGCTGGCACTGGTGCTGCACCACGATGAACAAGCTGTGCTCGCTGCAGTGGAGTTGGCACTGGAGTCTGGGGCTGCCAGCAAGACCCATATCCTGAACGTGCTGCACCGGCTGCTAGACGACAAGCCTGCTCCAGCACCGGTCACATCGCCCCAGGCCCTCAAGCTAGCGGTGGAACCCCAGGCCAACGTGCTGCGCTATGACCAATTGAGGGAGGTGCGCTATGCGTCATGACCCCGCCATCGCTTCCATCGTGATCATGCTGCGCGAGCTCAAGATGCACAGCATGGCCCAGGCGGTTGCGGAGCTGGCCGAGCAAGGTGCACCGGCCTTCGATGCAGCACAGCCCATCCTGTCCCAACTGCTCAAGGCTGAGACCGCCGAGCGGGAGGTGCGCTCGGTGGCCTACCAATTGAAGGTGGCCAGGTTCCCGGCGTACCGGGACCTGGCTGGGTTTGACTTCGGCCACAGTGAGGTGAACGAGGCACTGGTACGCCAGCTGCACCGCTGCGAATTCTTGGAGAACGCCAACAACGTGGTGTTGGTGGGTGGCCCGGGTACGGGCAAGACCCACATCGCCACAGCCCTCGGGGTGCAAGCCATTGAGCACCATCACCGCAGGGTGCGGTTCTTCTCCACGGTGGAGCTGGTCAATGCACTGGGAGAGGAGAAGGCCCAGGGCAAGCCGGGGCAGATCGCGCACCGCCTAGCCTATGCCGATCTGGTGATCCTGGATGAACTGGGCTACCTGCCATTCAGCACGTCAGGAGGAGCCTTGCTGTTCCACCTGCTGTCCAAGCTGTACGAGCGCACCAGCGTTGTGATCACCACCAACCTGAGCTTCAGCGAATGGGCCAGTGTGTTCGGGGATGCCAAGATGACCACGGCGCTGCTGGACCGACTCACGCATCACTGCCATATTCTGGAAACCGGCAACGACAGCTATAGGTTCAAGAACAGCTCCGCACAGCAACCACCACAGACCACCAAGAAGGAGAAGGCGACCAAGAACTTATCCACAACTTGAGCATGAAGTTCACGAACCGGGGTGGGTCAGATCGAGATGGAAATGGTGGGTTACGGTTGCATGGAAATCAACACTTTGTACTTGCGCCAGGTTCGGCTTGCAGCGCTCAAGCGCCTGCAACGCTCCCTTGCGATCGGTCAGATCGGCCGCGCTCACCGCAACCGCGTGCGTCAACCGGATAGCCCTATGGTCGATCCGGCCCAGACCCAGGCGAACGGCAGCCGACTCGTCGCGCCGGGCCCTGCAGAGTCACCGTAGGCGGACAGACCGCGTCTGCCTTGCGCTCCAGCACTTGCCACCTGCAACTGGCTGCGTCTGACGCCGGTTTCCGCGAGTGCGGCCTCGTTCTCCTCGCAGAGCGCGTACGGCACGCCATACTTCGATCGCTTCCCATGGACATCGCGTCCATAAAGCCTTCATCGGCGGCTGCGGCTGCCCTGAAGTCCAGCTTCGCTGGCGTCGCAGTCGATACCTGCCCTCGAGTTCCCCGGCTTCGTCCGGGGTGGCTGCCTTGGCAGCCATGAGTTCCTGTCGGCCTTCGGGCCGACGCATGCACATGGTCGACGGCCCCGGGGTCGCCGGCCACCGAGCGAAGGTCCTTGCCGCAAGGCACCGGGCCTTCACATCCCACGCCAGCCCCAAGGCTGGCACCAAGCCGCTTCGCATCCGCGAGGCACACCCGAACGGGGACCCCAGTCCCCGCCAGGGTTGGGCGTTCCCCTTTTCATCGAAGGAGAACGCCATGTTCGCTGCCTTTGCAGCCAGAGAGTCGCACCGCATTCAGGTGCTGTTGGGTGGATCGGGTCTCACCCGCCCGGCCCCCTTGCCGCAGCCCAGGCTTGCGGTACTGCTGCGTCCCCTGCCCTGCCTCGGCAAGTGCGGGGGCCGCCCGTGTGCGGACTGCCGCGAGGCAGCTTGACCATGCCGGTCGATCTGTACCGCCGGCGCATCGCCGCCACCGTGGTCGAACTGGCCCGGGAGGATCCCTTCCTGGTCAAGGAGGTCATCGCCCGTCTGCGCGCAGCGGGCGAAATCGAAGCCGACGATCTGGTCTACCTGGACCGGATCGCCGACCGCTGGATCGGCATCGCCGAAGCCAACGCCCGGCAGGAAGCCTCAACGCACGCGCGTCAAGCGCGCGGGTAGCGAGGCACCCTTCGCCTGGGCCATGGCCGAGGCGATCTTGTCCAGCAGTTCCGGGCGGTCCTCGGCCAGCGTGCCGGCCCATCGGGCCAGCGCCTGGTCGAGATCGTCCTGCGTTCGCGCCCCATCGACGTCGATGCCGACTCTTCGGAGTTCCTCGATTTCGGTGGGCGTGAACCGGAGTGAATGGCCTGCACGAAGCATGTGTGGGCTTTCGAAAGCGGTGGAATGCCAGCTTAGCAGGCCAACACATCGCCACAACCCTGGGAGACTGACGCCTCCCATTGGGGCATGGCGCGTGCATCCCGCAAGCAAGGAGAAAAACCATGACCGTGAACGCATCCCGCGCCAAGCCAAGGCGCAGTGCCATCGGCATCGAGGAAGAGCGCGCCTGGGTATCCTTCTACCGGCGTGCCGGCAAGGATCCCGCGATCGCGGCGGAAGTGCTGGCCCAGTTGGACAGCGATCCCGAGATGAAGCGCGAGCACTTGGCACTGTACCTGTGCTGCCGCGAGTCGCTGCGCCTGCACCAGGCGCGCGAGGCGCGCAACCAGCGGTTCGGCCGGTTCGTGCGCTGGCTGCTCGGCGGCCTGTTCATCCGGTTTCCGGCAAATGTGCGGCGCGCATTGGGACGTGGAAGCGACCTCGCCGCAGCCTGCCTGCCCGAGGAGCATTCCGAGCCTGCCACGGCCCAGATCCAGCGTCTGGCGAAAAGCCCGAAGGTACGTGCCGCCCGCGCGGCATTCAAGGCACCCTCCATCAGCGAGAAACCCGCCTCCCCATCGGCGGATTCGGCAATGGTGGATTCGGCGCCCCGAGCAGCTCAAGCCACTGGCTGAGCCATGTATCCCATTCCCCTGGCCGCGTGGCTAGGGGAATGCGGTGCTTCGCCCCATGGGCAGGCTAACGGCCCAATTTCTTGCGGCAGGCTCACGCCGCCAGGCAACGCGCGACCTCCCGGTCGATCATCCAATGGAGGAACTGAGTATCCTGCGACACGCCCCAATAGTGCGCCTTGCACTTCGCCACATACGCATCCAGATCCGCACGCGTGCGGATACCGGCAGGCTCGATGTCTGTCAGCCAACGGAAATACTCGATTTCCTTCTGCGTCAAACGGATCTGGGAAGCCAGGCGGATCATGGAGAAATCTCTTGATGGTCACCATGCTGACGCAAAACAACGTGCTTGAGGACAAATTAATGGTCCTTGATCAAAAAATTTCCTGAATGGCAGCAGAGTGATTTTCGAGTGTCACGGGACTGCCATATGCCATGCCTCCGGCTTTCCAGATGTTGGCGAGTGGCCACGTTTCGGCGCATTTCCCATCCGGCCCCGTGAACAAACACCCGCCACCGTCACGAATTCCAGCCGACACAGGTTTTCCCCCTTGTGATGCGGCAAACCCAGGGGCACAGTCCCAATACCGGTCGAGGGCCTGATCAGGGCCTCCGGTCGCTTGCTCACGTCACAGCCCATCCAGCCAAGACCATCATGCCGACAGCCGTTGCGCACCTCCATCAGACTGCGGACGCCATCCCCTCGGCGACCGGCGCTGCACTGCATTTCGATCAAGGAGAGCGATGTGGAAAACGCGCTCACAACCTCCTATCCGCGAATAGCACTGCTGGGTGCGCCGTGCATCTACCGCTTCATCGCCGCGAGCAACTCTCGGCGCCTCGCATGGGAATCCCATCGGATTCTCTTGTATAGCGGCATGGTATTTGCGAAGCCCACAAGGCATCCCAGAACCCGTGCGGCATTGCCACACAAGGAAGGAAACATGCACACCCATTGCATTGAGCAATTGCGCGGACTCGCCGAGCCTCTGGCGGCTCTCTCGCTGACCCACCTGACACCCACCACCCGACAAAAGCTGCACGCAGACGATCTGTCCGTCAATGCCTACCCCACCGACTTTGGAGGCTTCGTATACGTAGGCTCGCCGCGCTACCGCATGCCTGCGGAGTCCGATCTTGCAAAGATTTTCGAGGCTGCAGAGCAAGCTGGCATCGTCTGGCTCAAGTTCGATAGTGAAGCGCCGACTGTTAGCGGCCTGCCGACCTTCACGCCCCAAGACACTATCCTCTGAGGCCCCCCGTTGCCAGCGCACTGCGGCCGGAGTGAACACCTTGACCTCTGTCACTCCATGGGCACGGCGTCGGCATCTACCCGCAAAGCCTCCAGGTCGATCACTGCATCGGCCATGCCGGCCAACTCGGTCGTCTGAGAGACGAAGAACTCCCGGTGGTAGCCGCCCAGTCGCAGCACCTCGCGCTTCATCGCCCCGAACATGCGCTTTCGGTCCGGGTCGAGGGCCCCGTCTGCTTCATCCGAGAACAGGGTCTCGTAGCGCCGTTCTCCAGCCTGCGCCAAATACAGCGCCACCGCCCGCACCAGGCATTCGTTGATCCAGACCCGCTCCCCTCCGCTCATCAGCCGCACACTCTTGCTCTCCCCTGAATCGGCGTCATGCACCAGGATGTCGAAGTCCTCCCGTTTCTCGCCCTTGGCCGTCTCCCCCTGCGTGAGGATGGAGACCGTGAAGCGCGGGCCGTAGCACGCCAGCAGCAGGTCGTTCGCCAGTCCCGACAAGGCCGGCCCCGCATCGTCGATCGCCAGCGCAATCAGACCATCATTGCTCATGCACCGCGCCAGCAGGGTCCAGTCGCCCATCGCGCTCTCGATCCGCAGGGCACGCCGGCGCGCCGCAGCCTGACGTTGTGCCAGGGCATCCAGCTGTTGACGCAGCGCCGCCAGGCTCTCCAACTCCTTCAAAGCGTCTACGTGCGAGCGCTGTGCATTGCCATGCGCGGCGATGGCGCGATCGCGTGCCGACTCGGCAATGACCAGTTGCTGGGGATCAAAGGGTTCCGGCAAAGTGCTCAGGACGGCATCCAGCCGGGCCAGCGCCTGCTTCAGCAGGTCGGACTGCTGCGTCCGCCGTGCGTCAATGGCCTGCATGGCGGCGGTAATGGCATCCCGCTCCTCCCGCTCGCCAACCGCTTCGGCCGAGGAATCGTCCCTCTCGGGATCTCCAAGGCCGTCCAGTTCGGCCTGGACCTCGGTCAGGCGCTGGCGCGCGACCTGAATCTCTTCCGCCTTCGCCGCCAGCAGGGCAAGTCGCGATGCGCGGCTGCTAGCGCGCTCCTGGCGATGCTCGGCGGCTTCCAATTGGCCGCTCGCGGCTGACAGCGACTGGACACGCGCCTTGACGGACCGGCCCTCCCGCTCGACCTCCGCCTTCTCGTCGCCCAAACGCCGCAGCACCGCATCGGCGCTGGGAATCAGCGCCTGCGCCTCCCGCGCATCGGCCAGCAGCTGGCAAACTCCCTGCAGCGGCATCCCGGCGCACGGCACCTCGGCGGTCAGGCCCAAACGGCGCCTGAGTGCCTGCGCCTGCAAGACAGCCTGCCCTGCCTCTCGTTCGATACCCTGAACCCGCTGCACAAGGATGCGCAACTGGCCCTTGGCCTGCTCCCACTCCGCCACCTGGTCTCGGCGATGACGCGCACGCTCGGTGCGCAGTTCCAGCAACTGCTCTGCCAGCGGCAAACGCCGCAATGCGTTGTGCACCAGGTGCTCCTGCTCCAGCAAGGCATGGCACCGGCTCCGTACGTTCTCCAGCCGTTCTCGGCGCTGCAGGGCCTGCGCCCGCCGCTGCACAACGCGGCGCGTGAGCCGGTCCAGCCGCTGGCGTGCATCCTGTTCGCGACCCGCCAGGTCCTGCAGAACCACTCGGCCCGCTCCCTGCGCAGCTTCCCGCTCCTGCAACAACTGGCCTCGCCGCGCGTCGGCCTCGCGCGCCTGCTCGCCCTGTGCCGCGGCCCGGGCGTGGGCCTGGCGCGCCTCCTCCAGCGCCGACGCCGCCGCTGCCGCCGCCGCCTGCGTCCGGGCGGCACGCGCCGGCGCATCGGCGGCATCGACCCGCGCGCGGGCGAGCCGTTCTCCCTCGGCGTCCAAGGCAGAGGCCTCCTGGCGCAGCGCTACCAGCCCTGTCTTCAACAGCTTGGCGGTCTCACCGGCCTTGCGCCCCAGCTCGCGGATATGCTCCTGCCCCAGCAGGTCGGCCAGCAGCGTTTTGATCTCCGCGTTGCGGTAATCGCTGAGCTGGCGCTTGCACTGTGCTCCGAAGACCGACGTGAAGAAAGTATCGGCGCTGCCGCACAGGTGCTCCACGCAGCGCGTATAGGTGTCCACCTTGCCGTCCGACACCGTGCCATCCTCCAGTGTGACGGGGTGCCATGCGCCCGCATCGGAGAGTGCGAACAGGAAGGCCTCCGTCCGGCGCCGACCGTTGGGCCGGATCACGATCTGGGAACGATAGCTTTGGCCTTCGAGCGCCCAAACCAGATCCTTCTCGTTCTCCGGAAGGTAAACATGGTCGTAGTAGCTGAAGCCGCCCGCGCCCGCTGCGGACGCGCGCGAGGGCATCGTGAGGTACGGGTGCATGTTGTCGAGCACCGTGGTCTTGCCGCGCCCGTTGGCACCCACGATGGCGACCAACTCGGCCCCATCGCACAGGGCCTCGAAGTCCAGGGTCAAGGCATCCAGGCCCAGGCCATCCCGGATCCCGCGAAACCCCTTGAGCGTCAGAGAAAGTAGTTGCATGGCGAAGTTCTCCATGGGTTTGACGCACCCAGTTTCCCGTGAGAGCCCGGGGAAGCAAGGGCTTGAGCGCCGTGGCCGCCCCTCCCCGGCACTCTGGCAAGAGGATGATCGAGTTATGCTGAAAAATTCCTTTTGCGTTCAATGGCTTATCGAAATCGACAAGAGAGGTAAAATCGTCCGTCAAGGATCCTCCCTCCCACCGCCATGAACACGCTCAATCGCATCAAACGCTCCGTCGCCAACCGCAGCGACGATGTGCTGCTGCGCAGCGAGTTCGACCAGTTCGGCAGTGCCGCGCAGGTGGGCCGCGCACTGCGCGAACTGGTGCTGGACGGCACGCTGGTGCGCCTGGGCCTGGGCGTCTATGCCAAGGCCAAGCCAAGCGTGCTGACGGGCAAGCCGATTCCGGTGCGGCCGCTGGAAGTCCTGGCCCCCGAGGCGCTGAACAAGCTGGGCGTGACCGTCATGGCCAGCCGCTTGACCGAGACGTACAACGCCGGACACAGCACCCAGGTGCCTGCGGGCATCGTCTTCAACGTCGGCCGACGCCGCATCGCCCGCAAGCTGGGCTTCAACGGCAAGGCGATCCAGTACGAACACGCATGAGGGTGCTGGCACCGCAGCGGCGGGAACTGATCGAGGCGCTCGTCGCTGAAGCCACTTCCGGCGGAATCACTGCGGGCCTGCTGGAAATGGACGAGCACCTGACAGATGCGTTGCGGGCCCTGTTCGCCTTGAGGCTTGAGGGTGTGCAACTATTGTTCTGTGGTGGCACCAGCCTGTCCAAGGCCTACGGGCTGATCGAACGCATGTCCGAGGACGCGGATCTGAAGGTGGTACTGCCGGATGCGGGCCAGGCCCCCCGCGCCGAGATCCGCCGCCGCCTTTCCGCGCTGAAAGCCCAGGTGGCCGAAACGCTGGCCGGGATCGGCCTGGTCGAGGACAAGGGCAAAGAGCTGGCCTTCAACGAGAACCGGTACTTCTGGAGTGAGTGGAGCTATGCGCGGCACTATGCATCCGCCGCGGGGCTGCGCCCTCACCTGCAGATCGAATTGACGGCACGCACTCCGGTTCTGCCTCCGCAGGTGCGCCGTATCACCACGCTGGCCGACCAGCTCGCCGGCCGCTCCGATCAAGCCTTCGAGGTCCCGGTGGTCGCCGTAGCCGAAACGGTCGCGGAGAAAGTCCTGTCATTCCTGCGCCGCTACGCACAGCATCGCGCCGGGCTCATGCGCCAGGCCTGGGACACGGCCCTGGTCCGGCATCTCTACGACGTGCATTGCATCCGCCAACGCCAGCCTGAGATGCTGAGCGCGGCGCGGCGGGCCTTTCCTGCGCTGGTCGCGGGCGACCAGAAGGAGTTCGGCACCCAATTCCCGGACTTTGCCACGGCCCCTCGCCAGGTGCTGAGCGGCGCGCTGCGGCAGGCCCGTGCGGACGCGAAGATCCAGGCGGAGTTCACCGGCAACCTGCTGCCGCTGGTCTATGGGGGCGGCACACCGGCATTCGCGCAGGCTTTCGGCGACTTCGACGCAGTCGCCGAAACGCTGCTGGAAGTGCTGCCGTAGCCCTGTCCACCGGACGCGTCAAGCCGCCAGTCGCATGGGTTTCACGGGCTGGTTTCGGCATCCCGCTCGCGCAAGAGATCCGCTGCAATGTCCTCGGGCGTCGCTTCCTCCAGCGCGGCAAGGCATCTCAGCAGCGGTTCGGGGTTGACCTCGGACACCTGGGCCCAGGCGCGCAGCTTGTCCTCCATCCTCGCCATGCGCGAGATGCCGGCCATGCGCGTGCGCACCACGGGCACGATGCGGCCCTCAAGCTTGGTCTCCGCGGCGCCGGCAAGGATTCGTTGGATGGCCCCGCGATCCACGGATCCCCGATCCTCCTCTGCGACGGTCCAGCGCACGCGCACGCTGGCACCGGCGATGTCCTGCCGTGCAACCGCTTCGCGCAAGGCGTCGAGATCCGGGCGGCCCTCGAACACGATATCCATGGTCCGGCGCGCCGGAGTGGGCTCCAGGGTGCAGCAGGCCGAATCCGTGCCCACTTCCCACAGCAGAAATCCCTTCTCCCCTTCTTCTCCATAGTGAAAGCGGCCGATGGAACCCGCATAGCCGATCAATTGCGCACCCGCAAGCCCCTGCTGCGCCCAGGTCTGGTGCTGGTGAATATGGCCGAGCATGAAAGCCTGGGCCTCGGCGGCAAACAACGCCCCGGTCGTGAACTCATGATCGAAACCGGCCATTGGCACACCGTGCTCGCTCACGCAACCGAACACCGTGCCGTGGGACACGCCGATGGTGGGCAGTCCTCGGCTGCGCGCGATCCGGTGTGACGGCGCAAAGCCGCGGAGCAGCCGGGCGAGTTGCTCTCCCACAGCCTGCGCCGCGTGCGTCGCCCCGGCGGTAGCCGCCACGGTCGCCTTGTTGACGGTGGGCAGACAGGAGAACAGCGCTACAGCACGGACCGGTAAAGCGCCGAAACGCCATTGCGGGGAAGCGATCCAGTCGCCCTCACGGGTCAGGGCCACCTGCTGGATCCGGTCGGCCACGTGAATCGGGTGGCGCCCACCGACCGAGCGGAAGACGTCCAAGGTACCCGGGGGCTCGTGCGAGTAGGTACCCTGCAACAGCAGCACCGGGCAATGATCGGCCAAGCGCCGCACCCGCTCCACCAGCCGCGCTGCGGCGGGCGAATGCAGGTCCAGCGCGTGATCGGTCGCGTCCCCGGACATCACGGCGGCCTGCGCCCCCTGCGCCACGGCCCGCTCGATGGCAGCGCCGAAGCAGCGCTCGGCCTCGTCGAGGGTCCTTGTTCCATAGTGCAGGTCGGAAAAGTGTGCGATGCGCATGGTCTTCTCCTTCAAGCACCCAGGCCCAGCTCGGCGTCGATCTTGTCGAGGTAGCCTTCCGGGTCTTGGGCGTACCTGTCGAGCTCGTCCCACGCACGACCGCGGCCGTGGGGATTGATCCGCCAGCCATGGCCCCAGCGCAAGGCCGCGTATGCGGAGTAGCGCTCCGTATCACCACCCATGGCCCGGACGCGCGCCAGCAGTTGCGCGAGCGTAGGTCGCGCCTGCTCCAGACGCGGATGGCCGGCACCGGCACCGGCGGGCGCATCGGCAGTTTCGCCTCTCCCGGCCTCCTCGCCCGTTCCTGCGTCCTGATGCGCCTCGGGCTGCCCTTCGAGCACCTGGGTTGCAAGATGGGCCTGCTGGATCGCCGTCTCTTCATCCTCGTGCTCGCGCAGCAGGGCCGTGACATCCACGGGGGCCTCCAGTTCGATGATCCACTGGGGCACGCGCACCGCCCGCCCCTGTTCGTCGATGTGCGGCACATCCCTGAGCACCTTCGTGAGGAAGAACGTTGCGCGGTCGCGCCCCAGGAAGCCGGAGATGCGCCCGCCGCGCATCATGGCCATGGCCTGGAAGCGCTGGATGGCCGCGCTCATCGCGTAGAAGCTCGTGGTGGGAAGCTCCAGCGCGCTGATGGAACGGATGCCGGGAATGAAGAACAGGAACCGGCCCGTGAGATTGCACTGGCGCGCCTGGTACTCGGGGCAGGATTCAGGATCGCAGAGGCCACCGTTCTCTTCACGCAGCACAGCCTTGCGCCCGCCAAAGATACGGATCGCGCGCCGCCCCGTGTCGTCCACCGGGACCGGTGCATGGCGCATGCAGTGGCGCACCAGGCCATCGGGCGAGTACTGCGACCAGAACCGCTTCTCATGGGTGCCCCAGGCCGCCAGCTCGTGCGGCATCACGGTCTGCCAGTGGTCGGCGGGGAAGACGACGGGAAAACGGTAAAGACGGTGGCCCTGGCCTCGATCCTCGCCGTAGGCATCGAGGATCTCCCGGGCGGTCTCCGGGTTCGCGAAGTCCGACGCTCGCACCGTGAACCAGGGCACGTTGCGCGGCACCAGCGGAGACTTGAGCTGCGGCATCGCCTGCGCCAGCCGCCGTTCGATCTCCTCGAAGGACCGGCCCTCGTCCACGCCCTGCCTGTAGATGGCCTTGGCCTCGGGATGCTCGGCGGCCTTGCGGGTCAGGACCATGATGCCGGGACGGATTTTCCCCCCGGTGGGGATGCGTGCCGGGGCCTGGCCCAGCAGGGTGTGCAAGGCGACCGGCCCGCCCTGCACCGAAACGACAGCGTTTGCCATGTGGCGCTCCTTCATGAAACGTCGGGGTTGCGACGCTTCATGCTCTCGCGTGATGCCAAGTGTTCAACCCCCGGCAGCAAGGCTTCCAGCCGACTGCCCCGTCCGGTCATGCACCGCCGGGAGTACGAAAGGCAAGCGAACTAAGCCGCCGGTGATGGCAGCGCGGGCATTGGCTGCTCAGTCCGCCACGCCCAGCATTCACCTTTGGCGACGGCCTTCTCCTTGGCGGTACGCTCCTTGGCCCCGGCAAACGCACTCACTATGTGCAGTGGAATGGGCGTGGCACCGCCGTCCAGCAACAGCGCATTCGGAAAGACTCCACCCTGCGGCGCATCGTAGCGCAGCGGCTTGAGAAAGCGCCTTTCCTGTCCGACAAGCGCATCGATCAAAGGGCACTCGTGGCCGCCCTCCAGCGGTATCCATTGATCGCTTGCCAGCATCAGGCTAGCCGAATCGATCTCGTAGGTCAATTCGCGGCGGGCGCGTATCAACGCCGCGATCATGAGCCGGATCCGACGTTCGGTGTCTGCGTCGCGCGCCTCCAGCAAGGAAGCGTGAACACGCGCCAGGCGCTCCCAGCTCTTGGTGGGCATCAGCAACGGCGCATCGGGCATGTGGCGGATCCAGATCCGGCAGGCGTGCTCCGCACGATCGCAGGCCTTGAACTCGCCGATCACCAACGCCAATGGCGCATGCCCATCGCGGGGCTGCAGGATGGCCAGCTTTTCCCGTCGGCGCTGGGCGGCATCAGCCTTGGTGGATTCCTGGAATGGCTCGGGGACATAAAGACGCTCGGCCAATGGGATGCCCTTGACATCGATGTCGGCCGCCGCAGCGAGCAGGTACTTGCACAAGACACCCTGGTTGCGCTTTCCAGCCATGGCGGGCGTCCACCGGTTGAAGCCGGCACGCTCGAAAAGAAAATGCATCACGGCGCGAAGCGACATGCGCCGTCGCGGAACTGGGGAGTGTCAGGATTTCTGTGTGTGAGGCTGTTGAATCCGTCACTCAATCGTGAGGCGGCTTGGTGATCTTACTGGCGCGATCTGGTAAATCGGTCCTCGTAGAGGATCGCAAATTGGTTCATCGCTGATTTCCAGTGGTTGGCCGCCCGCCCCCAGTCCGCGGTGATGTTGCGCAGCGCCAGCCAGATCAGCTTGGTGGCCGCCTCGTCGCTGGGGAAGTGGCCGCGCGTTTTGATGATCTTGCGCAGCCGTGCGTTCACGCTCTCGATGGCGTTGGTGGTGTAGATCACGCGCCGCACCTCGGGCGGGAAGGCGAAGAACGGGATGACCTTGTCCCAGGCCCGGCGCCAGGCGCTGACCACGGTCGGGAACCGCTGCCCCCAGGGGCCGGCCGCAAACGCATCCAACTCGGCCTCGGCCGCCTCGGCGCTCACCGCGGTGTAGATGAGTTTGATGGCTGCGGCCAGCGCCTTGCGGTCTTTCCATGACGCAAAGTCCAGGCCACCCCGGATCAGGTGCACGATGCAGGTCTGCAGCGTCGTCGCCGGGAACACTGCGCCCAGCGCCTCTGGCATGCCCTTGAGGCCGTCGGTGACGGCAATCAGGATGTCCTGCACCCCGCGCGTCTTCAGATCGTTGAAGACCTTCATCCAGAACTTCGCCCCCTCGGTGTTCTCGATCCAGATTCCCAGGATGTCGCGCGAGCCGTCAGGCAGTACGCCCAGCGCCAGGTAGACGGCCTTGGAGCGCACCACCGCATCCTCGCGAATCTTGACCCGCAGCGCATCGAAGAACACCACCGGGTACATCGCCTCCAGCGGCCGTGTCTGCCAGGCCGTGACCTCGCCCATCACCTCATCGGTGACACGGCTGATGAGCTCGGGCGAGACGTCCACCGAGTACATCTCAGCCAGGAAACCCTGGATCTCGCGCACCGTCATGCCGCGTGCGTACATGGCGATGATCTTGTCGTCGAAACCCGTAAAGCGCCGCTCGTGCTTGCCAATGAGCTGCGGCTCGAAGCTGCCTTCGCGATCGCGTGGGACATCGATGCGCAGCGCCCCCACATCGGTCAGTACGGTCTTGGTGCTCTTGCCGTTGCGGTGGTTGGCTGATCCGCCTGTGGGCTTGGCTTGGCCGGGCGCATAGCCTAGGTGATGACTCATCTCGGCGCCCAGCGCCCGCTCAAGAATTGACTTCTTGAACTGATCGAACAGCCCTTGGACTTGGCCCGGCGTCATGGGCCCGGTCACCAGCTGGTCAAGCAGCTCGGCCGGGATGTGAAATTGCGGCTGTGCCGCCTGGTCCGCCAAAGCGGTGGGTTTGGTCTTGCGTGGCATTCATGCTCCTTGTCGACATGCTATGCCTCACACACAAAATTTCTGACAAGCTCCGGAACTGTGATCTCTGCCGGCTCCGAGATCTCGCCCCTTGGCAGGGCGTGGCCCTGGGTCCTGGTCCATGGGAAGTCCACGCGCAGTTCCACTCGACCAGGCTCAGGCTCCAGCACGGCTTCTCCCACGAGTTCGCCCAGCCCGGAAAGTGCCGCGTCGGGTTCATAGGAAGGGCAGGACGGGTGATGGTCCTTGCCGGTTTCTGGCATACGTTTGACCACGTACTTGCGATGGCGGGCCACATACATTTCCACACCACCGGCGACACACAGGCAACGCGGCCGCTCAGCATCGTCATGGATCGACGCAAGCGCCAACTGGAGGCCCGGATCCGTGGCTGTAAACACACGGCCGTGGATTGAGAAGTGCTGCACAGGGAACACCGGCAGGCCGCCGTCGCTACTCGTTGCCGCCGCACTTGGTTGCAAGCCATTTCTTCCTGGACCATCAAAGAAAATCTGTTCCTGCATGCTGCCTTCCCCGTTGAGGTCAATGCCACGAACCTATCCTGGACCTTCGTGACGCTCCAGGCGAGCCGGATTCGCATCGAAATTGGTGAGATTTCGACATTGAAGGCGCAGAAATTTTCCGATGTCAAGCACGCCTCGATCGCCTCATGCGGGAAGCCTCTCTCCCACTAGGTGACCACCAATAGGACAACCCGCACACCGTAAATAGGCAAAGCAAAGCATGCGGCCCACTCGCTCTCAGCCAGTCACGGCATCCGCGTTTTGCATCGACTTGCCATTTACCAGCATCCGCTGAAGGTAGCCCAGCAAGGCCTGCCATTCTTGGCGCGAGAAATCTGCCAGATGAGCGTTCTGCACAACGGCCAGAATGGCCGGCACCTCGGCAACGGCGCTCTCCCCTGCTTCCGTGAGCTGGACATGGATAACGCGCCGATCCTCGACGCTTCTCACACGCTTGCAGAGGCCCTTCTTCTCGAGTCGGTCAAGAGCCCGAGTCACGCCGCCCGCGTCCATTTCGAGGTCCTGCGCGAGATCAGCTACCGTTGGCCGCTGGCGGGCCTTGATCTTCACAAGCGGTCCCCACTGGGTGCTTGTCAGTCCGTGCTGATGGAGGCGCATGTCGGCGTTCCGGACTATCGACGTGGTAACGCGGCGCATCAAGTAGCCGACGGTCTCTTCCTGGTAGTAGCCAGAGGCTTCATAGAATTCAATCGGCACAAGGTTGTCTCCCATGCGAGAAGGATCGCGGAGGAACTGGCCTCCATCCCCGTACAACGGACGGCGAAGTTCGCCAGGCGGCGGAGCATGCGCTTGTACATCCCTCTCCAAGTCTGCGCCCCCCACACCTTCGTCCGGCCCGATAGCACCGGCGATTTCATCCCAGTCGGAGTCCAGCAGATACCGCCGCGCCGCCAACAGGATCCGCTCAACTTCATCCGCGTGCCGCATGCCCCCGCGGACGCCGCTCGCGAGCGATTGCAGTTGTCCCAACGCTGCCACGTTTCCAAGGGATACCGCCTCGGCGATCTCCATGAGCTTCAAACCCAGTCCATGTTCGCGGCAGTGCCGCTCCTCCAAGCAGGACAGAACCTCGATGAGTTCCGGCTTGCGCTTCCGCAACACGCCGTACAAATGCAACTCTCCATTGGCGCACAAGAGGTACTGCGGGACATGCTGGACACACAACCGGATTGCCTCGAAATCAACGCTCGGCTGCCCGTTGCAGGCGGCGTCAAGCACGGCCAGCGCCCCGAGCATGCCAATGGCAAACGCACGATGCGAGCTCAATAGGGCGGCAACGGTTCGCTCCTGGACAGTGGGAACCTCGCTGGATGCAACGCCCGTGACGAGCAGTGCCGTCGGCGCGCTCCGAAGAACCTGCTCCGTGCAGAACTGGAAACTCCAGCCTTGCGCTCCTGGGCATCGTTGCGGCGCCATCACGATGACGTCGCACCCCTGGAGCTTGGCGGCCGCGCCAACGGCCTCAGCGAGGTGGGCCGACACCACAGCCAATGACGCGCAGCGAACACCACGTGCCGCCGCGCTCGATCTCGCGCTCGACAAAACTGCATCGGAATCCCCGAAGGCCGCGCGCAGCAGCGTACTAGCCAAGGCTGTTGAGAGTGCGGTGACGCCCCGCGTCGCGGCCGGATCTGGAGCGGCATGAAGGAAGGTGATTTTCGCATTCAGCTTCTCAGCCAAATCGATCGCGGCTTTCACGTTTTTGTCCGATGCCGACGTTCCATCAACGGGTACCAAAAAATGCTCATACATGTCCGGCATCCCTGCTCACACCAGATCGCGCGTCAGCTCTTCCATCGTGTGCTGCCGCCGTGGAAACTGCTCTTTCACCGCACTACGTTCAGCGATTCCCAACAGCAGGCCCACCTGCGCCTCATCCGCGCCCCGGGTATAGAGGCGGTCGGCCACCGTATGCCGCGCGGTGAGCGCTGTGACCTGCTTAAACTCGGCATAGCGGAACAGCTTGCGATAGGTCTCTTGGATGCCGCGACACCGGAAGCGGCGCTGCCCCGCCTCTCCGTACGGCGTGATCTCGAAGCCCTTGCCGCTGGCGGACAGGAACAGGCGGCTGCCAGGCGCCAGGCCACGGTACTGGCCTTCCACACCGAGTCCGGCACCCCACCGCACACGATCGGCGAGATAAGCGTTCATGGCTTCGTTCAGCCGCGTGCTGTGGAAGTACAGCGGCCGCGCCCGGGAGGTGATAGCGGCCTCCTCGCGCAGCACGGAGATCCGCCGCACGCTCCCTGCGGCGTCCAGATAGTCCCGTACCTCGAGACGCGCGATCTCCAACGGCCGCGCGCCGATCGCGAACAGCATGTAGTACAGCGCGAGGTCTTCCAGAGGGTGTTGGCTGCGACCCCGGATCCGCACGGCGCCGGCGGCGATCTCCGCCTCACTCAGGATGGGCGTGCCCACGGCCCGCTCCGCGCCAGGGGGCTGCAGGCCGTCCAGCGCAGTCTGCAGCGCGTCACGGTGCAGGCGCAGCCTGCGAACAAACGCCGCACCGCTCTGATTCAGCCCGTCGATTCCGGCGCTGCCGGCCAGGTGGGTCGCCACGGCCTTGATGCGCCGCTCGACGGCCGTGCGCGACACCCCGTGCAGTGCCGCCACGGCGTCATAGGCCGCCCCGTCTAGCACCGCGCGCAGCATCGCCACAGACACGTCCCACGATGGCCGGGGATCGCCGGAGAGTTCCTGCTCTTGCACGCCGCGTGCCTCCTTTCAAGGCAATCACACCACGAACGCATCCTGACGCCCCGGTACGCGCCGCGCCAGCCGAAATCGCGTCGCAGTCCGGGGGGTTTCGGAATCAACTACCGAGATGCACAAGGGCAATGCCTCACAACCTGATCGCATTGCCAGCCTGCACTCCATGGGATCAGCAGCGAGCCGTCGAATACCAGCGCCGCGATCACGAGGCAAGCCCTTCGGTGAGACAGACATAGGAATCTTTTCGCATGACGGCGACTGCTTGATGCTGTGCCGTACAAGCGCATGCGGCTCGGGCACCGACTGCATGGCGTTGCGCGTCGATGGCTTGTTCCTGGCGCTCTCACTCACAGCCAGCCCCTTTTTTTGACGCGGAGCAACAGCCTGTCGAATGCACAATGCACCGGCTGCGATCTCGTCGTCGCTGACGACACGGATGCTTCGCCCCAGAACCACCTAGCCCTTTTCAAGCAGTAAGTTAACGTGCGGTTTCGCGGCCAACTACCGCCTCAGGATTGAGCTCGCGCTCGCTGCGCGGAGTCTCAATCTGCTTGAAGCCGCCAATCATGGCGTCGTTCAGGTACGCGTACAGGCCCCTGCTGAAGTCGTACACCACGTTCTTGACAGACCAGGGAATGTCCAAGTCGTACATGGGAGTGGTGGTATTGAACATGACTCGCGCCAACTGCCCCTCTTGGTCGAAAGCATCGAACATGCCAGCTCCGGAAAGATCCTCGTCAAAGTAATACGTCCGGCGTGGATATGCATGACGCTGGCCCGAGCGCAAGACCGCATCCACCACCCAGACCCGATGCAACTCCCAACGCTCGCATGCTGGGTTGGCATGGCGGGCCATCAGCGCAACTTCTGGTACGGGGCAGTCGTAGGTCGCCTTGTAGCCGTTGTAGGGAATGAGCATTTCCTTCTTGCCGAGCAGCTTGAAGTCAAAGCGATCCATCATTCCGGAGAAAACAAACAATTCGTCATAGACGATGACACCGCCCATGCTTGCCACCGGCGTGTCATAGGCAAATTCGGGCGCGAGCTTCACCCGGCGCTGGCCCGGCGTATAAGTCCACGCCTTCCGGGGCCTGGCGCTGGGATCCAGGTAGTCGGCCAAACCTGTCATTTCACCTACCCTGCGGGCCGGCGACTTGGTGACGGAATAGACCCGCCAGGCCATGGTGGGATCACGATCTTTCTGATCCAGTTCGTAGTAAGGAAAATTCTGATAGGTCTGCTGTTCCGCTGTCTTAATGGGCCGGCCGTTGGCATCCACCACCCAGGATCGCGAAGACATGGTGACCATGTCCTTGCTGCCCTGGTAGCGCAACTGCTGGTTCCACATCACCTCGTGCCCCGTCTTGGGAATCGGGAACGGCATGCCGCCACGGCAGGCCACGTCCACCGCCAAGCCGTCCTTCAGGCTGCGGCAACTGGTGGCGTTACGCCGTGTCGCAGCCAAGACCGCGTCGGGGTAGGCTACAGTGCGGTGGCTCGGGTAAACGTCCAGGTAGTACTCCGGGAATCGGGCCAGCAACTGCCGCTGGCCTTCCGAGAGCTTGTCGGCGTACTGCGCCATGTTGCGTGCGTCAATGCGGTAAAGCGGTTTCTCACCTTTGAACGGATCGACCCAAAAACCGCTGCCCGGCTTGTGTCCGGCAGGCGCGCTTCGGAGCCCCCCGGTATAGGGCGGAATGCTGCCGTCGGCATTGCCGGCGCGCACCGCGCCGAACTCTGTCAGGCTGCTACCCAATTGGCGGGCCTCCTCAGGAGAGACTCCTGCTGCGGCGGCGAGGTGCACGGCCAGCAGTGCCAGCGAAAATATACGGCGCATGGTCACGATCCAGTCAAACGAAAAGATGAAAGACGATTGGGTGATAGAAGGGTTCCGACTCAGCGCATCAATTGCCCATAGCGCGATCGCACCCCCACATCCACCCAGTCGGAGCCCTGGTTGCGCTGGCGCGCGAAGCTCACGCTGAAGCCGCCCAGATCCAGATCGTTGAGCTGCGATAGCGTGGCAGCCACTGCCTCGGGCGTGAGACGCGGCGTGCGGCGCAAGGCCTCTACCAGCACCCTGGTGTTGATGTAGGCCTCCATGCCCACGAATGTCACCGCGTGGCCCGCGCCGTAGGTGTCCATGTTCCTTTGGAACTCCTGAACCAGGCGCAGATTGCCCGCCTCCGGATTGGGCACCACAGTGGTGAAGCCGAAAAGACGGCCCTTGAAGCCAGCCAGTAGCGTGTTGAGGTGAGGACTCGCCAGCGAAGCGATAACGCGGGGCCATTCCTCCCGTGCCCCCAATTGAAGATCCACCAAGGCCTCGGCCGTCGGCAGTTGCAAGGCAAGCACGGCCCCATGAAAACCCTCCCCGCCCAGGGACTTGATCAGCTTCTGCACGCTGTCGCCCGGCAAGCCGACAGGAACGGCGAGCACGGTGGCGGTCATACCCTCCCCGCCCATGGCGCTCTTGAGCGCTGCGACCGATTCGCTTTCCGGCGCGTCGGTGACGATGGCGACCCGAAAGCAGGCGATGGCCCTGAACTGCCGGGCCAGGGCCTCGGCCTCACGCGCGCTGCTGGCCCGTACCTGGAACAGCCAGGGGGCACTGCTGCGCGCCAAGGCTGAGGCCCCGCTCAACGGCCCAACCAAGGGCACCTTCAGTACTGCCGTGACTGCGGCGGAGGCCCGGCAAGAAGCCTCGCCCTGACAATTGAGCAAGGCCACCGCCCCACGCTGCGTGATCAGCTCGCGAACATTGCGCTCGTGCTTGCGCGGATCACCATCGTCGTTTAGCGTGACCAAATCAAGCCGACGCCCCTGCACGCCTCCGGCTGCATTT
Source organism: Acidovorax temperans (assembly GCF_028596105.1). Taxonomy (NCBI): domain Bacteria; kingdom Pseudomonadati; phylum Pseudomonadota; class Betaproteobacteria; order Burkholderiales; family Comamonadaceae; genus Acidovorax; species Acidovorax temperans. The sequence goes on along the minus strand of NZ_CP117193.1, from coordinate 1,523,869 downwards.
ACGCCGTCTATGTACCCTTTGGCCGCAGCCATGACCCGCAATCCGCCGCCGTCCGAATCGGGCCCGATGTTCAGCGACTGGCCCAGGACGATCACGTCGGCGCCAAGCGCCACACTGCACCACACCAGGCCCGCCGACAAAGCCACCGCCAGGCGCCGATACCCACTATTCACATTCCGCATAGTGCGGGTCTCCTTCGTGTTCTTGTTAGGACAAGCCGCTACCCATGAGAACCAGAGGCTGAGTGCAGCGCGTCAACCGCATCCCAGAGAGGTCGGAGGAGCAATGCATGCGGCTACCGCGTGCGCCTTCCTTCCTGACCGCCGACCTTGCTATCCACCCGGTGGGGACCGTCCGCACCGCCTCTCTAGACAAAGGGACAGCGGCATCAAAATTTATACATATTTGCATTTTTTGTCTATATATAAAATTTCCGTTACTAACCTCCCGTCGCACTACGGTGCCTCCAAACGGCAGGCACGAGCGATGCATACCGCTGTTTCACCCCAGCCGAAACACATCCATTGCGCGCCCCAGCGATTCGGCACCGTCCTTGAGGCCCTGCGCCGCCGCCGTGGACTGCTCCACCAACGCGGCGTTCTGCTGCGTCACCGTGTCGAGCTGGGTCACGGCCTCGTTGACCTGGGCGATGCCCTGCGACTGCTCGCGCGTGGCGCTGCTGATCTGCTGCACCAGCGCGCTCACGCGTTCCACCGCGTCCACCACGCCGCGGATGGTGGTGCCCGCGTGGTCCATCTGCTGGGCGCCGCTGGCGATCTGGTCGACCGTCACGCCGATCAGGCCGCTGATCTCCCTGGCCGAGCTGGCGCTGCGCTGGGCCAGCGCGCGCACCTCGCCCGCCACCACGGCGAAGCCCCGGCCCTGCTCGCCCGCGCGCGCGGCCTCCACGGCGGCGTTCAGGGCCAGCAGGTTGGTCTGGAAGGCGATGCCTTCGATCACGCCCACGATCTCGCTAATCTTGGCGGACGAGTGTTTCATCTGCTGCATGGCCGCGCCCAGCTCCTGCACGGCCTGGCCGCCGAGCGAGGCGACCTCGCTGCTCTGCGCGCTCTCCTGCGAGACCTTGGCCGCCGTCTCGGCCGTCTGCAGCACGGTGCTGGCCAGCTGCTCCATCGACGCGGCGGTCTCCTCCAGGCTGCTCGCCTGCGATTCGGTGCGCGCCGACAGGTCCAGGCTTCCGCGCGTGATCTCGGCGGCCGACCGGGTGAAGTTGCCGACCTCGGTGCGCACGTCGCCCACCACGGCGCGCAGGTTCACCTGGGTCTGCTGCAGCCGCTGCATGAGCGCGCCCAGCGGCTCGGGGTAGTCCGTGCCGACCGAGGTCGCGAGGTTGCAGGCCGAGATGTCGGACGCGAAGCGCGTGGCATCGTGCAGCCCCTGCAGCACCGTGGCCTGGAAGCGCCACAGCACCCAACCAGCCCCCAGCACCAGCAGCGCCACGCGCGCGCCCCAGGCCGCCGCGCCCTGCAGCCCGAGCATGTCGGGCACCAGCGCCAGCAGCACCAGCACGGCCAGCATCAACGCCATGCGGGGCAGCAGCGCCATCTGCGCCAGGCGCTGGCGCCAGCCGCGCAGGCCGTGGTAGCGCACGCTGCCCGCCTCCAGCGAGAAGCTGCGGGAGCCCGCGTCCGCCTCGCGGCGCATCTGGGCATACAGCGCCTCGGCGGCGGCGGCTTCGGCGGCGCTGGGCTTGGTGCGCACCGACATGTAGCCGCGCGGCTTGCCGCCTTCCAGGATGGGCGTGACGTTGGCGCGCACCCAGTAGTGGTCACCGTTCTTGCGGCGGTTCTTGACCAGGCCCGTCCAGGGCTCGCCCCGGCCGATGGTGCGCCACAGGTCCTTGTAGGCCTCGGCGGGCATGTCGGGGTGGCGGATGATGTTGTGGGGCTGGCCGATGAGCTCGTCGTAGCCGTAGCCGCTCACGCGCACGAAGGCCGGGTTGCAGTGGGTGATCTCGCCTTTGGTGTTGGTGCTGGACACCAGCAGCTCGTCGCCGGAATAGTCGAAGTTCTGCTGGGTCACCGGCAGATTGATGCGCATGGAGGCTCCCTGGTGGGCCCGCGCCGGTCGCGGGCTGCACGGCTTGCTAACGGCTGACCGCGCCAAATGGATGTTGATACCTAAAGCGTGAGAAACCCAGGCACTGCAACCCTATGAAAACCATGACACGGATTAGGAAGCCCCATTCCGCACGGCAGTGGACTTGCAACGCCTGCCTTGTGCGTAGCCGTGCCCACAGCGCAGATGCTGGATCACAGTGGTGATGCGCTGGAAGACTTGGGCTTAAACGAGCGCTAAGCTTGCCGGGGTGAAAACGGCCATATTGACTAGCCCTCCACGCTCTGGGCTCCCAAGATGCGGTGATGGAAAGCATGGCGGTGCAACTCGCGAACAGAAGCTCGCTGTGCACCTTCGAGGTGATGCCACTGCACAGGATTGTGGTGCGCAACTGTGCATGGCGGGGTAAAAATAGGCGGTTGCGGGCATTCCCGCTCACGCACTTCCTGCAGGCATTGGCGCAGCAAACCCATGGCGTAGAGCCTCCTTACGAGATCGCCTTGACGAGTTCCGGCACGGCCGTGAACAGGTCGGCCTCCAGGCCGTAGTCGGCCACGCTGAAGATGGGGGCCTCGGGATCCTTGTTGATCGCCACGATCACCTTGGAGTCCTTCATGCCAGCCAGATGCTGGATGGCGCCCGAGATGCCTGCGGCGATGTAGAGCTGCGGCGCCACGATCTTTCCCGTCTGGCCCACCTGCAGGTCGTTGGGGGCGTAGCCCGCGTCCACGGCGGCGCGCGATGCGCCGATGGCCGCGCCCAGCTTGTCGGCCAGGGGCGTCATGACTTCGGTGAACTTCTCGGCGCTGCCAAGGGCCCGGCCGCCCGAGACGATGATCTTGGCGGCGGTGAGCTCGGGGCGGTCGTTCTTGGTGACTTCGCGGCCCACGAAGCTGCTCTTGCCCGCATCGGCCACGGCTGCGGCGGCCTCGACGGGGGCGGAGCCGCCCGTGGCGGGCGCGGCGTCGAAGCCCGTAGTGCGCACGGTGATGACCTTCACGGCATCGCCCGACTGCACGGTGGCGATGGCGTTGCCGGCGTAGATGGGGCGCTCGAAGGTGTCGGGGCTCACCACCTTGGTGATGTCGCTGATCTGGGCCACGTCCAGCTTGGCGGCCACGCGGGGGGCCACGTTCTTGCCGCTGGCGGTGGCGGGGAAGAGGATGTGGCTGTAGTTGCCAGCAATGGCCAGCACCTGGGCGGCCACGTTTTCAGCGAGGCCGTGTTCCAGGCCGGCTGCGTCGGCGTGGATGACTTTGGCGACTCCGGCGATGCTGGCGGCCGCTTGTGCGGCGGCGCCGGCGTTGTGGCCGGCCACCAGTACATGCACGTCGCCGCCGCAAGCTGCAGCTGCAGTCACGGTGTTCAGCGTGGCGCCCTTGATGGACGCGTTGTCGTGTTCAGCAATAACGAGTACCGACATTTAGATCACCTTCGCTTCGTTCTTGAGTTTTTCGACCAGGGCGGCTACGTCGGCCACCTTGATGCCAGCACCGCGCTTGGCGGGTTCGGTCACCTTGAGGGTCTTCAGGCGCGGGGCCACGTCCACGCCGAGGTCTTCGGGCTTGACGGTATCGAGCTGCTTTTTCTTGGCCTTCATGATGTTGGGCAAGGTGACGTAGCGGGGCTCGTTCAGGCGCAGGTCGGTGGTGATGACGGCGGGCAGGGTCAGGGCCAGGGTTTCCAGGCCGCCGTCGACTTCGCGGGTCACGCTGACTTTGTCGGCTGCGAGTTCGACCTTGCTGGCGAACGTGGCCTGGGGCAGGTCGGCCAGGGCCGCGAGCATCTGGCCGGTCTGGTTGGCGTCGTCGTCGATGGCTTGTTTGCCCAGGATGATGAGCGAGGGTTGCTCTTTGTCCACCAGGGCCTTCAGGAGCTTGGCCACGGCCAGGGGCTGCAGTTCGACGTCGGTCTCGACCAGGATGGCGCGGTCGGCGCCAATGGCCATGGCGGTGCGCAGGGTTTCCTGGCATTGGGCCACGCCGCAGGAGACTGCGATGACTTCGGTCACCAGGCCCTTTTCCTTCAGGCGCACGGCCTCTTCGACGGCAATTTCGTCGAAGGGGTTCATGCTCATCTTGACGTTGGCGATGTCCACACCCGTGTTGTCCGACTTCACGCGGACCTTCACGTTGTAGTCCACCACGCGCTTGACAGGGACAAGAATTCTCATATGTATCTCCTTTGGAATGAGTAGCAGCTTTTTCCTGACTGCCTTAGCCTTGGGAAAGGCCGGTCTTCGTTCGCCAGCGGGCCAGGAGCTCCAAGGCCTTCTTCTGCGCGACCTCGTGCTCGCGCGCCTTCACATGGCCATAGCCTCGCACTTGCTGGGGCAAACGGGCGAGCGCCAACGCCTCGTTGAAGTTGTTGCTGTTCAGGTCTTTCAGCAGGTCTTCAACCAAGGCCTCGAATTCGTCGATTGCCGCACGTTCCTCCCGCCGCTCCCGAGTCCAGCCGAACGGATCGAAAACTGTTCCGCGCAGGAACCGCAAACGGGCCAGGAGACGGAAGGCCGTCTGCACCCAGGCGCCGTAGCGCTGCTTGACTGGACGGCCTTGCGCGTCGCGGCGCGCCAGCAGCGGCGGTGCCAGGTAGTAGCTCACGGTGAAATCACCTTCGAAGCGCTCTTGCAGCCGGGCGAGGAAATCACTGCTGGTGTGCAGGCGAGCAACTTCGTATTCATCTTTGTAGGCCATCAGCTTGTAGAGGCTCATCGCGACCTCGCGCGCGAGGCGCTCTCCCCCGACACGCGCCTTCTCGACATCGGAAACACGCCGCACGACCGCCGCGTAGTGCTGCGCGTAGCGTGCATTCTGGTAGTCGGCGAGCCGCTCCGTGCGATCGGCCAGAATGCTCGCAAGAGACGCTGTTCTGCTCGGCATCAGCATCACCTTCTCGTCGGAAGGCAGCCCGGCCGCACGGCGCACCGCAGCAGGATCCAGCGCAGCCTGGCGTCCCCAGGCAAACGCTGCGCGGTTCATGCCCACCGCGGCGCCGTTGAGTTCGATGGCGCGCAGCAACGAATCCTCTTGCAGAGGCACCCAGCCTTTTTGCCATGCAAAGCCCAGCAGGAATACGTTGGTGGCCACAGCATCCCCCATGAGGGCGACCGCCAGGCGGGAAGCCTCCAGAGACTCCACCTGGGCAGCGGCCGAACCGACCCGCTCGAGCATCGCATCGGGCGACGCCTGCCAGTCGGGATCCCGTGTAAAGCTGCCCGTGGGGGCCACGTCCGTATTCAACACGGCGCGAGTGCGCCCGGACGCCATGGAAGCAAGCGCATCTCCGGCCGCGGCCACCATCAGGTCGCAGCCGAGCACCACGTCCGCCTGTCCGCGCGCTACCCGCGCGGCATGCAGTTGGACGGGATCCGCCGCCAGCCGCACATGGGACATCACGGCCCCGCCCTTCTGCGCCAAACCTGCCATGTCCAGCACCAGCACCCCTTTGCCCTCGAGATGCGCGGCCATCCCCATGAGGGCACCGATGGTCACCACGCCGGTGCCGCCGACCCCGGCCACCAGAATGTTCCAGGGGCGCGCCAAGACTGGCAGCTCGGGTCGCGCCATGCCGGTGGGCGGCGCCACGCGGTCACGCTGGGGCTTTCGCAGTTCGGCGCCATCGAGCACCACGAAGCTTGGGCAGAATCCGCGCACGCAGGAGAAATCCTTGTTGCAGCCGCTCTGATCGATCTGCCGCTTGCGCCCCAAGGGCGTTTCCAGTGGCAGGATGGAGACGCAGTTGGACTGCACGCCGCAATCGCCGCAGCCTTCGCACACGGCCTCGTTGATGACCACTCGACGCGCCGGATCGACCAGAGTCTTCTTCTTGCGCCGGCGGCGCTTCTCGGCCGCGCAGGTCTGCGCATAGACGATCACCGACACCCCCTTGACGTCGCGCAGCGCACGCTGCAGCGCGTCCATGCCGTCACGGTGCGACACCTTGACATCCTTGGGGAAGTCGTCCAAGGCCTGAAAGGCCTCGGGCTCGTCGCTCACCAGGTGCAGTTCCTTCACGCCTTCGGCGGCAAGCTGCCGCAGCAACTGGGGCACCGAAGGTGCGCCTTCGACTGGCTGACCTCCCGTCATGGCGACAGCATCGTTGACCAGCAGCTTGTAGGTGATGTTGACACCGGCAGCCACGGCAGCCCGGATGGCCAGGGAGCCCGAGTGCATGTAGGTTCCATCGCCCAGGTTGGCGAACACATGTGGCGTATCCGTGTAGGGCGCCTGCCCTATCCACGGCACCCCTTCGCCGCCCATCTGGCTGAACGTTTCCGTGCGGCGATCCATCCACATCGACATGTAGTGACAGCCGATCCCCGCCAGCGCGCGCGACCCTTCCGGCACCTGGGTGCTGGTGTTGTGAGGACAGCCCGAACAAAAGTAAGGAAGCCGCTGGGGCACAGGCGCATCGGATGGGGAACGAGTTGCCACCACCGCCTGACGCTCCAACCACACCCGCACCGACTCCGGCAGCACGCCTTGCCCGTACACCTTGACTAGGCGTGCAGCGATCACATCAGCGATGCCGGCTGGCGTGAGCTCGCCATTAGGCGACAGCAGGATGCCGCTGCTGGGAACCTGAACCCATTCGCCCGATTCATCGTATTTGCCGACCACGCGGGGGCGATGGGGTTCGTTGTAGAGGTGCTCCTTGATCTGGTATTCGAGTACCTGGCGCTTTTCCTCCACGACCAGTATTTCGTCGAGGCCCTGTGCGAACTCAACCACGCAGGTGGGTTCCAAAGGCCAGACCACGCCGATTTTGAGCAGGCGCACACCCAGCGCCTGTGCGGCCGCCTCGTCCAAGCCCAGCAGCGACAGCGCCTCGCGCACGTCCAGGTAGCTCTTGCCGGTGGTGCAGATACCCAGGCGTGCGTCCGGGACTGCCCAGTCCTGGCGATTGAGTTTGTTCAGGCGCACGTATTCGAGCAGTGCATACAGGCGCTCGCGCTGCAGCCGGTTCTCCTGCTCCAGCGGAGGATCGGGCCAGCGGATCGAGAAGCCGTCGGCGGGAACGGGGTAGGACTGCGGAATCTTGATCTTGACCGACATCGGATCGATGTCGAACGACGACGAGGACTCGACCGTGTCGCTGATCACCTTGAAGCCCACCCAGCATCCAGAGTAGCGCGACATGGCGTATCCGTGGAGTCCGAATTCGATGAATTCGTTTACTCCCGAAGGATGCAGCACCGGAATCATCGCAGCGATGAATGCATGCTCGCTCTGATGCGGCAGGCTGGATGACTTGCATGCGTGGTCGTCTCCCGCCACCAGCAGCACGCCGCCATGCGGAGCGCCACCCGCGATGTTCCCGTGCTTGAAGACATCGCCACTGCGGTCCACGCCCGGTCCCTTCCCGTACCAGAGGGCGAACACACCATCGACCCGTGCCTTCGGATCCAGGCTCACCATCTGCGTGCCCCAGACCGACGTTGCCGCCAGCTCCTCGTTGAGACCGGGCTGAAAGCGCACCTTGTGCTTGTCCAACAGCGCCCGGTTCTTCCACAGCTCCTGGTCTACGGCGCCCAGGGGAGAGCCACGATAGCCGGAGACGAAACCTTCGGTATTCAACCCGGCGGCCTCGTCACGCGCCTTTTGCGCCAGCAGCAGCCGAACCAGCGCCTGCGTACCGTTCATGTAGACACGGCCGGCGGGCAATTCGTACTTGTCCGCCAGGGAAACGGGAGGGGTCATGGGGATATCTCCAGGTTGCTCGCGCAACCTTTTATTTAAACATTTATCTATATTTTGTTCATATTTATGGCATAGTCAAATTCAATTTTTGAACCCCAGGTATTTGCCTTTCCAATGACAATCGGTCTGCCTGCCCTGCCGCGCTTCACGCTGCGCCAACTGCACTACTTCGTGGCCGTGGCGCGCTGCGGGCAAATCTCGGCTGCCGCAACAGAGATCGGCCTGTCGCAGTCGGCCATGACCCTGGCGATCGCGGACCTGGAACAGGCCATGGGCACGGCCTTGCTGGATCGCGGACGCCAAGGCGTCACCCTCACCTTGCAGGGACAAGGCTTTCTGCAGCACGCCGAATCCGTTCTGCGCATGGCCAACGAGGCGGCCCGCTTTCCGATACATGGGCGCGACCTCCACGGGAAGCTGGAAGTGGCCGCGACCTACACCGTCCTGGGGTACTTCCTGTTGCCCGCCCTCGCGCGTTTCTGCGAGCTGTATCCCCGGATAGAACTCTCGCTCGAGGAAATGCCGCGTAAGGACATCGAGGTCCGCCTGGCGAGCGGCCAACTGGAAATGGGCGCACTTTTGCTGTCCAACCTGGAAGCGCCGGAGCGCCTGGAAACCCGCGTCCTGGAAAGGTCCAGGCGTCAGCTCTGGATGGCTGCGGGCCATGAATACGCGGGCCGGGGGAGCGTCAGTTTCGAAGAACTTGCGGCGCTCCCCTACATCCTGCCCATGGTGGACGAAGGCGACCGCAATGCCCGGCGGTACTGGGCCGACGCGGGGCACACACCCCACAAGATTATCCAGACGTCTTCCATGGAGGCGCTGCGCGAGATGGTCGCTCTCAACCTGGGCGTGACCATCCTGTCGGACATGGTGTTCCGGCCATGGTCCCTGGATGGGCGGCGCATCCACGCCGTTCCCATGGACGCACGGCTGCCGGTCATGGAAGTCGGCCTGGCCTGGTCCGCAGGCCGTGCATTGAGCCCCTGCGCAGCAGCGCTGGAGCAGTTCCTGGGCCGATCATTCGCTAACGGCGCACAGGCAACGGCAAGAACCTAGATATGAACTATTTTTTAATTTCTGCCTACAATTTGCCAGATATTCTGCATAACCAGGAGACAGTACATGCTTATCGATTTGAGCCACAAGCGCGTCATCGTGACGGGCGCCTCGCGCGGAATTGGCCGGGCCATTGCCCGTGCCTTTGCTAAAGAAGGGGCCCGCGTTGCGGTCTGCGCCCGCACGCAGGCCGACATCGAAGCGGTGGGAGCCGAACTGGCGACGACGGCGCAAGCCGTGATCGCGCGCGCGGTCGACGTCACCGACACCGCGGGCGTGAAAGCCTTCGTGGATGAGATCGCAGCCGCCTGGGGCGGCGTGGACGTCCTGATCAACAACGCGGGCCAAGGCCGCGGCGGCAACCTCGACACCCTCACGCCAGAGCAGATCCTGGAGCACGCCAACGTGTTGCAGATGGGCCATTTCCGCTTCATCCAGGCCGTGGTCCCGCACATGCGAAAGCAGCGCTGGGGGCGCATCGTCGAGATCAATGCGCTGGCCGGCACCCAGATCACCCCGGACGGCATCCCCTCCGTGGTGAACCGCGCGGGCTGCATCGCCATGTCCAAATCGCTGGGCATGTCGCTGCCCAAAGACAACATCCTGGTCAACACCCTCAACATGGGCTGGATCGACACCGGGCAGTGGGACCGCCACTACCGTGAGATGCCGCCCGGCACGCCGCGCGAGGAATTCGACGCCATGGTCCTCAAAGTTGTCCCCCTGGGGCGTTTTGGCAAGCCGGAAGACGTCGCCGGCATGGCGCTGTTCCTCGCAAGCGACTACGCCAGCTTCATCAGCGCGGCCTCCATCGACATTGCCGGCGGCATGGGCGGACAGATTGCCTACTACCCGACCCTCAAAAGGGACTTCGGCGCGGCCATGGCCTTGCGCTATCCCAGCCCGGACACCCAAGCCTGAGGCCCGGCTACGTGAACGAGGCCAAACGACACCTGCAAGGCAAGGTCGCCGTCGTCACCGGCGCATCGTCAGGTATCGGCGAAGCCATTGCCCATGAGCTCAGCGCCGCGGGCTGCAGCCTGGTGCTGACCGCGCGCCGCGCCGAGCGCTTGAATGCGCTGTGCGCCCAGCTCCCCGGCCCGGCAGTCCCCCTGAGCGCAGCGATCGATGAGCCCGCCACGGCGCAGGCTCTGCTGGAGTTGGCCCACCGAACCTACGGCCGCGCCGACATCCTGGTCAACAACGCCGGCATGCTGGTCACCGGCACACTCGAAACCATCGATCTCGATGGCCTGATGCAGATGACGCGCACCAACTACGATGCCGTGGTCCGGACTTCCTATGTGTTTGCGCGCGCATTCAAGCAACAGGGCGCGGGCGCCATCATCAACGTGTCCAGCGTGGGGGCATACCTGAGCCATTCTTCCATGGGCGTGTACGCCGGGTTGAAGCAGGCCGTCGAGGTGTTCAGCACTGCGCTGCGTGTCGAACTCAAAGGCAGTGGCGTGCGTGTGGGCACCATCGCGCCCGGCACCACGGAAACCGAGATCTTTGACCGGCTGCGCGCCTCGGGCCAGCCGGTCCGGGCGGACCAGACACCGGCCCTACAGTCGTCGGATGTCGCGTCCGCCGTGCGTTACATGCTCGAGCAGCCAAAGCACGTTAGCGTGGCGCGCATGCTGATGGTCTCGTCTTCGGAATCAGTCTGAAACGCCGACTACCGTGCTGGCGGCCCAGCGCGGAAGTCGGCAAGCGGGCTGCGTCATCCCTGTTTGTACTTGGCCAGCAACTCGGGCTCGAGCAGTTCTTCGGGCGTCCGTACGCTCGGGCCGAGGATCGGGCCCACCACTTCATGACCCCAGGTGCTAAGCTTTTCGGGATTGAGTTCGAAGCCGTCGTCATGCCAGGGTTCGAGCTCGGTGATGGTCTCGAGTGCAAAGCCGCCCGGCGAGAAATGGTAGAAGGAAGCGTGCGGATCTTGAGAGTGCTGTCCCAGCGTCATCATCATCGGGATCCCGCGCTGCTTCACGATGTCGTAGGTCTCGCCGACGTCGCGCAGGCTTTTCACAAACAGGCCCACATGCTGGACACCCATCTTCCCAGGCCCGTATCCATAGGCGATATCGTGGCTAGTGTAGCTGTTGAGCTTGGAGCGGTAAAACGCCGTCTGGCCCTTGCCGGCCCCTGGGCCGTAGTAATGGAAGCCCATCAGCTTGACGAAGAAATCCTGCAGTTCGGGTGGCCATTGCGGAGTGATCACGACCAGATGCCCCAACCCCCGCACGCCGGCCACGAAGCCCCCGTGAGGGCGGCCTGGCGTGAAGGAACGGGGCATCCATTTTTGACCATGGAACATCTCATGCTGGTAGCCGACCGGGTCACGAAAACGGAACACTCCCTTGACGCCACGCTGCTCGCACAGGGCCGCATCGCCCATGGTGACTTCCACGCCGTGTTCCTGGAATCGGGCAAACGCCGCCTCGAACTCGATCTTTCCCTTGGCCTCCCAGCCGATGTAGGCCAAGCGATCGATCTTGCCGGGATGGAAGGCAAACCGGTGCCGCCGATCGTCCGTGCGGAAGTAGAGAGAGTCCGGATCTGACGCCGGAGACTGGCCAACCTGAAAACCCATGACCTGCGGTCCATACTCCCGCCATTCGTCCACCTTGGTTGTCTCGAAGCCGAGGTATCCAATACCTATGATGTCCATGTTGATGCTTTCCCGTAAGCTAAAAAAACCGATGCCCCGCAGAACGAGTCATCGGCGACAACCAGCCATGGGATGCGCCAGCGCCCGCCGACGGCAGACCCTGCTGCCCCCCCGACCAATCACGACTGAATCGCTTCGATGACCAGCGCTTCCGCGGGGCAGGCCGCGGCCCCTTCCCTCGCCTCCTCCTCAAGCCCGCCAGGGATGAGCTCGGATTCGACATATACCAAGCCGTTTTCATCCAGCTTGTACACCTCGGGGCAGAGTTGGGCACACAGCCCGTAGCCGCAGCAACGACCGCGATCCACGATCACTCGAAGTGTGGGGGTTTTCCCGTGGGTACTCATAATTTTCCTTTCGATGCAGCGGGTTCGATGTTGCTGCGCGTAGAGACATATGCACATTATTCGATAAAGTGTTGATTTTTACTTCAGGGTTCTCCCTAAACCGCCCTTCGCGCCCCCACACTTTGCACCTGCGCGCAACGACCCACGAGCCGACCCGGTACTCCCGTCCCCACAGGACGTCCCTGAACAGACGTACGATAGATAAAACTCCATACAGAATGCACTTCGCCACTTAGAATGCCCGCTGCTGCAGACAGGTGGAAGTTTTGTGACGCCCCCTCGTTCCAACACTTCCGAGGCAGTGACCTGCATTCAATTGACCACTGGACAACATGGAATCCGTCGTGACCGAAGACAGCTCCGCGCCGGGCAAAGCTCCGACTTTGGCCGACAACTCCAAGAAATCAGGATCGAGCCACGGCGTCATCGTGAAGCCCGTGGTGAATGCCATCGGAGTCCTTCGATACCTCGCGCACAAGGGGGCTCCTGAGCGAGCAGCGGACATAGCGAGGCACCTGGAAATCAATCCAAGCACCTGCTTCAACATCCTCCGAACCCTGGTCTCGGAAGATGTCGTCGATTTCAATCCGCTGTCCAAAACGTACTCTGCAGGCCTTGGGCTGGCTCGCTTGGCAGAGCAGTTGGTGACACAGGGCCAGCGCGTCCAGTTGGCATTGCCGCTCATGCGCGAACTTGCCATCGCGCGCGGAATCACGGTCACGCTCTGGCGCCGGATGGGCAATGACAGGATCGTGCTCGTCAGCTCCGAATCCAGCCCTACGGATCTGCACATCTACATGCCGCTGGGCCAGCGCCTGCCTGTCCTGATGGGGGCCAGCGGCCGGCTTTTCGTTGGGCAGATGAATCTCTCTGAAAACGATCTGCGCGCTGAATTCGCCCGTATTCGCTGGGCACGCGCGCTATCGTTTGAGGAGTATTTGGAACAGGTTCACCTAGCTCAACGCCACGGATGGGCCGTTGACGACGGGTATTTCTCCGACGGCGTCCTTGCGATCGCCGCCCCTGTGCGCGACACCACGCGCAGCATTGCCTACACCGTTTCGGCTGTCATGATCCGCAGCCAGCACAGCGATGCCGAAGTACGGATCAAGGCGCTTGGACAGTCGCTGAAGGAATTGGGCACCCGGCTGGAATCTGTGCTTTTTTGAGACCCAGGCCTGGAAAACAGGCTCAAACACCAGCCACCACTGCAGCCATGCCCCAATCCCGCATCTAGCGGCGGCTGCTCACGTTCGCACGAGCCCACAAGGCTCGCCCCCCAAGTGATGCGCTGAAATCTAGCGGAAGCCGTGAGACATCAGTGTCCAAAAATCGCTCGCCATAGGGGGCGTGTGGGCATGCAGATGACCAACATGACTGGGCTGGTGGACAGCGGCATCGGCGAAATGCCACAGCACAGCAACAACCACCGCAAGGCTCGAGACGGTCGTAAAGATCAAGGAAGGCATTTTGTCTCCATGGTTCGATCCTCTGATGGCAGGACGGCTGTGCACACAGGAAATCAAAGGCACTTTTTCCATAAATGTACAAATTCCAACTTCCTGCGTCAAAACAGAAAGCGCTCCATGCGCCTCTTTCCGCTCAAAACCAGGGAAAACACCGATCCCAACCCAATCCAGCAGCCTGGGACGCGACGACCGCCTGCCCCACTCCACTGGGCCGCTCCCGCCCTTGATCAAGGACCTCTCCGTCACCAGCACTACCCGCCCCAGGCGCGCATTCATGCGCATCGCCTGCGGTCCGTCGGGACCTGTAAGTACAGCCCAAGCCAATCAGGACAACAGAAAGGAATGGCCAGCCAGGGTGAACCCCAATACCCAAAGCAGCGCGGGCCGATCAGAATCGAAAATTCTAGATACAGAATTTAATTCTTTATACAAACTATGAAGAAGGCTCCAGCTTGGGTCACGGCGCTCATGCTCATGTGCTTTTTGGCGGGTGCCGATGCATCCGGGGCCGCCGGCTTCCCGGAAAAACCCATCAAGGTCGTGACTCCCTTCACGCCGGGTTCGGCCCCAGACGTCTACACCCGAGCCCTCGCAAGCGAGATGTCCAAAGCTGCAGGAGTGCCTGTTGTGGTCGAAAACCGCCCTGGCGGCAGTTCCGGCATTGCGGCGCAATTGATCGGTTCGGCGAAACCCGATGGATACAACCTTCTGATCTCGGGGAACGTGGCATTCACCGGCAACCCCCACGTGATCAAGAACCTGCCCTACGACCCAGTCAACGGCTTTGTCCCTTTGACGACACTCTCCAAGGGCCCGATGTACCTGTATGTCAATCCGGACAAGGTCAGGGCGGCATCTGCCAAGGAGTTCCTCCAGCAGATCAAGAGCAATCCAGGCCGGTTCACTTTCGGCTACACGAGCATCACCAGCCGCTTGCCCGCCGAGGTACTGCAGCAGACCGCCGCAGTGAAAGTGGTAGGGGCAGCCTATCGCAGCGGCAACTCGATGATGCCGGATCTGATCAGTGGAGAAATCGACTTCATGTTCACCGACTTTTCGGCCTGGACTTACGTCAGTTCCGGAAAAATCAAAGCACTGGCCGTGACCGATGAAGTCCGCAGCCCATTCGCACCCGACCTGCCAACCTTCCGTGAAAGCGGAATCGATGGCATGGACATAGGTTTCTGGCTGGCAGCCTATCTGCCAGCCATGACTCCCGAGCCGATCGTTCAAAAGATGTACCGCTTGCTGGTTCAAGCCAATGAGACGCCGGCAGTGCAAGCAGCCATGAAGGCATCGGGCACGTTAGCGTTCATCCAGCCCCTGGGCCAGCTTGGGAAATACCAAACAAAAGAACGTGATCTATGGGGAAAGATCATTAGGGCCGCAGGCATCCAAGCCGAGTAAGCGGCTGGATCTCATGAAGAGCACCATCAGATGCACACCTCTTGTCAGCCTTTTACCACTGGTTGGTTTCCAGGCTCCGGCCCAGAGCACGGTGAAATAACCTGGCGGGACCCAACCCGCAGGGATACCCTGGACTATCCGTCAGCAATGGCCGCCTCCGTCGAGTGCAACCTGCGGGAACAGCACGCGCTGGACACTGCGGGCGTCGGCATCGTCTTCATCCGCCAACGTGTCATTGTCCGCTGCAACCGGCGATGCGCGGACATTTTCGGATACCCAGACGAGCACGCGCTGGTCGGCGTGGGCAGCGAGCAACTGCATCCCAGCCGAGGCGACTTGCGCAGCCTTGGGCGCGAGGCCTACACCACGCTCAGCGCGGGCCATGCCTATCGCACACAGCGTCGCCTAAGGCGCAAGGACGGCAGCCTGTTTTGGGGAGAGCTTACGGGCCGCCTCATTAACGCCGACAACCTGCACGAGGGCTCAATCTGGATCGTCAGTGACATGGGGGAGAACCTGCTCGCGCAACAGGCCCTGAATGAAGCGCACGAGCAGTTCAAGCAGCGGCCTCAGCGGGGGCTCAGGGCCACCGTGGAGAACCTGCACCGCGAAATCACCGACCGCAAGCTCGACCAGGAGCGCATTTACTGGATGGCGCACTACGACGCGCTCACGGGTCTGCCTAACCGAACACTGCTGGCCGAGCGCACCGAGCGAGCCATTGAATTGGCCCGAGCCAGCGGCAGGCAACTGGCAGTGATGTTTCTCGATCTCGACCATTTCAAGCACGTCAACGACTCGCTGAACCACCGCGTCGGCGATACGCTGCTGATTGAGTTCGCTCGAAGGCTGCGCACAGTCGTGAACCAGTGTGACACCGTGGCACGCATCGGCGGCGACGAGTTCGTGCTGCTCCTACCCAACGCCAATGCCCAGGGCGCCGAGCGCATCGCCGCCAAACTGCAGAAGGCATCGCGCCTGACGTATCGGATCGACCACCACGAGCTCATGATCGCCCCCTCCATCGGGATCGCGCTGTATCCCGATGACGGCCATGACATTGACTCCCTGACCCAGGCCGCCGACACGGCCATGTACCACGCCAAGCGGGCCGGCCGCGACACCTACCGCTTCTTCACGCCGCAGATGCAGGCCCAGTCGCGGCGCGCGCTGCAAGTGGAAAACGCGCTGCGCCGCGCACTGGATCGCAACCAACTCTCGCTGCACTACCAGCCCCAAGTCACGCTACGCACCGGCCGCGTCCACAGCGTGGAAGCCTTGCTGCGCTGGGACCATCCCGAACTGGGCCGCGTCTCGCCGGCCGAATTCATCCCCATCGCCGAGGACAGCGGCCAAATCCTGCAGATCGGCGAATGGGTGCTGCGCACTGCCATGCGGCAATTGCAGACGTGGCGCCAGGACGGACTGCGCGATTTGAAGGTGGCCGTGAACCTCTCTGCCATTCAGTTCCGCCAGCCGCAACTGCCTGAAATCATCAACTCCATACTGCAGGACACCGGAATCCCTCCCGATTCGCTGGAACTGGAGCTGACCGAGGGCGTGGCCATCAATGATCCGCACCAAGCCGCTGCCACGATGGACAAGCTGCGAGCCCGCGGTGTGCGCCTGTCGATGGACGATTTCGGCACTGGCTACTCTTCCCTGAGCCAGCTCAAGCGCTTCCAGATCTACAAGCTCAAGATCGACCAGTCCTTCGTCCAGGATCTGGATCGGAACAACAACGATCGTGCCATCGTCAGCGCCATCATCCGCATGGCCCAGGCCCTGGGCATGCAGACCACAGCCGAGGGCGTGGAAACCGAAGCGCAACTGGAGTTCCTGCGCGAGGAGGGCTGCGACGAAGCCCAGGGCTACCACTTCAGCCGCCCGCTGCCGTCAGGTGAACTCGGACAGTTCCTGCGCAGCCAGCCTGGATGGCTGCCATAACGCCTCCGGAAAAGGCGTGCAATTGCGGCACCAACCCCAAGAAAACAAAGCGTGGCAAGCGCATACAGCTTCCAAATTAATAGCAAAAAATCACTTTGATCTAGGGCGCAAGCCGAAATTACCTCGGCTCAGATGTGCACTGGATTGCCGGACTCCAGGCCCCTCATCCGCATGGCGCCGAAATGTTCCAGGGAGGCGCCCACCTAGCCGGTTCGGCTAGTGGTATTCCCTAGAATCGCATGTATTCCTTGCCAAATATGAACATTATTCTTGAATCTGTACAGTATTTGATCTAGCATCCCACCCTATGCCGTTGGTTCGGCCACCCCGAGCCAAGCCCCATCGCCTCACCCTCTGGAGACAAGATGAAACTGGAAGATCTCATCCTCGTCAGCGTTGACGATCACGCCATCGAGCCACCCAATGCATTCGCCCGCCATATGCCCGCGAAGTACAAGGGGCGCGAGCCCCGCGTCGAGAACCACAAAGGTCGCGACGTCTGGGTGTTCGAGGAAAAAGCCACGGGCTACATGGGCCTGAACTCGGTGGTCGGCCGCCCCAAAGAGGAATACGGCATGGAGCCGCTGGGCTACGAACAGATGCGCCGCGGCACTTGGGACATCAAGGCCCGTGTCGATGACATGAATGCCAATGGCGTTCTGGGTTCGATCTGCTTCCCGACCTTCCCGGGTTTTGCGGGACAGCGGTTTCAGAGCTACGAAGACCGCGGTGTCTCGCTCGCAGCCATCCAGGCCTACAACGACTGGCATCTGCACGATTGGTGCAACGCTGCACCGGGCCGCTTCATTCCCTTGATGATGGCTCCTTGGTTCGACATGCAGGCGGCGGCGGCGGAAGTCCAGCGCCTGGCCAAGCAGGGTGTGCATGCCCTCACGTTCTCCGACAACCCTACCGTGCATGGGTACCCGTCCATCCACAACAGCTACTGGGATCCCCTGTGGAAGGCATGCGCGGACAACGACGTGGTGATCTGCTGCCACATCGGCACCGGCGTCAAAGCGGCCCATGCATCCGACGAGTCGCCGATCGATGCCTGGATCACGTCGATGCCCATCTCCATCTCCAACTCCGCCGCCGACTGGATCTGGGCCCCCATGTGGAAGAAATTCCCCAAGCTGCGTATGGCCCTGTCCGAAGGCGGCATCGGCTGGATCCCCTACCTGCTTGAACGCGCCAACTTCACCCACAACCACCACAACGCCTGGACCAACTCCAACTTTGGCGGCAAGAAGCCCAGCGACGTCTTCAACGAGCACATCATCACCTGCTTCATCGAGGACGAGTTCGGCCTGCGCAATCTGGACTTCATCAATGTCGACAAGGTCACCTGGGAATGCGACTACCCGCACTCCGACTGCACATGGCCGGAATCCGCCAACGTGTTCTGGAAGCAATCTCAGCACCTGAGCGACGAGGTCATCAACAAGATCACGCACCTGAATGCGATGCGCGAGTTCTCCTACGACCCCTTCGCCATCCTGGGCCGCGAAAACTGCACCGTCGGCGCGCTGAAGGCGCAGGCCAAGCACGTGAGCATCGAGCCGGCCTGCGGCATGGGTGGCGCGGCTCCGCTCCGTGACCCGGAGCGTCCGGTCACCTCGGGCGACATCAACAAGATGTTTGCCGCCGCCGACGCCCAGACCGCCTTGTAACCCGCCATCGGCATCAACCCAGGAAACCGGCCGTACCCTATGGCGCTTGCATCTTTCCAATACCACCGCATCCCCGCAGACGTCGAGCCGCTCCGGGCCGAGGTGAGGCGCTTTCTCGCCACCGCACTCAAGGATCGGAGCGCCCTGCGCCGCGCGGACTCGTGGATGGGCGCCGACCCGGCCTTCAGCCGGGAATTGGGGTGCCGCGGCTGGCTTGGCATGACCTTGCCACACCAGTATGGCGGCCACGACGCCAGCCCTTGGGCGCGCTATGTCGTGATCGAAGAGCTGCTGGCGGCCGGGGCCCCCGTCTCCGCCCACTGGATCGCCGACCGCCAGAGCGGCCCCCTGATCCTGCGCTATGGCACGGAAGCCCAGCGCCAGAAGTACTTGCCTGGGATCTGCAAGGGCGAGGTCTATTTCTGCATCGGCATGAGCGAGCCCAACTCGGGCTCGGACCTCGCTTCGATCCGCAGCCGCGCGGTGCGTGATGAAGCGGCGGGCGATGGCAGCTGGCGGCTGAGCGGCCAGAAGGTCTGGACCACCAATGCCCACCACGCGCAATACATGATCGCCCTGGTGCGCACGGGTGCTGCTACGGGCGAGAAGGCTGCGCGCCATGAAGGCATGTCGCAGTTCATCATTGACCTGAAGGCCGCCGGCGTCACGGTGCGCCCGATCCGTGACCTGGCGGGCGGTGAACACTTCAACGAGGTCTACCTCGACGACGTCCGCCTGGATGCCGATGCCTTGATCGGCACCGAAGGCCAGGGCTGGGAACAAGTCACCGCGGAACTCGCCTTCGAGCGCAGCGGGCCAGAGCGTTTCCTGAGCAGCATGGCGCTGCTGCACACGCTGATCGACGCCGTCGGAGCACAACCGGATGCCCTGCAGGCCCATGCCGTGGGTCGCCTGAGCGCGCGCCTTGTCGTGCTGCGCCAGATGTCGCTGGCGGTCACGGCCGAGTTGGCCGCAGGAGGCAACCCCGCCTGGGCGGCCTCCTGCCTGAAGGATCTGGGTGCTGCGTTTGAGCAGGAGATCCCTGAACTCGCCCAACAGGTGCTCGATGTGGCGCCCGCCGTCGGCGGGGGCAGTGACCATGCGCAAGTGCTGGCGGCCTTGATGCAGATGGCACCTTCTTTCTCGCTGCGTGGTGGCACACGCGAAATCCTGCGCGGCATCATCGCCCGCGGTCTCGGGCTGCGTTGAGAACACAAGCATGCGTGAATTGTTTGAATCCACCATCGAGCGGCTGCTGGCCGATCTCGTCACCCCGGAACTGATCCGCCACTGCGAGGCGGGCCACTGGCCGGCCGACCTGTGGGCAGCCCTCGAATCATCCGGGTTCGCTGTGGCCGCCGCGCCGGAACACCTGGGCGGCGCTGGCGCCTCCTGGGAAGACCTGTACGGGGTCGTGAAGGCTGCAGGACGCCACAATCTGCCCCTGCCCCTGCCCGAGACCATGTTCGCGAACTGGTTGCTGGGCCAGTGCGGGATCGAGGCCCGCAATGAACCGCTGGGCATCTCCATGCGCAGCACGCTGTCGCTCAACCATGCCGCAAAAGGAGCTTTCTTCGACGCACCCTGGGTTGCGCCTGCGGAAACCCTCGTCACAGGCACGCTGTGCGACGTACCCTGGGGGCGCGATGTGGAGCACGTCGTCGCTCTCGTCCCCGGCGAACGAACGACGTTGATCCTGCTGTCGCGCCGCGACGCGGAAGTGAGCACCAAGCAGAACACCGCCGGCGAGCCGCGGGACGACCTCAGCTTCAAGAACACCACGCCCATCGCGATCGCGGATGTCCCCGCCGATTGGCCCGACGATGTGATCTGGTGGGGAGGGGCCATGCTGCGCACGGCCCAGATGGCCGGAGCCCTCGAAACCACGCTGGATCTGAGCACCCGCTACGCCACCGAGCGGGTTCAGTTCGGCAAGCCCATCAGCGCATTTCAGGCCATTCAGCACCAGTTGGCGCAGATGGCTCAGCACACGGGCAGCGCGCTCGTCAGCGCCGAGGCCGCCTTCGCGGAATCGGGCAGCCAACTGGCGGCCTGGCAGATTGCCGCGGCCAAGGTCTGCGGCGCAGAAGCCGCCGGTGCGGTGGCCGCCATGGCCCATGCAGTGCACGGCGCCATCGGCTTTACGCACGAGCATGCGCTGCAGTTGGGCACCCGCCGGCTCTGGGCCTGGCGCAGCGAGTTCGGCAACCAGGGGCACTGGACACAGCGGCTGGGAAGGGCCGTCGCCCAAGGCGGCTCTGCCTCGCTGTGGCCTGCCGTAACCAGTGGCCGCCTGGCAGCCCTGTCCTCCACATGAATTCCCACCCCATGAGCGAACAAAGCCCTACCCCCTTCTTGCTGATCGAACGCGACGGCCCCGTGCTGACCGCCCGGTTGAACCGTCCCGAGACGCGCAACGCCCTGACCGATCCCGCGCACATGGATGAACTGGTGGCCCTGTGCCGCCAGATTCGTGCAGACCACAGCATCAAGGCCCTGGTGCTGACCGGCGAAGGCAGTGCTTTCTGCGCTGGCGGCAATGTGAAGGACATGCAGCAGCGCGGCGGCATTTTCGCGGGCAGCCCCTACGAGGTGCGCGACAGTTACCGCGACACCATCCAGCGCATTCCCCTCGCGCTCTACGAGCTCGACGTGCCGGTGATCGCAGCGGTGAATGGTCCTGCGATTGGCGCGGGCCTGGATCTGGCCTGCATGTGCGACATCCGGATTGCGAGTGACAAGGCCCTGTTCGCGGAGAGCTTCGTCAAGGTCGGCATCGTGCCCGGGGACGGTGGCGCCTGGCTGCTGCCGCGCGTGATCGGCATGCCCAAGGCCAGCCTCCTGGCCTTCACCGGCGACACCATCGATGCCGCCAAGGCGCTGTCCTGGGGCCTGGTTGCCGACGTTTTTCCCGCCGACCAGTTGCTGGGCCAGGCACAGGCGCTCGCCCAGCGCATCGCCCTCAACCCGTCGCATGCGCTTCGGTTAACCAAGCGCCTGCTGCGCGAAGGCCAGCATGTGCGCCTTGACACGCTGCTGGAGCTCTCATCGGCTTACCAAGCGTTGTCCCACCACACCGAAGACCACCTCGAAGCCGTCAACGCCTTTCTGGACAAGCGCCCCGCGCAGTTCACCGGACGCTGATGGCGAGCCCCCAGAACCAGGACATTTCCATGCGCCCCGTATTCCGAGAAGACCACGAGCAGTTCCGCGAACAGGCCCGCCGCTTCATTGAACGTGAGATCGTGCCCCACCTGCACGCCTGGGAGGCCGAGGGTATCGTGCCCAAGAGCGTCTGGCTCAAGGCTGGCGAAGCCGGCCTGCTGTGCTCCACCGTCCCTGAAGCGTACGGCGGCGCGGGCGGCGATTTCGGCCATTCGGCCGTGATGATCGAAGAACTTGCGCGGGTCAACGCCACCGCGGTCGGATTCACCACACACTCGGAAATCGTCGCGCCCTATATCGTGGCCTACGGCACGGAAGAGCAGAAACAGCGGTGGCTGCCCAAGATGGTGAGCGGCGAGACGATTGGCGTGATCGCAATGAGCGAGCCCGGTATAGGCAGCGACCTGCGCAGCATGCGCACCACCGCCGTGCGCGGCGAAGACATCTATACCATCAACGGCCAGAAGACCTTCATCACCAACGGGGGCAACGCGGATCTGGCCGTGACGGCCACCAAGCTGGATCCGGCAGCCAAGGAGCTGACGCTAATCTGCGTCGAAACCGACCAACCTGGTTTTTCCAAGGGCCGCAGGCTCGAAAAAATCGGACTCAAGGGCCAGGACACGTCGGAGCTCTTCTTCGACAACGTCTCGGTTCCGATGGCAAACCGGCTCGGCGAAGAAGGCCAGGGCTTCAAGTACCTGACCCACCAACTGGCCTGGGAACGCACCATCATCGGCATCCGCGCGGCCGCATCGATCGACTCGCTCATCGAACAGACGATCCAGTACACCCGCGACCGCAAGGTGTTCGGCAAGACAGTGTTCGACTTCCAGAACACCAAATTCAAGCTCGCCGAATGCAAGGCCCAGGCCACCATGCTGCGCGTGTTCGTCGACGACTGCCTGGCCAAGGCGATGCGTGGAGAACTCAGCGCGGAAGTCGGTGCCATGTGCAAGCTCATGGGCTCCGAAATGCAGGGCAAGATCCTGGACGAACTGCTGCAACTGCACGGGGGCTACGGCTTCATGAGCGAGTACATGATCAGCCGCGCCTGGGTCGATGCCCGAGTGGCGCGCATTTACGGCGGAACCAGTGAAATCATGAAAGAAATCATCAGCCGATCGCTCTGATTACCGATTCAATTTTAAGGAGACCCCATGCCGCAAATCATCTATGTCACACCCGATGGCAAACGTACCGAGCTGGACGTGGCCGAAGGCACCAGCGTCATGCAAGCCGCGCTCGCCAATGGGCTTCCAGGCATGAACGCCGACTGCGGCGGCGCCTGCCAATGCGCGACCTGCCACGTATACGTCGAGCAACCCTGGGCCGAGCAGCTCAGCTCTATCGACGATACCGAAGATGCCATGCTGGACTGCACAGGCGAGCCCCGTCAGCCCCACAGTCGGCTGTCGTGCCAGATCATGGTCACGGCGGCCCTGGATGGTATGGTGGTGCGCTTGCCCGCGGCGCAGTAGCGGGCGGGCACGGGGGAGCCCGGTGCGGAGCGCCCCCCACCAACTCGCCACCGCTTCGTGCACTGCACGCCCATCTCCCCGCGTCCCGCCAGACGGCCCGCATGCGAAAGGGAAGCATCATGATCAAGCGCCCAGACCACTTCACCATCGTGACGGATCAGTTGGAAGCGACGCGGGCTTTCTACGTGGATCTGCTCGGCATGCGCGAGGGCCCGCGCCCTCCATTTCCGATTCCGGGGTTATGGCTCTATGCGGGGAATCAGCCCATCCTGCATGTGGTCGCTGTGGATCGAATGCCTATGCCCCGTCGTGGCGCGCTCGATCACATGGCCTATTGGGCCGAGGGATTGCAGGAGACCGCCGCCACCTTGCGTTCGCACAATGTGGGGCTGCGACTCATCCGTGCGCCAGGATCGGTCAGGACATGGCAACTGTTTTTCTCCGATCCCAATGGCGTTGAAGTCGAACTGGACTTCGCCGAAACCGAAGCCCCGCCCAAAGACTGGAAAACACTTTCCAGCAGCCGCCGCTAGATCAGGCCTTCATAGCTGCCGCCGTCGACCTGCAGATTCTGGCCACTGATGTAGCCCGCCTGGGCCGAGCACAGGAAAGCGCAAGCATCCGCGAACTCCTCAGGTCGCCCAAACCGCCTGGCAGCGACCGGTTTGAGCAACTCCGCGCGGGCTTGCTCTTGGGAAATCTGCCTGCGCTGGGCCAGTTGCCCAGTCATGTATGCGATGCGGTCGGTCTCGATGCGTTCGGGCAGCAGGTTGTTGATGGTGACATTGTCCCGCACCACCTCGTTGGACATGGCCTTCGAGAAGGCGGTCAGGCCCGCTCGCGAGGCCGTCGAGAGTCCGAGCATCAGCTTCGGCGATTTCACCATGGCCGACGTGATGTTGACGATGCGCCCGAAGCGGCGCTCCCGCATCCCGGGCACCACCGCCTGGATCAGCAAAATGCCGCTGAGCATGTTGCTCTCGACGGCCGCGATCCACGTTGCGTGGTCCCATTGCCCGGCTTCGCCTGGCGCTGGCCCGCCGTTGTTGGTCACCAAGATGTCAGGGGACGGACAGGCGGCCAGCAGCGCGGCGCGCCCCGCATCGGTGCCGACATCCCCCATGACGGCGACCGGAGGCTGGCCCGACACCGCCGCGATCTCCGCAGCGGCTGCATGCAGCGCCTGCGCATTGCGGCCATTGATGACCACCATGCAGCCTTCCCGCGCGAGCGCCAAGGCGCATGCCTTCCCGAGTCCTCTCGAAGAAGCGCAAATGATGGCCTTGCGGCCAGCGATGCCCAGATCCATCGGTCACTTCCTATTCGAGCTTGCCCATGCGCCGAACCGCCTGGTTCATGCGTGCAGCGTCCTGACTCCAGAATGCCCGGAACTCGTCCGCGTCGAGGTAAGCGGGAGTTCCCTCTGCCTTGAGCAACGCTTGCTTGAATTCGGGATTCTCGGCGGCGATGCGAAACGCCGACTGCAACCGCTCCATCACGGTCGGTGACACGTCAAACGGTACGAAAGCCCCCGTCCACGGCAGCACGCCCACGTTCAGTCCCGAGGCCTCGGTGCTTGGAGCGGACGGGAACTGTGGCCACGCCTCCGCCCCCACGGTGGCCAGGACGCGCAGCTTACCCGCCCGGACATGGGAAGCGATCAAGGAACGCGGCAACATCGTGAAATCGACCTGGCCGCCAAGCAGCCCCACCATCAGGGGCGCGCCTCCCGCATAGGGGATGTGGTTGAGCTTGAGCCCGGCCTCATGGGCAAAGATCTCCACCGGAATGTGCACGGTGCCATAGTTCCCTGACGAGCCATAGCTCATCTCGCCGGGCCGCGAACGCGCACGGACCATCAGTTCGCTCAAGGTTTGCAGAGGGCTATCGGCCCTCACCACGATAGCGAGCGGATCGGTGCTGATGCGCGCCACCGGCTTGAGCTGGCTCAGCAGGAATGCCGGCTTTTGCTGGTTGACTTGGGCTTGCTCAGGCAAGGTTGACAAGCTCGACAGCGTGAAGAGGATCGAATAGCCGTCAGGCTTGGCGCTGGCGACGGCGGCCGCGCCGATCGCACCGGCCGCGCCCGCGCGGTTCTGAACCACCACGGGCTGGCCAAGCACCCGCTCCAGCGACGGTGCGAACTGCCGCGCCACGCTGTCGGCAAGGCCTCCAGGCGGAAAAGGTACCACCAGGTTCACGGGCCGGCGAGGAAAGGCATCCTGGGCAGCAAGCGGATTGGAAGCAATGCCGGCCGCACTCACGAGCAGCCAACGGCGACGAGACATCTGGAACGGGTTCTTCATGGGAACTCCTTCAGTCCCACACCACGTGCACTTCATGGGGGCCACGCAACTGGGCCCCGGAGATCCGGGGAGCGGGCCTCGCAGGGTCCAGCCGCAGGTTGGGCAATAGATCCAGCACGGCATTGAGCGCCACCTGCATCTCGGTCTTGGCGATGAACTGGCCGATGCACATGTGCGGACCGAAGCCAAAGCCGAACGAGGGCTTGGGCTTGCGGTCGATGTCGAACCGATCGGCCTGCTCGAAGGCCTCCTCATCACGATTGGCCGACATCACGATCGCCTGCACCATCGCGCCCTTCGGGATCTGCGCGCCACCGATCTCCAGATCCTCAGCCGCCTGGCGCACCTTGAATGTCGCGACGGGCTCGAACCGAACCGCTTCGTCGATCGCCTTGCCGACCAGCGCGCGATCATTCCGCACACGCTCGAGCAGTTCCGGCCGCTCCAGCAGCAATACCAGCAGCGACCCGAAGGTGCGCGTGGTGGTCTCACCGGCGGCCGGCAGCAGCGAGCGCACGAAGGTCGAGATCTCATGGTCGTCCAACTGGCGGCCCTCGTACTCAGCGCGAATCAGCCTGCTGATCAAATCCTCCCCCGTCGCGCCTTCGGCCCGCACCTGAACCACCGCTTCCTTGACTGCGTCATAGAGCATCTTGGCGGCCTCCATGGCCGCTCCGCGCGCCCGGGCTGCCTTTTCCGGGTCGACCTGGGGTCCCGCGAGGATGGCCAGGGCCCAGGCGGCGACCTGGTGGATGCGCTCTGGATCATTTTCCGGAAAACCGATCAGCGAATAGATCAGTCGGATGGGAAAGTGCAGCGCGAAGTCCATCAGGTCAGCGCGCTTGCAGGCTACCAGCGGCAGCAGGTATTCATCGCGAATGATGGCGTCCATCTTAGGCTTCCACCGGGTGACCACGTCGGGCATGAAGACCGGTTGCAGCAGTGCCCGTGCCCGGCGGTGCTCCTCTCCGTCCATCCCTGTCAGGATCAAGCCGTCAAAAAAAGCGCCCAGGCCTTCCGCGATGAAGCCACTGGTAAAGCGGGTCGGATCCCGAAGCACCGCCATCACGTCACGGTACTTGAAGACCGTGAACGTCGGACGGTTCGCATCTTGGCCCGCGATATTGGGCACACCGAGCCCGGCCATGAAGTTTTCCGCCACCACGGGGGAATTTCGGCGCATGGCGGCGTAGACCGCATGGAGATCGACGTCGGATCCGCGGTAGTTGTCCGCGACCCCCGCAAATGCCCGTTCGAGGGATGAAGTTCTGGTGCTGGTCATCGCAGGTTTCCTTCGCAAACTTTGCATCGCGCTCGGTGATTTATAGACATTTTTTCGAATTGTGCATCATTTAACACATATCAAATAACTCGTAAACCCGTGAAGGCACATAGTAAACACCTATGTCACTTCGATGAACATATGATCACAATCAAAAAAAGTGTTCAATCATTTCATGAGCAACCATTCCTCAAGCCCGCCTCTCTCTGAGGCTCGCCGTCCAAAGGCCCAAGGAGTCGGCGAAAGCACTGGCCGTGTGGCCGGAGCGGCGAGGCAGGTTGACAGAACCCTCTCGGATGGCCAATACCTCGATGAATGCGCTGTAGGCCGCCCGATCATGGACGCGCATCTGCCTCCGATCGACCCCATAAAGGATCAACATCCCTTGGGTGATCACCGCCGCCGGGTGGCGCGGGAGCGGCGCGAGCGCATGCGCGAACGCCTGATTGCGGCCACCATGGACGCCTACCGCAAGAACGCGGGAAAACGCCGCCCCGTGATCGATGACGTGATCCGTGCGGCCAATGTCTCCCGCGGCACTTTCTATAAATACTTCGACACGCTGGACGAAGTTCTTGCGGAGATCGGCCGCACCACAGCGAGCGAAATGCTGCAGAGTTTCGAACGCCTGTTCGAGCCCCTGGATGACGGCGCAGTGATGCTCGCCACGGGCCCGTTGATGGCGCTGGCCCGTGCGGCGATGGATCCTGCCCACGGCGCCATAGTTTCGCATGCGGACTTGGTCGATCGCATCAACGGCGACGATCCGCGCCGCCAATTGGCTTTCCGCAGCCTGAACTATGGACGCGAGCAAGGCGTCTTCCAGTTCGACTCGATCGAGGCCGCCTTCGATCTGGTGATAGGCACCAGTGTCGAAGGGGCTCGGCGCATCTCCCGTACGGGACAGCTCAATGGGGCCTGCATCCGCGAGACCGTGGTCATGATCCTGCTCGGCCTGGGCATGAAGCTCCCGGCGGCCAGGATCGCCGTGGCCATCGCCTGGCAGCGGCTCCAGGATGCGTCCGAACACTTGCATTGGTGGAAGCCAGTCGCGCCCGCCTAAGCCCGCCCTCTTCTTTTCCAGGAATCTGTATGAGCACTACACCTCTCTATGACGCCATCGTCATCGGCGCAGGCCACAACGGGCTGGCCAGCGCCTGCTATCTCGCCGCCGAGGGCCGCAAGGTCATCGTCGTCGAATCCCTCGGCAAGGTCGGTGGCATGGCCTCCTCCGGCTATCTGATACCCGAAGCCCCAAATCATCTGGTGCACCCCTGCGCCCTCGATCTGATGTCTCTGCGCGTGCATCCCATGATGCCGCAGGAGCTCCAGTTGGAGCGCCACGGCTTTCGTCAGACCGAAATGGAGCCTGGCTATGTCTATCTGCATCCGGATGGCAACTCACTCGTATTCGGCCGCAGCGCGGAGCAGACCGCCGCTGAGATCCGCCGTTTCAGCACGGCAGACGCCACGGAGTTCCTGGCCCTGATGCAACTGGTAAACACCTTCATCGACTTGGCGATCCCCATGATGCGGGTCGATCCCGCGCAGATGAACCTAGGAGCGAAATGGCAGGCGCTCAAGGTGCTGATCAAGAACCGGCACCTCAGGCCGGAACTCATGGGCTTGATGAAAAGCCCCGCCTACACCTCCATCATGGAACGGTTCGAGCACCCGGTCACGCAATCCGCCCTGTGCTGCCTGCTGGGTGCCGCCGGCCCTATCACAGGCGAGGGTACCGGGGTCTATTTCGCGCTGCTGGGTTTCATCCAGCGCTTCGGCCTGGGCCGCGCCGTGGGAGGCATGCAGACTCTGTCTGACGCCCTGGCGGCCCGCCTGACGGAACTGGGGGGCGAGATTCGGCTCAATGCTCCTGCTGCTGAGATCGTGGCCCGTGGCGGTCAAACCCAGGGCGTCCGGCTTGCCAGCGGCGAAGTGCTCGAGTCACGCAGCGTTGTCGCGGCGGTGCACCCCAAGATTGCCCTGAATATGGTGACACCTGGCGCCATAGAACGCCGCTACCTGACGCGGGTCGATCTGGCGCCAGCCAATGCCCACGGCGGCTCGCCCATGAAGATCGACGTCGCACTTCGCGGCCAGGTTCGCGCCAGCCGCCACGAAGCCTTGCGCGCCGACGGACTGAGTCTTCGCAAGAGCGTGCTGCTGATCGGCACCGTGGAAGCGGTGCTCGACAACTTCAAATGCGCAGCGCGTGGCGATGTCTCCCGACTGCCCTATCTGTGGGCCACGGCACCGAGTGCCGTGGACCCCACGCAGGCCCCCGAAGGCCAGGACATCGCCTACCTGTATCCGATCGCCATGCCCCTCGAACCACGCGAAGGATGGGATGCCATCCGTGCCCCGGTGACACAAAGGGTCATCGACCAAACGGACGCGTACCTGCCAGGGCTCAAGTCACAGGAGATTGGCCGCCGCGCCGAAGCAGCACCCGACTTCGCCAGTCGGCTGAATGTTCCCAACGGCTGCGTGGTGCACATCGACACCGGTGCCTCGCGCACAGGGCTCATGCGGCCGGCCTTCGGGCTCGGCGGCGACACGTTGCCGGTGAAGGGGCTGTTCTTCGGCGGCGCCGGCATCCATCCCGGCGGTGGCATCAATGGGCTGCCGGGCCGCATAGCCGCTGGCCGCGTGAAACGCTATCTGAAGTAAGTCCGTTATCCCCACTTTCCCATATCCATCCCTAAAGGAGACGCTCCATGAATACCACGACCAAAACCACCACCGAGAACGCCCAGAAGCTCGAAGCGGCCTATGCCAGCGTGTCCGACCTCTATCGCGGCAAAACGGACGACCTGTATGCCGCCTGCCGCGAGATGCGCAAGACCACACGCGTCTACGAAGGCGACTTCATTGCCAAGTTCCTTGGGGTTCCGACCAACGCCGGGTTGCAGACCCGTCCGACCTACGCCGTGTTCCAGTATCAAGACGTGATGAATGTGCTCAAAGACGCCAACACCTTCACCAGCGGATTCATCCTCGAAGGCATGGGCAAGGTGTGGGATGGCCTGATGATCCTGGGCATGGACGGCGAGGCCCACCGCAAGGTGCGCGCCCTGCTGCAGCCGGCGTTCATGCCGGAGAACGTGAACAAGTGGCGCCCGAAGATCGACCGCGTCGCGCGCGAGGATTTCATCATGCCTCTGCTGCCCGACAAGAAAGCCGACCTCATGGAAATGGGCCTGAACTTTCCGGTGCGTGCCATGTATGCCCTCGTAGGCTTCCCGGAAGACAACCCCGATCAGTACAACCAATATGCAGTCTGGGCGCTATCGATGCTGGCGGCCAACCAGCTTGACAAAGCCAAGGCCGAGGAAGGCCGCCGAGTCGCCGCCATTGCGGTCAAGAGCCTGTACGACGCGCTCATGGAGCAGGTCCAGCGGCGCCGCGCCGAAGGTGCAACGGGCGATGACCTCATTACCCGCCTGATGAACGCCGAATACGAGGGCCACAAGCTCGACGACCACGAGGTCGCGACCTTCGCCCGCTCGCTGCTGCCCGCTGCCGGTGAGACCACCACACGAACCTTCAGTGCGGCGATGACGTTCCTGCTGACCATCCCCGGCCTGCTCGACCGCGTGCGCAACGACCGCAATCTGGTGCCCAAGCTGATCGACGAAGCCGTGCGTTTCGAGCCCTCCTCCACGTTCAAGGTGCGCGAGACTTCCGCCGACGTACAGATCGGTGACGTGACGATCCCCAAGGGCTCCTTCGTCCAGTGCATGGTCGCCTCGGCCAACCGCGACGAAAGCGCCTTCGAGAATCCCGACGTGTTCGACATCGATCGACGCCAGAAGCCGTCGTTCGGCTTCGGCTTTGGCCCGCACATGTGCATTGGCCAGTTCGTGGCCAAGCTCGAACTGAACTGCGCGATCAACGGGATTCTGGACCTCATGCCCAACGTGCGGCTCGACCCCGAGCAACCCGCGCCCAAAATCGAAGGCGCCCATCTGCGCGGGGCCAAGAGCGTGCACGTCATCTGGGATTGATCAGGAAGGCCCCTCCGATCATGCGAACCTTCGATACGATCCCCGAGCGCTCCGACTTCGCCTACCAATGCCTGGTCGGCCCGCAAAAGGTCAGCGGCGCCAGGCTGGCTGATCTGCGCGACCACTTCGGCCTCAAGCTCACCAAGCACATGCCGTTTGGCAGCGTGCGCGACGATGAAGGCCACATCTACTCGGTGGTGCGGGCTCTCAACGCGCCGGACAGCACGCCCAACCCCACCAAGTTCATCTACCAGAGCACCCGCCTGGATGGCCAGAACATCCGCATCGACAAGGAAAAGATCGCCCCCAGAGCGCTCACCCTGTTTCCCGCACGCGGGCTCGATGGCGACACCGCCTGGTGGTCCAGCCATCCAGAGGATCCCGGTCAGCCCTGGCGGCTGACCGCCTCTGGCACCGGGTTCAGTTGGCGGGAAGAAGGCTTGCTCGACCTCACCGGCCAACTCATCGGCAATGGCATGCAGTGGTATTTGCCCGGGGTGGACTGGGGCACCTTCTACGTCGCACAGCTCTACGACGTGCAGGGCACCTGCGAGGGCAGA
Organism: Acidovorax temperans; assembly: GCF_028596105.1. Lineage (NCBI taxonomy): Bacteria > Pseudomonadati > Pseudomonadota > Betaproteobacteria > Burkholderiales > Comamonadaceae > Acidovorax > Acidovorax temperans. Next base: position 1,492,714 of record NZ_CP117193.1, on the reverse strand, counting down.
AAGGTCAAGGGCATGATTTCCCTGGACCAGGCCTGGATGGCGGAAGGCGGCGCCATCCACATGCACAAGGACCTGGTCGTCAACAACAAGATGCATGTCATCTGGTGGAACTTTGCCACGATCTACAAGGACGGGAGCTGGGATGTCGGCTCCTTCCTGGTCGGCCACGACAAACTGGGCTACGCCATTGTCCAGAACGAAAAGGGCGAAGTTCGCTGCACCACGGATATCGAAGGCACGGTACGCCATGAAAAGGACGGCTGGTTCGCCGAGGACGCGCGCATCATCCTGGAAGGCAAAGAGGAATGGGAGTTCCTGCCCGACCCCAAAGGCCGGATGCTCGACTTCGTGGGCGGTTTTCCCATCACAGCCCAGCAGGAAGGGCGATGGCGCCGGGTAGGCGATACGCGCGAGCCCGACCGCTGGATGGCCTGGGGCGAAAGCGACAAGCGCAATGGCACGGCACGCAACGTCCGTGGCACCGAAATCTGAACTGGAGACCATGTCATGGACAAAACCACCATCGAACACTTCCTGCACGCCCAGGTGCGGGCCTGGAACGCCGGCGACAAGGAAGGCTTCTTCGCTGCCTACCGCTCCGTAGCGCCCGAGAGCCTACAAATCGAGTATGTCGGTCGAGGTCCTGCGGCCGAAGGCTGGACGATCCTGGAAGGCATGTGGGCGCAGCAAAATTCCAAGATCGAGATCGAAGAAGTGGCCCTGATCATCAATGGGAGCGAGGTCGCATGCCACAACCGGAACAAGGTGCGGGGCAATTCGCTGACCATCGAGACCATCGAGCTATACCACTTCGACAATGGCAGGCTGACCGTGCGCTATTTCATTCACCAGCCTTGAAGCAGTGAAAGATGCCCTGCACCCGACCCGAAAGCCTTGGCAAGCGCGCTCCGCAGCTCTGCCGCCATCGCTGAACGAGCAACAACACGGCCGGTGCTTGAGCCCCTGCGAGGCAGACCGTTAGCCGCGCGTGACGGTTGCCCGCTGGGCCTATAGCGAAAGTGCTCTGCCGAAACTGCAGATCCCGGAAATCATTGCGACCTCATCCCGTTTCCATGGGCTGCCGACATGAGTGCTGCCTTCACAAAGATAAATCACCATGCATCAGATCCCTTCAGAACAGATCAAGCGCTTCATGAGCGGCCAGGTCCGCTGCTGGAACAACCACGACAAGGCCGGCCTGCTGGCCCTGTACCGCGAAGCGGCCCCAGACCTCCTCGACATCGAATACGTGGGCCGCACGCAGCAGGCCGATGGTTGGCTCGTCATCGAAGAGATGTACGACAAGCACAACCACCAGTTCCGCCTAGAGGTCGTGAGCACCATCATCAACGGCAACGAGGCCGCTGTGCACCACCGCAACTGCATCCTCGGCACGAACCAAGTGATCGAGAGCATCGAGACCTACCGGTTCGGTCCCGGCAGCCTGCACGTGCGCTACTTCCTCAAGCCTCCGGAGGATGCCGTCGTGAACCTGGAACAGTTCCGCGGCTTCGCCGCCACCCCGTCGCAGGACACCCCATGAGCAAGCCCGCGCTTCCCGGCCCCCACGTGGGCCGCTTCAAGGACCAGGTTGCCATCGTCACCGGTGGCGCTTCCGGCATCGGCGAGGCCACCTGCCGTCGCCTCGTCGCCGAAGGCGCCACCGTGGTCGTGGCCGACGTCAACGCCGAACGGGCCGCAGCGCTGGCTTCGGAGCTGGGCCCACGTGCCAGTGCGCAGGTCTTCGACGCCGCAGACGTGCGAAGCATCGAGCGACTCGTTCAGGGCACGGTCGAGCGCTTCGGGCGACTGGACGTGCTGCATAACAATGCCGCATTGAGTTCTCCGGTCATCCATGCCAAGGACAAGAACGCCATCGACATCGAATTCGAGGTCTGGGATCAGGTCATGGCCGTGAACCTGCGCGGCTACCTGGCGGGTTGCAAGTACGCGCTGCCGACCATGATCGCCCAAGGCGGTGGCGCGATCGTGAACACCGCGTCGACCGGCGGCTTCTCGGGCGACATCACGCGCATGGCCTACAGCGTGTCGAAGGCAGCCATCATCGGCCTGACCCGCCAGATTGCCACCCACCATGGCGCCCAGGGCGTGCGCTGCAATGCCGTCGCGCCCGGCCTGGTGCTCACTCCCGGCACGCGTGGCGCGGCCGCGAGCGTGATCGACGTAATGCAGCGCCACCTACTGGTGCCCGAGTTCGGCGAGCCTGAGGACATCGCAGCGCTGGTGTGTTTCCTGGCCTCAGGCGAGGCGCGCTACATCAACGGGCAGACGTACATCGCCGACGGCGGCATGCTGGCGCACAACCCGACCATGGCCGACCTCGTCGACATGGCCAAGTCCAAGAAGAGCAGTTGAACCACGTGAACCTCTTCCATAGCGGCTGGCGCAAGGCGTTGGACAAATCGGCCTGATGCCACACACCCCCGCCGACGCCGACTCGCTGCTCGCCCCGTTCCGAGGGTCGGGCTTCCGTTACCTGTGGCTGGCCTGGCTGTCCGGCAACATGACCATGTGGATGCACGAGGTAACCGCCGCCTGGCGCATGGCCCAGCTCACCGACAGTCCCGCGTGGGTGGCCTGGGTACAGGCGGCCGGCACCTTGCCGCTGTTCGTGCTGGGCCTGGCCAGCGGCGCGCTGGCCGACCTGCTCAACCGCAGGCGTTTTCTCGCCGTGGCGCAAGCCTGGATCGCCGTTGTGGCGGCCGTGCTGGCGGCGCTCGCAGGCATCGATGCCCTGACCCCAGGAACGCTGTTGCTGCTGTGCCTGCTCAATGGCGTTGGACTGGCGTTGCGGTTTCCGGTGTTCTCGGCCCTAGTGCCGGACCTGGTGGAGCGGCGCCTGCTTGCCTCTGCCCTGACCCTCAACGCCCTGGCCATCAACCTGACGCGAGTGCTGGGCCCTATCGTCGCGGGCATCGTCCTGGCCTGGCAGGGAACGGCGATGGTGTTCGCACTCAACGCCGTGCTGTCCATATTGGCCGGCGTACTGATCTGGCGCGCTCCCATTGCCCCCCATGTTCCCCCCGCCGAACGCCCGCGCCTGCTGCAGGCCATGCGCGATGGCGTGAGCCATGCCCGGACCTCTCCCATACTGCGGGCGGTGCTGTTCCGCGCTTTCATCTTCTTCACCCAGGCCGTGGCGCTGGTGGCCTTGCTGCCCCTGGTCGCCAAGGACATCGGCGCCAACGAAACCACCTACACCACCCTGCTGGCCTCCATGGGCGCGGGGGCCGTGCTCGCCGCCATGGCCCTGCCCCGCCTCCCGGCACTGGCGGCGCGCAACCGGATCATCGATGGGGGCGTGTGGCTGCACGCGCTGGCCACGCTGGGCGCAGTTTGGGCGCCCAGCGCGTGGACGCTCGCGCCAGCGCTCGCCCTGTCCGGTGCGGTCTGGCTGTGTGTGGCCAACACGCTCACCATGTGCGCGCAATTGGCATTGCCGGCCACCTTGCGCGCAAGGGGCATGGCGATCTACCAGATGAGCATCATGGGCGGCAGCGCGGCGGGGGCCATTCTGTGGGGCACCATCGCGGAACGCACCTCGGTGGGTGCATCCCTGGCGGCATCGGCGATTGCCAGCCTGCTGCTACTGCTGTGGACCCGTGGCGCCAGCCTGGAAGAGCGCGCCCGTCACTGAGCTTGCGGCCCCAGGGTGCCAGCAGTCACGCCGTCCTTGAATGCAAACACCTCGACGCCGACCGCGTCGCAGTCGGGGTAGACATCGGGTTTCTCGGTCGAGACGCGTGCTGCCAGTACCTTGGGATGCGCGAGCAGCGCGCGCAGCAGATCATCCGCCAGCGTCTCCTGAAGCTGGATATGCCCGCGGCCCACGCGCTCCCGAACCGCCTCACGCACGAAATCGTAGTCCACGACCTCCCCCAGATCGTCATCCACCGGTGTGCTGCACGCCAGGGGAACGTACAGATCCACATTGATACGCACACGCTGCGGATGACCCTGCTCGAAGGCATGCGCCCCGATGTTGATGTCCACTACATGGTTGCGCAGGAAAAGGCGGCGACACCGCGCCAATGCAGGAGTCAGAAGGGTGTTGGACATTTCAGCGGGCTCCCATCTCGCGTGCCAGGAACATCACGTCGCGCGGCTGGCGAGTCAGGTGCTGGCCTCCATCGACAAGGATGGTGGAGCCTGTCGAAGCCGGGAATGTCAGCAGGAAGCGGACCGCGTCGGCGATATCCTCCGGCGGGGAGCTTCGCCCCAGCGGATTGAGCCGTTGGCCCAACTCGAACTCCCGCTCGTTCATCGGCCCGGACAGCAGGGCGAGCCCCGGGGCCACACCTCCTACGCGCAAGCACGGCGCCATGGCCATGGCCAACATTTTTGTGGCTGCTTCCAGCGCCGCCTTGGACAGGGTGTAGGAAAAATAGTCAGGGTTCGGGTTCCACAGCTTCTGGTCGAGCAGATTCACCACGCACCCTGTCCTCCCGGTATCCAGCAGATGCTGGTACAAGGCCTGCGCCAGCAAGATGGCGGGCGCGGTGTTGGCCTTCCAGTGAAGCTCCATCGCCGCCAATCCGCAGGTCTCGGCGTTGTCGTACTCGAAAACGGACGCATTGTTCACCACGGCATCGATGCGGCCGAATCGCCTCACCACCTCGGGCACCAGCGCTCGGCAACCGGTCTCATCGCTCAAGTCGGCGTAGAGCGCTTCCGCTTGTCCTTCACTGCGGCGCAGTTCCCTGAGCGTGTCCTGAGCTTCCTCCGACGAGTGCCGGTAGGTGATCGCCACGTTCCATCCAGCCGCAGCCAGATCAAGCGCGATCACGCGTCCAATGCGGCGAGCACCGCCGGTAACAAGCACGACAGAACGGGACATCGGTTCAGGCTCTCAATAAAAAATACCAGGCAGAAAAGCGGCGGGCCGCCGTACCGCGGCTCAGCGATCCAGCGCCAAGGCCCGGCGCCGCGCAGGGCGATCGGCGCGGGCCAGATAGGCCTCGATGACCGGGCAGCCGCCCAGCAGCGGGCGCGCAGTCTCGAACAAGCTCATGAACAGGATGTCCGCAGCGGTGAAACGCTGCCCGAGCAGGTAGGGGCCACGTGACAGCGTGTGCCGGATGTGCTGCATCATTGATTGATTCAGGCCGCGCATCGCCGGATCCTGCGCCAGCAGGCCCTTCCCCTCCATGTAGACCAGGGGTTCGGTCAAACCCACCTGATAGAAGAGCCAGGTGAGATAGGCTCCACGCAACGCATGCCCCGCCGGCACGCCGACCTCGGCCTCGGGATGCAGATCGGTCAGGTAAAGCGCAATGGCAGCCGTCTCGGATACCAAGTGGCCATCGTGCTCCAGCGCGGGCGTGAACCCATGCGGGTGCGGATTGCGCGGATCGGCTTCACTGCCATCGTTGCGCGGGTATTTCACCACCACGACCTCCCGTTCCATGCCCAATTCCTCCAGCAGCCACAGAATGCGCGCCGAATTGGAGCCGGGTGCGTGATACAGCTTCAGCATCATGTGTCCTTGTAGCGAGATAGGCGATGTGATCGACGCCCGTGCAAAACCGCGTTATCGTTCTTTGTCAGTCGTGCCTGGCCTGGGTCGGCAACCCAAAAGCAGCCCAGGCACCCGCGGAGAGCGCCGCACCGGTCATCCAGAACACCGGGGCAACACCCAACGCGGCGCCGGCGGCGCCAAAACCCAAGGGCATCACCAAGGTGGAGAAATGGATGACGGTGGACCGCAGGCCAAGGGCCTCGCCTTGGCGCTCCGGCGGTGCAAAGGTGTGCAGGCTGGACATGACAGCGGGCTGGATGGCCCCCAGTCCCAGGCCTATGGTGCCGGCGCAAGCCGCCATGGCCCACGTGCTGTCCAACCAGGGATAGAGCAGGAAAACCGATGCCGTCAAGGTCAGCGCACCGGTCATCACCCACCGGGGCTGGAGACGCTCCGCCAAAAAGGGGATCGCCAGCCGCACGGCCGCTGAGGTGACGGCGTAGCTGGCCAGCACCGTGCCGATGGCCGATGCGCTCAAGCCCCGCTCGTGGCCCAGGATCGGCAACGCAAAAGCGTGGGCATCCCAGCAGGCGGCAATCAGCCAATTGATGAAGAACAGTCGCCGAAGATCGCGGTCGCCCAGCAGGTCCCAAGCCTTCGGGGGAGTATCGGTCCGTTTCGCGGGCGCCCGAGGCGCCTCGGCAGGGACTCGGGTGGTGGCGAGCAGCGTCCCCAGAGGCAGCAGAGCCAGTCCGACGAAAGCCGCACGATAGCTCACATGGTCGATCAGCATGCCCGCCAGGACCGGGCCGATGAAAGTCGCGATGGACGGCGCGAGTGCCACCCAGCTGAAGATCCGCAGGCGTTCCGCCTCGCCCCGGGCCAGCCGGCCTGCCGTGCGCTGCAGTGAAATCATGCCCACCGCAGAGCCCGCCCCCACCAGGGCCGCGGCGCCTCCCAGAGCCCAGACATGGGACGCCGAAGCGGCAAGAGCGGCCCCCGCCAGCGCCAGCAAGGCACCAATGCGCGTTCCCAGGTGGTACCCCCGACGATCCACCAGGCGCCCGGCAGGAATGGCGAGCACAAAGGGGAAGGCGGCAAACAGCGCCATCAACAACCCGATCACGGCAGGGCCCCGCGATTCGCTCACCGCCAACAAGGGGACGGTCATGCGCATGCCGTTGAGGCAGCCATGCAATCCGACCTGCGCGGCGACCAGCGTCAGCAGCGTCCATCCGAAACTGAAACGCCCGCTGCGTGCCATGGAATCAACCGAGGGCATCCTCGATGGCCGCGATCAGCCTTGCATCATCGGGTGCCACGTCGGGAGCGAAACGGGCCACCACGGCCCCATCACGGCCAATCAGGAATTTCTCGAAATTCCACATCACATCGGTATCTGCCTTGGGCAGCAGTTGATGCTTGGACAAGGTGTCGCGCAGCCGTGGATCGCCGGACGCGACGGCATGAGGCTGCGCAGCGATCAGGGCGGCATAGAGCGGGTGTCTGGGCTCACTGTTGATCCGCAATTTGGTGAAAAGCGGAAAGCTCACGCGGTAGTTGGTGTCGCAGAAGTCGCGGATCTCGTCCTCGCTTCCCGGCTCCTGGCCCGCAAAATCGTTGCAGGGAAATCCCAGCACGTGCAGGCCACGGTCGCGAAAGCGGTCGTACAGGGACTGCAGGCCGGCGTACTGCGGGGTCAGCCCGCATTGGGAAGCCACGTTGACGACCAGCATCACCTGTCCCTTGAAGGGGGCGAGGCTCGTATCGGAGCCGTTCAGGGCCTGAAGGGGAATGTCGAAGATCGATGTGCTCACGGTGATACCTCCTGGTAGGCTTGTTGAACCAAAGTCATGCGGCCGCCCGCCAGCATCAAAGCGCAGAACATCTGCAGTTCAACGCTCTCGGCGGTCGAAAAGTGCTCGGCCAACGCTGTGAAATGCCCTTCTCCAATGGCATGCGCATCGGCTGCGAACAGCTCGGCATACGCCAGCGCGGCCCGCTCGGCGGGCGAAAAGTGGGCGCTGCCGATCTGCTGGCAATTGAGGGCTTCCAGGTCTTGCGCGTCCACGCGGTCGCTCTTGCGCGCCAGCTGGCAGGCTTGGCACTGCGTGATGCTGGCGATGCGCAGCCGCACCAGTTCCCGCAGCCGCCCGTCCAGCACGCCGTGGCTGTGGAACTGGTCCAGCAGCGCCAGCCATGCCAGCGCGGCCTGCGGCCGGTGGGCCCAGACCTGCACCGGCACGGTGGAACTGAGCATGCGTGTCTCGACGCCCCGCCGCACGGCCTCGCGCAGTGGCGCCGGAAAATCGGCCAGCGGCACCAGCGGCAGGCGCGCCACGGTCACAGCCGCTCGATGAGGGTGGCGGTCCCCATGCCGCCGGCGCAGCAGATCGCCTGCAGCGCATAACGTCCGCCCCGACGCTCCAGCTCGTGCAGCATCGACGTCATGATGCGCGCTCCGCTCGCCCCCAAGGGGTGCCCCAGCGCGATGGCACCGCCGTTGACGTTCAAACGCTCGGAAGACACGCCCAGCTCTTTCATCCAGACCAGGGGAACCGAGGCAAACGCCTCGTTGATCTCGAAGAGGTCGATGTCGTCCAGTGTGAGCCCCGCCTGCGCCAGCACTTTGCGGGTGGCCGCGACCGGCCCGGTCAGCATCAGCGTGGGATCGGAGCCCACCGTGGTCATGGCGAGAATGCGCGCGCGGGGCTTGAGGCCCAGCGACCGGGCCTTGACCGAAGACATCAGCAGCAAACCCGCCGCCCCATCCGAGATCTGCGAAGAGTTCCCGGCAGTCAGGCGACCGTCCGCGCGGAAGCTGGTTTTGAGGGTCGCCAGCTTCTCGACGGCCGTACCGGGACGGATCGTTTCGTCCGCGGAGAACAAGTGCGCCTCGCCCTCTGCGCCCTTCTCGCGCACCTGCATCACGGGCACCGGCACGATTTCTTTCTCGAAATGGCCGGCAGAGGCAGCCGCGCAAGCGCGCCGATGGCTTTCCGCGGCGAACGCATCGAGGTCTTCCCGGCCCAGCTCCCACTGGTCGCACAAGCGCTCGGCCGCTTCACCCTGGCTCGTCATTTCGTAGCGCTCGGCGACCATCCAGCCAAAGGCCTCCCCATGGATGCTGCGGTTGCTGCCCATGGGCACCCGGCTCATGTTCTCGGCACCGCCGGCCACGACCACCTCGGCCGACCCGAACGCAATCAGGCCCGCGGCCACGTGCACGGCCTCTTCACCCGAACCGCATTTGCGGTCGATCGTCAGGCCAGGAATTGTGCAGGGCCAGCCGGCCCCTAGCAGTGACGTGCGCGCGATATTGGCCGACTGCTCACCGACCTGGGTGACGCAGCCGAAGATGACGTCGTCCACCAATTCCGGCTCAAGCCCCGAACGGGTAATGAGCTCGTCCAGAACGACGGCACCCAGGTGATCGGCGCGCACGGGCGCCAGGCTGCCTTTGAATTTTCCGACGGGCGTGCGAACCGCGCCGACGATCACCACATCCGGGCGACTCACAGAACGCTCGCTTTCAGGCCGGAGCCAGGAATGCGCTGGCCTTTTTCGTCGTACTGGTACACGCCCGCGCCGGTCTTGCGCCCATGGCGGCCGGAGGCCACCATCTTGATTATCAGAGGGCAGGGACGGAACTTGTCGCCCAGCGTCGAGTGCAGGTAACGAAGCACCGACAGCCGGGTATCCCATCCGGTCAGGTCTCCGAGTTCGAGGGGCCCCATCGGATGGTTGAAGCCCATGCGCAGCGCTGTGTCGATGTCCTCGGCAGTGGCCACGCCCTCCTGCAGCATCCACATCGCCTCGTTGCCCAGCATGGCCGACATCCGGCTGGTGGTCAGGCCCGGGGACTCGTTGACGATGATCGACGTCTTGCCCAGCGCGTCGCTGTATTCGCGGGTTCTGGCCACGGTCTCGTCGCTGGTGGCGATGCCGCGCACCAGCTCGACCAGCTTCATCTTGTGCACCGGGTTGAAGAAGTGCATGCCCACCACCCGTTCAGGCTGGGGCACGGCCGTGGCGATCTCGGTCACGCTCAGCGCGGAGGTGTTCGTGGCGATGATGGCGTCGGGCAGCATGTGGGCGGCGGCCGTGGCCACCACCTGCTTCTTCACCGCGATGTTCTCGGTGACGGTCTCGACCAGCAGTGCAGCCCCCGCGGATGCGGCAGCGAGATCGGCTTGCGTCGTAAGCCTGGATTTCGCCGCATCGGCCACCGCCGCATCGAGCTTGCCGAGGCGAACCCCGTCGTCCAGGATCTTGGCCACGGCGGAGAGTGCCTTGGCGGCCGCAGCTTCGTTGCTGTCCACCAGCACGGTGACGAAGCCGGAGCTGGCGAAGGCATGGGCGATGCCGGTTCCCATCAGGCCGCCACCGGCGACGACCACCTTGTTTTGCGTAATGCTCATGTACTGTCTCCCTGATTGCTTATTGGGCTGTCGTGACGATGTTGCGCAACAGACCGATGCCGGGAATCTCGGCCTCGACCACGTCACCGGGCTTGAGAAACTTGCCGGAACCCTGCCCCGTGCCGGCCGGCGAGCCGGTGAACATGACATCGCCGCTCTCGAAACGCGAGCGCTCGTCCACGAACTTCACCAGTTCCGCGACATCCCAGGTCATCTCGGCCGTGTCGCCGTCCTGGCGAATTTCCCCATTCACGCGCAGCAGCAGGCGCAGCGACAGCTTTCCCTCGCGCGCAAACTCATCGCGCGTCACGATCCACGGGCCGAGGCCCGTGGTCTGGTCACCGCTCTTGGCCGCAAACAGATCCATTCCGACACCGGGCGGTCCGCTGCGCTGCAGATCGCGCGAGCTCACGTCGTTGCCCACGGTGTATCCCAGCACGCTGGAGATGGGGTCATCGCGGTTGACCGTGTCGCCAATCACGGCCACCAGTTCCACCTCGTGATCCAGCTCCTGCGTCAGGGGCGGGTAGCGCAATGCGTCGTTCGCCCCGATGAGCGCGCCATGGGCCTTCAGGAAGGCGATAGGCTGGCTGTGGCTCTTGATGCCGAAGTCGGCCGCGAGATGCTTGGCGTAGTTGGCCCCAGCGACCACCACCCGGTTGGTCTTCTCGATGGGTGGCAGAAGCCGCACCGAGTCGAGCGCACGCACGGCGCCACGGAAGCGCAGCGCAGCCTCCCCCTCGCCGCGCGTGATAGCCGGACCCCAATCGGAGACCCCGCCCTCGATCGGGCGCAGTTCGTCGCGTTCGGTATCGACCAGCGCCCAGAACGGGGCACCGCCATCGGTGCAGCGTGCGAGCTTCATGCAGCGACTCTGGCAGCAGGTTGGACGGCGGGCTTGCCCAGCTTGGCAGGATCCAGGTGCAGCAGCTCGCACGCATTCTTCCAGCGAATCTTCTGCAGATCGTCGTCCGACAGGCGCAGGCCATCGGTCAGGTCGTGGCGAACGGCGTCGCTGCCGCCGAAGTTGCTGCCATACAGAACGCGATCGGCACCAATGATGTCAATCAGTGCCTGGCGCATCGGCACTTCGTGCAATTCGACGTCGAACCAGAAGTTCTTCAGATACTCCTCGACCGGCTTCTTGTTGAACGCCACGTCGAGATTGCGGTTGGTCTGGGCCAGGCGGCCGAGCTGGTACGGGATGTACCCGCCGCCATGGGTGATGTAGACCTTGAGATTGGGGAAGCGATCCAGAACGCCGCCATTGATCAGGTACCAGAAGAAGCGCGTCTCGTCGTAGTTCATGCCGACGATGGCCGTGGTTTCGTACTGGTCATGGTCGGCCTGCATGCCCCAGGTGACCGATTGGTTGTAGCCGTGGATGAAGATCGGCAGATCGAGGTCGCACATCGTTTTCCAGACGACGTCGAGCTGCGGCGAATCCGCCTCCAACCCGCCGAAGTTCGCGCCGCCGGCCACCAGGCCCTTCGCGCCGAGTTCGGTGCAGGCGCGGCGGATTTCCTTGGCTGCGTCGTGCGGCGCATTCAGCGGCGCATGGGCCCAGAACATCAGGCGATCCGGCGCGGCCGAGCAGTAGTCGGCCAGGATGTCGTTGACCTTGGTGGCGAAGCGCACCGAGAACTCGGGGTCGGCCCAGTACATGTAGCAGTGCGAAGGCACCGACAGCACCTGCGCATTCTGCCCTGCGGCATCCATGCCATTGAGGCGGTTCTTCGGATCCGCCCAACGGGCCATGTATTCCTCGACGCTCGGTCCCTTCCCGGCACGAACCGCTGCCTTGCGTTCGGGCGAGCCCAGGCGCAGCACCCAATGGCCAACGCGAAGCTTGACGTCGCCATCCGGGTGCCGCTCAAAGAACGGCCCCCAAAACGGATGCTGGTTGTAGTACCCCGGTAGCGGGGCATGGGCGTGGAGGTCGATCAGCATGATGATTCTTTCAGGTTCGGGCACTGCCCCAAGGGCCGGTGCAGATGTCGTTCGCGTGCTACTGAAGCAGTGACAGCCGCCAGAAATCCGGCATGCGTTTGCACTGCGTCAATGCGATATTAATCAAAAACAGCGATTCTGTTCAAGTTATCGCAAACACTGAGGCGACGACACAGCCGCTACAGGCACCCTGAAGACTGTCTTGCATGGAGCTCTTTATGTACAAACACCTGCTCGTCGCCCTGGACGACACCCCGCTGGGAATGGCAACCGTCACCCATTCGGTCAGCTTTGCGCGGGCACTGGGGGCCCGGATCACCTTTTTCCACGCGGCCCCCGATCTGGCCGCCACCGGCGAAGGCTCCATGCTGCATTCGCTCGACCGCCAAGCCTTCACCGCCGAAAGCGACATGCCCCGACATGCGGTGCTGCTCAAGGCGGCCACGGCCGCGAGGATCGGCGGCGTCGAATGCTCGACGGATGCGCTCGTCAGCGACCATCCGGCCCAGGCCATTCTCGAAGCGGCGCAGCGGCACGCCTGCGATCTGCTCTTCGTGAGTTCCCACGGCCGCGTGCCTGGCTTGCGGGGTTGGCTGCACAGCAGCGTGACCCGCCAGCTGCTGCAAATCGCCAACCTTCCCGTGCATGTGGCCAGCATCGAGTCGAATGACGAGCAGGCCGACGCGAACCGCGCGCTCGCCATCGTGGCGGGAGAACATCGTTCCATCGCTGCGGTACTCACCGGCCTGCAGCAATTGGATCGCGCAGGGCGTATCGATGGCACGATTCCCGACGTGGCGCTGATGCGGCAAATGGTCGACTACCTGCGCCAGTTTCCGACGAGGCTGCACCACCCCAAGGAAGAGGCCTTCATCTTCCGCCTGCTCCGTCAGCGCACGAGCGAACACAATGCAGTGCTGGACGAACTGGAACGGCAGCATGTGCTGGAAAACACCTTGATCGATGCCTTGCTCACCGCCCTCGCCCGTCACTGGCATGGAGATGCAGACGCCGCGGAAGCAGTCACCGCTGCCGTCCAGCGCCTGAGCGGCGCGGTCTGGGAGCACATGTCCCTGGAAGAGACCGTCATTTTCCCGGCTGCACGCCGGCATCTGACCAGCGCCGACTGGTCAGTTGTCTACAAAGCCTTTTCCGCGCACCACGACCCCCTTTTCAGCCACTCCCCCGAGATGCCGATGAGGCAATTGTTCGCGCGCATCGCTACCGCCCTGCAATAGGGTGACGGGTGCATGCCACTGCCGCAGGAGACAATTCACCGCCTGGCGCGGGGGGGCGCACCTGTGGCCAGGGCCTCCACCATTCGGCCAATGCGCCGGGGCAACGTCTTGCGATCAGCATCCCCCGGCACCAGTTGCTCGCTCAACACATAGCGGATCAGGAGTTCGCATACCAGTTCCCGATCCACCTTGACGCCAAAACGAGCCTCCCAGGCATCGAAAACAGAGCCGAGAACGTCCTGGAACCGGACCACCGAGTCGTGGAAGATGCGGCGAAAGAAACCAAGGGCGTATTCCGGTGCGGCGACCAGCAACCGGCGCGCGCGGCCATGCTCCAAGTAGTGGTCCAGGTAGCGAATCAACGCGTCGAAGCGCTCGTCGGGGTCCTGGTAGGGTTGGACGGCCTCTGCCAAGGTGACATGGAACTGCTCGCGTTTGTGACGGGCAAACGCATCCAGCAGTTCATCCTGAGACGCGAAATAGCGATAGAACGTGCCGCGGGAAATACCCGCCTCGCGGCAGACATCGAGTATCGAGATCCGCTCGGCGCCAGATTTCAGCACGATGTTCTCGGTGACCATCAGGATGTTCGCAATCGTTTGCTCGGAACGCCGGTTGCTGCGCCCACGGCGTACGCCAACCGGCCCTGTCTCTGCGGCCACCGGGCTCGTCTTCTCCACCATGGCGACAGCCGCCGCAGGTTTCTGCACAACAGGCGCCGCAACGCCACGATCCACCACCCTGCGACGGGGCTTGCCAACCGCTTTCGATGCGACTGCGGCTTGCTTGTTCGTGCTCTTGAGGGTCATTTCCATGCTTTCTGAGGTTCAGTGAGAGATTCGGCGCTTGGCGATGCGGCCAAGGGTTTACCAGCACGCACGGTGAAAAATCTAAATATAGAATTCTCATCTTTATCTAGAATTTTTTGCATCCTTGGGTGTGGCTTGGAGCGTTTTGCATGGCAGGAATCGGCAATCCCGACACGTGGTCCCTCGGTCAACAAGATACGGTCATTGCGGCGCTCGAACGCGCGGTAGCCAAACATTCCGACCGGGTGTTGCTCGACTTCTCGGGTGAACTCCATACCTACGGCGAAGTGGATCGCCAGTCGACCCGTTTGGCCCATGCGTTCGCGGCGCTGGGCGTGCAACCCGGCCAGACGGTCGTGACGATGCTCGACAACAACATCGATGCCGTGCTGTGCTGGTTCGCCATCAATAAGCTCTGCGCCGTCAGCGTACCCATCAACACCGCGCTCAAGGGTGAATTCCTGCGCCACCAGATTGCCGATGCTGGCGCGGCGCTCGTGGTCTGCGAGGCTGCGTATGCCGAACGCATCGCGGCGGTTTCGGACGGGTTGCCGGACGTGCAGCAGGTCCTGACCCGGGGAACGCCCGGCGACAGGCAGTGCGGCACCCTGCCCCTGGCCTCGCTCGACGAACACCGCGGCAGCGATGACAGCGCGTTCGAGCGCAAACCCCAGCCCTGGGAACTGGCCTGCCTCATCTACACCTCGGGCACGACCGGACCGTCCAAGGGCTGCATGATCAGCTACAACTACATGTGCAATCTGGCGCGTCTGCAACTGCGCGCCGGGCCGGCCAACGAAAACGACGTCACGATCACGCCCCTGCCGCTGTTCCACATGAACGCCATGTGCGTGGGCGTGCTGGCATCGATTCTGGTCGGCGCCCGCGTCGCTTTCGTTCCGCGTTTTTCGGTGTCGAACTTCTGGCCCGAAGTGGAGCGCAGCGGTGCCACCATCGCCTCCATCCTGGGCAGCATGGGGGCGATGCTGGCCAACGCGCCGGATACCGAGGCCGGGCGGCGCTGCAAGGGGCAGATCCATACAGTGCGGGGCAATCCGTTCACGGAGGAAGTCAAATCCATCTGGCGCGAACGCTTCGGCGCGAAACAGGTGGGCGGCAACGGCTATGGCCTCACCGAAGCGGCAGTGATCACTTCGCTGGCCGGTGGCGAGTATGCCGCACCCGGTTCGTCTGGAAAGCGCATTCCCGATTTCGACGTGCGCATCGTGGACGACCTCGACCGGGAAGTGCCGACCGGGACTTCTGGCGAAATCGTGGTGCGGCCGCTGCGCCCGGACATCATGTTCATGGGCTACTGGCGCAGGCCGGAAGACACGCTGAAGATCATGCGCAACCTCTGGCTGCACACCGGGGATATTGGCAAGTTCGACGAGCAAGGCTTTTTCTATTTCGTTGATCGCAAGAAAGACTACCTGCGCAGACGCGGCGAAAACATCTCCAGCTTCGAGATGGAGGCTGCCTTCGCCCGCCACCCAGCCCTGGCCGAAGTCGCCGTGCACGCCATCCCGTCCGACAAGGGGGAAGACGACGTCAAGGTGACCGCCATGCTGCGCCCTGGCATGGCGCTGGCGCCCGAGGATCTTTTCCAGTGGGCCATCGACGCCGTCCCCTACTACGCCCTGCCGCGTTACATCGAATTCCGCGACAGCCTTCCCAAGAACCCCCAGGGGCGGGTTCTGAAGTATGAACTGCGCGACCAAGGTTGCACACCGGCCACCTGGGACCAGGAAACCAGCGGCATACAGGTCACCAAGCGCTGAAGCCTGTCTCCGGTGCATCAGTATTCGCGCACCGGCACATGGGCCGGGCGCGAGTTGTAGCCTGGCAAATGCAGCCCACCGTCCACGTGCATGGTGATTCCGGTCACGAACCGCGCCATCTCCGAGCCCAGAAAGACGGCCACTGGCCCGATATCCAGTTCCGGATCACCCGAGCGACCCATGGGCCGGGCGGCGGCCGAGCGCTCGGCGAAACCGGGGATTTCGGCGGCCAGCTTATGGAATGTCGCCCCCATGGCTGTCGGTGCAATGGCGTTGCAAGTGATGTTGAACCGGCCCCATTCGGCCGCCGCGCTGCGCGTCAGTCCGACGACACCGGATTTGCCCGTGTTGTAGTCGGCATGCTGCCAGGCTCCGATGTCCACGTCGATCGACGTGAAATTGATGATGCGCCCACCACCGCGCGCACGCATGTGCAGCAAGGCAGCGCGCATGGCCCACCAGGACGCCCAGACGGTAGATGTCAGCGTACGCTCCAGCATCGCATCCGTCTTGTCCTCCAGCAACACGTTCTCGGATGGGACGAAGGCATTGTTGATGAGAATGTCGAGCCCGCCAAAGCTATCCGCTGCGGCCTGAATAGCGGCTTCCACGCTGTCCTTGCGGAGCACGTCGGTGGGCACGAACAGGGCGCGCGCGCCCATCTGCTGGAGTTCGGCCTCGGCCTCGGCGCCGGTCACGGGATCGAGCTCGGCAATCAGTACCGCAGCGCCTTCTCGCGCATAGCAGCGTGCAATGCCGCGTCCGATACCACCGCCCGCTCCGGTGATCAGCGCCACCTTGTCTTTCAGCAAGCCCATTGAATCTCCTTATATTAGACAGAATTCTTTTTATCGTACACTTTAAGACACTTCGTGTCAGCCGGAAAAATCAGGCTTCGCGCGTTGCCAGCCGACGGCAGAGGCCCCGAAAGAAAGTTCCCATGCCTGTATTCCGACGCCGCATTCTGATCGCAACCGATCCCGTGGAAGCCGGCTTTCGCTGCCGGGCCGCGCTGGAGGATGACTTCCATCATTTCCGGGTCGAACTCGTCGTCCGGGATGGGCTCATCGCCTTCGTGCGTGGCGAAGCTCCTCGCCACCCTTACAGCCTGTGTCCTTCGGCGGCTGGCCAACTCCAACAGCTGGTCGGCACTCCCCCTGCGACAAGCGCTCACGGCGTGATGCGCCAAGTCGATCCCAGCGAGCAATGCACCCACATGCTGGAACTCAGCGGCCTGGCCGCGGCCGCCGCGTCCCGGGCCCTGCCGCGACGCCGTTATGACATCGAGGTGCCACTGAGAATCGAAGGACGCACATACGCGACCCTCGATCGCGACGGCATCCGGCTGCTGGCCTGGGATATCCAGGACCTGGACATCGTAGGGCCTCCCCCTTACGAAGGCATCGGGTTGCGCCAGGGCATGGCGCGCTGGGCGTTTGCCCACCTGACCGAAGACATGGCCGAAGCAGCACTGGTATTGCGGCGATGTGCCGTGATTTCCATGGGGAAGAATCGTCCCCTCGATGCACAGCGCCATGCCAGAACGACCGGGGCCTGCTATGCGCAGCAGCCTGGAAGAGCCCCTCTGGCTTTGCGCCAAGTGGGCTCGACCTGGAATTTCACGTGGCAGCCCGGCCAGCTATGCCGCGATGACCAGGAATGGCTCGCGTTCAAGGCTTGAAGGCAAGCGCGAGGTCAAAGGAAGATGGCCAGATTCGGCGTACCCAGCACGGCCTGGTCCAGCAGGATCTCGCGCTTGGCCAGCTTGAACCCCTCGCCATCAGCCCGCAGGATGTCCCTGCGTTCCGCGCTGATCAGGTCGTATTCATCGAAGTTGAACCGGCTGCGCGTCACTAGCAGATAGCTGCGCACACTGTATTCCTGGGGCTTGTCCGTCTCTTCGACCAGAACGTTGGTCACGAGTCGGCGCGTGCGCGATGGTGGATCTTCCGCCCAGGCGCTCTTGGTGCCGGTAAGGCGCACGATGCGCCCCATCACGGAGCGCCAATCGTCGTGGTAGTGCTGCATGGTGCGCACCACCGATGCCGCCTGCTGGTTGACCGGCCGTGTTTCCCTCAAGGGAGCGGAGTAGATCAGGTCTTGCGCGAGCAGGGCGCCCCATTCCTTGAGGCGGATTTCGTCAAGCAGGCGCGCCTCGACGTACAGAAATTGAAGGATCTGGTTGTAAACCGGCGATCCGATAGGCACCAGGGCGCCTTGGGCTTCACTCATGGGAGTCTCCGAGATTGGATGGTATCGAGTTGCAAGGAAGGATCAGACCGCGTCGCCCATGAGCTGGCGCCAGTACAACCACCAGTGCCACTGCGTGTCGTCCTTGGTGAAGCCTTCGTTGACGATGCCCGGGCCGGGCCAGCCTTTGGGCGCCCCGGTTTCATAGACAGCCTGGTACTTCAGGGTCATCTTCTTGCCCTGCGCGCCCTTGGCGGCCAGGGTCATGTGCGGCCAGGTGTCGGAGTCGTCCTGCTCCACCATGCCTGATGTGCCAAACAGCTGGATGGTCTGCCTGAGCATCTTGTCGCGCAACTCCTGCGGGGCGTCCTTTTCCGCAAAGATCCAGTTCACGAACTCCAGCTTGTCGGGCCCCTTCGGGACGTAGGCATGCATGGTCATCGAGCCGACCACCGAGCCATCGGCCTGTGGGATGTAGACGAAGCCAAACAGCACGTTCGGGAAGATGCCGCCGACCTGCGGCGGCATGCTGGTCTGCACATGCAGCTGTTCGGGCGTGAGGTTGCGCTTGAGCTGCTCGACCATCTCCTTCGTCATGCCGGCTGGCGGGAGCGCATTGAGCTTTTCGTCCACGCTCAGCACGTCGGGATCGAGCCCGGTCATGCGGCGAATCTTCCGCCCCAGGTCGATGCATCGCAACGCGTGCCCGTGCGGCGAACTGACTTCCACCCCGTACATCTCTGGGCTCAGGTCGCCACCGCTGCCCTCCCCTTCGCCCTTCTTGGAATAGTTGCCGACCTCGCCAAGCCAGCGGTGCAGGGTCAGCGTGTGGTAGCCGTCGGCGGCAGACTGCTCCCCTGCTGCCTTCCAGTTGGCACGCACCGTGAAGCGCTGCGGCGGCCCCAGCACTTCCATGCCTTTGTCGGTGCGCTTGAAAAGGATGTCGTAGTACCACTTGGCGTCGCCAAGGAATTCCTCGAACGAGGGGCCATCGATGTTCCAGGTTGCAAAGATCAGCCCGCCATACAAGGTGACCCGGGCCTTCTTCAACCCCAGTTCCTCCTTGCTCATCATCTTGCCGTGCATCGTCTCCTTCTCGACCGGCGCGCCGAGAAAGGCTCCGTTCGGACGGAAAGCCCAGCCATGGTAGATGCAGGTGTGGATCTGCGTGTTGCCCGCATCCAGGGTCGAAACCCGCATGCCCCGGTGCGTGCACAGGTTGAGAAGCACGTGAACCTCGCCCGACTTATCGCGCGTGACCAGCACCGAGTCGGAACCCATGTCGCGAGTGACGAAGTCCCCCGAGTTGGGAATCTCGGACTCATGGCCGAGGAAAACCCAGATCTTGCCGAAGATCCGCTCCATCTCCAGCTCGTAGAGCTCGGGGTCCGAGAGCGCGCGCATCTGCACCTCCCGTGTGTTCACATTGACCAGATCAACGACCTTGGTTCCATCGGAAAGCGTGGGGGGGGTGGGGCTTAGCATGCGCGTCTCCTTCATCTGTTTGGGCAGCTGTGGGGACGAAATATAAACAACCTAGCAAAGTCTGTACATATAAAGCCCGTTCCAGTGGCCCAAATGCGGCCAAAAACCAGGGTTAACACTAGGTTCGCGCATACCCTCCCAGCCTGGCATCCGCGCCATCCTTCTGGTTCGTGCCGAATTCCGATCAGGCCTTGAGAGAAGCGGTGATCTTGGCATGTGGCCCCGCCACCTGGCTTGCCCAGGCGTCCGGCATCTGGTCGAAGCGATACCCGACATGGTCAAAGGTGATGCGATGCTCGTGCGCCATCCGCAGGAGCCGGCGCCAGGTGGCCTCGCGATCGCTGGCCGAGCGCTGCCCCGTACCCACGCAACTGAGCGTGCGGAACAGCAGGTCGGCGATATCGAGCTTCACTTCGCGCCCGCCCCCCGTGCCGACGGTGAGGATGCGCGCGCCCCAGCGCGTGGCCTTCAGCGCCGCGAGCATGGGCGCACCGCATACGCCGTCGAGAACCACGTCGAACCCCTCGCCCGCCACGGCCTTCAGGGCCACGGCATCGTCGGTGCCGCCCAGGGCCACCACCGCGTCGGCCAGGCCCCGCGCGCGCAAGCGCTCCAGGGCGGCCGCATCGCGGGCCGCCCCCACCACACGGCCAGCGCCCAGAATGCGCGCGAGCTGCAGGGCGAGCTGCCCGAGCGTTCCCGTGGCCCCCAAGATCAGCACGGTTTCGCCAGGCTGGATGCGGGCCTGTTCCAGCGGCAGCAGTGCGCCGGTGCCCGCGATGCCCATGGTGATGGCCAGCGCATCGTCGACATCGTCGGGAACGTCCCACACCTCTTCGGTAGGTACCAAGGTGCGTTCGGCCCAGGCCCCGAAGGGCGCCACCGAGCGCTCGCCGAAATAGACCCGGCGCCCGTCCGGGGCGTGGCCTACCCCCTCGCCCCGAATCACGCACGGGAATTGCACGCCCAGGCGGTAGGCCCCCAGAACATCCCAGCCTCCCAGCCCCGCGGTATCGACCTTGATCAAGGTCGCGCCCTCGCGAGCCTGTGGTTCGGGAAAGTCCTGCAGAACCGGCGGCAGTCCGCGCTCGGCAATCACGGCCGCCCGCATCATGCAGCCCCCAGATCGTAGAGATGGCTCATCTGATGCTCCCAAAGGCTACAGCGCGGTCTCTGCGTCCGCATCAGCGAACATCTTGTTGATGTCGCCCGAGGTCACCGGCTTGCCCGTCTGCCGCACCGGCTTGGCCCCCCCCATGCCCAGCATCGGTTCGACACTCACGTGCTTGGCCTGCGCCCGCAGCGCTCCCACGGTGCAGTTCTCGCGTCCCAGGATGGAGAACGGGTCGTAGGAGAACTCGCGCATGGCGTTGAGGTGGCCGATCTTGTCGATCTGCGCGTCCGTCAGGTGCCGGGTCTGCGCATGGAAGATCTCCGGCGAACCCGGCCAGGTGCAGTCGGAGTGCGGGTAGTCGCACTCCCAGGTCACCTTGTCTTCGCCGATGTCGGCCAGATTGCGCAAGCCGAACTCGTCTTCGATGAAGCAGGTGATGATGTGCTGCCTGAAGACGTCGCTGGGCTTGCCGCCGCCGAAGTCCGTCATGGTCCACTCGTGATGGTGCCGGTAGGTGAAGTCGGCACGCTCCAGCAGGTATGGAATCCATCCGATGCTGCCCTCGGAGAGGGCCATGCGCAGATTGGGGTACTTCTTCCACATGGGGGCCCATATCCAGTCGGCGGCCGAGTTGGCGATCGAGATCGGCATCGAGGTGATCCAGGCATCGATCGGCGTGAGGTCCGAGGCATGCTCGGCCTTGACGCCGGTGCCGATGTGGCAGCAGATCACCACGTCATTGTCCGCGCAAGCCTTCCACACCGGATCCCAATGGTCGGAGTGGATCGAGGGGAACCCATGCAGCGCGGGGTTGTCCGAGAGGGAGATCGCGTGAACCCCCAGCTTGGCCATGCGGCGGATCTCCTGGGCAGCCAGTTCACCATCCCACCATGGAATCAGGCTCAGCGGAATGAACCGCCCCGGCGCTGCATTGCACCAGTCGTGCAGGTGCCAGTCGTTGTAGGCCTGGATGGCGGCGAACGAAACCTCCCGCGCATCCCTGTACTGCTGGAAGCGCTGCCCCGCGAAACCGGGAAAGGTCGGGAAGCAGATGGAGCCCAGCACACCATTGGCGTTCATATCGTCCACCCGGGCCTTGATGTCCCACGTCCCGCGGCGCATGTGCTCGTAGCCCAAAGGCTCCATGCCGTATTCGTCCTTGGGGCGCCCCACCACGGAGTTCAGGCCCATGTAGCCTGTCGCGCGGTCTTCGAAGACCCAGACGTCACGGCCCCTGATTTGAACCACCTTGGGCTGGCGGCCCTTGAATTTGGCTGGCATGTGGCGATCAAAAGCCCCGCGCGGCTCAATCGCGTGGTCGTCAACGCTGACAAGAATGAGGTCGTCGAGTTTCATGATGGACTCCAGATAAAGGAATATGCAAACAAAAGATGGGACCCCGATCGCGCATGGGACGATCGGGAATGCGCCGCGCCGGCCGCGCCGCACATCGCGGCGGGCACGTCCGGCGGGGCACACCGTGCGGCTGATTTGACGGCCTGGGGCTTCAGTCCCAGATCACGGGCACGGAGGACGCGCCGCGCAGCATGCTGCCGGCGATCACGGGCGCGGGGCGGTCCGGATCGAGCCGGATGTTGGGGAACAGGTCGAGCACCGCGTTGATGGCGATGGAAAGCTCCATCTTCGCCAGGTACTGGCCAATGCACATGTGCGGGCCGAAGCCGAAGGTGAAGGACGGCTTCTGGCGGCGGTCGATGTCGAAGGTGTCGCTGTTGTCGAAGATCTCTTCGTCGCGGTTGGCGGAGGCGACCACGCACTGCACCATCGCATCCCTGGGGATCTGCACGCCCCGGATCTCGACATCGCGAACGGCCTGACGCACCTTGACGGTGGACACGGGCTCGAAGCGCACCCCCTCGTCGATCAGCTTGGACACCAGGCTGCGATCGTTGCGGACCCGTTCGACCAGGGCTGGACGCTGCAGCAGCAGCGTCATGATTGAGCTGAAGGTCCGGGTGGTGGTTTCGCCGCCGGCGGCCACCATCGAACGCGCGAAGGTCGTGATTTCGTGGTCGTCGAGCTTGCGCCCCTCGAATTCGGCGCGCAGCAGGCGGCACACCAGGTCGTCTCCGGGAGCTCCTTCGGCGCGGCGGCGCTTGACCAGCGCCATCACGGTCTCATACAAGGTGTTGGTGGCCTTCATCGCGCGCTCGCGGGACGCGGCCTCTTCGGCCGGGTCGATCTTCGGGCCAGCCAGCACGGTCAGGCCCATCGCCGCGTACTCGTAGAAGTTGCCCAGTTCCTCGTCGGGAAAGCCGATCAATCCGTAGATGACGCGGATCGGGAAGTACAGGCCGAAGTCCAGCAGGTCGGCGCGCTTGTCGGGCACCAGGGGCAGGATGAACTCGTCGCGGATCTGGTGCTCGATCGCGGCGCGCCAGGGCAGCACGGCATCGGGTGCAAACACCGGCTGCAGCAGCCCGCGGGCCTTGCGGTGCGCCTCGCCATCCATGGCCGTGATGACCAGTCCGTCGGCACTGAAAAAGCTGCCGAAGCCCTTGGCCATGAAGCGGCTGTTGAAGGTGGCGGAGTCCTGCAGCACGTTCTTGACGTCGTTGTACTTGAACAGGGTGAAGGTCGGGTGACCGTGGTTGGCACCGGCATGCGTGGGCACGCCGATGCTGTTCATGAAGTCGCCGGTCGCGACCGGCGACGTCGCGCGCCTGTCGCGGCACACCGCGTACAGGTCGATGTCGGTCCCTCGGTAGTTGGCCGAAAGTGCAGCGAAAGCCTCTTCGAGCTTCTCGGAACGATAGGTGGTTTTCATTTTTTCCTCAAAGGTGGAACGCGACACCGCAGGTCACAGAAAAATGCCGAGGTTGGGCGTGCCGAGCACGGATTGGTCAATCAGGACCTCGCGCCGCGCCAGTTGCAAGGCGCCGCCTTCCTTGCGCAACACGTCATGGCGGTCGCAGGGGATCAGGTCAAAATAGTCAAAATCGAATCGGTTCCGGGTGAGAAGCATGTAGCTCTGCACCTTGAATTCATTCGGCTTGTCGGTCTTGTAGACGCGCACGTTGCTGACCATCCGGCGCGTGCGCGAGGGAGGGTCTTCGCACCAGGCGCTGCGGGTTTCCGTGATACGGCGCACGCGCAGCATCAACGAGGCGTAGTTGTCGTGCATGTGCTGAACGGTTCGAATGGTCGTGCCATCCTGCATGCGCACGGGGCGTGTCAAGCGCTGCGGGACGTTGTATTCGATGTCCTGCGCCAGCAGCGCGCGCCATTCGTCAAAGCGCAGCTCATCGAGCATCTCCGCCTCGTCAATGAGGAATTCGACGCATTCGTTGTAAAGGGGACTGCCGACAGGCATGCGGTTGCCGCGCACGGTGGATGGCAGAGGCGTGGGTTCGAGCAGGTTGGCAAACATGGTGATCTCCTGGTGGTGAAGGGTTGGCATCGGCGGCTCAAGACTCGCAAGTCATCAGCTCGTGCCAGTACTGCCAGAAGCTCCAGTTGGTGTCGTCCTTGGTGAAGCCGCTGCCAACATGACCGGGACCCGGCCAGCCGTCAGGCTTGCCGGTCTCATACTTGGCTTGGTATTTGAGCGTGATGTTCTTGCTCATCGCCCCTTTGGAGACGATGGTCTGGTGCGGCCAGGTGTCCGAGTCGTCCTGCTCCACCATGCCGGAGGTGCCCAGGAACTGGCAGGAAATGCGCAGCATCGCGGCCTTCTGCTCGGGCGGCGTATCCTTTTCTGCCAGGATCCAGTTCATGAACATGAACTTGTCCGGCCCCATGGGCACATAGGTGTGCAGGGCCATCGCGCCCGTCACCTTGCCATCGGCCGTAGGCAGGTAGATGAACTCGAACAGTCCGTTGGGAAAGAAGTTGCCCACTTGCGGCGGGTTGGAGCTCATGATCTCGATCTGCTCAGGCGAGAGGCGGCTCACCACATCGGGGATCATCTCGGCCGTCAAGCCCGGGGGGGGCAGGACAGTGAGCTTTTCCTGGGGCGAAAGCTCGGCTGGATCCCTGCCCGTGATCCGGTGAACCTTGCGGCCCAGATCGATACAACGCATGGTGTGGCCATGGTCAGTCCAGACTTCAACGCCATACATTTCCGGTGTCAGGTCCGCCCCACCCCCTTCGGCATTGGGCTTCTTCGCATAGGGGCCGATCTCACCCAGCCAGCGGTGCAGGGTCAGCGTGTGATAGCCATCGCATGCCCCCTGCTCGGCAGCTGTCTTCCAATTGGCCTTGATGATGAAGCGCTGCGGCGGCCCCAAAACCTCCATGCCACTGGTGGTACGGCACCACATGGTGTCGTAGTAAAACTTTGCGTCTCCCAGGAACTCGTCGAAGGAAGGGCCGTCAAGGTTCCAGGTGGCGAAAATCATGCCGCCGTAGACCGCCACGCGGGCCTTGGTGAGCGAGAGTTGCTCTTTGCTCATCATCTTCCCGTGCATGCACTCCTTGTCGACGGGGGCGCCGATGAAGTCCCCATTGGGCTTGAAGGCCCAGCCGTGGTAGATGCACATGTGGGCCTGGGTGTTGCCCACGTCCAGCGTGGAGACCTTCATGCCCCGGTGGGTGCAGACGTTGAGCACCACGTGCACCTGGCCCTCGCGGTCACGCGTGACGAGGACCGAATCCGAACCCATATCCCGCTGGACGAAATCTCCCGAGTTGGGTATTTCCGTTTCATGGGCCAGGAAGACCCAGGTCTTGGCGAAGATCTTTTCCATCTCGAGCTGGTACAGCTCGGCATCGGACAAGACCCGCATCTTCACTTCACGGGTGTCCAGATTGATGAGGTCCGAGATTCTGGTTCCGTCGGACAACACCGGATTGCTACGCGTCAACATTTCATCGTCTCCTTGGGACCGGCACGATTGCCGGCATGGAGACAATTTAGGACAGTTTTTCTATTTGTGTTCAACTTCTAGAGGTTTACCCGAAGCCGAAACGCCTGCCCTGTTGATCTATCGCAAATTACCAGGGGGGACTGGCCATGAAAGGCGCCTTCAAGAAGTCTCCGTTCCCGCCGGATGCAAGGCAACGCCAATCGCCAGCATGATCAAGAGCACCGCGGCCCCGTCTTGCCAATGCAGCGCCTCGTTCAGCCACAGCGCGCCCGACAGCAGCCCGAGCACGGGGATCAGGGAAATGCTGACACTCGCTGCGACTGGCGGCAAGGCGCGGGCCAGGGCGAACCACGCCACGTGGCAAAACCCAAAAATCAACAGTGCGTTGTAGGCGATCGCTGCCCAGACCCCTGGCGAGGGCTGGTTCGCGGGCAGGCCATCGGTGATCCCCACATACAGCAGAACCGCGACTGTCGTGATCGCCGTCATCCAGAACCCGATCGCGAGCACAGGCACATCCATGGCGCTACGCCGCAGTTGCTGGGTTCCCAGGGCCCACACCGCGGTTCCGGCCAGCAGGGTGAGCCCGGCCAAGGGAACCCCGCTGAGGCGCGAGAACTCATGCCACAGCAGCAACACCACGCCTGCAGTCGCGCTCCCCACGCCCACCCATTGCGGCCGGGACAGGCGCTGGCGATACAGCAACATGCCCCAGAGCGCCGAAAACACGGGCATGGTGTAGCCGATGATCGCCGCCCGCCCGGAACTCAGGCCCGGCAGGGCCCACATCAGGCACAGGTGCCAGGCCACCATGTTGGTGGTTGCCAGCAGCAGCAACTCGCCCCAGTACCGTCGTGGCACCTGCAGGGGAACCCGCAGCAGCTTCAGCCCCACCCACAGGCACGGCAGGCCCAGTACCATGGACCAGGCCCGGAATGCCATCGCGGGATAGGCGCTGACGGCTGATTTCATGATGGGCCAGTTCACCCCCCAGAACAGGGTGACGAACACGAGCAGCCAGACCTGGCGTCGGCTCAGGACAAAACCCGTCATGCCGCGACGGAGGTATCGAGTTTCAGCAGGCGGCGCGCATTCCCGCTGCGGATCTTGGCCACATCGGCGTCAGAAAGGCCCAGTCCGGCGGTCAGGTCGCCATTGTCGTAGGCGCCCCCGAAGTTGGTGCCATAGAGAACCTGGTCGGCGCCCACCACCTCCACCACGGCGCGGCGCAGCGCCGGATGGTGCACGTCCAGGTCGAACCAGAAGTTGGACAGGTAGTCCATGAACGGGCGCTTGTTGCGTGCGTCGGGCGCCATCGACTTGTTCAGCTCGGCCAGGCGCCCGAGCTGGAACACCGCCATGCCACCGGCGTGGTTGATGTAGGTTTTCAGTGTGGGGAACACGTCCAGCGCGCCGCCGCAGATCAGGTACCAGAAGAACAGGGTTTCATCGACGCAATCGCCCACGATCGAGGTGGTCTCGAAACGGTCTTCCGCATGCTTGTCGCCCCACCATACGGACTGGTTGTAACCATGCACCATCAGCGGCACATCCAGCCGCGTGACAGCCTCCCAAACGGGGAACAATTCCTCGCTGTAGGCCTGCAGGCCCTTGAAATTGGCGCCCCCCACGCAGACCCCCTTGGCCCCGAGTTGCGTGACGGCGCGCTCGATCTCGCGTGCAGCCGCGACCGGATCGGCCAGGTTGGCGTGTGCCCAGAAAGCAAAGTGCGCCGGGTCCTGGGCGCAGTAGGCGGACATCTCGTCATTGCAGATGCGCGCGTATTCGCTTCCGAAGTCGTCCGCCCAGTACATGAATGCATGCGAGGGCGTGGACACCACTATCTGGTCCACGCCGCGCTGGGCCATCAGTTCGCGGCGCGCGGCATGCGTCATCTTTGCCAGCAGGTTCGCCTCCGCCTGCTGGTCCGAGGTGGCCTTCGATTTTTGCTTGGTTCCCAGCGCGAAGTGCCCGACGGTGAACCCCTGCATCTTCATGAAAGGCCCCCAGAAATCGTGGCGGTTGAGCATTCCAGGAGTCAGCAGGTGGGCGTGGGCGTCGATCAGCATAGGTCGTCAGGGTGATGGGACGGGGAATGGCCCCCGGGACAGCCGCCCGGACTTGACATCAGCCGAGCCAGCACAGTCTAATGTTTGAACACTTATTGTCAATGTGTTTCAATTTCAGCAAGAACCTGAGAGACCCGATGCAACCCACCACATACCACCTGCTTGGCCGTACCGGTTTACGCGTCTCGCGCCTGTCCCTGGGTACCATGACCTTTGGCACCGAGAACGGTTGGGGCTGCGATCGGGAGACCGCACGCGCGATGTTCGACGCCTACCTGGCATCCGGGGGGAATTTCATCGATTCGGCTGACATCTACACGCAAGGCACCGCCGAGACTTGGCTGGGCGAATTCATGTCGGAAACGGGTATGCGCGATCGCGTCGTTCTGGCCACCAAGTACAGCTTCAATCACCAGAACCCGCAAGGCAACCCGAACGCCGCGGGCAACGGCCGCAAGAATCTGATCCGTTCCCTGGATGCCTCGCTGGCGCGGCTGAAGACGGACTATGTGGATCTCTACTACCTCCATGCATGGGATGGCATCACGCCGGCGGAGGAGGTTCTGCGCAGCATGGATCAGTTGGTGCGCGCCGGCAAGATCCGCCACTGGGCGCTCTCGGACGTGCCCGCCTGGTATGCCGCGCGCATCACCACCCTGGCGCAGTACCATGGCCTCGAAGGTCCTTGCGCGGTGCAGCTCGAGTATTCGCTGGTGCAGCGCGGCATCGAGTACGAGTTTCCCGCCATGTGCCAGGAAGTGGGCCTCGGGCTGGTGGCCTGGAGTCCTTTGGGCGGCGGCCTGCTGTCCGGCAAGTACCAGCCCAATGTGGAGGCACCAGCACAGCAGGCTGGGCGCATCAAGGCCACCGCCGCGGTGGCGACACCCGCGCTGAACAAGCTGACGCCGCGCAACTGGGAGATCGTCGCGGCGCTCGAATCCGTCGCCAATGAATTGGGGCAGCCCATGGCTAGGGTGGCCATCAACTGGCTGTCGGGCCGCCCGGCGCTCAGCTCGGTGATCCTGGGCGCCACCCGGCTCGAACAGCTGCAGGACAGCTTGGGCGCGCTGGACTTCGAGTTGCCTTCCGAACTCCGTACCCGGCTTGATCAGGTGAGCGCGTTGCCACCGCTGTTTCCCTACAACTTTCTGAGCGCCATTCAGCCGCGCATGCACGGGGGAGCCAGCGTGTCGCCCCACCCTCCCCACTTTGACGAACCTCCTGCGGCTCGCAGTGGCGGCTGGCGCTGAGCGACAGACCAGCGCCCCTGGAGAACCCGCCCATCCATGGCAAATGTCCGGGGAACTCGCACGAAAGAGCCTCGGAGGAACCAGTGAAAATGGCAGGCATGGCCTCCCAGCCAATCGAAACGGAGACATCCACATGATTTTCTGGACCCGGCGTCGGATGCTTGGCCTCGCGGCCAGTGCACTCCCGACATGGGCAGCTCCTGGCTACGCCCAAACCATCTGGCCCACCAAGCCTGTCTCGATCACGGTGGCATACGCCGGTGGCGGTGCCATCGACGGGCTGATTCGCTACTGCACCGAGCAGATCCAAAAGCGCCATCCCGAGATCGTGTTCGTCATCGAGTACAAGCCTGGCGCAGGCGGCAACATTGCGGCGGACGCTGTCGCCCGCATGAAAGGCGATGGGCATCAGTTCCTGATGACAGGGTCCTCGACCCAGGCGGCCAACGTCAGCTTGTACAAAACCCTCCCATTCGATCCGGAAAAGGATTTCGCGCCGATCGCCTCCATGGCCACCGTGCCTTACATCCTGGTGGTCAACCCCGCGCGCGTGCCGGTCAGCACGTTTCAGGAGTTCGTCGCCTTCGTCAAATCCAGGCCGGGCCAGTTGAGCTACGCCAGTTCGGCGATCACCGGAAGGCTCGCTGGCGAGATTCTCAAGCAGCGCATGGGATTGCAGGCGACCTTCGTGCCGTACAAGACCTTGGCCCAGGTGGTTTCCGACATCATCGGCGGCCATCTTGACTACGCCTTTGGCGACCCTCAGGGCTACCTGCCACATGTGCACTCCGGCCGCCTGCGTGCAATTGCCGTGACGACGCGCGCGCGCATCGCCGCCGCCAGCGACATTCCTACCCTCGCGGAGTCGGGCGTCGCTGATTTCGACGTCTCCGCGTGGCTGGCTCTCTACGGGAAGGCCGGGATGCCAGCCTTCGCAATCCAGCGCTTCAACCAGTTGATCAACGAGGTGCTGGAAGCGCCCGAGGGCCAAGCATTCCTTACCAGCATCGGGCTGCAGCCACTGCTTGGCAAGCCCGACCAGCTTGCCGCCCTGCAAAAGCGCGATACGCTGGCCTGGGCACAGGCCATCCGGGCGGCAGGCATCACGATCGAATAGTCCATGCCTGAAATCAGGTCCCCGGCCAACGCCAACCCTATGTCGGCGGTCGATCCCGCTTACCTTTGCGAGGGTGCGTTGGGCTTCTGGCAAATTGCCGAGCGGCAGCCCAGCCGCATCGCGATCACGGAATCCAATGGCGGCTGCAGCACGTTCGGCGAGCTGCGCGACCGCGTCGATCGCCTGTCCCATGCGCTGCGCGGCTGCGGTGCGAAGACCGGCGACGCCGTCGCGGTCTTGTTGCCGAACTCCAGCGACTGGCTGGCGAGCGCGCTCGCCATCTCGCAAATAGGCGCCTACCTGGTGCCTTTGAATTGGCACCTGACGGCCGAAGAATTGGCCTACCTGTTGTCCAACAGCATGAGCCGCGTGCTGATTGCCGATCATCGCTTTGCCTCCACGGCCAGCCAGGCGGCCCGACAGGCGGCACTCCCCGAGCAAGGGCGCCTGGCGGTTGCGGGAGACATACCGGGTTTTCGCGATCTGCAATCCTTGCTGGACGCGCAGCCCGATGCCCCTCTTGGCGACCGGCTGGCAGGCAGCACCATGTTCTATTCCTCCGGCACCACGGGACGCCCCAAGGGAATTCGGCGGCCGCTGACAGGATTGCCCCCCGAAGGGGCATTGGCGCGCACCCTTCCGCTCTATTCGGGCATGTTCGGCCTGCGCGCGGGCAATGGGGCGCACCTGGTCTGCACGCCGCTCTACCACGCGGCTCCCGGCTCCCGCGCCATCCAGATGCTGCATCTCGGGCATCGGCTCGTGCTGCTGGAAAAATGGGACAGCGAACGCGTGCTCGCCCTGATCGAAAGCGAACGCATCGACAGCGTGCAGCTGGTGCCGATCCTGTTCCACCGCCTGCTGCAACTTCCGCAGGCTATCCGGCAGCGCTACGACCTTTCGAGCCTCAGAACCGTCATTCACGCGGCTGCCCCATGCCCGCCGGAGACCAAGCGCCGGATGATCGAGTGGCTTGGCCCTGTTCTGCACGAGTACTACGCGTGCAGCGAGGGAGGGGGCACCTATGTCGGCAGCGACGACTGGCTGCGGCGCCCCGGGACAGTGGGCCGCAGGTATCCGTTCAGCAAGCTCGCCATCCTGGATGAGGGCGGAGCCGAGCTTCCTGCCGGCGAGCCCGGGTTGATCTACATGAATGATGGCTTCGATTTCGAGTATTTCAACGATCCACAGAAGACCCTTTCCGTCAAGCGCGGTGACCTGTTCACCGCGGGAGACTATGGATACCTCGATGAGGAAGGCTGGCTCTACCTCTGCGACCGCCGCTCCGATCTCATTCTTTCCGGCGGCGTCAACATCTACCCTGCCGAGATCGAGGCCGTTCTGATGCAGCATCCTGCGGTATCCGACGCAGTCGTCGTGGGACTGCCGGATTCCGAATGGGGCCAGAGTGTCTGCGCATTGGTCCAACCCCGCGAGCCGGCCCCATCGCACGCGCTGGAGGCGTTGCGTGCCGAGCTGATGACGTACTGCGGGCAGCACCTGGCTTCCTTCAAGCGGCCCAGGCACCTCCTCCTCGCGCACGTCCCGCGCACCGATGCCGGCAAAGTCGGCCGCGCTGCAGTCCGGCAAGCGCTGCTGGCGGGAGAACTGCCTCCGCTGGCAGGTGCCGCTCCTGCCTGACCACCGGCTCAGCGCACCATCAGCGTCCCGCCATCGACGGCAAAGATCTGGCCGGTCATGAAACGCGCGCCGGGAGATGCCAGGAAGGCGAGCACCGGCACCAGATCCTGCGCCATGTCGCCCAGCTTGCCGCCCAGCGGGATCACCCTGGCCATCAGCGCATCGTGCGCGCTCAGTTGCTCCGGGCTCATTTCGGAACGGGTCTGGTCATACATGGGCGTCCAGATGGCCGGGGCGATCGCATTCACGCGGATGTTGTAGGGCCCCCATTCCTGGGCCACGGTGCGGGTCCAGGCCAGGACAGCCCCTTTGGCGGCCGAATAGGCAGACTTGTTGGGGAGCCCCAGCGCGCCGGCTGCGGAAGCGAAGTTGATGATGCTGCCGCCCTGCTCCCTCATATGGGGAAACACCGCCCGGTTCATCAGGAAGGTACCCGTGGCATTGACAGCAAAGACCTTTTCCCACAACGCCAGACTGGTCCCCTGCGCCGGCGAAGACGGCGCGATGCCCGCGGCATGGATCAGCACATCCAGGCCGCCCAGGCGGGTGCAGGCGGCATCGACCGCGCGCGCAACCGAGCCCTCGTCGGCCACATCGACCTCCATGAAGCCCCGTGCTCCCGCCGCCTTGGCAACGGCTTCGCCGCGTTCGCGGTTCAGGTCCATGGACACGACCAGCGCCCCCATGCCCGTCAGCGAGCGCACAAGGCCCTCGCCCATGCCACTGGCCCCTCCGGTGATGAGGATGCGGCGGCCGGCCAATTCTGAAACGGACATGGTGGTGCTCCTCTAGCGCTGCACTTTGATGGTGGAGGACTCGATGTCCCAGGTGGCAGGCGTCACCCCTTCATCGCGCAGCTGGTACTTCAGAACCCGCCCCTGCGGATTGACCGGCAGTTCGACCCGGAACTCGATGTAACGGGGCACGGCGTAATAAGGCACCCGATCCACCATCCAGCGGCACAGGGCCTCTTCGGTGAGTTGGGCACCCGCCACCCGCTTGGCGGTGACCTTCAGGTCGTCCTCGCCCAGATTCGACCGCACGGCATGAACCGCGACCTGCTCGATGTCGGGATGCTGCAGGACCGCCGATTCCATCTCGAAGCTGGAGATGTTCTCCCCCCGCCGGCGCAGATAGTCCTTCTTGCGGTCCACGAAGTAGAAGAACCCGGCCTCGTCGAACTTGCCAATGTCTCCCGTGTGGAACCACATGTTCCCCATCACCTTCTGCGTGTCCTCGGCCCGGCGCCAGTAGCCCTTGAACATGATGTCGGGATGCAGGGGCCGGCACACAACCTCGCCGGCCTGCCCGGGCGGCAGCGGATTGTCCTGGTCGTCGAAGATACGCACGTCGAACTCGGGAGCGCACCGTCCCGACGAGCCTGGAGGAACCGGCTCGCCGGCTGGCACCGACGTGATCAGCGCCTCCGTCAGGCCGTAGGCGTTGGAGCCGATGTGGCGCGCGCCGAAGCGGGTGCGCCACATCGCCTTGATGTCTTCCGTGAACGGATTGCCCTTGACCGTGTGGATCTGGCCGAAGCAGCGCCTCATCGCGTCATTGTCCGGTGCCTGGGCCAGCAGCGTACCCAGGGCGCCCAGGATGGACACCACGGTGGCCCCGGATGCCTCCACGGCAGGCCAGAAGCCGCTGACCGAGAACCGTGGAGCGATCGAGATCGTTCCACCCACCAGCAGCGTGGACACCACGCCGGTCGCGATCGCGTTCATGTGGAACAGCGGCAACGGGGTCCACAGCACATCGTTCGGGCCGAACGGCGCAGCCCGCAGGAGCAGGCGCGCCACATGGCACATCTGGTTGCCGCTGATCATGCAGCCCTTGGAAGGCCCTGTTGTCCCGGACGTGTAGATCAGGGCGTTGAGCGCGGCCGGATCGGGCAGCTCGGCCAGGGGCGTGGTGTCGTGCCCCCGGTGATCGTCAAGGCTTTCGATGGCAAAACCAACGTCTGGACACCCATTTTCCACAACCCCGCGCACCAACAGGCGCCTAATGCCTTGAAGGTGCCCGGCCACCTCGAACAGGCGCGGAGCGTAGGCCGCATCGCACACCACGATCTCGGCCCCCGAGTCGGCCACCTGGTGGCGCAGGAACTCGCCCTTGAGCGCCGTGTTCAACGGAACGCTCACGGCGGACAGCTTGTTGAGCGCGATCCAGAGAACCACGGCGTCGAGGTGGTTGTCGAACAGCGAAGTGACGGTGGCGCCGGCCTTCACCCCCAATGCCTGCAGCGCATGGGCCATGCGGTTGCTGAGAGCGTCGAACTCGGCGTAGGTGGTTTTCTCGCCACTGAAATCGAACAGGATTTTGTCCGGATGCGCGAGAACCGCGCGGGCCAAGGCCGCCACGGGAGTGTCGCGCAGTCCTGGCGTCCAGCCAGGTGCGCTATCAATGTCTTTGCTCATTCGATGTGCCCTGCCGCGACCGGCGGCAGATTTTTTGCGTTGTGTGAAGGCGCCGATCGGAAGCATGCTGCATGCCACCGCGGCGACGGAACCAGGGCGCCCGCCCGTGGGTGGAGGACGCCCATCAAGGCTGCGTGATGCGCGTACGCAGCAGGCCGATGCCCTCCACCTCTAGTTCCACGACATCGTCAGGCTTGAGGTAGCGCATCTGCTCCAGGCCACAGCCATTGCCCACCGTTCCCGACCCGATGAACTCACCGGGATGCAGGGTTTCGGAGCGCGAGACATGCGCGATCACATCCTCGAACTTCCAATACATGTCGCGCGAATTGCCGCGCCCCCATTCCTCGCCATTGACACGGGCGACCATGTTCAGGTTGTAGGGATCGGGGAGCTCATCGGCAGTGACCAGGCAGGGCCCCATCACGTTGCTGGTATCGAAGTCTTTGCCCTTGGCCGGCCCCAGCATGCCGCCCATTTCCACGGCCTGGGCATCACGCGCGCTGATGTCATTGAAGATCGTGTAGCCAAAGATGTACTCGCGCGCCTTCTCTTTGGGCACGTCCTTGGCCCGCGCGCCTAGGTAGAAGCCGAACTCGAGCTCAAAATCGAGCGCCTTGCTGTAGCCGGGCCACACGACATCGTCGTCCACGCCGATGGTCGCAAAACGGTTGCATTTGTAGTAGATGGGCTGGCGCAGGAAGGTCTCGATCGCGCGCTCGTCTGAGCGGGTGTTCATGGCCTTCAGTGTGGCCTCCGGATCCGGTGTGCGCGCCGCGCGTGCCCGCCGTGCTGCCGCATAGCTCTGGCGCAGATGCAGCTCGAAGCAAGAGGCATCGCGCATTTGCGGTGGCGGTTGGATGGGCGCCAGGATTCTGACCGCGCTGCGCTCCCGGACGGCCGCACGGGGCGCACGCGCGATCAGGTCGCGCGCAAGCTCGGAGGCAGCGGGCCCCGCTTCGATCAGCGCGAGGATGCTCGCCAGTGCGTCCGCGCTGCCGCCATGCACGGTCTGCGCCGCCTGCCGCAAGTCAAGCACCGCTTGGTCGCCCTCGATGAATGCGCCTGCGCGGGCGGCTTCGCCTGCAGCCTGAAATGTCACCAGTCTCATATTGATCGTTTCTCTTGTGGGGGGATTGAAAACCAGGGGCAAAGCGCCTCTAGCGGGAACGAAGACTCAGTTGGCCGGCGGCAGAGGCGGCGCGTCAGCGGGCTCCAGCCGGCGGCGAAGCACCACCGGCGCTCCACCATGGCTGCGCTTGACCAGCCATTGGGCAAGCGAAGCATCCATGTAATCAGCGTGTCCTGGGAACCAATTCGCGAGCGCATGGGCGAGATCGCGGGCTATCTGCCCTGGACCGCCATTGCGCAGAATCTCCTGCACCTCGTGCACGGAACGCAGAACCGCCGTATGTTCGTCCACATGGCACTGTGCGGCAGGAAACCCGGTGGAGTCCATCCAGCGCCGCTCCTGCTCGAAATGCTCGACGGCATGTGCTTCGAAAGCGGCAAGGCACGCCGCAAGATCGACATCTTTCGCTGTTTGAAGGGCCGCAACGCACGCGACAAATTCGCGATGGGTGCCATCCATGTCACCGTGCCCAAGCAAGTAGCGATCGGACCAAGCCATGGCATTGCCGCCGCCCTCTCCAACGGCCCCGGGTGACGAGTGCTCCTGGGACAAGCGCATGTCTTCCATGATCACACCCGACCGGCCACCGGAATGCACGCGCCTGTGACGGCGCTGGCATCGTCCGACAACAGAAACGCGATGACGGCGGCCAGCGAGCGCGGCGATACCCAGCGCGCGGTGTCGGCATCGGGCATATCGGCCCGGTTGGCAGGCGTGTCCAGAATGCTGGGGCACACAGCGTTCACACGCACGCCACGATCCTTGACCTCCTCGGCAAGCGCTTCGGTTAGCCGCGCGACGCCAGCCTTGGACGCCGCATAAGCCCCCATTCCCATTCCGGCCTTCTGTGCAGCCAGCGCTCCCACGTTGACGATGCCTGAGCCATCGGCCGCCAACAGCCGTGGCAGAGCCTCCCGGCACGCCACCACGGTACTGCGCAGATTCATCGCATAGAGCGCATCCCACGACTCCAGGGTTCCGCTCTCCAGCGTTTCCCATCGGAACCCCCCGGCGGCGTTCACCAGGCCATCGAAGCCCTGGAGCCGCTCGCTTGCCTGCTGGAATGCGGACCGTGTGGCATCCGGGTCGGTCAGGTCAATGCCGCCGATCACCGCCGTGATCCCAGGCACATCCTGGGCCGCAACACGATCGAGCAGGACAACGCGGGCTCCCTGCTCGACCAGCACGGCCCCCACGGCA
The DNA here is from genome assembly GCF_028596105.1 of Acidovorax temperans. Lineage (NCBI taxonomy): Bacteria > Pseudomonadati > Pseudomonadota > Betaproteobacteria > Burkholderiales > Comamonadaceae > Acidovorax > Acidovorax temperans. The sequence continues at coordinate 1,456,589 of NZ_CP117193.1, read as the reverse complement.
CGGCCCAGCACGCCCAGGCCGCCGGTCACAACGATATGGCGGTTCGCCAAAGAATGTTCACTCATAGATGCAGATGGTTGGTAGAAACCATTAGTTATACACATTGACGCAATTTGTTCAGATATTAAACTCTCTCAACCCGCCTGCGTCAATTCGTAGCGGCCCTGATTCAACACACTGCCAGCCCGACATACCCCGCGTTCATGCCACGAAAACTGCCCCAGATCACCAGCGACTCATCGGCCTTTTGGCAGGGAGGGGAATCGGGCCGACTGATGATCCATCGCTGCAGCACCTGCCGGCGGTTCTTTCATCCACCCGCTCCGATCTGCCCATCCTGTGGTTCGCTGGATGTGGCGCCCCAGGCCACGAGCGGCCGCGGCCGCATCGCCACCTACACCATCAACCACCAGGCGTGGAAGCCCGAGCTGGCCGCACCCTACGTCGTGGCCATCGTCGAGCTCGACGATCAGCCCGGCCTGCGCCTGCTCAGCAACGTAGTGGAATTAGCGCCCGATCAGGTGCGAATCGGCATGCCGGTGCATGTCACTTTCGAGCAGCACGAAGACGTCTGGCTCCCTCTGTTCAAGAAAGCCGAATGATGTTCGACCATCTGTACGAAAAAAACGTGGCGATCGCCGGCGTAGGCCAATCCGAAGTGGCCCGCCCATCCGACAAGTCCGCTATGCGCCTGACCCTGGACGCATGCCTGGAGGCCATTGCCGATGCGGGGCTCACGCGAAAGGACATCGATGGCGTGGCTTGCTGGCCAGGCGACAACAACAATGGCAACAGCTTTTCCCCGGTGGGCCCCAATGCGCTGATCGGCACGATGGGGCTCCACGTCAACTGGTATGGCGGCGGCTACGAAGGGCCGGGGCCACTGGCCGGCGTGATCAACGGCGCGATGGCCATCGCCGCGGGCCTGTGCCGCCATGTGCTGGTGTTCCGCACGATCACCGAAGCGAGCGCGCGGCGGCTCGACAAGAATGCCAACGCCTTGAGCAACAAGACCGCCGGGCGCGACAGCAGCTTTTTCTGGCAGTGGTACACCCCCTATGAAGTGCACTCGGCCATCAACCTGATGGCCATGTACGCGCAGCGGCACTTCCACGAATACGGGACCACCCCCGAGCAGTTGGCGCAAATCGCCCTGACCTGCCGTGCCAACGCCGAGCTCAATCCCAAGGCTGTGTACCGCACGCCCATGACCATGGACGACTACTTGGCCTCCCGCATGATCTCGACGCCCCTGCGCATGTTCGATTGCGACGTGCACTGCGACGGGGCGACGGCCATCGTGCTCTCGCGCATGGATGCGGCGCGCCATGGACCGAATCCCCCCATCCGCCTGGAGGCCATCGGTTCGGCCCTGCACCAGCCCTGGTCCTGGGATCAGGTTTCCCTGACCGGCGGGGCCAGCATCGACGCGGCACGCATGATGTGGCAGCGAACCGATCTCAAGCCGGCTGATGTCCGCAGTGCCCAGTTGTACGACGGCTTTTCCATCCTGACCCTGCTCTGGCTGGAGGCCTTGGGCCTGTGCCCGGTGGGCGAAAGCGGCCGCTTCGTCGAAGGCGGCACGCGGATCGCCCGCGACGGCGCCCTGCCGGTGAACACCAACGGCGGCCAGCTCTCGGGGGGAAGAACCCACGGCCTTGGGTATTTGCACGAGGCTTGCACCCAACTCTGGGAGCGCGCCGGACAGCGCCAGATCGCGCCGCACCAGGTAGCGGTCGCGGCGGCCGGCGGAGGCCCGCTGGCCGGCTCGCTTCTGCTCGTGCGCGAGTGAACCGGCCCTGGCCCTACCTGCCCTTCCCTTCCCCATTGCCGGCACCCTATGACACAACCTCTCCCCACCTCTTCACATACCGCGCATGGCCTGGGCATCGATCTGACTGAGTTCAAGAGCGCGTGGCGCATCGTGATTCTGGCCACGCTGGGACTGGCGATCAACTCCAACTCATCCATGCTGTATGCCTACGGCGCGATGATGGTTCCGCTGCAGCAGACATTTGACTGGGCCCGCGCGGATCTTCAGTCCGCAGTGAGCTTCATGTTTCTGGGATCGGTGGTCGCATCCCAGATCGTGGGCTGGCTCAATCTGCGCTTTGGCATGAAGCGCGTCACGGTGATCTCGCTGTGCATGCTTTCCCTGGCCTTCATCGCCATGACGCGCTTGGGGCCTTCGATCGTGACGCTCTACCTGGGCTTTTTCCTGATGTCCATGGCCAGCATGGGCACTATGCACGTCACCTGGACCCATCTGGTGAACCTGTGGTTCGAGCGCAACCGCGGCCTGGCTCTCGCGCTGGTTCTTTCCGGCACCGGTCTGGCCGCCATGCTCATTCCCTCGGCGGTGAGCGCCGTGATCTCGCAATGGAACTGGCAGGCGGCCTTCTGGCTTCTGGCGGCCCTGCCAATAGTGCTGGTGCTGCCCCTGGTGCTGGCCTGGATGAAAGAGCCTGCCCGCGCCCCGGTCCGCAAGCACAGCGAGTCAGCATCGTCAGCAGATGCCATGGTCACGGGTGCCTCGCTGCGCGAAGGCGTGCGCAATCCTCGCTTCTGGCTTCTGAACATCGCCTTGTCCATGGTCGTGGCCTGCGTGGTGACGCTGGTCACGAATGGTGTCCCCCTGTTGCGCGACAAAGGCCTGGAGGCAGGGGATGCAGCGCGCATCTTCGGCAGCTTTGGCTTGTCGCTGATATTGGGGCGGGTCGTCGTGGGCTACCTGGTGGACCGCCTCTGGGCGCCTGGCGTGGCCGCCGTCGCCCTGGGGCTGCCGGCCCTGGGGTGCCTGCTCCTGGGTATCAGCGGCGCGAACGATACCGGCTGGCTCGTGCTGGGTGTCATGCTGGTGGGCATCGGCGCGGGTGCCGAGTTCGACCTGGCGGCCTTTCTCGTCTCGCGGTATTTCGGCATGCGTGACTACGGCCGCCTGTTCGGCATCCACCTCGGGCTGATCACGCTGGCTTCCACGCTGGCCCCGTGGCTCTTCGGGCAACTCTACCGGGGCACCGGCTCGTACCAGGCGACGCTGTGGGTCTGCGGGCCCATGTTTCTCTTTGGTGGCCTCGCGTTGCTCTCGTTGGGCCGTTATCCGATCTTCGAGCGCAAGACCGCCCCTGACCAAACTCTTTGAAGCAGAACTCTATGTCCCACAATTCCATCGTCATCGTCGGTGCCGGCCAAGCCGGCTATCAGGTTGCAGCATCGCTGCGGCAGGAGGGATTTGAAGGCGCGGTCACCCTCATCGGCGACGAACCTGGCGTTCCCTACCAGCGTCCACCACTGTCCAAGGCCTATCTGCTAGGAAAGGTCGGCGTGGCGGCGCTGCGCTTTCGCCCCCCCGAGTACTTTGACGAGCACCGCATCACGCGCATACAGGGCAGTGCCACTGCCATCGACCGGGAACGCCGCGAGCTTGTCCTCGCCAGCGGCGAAAGACTCGCCTACGAGCACCTGGTGCTGGCAACCGGCGCGCGCAACCGTGTGCCGGCGGTCGCGGGCATCGAGCTCGGCGGCGTATTCGGCTTGCGCAACCTGGCAGATGCCGACGGGCTGTCACAGCGCCTGGGCAGCGCGAAGCGCGCAGTGGTCATTGGCGCGGGCTTCATCGGCCTGGAGTTCGCGGCCGTCGCAGCCGCACGCGGCATCGCGGTGGACGTGCTGGAGCTGGGCACGCGGCCAATGGCCCGAGCCCTCTCTGCGGTCACGTCCCAGGTATTCGATCACGCCCACGCCCGGTGGGGTGTGCGAATCCACTATGGCCAGAGCCTCGCCGCAATCCACGGCGATGGCGGCCAGGTGCGCAGCGTGGAGCTGGCCAGCGGCGAAGTCCTGCCGGCGGATCTGGTGGTCTATGGCATCGGCGTGCTGCCCAACGCGGAACTCGCTGCTCAGGCACAGTTGACCGTCAACAACGGCATCGTTGTCGACGCCCATCTGCTCACCAGCGACCCGGCCATTTCCGCCATCGGCGACGTGGTCAGCTTTCCCAGCCCCTGGTCACCACAGGCCATCCGGCTCGAGTCGGTTCAGAATGCCGTGGACCAGGCCAAGGCCGTGGCGGCCCGGCTCATGGGCAAGCCCGCCGGCTATGCCGCCCTGCCCTGGTTCTGGACCGACCAGGGAGAACTCAAGCTGCAAATCGCCGGCCTCGCCGACGGGCACGATGAAACCGTCGTGCTCGGCTCCGTCGAGCAGCACCAGATCAGCGTCCTTTGCTTCCGCGCCGGCCGTTTGGTGGCAGTGGAATCATGCAATCGGCCAGCCGACCACATGGCGGCGCGCAAGCTCATTGCACGCAACACGCCGCTCAGTCCTGCCGAGGCGGCCGCTCCAGGCTTCGATCTCAAGGCGTTCGAAGTCTCGACACGCGAGACCGCCTGAAAACGCGCCGATCCAGCGGCTTCCGCCGGGCTTTCAGCGGCCCTGCGCGGCGACCCCACCCACGCCCACGCCCGCCACTGCCAACTACCCCGCGCCATGAATCGCTTAAAAATCTCCACCCGGCTTGCCATTTCGTTCTCCACCATGGTGCTGCTGCTGGTCGCGCAGGGCGCAATGGTGCTGTTCCTGTCCGCCGCGCAGCGTGAGGCGATGGAAGACATCGTTCAAAGGAGCAACCCCATCACCAAGGCATTGAGTGCGGTGATCGACGGGTCGAACATGGAAACCATCCAGTTCCGCAATCTGGCCTTGTTCTCGTCCCCGGACATTCAGCAGGCGGCGCTGGCCCAGATCAAGGTCGAACGCGGCAACATCGCCGCACAGACGCAAATTCTGGATCAGCTCATCGAATCCGACGAAGGTAAGGCCTTGCACCAGAGCATCAAGCCTCTGCGTGCCAAGGACCTTGCATTGGGCAATCAGTTTCTTGAACTGTTTGCCAAGGAACAATGGGTGGAGGCGCTGGCCTTGCTAGAGAGCAAACAGCGCCCCGCGCAGATCGAATACCAGAACGCGATCCGCAAGCAAGCGGAACTCCAGGCGCAGGTCATGGCCGAAGCCGGCCATCGGGCCGAGTCGGCCACCCGCAATTTGACGCGGGGGCTCCTGGTCGCGAGCGCCGTGACCATTGCTCTGGCCCTGTTCCTCGCTATCACCATCATCCGCTCGATCACTCGCCCGCTGATGCAGGCCGTTTCAGTGGCCGACCGCGTCGCCAGCGGCGATCTGAGCGGGCACATCACCGTGCAGTCCCAGGACGAAATGGGCCACCTGCTGGAGACGCTGCAGCGCATGCAGCACAGCCTGGCGCAGACGGTCACGGCGGTGCGCAGCAATGCACAGGGCGTCGCCTCGGCCAGCACCGAGATCGCGGCGGGCAACCATGACCTGTCGGGCCGCACCGAAGAGCAGGCCAGCGCACTGCAGCAAACCGCCGCGTCGATGGAACAACTGGGCTCCACGGTGAAGCAGAACGCCGACAACGCGCGCCAGGCCAACCAGCTCGCCCTGAGTGCCTCCACCGTGGCCACCCAAGGCGGCGAAGTGGTCGCCGAAGTGGTCAAAACCATGAAGGGCATCGACGACAGCAGCCACAAGATTGCCGACATCATCAGTGTGATCGACGGCATCGCTTTCCAGACCAACATCCTGGCCCTGAACGCCGCAGTGGAAGCCGCCCGCGCGGGCGAGCAAGGCCGCGGCTTTGCTGTGGTAGCCAGCGAGGTGCGCAGCCTCGCAGGCCGCAGCGCCGAAGCAGCCAAGGAAATCAAGCGGCTTATCACCGACAGCGTGGAGCGCGTGGAGCAGGGGTCGCAGCTCGTGGGCAAGGCCGGTGCCACGATGACGGAGGTCGTCACCGCCATCCGCCGTGTAACGGACATCATGGGCGAAATCAGCGCCGCGAGCAGCGAACAGAGCCAGGACATGGGACAAATCGGAGAAGCGGTCGCGCAGATGGACCAGACCACGCAGCGAAATGCCGCGCTGGTCGAAGAAATGGCCGCGGCCGCCAGCAGCCTGAGCAGCCAGTCCCAGGCGCTGGTGGAAGCTGTGGCGGTATTCAAGCTGTCGGACGGAGAGGCCGTGCGCACCATCAGTGCCGTGCCCGTGCCTCGCGCGCTCCACGCAAGCGCGCCGATAAAAGCCATCTTGCTCGCCAGCGAGCACTAGGCTGAATCGACATTCACTGTAGCCATAGCCAGATTGAAGCAGCCAAGACCGCTGCCATGAAGTTGGCTGGCTTGCGGTCGTAGCGGGTGGCCACACGCCGCCATTGTTTGAGCTTGGCAAAGCAGCGCTCGATTCGACTGCGCAGGCGGTAGCGAGCCTTGTCATAGGGGCGCGGCCGCTCGCAATTGCGAGGCGGGATCACTGCCTGCGCCCCTTGCTGCTCGATGGCCTGTATCAATTCCCGGCTGTCGTAGCCCTTGCCGGCCAGCACGTAGCTGGGCTTGAACCCATCCACCAGGGCGCGGGTCTGGGTGACCATCCTCCGAGCTTAGAGAATGAATATCGATTAAGCCTAGGGCCGCAAGCATCAGAGCGGCAAGGCCCAGCCGCCATGCCGCGCCCGTCTCACACGAAAGCGCGCCGCCCGCCATAGGCAGTGGGGGCGATTGGAAGCGCATCTGAGTTTCCGGCGGTCTGGACTCTTCGGCGGGAAATCAGCACGCGAATGAATGCCCCGTTCATTGGCGCGGAATCTGCCTGAGCGGTGAACACGTCCTCTATGAAGTTTTGATAGCTGCTTGCGCGTTCTGAATGGGCGCTTGAGGCCAATTTGGCCCGTATCTTCCGTGCACGCGTCCGGGCCCCTGCGAAGGTATTGCCCTGCACTGAAGATGAGATCAGCCCCGCCGCAGCGCCAACCTGGACCGCTGGTGACGAACGCGCCACGCGCACTCGGAGCGCGTGGACATCCTCCCGCAAAAAAACACCCCCTGGTACAAGCCGTGAAGGTCTGCCAGGGGGTTCAAAACCCCGGATTCCACGGGGTACTGTGTCAATCACCGGCCTTGCCTCCGGTACTTGCACCTTGGAGAACGTGTCCAGGTCCGGCCCGGTCAGGCCATGGCTCCCAGAAAGTCAGCCTTGCCCAGCTCCACGCCTGCCTGGCGGAGCAACGCATAGGCCGTGGTCACATGAAAGAAGAAATTCGGCAGCGACCACTGCTGTAAGAAGGTCTGCCCCGTGAAGTGCAGCGGATCGCCTTGCCGCTGCGGCACGACCAGGGGCCGCTCGGCGCTCCCGGCCAATTGCTGCGGCGAAACGCCTTCCACGAAGCCGATGGCGTCCCGGACGCGGACACGCAACCCTTCGAAGCTCTCGTCGGAGCCTTGAGCGGCAGGCAGTTCCACGGCACCCAGGCGCGCGACGGCGAGCCGCGCCACCTCGCTGGCAATGGCAACTTGCTTGCCAAAGGTCAGCATGTCGGGCGACAGCTTCGTATTCAGGAAGGCCGCGCTGTCAAAACTTCTGGCCTGGGCATGGCCTTCGGCTTTGTCAAGCCAGGTCAGCAGGTTGCGCAGCATGCGGGCATAGATTTCCGCGCTGGCGGCATGCATGGATAAAGACATGGTCGGATATGGTTGGTTGGGTTCAGAGTTTGTTGGATCCCATGCGTGCGAAGAACTCGCGCATGGGCACCATGGACGGAGCGTGGCTGGTGAAGCCGCCATCCACTGGAATCACCGCCCCCGTGATGAATGAGGACTCGTCGCTGGCCAGGAAGCTCACCACGTCGGCAATCTGCTTTGGCGAACCGAGCTGGGGCGTCAGGTGCTGATCCAGGAGGATCTGCTTGATCTCCTGCGGAACGCCCTTCTGCGCGTGCTCGTTGAGCACAAAGCCAATCATGATGGCATTGGATCGGATACCCTCCTTGCCGTATTGAGCGGCCACGGAACGTGCCAGCGCCATCAGGGCCGCCTTGGAGGCGGCATAGGCGGTCAGCGTTGCATCACCCAGCAGCCCGAAGCCCGACGTCGCAAAGATGATCGATCCACCGCCGACCTTGAGCATGTGCGGGATGGCGTGCTTGCAGCACAGCATGGCGCCGCGCGCATTGACGTTCATGGCCCTGTCCCATGCGGAAAGGTCCACGTTGCAGACATCGCGGTCACCGGCACGCTGCGCCGGATCCAACGCGGCCGCATTGTTGTGCAGGACATCGATCCGCCCAAAGTGGTCGAGCACGGCGGAAACCATCGCCGCGACCCCCTCCTCGGAAGTCAGGTCGGTTTGGATGGCCAGAGCCTTGCCACCCCCCGCCTTGATTTCGGCGGCCACCGACTGAGCGCCCTCCAAGTTGATGTCCACCACCGCGACACGGGCTCCATGCCGGGCCAGCGAACGCGCACATTCAGCCCCAAGACCCGCCCCCGCACCGGTCACGATGGCGACCTTTCCATCCAGTTTGCGTTCGCTCATTGCATCTCCAGAAAAGCGATGTTTTGAAATTCATTCACCAGAAAAACAGGGCGCCCGTTTCTCGCGAAACGCCAGCGCGGCTTCCTTGACGTCGTTCATCGGAACCAGCATGGCGAACAGATCCAATTCCAGGTCCAGGCCGCTCTTGAGGTCAAGGTGGCAGGCCGCGCGTGCTGCCTGCTTGGCGAACAGCGTTGCCGTGGGCGGCTTCTGGGCAATGCGTTCGGCCAGGGCAGTGACCTCCGCGAGCAGCGAGTCCGCGCTGTAGGCCATGCGGGTGATCAGGCCGATGTCAAATGCCCGGCGTGCGTCAACGCGATCACCGGTCAGGAGCAAGTCCAGAGCACGCCCCGGGCCGACCACGGCTCCAAGGCGCTGAGTTCCTCCCCCTCCGGGGATCAGGCCCAGCCCCGTTTCGGGAAGGGCAAACACGGCGTCCGGGGCCGCGAAACGCAGATCGCAAGCCAAGGCCAGTTCCATGCCCCCGCCCATGCAATAGCCATGAATGGCGGCGATCACAGGTTTCTCGGTGCGATCCAGCGCCTCGATCCAACGCGACTTCTGCATGCGCCGACGCACCTGCACCGATGTTTCCGCCGCCCGCCGTTCCTTGATGTCGGCTCCGGCGCAAAACCCGCGCGCGCCCGCGCCGCGTATCACGATCACCCGAACGGACGGATCGCTATCGAGCTCGGCCAGCGCCGCGGGTACACCACGGCGGATGTCGTCGTTGATCGCATTGATCTGGTCCGGGCGATTGAGCACGATCCAGCCAACGCCTCCCCGGCGCTCCACCTCGACGGCATTCCCGGGGGCCGCAGCTTCGTCACGCGTCGGGGTGGCCGGCTTGTGAAAGGAGGTTTCCATCATCGGTTCAATACTCCTCGAACTCAAACAGTTGCCCCCGCACGTCGGCCGGATCGACCCGGATCAGCGGCTTCCCATCCACGGCCTCGCATTCGTCGATCCAGGTGAAACGGGTACCGCGTGCCTTCAGGTCCTCGGCCTTGGCCTGGAGACCGTTCACCGCGATGCGGATGTAGTAGGGGCCGGGCCCCCAGGAATTCAGGTAGACGCCGGCATCACCGTTCCAGCGGGTCGCCTCGATCACGTCCAGCGAAGCGCTGTGCGGCACCGTGAATTCCATGCGGGCGCGACGGTACCCCTCCTTGTCCAGAGACTCCACAGGGCTGCCAGGCTCCCAATCGAGGTTGGCCGATACCGTGCGCAGGGTTTCGTCCAGATTGCGGACGATGTAGCCGCGCGAGGTGACTCGCACCATGTCGCCCGGCTTGGGATCGCGCGGCTCGGGCGGGGGCACGCTGAAGGTGTCGGCCGGCATCTGCAGCGGCTCCAGGGGCATGACCTCGATGCATAGACCGCCGTCCACCGATGGGTGGTAGCGGGGATCCTCGGGCGTCGCGCCCAGCCAGAGCCGGTCGAACGGCATGTCGGGGGTGCGTTGTGCCATGCGGAACCGCAGGCGCCGGCGCATGAGCTTCTCGACCAGCAGGTCGAACTTGTCGCCGCGCGCGGCCAGCACGATCGAGTGGGTCACCATGGGCCGGTGCGCGCCCTGGTAAGCCTTGAGGCTCTCCAGGAAGTCGTGGAACATCGGATCGCCCGGGTTTGGTTGGTCCAAGTGGCACTGCGGCTCGATGCGGGTGGGGGCGACCGCCAACGATTTGTGAACCCGCAGGAAATGGGCAATGTAGGGATGGCCATCGAACGCTTGGCGCCAGTTGGGATGGCCGTGGAGGCCCAGCTTCGTCACCAACAGTTGCGCCATGCCGTCCGGGTCGGACAGCATCATGTCGGCACTCATCAACAGATCAAACACAGGCGTTGCTCCAAGAGAAGGAAAAAGTCAAAGAGGAAGTGCGCCATCCGCGGGCAGTGCAGACTTGGTCTGCCGTGGATTGAGCAGGAAATGGGACAAGGCGGGAATCAGAACCAGGGCACCCACCATGTTCCACAGGAACATGAAGGTCAGCAAAATGCCCATGTCCGCCTGGAACTTGATCGGCGAAAACGCCCAGGTGATCACGCCCGCGGCCATGGTCAGCCCCACCAGCGCCACCACGCGTCCCGTGAAGTCGAGCGACCTCCGGTATGCCTCGGCGAGCGTCGAGCCACGGCGCTGCATCGCAATCTGCACACTCAGCAGGTACAGGGCGTAGTCCACCCCGACGCCGACACCCACCGCGATCACTGGCAACGTGGCCACCTTGAGCCCGATGCCCATCCACACCATCAAGGCCTTGCAGATGATGGTGGTGATCACCAAGGGAACCATCGCCACGATGGTGGCGCGCAGGCTGCGGAAGGTCAGCAGGCACAGCAGCGCCGTGGCGCCATACACGGCCAGGTACATCAGCAAGATGCCGCGCTCGACCTCAATGTTGGTCGCCGCCTCGATACCCGCGGAACCCGCCGCGAGCAAAAAGCGCGGCCCGCCGTCGGCAGAAGCACTGTTGTGCTCCGCGGCAAAGGCCTCACTCACCTGAAGCACGCGCTTGAGCGTGTCCGCCTTGTGATCGGCCAGGTAGGCAATCAGTGGCGAGACGGAACACGAGGTATTGGTGATGTCCGGACTCGCAATCATGGCGGCCCCCACCGCCGCATTCGTGATGCCCTGGTCCCGGCTGATGGTGAGCCACTTGCCACTGCCCTCATTCAAGGCTGCAGTGATGAAGCGCGTGGACTCCGCCAGCGAACTGGTGGCCTGCACGCCCTCGGTCTGGCGCAGTGCCTGGGCCAGTTGGTCCATCAACTGCAAGGTGCCGTACAGCCGGCAGCCATCGTCAGGATTGGTCATGATGACCACGAACTGATCATTCGACAGCCCGTAGTGGGCCGTGATATAGGCACTGTCGCGGTTGTAGCGCGAGTCCTGCCTCAATTCGGGCGCCCCCGGATCCAGGTCGCCGATGCGCAGGTCGAACATCACGACCGTGCAGACCGCGGTCATCACGGCGGCAAGCGCCACCGTCACCGTGGCCGCGCGACGCTCCGTCAGGCGATCCAGCGCACTCCAGGTGCGTCCGAGCCATCCTTGCTTGCGCGTCGTGTCCTCGGCGAGGGCGCGGCGCGCCGCAGCCTCGCTCACGCCGATGTAGGACAAGGTCACCGGGATCAGCACGAGCTTGGTGAAGACCAGCACCGTGATCCCGATGCTGGTGGTCAGGGCCAGATCGCGAATAACCGGGATATCGATGATCACCAGCACGGCGAAGCCGACAATGTTCGTCAAAAGCGCCGTCAGGCCCGCCATGAAGAGGCGCCGGAAGGTGTAGCGCGCGGCAACGTATTTGTGCGTCCCACGGCCCACGTCCTGCAGGATGCCGTTCATCTTCTGGGCACCGTGCGAGAGCCCAATCGCGAAAATCAGGAATGGGACCAGGATCGAGTAGGGGTCCAGCTCGTAGCCCAGCAGGTTCATCAACCCCAGCAGCCACACCACCCCGGCAACGGCCACGCTCACCAGCAGCACGGTGCTGCGGATGCACCGGGTATAGAGGTAGACAAACAGCGCGGCGACCGCCACCGAGAGTCCGAAAAAGAGCATCACCTCATGGAGCCCTGCGATCAGATCGCCGACGATCTTTGCAAACCCGACCATGTAAATGCCGGTGCTCTCGTCCTCGAACGACCGGATCTCCTTCTCCAGGATGCGGGAGAACTCGCCATAGTTCAACGGCTCGCCCGTCTTGGGATGCCGATCCAGCAACGGCACGATGATCATCGTAGAGCGCGCGTCATTGGCCACCAGGCTTCCAACAATGCCTGACCGCCCAACGTTTTCCTTGAGCTTGCCGATCGATTCCTGGCTGCCGCTGTAGTCCGGCGGCATGACAGGCCCCCCCACCACGCCCTCCTCCGTCACCTGCCGCCAGCGCACGATGGGCATCCAGAGCGATTTCATCCACGAGCGGTCGACCCCTGGAATCAGGTAGAGAGCGTCATTGACCTTGCGCAGTTTTTCCAGGTAGGCTGCGTCGTAGACATCACCGCTCTTGTTCTCCACGACGACCCGCACCGTGTTTCCCAACCCGGGGAGTTCCTCCCGATAGGCAAAGTAGGTCTGAATGTACGGGCTGGAGGATGGGATCATCCGCTCAAAGCTGGCATTGACTTCCAGCTTCAGAGCGAAGTAGCCCAGCACTGCGGTAGCCGCAAGGCACAGGAGCAACACCAACAGCCGGTTGTTGAACACCAGTTGCTCCAGGCGGCTGCCTGACTTGCGGTCGAACTGTGCCGGATCGCGAACGACCGGCATGGCGGGTTGCTGGGAATGAGCAGACATCAAAACTTTCGTGAGGGAGATCCATGGGATCTGCGGCCTTCATTTACCTTGCGTGGGGAGCGCGATGACTCCGACACCGTTCAGGCGTGCCAGAGCCAGACGATGAGGGTCGGTCATCGCGGCGTCATAGACCTCAGCACCTGGTGCCTGGTCATATACCGTGGCGCGAGCGGCAGCGAAATCCACGGCGAGCACACTCCCTTGCTGCGACACTAGAAAAGCGGAATCCTCAAGGGTGACCGCACTTACCAGGTTGGCATCAAGACCGGTCTCGATCTTTTTCCACGCATGCCCAGCGTCCTCGCTGACAAAGGCATTGCCACGCAGGCCGTAGGCCACCAAGCGGGCACCGAACTGCGAGATCCCGAAGAAGCTGCCGTTGTAAGGCGTCTGCACACGTTTGAAGCGCTGGGTTGTTGCATCGAGATGCATCACCAGGCCCTGCTCACCTGCGACGAAGACGCCCCCTTCCCCACCTGCCAGTGCATAGAGGTGGTACCGCTGGTCATTGTCGGTTTTCCATAGCCAGGGTTGCCACGTGTTGCCGGCATCGCTGGTTTTCAGGATCAAGCCGAAACCGCCCACGGCAAAGCCGGTGAGGCCATCGGGAGCGAACCAAATGTCGAGCAACGGCGCGGGCCAGACGTCCGCCGTGGCCGATTGCCCAACTGTCCGCTGGATCTCCGCCTCCCTCTCTTCGGAGCCTTTGGCGGAATCGCGCAGCAGCGTCAATACCGCACGCCCGTCCAGCACCCGCGTCCACGAGGCGCCGCCATCGGGCGACCTCAGGGCCACGGCATCGTGCCCCACGGCCCACGCCACGCCGGAACTGGCGAAGCGCACCGTGGTGAGGTCGGTGGAGACCGGGCTGCCGACCTGGCGCCACGATACCCCACCATCTTCGGACAGCAGGATCAAACCGCGCGGACCCACCGCAATGGTGCGCCCGCCTTGGCTCGCCACCCCGCTGACCATCGCCCGCTGCGCCGCCACAAGGGCTCGTGATGGCGCATCGATCAGATCCAGGCGGGCTGCGCCTTGCGCTGCGATCACCCACGGCACCGGCAGCAGTACACACACGCCAACGAGCACGGCGCAAGCCCAACGCAACCGCAGGAAAGGATGCAGGAAAGTCATGGCCCGGGGATCCGATCGAGGTTCGTCATGCACGAGGTTCAGCGAGCCGATTCACGCGACACGATGGCTTCAGGATTCATCTCGCGCTCGCTGCGCGCGGACGGAAGCACCTTGTAGCCTCCCACCATCACATCGTTGACATAGGCGTACATGCCCTTGTTGAAGTCGTACACCACGTTCTTCGCAGCAAAGGGGATCTGCTTGTCGTACATCGGCGAAGCAGCCTGAAACAGGCTACGGTACAACTGACCATTCTGGTCAAAGGCATCGTAGTTGGCGGCGCCGGTCAAATCTTCATCAAAGTAGTAGATGCGCTTGGAATACGCATGACGCTGGCCCGGCTTGAGCGTGGCTTCCACGGCCCAGACACGGTGCTTTTCCCAGCGCTCGCACTCCGGATTGACGTGGTTCGGCAGCAAAGCCTTTTCGGCCGTCGGGCAATCGTACAGATTCTTGTAGGCGTTGTACTGGATGTACATCTCCTTCTTGCCGATGAGCTTGAAATCGAATCGATCCATGGTCCCAGAGAACACGAACAGTTCGTCGAACAAGGTCACGCCCCCCATGCTTGCCACGGGAGTGTCATACGCGAACTCCGGCGAGAGCTTCACGCGGCGCAAGCCCGGGGTGTAGCTCCATGCCTTGCGCGGACGAGCCACGGGATCGAGGTAGTCGGCCAAGCCTGTCATTTCTCCTGCACGCCGTGCCGGCACCTTGCTGATCGAATACACCCGCCACGCCATGTCCGGATCGCGATCTGCCACGTCGGTCTGGTAGTACACAAAGTCCTGGAACGTCGCTTGCTCCGCCGTCACCACGGCCTTGCCCGAAGTATCAATCACCCAGGAGCGGGAGGCCGCAGTGGTGATCGCGGTCTCTCCCTGGTAACGCAGGATTTGGTTCCACATCACCTCGTATCCGGTCTTCGGAATGGGGAACGGGATGCCACCGCGGCAGGCGTTTTCAATGGCAAGGCCCTCTTTGGTTGCCTTGCACGTGGTCGCATTGCGGACGGTCGCATCCAGAATCTTCTTGGGATAGGCCGCCGTTCTGTGCGTGGGATACACATTGAGGTAGTACCCTGGGTACTTGGACAGCAGGTGCTTCTGCCCTTCGCTCAGCAAGGCTGCATGCTGTGCCATGTTCTTGCTGTCGATGCGCAGCACGGGCTTTTCGTCTTTGAACGGATCGGTCCAGAAGCCGCTATCCGGCTTGAAGCCCTCAGGAGCCTTGGTCAACCCCCCGGTGTAGGCCGGGATGCTGCCATCGGCATTGGCTGCCTTGACCGCTCCGAACGGGGTCAGGGTGGTGCCCAGTTGCTTGGCCTCCTCCGCTGTCACGGCCGCGAAAGCTGGCGTGGCAAGGCCAATGGCAACCAGCGAAAGGATGTTGTGGAATTTCATGATTGCAGCTCCAGGGAATCAGAAAGAGGTCTTATAGGTGAAAAACAGGCGACCACGATCGGTTGCGCCCACGCTGCTGTTGAGTGCGTTGCCACCAATGGCGGCCGTACCGGCAGCGTTGTATTTGGTTGGCACGGACATGTCCGCATAGGTCAGGCTGAATTCATGCTTGCTTGCGTAGGTGGCAGCAATGCCGATTGACCACTTGAGGAGGCCTTCAAAGCCGCCACCGCCGGTGGCGGCCGAACCCTTGAGTCCGTAGCTGACGGTTACTGGAACCGACACATCCAGGGACGGCAGCACGCCCAGGTATTGGGGCGTGAAGCGCAGCGCAAGCTCCCAATAGTTCTTGGTCGAGCAGGTGTCGGTCACGTCCCCCGGCTGGGCGGTGGCACCGCTCGTTCCGAGCCTCACGCAACCGGCATACCCGACACCGCGATACAACTGCTCGTTACCCGTGACCTTCAGCAGGCGGCTGTACGCGAGTTCGCCGATCAGCGTACCGGTATCCCAGAGGGGTGTCTTGGGCAGCCCGTACGTGCCATTCACCACGGCATGGAAAGTGTCTCCCGTCGCCCCCGTGCTGGTAGCGGTATAGCTGGCAACCGAATTGAGGTGCGCGTTCTTGCGCCAGGACACTTCGGAGCCAACGCTCACCGGGCCCACAGACTTGGAAAGACTCAGGCCCCAGAGCTTGGTAGCGGCCGGGTAGACAAACCTGAAGGTACTCGGCAGCGCTGCCCCCAGGATAGTGTTGTAGGGTGCCGACACCGGAGCGAAACTGGTGAGTTGAATGCCCGTTTCCGGATTGGTATCGTTGAACTGCCGATAGTAGGCGCCCAGGGTGGAATCGATGGCGTCCACATCCAGACGCGCGGAAAGCCCCCAATTCTTGTCGCCCGAAGTCTTGACTGCCGTGTTGGCCATGGCCAGGCAGGAATAAGGACCCAGTGCCGGGTTGCAGGGCGTCAGGGCAAAACGATCGACACCGGGCGCGTTGTCGGCGCCCATCAGATATGTACCGGCATACGGTACGCGCGTCGCCTTCCAGTCCAGCGCATATTGGCCTGCAAGAGACAGCTTGTCGGTCACCTGCGCCTTGAAGGTCAACTGGTTGATGGGCAAGAAAGTTTCCTTGGTCTCAATGCCCGGGCTGGAAACAGCCTTCATGCCATCCACGGGCGACTGGCCATAGGAAATGGCATGGGCGCCGATGAACATGCCTTCACCCCAAACCACCGTGTGGCGGCCCAACTTGACGTTGACGGGAACAGAACCGAGATCGAAGTTGGACCAGACGAACGCATCCAGGACTTCGCCAGACGGGCCGTGGACAAAGCGGTTGACCTGATCGTTAAACCGGTTGTTGTTGTACGACGTCGCGGAACCAGCAGGCGAAGACACCGACCTATCGCGATACGCATGGTCGTACCAGCTTGCGGCACTGATCCGCGCCCCAAAGATCCCTTTGTAGTTAAGGTCAAGTTCCCCCAAAAGATCGAGCCGGTTGGACACGATATCTCCACGGCCGAACTTGGCGTTGCCTTCGTCGGTGGTGGCAAAATTCAACAGTCGCTGGTCTTGTGCCTCGGTACGAACCCCCAAGTTGTATCGAACCGTCGCATCGGCACGCACCTTGAAGTCGGGATTGCCAGTGTCAAGCTCCAGTGCGTGTGCACCACTGGTTGCGACCAATGCCACTGCAGCGGCAATCATGTGCACTGCGGCCCGGGAGGGAGCCGTCCTCGTTTGTCGATTTTTCATGAGTTTGTCTCCATCAGTTGGGGGTTTACCTGCTACTTGACACAAGCTTCAGTCAGCCCTCTCATGCGTCCCCCTGAGGTGCCAGGGCTGGCCAGCGCAGCTCGTCTTCATTCTGTATGCCGCTTGCTATTCTGCATTTAGAATTTTCTTCTCGATTCCGGGTTTTCACTTAATTTGAACAAATTTATCCATATCGTCTAAAATAAGACCGATGGAGGCGATGCAGGCGGCATCCAGCGTGGCGGCGAAGCCGCTATCCAGCGTCGAGCATCAGGGATGGGGTCCGCTTCGGTCGCCAGTCCACGAAACGTACCCTTTGATGCAGATACAAGCTCAGCCACGTCCACGAACGAAACCGCCGGAAGCACGGCGAGAAGAACTCATGAATGCCGCCCAGGCGTTGTTCCTGAAGAAGGGGGTGGGCGCTACCGTGATCAGGGAGATCACTGATAGCGCGGAAGTGGCGAAGGGCTCGTTCTACCTGTACTTCTCATCCAAGGAAGACATCCATATCGCATTGGCCGAGCGGTTCCATGCCCTGCATGTGGGCAACCTGGATCGGGCGACTGGGCAATGGCCTGGAACAGATTGGGGCGGCAAGCTCGGCGCTTGGGTCAAGGCTGCCGCAACGGGATTTCTTGACGATGGGCCGTTGGTTAGCATGTTTTTCGATGCTCTCCCGCACATTCCGGACAAAAGGCCAAACGCGATCGGCAAGCATCTCGAGGAATTGCTCGGGGCTGGCACGGAAGCGGGTGCCTGGTTCGTCGTCGATCCAGGAGTCACCGCCGACTTTCTGCTTGGAGGGCTCCGTGGTGTTGTCGGTGACGCCTTGACTGGCGAAACAAGCGCCAGCCGCATGCAAGTTGTCGAGCGCCTGCAGCAGCTCTTTTTCAGGATCGTAGGGTTGCCTGAAAACTGACAATCGGGCCGCTTCGTTCATTCAGCAGTCATCTCTTTCAGAGATGACTGCTGCGTCGTACTGAACCCAAAAGCCGCAGTGACCCCGAGCCCACAAACTGCCCACTGGGTGGCACGGGGCCGATGAGCAGCGCAATGCGGTCAGCAACATAGGGCAGCAACGTTGCCCCGGGGGGGCGATGCCCTTGCACTGCTCCGCATCAGAGCGCGCACGCATCAGGCCGCGCCGCTCTCGCGGTCAATCGACCTGGGCACCCGAAAGCCTGACGACACCGCCCCACTTCTCGAGTTCGCTTGCCGCGAAGCGCGCGAACTCCGGCTGTGTCATGACCAGAGGGTCAATGCCCACCGCTGCAAGCCTGGTCTGGAAATCTCCCGACTTGACGACTTTGTCGCCAGCTTGCACCAGCTTTTGCATGACCGCAGGTGGCAGGCTGGCCGGACCGGCAACGGCCCACCATCCGGTCAAGTCGAATCCTGGAAAGCCTTGCTCGTCCAGCGGCTTCACGCCTGGCGCCGCCGGTGATTTGGCAACGCTACTCAAACCCAGCGCGCGCAGCTTGCCAGCTTGAATCTGCGGCATCGCCACGGCCGGGTGGTAGAACATGAAATCGGTCTGCCCCCCGATAACTGACGTGACGGCCTGTGCTCCCTCCTTATATGGCACATGGACCATCTTCGTATTGCTGATGGCCTTGACGAGTTCTCCCGCCAAGTGACCGGTGGTGCCGTTGCCTGCGGATGCGTAGGTCACCTTGTCGGGGTTGTCCTTGGCGTATTGCACCAGTTCAGCTTCGAGCCGTTGTGCAACGAAGAACTGGTGCTGCTGGTGGGCGCGAAACATCCCCTGGCCAGCCGCAAGCGCATGAGGATGGTGGAGTTGCACCGGCGCGAGATGATCCTCCCATCATCGCGCTACACCACGCGGCGCATGATTGACGAGGCATTTGCTGCTGCGGGGGCGACGCCCATTGTGCGCGCTGAGTCTGACTCCATCACAGCCATGCTCGGCATGGTACGCCAGAGTCATCTGGCAACTATTGTGTCGCGCCATGCAGTCCAGGGAGACAGTGGGTTCAAGATCATTGCTCTTGAAAGCCCCACGCCGATGCGCACGCCTGGTCTCGTACGGCTGAAGGGGGCACCCGTGGATCCCGCCCAGGCCACGCTCGCCTCCATCATCCGGGAGGTCACGACGGCTGCCGATTTTCAGCCCCTGCAGCGCAATCGCTAGAGGCACGGCGACCCGTCCCATGAATTCACTCTGCTATCGCCGGGAAGGCTCATCTGGCACTCACGGGAGATTCATTTTGAATGCCGTTGAACAGTCGCAAACGTCGAGCAGTTGTTGGCGTTGTTGACTCTGGGTAAGCCTCAAGAGTGCGGGAAACGAAGCCTCCCTGCAATGAAACGCTAACAAGTTGTGAGCTGCCTGCGCCGCCCGCGCGCGATTCCCTCCCCTGAATGGATGGCGCGCGGCAGCTCCTGCGGCGTGGCCTCCCCGCTTCCCTTCCGTCGGACGCGCACGCGCCCACCCCGCGTATCCACCGCCTACATCTGTGGGGTCTCGGCCATTGACCCGCGCGTTGTCAGCACCTTACGTTTTGCTTCATCCGTAGGGTGAGTGTGCCGAACCAGCTCAAGGCCGCGCCCGTGCTGACTCAGAGGCTCATTTCTGCGGCTTTTAAGTTGAATGCATCGTGGTAGGCCACCACAGCCGCCGGAATTGCCCCTTCGAAGGCAATGGCCAAAAAGTACTCAGGCGGCACATCGGGCAGCACCAGTGCGCTCTCGGCCTTGAAACCAAAGCGTTGGTAGTAGTGCGGATCTCCCAGGAGCACGCAGCCCGACGCGCCCATCGAACGCAGTTGCGCTATGGCATGTTTCATGAGTTGCACGCCGATCCCCTGCCTCTGCCGCTGCGGCAAGACCGACAACGGCCACAGGCCGAACCAATCCGCAGGGCCAATGGAGAGCCGTATCGGCGAGATCGCCACATGGCCGACCACCGCTCCATCGTCGTCAGCCACCAGCGACAGCGTGAGTTGCCCGGCATGACGCAGCGCGTTCACAATGAAGTGCTCAGTGTGGCTGGTGTGCTCGGCATCATGGAACGCCGCTATCGTGACGGCCTCGATGGCCGCTACATCGGATGCTGTTTCGTTGCGGATCTTGAGGGTCACGGCGTATCCATCGTATGTTGATTGCTCATGTTCGTGTGCACAGCCGCCCCCTGTGCGGCTCCATAAAACTGTCCTTTTCCAAACTGGAAAGGTATGAACCGCGAGTAGGACGGGTCGGGGTGCGGTGCTCAGAATTCCAAGTTGTCGATCAGCCGCGTGCCGCCCAGGCGCGCCGCGCCCAGAACCACGAGTTGGCCCGGCTGCGGAGCCTCTGCAGGCGGCAGCAAGTCAGCGCGCTGGCGCACGGTTAGGTAGTCGGGCTGCCAGCCCTGCTTGCGCAGGCGCTCCACCGCCTGGGCCTCCAGCGCGGGCAGGCTGGCGCCTAGCTGCAGCGCCGCATCGGCCAGCGCGCGTAGCGCCTGGCTCAGTTGCACGGCCTGGGCACGTTCTGCTTCGTCCAGATAGCCGTTGCGCGAACTCAGCGCCAGACCGTCGCCGGCGCGGCAGGTGTCGCCGGTCACGATGTCGATGGGCAGCGCGAACTGCTCCACCATGCGGCGGATCACCAGGACCTGCTGGTAGTCCTTGCGCCCAAACACGGCCGTGCCCGGGCCGCCGCTGAACACGCAGGCCAGCAGTTTCATCACTACCGTGCACACGCCGGTGAAGAAGCCTGGACGGAAGTGTCCCTCCAGGATGTCAGCCAGTCGCGGATCGGGCTGCACTTTGAAGGTTTGCGGCTGCGGGTATAAGTCTTTTTCGGCAGGCGCGAACAGCACGTCGCAGCCCTCGGCGTGCAGCTTGCCAGCGTCTATTTCCAGCGTTCGCGGGTAGCTGTCGAAGTCCTCGTGCGGCAGGAACTGCAGCCTGTTGACAAAAATGCTGACCACCATGACGCTGCCCAACGGCTTGGCTTGGCGCACCAGGGCCAAGTGGCCGTCGTGCAAGTTGCCCATGGTGGGCACGAAGGCGGGACGGCCGCGGCCCGCCAGGGCGTCGCGCAGGTCAGAGATGGTGTGGACGATTTGCATGGGTGGATTCATCAGGCGCGGAGCTAATTGTCGGGGAAGGTGGCCAAGGGCTCAGGCCGCGTCAACGGACTAGCGTTCGACGAGGACGGCGGGGGTCTGGACGGCCCTGCGCGGCAGCTGGGACATCATGCGTTTCGTCGCCGATGGGGGCTTCGATCGGGTGCAGGGCCTGCACGTGAATTTGGCAAATGGGGAGTGTCAGGATTTCTGTGTGTGAGGCTGTTGAATCCGTCACTCAATCGTGAGGCGGCTTGGTGATCTTACTGGCGCGATCTGGTAAATCGGTCCTCGTAGAGGATCGCAAATTGGTTCATCGCTGATTTCCAGTGGTTGGCCGCCCGCCCCCAGTCCGCGGTGATGTTGCGCAGCGCCAGCCAGATCAGCTTGGTGGCCGCCTCGTCGCTGGGGAAGTGGCCGCGCGTTTTGATGATCTTGCGCAGCCGTGCGTTCACGCTCTCGATGGCGTTGGTGGTGTAGATCACGCGCCGCACCTCGGGCGGGAAGGCGAAGAACGGGATGACCTTGTCCCAGGCCCGGCGCCAGGCGCTGACCACGGTCGGGAACCGCTGCCCCCAGGGGCCGGCCGCAAACGCATCCAACTCGGCCTCGGCCGCCTCGGCGCTCACCGCGGTGTAGATGGGTTTGATGGCTGCGGCCAGCGCCTTGCGGTCTTTCCATGACGCAAAGTCCAGGCCACCCCGGATCAGGTGCACGATGCAGGTCTGCAGCGTCGTCGCCGGGAACACTGCGCCCAGCGCCTCTGGCATGCCCTTGAGGCCGTCGGTGACGGCAATCAGGATGTCCTGCACCCCGCGCGTCTTCAGATCGTTGAAGACCTTCATCCAGAACTTCGCCCCCTCGGTGTTCTCGATCCAGATTCCCAGGATGTCGCGCGAGCCGTCAGGCAGTACGCCCAGCGCCAGGTAGACGGCCTTGGAGCGCACCACCGCATCCTCGCGAATCTTGACCCGCAGCGCATCGAAGAACACCACCGGGTACATCGCCTCCAGCGGCCGTGTCTGCCAGGCCGTGACCTCGCCCATCACCTCATCGGTGACACGGCTGATGAGCTCGGGCGAGACGTCCACCGAGTACATCTCAGCCAGGAAACCCTGGATCTCGCGCACCGTCATGCCGCGTGCGTACATGGCGATGATCTTGTCGTCGAAACCCGTAAAGCGCCGCTCGTGCTTGCCAATGAGCTGCGGCTCGAAGCTGCCTTCGCGATCGCGTGGGACATCGATGCGCAGCGCCCCCACATCGGTCAGTACGGTCTTGGTGCTCTTGCCGTTGCGGTGGTTGGCTGATCCGCCTGTGGGCTTGGCTTGGCCGGGCGCATAGCCTAGGTGATGACTCATCTCGGCGCCCAGCGCCCGCTCAAGAATTGACTTCTTGAACTGATCGAACAGCCCTTGGACTTGGCCCGGCGTCATGGGCCCGGTCACCAGCTGGTCAAGCAGCTCGGCCGGGATGTGAAATTGCGGCTGTGCCGCCTGGTCCGCCAAAGCGGTGGGTTTGGTCTTGCGTGGCATTCATGCTCCTTGTCGACATGCTATGCCTCACACACAAAATTTCTGACAAGCTCGGCAAATGTGGAATTTTCTCGGAATTCTTCAAGGAAATCATCCGACTTCCTCTCGGAGGCGGACAGACCGCTTGCACGCTGACACGCAACCGACTGTGTGCTCAGCGATCTCTCCCTCTACTTCGCGCTGCAAACAAAATCTTGCGCAGACTCTCAGGATTGGCTCCATCTCGCGCTCGCCCTGCACCGCCAGCGATCCAAGTCTTACTCCGCCCCTTCATGCAATAGATTCGAGGCTGTATCGCCCCGCCTCCCCTACTTACCTTGCAGGAGAATGGGGATTTACCCCTTGCCTACCAGCTATCAATAAGCGGCTATTTCTGCTCCGCAATCCAGTGACGGACATCTTCTGCCCGCCATGCCGTTATGCCGACGGAAATCCGGACAGGCGCAGGGAACAGACCCGCCTTCACCCGCCTCCAGAGCGTTGATTTGGAAAATGGTACGAATCTGAGCAGCAGGCTCTGGCGCACAAAGCCAGTGTGGGGTAGCGTCATGAGATCGGTGTACTGGCCGGAGCGCACGGGCTTAAGCGAAGAAGTGTCTTGCATGATCATTCCTTTCCCGGATCTATGTCCGAGATCTGAGGGATAACCAGCTCTGTCGCAGCGGTGTTGGTCGAAAGGGTTCCGCTGCCAAGGAACGCAGGACTTACGCATCTTTGCCGACGGTCCGGTCGGGCAAAGAGGGGGAGACGTGGGACGACGCGCGCGCATGCACGAATCGCCAGCACACTTCAGGAAGCCTCCCAAGGCTGTCAGCAGGCAGGTGACGACTGCGACGTGCCCATCTTGCTGGGCGGGCAATGGAAGGCCCGATGAGCATCTCCATTGCTGCCGTCTACTCTACAAGCTTCACGTGCTTGCTGGCGCCCTAGTATGAGCAGTGCGGAGAAAAACCCTCGCAAGCGCTTCCGTTTGTGCATGGCGATGCCTTCTCTCTACTGGGGATCCGCTGTGAGCTCATCGCGCTTTGGGTCTTCCAACCTCCCAGTAGCAGCGCCAGCCCCGGCAAGACCCTCGTGTTCCCTTGGAAACTCAGTCAGGCTGCCGACGTCACCCTGTCCTGCTCCACCGCTAGGCTCTTGTGCATCTGCCATCGTTTCCATGTCGCTGGCTGGGCGACGACTATCTAGTGCATTCATCTCGCGCCGCAACCGCGACGCCAGATTTCGGGCACCGTTCGCGACGTCGCGCACCCTGCGTTTGAGCGCAGCCCGCTCGATGTCGACTGCCTGCGCTGTGATGACCTCATGGATTTCCAGGGTCTGCAGCAAAGGCATCAATTGATCCAACTTGCCCAGGATCTCAAGATACCTGCGACTGCTGGAGGACAGCACGCCCACCTCCAGTTCCAGGGCAACCGTGTCATAGGTAGCGACGCTCGTGATGCCGTTGGCTTTAAACAGAGCCTCGGCCCCGTCAATAGCTTGGTTCAGTTGCTCGGCAACCTTGTCCACCTGTTCTCGGATGAGCGTCTCGACCTTCGCGACGTCTTCATGATTGAGCCGGGTTCGTGAGATCACCGAGATGAAATGGATGCCCAGCTGAAAGGTATTGAAGTACCGGATGAACAGGCGCTTGCCCTCGGCGCTCGCAAAACTGGCCTTGATTTTCAGGCTCGCGGCCTCCACTCGCCGGAAGTCGGCCTTGGTTTCTCGGGCAAGGATGCGGGCATTGACACCCCCCTGGTCGTGCTTGACGAAATCGAGGTCGGCCATAGTCATCTTCTCCTGGTGCAACGAGCTTCGGAGAAATGATCGGCAAGACCTTGGCGCATCGCCACGCGAAACGGCCACGAAGTCAGGCTGCTTTCGGCATCGGGGCGGACTGATGGCGCTTCGGGCATTGACGCATAAGGGTTCGGCCCCTACCGTGGGAGCCATGCAGTAGCTGGCCCTGCACCCCTGGCAAGCCCTGGAGTTCCGTCGGCACGGTCTGAGCACGGCACGCTCGGGATCGCTGTCTCTACGCATGCTTCCCGCCGGCGGCTTTCGAGGCCAGCCCCGGGGGCTCCCACGCCCTCGGCCTGGTGCCGAAAGCTTTCTCCCTGCCGGTCGCTGGCGCACCGGCCCCACGGCGCATCGCGCCGTGTCCAAGCCAGCCTTGGAATCCCTGATCCGCCACACGGATCCGTTCATTCATCCACCCCCTGGGGGCTAACAGCCTCTAGATCGGTGCGTTGGCTCCTGCCGTCATCCCAAGGAGCCAACCATGCTGAGCCCCAGCATCTCATCCGAGATCCGTACTTGCCCGCCGATCGGGATCCTGTCCGAAGGCATGCACGCCGAGCGGACGGCCTTCCAGGTCCTGCTTGAACGGCTGCAGGCTGGAAATGCGCAAGTCGTTCCACCCGCGACTGCCGCGGCAATGCTCGATGACCCGGACGACAGGTCCCCCGTCGAATGGAGCGAGGAAGACATCGTGCTGCTGCACTGGCGGCTGCTCAAGGAGATCGGCCGACTGGCAGATCCCGAGACACCGCTCGAAGAGAAGTTCGACACGCTGCGCTGGGTGTTCACCGAGCGCGAGAAGGATCGCAAGCCATTCAGCTTCGTCTCCTGCCTTCGCGTGGTGGGCTGCAGCCCTTTGTCGCCCCTGCCGTATTGCGGCTTGGTCGACGTCGAGGAAGTCCGGGACGTCATCCGCTGTGCCATGCGCAGCTGGCTTCGCCAAACCCTGATGCGCTACCCGAGCTGGGTGCGTGAGGCCATCGTGGACCACCCCGAATGGATCGAGTCCCGTCTGGCCCGCAACCCTCAGTGGATCAACGAAGCGATCCGGCGCACCGCCCTCGAGGGCGATCTCTTCGCCTGACTGCTCCGGCCTGAAGCCCCAACCCCTGGGGCGCGCCCCGCCCCACCCTGCAACTTGAAAGGAGTCCGCCATGACCGAATGGAAGGACGTTCTCTGCCTCCTGGCGATCTTCGTGGCCTATGGGTTCGCCAGCCACCTGGACTACCAGGATGCCATCGCGATGGAAGAAGCCATGCGCGAGGACACGCCACCTCACTGCTCCGCGCCTGCGGGCGTGGCAGCGGAAGGCAAGCCGCCGCTTGCGGCCGACGCACGGACTGTCCGCCTCGGCGCCACGGCGGCGATTTCCCGTCCGGCCTGTGGGCCGGACAACGAATGAAGGGTCAAACCATGCACTACGCCGCACGCCACCCGAAGCCGTCGGAGGCCTTGCTCCCCGTCAGGGCGCTGGACGACATCGAATACCTCGTCAAGGAAAGCGAAGTCGTGGCCGGCCAGGCCGGCAGGGCCTTCGTCATTGCCGGTGCCGACAGGCTGATCTACCGCGTGCACTGGCACCCGCTGGGCTTCAAGGTCGAGCGCCTGGACATGCACGGCGACATCCTGGACAGCCGGCACCTGCTTCCCTCGAGTTTCGAGCAGCACGGCCTGGCCCAGGCACTGGCCTGCGGCCAGCTGTTCACTGCATCGGTGTCCCGCGACATCGATGGCACTGCCTGATTTTCGCCACAGCCAGCGGACCGTCCCTCTGGGGCAGAGTCCTGGCCTCACAGGAGATCTCCATGAAGATCCAAGTACGCATCGAGCAAGAAGGCACCCTGCGCCCCGAGCGCCGCGCCTTCGCCGACCGGTTCACGCCGGCCACCAAAGTGCTGAAGAGCGCCCGGCTAGCAGGCGCGCATCACATCGCGACTGGGCACCCGGCCGAAGAGCGGGAGCAGGACGGAGACCGCCATGCAGAACGCTGAATACGCCGCCCGTGTGGACGCGACCAAACGCCGTGCGCACGGGCGCTGGACCGACATTCTCGGTGCCATGGGGCTGGACGAACGCATGCTCAAACGCAAGCCCATGGCCTGCCCCGTGTGCTGCGACGGAGAGGACCGGTTCCAGTACACCGACAAATTCGGCGAAGGGAACTACCACTGCCGCAAGTGCGGTCCAGGCGGCGGCTTCAAGCTGCTGCAGGCATGCAAGGGAATGGACTTCCACACCGCGCTGTGCGCCGTCGAGAAACTGCTGGGGGTTCTGCCTCCGGCCAGGCCGGCCGATGAGCCGACACCGGACCGGATGAAGAAGCTTGCGCAGCGCATATGGAACGAGGCGCGGCCCATCACCCTCGGCGACGAGGTGGACCGCTACCTGCGTGGCCGAGGACTCGCGCTCCGTAACTATCCGCCCTCGCTGCGCTTCCACCCCGCGCTGGGCTACTACCAGAAGGAGGGGGCAGCCAAGTCCCGCAAGGTCGCGGAATACCCCGCCATGCTGGCCAGCGTGCAGGACGCGCAGGGCGCGGTGACGCTGCACCGCACCTATCTGCGCGATGGCCGAAAGCTCGATGCGCCGGATGCAAAGAAGGTGCTGAGCAGTGGCTTTGCTGGTGCCGCCGTGCGGCTGGCCGAAGCGACCGAAGACCTCGCGGTCTGCGAAGGTATCGAGACCGGCATCGCGGTGTTCCTGGCGACCGGCAGGCCCGTGTGGTGCACACTCAGCGCAGGCAACCTCGAAAAGATCTGGATCCCCGAGACAGTCGTCAGCGTGGGCATCTACGGCGACAACGATGCCGACGGCGACTTCACCGGCCAAGCCAGCACCTACGCGCTCGCCCGCCGGCTCATGAGGGAGCCCTGTCACCGCGGTCGCCGCGAAGTGCGCCCGCATCTGCCCCGGCGCATCGGCTCCGACTGGGCCGACGTCTGGCGGCAGCGGCAGGAAGCCCTGCTGTTGCAGGCCGCGTGACCCTTGCTGGGATGGGCATCTCGCCCATCCCGCCTTTTCAACGCAGATTCGCCTCCCGCGCGTCTGCGCTGAAAAGGTGTCTCCCCTGGTCGCTGCCAGACCAGGCCGTTCACGCGGCGAAGGCAGCCTGGGAGTTCTGCGCGCAACCAGATTGCGCGATCGCGGGCCGGCTCACGCCGGTCCTTCATCAGCCCATGCGGGGATGCGCATCCCCGCCGGGGCTCTGCCGTCCCCGCTTCTTTCTCTCCGAAGGAGATTGTCATGAGAAGCGGACGTACCCTGTTGAATCTGGCCCAGGAGTTGGAGCGCCAGCTCGACACCAAGAAAGATCTGGTAGTGTCCTCGCCACTGGTGCGCCACAGCACCAGCGAAGGCGGCGGAACGACCCTCGTAGTCGAGGAGGCAAGCGGACCGGCAGCCTATGGCGTGACGCCGCTCGCGCGCCGGCAGCTCGCCGACAAGCTGAACATTCCGTATGCCTATTTCGAGCGCATGCGCGAGAACCAGCCGGCACTGCTGGACCGCAACGTCAACACCTGGCTGCAAAGCGAGCCCGACCGGCGCTTGCTGCGCACCCTCGACGGACAGGTACGTGCCGTGCTGTCCGACCGCTACCGGCGCCTGGACAACTATGATCTGGCCGTGCATGTCCTGCCCATCCTCAAGGGCTTGCCCGAACTCCGGTTCGAGTCCGTGGAGCTGACCGAGACGCGCATGTATATCAAGTGCGTCACGCCGCAGCTGAAGTTCGAGATGGCGCCCGGCGACATCGTGCAGGCAGGCATCGCTATCTCGAATTCCGAGGTGGGCCAGGGCACGCTGTCTGTGCAGCCGCTGCTTTACCGCCTGGTGTGCCGCAACGGCCTCATCGTCGCCGACCGCGCCCTGCGCAAGACGCACGTCGGCCGTTCGCTCGCACAGGACGAAGAAGGCGTGACGGTCTACCAGGACGACACCCTGCAGGCCGACGACAAAGCGTTCTTCCTCAAGGTCCGCGACGTCGTGCAGGCAGCGGTGTCGGAAGTGACGTTCCGTCAAGCTGCGGCCAAGATGCAAAGGACCATGGGCATCAAGCTCGTCGGCGACCCGGTGCACAACGTGGAGGTGCTGGCCCAGCGCTATACGCTCAACGAAGCGGAACGGTCAGGGGTGCTGCGCCACCTGGTGGCTGGGGGTGATCTGTCGGGCTACGGCCTGGTGAACGCGGTCACGCATTTCAGCCAGGAAGTCGAGGACTACGACCGGGCCACAGAGTTCGAGGTCCTGGGCGGCAAGCTCATCGAGTTGTCGGCATCCGAGTGGAAGCCGCTGGCCGAAGCCGCCTGAGAAACGTGTCGCGGCTGCAGGAGGGTCAATCCCTCCTGCAGCCCGCCATTGGCACAGAATGGCTTCCTTCAGAACACCTGCACGCTGATCCCGCCATGGACTTTGCCAAGCAGCTTGACGCCGGAACGCACGGCTGCTGCGGCCCCTTTCCATTCATGATCCCGATAGGCCTTGTTGTCGCACTGAAGCACGATGCTCTTGTCAATCCGCTGCTCCACGCGGCGGATAAGAAGTCCGTCGTCGCGGGTGAATGCGTAGATGCCATTGCCTTCGATACGAGTGATGGCCGTTTTCACGAACACGATGTCCCCGGCCTTCAGGCGTGGTGCCATTTCGTCGCCAGGCACACGGACCGGAATTCCCAGTTCGCCCCTGCGGGTCAGCGAATCGGTGATCGCGCGAATGCAGTTGGCCATCTGGACCATGTGAGCGCAGCGAGCCGGATCGTGCCCTTCGCGATGAAGGGCCCCGATGATCTCGTCCGCGCTGCACCCCAGGCCGATGCACAGCCGAGCAAAGGATTCGAGGTCCGGTAACCCGGGCTCGCGTGCGTCAAACCATCGGCGCACGCTTTGCGCGGCTCGCTGGGTGATGCCGGCCACATAGGACACCTCCTTCGTGGCGGGTATGCCCATGGCGGCCAGTCTGGCATGCAGACGATCACGCACACCAGGAACGAGGTCGAGATCGACCTCTGCGGCTTCGCGTCCTATGTGCCCAGCCCTGGCACGCAGGCCACCTTCAAGCCCTTTCATTCGCGGGGTAGGCGCGCGCCTCGTGGGGCAGGGCGCTGCAGTGGTTATGGGTGTCACGCTTGTCTCCTTGCCGATCGCAAATCGCGTGTTGTACTGCTACTTTTGTTACCGGATGTGCGCGAATGCGAAATCAATCTCCAAAGCCGCCATTTGTCGGTGGCAAGTCCTGCGGACTCTCCGCGCGCAGCTTGGGATGCGGGATTTCGCGCAAAGCGCAGCATATGCTGTATCCCCAAAAGCCCCCATCAACTCGCTCCGAGGACGTCGTGAAACATCGTTGAACCACCCAACCGGGATATGAGGAACCGATCATGCGCCACCTGCATCTGTCCGATGTGCAATCCACCAACCTGCAATTGCTCCACGTGATCCTCGTGGGTGCGCAGCGAGACCTGGTGGAGACCTGCCGCAAATTCCATCTGCACGCCACCCAGGCCGAGCGCCTGCGTACGATGCAGCCGTCCGAGATCTGGTCTCTCGTGCATGCCGTCGGCGACACATCGCTGTTCGTGCCCAGGAACGACTTTCTCGCACTGGTCGATTCGCCGCCCGCATTGGCCGGCACGCTCGCCGCAGTGCGACCGCCTTTCCCTCCGTCGCTCCAACCAATCCAGGTGACCCGCTGAATGCCGGGCACCAAAATCAGCCAGCGCATGCGGATGCTGGCGCTGGCCCGAGACTGCGCCACGCTGGGAGCGCGCATCCGAACCATTCATCACCTCACCGGCCTGCGTCCGCGGGAGCTGTTGCATTTGCTTTTCAGCGGCCAGGCACTCCCGCCACGCGGCCGCGCACCGGATTCCCGTGAGTGGTATCACGGTGCGAACCTGCTGCACCGGATCGAAGCATCCGTCATCGTCGCCAACTTCCACCGGCTGCGCCAACTGGGGTGCCCCGCGGCCGAAGCCCTGGTGGAGGCCTACCGCTACTACCAGTCGATGCACCGGCAGCCCTTGCGCATCAGCTTCGATCGCGCCTTCGACCTTGCTGCCCATACTGAAGGGCTATGGATCGCGAGGTCGGCGAGCTTCCAACTGGCATCGTGCCCCCGTTGTGGCAGCGAGTTCCTCGACACGCTGGGCGGCATGGATACGGCATCGCGCTCCTGCCCGTTCTGCCAATTGCTGGATCGGCATGGCCGGGATCCGAGATTGACCGCGTCCTATGTCGTGCCACCCCCAATCTCCGCGGACATCATCGTTCACCTCGCTCCAATTCGGGGTGCCGAGGGCGAAACCCCCGTCACTCCGGCCCCATTGCCAACGGCCAAGCCATAGCCATCCCTGAACAATGGATCTCCATCCGCCCGCACAGGCACGGAGATTCTTCGATGGCTCCAAGCCCTTCGCCACCAGGCACCGCAGCACATTCGTTCTCTTCCTCGGATCCCGGCTTCGAGGCGCTGCCGCTGGTCCCCGTTCTCGCGCTCCACCAAGGACTGCTGGCGCGCATCAAGCTGTGCTTCGGCGCGGACCGCGCCACCTTCGAGCGCGACCTGCTGCCGCTGATCCAAGGCTACGCGCGCTTTGTGCACCTGCTGCCCGCGACCGCCGGCAACTACTTCCATACGCCGGGTGGCCTGCTGCAACTGGGCCTGGAGACCGCCTTTTTCAGTCTGCAGGGAACCGATGCGCACATCTTCTCAGGCCGCTCGACGATCTCCGAGCGCCGCGAGCTGGAACCGCGCTGGCGGATAGCAACCTTCATCGGCGGCCTGTGCTGCGAACTGCATCGGGTACTGTCGCACCTGATCGTGACCACCGCCGACGGCGAGGAATGGCCGGCATTCCTGGGAGGATTGGCACCGTGGCTCGAATCCCGGGGCGTGGACCGCTACTTCGTGCGTTGGCGCGCAAACGCGCGCGAGTCGCGTGGCCTGGGACTCTTCGCGCTGCCGCATGTCGTTCCGGCCACGGTGCTCCAGATGCTGGGCAGCAGCAACGCCGTCATCGTGCCGCAACTCATGGCCAGCATCGGCGGTATTCTGCAGTACCGCGAACACAACGTGCTCGACGAGCTTGTGCGCCGCTCGCTGGCGCTGGTGATCGACCGCAACCTGCTGGCCAGCGCCGACCGCTACGGCAAGCCTCAGTACGGCTCGCACCTCGAGCGCTACCTGGTGGATGCGCTGCGCCGCCTCGCGGCCGGCCACTCGGGCTGGACGGCCAACCGTGACAAAAGCCGCGTCTGGCTGGGGCCGGAAGGGCTCTTCCTGGTCTGGCCCGGCGCGGCCGAAGATGTGCTGGCTCTTCTCGAGAACGACCAACTCGTCGGTATCCCAAAATCTCCGCAGACCCTGCTGGAGCTGCTACTGGAAGCAGGCGTATTTGTGGCAGCCGAAGCGGCGCGACAAACCTGGACGATCCAGCCGCCAGGTGCCAAGGCACCCATGGAGGCCGTCAAGCTCACCAACTCCGCCATCCTGCTGGCAGGTCTTGAGCCGCCGCCTAGTGCACTGGAGGCCAGCCTTTTTCCAACACCATCTGACTCAAAGGCGCAGCACAACGCACCGCCGACTGCAAAGGCCTTGCCAGCGGCCCCGGCCGCGCCCACGGTTGCACCATCTTCAGCATCGGGCGGATCGGCAATGCAGTTGTCGCTGATCGATCCCCCCGCCGAAAGCACGGCACATGATTCCCCTCCAACGATCGCAGGTCTGAACGAAACAGCGACTTCCACGGCGCCGGCCCAACCCTTGGCCCCCCGCCCCTCTGTCAAGTTGCTGGCGCCGCTCAGGCTGAACCCCGCCGTTCGCACAGCGCTTGTCGACATCCTGGCAGCCCTCGACGATGGCACGGAAGCACCGGACATCATCACCGAGGCCGAAGGCTTCTTCATTCCCCTGACGCGATTCGAGCATCGCGGGGTCCAGCCTGGCATCGCGATCCGCGCCCTCGACGATGCCCGGATGATTCTTCGCCCGCCCTCGGGCGGCCCGTCCGCGGTAACCCGCCAGATCCGCGATACCACGGTGCATGGCATCGTGCTCATGTCCACGCACGTTGAAGGCCTCGACCCGCATGCCTTCGCCCTTTCGGGCGCATCCGAAGCCCCTGGGGCGTCCGCCCTGCGCACGGGGCGCGGGAGCTAATGACATGCTTGTCCGTCGCTACGAGATGCCCTGGCGCACCGCCTTCGAGGCGCACGCCGGCATGTCCTGGCTGGTCGCCGCCTGCTACTTCACGGGCGTGGCCGCTGCGGGAACGCTGCCGCTGCTTCCGTCTCTGGCGATCGCTGGCGCCTGCTCGACCATGGCGTTGCACCGCTTCGGCCAGGCCGTGCGCGTGCTGCGCCTGCGCGGTTCGCTGAGCGGCCGTCGCATCCAGGTCATCGGCCCGCGGCAGCTCGCCCGCCTGAGCGAAGACGCCGCCCAGGTGTTCCTCGGCTTCGGCTTCGAATGGCGTCCGGTGCATGCGCAGCGTCTGTACGAACTCTCGAAAGTGGACTACCGGGAGTTCACCGTCCCGCATTGGCTGCAGCGCCTGCTCGGCCAGGGGCATGCCGCCCAGCCCGACGCCGAGATCGGCCTGCCGTACATCCACGGAGTGGAGCCCGTCGAGCACCCGCTGCATCGGCCACTGCAGAACTTCGAAGGCGGAACCTTGCTGGTGGGCACCACGCAATCCGGCAAGGGCGTGGCGCTGGCCAACCTGATCACCCAGGCCGTGCGCCGCGGCGACGTCGTGATCGTGATCGACCCAAAGAACAGCCGTCGGCTCAAGCGCATCGTCGAGCGCGCCTGCGCGGACTACCGCGAGCCGGACACCTTCATGGAGTTCCACCCCGCCTTCCCCGACCGAGGCGTCCGGCTGGACTTCACGTTCAACTGGCAGAAGCCGACCGAGATCGCGTCGCGCATCCAGTCGATCATGCCGCCCGACACCGCGGGCGCCTTCTCGGCCTTCGGCTGGGATGCGGTGAACGTCGTGGTGCAGGGCCTCGTCGAACTCGAAGAGCGCCCCAACCTCATCAAGCTCACCAAGTACATCGAAGGCGGCATCGAGCCGGTCCTCGAGGCCTCGCTGCGGCGCTTCTACGAGCAGTTGCTCGGCAACGGCTGGCGCGACCAGCCCGAGATGCGCAAGCTGCTGCATGACGCACACAAGGGCAACATGCGCCGCCCCTCGGAAGCGGCCAGCGCAGACCTGATGGCCTTCGTCGCCTACTACGAGCATCACGTGGCCCAGAACCAGCGCAACAAGACGCTCGACGCCCAGGTCCGCACGTTTCGGCACAACAGGGAACACTACCAGAAGATCACGGCCAATCTGCTGCCGATCCTCTCGATGCTCACTTCGGGCGACCTGGGCCGCAGCCTGTCGCCCGACCCGTTCGATGCGGACGACGAACGCCCGATCATGAACTTCGAGAAGATCGAACGCGGCGGCCACGTCCTCTACATGTGTCTGGATTCGCTGCCGGATCCTTCGGTGGCCTCCGCCATCGGCGCGCTGGCCCTGGCCGACCAGGCCGCGCGCGCGGGCATGCGCTACAACCTCGGCACCTACCAGCGCATCTCGCTGTTCGTGGATGAAGTCTCGAACGTCATCAACCAGCCGCTGATCGAGATCCTCAACAAGGGCGCCGAAGGCGGCATCTTCACGACCTGCGCGATGCAGACCCTGGCCGACCTGGCCAAGCGCCTCGGCAGCGAGGACGCTGCGCGCATGGCGGTCGGAAACCTGAACAACCTGATCGCCCTGCGCACCAAGGATCGGCCGACGCAGGATTTCGTCACGGAGACCTTCGGCAAGACCGCCATCCATACGGTGCGCGTCGGCCTGAGCCACGGCGCCGACGCGCACCTGGGAGACTTCTCATCGAGCTATTCGACGCAACTCACAGAGAGCTTCGAGGAGGTGGTGCCCGCCGAGGTACTGGGCAAGCTGCCCAATCTGCAGTACTTCGCATCGGTATCGGGCGGACGCATCATCAAGGGCCGCTTCCCGATCATCGACCCCGATCTTGACGCCGACGTTCATACTGAAGAGGTCGCGGCATGATCCGTGCCGTCGCAGTCGTCTCCCTGGTATTGCTGCTCGTGCTGGTGCTCTACGTACCCTCGGCGCATCCGCCGGAGCGCTTCCTGGGGCAGCTGCGCAGCGAACACGAAGCGGCCGTCGCGTTCTGGGGACCGGAGCCGGCCCATCGGATGCTGGATCGCGCAATGCGCCTGCAGTCGGATGCGGCGCAAGCCAGTCCGCTGCCAGCGGCCCGCGACATGCCCCGAACGCCCGGCATCAACGGCGCGGTGGCGGTCGAGATGGCCACGGTCAACCAGCGCCTGTTCGACAACCCTTACTTCCGTTCGGTGGACGCCCTGCTCATGCTCGCGAGCTATCGCCTGTCGAGCCTGCTCGAATGGCTGCCCTGGCTGCTCCCCCTGGTGCTGGTCGCGGCCACCGACGGCGCGCTGGTGCGCGTCATCCGGTCCAAGGAATTCCTGCAGCACGACCCCGAGATGTTCGCCGTGTGGTGCTCGCTGCTGATCATCACCGCCTGCTCCACCATCGTCGCCTTCGTGCTGCCGGTGCACCTGCATCCGGCATCGTTGGCCGGGTTTCCCATCGCAATGGCCGTGCTGCTCGGCCGCGCCATCGCTCATTTCCACCGACGCGCCTGAGCCGGGGGAACCCGCTACAACTCCGCCTCTGCCATCAGTTCGGTGACCGTCATGTCCATCGCGCGCGCAATGCGAACGATGGAGACGAGGCCGGGATTCTGGACTCCGCGCTCGATGCTGCTCATGTAGGAACGGTCCACGGCGCTGACGTGCGCGAGATCCTCCTGGGAGATGCCTCGCGCGCGCCGGCTTCGGCGAA
Organism: Acidovorax temperans; assembly: GCF_028596105.1. Lineage (NCBI taxonomy): Bacteria > Pseudomonadati > Pseudomonadota > Betaproteobacteria > Burkholderiales > Comamonadaceae > Acidovorax > Acidovorax temperans. The sequence goes on along the minus strand of NZ_CP117193.1, from coordinate 1,421,319 downwards.
TGGCATCGCCCAGTGCAGTGAGCACAGGGTCGTGGGCGTGCCGTGGCGAGGAAATAGGCATTCCCGCATAGTGGATTTATGATGGCAATCGCACCACGGACGATCACCCACAGAATTTTCAGCAGATCTTCCTGGCGCATGGGTTTCATCCTCGAACCACACCACCCTTGCGAAGGCCCAAGCATGAACACTGCCGGCATCGGCCGCCTGCGGGAACTGGCCGAAACCATTGCCGTCGTTTCGCTATCGCACCTGTTGCCCACTACACGCGCGAAGCTGCAGGCCAACGCGCTTTCCGTGAACGCCTATCCCACCGAATTCGGCGGACTGGTCCATGTAGGCACGGCGCCGCACCGTGCGCCGGTCGAGCACGACCTGGCCCTGATCAGCGAATTGGCGGCGCAGGCGGGAGTCGAATGGCTGCTCTTCGATGCCGAGGCCCCGACCCTCGACGAGCTTCCGCTGTACGCGCAGCAACTGCCCGAAGCCTGACGCGCGCGGAGCCTCGCGTGCCGGGCACCATCCGCCTTCACGCCCCGGCCTGTCCGGGCGCCTTGAGACGCTGATCGCGAAACACCCCTCAGAAGAGCGGCATTGCGAGGCGACGTTCGCGCCGCCCGCTCATACCCTACGTCCATGCGCTCATGAGCGTGTTCATTGCACTCCGGGACACGAGGACCGACGCCATGCTGACTGCCATGCCGAACATTCACCTTCCAGACCAGCCATCCGCGGGCGGGGCCGCCCCCTGCGACGTGGTCGAAACCCGCCTGTGGATGGAAGAACACAACTGGCTGTATGTGCTGCTGCGCAGCGGCGACAACGTATCGCCCACGTTCCGCATCCCGGATCTGCTCAGTGCCTGCGTGGCCATCGTCTTCACCCGCGACGACGCCGTCGAACGCATTTTCGGCTTTCTCGGGACCGATCTGGTCATGCGCTCGCCGACCACGCCGCGCCGACGCGAATCGCTGTGGCGACCCCAGTACGAGTTGCTGCACGACCTACAGTGTTCGCCGGTGAACAAGCATCCGAACCCCAAGTTCGGACTCGACCAGATCACCACCGCCTGCGTGGCCCTGTGCCAGCAGGCCGATCCATCCGGTGCGGCCGTACTCGGCCAGGCGCGCCACAACATGGTGGAACGCCATCTGGTCCAACGCGCGCCGCAACAGCGGCGCTGACCCTGCGACGCCAGGCCACCCACCCGCACCGACCCGACCGGGCCACGGCTCCCGCCAGCCGCCTTCCCCGCCCCACCCGCACAAGACCCTGACCGGCACTGCCGGTCCCCACCCCGCGCCCGCCCTGCGCTCATGCAATGGCGGGTTGGTCTTGAACACACCCCGGAGGCTTCGATGCGCCTGGTTATCGTTTTCGTGTGGGCGATCTCGTGTTCCATGCCGGTGCTGGCGACGCCATGCTGGGACACCGCGGCCCAGCGCTACGGCGTGGCGCCGGAGTTGCTCTATGCCGTTGCCCGCACCGAGTCGAACCTGAACCCGAAGGCGGTGAACCGCGGCCATGCGCAGCGCACCGGCAGCTACGACATAGGCCTGATGCAGATCAACAGCCGGCACCTGCCCAAGCTCGCCGGCTTCGGCATCCGCGAGGCCGATCTCTACGACCCCTGCATCAACCTGCAGGTCGGCGCCTGGCTCATGGCCGACAGCTTCGCCCGCCACGGCGTCACCTGGAATGCCGTGGGTGCCTACAACGCCGCTTGCAGCCAGCTCAAGGGCGAGGCCTGCACCAAGGCGCGCGCCACCTACGCCTGGAAGGTGTACCGGCACCTGCGGACGGTGCGTCAGAACCGCACGCCGCTGCCCGCCCAGCCAACCGCCACCACGGTTCCGTCGCAGCGCCGCGACCTGCACGTGAGGGTCGCGCCATGACGCGCAGGACGCACATGCCAGCGTGTCGCCCGAGCGCGGCCGCGTCATGCCTGGCCATCGCGGCGTGCGCGGCGACACCGCCCGCGCCGGTCGCTCCGCCCGCACCGGCAACGCCCATCGCACAGGCGCAGCTGGCGCAGGGGGGATATGGCGACGAAGCGGCATTCGCACTGTGCCGCGGCGACGCCTGCCCGCAGCGCACGCCCAAGACCCTGGCACCGGTCGCTGTGCAATCCACAGCCCCGGCCGCGCCGGCAACGCCCGCCTTGCCGAGAAATGCCGACGTCGAGCTCGAAGAGAGTGCTCCGCCGCCCATCGCTTCGGTCCCCGCCAAGGCACCAGCGCCGCCGGCCTTCGAGCAGGTCGCCGTGCACTTCCCGTTCGCAAGCGCGCAGCTGGGACCGAGCGCCCGCGCGGCGCTGCGCGAGGTAGCGCCGCGGCTGGCCCAGGCGAGCGAGATCACGCTCAGCGGCCGTACCGACAGCACCGGCCCTGCGGCCACGAACGACGGCCTCGCCAAGGCCCGCGCTCAGGCGGTACTGCGCCAACTTCTGGCTCTGTCGCCCGCCATCGCGGCGCGCGTGAGCGTCGACGCGCAAGGCACGTGCTGTTACGCCGAATCCAACGACAGCCCGGCCGGCCGGGCGAACAACCGCCGCGTCGAGATCCGCTACCACATCGACGGCGACGACCCGCCCTGAGCGGCCAACAGCCTTCACAAGCACTGGACCCCGGTCCGCCACCCCGCCCACGCGCCAACCCGTACCGACACCCGATTCCACCAGTCGTCTCGTCCTTTTTGCTGGAGCAATTCCATGAGCACTGCCATCCTGTCCACTCCCACCCCGGCCGCGCTGCGCTCGCCCGCGCGCAAGCTCGCCGGCTTCCTCTGCCTGATGGTCATCGCCCTCGTTGGCCTGGCCCTCGCGTTCCCGAGCCACGCGCTGGACCTCGTGGCGTTCACGGGCATCACGGGCCCATTGACCAGCGCACTGACGCAGATCGCCGAACTCGGTCCGGGCATCAAGGCACTCGTCGGCTTCGTCGGCTTCGTCGTCGCGCTCATCTCGCTGTCCGCGCTGCGCAATTTCGGGCCCGTGCTTTTTTATGTCGGCCTGGCCATTTTTGCGGCGGTGGGCTTGGTGATCGCCGGCGCGATCATGGGCGCGGTCGTCTGAGCCCCGGCGCGTCGAAATCCCGGAGGCCCACATGCAAGCGGACACCTACATCCCGCGGCGTCTGGACGATCAATGGAAGATCGGCTTCTGGGACGTCGACGTCGCCGCGCCCATCGTCCTGGCGTTCTTCATCGGCTACCTGTCCTCGAGCAAGGCGGCATTCGCAGCCTGCATGGCCGCAGGCATCGCCGTCTCGCGCTGGATCTCGCGCCTGAAGGCGGACAAGCACCCCGCCTTCGCGCTGCACTGGCTCTACTGGCATTTGCCGACGAACCCCGCGACGTCGATGCGCGCGACGCCGCCGTCGCACATCCGCCGCATGGTGGGCTGAGCCGGAGTACCGCCATGGACTTCGACCGACTCAGCGGCGACCTCAAGGACCTGCGCCGGCGCAACCGCGGCCTTGCCCTGGCCGTCGGGGCGCTGGCCACGGGCGTGGTGCTCGCGCTCATCGTCATCCTCAACCTGTTGGGCACGGTGCGCACGGTGATCGTGCCGCCATCGCTCAACAAGACCTTCTGGGTCAGCGGCGACAAGGCATCGAGCGAGTACCTGGAGCAGATGGGCAGCTTCGTTGCCTGGCTGATCCTGGATGTCACTCCCAGCACGATCGACTGGAAGAAGGACATCCTGCTCGGCTACGTCGATCCGGCCCAGTACGGCGCGCTCAAGACGCGCCAGGAAGTAGAGGCCGAGCGCCTCAAGCGCATCAACGCCACCACGGCCTTCGCGCCGCAGCAGCTCGTGTCCAGCGAGGACACGCAGTCCCTGGTCGTGCGGGGACGCCTGCGCACCCTCGTCAACGGCTACGAGACCGCGAACGACCTCAAAGCCTACCGCATCGACTTCGGCCACGCCGGAGCCCGCATGCACGTCATCGGATTCAAGGAGGTGCCCTATGCGGTCAAGTGACATCGCATGCACGCCGCCACGCCTGGTCGGCCCCGCGCCCACCGGACTCCGGCCCGCCCCGACCAGGCTCGCGAAACTGCCTCCCTTGCACAGCGCACCGTCGCGCCAGCGCTGGGATAGCCTGTCCCCGGCGGCACGCCGCATCCTCGCCGTCACGGCCCTGTCCTTCGGCCTGCAGGCGCATGCGCTGCAGGTCGTGGAGGCCAGTGACGGCGTGGCCGTCGAGGCCATCGCTTCCCTGAAAGAGCCCACCCGCATCCGCATCGAGGGCATGCCGATCACGGACGTGTTCGGCAACATCCATTCGAGCCATTGCGGCGGCTCGCCCTTGCCGGCCGCTGCGGCATCCCCCGGGGTGCCCTCCGCCACGCCCGGCCTGGTCACGGCGGCCGCCCTGACGTCCTCCGCGGTCAACCCGGCCGGCGACGTCATCGTCGAGTGCGACCGCGACAAGGGCGAGGTCTACATCCGCCCGGTCGGCGATGCGACGCGGCCGATCAACCTTTTCGTGTCTTCGGCCAGCGCCACCTACACGCTGCTGCTGCGGCGCTCCGACACGCCGGCCGACACCATCGTCATCCGCGACAAGACGCCGCGAGCACTGCGCTCAGCCGCGCCCGAGGCAGCACCGTCCGGCCCCGCGCCCAACCATGTGCGCACGATGAAGGCGCTGCTGGTGGCGATGGCCTCGGACCGCGTGCCGCAGGATGTCCGGGTCGAAGAAACATCGCGTTCCATCCAGCTTTGGGCCGAGGCGCGCTTCACGCTGCTGCGCCTGTACGAGGGCCGCGGGCTCACCGGCGAAAAGTACACGCTGCAGAACGTCGGCACGGCCCCGATGGTGCTCGCCGAGCAGGAGTTCGACCGTCCGGACAGCCGTGCCGGCGGCGAGGTCGCCGGTATCGCGATCGAGCACCACAACCTGCGGCCGGGCGAGACCACCAGCATCTACGTGATCCGGCGGGGAGGCACGCGATGAGCACGCCCTCCATGCCACCGGGCGGGCGCCCGCCCGGTTATGCCGTGCGCGGGCTGCTGGATCGCCTCTCGCCGCGCCAGCGGCAGTACGCCCTGCTGGCCGCCATCCTGGGCGGCGGCATCGGCCTGCTGTGGCTGATCTTCAGCTTCTCCGGCACGAACCACCAGCCGCACGGGCGGGCCGCCCCAACGCAGCCCGGCGACGTCACCAACATCGGCGTCCTGCCGCCCGGCGGCCAGGTGAATCCGGTGGACCAGTGGGTCGGTACCGCGGGCCGGAAGCTGGCCCAGTACGAAACCGAGCGCGAGGAACAAAGCCGGCTCAACAAGGAGCGGCAGGCCTTCGAGGGGAGAACGATGCAGCGTTTCGCCGAACTGGAGCAGCGCCTGACCGCGAGCCAGCAGGCAGCCGCGCCGAAGCCCGCCGCACCGCCGCCACCGACGCCCACAGCTCCGGACCCGAGCCCCACGGCCATGCCGCCCGCAGCCAGCCTGCCGCCAGCGCCGCCGTCCACCGCCAGCGGCTTGGGCGCGATACCGGCCGGACCGCCCAACCTGCAGCCGCCCGCACCGCCAGCACCGCCGACGCCCGTGATCTCCCGGGTAACACTGGCAGAGCGCGCGCGTCCACCCGCCGGTGGCGATGGCACAGCCGCGCGGGACGGCCCACCTGCGTCGGCCACCACGCCCAAGACGGTCTCGACCTTCCTGCCCGTCAGCTTCACGCGCGGCATCCTGCTCGGCGGCCTGGACGCCCCCACTGGCGGTCAGTCGCAATCGAATCCGCACCCGGTGCTGATCCGGCTCTCCGACAACAGCGTCCTGCCCAACCAGTTCCGCGGCGAGTACCGCGAGTGCTTCGTCATCGCGGCCGGCTACGGCGATATCAGCTCCGAGCGCGCCTACCTGCGCACCGAGAATCTGTCGTGCGTGCGCGCCGACGGCGCGACGCTCGAAGTGCGCATCCAGGGCAGCGTCTACGGCGAGGACGGCAAAGTCGGGATGCGCGGCAGGCTGGTGACCAAACAGGGGCAGATGCTGGCGAATGCGCTCCTGGCCGGGGTGGTCAGCGGTATCGGGCAGGGTCTGTCTACCGCCAACACCACCTACAGCACCTCGGCCCTCGGGACCATCGCGAGCGCGGACGGCAATGCCGACGCCTACCGGGCGGGCCTCGGGCAAGGCGTGGGCAAGGCCCTGGACCGCCTGGCCCAGTACTACATCAAGCTGGCCGAGAACACCTTTCCGGTCATCGAGGTCGACGCCGGCCGGCAGATCGACGTGGTGATCACCAAGGGCGTGCGCATCGACGTGCCGATGACCGCCATGGCCGGGCAGGCCACCCGCCGCTCCCCTTCCCCCGAAACCCGCTACCTGGAGGCCACCGATGATGGCAACTACTGACCCCGTGCGCGCGCGGCGCCCTCGTTTCGCCGCAAGGCTTCTCCCTGCGGCGCTGTGCGCGGTGCTGCTGGCCGCCGCCACCCCCGGCCAAGCCACGACGCCCGACGAAACCCGCCTGCTCGGCGCGCTGCGCAAGGCCCATCCCGGCACCCAGTTCACCGAGGTGGCACGCACCGAGGTCGAGGGCCTCTATGAGGTCTGGATGAATGGCAACGTGGCCTACGTCTCGGCCGCCAACCCGCGCTTCTTCGTCTTCGGCCGCCTCTTCGATACGGCCAACATGCGCGACATCACGGGACCCAGGATCGCGCAGCGCGGCACTGCCCAAGGCGGGCAGCTCCAGTCGGAGTCGACGTCGGCGGCGCCCGTCTCGATCGACCAGTTGCCCCTGGCCGACGCGATCAAGACCGTGCGCGGCAATGGTCAGCGCAAGGTCGCGGTCTTCAGCGATCCGAACTGCATCTACTGCAAGCAACTGGAGCCCGAGCTCGCCGGCATCGACAACGTCACTGTCTACACCTTCCTCGTGCCCTTCCAGGGCGAGACCCGGCCAGTCGCGATCTGGTGCTCCGCCGACCGCGAGCGCGCCTGGCGGCAATGGATGTTGCAAGCGGACGCGAGTCTGCAGCAGCCGACTGCAAGCTGCGAGCACCCGATCGCGCGCAACCTCGAACTGGCACGCAGGCTCGGGGTGCAGGGCACACCCACGCTGATCTGGGCCGACGGCACGCGCACCGACGGCTACGTCGGCCGCCAGGTGCTGGAAGCCCGGCTCGCCGAAGCCGCCAAGTCCGCATCCAAGCCGGCCAGCACGGGGAAACGGCCATGAGCACGACAACGCTTCGCCTGTGCGCCATGGCCCTGCTCTTGCCGCTGGCCGCCTGCGTCAACATGTCCGGGCTCAGCGGCGGGTCCAAATACGCCTGCACGGCGCCCGAGGGCGTGGCCTGCGACTCGGTGTCGGGCACCTACGCCAACGCGCTGCACGAGAACCTGCCCAGCCAGCGGACGTCGGGCACCGCCGCGGGCGATGCAGCGGCGCCGTCGAGGAGCGCGGTGCCCGTCGCACCGGCTCCGGCCCGCCAGCCGCTCGCGGCTCACACAGCCGCGAACGCGCTGGCCGTCACCGGCGACGCGCCCGCCCTGGCGCTGCGCTCCCAGGCCCGTGTCCTGCGGCTGTGGACCAAGCCCTGGGAGGACGCCGACGGCGACCTGTGGGACCAGGGCTACGTCTACGTCCAGGTGGAGACCGGGCGCTGGCAGATCGACCACGTCCGCCAGCACATCCGCAACCAGTACGCGCCGCTGCGCCCACCGCCCGCGAACCCCTCCCCCGCCCCGTCCTCGTCCGGCCCGGCGCCCACCGAGACCGACGCGCCCGCCCCCTCCGAGGGCGCGGTGCAGCGGCCCACGTCCCTCAACCCCTTCCCTTCGCTCAGCCGGCCTCCGGCGGGCCTGGGCGCCCGTTCGCAGTGAGGCCACCATGCGCATACCCTCCACCGAAGCGTCGTCCGGCGAGTTCCGCGCGGCACTGCTCTTCCCCTTCGCGCTGCCAGCAGACACGCCGGCCGAACAGTTCGCCGGCTGGCTGCCCTACTCGGCCTACCTCGCCGAAGAGAAGCTCTTCGTGAACCGCGACGGCATGGGCTTTCTTCTGGAAGTGATGCCGCAGTCGGGCGCCGACGAGCGCATGGCTGAGGTGCTGGTTTCGCTCTACGCCAACTGCCCGCCGGACACCGGCCTGCAGTTCCACCTGTTCGCCTCGCCGCACATCCGCCACCAACTGCGCCAGTACACCAACCTGCGCGTGGAGGACGAGGACCAGGCCGAGAAGGCCCGCCCCTTTGGGCGGCCTGTGCCCAACGAGAACCTGTTCCGCAAGCTCGCGCGCCAGCGCGTGCAGCACCTGCTGCGCGGCACGCAGACCTCGCTCACCGCGGGCTTCCACTACACCTTGCGGGACTTCCGGCTGATGCTGAGCGTGTCCTTCCCCGGCGATGCGGCGGATCTGAACAGCCGCGAGGCGCTGCTGACGCTGCGCGACTCGATGGCCGCCACGCTGCGCGCGGCCATGCTGCCCAACCGCGTGTGCGATGCGGCCGACCTGATCAACTGGTGTGCGCTCTTCACCAACCCCGACCGCATTGCGCACTCCGACGCCGAGGACCTGAACTTCGACGATGACCGCTGGCTGCACTACGACGACGGCCGCGAGATCCGCGACCAGATCGTGGACTTCGACACCATCCAGGATCCGCACCCCTCCGGCCTCACGCTCTGGAAGGAGACCAGCGCCGAGGTGCTGGAAGCGCGCTTCTATTCGATCAAGAGCTTCCCGGAGAAATTCGCGTTATGGCAGATGGGCTCGCTTATCGGCGACCTCATGCAGCCGGCGCTGCAGTACAGCGCGCCCTTCCTCATCACGCTGGGCGTGCACATCCTGGACCCCAACGCCACCAAGTCCATCGTCACCGCGAACCACGTGCGCGCGACGCAGAACGCCAAGTCGAAGATGGCCGACGTGATGCCGGACGTGAGGAAGAAGCTTGACGACTGGTCCGCCGCGGCCAACGCCATCGACACCGGCGGCAGCCTCGTGAGCCTGTACCACCAGCTCGCGATCTTCACCCACCCGGACAAGTCCGCCTCGGCGCACGAGGCCGCCAACGCGATCTGGCGCGCGCGGGGGTTTCAACTCAATTCCGACGCCTACATGCACAGGCAGGCCTTGCTCGCGAGCCTGCCCATGACGCTGACGCCGAGGATGCACAAGGACCTCGGCAAGATGCGCCGCGTCACGCGCAAGACCATGTCGAACGCGATCCACATGGCGCCGCTCATCGCGGAATGGCGCGGCACGCGCACACCGGCGCTGGTCTTCGGCGGCCGCCGCGGCCAGGTCATGACGCTCGACCTCTACGACAACGATCTCGGGAACTACAACTTCGCCATCATCGGCGCCCCCGGCAGCGGCAAGTCGGTGCTGATGAACGAGCTGGCCTGGTCCTACCGCGCGATCGGCGCGAAGGTCTGGATGCTGGACCTGGGCCGCAGCTTCGAGAAGCTCTGCAGGAAGGCGCAGGGCACCTACATCGAATTCCGTGCGGATTCCAAGATCTGCCTGAACCCGTTCACGATCGTGCACGACATCAACGAGGACATCGACATGCTCGTGCCGGGCATCGCCAAGATGTGCTCGATGCAGCACACGCTCGAGGAGGTGCAGTACAAGGCCATCTCCGCCATGGTGCTCAAGCTGTGGCGCGAACATGGCCCGGACCTCACGATCACCGGCGTGCGCGACGCCTTCAAGACCGGGACCATCGAGGAACTGGGCGTCAACGGTGACCAACGCATCCGGGATCTGGCGATCATGCTCAATCCCTACGCCAAGGGCGGGCAGTACGAGCGCTTCTTCGAGGGCCGGTCCAACATCGATTTCAGCAACGATTTCATAGTCGTCGAGAATGAGGAACTCAAGCGCCGGCCCGACCTGCACGCGGTGGTCAACATCCTTCTGTTGCACCAGATCACCGGGGAGATGTACCTCACGCGCAACCGGCGCAAGGTGCTTTTCATCGACGAGCTGAAACAGCAGTTGGGGGACATCGGCGCAGACGATCCCGTCAAGGCGGCCGTGGTGGAGGAGGCAGCTCGCCGTGCGCGCAAGTATGGCGGTGCGCTCGGCACGGCGACACAAAGCGCGGACGACTACTACGGCAGCGCCCAGATGGAAGCGGCGTTCAATTGTTCGGACTGGGTGTTCCTGCTGCGGCAGAAGCCCGAATCCATCGAGATGCTCGACCGCAAAGGGCGGCTCTCGATGGACGAACCCAAGAAGCGCTTGCTGAACTCCTTGCGCACCGAGGCCGGTGCCTTCTCCGAACTCTACATTTCCTCGCCCGTCGGCGAGGGCGTGGCCCGCAACATCCTCGACCCGGCAACCCATTTGCTGTTCTCCAACAAGCTGGAGGACAACGCCCCGATTGACGAACTGCGCGCCCAGGGCCTGTCGATCGACGAGGCCATCACCGAGCTGCTGCGGCAGCGGGGGCATGCGATATGAAGGCGCTCCTGCTGCATGCGCTCGTCGCCGTGCTCCTGGCCGCTGCCGGCATCGCGGCCTACGACCGCTGGGTGCTGCGGCCTGCCCTCGTCGTCGGCGTAGTGGACCTGTCGGAGGTCTACCGCGCCAAGGAAGCGGAGTTCACGCAACTGCTCACGAACACCGGCAGCGACGCCGAGCGCGAACGGGCGCTCGCGCTCGCGCGCCGTTTCTCGCAGCGCCTGCCCGCCGCGCTGGAGGAGCTGCCGCAGGAGTGCGGCTGCCTGGTGGTGATCAAGAGCGCGATCGCCGGCGCGCCGAACAGCCGCGACCTGACTCCGGTGTTGCGCAGAAAGGTGGACCAGCCATGACCGAACCTGTCTCCACCGATGCGGCCATCCGGCGGTCTGGCTGGTGGCGCCTCCACGCCCGGTCCTTCGCGGAGTTCCTGCGCCACATGCGGCGGCGCTGGTACCTGTACCTGCCGGTGTTCGCGATCTGGGGCTTCGCCTACGTGCGCCTGTTCGTCGACCCGACGCCGCGCGTGCCGCTGCTCGTCAACTGGACGCCGAGCCTGCCATACCACGTGGCACTGATGCAGTTCCAACAACGGCCCGTGCAGCGCGGCGACCTGATCGTCTTCGCCTTTGCCGGGGAAGCCCAGGCGCACTACCGCGGGCTGCGCGGACAGCCCTTTTTCAAGCGGGTGCGCGGCGTGCCGGGCGACGTGGTCACGGTCTCGGACCGCACGGTCTTCGTCAATGGCGAGGCCGTCGGCCGGGCCAAGACCCACGCCTACGACGGCCACCCGCTTGCGCCCATCGCGCCGGTGGTGATCCCGCCGGGGCACTACTACGTCCAGGGCATCGGACCCCACAGCTTCGACTCGCGCTATGCCGAGAGCGGCCTGGTACGCGACGGGCAGGTGGTGGGCATCGTCCAGCCGATCTTCTGAGGAGCCGGACCATGCGCCGCAAATCCTGCATCGCCCCGCGCGCCCGCGCTGGCCTCGGCCTCCTGCTGGCCATCCTGGCGGCTGCCTCGAATCCCGCGCGGGGCCAGACCAGCCCGGCCTTCGGTCCGCTGGGCACGCCCTCCACGGCCGCGCCCGCCGACGATATGCCGCTGGCCGACTACCTCGGTCTGCTGCGGCAGATCGCCCCGGCCGCCGAGCAGGGAGCCCGCACCTACCTTGCCGCCGCGCAACTGCGCTGCGGCCGCGCGCCGACCACGGCCGAGCTGCGGCAGGCCTTGTCCGAGGGTGACGGCCACCCGGCGCTGATGGGGCTGATCCGCGCCGCCCACCAGCAGGACAAGGCGGCGCGGGACCGGTGGATCGCACAGATCCCGTGCCCGCGGGGAGCTGCGCGATGAAGCGCGCCGCCTGCCTCTCCGTCGCCCTGCTGGCCGGGGCCGGCCTGCCCGCGCACGCCACCGACCTTGGCACCCTGGGGCCGACCTACGAGATCGCTGAGCCGCACCTCCTCCGCATGATCGAGGAACGCCTGCGGGACAAGGAGCGTTCGGGCGAACTGGCCCGCATCGAGCAGGAGGCGCGCGCCCGCGGCACCGACACCGTCAGGAATCCCATGCCGGTCGCCGGCGTGCGGACCACGGTAGCACCACGCACCTTCTACTTCGACCCCACGTACGCGCTGGACCGCAACGTCCTGGGCGCTCAAGGCGAGCTGCTATTCGCCGCAGGCACGCAAGCCAATCCGCTGGACATCGTTTCGCTGTCGCGCCATCTGCTGTTCTTCGACGCCCGCGACACCCGCCAGGTGCGCCGCGCGCTCGAGCTGATGGCGCACTACCAGGGAAGGCTCAAGCCGATCCTGACCGGGGGCTCCTACCTGGACCTGATGAAGTCCTGGCGCATACCCGTCTACTACGACCAGCAAGGGCTGCTCACCCGACGCCTGGGCATCACGCAAGTGCCCGCCCTGGTCTCGCAGGACGGCAAGCGGCTGCGCATCGACGAGATGGAGGTGACCCGATGAGCACTTCCTGCTTCGTCCATGCGCTCCGGTGGCTGGCCGGGCTCGTTCTGGCGGTGGGTTGCGCCGCCGCGGGCGCGACCACCTGCACCGGCAAGTTCCCCAATCCCATCACCGACATTTGCTGGAGCTGCATCCTGCCTCTGAGCATCGGCAGCGCCCGCATCGGCGACTTCGGCTCGCAGGAGGACATCGAGAACCCGGGCAGCCCGCTGTGCACCTGCGGCGTCAACCCCGTCATCGGCTTGTCGATCGGCTTCTGGGAGCCGGCACGGCACGTCGAAGCCGTGCGCAAGCCCTTCTGCCTGACCTCGCTCGGCGGCATCGACCTGAACCCCGGTATCCCGGCGCCCGAGGCCGCGCGCTTCACGCGGTCCGAGGGCGATGGCGACGGCGGCAGCTTCTACCAGGCCCACTTCTACGTGAACCCCGTCCTCTACTACCTGGAGGTCGTCACCGACTTCCCCTGCCTGGAGAAGGGTTCATTCGATTTGGCCTACCTGACCGAGGTCGATCCGCTGTGGGCCGATGACGAACTCACGCTGATCATCAATCCCGATGCCGTGCTCTTCGCCAACCCCGTGGCGATCGCGGCCTGCGCGGCCGACTGCGTGGCCGCTTCGCTGGGCTTCGGCATCCGCGAGATGTTCTGGTGCGCCGGTTGCCAGGGCGGCCTGTATCCCATGAACGGCCATGTTCCGTACCACCTGGGCGGCGTGCGCACCGCGGCGCTGATGGCGCAGCGGCTGACGGCCAAGATGCACCGCGAGCTGATCGCCTGGGGCTGGCACGGCACACCGGGCCTGTGCGGGCCGTACTTCCTGCCCGTCATGGACAAGGCCGCCTACAAGACGCAGCTCACCCACCCGATCCCGTCCACGTCGAAGGAAGCCGGCAAGTGCTGCCAACCCTTCGGCCGCCAGACCGTCACCTGGGGTGCCGGCAAGGAGTACCCGGTGCGCGGCGAAGACTTCAGTTTCATCTTGTTCAGGAAAAGGAACTGCTGTGTGGGCTACTGACCTTCTCCTACGGCACCGGATCACCCTGGCCTTGGCCCTGGCGTTGCACGCGACGACGTCGCCGGCCGCCGGGCCCGCTGCACCCGACATCTCCGAGGCCGACCTCGAGCGCGTGCGCCGCGAGCAGCCCGCCGTCACCGAGCAGGACATCGAGCAGGCACGGCGCAGGCACCGCATGCCGGGCAACGCCGAACTGAAGGCCGCACCGGTGCCGTCGGCACCGGCCATCGACACCCTGCCCCAGCCGGCAACGCGCGCGCCGATCGACCTCGAGGCGCTGGCGCGCGGCTATGCCTCGCAGTCCGACGCGATGCAGGCCGCCGAAGGGCTGGCGCGCGGGCCGGGTCTTTTCGTGTTCGTGAGCCTGTCGATGCCGCAGCCCGCGCTGCAGCGCCTGATAGACCAGGCCGCGCGCGCCCGCGCCTCGGTCATCCTGCGCGGCCTTGCCAAGGGTTCGTTGCGCGAGACCGTGGCCCAGGTACAGCCGCTCATCGGCACGCGCCAGGTCGCGGTGCAGATCGACCCGCAGGCCTTCGACCGCTTCTCGATCGCCCGTGTGCCCAGCTTCGTGCTGGTGCGTGACGGCACGCGGCCGGTCTCCTGCGCCGGCGGCACCTGCGCGCCGCCCGAGGCCTTCGTGCGCGCGGCCGGCGACGTGAGCCTGGACTACGCGCTGGAGCACATGGTGCGCGCCGCCCCGGCGTTCCAGGGCGACGCCGCGGGATTCCTGCAGCGGCTCAAGAAGTAGGAGCCCGCCATGCGCCTCGCCCTCTCCCTTCTGCTGCGCCGGACCATCGTCTGGTTCACGCTGACCTGCTTCGTCACGACGCAGACGGCCGCCCAAACCGGACCGCATGCTGAGGGCACGGCCGCGGGCCAGGCCGCCAACCCTGTGATCCGCGGCGCGATCAACGCCCCCGACGCCTCTGCGGTGGTTCCGGGCTACACCACCACGCCCCCCGAGCGCGGCTACTACGGCCAGCCCAACCTCTCAGGCCAGACCAGCGCCCGGCTCGCCGCCTGCGCGACAACCCCGAACGATCCCACCTGCCAGGCACTGCTCGGCGCGCGGGCCTCGGCCAACACGCCGCGCGAGGCCGTCTCGCCCTACGACCCTGCCGTCCTTGGCGCGCGCCGCGTGGCGGCCAACCCTTCGACGGCACTGGAGGACATCGCCAGCTACTACAGCGGCTGCCAGATATACACCGTGGCCACGCCTTCGGCGGAGACCCGCGTATGCCGACAGTACAGCGGCGCGACGGCCCAGTCTTGCGGCCGCACGCTGTCCGTGTCGATCTCACGCACCAGCAGTTGCCCGCCGGGCGAGTGGTTCGCCCAGGCCGCGTCCGGCAGCGTCGCGTTGGCCGTGCAGTGCAAGCCGGACCAGCCGGCCTCAGGGCAACGCTTCCGGGTGACCAGCGGCGGCGTGCCCGTAGCCTTCTTCGACGTGGACGCCGCCTCGGGGCTGGTGTTTCCGCAGATGGTGGCGCCCCTGCCCATCCCCTCGTGGCCGCCGGGGGGCCAGAACGGCGTCTGGGTCGTGAACAACCGCTGCAATGGCGACGCCTGCCGACTGACCGGCTTCATCGCGCAGGAATACCGCCAGGTCTGCATGGGCGGCGGCGGGGACTCCGGAGACACGAACTGCACCAACGAGCGCCCATTCCTCGAGGTCTACGGCGCCTGCCCCGCCGGCACGCAAAGCGGCGACCGGATCGCCTACACGACCGGCTCGGGCGGCGACGCCGGTGACACCCAGATCACCTACCTCGAAGAGGGCCGCTGCTATGCCCCCAGCACCGACCCCAGCGACGCGCCGGGCCAGGACACGACGGGTACCTACCCGGCTTCCTACTGGCGTCCCGGCGGAAACCGTCCCATCGTCGGCTTCCGGTTGAACCCGCTGTACGGCCCGATCCCGCAGATGGCGCTGAGCTTCGAGCGGCCGCACACCACGGTGACCGAGTCCGACCAGTGGGACGATCAGTGCCCCGCGCTGGAGAGCGAAGGGCGCTGCGCCATCACCGGCGCGGCGCGCTGCGTCGGAGGACCGGCCACCAAGGTGATCGACGGGGCGTCGGTGACGCGCGCGTGCTGGCGCTACGAGACCTCGCTCTCGTGCCAGTATGGGGCGCCCACCGACGAGTGCGCGCCGCTGGCCGCGGCGGGCTGCACCCCGAACAGCACGGTCTGCCGCCAGATGAACCCGGCCACAGGCACCTGCGAGGTCGCCGAGAACACCTACAACTGCCCGGTGGCCGCCAGCTCGGCGGTGACGGCGCGTAACTGCCCGACCGACGTCTTCTGCATCGCGGGCAGTTGCTTCAACACCACCTACACCAACGATGCCGACTTCGCCCGGTCGATGTCCTTCCTGGAAGCGGGACGCGAGGCCGGGGTCTACCTCGACACAGACAACCTGCAGGTTTTCAAGGGCGAAGCCAACCGCTGCCGCGACCGGCTGCTCAAGAACTGCTGCACCTCGGACTCGGCCGGCAGGGGAATGAGCAACCAGAGCATGTTCGGCGTCGGGTCGAGGCTGGTTTTCGATGTGTTGATGAATTCCGGCAATCGCGAATTCCTCTACCACGGTATGCAGGCGCTGCTGATGAGCGGCGGGTTCTCAGGCAGCTTTACCACCTACGGCGTCACGGTGGCCATCAATGGCACGGCCCTGCCTGCCGGCTCGGCGGTGCTCTATGCCGGCGAGAGCGTGGTGGTGGCCTTCGACCCATGGAGCCTGGTCATCGCGATCGTCATCTACGTGGTGATGTCGGCGATCTCCTGCGACGAAGAGGAAGGCAAGCTCGCGATGAAGGAAGGTGCGCGGCTGTGCCACACGGTCGGCACCTACTGCTCATCGTGCATCCGCGTCCTGGGCAAGTGCGTCTCCTGCATCACGCACACCACGACCAAGTGCTGCTTCAACTCGGTTCTGGCCCGAATCATCAACGAGCAGGGTCGGCTTCAGGTCGCGAAGTGGTGGGGCACAGCCGAGGGGCCGGACTGCTCGGGCTTCACGATCGCACAGCTGCAGAGCCTGGACTTCGCTCGCATGGACCTGACCGAGTTCTATGCGTCGATCGTGCCGAACATGCCCGATGTGGGCGCGATGCAGGGCGGCGCCGCCGGCCGCGCAAGCAACTGCTACTACGGCAAAGGGAGATGCCAATGAACACCGCCACCCGCGCCGGGTGCTGCTTCGCAGGCATCGCCCTGATCCTCCTCCTCGCCACGCGAGTGCATGCCGAGCCAGTCCGCACGCCCGTGTCGGATGCGCGGCCCGTCCTGCTGGCGGCCCTGCAGTCAGCGGACGGCACGGCCCACGGCGTGCTCACCGGCGAAGTGGCGGATGCGATCACCCGGCATTTCCAGGCCACCTCTCCGATCTACATCGATGTGTCCACCGCGAAGCGCTACCGGGAGGCGGGCTGCAGCCGGCTCAAGGTGCTCTTCTGGCAGGAAGGCGTGAAGCTGCCCAACATGGCGGCGCCGCGCAAGCAGACGATCGAGTTCGGCATCAACTATTGCCTCGACGGCCTGCCGCCGAAGTCGCTGCTGTGAGGACGTCATGACGATCCGTCCCTCCCCTGCGTGCCTGCGGTTGCTGCCGGTTCTGGCGCTGGTCGCCAGCGCCGCTGCGGCTCAGGAAGCGGCCCCTGCCGCCGGGCACGGCGAGACCCGCGCCTACTGGTCCGACCGCTGGCGCGGCTGGCACTTCTACGAAGACCCTCCGCTGGAGGATCCCGCGCCGCCACGCGCCCAGGCCGCCCCGGCCAAGCCGGCCCAGCCGGTCGCCTCGCCCCGTCCGCCCGAACTGGTGGAATTCGAGCGGCTGCAGAAGACCCTCGAAGACCTGCGCAACATCGCGATCATGCGGCCGACCGAGTCCAACGTGCGGCGCTACATGGAGCTGGAGATGCAGGTGGTGAACCGTGCATCCTACTTCGCCGATGTGGCGCAACGCGTGGCCTGGGCCACGCCCGAGCTCGATCCGACATTGCAGGGCCGGCCCGTCAACGCCCAGGCGCTGGAAGTCTTCGAACGCCAGCAACGGACCGACCGCTCCGCCTCGGTCGCCACGCTGGGCCGCGACCACGTGCTCATCTTCTTCTACCGCAGCGATTGCCCGTACTGCCACACCTTCGCGCCCACCTTGCAGGCGTTCGAGGCACGCCATGGCATCCAGGTCGTGGCCGTGAGCGTGGATGGCGGCGCGATGCCGGGCTTCCCGCGCTCCCGCCCCGACAACGGCATCGCCACGGCCCTGCAGGTGACCCAGGTGCCGGCCGTGTTCCTGGCCCAGCCCGCCACCGGAAAGATCACCCCGATCGGCTCCGGCGTGCTCTCCGAGTCGCAGTTGCTCGAGCGCATCGCCATCGTTTCCTCGCCCACCGGCGAGGCCATGCTGCCCAGCGCGACCCAGCACATGGCCCTGCCCTAGGAGGTCTCCATGTCCCATCCCTCCCGTCCTGTCCATGCCCGCAAGGCCGTCGCGCTGGCGGTGGCCCTGGCCATGCTGTCCGCCACGCTGCCGGCGCGCGCCGACCTCAACAGCGAGGTCAACGACATGTTCAACAACCTGGGCGCCATAGGGAACTACACCGCACCGGGCGCGTTCCGCGGCCAGACCTACAACACCTACACAGGCGGTTCGCTCATGATGCGCTCGCCCAACAAGGTCTACCAGCTCGCGGCGATCCAGTTCCCGAGCGTGAAGGCGGGCTGCGGTGGGATCGATGTGTTCGGCGGCTCGTTCTCGCACATCTCCGCGCAGGAGTTCAAAAACCTCTTGCGCAACATCACGGCCGCGCTGCCCGGCATAGCGTTCCAGCTCGCGCTCGAGGCCGTCTCCCCGCTGCTGGGTGGCCTGACAAAGTGGGCCAAGGGCTTGGAGACCTGGATCAACAACGCCCGGATCAACTCCTGCGAGACCGCGAAGGCGATCGTCAGCTCCGCAGCCGAGGCGGTGGGCTACAGCTCGCAGGAAACCTGCTCGGACCTGGCGATGGAGATGGGCCTGGAGAGCGACCGCGACGCGGCCCGCCGGCGCTGCTCGACCGACCGGCCCAGCATCCTGTCTTCCGCCCGCTCCTCGGGTGACGCCAACGTGCGCAACAAGGCTCCGTTCGTGGGCAACCTGACCTGGAAGGCGCTGCAGTACACCGGCTCCTACCTCGACGACGCGGGGCGCGAGCTCATCATGAGCATGGTCGGCACCGTCATCTACTACCCCGAGGAATCGGGGCGCGATCCGGAGCCGATCGCCCCGACGCTCACGTCGATCAGCCAGTTGCTCTACGGCCAGGCAGCCGGTTCGGGCAACAACGTCATCCAGCACCTGCTGCGCTGCAACGACTATTCGGCCTGCGACGTCGTCTCGACCAATACCGCCTACGACCACGTGCCCTTCACGGCGCGCGTGGAGACCATGATGCGCTCGATCGCCGACCGCATCGCCACCCGCACGGCGATCCCCAACAACTCCGCCGAGGTCGGCTTCGTCAACCAGACCACCGAGCCGGTCTACAAGATGCTTTCGGTCGGCACCAGCATCCCGGGCTCGGGCCTGGCCGACAGCCTAATCGGCCAGTACCGCGACGTGATCGCGGCGGACTACGCCTACGTCTTTCTCGAAAGGAACCTGCGCCTGGGCATGGCGGCCCTGGCGAAGGACTACACGCTGCAGCAGGCGCAGCGCGACCAGGCCAACCAGATCCGCCAGCGCGCTCAGGCCATCCTGCTGCAGATCTCCCAGGAGAAGAACCTCCTGTATGCGAAGGTCGGTTCCTACCGCGCCGTCGCCAGCCACCTGGAGCAGTTGGAGCGCCAGTTGCGCTCGAGCATGCCCCAGCATGTGATGGACATGCTGGGCCAGCAGGCGGCCCACCTGTCGCGTTGACGCCGATGGTAGGGCACGACCATGTGGGAGATCTACGCCTACCAGAACGCGGACAGCCTGTTTGGGGTGTTCAATGCGTCCGCCGCGATCCACGCCTCCGGCGACTACGCATCGGCAGTCGCGGCGGTGGCCTTCTGCGGCTTCGTCGCCGCCCTGATCGCCTACGCGTTCGCCCCTGAAAAGCTCCAAGGCTGGAAGTGGCTGGCCTCGGTGGTGCTGGTCTTCGGCATCCTGATCGTCCCGAAGGTCACCGTGGGCATCATCGACAAGACCGGCGGCTCGCCGGTCAAGGTCGTGGACAACGTGCCCTTCGGGGTGGCGCTGCTGGGCAGCCTGACCAGCACCATCGGGCACACGCTCACCGGGCTGTTCGAGACCGCCTTCCAGGTGATCCCCGGCGCGGGGGCCTTGCCGGCCGAGCTCTCCTACCAGCAGAACGGCCTGATGTTCGGGAACCGCCTGGTCAGGGAGACCGGCAACGTGGTGTTCCAGGACCCCGCCTTCCGCACGGACCTCGTGAACTTCATTCACAACTGCGCGATGTATGACCTGATCGACAGCTCGCTCGATCCGGCCACCTTCTCCGCCTCCGACGATGTCTGGCCGCTGATGGCCTCGCCCAACCCTGCGCGGTTCAGCACGCTCACGGGCGCAGGCGGCGCCGTGGGCGTGGACACCTGCCCGAACGTGTACCAGAGCCTCAATGGCCGGCTGCCGGCGCAACTCCAACGCATCCAGGGGCGTCTGGCCTTCCAGCTCAACCCAACGCTACCCGGCACCGCGGCGGCGGCCGCGATCGCAGGCCAGATCCAGCAGGCCTACCTCAAGAACAGCATTGCCAATGCGTCAGCCACCGCCGCGGACATCATCCGGCAGAACGCCATGCTCAACGCGCTTGAGGACACGGGCAAGATCGTCGGGCAGAAGGTCAATGACCCGGCGGCCATGGTGCTGGCCGTGGGCCGGGCCCAGGCCGTCGCCCAGATGAACGCCTCGTGGCTGAATTACGGCAAGGTCGCCGAGCAGGCGCTGCCCGTCTTCCGCAACGTGATCGAAGCGGTCACCTACGCGATGTTCCCGCTGTTCGTGCTCCTGCTGCTGCTCACCAGCGGCCGCGAGACGATGATGGCGTTCAAGGGGTATGCGTCGATCCTGATCTGGATCCAGCTCTGGCCTCCGCTGTACGCCATCCTCAACTACATGGCCTCGATCTACGCGGCCTACGACCTGGCAGCCGCGGCGGACCTGGGCACCGGCACGAAGGCGCTGGCGCTGCAGACGGCCTCGGTGATCTATTCCCGCGCGCTCTCGGGTGAGGCGATCGTGGGGTATCTCGCCATTAGCATTCCCTTTGTAGCCTGGGCCGCACTGAAAAGGATGGAGAACTTCGGCACGGCGCTGGTGGGCGGGCTGTCAGGCTTGCAGGCCATGCTGTCGGGCTCGACTTCGGCGGTCACCGTCGGCAATACGTCGCTGGGCAACGTCTCCATGGACCAGATGCAGCTCGCGCCGAACCGTACCTCGGCATTCATGGGGAGCTGGCAGCACGACCTGAGCGGCAACACCTTCTCGGCGAACGCGCTCACGGGCAGGACGGCGGTGAGCCTGCTGCGCAACCAGGGCTACGCATCGCGGGTCGTGTCGATGCGGGTGTCCGAACAGGACGTGCAGGACGCCAGCCGGCAGGTGGATGCCGCGCGCAGCGAGGCGGTGGCGGCCAGCAGCGAGCGCTCGTCCGTACTGGCGGAGGCCTTCACGAAGGGCGTGGCCAAGTTGCGGTCGTCGCGCAGCAGCAGCGGCTCCACGTCGAGCAGCTTCGAGCAGTTCGGCGAGACGCTCAATCGGCTGGACCAGATTAGCAGGAGCGTCTCGGACACCACGGGCCTGACACAGGCGCAGGTCGCGCGAATAGCGCTGGGGGCCTCTGGCCGACTTGGCGTCAACACCCCCCTCTTCGGTCTACAAGGCAACGCAACAGCTGAGAAGGCCTATGCATCGGGTTTGTCCAAGGCAGAGCAGCAGGCTCTTGCCTCCATGACGAGTGAACAACTTGCCGAGTTCAAGCAGTTCGGCGACCGAGCATCGCAGGACAGGAGCTTCATGAACGTCATAGCGAGCGATGCACGTGAAGCCCAGGACCTCGCCTCACGCCTGTCTTCGACCGCTACACGCTCGGAGCGTGCCGACGCAAGCCTCGCGGAGCGAAGCGCCTTCGCGGAGCGCGTCTCGACAGCGTACGAACGGGGCGAGACGATCTCTATCGACATCGCCCAGGACCCGCACAACCTCGCCATGTTCACCCGCTACGCCGAGCAGTACGGCGGCAACAGCGCCTCCGCGCACGTGCTGATGGAAGCGGAACTGGCCCGACAATCCCTGCGCCCGCATAGCGTGTTCTCGGACGGCACGGCGGTGCCAACGACCTTTGGCGACCTTCAGGCCCATCACCTGCGGAACTCCGGCGATCCGGCACTTGCACCCGACCTCACAGGGCGCCACCAATCGAATCAAGGTGACGTGCGCCGGTTCGGTGGCGGCGCAGCGCCCCCCGCGCCGATGGCGGGTTCGCCTTCATCGGTGCGCAGCACGATTCATCAGGAGGGTCAGCGCATCCGGGCAAGCACTTCGGCCGATCAGGGAGGATTCGACCGAAAAGCCCAGATCACGCAGACACCAGACGGCACCCTAGCTTCCGAGCGTTCCCTGATGAAGCAGACTGGGAAGCAGATCAAAGAAGACGCCGCCCCGATCATCAATGATGCGACTCAAGCCGTTAAGGACGCCTTGAAGAAGTAGATCCGTTAGATGTTCTTGTCGGCGTCGAACATGTGGTTTCCAAGCTCCGGTCGCGGTGGCTTCATGAACGGCATGTGTCCTTCATCGCGCCAGTAGTTGGCCGCGACATCACGGCTTGACGTTCCAAGTCCCCCAGGGATGGGCTCGATTTCTTCTTCGGTTTGGAGTGGAAGGCGACCTTGCCGTTTCCCGATCTGTGACAACCCACCGCCGATTGCTCCGCCGAACAGCGCGCCCACGGCCATCATGACGATGCGCAGGCCCCAGTCGTCGTTGCGTGCAGGCAGGTACCCAGCGCCGACGCCCAGCAGCAGGAAGAAGAGGAAGATGGCTTTTCGCATGAGCACCTCCTGACAGTTACCCTATCAGCGGCGACCTTCATGTCAAGACCTCCAAGGGCCTTCCAGCCTCTCACCACACGATATGGTCGGCTGGCGCCGTCGAATGTCCGAGTTCCTCAATCTTCCTGGGAGCCCTGCGAATCCTAGACTGCCGTCTGCGTCTCGCGGACTGCAGCCTCGATCACGTCGAAAGCGACCGTCGGCACACGGTCGGCTAACGCTTGCGCTCTTTGATGGAGATCACCTCGGCGTTGTCCAGGCAGATGACCGCCAGCACGGTGTCACTGCGATGGCTCGCGCGTGCCCCACAGCTTGAGAGCGCTGCCGAACCGCTTGAATCGACTGAGGCACTTGCGCGGGCCGCGAATGGCACAGGTGCCGCGAGCGTGAACGGGCGGATTTCCCGATGACAAATCCTCTTTGTCGCTTTTGGCAATGACGTTTACATTCCCTTCGTATCGGAAATGCAACCAACGGAGGGGCGGATGATGAAGCGGATCTCAAAGGCAGCGGCGGCGGCTGGTCTCTCGCTGCTAGCGAGCGGCTGTGCCACATTCAGCCAGCAGAAGGCGCTCACGGAGAAAGTGAGCCCCGTCATTTCACAACTGCGACAACGTCAGGCCGAGGCGGACGCTGCACGGATGGCGTTCTACGCAGCCGCGCCCATTCTCAACAGCCAGGTGGACGCCACTGAACTAAATGGCATGATCAGCGCGCTGTGCGCGCCGCCTCCACCGATTCCGGCAGAAGCGCTCGATGCGCTGGACGCATTCCAGCGGCAGCTGACCGTGCTCAGCAAGGAACCCGATGCCAGCTTTTCGGGCTATCAGCAGAGCATCGCCACCACACAGAAGACGCTCAACAGCCTCACTGCACTGGGCGACTACCAGGCCCGGGAAATACAACGCCGGAAGGACGCGGCCGAGCAGGAGGCCGATATCGTGAAGCGCGAATTGGACTGCGGCACTGTGATCCGACAGAACTTTGCTGCGGAGATCACTGGGCCTGATTTCGGCACGGATGTCAAGGCGTTGGGCTCGGTAGCTGTGATCCAAGCAGTCGGCGCGCTCATCCTCAAGATCGAGCAGATCGCGGACCGCGAGCTTCGCGCTGCCGCGCTACGCCAGTACGTCGCCATCTACAAGGCAGAGGTGGCTGTCGCCTTGGACCAACTCGATTCCAGCACGAGCCAAGGCGCCATCGCCAACGATCCGGAGCTGCGCAAGTCCAAAGTACCACCGGGTGCGCGCAGCGCCTACTCCCGTATGCTGCGCGAGCACCTTCAATACCTTGAGCGCAAGGCCTTGCTACTGCTACGCGATGCACGAAACCCGGCCTTGCCCCGCACTCTCAACCTGCAGGCCGCAGACGCGTTCGCCGAGACCGCAGCAGCGCACGCCAAGGTGCTGGGCGCTCTCACGATCGCCGACCGGACTCTAGCCAGCTTGCGCACTTGGTACTGGACCTACACGCGGGCTATCGAGGCCGGTCCGTCAAGCCCCAGCGAGTTGGTTGACGCGCTGTTCGCTGCCACCAAGGATCTGAGCGCATTGGACAGTTTGTATGGCTCCTTCGACAAGGCCCGCAACCAATAGGAGGCGGCTGTTCCTCGGCCTCGCTGTGGCGGGCTGCGGCGGCCTCGCCCTCGCGGCCGCTTGGCAGGAAGGCACCAAGCCCTATATCTACAAGGGCTTCAAGCCCGATCCATCGCTGGAGCTATCCTGGCAAGTGGCAATCGTGCTGCGCAAGACCCCCGATGCAATCCGCTGCGGAGGCGCGGTCATTGCATCGCGCTGGGTTCTCACCGCCGCCCACTGCGTTGATGGCATCGACGCCTCCGACGTCCGCGTCATCGCCAATACGCGGAATCTCAATGATCCGGCGCGAACCGTGCGCCGGGTCAACGAACTCGAGACCTACTACCACCAGGGACTGGAATACAGCGCCTCGTCCCGGCGCTTCGACGCCGCGCTGCTCAAGCTCGACCAGCCCATCGCGGCAAAACCGCTGGAACTCGCCTCCGCGGCCGAAGCGTCGCTGGACGCCGTAGGAGCGAAGGCCCAGGTCTTCGGCTGGGGTATCACGGAATCGGGGGTGTTTTCCACCGACTTGCTGGCAGCGAACGTCACCATCCATCCCGGCGCGACATGCCAAGCATCGGGTCCTGGGATACCTCCGCTGGCGGACACGCTGATGATCTGTGCAGGGGGGAACGTCGAGGACGCATGCAGCGGCGACAGCGGGGGACCGCTCGTGGCTGAGCTGGGCGGCCGACAGTTCGTGATCGGCATCGTCAGCCGCGGCGTCGACTGCGCGAAGCATCAGGGAGCCGGCATCTACACGCGAGTTCGCGCCCTGAGCACTTGGATCTCCACAATGCGCGCCAAGCACGCCGATCCCGGAGAAATCGAGCAGCGCTAAAGGTGAGACGCTTCTTACCAGGCCAATGCAACGCGCAAGAACGAAACCGGACACGGGGCACGTAACCAGTTCACCAGCCCATCCAGCGCAAAACCCTCTACAGCATGCAGGGAATACGTGTGCGCTTCGGGTTTCTGCACCCATCTATGTCGCAAGGGAAGCCCATCCCGTCCCAGAACTGGTGGACCCCTGGGTGGACCCCTGGCTGCCGAACAAAGAAAAAGGGCTCCTAACTTGATAGCTAGGAGCCCTTATCGTTATTGGTCGGCGTGGCGGGATTCGAACTCGCGACCCCTTGCACCCCATGCAAGTGCGCTACCAGGCTGCGCTACACGCCGACAAGACTTAGATTATATACACAAAATCGACCTTCTCACGAAAGAAGCGCCTTTATCTCCAACAATTCTCGACGCACCGCGATCAAGTCCAGCACAACGCCAGCGTCCACCGCCGATGCTGCAAGGGTGCTGTGTTCAGCATCACCCTCTGCACCATCAGTCGCATCGTTAACGTCAAGCATGGACGCTGCATTTTCACGCTCTACCTGGGAGATCTCTTGCAGACGGTTGCGTGCACCGCTGATCGTGAAGCCTTGGTCGTAGAGCAGATCCCGAATCCGGCGAATCATCAGCACCTCGTGGTGCTGGTAATACCGGCGATTGCCCCGACGCTTCATGGGACGCAACTGCGTGAATTCCTGCTCCCAATAACGCAGCACATGCGGCTTGACGCCGCAGAGTTCAGCGACCTCACCGATGGTGAAGTAGCGTTTGGCCGGAATGACAGGAAGCGTTACGCCCATGATGGGAGACCGACGAAGACGTTAAACCGCCTAGCGTACTGCAGAGGCGGCTGCATCACCACTGTCGTTGCGCAGATTTCTCGGCGATCCGATAAATGGTTCACGCCGCGCTGTCAGCGGCGCTGCCTTGTATCTGCTCCTTGAGTTTGCTGCTGGCGTGAAAGGTGACCACGCGCCGGGCCTCGATCGGGATCTCTTCCCCGGTACGGGGATTGCGTCCAGGCCGTGGGGCCTTGGTCCGGATCTGGAAGTTGCCAAATCCGGACAGTTTCACGTCCTTGCCGTCAATCAAGCTCTGCACGATGAGATCAAAGAAGGCATCGACCATGTCCTTGGACTCGCGCTTGTTCAAGCCGATCTGGTCAAACAACAGGTCTGCCAGCTGGGCTTTGGTCAGCGCGTTGGTCTCAAGGCTGTCAACTGCGAATTCAATCACTTGGGGCATCTTCCAGCATCAAACGCGCAGGCGGCCACCGGTGCGGGCGACCAGTTGCGTGACCACGGCCTGCACGGCCGCTTCGATTTCAGCTTCGGTGAGCGAGGCTTCGTCGCTGCCCAAGGTCAAGCGCACCGCCAGACTCTTTTCTCCAGCAGCCACAGCGCCGCCTGCAGCGGACTCTTCCCCAGGTCGGGCCGCCTTGGGTCGATACACGTCAAACAGCACAGCGGAACGCAACAGTGACGCAGGAACGGCGGACTCCACCGCAGCCATGACTTCGCTGTGGGTCACACGCTCTGCCACAACGATCGCCAGATCGCGTTCCACCGCCTGGTGTTTGGCCACAGCCTTGAACTGAGGCACGGTGCGTTGCAGCACGGCATCCAGCTCCAGTTCGAACAGCACAGGCGCTTGAGGCAACTCCCACGACTGGCGCCATTGCGGATGCAACTCACCCACGTAGCCAATCAGCTTGCCGTTCATCAGCACACGGGCGCAGCGGCCAGGGTGCATCGCCGGATGGCTACCAGGCTCGAAGGTAGCACGCAGCGGTGCCAGCATCGCTTCGACATCGCCCTTGACGTCGAAGAAGTCAATGCCCTGCTCTTTGCGCCCCCACTGGAGCACATCGTTGGCACCATAGGCCACACCCGCCACCCGCATGGGCTGGTGAAAGCCTTCCACGGTGGTGTCGGTGTTGGCCACAGAGGCATCGCGCAAGAACACACGGCCCAGCTCAAACACACGCACGCGCTGGGCCTTGCGGTCCAGGTTGAACTTGAGCACTTGCAGCAATGAGCCCAGCAGCGTGGAGCGCATCACGCTCATCTGGCTGGCGATCGGGTTGAGCAACTTGATCGGGTTGGGATTGCCAGCCAGCTCATGCTCCCAGCGCTCTTCGACGAAGCTGAAGTTGATCGTCTCTTGGTAACCCAGCCCGGCCAGCAGGCGGCGCACGGCAAAGGGGCTGCGCGTTGCTTCGGCGGGCAGTTTGGGCGTGATGGGAGCCAAGGGCGGGGTCGTTGGCAGGTTGTTGTAACCCACCATGCGCGCCACCTCTTCAATCAGATCTTCTTCGATCGCGATGTCAAAACGGTAACTCGGAGGAGTCACCGTGATCACACCGTCCGACTCAGTCACGGGCAAGCCCAGGCGCTTCAAGGCGTCCACACATTGCGCTTGCGTGAGCGGCATGCCGATGACCTTGGCTGCGCGGGCCACGCGCAGCGCCACGGGCTGAGCTGCGGGCAGATGCACCACTTGGTCGTCTACAGGGCCGCAAACTGTCTCAGGCGTGCCGCAAATGTCGATCACCAGCTGGGTGATGCGCTCGATGTGCTCCACCGTCAGGCTCGGGTCCACACCGCGTTCAAAGCGGTGCCCAGCATCGGTAGAGAAATTGAAACGGCGCGAGCGCCCTGCCACCGCCTTGGGCCACCAGAAGGCGGCCTCGATGTAGATGTTTTTCGTGTCGTCGGAAACGGCAGTGGCGTCACCGCCCATGATCCCGGCGAGCGACTCCACCTGGCTGTCGTCGGCAATCACGCCGACTTTTTCATCCACCGTCACGGTATTGCCGTTGAGCAGCTTGAGTTGCTCGCCCGCCTTGCCCCAACGCACGTCAAGGCCGCCGTGGATCTTGTCGAGGTCAAAAATGTGCGATGGACGGCCCAACTCGAACATCACGTAGTTGGAAATATCCACCAAGGGCGACACGCCTCGCTGGCCGCAGCGGGCCAGGCGATCCAGCATCCACTGCGGCGTGGCGGCGCGGGTGTTCACATTGCGTACGATGCGGCCCGAGAAACGACCGCACAAATCAGGCGCACTGACCTTCACCGGCAACTTGTCGGCCAGCTGGGTTGGCACGGCTGGGAACGCTGGCTGCTTGAGCGGAGCCCCCGTCAGCGCAGACACCTCGCGGGCAATGCCGTAAACGCTCAGGCAATGCGCGAGATTGGGCGTGAGCTTGAGGGTGAACAGCGTGTCGTCCAGATTCAGGTAGGCACGAATGTCCTGCCCCACGGGCGCTGCAGCATCCAGCTCCAGCAAGCCACCATGGTCTTCCGACAGTTTGAGCTCACGGGCCGAGCACAACATGCCCTGGCTCTCCACACCGCGCAACTTGCCCACCTTGATGAGGAAGGGCTTGCCATCGTCACCGGGTGGCAACTCGGCACCCACCAAGGCGCAAGGCACCTTGATGCCCACACGGGCGTTGGGCGCGCCGCAAACGATGTTCAGCAGGGCGCCCTGCCCCACATCGACCTGGCACACGCGCAGGCGATCGGCGTCAGGATGCTGCACAGCTTCCTTGATCTCGCCCACGACGATTTTGGTGAAGGGAGGCGCCACGGGACGCAGTTCTTCGACCTCCAGCCCTGCCATGGTCAGGGTGTCGGCCAGCTCTTGCGTCGTCAGCGGTGGATTGCAGAATTCGCGCAACCAGGACTCAGGAAATTGCATAGTGGGATTCTTTGGCGTTGCTCTTAAAAAAAGTAGCAGCTAGCGCTTTTTGCGAAAGGGTTTCAGCAACCAAACATGGTGAAACCCAATGAATACAAGCGCAGCCAGCTCACTTTTTTGCGTTATTGGAACTGCG
Organism: Acidovorax temperans; assembly: GCF_028596105.1. Taxonomy (NCBI): domain Bacteria; kingdom Pseudomonadati; phylum Pseudomonadota; class Betaproteobacteria; order Burkholderiales; family Comamonadaceae; genus Acidovorax; species Acidovorax temperans. Next base: position 1,392,588 of record NZ_CP117193.1, on the reverse strand, counting down.
ACAGGAAACGGATGTCACCGTCGAAGAACAGGCGCAAATCGTTGACGCCATAGCGCAGCATGGTCAGGCGGTCAGGCCCCATGCCGAAGGCGAAGCCGATGTACTTTTCAGGATCGAGCCCCATGTTGCGCACCACGTTGGGGTGCACCTGACCGGAACCCGCCACCTCCAGCCAACGACCGGCCAATGGGCCTGTCTGGAACTGGATGTCGATTTCGGCACTGGGCTCTGTGAACGGGAAGAAGCTGGGGCGGAACCGCAGCACCAAGTCGTCGCTCTCGAAGAAGGTGCGGCAGAAGTCCGTGAAGATGACCTTCAAATCCTTGAAGCTCACGTTCTCGCCAATCCACAGGCCTTCGCACTGGTGGAACATGGGCGAATGCGTGGCATCGCTGTCCACGCGGTAGGTGCGGCCCGGGGCGATCACGCGAATCTCGGGCATGGCCTGGCCTGCGTCGAGCAGCGCACGGTGCTTTTTCACATGCTGCACGGCATGGCGAATCTGCATCGGGCTGGTGTGGGTGCGCAGCAGGTTGGGGGCGGTGGCAGTGCCGCCCTCCACGTAAAACGTATCGTGCATGGAACGCGCAGGATGGTCTTCCGGCGTGTTCAGTGCAGTGAAGTTGAACCAGTCGGTCTCGATCTCGGGGCCTTGAGCCACATCGAAACCCATAGAGCCGAAAATGCCCTCGATGCGCTCCAGCGTGAGCGACACAGGGTGCAAACCGCCCTGCCCGCGCTGGCGGCCTGGCAGGCTCACATCCAAGGCCTCGGCCTTGAGTTGGGCTTGCAGCTCGGCATCAGCCAGTGCCTGACGACGGGCGGTCAGTGCGGCTTCGATCGCCTGCTTGGTCAGGTTGATGGCAGCGCCACGGGACTTCTTCTCTTCGACGGACAGCTGCGCCATCCCCTTCATGAGCTCCGTCACACGGCCCGATTTGCCCAAAAACTGCGCCTTGGCATTTTCCAGCTCAGCAGGGGTAGCGCTTTGTGCAAACAGTTGCTTTGCGCTTTCGACCAGAGAATCCAACTCGTTCATATCGACTCTTGAAAATAAACAAGGGCTAGTGCCTTTTCAAGCTCTAGCCCTTGCTGTTATTGCGCAAGAAGCTATCAAAACGATAGCCTCTTATCGTGATCTCAAGCAGCCAGCTTGGCCTTGACTTGGTTCACGATGCTGCCGAAGGCAGCCTTGTCGTGCACTGCGAGGTCGGCCAGCATCTTGCGGTCGATCTCGATGGAAGCCTTCTTCAGGCCGTTGGCGAACTGGCTGTATGTCAGGCCCAGTTCACGTGCAGCGGCGTTGATACGGGCAATCCACAACTGGCGGAACACGCGCTTCTTGTTGCGGCGGTCACGGTAGGCATATTGCCCAGCCTTCATTACCGCCTGTTTGGCGATACGGAAGACGTTACCGCGGCGACCACGGAAACCCTTGGCAAGGGCGAGAACTTTCTTGTGACGGGCACGGGCCGTTACACCACGTTTGACGCGAGGCATGTATGTACTCCTTGTTCGTCAGTTATTACAGGCCAGCGCTAGGCAGCATTTGTGCGATCGAGCCCATGTTGGTCTCATGCACATTCACTGCACCACGCAGATGGCGCTTGTTCTTGGTGGTCTTCTTGGTCAAGATGTGACGCTTGAAGGCCTGACCGCGCTTGACGGTACCACCTGGACGAACGCGGAAACGTTTTTTCGCGCTGCTCTTGGTCTTCATTTTGGGCATTTGAATGCTCCTTTTCGTTGTGCTCGTGAGGCGTTTGCAAACCGATCTGCAAACTTGTTGGCCCCGAGCCACTTTTACCCAGGATGTGACTCCTGGGGGCTGGCAGTGCGAACACTGCCTTTGACCGGCATGCGTTTGCACGCAAGCCGACAAACTTATCAAACCTCGCTGACGGCTCCGCGCATTCAGGCAGCGGTGCCACCTGCTGCATTGTCTGCAGCAGGCTTGGCTGCAGCAGGCTTCTTCTTGCCTGGTGCGATCATCATGATCATCTGGCGCCCTTCCAACTTGGGAAACTGCTCAATGATGATCGAATCAGCCAACTCATCGCGAATACGATTCAGCAAGGCCAAACCTAATTCCTGATGGGTAATTTCACGCCCGCGAAAACGCAGGGTGATCTTGCATTTGTCCCCATCCGCCAAAAAGCGGCGGATGTTGCGCAATTTGATGTTGTAGTCGCCATCGTCCGTACCAGGACGAAACTTGACTTCCTTGATCTCGATGACCGTCTGCTTCGCCTTGGCTTCTGCAGCGCGTTTTTGCTCCTGATACTTGAACTTTCCGTAGTCCATCAGGCGGCAAACCGGGGGGTTGGCCGTTGCAGCAATTTCCACCAGATCCACATCCAGCTCGCCAGCCATGCGAAGGGCTTCCATCAAACTCACAACGCCCAAAGGCTCGTTGTCAGGCCCAGAAAGACGAACTTCTGGGGCCATGATTTCACGGTTCAGGCGGTGCTTGCGCTCTTCGCGCTGGCGACGATCACGAAATTCAGTAGCGATGGCTATCTTCCTTGAATCAAAATGCTACGAAAATTGTAGCTACACCCGCGCAACTGGCGTGCCCCAGAGCTAGATTTATTCAAAATCAGGCTTTGTCAGCGATGTCTTTGGCGATGAGTTCAATGAACGCATCTACCGACATCACACCGAGGTCACGATTGCCTCGGGCGCGCACTGCGACGGCTCCTGCTGCTTTCTCTTTGTCACCTGCGACAAGGATGTAAGGCAGCTTTTGCAACGAATGCTCGCGTATTTTATACGTAATCTTCTCGTTACGCAGATCCAGGGCCACCCTAAGGTCTTGATTGGGCAGTGCTTTTTGCAGTTTTGCTGCAATTTCACGACAGTAATCCGCTTGCGAATCGGTGATGTTGAGCACCGAGACCTGCACCGGAGCCAACCATGTGGGTAGTGCGCCCGAATGCTGCTCGATCAAAATTCCGATGAAGCGCTCCAGGCTGCCCACGATGGCACGGTGCAGCATGATGGGACGGTGGCGTGCGCCGTCTTCCCCCACAAATTCTGCATCCAGACGCTCTGGCAGGTTGGGGTCCACCTGGATCGTGCCGCACTGCCACTGGCGTCCCAAGGCATCCTTGAGCGTGTATTCAATCTTGGGGCCGTAGAAGGCGCCTTCCCCCGGCAGGTACTCAAACTCACAACCGGAGGCGCGCAAGCCTTCGGCCAGTGCGCTTTCCGCACGGTCCCAACTTTCCTCCGTGCCGATGCGCTTTTCCGGGCGGGTCGAGAGCTTGTAGATGATGTCGGTGAAGCCAAAATCCTTGTAGACCTTCTGCAGCAGCTTGGTGAAAGCCACTACTTCCGACTGGATCTGGTCTTCGGTACAGAAGATGTGGCCATCATCCTGCGTGAAGGCGCGCACCCGCATGATGCCGTGCAGACCGCCGGTGGGCTCGTTGCGGTGGCATTGGCCGAACTCGCCAAACCGCAGCGGCAGATCGCGGTAGCTCTTGATGCCCTGCTTGAAGATGATGATGTGACCAGGGCAGTTCATCGGCTTGAGCGCATAGTCGCGCTTTTCCGACTCGGTCACAAACATGTTCTCGCGGTACTTGTCCCAGTGCCCAGTCTTCTCCCACAGGCTCTGATCCAGGATCTGCGGGCCCTTGACCTCCTGATAACCGTTGTCACGGTACACGCGGCGCATGTACTGTTCCACCTCTTGCCACACAGTCCAGCCCTTCGGGTGCCAGAACACGGTACCGGGCGAGTGCTCGTCGATGTGGAACAGATCCAGCTCACGGCCGAGCTTGCGGTGGTCGCGCTTCTCGGCTTCTTCCAGCATCGTGAGGTACTGCTGCAGCTCGTCCTTGCTCGCCCAAGCCGTGCCATACACGCGCTGCAGCATTTCGTTGCGGTGGTCACCACGCCAGTACGCGCCCGCCACCTTCATCAGCTTGAAAAACTTCAGCTTGCCAGTGCTAGGAACGTGTGGGCCGCGGCAAAGGTCTTCAAACTCCCCTTCACGGTACAGGCTCACATCTTCATTGCTGGGAATGCTGGCAATGATTTCAGCCTTGTAGTGTTCACCCAGGCCCTTGAAATAAGCCACAGCCTCATCGCGTGGCAGCACCCGGCGCACCACCGGCTCATCCTTCGCAGCCAACTCAGCCATCTTCTTCTCGATGGCTGCCAAATCTTCAGGCGTAAAGGGGCGCTTGTACGCAAAGTCGTAATAAAACCCGTTTTCGATCACTGGCCCGATGGTGACCTGCGCATCAGGAAACAGCTGCTTGACGGCATAAGCCAGCAAGTGGGCTGTGGAGTGGCGAATCACTTCAAGACCATCCGCATCCTTGGCTGTGATGATGGACAGCGGGCTGTCTGCAGTGATCTGGTAACTGGTATCAACCACCTTGTCACCGATCTTGCCGGCCAATGCGGCCTTGGCCAGACCTGCACCAATCGACGCAGCAACTTCGGCCACGGTGACAGGGCCTGGAAATTCGCGCTGCGAGCCATCAGGAAGCGTAATGTGAATCATGGGATGTCCGTAAGAAAGGGGGCAGATGCGACTGCATCCGCAGAAAGCTCAAAACAAAAAAGCGCGGAACCGGCCGCGCTTTTTGGAGGGAGTGCATCTCGTGCAGGCGCGAACGGCCAGCCACTAGTGGCCGGTGAGGATCTCCGTCGTAGTTCGCGGTGTCATAACCAAGGTGCCTTTCTCGCTCTTGTAGGTGGAAACTGCCGACATTTTAACCATCCCCGAGGAACGGACAGCAAAAAGCCCGGGCAAGCCCGGGCTCTGAGTCGCTACCTGCCAGAGCAGATCAGTGGAACTGCTCTTCTTCGGTCGAGCCTGTCAGGGCCTTCACGGAAGACGAGCCACCCTGGATCACGGTGGTCACATCGTCGAAGTAGCCTGCGCCCACTTCTTGCTGGTGCGACACGAAGGTGTAGCCCTTGTCGCGTGCTGCGAACTCAGGCTCTTGCACCATTTCAACGTAGTGCTTCATGCCTTCGCCGCGAGCGTATGCATGGGCGAACTGGAAGGTGTTGTACCAGTTGATATGGATGCCCGCCAGCGTGATGAACTGGTACTTGTAGCCCAGTGCGGACAGCTCTTCCTGGAAGGAAGCGATCTGGCTGTCGTTGAGGTTCTTCTTCCAGTTAAACGATGGCGAGCAGTTGTACGACAGCAGCTTGCCGGGGCAGGCAGCGTGCACAGCTTGCGCGAATTCACGGGCGAAGCCGATGTCTGGCACGCCAGTTTCGCACCACACCAAGTCGGCGTAGGGGGCGTAGGCCACGCCACGGCTGATGGCTTGTTCCAGACCGTTCTTCACGCGGTAGAAGCCTTCTTGTGTGCGCTCGCCAGTCAGGAAAGGCTTGTCGTTGGCGTCATGGTCAGAGGTGATCAGGTTGGCGGCTTCAGCGTCAGTACGCGCCAGCACGATGGTGGGAACACCCATCACGTCGGCAGCGAAGCGGGCAGCGATCAGCTTTTCGCAGGCTTCCTGCGTGGGCACCAGCACCTTGCCACCCATGTGACCGCACTTCTTCACCGCAGCCAGCTGGTCTTCAAAGTGCACGCCGGCTGCGCCTGCGGCAATCATGTTCTTCATCAGTTCGAAGGCGTTGAGCACACCGCCGAAACCGGCTTCCGCGTCGGCCACGATGGGCAGGAAGTAGTCAATGAACTCCTTGTCGCCAGGGTTCACGCCACGGCCCCACTGGATTTCGTCAGCGCGCTTGAAGGTGTTGTTGATGCGGCGAACCATGGTGGGCACCGAGTCGTAGGCGTACAGCGACTGGTCGGGGTACATGGTTTCAGACGTGTTGCCGTCAGCGGCCACTTGCCAGCCCGACAGGTACACGGCTTCCAGTCCTGCCTTGGCTTGTTGCATGGCTTGGCCAGCGGAGATGGCGCCGAACGCGTTGACGTAGCCCTTCTTGGCGCCACCGTTGATCTTGTCCCACAGCTTTTCAGCACCGCGCTTGGCCAGGGTGTACTCGATGGGCAGCGAACCACGCAGGCGCACCACATCGGCGGCGGAGTAACCGCGCTTCACACCCTTCCAGCGGGGGTTGGTCGCCCAGTCTTTTTCCAGGGCGGCAATTTGCTGTTCGCGGCTCAGTTGTTCGTTGAGGGATTGAGGCATGTGGACACTCCTGAGGTTGGTTAAAAACACCGGGCAATTTGCTCTGCCCATGGACACAACTTTAAGTCTTGTATAAGACACAAGCAAGCTCTTATGTCTTATACAAGAGATAAATTTTTTTATTTAAAAACAATGACTTAAATACATCATTCCTCAATGCAGTAGTTTGCTATCGCAATAAGAAATTTTTAGAGCAATCGAAACGTCTTTTTATTTCACAATGCAAAAATGAATTTTTACGATAAGAAATTTCTACCAAGCCAAAAACGCTGAAGCTGGCTGGAGCCGCAACGAGCAGGAGTCAACAGGCCATGCAGCCCCTACCCTCCTCACCCCAGACTTTTGCGGCCCCTCACGCCAAAAGGCTCTCGGTACGCGTTCACAACCCAGCAAGCGCCAACCGTCGGTCAACCGACTCCCTGTCTTGCGATGGCACACCAATGTAGCCATACCGGGTTGCGTTACGAAGACAAAGCAAAGACAAAGCGCGCCGAAGGCACTGGCAGGCAGTACGGCCATCGCAGTTGCGGGTTGTGCACGCTGGGGAGCCTCACACCCATGCCTGAGTCAGTGACACTCCAAAAAGGTGGGTTCCGTCGTGCATGATGCGGGGTTGTTTGCACTATTTCACGTTCGTTATGCACCACCCTAGCCGCCCCTTGGCCTACGTTTGTCTGGCACTCAGCATGGCCTTGGTGGGCAGTTATGTTGCCCTGTCCAAACCGCTGGCGGGGGTCATCCCGGTGTTCTTGCTGGCGTGGCTGCGTTTTGGGATTGGCGGTGTTGCCATGCTGGGCTGGCTGCGCAAGCCTGCAGACGAGCCCCCCATGAGCGCACAGACCAAGCGATTGCTGTTCCTGGAGTCGTTCCTGGGCAATTTCCTGTTCACCATGTGCATGCTTTATGGCGTCAGCCTGACGAGTGCCGTGTCGGCAGGCGTCACGATGGCTGCCATTCCAGCAGCGGTGGCCGTGATGAGCTGGGCGTTTCTGCGTGAACGGGTGCCGCCCCGGACGTGGGCTGCCGTAGCGCTCGCTGTGCTGGGTATTGCTCTGCTATCGCTATCAAAATCAGAGCATTCAGCGCACGGTGGAGCTGCGCAAGCGGGCGATAACACTGCCAATCTCACCTGGCTGGGGCAACTGCTGCTGATTGGCGCCGTGCTATGCGAAGCCGCGTATTCGGTTATTGGCAAGAAGCTCACCGGCTCGCTGGGCCCCAAGCGCATCACCTCACTGATCAACGTCTGGGGGTTTGTGCTGGCCACGCCCTTGGGCCTGTATACCGCTTACAGGTTTGACTTTGCCGCCGTGGGCACGGGCATGTGGCTGCTGCTGGTTTTCTACGCGCTGGCTGCCAGCGTGTGGACGGTGTGGCTGTGGATGACAGGGCTGAAGTCCATCCCCGCCGCGCAAGGCGGCGTGTTCACCGTGATGCTCCCCGTGAGCGCGGCGCTGGTCGGGGTGTGCGTGCTGGGCGAAACACTCACTGGCATCCAGACCCTGGCCTTGGGCATTGCCTTGGCCAGTGTGCTGCTGGCCACTCTGCCGCCCCGCAAAACGGCCAGCCCAGCCTCAGCCCAGCAGTGAAGTGGCACTGACCACGATGCCGTCCTCGTCTGCATAAAGCCAATCGCCGGGGCGCACCCACACGCCCTGGATCAACACGGCCACGTTGTTCTGGCCTTCATTGCGTTTCTCGGTCGGCAGCGGCATCAGCCCCAAGGCGCAGATGCCCACGGCGGCAGCCCGCAACTCCGCAGCGTCCCGCACGCAGCCGTTGACGACCACCCCCGCCCAGCCATTGCGGGCCCCAGCGGCTGCCAGGTTGCCGCCGACCAGTGCGCGGCGCAGCGATGCACCGCCATCCACCACCAGCACACGGCCTTGCCCAGGTGTATCGAGCGCGGCCTTGACCAGCGCGTTGTCCTCAAAGCACTTTACCGTTGCAACCGGGCCACAAAACGCCCCCTTGCCACCGTAGTGAAGAAAGCCTGGGGGCAACACCCGGAATGCACCGCTGTCATCGGCTTTGTGAACGTCGCACAAATCACAGGTGCTGAATGCAGCCGTTGGATGGTCAACCATGGAGAAAACCTTTTGTCAGAGAGGAAGAAAGCGGCCCCAGCGGACTCAAGCCGCCAGTTCCAACGCTCACATTGTCACCAGACATTGCAGGCGAGTCATGCCACACAGCCAGCCTACGTTTGTTAATCATTCATTGCCGTGCCACGCAGCCAAGGTAAGGGCCGCTACAAATCGAGGCAAAAAAAGCCTTTTCTCCCTTGGAAACCCGTTTTTTTCAAAGTAGCATCGGCTGGCCAGTGGGAAAGCCGCTTTTCTCTGGTGAAGATTGATGTCCAAAAAGGAAAAACCCAACATGGCAACTGCAAAAAAAGCTCCGGCAAAGACCGCTGCGGACAAGGCCGCAGCACCGGCAAAGAAGCGCACTCCCAACGCAGCCTTCATGAAGGCCCTCACCCCCAGCCCCGCACTGGCTGCCGTGGTGGGCTCTGCGCCACTGCCACGCACGGAGATCATCAGCAAGCTGTGGGTCTACATCAAGGCCAACAACCTGCAAGACGCCACCAACAAGCGCAACATCAACGCCGATGCCAAGCTCAAGGAGCTGTTCGGCAAACCTCAGGTTTCCATGTTCGAACTCGCTGGCCTGATTGGCAAGCACGTCAGCTGAGCCCCTCGCCCAGTGACGCAAAAGCCGGCTCTGCCGGCTTTTTGCTTTTTTGGCCCCGCTGACCGTGGCGTCTCGGTCCGTTGGTCACGCTGTTGTTTACAAACATCAATACAAATGAGAATGACCCTCATTTGATACAATACATAACAGCTGACAAACGCATAGCCATGCACAACACGCCCCGCTGCGTGAATCTAGCCATTGCCTCTGGTCTGCTCTTGGTACATCCCTCGCCCATGCTGCGCGGCCACCGCCGGTGCGTGCTGACGAGCGATGCCACACCACCTGCACCACCCATTTTCGGAGGCCACCTTGGCAAAAACCTGCGCACCGCGCGGCAGCAGCATGCTGCAATCGACCCCCTCTTCCACCCCCCAGTCCGACAAAGTCTTGCTGCCCCTGGGCGCCATGATGCTGGCCGCCTCGGTTGGCAGCTGGGCGCAGACCGGCACCACACCCGAAGCCACGCTGCCCGCCGTGACGGTGAAGGAGCAGGCCGCCCCACAGGGCAAAGACACCCTGCTGATCAAGCAGACCACCGTGGGCAAGGGCAAGCAAGAGATCAAGGACATTCCGCAGTCGGTCACGGTGTTCACTGAAAAGCTGATGAATGACCGCAACCAGGACGACTTCCGCGAAGTGCTGCGCACCACCGCTGGCGTGACCTTCCTCGCAGGCGAAACGGGTGAGGAAGACGTGCGTCTGCGCGGCTTCTCGCTGGGCCAGGCCGGTGATATCTACAACGACGGCATGAAGGATGCCCCGCTGCTGGAGCGCGATACGTTCAACAACGACCGCGTGGAAGTGCTCAAGGGCTCGGCCTCTATGCTGTTTGGCAAGGGCTCGACCGGCGGCGTGGTCAACCAGGTGAGCAAGTCTCCCCTGCTGATCGACCAGCACGAAGCCTCGTACACCTACGGCACGGGCAACACGCACCGCATCACGGGTGACTTCAACTTCATTACCGGCGAAAACGCGGCCTTCCGCCTGAACGCCATGGTGCAGGAGTCCGACAACTTTGGTGCCAAGCAAGACAAGCGCGGCATTGCGCCCAGCTTTGCCTGGGGCATCGGCACGCGCGACGAGTTCTCCATCGGCGCTTACTACCTGACCACCGAAGGCCGCCCGATCTACAACCACCCCTGGCGCCTGTCGTCTGACGGCAAGATCAACACCACGCTGCCCGCGCGCAATTTCTACGGGCTGGAAAGCGACTACAACAACACCGAATCCAAGTACATCACGCTGGGCCATATCCACCGCTTTGACGACAACGGCGAGCTGAACACCCGCCTGCGCTGGGGCAACTACAAGCGCGACATGCTGGCCAGCACCATTGGCTTCCAGAACAGCGGCATCACCCTGGGTCAGATCAACGAAAGCACCGTGCTGACCCGTGGCTCCAAGGGCCGCATCGGCGAAAGCGATGTGCTGCAAGCACAAAGCGACTACAGCAACACCTTCAACTGGGGCGGCAAGAAGCACGCCGTGCTGGCCGGGGTGGACTATTACGACGACGACGCCAAGCGCAACCAAAGCTACGCCAACACCACACCGCGCCCCACGACCATCGTTGGCGCGCCCAACAACGGCGCCTCGGTGGTGGATGGCCGCGCTCCCGTGCAGTGGAACACCTTCACGTCGCGCAACCTGGGACTGTATGCGCAAGACACCGTCTCGCTCACCAACACCCTCAAGCTGGTGGGCGGCCTGCGCTATGACGACTTCAGTGCGTCTTATCGCAACCCTGCCGGCACGATCAGCAACAAGATCTCGGACAGCCTGGTCAGCCCCCGCGTCGGCCTGATCTTCCAGCCCGACGAACTGTCTTCGTACTACGTGTCGTACGGCACCTCGTACAACACCTCGGGTGACACCTACCAGTTCGGCAATTTGGGAGCCACAACCAACCGCGCCGCCAACACTCCGCCCGAGAAGAGCCGCAACATCGAAATTGGCAGCAAGTTCGAGCTGTTCGAACGCCGCGCACTGCTGGGCGTGGCCATGTTCTACAGCGAGAAATACAACGAGCGCAACACCGACCCCGACACGGCTGCCGCGCAAGAGTTGCTGTCCGGCAAGCGCCACGCCACCGGCATGGAATTCAACCTGGCCGGTCGCCTGACACCCCAATGGGAAGTGTTCTTCAACCACACCTGGATTCCTGACGCCAAGATCGACCGCAGCAACGTGGCCCTGGCCGCCAACGGCGGCGGCGCGCAAGTGCAGGGCGATCGTCCCGGCCTCACACCCAAGCACAGCGGCAGCGTGTGGAGCACCTACGCCATCACGTCCAAGATCCGTGCAGGCGCTGGGATCACCTACCGCAGCAAGCAAAACCCCGAGGGCTCGCGCGCCGTGTACGCCAGCGGTTTCGGTGTGATGGATGCGATGGTCGAGTACGCCATCGACGACAAGACCTCCGTCAAGCTCAACGTGAACAACCTGTTTGACAAGGTCTATGCCGATGGCCTGTACCGCGGCTTCTACATCCCTGGCGCGGCACGCTCTGTGCAGCTGACCCTGAAGACCCGCTTCTGATCCCCTGCGCCACGGCCCCTTGCCCTCCTGCACACCATGTTCCTGCACATCCAGAACGTTCTGACCGCTGAGGAAATCGCTTTCTTCCAGCAATCCCTTGGCCCGGACGCCCCCTGGGTGGACGGAGCACGCAGCGCAGGGGGCCAGGCGCAGCACCAGAAAAACAACCTGCAGCTGTCGCAAGCCAGCGAGCTGTCTGCCCAGCTGCAGGCCAAGGTGAAGGCGGCCGTGCACCGCAGCGCCCTGTTTTTTTCAGCGGCCCTGCCACGGCGCATCTTCAACCCGCTGTTCAATAACTATGGCGACAGCGCCAACTACTACGGCAACCATGTAGACAGCGCCGTCATGCACTCCAAGGCCGATGGCTGCTGGGTGCGCAGCGACTTGTCTTGCACCCTGTTTCTGACGGCGCCCGAAGACTACGACGGTGGCGAGCTGGTCATCGCCCAGGCCCTGGGCGAAAAGCGCATCAAGCTGCCTGCGGGCGATTTGATCCTCTACCCCAGCAGCACCGTGCACCAGGTCTCGCCCGTCACACGCGGGCACCGCATCTGCAGCTTCTTCTGGGTGGAGAGCATGGTGCGTGGGCTGGAGCAGCGCCAGCTGCTGTTTGACATGGACATGGCCTTGCTCAAGCTGCGCCAAAGCGTGGGCGAAACTGATCCTGCGGTGATTGCCCTGTCGGGCACGTACCACAACCTGCTGCGCATGTGGGCCGATGTGTGAGAACCTGTTCAAGATCTTTTTGGGGTCGCACAAGTGCCTTGCCGGGATGGGATGCAAGGCGCGGTGTGCAGCCAATAGCTCGGCTATTGGCAAACGCCGCAACGCCGCAGACCGCCCGGCAAGACATTTGCCCGAAGGGTTGGAGTGAAATCGGGCCGATGAACTTGGAGCTTTGGCGCCCCGGCTGCTTGCGTGGGCACGAGCCCATGCGGCGCATCCAAGGCATCCACTCATCCCGATTGCACTCCAATGCGATCCCCCAAAAAGACCTTGAACAGGTTCTGAGTGCCATGGCAGCATCGCCCCATGGCTTGCTCCCGAAAAACTCTCTTTTTAATAGCACCTTGCGCTTACTAGACAAGCGCCAGGTGCTTTTTTCATTGCAATGACCCATTCCCCCGCCCTGCAAAAGGTTCCCCCCACCGTGGTGAGCCTGGCCGACCACGAACAGCACGCGCGCCAGCAACTGGACGACAACGCCTGGGCCTACTTCAGCGGCGGGGCGGCCGATGAAATCACCCTGCGCGCCAACCGCAGCGCGTGGGACGCCCTGACCCTGTGGCCGCGCGTGCTGCGTCCCCTGGCGGGCGGGCACACCCGCGTCAGCCTGCTGGGCCGCACGCTGGCCCACCCCATCTTGCTGGCCCCCATTGCCTTTCAGCGCATGGCCCACCCTGACGGCGAACTGGCCACCGCCTATGCCGCCGCAGCGCTGGGCGCAGGGCTGGTGCTCAGCACCCAGGCCAGCCTGCCGCTGGAGCCCATCGCCCAGGCGGTGCTCAGCGACCCGGGGCGCGGGCCGCTGTGGTTTCAGCTGTACCTGCAGCACGACCGGGGCTTCACCCAGGCCCTGGTGCAGCGCGCGGAAGCCGCAGGTTACGAGGCCCTAGTGCTCACCGTAGACGCCCCCACCAGCGGCATCCGCGACCGGGAGCGCCGCGCCGCATTCCGCCTGCCGCCCGGCATCGGCCCGGTGAACCTTGCGGGCCTGCAGCCCGCGCCCGCACCGCAACTGCAACCTGGGCAAAGCGCACTGTTCGATGGCCTGCTGCACCAGGCCCCCACCTGGGACGACATCGCCTGGCTCCGGTCCATCACCCGCCTGCCCGTGCTGCTCAAGGGGGTGCTGCACCCGGCTGACGCCATACAGGCCGTGGCAGCGGGGGCGGCTGGGGTCATCGTCTCCAACCACGGTGGGCGCACGCTCGACACCGCCCCGCCCACCGCCGTGGCCCTGCCCCGTGTGGCGCAGGCCGTGGCGGGCGCCGTGCCCGTGCTGGTGGATGGCGGCATCCGCCGGGGCACCGATGTGCTCAAGGCCATGGCGCTGGGCGCCAGCGCGGTGCTGGTGGGCAGGCCTGCCGTGCACGGGCTGGCCCACGCAGGGGCTGCGGGCGTGGCCCATGTGCTGCGGCTGCTGCGCGACGAGCTGGAGGTGGCCATGACCCTGACCGGCTGCAAAACCCTGGCGGATGCGCCAGCGGCATTGTCGGCTGACTGATCGAGCAACCGGGCCCTGCCCCGGTGCGCGGGCCCTCCACATGGCTTGTGCCATGTCAACCCTACCAAAACAAGGAATTGCATTGCAAATGCGATGGATTCGCATTTATAATTCACTCATTATCAACAGCCAGCTACTTAGCTTGCCGCCATGATCGTCTGTGTATGCCGCCGAGTTTCGGACCGAGAAATTGCCCGCCACGCCCGGGCGGGTCTGAGCTTTGACGAAATCCAGTTCGAACTGGGCGTTGCCACCCAATGTGGTCGCTGCGAAAGCTGCGCCCGCGATGTGGTGGCGCAATGCAGTGCGTCTCATCCGGTTGCTGCGGTGCACAATGACACCGCGCCACGGGCGATCCAGCTTGCCAGCTCCATCACGGAAAGCAAGGCATGGACCTCCTCTCTACACTCGCAGGCAGCTTGATCCTGGTGGCGGGCTCCGCCTGGTGGATCTTTCGCAAATAACAAGGTCTTTTTGGCCTCTAGCGCTTATGCAGCAAGCGCTGGCAGCTATCATTTTTATGTCGCAGCCTGATCGTTTTGCCCCTGCCGGGGGCCTGAGTCGCAACACCGTCATCGTGGGCAGCGTCGTGCTGTTTCACGTTGCGGCCATCTGGGCCCTGCAGTCGGGCCTGGTGCGCAAAGCAGCCGAAGTGATTGTTCCCGCCGAGTTGCTCAGCGAGTTCATTGCCCCGCCCGCCCCCAAGGTAGCCCCCCCGCCGCCCAAGCCACCCGCGCCCACACCGCCCAAGCCAGCGCCGAAGGTGCAAGCGCCCAAGCCCACCCCGGCGCCCATGCCCATGGCCATCAACGACCCCACGCCCGCGCCCAACGCGCCCACGGGGGTGACCACGCCGCAGCCGCCAGCGCCGCCCATCACCGAGCCCGTGGCCGCCGCCCCCGCGCCTGCGGCGCCGCCCGCGCCCCCGGCGCCGCCCAAGATCGAGCTGCCCTCCAGCGACGCCGCCTACCTCAACAACCCCAAGCCCAGCTACCCCGCCATCAGCAAGCGCATGGGTGAGCAAGGCAAGGTGGTGCTGCGCGTGCTGATCGGCACCGATGGCGCCCCGCAGAAGGTGGAAATCAACAAGTCCAGCGGCTACGAGCGCCTGGACCGCCAGGCCCAGGAGGCCGTGATGCGCTGGCGCTTTGTGCCCGGCAAGCGCAACGGTGTTCCCGAAGCCATGTGGAACCTGGTCCCCGTCAACTTTGTTCTCGAATAAACCAATCAACGCTTAGGGAGTTTTCATGGAATCGCAATTCGGTATCGCCAATGTCTGGATTCAAGGCGACTTTGTTACCCGGGCCGTGGCCGTGCTGCTGCTGGGCATGTCGCTGGCCTCGTGGATCGTCATCCTGATCAAGGCGCTGGACATCATCAAGTTCAAGAAGCACGCCCGCGCCGCGCAAGACTTCTGGCACAGCGAGGACTTTGCCGCCGGCATGACCAAGCTGGGCGCCGACCCCACCAACCCCTTCCGCCACCTGGCCCTGGAAGGCCGCGAAGCCACGGCCCACCACCGCAACACCAAGGCGCACCTGCACGACGCACTGGACGTGAGCGACTGGGTGACGCGCTGCCTGCGCAACACGATTGACGAATTCACCGCCCGCCTGCAATCGGGCCTGGCCATCCTCGCTTCGGTGGGCTCCACCGCTCCGTTCATCGGCCTGTTCGGCACCGTGTGGGGCATCTACCACGCGCTGCTGGCCATCGGTACCTCGGGCCAGTCCACCATCGACAAGGTGGCCGGCCCTATTGGCGAGGCACTCATCATGACCGCCCTGGGCCTGGCCGTGGCCATCCCTGCGGTGCTGGGCTACAACGCCCTGGTGCGCGGCAACAAGTCCATCCTGGGCAGCCTCAACAGCTTTGCGCACGACCTGCACGCCTACTTTGTGACGGGCGCTCGTGTGAACGCGGGCGGCGAACAAGGCAAGGTGCTGCCCATGAAGAAAGGCAGCTAAGCCATGTCGTTCGGAACCCAGGACAGCTCCGATGAGGTGATGAACGAGATCAACATGACGCCCCTGGTGGACGTGATGTTGGTGCTGCTCATCATCTTCATCATCACCGTGCCGGTGATGAAACACTCGGTCAACGTGGACCTGCCCAGGGCCACCAACCAGCCCGAGGACGTGAAGCCCGAAACCGTGCGCCTGAGCGTGTCGGCCGATGGCAAGTACTACTGGAATGAATCGGAAGTGACGGAGGAAGAGCTCTTCCCCCGCCTGCAAGCCGAAGCCGCCAAGGAACCGCAGCCCGACCTGCACATCCGTGGCGACAAGGCCGTGCGCTATGAAAAGGTGGCCACCGCCATGGCAGCCGCCCAACGTGCGGGCGTGCGCAAAATCGGGTTTGTGACGGACCCGCAGCAGTAAGCAAGGCATCGTGGTGGTCACGCCCGGCCTCTGGCACGGCACCGTGCCCCCGAAAGCCCCGAGCCTCGCGCGCGGGGCTTTTTTTGCGTTGGGAGCCGCGGTGCAGTGATCGCGGCGGCACCCCTCAGCGCTTTGCGCACGCCAGCCGCACTTGCCCAATGTGGCACGCCCCTCTCAGGCCACCACAGCCACGCACTCCCTACCCCAAGGGGTCCACAGCCCCACCGTCAGGAGACCTTGCATGAAGATTCGCCTCGCCGCCCACCTCACCTGCGCTGCCGTCTGCCTGGGGCTGCTGTTCGCTGACCAGGGAAGACTGGCAAGCGTCTTGTACTTCCTGTACTTGGGGGTCGAGGTTTTTATCTCCGCAGTCACGGGCAAGCAGCGCAACGATGGCGAGCGGTGAAGGCGTCAGCCTTGGTGGACGAGCCCCCTACCGCCTTCCGCACCATGCTCACCGCCTGAATCCCGGATCTCAACCCGAACAGGGAAATATTTTTCAGAAACCGCTTGCAAAGTAATTGCGAATCGTTATCATTAGCACATCGACAGCATTACACCGCTTCAGGAACACAGACATGCAAGCCACCCTGACCACCGCCGCGTTCTTGCGTTCTTCCGTGGCCCCCGCCAACACGGTTTCTGCCCCCTCGCCCACTGCTGATGGCCCCGTGCTGGCGGTGGACAGCAGCACCCTGCTGCAAGGCCAGAAGGCCGTGGCCATCAGCCACAACGGTTCGCTGTACCGCTTGCAAGCCACCAAGCTGGGCAAGCTGATCCTGACCAAATGAGTTTCATCGTGGGGCGACTACCGGACTCATCAGCAGTCCGCAAGGGTCGTTTTTGCCAGCCAACGGTTAATCCCGCGTAGCCAGGCTTTTTTTCCCTGCGATCTTCGTTCCCCCAACAAAAAACCGGCCCTGCGGCCTAATGCCAGTTAGTTAAGCCCGCAGGCGGCTTGATCCAGTAAAAAGGGAGCGTGTTCAACACGTTCCCTTTTTTCTTGATGAGCCTGCTTGCAAACGCCTTGCGCCAGACCCTGCCCCGAGTACCTGATCGCCTCGAGCAGCTCAGCGCGTTGATAGACCCTGCCTGGATCGCACAGGCGCTGGGGACCAGCGGCAAGGCCTCCATCCGCCGGCGCAAGCTGCCTGCCGAACATGCCGTGTGGCTTGTGATCGGACTGGCGCTGTTTCGCGACCGGCCACTGTGGCAGGTGGTGCAGCAGCTGGATTTGAGCCTGGATGGACAAGCGCCGCCTGCACCGAGTGTCAGCGTGCAAGCCCGCCAGCGCCTGGGCGAGGAGCCTCTGGCCGAGCTGTTCGCTCTACTGACCCAAGCCTGGAGCCGTCCTGCGGTGAATGTGCGCCAGCCACTGCGCGTACTGGCTGTGGATGGTGTGGTCTGGTCGGCGCCGGACACCCCTGAGAATCGAGTCGAACTGGGCAGCTGCAGCAACCAGCATGGCCTCTCGCCCTGGCCGCAGATCCGCGCCACTTGCCTGATGGACACACACAGCCACGAGATGCTTGATGCCAAGCTCGGCGCCATGGACTGCGGCGAATTGAGCCTGGCAGCGCAGTTGCGCGGCGAGGATCACTCGGTGACCCTGTTCGACCGGGCGTACTTCTCGGCCGCGTTCCTGTTGGACTGGCAGGCTGCGGGTACGCAGCGCCACTGGTTGATGCGCGCGCGGGACAATCTGCGCCATGAGATCGTCCAGCAACTGGCGTGCGGCGATGCGCTGATCCGCATGCCGGTGTCCCCACAAGCGCGCAAGGCACACCCGCATCTGCCCAGCCACTGGCAGGCACGCCTGATCGAGGTGAGCGTGGGTGGACGGCTGCGCCGCTTCATCACATCCTTGCCGTGTCCCCGCACGCATCCTGCGCAGGAGCTGGCCGAGCTCTACCACCAGCGCTGGGAGATCGAGTTGGGGTTCCGGGAGATCAAGCAGACCCTGCAGGAGGGTGAGCCGGTGCTGCGCAGCAAGCAGCCCGCGCTGGTGCGCCAGGAGCTGTGGGGCGTGCTGATCGCCTACACGCTGCTGCGCCGCTGGATGCGCGAGATGGCAGCGCACGTCCAAGTCGAGCCCCAGCGCATCAGCTTCCATACGGCCAGCTACGCCATCGTGAACTTGCTGGCGGTCCCCAGCCTGGACTCTGCCGGCACCTTGCCCAAGCAGTTGGCAGCCCTGTTGGCGCAATCGCGACACTTCGTGCTGCCGCCACGCCGCACTGGGCGCCGCTTCCCAAGGGTCGTCAAAAAACGCGCTTCCAAATTCCCAACGAAAAAATGCCAGTCAGCTCTTAACTGACTGGCATTGCCCTGCGGCCGGTTTTTTGTTGGCGCGTGCCACTGGCACGGCTTGGGCTTTTACAGGCCGATGGCGGCAATGCCCGCACGGGCAATCTGCGCGTCTTCGGAAGACTTCACGCCACTGACCCCCACCGCACCCAGGCACTGGCCGTCCTTCAGGATAGGCACACCGCCTTCGAGCATACCCGCCACGGCAGGTGCGCTCAGGAACGAGGTGCGGCCGCCGTTGATGACGTCTTCATACACCTTGCTCTCACGGCGGCCCAGGGCGGCCGTGTGCGCCTTGGCGGGCGCAATGTGCGAGGAAATGGCGGGAGCCCCATCCAGGCGCTGCAACCACAGCAGGTGGCCGCCATCGTCCACGATGGCAATGGTCACGGCCCATTGGTTCTTAAGCGCTTCGGCTTCCGCAGCGGCGGCGATGCGCTTGACATCGGCGAGTTCGAGTTCAAATTTGGTTTTCATGGAATGTCCTTTGAGGCGGGCCACGGGATCAATCCGCTGCCAACGCTCCCGGAGCATAGCGCCCGCGGCGGCGTTGGCGATGACCAGCTGGGGTGAAAGAGTTCATCCCTGCAGTGAGGGAATCCCGCGCATCCCTCACATCCCTTGCCCCCTTCACGCAGCGCCCCTGCGAAATAACGGTACGCCGCGGCCACGGCACTCAACGACTATGTTGACTGCGGCGCAGGGTACTCTCAAGGTTTGGGCCCAGCGTGCCGATAATGAGACAAGATGTTTCCATACCTCCGCGTCCTCCCTTCGCGTTTGCTTGTTGCCGCCATGGCGGTGGTGGTGCTGACTGGCTGTGAAATTCCAGGCATCTGGCCTGACCCCCGCATTGCGCAGCGGGAAGAAGAATCCAAAGCCATCGGCGGCGCCTGCCGCCATGCCCTGCGCGGGCTGGAAGACTGCTACACCCTGAATCCCAAGGCATCAAAGGCTGCAGTGTTTGCGGGCTGGAAGGAGATGGACGCCTACATGCGCGAGAACAAGCTCGAAGGCGCCCCATCGGTCATTGACCGCAACGAAAAACCCGAGAAGAAGAGTACGCAAGCCTCTGGCGCCCGCAACCCGGGCTGATCCTCCAAAGCCGCCTCACAGCGGCGCAGCCGGCTTGGGGCCGGCCGCTGCGTTTACCGGGCCTGCTCAGGCCCGCTCAAACACCGCCATGCTTTCGACGTGCGCGGTGTGCGGGAACATGTTGACCATGCCTGCGGCCACGCAGCGGTATCCCGCCAGATGCACCAGCAGGCCCGCATCGCGCGCCAGCGTGGCGGGGTTGCAGCTCACGTACACAATGCGCTTGGGCGGCGTCCAGCCTTCGGCCCCTGCGGGCGACGGGCCAGCGCCCTCAGCGCCAATGCGGGCCTGTTCGATGTCTGCCAGGGCCTTGGCCAGGGCAAAGGCGCCTTCGCGCGGTGGGTCTACCAGCCACTTGTCGGCGGTGCCGTCGGCAATCAGCATCTCTGGCGTCATCTCAAACAGGTTACGCGCTACAAAATCAGTAGCTGCCAGCGCTTTTCCATCCTGCCTTTGAGCCTGATTTGACTTGTAATTTTCACGCGAGCGGGCCACCAGAGCCTCACTGCCTTCAATGCCCAGCACCTCGCGCGCCTGGGTGGCCAGGGGCAGCGTGAAGTTGCCCAGGCCGCAGAACCAGTCGATCACCCGTTCGTGCTTTTGCACGTCCAGCAAGCGCAGGGCGCGCGACACCAGCACGCGGTTGATATGCGGGTTCACCTGCGTGAAATCGGTGGGCTTGAACGGCATGGTAATGCCGAAGTCGGGCAACGCGTACGACAGTGTCTCGCCGCCTTCGTCCAGCAACTTGACGGTGTCGGGCCCCTTGGGCTGCAGCCACCATTGCACGTTGTGCTGCGCGGCAAAGGCGCGCAGGCGGGCAATGTCTTCGGCCGACAAGGGCTCCAGGTGGCGCAGCACCAGGGCCGTGACGTGGTCGCCGCAGGCCAGCTCAATTTGCGGGCAGGTGTCGCGCGCATCCATGTCGGCCACCAGCTTGCGCAGCGGCATCAGCATGGCGCTGACGTGGGGCGGCAGCACGGGGCAGACTTCCATGTCGGCCACGTAGCGGCTCTTGCGCTCGTGAAAGCCCACCAGCACCGCGCCCTTTTTGATGACATGGCGCACGGCCAGGCGAGCGCGGTAGCGGTAGCCCCAGGCGGGGCCCTCGATCGGGCGCAGGATGGTTTCGGCCTTCACCTTGCCCAGGTGCCAGAGGTTGTCCTCCAGCGCCCGCTGCTTGACGGCCACCTGGGCGCGCGTGTCCAGGTGCTGCATCTTGCAGCCGCCGCAGGCGCCACCGTGCAGGCCAAAGTGCGGGCAGCCGGGGCGCACGCGCTGGGAGGACTCGCGGTGGATGTGCGTCAGGCTGGCCTGTTCCCAGTTGTTCTTTTTGCGGTGGGTGTTGGCGCTGACCCACTCGAACGGCAGGGCACCATCAATGAAGACCACCTTACCGTCGGGCTTGCGGGCCACGCCCTGGGCATCCAGGTCCATGGACTGGACGGCAAGCCAGCCCTCGGGAAGATCGGGCTGGTCTGCGGTGTCTTGAAGGGGTGGGGAGAGTGGTTCGGTCTGTTCGCTCATCCCCCGATTGTCTCAGGCTCGCGACCTGGTTCAGCCGCGGTCGGCGCGGCGGTCTTGGACTGGCAGGGGAACGGACGCAGGCTTGCCCGCACGCACGGACAGCTTGTTGATGGTGAGTTCACAGCCGTGCAAGTCGAGCGAGAAGATCAACTTGCCACCAGGGGCAACCTTGGGCAGCGTCTGGTGCAGGGGGTACGACATGTCTACCGGTGGCTCGGTGGAGCGGTAGATCAATTCACCATCGGGCGCATAGATTTGGTAGCAGGCAGCAGACGCCACGGGGCTGAACAGGGCGGCGGCCAGAGCGGCAACGGCTGCGACATGGGGCAATGCGGGCATATTCCTCTCCTCGGGTATCAGTTCAAAATTTGTGGCTGCATTATGCGGCGGCGTCCTCGGCGGCTCCACCCCCATGGGACAGCTGCCAGCCTCACACATGCAGATGCAGATGGTTGCTGTGCTTGACCTCTTCCATCACCGCATAGGTGCGGGTTTCACGCACGCCGGGCAGTTGCCACAGCACGTTGCCTGCAAACACCCGGTAGGCGTTCATGTCGGCGGCACGGGTCTTGAGCAGGTAGTCAAAGCCACCCGCCACCAGGTGGCATTCCATGATCTCGGGGTGTACCTGCACGGCCGCCTTGAACTGGTCAAACACGTTGAGCGTGGTGCGGTCCAGCAGCACCTCCACAAACACCAGCATGCCCGCGCCCAGCTTCATGGGATTGAGGCGCGCCTCATAGCCCAGGATGTAGCCTTCGCGCGTGAGGCGCTGCACCCGCGCCAGCACGGCGGTGGGCGATAACGCCACGGCCTCGGCCAGCTTCAGATTGGCGATGCGCCCGTCTTCTTGCAGGATTGACAAGATTTTTCGGTCGATGCGGTCCAGATTATTTTCCATAGAACCTGTTTTTAGTGAATTATTCAAACGATATCGCATTCTTTGAATATTCATTCGGCTCAAGTCCGGGGATCATCGCTTTCATTGCGCCAAACCCTGTTTGGCACCCACCTTCCACCCAAGGCATCGCCATGACGCAACCCTCCGCTCCGTTCGCCCAGTTCGCGCCCCGCACCCCGCTCACCAACCCGCTGCGCGCGCCCATCACCGCCGCCTACCGCCGCCCCGAGCCCGAGGCCCTGGCACCGCTGCTGGCACAGGCCCGCCTGCCGCAAGAGCTGGCCACGGCGTCGCAACAACTGGCGCTGCGCATTGCCAAGTCGCTGCGCGAGCGCAAGGCCAGCGCCGGCCGGGCTGGCCTGGTGCAGGGCTTGCTGCAAGAGTTTTCACTGTCATCCCAAGAAGGCGTGGCGCTGATGTGCCTGGCCGAGGCGCTGCTGCGCATTCCCGACAAGGCCACGCGCGACGCGCTCATCCGCGACAAGATCAGCAACGGCCAGTGGGATTCGCACCTGGGCAAGAGCCCCTCGCTGTTCGTCAACGCCGCCACCTGGGGCCTGCTCATCACCGGCAAGCTGGTGGCCACGCACAGCGAAAGCAGCCTGGGTAACTCGCTCAGCCGTCTGATCGGCAAGGGTGGCGAGCCCCTGATCCGCAAGGGCGTGGACATGGCCATGCGCATGATGGGCGAGCAATTCGTGACGGGTGAGACCATTGACGAAGCCCTGCACAACGCCCGCACGATGGAAGCCGAGGGCTTTCGCTATTCGTACGACATGCTGGGCGAGGCAGCGCTGACCAGCGAAGATGCCAAGCGCTACTACGCGTCGTACGAGCAAGCCATCCACGCGATTGGCAAAGCCTCTGCCGGGCGCGGCATTTACGAAGGGCCTGGCATCTCCATCAAGCTCTCGGCCCTGCACCCGCGCTACAGCCGCGCACAGTTCGAACGCGTGATGGACGAGCTGTACCCGCTGGTGTTGCGCCTGACGGTGCTGGCCAAGCAATACGACATTGGCCTGAACATCGACGCGGAAGAGACCGACCGGCTGGAACTGTCGCTGGACCTGCTGGAGCGCCTGTGCCACGAGCCCACGCTGGCCGGCTGGAACGGCATTGGCTTCGTCATCCAGGCCTACCAAAAGCGCTGCCCCTTCGTCATCGACTACGTGGTGGATT
Organism: Acidovorax temperans; assembly: GCF_028596105.1. Classification (NCBI taxonomy): domain Bacteria; kingdom Pseudomonadati; phylum Pseudomonadota; class Betaproteobacteria; order Burkholderiales; family Comamonadaceae; genus Acidovorax; species Acidovorax temperans. The sequence continues at coordinate 1,369,599 of NZ_CP117193.1, read as the reverse complement.
TGGCCCGCCGCACCCAGCGCCGCCTGATGGTGCGCCTGGTGAAGGGCGCGTACTGGGACAGCGAAATCAAGCGCGCCCAGGTCGATGGTCTGGAGGACTACCCCGTCTACACCCGCAAGGTGCACACCGACATTTCGTACATCGCCTGCGCCAAGAAGCTGCTGGCCGCGCCCGAGGCTGTATACCCCCAGTTCGCCACGCACAATGCAGAAACGCTGGCCACCATCTACCACCTGGCGGGCAGCAACTACTACGCCGGGCAATACGAGTTCCAGTGCCTGCACGGCATGGGCGAGCCGCTTTATGAACAGGTGGTGGGCGCCATCACGGCTGGCAAGCTGGGCCGCCCCTGCCGCATCTACGCCCCCGTGGGCACGCACGAAACCCTGCTGGCCTACCTGGTGCGCCGCCTGCTGGAAAACGGCGCCAACACCTCGTTCGTGAACCGCATTGCCGACGAAACCATTGCGCTGGATGAGCTGGTGAAGAGCCCCGTGCAGGTGGTGGATGAGCAGGCAGCCAAGGAAGGCACCGCCGGCCTGCCCCACCCGCGCATCCCCCTGCCAGCGGCGCTGTATGGCGCCCACCGCAGCAACTCACGCGGGCTGGATTTGTCGAACGAAAACACGCTGACCGAGCTGGCCGCCACCCTGCAAGCCACGGCAAGCCACACCTGGACGGCAGCGCCCCTGCTGGCCACTGACGTGCCCGCAGGCACCACCCAGCCCGTGCGCAACCCCGCTGATCACCACGACGTGGTGGGCCAGGTGCAAGAAGCCACCACCGCCGACGTAGACCAGGCCCTGGCCCACGCCCAGGCCACCGCAGCCCCCTGGGCCGCCACGCCACCCGCCGAACGCGCCGCAGCCTTGCTGCGCACCGCCGACCTGCTGGAAGAGCGCATGCAGCCCCTGCTGGGCCTGCTGATGCGCGAAGCGGGCAAGAGCGCCAGCAACGCCGTGGCCGAGGTTCGTGAAGCCGTGGACTTCTTGCGCTACTACGCCGCGCAGGTGCAAAGCACCTTTGACAACGCCACCCACATCCCGCTGGGCCCGGTGGCCTGCATCAGCCCCTGGAACTTCCCGCTCGCCATTTTCATGGGCCAGGTCGCTGCCGCACTGGCCGCAGGCAACCCCGTGCTGGCCAAGCCCGCCGAACAAACCCCGCTGATCGCCGCCGAAGCCGTGCGCCTGCTGTGGCAGGCCGGTGTGCCCCGCGCAGCCGTGCAGCTGCTACCCGGCCAGGGCGAAACCGTGGGCGCACGCCTGATTGGCGATGAGCGCGTGATGGGCGTGATGTTCACCGGCTCCACCGAAGTCGCCCGCATCCTGCAGCGCACCGTGGCCGGGCGCCTGGACGCCGCAGGCCGCCCCATCCCGCTGATTGCCGAAACGGGTGGGCAGAACGCGATGATCGTGGACTCCTCCGCCCTGGCCGAGCAGGTGGTGGGCGATGCCGTGTCGTCCGCCTTTGACAGCGCAGGCCAGCGCTGCTCGGCCCTGCGCGTGCTGTGCGTGCAGGAAGAAGCCGCCGACCGCGTGGTCGAGATGCTGCAAGGTGCCATGGGCGAACTGCGCGTGGGCAACACCGCCGAACTGCGCGTGGACGTGGGCCCCGTCATCGACGCCGAAGCGCAAACCAGCATCGTCCAGCACATCGAAAAGTTCAAAGCCCAAGGCCACCGCGTGTACCAGCACCCCAGCCACCTGGCGGCCCGCAGCGCACCTGGCACCTTTGTGCCGCCCACGCTGATCGAACTGAACCACATCGGCGAGCTGCAGCGCGAAGTCTTCGGCCCCGTGCTGCACCTGGTGCGCTACGCCCGCAAGAATCTGGACCAGTTGCTGGACGAGATCAACGCCACCGGCTACGGCCTGACCCAGGGCGTGCACACCCGCATCGACGAAACCATTGCCCGCGTGGTGGACCGCGCCCATGCCGGTAACGTGTACGTGAACCGCAACATGGTGGGCGCTGTGGTGGGCGTGCAGCCGTTTGGCGGCGAAGGCCTGTCGGGCACTGGCCCCAAAGCCGGCGGGCCGCTGTACCTGCTGCGGCTGCTGTCGCAGCGCCCCGCCGATGCGCTGGCGCGCACCTTTGCCGACGCAGACCGCGCCACGCCGCCCGAGGCTGCGGCCCGCAACCGCCAGTTGCCCGCCTTGTCGGCCCTGCAGCAATGGGCGCAAAGCCAGGGCAACGCGGCACTGGCCAGCACCTGCCAGCGCTTTGCGCAAGAAACGCAAAGCGGCACCTCCCGCACCCTGCCCGGCCCCACGGGCGAGCGCAATGTGTACACCCTGGCCCCGCGCGCCCATGTGCTGTGCATGGCAACGTCTGTCAGCGACCTGCTGGTGCAAACAGCCGCCGTGCTGGCCAGTGGCGGCAAGGCGCTGTGGCCCACCGCACAGGCCAGCCTGCGCAACCAGCTGCCCACCGCCGCGCAAGCCCAGGTGGTGCTGCAAGACAACGCCCTCATCGATGCGACCGTGGCGCTGGACGCAGTGCTGCACCATGGCGACGGCAACGCCCTGCAGGCCGTGTGCACCGCCCTGGCCCAGCGCCCCGGCCCCATCGTGGGCGTGACGGCCATGCAGCCCGGCGCGGTGGACATTCCGCTGGAGCGCCTGCTGATTGAGCGCGCCTTGAGCGTGAACACCGCCGCTGCGGGCGGTAACGCCAGCCTGATGACGCTGGGCTGAGCACCCGCCGCACTGCTACGCATGCGCTGCGGCGGTTTTTAATCAAAATGGCCGCTAGCGCTTATTAGAAAAGCGCTGGCAGCTATTGATTCAATAGCAATTCAGGACACGGTAGCCAACGGCAAGTTCAGCAGCAGGTTCTGTGGCTTGATGCGTACCAGCCCCTCGGCATTGGTGGCCAGCCCCAGGTACACAGGCTTTCCTGCGACATCCGCACGCATCTCTGCGGGGTTGGCAAAGGTCAGTGTGAACAGGCTGACCAGTCTTGCCATGCGCTCTGCCTCCACCGGCCGGTCCTGGTACAGGTCGTTCAAGATGGCGGTGGACTCCACGTCCAGCCCCACATGCCAGCGCCAGGCGCTGTCGTTGATCTGGTGCACTGGCTCAATCTGCACCTGTACGCCCAGCATGTGCAACACCCAGCGTTCCAGCACCCGCGCCAGGGCCTTCAGGCCCGAGCGGGCGCGGGTCAGCTTGAGGGTGAGGCCATGGCTCAGGTCCTGCGTCAGCTCGTGGGTCAGGTCCAGCAGAAAGTGGTGGCGCTCGCTCTCGGCCCAATAAGTAGCAGCGTTGTCGGGCGTGAGCACCTGCACCTGCGCGGTGGGTTGCAGCACACCGCCTTGGCGCAGCAGGCGCCCTACTTCACCCAGGCCTGCGGTTTCGTGCAGCAGGTCGAGGGCATCGCGGTCACCCGCCAGCATCTGGCCCTCTTGCAGGGTGATGCGCTGCGGGCGAAACAGCATCTCGGCCGCGCGGGCTTCCAGCGCGTCGTTGCTGGCGTCCAGCACATTGCGCAGCAAGGCCTGCACCACCGCATCGATGAACACGGCAGGCACATCTACCGTGCCGCTGCGCATCAGCCGCAGGTAATAGGCCTCCAACGTGCCCCCAGCCAGAAGGCCGTCGCGAAAGCGCAGAAACACCGCGTAGTTCTCACGCGCATCGTCATCCTGCACTGCCGCCAATTGCTCGCGCTGCACAGGTGCCAGGGGTGCGGCCACCAGCCCCTCGTGCAAGGCGATTTCTGCAGCGCAGGACTCCGGCACCAGCGCCAGTTCAGGCCGTGCCAGCAGGGTGCGCACGTACGCCTCGGTAGGCACCAGCCAGCCCCGCGCATCGCGTTGCAAGAGCGAAAAGTGGCTGCCTGGCCAAAAATCGTTGTGTGGCGTCACGAAAGCGATCCCCGAAAATCAAAACCTCCGAGGCTACAACACCCACCCCGCGGCACCCGAGCTTTCCCTCAAAGCCATGCGCAATTGCAAGGCCAACGGCACAATCACCGCACCATGAACGCGCCGCCCCCCACGCTGCCCATCCGCACCGAATGCCCGCCCGGCGCCTGCGTATGCGACCGCGACGCCCTGCTGCAAGACCCCCAGGCCGATGCCCGGGTGCTGCTGCTCACCCGCGAGGAAGAAAAGCGCCTGCTGCAGCGGCTGGAGCAGATCACCAGCCTGGCCGACCTGCGCCGCCTGCAAGACCGCATGGAGCAGCAACTCGGCATCCGCCTCACCATCGCCCCCGGGCCCAATGAAGTGCGCACGCTGCGCGGCATCACCATCCTGGTCCACGAACAACGCGGCCTGTGCCGCAAAACCCGCCAGTCCATCCCCGCCGCCATCCGCCAAGCGCTGGAGCGACGGCCCGAGATCAGCTACGAATTGCTGGACGAAGGCGGGCTGTTTGGCGGACAGTAGCCGCCGGCGGCCCTGTAGCCGCACCCTAGAGCGAAGTCCCTGAAACAAAAAGGCCTTGAATGACTTCAAGGCCTTTTTGCTTGTGCATCGAAGCTCAGTCGGTGGATCTGAGCTGCGTGTCGATCATTCCCACTCGATCGTCGCTGGCGGCTTGCTGCTCACGTCATACGTCACGCGGTTGATGCCGCGCACTTCGTTGATGATGCGGCCTGACACCTTCTTGAGCAGCGCATAAGGCAGTTCAGCCCAGTCGGCGGTCATGAAGTCGCTGGTCTGCACGGCGCGCAGGGCGACAACGTAATCGTAGGTGCGGCCATCGCCCATCACCCCCACGCTCTTGACGGGCAGAAACACGGTGAAGGCCTGGCTGGTCAGGTCATACCAGGTCTTGCCTGTCGCTTCGTCCTTGAAGTTGCGCAGCTCTTCGATGAAGATCGCGTCGGCACGGCGCAGCAGGTCTGCGTATTCTTTTTTCACCTCACCCAAGATACGCACACCCAGGCCAGGGCCAGGGAACGGGTGGCGGTAGACCATCTCGTGCGGCAGGCCCAGGGCCACGCCCAGTTCGCGCACTTCGTCCTTGAACAGGTCGCGCAGAGGTTCAAGCAACTTAAGGCCCAACTGCTCAGGCAGGCCACCCACGTTGTGGTGGCTCTTGATGGTGACTGCCTTCTTGCTCTTGGCACCGCCGCTTTCAATCACATCGGGGTAGATGGTGCCCTGGGCCAGGAACGTCGCGCCTTTGACGGCGCGATTGCCTTCCTCTCCCTTGTGGCCGCCGGTGCCCGCCTTGAGCTTGGCGGCCTCGGCCTTGAACACATCGACAAACAGGCCACCGATGATCTTGCGCTTTTGCTCAGGTTCGCTCACGCCTGCCAGCTTGCCCAGGAACAAATCGCTGGCGTCCACGCGGATCACCTTGGCGTGCAGCTTGCCTTCGAACATGTCCATAACCATGTCGCCTTCGTTCAGGCGCAGCAAGCCGTGATCGACAAACACGCAGGTGAGCTGGTCGCCAATGGCGCGGTGGATCAACGCGGCAGCCACGGAAGAATCCACCCCACCCGACAGGCCGAGAATCACCTCCTCGTCGCCCACCTGTTCGCGAATCTTTTGCACCGCTTCTTCGATATGGTCGCGCATGATCCAGTCGGCGCGTGTGCCGCAGATGCCCAGCACAAAGCGCTCCAGCAAGGCACGGCCTTGCACGGTGTGCGTCACTTCGGGATGGAACTGCACGGCGTAATAGTGGCGGCTTTCGTCGGCCATGCCTGCGATGGGGCAGGACGGCGTGGAGCACATCACCTTGAAGCCTGGGGGCAGCTCGGTGACCTTGTCGCCGTGGCTCATCCACACCTTGAGCATGCCGTGGCCTTCAGGCGTGGCAAAGTCTTCAATGCCCTTGAGCAGTTCGGTGTGGCCATGCGCACGCACTTCGGCATAGCCAAACTCGCGGGTGTTGGAGCCTTCGACCTTGCCGCCCAGTTGGTTGGCCATGGTCTGCATGCCGTAGCAAATGCCCAGCACGGGGATGCCCAGTTCGAACACGGCGGCGGGCGCCTTGTCGTCCACCTCGTACACGCTGGCGTGGCTGCCAGAGAGGATCACGCCCTTCAGCAAGCCGTCCTTCGCGTATTCGCGAATCCACTCGTCGGTCACATCGCAAGGGTGCACTTCGCAGTACACATGGGCCTCGCGCACGCGGCGGGCGATGAGTTGCGTGACTTGCGAGCCGAAGTCGAGGATGAGGATTTTCTGGTGTTGCATGGCGGGCGACAGAAAGGTGCTTGAGGGCTTAAGAAAAGACAAAGGCCCGAACACCTGGGAGATGGGTTCGGGCCTGTGGTTGCGGAAGAATCAGTCCGCGCGGTAGTTAGGTGCTTCCTTGGTGATCTGCACGTCATGGACGTGGCTTTCACGGATACCAGCGGTGGTGATCTCGACGAACTCTGCCTTGTTGTTCATCTCTTCGATCGTGGCGCAACCGCAGTAGCCCATGGCTGCGCGAACGCCGCCAGCCATCTGGAACACGATGGAAACCATCGAGCCCTTGTACGGCACGCGGCCTTCAATGCCTTCGGGCACCAGCTTGTCGGCGTTGGGGTTGCCGGTGCTCGACTCCTGGAAGTAGCGGTCGGCGCTGCCCTGCTGCATGGCGCCGATCGAGCCCATGCCACGGTAGCTCTTGTAGCTGCGGCCCTGGAACAGGATCACTTCGCCGGGTGCTTCTTCAGTACCCGCGAACATGCCGCCCATCATGATGGTGCTGGCGCCTGCCGCCAAAGCCTTGGCAATGTCGCCGCTGTAGCGAATACCGCCGTCAGCGATCAGTGGCACACCCGTGCCCTTGAGGGCAGTAGCCACGTTGTCGATGGCCATGATTTGGGGCACACCCACACCGGCCACGATACGCGTGGTGCAGATCGAGCCAGGACCGATACCGACCTTCACGGCGTCGGCACCAGCTTCCACCAAGGCCAGCGCAGCCGCGCCAGTGGCGATGTTGCCGCCGATCACATCAACTTGCGGGTAGTTTTGCTTGACCCAGCGCACACGCTCGATCACGCCCTTGCTGTGGCCGTGGGCTGTGTCCACCACGATGGCATCCACACCGGCGCGCACCAGAGCTTCCACACGCTCTTCAGTACCCTCGCCCACGCCCACCGCAGCGCCCACGCGCAGACGGCCAGACGCATCACGCGCTGCATTGGGAAAGCTGGTTTGCTTGGTGATGTCCTTCACCGTGATCAAGCCCTTGAGCTCGAACGCATCGTTGATGACCAGGATGCGCTCCAGCTTGTGCTTGTTGAGCAGCGCCTTGGCTTGTTCAGGCGTGACGCCGTCTTTTTCGTTGACGGTGATGAGCTTCTCGCGCGGCGTCATGATCTGGTGGACCTTGACGTCGTAGCGTGTCTCAAAACGCAGGTCACGGCCAGTGACGATGCCAACCACCTTGCCGCCGTCGCATACGGGGAATCCCGAGATGCCCAGCTGCTCAGACAACTGAAGCACTTGCAGAACCGTATGCTCTGGCGTGATCACCACGGGATCACGCAGCACGCCGGATTCATAGCGCTTGACCTTGGCCACGTGCGCTGCTTGCTCCTGCGGGGTGAGGTTTTTGTGCACGATGCCGATGCCGCCCTCTTGAGCGATGGCGATGGCCAGGCGTGCTTCCGTCACAGTGTCCATAGCGGCGGACACGAGCGGCAGGTTCAACTGGATGTTGCGGGAGAGTTTCGTCGCGAGGGACGTGTCCTTGGGCAGGACCTGGGAGTACGCTGGCACCAGCAACACATCGTCGAAGGTGAGCGCTTTTCCAAGAAGGCGCATGAGAAAGCTCCAAAAAAAGGATTGTACCCGCACTGCCCCATGCGCTGTTGGCGGCGATACAACCGGCTGAGGAGCCCAACCCTCCGCCCATCTGTAACCAAGTGCGAATGCTGTGACAGCTCACCGCCCTCACCGCTAAACTTGTCCGCATGAAAATGCACAAGCTTCTCCTGCTGGCCGTGGCCTGCACATGGGCCCTGGGCGCTGCTGCTCAGTGGCAGTGGATCGACAAGGACGGCCGCAAGGTGTTCAGCGACCGCCCCCCGCCAGCCGAAGTTCCCGCCAACAGCATCCTGAAGCAGCCCGGCGGTGCACCGGTGGCTCGCCCTGCTACCACGCCAGAAGCCAGCAGCACCGAGAACGCAACGCCCGCAGCGGCCGCATCCAAACCAGCCGCCAAGCCTGTAGCGGCTGGCAAAGACAAGGAACTGGAAGAGAAAAAGGCCGCCGCTGAAGCTGCCGAAGCCGCCAAGAAAAAGGCGGAAGAAGAAAAGGTAGCGCGTGCCAAGGCCGAGAACTGCACCCGGGCGCGCCAGGCCAAGGCAACGCTGGAATCCGGCGTTTTGATGAAGCAAACCAATGCACAGGGCGAGCGAGTCATCATGGACGAAGCCAGCCGCAACGCAGAAATCAAGCGCACCAACGACATCATCGCCTCAGACTGCACTCGCTGAGGCCAAGGCAGCCAGGGCTCAGTAACCGGCCTTGGCTCCCGGGCGCTTGCTGGCAAACAGCCCGGTGGTGCGCGCGCCCTGTTTGGCAAAACGTTCACGCCGGGCCACTTTGGGGTCTACCTTCAGGGCGCGGTATACCTCCACCCGGTCCTGATGTTGCAGCACCGTGGTTTTCTCCACCACACGCCCCCAGATCCCACACAGAGCCGTTCCCTTGCTCACTTGGCGCCAGGCGGAGCCGCTGGGGCAAGCCTGCAGCGCGTCTGCCACGGTAGACCCTGGCGGCAACTGGAACTCCCACTGCTGGATTTGCCGCGGGGCCAGGCACACCACCACGATCACGGTCAAAGGAGCCTGCAAGGCGTGATCCTCTGTCAGATCGTGGCCGGCAGCTTCCACCCTCTGCTCAGCCATACACCTGCTCTGCGCGCTTGACGAACGCATCCACCATGGTGGCCGCAATGCGGTCAAACACCGGGCCCACCAAGGCTGCCAATGCGGCGCTGCTGAAGCCGTAGTTCAATTGCAGTTCCACCTTGCACGCCCGCTGGGTGCCGTCACCCACAGGCAAAAAGCGCCAGTCCCCCTCCAGCTTGGAAAACGGACCTTTGACGAGGTGCATTTGCACCCGCTCACCGGCTTCGTGAACATTTCGGGTGACGAAGGTCTGGCGAATGCCGCCCAGCGCAATACCCACTTCCGCAGTCATCCCCGCTTCGCTGCGCTCCAGCACCTGGGCACGGTCACACCAGGGAAGAAATTCGGGATAACGCTCCACGGCCGTGACCAAATCAAACATTTCTTTGGGCGAGTACCAGATGAGGACAGACTTTTGAACGGTTTTCATGCAGACGGGGCCCGGCGCCCGGTGGCAGGGCGGGCAGATGTGGGGGCCAGAGAAATTAGAATCGCGGCTGCGAGACAGCGACAATTGTAGGGAGGCCTTTTATCTTCCGGTTTGCGTCTTATCTAATTCCTCATGGCCAAAAAACCCGATCCCTCGTCCCGCATTGCTGACAACAAGAAAGCGGCTTTCAATTATTTCTTCGAAGAACGCCACGAGGCAGGCATGGTGCTGCACGGCTGGGAGGTCAAGGCGCTGCGGGAAGGCAAGGTACAACTGACCGATGGCTATGTTCTGATCCGCGATGGCGAGTTGTACCTGCTGGGCTGCCTGATCCACCCACTCAAAACCGCGTCCACCCACGTCAACCCCGAGTCAGCCCGTACCAAGAAACTGCTGCTCAAGAAGGACGAGATCAAGCGCCTGATTGGCAAAGTGGAGCAAAAGGGCTACACCCTGGTGCCCCTGAATCTGCACTGGAAAAATGGCTTTGTGAAATGCGAAATTGCACTGGCCAAGGGCAAGGCCGAACACGACAAGCGCGACACCATCAAGGACCGCGAAGGCAAGCGCGAGGTGGAACGCGCCATGAAGAGCCGTAACCGCTGACCATCACGGCACCAGCAGCAACTGCCACCCCGCAAAAAAGCCGCTTCATCAGCGGCTTTTTTGTCTCTTGCGCGCACCTGCGTGCGGCAGGCTCACTTCAACGCGGCCAATGGATGGGCGTGCACAGGCCAGGGGCTGGCAAAGAACGGCGCAACCATCTCGGGCGTCACGTCCTCGATGCGGCTGGGGTTCCATTTCGGGGCATGGTCTTTGTCGACCGCTAGGGCGCGGATGCCTTCCACCGTCTCACTCTGGCCAGGGCGCAGTAAGAAGCAGTGGCGCACCATGTCGCGCTCCATGCGCAAATCATCGGCCAGGCCCATGTGGCGCGCACGGCGGATTTGCTCCAGCACCACGTGCAGCATGAGGGGCGAGCGCTTGCGCAGCGTGGCCGCTGTGGCACGCGCCCAGTCGGTATCGGCGGACTCCAGGGCGCGCACGATATCGCCCACGGTAGGCAGCGAAAAATATTGGTCAATATCGGCTCTAGCGCTTGTGTGGTGAGCGCTGGCAGCTACAAACTTTGAAGCAACAAAGGCGCGAATGGCTTGTCCATCTGCAAAGTGCTGGCTGCCCAGGGCATCCCACACAGCGGCTTGCTGGTCTGAAGGCAGGCAGCCGTCGGCCAACTGGTTCTCGATGGCATCGCCCGCGCCAATGGTGTCGCCCGTCAGGGCCAGCCACTCACCCACGCTGCCAGGGCAACGACTCAGGAAGTAGCCACCGCCCACATCGGGGAACAGGCCAATGGCGGTTTCGGGCATGGCCATTTTGGTGCGCTCAGTCACCACGCGCAGGGCCGCGCCCTGGCTGATACCCATGCCGCCCCCCATCACGATGCCATCCATGAAGGCGATGTAGGGCTTGGTGTAGTTGTGGATCAGGTGGTTGAGTGCGTACTCTTCCGTGAAGAAGTCTTCGATCAGAGGGTTGCCCTGGCTGCCCGCCTGGTGCAGAAAGCGGATGTCACCGCCTGCGCAAAACGCGCCAAAGGGGCCTTCCTTATTGCTGCCGCGAATGGCCACGGCCAGCACCCGGTCATTGGCTTGCCAGGCAAGCAAGGTCGCCATCAGGTCACGCACCATGCCCAAAGAAAGCGCATTCAGCGCCCGGGGCCGGTTCAAGGTGATGAAACCCACCTGACCACGCACTTCACTCAACACCTCAGCAGCCACCACTGTCTCCGTCATTTTTGTTCCTTCCAACCCAACATTTCATTGAAAACCAGGGCACCGATCACCAGTGCCCCACCGGCCAATACGGCAGAGGCTGGGCGCTCTCCGGCCCCAAACCATGCCAAGAGAATGCCAAAGATCACCTCCAGCAAGCCCAGCAGTGCCATCTCGGGAGCCTTGAGCACGCGCCCACAGCGCACGGCCAAAACGCAAGGTATGGCCAACTGGAACACCCCCAGCAAAGCCAGCAAGAATAAATCATGTGCGGTGGCTTGCAGCGGCAAGGCCAGCGGCAATGTCACTATCACCGACACCACAGCCCCCACCAGCACGGCAGGGACCAGATCCACCGCATGGCCATGGCGCTGAGAGTGCTGCACCACCGTCCAGTTGGCAGCAGCAGCTACGGGTACGCACAGGGCCACCAAGGTGCCAGACAGTGGCAGACCCGCCATTTGCGAGCCGTACATCCAGCCAATACCCAGCCCGGCCAGCCCAATCGCCACCCAGGTGCGCAGCGCAATGCGGTGGCCGATGAAGATCCGAGCAAAAAGTGCCGTCAGCAGCGGCCCCACGGCCATGGTGACCAGCACGTTGGCCACGGGCATCAACGTCAGGGCCACCATGAAGGCGGTGAACATCGTCGCCCAACACAGGCCTGACAGCCACAGCGCTGCGCCACCGCGACGAATGGTGCCAAACACCCCCCGCCCCTGGATGGCGGGCAGCATGACCAGCAGACTCAGCAAGGTGAAGAAACTGCGCCAGAAAGTGACTTCAAAACTGCGAGCCTGCTCCAGGTGGCGCGTGACCAACCCCGCAATCGACCAGAGCAAGGTCACCACCACCATCAGGAACACCGCGCGGGTGTGTGTGAGTTTGAGCATGGAACGGCTGTGTCAGAACTACCAACGGACGGAAAAAAAGGGCCACAGCATCGCTGGGCCCTTTCATCGATCGACCTGCGCGCCGGGCTGGTGGGCTCGGCACGAGGTCAGCGCGCTTCAGATCAAGAGCGGCTGGCGCGCTTGCGCTCATTTTCGGTCAAATAGCGCTTGCGCAGACGCACCGACTTGGGCGTGATTTCGACCAATTCGTCGTCTTCGATGAACTCGACACCGTACTCCAGCGTGAGGTCGATAGGAGGCGTGATCTTGATCGCGTCTTCCTTGCCGCTCACGCGGAAGTTGGTCAGCTGCTTGGTACGCGTGGCGTTCACCACCAGGTCGTTGTCGCGGCTATGGATGCCGACGATCATGCCTTCGTACACGGGATCGTTCGCCTTCACGAACATGCGTCCACGGTCGTCCAGCTTGCCCAGGGCGTAGGTGAAGATTTCACCATCGTCCATGGAGATCAGCACGCCGTTCTTGCGGCCACCAATGTCACCCTTGTGCGGCTCGTAGCCGTCGAAGATGTTGGAGATCAGACCGGAACCGCGCGTCAGGTTCAGAAACTCGTTGGTGAAACCGATCAGGCCACGGGCAGGAATGCGGTATTCCAGGCGCACACGGCCACGGCCGTCGGACTCCATGTTCACCAGCTCACCCTTGCGCTCGCCCAGGGCCTGCATCACGCCGCCTTGGTGGCCTTCTTCGATGTCGGCAGTCACCAGTTCGATAGGCTCATGCTTGACGCCATCGATGTCCTTGAACACCACGCGTGGTTTGGAGACGGCCAGCTCGTAGCCTTCGCGGCGCATGTTTTCCAGCAGGATGGTCAGGTGCAGTTCGCCGCGGCCAGACACTTCGAAAATGCCGTCTTCGTCGGTTTCCTTCACGCGCAGGGCCACGTTGTGCTGCAGTTCCTTTTGCAGGCGGTCCCAGATCTGGCGGCTGGTCACGAACTTGCCTTCGCGGCCGGCCAGAGGCGACGTGTTCACGCAGAAGTTCATGGTCAGCGTGGGCTCGTCCACCTTCAGCATGGGCAGCGGCGCAGGGTTGGCCGGGTCGGTCACGGTCACGCCGATGCCGATGTCTTCAATGCCGTTGATCAGCACGATGTCGCCAGGGCCAGCCAGGGGGGTCTGCATGCGATCCAGGCCCTGGAAGGTCAGCACCTGGTTCACGCGGCCCTTGACGGTCTTGCCACCGGGGCCTTCCATGACGACCACGTCCTGCATGGGCTTCAAAGTGCCCTGGCTGATGCGGCCCACACCGATGCGGCCCACGAAAGTGGAGAAGTCCAGCGCCGAGATCTGCAGTTGCAGGGGAGCGTCAGGGTTGCCAGTGTTCGGCGGCACGTGCTTGAGGATGGTGTCGAACAGGGCCGACATGTCGGGACCCCACTGCTCACCAGGAGCGCCTTCTTCGAGCGACGACCAGCCGTTGATGCCCGAGGCGTACACCACGGGGAAGTCCAGCTGTTCGTCGGTGGCACCCAGCTTGTCGAACAGGTCGAACGCAGCGTTCACGACCTTGTCGGGGTTAGCGCCGGGCTTGTCCACCTTGTTCACCACCAGGATGGGGCGCAGGCCCAGGGCCAGGGCCTTCTTGGTCACGAAACGCGTCTGGGGCATGGGGCCTTCTTGCGCGTCAATCAGCAGCACCACGCTATCCACCATGGACAGGGCACGTTCCACTTCGCCGCCGAAGTCCGCGTGACCGGGGGTATCCACGATGTTGATGTGCGTGCCCTTCCAGCTCACGGCACAGTTTTTGGCCAGGATGGTGATGCCACGCTCTTTTTCAATCGCGTTGTTGTCCATCACGGTGTCGACGACCTTTTCGTGGTCGGCGAAGGTGCCGGACTGGCGCAGCAGCTGGTCCACCATGGTGGTTTTGCCATGGTCAACGTGGGCAATGATCGCGATATTGCGGATTTGTTTCGTCATAGTTTTTCCAATGTGCCGCTGTGCGCCATGGACGCGGAATGCGGCGTGCCTTCCAAAATTTGTTGAATTTCCAGCGGACTCAGGAGCCTGCCCGGCACCAGCTCCCCGCCAACGATGTGGCCCACCCCCAGCAACGCTGCAGGTTGATCGCCAAAGACCGCCACGGCACTGGCGTCAGGCCAGGGTCCACGGCGACGCACACCCGACAGAAACCGGGCTGCATTGTCGCCGTCCAACGTGACACGGGTGTGCCCCACCAGCAGCGACTCGGGAGGCAGAACGCAAGCCAGGCGCTGCGCCTCGTCCATGGCTTCGAGCTGCGCCAAAGTGACGCAACGCTCGACCCCCAGGCCTCCCGTATCGATGCGGCGCAAAAAGGTCAGGTGAGCCCCCACCCCCAGCGCTGCACCAATGTCTTCTCCCAAGGTACGGATGTACGTACCTTTGCTGCAAGTCACTATCATTTTGATAGCTGCTTGCGCTTTCTCTGTCTGGATCAGCTCCAGTTTCAATGCATGAATGACGACCTGGCGCGCCTCACGTTCCACGGCAATGCCAGCGCGGGCGTACTCGTACAGCGCCTTGCCATCTTTTTTGAGCGCGCTGTGCATGGGGGGCACCTGGCTGATGGGGCCGGTGAACTGCTGCTGCACGGCGGCCAGGCGCTCTGGCGTCAGGTGTTCGGGCAGCACCTCGCGGCGCTCCAGCACGTCGCCCTCGGCATCGCCGGTGGCGGTGGTCACGCCCAGCAACGCCACGGCTTCGTAGGTCTTGGGGGCGTCAAGTTGCAGTTGGCTGAATTTGGTAGCCGCACCAAAGCACAGAGGCAGCACGCCGGATGCCAAGGGATCCAGCGTACCGGTATGGCCCGCTTTTTCGGCGCGCAGCAACCACTTCACCTTTTGCAAGGCGTCGTTGCTCGAAAGGCCGAGCGGTTTGTCGAGCAGCAGCACTCCGTGCACCGGGCGCCGCTGCACCCGGATGCGGGGAGCGCGCTCGGTCATGCTTCCTCGTCGCCTTTCGCGCGTGAAGAGACAGCCTTGGCGATCAAGGCATTCATGTCGGCCGCGCGCTCGGAAGTGCGGTCGAACACGAAGTGCAACGTAGGCACGGTGTGGATGTGCAAGCGCTTGAACAGGCCATTGCGCAGGAAACCCGCAGCCTGGTTGAGCGCCGCCTGGGTTTCCACGGGGTCACCCACCAGCAGGCTGAAAAACACCTTGGCATGGGCATAGTCGGGAGTGACCTCCACGCCTTGCAGCGTCACCATGCCCACGCGTGGGTCTTTCAACTCGCGCGCGATGAGCTCGGTCAGATCGCGCTGGATCTGATCGGCCACCTTGAAGGCACGGTTAGGGGTAGCAGATTTCTTCGCAGCCATGTTGTCGCTTGTACCTCGTTCGCCTTACAGCGTCCGTGCGATTTCCTTGATCTCGAAGAACTCCAGCTGATCGCCTTCCTTGATGTCGTTGTAGTTGCGCAGCTTGATACCGCACTCGAAGCCTTCCTTGACTTCCTTGACATCGTCCTTGAGGCGGCGCACAGACTCGACTTCGCCGGTGTAGATGACCACGTTGTCGCGCAGCAGGCGGAACTTGCAGTTGCGCGTGACCTGGCCGGAGGTGATGTACGAACCCGCCACCGTACCGATCTTGGAAGCTACGAACACCGTGCGGATCTCGGCCGTACCAATGGCTTCTTCGCGCTGCTCGGGGGCTAGCATGCCAGACATGGCGGCCTTCAACTCATCCACGGCGTCGTAAATGATGTTGTAGTAATGCAGGCTCACATCGCTCGACTCGGCCAGCTTGCGCGCACCGGCATCGGCTCGCACGTTGAAGCCGATCACGATGGCCTTAGAGGCAATCGCCAGGTTGACGTCGGATTCGCTGATACCGCCCACGCCGGCATACACCAGCTGCACGCGGATCTCGTCTGTGGACAGCTTGAGCAGCGAGGCTGCCAGCGCTTCCTGCGAGCCCTGCACGTCGGCCTTGATGATGATGGGCAGCGTCTGCACCTCGCCCGCCGTCATCTCGTTGAAGACGTTTTCCAGCTTGGCAGCCTGTTGCTTGGCCAGCTTGGTGTTGCGGAACTTGCCAGCGCGGTAGGTCGCGATCTCGCGAGCACGGCGCTCATCGCTGAGCACCATGAACTCGTCACCAGCCTGCGGCACATCGGACAGACCCTGGATTTCCACCGGAATCGACGGGCCAGCCGTCTTGGCAGGCTTGCCGTTTTCGTCCAGCATGGCGCGCACGCGGCCCGAGGTTTGACCCGCCAGCACCACATCGCCCACCTTCAGCGTACCGGACTGCACCAGCACAGTGGCCACAGGGCCGCGGCCCTTGTCCAGCTGCGCTTCGATGACCAAACCCTTGGCCATGGCGTCAACAGGCGCCTTGAGCTCCAGCACTTCAGCTTGCAGCAGCACTTGCTCCAGCAACTCGTCGATGCCCATACCGGTCTTGGAGGACACCGGCACGAAGGGCGAATCACCGCCGTACTCTTCAGGCACCACTTCCTCGACCACCAGTTCCTGCTTGACGCGGTCGGGGTTGGCATCAGGCTTGTCAGCCTTGGTGATGGCCACCACGATCGGCACATTGGCAGCCTTGGCGTGCTTGATGGCTTCCTTGGTCTGGGGCATGACACCGTCGTCGGCCGCCACCACCAGAATCACAATGTCGGTGGCCTGCGCACCACGGGCACGCATGGCCGTGAAGGCCTCGTGACCAGGGGTATCGAGGAACGACACCATGCCGCGTGGGGTTTCAACGTGGTAAGCACCAATGTGCTGCGTGATACCACCAGCTTCGCCAGACGCCACCTTGGCGCGGCGAATGTAGTCCAGCAGCGAGGTCTTGCCGTGGTCCACGTGGCCCATGACGGTGACCACTGGAGCGCGTGGCAGCAGCTCGGCGTCTTTTTGACCCGCATCTTCGTCGGTGAAGGCTTCTGGATCGTCCAGCGCCGCCACCACTGCCTTGTGGCCCATTTCTTCCACCACGATCATGGCGGTGTCCTGGTCCAGAGGCTGGTTGATGGTGACCATCTGGCCCATTTTCATCAGGGCCTTGATCACTTCAGAGGCCTTGATCGACATCTTGTGTGCCAGCTCTGCCACCGTGATGGTTTCAGGCACATGCACTTCGATGATCCGGGCTTCCACCGGTGCGGAGTTCTGGTGATCGTCACGTTGATCGCGGTTTTCACCACGGCGGCCACGGGGGCCACCACGCCAGTTGTTGCGGCCCACGCCACCACTGCTGTCGCCGCGGGTCTTGATTTCTTTCTTCTTGGCCGTGTCGTTCGCCCAGCTGGAGGACAACTTGGCCGACTTGACCTCCTTGCCCGAACCACCGCCGGGGGCGACTGGTGCGGCAGCACCCGCATTGCGTGGGCCTGTGCCGGTACCAACGGCAGGCTTGTGCAGGGTGCCCTTCTTCGCGTCACCCACGGCGGCAGGCTTGGCTGCTGGCTTGGGTTCCTCAGGCTTCTTGGCCACCATGACGGACTTCTTGGGCGCCGCCATCATCGCGCGAATGGCCTCGGCTTCCGCCAGGGCCTTGCGACGACGCTCTTCCAGATCGCGGGCTCGCGCAGCTTCTTCTTCGGCACGGGCCTTGGCTTCTGCGGCGGCCTTTTCACGGGCTTCATTCTGGGCTGCGGCACGGGCAGCCGCTTCGGCCTGCTGCTCGCGTGTAGCTTCCTGCTGCTGCGCAGAGGCTTGCGCCTTCTTGGCGGCTTCCTGGGCAGCGTAGGCTGCAGCGCGCTCTTCCGCTTCACGTTCGCGGCGCTCGCGCTCTTCACGCTCAGCACGTTTGGTAGCCAGTTCAGCTTCCTGGCGACGAATCAGCTCAGCCTGGCGACGAGCTTCTTCCTCGCGGCGAACCAGTTCCTGGTCCTCGCGCGACACGGCGGATTCTTCCACCGCAGCTTCACGCGCCTGGGCGGCCGGCGCAGACGCCTCAGCGCCTTCATCGCGCTGGATGAAGGTGCGCTTCTTGCGTACTTCCACCTGGATCGTGCGGGCCTTGCCGGTGGCATCGGCCTGCTTGATCTCGCTGGTGGACTTCTTCACCATGGTGATCTTTTTGCGATCCGCCGAAGCGGTGCCATGGCTGGCCTGCAGGTAAGCCAGCAGTTTTTGCTTGTCAGACTCGGTCAGGGGGTCTGAAGCGGCAGTCTTGCCCACACCAGCAGCCTTGAGCTGATCCAGCAGGGTTTCAGGCGATTTCTTGAGTTCGTTAGCGAACTCGGCGACAGTATTACTCGACATATTTGGTTCGTGCCTCCCTGACCTTACTCTTGCCCTGCCACGAACCAATGTTCGCGGGCCTTCATGATCAAGGCCTTGGCTTCTTCAGCAGACTGTCCGGTCAGGTCGGTCAGCTCATCAATGGCCAGATCGGCCAAGTCGTCACGTGTATGCACACCGCCTTCGGCCAGCTTGGCAATCAGGTCGGGAGTCATGCCTTCGAGGTCGCGCAGGTCTTGAGAGACCTCTTCCACGCTTTCCTCACGGGCGATTTCCATGGTGAGCAGCGCATCCTTGGCGCGGGCGCGCAGCTCGTTCACGGTGTCTTCGTCAAACGATTCGATCTCCAGCATTTCCTGCAGCGGCACATAGGCCACTTCTTCCAGGGTGGCAAAGCCTTCGGAGATCAGGATGTCGGCGATTTCCTCGTCTACATCCAGCTTTTCCATGAACAGGCGGCGCGAGGCGTCGGACTCGTTGGCCTGCTTTTGGGCAGACTCGGCAGCGTCCATGATGTTGATCTTCCAGCCCGTCAGGTCGGAAGCCAGGCGCACGTTCTGACCACCACGGCCGATGGCGATGGCCAGGTTTTCCTCGTCCACCACCACATCCATGGCGTGTTTTTCTTCGTCCACCACGATGGAGGACACGTTCGCGGGTGCCAGCGCACCAATCACGAACTGCGCGGGATCTTCCGACCACAGCACGATATCCACACGCTCACCAGCCAGTTCATTGGTCACAGCATTGACGCGGGTGCCACGCACGCCGACGCAGGTGCCGATGGGGTCCACGCGCTTGTCGTGCGACAGAACGGCAATCTTGGCGCGCGAACCGGGGTCACGGGCGCAGGACTTGATCTCCAGCAGGCCTTGCTCGATCTCGGGCACTTCCTGGCGGAACAGCTCCACCATGAATTCGGGGGCCGAACGCGACAGGATGATCGGTGCGCCGCGCAGCGTCAGATCCACTTCCATGATCATGGCGCGTACACGGTCGCCACTGCGCAGGTTTTCCTTCGGAATCATTTCCGAGCGACGCAGGCGGCCTTCCACGCGGCCGGATTCGACAATGATGTCGCCCTTGTCCATGCGCTTGACGGTGCCGGTGAAGATCTTTTCGCCCCGCGACATGAAGTCGTTGAGCAACATTTCACGCTCTGCATCGCGGATCTTTTGCAGGATGACCTGCTTGGCCGCCATGGCGCCGATACGACCGATGGGCACGGATTCGACACCTTCTTCGATGTACTCGCCCACCTCGATGTCAGCCACGCGCTCGCGGGCATCCATCAGCAGCTCTTCAGCATCTGGGTTTTGCAGGCCGGCATCATCAGGCACCACCAGCCAGCGGCGGAAAGTCTCGTAGTTGCCGCTGTCACGGTCGATGGACACGCGGATATCCACTTCGCCTTGGTACAGCTTCTTGGTAGCCTGGGCCAGGGCCGATTCCACGGCACCCAAGACCACATCACGCTCCACGTTCTTCTCGCGCGAAATGGCCTCAACCAACATCAACAATTCGCGATTCATGCGACGACTCTCCTATTTCAATCACTGAAGATTGCTGGCCACCGTGGGGCAACCCGCCATCCTGTATTTTTAATCTGCGGCTCAGGCAGCGCCCTGCCCCGCCTTGCCAGCACGGCCCTTGAAATCAACAATGGGCGCCAGGCGCGCATCACGCAATTCATCCAAGGTGAAACCCAGTGCCTGCAAAGGCGCTGGAACGCGTTTCTTGCTGACTTTTTGACCAGGCTTGACTGCAGGCTCGTCTCTCCAGACGATCTGCCAGCCACCAGACTCTGCACGCTCCAGCGTGCCGCGAAATTTCTTGCGATTGGCGCTGACCTGACCGGCCGCTGCCGCACCCATGGGCGCCTTCAGGGTGATGTCGATGACCGAACCCTCGAAACGCACGAAATCCTGTTCGTGGCGCAGGGGGCGGTCAATGCCTGGGGATGACACTTCCAGGCGCTTGTATTCCACACCGTCCACCTCCAGCGCAAACTGCAGCTGGCGGGTGACTTTTTCGCAATCTTCCACGGTGACAAACTGGTCCAACAGCGGGGCGGGTGCATCGGTGGCCGGAGCCACCCAGGGCAAATCAATGGTGATGCGCAAGAGGCCTCCGGCAGAGCGTTCAATCTCCACCAGGTCATAGCCCAAACCAGTCACAACTTGTTCAACGATTTGCTGCAGTGCCACGTGTTCAGTTCAATCCCGGGAAAAACGAAAAACCCGATAACCCCCAGAAGACCCCCTTCTGACAGCTTCGAGCTCCAAAACCAATCGACCAAAAAAAACGGGCGGTTGGTACCCGCCCGTTTGGTCGTGAGAACTGGATTGTACTCTTTAAAGCATTGATTTGCAACGACAGTGCACACCTAGCAACAGCGATTCAGTCTGCTCCCAAGGGCTGCAACAGCTGCTGAAGGTCGCTCTCGGTGAACAGCGGTTCGCGGCGGGCCGCTTCGCCCCCGTAGATGGACTGGGCCAGCTGTGCCTTGCGCTCCTGCAAGGCCAAAATGCGCTCCTCAATCGTACCCTGGGCCACCATTTTCACCACCCACAGGTTCTGCGTCTGGCCGATGCGGTGGGCGCGGTCGGTGGCCTGCGCTTCGGCAGCGGGGTTCCACCAGGGGTCGTAGTGGATGACGGTATCGGCCTGGGGCAGGTTCAGCCCCACACCGCCCGCCTTCAGGCTGATGAGGAACAGCGGCACCTCGCCGCTGGTGAATCGCTGGATGATCTCATCGCGCTTTTGGCTTTGGCCGGTGAGCTTGACCCAGGGCAAGCCCCGGGCCTTGAGCTCCGCCTCGATCAAGCCGAGCATGCTGGTGAACTGCGAAAACAGCAGCACCCGCCGCCCCTCGGCCAGCATTTCGGGCAAAAGCTCCATCAACTGCGCCATCTTGGCCGATTCGCGCACCTGGCGGGCGGACTCCAGCGGCACCAGGTGCGGGTCACAGCAGACCTGGCGCAGCTTGAGCAGCGCATCCAGGATCGTGATCTGCGACTTGGCCAAGCCTTTGGAATGCAGGGCTTCGCGCACGGTTTTTTCCATGCCCAAGCGGATGGTTTCGTACAGATCGGCCTGGGCGCCCGTCAGCTCCACCCGCATCACGGTTTCCACCTTGGGGGGCAGCTCGGCCGCCACCAAGGCCTTAGTGCGGCGCAGCATGAACGGCGCTACGCGGGCACGCAATTGGGCCAGCCGTCCGGTGTCACCCTGTTTTTCTACGGGGTTGCGAAACAGCTCGCGAAACCGCTGCTGGCTGCCCAAAAAGCCGGGCATCAGGAAGTGGAACAGACTCCAGATTTCGCCCAGGTGGTTTTCCATGGGCGTGCCCGACAGGCACAGCCGGTGGCGCGCCTGCAGTGCCGACACCACCTGGGCCGCGTTGGTGCTGGCGTTCTTGATGTTTTGCGCCTCGTCCAGCACCACCAGGTGCCACTGCAGTTGCAGCCAGCGCTCACGGTCGCGCTGAAGCAATGAATAAGGGGCGATGACCAGATCGTGCTCGGCCACGGAATCCGCCATTTCATGGCGGCCTGCGCCGTGCAGCACCAGGGTGCGCAGACCGGGGCAAAACCGCGCGGCTTCGCTGTGCCAGTTGCCCATCAGGCTCACCGGGGCGATCACCAGCGCGGGGGCCGTGAGGCGGCCTGCGTCTTTTTCGACCTGGATGTGGGCCAGGGTTTGCAGCGTTTTGCCCAGGCCCATGTCGTCGGCCAGGATGCCGCCTAGGCCCTGGGCGCGCAGAAACTGCAGCCAGTTCAGCCCCTGCTGCTGGTACGGGCGCAGGCTGGCGTGCACGCTGGCAGGCACGGGCACCTCGGCGATGGGGCTCGCGCCCTGTAGCTGCTGCACCAGGGCCTGCAACGATGCAGCACCCTGCCACACAGCGCCTTCGCCCAGGGTGGCACTGGCTCGCAAGGCTTCCAGGCGCGACAAGCGCAGGCTGGGTTGGGCAAAATCCGAGCCCCGCTCGCCCACCAGTTCCAGCAAGGCGGCCAGCCAGGGGCGCAGCGGCTCGGTGGGCAGGCGCACAAAGCCGCCTTGGGCATCGCCACGCGGCACGTAGACAAACGGCGGCAGTTGGGGCTGCCCGGTGGCGGCATCTGGCGGGTGCTGCGCGGCCTGGGCGATCAGGTCGGGCAGCCAGGGCAGCACGTTGTGGCGCTGGCCGTCCAGTTCCACGCCCAGTGAGAGCGAGAACCAGGGCGAGGTGTCTTGCATCTCATCCGGCATCACTTCTGACTCGCCATCGCGCCCCTGCTTCTGTCCAAAGGCGCTGAGTGGTTCCGGTTCTTCGACCGGATCTTCTTGCCCAGGCCTGGCAGCGCGAGCCACCGGCTGCGGCGCGAGCGCCACCGTCAGGTTTTGCGCATGGCTTACCCAGCCCTGCAGCGCCGGGTCCTGGGTCACGTCAAACCCTGCTTCGATAAACACCGCAAAGCCCGCATCGGCCCACGGCAGCCAGGCCTGCTGCGAGCGCTCGCCGGGCAGGCCAAACACGCCGTCGTCGGTGGCCAGCAGGCCCAGCGCCATCAGTTTTTGGATGGCTTCCAGCTCGGCCTGGGGGTGGCGCTGCAGCAGCACCTTGGGGCCATCGCCCCCATTCAGCGGCGGCAACATCACCTGCGCGCCCTGCCCTGGCCACCAGCCACGGTGGCCGGCATAGTCAAAGGTGAGCCGCGCCATCACCAGGCCCAGCGTGGGCCGGTCGGCCAGCGGCGTGGGGGCCAGGTGCAGGCAAGGCCGGGGCACCACGCCCTGCAACCGCTGCACGCCTTGCACCACCGGGGGCAGGGGCAGTTGGTGCAGGCTGCGGGCCATTTCATCCTGGTATTTTTCGATGGCCGACTCGCGCAGCGCAGGGGCCTTGAGCAGCACCTCCAGCTGTGCGGGTGATACAGAGCCCAGCTCTACCGGCCCGCATTCGCCCCGCTCGGCATCTATGAACAAGGGCGGGCTGTTGTGGCACAGCACACCGCTGCCACCGGCAAGAGCAGCGCGCAGTTGCCAAGCGGGCTCGGCCGACAAAGCCCCGGGCTGGGCGGGCAGCTCGTGCCAACACCACTGCAAGGGGCGTGAGGGGCCCCATCGCAGGGCGTTGCCCACGGTAGATCCACCCGCATCGGCAAACAGCCGCCCGGTGCTGGCGGCCTGTTGCAGCGCCAGCAAACCCACCTGCCCTTCCAGCACCGCGCAGGGCGCGCCGCTGTAGGCCGAGTAATACACCTGACTGCGCGGCATAGCGCGCAGCAGTTGCAACACCTGGCGATCGGTCTCGCTGGCCTGGTCGTACACCGCCTGGCCCTTGGCGGGCTGGGTACGCACCTGCTTGGGCTTGGCCCAGCCACCGGTCACCTTGGGGTAAGACACCACGGCTTCAAGCTGCAACTGGGTGGGCTGGCGCATGCCGCCCACCACCGACAGCAAATAGAGATATTGCTCCGGCCGCGCACTGCGGCCATTGGGGCTGAGTACCACATCGCCCCCGGCGGCGCGGTCCAGCGCGGCCAGCCAGTTCACCAGCTGGGCCTGGGCCTCGGCCTGCTGCACGGCGGCCATGCGTTCGCGGGCCGACAAGGACGCCGCCGCCGCGCTCACATCCTTGCGCGGGGCTGCGGCAGCGCGGGCTTCATCGCTCAGCGGCAGACGGGCCGCCTTCAGCATCAACGCCACCGCATGCTTGCACTGGCGGCCCACGGGGCAGTCGCACACGCTACGCCAGTAGTCCACCTGGCCATCGGGCATCACCGCCAGGGTGACGGCCACTTCATACGGCAGGTGCTGCGTGCCCTGCACCAGGGCCTGTATGCGCCAGCCTTCGTCCAACGGCTCAATGTCTGGCTCGCTCACCACGCCCTGTGCCAGCAGGGCCTTGCCACGCATCCAGGGGCCGTCCTCGCACAGAGCGCGCAAAGAGTCGGGGTCAAACCAGAACGTGTCAGACATTACAAGTCAAATTGGCCGCTAGCGCTTGATGAGTAAGCGCTAGCAGCTATTCATTCGATAGCATCAAGCGCCTGCCACAGTGCGGTCTGCACGCACGCGGTCAAACACCTCTTGCGCCATGGGGTCGGTGGCGGCGCCAGAAGGGGCGCCGCTGCGCAGGGTGGTCAGCAACCGCTCCAACACCGCAGCCTGGGGCAGCAAGGGGCCCAGAAAATGCGCCTTGCGCCCATCGGCAATCAGCAGCGTGGGGAAGGTCTCTACGTCCAGGTCGCCCGCCAGTTCCGATTCGTCTTCAATGTCCACCCACTCAAAGCGCACCTCGGGGTGGGCCTGGGCCAGGGCGTCAAACAGCGCCCGGTAGTCACGGCAGGTACCGCACCAGCCCGCGCACAGGCACACGGCCCACCAGCCGCTGGGCTGGGCGGCGGGGGCAGTGGAATCAACGGGCAAGGCGGTGTGGCTGGGCATGAATACAACTCCTCCAGCCCGCGAATCAGGCGGGCCAGGGCAACAACGGGGTCAGGGGCTGCGCCGCTCGCGGGCGCGGTAAACCTCGATGGTACCCACACCCGCTGCCTGGTTGCCCCAGCTATTCCTCACAAAAGTGGTGACGGCAGCCACGTCTTCGTCATCCAGCAGGTGCTGAAAGGGCGGCATGCCGTGCGGGCGCGGGTTGCCTGCGGTGGCTGGCAGATAGCCGCCCTGCAGCACCACGCGCACCAGGTTGGTCGGGTCAGCCAGCACCACGGCGCGGTTGCCCGCCAGCGGCGGGAAGGCTGGTTGCCCGGCCTCGTCCCTGGCGCCCTGCCCTTGCGCACCGTGGCACTGGGCGCATTGGGCCTCGTACACCTTGGCGCCGCGCTCCATGACCGATGCGGGGGCCACCGCCTGCTTGGCGGGGGTGGCTGCATGCTGGGGCAGTGTCTGCAAATAGACGGCCATGGCGCGGGCGTCGGCGTCGCTCAGGTACTGCGTGCTGCGGAACACTACCTCGGCCATGGGGCCGATGACGGAAGCCTGCGGGGCCACGCCTGTCTTGAGCAAGGCCACCACATCGGCCTGCGGCCAGCGCTGCACGCCGGCCTGGCCAGCGTCGGTCAGCGCCGGGGCCAGCCAGTTCTGCACGGGGATCAGCCCGCCCGCCAAGGCCTGCCCTTGCTGCTCGGCCCCCAAGCTGTTGCGGGGGGTGTGGCAAGCGGCACAGTGGCCCAGCCCGTTCACCAAGGAGGCGCCGCGCTGGTAGTCAGGCACCTGCGCTGCGGCCAGTGCCTGCGGTGGCAGCGCGGCTGGCTGGGCCGCGTCTGCCGGGGTGAAGAACAAGGCCCGCCACACACCCAGCGCCGCCTGGGTGCTGTATGGAAAGCGCAGCGCATGCGCCTTGTTGGCCTGCGCCACCGGCGGCAAGCTTTGCAGGTAGGCGAAGATGGCGTCGGAGTCTTCGCGCGTGACGTGGGTGTAGCTGGTGTACGGAAAGGCGGGGTACAGCAGCCGCCCTTCCTTGCCACGGCCGTTGTGCATGGCGCGCCAGAACTCAGCCGACGTCCACGCGCCCAGGCCGGTGGCTTTGTCGGGTGTGAGGTTGGAGCTGTAGACCACGCCAAATGGCGTTTCAATGCCGCGCCCGCCCGCAAACGGCGCGCCGCCCTGCACCGTGTGGCAGGCCATGCAGTTGCCCACGCGGGTCAGGTATTCGCCCTGCGCCACCAGAGCGGGGGTGGGCTTCAAGGTTTCGGCGCTGGGCAAGGGGTCCTCGCCGCGCAGGTTCAGGGCCACGATGGCGGCGGCGCTGATGCCCAGGGCGGCCATCGCGCCCGATACCAGCCGCACAAAGCGTTGCGGGTTCATGGGCGGCCTCCTTCAGGCACGCCGCCGCAGCGTGCGGGCATGGGGCCCGGCAGGCTGGCCACCGGCTTGCCGTTGCCAGGCACAGGCTGCGCGGCCAGCCAGGCAGACACGGCGCTCACATCTTCGGGCGTGAGCTGGCGGGCCACGTCGGCCATGCAGTCGGGCGCGTGGGCCTTGCGCTGGCCGGTCTTCCAGGCGCCGAGCTGGCTGTTGAGGTAATCACGCGGCAGGCCCAGCAGACCGGGAATGGACGGCGCCACCCCCGTCATGGCTGCGCCGTGGCATTGCACGCATGCCGGAATCTTGCGCGCAGCATCGCCCTGCTGCACCAAGGCGCGGCCCTGCTCCAGTTGCGCGGGGGTGCCCTGCGGGGCGGGCGGAGGCGGGTAAGGCAGGTCGAGCGCGGCGAAGTGCACGGCCATTTCGCGCAGGTAGTCATCCGTCAGGTGCTCGATGAGGTAACCCATTTGCGGGTAGCTGCGCCGCCCATCCCGAAAGTTGAGCAACTGGTTGTGCAGGTAACCCGCAGGCTTGCCCGCAATGCGGGGGAAGTAACCCTCGGCCGTGGCGCGGCCTTCCTTGCCGTGGCAGGTGGTGCAGGCCAGCACGCGCGATGCCATGCCAGCGGGCACGGTGGCGGCAGGGGCCGCAGGGGCTGCAGAGGTGGCAGGAACAGGATCAGCGGGACTGGGCGCCGCGGCTGCAGCACTACAAGCCAGGGCGGCGCCCCACAGCGCCAGGGGGCGCAGCCGGGTGCGTAAAGAATCGATCATGGGTCTTGGTGTGGGGATCAAAAACGCGGCGCAAGGCCTGCAACACCCCGCACTTTAAGCCCGCAGCGCGCTGCATGCCGGGTGCGGGGCTTACACCAAAGGGCATGGCAGGGGTACCCAGCCGCGCAGGGGATGGCTGCATGGGTCAGGGCTGCGGCTTGGCTCCAGGCAATAGCACTATCAAATCAATAGCTGCCAGCGCTTATGCAGCAAGCGCCAGTGCCGTTTTTATCCATCCCCCCAACAAGAGGCCCACGGGCATCCCTCTCACGGCCCAGCACCGGCGCGCTGGTGCGCGTTCTCTTGCGCGGCCATGCGCACAGCGGCGTTCACGGCGCCATAGCCGTCGTAGCCGCCCTCGCGCTGCACGACTTCAAAAAAGAAGCGGTCGGCAAAGGGCTCGGTGTAGGCGTGCAGAAAGCGCCCGCCGCCGGGCGACACATCGGCCACGATGTTCAGGGCCTGCATGCGGCGCACCAGGCTTTCATCCAGGTCCAGGCGTGCCAGCAGGTCTTCGTAATAGTTGGGGCTGATGGGCAGCCACTTCACGCCCTGGGCCTGCAAGGTCTGTACCGTGGCAAAAATATCCTGCGTGGCCAGCGCGATGTGGTGCACGCCGCCGCCCGATCGGCCCGTGGCCCGCACCTGCTGCGCCGTGCGCGTGCGCTGGCTTTTGGAGACATTGAGCACCATGCGCAGGCTGCGCTGGGCATTGCTCAGCGCGCAGCTGCGTACCAGCCCAAACGGGTCGGCCAGCTCCAGGCTTTCGCCCGCACTCAGGCCCAGGATGGACTGGGCAAACAGCGTCCAGGTGTCCAGCTGGTCGTGCGCCAAGGCCAGCGCCATGTGGTCCACATGCGTCAGTCCTCCCAGGGCGGGCACCGGCGCACGCGGCACGGGTGCCACAAAGTCGGCATCCAGCGTGGAGCCCGCGTGCACAAAGTGCACCACCGCGCCGCCGGGCGAGATGATGGCGGGCAGTTGCAGCTCGTTCGGCCCCAGCGGGCTCACATGGCGGGCCGACAGCAGCGCAGCCGCACGGTTGGCGGCCTGCAACGGGTCAGGTGCCACCAGCCCCATGGCACACACCGACGGGCCCAGCTCGTCAAAACGCTGGCGCGCCTCCGAGCCCGGCTGGGTGTTGATGACGAACTGGATATCGCCCTGGCAGTACAAGTCCACCGCCTTGCTGCGGTGGCGGCCCGTGTGCTCAAAGCCCAAAGCGGTGAAGGTGCTGGCCAGTGCCTGGCCCGTGGCCTCGTCCACGCCAAACTCGATGAAGCTGAAGCCGCCCAAGGGCTGCGCGGCAGGCGGGGTTGCCAGCTCCAGCCGCTGCAGCGCGCGGGTGGCGGCAGAGGCCTCGCCAGATGCGGCCTGCGTGCGGGCCATCAGCCGGTTCTTGCATTCGCTCTCTAGAAACAGCAGCGAGCGCATGGCGTCCAGCGCGGTGCGGCGGTTCGGCGTTTCGCGGAACACGTCGTTGAAGATTTCGAGCGACAGGTTGCCCTGGTAGCCCGCCAGCAGCGCCTGCTCAAAAAAAGTCGCCACATCCAGCTGCCCCTGGCCGGGAAAGTTGCGGTGGTGGCGCGCCCACTGGATCACATCCATGGCCAGCAGCGGCGCATCGGCCATCTGCACAAAGAAGATGCGCTCGCCCGGAATGTCGGCAATGCCCATCGGGTCGTCGCGCAGCGACAGGGTGTGGAAGCTGTCCAGAATCAGCCCCAGGTGCGGGTGGTCGGCCTTCTGCACGATGTTCCACGCCTGCTCGTAGAGGTTGACCCACTTGCCCCAGGCCAGCGCCTCGTAGCCAATGCGCAGGTTGCGGCGGCTGGCGCGCTCGGCCAGCTCGTGCAGTTGCGCGGCGGCGCGTTCGGCATCGCCCAGCGATGCGGGCGAGGTGTTGGAGCACACCAGCATCAGCGGGCAGCCCAACTCCTGCATCACGTCGAACTTGCGCTCGGCACGGTCCAGACTGCGGCGGAACAGGTCATCCGGCATGCCCTCAAAGTCGCGAAACGGCTGGTACAGGTCAATGCCCAGGCCCAGGTCAGCGGCCTGCTGGCGCAGCTCGCGCGCGCTGCCGGTGAAGCTGATGAAGTCGGGCTCAAACAGCTCAATGCCATCAAACCGCGCAGCGGCAATGGCTTCGAGCTTCTGGCGCAGGGTTCCGCTCAAAGAGACGGTGGCAATGGATCGGCGCATGGGTACACCTCGTGTCTCAGCAATCAATGGTTCAGAAAAGCCAAGGGCCGGGCAGCGCGCCCGCCCTGCGGGCGGCAGCGTCAGTACTTGATTTGCGCCACAGCGCGCAGCTCATCGGCCGTGGCGGTGCCGTAGCCAAAGAATTCCAGGTAAGCCGGAATCATCTCGAACAGCATGTCGGTACCCACCTGCACGCCGCAGCCCTTGGCCAGCGCGGCTTGCAGCAGGGGCGTGTATTCGGTCTTCATCACCACCTCGCCCACCATGGCACCAGCGTCGATGCGCGCCACATCAAAGGGCAGCGGGTCGCCCTCTTTCATGCCCAGCGGCGTGGCGTTCACCACCACGTCAAAACCGGCAGGGTCGTTGGAGCCCGTCTGCACCACCAGCTGCGGGTAGTGGGCGCGCAGGCGCTCGGCCAGGCCTTCGGCGCTGGCCGTGTTGGTATCAAACAGGCTAATGTGGGCCACGCCCTCTGCGGCCAGCGATGCCGCAATGGCCGAGCCCACGCCGCCCGCACCCGACACGATCACCCGCGCCCCACGCAACGTGCGCCCCTTGCGCAGCAGGCCGCGCACAAAGCCGGCGCCATCAAACTGGTCGCCCAGCCAGGTGCCATCGGGCCGCAGCAGCAGCGCGTTGCAGGCCCCGGCAATGCGGGCGGTGGGCGTGATTTCATCGGCCAGCGACAAGGTGGTGACCTTGTGCGGCATGGTCACCAAGGCGCCCCTGAGGTTGGTCACACGCGCAAGCGCCGCCAGCGTGCCAGCGTAGTCACCGGGCTTCACGCCCATGGGCACCACCACCGCGTCGATCCCCCGCTTTTCAAACCAGGGGTTGTAGATCATCGGTGCCTTGAACGACTCCGTGGGGTAGCCGAGATGGGCAATCAGTTGCGTGGTTCCCGAGATCATGCGGTGTGCACTCCGCGCAGTACCCATGCCAGTGCAGCAGCCAGCGCCACTGCGCAGCCCCACCCCGCCGCCAGCCCGGCGGGCCCATGCGGCTTAGCGGGAGTGGCAGCGGCTGGCGCCAGCCGCTGCGGCTGGCCTGGAAGATTGGAAGTCATGCACATCCGGCTCAGATAAATGCCTTGGTTGATGGGAAGTGCATGAAATGTACGAACTAGTACGTTATTCAATGATTAGGGCAAACCCTGAACTGCTGTGGAACATGGGTAACGCGGTGTGCAGCGCGACTTGAGCGGGTCAGGGGCCAGAACCGCCAACCTACAGCGTTCAGGGATAGAGCCGCTTCGCAGCGCCCGGAGTCAGTTGCCGGTTTCGCTGATACTCGCGCTGAATGCAGCGAAGCGGCTGTTGGGCGCTTCGACTTTCCCCGGCCCGAGTGGCGGTTGGAGAAGTTGCTGCTGCCAGATCGTTCCGCAACCCAACTGCTACCCCGCAGCGACCACTACTCAGTAAATTAGACTGACGGTTTCGACTCGTAGCGCTCGGTGGTGCCCAAGGAAAAGCAGTCGCTCCATGTTGACTGCAGTCATTCACCTTCGACGGGCTGAGCAAGTGCTTCGATCGTGACCAACCAATCGAGTAACGACTCGTCAGTGGGGTATGGCACGAACCCACCCCAAACCCCTGCCACACTTGATCTGGAGCGGGTGGTTTTCCTATCCGTTGGCTTCACCTGACTTCCCCTTTTGCGACCGCCCTGCATGCTTACCACTTCCCCGCCGTCCGCAAAACTGCTGCAACTGCTGCCCGAGGCGGTGGTGCAGACCGATGCGCTGTGGGAGATCACTTATCTGAATCCCGCGTGGTACAAGCTCACCGGCCATCCGGTGGCGGCGGCGCTCGGCAGGTCTTTGCTGGAGTTCGTACACCCCGATGACATCGGCACCCTGCGTTCAGGCATGCCAGTGTTCCGCTTGCGCTTTGCCGACGCGGACTATCGCTGGGTGCGCCTGCAACCCCACCCTGAGACAGACGCAGCGTAGCGGGTGATCAGCCGCCAGGGTGTCCTGATCGAGATCACCGAGGTCACCGAGCAGGTGCTGGTGGAGGTGCGCCAGCGCTTTTTGCGCTTGCTGGAAACCATTGACGGCGTGGTATGGGAAGCTGAAATCGGCGTGGGCAACACCTTTCTGAGCCCACAGGTCGAACGCTTGTTCGGCTACTCCGTCGAGGAGTGGCGGGCCGACCCGGGCTTCTGGCGGGCGCATGTGCATCCCGATGATCTGGAGGAGGCCCTGCGCATCGACGATGCGGCCTATAACGCCACGCACAGCCATGCCTACGAGATGAGCTACCGGCTCATTGCCAAGTCGGGCAAGGTCGTGTGGGTGCGCGATCTGTGCCGCGCGGTGGTCGAGCCGGGGCGGCCGAACCGCATGATCGGCCTGATGATCGACGTGACCCAGCAGAAGAACACCGAGCTGGAGTTGTTGCGCTCCGAAAACCGCTATTCGCTGGCCACGCGTGGGTCCAACGACGGCATCTGGTACTGGGACTTGCGCACGGACGCGCTGCATGTGTCCGGGCGCTTTCACCAAATCGTCGGTCTGGGTAGCTTCGATCTGGTGCATAGCGGGGGCTGGCGCTTTCTGGAGCAGCTCATTGATCGAGAGGATCGTGCTCGCGTGCAGGCGGCCTACCGCAGACACCTGGCGGGGAACAGCCCGAACTTTTCGGTGGATTTCCGCGCGTTTCACGGGGCTGGGCGGCTGGTGTGGGTCAACTGGCGCGGGCTTGCGGAGTTTGAAGACGGCGTTGCGGTGCGCATGGCGGGGTCGCTCAGCGATCTGGCCGAACGTGGCAGTTCCTACGATGCGCTGACCAACTTGCCCGGCCGGCCCTTGTTCCGCGATCGCCTCGCGCAACTCATCGCGCTGCAGCAAAACGAGGCGGTGAACGGTGATGGCAGGCCGACATGCGGCGGCGCCACGATGTTCGCCGTGCTGCTGCTGGACCTCAATGGGTTCAAGGCGGTCAATGACTGCTACGGACACCATGTGGGCGACCAGCTATTGCAACAGGTGGCTCGGCGGCTCGAATCCCGTGTGCAGTCGGTGGATCTGGTCGCCCGCATGAGTGGCGATGAGTTCAATGTGCTGTTGGAGTCCATTGACCCCGCTGAAGCCAGCCAACGCGCAGAGCAGATTGCCGCCGCCCTCGCAGCGCCTTATATGGTCGGCGAACACACCGTGATCAGTAGCGCGAGCATTGGATTGGTCAGCAGTGCATCCACGCTGGCGACGGTGGACGACTACCTGCGCGCCGCAGACGCCGCCATGTACCGGGCCAAAAGCCAGTCATCGGGCGTGTGCGTGTTTCAATAAAAGGTGTCAAAGACGTCTTCCTGCGCGGCAGTCGCAGGGCTCGTTGCACTCGCCCCCTTATGGTCCGGGCAGAGCATGAACCTGCCACCGATTTATGCCAAAGGTCGCTGTTGTGGAGACTGGCTGAATGACCGCAAACGGGCTTCGCAACGATTGGACGCAGCCATCACCGGATGCCTCAGTTCAGCCTGAAGCTGCCTGCCGGACAAACATGCTCACCAGTTGCCCATAGCCGAAAACATTCTTTCCTCCCGAATACCCGTACGCCACCTCCCCCCGAAACGCAAACCCCACATACAACATCCGCACATCGTTGAGCCTCGCCGGGAACAGCACAGCCTCATCCTCCTCCAGCGTCAGCACCACCAAATACGATGCGGCCTTGTCTCGCGCCCAGCACGCATACTCCGGCACTGCGCCGCATGCCACCCGAAGCCGGGCATAGCACGACAGCCACAAATCCCGTTCCCCCACCATGCCAAGCCGCTCCTCCGTTTCTCAGTTCTTCGCCATCAGAGCCCAGTGGCTGGTGTGGCTGTGCGCCTTGGGTGGGCTGACGGCGCCCTTGTCGCGCGCACTGCCCACAAACCATGTGCCTTGGCTGCAGTGGCTGGTGGAGCTAGCAGCGCATTGGCAGTGGGTCTATGCCACGGTGGGCGCTGCGGCGATGGGCCTGGCGGCGTGGATGTCGCGGCGCCGTGCTGCATGGTGGCTGGCTGTGCCCGCGCTGGTGGTGGCGGGGTCATTGGTGTGGCAGCCCGCCGCCCTGCCCCCAGCAGCCGAGCCTGACATCGCCAACGCGAAGGTGCTGAAGGTAGGCACCGCCAACTTGAATCTGGACACCACCGACTTCACGCCGCTGCGGCAATGGCTGGCATCTGCCGATGCGCCGGATGTGGTGTTTTTGCAGGAGTTCACCGAGCGGGCCCAGCGTGCACTGGACGATGACGCAGCCCTTGCAGCGCGCTACCCGCATCGGCTGGCTGTACCGCAGCCCGACCCGTTTGGGCTGGCGATCCTCTCGCGCCACGCGCTGGCAGATGCGCAGGTGCTGCAGCCCGCCACGGACCTCGATACCCTGCGTCTGCGCGCCACGCTGCTGTGGAACGGCCAGCCCGTGCACCTGAGCGCGCTGCACCCCATGCCGCCCATCAGCAGCGCCTTTGCCCAGGCGCGCGACAAGGTGCTGGAGGATGAAGCCCGGCACCTGGCCCAGGCGGGCGGGCTGAGCGTGATGGCGGGAGACCTGAACACCACGCCCTGGGCGCTCGGCCTGTGGGCCGCGGAGCAAGCGCAGATGCGCCGCGCGGGTCCTGCAATGCCCACCTGGCCCAACGCCTGGGGCTGGCTGTCGGTGCTGCCGCTAGACCATGTGCTGGCCTCGCCGGGGTGGCAACTGGTGGAGGCACACACGGGGCCGGACCTGGGCTCGGACCACCGGCCGATGGTGGTGCGGCTGGTGGCGCGGTAGACCAAGCCAGCGCCTGCGCGCCCAGCAGCGCTCAGCTGCCCTCACCCGCGATGGCCGCCGCAAGGCACTTGCGCGACCGTGTTCGCGGCACATGCACGTTCTAATGACTCCACACCGGGCCGCGCTGCACAACGCAAGGCGCGCCCTCTTTCCTCTCGAAGGCATTCATGACCGCCACCGCCATCCCCACCACCGCCCTACAACTGCGCTCCGTCGTCCAACCCGATGGCACGCTGCAAATCAGGCTGGAGCCCACGCCCGTGCCCACACCGGGGCCCGATGAGGTGCTGATCCAGGTGCAGGCCACGCCCATCAACCCGTCGGACATTGGCTTGCTGCTGGGCCCGGCAGACCTCTCCACCGTGCAGGTCACCGGCACGGCAGATCGGCCCGTGGCCACGGCCCGCATTCCTGAGCGCGCCATGCCCAACATGGCGGCGCGTGTGGGCCAGAGCATGCCGGTGGGTAACGAAGGGGCGGGCTTGGTGGTGGCCGCAGGCGCATCGCCCGCCGCGCAGGCGCTTCTGGGGCGCACGGTGGCGGTGATTGGCGGGGCCATGTATACGCAGTACCGCGCCATGCCTGCAACGCAATGCCTGGTGCTGCCACCGGGCACCACGGCGGCAGAGGGTGCATCGTGCTTTGTGAACCCGCTCACGGCCCTGAGCATGGTGGAGACAATGAAGCGCGAAGGCCACACCGCGCTGGTGCACACCGCTGCGGCCAGCAACCTGGGGCAAATGCTGCTCAAGATTTGCCAGAAGGATGGCGTGGGCCTGGTGAACATCGTGCGCAAGCCCGAGCAGGCGGCGCTGCTGCGCAGCCTGGGCGCGCAGTATGTGTGCGACAGCAGCGCGCCCACCTTCATGGCCGAGCTGACCGACGCGCTGGCCGCCACGGGTGCCACCATGGCGTTTGATGCCACGGGCGGCGGCACGCTGGCCGGGCAGATCCTGCAATGCATGGAGGCCGCCATCAACCGAAAGGCCCAGGAATACAGCCGCTACGGATCGGCCGTGCACAAGCAGGTGTATCTGTACGGCCACCTGGACACACGGCCCACCGAAGTGCACCGCACCTTTGGCATGGCCTGGGGCATGGGCGGATGGTTGCTGTTTCCGTTTCTGCAAAAGATTGGCCCGGAGGCCACCCAGGCACTGCGCGCACGCGTGGCGGCAGAGCTGAAGACCACGTTTGCCAGCCACTACGCACGCACGGTGTCGCTGGCGGGGGCACTGAGCGCCGAGGCGATAGCGTTCTACGGCCCGCGCAATACCGGGGCCAAGGTCTTGATTGATCCGTCGATGGCGTGAGCCAGCGCGGGAGTTTTCCTGTGACCTTGCGTTGAACCATTCCCCCCGCTCGGGCTGAGTTTGTGAAGTCGTACACCGCACTTCAACAAGCTCAGCGTGAACGGTTCCTAGGACGTGTTGAGAATCAGCGAGAGTTGATAACCCCAGCCGCGAGATAGATCATCGCTGCGAAGCTGGTATCCGTTTTGTCGCTACGCATGGCGATGCGCTTGAACTCCTTGAGCTTGCCAAAGAAGTTCTCGATCAAGTGGCGCCATTTGTAGACCTCCAGGTCAATCTCCAGTGGCGCTCTCCTGCGGGGCATCTGTGAGATCACCACCTGCGCCCCGCGCTTACCCAACTCCTGGATCAGCCAATTCACATCGAAGGCCTTGTCGGCAAGCAAGGCATCAAAGCGCACATCGGCAATCAGCTCTCTGACCCCTTTGGTGTCGTGGCGCTGCCCTGGCATCAAGACGAACTTCACCAGATTGCCCAATGCATCCGTCAGCGCCAGTATCTTCGTGGTCATGCCGCCCCTCGAGTGGCCTATGGCCTGGCCCGAAGTCCCCCTTTTGCCCCCTGGCCGTGCCGATGCACTTTCACAATCGTGGCATCCACCATCGCATATTCCATGTCCGGCTGCTCGCTCACTGCATCGAACAGACGTTGGAACACATCGGCCTTAACCCAGTCTCTAAAGCGTTTGAACACCGTGTTCCACTTGCCGAACTCTGGCGGCAGGTCTCGCCAGGGGCTGCCTGTGCGGGCAATCCACAGCACTGCCTCAACGAAGCGGCGGTTGTCTGTGCCGCTGCGTCCAGGATCACTTGGCTTGCCAAGGCAGTGCGGCTCCATCTTGGCCCATTGCTCGTCTGTCAGTACCCATCGAATGCTCATGCGCCTATTGCATCACAGCCCTCCGAGCCGTTGTGTTTGATTCTCAACAGCCCCTAGGCAGTGCCTGCGCTGCTTGCTACAAAATCAATAGCTGCTAGCGCTTTAATGGCGGGCGCTACAGGGCATTTTGATGAAAAACATCGCTCACACCCAAGCACACTTGCCCCGGCCCAGCAGCCCCAAGGGCCCAACGGGTGGGTAAATCCGCGAGAATCTCGGCCCTCAGCATTTCTTCTGCACCAGGCTCCCATGACCGACGCAACCTCTGCACCCGCCCTGCCCGACCACCTCTCGTCCGACCCGCGCAGCCCGCACCACAACGCCGCCGTGTTCGAGCACGACATTGGCATCCGCTTCAATGGCAAGGAACGTTTTGACGTGCAGGAATACTGCGTCAGCGAAGGCTGGGTCAAAGTGCCTGCCGGCAAGACGGTGGACCGCAAGGGCCAGCCCCTGCTGATCAAGCTCAAGGGCACGGTCGAGGCGTTTTACCGCTGACCCCGCCCGGCGCTGCCGCCTTCTCACGCCTGCATGACCCATACCGCCGCTTTGCCCGTGGCGCAGCCCGCGCCGCCCGGGCTGTGGGTCATCCACTGCGATGGCAGCGCCATTCCCAACCCCGGCCGCATGGGCCTGGGCGCCACGCTGCTGGCTCCCGACGGGCAGCAGCACACCCTTTCGCACACCAGCAGCCTGGTGGGTTGCAACAACGAAGCCGAGCTGCGCGCGCTGATGGCCGCACTGCGACAAGCCCACGCCCTGGGCGCACGCGCGATTGCCGTGCGCAGCGACAGCAGCCTCCTCATCGAACAATTGCGGCCGCCGCAACCAGGCCAGCGCCCCGCTGCCCCGATTACCCGGCTGGCCGAGCTGTTTGACAGCGCACGCGCCTGGCTGGCGCGCTTTGACAGCGTGCAGTGGCAGTGGATTCCGCGCCACCGCAACAGCGCCGCCGACACCCTGGCCCGCGCTGCCCTGGGCGCCCCGGCCAAGGTGGCCCCACACCCCAGCCACAAGAAAAAGAAGCGCTGAACCTCTGTTCAAAGGCACCGCCTGCACCGTGGGCCAGCATGGCGATGTCGCTCCTCCGTCATTGAAACGTCACAAAGTTGACGTTTTTGCAACAATTTTCCTGCATACTTTGCTGGTTTGGGCTCTTCTGCACGCATCCAGCCCGATGGCGCGGTGATGAGTGCAGGCGGTCTATCAAAGGCTGTGCAGCAGATGCTCTGCTCCTGCCCGGGTCTTGGACCTGTTCTCACATCTTCAAGGAAGGAACGACATGCGACGTAATGCACGCTGGGTGGTGCTTTTGGCAGGCGCTGGCGCGGTGCTGGGAACTGCCATGGCACAGAACAACAACGCAGCCGCCCAGGCGCGCGCTGCTGCCGCCAGCCCGGCCCCCAACTTTGCCAGCAGCCCCCGCGAAAAGCTCGTGGTGGCCATGCCCAAGACATATGCGCGGGCCGAGACCATGCTGCTGTGGGGCGACTACTTCAACCACCTGGCACGCTGCGGCAACCTGGACTTGCAGAACCAGCATGGCGAATCGCTGGAGCGCAGCTCCAACATCGACCTGCTGGGCGAGAAAGAGCTGATCGACGGCATCGCATCG
This sequence comes from Acidovorax temperans, assembly GCF_028596105.1. NCBI lineage: Bacteria > Pseudomonadati > Pseudomonadota > Betaproteobacteria > Burkholderiales > Comamonadaceae > Acidovorax > Acidovorax temperans. The sequence goes on along the minus strand of NZ_CP117193.1, from coordinate 1,332,111 downwards.
GGCAAGGTGCAACTGGCCCAGGTCAACCCTGGCCTGGTGCCGCAACTGGTGGCAGCGGGGCAGCCCACGCCGTTCGCTGTGCCGGGCAACAAGGCATCGGGCAAGCGCAACTCTTACCACCTGATCCTGATTGCGCGGGTAGACAGCCCCTACAAGGAACCCAAGGACCTGATCGGCAAGAAGATTGCCCACTCCACACCCACCTCCAACTCGGGCAACCTGGCGCCGCGCGCGCTGTTCCCGGCCATTGGGCTGGTGCCGGACAAGAACTACGAAGTGGTTTTCTCCAACGGGCACGAACGCTCGGTAACGGGCGTGATGCACGGCTTTTACCCCGCAGCCGCCGTGGCCAGCGACCTGTACCAGCGCATGGTGCTCAAGGGCGACGTGAAGGGTTCGAGCATTCGCACGCTGTGGGAAAGCGCCCCCTTCATGACCGAGACCTGGACGCTGGGCAAATCGGCATCGCCCGATGTGCAAAACCGCGTGCAGAAATGCTCGTACGCCTACAGCTTCTCGCCCAAGCTCAAGCAGTTGCTGCCGGGCAACGACACCATGCTGCCCGTGAATTTCGAGCGTGATTTCGCGACGGTGATGGAGGTCTACAAAAAGACGCAGCAAGCCCAGGCGGCTGCGAAGTAAAGCCCCCCCGCGCCGGGCCCGCTGCGCTACCTGGGCTGGACGGTGTGGTCCCGGTCTGGCTTGCGCCAGGGGTCCACATGGGTCATCAGGTTGAGCACCCGGTGGCGCTGCATCACGCGCTGGCGGGCTTCCACCGCAATGTCGTGCCCCTCTTCCACGGTGATCTGGGCGTCCACCTCCAGGTGGGCATCCACCACCACCATGTCGCCCATCTTGCGGGTGCGCACATCGTGCACGCCCGCCACGCCGGGGGTGTCCAGCAAGGTCTGGCGAATGGCCTGCACCTCTTGCTCATCCACCGCGCGGTCCATCAGGTCGTGCATGGCGTCCCAGCCAAATTCCCAGCCCATCTTGCCCACCATGAAGCCCACGATCAGCGCCGCAATGGGGTCCAGAATGGGGTAGCCCGCAAGGTTGCCCGCAATGCCCACGCCCACCACCAGCGACGAAGCCGCGTCCGAGCGTGCGTGCCACGCGTTGGCCACCAGCATGCTCGACTTGACCTTTTTGGCCACCGCCAGCATGTAGCGAAAGAGCAGCTCCTTGCCCACCAGCGCGCCCCCGGCCACCCACAGCGCCACCGAGTGCACCTGGGGCACGGATTCGGGGTTTTCGAGCTTCACCACCGCAGACCAGACCATGCCCACGCCCACGGCGAGCAGCAGCAAGCCCAACACCAAAGATGCAGCGGTTTCAAACCGCTGGTGCCCGTAGGGGTGGTCTTCGTCCGCGTCTTTTTGCGAATGATGGTTGGCAAACAGCACCACAAAATCCGCCACCAGATCGGACAGAGAGTGGATGCCATCGGCAATCAAGCTCTGCGATTTGGCCCACACCCCCACCACGATCTGCACGGTGGACAGCACCAGGTTGACCACCACGCTGACCCAGGTGCTGCGCGAGGCGGCAGCGGCACGCTCTTGCGGCGTGTGCTCGGTGTCTTCGGTGTCGTCTAGTTCGTTCAAATTCATAGGTTGCAACCCAGGTACCGCAAAACCCTGCAGGCTACACGCGCCGTCTTAAGAATGCATTGAGACGCCGCAGCTTTTTGCCCGCACGGGCCAAGCCGTCAGCCTGGCACCGTCGCCGCAGCCACCAGCTTTTGCGTGTAGGGGTGCTCAGGGCGGTTCAGCACCGCGTCCACCGTCCCGCATTCCACGATGGCACCGTCCTTCATCACAAGCACGTCGTGCGCCATGGCGCGGATGACCTCCACATCGTGCGTGATGAGCAGGTAGCTCAGGCCCTTCTCTCGCTGCAGGCGCTGCAGCAAGGCCAGCACCTGTTGCTGGATGGTGACATCGAGGGCGCTGGTGGGCTCGTCCAGCACCAGCACCTGGGGCTGCACGATGAGGGCGCGGGCCACGGCCAGGCGCTGGCGCTGGCCGCCTGAAAATTCATGCGGGTAGCGCGCGAGCAGGCCAGGGAACTGCGCCTCCGTCAGGCCCACCTCGGCCAGGGCGGCCTCCACGCGGGTGCGGCGCTCGGCAGTGTGGATGCCGGGTTCATGCACCAGCAGCCCCTCGCCCACGATTTCTTCGACCGTGAGGCGCGGCGAGAGCGACGAGAACGGGTCCTGGAACACCACCTGCACCCGCTTGCGCAGTGCCTGGTTGGCGGGTGTGTTGCGGGTGGCTGGCTGCTGCCACGCCTGGCTGTTGACCTGCAGATCACCCTGCGACGGCAGCAGGCCCAGGATGGCCTGCGCCAGGGTGGACTTGCCCGAGCCCGATTCGCCCACCACGCCCAGCGTTTGGCCCGGCAGCAATTGCAGATCGGCACCCTGCACGGCCACAAACTCGCCCTTCTTGAACCAGCCGCGCACGCCCGGCAGCGGCGTGGGGTACGCCACGCGCAACTGGCGCGCTTGCACTACGGGCGGTGTACCTGCGGGCGGGGCCGCCTCCACCACATCGCGCCGGGGCTGGCTGGTGATCAGGCGGCGCGTGTAGGCATGCTGCGGGTTGGCGAACACCTCGGCCACAGTGCCCTGCTCTACCAGCACGCCCTGCTCCATCACCGCCACGCGGTCGGCAAAGCGGCGCACCAGGTTCAAATCGTGCGTGATGAGCAGCACGGCCATGCCGGTCTGGCGTTGCAGGTCAGAGAGCAAATCCAGAATCTGCCCGCGCAGCGTCACATCCAGCGCGGTGGTGGGCTCGTCGGCCAGCAGCAGTTGGGGTTCGCTGGCCAGGGCCATGGCAATCATGGCGCGCTGGCGCTGCCCGCCCGAAAGCTGGTGCGGAAAGCTGCCCGCGCGCCTGGCAGGCTCAGGAATGCCGGTTTTTGCTAGCAATTCAATAGCTGCTTGCGCACATTCTGCGCCGGTCAAACCCTTTTTTAGTATCAAGATCTCGGCGATCTGCTGGCCGATGGTCATGAGCGGGTTGAGCGCGGTCATGGGCTCCTGGAAGACCATGGCGATGTCGCCGCCGCGCACGCCGCGCATTTCGCGCTCGGACAGCTGCAGCAGGTCGCGCCCGGCAAAGATGGCCTGACCCTCCACCACCGCATCACCCAGCAGGCGCAGCAGGCTGAGCGCGGTGATCGTCTTGCCCGAGCCAGACTCGCCCACCAGCGCCAGCTTTTCGCCTCGGGCAATCTCGAAGCCCACGCCACGCACCACCGACTTGGCGCCAAAGCGAACCTGCAGGCCCCGCACCTGCAGCAAAGGGGTGGCGGGGGTTGTGCTGTGTGCCTGCATCACTTGTCGGCCTTTCGTGGATCCAGAGCATCGCGCAAGGCATCGCCCATGAAGGTCAGCAGCAGCAAGGTGACCACCAGCACCGCAAAGGTGGAGAGCGAAATCCACCAGGCGTCGATGCTGTTCTTGCCCTGGCTCAGCAGCTCGCCCAGGCTGGGGGTGCCGGGTGGCACGCCTAGGCCCAGAAAGTCGAGCGAGGTGAGCGCGAGGATGGCCGCACTCATGCGAAACGGCAGGAAGGTGACCACGGGCGTCATGCTGTTGGGCAGGATGTGGCGCCAGATGATGTGCCAGTTGCCCACGCCCAGTGCGCGGGCCGCCTTCACGTAGTCAAGCTGGCGGTTGCGCAAAAATTCGGCACGCACATAGTCCGACAGGCCCATCCAGCCAAACAGGCTCAGCAAAATCAGAAGCAGCGCAATGCTGGGCGCAAACACCGCGCTGAAGATGATGAGCAGATACAGCTCGGGCATGGAGCCCCAGATTTCAATGAAGCGCTGAAAGGCCAGGTCCGTCTTGCCCCCAAAAAAGCCCTGAATGGCACCGGTGACCACGCCCAGCACCACGCCCGTGGCCGTGAGCGCGAGCCCGAACAGCACGCTCACCCGAAAACCATAGAGCAATTGCGCCAGCAGGTCCCGCCCCCGGTCGTCGGTGCCCAGCCAGTTGTCGGCCGTGGGGGCCGAGGGGTTGGGCGACTTGGCAAAGTAGTTGAGCGTGTTGGGGCCGTAGCGGTTCAGGGTGTAGAGCGCCCAGTTGCCATCAGCACTCAGCCGCTGCTGGATGAAGGGGTCGAGGTAATCGGTGGGCGTGTCAAAGTCGCCCCCGAAGGTTTTTTCGGAATAGTCCCGCAGCATGGGGAAGTAGGTTTGCCCTTCATAGCGCACGATCAGGGGCTTGTCGTTGCTGACCAGTTCGGCACACAGGCTGACCAGTACCAGTGCGCAAAACAGCCACAGGCTCCAGTAACCCTGCCGGTTGCGCTTGAAACGCAGCCAGGCGCGGCGGGAGGGCGACAGTGAAGCGGATGCAGCGCTGTCAGATGCAGCGGGTAAAGAAGGTGTGGTGGAACCCATGGTGCGGATGGTTGCTTCGTCTTCCAAAGTCACACAGCGTCGTGCAGCAAGAGGGCCTTGCTGTACTGCAAAAATTCGTCCAGGTGCTTTTCAATGATGGCGACAGTGATGGGCAGTTGCAGGCTCTGGTAATCGTGCACCGCAATGTTGCGAAAGCCCACCATGCGCTGCAAGCCTGCAGCCAGCTCCTGTTCAATCCGGCCTGCACGGGCCAGCAGAGCAAACACATCCCGCGCACTTTGCGGAACGCCCAACCGGTCACGCCGGATCAGGTGCTGCCCCATGTCCAACGCGGCCTCACAGGCGCGTTGGATGTTCAAAATTGCGGCGTCCTGGCGGCTGAAATTGGTGGCAAAACTGGCGGGGTCACTGAAATACTCTTCGCGCGCGCGCTGCACGCAGCGCTCAATCGTTGCGGCCTTGTTAATCAGAACGTCATCCACCATACACGCTCCCACGCTGTTGAATGTCCGCCAGCAAGCCAGTCCGTGCAGCATCCAGCTCAGTCTTATCACTCAGGACAGCGCTCTCAAAAATAGCCGCCTGGGCATCTCTGGCCCACCAGCGCACGCCCTGCGTGATGACCTGGTACTGCATCACGGTGGAAGCAGCACGCAAATCCAGCAAATCGACAGGACAACCGGCCACATCAGCCAACTCGCCCGACAAGCTCCACAGCTGGTGCACATCGGCGTAACCAGCCACCAGGACTGCCAAGTCCAAATCACTCTGGGGCGTTGCCACACCGTGCACCCGGCTGCCAAAGGCATACACCGCCAACAGCCCAGGCAATTGAGCTTGTAGCAGGTGCACGGTGCGCTCTATCCCCTCAAGGGACAAAGGTGCGGGGAGCGTGTGCGTCGAGGGCATTACGAGTCTTTCAATCAAACTTCACGCGGGGGTCTACCCACACGTAGCACAGGTCGCTCACCAGCTTGGTCACCAAGCCGATCAGCGTGAACAAATACAGGGTGCCCAGCACCACTGGGTAGTCGCGGCGGATCACGCTTTCGTAGCTGAGCAGGCCCAGACCGTCGAGGGAATACAGCGTCTCGATCAGCAGCGAACCTGTGAAGAACGCACCAATGAACGCCGCCGGAAAACCGGTGATGATGGGGATGAGCGCATTGCGCAGCACATGCTTCCACAGCACCTGCCGGTCACTCAGGCCTTTGGCACGGGCGGTGAGCACGTATTGCTTGCGGATCTCTTCCAAAAATGCGTTCTTGGTGAGCATGGTGGTGACGGCAAAGCTGCCCAGCACCATCGACGTAATGGGCAAGGCGATGTGCCAGAGGTAGTCCGTCACCTTGCCCCACATCGACAGTTCTTCCCAGTTGGCCGAGGTGAGCCCGCGCAGCGGAAACCACTGCAACTGCCCGCCAAACACCACCAGCAGCGCCACGCCCAGCACAAAGCCCGGAATGGCATAGCCCACCAGCACCAGCAAGGTGGTGACCAGGTCAAACCGCGAGCCCGCCCGCACCGCCTTGGCCACGCCCAGCGGCACGGCCACCAGGTAGCTGATGAAGAAGGTCCACAGGCCCAGGCTGATGGAGACCGGCAGCTTCTCTTTCACCAGCTGCCACACATCCTTGTTCTGAAAAAAGCTGCGGCCGAGGTCAAACCGTGCGAACTGGCCCAGCATCTGAAAGAAACGCTCGTGCGCAGGTTTGTCGAAGCCGTACAGCGCCTTGATCTGCTCCAGCCGCTTGGGATCCACCCCCTGCGCGCCGCGGTAGCCCATGCCGCCGCCTTCGGCACCGCCGCCGCCAGCCATCCCGGCCTTGGCTTCGGCCATGTACTGCTCCACCGGGCCGCCGGGCACGAACTGCACCACCACAAAGGTGAGCAGCAGCACGCCCAGCAGGGTGGGAAACATCAGCAAAAAACGTTTGAGGATGTAGGCAAACATGGGCTGGTTGGGTGAAGTCCGAGCGTTGGGCTGTGGGGCAAGAAGGCGCTGGAGGCAAACGCTGCGCTGCTTCTCACTTCTTGTCAGGCGCCGTCTGCGGCGGGTTGCGCGCCCACCACGTGTCGATCGCCCAGCCCTCGCCACTGGCGTAGGGCGGCATGGCGTCCGGCCGCGCCAGCCGCCATGCGTTGTAGGCCATGCGGTGCGTGCCCGCCGTCCACTGCGGAATCAGGTAGTGGCTGTGGGCAATGATGCGTTCGAGCGCATGGCAGGCGGGCAGCAGTTGCGCCTCGGTCTTGGCCGAAGTCATGGCCTTGATCATCGCGTCCACCGCAGGGTTCTTCACGCCGGGGAAGTTGCCGGAGTCTTCCATGTCGGCCGCCGCGCTGCCAAACATGTCAGCAAACTCCTGGCCCGGGTTGTTGGTGCCCTGGTAGGCCATGGAGGTAATGTCAAAGTCAAACTTCTGCAGCCGCTGCTGGTACAGGGCAAAGTCCACCGAGCGGAACTTGAGCGTGATGCCGAGCTTCTCCAGCGCGCGCATCCAGGGCGTGACGGTGCGCACGCCACCTTCGTTGCTGTCCATGTATTCCAGCACCATGGCCTGGCCCTGGGCGTTGCGCAGGGCACCATCGCGCACCTCCCAGCCCGCTTCCTTGAGCAAGGCCTGGGCCCGGCGAAGGTTGGCGCGCAGTGACGAGTCGCCATCGGTGCGGGGTGGCACCGTCATGGGGCCGAAAGCGGCTGCGGGGATGTGCTTGCGCCAGGGTTCCATCAGCGCCAGTTCTTCAGGCGACGGGGTGCCCCGGGTCTCGCAGGCCGTATTGCCGAACAGGCCATTCACGCGCTGGTAAGCACCGTAGAACAGCTGGCGGTTCATCCATTCATAGTCCACCGCCAGGCCCAGCGCCTCGCGCACGCGCACGTCCTGCAGGAAGGGGCGGCGGGTGTTGAGCACATAGCTCTGAAAACCCGCAGGCAGCTTGTGCTTGAACTCGCCCTTGACCAGCTCGCCGGTATCGAACTTCTTGCCGTTCACGCGCCGGGCCCAGTCGCCCGCGCTGAAAAAGCGCATCAGGTCAAACTCGCCCGCTTTCAGGGCCTCGAGCCGCGCCGTGCTGTCTTTGTAGATCTTGACCAGGATGCGGTCAAAGTTGGCCGTGCCTTTGCGCACATTCAAATCGCGCGCCCAGTATTGCGGGTCACGCACGTAGGTGATGTCTTTGCCAAACTGCACCGGGCCGATCTTGTAAGGGCCGCTGCCAATCGGGATGTCGGTGACCACCTGATCGAACGGCTTGGCCTTGCCGTTTTCTACCCCCCAGTCGCGGCTGAACACCGGCAGGCCACCCACGGTGAGGGGCAGCTCGCGGTTGGGCAGCTTGAAGCGGTAGCGCACGGTGCGGTCGTCCACCACATCCACCCCGGCCACCTCAGCCAGCAAGGTTTTGTAGGCGGGCGAGGTAAAGGGGCCCACCAAAGTGTCGAAGCTGTGCTTCACATCCTGCGCCAGCACCGGCTTGCCATTGTGAAAGCGCGCCTCGGGCCGCAGGCGGAAGGTCGCCGACAGGCCATCTGCAGCCACGTCCACATCTTCGGCCAGCAGACCGTAGCCGGTGGCAGTTTCGTCTTGCGCCCCCACCAGTAGCGAGTCGAACATCAGCGACGACAGGTAGGCCGGCGCATTGCCTTTGATGGTGAACGGGTTGTACTTGTCGAACGTGGACACGCGCAGGTTGCTCACCAAACGCAGCTCACCGCCCTTGGGGGCGGCGGGGTTCACGTAGGCAAAGTGATCAAACCCGGCAGGGTATTTGGGCTCGCCCCACAGGGCGTAAGCGTGCGCCGCCCAGGCAGGGGCCGCGCCCCCGACACATCCCGCCAGCAAAAAAGTAAGCCAAAACCGCATGCGACAATTCTGCACTACGTTCATTGGCCACCGCACCGCTTGGCGCATTCCCCTATGCGCTAAGCCCGTGGGCCCCACCCCCATCCCCGAAGGAGAAGAAACATGGGTTTTCTGACCGGCAAGAAACTGCTCATCACCGGCGTGCTGTCCAACCGTTCCATCGCCTATGGCATTGCCAAGGCCTGCCACGAACAGGGTGCCGAGCTGGCTTTCAGCTACGTGGGTGAGCGCTTCAAGGACCGCATCACCGAGTTCGCTGCCGAGTTCAATTCCAAGCTGGTGTTTGACTGCGACGTGGCCAGTGACGAGCAGATTGCCCGCATGTTTGCCGACCTGAGCCAGGTCTGGCCCAAATTCGACGGGTTTGTGCACAGCATTGGCTTTGCGCCCCGCGAAGCCATCGCCGGCAACTTCCTGGACGGCCTCTCGCGCGAGAACTTCCGCATTGCGCATGACATCAGCGCCTACAGCTTCCCTGCCATGGCCAAGGCTGCCCTGCCTTACCTGAACGACAAGTCGTCGTTGCTGACGCTGTCTTACCTGGGCGCGCTGCGCTCCATCCCCAACTACAACACCATGGGCCTGGCCAAGGCCAGCCTGGAAGCCAGCGTGCGCTACCTGGCCGAAGCCGTGGGCCGCACCGAAGACGGCCGCAGCATCCGCGCCAACGGCATCAGCGCCGGCCCCATCAAGACCCTGGCCGCCAGCGGCATCAAGGACTTTGGCAAGCTGCTCAGCCGCGTGGCCGACGCCTCGCCCTTGCGCCGCAACGTGACGATTGAAGACGTGGGCAATGTGGCGGCCTTCCTGCTGTCCGATCTGGCCAGCGGCATGACGGCTGAAATCACCTACGTGGACGGCGGCTTCAGCCAGACCGCTGGGCTGAGTGCAGACCAGGTCTAAAACACGGGGCTGAACAAGCTTCACATCAAATTGGCTGCTAGCGCTTATTCCACAAGCGCTAGCAGCTATTTTTTTGATAGCAACACCTGACAACCCATGCATCGCAGACGCTACCTGACCTGGCTGAGCCTGGCGCCCCTGAGCACTCTGAACCCCCTGCTCCTGCTGGCTACCCCTGCAGCCTGGGCAGCCGATGCACCCGCCCTGCTGCTGGCCAATGTGTACCGCCCCGGCATGCCGCTGGCCGACTACTGGGTGAGCGAAAAATACGACGGCGTGCGCGGTTATTGGGATGGGCAGACGCTGCGTACACGGGGCGGCGAAACGGTGGCTGCGCCCGCATGGTTCACCGCAGGCTGGCCCGACACGCCCATGGATGGTGAGCTGTGGGCCGGGCCTGGCCGCTTTGCCCATGCCCAGTCCACCACGCGCCAGCAGCAGCCTGATGATGCCGCGTGGCGACAGATGCGCTTCATGGTGTTTGATCTGCCCGCCCACGGCGGTGTGTTCGACGAACGCCTGGCTGCCTTGAAAACGCTGGTCGCGTCCATTGAGCAAGACTGGGTGCAGGCCGTGCCCCAGCAACGCGTGGCAACGGATGCCGCCTTGCAGGCCCTGCTGCAACGCACGGTGCGCGCGGGTGGCGAGGGCCTGATGCTGCACAAAGGCAGTTCGCTGTACCGCTCGGGCCGCAGCGATGACCTCATCAAGCTCAAGACGCATGACGACGCGGAGGCCCTGGTTGTAGGCCACCTGCCCGGCAAAGGCAAGCACGCCGGTCGGCTGGGCGCCCTGCTGGTAGAGATGCCCACGGGCCAGCGCTTCAAGCTCGGGGCCGGGCTGACCGACGCAGACCGCGACCAGCCGCCGCCGCTGGGCAGCTGGGTGACTTACCGCTACCGGGGCACACACGACGGGGGCCTGCCCCGGTTTGCGAGCTTTGTACGGGTGCGGATCGACATGCCCCCTGCCTCGCCTCAAAACCCCCAATAAAAAACGCTCCGAGGCACGCCAGGGAGCGTTTGCAGCGGCTGGCGCGCTCACCGCGCCACGCTGTTCGTCTCAGATGGTGCGGCCGTAAGGGCCGTCGTCTCCCAGCTGCACGATGTTGTCGGCCGAGACGCGCGGGGCCTTCGCTGTCTTGGATGGCTTTCCTTCGGCGGCCACACAGTCGGCATAGAAGCGCACCTGCCCGTTCTCGTCCTCCACTTCCACCAACCCGTGGATGTCGGTTTCAAAACCGGGGCACAGCTTGGCGAATTCGCGGGCGAACTTGAGGTAGTCCACGATCTTTTTGTTGAAGACTTCGCCAGGAATGAGCAGCGGAATGCCGGGTGGGTAAGGCGTGACCAGCCCTACGGTGATGCGGCCTTCCAGATGGTCGATTTCCACACGCTCGGTCTTGCGCTGCGCAATGTGGGCGTATGCGTCCGAAGGCTTCATGGCAGGCGTCAGGTCCGACAGGTACATCTCCGTCGTCAGGCGGGCAATGTCGTACTTGGCGTACATCTCGTGCACGTGCTGGCACAGGTCGCGCAGGCCCATGCGCTCGTAGCGCTTGTGCTGCTGGCAGAACTCCGGAAGGATGCGCCACATGGGCTGGTTCTTCTCGTAGTCGTCCTTGAATTGCTGCAGCGCCGTCAGCAGCGTGTTCCAGCGGCCCTTGGTGATGCCGATGGTGAACATCACAAAGAAGCTGTACAGGCCCGTCTTTTCCACCACCACGCCGTGTTCGGCCAGGTACTTGGTGACGATGGACGCAGGAATGCCGGTCTTGTCGAACTTGCCATCCAGGCTCAGGCCGGGCGTGACGATGGTGGACTTGATCGGGTCCAGCATGTTGAAGCCGTCGGCCAGTTGGCCAAAGCCGTGCCACTTGCTGCCCTTCTTGCCCTTGGCGTCGCTGCGGATGATCCAGTCCTCCGCACGGCCCATGCCTTCGTCCACGAGCTTTTCAGGGCCCCAGACCTTGAACCACCAGTCGTTCTTGCCGAAGTCTTCTTCCACCTGGCGCATGGCGCGGCGGAAGTCGAGGGCTTCCAGAATGCTTTCTTCCACCAGCGCGGTGCCACCGGGCGGCTCCATCATGGCGGCAGCCACGTCGCAGCTGGCGATGATGCTGTACTGCGGGCTGGTCGAGGTGTGCATCAGGTAGGCCTCGTTGAACAGAGGTCGGTCGAGCTTCACCGTTTGCGAGTCTTGCACCAGCACATGCGATGCCTGGCTGATACCCGCCAGCAGCTTGTGGATGGACTGCGTGGCGTACACCACCGAGTGCTTGGGGCGCGCGCGCTTCTTGCCCATGGCGTGGTAGCTGCCATAGAACGGGTGGAAGGCCGCGTGGGGCAGCCAGGCCTCGTCAAAGTGCAGGTTGTCCACGTAACCATCGAGCATGCCCTTGATGGTTTCGGTGTTGTAGAGCACGCCGTCATAGGTGGATTGCGTGAGCGTCAGCACGCGCGGCTTCACCTTCTTGGCATCCACGCCCTTGAGCAGCGGGTTGGCCTTGATCTTGGCCTGGATGGCTGCGGGCTCGAACTCGCTTTGCGGGATGGGGCCGATGATGCCGAAGTGGTTGCGCGTCGGCTTCATGAACACGGGGATGGCCCCGGTCATGATGATGCTGTGCAGGATGGACTTGTGGCAGTTGCGGTCCACCACCACCACATCGCCGGGCGCCACGGTGTGGTGCCACACCATCTTGTTGGATGTGGACGTGCCGTTGGTCACGAAGAAGCAGTGGTCGGCATTGAAGATGCGCGCGGCGTTGCGCTCAGACTCGCCAATGGCACCGTTGTGGTCCAGCAGCTGGCCCAGTTCTTCCACCGCGTTGCACACGTCGGCGCGCAGCATGTTCTCGCCGTAGAACTGGTGGTACATCTGGCCCACAGGGCTCTTCAAGAACGCCACGCCACCCGAGTGACCGGGGCAGTGCCAGCTGTACGAGCCGTCTTCGGCGTAGTCCAGCAGCGCCTTGAAGAACGGTGGCTGCACGCTTTCGAGGTAGCTCTTGGCCTCGCGGATGATGTGCTTGGCCACGAATTCGGGGGTGTCCTCGAACATGTGGATGAAGCCATGCAGCTCACGCAAGATGTCGTTGGGCAGGTGGCGGCTGGTCTTGGTTTCGCCGTGCACGTAAATAGGCACTTCGGAGTTCTTGCGACGCACTTCACCGATGAAGTGGCGCAGGTTCAGCACGATGGGGTCCAGCTCATCGCCGCCCGTGAATTCCTCATCGTCAATCGACAAGATGAACGCGCTGGCGCGGCTTTGCTGCTGCGCAAACTGAGACAGGTCACCATAACTGGTCACCCCCACCACCTCAAAGCCCTCGGCCTCAATGGCCTGCGCCAAAGCGCGGATGCCGAGACCCGAAGTGTTCTCGGAACGATAGTCCTCATCGATGATGATGATGGGAAAGCGAAACTTCATGCGCAGCCTCCGTGAAACCGTGCCCTGCCCGGCCAAAAAACAAAATAGGCGCGAAGTGTACGGAATAACGGTGTCCTGCCTTTGAAGCGCCATCCTTTTAACCCAGAATGTGGTGCACTAAACACATCACACAGGCGCATCTGCGCAAGGAGGCTCCATGGAGGAATCCACCATCTGGTGGTTGCTGGCCGGAGGACTGGTGGTCGCAGAACTGCTCACCGGCACTTTTTATCTGCTCATGCTGGCCGTGGGCGTGGGTGCGGCGGGCATAGCGGCCCATCTGGGTGCATCGACCACCGTGCAAATCCTCACGGCGGCCCTGGTAGGCGGCGGCTCGGTGGTGGGCTGGCATGCCCTGCGGCGCAAACGCCCAGGCGATCCATCTGCCAGGGCTGACCGCAGCGTGAACCTGGACGTGGGCGAAACCGTCATGATCGAGAGCTGGAATGCGGACGGCACCAGCTCGGTCAAATACCGGGGCGCCAACTGGGTGGCCATCCACCGGCAAGGCGTGCAGCCTTCAACCGGCCCACACCGCGTTGCCGAGCTGGTGGGCAACCGTCTGCTGGTCGATCCGCTCTAGTCACCCCTTTGTTTTTCACATCGCAACCGAAAGGCGCATCCATGGAAATTGCCATCGTCATCCTGATCATCGCGGTCATCTTCATCGCCCGCTCCGTCAAGGTCGTTCCACAACAGAACGCCTGGGTCAAAGAACGTCTGGGCAAATACGCTGGCACCCTCACCCCTGGCCTCAACTTTCTGGTGCCTTTTGTGGACCGCGTGGCCTATCGGCACAGCCTCAAGGAAATTCCGCTCGACGTGCCCAGCCAAATCTGCATCACCAAAGACAACACACAGTTGCAGGTGGACGGCATCCTGTACTTTCAGGTCACAGACCCCATGCGCGCCAGCTACGGCTCCAGCAACTACATCATGGCCGTGACCCAGCTGGCGCAGACCTCGCTGCGCTCGGTGATCGGCAAGCTGGAGCTGGACAAGACCTTTGAAGAGCGCGACATCATCAACGCCCAGGTGGTGCAGGCGATTGACGAAGCCGCCTTGAACTGGGGTGTGAAAGTGCTGCGCTACGAAATCAAGGACTTGACGCCCCCGAAGGAAATCCTGCACGCCATGCAGCAGCAAATCACGGCCGAGCGTGAAAAGCGAGCCTTGATTGCCGCATCCGAAGGCCGTCGCCAAGAGCAAATCAACATCGCCACCGGCGAGCGCGAGGCCTTCATTGCCCGCTCTGAAGGTGAAAAGCAGGCCGTCATCAACAAAGCCCAGGGCGAAGCCGAATCCATCAAGGCCGTGGCCGAGGCCACCGCACAGGCCATTGAACGCGTGGCTGCCGCCATCCGCCAGCCAGGGGGGGAGCAAGCCGTACAGCTCAAGGTTGCTGAAAAAGCCGTGGATGCCTACAGCCAGGTAGCCGCCGACGCAGCCACCACCCTCATCGTGCCGAGCAACATGACCGAAGTGTCCGCCCTGATCGGGTCGGCCATGAAGATGGTGCAGACGACACAACGCGCTTCTTGAGCGCAGCATATGCGCAAAGAAATTCTGCGGGCTATGCCATCTGCTCCAACAGCAATGTTGTAGCAACGGAGATGCGGATGAGCAGACGAGCGGTGTAAGTCGCACGCCTGGAAAGCGTGTGCGGGCTAATTCCCAGCGCGGCTTCGAAGCCCGCCCTCTACTTCATGCATTCATGACTAACGGGCCCTTGTGGCTCGTTTTGCATTTCCACCTCTCAGCCCGGTTATTGGTTGCGTCTACCACCCTTGGCCGTTGTGCGAGCAGTTTTTCCTCCCGTGAAAGCTACACGCCAACCTACGCATTGCCCCGGCCCTTTGCAAACTATCGAACGCGTGGCTGCGGGTGCAGCAACGGGCGGGCTGAGTCGCTTGAAGCCAAATATGGCACCAGCCCTTGGCGACCTCAAATCTGAAGTGCAACACCCCCTTCAGAATAAAGGCCTCCATGAGCAAAAGAACCTACGAGCAGATCAAAGAATCCGAGCGCCACGCGATTGCACTGGGGCTTCAGCAAAAGCAAAGCATCCGAGCCATCGCCAGGGCTCTGGGACGCAGCCCCAGCACCATCAGCCGGGAGATTCATCGCAATGCAGGGGGCAATGGCTACGCCAGCCGGTTTGCCCATCAGCGCAGCTGCAAGCGGCGCATTCACAGCCGCCCCCAGCCCAAGCTGCACCGCCAGGGGGCTTTGTACCGCCTCGTGTGCGACCATCTGCACCTGCACTGGTCGCCTCAGCAAATTGCCGGGCACCTCAAAAAACTCCACCCCCACGACAGGCGCGCCAGAGTGTCACACGAGAGCATTTACACCTGCATCTATGCCCAGCCCCGGGGAGAGCTCAAGAAGGAGTTGGTGGCCTGTCTGCGCATGGCTCACGCCAAGCGCTGGCCCCGCTCCAAAGGCGAGGACCGCCGAGGAGAAATCACCGATCTTGTGAGCATCCACGTGCGCCCTCCAGAGGTAGAGGATCGCCAGCTTCCCGGCCATTGGGAGGGAGACCTCATCAAGGGGGCCCACAACGCCAGCGCCATAGGAACCTTGGTCGAGCGCACCACGCGCTTATTGATCGGGCCCCATAAAGATTGAACTTTCTGCTGATTTTCGCGTTCGAAGCAGCATGGACAAAGAAGACGCGAGATACCAAACCCTGGAGCAGCTTCACGAGCGGCGCAAGCAAGTCATCCGACTGCACAAACGGGGCATCAAAGTCATGGAACTGGTGCAGATGTCGGGCTTGAGCTACCCGGCTGTGCGCAAGGTGCTTGATCTGTTCGAGCAAGGCGGCTGGCCAGCCATCAAACCAGCCGGTCGTGGTCGCACGAAAGGCGATGCCCGATTGCTCACGCCCGAGCAAGAAGTCCACATCCAAAAGACCATCTGCGACAAACGTCCCGAGCAATTGAAGATGGACTTCTTCCTGTGGAGTCGCGCCGCCGTGATGCAGCTTATCGAACAGGAATGTGGCTTGAAATTGGGTGTGCGCACCGTGGGCAAATACCTGGCACGCTGGGGTTTCACCCCACAAAAGCCCATCAAGAAGGCATACGAACAACGCCCCGAAGCCGTCAAGGCCTGGCTAGATGAACACTACCCGGCCATCGAGGCCAAGGCCAAGGCTGAGGGCGGCGAAATCCACTGGGGCGATGAGACCGCACTGGTCAACACCGATGTACGCGGCAGGAGCTATGCACCAGCAGGTGAGACACCCGTGGCGTTCACGGTGGGCAGCACACGCCAGAAGCTGTCGATGATCGCCACGGTGACCAACCGGGGCAAGGCACGCTGGATGATCATTGACGAGGCCTTCAACAGCGACAAGTTGATTGAGTTCCTGGAGGCCTTGATCAAGGACGCGGGCAAGAAGGTGTTCCTGATCCTTGACAACCTGCGTGTACATCACAGCAAACCGGTCAAGGCGTGGCTGGCAGAGAGAAAGGAACAGATCGAGGTGTTCTACCTGCCCAGCTACAGCCCGGAACTCAACCCAGAAGAGCGTTTGAACGCCGACCTCAAGCAGGCCATGGGCAAGCGGGTCCCGGTCAGAACAAAGGCAAAACTGCGCGATGCGGCCAACGAACACATGGCCATGCTGGAGAAGTCACCCGAGCGGGTGATGAGCTACTTTCAGGATCCCCGCGTCAAATATGCCGCCGCTTGAGACTTCATGGGGCCGGAGCAATAGTGGTGCTGGTCAAGCTGCCACACCCCAACCCGGCTACGGCCGCGCATGTGCTCAAGGCATTCAGCGACAAACTCAATGCAATTGCCAGCCCGATGCGCCAGAGCCTGACCTACGACCGAGGCCGCGAGATGGCCGAGCACGCCAGACTTACCCAGAGCACGGGTGTGAAGGTGTACTTCTGTGACCCCTACAGCCCTTGGCAGCGCGGCAGTAACGAGAACATCAATGGGCTGCTGCGCCAGTACTTCCCCAAGGGCACCGATCTGAGCGGCTACACTCAGGAGCAGCTCGATGCCGTGGCCGATGAGCTCAATGGGCGTCCCAGGATGACCCTGGGTTACAGCACGCCCTTGGAGGTCTATGCCCAGCACCTGCATCGCTTGAGCCAGCAGCCTGAGTCTGAGCACTGAGCACTGAGCACTGAGCACTGAGCACTGAGCACTGAGCACTGAGCACTGAGCACTGAGCACTGAGCACTGAGCACTGAGCACTGAGCACTGAGCACTGAGCACTGAGCACTGAGCACTGAGCACTGAGCACTGAGCACTGAGCACTGAGCACTGAGCACTGAGCACTGAGCACTGAGCACTGAGCACTGAGCACTGAGCACTGAGCCGCAACAATAAATGTTGCACTTGGACTTGAATCCGCCCTTACGGGGCAAGCGCCAGCAGCTATCAAAAAAGGAATTTCCCAGATCAATCCAGCGCGGCAGCCACCTGCGCCAGAGCCTCGGCCAGGGCCGGTGCCATGGCTACGGCATTGCTGGCATGGGCCACGCAGTCGGTGCTCCAGAAGCTGCCCACGCCTGCCTCGTGCAGCGCGGCAAGCGCGTCGGGTGCGATGAGGGCATGGGTCACCGCCACATCGACCGAGGCGGCGCCCGCCTGCAGCAGCAGGCGCGTGGCCTGCGCCAGGGTATGGCCAGTGCTGGCCATATCGTCGAGCAGCACCACGGCCCGGCCCCGCACGTCCAGCGGTGGCAGTGCGATGGTGACGCTGCGGTCGCCATGGCGCTCTTTGGTGCACACGGCATGCTGCAGCCCGTGGCGATGTGCGGCCTGGGCCACCCACTGGGCCGATTCGCCATCAGGGCCCACCAGCAGCGCGCCAGGGCGCTGCTGCACGATCCAGTCGGCAAGCAGCGGTGCACCGCTGACCACCACGGCCTGGGCTGCGGGTACGGCCTCGGGCAGCGTGGCAACGCGGTGCAGGTGCGGATCGACGGTGACCACAGCGTCAAACAGGCTGGCCAGGAACGGACCAACGATGCGCTGGCTCACGGCTTCGCCGGGATGGAAGGCGATGTCCTGGCGCATATAGGCCAAGTACGGCGCCACCAGCGTGAGGTGGCGCACGCCCAGGCCACGCGCAGCGCGGGCGGCCAGCAGCAGTTCGACCAGCTTGTCGTTGGGCTGGTAGAGGCTGCGCAGCGTAAGCGGCCGGCGAACTCATCTTGAAGGACCTGCTGTGGTTGAGCACGATCGTGTGCACGCAAACGAGAGTGGACACGATGCTCAAAGACCCTCAGACACCCCGCTATGCGGTGCGGCGCACGCACCGCACCTACACGCAGCAGTTCAAAGCCGAACTGGTGGCCGCCTGCCGGCAGCCCGGCGCATCGATTGCCGCCGTGGCCCTGCAGCACGGCATGAACACCAACGTGCTGCACCGCTGGCTCAAGGAATGGGCACAGGGCATGCACCGCCTCGAAGGAGGCCTCGCCACTGCTGCCGTAGAACCTCGGACCCCGGCCTTCGTCCCCCTTGCGCTGAGCGCCGTAGCGTCAACAACCGCCAGTGAGCAGCCGTGCGTGGCCGCCTCGACACCAGCGACCGAAATCCGTATCGAATGCCAACGTCCTGGCATGTCAGTGACCGTGCACTGGCCCTTGTCTGCCGCAACCCAGTGCGCCCAGATGCTTGGCGAGTTGCTGCGGTGATCCGTATCGATGCGGCCTGGCTGGCCACGGCCCCGCTGGACATGCGTGCGGGCACCGACACCGCCCTGGCGCGGGTGATCGCCACCTTCGGCGCGGCCCACCCACACCACGCCTACGTCTTTGCCAACCAGCGAGCCAACCGTCTGAAGGTGCTGGTGCACGACGGCGTGGGGCTGTGGCTGGCCGCGCGTCGGCTGCACCAGGGCAAGTTCGTCTGGGCGCCGCCGGGCAGTCCGAACGTGGCACTTGAACATGCCCAGCTCAATGCGCTGGTGCTGGGCCTGCCCTGGCAGCGCATGGGATCGCAAGGCTCCATCACCGTGGTCTGAATCTTCTGCTTGAGGCGCAGACCATGGCAATCGGGAGATGCGCCAATGGTCTTGCCCGGCACGCACGAGCACACTGCGCCTCATGGTGATCGACGAACAGGCACTGGGCGAACTGGACGCAGAACAACTGCGTGAGGTCAGCCAGCGCCTGCTGGCCGAACTGCGCCATCAGCGCGCTCTGAACGAGAAGCTCGCCTACGAATGTGCTCTGCTCAAGCGGCTGAAGTTCGCAGCCAAATCCGAACGCCACAGCGCTGATCAGCGCGACCTGCTGGAAGAAGAACTCGATAGCGATCTGGCGGCCGTCGAGCATGAGATCGATCAACTGCGGCCGGCACCCGCTGCGACCGAGAAGCAGCCGCTCAAGCGCACACCGCTGCCGGCCCATCTGCCACGGCGCGAGATCCGCCATGAACCCACGTCCACGACATGCCAGTGTGGCTGCCAGATGAAACGCATCGGCGAGGACGTGGCCGAGAAGCTGGACTACGTGCCCGGCGTCTTCACGGTCGAGCGCCACATCCGGGGCAAGTGGGCCTGTGCGAAGTGCCAGACCCTCACACAGGCGCCGGTGGCCGCACACGTCATCGACAAAGGCATCCCGACGACTGGCTTGCTGGCCCAGGTGCTGGTGGCCAAGTACGCCGACCACCAGCCGCTGTACCGCCAGGAGAACATCTTCGGCCGCGCCGGTCTGGCCATTGCACGATCGACCCTGGCGCAATGGGTGGGCACCTGCGGCGCGCAGCTGCAGCCGCTGGTCGATGCGCTCAAGACCGAAGTGCTCGGGCACCGGGTGCTGCACGGCGATGAGACGCCAGTGGCCATGCTCAAGCCGGGCAACGGCAAGACACACCGGGCCTACCTGTGGGCTTACGCACCGGGTGCGTTTGAAGACATGAAGGCCGTGGTCTACGACTTCTGCGAGTCGCGCGCCGGGGAGCATGCCAGAACCTTCCTGGGTGACTGGCGCGGCAGCCTGATCTGTGACGACTACGCCGGCTACAAGGCCAGCTTCAGCCAGGGCGTCACAGAGGCTGGTTGCCTGGCGCACGCCCGGCGCAAGTTCTTCGACCTGCACGCGGCCAACAAGAGCCAGATCGCCGAGTTCGCGTTGACGCAGTTCGCTCGGGTCTACGAGATCGAGAGGGCCGTCCAGGACACACCGGCACCCCAGCGGCTACAGACTCGCCAGCAGCACAGCCGGCCGATACTGGACGCCTTGCACCAGTGGATGGTGCTGCAGCGCCAGCAGGTGGCTGGCAACTCGGCCACGGCCAAGGCCCTGGACTACAGCCTCAAGCGCTGGGCGGCGCTCACACGATTCATTGATGACCCGCAGCTGCCGGCGGACAACAACTGGATCGAGAACCAGATCCGGCCCATTGCCATCGGACGCAACAACTGGCTGTTTGCCGGCAGCCTGCGCGCGGGCCAGCGGGCAGCGGCCGTCATGAGCCTGATCCAGTCGGCGCGCATGAACGGGCACGACCCGTATGCTTACCTCAAGGACGTGCTCACCCGGCTGCCCACGCACAAGGCCAGCCGGATCGACGAGCTGTTGCCGCACCGCTGGCAGCCGGTGGACTGATCCTGGTCATCGACGCCAGGGCACCCGTTCAGCGGGGGGCTGTCTTGCGCAGCAGGCCCGGCGAGACCTTCCAGTTCTGACCTTCGTCGGTGTGCACGCTGGCGGTCTTCTTGTTCAGGCGCAGCACGATGCCGTGCTTGACGCTGCCATCGCTGGCCGTGAAGTGGACCCGATCACCTTCGGCGAACTGCGCCAGTTCCACTGTGCTCCTTGCCTGGGCCAGGAGGTTCAAGCGTTCGACCACCATCCGGTTGAGGTAGAGCAGGTCTTCTTCACCCATGTGGCGCAGGGCTTGGGTAAACAACTCGCGGTCCAGAATCGTCTGCTTGGAATTCATCGTCGGTGCACATCTCAGCCGCGTGACGGCGGCTGTTCACCGCGAGTCTATGGCAGCGTAAACCATGCGCTGGCGCGCACACCATCCATTCAAGTCAGGCGCAAGATGGGTTGGCCGAACGCATACTGCGCAGCAGCACGGCGCGCGCGGGCAATTGGCCCGCCCCGTCCACCGGCAAAGTCAGTTTGAGTTCGCCATCCGGAAAGCGATGGCGCTGCACGGGCCGCAGGGCCAGGCCGCTGGCGGCGGCCTGGCGCTCGGCAGCAGGGCGTTCGTCGTCGAAGTACAGCAGACAGGTTTGGGCTGCAGGCAATCCGGTCATGTTCAAAACTCCACATAAACGCGCGGCACCTCGTCGGCGGTGCCCACGCGGTAGCCGCTGCCATGCGCGCTGGACTGGCGGGCGAATTCCAGATCAGCCGGGAAGTCGGCATGCACGCGGTACAGCGGCTGGCCGCTGACCACGGCATCGCCCAGCTTGCACAGCAAATCGACGCCCGCTCCCTTCACCTTGGGCGCGCCAGCCAGGCGGGCGATGCGGGCAATCTGCTGGTTGTCAATGCCCGCCACCACACCGTCAGCCGGGGCGCAAACTTCAAAATGCAGCGCACCCAGACGCGGGTGGTTGTGGTCAAACGCCTTGCTGCCCTGGGCGGCAATGATGGCCTGCATGCGCGCCAAGGCGCGGCCGGAGTCAAGGATGTCGCGTGCGATGGCATAGCCGTCGCCGCCGCGCACGTCTGGGTCGCACTCGATCAGGCGGCCTGCCAGGCGCAGGGATTTCTGGCGCAGATCATTGGGCGCGCGTGGATCGTTTTCCAGCACGCGCATCACATCGCGCGCCTCCAGCACCGGGCCAATGCCGTTGCCGATGGGCTGACGCCCGTCGGTAATGACCACGTCGAGCGACAGGCCCAGGCGCCGCGCCACGTATTCAAACAGGCGACGCAGGCGCTGCGCTTCAGGCATGGAGCGCACTTTGGCCGTGGGGCCGATAGGGATGTCGAGCACCAAGTGGGTGGAGCCTGCGGCGATCTTCTTCGACAGGATGGACGCCACCATCTGCCCCGGCGAGTCGATGGACAGCGGGCGCTCGACAGAGATCAGCACATCGTCGGCGGGCGAGAGCTGGGCTGTGCCTCCCCAGGCCAGGCAGCCGCGATGGTCGCGCACGATGCGCAGCAGGTCTTGTAGCGGCAGCTCGACATTGGCCAGCACCTCCATGGTGTCGGCTGTGCCCGCCGGTGATGTGATGGCACGCGACGACGTCTTGGGACACAGCATGCCGTGCGCCGCCACGATGGGCACAACCAGCATGGAGGTACGGTTGCCCGGGATGCCGCCGATGCAGTGCTTGTCCACCAGCAAGCCCTCGTGCCAATCGAGCCTCTGGTCCGTGGCCACCATGGCGTCGGAGAGGAAGAACACTTCTTCGCGATCCAACTCGTCGCGGTTGCACGCGACGACGAAGGCCGTGAGCTCGATCTTGGAATAGCGGTGCTCGGCGATATCACGCACGATGGCACGCAGGTCTTCGCGCCGCAGGCGCTCCCCCGCGATCTTGCGGAACAGCGCCCCCATGGATTCGGGCGGCTCGGCCTGCGCCACCGCCACCTTGTAGCCCGCCTCCACCCCCAGAAGGGCAAAGGCGTCTTCGGACAGCCCCAGCTCATCGCACGCGACGATGCCGAGGTCATCCACCACGTTCACCGTGGCGAGAATGCGCCGGCCGTTGGCGCGCACCTCAATCTTCGACAACGCCTGGAAACCCTCCGCACGGTTCACAGCACAGTCACGGTGCAGGTAAGCGACGTTCTCGCGTCAGGTGTCAATGGCCACACGGCGCACCGCCAGGCGCGAGACGGAAGCACCCCCGTCAGGGGGCGCCTGTCAAGGAGTCGGAATGATGGAAGTGGTCATGTAAACAGCCTACACCCAATCATTCCCGGGGCGGCCCTCGACCGCAGCGCGTGCGCAAAGAAATTCTGCGGGCTCCGCCATCCGATCCAAAAGCAATGTTATAGTAGCGGGCTTCGGAGAGGTGGATGAGCGGTTTAAGTCGCACGCCTGGAAAGCGTGTGTGGGCTAATCCCCACCGCGGGTTCGAATCCCGCCCTCTCCGCCATTAATGCAAGCCCAAGTGGTCCGCACCACTTGGGCTTTTTGCATTGGGCCGGACCCTCTGATCGAGCGTTATCGACCGCGCTTGCGAGGTCATCGCTCCCGACATCGGCAAATCCTTCCGCCACGCCGCAGCTCCACGCACGCATCAGCAAAGCCGTGGCGGCCCTGCCTTAAAATGGCTGGCTAACCTTCCTGTCTCTAGACTCGGCCAACCAGGCCGTTTCCTGCACCAAGTACCACCCATGAGCACGCCCCTGCAACAACCCGGCCTCGAAAGCCTGTCCAAGTCGTTTGAACCTGCTGCACTGGAAGCCCACTGGGGGCCTGAATGGGAAAAACGGGGATACGGCGCGGCGGGCCACCGTGGCACGGGCGCGCCAGTGGCGGGCGAGCCAGCGTTCTCCATCCAGCTGCCGCCCCCCAACGTGACGGGCACGCTGCACATGGGCCATGCGTTCAACCAGACGATCATGGACAGCCTCACGCGCTACCACCGCATGCGGGGCTTCAACACGGTGTGGGTGCCGGGCACCGACCACGCTGGCATCGCCACGCAGATCGTGGTGGAGCGCCAGCTGCAAGAGCAAGGCATCAGCCGCTACGACATGGGCCCCACCCCGCCCGAGGCGCGCAAGAACTTCGTGAGCAAGGTGTGGGAGTGGAAGGAAAAGTCCGGCAACACCATCACCACGCAGATGCGCCGCATGGGCGACAGCGTGGACTGGAGCCGCGAATACTTCACCATGGACGACAAGCTCAGCGCCGTGGTGACCGACACCTTCGTGAAGCTGTACGAACAGGGCCTGATCTACCGCGGCAAGCGCCTGGTGAACTGGGACCCGAAGCTGCAGTCCGCCGTGTCCGACCTGGAAGTCGAGAGCGAAGAAAAGGACGGCTCGCTCTGGCACATCGCCTACCCGCTGGCCGATGGCTCTGGCAGCCTGACGGTGGCCACCACCCGCCCCGAGACCATGCTGGGCGACGTGGCGCTGATGGTGCACCCCGAGGACGCGCGCTATACGCACCTCATCGGCAAGATGGTGAACCTGCCGCTGTGCGACCGCCAGATCCCGGTGATTGCCGACGAGTACGTGGACAAGGAATTCGGCACGGGGGTGGTGAAGGTGACGCCCGCGCACGACCAGAACGACTACGCCGTGGGCCAGCGCCACAAGCTGCCCATGATCGTGGTGCTGACGCTGCAAGCCACCATCAACGAGAACGCCCCCGCCAAGTACCGCGGCATGGACCGCTTCGTGGCCCGCAAGGCCATCGTGGCCGAC
This sequence comes from Acidovorax temperans, assembly GCF_028596105.1. Taxonomy (NCBI): domain Bacteria; kingdom Pseudomonadati; phylum Pseudomonadota; class Betaproteobacteria; order Burkholderiales; family Comamonadaceae; genus Acidovorax; species Acidovorax temperans. The sequence continues at coordinate 1,308,200 of NZ_CP117193.1, read as the reverse complement.
CTCGAAGCCATCGGCGCGCTGGTCGAGGTAAAGAAGCACAAGCTCATGGTGCCCATCTGCACCCGCACCGGCCAGGTCATCGAGCCCATGCTGACGGACCAATGGTTCGTGGCGATGAGCAAGGTCAGCGACCAGGACCCCACGGGCAAGAGCATTGCGCAAAAGGCCATCGATGCCGTGGCCAGCGGCGAAGTGACCTTTGTGCCCGAGAACTGGGTGAACACCTACAACCAGTGGATGAACAACATCCAGGACTGGTGCATCAGCCGCCAGCTGTGGTGGGGCCACCAGATCCCGGCCTGGTACGACGAAGACGGCAACGTGATCGTGGCCCGCACCGAGGCCGAGGCCCAGGCCAAGGCGCCCGGCAAGACGCTGCGCCGCGATGAAGACGTGCTCGACACCTGGTACTCGTCCGCCCTCGTGCCCTTCAGCACCATGGGCTGGCCCAACCAGGGCACGGCAGCGACAGACGACTACAACCTGTACCTGCCCAGCACGGTGCTGGTCACGGGATACGACATCATCTTCTTCTGGGTCGCCCGGATGATCATGATGACCACGCACTTCACGGGCCGCGTGCCGTTCAAGCATGTGTACATCCACGGTCTGGTGCGCGACGCGCAGGGCAAGAAGATGTCCAAGTCCGAGGGCAACGTGCTCGACCCGGTGGACCTGATCGACGGCATTGCGCTGGAGCCCCTGCTCGACAAGCGCACCACCGGCCTGCGCAAGCCCGAGACCGCGCCCACCGTGCGCAAGAACACGCAAAAGGAATTTCCCGAGGGCATTCCGGCCTATGGCGCTGATGCGCTGCGCTTTACCTTTGCGGCGCTCGCGTCGCTGGGCCGCAGCATCAACTTCGACAGCAAGCGCTGCGAGGGCTACCGCAACTTCTGCAACAAGCTCTGGAACGCCAGCCGCTTCGTGCTAATGAACTGCGAAGGCCAGGACTGCGGCCTGAAGGAGCACACCAAGGAAGAGTGCCAGCCCGGCGGCCCAGCCCACGGCTACATGCAGTTCAGTCAGGCCGACCGCTGGATCAGCTCGCTGCTTCAAAAGACCGAGGCCGAAGTCGCCAAGGGCTTTGAAGAATACCGCCTGGACAACGTGGCCAACACGATCTACGACTTTGTCTGGAACGAGTACTGCGACTGGTACCTGGAGATCGCCAAGGTGCAGATCCAGAACGGCACCGAAGCGCAGCAACGCGCCACGCGCCGCACGCTGATCCGCACGCTCGAAGCCATCCTGCGCCTGGCGCATCCGATCATCCCGTTCATCACCGAAGCTCTGTGGCAGGTGGTAGCACCCGTGGCCGGATTCAGAGGCGAATCGGTCAGCATCGCCCGCTATCCCGAAGCGCAGCCCGAGAGGATCGACGAGGCGGCCATCGCCCACATGGCCCGCGTCAAAGGCTTGGTGGACACCTGCCGTGCCCTGCGCGGTGAGATGAACGTCTCGCCCTCCACCCGCCTGCCCATGTATGTGGTGGGCGATGCCGACTTCATGCGCGGCGTGGCGCCGGTGCTGCAGGCCCTGGCCAAGCTCAGCGAGGTCAAGGTGTTTGACGATGAGGCCGCCTGGGCGGCAGCTGCCCAGGCCGCGCCCGTGGCCGTGGTGGGCGAAGCCCGCATGTGCCTGTTCATGGAAATTGACGTGGCCGCCGAGAAGGCGCGTCTCTCCAAGGAAATCGCGCGCATCGAAGGCGAAATCGCCAAGGCGAATGGCAAGCTCTCTAACGAAGCCTTCGTGGCCAAAGCCCCTGCCGCCGTGCTGGAACAGGAGAGAAAGCGCGTGGCCGACTTCACTGCCACCCTCGGCAGATTGCGCGATCAGCTGACACGCCTGGGCTGAAACGGCCGCGATACTCGGCGACATGTGGCCCGCCAACGCGGGCCGACGTCGCCTGACTGCATTCAAAGGAAACCCATGACTGTTGCCACCACCGTTCGCAAAGCTGTATTCCCCGTTGCCGGCCTGGGTACGCGTTTCTTGCCTGCCACCAAAGCCTCTCCTAAGGAGATGCTGCCCGTGGTGGACAAGCCGCTGATCCAGTACGCGGTGGAAGAAGCCTACGCCGCCGGCATCCGCCACATGATCTTCGTGACAGGCCGCAGCAAGCGTGCCATCGAAGACCACTTTGACACGGCCTATGAGCTGGAAGCCGAACTGGAAACGGCAGGCAAGGAAGCCTTGCTGGCCCTGGTGCGGTCTGTGCAGCCTGACGACATGGACTGCGCCTTTGTGCGCCAGCCCCGCTCACTGGGCTTGGGCCATGCGGTGCTGTGCGCAGAGCCTTTGGTGGGCAACGAACCCTTTGCCGTGCTACTGGCCGATGACCTGATGGTGGGCCCCCAGGGCGGCCAGCCGGTGCTGGCGCAGATGGTGACGGCCTTCCGCCAGCAAGGCCGGTCTGTGATTGCCGTGCAAGAGGTGCCCGAGGACCAAGTGCACAAGTACGGCATCGTGGCAGGCGAGCCCGCAGGTGGACAACTGATGCGCATTGAGCGCATCGTGGAAAAGCCCAAAGCCGACGTGGCCCCCTCCCGCATGGGGGTGGCTGGGCGCTACATCCTTACCCCCGGCGTCTTCGAAGAGATCCGCAACCAGCCACGCGGTGTGGGTGGCGAAATCCAGCTCACGGATGGCATCGCGCGGCTGATGACGCACGAAGCGGTGTACGCGTTCCAGTACGAAGGCAAGCGCTACGACTGCGGAAGCAAAGAAGGCTTTCTGGAGGCCACGGTGGAACTGGCGTTGCAGCACCCACAAGTGGGCGCGACGTTCCGCGCGTACCTCAAAGGGCTGAGCCTCTGAGGCTGAGCGCACGCCGTACGCGCATGACCAGCGCGCACGGCTAGCTATTCAATTGGCATTGACCGGGGATGGGCTTCCCGGCGCCCAACGCACGGTTCGGAACTGTAGGCCCGACCGTGCACCGCACCCACCGTTAGCGGCGGCGCAGAACGTGGATGAACTCTTCACCCACGGTTTGCTGTTCCACCAGCTCATTGCCCGTTTGCTTGGCAAACGCCTGGAAGTCGCGCACCGACCCCACATCGGTGGCCAATACCTTCAAGAGCTGGCCGCTGGCCATTTCTGCCAAGGCCTTTTTGGCTTTGAGAATGGGCAAAGGGCAGTTCAAGCCCCGGGTGTCGATTTCTTTGTGTGTTTCCATGGTCATCAATCCTTGCTCGGCAGGCCCAGCCCACGGCGCCGCTCTGCATTTTCTTCTTCGGCAAAAAACACTGGCTCGTGCCCTCGGGTGCGCAACCAGTCTGCCAACGCATAGCCTGTGCCAGCGGGCCAGCATTTGAGTTTGTCCAGATCGTACAGGCGATAGTCCACCAGTTCAGGGGACAGCTTCACCTGGCCTGTCGCCACGACATGGTAGGCAATGATCACTTGGTTCATGCGCAAAAACTCGTAGGCCCCCACAAGTTTGGCGCTCTGAACATCCAGGCTGGTTTCTTCCTTGACCTCGCGGGCAATGCCTTCCTGCGGCGACTCACCGGCTTCCATGAAGCCTGTGATCAATGCAAACATTTTCTCTGGCCAGGCCGCATTGCGCGCCAGCAGGACCTGGCCATTCACCTCCACGATGGCAGCCAACACGGGCGTGGGGTTGTTCCAGTGCGTCCATCCGCAAGCAGGACAGCGCAAGCGCGCCTTGTCGCCCCCATCTTCCAACTGGGTGATCCACGCAAGGGCCGTGCCGCAGTGGGTGCAGTAGCGGGTTTCATACTGGGTCATGGGTGCTTCCAAAAAGATAGCTGGCTGCGCTTATCCATCAAGTGCCAGAGGCATATTTCATTCAAAATTCAAACCCCAGCGCACCAGACCATATCAAGATGTCCTGAGCCTGCTTCAGGCAGGAAACACCCCTGTAGAGAGGTAGCGATCGCCCCGGTCGCACACCACAAAGACGATGGTGGCGTCTTGCTCACGCAGCGCGATCTGCTGGGCTACCCAGCAAGCGCCAGCGGCAGAGATCCCCGCGAAGATACCTTCCTCACGGGCCAGGCGGCGGCACATTTCCTCGGCATCGTCCTGGCTCACGTACACCAGCTCGTCCACCGCGCGCGGGTCGTAAATTTTGGGCAGATATTCCTGCGGCCACTTGCGAATGCCCGGAATGCGCGAGCCTTCCTGGGGCTGGGCTCCGATGATCTGGATGCCCGGATTTTTTTCCTTGAGGTAACGCGACACCCCTGAGATGGTTCCGGTGGTTCCCATGGCACTCACAAAGTGCGTGACGCGTCCGCCCGTTTGCTCCCAAATTTCGGGGCCTGTCGTTTCGTAGTGGATGCGGGGGTTGTCCTCATTGCCGAACTGGTCCAGCACCTTGCCCTCTCCGCGCTTTTGCATGGCCTCGGCCAAGTCACGGGCATGCTCCATGCCACCACTCTTGGGGGTCAGCACCAGCTCGGCACCAAAGGCCTTCATGGTCTGGGCCCGCTCAATCGACAAATCCTCAGGCATCACCAGCACCATGCGGTAGCCCTTGATGGCAGCGGCCATGGCCAGCGCAATGCCGGTGTTGCCCGACGTCGCCTCAATCAGCGTATCGCCCGGCCGAATGTCACCACGCTCCTCCGCACGGCGGATCATGGACAGCGCAGGCCGGTCCTTCACCGAGCCCGCAGGGTTGTTGCCTTCCAACTTGCCCAAAACCACATTGCCACGCGCCGCGTTTTCCTGTGCACCAATGCGCTGCAAGGCCACCAGTGGCGTGTTGCCAACCGCTTGTTCGATAGTTTGGTAATTCATGGTCACTACTGTGCCATAATTTGCGTCTTCACAAATTACCCGCCCGGGTGGTGAAATTGGTAGACGCAGGGGACTCAAAATCCCCCGCCGCAAGGCGTGCCGGTTCGATTCCGGCCCCGGGCACCACAGATAAGGCCGGAAGCTTCCACGAGCTTCCGGCCTTTTTCTTTTTCTGCGGCGAAATGGGCTTTGGCTGGCACGCGACTGTGGCGCGCGAGTGTCAGGGGCACCACCACCTGAGGGCTTTGGCGCTGCCTCTCCCATCACCGTGCAGATCGGCGGCACCCAACAGCCATACCCATCTGGTCACAAAGGTCAATGGCTCCAAGGCCGGTCCACTCCGCCGCCCAACAAGCTTCAGTTCAGACATCGTGCTTTCAACCACCTCGCCATATGGCAGAGCGTTGTGAAAGCTACGCCATACATCACTTGGGTCTGAGCGAGGGAACTTCTGCCCTGATGGCTAAGCGTACCCATGCTGAGCGAGGCGATGCAACTGCTCACCTTGGGCGACGGAATCACTCACCCAGTGTGATTGAACTTGCATCAAAATGCTGTATATTTAAACAGTCTTTATCAAGGAGTTCGACCATGGAAGTGATTGATACGCTGTACACCGTCACCCTGCAAGACTGCCCCGATGAGGTGCCAGAGCGGGCGCGTGCGCAAGCCGAGGCACGTTATGCAAAAGCCCTGGAGCATGCGCTTGGAGGCCCGGAAGAAGTGGCTGCCGCGCTGGACACGATGTCGGGGCTGGAGGGTGCTGCCGACGAAGATATTTCGCAAGCAGACCTGGAACTGGCAGCACGCTGGGCCAAGGCTTGCACCGCCGCGAGGCAGGCGGGATTTCGCGATCTGGGCGAAGCAGAGTGCATGTACTTTGATGTGCGCCTGTCCTGACGCGTGACATGGGCATGAAGGGTATTGAGGAATGCGTTGGCGCTCCTGTAAGCCCCTTCCAGTGGGACATTCACCAACGATGGGGGATGAGCCGCAAGCAGGTGCGCATCCAGCCGCAGAGCTCAGATACAAATCGTGACAACGCGATGCCCCGATGCGAATTTGTCTGACACATGGAACTGCGGGCTTTTGGTGGAATCTCACCCACTGGCCATTGAGGCCAGAGTGGGATGGACCATTGAGGCCCCCGCGTCCCCAATCAACGGTGTTCACACCCTTTGAAGGAGCAACGCCATGACATCCAGTCACCTCTCTTCGCAAGCCGTTGCTTTGCTGGCATTTGTTGCCACGGTGACTTTGGCACTCGTGGCCGCCCTGGTGGGCTCCGCGCCCGATTGGGTTGTGCAGTCGGCAGACTCTCTTCCGCTCCTCCCTGGGCAACTGGACCTTCTTTTGCCGGTGGAACCTGCACGCTGAGTGGCTAGCACAGTGCGGTGCAGACTGCCGCTTAAACGCTGAGCTGAAGCCGCAGATCCCCTGGGCTTGATGCCTTCAAGGAGCCATCAGAGCCAACCGCCTGCGGGCTTGGGCGGCGGCTTCTGCATCGCCAGCGGCTTGCGCAAGATCAGCCTGCACGGTCAGCCATGCCATCAGCGGGCGGCTCCAGCCCTGGGCTGAAGCGGCGTCTACTGCCAGTGCGACCACTTCGCGCCCGGCCTGTCCTGCACGGAACAAGGTGCCAGCGGCCACCAGGCGCGAGAGGGGGTCTTCTACCCCCTTGAGCAGTGCCGCAGCGTTGCCGGCACTCGACTGCGCCAAGGCGGTAGCCACGGGGCGCTGCGCAGGCGGCAACAAAGCCAGTTCATCAGCCGCCAAGGGGCGGCCCAGCAGGTAATTCGCGTAGGCTTTTTCGGGGCCTGCGGCATCCTGCTGCAGGGCCTCAAATGGCGGGCAAGCTTGCGTCAGCGCCAAGCTGGCTCCCTGCGCCGCACAGCGCAACAGTTCTGCACGCGCCACCAGATCCAGCCGGCCAGTGCTGGCGAGCTCTCGGCGTGCACGTGCCCACTCCTGCTCCTCCACCCGGCTGTTGCCTGTCAGGTAGGCCTGCAAGGCCTTTTCGGTGGAGCCGTGCGCATTCATCTGCCAGTCTGGGATGGCGGGCTTGCTGGAACAAGCTGCCAGGGCAGTGCACACCAACAGCGGCGCCCAAACGGTGCACAGACGGCGCGCAGACAGGCTGGAAGGCGGGCACACCCAGCGGGGCCATGCAGTCAGAAAAAAGCGAGTGCGCTGTGTCATGGCAGTCGAATCTCGGTGTCGCGCGCAAAAGGCCATTTGCGCTGGATTTCGTTCACCAGGCTTTCCACCTTGCGCAGGTTGCTTTCCACATCGGCGCGCAAGGCGCCCAGGTCGGTGGTGGCTTCGCGGGTGTTGGCGCCGATGGCCTGAGCCTCCACCAGCACCGCATCCACCTTCTTGAGGCTATTGCGCGTCTCGGCCAGCAAGGCATTGAGCTGCCCAACCGAGGCCCGCAGGTCAGGCACCAGCGCGTCTTTGCCGTTCTCACCAAACACCTGGCGATCGGCCTGCTTGGCCAGGCCATCCAGGCGCGCCAGCAGGGTGTTGGTGCGCTCCAGCGTGGTGATGATTTTTCGGGCATCGGCTTCGTTGCCCATCAGCACGCCCAGGGCGCCACCGGGGCCGTTCAGCTGCTGGGTCAGGGCCTGCACGTTGGCTAGGCTGCTGCCCAGGGCTGCGTCTTGCGCGGTGAGGGCATTGAGGTTGCCCAGCAGTTCACGGGCGGACGCCATCAACTGCGGAATCTCGGCCGTGGCATCGCCACGCAACACGGGGCGCACGGCACCGGCAGGCAACGGTGGGTCGGTCAGGATGCCGCTGTACGCGCGGATGTTGGTGCCCCCCACCACGCCGCGCACCAGCGTGAACACGCTGGACTCGCGCAGCCAGTGCGCGTCTTTCTGGGCCACATCCACCACGATGCGGGCGTTGCCGGTTTCGGCCAGTTCAATGCGGCGCACGCGGCCGATGGGAAAGCCCGAGAACGTCATGTCCATGCCTACCACCACGCCTTCAGAGTCATCGGCAGTGAGCACCAGGGTTTGCGTGGGCTCAAACGCACCCCGCGCATACAGCAGGTACAGGCCGGACCCCACGATCAACGCCAGCGTGAACAGCAGCAGCATCGCGGCCTTCAGCTCCAGATAGGCCACAGGACGCAGGGATTCCACATGCGCAGCATCGGCAGCGATGGGCGTGCCCGCCGGATCGGGTGGCGCAGCAGATGGGGGCGGGGGTACGGAAGGGTTCATGGCAAACAATCTGTACGGCCCCAACGGGCCGGGGATGGTGGGGGCATGGTCTGGTTCAGGGGCCGCATCAGTAGTAGTTCCCCACCAGCGAGCCAACTTCGATGAGCAGCAGCACGGCAAACATGCGCGCCAGCCCGCCCAGTTCTGAATCGGGCTGCGTGCGCTCGCCCGTGTCGTACAACCCGGCGGCCATGGGGATGAGCGCCACCGCCAGGCTGAACAACACGGTTTTGATGACGAAGACCAGCGTGACCGCAGGCGCAAACACATGCCCAAACATGCGCGTGTAGCTGGGCAGGCCCGCCAGGCTGAAGCCATACACGCCGAGGTAGGCCAACACCAGGGCGACCACGCAGCTCAACGCCGCCAGGGTGATGCAGGCAAACACGCCCGCTACGGCGCGGGGCAGCAGCTCCACACGAATGGGGTCAGCCCCCGCATGGCTCAGGCGGGCCAGGTGGCCAGACTGGCGCAGCAGCGCCAGCTGCGTGCCGTTGGGAATGGTGCAGCGCATGGCCACGAACAGCGCAGCCGTCAAAGGGATCAGCTCCAGCACCAGCACGCGGATCACCATCTCCAGCGCGTAGCGCGACAAGCCATAGCTGATGGCCGTGACAACCACGATGCGCGTGAGCACCAGGCTGATCAGCGCTGCCAACACGGTAAAACCCAGCAGCACCGGGGCGGTGTCCAGATACAGGTGGCGTGCCAGAGCGCGCCGGGTGACCTTGCCGTAACTGGACGGCGACAGCACCAGCACACACACCACGGCACCCAGGTACAAGATGCGCCACCAGGCCAGCGCCCAGCGCCGCACCACGCCCCAGGCGCGTTCGGACAGGGAAAGGCCGGGCAAGCGCGAAATCATGGCTGGATCATAGCTGCGCACCGGGCCACACCGCGTTTCAGGCAGCGGCCGATGACATCAAACGTTTTTGGCCTCCAGCGCTTATCCATCAAGCGCCGCCAGCTATCAAAACAGAAGCACACAAAGCACTTTGAAACATGCATGGCGCGCCGCCTGCACTGGCCGCTGGCAAAGTTGCCATCACGCCCCCATCACACATGGCGCTTGCCAGCCGCAGACCCTGGCGCAATGGGTGCGCTGCTTTGCGCATCTGCCCGCTGGTGCAGGGCTTCGATGATGTGGCACTGCGCGTCAGAACCATCACAGTGGCTGCGCAGGGCCATCAGATCAGCCTCCAGCGCCTGCAACTCTGCCAGGCGTGCGCGCACATGCCGCAGGTGCTCGTCCAGGGTGTCGCAGGCGGCGTGGCAGTCTTCCTTGCGCGTCAGGTCCAGCGCCAGCAGGGTGCGCACCTCGTCCAGCGACATGTCCATGGCACGGCACAGGCGCACAAAGCGCAGCCGGTGCACATCGGCGGCGCTGTAAAGTCGGTAACTGTTGTCACCCCGGGCGCCGGGCGGCAGCAGGCCTTCCTTTTCGTAGTAACGGATGTTGGCGGGCGACACGCCCGACTGCCGGGCGGCCTCGCCAATGCGGTGCACTGCAACGTCATCAACCATGGGGCTTGACCTTCAAGTGGCTTCAAGGTTTCCAATGATGCCATTGCAACCCGAACCTCAGTTTAGAAAGACCACCATGTCTGCCCAGTGCACCGACCATTGCCACACCCCCACCGCCAGCGCAGACCCGCGCTACCGGCGCATTCTGTGGATCGCCCTGCTCGTAAACGCCGCCATGTTTGTGGTGGAGCTGGGCGCGGGGCTGAGTTCAGGCTCCGCCTCCCTGCTGGCCGACGCCATCGACTTTCTCGGCGACGCGGCCAACTACGGCGTATCGCTCCTGGTGCTGGCCATGGCGCTGCAGTGGCGCGCCAGGGCAGCGCTGCTCAAGGGCGCCAGCATGCTGGCCTTCGGGGTGTTTGTGATTGGCCGCGTCGCCTGGGGCGCGTGGCAGGGCATCACGCCCGAGGCGCTCACCATGGGCTCGGTCGGCCTGCTGGCACTGGCTGCGAATGTGGGCGTGGCCCTGCTGCTGTACGCCTGGCGCGATGGCGACGCCAACATGCGTGGCGTGTGGCTGTGCACCCGCAACGATGCGTTGAGCAACGTGGCCGTGATGCTGGCCGCGCTGGGTGTGTTTGGCACGGGCCGCAACTGGCCCGACCTGGTGGTGGCCGGTGTGATGGCAGCCCTGGCCATCTCTGGCGGGTGGAGCGTGGTGCGCCAGGCGCGCCAGGAGCTGGCCCATGCTTCGAAGCAAAATGCGCCTCAAGCGCTTTAACCACAAGCGCGAGAAGCTATACAATTAATAGCAAATAAACATTGAACCAGCAGGCTACCCAAGTGGCACACGGTGTCTGCTTGCTGGTTTTTTGACGCACCACAAGCCCAGGCATGGCGCTTGCATGGTCCAATCCGCCCTCGTTTCCCGCTTTCAGCCATGTCCCGCACCTCCGCCGCCCCCGCTGTTCCGCCCCCCGTGGCGGTGCCCCACACCCTCACTGAAGACGCCGTGGCGATCTTTACCGGGGTGCTGCTGATTTCCGTGGGCGTGGCGTTTTTCACCAGTGCGGGCCTGCTGACCGGCGGCACGGCCGGGCTGGCGTTTTTGCTGCACTACGCCACGGGCATTGGCTTCGGCAAGATTTTCTTCGTGCTGAATCTGCCCTTTTACTGGCTGGCGCTGCGCAAGCTGGGCCGGGCCTTCACGCTCAAAACCTTCATCGCCGTGCTGCTGCTGTCAGTGCTGACGGAATTGCAATCGCAGTTCCTGCAGTTTGCGCAGCTGCAGCCCGTGTATGCCGCCGTGGCGGGCGGGCTCATCACCGGCACGGGTTTTCTCGTGCTGTTTCGCCACCGCTGCAGCCTGGGGGGCGTGGGCATTTTGGCGCTGTACCTGCAAGACCGCTACGGCTGGCGCGCCGGCAAGGTGCAGATGGCTGTGGACTGCGCCATCGTGCTGCTGGCCCTGTGGACCGTAGAGCCCCTGCGCGTGGCTTGGTCTGTGGCTGGTGCCGTGGCCCTGAACCTGGTGCTGGCCATGAACCACCGCCCCGGGCGCTACATGGCGGTGTAAGAGCCGTTGCCGGTATTCACAGCGCCTGGGCACTGAATCCCCCATCGCGGGAACCTTTGTTCACCTGGCCGTATCATTCATCGCATGCGTCGCGGCTTGTTTTTTGTCCTCATGGTGGTGCTGGTCCTTCGGGGCCTCACGGGCACCGCCATGGCTGCGGGGGTGCTACCGCCCCTGGCGCTGACGCAAGCCGCTACGGCACACCAGCACGCTGCTGACACGGCGCAGCACGCCACCCACGACGACCCAAGCCACTACGGCACCGCTGCAGACCTGGGCAACCACTGCGCGGACGCATCTGCCGAATGCCACCCGCATGAGCACGCCACCTGCTCGGCCTGTGAGATTAGTCACTCGGCCATGCTTGCCGCGCCCGGCGTTTCCCCGTATGTGCCCCGGCTGCCCGGCGCGCACCTGCGCCACACCGCAGCACCCCTGCACAACGCCCCAGCGGCGTTGCTCATCAAACCGCCCATCGCCTGATCTCCGACGCCCGAAGTGCGTCTGCCGCAGCCCTGCTGTACGCCAGCCGGGCTGGCTGCGCAACGCCATTGCCTTTGTTCGTTGTCTGGAGACCGCCATGCGCGCCCCTGATTTATCGCCTCTTTTTGCGCCAGCCCTGCCGCGCATTTCGCCCCCACTGCGCCGATGGACTGCCTGCATGTTCACCACCTTCAAGGTGCGCGCCAACCAGCCGGCGGGCGACTACCGCGACCCCGGCGACTACGCGCAGCCCCCTGGCACCCAGGCCTACGAATGGCAAGGTGCCCCCGCCCACACCCCACGCCCCGCGCGTGCCGACACCCCCGGCACAGTGCCCGGCGCGGCCACCGCCCGCAAGCCCGCTGCCAGCAGCCACCAACATTGAACCCTGAACACACCATGAAAACTATCAAATTAATAGCTGCCTGCGCTTTATTCATGGGCGCTACAGCCAGTTTTGGTCATGAAAGCATGCCCCATGCTGCCAAACCGGCCGCGATCAAGGAACAAAAAGAATGGGGCATTGCCGGCGACGCCAAGGCCGTGACCCGCACCATCACCCTGCGCATGGGCGACGACATGCGCTTTACCCCAAGCCATATCGAAGTGCGCGAGGGTGAAACCGTGCGCCTGCGGGCCCAAAACAAGGGCAAGGTGATGCACGAAATCGTCATCGGCACCAAGGCCGAGCTGGACCAGCACGCCGAGATGATGGTGAAACACCCCGGCATGGAGCACGATGAGCCGTACATGGCCCACGTCAAACCCGGCCAGCGCGGCGACATCGTGTGGCACTTCAACCGCCCAGGCACTTTTGACTTTGCCTGCCTGATCGCGGGCCACTACCAGGCGGGCATGACCGGCACCATCACCGTGCTGCCCCGCGCCCATTGAATAATCCTCCGGAGATCCTCATGCAACCCATCAGTACCCCCTCCCGCACTGCTCCCGCCCTCAGCCGCCGCCAGTGGCTGACCACCACGCTGACGCTGCTCGGCGCTGGTACGGTGGCGGCCCTGGCCCCGTCCTTGGCACGCGCTGCCGGGCCTGCCCCCACGCCGGTCGAAGTGTGGAAAGACCCCAACTGCGGCTGCTGCAAGGATTGGGTGGACCACATGCAGGCCAATGGCTTCAAGGTGACGGTGCACGAAACCGGCAACAACGCCGTGCGCGCACGGCTGGGCCTGCCGCAAAAGCTGGGCTCGTGCCACACCGCCCTGGTGGGCGGCTACGTGGTGGAAGGCCATGTGCCCGCCAGCGATGTGCGCGCCTTGCTGCAGCAAAAGCCCAAGGCTCTGGGCATCGCTGTGCCTGGCATGCCCGTGGGCTCGCCCGGCATGGACGGCGCCGTGTATGGCGACCGCCGCGACCCCTACGACGTGCTGCTGGTGGCGCACGATGGCAGCACCCGTGTTTTCAAGAGCTACAACAAAAAGGCTTCCACATGACCCTCGTGCCCAAGCTCCTCCCACAGTGGCCTGCGCTGCTGGCAGCGGCACTCCTCGCCGGTGGCCAGGCATGGGCCCAGGCACCCGCCGCCGACAGCCACGCAGCACATCACACAGCTGCCGCCAACGAACAGCAGGCCGACTTGAGCGAAGGCGAGGTCACCCGCGTGGACGCTGCCGCCCTCAAAGTCACGCTGCGCCACGGCGAGCTCAAGAACCTCAACATGCCGCCCATGACCATGGTGTTCCGCGTGCAGGACGCCGCCCTGCTCGCGCCGCTCAAGGCGGGTGACAAAGTGCGTTTTCGGGCAGAGCAGGTCAAGGGCGCCTACTACGCCACACGCATCGAAAAGGCCCAGTGAATGGCTGCGGCGGTAAGGTGCAGGTAGAAGCGGGCCACCATAATCGGGGCCCATGAACGCCCTCTTCCCCGCTGGCGATGCCGGCAGCATCACCCGCGTGGCCGGCATTGAAGTCGGCCATTTCACCGACACCCGCCGGCCCACCGGCTGCACCGTGGTCATGGCGCGCGAGGGCGCCGTGGCCGGGGTGGACGTGCGTGGCGCCGCTCCCGGCACGCGCGAAACCGACTTGCTGCACCCGTCCAACCTGGTGGACAAGGTGCACGCCATCATGCTCGCTGGCGGCAGCGCCTGGGGGCTGGAAGCCGCCACGGGTGCGGTGCGCTGGCTGGAAGAGCGCGGTGTGGGCCTGGACGTGGCCGTGGGCCGCCTTCCCATCGTGCCCGCGGCGGTGCTGTTTGACCTGCTGGTGGGCGACATGCGCATTCGCCCCGATGCCGCAGCGGGCTATGCCGCGTGCGCCGCAGCGTCTGGCGCCGACCCGGCCGAAGGCAATGTGGGCGCTGGGGCAGGAGCCGTGGTGGGCAAGGTCTTTGGCATCCAGCACGCCATGAAGGGCGGCGTGGGCACGGCGTCCGTCACGGTGGATGGTGTGACGGTGGGAGCCTTGATCGCCTGCAACGCCCTGGGCGATGTGATCGACCCCGACACCGCCCAGGTGATGGCCGGCGCACGCACCGACGATGGCCGGGCACTGCGCGACACGCGCCGCGCCCTGCTGCGCGGCCAGCCGCCCCAGCCCTTGCTGGCCGGTACCAACACCACCATCGGCGTCGTGGCCACCGATGCCATCCTGACCAAAGTACAGGCGCACCGCCTGGCCATTGTCGCGCACGACGGTCTGGCACGCAGCATCAACCCGGTGCACACCATGTCGGACGGCGACACCCTGTTCAGCCTGGGCACGGGCCGTGCGGGCAAAAGCCTGGGCATGATGGTGCTGGCCACGATGGCGGCCGAAGCCACCGCGCGCGCAACGGCCCGGGCAGTGCAGGCGGCACGTTCTGTCACCACCGGAGACGGCCTGTACCTGCCAGCCATGGCAGACTTGCGCGGCTGATTCTGCGGCGGGCACCAGCCGGTGCACCGCCTGCTTTCTTTTTCCCATTGGTATCGCCCGTGATGTCTCCCCGCATGTCCAAGGCGCTGCGCTCTGCGTTGCTGTCGTTTCGTGATCTGGTCCTGTCTGCTGGGCCCTTGGCCTTCCTGGCAGTAGGCCTGTTGGTGCTGGCCTATTGGTGGCTCAACCCCACACCGCCCAAATCGGTCACGCTGGCCACGGGCCCCGCGCAAAGCGCCTATGAAGAGTTTGGCAAGCGCTACCAGATGGCCCTGGCCGCCGCTGGCATCGAGGTGCGGCTGCTGCCTAGCGATGGATCATCGGCCAACCTTCAGTTGCTGCGCGACGGCCAGGCAGACCTGGCCTTTGTGCAAGGCGGCACCGCCGAGCTGCTGCCGGACGACCCGGAAAACCTGGTGTCGCTGGGCAGCCTGTTTGTGGAGCCAGTGTGGGTGTTCTACCGCACCGAAGCCGCCCAGCGCATGTACGAGCGGCCCCGGCTGGACGGCTTGCGGCAATTGCGCGGCATGCGCGTGAACGTGGGCTCGGAAGGCAGTGGCGTACCCTGGCTCATGAACCAGTTGCTGGAAGCCAACCGCCTGGAGGCCGGCGCAGTGACCATGACCCGGCTGGAAGAAACGCCTGCCACTGTCGCCTTCCTGGCAGGCAAGCTGGACGCGCTGGTGTTCGCGTCAGCCCCCGAGTCGCTGATGGTGCAGATGCTGCTGCAAACCCCTGGCGTGCAGCTGCTCGACATTGCCCAGCACGAGGCGTACGCACGGCGTTTCCCCTTCCTCTCCCCGGTCACGCTACCCTGGGGTGTGGTGGACCTGGCCAGCAATGTGCCAGCGCGGGACGTGCGCATGGTGGCGTCCACCACCTCGCTGCTGGCGCGGGAATCCACGCACCCGGCCTTGCTCACGCTGTTTGCGCAGCGCGCCCAGCAGGTGCACAGCACAGCGGGCTGGTTCAACCGCGCACGGGAGTTTCCCAACATGCGCAACAGCGAGTTGCCCATTGCCAAAGAGGGTGAGCGGGCCATGAACGAGCCGGTGCCCATGCTGCAGCGCTACCTGCCGTTCTGGCTGGCCAACCTGATTGAGCGGATGTGGCTGGTGCTGGGGATTTTGCTGGCGGCCCTGCTGCCCCTGTCACGCGTTGTGCCACCGCTGTACCAGTTCAGGGTGCGCTCGCGCGTCTTCCGCTGGTACGGCCGCTTGCGCGAGATCGAAGACACGGTGGAGTCTGAGCCAGACAAGGCCCCGCAAATGCTGCAGGCGCTCGATGCGCTGGAAGCCCAGGTTGAAAAGGTGACCGTGCCGCTGTCATACGCCGACGAGTTGTACGCCTTGCGCAACCATATCCACCTGATCCGCAAGAAGCTCATGCGGCCCTGAGGGCTTGGCCTGACTCCAAGCCCCCTGCGGCTGGCGTGCCTTGCGTGCGGCCCAGTTGAATCAGCGGCCTTTGGAAACCTTGGGGGGCGTGCGGGACAGGTCGGCCGGTGCCGAATTGGCACTGCGAGACGAGGGTTTGTAGCGAATCACGCGCAGCGTACCTTCGCTGGCGAGTTTGTCCCGCATGCGGCGCGTCATCGACTGCGTGCTGCCATCGGGCGAGGTGAACAGGAACAGCGTTCCGTTGGGACTGGTCCAGGTAAGCTGCGTGCGCACCGGGCGCTGGTTGGAGATCAATTCCACCCACGCACCCACCACAAAATTGGCAAAGGGGTCTTCAGCCAGGGCTGCCACTTGGCTGGCGGTGGGCTCCAGCAGCGCCTGGCTGCTGTCCTCTTCCGCCGGAAGTTCCGAGCCCATGCTGTCGCCAGGCTCAGCTACTGCATCACCCTGCGGCAATGGAATCGAGATGCCAGGCGCTGGGGGAGCTTCAAAGGCCGCCTGGTGCAATGCGACCAACCTCGCAATGAAAGCGCTGGCCTTGTCGGCCGGGTAATCAATGGAGCGCAGACCTTGGCGCAACTTTGCCAGCATGTCAGGGATGGCGTGGGTCAGGCGCTCCGGCTCCAGCCGGGTCAGTT
This sequence comes from Acidovorax temperans, assembly GCF_028596105.1. Lineage (NCBI taxonomy): Bacteria > Pseudomonadati > Pseudomonadota > Betaproteobacteria > Burkholderiales > Comamonadaceae > Acidovorax > Acidovorax temperans. Next base: position 1,291,763 of record NZ_CP117193.1, on the reverse strand, counting down.
CGGGCTGGGCACTCCAAAGAAGCAAGGGCACCAGCGCCAGGTATCCCGAGGGGTCATCTTGCTGCCCTTCGGCGCTCACCTGCGCCAGAGCCACCACGTCTGCCCAAGGGCCCGCAGCAAAATCCAGAATATCGGCAGGCACATTGCCTATGTCGTGCAGCTTGCGAATATCAGCCGCCACCCGTTCAGCCAGCATGGTTCGTTGCTCGGCCCGCTGACGTGCCTGCTGCTCTGCTACTTCCTGGGCTTTCTTGCGCTGCTCCTGGGTGTCCCACGCGGAGTACAGTGCCCGCAGAACGGTCTCGAAAGGCGTGGAGTCTTTGATCTGGCTGGCCGCCAAATGGGCCACGCCTTCATTCACCAAGCGCACAAACTGGGCAAAGCCCGGCGCATCTTCGGTAGTGAACGCCAGACTGCGCTGCGTGATCTCATCCAGCAGGCGCCGCGCCGGATGGCCTGCATCCGTGAAGAAACGAGGGTCAAAGCGCACCAATTGTTTGAGCGGCTCCTCCAGCTTCTTTACCGCGAGCTGCATGGGAGGCAGCAGCCGCGCGTCTTGCGCCAGCGTCGCCATCATGTTGGCCACCACGTCGGCCGCCACCGCAGGGGATTCCGTGGGCGCCACAAAAGGAACCGTGTAGATGGGTTGTGCCAACTGCACTGGCGCACGCCAGGCGGACAACGGCGCCGCTGCCTGGGCTCCGCCCGCCAGGCGGTTCACCAGCCGTTCCAGCTGGGCCATGTCTTCCATGGCGTCCACGGCCACGGCAGGAATTGCGGCGTAAGCAGATCCCAATGGGCCAGGTACGCTGGGCACGGCGGCGGGGACATTCTCCCAGCGGCTGGCCGGTTGCGCGATCATCTGGGGGGCAACAGCCGCGTAACCGGGCGGATTGAACGGGTCTGCCCCCGCCAGCATCTGGCGCAGAATGCCCACGGTCAGAATGGCTTCCTCCGCCTCTGCCGCCAGGGGGGACTGCTGGGAATCGCCCTGCCACCCGGTAGGCGCACCCATGCCGCGGCTGTTGTACCCGGAAGCCCCACCGTATCCACTGGTGTGCCCGTAGCCCGTGGCATAGCCACCACCGTAACCCGTGGCCATAGCCTGCTGGGGAGCGCCGTAGCCTGATCGGCCCACCGCACCGCCGGGAGTGCCCAGCACCGCGTACCCCACAGGCTGCACGCCCTGGTCTCGCAGCATTTTGGCCATGCGCTGGTACTCACCCTCCAGCAACTTGCCCAATAGGCCTCGCATGTGCTGCATCCACAGCTGGCGCACTTCAGACGTGGCGCCCGTTTCAGACACAACCCGCTGCAATGCGCGGATGTAATTCTCGGGACGCAAGGGGTTGCGCTCGGGCTGCACGCTGCGCAAACCCTGAGCAGAGCTGACCAGCGTATTGAGTTCAGATAGCACGCCCTCGGTCGCATGGGCCGCCAGTTGCTGAGCGCGTGCAAGCTCCACCTGGTCTTGCACTTCGCTGTCGTCCATCAGCGAGAGCTCGCCGAAGTCCATGCCAGAGGCATCTGCCGGGCGAACCTTGGCGTTGGCAGGTCCCTCCGCAAAGATCTCCAGCAGCGCCATGGGGTAGCCCTTGAGCAATGCGGCCTCATGCAGCTTAAGCGCATTCAGCGCATCACTCAGATTGTTGCGCTGCTGGATATTGCGAACCGACGACTCTTCCTGAGTCAACGCATTGCGCGTGACTTCCACCAGTTTGCCCATGAGCGGCTCGCCTTCGCGCACCGCACTGACAACGCAGGCGCGGAAGACGGTTCTCAGATCGAGCGCTGCCTGGGACATGGTAAGTGAAAGAAAGAGGAGTTTTCGGCTGCAATCCTACTTGACCTGCGAGCGTTGGAGCGCTTACTTGAGCGCCTTGTAACGCATGCGCTTGGGCTTCGCACCCTCTTCGCCCAGGCGCTTTTTCTTGTCGGCTTCGTACTCTTGGTAATTGCCGTCAAAAAACGTCCATTGGCTGTCACCTTCAGCGGCCAGGATATGCGTGGCAATCCGGTCCAGAAACCATCGATCGTGGCTGATGACCAACACCGTACCCGCGTATTCCAGCAGGGCATCTTCCAGGGCGCGCAAGGTTTCCACGTCCAAGTCGTTCGATGGCTCGTCCAGCAGCAGCACGTTGCCGCCCTGGATCAGCGTTTTGGCCAAGTGCAGACGACCGCGCTCACCACCGGAGAGCATGCCCACCTTCTTTTGCTGATCTCCACCGTTGAAGTTGAAGCGGCCCGCGTAAGCACGGCTGGCCATCTGGAACTTGCCGATGTTGATGATGTCCAGACCACCGGAGATGTCTTCCCAGACGGTTTTATCGTCCGACAATGAATCACGCGACTGGTCTACGTAGGCCATTTTCACGGTGGAGCCAATGATGACTTCGCCTGCGTCAGGCTGCTCACGGCCTGCAATCAGCTTGAACAGCGTGGATTTACCGGCACCGTTGGGGCCGATGATGCCGACGATGGCGCCTGCAGGGATGTTCATGCTCAGGTTGTCGATCAGGACGCGATCACCAAACGACTTGGTGACGTTCTTGAATTCGATGACCTGGGTGCCCAAGCGGTCGGCCACAGGAATGAAGATTTCCTGCGTTTCGTTGCGCTTTTGGTATTCGAAATCGCTCAATTCCTCGAAGCGGGCAATACGAGCCTTGCTCTTGGCCTGGCGGCCCTTGGCGTTCTGGCGCACCCATTCCAGTTCCTTCTTCAGAGCCTTGGCGCGGGCTTCTTCACCCTTTTGCTCAGACTCCAAACGGGCCTGCTTCTGGTCCAGCCAGGTGCTGTAGTTGCCCTTGTACGGAATGCCATGACCACGGTCCAGTTCCAGAATCCACTCGGCGGCGTTGTCCAGGAAGTAGCGATCGTGGGTGATGGCCACCACGGTGCCGGGGAAGCGGTGCAGGAACTGTTCCAGCCAGTCCACCGACTCAGCGTCCAAGTGGTTGGTGGGTTCGTCGAGCAGCAGCATGTCAGGCTTGGACAGCAACAGGCGGCACAGCGCAATGCGGCGCTTTTCACCGCCGGAAAGCACGCCCACCTTGGCATCCCATGGAGGCAGGCGCAGGGCGTCAGCAGCGATTTCCAGTTGGTGCTCGGAATCTGTGCCAGCGGTGGCAATGATGGCCTCCAGACGGGCCTGCTCTGCAGCCAGCGCGTCAAAGTCAGCATCGGGCTCGGCATAGGCGGCGTACACCTCTTCGAGCTTGGCCTTGGCGGCAAAGACCTCACCCATGGCCTCTTCCACGCTTTCACGCACGGTGTGCTCGGGGTTGAGTTGAGGTTCCTGGGGCAGATAGCCAATCTTGATGCCAGGCATCGGGATGGCTTCACCCTCGATCTCCTTGTCCACGCCAGCCATGATCTTGAGCAGCGTTGACTTGCCCGAGCCATTCAGGCCCAGCACACCAATCTTGGCGCCCGGGAAAAAGCTCAGGGAAATGTCTTTCAAGATCTGGCGCTTGGGGGGCACCGTCTTGCTGACGCGATTCATCGAATAAACGTATTGGGCCATTGCTTGTCTAACCTGCGAAAGTGGGCAAAAATTCTGCGTTCAAACCGAGATTATCGGCCCATGCGACAATAGATGCCGTAATGGGCTCCAGTTGCTCATCACATCAGCAGTTTGCTGGGGACGATGGAATCTCTATTTCCGGGCTCCCACCTTTGAACCTCATCTGCCTGAGACTGGCTCGGCAACCCTCTCGCGGTTGCGACGACAGGCTGATACCCCGCGCCCCGGACGGGTGCAATCAACGACATGAAATTTGAAGAACTGAATCTGGCCCCCGCCATCCTGAAGGCTGTGCTCGAACAAGGCTATGAGACGCCTACCCCCATTCAGGCGCAGGCAATCCCCGCCGTGCTTGAAGGGCATGACCTTCTGGCCGGGGCACAGACCGGCACCGGCAAGACGGCTGCGTTCACCCTGCCGATGCTGCATCGCCTGAGCCAGGGCGCAGCCCCCAAGAGCAAATTTGGCGGCAAGGGCATTCGTGCTCTGGTACTCACACCCACCCGTGAACTGGCCGCTCAGGTCGAAGAGTCGGTGCGCGATTACGGTAAATATCTGGATATCAACTCGACCGTGGTGTTTGGCGGTGTGGGCATGAACCCACAGATCGACCGCATCAAGCGCGGGGTGGATGTATTGGTTGCCACGCCCGGGCGTTTGCTCGACCTGCAGCAGCAAGGTTTCCTGGACCTTTCCACAGTTGAAATTCTGGTGCTGGACGAAGCCGACCGCATGCTCGACATGGGGTTCATCCATGACGTCAAAAAGGTGCTCGCCTTAGTACCCAAAGACAAGCAGAGTCTGCTTTTCTCTGCCACGTTCAGCGATGAAATCCGCGAGCTGGCCAATACGCTGCTCAAGAACCCCCAAAGCATCCAGGTCACGCCCAGCAACACCACGGTGCAGCGCATCACCCAGGTGATTCACCCCGTGGGCCGTGGCAAGAAAAAGCAAGTGCTGTTGCACATCATCCAACAGCACAACTGGAGCCAGGTACTGGTGTTCACCCGCACCAAATTCGGCGCCAACAATGTGGCTGAGTTCCTCACCAAGAATGGCGTGAGCGCGATGGCACTGCACGGCAACAAGAGCCAGAGCGCCCGCACCCAGGCATTGGCAGGCTTCAAGAGTGGCGAGATCCGCGCTCTGGTAGCCACAGACATTGCGGCCCGCGGCATCGACATCGACGACCTGCCACACGTCGTCAACTACGAGATTCCCAACGTGTCCGAGGACTACGTTCACCGCATCGGCCGCACGGGCCGTGCAGGCGCCACTGGCGAAGCCGTCAGCCTCGTCTGCATGGACGAGGAAGGCTTCATGATGGACATCGAGCGCTTTACCAAGCAGCAAATTCCCGTCCAGGTCATTGAAGGCTTTGGCCCTGAGCCAGGCGAAAAGGCCGAGCCTATCGCCATGGGCCGCCAGACCATCTGGGGCGGTGCAGGCAAGCCACCGAGCCGCGAAGTGATGCAGGCTGCCGCCAAGGCCGCTCGCTCCGAAATGATGGACCGCATTCGTACCAACAAGGCAGCCCAGGGCCAAGGCGAACGCAGCCCTCGCCAAGGCAATGGCGGCGGTGGACGGTCTGGAAACGGCAGCGGCTCACGCGGCCAAGGCCCGAACGCAGGTGGAAGCCGTGCTGGCCAGGGTGGTGGTGCAGGTCGCGGCAACGCTCAACCGGCATCTGCACGCAGCCGTGGCCCACGCGCCGACAATTCCTCTCGCTACGACGATGCACAGCCTCCACGGGCCAATGCCCATCTGGGAACCCACCTCGGACACAGCAACCCCGTCCATCGCAATGGAGGCCACGGCGCGGGTGGACAACCCGACCCCATGCGTACCAGCGTAGACAGCATGGCCGAACGTGGTCGCCGCGGCGGTGGTGGTGGATACCGTAGCGGCGGAGGCGGATACGGCGGCGGTGGTGGTGGCGGCCGAGGCAATGGACCACGTGGCTCTGGCGGCCCTCGCGGTTCATTCAATCGCTAACCACTCCTCCTGATCAACGCGCCCAGCTCCCATTTTTGTGTGGGAGTTGGGCGCAGTTACATTGGGAGTGGCTTTCACACCAGTGCACTCAGAGCCTGCCTTCGTTCCACAGCAATCAAATGAAGCCATCCAAACCATGAGGCTCATAGCTGATTGGAGGAGCACAAGATAGTGAAGAGGCGCAGCGAGGGCGCGCCCAGCGCCAACAGGTAACATCCACAAAACCATGACGACACCAGCGCCAACAACGGCCCTTGAACCATGACCTTGCGTGATCCCTCCCCCGCCCTCAGCCAACAACCCGTCACCAAGGCTCCCTATCGCCTCAGCGCTCGGCGACTCAATGTCATGGCCGCGCTGCTCGGGGCGGCGACACTCCTTGGTGCATGCAGCAGTACCCCGCTACCGCCCTGGCCTGCAAACCCTTCGTCGGCTCCGCAAGCCCAGCCCCCCGCACCGCTTCCACGAACAGCAGCGAAGCCCGTCCCACAGCCCTTGGGCGCACCTGCCCGCGTTGCAGAGCCAGTCGCAACGCCCGTTGCAGCCACGCCAGTCATCGTCAGCCGCAACGAAGATTCGCTGACGCCGCCGTACAACGCGGCAGTAGCGGCTCGTTTTCCTGAACCTACCATCCAATACAGCACCCCTGGCCTGGGCAAAGACCGCCGCGCTTTCACAACCAATGCCGAATTGGCCCAATGGCTGAACGACTTGGCTGGCATGCGCCCAGCCAATGAGGCCCGCCCTCACCTGATCAATCTAGGTACCTCCCAACGCGGCACACCCATCCTTGGATTGCTGCTGACGCGAGCGAAAAGTCCCACCCCAGCGGTCCTGGAATCCGCCGGTCGCCCTACGGTGGTACTGGTGGGGCAGCAACACGGCGATGAACCCGCAAGCGCCGAAGCGCTGCTAGTTCTGGCCAGAGAGTTGGCACCAGGCGGTCTGATGGAAACACTGCTGGACAAAATCAATGTGATTGTTGCGCCACGAGCCAACCCTGACGGAAGTGAAGCGGGCACACGCGTCACCGCCAATGGGATCGACATGAACAGAGACCATCTGCTCTTGCACACACCAGAAGCCAGAGCCATCGCGCGTCTGGTACGTGACTATCGCCCCATCCTGGTCATCGACTCGCACGAATACACGGTGGTCGGCCGATTCCTTGAAAAATTCAATGGTATCCAGAAGTACGACGCACTCCTGCAGCACACAACCACAGCCAACTATCCAGAATTCCTGACCAAGGCTTCGCTGGAGTGGTTTCATGGCCCCATGGTTGCTGCATTGAAGGACCAGGGCCTGAGCAGTGAGTGGTACTACACAACATCCACCAACCGGGACGATAAATCCATCTCCATGGGTGGTACCCAGCCAGACACCGGGCGCAATGTGCATGGTCTGAAAAATACCGTCAGTCTGCTGGTGGAAACACGGGGAGTAGGCATCGGTCGCCTGCATGCCCAAAGACGTGTGCACGCCCAGGTCGTGGCCATGACCAGTGCTCTGCGCATTGCTTCAGAAAAAGTGGGCCCCTTGGAGCAGGTTCGCTCCTTTGTCGTGAAAGACACATCTGCCCAGGCTTGCCGCGACCAAATCATCGTGAATGCGGCGGCAACACCCACTCAACGAGATCTCACCTTTCTGGATCCCACGTCGGGCGAAGACCGAACTACACGCGTCGATTGGAACTCGTCGCTGACGCTGCGAACCCTTCAAGCCAGAGCTCGGCCCTGTGGATACTGGCTCGACGCCAGTGCGACTTCAGCAGTAGAACGCTTCAAGCTTCTGGGCATTCAGGTCATGCGCGTGGCAGAAGCAGGCTCACTTTTAGTTGAAAAATACGAAGAAACTGCCCGTGAAGTGAGCGAACGGCGCGATGTGCGTGGAGGTATCGCTGGAAACGGCGAAATCATCCGAGTCAAGGTCAACCCGGTGCGCGCAGCGATGGATGTTCCTGCGCAGAGCTATTACATTCCTCTGAATCAGCCCCTTGCAAACCTCGCTGTCGCGGCACTGGAGCCCGACACGCAAAACAGCTATTTCGCCAACCGCCTGGTGGACGACTTGAACCACACTGCCCGCGTGATGGCGACGCCAGCATTGGTGTTTGAGGAAATCGACTGAACGCAAGACTACCAGGCGCAGGTTCAACAACCTGGTGATCCATTGACGGATTGTTTAGGGCTGCGCTTACCGCTGGGCTTGCTTCGGTAGTGCCTGTAGCGGGTTATCATCGCAGCTTACGGCGGCAGAGCAAACTTGCTCCATCTTGGATGGGCTTGGATTATTCCCAAGTCCACCGCCACATCCCAAACTGCCCGTAGCTCAACCGGATAGAGCAATTGCCTTCTAAGCAATAGGTCGGGGGTTCGAGTCCCTCCGGGCAGGCCAAGAGCCTCCAACGCTTCAAACCAAAACCCGCACACCTCAGGCGTAGCGGGTTTTTTGTTGCGTCTCACCATGTTCAATCCGATTACCGTTGGCAAAGCATGGAGAGACAACACACAGAGCCAAAGCACTGTGGCGTCGCAATTGGAACAACTTATGAAGCACAGTCAGGCCAGTCGAGATGCCAGAAATCACGTCGCGCCAACACCCGACGATGCGATGAACTCATAAAGCGAAGCCAAAAACAAAAAAGCCTCCGTGGCATACCACAGAGGCTTTTGATCGCTTGTTATCACATTTTAGTGATAACAACATATTTGGGGTGGCTGATGGGGCTCGAACCCACGACAACAGGAATCACAATCCTGACTTTTTAGTATTTCACCCCGTTGATTGGTGCTGATAGAATCAATACAAATCAACAACTTAGGCGTAAAGCACTGGACAAGTGAACAGCCTTATCGTTGATTGAAATTCGGCAATTTCTACTGAATTTGCCTACAGATTGCCTACAGATTTCAAGGGGGCACCATGAGCAAGCCACAAAACCGCGTGAGGCTTACCGCTGGCAGGGTTGACGCCTTCACCTGCCCGGCTGGTAAATCCCAGGCTTTTCTATGGGACACCGAAGCCCCAGCACTGGCGCTGCGTGTGACGCCTACGGGCCGTAAAACCTACGTGTTTGAATCGCGCTTGAACGGGGCAACCTTGCGCCTGAGCATCGGCACTGCCGCCGACTGGCCGCTTGAAAAGGCCAGAGGCGAGGCACAGCGTCTAAAGGTGCTGGTGGACAGTGGTACAGACCCCCGAGAGCTAGAGCGCCAGCAACAGGCCGCCCAGGCCGCCGAAAGGGCCGCAGCCGTTGCAAAGGTGAAAGCCGACAAAGTGGCCGCCGTAACCGTGGGCGAAGTCTGGGCGGACTACCTAGAAAAGCGCCGCCCGTTTTGGGGCGAACTGCACTACCGTGACCATATCGACAAGGCAAAGGCCGGGGGCCTGCCATCGGGCCGCCGTGGTGGCGGAAAGCAACTGACCAAGCCGGGGCCGCTGGCCGCCCTGATGCCGCTGGCGCTGAAAGACCTTGACCAAGCCACGATAGAGCGATGGGCCGCCAATGAAGGCAAGACCCGCCCCTCATCGGCCCGGCTGGCATGGCGACTGCTGACGGTGTTTTTGACGTGGTGCGCAGAACAGCCGGAATATGCCAACCTGCTGCCCGACAAGAACCCGGCCAAGACAAAGAAGGCCCGCGAGGCATTGGGCAAGGCCGGGACGAAATCGGACGTGCTACAGCGTGAGCAACTGGCCGCATGGTTTGCCGCTGTGCAGCAGATACAGAACCCGGTTATTGCCGCCTGCCTGCAAATGATGCTTCTGACGGGTGCCCGCCCTGGCGAAGTGCTGGCGCTGCGCTGGGAGGACGTGAACACGCAATGGAAGGGAATCAGCATCCGCGACAAGGTGGAAGGCACACGCGAGATTCCCGCAACGCCTTATATGCTGCATTTGCTGGCCGCCCTGCCCCGCCGCAATGAATGGGTGTTCTCCAGCCCCACAAGCGCCAGCGGGTGCCTGACCGAACCAAACAACCCGCACACACGCGCCTGTGCCGCCGCTGGCCTGGAGGGCTTGACCCTGCATGGCCTGCGCCGCTCCTTTGCCAGTCTGACCGAGTGGCTGGAGGTGCCCGCCGGAGTGGTGGCGCAGATTCAGGGCCACAAGCCCAGCGCAACCGCTGAAAAGCACTACAAGGTGCGACCGCTGGAACTGCTGCGCGTACACCATGAGCGCATCGAGGCGTGGATTCTGGAACAGGCCGGGATTGTGTTTGATGCCCAGGCCGAACCGGGCAAGCTGCGCGTAGTAGGTGCTGCTTGAAATAACGCAACTACAAATAATCCTTGAACTTCAAATAAACGTAGCTACACTAAACCATGAAGGTGACGTTCGACCCGGCAAAAGATGCCGCCAATATGGCAAAGCATGGCGTCTCACTGACCGAGGCAGCAGGCTTTGAATGGGGAACCGCCGTAGTGTGGCCGGACACGCGCCGGGACTATGGCGAGGCCCGCATGGTGGCGCTGGGGTAAATCGGCCTGCGCATCATGGCGCTGGTGTTTGTTGACCGGCCCCCAGAGCAGCCGACCGAGCGCCGCATCATCAGTTTGAGAAAGGCCAACAGCCGAGAGGTGAAACACTATGCCGAAACTTAAAGCCGGAACCATCCTGCCAACACCTACCGAGGATGCCGCTATTACCGCCGCTGCACTGGCAGACCCTGATGCTGTGCCGTTCACAGAAGCCGAATGGGAGAAGGTCAAGCCACTGGTACGCCGTGGCCGCCCGCTGGGCAGTGGCACCAAAGCCCAGGTCACGTTGCGGCTGGACGTGGAGGTGTTGGAGAAGTTCAAAGCATCGGGCGATGGCTGGCAAACCCGCATCAATGAGGCCCTGAAAAGCTGGGTTCAGACGCACGCCTGACCGTTTCGCCCCAGCTACCCCTACCAGACGAAACCATGCAAGAGGTGTATTGATGACTCCAACCAAGGAACAGAAAGCAAAAGGCACCATCTTGGCCTGTTTGCTGGAAGTAAACGATTTGCCGGAATGGACAATGAATTTTCAGCGCGACAAGCTATACGAGGCACTGACGCAAATACATGCAGGTGAAATTGAGCGCGCAGTTATTGATCGGGCCCCATAAAGATTGAACTTTCTGCTGATTTTCGCGTTCGAAGCAGCATGGACAAAGAAGACGCGAGATACCAAACCCTGGAGCAGCTTCACGAGCGGCGCAAGCAAGTCATCCGACTGCACAAACGGGGCATCAAAGTCATGGAACTGGTGCAGATGTCGGGCTTGAGCTACCCGGCTGTGCGCAAGGTGCTTGATCTGTTCGAGCAAGGCGGCTGGCCAGCCATCAAACCAGCCGGTCGTGGTCGCACGAAAGGCGATGCCCGATTGCTCACGCCCGAGCAAGAAGTCCACATCCAAAAGACCATCTGCGACAAACGTCCCGAGCAATTGAAGATGGACTTCTTCCTGTGGAGTCGCGCCGCCGTGATGCAGCTTATCGAACAGGAATGTGGCTTGAAATTGGGTGTGCGCACCGTGGGCAAATACCTGGCACGCTGGGGTTTCACCCCACAAAAGCCCATCAAGAAGGCATACGAACAACGCCCCGAAGCCGTCAAGGCCTGGCTAGATGAACACTACCCGGCCATCGAGGCCAAGGCCAAGGCTGAGGGCGGCGAAATCCACTGGGGCGATGAGACCGCACTGGTCAACACCGATGTACGCGGCAGGAGCTATGCACCAGCAGGTGAGACACCCGTGGCGTTCACGGTGGGCAGCACACGCCAGAAGCTGTCGATGATCGCCACGGTGACCAACCGGGGCAAGGCACGCTGGATGATCATTGACGAGGCCTTCAACAGCGACAAGTTGATTGAGTTCCTGGAGGCCTTGATCAAGGACGCGGGCAAGAAGGTGTTCCTGATCCTTGACAACCTGCGTGTACATCACAGCAAACCGGTCAAGGCGTGGCTGGCAGAGAGAAAGGAACAGATCGAGGTGTTCTACCTGCCCAGCTACAGCCCGGAACTCAACCCAGAAGAGCGTTTGAACGCCGACCTCAAGCAGGCCATGGGCAAGCGGGTCCCGGTCAGAACAAAGGCAAAACTGCGCGATGCGGCCAACGAACACATGGCCATGCTGGAGAAGTCACCCGAGCGGGTGATGAGCTACTTTCAGGATCCCCGCGTCAAATATGCCGCCGCTTGAGACTTCATGGGGCCGGAGCAATAGTACGCTTGGGCAGGGCGTGGAACACGCCTACCGTGAGGAATACACCGAAGCTAGGCCAGAGGCCCAAGCCTGCAAAAAAGCATTTGACTGCTTGACGCAAAAAGATTGACCGTTTCGCCCCAGCTAGGCCGGGCCGCAATCCTGCCGAAAAGCCAGTCCCCCCGCTGGCCTGCTGGGGCTCCTGATACCGGGGTGCATCGGGGGATGCAAGGATGAATGAACCAAAGAAGGCTTACAGCTACGGCCATCTCATCACCATAGCCACGATTGCAGATGAGATTGCCATCGCACGGGGAACAGTCGGGCATGATGAGTTGCGTGACTTGGCCAAGCGTTTTGCAAGTGGTGAGCTGAAGACCCCGCCGCTCTTTCCGCCGCACCAACTCTGGCAGCACGGCGGAGATGCAAGTCGCATCGGAGCAGCAACACCAGACCCAGACGGGGTTTGGCGCATTTTGTTCAAGAAGACGAGCAAGCCGCACCAGAGCGACAAGGACGCATTCAACCACCCTCCCTCCGCATACACATGGCACATGCTGGCCGCCGATGTGTACGAACTTGGGCAGCAGCCCGTGTGGAAAACACAAACAGCCGCAGCCTTGCGTAACCTAGCCTGCCGCTACAACTCGGATTTGCTGGATGAGATGCCGGAGCCAGCAGCGCAACAGCCCAAGCCTGCCGCAGTAGAGGCTTTTCCAGCCCAGGCCCAGGCCGCGAAGCCTTTGCAGAGAGGTTCTGCGCAAGACGCCATGATTCTCACTGCAATACGGAAGGCTGGGCATAACCCACTCGCACTGCCCGTAAATGAACCGGGCAAGGCTGGGGTGAAGGCCGAAATTCGTAACGCCTTGAGAAACGAAAAGCTGTTCACTAGTTCAAGAGTTTTTGACAAGGCATGGGAACGTCTGCGCAAGCAGGGAGACATAGCTGATACAGACTAACCCCACCCCAGGTAGTGCCCCCCAAGCTGGGGGATACCGGGATACTTGCGGGGGAGGATAGACGCCCGAAAAACATCGCTGCATCCCAACTCTACGGAATGCAAAGCGATGAATCCCATCATCACCCAACACAGCGCAGATACCCGCCGCGCTGCACTTGAGCCCCAGCAATTCCCCCCGCTGGAACTGGTCAACCGCCCCACCGTACCCACCGAGCAGGCAGCCCATTACCTTCTGCGTCGCCCGCAAACCCTTCGCGGCTGGCACAGCCAAGGCACCTATCCTGATGGCCTGCGCCCCGTGCGCCTCAATGGCCGCTTGGGCTGGCCGGTAGCTGGCATCCGCCGCGTGCTGGGGGTGGCAGCATGAGCACCACCACCATCTACACCCACCCGGACGGGCACGAAATCACCGTGGGCCATGGCCTGCTGACCACCTGCACAAGCGACGGTTTTGCACTGTCTATGCCCATTGGCCCCGCTGGCCTGCGCGATGTAGCTGCAAAGCTGCTGGCGCTGGCCGATGCAGACGATGCCGATGCGGCTGAACGTGCCGGTGCTGCATTGGGCGGCGAGTTGCTGGCCGAACTGCTGGCGCTGCGTTGCAGCCCCCAGGCCGATGCGCTACGCCACGTTCACGGCAAGCTGCTGGCCCTGCACAAGCTGGAGTACTTCGACCGCGCCGCTGGTGGCTTTGCCGTGGCACTGGTTGCCGTGCTGGTGCTGGGCATTGCGAACCTGCCGAAGTTTGAAGGGGCGAAGCAATGAAAAAAGCCCCCGCTATGAAGCAAGGGGCCGCCGTGGCAGGCACTCCGATTTTCCCTCAAAGAACCAACACCGTTATCGCCGAAGTTTTGGCCCGGCTGCTGCGTGGCGAAGTGCTCACGTCACTGGATTCTGTTTTTGATTCCAGCACCACGCGCCTGAGCGCATTCATTTTCACCCTCAACGGGAACGGCTGGGAGATTGAATCGGAGCCCTTCGCCGCCGGTTGCAAAGATGGCCGGGTTTCGTGGCCGCACAAGTACTACCTGCGCACAGAGGTGATTGCGAAGGCTGGCCCAGGCGCTGCCGCATGGTGCGCCGCCGTGTTCAAAGCCCGGCGCGATTTACGTCGCAAGGCCGCCCAGGCCGAGCGCGAGGCCGCACGGCTGAACGCCATGCGACGCGCAAGCCGTGTGCATCCGGGGCAATTGGGGCTGGACTTGGGAGGTGCAGCATGAGTGAATCAATGCACCCGACCATGCAGGAACTGGCCGACCGCGCTGGCGTGTCGCGCCGCCCGGCGTTCCAAGCGCCTGCCGTAAACCGCTATGGCTACCCCGAACTAGTCAAGCCCGCCCCCAAAGGCCCGCTGCCAGTTATCAAAGGCGACCCTATGCACCGACAGGGTAAATGCAAGGGAGGCTGCTGATATGGGCCGCGACCACAGGCCATTCAGAGACCCTCGCGGGCACAGCCTGCGCATCTACAGCGATGTGTACGACAGCCCCGCATTCGCGGCCTTGTCGCCGCATGACGTGCTGGCCTATCTGGCGCTGCTGCGCGAACTGAAGGGCCACAACAACGGCGACCTGTCTCTACCGCTGACCCGGGCCAAGAAGTGTGGCCTCAGCCATCCTAAGACCCTGGCTCGCAGTCTTCGGGCCTTGTGCGCCGTGGGGCTCATTGCAGTCACGCGCAAGGGTGGCTCAACCAAAGGAGGCCAGCGACTGCCAACGCTGTACCGCATGACAGACCGCGAGTGCTATGCCATTCCAGCAAAGCACCTGGAGGCCATGAAGGAAACCAACGAATGGAAGCGAGTCACTACCATGCAGCATGGGCTTGACCTGATTGCAGCCGCTGAAGTTGCCGCGAAAACCAGCCCCGAAAAATTAAAAACCCAAGGGCACGCCGTGACAGATACCGTATCACCGCGTGCCCTGGTCGGGGCCGAAATTAGGGCACCGCGTGATTCATGGAGCGAAGGACTAGGGCACGTAGTGAACATGGCCAAAAAGGCCGAAAACCTAGCAACCATGAGGGTTCCAGCCGGTTTTGTGCCTGCTGCTGAAAAAGCAAGCCATAGGGCACCGCATAGCACTCCTTTATATATTGCCACCCCTACAGGGGAAACAGCCTGCATTCATGGGCATGGCAGCTACCGGCGACTGACAGCAAAGCCCGCGCACCTTTTCGCCCGCCTGCTGAATCGCCAGCACATCACCACACATTGAAAGACACCACCATGACCACCAAACTGACTCACCACCACCTGAGTGCCGAGCAGGTAAACGACGAGCACGGCACGGCCATCATGCTGACCCAGCAAGACGGGATTGAAGAACCGCAATCCGTGCTGGTGCATCCGTTCCAGCTTCGGGCAGTCTGCGAACAGTTCGGCATCATCGCCAGTGCCCCCCGTGCGGCAAAGACCATCGCCACATTGCAGCGCCGCATGGTGGGACTGCGCGACCGTATCGACAACTTGGCCGACTGGATGGCAAAGCACAGCGACCACGCACACGCCGACCTGAGCTATGAGACGACCCAGCTCCGGGCGCTGCAAGACCTGGCGGGTGAGTGGTGCGCAGATTTTGAGGAAGGCTTGACCGAAGGCTTTGGCGAAGGCTTGCAGCATCAGGCCGCACCACCCGAGCGCGAGGCCGCACCCGCTGCCCAGGCTTCATTGCTCTGAGGAACCGGATATGACCGATGCAGAACGCCGCCGACTCTGGCGCAACTACGTTGATGCGTACTGGCGGGCACATGGGGCATGGGAGGCCGCAGGAAGGCCAATGCCGCGCCCACCAATGCCTACCCAGCCCGAAGCAGTGCTGGGGCTCCAATGCGGTGCTACGACACGGGCAGGCACCCCATGCAAACTGACCGGGCTCTACAAGTCCGGGCGCTGCAAGCTTCATGGCGGTATGTCCACCGGGCCGAAAACCGATGCAGGCCGGGAGCAATCGCGCATCAACGGGGCCAAGGGCGGCAGGCCGCGCAACCCGACCCCATGAGAGGATATGGAAACATCACTTTGGCGTCACTGATGGGTCACTGATGGGTTGCCACTGGGTTTACAGGCTGCACAAAGCCTAAGCAGAGAATCCTGCTTTGCTTAAAATTTAGGCAGCCAAACCAACCCGAAGCAAAGAGATGCGACTGAACCTGTCCGATGCTGTGGATGACCTGGCACCGCCGCCGCCGCCGTGCTTTTTCAACCGCAGCAGTTGGATGCTGTACCTCAAGAGCGCAGCAGCAGCGCAGAACCACAAGGGAAGCCAGCCGGTCATCATCGTGGCCGCTGACGGCGAACCGGCATTCAATACCCGCCTGAGCTACTGCGCGGACTGCACCCAGGCAAAGAGCCTGGAGATGCAGGGCAAGGGCCGGTGCAACCCCTACCACCTGAGCGATGACCCCGAGCCGGTGCACGCTGGAGGGTGGCAGGCCAGCGACACGGCAGCACCACCGCGCACCAAAACGCAACGTCCCGAAGACCTACCAGTGAGCCGCGTACTGCGCTGGCAGGATGCCTTTGACCGGCTGGTGGCGCACCTACTGGCGCTGGGTGCCCGCACGGCGTGAAGCGTGAGGAAGGGGGGGGCTGCTGGGCTGCTAGTGCCGCTGCGCCTTCATTGCGCGCAAATGCTTGAGGTAGTCCCCGATTACCTCCATCGACTCTTTCGCTTCCTGCCGCAAGGATGCGATTTCTGACGGACTCAGCATTGTTCTGCTTGAACAAGTATCGGACTTCTGATTCTGTGAGTTCCACACTGCTTTTAGGTCGTTGGGCGCTGGCTCAGAGGGCGGTTCATCTGTCTTCATGCGAGTTGATTGTGCTACATTGGCATCAAGCCGAAAGGCCCGGTGCTAGACACACCACATCCGAAGCGGTAGCAACCCCCACCGACAAGCGGGGTTTTGTCACGCCCAAATTCTGGGGCTGGTGCTCTCGCATCGCCCTCATGGTTTCGGGCGGGGTGCGTCTATCCGCAAGGACGGCGGCACGGCTTCGGACGTGTGTCTAACACCCCGCCCACCTTATGCGCTACACACGCAAACGGTGGATTCCTTGCCACTCCCGAAGGAGCCAAGACCATGACCGCAATCACCGCGCGCAAACCCGCGCCCGCCCCGTCCACCCCGGACACCATCCCCACCGCCAACCTGACCGCCGTTCTGGCCGCCTTCAATGCGGCAAACCTATTGATCGGGCCCCATAAAGATTGAACTTTCTGCTGATTTTCGCGTTCGAAGCAGCATGGACAAAGAAGACGCGAGATACCAAACCCTGGAGCAGCTTCACGAGCGGCGCAAGCAAGTCATCCGACTGCACAAACGGGGCATCAAAGTCATGGAACTGGTGCAGATGTCGGGCTTGAGCTACCCGGCTGTGCGCAAGGTGCTTGATCTGTTCGAGCAAGGCGGCTGGCCAGCCATCAAACCAGCCGGTCGTGGTCGCACGAAAGGCGATGCCCGATTGCTCACGCCCGAGCAAGAAGTCCACATCCAAAAGACCATCTGCGACAAACGTCCCGAGCAATTGAAGATGGACTTCTTCCTGTGGAGTCGCGCCGCCGTGATGCAGCTTATCGAACAGGAATGTGGCTTGAAATTGGGTGTGCGCACCGTGGGCAAATACCTGGCACGCTGGGGTTTCACCCCACAAAAGCCCATCAAGAAGGCATACGAACAACGCCCCGAAGCCGTCAAGGCCTGGCTAGATGAACACTACCCGGCCATCGAGGCCAAGGCCAAGGCTGAGGGCGGCGAAATCCACTGGGGCGATGAGACCGCACTGGTCAACACCGATGTACGCGGCAGGAGCTATGCACCAGCAGGTGAGACACCCGTGGCGTTCACGGTGGGCAGCACACGCCAGAAGCTGTCGATGATCGCCACGGTGACCAACCGGGGCAAGGCACGCTGGATGATCATTGACGAGGCCTTCAACAGCGACAAGTTGATTGAGTTCCTGGAGGCCTTGATCAAGGACGCGGGCAAGAAGGTGTTCCTGATCCTTGACAACCTGCGTGTACATCACAGCAAACCGGTCAAGGCGTGGCTGGCAGAGAGAAAGGAACAGATCGAGGTGTTCTACCTGCCCAGCTACAGCCCGGAACTCAACCCAGAAGAGCGTTTGAACGCCGACCTCAAGCAGGCCATGGGCAAGCGGGTCCCGGTCAGAACAAAGGCAAAACTGCGCGATGCGGCCAACGAACACATGGCCATGCTGGAGAAGTCACCCGAGCGGGTGATGAGCTACTTTCAGGATCCCCGCGTCAAATATGCCGCCGCTTGAGACTTCATGGGGCCGGAGCAATAGCATCCAACTACATCGAGCGCGGAAACTTCACCGCTGCCCGGCGCAAGCTGGTGCAGGCCCTGGCATCCATCGGCCAACTGCAAGCGGAGGGCTGCCCATGAGCAGCACCCACCACACCGCCCACCCCCAGGGCGAGGCCGCCGCATTGCGCGAGGCCCTGCGCCTGGCACTGGCTGCGCTGGAAAAGGCCATCGATGACGGCTGCGCCACTGAGGCACACGACCGGATGACCATTGACGGCGACACCTGGACCATCGGCGGCATCTGCGCCCTGGCCCATGACGCCCTGACCAACGAGAGCAACACCACAACGGGGGCCGCATGATGGACAAGGTATTGATCCGGCACGGTTTATTGCAGAGTCCAGATGCCGTTCAACTTGAGCCCGTCGAGGGGCTTCGACACCTCAGCCCGAGCAAGGTTTACGAATAAAGCCTGCCGGATCAATAGTGATGTGGCAGGCAGTCGTTTACACCCAAGACCCGCTATCTGGTAACGCTGGCGTCAATGAAATGCTGCTGGGCCTGCACCCGACAAACCGCGAAGCGATGGCCGAGGCTCAAGCCGTGATGGATGACCTGGCCGACGCACACAGCGCCGCCGCCCGCCGCGTGGTGCTGCCTGCGAACATCTGAGCCATGGCGAACGGACGCAACAAGCTACGCCGGGGCGATGCGGGCCGGGATGCTGGCGGGTTCGTGGCCCTGCCGTGGGCCGTGCTGGATAGCCCCGCATATCTCAGCCTGTCCATGCACGCCCGTGCCCTGCTGCTGGAGGTGGCGAGGCAGTTCACGCGGGACAACAACGGCTGGCTACTGCTGTCACGGGCCCACATGGCGGGCCGGGGTTGGAAGTCTTGCGACATGCTGGACAAGTCCAAGCGCGAGCTGCTGGCTGCCGGGTTCATCTTCGAGACGGTGAAGGGACGCCGACCGAACAAGGCCGCCCGGTATGCAGTGACATGGCGAGCCCTCGACCGGCACCCAGGGTATGACGTGGGCACCGTGGAGGTGTTCCAGCGTGGCGCGTACCGGCTGAAAGAGCCCGTGCAAAATGCATCCCTTGTTCCGCCACGCGGACACATAGAGCGCCCTATTGCACCGCCCCACGGAACAGAGAGGGCTTCAACTGTTCCGCCACACGGAGCTATCCGGGGTGTTTTTGGGGTTCCGCCTGTTCCGCCACACGGACACCATCTAGAGAACCATCTACAGCACAGCGCAGCGAAGGATGTTCAGGATGTTGAAGGGGTGCAAGAGAGGTGGGCCAACATTGAGCAGGATGACGACGCCGCCAGCAGCAGGCGCGAGGCAGCGCCGCGACCCACCAGACCCAGGCGAAGGCCAAAGGGGCCGGGGCTGGATGATGCCCCGCACGTACCGCAACCGCCCGACCCAACTGCGCAGCTTGAGTTGCTGCTGAACCGACAGGACTGACGCATGGTTACACAACCAATGATGCAAAAAGAGCAAGCTGACAAACTCGCTTTCGACATGGAGCGCCTGCCGTCACCAGACGAGCATTTGAATTCATTTAGCCCCGATGAGCTTGCCGCGCTGGATTGGCGGGAAATTCTGGAAATGCGCAAAGATTGGGCGGGCAGACAATCGAACCGCCTGTTGATGGCAGTACACGGGCAAAGCCCTGGCAGCATGGCGCATGTGCTCTCTGGCTTGGTTACGCCGAGTGCCGGAGAGAACCTTCGCAATGCGTTCGCAGGCAATTTGGAGGCAGCAGAGGTACTTTTGTCTTTGCTTGAGACCTGCGAGAGCGGGGTTGTGGCTTATGCGATGTGGAAAGCAAAGGTGCCCAGCGATGTTTTTCTGGCGTATCTTGGCGATGCTTGGGCACATGCGCACCGTTACGTAATCATGGCTGCGCGTACCCGTCGCAGACTAGCCGCAATGTTCCGCTATGCCGACTTCCCCAAACCGCCATGCCTGCCTGACAGCGTGAGGGTGTGGCGCGGAGCATCTCATATGACGAAGAAAAGAGCACAAGCAGGGTATTCATGGACGACTGATAGGGACGTGGCGTGCTGGTTCGCCTGCAATGGTGGGCCGCCCGGTCGAGTTTTTGTGCTGGCAGCAGATGTGCCAAAACAGGATATATCGCTCTTTTTCGATGGGAGATACGAAAGCGAAGTTGTGCTACTCAAACCGCCTGAATCTTGGATTGATGGCAATCTGGCGGACTGGGAAGCTGCGAGCGAAAGGCATATGCGCGAGAAAGAGAAGCGACACCGGACAGCCAACGCGCTGACGGACGAAGGGAGACAAGCGCGTAGTGCAACTGACCGCGCCGACCCAACAGCATGACCTACCTTGGGCCGCGTGAGGCATGGTTACGGCGATGGTTACACCCTGGCGCTGCACCCGGTGAAGCATCGTGAGTCCGCCGCTCACCCCCCCCTGTTTCCGGGTATTCGAAACGCATGAGGTGCGGGTTTCAAAAAAATCCACACCACCCCAAGCCCCCGCCGTGGGGCTTTTTCTTTTTTGGGCGAGGTGAAGTGAAATTTCCTCACTTCGGGCATGTGCCTTGGTGACGGCTGGCACTGGTGAGGGGCCTGAGCAGCACCACCCCACCGGCAAGGGGCCTGCAAGCCCGCGCAGCAGCCTGCACGCCCAAGAAGGGGGAAGGTACTGGCCGGGCCATCGAGCGGCAACGTTGCCGGTTGAAACCGTTGCGACCCGAGTTGCGCAGTCCGGTGTTTGCCGGACTGGTGGCCGACCGCAAGAGCAGCGCCAGCAAACCCCCGCAGAGGTGCGGTCGTCTGTCACGACCGCACCAAAACTGGTGCCCAGGCCCGCCCGAGCCAGACCAGGACAAGTGCCCGCCGCCTGCTGGCGCTGGGTGGCATTCGGGCAAGTTGCCTACAGATTGCCTACAAGCGACGGAAAAGAAAAAACCCCGCTACCAAATTGATAGCGGGGTTTCCTTTGTTTACTTGGGGTGGCTGATGGGGCTCGAACCCACGACAACAGGAATCACAATCCTGGACTCTACCAACTGAGCTACAGCCACCGTAGACATAAATTATAACCTAAATTCCCGCACTAAATTCAATTCAAGACGCTTAAAAGATCAAATACTGGAAGACTGAGGCCGGGTAGGTTTGATTTGAACCTTGAACCGCTCTTTGAGCATTTCGTAGTATGCAAACCCTTCGGCTGTGGCCCACCATTGCTGCAACTGCTGGCGCTGCTGAGCAGCTTGTTGGGCATCCACCCCTTCGCGAGGAATGATCCGCAAAACCTTCACCACTGCGGTTCCCTGCGATCCCAGATCTGCACTCACCCAAGAAGGCAGACTATCGGGCGAGGCACGCAGGGCTGCATCCACCACAGCACGGGGCAGGTTCTGCGTCTGATCGCGGGACACAACTACCGCCGGGCCCAGCCCTGCAGCAGGTGCCGCATTGCCCGTCCACTCGGCCTTCTTGGCTTCTGCGTCCTTGCGGGCCAACTCTGCGGACTTTTCTGCGATCAGCAAAAGACGTGCGCGATCGCTGACCTCTTGCAGGGGAAGCGTACGTGTAGGGGTGTAAGTCGAGATGCGCCCGGCCACCAGCTGGCTTGGACCGACTTCGATCGCACTGGTGTTGCGCTTACCTTCCACGGAATCGTTGGCAAACAATGCTTCCAAAAACTTGGGGTTGGCCAGCGGGCCACTGGCGCCAGGACCAGGAACGCGCGTGACACCTTCAGCCGTCTGAATTTTGAGCTTCAGGCTGTCAGCCACAGGCTTGAGGCTGTCTGGTTGCTCGTACACGCTGTTGGTGAAAGCCTCAGCCACTTCAGCAAACTTGCGCTGCGCTTGCTGCTGCTTGAGCTCAGCCTCCAAAGAGGGGCGCAGTTCTTCAAACGAAGGCTGGCGTGGTGTCTTGATATCCGTCAGCAAAATGATGTGGTATCCAAAATCGGACTCCACCACGTCGCTGATCTCACCCTTTTTCATCGCAAATACAGCATCTTCAAAAGGCTTCACCATCGCACCGCGGCCAAAGAAGTTGAGATCTCCACCCGCTGGCGCCGACCCGGAGTCCTGCGATGACTTCTTGGCAACCTCCGCAAATGACGCTGGAGACTTACGCACTTGCGCCAGCAACTCTTGCGCACGTGCCTTGGCTTGCTCGCGGTCAGCAGCCGGTGCGTCTTTAGCGGCGTTGATCAAGATGTGGCTGGCACGGCGCTCTTCTTTCGCGGCCAGACGCGTCAGATTTTCCTTGTAGTAAGTACGCAGGTCATCTTCGTTCACACGGATGCCCGAGCGGACGCTGTCCAGGTCGAGAACGACATATTCCACGGCAGCTTGCTCCTGCTGCTGGAAACGCTGGGCATTGGCCTTGTAGAAGGCTTCGATGTCCGCCTCGGTAGGGTTGACCTGCTTCGCGTAGTCGGTGGCATTGAAGCGAGCCACTTGAATTTCGCGGCGCTGGTAGAGCGAATCGAATGCCAGCTTGGCGGCAGCGTCGGTAGCGAACGCCGTACTCATCACGCCACCCATCACTTGGCTCACCGACAATTCGCGGCGGACGTTTGCTTCGAACCCTTCAGGTGTCAGGCCTTGGGCGCCGACCAATGAACGATAGGCTTCGGTATCGAGCGAGCCGTCGGGACGCTTCAACGCGGCGATGGCTGGGATATCTTGAAGGGCACGGGCCAGACGAGCGTCGCTGGTGATCAGGTGCGAGCTCTGCGCTGCCGCGTCAAACACGCGGTCACGAACCAGCCGCTCCAGCGTGGCATAACGCGCTTGGGGGGTGTCCAGCTGCTTGGGATCCACATTGGGGGATTGGGCGCGGATGCGGTCCGTTTCTTCCCTGTGGGCGTTATCCCAGTCCGCCTGCGTGATCTTGTGCCCATCAACGCGCGCCACCACTGGGCTCTTTTCAGAGAAGTAGTTGCTGTCGATACCCACCAGGACAAACGAAGGAATGACCAGCAAGAACAACAAGAACATCACGATCTTGGAATGCTTGCGGATGGCTTCAAACATGGTCTCGATCTTTCAGTGACAAAAACAAAAGGCGAACTTTCGTTCGCCTTTGTTTGTATGGTGGTGGGTCCTGACGGTCTCGAACCGCCGACCTACTCCGTGTAAAGGAGCCGCTCTACCAACTGAGCTAAGGACCCGCCTAAAACAATTTTCAGTTCACAGCATCTTTCAATGCTTTGCCTGGACGGAACTTCGGAACTTTAGCAGCTTTGATTTTAATCGCAGCGCCGGTACGGGGATTGCGACCTGTGCGAGCTGCGCGCTTGCCCACTGCGAACGTACCAAAACCAACCAGAGAGACAGTGCCACCCTTCTTCAGGGTCTTCTTGACGGCTTCAATGGTCGACTCCAGAGCGCGTGCAGCGGCTGCCTTGGAGATGTCGGCATTGTTAGCGATGTGCTCGATCAGTTCGGTTTTGTTCACAAGAAGCCTCTCGGGAATAGCGTTGATGGAATGTCTCGGGTATCTGGCCTTCACACGTCAAAGCGCTTCGCTCAAGAGCGTTAGCTTAGGACGGGGGAATGACTGGGGTACGCAGCAGGGTCTGCTGCGTCAGATTAAAGCCATCGACTTCCGGGGTGTCAATACAACACGCCGTTTTGCGGCGGCGTTGGATGAATTCTAGTCTCATTTCTGCGCCCCGCCGGGCATGCAGCGCGTTTTTGTCGCCCCCATGCCGCATGAGCGGCTTCACCGATTGACACCGGCCAGACACTGTGAAGCTGCGCCAGATCGCGCTCAGCGAACCCGGGCGCGAATTTCAGGAAGGGCTTTTTGCAGGTAGTAAACCATGGACCAGACAGTGAGTACTGCCGAAGCCCAGATCAGCCAAGTGCCCCACACGCCCGTGTCGATCACGCCAAACAAGCGCCCGTCGTACAGCAGGAAGGGGATCGCCAGCATCTGCACCGTGGTTTTGACCTTGCCGATCATGTGCACGGCCACACTCTTGCTTGCGCCGATTTGGGCCATCCATTCGCGCAGGGCCGAGATCGCAATTTCACGGCCAATGATGATGAGCGCCACGAACACATCGGCGCGCTGCAAATGCACCAAAACAAGCAAGGAGGCGCACACCAGAAACTTGTCAGCGACCGGATCCAGAAACGCACCAAACGACGAGGTTTGGTTGAGCTTGCGGGCCAGAAATCCGTCCAGCCAATCGGTGGCGGCAAACACCACAAACATCACCGTGGCGATGAGATTGCGGGTGGCCGGATCGATGGGTGCGTAGAACACCCCCACGATCAAAGGTATCGCGACAATGCGCGTCCAAGTCATCAGGGTGGGGATAGTCCAAAACATGGGCGCAATTGTGTCATGCACCCGACGTCCCGGGCGTGATCTCTGGCGAGCGCTGGCTTTTTGCAAAGGTGGTGCCTGCGGGCGTCAAAGTCTCAACGCGGGCAAATCCACAGGAGGCGCATAGCCCAAGCCACTGACGGAACCAGCCCACCCCTCTGTGGCGACGGCGCCACGGCCTCGACGACAGAAGAATCAACCCTAGCGCAAGGCGCGGTAAATCTCTTCCGCCAGCTCGCGCGAAATGCCTTCCACCGTGGCGATGTCTTCCACGCTGGCGGCCGCCACGCCGCGCACACCACCGAAGCGCTGCAGGAGGCGGGCGCGCTTCTTGGGGCCAATGCCGGGGATTTCTTCCAGCTGCCCTCCGCCCACGCGCACCTTGGCACGCGCGGCGCGCATGCCGGTGATGGCGAAGCGGTGGGCCTCGTCACGGATCTGGGCGACCAGCATCAGCGCGGCCGAGTCCTTGCCCAGGTACACCTTCTCGCGCCCATCGGCAAACACCAGTTCTTCCAGACCCACCTTGCGGCCCTCACCCTTCTCCACACCCACGATGCGGGTCAGGTCCAGCCCCAGCGCGGTGAACACCTCGCGCGCCACCCCCACCTGGCCCTTGCCGCCGTCGATGAGCACCAGGTCGGGCAAGCGCGCCTGGCCCTTGGGCCGGGCTGCGGCTTGCGCCTCTGGAGACTTCGCATAGTCAATGCCGCCCTCTTCGCGCTGGGCCTCCACCACCTTGCTGTAGCGGCGTGTGAGCACCTGGCGCATGGCGGCATAGTCGTCGCCGCCGGTGATGCCCTCGATCTTGTAGCGGCGGTATTCGCTGCTTTGCATCTTGTGGTGGTGGAACACCACACACGACGCTTGCGTAGATTCGCCGGCCGTGTGCGAGATGTCGAAACACTCGATGGTGAGCTGGTCCAGGTCTTCGGGCGGCAAATCCAGCGCCTCGGCCAGGGCCCGCGTGCGGGCCTGCTGCGAGCCCTCTTCCGCCAACAGGCGTGCCAGTTGCAAGTCGGCGTTCTTTTGCGCCATGTCCAGCCACGCGCGGCGTTGCTCGCGCGGCTGGTGGATGGCGTTGACGCGCAGGCCGGCCTGATCCGACAACGCCTCCATCAGCGCCTTGTCCACGGGCACGCTGGTCACCAGCACCGGCGGCGGGGGCACGCCGATGTAGTGCTGGGCGATGAAGGCTTCCAGCACCTGGGCCTCCACCGGGCGGGCAGGCCTGCTGCTGTTCTCGGCGTGCGCCTCGTCGCCCTCTTCCTCAAACACCGCTGCTGCGTCTTCCACATGCACCGGGAAATAAGGTCGGTCCCCCAGGTGGCGGCCGCCGCGCACCATGGCAAGGTTCACGCAGGCGCGGCCGCCTTGCACGCGCACCGCGAGGATGTCCACATCCTTGTCATCCACCGTCTCGATGGACTGCTGGTGCAGCACGCGCGACAGCGCCTGGATCTGGTTGCGCACCTCGGCCGCCTGCTCAAATTCGAGCTTGTCGGAGTGCGCCATCATGCGCGCCTCCAGCGCCTGCAACAGCTCCTGCGTTTCGCCGCGCAGCAGCGCCTCGGCATGCTGCACGTCGGCGGCATAGGCCTCCGGCGAAATCAAGTCCACGCAGGGCCCGGTGCAGCGCTTGATCTGGTACAGCAGGCAGGGCCGGGTGCGGTTGGCAAACACCGTGTCTTCGCAGGTGCGCAGCCGAAAGACCTTTTGCAGCAGCTGGATGGTTTCTTTCACCGCCCAGGCGCTGGGGTACGGGCCAAAGTAGCGGTGCTTTTTGTCCACCGCCCCACGGTAGTACGCCATGCGCGGAAAGACCTGCCCTGGCGCATCGCCGCGCGTGTGGGCGCCCGGCGTGCCGGTGATCTTGAGGTAGGGGTAGCTCTTGTCGTCGCGGAACAGGATGTTGAACTTGGGATTCAACGTCTTGATGAGGTTGTTCTCTAGCAGCAATGCCTCGGCCTCGGAGCGCACCACCGTGGTCTCCATGCGCACGATCTTGCTGACCATGTGACCGATGCGTGTGCCGCCATGGTTCTTCTGGAAGTAGCTGGACACCCGGCGCTTGAGGTTAAGCGCCTTGCCTACGTATAGCAGCGCATCCTGCGCGTCGAAATAGCGGTATACGCCCGGCAGCGCAGGCAGCGCAGCCACCTGGGCCAGGAGTTCTTCGGAATGCACATCAGACATGCCGCATATTGTGGCCGCGCCACAACGGTACAGCAGCGATGTGATTGCTATAGCTATCTTTTTTATAGCTTGCCGCGCTTATCCGATAAGCGCCACAAGCCATTTTGATGCTTATTCCGCCTCGATCTTCGAGGTTTTCACCACCGTGGCCCAGTTGGCCAGGTCAGCACGCACCTTGTCACCCAGCTGCGCGGGCGTGTGGTAATCGGCCGTGGCGCCCTGCTCCTGCGCCTTTTGCTGGAAGGTGGGGTTTTGCACCACGGTGCGGATGTCCGCTGTCAGCTTGTCCACCACGGCCTTGGGCACGCCGGCTGGGGCAAACACCGCAAACCAGGAAGTGGCATCGACCTTGGGGTAGCCCGCCTCGGCCGTGGTCGGCACATCCGGCAGGCTGGGTAGGCGCTGCTTGCCCGTCACGGCCAGCACGCGCAGCTTGCCGCTGGCGATGTGGGGCATGAACGGCGGTGCAGTGCCAAAGGTCAGGTCCACCTGGCCGCCCAGCAGGTCTTGCAGCGCGGGGCCCGTGCCCTTGTAGGGCACGTGCACCATCTTGATGGCGCCCTGCTGCTCCAGCATGGCGCCGGTCACATGCTGCAGCGAGCCGTTACCCGACGAGGCGTAGTTGAGCTTGCCGGGGTTGGCCTTGGCGTAGGCGATCAGCTCGGGCAGCGTCTTCACCGGCAGGTCGGCCCGTACCACGATGATCTGCGGGGCCGAGATGATGTTGGCCACAGGCTGGAAGTCGCCCTGGTCCCACTGCTTTTGCTTGGTGATGTGGGGCGAGATGACGTGGTAGCCCGAGTACTGCATCAGCAGCGTGTAGCCATCGGCCTCGGCGCGCTTGACGATGCTGGCGGCAATGTTGCCGTTGCCACCGCCCTTGTTGTCCACCACCACCGTCTGGCCCAGCACGGGGCCCAGGGCCTGCGCCAGCATGCGGGCCGACAGGTCGGTGGTGCCGCCAGCGGCGGTGGGCACCACCATGGTCACGGTCTTGCTGGGGTAGGCAGATTGCGCTGTGGCGCTGCCCAGAAAGCCTGTGGCCAGGGCCGCCAGGGCGAGGGTGGTGAATTGCTTGCGATGTAGCTTCATGGGGTCTCCGTCGTTGATGTTGTGAATGGGGGACTGTGGTGCGGCAGGGTTCAGTCCACCGTGGCGCCGGTGTCTTTCACCACCAGGCTCCACTTGGGCAGGTCTGCCTGCACCAGGGCCGCCAACTGCGCCGCCGTGCCCTTGAAGGGCTCGCAGCCCACGGTGGCCAGTTTCTCGACCACGTCCTTGTGCTCCAGCGCGCGGGCCACTTCGGTTTGCAACTGCGCCACGATGGCGGCAGGCGTGCCCGCGGGCGCAAACAGCGCATACCAGGGCGCCTGGCCAAAGCCTTTCAGGGTTTCGCCAATCGTGGGCGCATCGGGCAGCGCGGCCACGCGCTTTTCGTTGACCACGCCCAGCACCTTGAGCTTGCCCGCCTTGATGAACGCAATGGCCGACGGCAGGCTTTGCACCGACAGCGGCACCTGCCCGCCCACCACGTCGGTGGCGGCTGCGGCCGAGCCCTTGTAGGGGATGTGTTGCAGCTGGATGCCGGCAGCCTTTTGCAGCATCTCGCCAATCAGGTGGTTCAGCGTGCCATTGCCCGCCGAGGCAATCGAATACTTGCCAGGGCTGGCCTTGGCCAGGGCCACCATTTCGGCCACGGTGTTGGCAGGGAACGATGGGTGCGCCACCAGAACATAGCCCGCTGTGGCCACCGGGGCCACGGGTGCAAAGTCTTTCACCGGATCAAAGCCGGGGTTCTTGTACAGCGCGGGGCCAATCACATGGGCGCTGTCGGCCGTCAGCAGCAGGGTGTAGCCGTCGTTGCGCGCGCGGGCCGTGGTGCCTGTGGCCAGCGTGCCACCCGCGCCAGGGCGGTTTTCCACGATCACGCTCTGGCCCAGTTGCTCGCCCAGCTTTTGCGCCACCACCCGCGCAATCGCGTCATTGGCACCACCAGCCGCCTGCGGCACCACCAGGGTGATGGGCTTGGAAGGGTATTTGTCCTGCGCGCCCGCGGTGAAAGCAGCAGAGCACAGCACGGCCGCTGTGAAGATGCGGCGTGACAGAGTGGGGAAAGTCATGGCGTTGTCTCCTGGTGTTATGGGTGGGAAAAAAGGTGCAGGTCAGCGCGCCAGTGCCCGCTGGCGAATCGCCTCAAAGTCTGCCGGGACCGGGTGCAAGGCCAGGCGCGGCCCAGCCTTGGCGATCTGGCTGGGGATGTCGTGGCCGATCAGTGCGGGTAACTGCTGCGCCGCCGCCACCAGCTGGGCCAGGTCCACCCCCGTGTCATAGCCCATGCAATCGAGCGCATGCACGATTTCTTCGCTGCACACGTTGCCGCTGGCGCCCGGCGCGTAGGGGCAACCGCCCAGGCCACCCAGCGACGCGTCAAACCGGTCTGCCCCCGCGTCTATGGCGGCCAGCACATTGGCCAGCCCCATGCCGCGCGTGTTGTGGAAATGCAGGGTGAACTCCACCCCCGCCCAGCGCGCACGGGCCGCCGCCGTGAGCCGGTGCACCTGCGTGGGGTAGGCCATGCCCGTGGTGTCGCACAGCGTGATGCCGCGCACGCCCACATCCACAAAACGCTGCACCCAGCCGAACACATCGGCCTCGGGTACATCGCCTTCCATGGGGCAGCCGAACACGCACGACAGCGACACATTCACCGCTACCTTGGCGCCCTGCGCCAGGGCCACTACCTGCGACAGTGCGGCGAACGACTGTTCCTGCGTCATGCGCAGGTTGGCCAGGTTGTGGGTGGCACTGACGGACATGACCAGGTTCAGCTCGTCCGTGCCCGACTCAATGGCGCGCTCCGCACCGCGCAGGTTGGGCACCAGTGCGGTGTAGACCGTGCCAGGGCGGCGCGTGATCTCGCGCATCACGATTTCGGCGTCTTTCAGTGCCGGAATGGCCGTGGGCGATGTGAACGAAGTCACCTCGATCTTGGACAGACCGGCGGCAGACAGCGCATTGCACAGCGCGATCTTGTCGGCCGTGGGCACGAAGGCCTTCTCCATCTGCAGGCCATCGCGCAGGCCGACCTCCTGCATGTGGATGCGGCGGCCCGCGCCTTGCCAAACGGTGCTGGGTGCGTTCATTGCACAACTCCTTTGCTGCGCAGCAACGCAATCTGCTCGGCATTGAGCCCCATTTCTGCCAGCACGGCATCGGTGTCATCACCCAGGTGCGGTGCACTGCTGCGAATGGTGCCGGGCGTGGCCGAGAGCTTGGGCACGATGCCCGGCACTTCCACGCTGTAGCCGTCGCGCGTCTCTTGCGTCAGCAGCATGTCGCGGGCTCGGTAGTGCGGGTCTTCGGCAATGTCCTTGGCGGTGTAGACCTTGCCAGCGGGGACGCGGGCAGCGCCCAGCGCGTCCAGCACCTGCTGCACGGTGCGCTGCGCGCTCCAGGCGCCAATGGCCGCGTCGATTTCCTCCACACGCGCCACGCGGCCGGTGTTGTTGGCCAGGTCGGGCGCCGCGCCCAGGTCCGGCCGGCCGATGGCGTCCATCAACCGCTTGAAGATGCTGTCGCCATTGCCCGCCACCAGCACCCAGCCGTCCGTGCAGGGGTAGGCGTTGCTCGGTGCAATGCCCGGCAGCGCACTGCCAGCCGCCTCGCGCACCACACCGAAGGCGCTGTATTCGGGGATCAGGCTTTCCATCACGTTGAACACCGCCTCGTGCAGCGCCACATCAATCACCTGGCCTTTGCCGCCGTTGACCTTGCGGTGGTACAGCGCCGTGAGCACGCCGATGGTGCCGTGCAGCGCCGCCAGCGTGTCGCCAATCGAGACACCGACACGCACCGGCACGCGGCCGGGCTCGCCCGTCAGGTGACGCAGGCCGCCCATGGCCTCGCCAATCGCGCCAAAGCCCGGCAGATCGCGGTAAGGCCCTGTCTGGCCGTAGCCAGAAATGCGCAGCATCACCAGGCCGGGGTTGAGCTGGTGCAGCTCCTCAGGCGACATGCCCCAGCCTTCGAGCGTGCCGGGGCGAAAGTTTTCGACCAGCACATCGGCCTCGGCAATCAGCTGGCGGGCTATTGTCTGCCCTTCGGTCTGGCGCAAGTCCAGCGCCACCGAGCGCTTGTTGCGCGACTGCACTTGCCACCACACCGAGGTGCCTTCCTTGATCAGGCGCCAGTTGCGCAGCGGGTCGCCAGTCTCGGGGGCTTCGATCTTGATCACATCGGCGCCAAACTCGCCCAGCGTCTTGCCGCAAAACGGCCCGGCGATCAGCTGGCCCATTTCAATGACGCGCACGCCTTGCAGTGCAGCGGGGCTGGATGGAAGGGGCGGTGCGGCGGGCGGCAAAGCCATGCGGTGGTTCTCCTGCAAACAATCAATGCGTTGGGGTTGGCGGGGATCATGCGCAAGGGCGGGCGCACCGCAAAACGCTGATGCACGAAGCCGCCATCGCAAACGGGCATGGCTGGGTCGCTCGGCAGTACCATCGGCAGACCATGAAACTTGATCCCGTGTCCCTGCGGCTTTTCGTAGCCGTGATGGAAGAAAGCACCATCGCTGCCGCGGCAGAGCGCGAACACCTGGCGGCATCGGCCGTCAGCCGCCGCCTGGCCGACCTGGAAGACGCCCTGCGCGTGGACCTGTTCACCCGCAGCAACCGCGGCGCCACCCCCACGGCCGCCGCCTTTGCCTTGCTGCACCTGGCGCGGGGCGTGCTCAACGATCTGGACGGCATTGCCAGCCAGATGCGCGAATACGGCACCGGCGTGCGCGGCCATGTGCGGGTGGTGGCCAACATCTCGGCCATCACGCAGTTTCTGCCGGCCCAGCCGCAAAGCTTCATGGCGCTGCACCCTCAGGTAGATGTGCGGCTGCAGGAACAGATCAGCACAGCCATTGCCAATTCGGTGGCCGAAAACGCGGCAGACATTGGCATCCTGAACGATGGCGACTACGGCGACCGGGTGGCCCTGCTGCCTTACCGCACCGATGAGCTGGTGCTGGTCATCCCCTCTGAACACCCCTTGGCGCGGCGCAAGGCCGTGAAGCTGCGCGAGGCGCTGGCCTACGACTTTGTGGGCGCTCACCCTGGCAGCGCCATCAACAACCAGCTCACCCAGGCCGCCGCACAGGCCGGGCTGCCGCTGAAGCTGCGCATCCAGGTCACCAGCTACGACGCGCTGTGCCTCATGGTCAACGCCGGGCTGGGCGTGGGGATCATGCCCCGGGGCAGCGCGGCGCTGTACAAAGGCACGCTT
The DNA here is from genome assembly GCF_028596105.1 of Acidovorax temperans. NCBI lineage: Bacteria > Pseudomonadati > Pseudomonadota > Betaproteobacteria > Burkholderiales > Comamonadaceae > Acidovorax > Acidovorax temperans. The sequence goes on along the minus strand of NZ_CP117193.1, from coordinate 1,260,013 downwards.
GGCATCCGCACCATCACCCTGAATGAGCCGTGGGCCCACCGCCACCTCAAGCTGTGCGTGCGCTCGGAAGAGTCTCTCTCCAGCGTGGCGCGCCTGCTGGTGGACCACCTGCGCATGCCATGAAACGCCCCCCTGAGGCCCTGCGGGCCTTCCCCCCGCTGTCGCAGCGCCTTGCGCGGCGGCCCTGGCGTGGGCAGCACCAGTTTCATGGGCCATGGGTGTGCTCGCAACTTTAACCACTGATATGAGCCGAACCCACTTCCCCACTTGGACCACCCAGCCCACACTGCAGTGGGACGTGTTCTGCCGCGTGATCGACAACTTTGGCGACATTGGCGTGTGCTGGCGCCTGGCAACCCAGCTGGCCGGCCAAGGCCAGCGCGTGCGCCTGTGGGTGGACGACGCCTCGGCCCTGGCCTGGATGGCACCACAGGGCTGCCCCGGCGTGGAGCTGCGCGACTGGCACGCCCCGCCCCCCGGCGCGCAAGAAGCGCCCACCGATGTGATGGTGGAGGCCTTCGGCTGCGAAATTACTCCTGAATTCATAGCTAGTGCCGCTTACCAGGCAAGCGTCAGAGGCCAAAAACCTGTATGGATCAACCTGGAGTACCTGTCGGCAGAGCGCTATGTGGAACGCAACCACCGCCTGCCCTCGCTCCTATCCAGCGGGCCCGCCCAGGGCTGGACGCGGTGGTTCTTTTACCCAGGCTTTACCGCCGCCGCCGGCGGCCTGCTGCGTGAACCCGACTTGATGCAGCGGCAAGAAGCCTTCGACGTGGCCGCATGGCGCAACGCCCACGCGCACCCCAGCCTGCCAGTGCCAGCCGGCGCCGCCGGTGCGGCCGTGCGATGGATGTCGCTGTTCTGCTACGAGCCCGCCGCCCTGCCCCAATGGCTGCAGCTTTGCGAGGCCGCCAGCACGCCCACCCACCTGCTGGTAGCCCCTGGTCGCCCCGCGCACGCGGTGCGGCAGGCGCTGGGAATTTCAAGCAAAAATGTGCTCCAGGGCACGACAGATAAGCGCGGGCAGCTATATATTTCATACCGCACGCCGTGCCCCCAGGCGGTTTTTGATGAAATGCTCTGGGCTTGCGACCTCAATGCCGTGCGCGGAGAAGACTCCCTGGTGCGCGGCCTGTGGGCCGGCAAGGCGCTGATCTGGCACATCTACCCGCAGGACGACGATGCGCACCATGCCAAGCTGCAGGCGTTTCTGGACTGGCTGCAAGCCCCCGCATCGCTGCGCCAGTTTCACCACACCTGGAACGGCCTGGATGACTTGCCCCTGCAGTGGCCCGATGACGGCACGCTGCGCGAATGGACGGCCTGTGTGCAGGCAGCCAGGGCCCGACTGCTGATGCAGGACAACCTTGTTGCACAGCTTTTAGGCTTCGTAATGGAAAAACGGTAAAATCCAAGGCTTTGCGCAATTCCTACGCGGCACTCCCGTGCCCCGCAACAGCGCACTTCCGCCGCGGAACATGCACCGGCGGGCCCCGCCTTCATCAGCAGCCCGTCCGCATTGAGCGGCCCCAACCCAAGCAATCAGCTATGAAAATCGCTCAAGAAATCCGCGCCGGCAACGTCATCATGCACGGCAAGGACCCCATGGTCGTCCTGAAGACCGAATACGCCCGTGGCGGCCGCGGTGCAGCCACCGTGCGCATGAAGCTCAAGAGCCTGATCGGCAACTTCGGCACCGAAAACGTGTTCAAGGCCGACGACAAGATCGACAACGTGATCCTGGACAAGAAAGAGTGCACCTACTCTTACTTTGCCGACCCCATGTACGTTTGCATGGACGCTGACTACAACCAGTACGAAGTCGAAGCCGAAAACATGGGCGACGCACTGAACTACCTGGAAGACGGCATGGCCCTGGAAGTCGTGTTCTACGACGGCAAGGCCATCTCGGTGGAACTGCCCACCAGCGTCGAACGCGAAATCACCTGGACAGAACCCGCCGTCAAGGGCGATACCTCTGGCAAGGTTCTGAAGCCCGCCAAGATCGCTACCGGCTTCGAAGTGGCCGTGCCCCTGTTCGTGTCGCAAGGCGACAAGATCGAAATCGACACCCGCACTGGCGAATACCGCAAGCGCGTCTAAGGTCTCGCTGGCCGCTGTGCCAGCCACCTCACTTGCGAGGTGGCGCAGACCATAAAAAAGGAGCCTTCGAGGCTCCTTTTTTATGTCCTGCTTGCTTTGACTGGAGGCCATCGCCCCCAGCCAAAGCAGTCATCAAATCGGCAAGGCCACCAGGTCGTGCCCCTGCACCGCCACGATGCGGGCCTTGGTGAATTCGCCCACCTTGAGCTGTTTGCTGATCTTCTCGGGCGGCAGCAACTGCACGGTACCGTCGATCTCGGGCGCATCGGCGTAAGTGCGGCCCACGCCACCCTTGCGCCCCATGGCCGGGGCATGGTCCACCAGCACCTGCATGGTGGCGCCCACGCGGCGTTGCAGCTTGGCAATCGACACTTCTTCGGCCACGGCCATGAAGCGCGCACGGCGCTCCTCGCGCACTTCCAGGGGCAGCATGCCGGGTAGCTCGTTGGCCACAGCGCCCGTCACGTCGCTGTAGGCAAAGCAGCCCGCACGGTCGATCTGCGCTTCGCGCACAAAGTCCAGCAGGTGCTGGAACTCTTCTTCCGTTTCGCCAGGGAAGCCTGCAATGAAAGTGCTGCGGATCACGATCTCGGGGCAGGCCTCGCGCCAGCGCTGGATGCGCTCCAGATTGCGCTCGCCGCTGGCAGGGCGCTTCATGCGCTTGAGCACATCGGGGTGGCTGTGCTGGAACGGTACATCCAGGTAAGGCAGCACGCGGCCTGTGGCCATGAGCGGAATCACTTCATCCACGCTGGGGTACGGATACACGTAATGCAGACGCACCCAGGCGCCGTAGGGCTCGGCAATCTCGCCCAGGGTCTGCACCAGTTCCAGCATGCGGGTCTTGACGGGCTTGCCATCCCAGAAGCCGGTGCGGTACTTCACGTCCACGCCATAGGCCGAGGTGTCCTGGCTGATGACCAGCAGCTCCTTCACGCCGCCTTCAAACAGGGCCTTGGCTTCCTTGAGCACATCACCCACAGGGCGCGAAACGAGGTCGCCGCGCATGGAAGGGATGATGCAGAAGGTGCAGCGGTGGTTACAGCCTTCGCTGATCTTCAGGTACGCATAGTGGCGCGGCGTGAGCTTGATGCCCGCCTCGCCAAAAGCGCCGGGCACCAGATCGAGGAACGGGTCGTGCGGCTTGGGCAGGTGGGCGTGTACCGCCTCCATCACCTCTTGCGTGGCGTGTGGGCCGGTGACGGCGAGCACGCTGGGGTGCACGTCTTTGACCAGATTGCCGCCGCTTTCGCCAGCGCGTGCACCCAGGCAGCCCGTGACGATGACCTTGCCGTTTTCGGCCAGGGCCTCGCCAATCGTGTCCAGGCTTTCCTTCACAGCGTCGTCAATGAACCCGCAGGTGTTGACGATGACGAGGTCCGCGCCCTCGAAGGTCTTGGAGGTTTCGTAGCCCTCGGCGCTGAGTTGCGTGAGGATGAGTTCGGAGTCCGTCAGCGCCTTGGGGCAGCCCAGGCTGACGAATCCGACTTTGGGTGTTTTTGTGGGGGAGAGTGCTTCGCTCATCCCCCTATTGTCCCAGTTCCGCGAGGCAGACGCCTATTGCCACCCCACATCGGGCCAGAAAGCACTGGATGCAGGTGCAAAAAATCGTGCGATCAGCGCTTGAGCCCGAATGCGCCCAGCATCTGCTCGGTCTGCTTTTGCATCTGCTCCTGCATTTGCGTGAGCATGGACTGGGACTGCTCGACATAGTTGCCCATCATGCCCTTGAGCATGGGCGACTGCAGGTTCATGAACTGCGCCCACATTTCGGGCGTCACGCTCTGGGATTGCTCTGCCAGCTTCTTTTGCACATCCGTGAACGCCTGCACGTTCTTTTCGAGGTACGCCCCCATGAAGCCCTGCATGGCATGGCCGTAGAAACGGATGATGTTGGCAAGGACTGCCTCGCTGAACATCGGCGCCCCGCCCGCTTCCTCTTCCAGAATGATTTGCAGCAGGATGCTGCGGGTGAGGTCTTCACCCGTCTTGGCATCGCGCACCACCACGTTCTGGTTGTCGATCACCAGCTGCCGCACTTCGGACAGGGTGATGTAGGTGGAAGTGTCGGTGTCGTACAGGCGACGGTTGGGGTATTTTTTGATCACGCGCTGCGTAGTCTTGTGAGCGGCGCTGGTGGATTCGGGCAAAACGGAACTCCTCGGGCAGAACACCCATGTGTGTATTGCAGTGCAACACATTCTAGAGAGCCGCAGGCAAGGCCCTCTCCGAGGAATACCCTGATGAATCGCCTGAATGCAAATTCTCCGGCATGCCACAAAGCGAACCGGAAAATAAAAAAAGCCTTCCAAGCGATTTGCTTTGGAAGGCTTTTTACCAATGGTTAGTTGGTAGGCGCGATTGGACTCGAACCAACGACCCCCACCATGTCAAGGTGGTGCTCTAACCAGCTGAGCTACGCGCCTGTTTGTATTCGAGAAAGCGATTATAGCATCAGTTTTTACGCCGAATCAATAAATCCAAGTTCAAGATCGCCCGAAGCTCAGCGCCTGCGCGCTGAACGCACGCCGGCCACGCTGGCCACAATGCCCAGCACCTTGTTGAGGCGGCCTGAATCCGCCACCTCCACGGTGAATGTCATCCACGCCGTGCCCTTGACCGACTGGGTCTGCACCCCGATCACGTTGGTCTTCTCGCGGGCAAACACTTCGGAGATGTCGCGCAACAGCCCCTGGCGGTCTGCGGCTTCCACTGCCACATCCACCGGGTACACCGCAGCGGCAGCGGCTTTGGGGGTACCCCACTCGACATCGATCACACGCTCGGCACTGCGGGCCGCCATTTCGCGGAAGTTGCTGCAGTCGGCGCGGTGCACGCTTACGCCTTTGCCCCGGGTGACAAAACCCCGAATGACGTCAGGTGGCGCGGGCTTGCAGCATTTGGCCAGCTGGGTCATCAGCGAATCGATACCCACCACCAGCACCCCACCTTTGGGCGCGGATTCATTGGTGCGGGTTTTCTTGAGCAGAAGGTAGTCGTCCGGCTGTAGCACAGGCTCGGGCGGGCGCAACAGGTTTTCGATGTTGCGCAGCGAAAACTCGTCCTTGCCCACCACTTCAAACAGCGCATCAGCCGACTTGAAGCCCAGCTGGGTCGCCAGGTCATCGAGCTTCATCGCCGTCTTGCCCTCGCGCTGCAGCAGCTTTTCCACGGCCTCGCGGCCACGGGCCACGGTTTCATGCGTGGCCTGGGCGTTGAACCAGGCGCGTACCTTGGCCTTGGCCCGGTTGCTGGTGAGGTAGCCCAGATCGGGATTGAGCCAGTCGCGCGAGGGGCGACCTTCTTTGACGGTGGTGATCTCCACCGTCTGGCCGTTTTGCAGCGGGGTGTTGAGCGGCACCATGGCGCCATCCACGCGCGCGCCCCGGCAGCGGTGGCCCACGCTGGTGTGCACGGCGTAGGCAAAGTCCACCGGGGTGGAGCCTTGCGAGAGTTCAATCACCGCTGCGTCGGGCGTCAGCACGTAGATGCGGTCTTCAAACAGGCCCCGGTTGGGCACGGCGCCTGCCAGGTCACGCTCCCACGCCAGCAGCTGGCGCAGCACGGCGATCTTGGCGTCGTACTCTCCTGCGGCAGACACGCCCGCGTAGCCCTTGCTGCCCGCCTCTTTGTAAGCCCAGTGCGCGGCCACGCCATGCTCGGCATGTTCGTGCATGGCCTGGGTACGGATCTGGATTTCCACCGGGCGGCCCTGCTCGTCGCGCACGATGGTGTGCAGCGACTGGTAACCGTTGGGCTTGGGCTTGGCGATGTAGTCGTCAAACTCTTCCACGATGGGGGTGAACTGCTCATGCACCCAGCTCAGGGCGGCGTAGCAGTCCTTCACGGTGGGTACCACCACGCGCAGGGCGCGCAGGTCCAGCACCTGGTCAAAGTTCAGCGACTTACCCCGCATCTTCTTGACGATGCTGTAGATGTGCTTGGGCCGGCCCTGCACGGTGGCGCTGATGCTGCGGCTGCGCAGTTCAGACTCCAGCCGCAGGCGCAGCTGCTGCATGTACATCTCGCGCTCGCCGCGCTTTTCATCGAGCAGGCGGGCCACTTCCTTGTAGGTGTCCGGCTCCAGAAAGCGGAAGGACAAGTCCTCCAGCTCCCACTTCATCTGCCAGATGCCCAGGCGGTTGGCCAGCGGCGCAAACACCTGCAGTGACTCGCGGGCCAGGCTGGGCGACACAGGCCGCTTGCTGGCCGCATGAAAACGCAGCGTTTGCAGGCGCGACGCCAGGCGCAGCATGACCACCCGCAGGTCGCGCGAGAAGGCCAGCAGCATCTTGCGCACGTTCTCGGTCTGCACGGCAGGGTCGTCCACCTGCTCGGCTGCCAGGGCCTGGCGCTGCACGCGCATGAGCTTGGTGGTCTCGACGGCCAGGGCCGCAAAGCTGTCACCAAAAGCCTTCGCAATCACCTCTTCAGGCTTGTTCAAATGCACGCAGGCGTAGACCAGATAACTGGCGGCCTGCATGGCTTCAGACCCGCCAATGCCTTTGAGGATGGCGGCCACGGCATCGGCATGGACCAGGGTGTTCTCGCCCGAATCCAGCGTCTCGCAGGCCAGCAACGGCTCGGCAAACGCGCGGGCGCGGGCCAAGGCGTCAACCTGCTCGGGCAAGGCGTTGGCGGTGGCCGCAATCAGTTGCGGCAGCGGCTCGGTCTGCGTGAGGGCGGGGACTTGGGTAGCGGGGTTTGTCTTCATCCTGCCAATGCACTTTCTGCGACAGGGGCAGCCAATAGGAAATTCTGGACGACGGCCACCTGGTCGGCAGCGATCAAGGTGGGGGCGTGTCCCACACCTTCAAACTCCACGCAACGCGCCTTGGGCCCACGGACCTGCATGGCCTGGGCCGTTTCGCGCGACAGCAGGTCGGACTGCGCCCCGCGCAGCAACAGCGTTTGGGCCTGGATCTGGTCGTACAGCTGCCACAGCACAGATTCGCCGGCGGCTGCGGCTTCCTGGGTCAAGGCCCGGAACGGCACGGCAATCGCTGGGTCGTAGTGCAGCGTCAAGCCGCCATCGGGCAAGCTGCGCAGCATGGGCCTGGAAAGCTCCAGCCACTGCTGCTGCGTGTGCGGACCAAAGCTGGTGGAGATGGCCCACATCGCATCGGCCGCCTGCTGCAGCGAATCAAATCGCGCCGGGTAGCCCAGGTACTGGCCAATACGCTGCAGCGCCTCCCACTGGATGACGGGGCCCACATCGTTCAACACCAGCCGACGCACAGGTGCGGGCAGCGGCAGGCCAGGCTGCCCCGCCACCGCCATGCCGATGAGCCCGCCCATGCTGGTGCCCACCCAGTCCAGGGTGGTGATGGGCGCTTGCTGGTGCACTTGCGCCAGCAGGGCCAGCATGTCGGCAGCGTAGACGGGCAATTGGTAACCCAGGGAGTCGGCCAGCCAGTCGCTTTGGCCACGCCCCACCACATCAGGGCATATCACGCGTGCGTGGGCACTCAGGCTGCGCGCCAAGGTGTCAAAGTCCCGCCCCTGTCGCGAAAGGCCGTGCACACACACCACCACATGGGGGTGGGCAGGGTTGCCCGTGGCATTCCATTCCCAATAAGCCATGCGGTGCTGCGCAGCAGCGGCATGGGTTGCTGGTGCCGAGGCGGCTGCAGGGCCTGGGCACGGTACGTAGTTCAGCGTAGGTTCAATCATGGGTGCGAAATCCGGGAGCAGCGCTTGATAATGGCCGCGTTGCATCGTAATTCATTCGGACTTGCGCAAATCAGGATGCAACCAAAGCTTTTGCCCTGCCAAGGGGTGTCTGGCCCCCACGCTGCGCAAGTCATGCTCATTACGGAGAGACTCTCATGCTGAAAGGCAAAACGGCCCTCGTCACCGGCTCGACCAGCGGCATTGGTTTGGGCATTGCAAAAGCGCTGGCGCGCCAGGGGGCCAACATTGTGCTCAATGGCTTTGGCGATGTGGACACCCCCCGCGCTGAAGTGCTGGCCGCCGGCCAGGCCAGCGGGGCACAAGTGGCGTACCACGGTGCCGACATGAGTCGCACCGCAGACATTGAAGACCTGATGCGCTACAGCGAGGCACAGTTTGGCCAGGTGGATATTCTGGTGAACAACGCAGGCATCCAGCATGTGGCCAATGTGGAAGATTTTCCCGTCGAGCGGTGGGACGCCATCATCGCCATCAACCTGACCAGTGCCTTCCACACCTCGCGCCTGGCCCTGCCCGCCATGCGCCGCGCCAACTGGGGCCGCATCATCAACGTGGCTTCGGTGCATGGCTTGGTAGGGTCTGCGCAAAAGTCGGCCTATGTGGCTGCCAAGCACGGCATCGTGGGGTTGACCAAGGTGACGGCGCTGGAGACCGCCACCACCGGCATCACCGCCAACGCCATCTGCCCCGGCTGGGTGCTGACCCCGCTGGTACAAAAGCAGGTGGACGCCAAGGCTGCCGCCCATGGCCTGACCAACGAAGAAGCCACGAAGCTGCTGCTGGGCGAGAAGGAACCCTCCATGCAGTTCACCACCCCCGACGAGCTGGGCGAGCTGGCGGTGTTTTTCTGCTCAGCCGCCGCCAACAACGTGCGCGGCGTGGCATGGAACATGGACGGTGGCTGGGCTGCGCAGTAAGCCCAAACGCTATTAATTTAATAGCTACTGGCGCTTACCCATAAAGCGCCAGAGGCCAATTTCATCAAAAAGGCCCGTTGCCTTGCGCAAAGGGCCTTTCTCATTCTGGAGGCAGCGCGGCGGTCAACCGTGCGCCGGGGCGGACCCGTCGGCATGCGGGGTTGCCGAATCCACCGCCACCGCGGTCTTGGCACCCGGTACGGCTTTGCGGGCAAACAGCGTGTACATGGTGGGCACCACAAAAATGGTGAGCAAGGTGCCCAGCGACATGCCGCCCACAATCACCCAGCCAATCTGCGAACGGGTCTCGGCCCCGGCGCCGGAGGCCAGGGCCAGGGGCACTGCGCCCAGCACCATGGCGCCCGTGGTCATCAGGATGGGGCGCAGGCGCTGGGCAGAGGCCTTGACCAGCGCATCCACCATCTCCATGCCCTCTTCGCGCAGCTGGTTGGTGAACTCCACGATCAAGATGCCGTGCTTGGTGATGAGCCCCACCAGCGTGATGAGCCCGATCTGCGAATACACGTTGAGCGAGCCCCCGCTCCACTGCAGCGCCAGCAGCGCGCCAATCATGGACAGCGGCACCGACACCATGATGACCAGAGGGTCGATGAAGCTCTCGAACTGCGCGGCCAGCACCAGGAAGATGAACACCAGTGCCAGCACGAAGACCACGCCCAAGGCCCCTTGCGAGCTCTTGAACTCGCGCGAGGTGCCATTCAAGTCGGTGGTGTAGCCGGGCTTGAGCACCTTGGCGGCAGTGTCATCCATGAATTTCAGCGCCTCGCCCAGCGAATAGTCGGGCGACAGGTTGGCAGTGATGGTGACCGAGCGGCGCTGGCCGAAGTGGTTCAGCTCGCGCGGGCTCACGCTTTCCTTCACGTTCACCAGGCTGGAGAGCGGAATCATCGCGTCATTGCGGCCCCGCACGTAGATGCTGTCGATGTTCTCGGGCGTGGTGCGGCCCCGGGCCTCGGTTTGCACGATCACGTCGTACTGCTCGGCATCGCGCTTGTAGCGCGTCACGGTGCGCCCGCCCAGCATGGTCTCAATCGCCCGGGCCACCACGTCCACGCCCACACCCAGGTCGGCTGCGCGCTCGCGGTTCACGCTGATGCGCAGCTCGGGCTTGTTCAGGCGCAGGTCTGCATCAGGTGCGACGATGCCGGGGTTCTTGGCCATCTCGGCCAACATCTGCCGGGTCACGGCGTTGAGGTTTTCGTAGCTGTCCGAGGTCTGGATCACATACGTCAGTGGCCGCGACCGAAAGCCCTGGCCCAAGGACGGCGGCGTGATCAAAAAGGCATTCACCCCCGGCAGCGCGCCCACTTTGGGCTGCAGCTCGCGGGCCATATCCAGGATGCTGCGCTCGCGCTGCTCCCAGTCCACCGTGCGGTAAATCACACTGCCCTGCGCCACCGTGGGGTTGCCGATGTTGGCGAAGATGCGGTCAAACTCGGGGTAGTCGCGCCCGATCTTCTCCAGCTCCAGCGCATAGCGGTTGGTGTAGTCCAGCGTGGCGCCATCGGGCGCGGTGACGTTGACGAGAATCGTGCCCCGGTCTTCCAGCGGCGACAGCTCTTGCTTCATCTTGGGGTACACCAGCGCCAGCCCCACTGCGCTGGCCAGCATCACACCCACCACCAGCCAGCGGCCCTGGAACAGCGCGCCACGCAGTCCGCCACCACCGCCCCAACGGGCCGTGACCACCCAGCGCAGCAGCCGGCCATAAGCGTCCGACATGGCGGTGAGCCAGCGCTCCATGGATCGGTCGAACCAGTTGGGCTTGGGGTTGTGCTTGAGCAGCAGCGAGCACATCATGGGCGACAGCGTCAGCGCCACAAAGCCCGACACCACCACCGCACCTGCCAGAGCCAGCGCAAATTCCACAAACAGCCGCCCGGTGCGGCCGGGCGTGAAGGCCAGCGGCGCATACACGGCCACCAGCGTGAGTGTCATGGCAACGATGGCGAAGCCGATTTCCTTGGCACCCTTGATGGCGGCAGAGAATGGATCGAGCCCCTCTTCGATGTGCCGGTAGATGTTCTCCAGCATCACGATGGCATCGTCCACCACCAGCCCAATCGCCAGCACCAGCGCCAGCAAGGTAAGCGTGTTGATGGAAAAGCCGGCCAAGGCCATCAGCGCAAAAGTGCCCACCAGACTCACCGGAATGGTGATGATGGGAATGATGGACGCGCGCAGGGTGCGCAGGAACACAAAAATCACCAGCGCCACCAGCACCACCGCCTCGGCAATGGTCTGGTACACGCTCTTGACCGAGCGGTCGATGAACACCGAGTTGTCGTTGGCGATGTCGATGGTGATGTCGGCAGGCAAGTCAGCCTTCAGGGTGGGCAGCATCGCGCGCACACCGGCAGACAGCTCCAGCGGGTTGGCCGTGGCCTGGCGGATCACGCCCATCGAAATGGCATCGCGGCCATTGAGGCGCACGCGGCTGCGGTCGCTGGCGGCGCTTTCTTCCACGCGTGCGACATCGCGCATGCGCACGGGAAAGCCGTTCACGGTGCGGATCACGATGTCGGAGAACTGCGCCGGGCGGGCCAGTTCGGTCTGCGAAGTCACGCTGAACTCGCGCTGCTGCGATTCGATGCGGCCCGCGGGCAGTTCCAGGTTGTTGCGGCGAATGGCGTCTTCCACGTCCTGCGTGGTGAGACGGTAGCCGGCCATGCGCTCAGGGTCCAGCCAGATGCGCATGGCGTAGCGGCGCTCGCCGTAAATGGGCACATCGGCAACGCCGGTCACCGTCTGCAACCGGGGCTTGACGATGCGGTTGAGCAGGTCGTTGATTTCCAGCGGGCTCCGCGTGTCGCTACTAAAAGCCAGCCACATCACGGGCGAGGCATCGGCCTCCACCTTGGCAATCACCGGCTCGTCCACCGCATCGGGCAGGCGGTTGCGCACCCGCGCCGTGCGGTCGCGCACCTCGGCGGCGGCGTTGTCGGCATCTTTCTCCAGCCGGAATCGCACGCTGATCTGGCTTTGCTCGGCACGGCTGATGGAGGTGATGACGTCCACTGCGTCGATCCCGGCAATCGAATCTTCGAGGGGCTTGGTCACCTGCGACTCGATCACCTCCGCCGAGGCCCCGGCGTAGCGCACGCTCACCGTGACCACGGGCTCGTCGATCTTGGGGTACTCACGCACCGTCAGGCGGGTAAAACTCACGGCCCCTACCAGCAAGACCAGCAGGGACAGGACGGTGGCGAACACCGGCCGGCGGATGGAGATTTCAGCAAGTTGCATGGCGAGCGTCGGGCAATGTCAGAAATGCAGAACTCAGGAAGACTGGCCGCCGCGCACCGGCGTCGGCTGCGTGGTGGCGCTCAGCGGACTCTGGCACGGATTGGCGCCCGGCAAAGGTAGCAAAGCGGCTGGGGCGGCTGCCGTGGCCGCACCAGATACTGGCTGGGACGCAGCGGAAGATGCCGTGGCAGGAGGTTCCGCGCCTGCGGCAGAGCGCCCAGCAGAAGGCTGGCCCAGCTCCACCACGCGCACCGCCATGCCATCGCGTTGCAGGCGCTGCTGCCCCGCCGTGACCACCACATCACCCGGTGCAAGCCCTTCCACCACCTCCACAAACCCTGGGGTGCGTGCGCCCAGCCGCACGGGGGTGCGCTTGGCCACCTGGCTGCCCTCTTCCGGGCCTGCCACCACCCGCAACACATAAGGCGCTGCACCATCGGGAACGATGGCCTCCTCAGGCACCACAGTGGCGTCTGAGCGTTCACCAAACACCGCCGTGACGCGTGCAAACATGCCGGGGCGCAACTGCAGGCGGCGGTTGTCGATGCAGCCGCGCACGGCCAGCGAGCGGCCGTCGGCGTCGATCTGCGGGTTGATGGCCAGCACCACGGCCGAATACTGCACGCCCGGCAGCGCGTCGAAGGCCACGCGGGCCGTCTGGCCGGTTTTCACCTTGTTCTGCAACCGCTCGGGCAGGCGGAAGTCCACATACACCACGTCCAGGTCTTCCACGTTGACGATGTCAGCCCCGTCCTTGAGGTAGTCGCCCACGTTCACACCACGAATGCCTGCAATACCATCAAACGGCGCCACGATGCGCAGGCGCTGGGCTGTGGCTTCGGCCAGGGCGAGCTTGGCCTCAGCCACTTCAAGATTGGCAGCACTTTCGTCCACCGAGCGCTGGCTGATGAATCCCTGGGCCACCAGCACCTGGTTGCGCTTGTGGTTGGCGCGGGCGATCGACAACTCGGCACGGCTTTGCTGCACCTGGGAGCGGGGCAGCTGGTCGTCGAGCTGCACCAGCAGCTGCCCCTTGCGCACACGCTGCCCATCGCTGAAATTGAGCTGCGTGATGCGCCCGCTGATTTCAGGCCGCAGCACCACGCTGCGCCGCGAACGCAAGCTGCCCACAGCCTCTGCATCGTCGCGCATGGTCATCTGGCGCACCTTGGTCGCTTCCACCATCACGGGTTTTGCAGGGCCTTGCGCACCGGGCTTGGCCGCTGCATTACCCTGCGGTGCGGGAGCACCGGCGCGAGCAGACCGTGCAGGCGATTGAAACCACCAGGCGGCGCCGGAAGCAACAGCCAAACCGAGAACAGCAAAAACGACGTATTTGTTCTTGAGCGCCATGAAATCACAGACCTGGGATGAGCGAAATGCAGCCGAACAATGTAGGCGGATTCAAGTACGAGGTGCAACACGGTTTAACGAGGCGTGAAACACCTCGTGGGGTGTCTTGAATCCGAGCCGCTTTCGAGGTCTGTGATTCAATCTGTTTTGGATCATAGCCAGCTCTTCATCCGTCACGGTTTCCATGCGCCGCTTCTTTGGGATGTACTGGCGCAGCAGCCCATTGAAGTTCTCGTTGCTTCCGCGCTGCCAGCTGCAATACGGATCGGCAAAGTAGGTCTGGATGCCCAAGGCCTGATCGATGGCCTGGTGGTTGGCAAACTCCTTTCCGTTGTCCACCGTCAACGTCTTCACCCGCGCAGCCAAGGGCCCCAGTTTGTCCTCAATGGCTTGGCCCACCAGATCAGCGGTCTTGTTGCTGACCTTGGCCAAAACGGCATAGCCGCTCTTGCGCTCTACCAAAGTCACGATGGCCTGCTTGTGTGCTGCGCCAATGACGGTGTCGCCCTCCCAGTGGCCTACCTGCTTGCGCTCTTCAATATGGCCTGGCCGCTCGCTGATCGGGCGTCTGTTGGGGATTTGCCCGCGTCTGTCGCGGCCGTGTAGATAGCGTTTGCGCCGAGGTTTTTGACTGCGCAGGTTCTGGTGCAGCTTGCCACCAGCGGCCTTGTCCGCATAGACACGCAGGTACACGCTCTCGTGGCTGACTGCAACCTTCTGGGCAATCTGCTCAGGACTCCATTGCAGTCCAAGGTAGAACACTACATCGCCCCAGACCTGAGCACTCACGCGTCGGGCGTTGCGGCTGCGCTGCGCTCGTTGGGCTGCCTTGCGGCACGCCTGCTCAGCGCGGTACCCGCGCTGACCACGACCGCGGTTCAATTCGCGGCTGATGGTGCTGCGGCTTCGACCCAGCAGGCGGGCAATCTCGCTGATGGTGTGATTGGCTTTCAAGAGACTGTGGATTTGGTATCGTTCTTCTCGGCTGAGGTGCTTGTACATCGGGCAACTTGGACTTGGCGGTTTGAGCGGCCATGATGCCTTGGCATCCTCAGCCACCCGTCACCGGGTTCATCTTTGTTGCGCTTCGTACTTGAATCCGCCGTATCAGCGCGCTGTGGCCTGCGCAGGCCACAGCGCTTAACCCCGCAAGCCATTCCCTGAGATTTACGCAAGCTTTACACGAACGCTGTACGAAAACACTGCGCCGTCGCCTGGACATCACCATGGGGACGGAAGGCGGGAGTGAGCGGTCGTCAGAAAGAGGGTGAGGGGAGTCTGCACAAAGGCAGCCTCATCGCCATCAGCTGCCAATGAAAGCCGCAGCCAAGCAACCATGCCCACAGCCTTTCAGGCGGGCTTGGCACCGTGGCGAGATGCCAGGCAGGCCAGAGGCCTCTCAGCGCCCCATCGCCTTGTCAACGCCCAGGTTGGCCAGCGCGTCAGCGCGCTCGTTGCCAGGGTGACCCGAGTGGCCCTTCACCCATCGCCATTCAATGCGGTGCCCGCCCGTGTTCACCAGAGTGTCCAGCCGCTTCCACAGCTCCACGTTTTTCACAGGCTGGTTGGACGCGGTACGCCAGCCCTTGGCCTTCCAGCCGTGAATCCACTCGGTAATGCCCTTGCGGACATATTCACTGTCCAGAAATAGCGTCACGGCACAAGGGCGCTTGAGGGCCGACAAAGCCTCGATCACGGCCATCAGTTCCATGCGGTTGTTCGTGGTGCCCAGTTCGCCGCCAAACAATTCTTTTTCCAGCGCGCCAGAACGCAACAGCACGCCCCAGCCGCCGGGGCCGGGATTGCCTTTGCACGCACCATCTGTGTAGATCTCAACCTGATTCAAACCGGATTCCTGCCAATTGATTAAAAAGAGTCGCGAGCCAATGCTTGAGCGCGACGCGCAGCGCCGCCCGGGGTGATCATCGCGGCGGCATGGGGCCATGTGGCCCAGACTTGCGCGCCACTGGCACCGTGGCAGCCACCCGCTTGCGGCCCGAGCGCCATGCGGGCTCCAGCAGACGCATGCCATGCACACGCTTGACGGCCACCAAAAAGTAACCAGCCCCAAGAATGGGCCACCACTTCTCGCCCAGGGGATCAACCCACGAAAAGCGCTCCAGCCATTCGGCACTGCGCACTGCTGGACGATAACAGCCAAAGCGGACGGTCTCGACCTCGAAGCTCAACAAACGCAGCCAGTCGCGCATGCGCCGAACACCGATGAACTCCCCCACATCGGGCAAATACAGGGGTTCCTGTGTCCAGCGCTGGCACAGCCGTACACGCATCTGCCGCAGGCCCCACAGGCTCAGCGGGTTGAGCCCGGCAATCACCACCCGGCCCTCGGGCACCAGCACACGCTCCACTTCACGTAGCGCCATGTGCGGGTCCACGCTCAATTCCAGGGTGTGGGGCAACACCACCAAATCCAGACTGGCATTGGGAAACGGCAGAGCCTCGGGCTCAGCCCACAGGGCCGCCGCACGCGGTGCATGGGACGTGCCAGCATCTGAAGATTCTTCCGTGCGCGAGAGCATGGCATCCGCACCCAGCGCCAGCCACTGGTGCGGCATACGGTTGGTGCGCAGACCTTCAATGCGCGGCATGCCCAGTTGCAGAGCGTGGTAGCCGAAGATGTCGGATACGGCGTCGTCCATGCAAGCCTGCTCCCAGGCAAGCAGGTAGCGGCCTGGGGCAGAGTCGAACCACTGGTGCAAATCTATAATTTCAGAGCTCATGAAACTGCTGCCGCTACCCGCCTTCACCGACAACTACATCTGGATGCTGCATGACGGAACGCATGCCGTGGTGGTGGACCCTGGGGATGCAACCCCGGTGCAGCACGCATTGCAGTCGCTAGGGTTGACGCTGCAGGCAATTCTAGTCACCCACCACCATGCGGATCATGTCGGTGGCGTAGGGGTTTTGCAGCAACAAACGGGGGCGGCCGTCTACGGCCCTGCAGCCGAGAAAATCACGCCCCAACCCATCGGGCTCACCGAAGGCCAGCAGGTGCAAGTGCTGGGTCTCACCCTGCAGGTGCTGGACGTGCCGGGGCACACTGCTGGGCACATTGCCTATTACTGCGCAAATTCGCCCGAAGGCCCCCTGCTGTTCTGCGGCGATACACTGTTCTCCGGCGGGTGTGGCCGCCTGTTTGAGGGCACGCCTGCGCAGATGCATGCATCGCTGCAGAAACTCAGCGCATTGCCCGACCACACCCAGGTGTGTTGTGCGCATGAATACACACTCTCTAACCTGAAATTTGCCTTGGCGGTGGAACCCACCAACGAGGCATTGCTCAACTACAACGTCTGGTGCGCGGCACAGCGCGCCAGTGGGCGCCCCACGCTGCCATCCCGCATGGCGCAGGAGCGCGCCATCAATCCGTTTTTGCGGGTTCAGCAACCGGCAGTCGCACAAGCCGCCCAGGCTTATGCACCGCAGACCGATGTCAACGACGCAATTGCCGTACTGGCGGCCTTGCGCAATTGGAAGAACGAGTTTCGATGAAATTTCTGCACATTGTCAGCCTGGTAGGCATGCTCTGGTTGACGGGCTGTGCCACCACCGGCGGAGCCCCTGGAGTGGCCAGCAACGCCCCTGACGACACACCCGCCAGCAGTCGCCCCGCGCACACCCCCATCATCCCCAAGGGGCCCCTGCGGCCCATCACGGCGGCCAATGCCAGCAGCCAGGGGGTGGCATCGCTCTCCACCCCGGCAGACCTCTGGGACCGCATCCGGCGTGGCTTTGCCATGCCCGACCTGCAGCATGAACTGGTGCAAGACCGCGAGCAGTGGTACGCCAGCCGCCCCGACTACATGCAGCGCATGACGGAGCGCTCCAGCAAATACCTGTTCCATATCGTTGAAGAGCTGGAGCGGCGCGGCATGCCCACCGAACTGGCCCTGCTGCCCTACATTGAAAGTGCCTTCAACCCCCAGGCGGTCTCCAGCGCCAAGGCGGCAGGCATGTGGCAGTTCATGCCGGCCACGGGCAGCTATTTCGATTTGAAGCAGAACGCGTTCCGCGATGACCGGCGCGATGTGCTGGCCTCCACCCGCGCCGCGCTGGACTACCTGCAAAAGCTCTACGGCATGTTTGGCGACTGGCACCTGGCTCTGGCGGCCTACAACTGGGGTGAAGGCAGCGTGGGCCGTGCCATTGCCCGCAACCAGAAACAGGGTCTGGGCACCAGCTACACCGACCTGAACATGCCGGCAGAAACACGCATGTACGTGCCCAAGCTGCAGGCCGTGAAAAACATTGTGGCCAACCCGGAAGCCTTCAAAACCGAGTTGCCGGTGATTGAGAACCACCCCTACTTCCAGACAGTGGACATCACCCACGACATTGACGTTGCACTGGCGGCCAGCCTCGCGGGGATTCGCGAATCAGACTTCCGGGCACTGAACCCCTCCTTCCACAAGCCGGTGATCCTGGCAGCGGGCACGCCGCAGATTCTGCTGCCCTGGGACAACGCCAAGGTGTTCCAGCGCAACCTTGAAGCCCACAAAGAGGGGCAATACGCCAGCTGGACGGTGTGGCCCGTTCCCACCACCATGACCGTGGCCGAGGCTGCGCGGCGCACGGACATGAGCGAAAGCGATCTGCGCAGCGTGAACAACATTCCACCGCGCATGATGATCAAGGCGGGCTCGGCACTGATCGTTCCACGCAGCGCCACCACCCGCCAGGACGTGTCTTCACACCTGGCCGACAACGGACAGGTGGCCCTGGCACCCGAGATCGTCACGCGCCGCGCCTCGGTGCGGGCGGGCAAGGGCGAAACCGTGGCCACACTGGCCAGGCGCTACAAGGTCAGCGCAGCGAACGTGGCCGACTGGAACGATGTGAAACTGAACGCAGCCTTCAAGGCGGGCCAGCAAGTCGTGATGTACCTGCCAGTGCGCCAGGCATCAGCGCCTGCGCCACGGGCACAAGCACGCAGTGCCCCTGGCAAGGTGGTCTCTGCATCCACCCCCAAGCGCCGTGGCGGTACGCCATCAAAGGTGCGGAGGCGCTGACACAGTCGTTCGGGCGGGCTGGCCAGTCACCAGCCTTGCCTTGATTGAGTGTGTGCGGAGCAACAACCCCCACACCGACACCTCTAGGTGCTCAGAGGCGCATGGACGCCATGCCCATCAGGCCCAAAATTCCCATGATGATCAGGTACAGCGCCACGATGGTGCTGAGCAGCCGTGGCATGACCAGGATGAGAATGCCGGCGATCAAGGACACCAACGGGCCGATGCTGATACTGAGCGACATGCGCGGTTCTTTCTGCGAGTGGAAAAACCGCTATCTTGCCCCAGCCCAATCGCCCGGCGGCATCAAACGTTGAATTTTTGCCGCGCCTTGCGCACCCAGTCGTTCGAGAAGGTGCGAGCCAGGTCCACCTTGGTGGCGGCAAGCTCCGGGTAGGCCAGCGTGAGGGCACGCAACGCCACTGCGGGGGCATCGTCCGGCATCATCCCGTTGGGCGAAAACGTTTCGCGGATACGGTGGAACGCTGCCAGATACAAAGGCCGGTCGGTGGCCAAATACGAGGCGGGTAATGCTTTGACGATATCGGCTGGCTCGGCGGTCTGCAGCCATTTGAGGGCGTGGACCATGGCGTTCACCAGGGCCTGCACCTGATCGGGGCGCTTTTGTACAAAAGGCTGCGCGGCATACAGGCAGCTGGCCGGCATGGTGCCGCCAAACAGTTCATGAGAAGCCTTGATCGTTCGCGCGTCCACCACCACACGCAAGCCCTGCTTCTGCTCGGCCTGCGCAATGATGGGGTCGGAGTGGCACAGCGCATGGATCTGCCCTGCGCGCAGCGCGGCCATGGCCGCCGTGGCAGAGGCCATTGACACATACGTCGCACCCTGCGGGTTCAGCCCTTCCCGGGCCAGAATCCAGCGGGCAAACGAGTGGGTGGAGGAACCCGGCGCAGACACGCCAATGCGCTTGCCCGCCAGGTCACGCACCGATTCATACTGGGGCAGCATGCGCGGCAGAATGCCCAGCGCAATCTGCGGCGCCCGTCCGTGCAGCACCACCGAGCGCAATGCGTATCCATTCAGCTGCTGCCGGATGGTGTGCTCGTAAGAGCCCGAGACCACATCTACCGAGCCATCCTGCAACGCCTGCAGGGCCAGAGCACCGGCAGAAAAGTCGCGCAGCACCACATCCAGCCCTTCGGCCTTGAAAAAACCCAGCTGCTCTGCCAGCAGCACGGGCAAGTGGTACATCTCGCCCTGCCCCGCCACCGCCAGTGTCAGGCGATCACCGAGTGCTGCCGCGCGCGAGCGGGCCGCCAGCAGGGGCGCGAACACGCCCGCTGCACAGGCGGCAGACATGATCCCGAGAGTACGGCGGCGAATCAAAGCACGCGGCATGAAGGTAAAGATGTGAAGGGAATGAATTGCTGCACCGCAACAATTGTGCAAACACCCAGCAAATGAAGCATCAGGGAACACCCCTGAGGACTTTTACGTACTGCCGTGCTTTTTCAGCCAGTGAGGGCAGCTAGTGCCCATGGCATGCAAAAAACCTGCCCACCGCAACTCAGCGATAGCCCACGAACAAGATCGCGACATTCACCATGAACGCCCCGGCCCAAACGGCGCTGCGGGCTGTGGGCACGTTGGAGACATACATCATGATGTAGAACATGCGCAGCATGACGAACAGCATGGCCAGCAAGTCCAGCCAGGTCTGCCGCGCCCCAAGCTGGTGCGCAATGATGACGGCGCCAATGAAAAAGGGCAGCGACTCAAAGCTGTTGGCCTGCGCGGCATTGGCGCGGGCGCGCCAGTCACCCTGGCGGGCGAGCCAGCTGCGCGGGTCGCTGTTGTCATAGCCGCCCTGAGCGGGCGGCTTGCCCAGGGTGCCGCTCTTGGCGATCCAGGCGCACACAATGGGCAGCAACGCGGCCACCAAAACGCACCAATAGGCCACGGTGAATCGGGCCACTTGCAGGGATGTATTCATTTGTAAGCCTTTTAGGACCCAAAGCCCCTGTGTATCAGCGCAAGCCGCTATGATTTTGGGAGTATTCTACCTGCGCAAGCGAGGCCAAATGCCCTGCCAATTCAGCGGCGATCGACCAGCGCGTGCGCAATCGTGCCCAGGTCCACATACTCCAGCTCGCTGCCCACGGGCACCCCGCGCGCCAGCCGCGTCACATGCAGCCCCCGGTTCTTGAGGGCCTCGCTCAACACATGCGCCGTGGCCTCACCCTCGGCATTGAAGTTGGTGGCCAGAATCACCTCCTGCACCACGCCATCGCTGGCGCGCTCCATCAGCTTGTGCAGACCAATCTCTTTCGGACCAATGCCATCGAGCGGGCTCAGCCGCCCCATCAGCACAAAGTAAAGCCCTTTGAACGCCCCCGTACGCTCCAGCGCCGACTGGTCAGCCGGGCTCTCCACCACGCACAGCCGCGATGCATCGCGCTCCGGGTCCAGGCAGGTGCTGCAGATATCGTCTTCGGTGAACGTGTGGCAACGCGCGCAGTGGTGCACGTTTTGCACCGCATCATGCAGCGCATTCGCCAACGCCGCCGCCCCCGCCCGGTCATGCTGCATGAGGTGAAACGCCATGCGCTGCGCAGACTTGACCCCCACCCCCGGCAAACGGCGCAGCGTCTGGATCAAGACCTCAAGGGCGTTGGTGGAAGACATGAGAGAGGATTTGAGAAAAAAGTGGAAGCAGTGAACGAACCATCTTCAACAGGCGCAGCCCGAGAGGCAGCAACCCCGGCTTTACTGGCTTTCACACCCCGCCCTCAAGGGCGTAGCGAGCGGGATGAGCTGCTAGGCGGCCGGAGCACAGCAACCGGAACGTACTTGAAGTACGTGAGGATTGCGAGCACCGCCCAACGACGCAGATCGCCCGCTCGGTAGCCAACCCCCTCAGAAAGGGAATTTCATGCCGCCGGGGAGGCCTGGCATCCCTGCTGTGAGTTTGCCCATCTTCTCCGCCGAAGTCTCTTCAGCCTTGCGCACTGCCGCATTGAACGCAGCCGCCACCAGGTCTTCCAGCATGTCCTTGTCTTCGGCCAGCAGGCTGGGGTCGATGGTGATGCGCTTGACGTCGTGCTTGCAGGTCATCACCACCTTGACCAGGCCCGCGCCCGATTCGCCTTCCACTTCGATGAAAGCCAGTTCGTCCTGGGCCTTCTTGAGGTTGTCCTGCATGGCCTGGGCTTGCTTCATCAGGCCGGCGAGTTGTCCTTTATTGAACATGGATGGTTTCCTTTGCTTTCTTTCTGGTTGATCGATTCCCACGTAGGGACGGAAATTCAGTATCCGAAATTCACGGTATTGTGCTTTGCGCCGTTAGCGGCCATCGAAACCGCCGCTGCCCAGACCAGTGCTCCCGCGCAAGGGCCGCCAAGCCGCGTAGGCGGCGCTTCGCTCGCGTGCGCTGGGAGCGTCCCCCTCCCGCGAAGCGAGAGAGGGGGAAGGCGCCGAAGGCGACTCAGGGGGTGTTTCATCTCACGCGGGCTTGATGCTGCCCGGCACGATCTTCGCGCCGTGCTCACGCATCAGCGTCTGCACATAGGGGTCGTTCATCACGGTCTCTTCGGCCACGCGCTGGCGCTCGGCGGCAGCAGCGGCGTTGCGGCGGGCGGGGCTGTCGATGACTCGGCCCACTTCCACGCTGATCTGCGTGGCGTGGCCCGCAGCCTCGAGTGCGGCGCGCAGGCGCTCGCGGGCCGTGGGCTGGTTCAGCGATTCGCGCTCCACCCGCAGCAGCCAATGGGCGCCATCGCGGGCCACCAACTGGGACTGCAAGGCCAGCTCGCGCACCAGGGCCGTAATAGCCTCGGCCGCCACCAGTTGCTGCACCGTGGCGTGCCACACATCGCCCTCTTCCGTGGGCGTGTAGCGCGCGGAAACCGGTGTGGGCGCTGACAGGGGCAAGGGCTGCAGACGCTCGCTGGGCTCGGACGCCTCGCGCACCGGAATTGCTACCAATTCAGGAGCTGCCTGCGCTTTTTCTGCTTGCGCTGGAGGCAGATTTCGCTCTACCTCTTCAGCCATACGCACAGGCGGTACGGCAGGGGTAGCGGGCACCGATCCATCGTCCGCATCGGGCCATGGAGGGGGTTCGTTGCTGTTGTCTTCTTCCCAAGGCGGTACAGACTCTGCCACCGGAGCAGGTGCTGCAGCGGGCTGCACAGGTGCCGGGACCGGGAGAGCGGGTTCGGGTGGCTGCGCAACGGCCGGGGCCACAGCTGCCACCGGGGCTGCAGCAGCAAAGGGAGCTGGCGCCAGGGCAGGCGCCGGTGGCAGCGCCACTGGCAAGGGGGCGGCTACAGGCTGCGCCGCAGTCACCGGAGCCGGTGCGGGCGCAGCCTCAGGCCGCGTCAGAGTTTTTTTTTCAGCCGGGCCTGCAGGGGCTTTGAAGGCCAGCAGGCGCAGCAGCACCATAGTGAGCGCGGCGTACTCGTCAGGCGCCAGGCCCAGCTCGGCGCGGCCATGCAGGCACAGGCTGTAGAGCAACTGGGTTTCGTCGGCGGGCATCTGGGCTGCGAGCCGCGCGGTCTCTACCGCCTCGGGGTCATTGGCATCCACGGCCTGCGCCATCTGCGGCACGGCCTGGTACACGGCCATGCGTTGCAGCACAGCGCTCATTTCTTCCAGGGTCGATGCGGCCGACAGGCCGTTCATGCGCAGGGCATCGGCCGTTTCCACCACGGTTTTGCCATCGCCCTGGGCCAGCGCGTCGATGAGGCGGAACACGTAAGAGCGATCCACCGCGCCCAGCATCTGGCGCACACCCGCTTCCTGCAACTGGCCGCTGCCAAAGGCAATGGCCTGATCGGTGAGAGACAGCGCATCGCGCATGGAGCCCCGCGCGGCGCGCGACAGCAGACGCAGCGCCTGGGGTTCGGCGGGCACGTTTTCGTTGGCCAGCACGCGGGTGAGGTGGTCCAGCACCGTCTCGGGGGCCATGGGGCGCAGGTTGAACTGCAGGCAACGGCTCAGCACCGTGACCGGCACCTTCTGCGGGTCGGTCGTGGCCAGCACAAATTTGAGGTATTCGGGCGGCTCTTCCAGCGTCTTGAGCATGGCGTTGAACGCCGTGTTCGTCAGCATGTGCACCTCGTCGATCATGAAGACCTTGAAGCGCCCCTGCACCGGCTTGTACACGGCCTGCTCCAGCAGGCTTTGCACCTCATCCACGCCGCGGTTGGAAGCCGCGTCCAGCTCGGTGTAGTCCACAAAGCGGCCGCTATCGATGTCGGTGCACGCCTGGCACACGCCGCAGGGCGTGGCAGTGATGCCGCCGTTGCCATCAGGCCCCTGGCAGTTGAGCGACTTGGCCAAGATGCGCGACACCGTGGTCTTGCCCACGCCGCGCGTACCCGTGAACAGGTAGGCGTGGTGCAGGCGCTGCTGGGTCAGCGCATTCGACAGGGCCTGGACCACATGCTCCTGCCCCACCATTTCGGTGAAATTGCGGGGGCGGTACTTGCGGGCGAGCACGAGATAAGACATGGGGCCGGATTCTACGGGCTGGGCAGGGGTCGCCCTTTTCACGGCAGCGATAAATCCCCGCGCTGGTCGATGGGGCCCGGCATCCGCAGTACAATGCGCGGTGACGGGCCTCCCCGCATGGCAAAGCAGCCAACCGGGTCAGGTGGGGAACCAAGCAGCCCTAACTGTGGAGTCAGTGCCGGGGGTAAGGCTCGTCACCTCATTCAATGGGATGCCATTGCATCCACGCCAGAAGGCACCCGTAGGTGCCGAATTTCTCCCCCCACTTCCTGATATCGCGGATACCGCACTTGGTTTCAGGTGCGCTGGGCTCAGCCGCGCCGCACGCCGGACTCGCGCATGAACTTCTCCATCTCCTGCAGCGTGGAGACGATGGTTTGGAGCTCGGTTTCCTTTTCACGCAACTCGGCGATGGCGACTTCGTGGGTGCGGATTTGCTCCTGCAACTGCGCAATCTGCGCCTGCATCTCGGCAATGGCGGGGCCGTTGGACGTGGTCATGCGAAAAATCTCTTTCCGTTGGGCCAGGGACATCGTACCCGGCCATTCTGCTCGCTTGGCTCACCCGCTATCAAATCGATAGCTTCTGGCGCTTCACCATCAAGCGCTGCGCCCCAAAAACGCCAAAACCCCCTGCCCCGCACGCACGCCGCTGGCCAGGCTGGCGGTGAGCAGGTAACCACCGGTGGGGGCCTCCCAGTCCAGCATCTCGCCCGCGCAGAACAGGCCGGGAACGGTCTGGGCCATGAGGTGCCCATCAAGCGCCTCGAAGGTCACCCCCCCGGCGGTGCTGATGGCCTCATCGATGGGCCGGGTGGCCGCCACGGTGATGGGCAGCGCCTTGATGGCGTGGGCCAGGGCCACGGGGTCGTTCATGCCGTCTTTACCCAGGTGTTCGTACAGCACGCCCGCCTTGATGCCATCGAGCCCCAGGCGGCTTTTGAGGTGGCTGGACAGTGAACGCGAGCCACGCGGGTGGCGCACCTCGACCAGCACGCGCTCGGGGCTGTGGTCGGGCAGCAGGTCGAGGTGAAAGGTGGCGTGGCCGTGGGCCTCGATCTCATCGCGCAACAGATGTGACACGGCGTACACCAGGCTGCCCTCGACCCCCGTGACCGTGGCCACAAACTCGCCCCGGCGTTGAAAGTGCTGGCCGGTGCTGCTGGTAAAACTCAGCGCCACCGACTTGAACGGCTGGCCCGCAAAGCGTTCTGCGAAATGCGGCGTCCAGCCCACCGGCACGGCGGGTGTGCGGCCCAGCAGCTCTTGCAAAAAGGCGCGCCGCGTTTCGCCCGCAGGGGCGTTCATGCCCGCCACGTCAAAGCCGCAGTTGGAGGGGCGCAGCGGTGCCACGGCCACGCCTCGCTCGGCCAGCAGGGGCACCCAAGCACCATCGGAGCCGAGCCGCGCCCAGCTGCCGCCGCCCAGGGCCAATACCACGGCGCGGCAGGTCACCTGGCACTCGCCCGCAGGGGTGGCAAAGCGCAGCACCTGGGCTGACGATGGCGTGAAATCAAGCGCTTGCTGCGCAGGCTGCGCGGCTTGCGCGGCATCGTGGTCGTTGGCCCAGCCCAGCCAGCGGTGGCGCATGTGCAGCTGCACGCCCTGCCCGCGCAGGCGGTGCAGCCAGGCGCGCAGCAAGGGGGCGGCCTTCATGTCGGTGGGGAAGACGCGGCCCGACGTGCCCACAAAAGTCTCCACCCCCAGGCCCTGCGCCCAGGCGCGCACCTCGGGGCTGCCGAAGGCGCGGATCAACGGCTCGATCTGCGGCTTGCGCGCGGCATAGCGGCTGGCAAAAGGCTCGTGCGGCTCAGAGTGCGTGAGGTTGAGCCCGCCCTTTCCCGCCAGCAGAAACTTGCGGCCCACCGAGGGCATGGCATCAAACAGATGCGCGGCCACGCCGCTTTGGGCCAGCACTTCTGCCGCCATGAGCCCGGCGGGGCCACCGCCAATGATGGCCACATCGCAAGAGATTGCGGAAACGGCAGAAGTGGCGGGGGCGGAGGATGGGGCTTGGGACACGGGAGGCCTTTGGGTCAACGTCGAGAAGATAGCAAGAGCAGTGCAGATCAGAACAGGGAACCCTGCCTGGAATCGGGCACCGTTGGTGCAGCTTTGGCGGCACCAGGACGAGCGGCAGGC
This sequence comes from Acidovorax temperans, assembly GCF_028596105.1. Taxonomy (NCBI): domain Bacteria; kingdom Pseudomonadati; phylum Pseudomonadota; class Betaproteobacteria; order Burkholderiales; family Comamonadaceae; genus Acidovorax; species Acidovorax temperans. The sequence continues at coordinate 1,234,030 of NZ_CP117193.1, read as the reverse complement.
GCTGCGGGCAGCGCGGGCACATCCGTCGCCGCAGTGCCGGGGGCGGGAGTATGCCCCAAGGCGGAGGCGGCAGAGGCTTCGGTGCCACCCGCCATGACCATGCGCCCATCGCCCGTGAGGAACGCGGCATGCACCACCTCGCCGGGCATCAACACAGACACGGCCTCGCGGTAGCGCTGCAGCTGCGCCACCAAAGCCTGCTGGCGCTGGGGCTGCGTGGCGCTTTTGTAGTCCAGCACCCACCAGCCCGCCAGGGCGTCATCGGCCTGGACGGCGCGGCGCTGCACCAGCCGGTCAATGCGCAGGCTCTGGCCCTGGTAATGCAGCGGGGCTTCGTTGATGGCGGTCTGGATCAGTGCCGCATCCCACGCCCAGGCGCCCTCGCCCGCCAGAATGGCCTGCGCCATGCGGGCGGCCTGCTCGGCGGCGGCGGGGGTGATGTCGTGGTCTGCAGCCAGGCGGGCCAAGCGCGCGGCGGGCCAGCCATGGGCACGCACATCGGCCAGCGGGGCACCGGCCACACCGGCCTGCTCCAGCAGCTGGTGCATGGCATCGCCCTGGCGCGACAGCGGGGTCGATTCCGCATCGCCCGGCATGGCCACGGGGGCGTCGCCCTCCAGCCCGGCGGCGGTGTGCACGCGGGCGGTCTGCAGCGCCTCAGGCAGCGCGGGCAGGCTGGGGATGGTGAAGGTTTCCGGTGCATCAGTGGGGGCAGCGGCTTCTGCGCCATGCCCTGCTGTGGCCTGGGCTTGCAGATCGACTTCCGTGACCAGCGGAGCCAGCCGGTTCCACCAGCTGCCGGGGGCCGAGTTGCTGGGCTGCACCGACGACAGCGCCAGGCAGTGCTTGGCGCGCGTCATGGCCACGTAGAGCATGTTCAGCTCCTCGCGGCTGCGGGCCTGCTGCTCGGCGGCCAGCGTGGCCTCGGCGCTGGGGGGCGGGTTGGACTCGCTGGCCAAAAAGATGAACGCTGAGGGCGCAGGCTGCTCGCCCGGCCAGTCCACCAACACGCCCATGGTTTCGGCCTTTTGCGGGCGGGTGTCGGTGTCCAGCAGCAGCACGCAATCGGCCTCCAGCCCCTTGGCCCCGTGCACCGTCAGCAGTCGGATGGCCTGCGCATCGGCCCGGCCGGGGGCGCGCACGCCGCCCTTCTTCATGGCCCGCACAAACGCATAGGGCGTGAGGTAGCGGCCCCCGTCGTGCTGCAGCGATGCCGCCAGCAGCGCCCGAAGGTTGGCCTGCACGGCCTGGCGCTGGGTGGCGGGCGCGGCGGCGGCAAAGCGGGCCAGCACGTCGCCATGTTCGTAGATGGCGTGCAGCGCATCGTGCGGCGGCAGGCGCTGCACCCAACCCTGGTATTGCATCAAAATAGGCCCCAGCGCTTGTAAATCGGGCGCAAGCAGCTCACTTTTCAATAGCAAATCAAACCAGCTGCAGCCCGCATGCTCGGGCTGGCGGCGCAGCACGGCCAGGGCCACCAGCGCATCGTCGCCCAGACCGAACAGCGGCGACTTGAGCGCACGGGCGAGCGACAGGTCGTGCGTGGGCGAGACCAGCACATCGAGCAGCGCCACCATGTCCTGCACCTCGGGTGCGTCGAACAGGTCGGCCTTTTCGGGCTGCACGCAGGGCAGGTGTAGGGCGCGCAGGGCCTCCTGCATGGTGTCCAGGCGGTCGCGCTTGCGGGCCATCACCAGCACCTCCTTGGGCGGGGTGCCGCTGGCGATCTGCGCGGCCACCCAGGCGGCGGCCTGTGCGCATTCACGCATGCGCTGGGTTTCTTCGGCCTCGTGGCGGGGTTCGGTCAGGCTGTCGCGCCAGGCCAGCGGGTCGCGGGCGGTGCTGCTTCCATCGCTCGCATCGTCGTCATCGGTGATGGCGGGCAGGCGCAGCAACTGGCCTGGGTGTTTCGATTCGGTGGTGTGGTCGCGGAAGCCTGTGGTCTCGTGCTGCGCCTGGGCTTGCCCCATGACGGCGTTGACGGCGGCAATCACGCCCTGCGCGTTGCGGCGCGTGTGGTCGCAGCTGAGCAGGTCGCCGCCCAGCCCATCGCGCACAAAGGCCTGCGCGGCGATGAACACCTGCGGCTCGGCCCGGCGAAAGCGGTAGATGCCCTGCTTGGGGTCGCCCACGATGAACACGCTGGGCGCAGCCGAGCCACCGCCCGAGCCCGCATAGCCCGCCAGCCACGCGTGCAGCGCCTGCCACTGCAGCGGGTTGGTGTCCTGAAACTCATCGACCAGCAGGTGGCGAATGCGCGCATCCAGCCGCTCTTGCACCCAGCCAGAAAGGATGGGGTCGGCCAGCATGACCAAGGCCGTGCGCTCCACATCGTTCATGTCCACCCAGCCGTGCTGCTGCTTGACGGCGGCAAACTGCGCAATCAGGCAGCGCGCCAGCCGGGCCATGCGCTGCTGGTGCTGCCAGGCCTCGTGCTGGCGGCGGGCGGTGAGCAGGCGCTGCAGCTCGGGCTCGGCCTCTTGCGCGGCGGGGAACTTCTCCAGGTTCTTCGACAGGCGGTCTTCCTTGGCCACGAACATCGCTTTGCGCAGCATGTCCAGGCGCTGGTTCAGGTCGGGGCAGGCCAGCGCGTCGATGATGGCGTCCGCCGCCTTTTGCGGGGTCTTGTTGGACTCAGCGCCCAAAGCGCTGGCGCGGCTGCGCCAGCGCTGCAGGCAGGCTGCATCCTGCAAGGCCTCGGCAGGCTCGGCCCACGCGGCCAGTTCAGGGTAGGCCTGCTGGAACGGTGGCACCGAGGCATCGACTACGCCCGCGTCGTCGGCCAGATCAAACTCCACCCGCTTGGCCAGTGCCGCCGCCAGCGCCTTGTGCGTTTGCGATCGGCCATGGCGGGCCACCACGGCTTCGTAGTCGGCGCGCAGGCTGGCGCTGTCGGCCACGGCCTGCAAAAACGGGGGCCACACCTCACGCACGGCCTCGGCATCGTCCTCCAGCAACTCAAAGTGCGCGGGCAGCCCTTGCTGCTGCAGCAGCGCCAGCGGGGCCGTGCCCAGCAGCGCGGCAAACCAGCTGTGGAAGGTGCGGATCTGCACCGGGCGGCCCGCCTCCAGCAACTGGCGGTATAAATTTTGTAGCGCCTCGCGCTTTTCCAGTGCGCCTTGGGGGCTGATTCCGCGTGCAATCAGCTCGGCAGTGAGTTCATCGAGCGGCTTGTGGCTGAACTGCTCCAGCCACTCTTGCAGGCGCTGGCGCATCTCGCCCGCGGCCTTTTTCGTGAAGGTGATGGCCAGGATTTCGTGCGGCGCGCAGCCATCGAGCAGCGCCCGCAGCATGCGCGAGACCAGCATCCAGGTCTTGCCAGCGCCTGCGCAGGCCTCCACCGCCACGCTACGGGCAGGGTCGCAGGCAATGGCGTAGAAGGCCTCGCGCGAGACGGGGCGGCCGTTGTGTTCGTAGGCGGCCTGGGTGGCGGGGGAAGTACTGGCGGTCATGGCGTCTCTGGCGCGAGCAATGCCTGCTCGGCATCTGCCCAATAGTCTTTGCGGCACAGGCCGCGCACGGCGCAGAACTCGCACACCGAGCCCTCGCCCAGCGCGGGCAGCGGGGCGCCAGCGGCAATGCGGGCCATGTCGTGCTGGATGCCTTCAATCAGCACATCGCGCAGGTGCACCACCTCGTCCTGTTCGTGCAGTTGCGTCTCGCCGCGCTCGCCCACGTTGACGTAGGCGGCGCGCAGCGTGTCGTGGTGCAGCAGGGCGGCGTAGAACGGCAGCTGCGTGTCTTCCGCGCCGCTTTGGATGCGCTGGCGGGTGACGCTGTCGCTTTCGGTTTTGTAGTCGATCACCAGCACCGTGGGCTCGCCCGTGCTGGAGACGCCGTCGATGCGGTCGATGGTGCCGATCAGCTCCAGGTCGCCCAGCGGTTGCTTGGCCTTGACCTCGGCCTGGCGGAACATTGCGCCTTGCTGTTCGTGCCCGGCCAGCCAGTGCAAATAGCCATCGCGCAGTTGCGCCCAGCCTGCGGCAAAGGGCAGAAAGTCGCCTTCTTGCAGGCGCTGCTCGCGGGTCACGGCTTCTGCAGCGACGTCCATGCGGGCGCTGCGCTCACTGGCGTCGTCGGTGGGCTGATCGCGCAGGTCTTCATGAAAGCGCTGCAGTACCGCATGCAGCCAGTTGCCAAAGTCGCGCTTGTCCACCTCGGCGTCCAGCTCGTCGGCCTCGCGCAGGCCGAGCTGGCGCTGGGCAAAGAAGCGGTAGGGGCAGTGGCGCAGGTCGGAATACGCGGTGGACGAAAGCTGCTGCACGGGCAGGGCCTGGCCCACGGGCAAGGGGCGCAGCGTGGGGGCGGCCTGCACGTTGCGGGGCGGGCGGGCGTCAGCACCCTGGGCCGCGTCGCCTTGCAGTTGCAGGGCCAGCACCAGGGCGCTGGCGAGCAATGGCTCCCCGCCCTCATCGCCGGTGCGCCACAGCACATCGACCACGGGCGTGCGCAGGGCATAGGCCCAGGCGGCCCGCTGCGCGGCCTCCAGCGACTGGCGCGTGGGCAAACCCCAGGCCTCGCGCTGGGCCTGGGACCAGTCTCCGGTGGGCTCTGGAGCGGCCTGCAGGCGTTTCTCATCGCAACCGGGGAGCACGGCGGCCGCAAAGGGACGCCCCAGCAATTGGGGCAGCGGCAACACCACCACGGGCGCATCAGCGGCCTGCGAGGCCACGTAGCGCCCAGCCTCCAGCACGTCCTTCACCCACCGGGTGAACTCCGCCAGCGTCATACGGCGGCCCGCACTGTCACCCCAGCTTTGCAGCTCCGCTTGCTGGCCGTCTTGCAGGCGCAGCGCCGCCAGCACGCGCATGCCTGCGGGGTCGGCCTGCAGGCCCTGCCATTGCCCCGCTTGCTCCAGCACGGCGCGCAGAGCGGGCAGCCACTGCGCCAAGGGACGCGCAGCGCGCAAGGCGTCGCGCCAGGTCTCCACCGTGGCCACGGTGCGGGCCAGGTGGGGTTGCGCGCTCAGGTCCTGGGCAGAGGCTGCGCTCCAGTGCTGTAACACGCCTTTGCGCAGCCACAACTCCAGCCGGTTGATCTCGCCCGGCGTCAGCGCTGGCGTGTGCTTGAGCCAGTCCAACACTTCGTTGGACGAGGCATTCCACGCGGCGGCCTGCAGCGCGGCCATGACGCGAGACGCCGCACGGGTGGTGGACAGAATCCATCCACTTTCATCACGCACCAGCACACCGCTGCTGTCCAGATGGGCCAGCACACGGCGAATGAGCGCGCGGTCGGTGGCTGCCAGGGCCACAGGTACCCGGCCATGGCGGATGTGGCTGAGGACACAGGCGGCTGCGCGGTGGGCTTCGTCTTCGGCGTCGGTGGCAGCATGCAAGGCCCATTGGGGTGGCGCCGAAGCATCTTCCAGCAGCGATGGCAGCACGATGCAAGCGCCCCGTTCGCCCCAATGGGCCAACAGGGCCTGGGGCAAAGCGTCGAACTGAGAGCCCTCCAGCACCACCAGCGCGTCCACGGCCTCCCGCACACCGGGCTCAAACAACACATCGGTGGCATGCCGTGAGGCCAGCACCCATTCCAGCGCCAGGCGCGCTACCAGGGCCTCGTAGTGCAGGCTGCTGCCTTCATCCGCAGTGGCCAAGAGTTTGCGGGCCTCATCGCCCCAGGTCGCCCGCTGCGCCGGGGGCACGGCCGCCACGGCGGGTGCCAGCTGGGCGGCGGCTTCTTGCAGTGGCGTGGCCAGCATTTCACGCAGGGCGCCCTGCCCCACGCGGTCCAGCAGGGCGCGGGCTGTGAGGGTGTCGCGCGCAGCGTCGCCCGCAAAATCATCGGCCGACGGCTCAAAACCCTGCAGCTGGCGCGCCCAGTTGCGGGTCGTCTCGAAACGCGGAGCAAAGCCCTGCGGAAACTGCTGCCCCCACAGGCGCTGCCCCCAGGGCATGAGCTGGGCATAGGGCACCAACACCACGGTGCGGGCCAGATGAGCGCCCCGGGCACTGGCATGGGCCGCCACCTGGGCCAGAGCGCGTTGCCACAGGTGCAGGCTCCAGCCTGCGCCATCATCGCTTTTCGCTATGACAGTCATAGCGTCGCAGGCCCCGGCCATACCGGTGAATGGGGGATTGGTTTCTGTCACAATGCCCAGACTTTATACGTACACCGGTCCCAACCTGATCAAAAACAAGGAATCCGCCATGGCCAGCGAACTCATCAAACATGTCTCTGACGCCAGCTTCGAAGCCGACGTGCTGAAAACAGGCACCCCCGTGCTGGTGGACTACTGGGCCGAGTGGTGCGGCCCCTGCAAGATGATTGCCCCCATCCTCGACGAAGTCGCAGGCACCTACCAGGGCAAGCTGCAGATCGCGAAGATGAATGTGGACGAGAACCGCGAGATCCCCGCCAAGTTCGGCATTCGCGGCATTCCCACCTTGATGCTGTTCAAGGACGGCCAACTCGCCGCCACCAAGGTCGGCGCGATGAGCAAGGCCCAATTGACCGCCTTCATCGACCAGCAACTGGCCTGACCCCCTCTCCAAAGCCCCTCGGCAACACCGCCGCTGGGGCTTTTTTCGTTGAGCGATAGACCTGCGGGTAAATAACAAGCGGACAGCCGTGCAAGGCAAGGCGTTGCGCATCTGAAGCCCCCGCATTTTTCCTGTCATAATTCCCACAGATCACCGGGCTGCATGCATTGGCAGCCGGACCAAGATCCCTGGCGAGCCGGACCTGCAAACAGCAGCCCATCCGGCATCAGCCCACCTCCCCCAAGATTCATACCAGCTCCGCCAAGGAGTCAATCCATGCACTTAAACGAACTCAAGGCACTGCACGTGTCTGAAGTCCTGAAGCAGGCCGAAGAACTCGAAATCGAAAACACGGGCCGCATGCGCAAGCAGGAGTTGATGTTTGCGATCATCAAGAAGCGCGCCAAGGCGGGTGAGCAGGTGTTTGCGGATGGTGTGCTGGAAATCCTGCCCGACGGTTTTGGCTTCTTGCGCAGCCCTGATACCAGCTTCACGGCCAGTACGGACGACATCTACATCAGCCCCAGCCAGGTGCGCCGCTTCAACCTGCACACCGGCGACATGATCGAAGGCGAAGTGCGCACGCCCAAGGACGGCGAGCGCTACTTTGCCCTGACCAAGCTGGATTCGGTCAACGGTGGCCCGCCAGAGCAGAACAAGCACAAGGTGATGTTCGAAAACCTGACGCCCCTGTTCCCCAAGGAACAGATGCGCCTGGAGCGCGACATCAAGGGCGACGAGAACATCACCGGCCGCATCATCGACATCATCGCGCCCATCGGCCGCGGCCAGCGCGCGCTGATCGTGGCCCCGCCCAAGAGCGGCAAGACGGTGATGATGCAGCACATCGCCCACGCCATCACCGCCAACAACCCCGACGTGCACCTGATGGTGCTGCTGGTGGACGAGCGCCCTGAAGAAGTGACCGAAATGCAGCGCACGGTCAAGGGCGAAATCATCGCCTCGACCTTCGATGAGCCCGCGGCCCGTCACGTTCACGTGGCTGAAATGGTGATCGAGCGCGCCAAGCGCCTGGTGGAGCTGAAGAAGGACGTGGTGATCCTGCTGGACTCGATCACCCGCCTGGCCCGCGCCTACAACAACGTCGTGCCGTCGAGCGGCAAGGTGCTGTCGGGCGGTGTGGACGCCGCTGCTCTGCAGCGCCCCAAGCGCTTCTTTGGCGCAGCCCGCAAGGTGGAAGAAGGCGGCTCGCTCACCATCATTGCCACGGCGCTGGTCGATACCGGCAGCCGCATGGACGAAGTGATCTTTGAAGAATTCAAGGGCACTGGCAATTGCGAAATCCACCTGAACCGCCGCCTGTACGAAAAGCGCGTGTTCCCCGCCATCGAGCTGAACAAGAGCGGCACACGCCGCGAAGAGTTGCTGCTGGCGCCCGAGATCTTGCAGAAGACCCGCATCCTGCGCCAGTTCATGTACAACATGGACGAAATCGAGTCGATGGAGCTGATGATCAAGAACATGAAGGCCACAAAAACGAATGTGGACTTCTTCGACATGATGCGTCGGGGCGGCTGATTTTTAGTGCCCTGCCTTGCACCCCGACTTGCTTCAAAGCGATGAACGGGGCATCTGAAAACAAGGCAAACAACAGTCTGTGCAATAATGGCGGGCTTTTTCTTGCGGAAAGTACATCGGACTGGCCGATGCGGCTCCCGCAGCTGACTCAAGGAAGATCATGAAAGAAGGCATTCACCCCAATTACCGCGAAGTGCTGTTCGTGGACCTGTCCAACGGCTTCAAGTTCGTGACCCGTTCCTGCGTGAACACCAAGGAAACCGAAACCTTCGAAGGCAAGGAATATCCTCTGTTCAAGCTGGATACCTCCTCTGAATCGCACCCCTTCTACACTGGCACACAAAAGTCGGTGGACAACATGGGTGGCCGCGTGGAGCGCTTCCGCAACCGTTTCGGCAAGACCGCAGCGAAGTAATTCGCGGCAATCCGCCAAAAAGGCAGCCCGGGCGACCGCGCTGCCTTTTTCTTTGGTTTTCCCTATATTCTTGGCAACCGCTCTGCCCGTTGCCCCGCCCTCCCCGTGACTCCACCCAACCCCGCCATCGTCAGCCAAAAAGCCGTACAGGCATTGCCACGCTGGGCGCTGTTGCTGCTGTGCCTGGCGTATGTGGTGCCCGGTTTTGTAGGGCGCGACCCGTGGAAAAGCGCAGACGTCACCGCGTTCGGCTACATGCTGGAGCTGGCCCAGGGCAAGACCTCCTGGTGGAACCCTCTGCTGGGCGGCATGGCGCCAGAGACAGACGGGCTGCTGCCCTATTGGCTGGGAGCGCTGGCAATCCAATGGGCGCCTGCAGGGCTCACCCCCGATATGGCGGCACGGCTGCCCTTCGCAGGGATGCTCGTACTCACGCTCATAGCCACCTGGTACGGGGTGTATTACCTGGCCCGAAGCCCTGCGGCGCAGCCCGTGGCGTTTGCTTTTGGCGGCGAGGCCCAGCCTACCGACTACGCCCGCGCGATGGCCGACGGAGGGCTGCTGGCCCTGCTGGCCTGCCTGGGGTTGGCCCAGCTGTCGCACGAAGCCACCAGCTACCTGGTGCAACTGTGCTGCACCACGCTGGTGTTCTTCGGATTTGCCGCGCTGGGCTTCCATACCGTAGCCCCTGCCCTGGCGCTGGCCGCCGGGCTGGCCGGGCTGACCCTGGCGGGTGCCCCTGCCCTGGCGGCCATGCTGGGCCTGGGCGGCGCTTGGCTGGTATGGCGCAGTGCCAGTGTGGACATTGCCCACCAGCGCAGATGGGTCGCAGCAACTTTGATTCTGGTGGCGGCTGCAGCGCTGATGGCGTGGCAGCTCGACCTGTGGCGCTGGCGACTGGTGGGCACGGATGCGGGCGGCAAAGAGTGGGCTAGCCTGGCCCGGCTGCTGCTGTGGTTTGGCTGGCCTGCGTGGCCCCTGGCCATCTGGACACTGTGGCGCTGGCGCAAGCAGATTGCCAGCACCCAATGGCACCGCCACCTGTGGTTGCCACTGTGGTTCTCGCTGGTATCGGTGGGCGCCACCATCAGCACAGCACCGGCAGACCGGGCTTTGCTGCTGGGCCTGCCCGCCATGGCCACGCTGGCAGCTTTTGCCCTGCCCACACTGAGCCGGGCGGTGGCTGCATTGATTGACTGGTTCACCCTGCTGTTTTTCAGCATCTCCACCTTGGCCATCTGGGTCATCTGGATCGCCATGCAGACCGGTGTACCAGCCAAACCAGCGGCCAACGTGGCCAAGCTGGCGCCTGGGTTCAGCCCATCGTTCTCGCTGTTCGCATTGCTGGTGGCGCTGGCAGCCTCGGTAGCGTGGTGCAGTTTGGTGTGGTGGCGTGCATCGCGCGACCGTGCCCCGATCTGGAAGAGCCTGGTGCTGCCCGCCAGCGGCGCTACCCTGGGTTGGCTGCTGCTGCTGACGTTGTGGCTGCCCTTGCTCAATTACGCGCGCAGCTACGCACCGCAGGTGCAAAACGTGGTGCGCTTGATGAATAACGCGCCCCAAGGCTGCGTACAAACCTACGGCCTGAGCCGTGGACAGATCGCGGCTTTCCAGTACCACGGCGGCATGAACCTGCAAGCGGCAGACCCCCAGGCCCACTGCGACTGGCTTCTGGTGGATTTGAACGCCTGGCCCGCCCCCCCAGGCATTGCCAAGACCAGCGACTGGGCAGAAGTGGCCATCGTGCCGCGCCCCACGGACAAGAACGACCAGCTTGTGCTGCTGCGCCGCGCGCAGGCCCCGCAATAAGCCGGGGCAGCTGCCAATCTGTAGCGCGGTAGCCCCATGGGCGCGTCTGCGCCGGCATTGCGCTGAAAATCAGCTGCTGCCATTCGCCATTGAGAACACAACCAACGCGCACCTTTCCGCAGCCCAGTGGGCTGCCAGCGCCGCCATTGAACCAACGCATGACCACGCCCCATCCGCGCCTTACCGACCAGTCTGCCGACCTGCCCAGCATTGCGCGCCATGCGGGCACCGTGCTGGCAGGCCAGTTGGCGGTGATGGCCTTTGGCGTAACGGACACCCTGGTGGCAGGCCGCGATGGAGAAGCCTCGCTGGCGGCGCTTTCGGTGGGCTCGGCCATCTTCATCAGCATCTATGTCGGGCTGATGGGTGTCTTGCAGGCGCTGATGCCCGTGTGGGCCCAGCAACGGGGTGCGGGCGATCTGCAGGGCATGGGTTTTTCGGTGCGGCAGTCGCTCTACCTGTGCATGGGGGCGTCGGCACTGGGCATGGCGGTACTGCTGTTTCCCGCACCGCTGCTGCGCTGGACGGAAATCCCTCCTGCCCTGCGTGCCGAGGTGGAGCAATACCTGGCCGTACTGGCCTTTGCGCTGCCTGCGGCGCTGCTGTTTCGGGTGTACAGCACCCTCAACCAGGCGTTGGGCAAACCCCAGCTGGTGACCTGGCTGCAAGTGGCATCGCTGTTCATCAAGGTCCCTTTGTCCATCTGGTTCACGCTGGGCGGCGCAGGCTTGCCCGCACAGGGCGTAGTGGGCTGCGCCTGGGCCACGCTGGTGGTCAACTACACCATGCTGGCCTTGGCGATATGGCTGCTGCGCACCCAAAGCATCTACACACCCTTGCAGCTCTGGCGCCCGCTGGAGCGGCCCCATGCCTCAACGCTGTCCGGCTTTTTGCAACTGGGCGTGCCCGCAGGGCTGGCCATCATGGTGGAAGTCACTTCCTTCACGCTGATGGCCTTGTTCATTGCACGCCAGGGCACCACGGCCGCCGCAGCACACCAGATTGCAGCCAACATGGCCGCATTGCTGTACATGGTGCCGCTGTCGCTGGCCATCGCCACCAGCACCCGCGTGAGTTACTGGCTGGGCGCTGGCCAGGCTCTGCGTGCGCAGCGCGTGGTTTATATAGGTTTTAGGCTTGCAGCGCTTACTGGAATTGCGCCAGCAGCTATATTATTTATAGCAAACCAAGAAGTTGCGTCTGTTTATTCCGACAGCCCCGCCGTGGCAGGTGTGGCGTCAGGGCTGCTGCTGTGGGTGGCGGCCTATCACCTGGCGGATGCATCGCAAACGCTGTGCGTCTTCGTGCTGCGAAGCTATCGCATCACCGTCGCCCCCTTGGCGGTGTATTGCGTATTGCTGTGGGGGCTGGGGCTGGGCGGCGGCTACCTGGTGGCCTACAGCGACACGGGGGTGTGGAGCAGCATGGCAGCATCACCCGCTGCGTTTTGGGCGTGCAGCGCCTTGGCACTGCTCGTCACCGCAGCGGCGTTTATGGTGATGCTGGCCAAGGCAGCAGCGCGTTCAACGCACCATGCATCAGCGTAGGCGGTTTGCGGGAAAGGTGACCGAAAAGGTGGAGCCTTTGCCCAGCTCGCTGGTGATATCGAGCGATGCGCCATGGCGTTGCAGTACATGCTTCACGATGGCCAGCCCCAGGCCAGTGCCACCCGTTTCGCGGGAGCGGCTGCGGTCCACGCGATAGAAGCGCTCCGTCAAACGCGGAATATGCTCGGGCGCAATGCCCGGGCCTGTGTCGCGCACGGAAAACCGCACCGCTCCGTCATGGGCCCGCTCCCAGGCCACGGTGATGGTGCCACCCGCAGGTGTGTAGCGAAGCGCGTTGCTGATGAGATTGGACAGCGCACTTTGCAGCTCTGTTGGAACGCCAGCGATCTCTCCCAGCGCACGCAGCTGTTCGGCTGGCGGAAATTCCAGCACATGCGGGCGCGCCTGGCTTTGTGTGAGCAATGCGGACAGCCCACGCGCCTCGTCCTCGCAGCGCTGCATCAGCGCCTGCACGGGCGTCCATTCAGTCATGCCCGGCAACGGGCTGCCTTCCAGCCGGGAGAGCGTGAGCAAGTCCTGCACCACGCTTTGCATGCGCGAGGCTTGCTGCGACATCATGCCCAGGTAGCGGTTGCGCTCCTGCGGGGAAAGCGGCAGCGTCTGAAGGGTTTCGATGAAGCCGATGAGCACCGTCAGAGGTGTGCGAATCTCGTGGGACACGTTGGCCACGAAATCGCGGCTCATGGCGTCGGCCTGCTCCAGTGCAGTGACGTCGCGTGAGAGCAGCAGCTTGCGCCCGTCGCCATACGGATGCAGGTGCACCGAAATGCGAACCGGTCTGGAAGGCTTGCTGTCGCGCCCCTGCAGCACCACGTCACGAGAAAAATCATGCGCCGCGTAATAGGCGCTGAAGTCAGGATCGCGCACCAGATTGCCAATGGACTGCATCACATCGCGCTGGGCGTCGATGCCAAACTGGCTGGCAGCAATCTGGTTGCACCACTCGATGTGGCCTTCGCTGTCGAGCAGCACCACCCCGTTGGGCGTGGCCTGCAGGGCCGCCAGAATCTCTTGCAAGCGGCTGTGGCTGTCTTGCTCCTTGGCCTCGCTCTGGCGCAGCAAGCGGCGAGCGCGGTCTGCAGCCTCACCCCACATGCCGCGCATGGAGGGCGCCGTAGCCAAGTCACCCGTCCGCAGCCACCGCAGCACCCGGGCGCCGCGCGACAAGTCCCACAAAAACCAGGCCCATGCGGCCACGGCAGCCCCCAGGGCCGCACCCCAAGGCCCCGCGCGCCACCAGCCCAAAGCACCACCTGCCAGCTGCCAAGTCAGAAAAAATACGAAACGCCAGAACATGGGGGACGCACAGCTTTCTCAAAAATACGCACAACCTCTACAGGGGCGCTTCCACCGTCCAATACTCAGGCCCGCAAGCACCACCGCGCCGAGAGGCCATGCCCCTGGCAAGCCATGCGCCCAACCGTGGTGATGAAGCACCCCAACAAAGGCCGCTGGGCCTGCTCAGGCGCGCAATAACGCCTGGGGTTGGGCGGTCAAACGATAACCCGCGCCCCGCACGGTCTCCACCATGGCCCCTGCGGCACCCAGGGCCTCGCGCAGACGCTTGACGTGAACGTCCACCGTGCGCTCTTCAATGAAAACGTGGTCGCCCCACACCTTGTCGAGCAACTGCGAACGGCTGTGCACACGCTCGGAGTGCTTCATCAGAAAGTGCAGCAGTTTGAACTCCGTGGGGCCCACCTTGAGGGGCTGTCCCTGGTAAGTCACGCGGTAGGTGGCCGCATCCAGCACCAGCTCACCAATCGTCATACTGTCGTTGACCTGCTCAGGCGCACGGCGGCGCAACACCGCGCGGATGCGGGCGAGCAATTCCTGCGTGGAAAACGGCTTGGTGATGTAGTCGTCCGCACCCGCATCGAGCCCGGCCACCTTGTCGGGCTCATCACCGCGCGCGGTGAGCATCAGGATGGGAATGGGCTTGAGGCGGCTGTCAGCACGCCACTTGCGGGCCAGCTGCAGCCCGCTTTGGCCGGGCAGCATCCAGTCCAGCAGGATGACGTCGGGCAGCACGGCGTCCAGCTCACGCTGGGCCGATTCGCCATCTTCTGACCAGATGGGCTGGAACCCGTTGTGCCGCAGGTTCACGGCAATCAACTCGGCAATCGCAGGTTCATCCTCAACGATCAAGACCCGGGGCATTTTCTTCATGGCTCTGCCCTTCCCTTACTGCAGCACAGCCGATTCAATATCGTTCATCGCGACGTGGCGCACGTCCTTGCCCTTGACCAGATAAATGATGAGTTCGGCCACATTTTTCGAGTGGTCACCGATGCGCTCAATGGCCTTGGCCAAAAAGAGCAGGTCCAGGCTGGCCGAGATGGTGCGGGGGTCTTCCATCATGTAAGTGACCAGCTTGCGCACAAACCCGTCGAACTCCTTGTCAATGAGGTCGTCTTCTTTCAGGATGTCCAGCGCCGCCTTGGTGTCGAGGCGAGCAAAGGCATCGAGTGCCTTGCGCAGCAGGCCGGAGGCAAGATCACCTGCCATGCGCAGGTCGCTGGAGGGCAACGAACGGGCTGCACCGCTTTCGATGATGGACTTGACCATGCGGGCCATCTTGTGCGCCTCGTCGCCCATGCGCTCCAGGTTGGCCGTGGCCTTGGAGAAGGCAATCAGCAAACGCAGATCGCGCGCAGTGGGCTGACGGCGGGCAATGATGGAGGAGAGTTCGTGGTCGATCTCCACTTCCATCGCGTTCACACGCTGCTCTATGGAGGCCACTTGCTCCACGGCTTCCATGCTGAATTGGGACAAGGCGTAAATCGCCTGGCGAATTTGCGACTCCACCAGGCCGCCCAGCTCCATCACGCGGGAAGAAACGCTGTTGAGCTCGCTGTCAAACTGGGTGGAGAGATGTTTTTCTGGCATGGTGTCTCCTCAGCCGAAACGGCCGGTGATGTAGTCTTCGGTTTCCTTGCGCTGGGGCTTGAAGAACATCTGCTCTGTTTCTCCAAACTCCACCAGATCGCCCAGGTACATATAGGCGGTGTAGTCACTGCAACGGGCTGCTTGCTGCATGTTGTGCGTCACGATGACCACGGTGTAGTCGTTCTTCAGCTCGGCAATCAGCTCTTCCACCTTGGCGGTAGAGATCGGGTCCAGCGCCGAGCAAGGCTCGTCGAGCAGCAACACTTCGGGCTTGATGGCAATGCCGCGCGCAATGCACAGGCGCTGCTGTTGGCCGCCCGAGAGGCTGGAGCCGCTCTGGTTGAGCTTGTCCTTCACTTCATTCCACAGCGCCGCCTTGCGCAGGGCCCACTCCACGCGGTCATCCATGTCGGTGGCGTTGAGGCTTTCGAACAGCTTCACACCAAAGGCAATGTTGTCGTAGATGGACATGGGGAACGGCGTGGGCTTCTGAAACACCATGCCCACCTTGGCGCGAACCAAAGCTACGTCTTGCTTGCTGGTGAGCAGGTTTTCGCCGTCCAGCACGATCTGGCCTTCAGCGCGCTGCTCGGGGTACAGCTCGAACATGCGGTTGAACGTACGCAGCAAGGTGGACTTGCCGCAGCCTGATGGACCGATGAAAGCCGTGACCTTGTTTTCGGGGATGTCCAGGTTGATGCCCTTGAGGGCGTGGAACTTGCCGTAATAGAAATTCAGATCACGAACCGTGATCTTGGCGTTGGCAGGAGCGGATGCTTGGATGGTGGAGGGCATGAATGTCTTCCTTGTTTATTTCTGGCGGGTCAAGACGCGCGCCAGTATGTTGAGACCGAGAACCGCAACCGTGATCAGGAACACGCCGGCCCATGCCAGCTCCTGCCAGTTCTCATACGGGCTCATCGCAAATTTAAAAATCGTGACCGGCAAGCTGGCCATGGGTTTGGACAGGTCAGCATTCCAGAACTGGTTGTTGAGGGCAGTAAACAGCAAAGGCGCTGTCTCGCCCGCAATACGTGCCACAGCCAGCAACACCCCAGTGATCACGCCAGCGCGTGCGGCACGCAAAGTGACCATGGTGATAACGCGCCACTTGGGTGTGCCCAGGGCGTAAGCCGCTTCGCGCAGGCTGGCAGGCACCAGCAACAGCATGTTCTCGGTGGTGCGGATGACCACCGGAATCACGATCAGCGCCAAGGCGAGAACGCCTGCGTAGCCTGAGAAGCTCTTGAAACGGGCTACCACCACGGCGTAGACGAACAGACCGATCACGATACTGGGAGCAGACAGCAGAATGTCGTTCACAAACCGGGTCGTGGCCGCCAGCCAGCTGCGCGACTCGTATTCAGCCAAGTAGATGCCGGCCATGATGCCGATGGGCGTGCCCACGAATGTGGCCAGCAACACCATGACCACGGAGCCGAAGATCGCATTGGAGATACCGCCGACCTCATTGGGCGGCGGCGTCATCTGCGTGAACAGCGCCACGCTCAGGCCACCCAGACCCAGGCGAATCGTCTCCCACAAAATCCACACCAGCCAGAACACGCCGAACAGCATGGCGGCCAGCGACAAGGTCAAGGCGATCTGGTTGACACGCTTGCGGCTGTTATAGCGAGCCAAGCGCGTTTGCGACAGCTCTGCCGCAGAAATCAGACGTTGAGAAGTACTCATGAGCGTGCCCCTTCACCCTTCTTGAGCTGCGAGAGCAACAACTTTGACAAAGACAGCACCACAAAGGTGATGAAGAAAAGAACCAGACCCAAGTAAATGAGCGAGGCTTGGTGGAGGCCCTCGCCAGCTTCCGCAAACTCATTGGCCAGCGCCGACGTGATGCTGTTGGCGGCTTCAAACACAGACAAGGAATCGAGCTGGTTCATATTGCCGATGACGAACGTCACGGCCATGGTCTCACCCAATGCGCGCCCCAGCCCCAGCATGATGCCGCCGAGCACGCCAGTCTTGGTGAAGGGAAGCACCACCTTCCACACCACTTCCCAGGTGGTCGCACCCAGACCGTAGGCAGATTCTTTGAGAAGCGCAGGCGTGACCTCGAACACATCACGCATCACCGACGCAATGAAGGGGATGATCATGATGGCCAGAATGATGCCGGCCGACAAAATGCCGATACCCACAGGTGGACCAGAGACAAAGGCACCCAAATACGGAATGCCGCTGAAAGCGGCTTGCAATGGCTGCTGGACAAAGCGCGCCAAAATCGGGCCAAACACCATGAGCCCCCACATGCCATACACGATGGAGGGCACCGCCGCCAGCAATTCAATGGCCGTGCCCAGGGGGCGCTTGAGCCAGGCGGGCGAGAGTTCTGTCAAGAAAAGCGCGATACCGAAACTCACCGGCACCGCAATCAGCAAAGCAATGGCCGAGGTGGCCAGGGTGCCGTAAATCATCACCAGGCCGCCGTACTCATTTTGTACGGGGTCCCAGACGCTTCGGGTCAAAAAGCTCAGACCATATTTTTCAATCGATGGCCAGGCCCCAAGCACCAACGAGACAAGAATGCCAATCAGCAGCAACAGGGTCAGCACGGCAGCGCCACGGGCCAACCAGCCAAAAATGCGGTCGGCCAGCATGCCAGAAATCAGAGGACGTGGGCGAGGTGGAGTGGTCCGTTGAGTACCACGTTCCGCCTGAGACGGGGGGGTTTGCGGGACCGGCAAGATAGTGGACACGTTGAGAGCCTTCTATGAACGCAATCAAGGGACTGGCTGGGCTCAATGCCCAGCCAGCCCGCACAGATCACTTGTAAGCGATAGCCTTGCCGGAAGTATCCTGGATAGCTGCCCAAGACTTCAGTATGGTTTCCTTCACGCTGTCAGGCATGGGCACATAGTCCAGGTCAGAAGCGGTCTTGTCACCTGTCTTGTAAGCCCATTCAAAGAACTTCAACGATGTAGCGGCTTGCACAGGCTTTTCTTGTGACTTCTGCATCAGAATGAACGTAGCACCAGTGATGGGCCACGATTCCTTGCCAGGCTGGTTGGTCAGGATCTGATAGAAGCTCTTGGCCCAATCAGCGCCCGCAGCGGCAGCCTTGAATGCGGAGTCATCAGGCGAAACAAACTGGCCTTCAGCATTTTGCATCTGCACGTAAGTCATCTTGTTCTGCTTGACGTATGCGTACTCCACATAGCCAATGGAGTTGGGCAGACGGCCCACAAATGCAGCCACGCCTTCGTTGCCCTTGCCACCCGCGCCGGTAGGCCAGTTCACAGCCGTGCCCTCACCCACTTTGGACTTCCACTCAGCGTTTACCTTGCTCAGGTAGTTCGTGAAGATGAAGCTGGTGCCGGAGCCGTCAGCGCGGCGAACCGGAGCGATCGAAGCGTCTGGCAGAGCCACGCCAGGGTTGAGCGCCTTGATAGCAGGATCACTCCAGTTGCTGATCTTGCCCAGGTAAATGTCACCCAGCACTTGGCCGCTGAGCTTGATCTGACCAGGAGCAATGCCCTTGATGTTGACCACGGGCACAACACCACCGATCACCGTAGGGAACTGAACCAGGCCCTTCTTGTTCAGGTCTTCGTCCTTCAAAGGAGCGTCAGAGGCACCAAAATCCACTGTCTTCGCCTCGATTTGACGCAGACCAGCGCCAGAGCCCACCGATTGGTAGTTGATCTTCACACCGGTGGCCTTGTTGTAATCAGAAGCCCACTTGGAATACAGAGGGGCAGGAAAGCTGGCTCCCGCGCCTGTTGCCTCTTGTTGCGCGAATGCGCTGGAAAAAGCACCTGCAGCAACCACACCGGCAACCAGAACTCGAATCGCGGACAGTTTCATGGATAAACCTCTAGAGTAGGTAAGTTGGGATATCCGTACTCTAGGAGCGCTCTATGACAGTGTTGTGACACAAAAAATGGATGTCACAAACTTTCGCTGCCGCATATTGCCCTGCAGCCCCCTCCTTCGAAAGCTTGCATCCTATCCAACCGAGCACCGTCAGCCCTCTTCCACAGCCGGCAGGCGTCACGCTACTGACACAAAGCCTCACTAACCTGCCGCCTATAGCCAAGCCCTCCCGCAGCGGAAGGCGTTGTGCCCCCCCAACCCTCCTTCGGCTCTTCCAAAGCACGCCACCCCATGCCCCACGTTGAGCACCCTCTTCCTCGCGCCGTCGCGCAGAACACTGCATCGCAAAAAACCTTGAACAACCGGAACACCCCCGCACCCAAGGGAAAAGACGCAGGCACCCGCGCACCCCTTTGGGGACGACGAGACTGGCTGCGCAGCACTTTAGCGATAGGAACCACCACTTTTGGCAGCAGTGCCTGGAGCCAAAGCGATAGCACCCGCAGTATTACCGTGGCGCAGGTGGTGGATATGTCGGCCACCCAGCAGGACATCAGTCGTGACTTTCTGACGGGTTCGCGTGCCGCGTGGGTGGACCTCAATGCCCGAGGCGGGGTACAGGGCAAGCCCGTGCAGCATCTGGTGCTAGAAACCGACGGCACCACAGCCCAACTGCAATCGGCATGGAAAACGGCACACCAGCAAGCCTCATGCGTTGCCTTGTCGGGCTGCGTGGGTAACGCAGCAACGCAGACGTTGGCACGCTATCAACTCGCGAGCGAAACCGCCTCCCCCCTGCCCTTGGTTGCCCCCTGGTTGCACCAGGCCGTGGAGGAAAAATCGACAGACACTGTTTTCGATGTCTTTGCCGACCTGCGGGCCCAAATCACCCATGCATTGAAGTCTCTGGCCTCCATGGGCGTACCAGAACTGGGCGTGGCCTATGCGACAGGCCAGGATACAGCCCTGGCGCAGGCAGCCGTTCGGCAGGCGGCACAGGAGCAGTCTGTCAAGGTCCAGCGCGTCCACAGCGCAGCTCAACTGACGCAGCCCATCGTGCTCTTTGTCGGAGGGACCCCAGAACTGCATGCTTTTGTGGGGCAACTGAAATTGCCAGCAGGGCGGCAGTGTTACGTGATTGCGCTGGCCGACGTCAATCTGCAGGTGCTGGCGCAGATGGGCAACCTGCCAAAGCGGGTGTCAATCATCGCCACACAAGCCGTTCCTCTGGTCTCGGCCAGCCTGCCCGTGGTACGCGCCTACCGCGAAGCACTGGCCAAGTTGTACGACGAACCCCCCTCGCCCCAAGGCTTGGCAGGTTTCATTGCAGCGCGGTACACGGCGGAGGTGCTGCAACAAATGACAGCACCTCTTACCAGGGCGAATGTTCTGGCTGCCTTGCAGCAACGTAAAGCACTCAATGTGGGCGGGTGGATACCCCCTTACCAAGACAAAAAACGCTCGGCGGCATTTGTCACCCAAAGCATGCTGTCGTCTGACGGCCGCATCGTAGGCTGAGCCAGGGACGCTCGTACGACCCAGGTGCTATGCTGGCTGACATCAACGCCAGAGAGACTTCGCGCACTGCGCCACCCCATGCAAAACGGAACACTGCTCGCCGCTGTGGATCTTGGATCCAACAGCTTTCGCCTGGAAATTGGCCGCTTCGAGCACGGTCACATACAACGTGTGGAATACCTCAAGGAAACCGTTCGCCAGGGCAACGGACTGGATGAAAACCGCAACCTGACGCAAGACGCCATGGAGCGTGGATGGGCATGCCTCGCAAGGTTCGCGGAGCGACTGGCAGGTTTTCCCCGCGAGCACGTCCGCGCCGTGGCCACGCAAACCCTGCGCGAAGCACGCAATCGCGAGGAATTTTTGACACGCGGCAGCGCCCTTCTGGGCTACCCGATTGATGTGGTTTCGGGTGTGGAGGAAGCACGCCTGATCTACCAAGGGGTGGCCCACATGCTGCCCCAGTCTGACGAGCGCCGTCTGGTGGTGGACATCGGGGGACGCTCCACGGAGTTCATTCTGGGACAGCAGTTCTCAGCCAATGCCGTTGCATCCTACCGGGTGGGTAGCGTGGCATGGTCTTCGCGGTATTTTCCTGACGGAGCATTCACGCCGCAGGCCTTCCTGGCTGCAGAAATTGCTGCCAAGGCGGTAATGGACGAAGCACTTTCCGTTTTCCAGAGAGATGCCTGGGAGGTTGCTTACGGATCTTCGGGCACAGCAGGTGCGGTTGGGGACATCCTGACGGCCATGGGTGGCCCCAAGGGACTGATCACCCGAGCGGGGTTGAATGCTCTGCAAGAAAAGCTCCTGCGCGCCCAAAGTGCCGACCGCGTGCGCATGGAGGGGCTGAAAGAAGATCGACGTGCGGTGATTGGAGGGGGTATTAGTGTGCTCCGCGCCGTGTTTGATTTGCTCGAAATCGAAGAAATGCAAGTGGCTCAAGGAGCATTGCGCCAAGGCGCACTCTACGACTTGCTGGATCGCGAGCAACCGGAAACAGACCTGCGCACCGCCACCGTGAATGCGCTCATGCAGAGATTCGCAGTAGATACCGCCCATGCCGAGCGCGTGGCAGCCACGGCCTGCGCGCTGTTCAGGCAAGCCGCCGCCCCAGACAGCGAAAGGGCCGAAAGAAAACTGGAGTGGGCAGCCAAGCTCCACGAAGTGGGGTGTCGTATTTCGCACAGCGACTACCACCGGCACGGCGCTTACATACTGGACAACACCGATGCGGCAGGCTTTGCCTTGCCGGAACTGCACCGTTTGGGCATCCTGGTGCTGGGGCAGCGCGGCAAGGTGCGCAAGCTGGAAGCAGATCTTTCGGACGCCTCCTTTGCTTTGCAATTGATCTGCCTGCGACTGGCAGTAGCGCTGTGCCACGCCAGGCGCGCGCCCGACATCACAGAGATGCAGTTGCGCATGGAGCCAGGGACCTTCACCCTGAAGATACCTTCGCGATGGCCCCAGGCATTCCCGCAGTCAGCGCATTTGTTGCAGGAAGAAATGGTGGCCTGGCAAAAAACGCCGTGGGAGCTGCGCGTGCAGGCTGATTGATGCGAAGCTTTAAACGGTATAAACTGTTTATACCGTTTAAGGAGAACCTAATGACCACTGCACCCGCTACAACGCCAACTGTTGCTGACAAGGAGCCCGTCAAGGCGGCAAAGCCCGTCGCTGCTGCCAAGCCCAAGAGCACTCCACTGACCACGACGACACCCAAGGTGGTCAAGGCAGAAGGCAGCAAAGTGACTGCCGTCAAGAAGCCTGCGGTTACCCCCAAGCCAAGCCCCGCCAAAGATGTGAAAGCCAAGAAGCCCAAGCTAGTGCGGGACAGCTTCACCATTCCCAAAGACGAATACGCGGTCATCGATGCTTTGAAAGAGCGCGCAGTGCGTCTTTCCCGCCCCGTCAAAAAAAGCGAACTGCTTCGCGCTGGACTGAAGCTGCTGGCAGGCCTTTCAGACACAGCGCTGTTTACCGCACTGGAGTCTGTGCCATCCATCAAGACCGGTCGCCCTACCAAAGAACCAGAGGCCACAGCGCAAGTCAAGCCTGGCAAGGCCCCCGCCAAAGCCAAGGCGCCATCCAAAGCGCGCTCGAAGTAACAAGGGCTGGACTGGGCCAGTTAAGAAGCTGGCCCGGCACTCCAGTCCTGTTCACGCACTGACGGGCGTTGGGCGAAAAAGAGGACTCACCGGCCTTCGAGGTCTTTCCAGGCCCTTTGCACTCAAAGATACTCTGGCGACTGCACTGTCATCAGCACGGTCTGGCTCTGCTCCAGGCGCTGCCGCTGGCGCAGCCACCACACCGCCCCCTTTCGCACAGCGCATTCTGGCGCTTGCATGCCCAGCAACTGCGCAATCACCTGCCCGAGCATAGGCTGATGGCCCACAACGAGAATTGAGCTCCGGGCGTTGGGCCATTGGGTCAGATCGAGCAGGTCTTGCGCGGTGCCACCTGGCAACAGTTCTGCACGCATTTTGAATTTACGGCCTAGTGCGGCCGCGGTTTGCTCCGTACGGCGTGCAGGGCTTGCAATGACCCTCAGGCCTTCTGGCAACTGCCGATCCAGCCAAGCCGCCACCTTCGCCGCCTGCTTTTCACCGCGAGGTGTCAACGCACGGGTCAGGTCATCCATTCCCTCACTCAACTCTTCAGCTTCGGCATGGCGCCACAAAATCAGATCCATTCGCGCTCCTTCATGCTGCAGCAGACGCTGCAGGGCCGTAGCGCCCCATCAGTGCGTTCTGCGCCCCGCGCCCTGTCGTTGGATGTGGCGCCCGTTGGTAAACACCGTTGGCAGCCTGTGTCCAGGCATCGCGGTCATCGTGCAAATAGGCCACCAAACACTCGTCAATGATCTGCTGGCGCAAGGCTGGATCGTTGACAGGCCACGCCAGTTCCACCCGCCGCATCATGTTGCGGTTCATCCAGTCAGCACTCGAAAGGTACAGGTCTTCTTGCTGAGCCACCCTGAAATAGAACACCCGGGTGTGTTCAAGAAAACGGCCAATGACAGATCGCACGCGGATGTTGTCGGTCAGGCCCGGAACCTGGGCCGCCAGCATGCAGGCCCCCCGCACAATGAGATCAATGCGGACCCCGCATTGCCCCGCCTTCACCAAAGCACGGATCAAGGCCTCGTCCGTCAAGGCGTTCATCTTGACGACTATGCGCGCATCCTCGCCACGGCTGGCAGCCTGGGCCACTTGGTCAATTTTCTCCAGCATGCGCCGCTGCAGATGAAAAGGCGCCAAGATCAGCTGGCGCAACTTGGGCGGACGGTTCTGACTGGCCAGATGGCTGAAGACACCATCCATGTCCGCAGTGATTTCCTCATCGGCAGTCAAGAAGCTCAGGTCCGTATACAGACGCGCCGTGCGCACGTTGTAGTTGCCGGTAGACAGGTGCCCATACCTGCGCAAACGGTTGCCCTCGCGGCGGGTCACCAGCAGCATCTTGGCGTGCGTCTTCAACCCGACAACACCGTAGACCACCTGGGCGCCCACCGACTCCAAAGCCTCTGCCCAGTTGATGTTGGCTTCCTCGTCAAAACGCGCCTTGAGCTCCACCACCGCCATGACTTCCTTGCCCCTGCGCACCGCTTCCGCCAGCAACTCCATCAGTTCGGAATCAGCACCCGTTCTGTAGATAGTCTGCTTGATCACCAGCACATGGGGGTCGTTCACCGCCTCGCGAAGGAAGGCTAACACCCCATCAAAGCTCTCGAAGGGCTGGTGGATAAGCACGTCCCGCTGACGCAATTGCTCCAGAATCGACACACCCGATTGCAATTGGCGAGGCCATGAGGCGCTCCAGGGCGGAAACAGCAATGCCGGATCGTTGACCAAATCCACCAGCTGACTCAGTCGCACCAAATTGACAGGCCCAGGGACGCGAAACAGAGTAGCTGGTGGCAGCGCAAATTGCTCTAGCAAAAAGTCTGACAGAAAGGCGGAGCAGCCTGCCGACACTTCCAGGCGCACGGCCTGACCGTAGTGCCGCTGCTGCAGCCCTTGCCGCAAAGCGGTTCGCAGGTTGCGCACGTCTTCTTCGTCCAGCGCCATGTCTGAATGACGGGTCACACGGAACTGTGAAAACTCGGTCACCTCACGTCCAGGGAACAGATCATCCAGATGGGCGCGCACGATGCTGGACAGACTGACAAAGCACATGCCAGTCGGTGTCACCTTGTCAGGCAGACGAACCAGCCGCGGCAGGGAGCGAGGCACTTTCACAATGGCGACCTCGTTCTCGCGCCCAAAAGCATCAGGGCCTCGCAGGCGCACGATGAAATTCAAGGACTTGTTGGCAACCTGCGGGAAGGGATGGGCGGGATCCAGCCCCACCGGAATCAGCAGAGGACGCACCTCTTTTTGAAAGTACTCCTGCACCCACCGCCGCTGCACTGCGCTGCGCTCCCCGTGGGGAACGATGCGAATTCCCTGGGCCGCAAACGACGGGCTCAATACATCGTTGTACAGCGCATATTGACGCATGACCAGTTGGTGAACAGCTGCCGAAAGCGACTCCAGAGAAGCCGGGCTGTAGATGCCTTTGGTGTCACCGGTCTTGGCCGCCGTGACATGCGGGGCCACCCGCACCTCAAAAAACTCATCCAAGTTGGATGAAACTATGCACAGATAACGCAGCCGTTCCAAAAGCGGTACGTCGGCACGCGCTGCCCAATCGAAGACACGTTCATTGAACGCCAGAATGCTCTGATCCCGATCCAAGAGCACATGCAAAAGATCGGAAGTTTTACGGCTTGCCGCTGGTATACCTCCACCGCGCGACACCCCTGCCTCTACCTCACCTGTGTGTCCGGGTTGATTCAAAGGCTTGTCCAAAGGCAGAGGAAGCATGGCGAAAGTAATCGGAAGCAGTCAATCCAGTGCAGGATAGGCTATTCAGATGACAAAGGTGTGACAGGTTTTGTGACGAATTTTTTAGGTGTCACAAAGCCATTTGCTGGCACGAGATGATCCAAAAACTGCTCTGCCGCAGTCTCCCAGGTGAAATGCATGGCACGCTGACGGGCTTCATGGCGCGGTACTCGCAGCGCTTGTTGACATGCTTGAAGCAGGTCTTCGTCTAACACCCCACCCTGGGGTTTGGCGCCTTCGTGAGCGCCAAGGACTTCCCTGGGCCCTTCTACGGGAAAAGCTGCCACAGGCGTTCCGCAGGCCATGGCCTCCAGCATCACCAAGCCGAAGGTTTCAGACCGACTCGGAAAGACAAAGACATCGGCGCTCGCGTACACCTCAGCCAGCGCTGTCCGATCAAGAATTCCCAGCCACCGCACGTGGGGGTAACGGGCACGCAACCCAGCTTCAAGTGGCCCCACACCACACACCACCTTCGTACCGGGCGTCTCCATTTGCAAAAAAGCTTCAATGTTCTTTTCGTACGAAACCCGCCCAACATACAAACAGACTGGATGTGCGAGCGGGCCAGTCAGCGTAGACACCTTGGTAGCTGGCTCAAAAGGAAACAACTGGGTATCTACCCCATGCGTCCATGAACGCAAGTGGCGAAAGCCGCGCCGCGCCAACATGTTCAGTACCTCCCGTGTGGGAACCATAACCCCTGCAGACGGACGGTGAAAATGTCGAAATAACGCATAGCCCCAGGCAAGCGGAATCCGCAAAGCAGCGTGCAAAATTTCGGGGAATCGGGTGTGGAAAGCCGTGGTGAACGAAAGCCCGTTGCGTATACAGTACTTGCGCCCGGCCCACCCCAAGGGGCCTTCTGTGGCCAGGTGGATGGCATCAGGGTGCCACTGCTCCAATTGCATGGCCAATTTTTTGAAAGGTCGCACGGCAAGATCAATTCCCGCGTAGCCTGGGCAGGGGCGCGTACGAAAGAGACCCGGATGAATGACCCGCACCTCATGCCCACGCTGCTCTAGCTGCCGCACCAACTCCACCAGCGTGGTCACCACGCCGTTGACCTGGGGCATCCATGCGTCTGTGACCAGGGCGATTTTCATGCCGACACCCCTTCTTGCCCCACAGGGGCTGTGAATCCGGCCGCGAGGTGCTGATGCCAATGCACCAACTCCAGGCGTCCATCACGGTGCTCGACCAAAGCCGTACAGCTCTCGACCCAGTCGCCATCATTGCAATAGAGCACACCGCCAATTTCGCGCATCTCCGCGCGGTGAATATGGCCGCAAACGACCCCCTGGTGACCTCGGCGAAGCGCTTCGGCAGCAACGGCTTCCTCAAAATCAGTCACGTAGTTCAACGCCTTCTTTACCTTGCCTTTGAGGTACGCAGACAAGGACCAATAAGGTAAGCCCGCCCTTGCTCGCAAGCTATTGAGATAACGGTTGAGCTTGAGAGAAAACTCGTAAAGGTTGTCACCGAGATAGGCCAGCCACTTCGCGCACTGGATTACCCCGTCGAAATAATCGCCATGGATGACCCACAGGCTGCGCCCATCGGCAGTGGTGTGTACGGCTTCGTTGACCACCTGGATGCCCCCAAAGGAGTGCCCCTCGAACGCACGCGCAAACTCGTCGTGGTTTCCGGGCACAAATACGATGCGACAGCCTTTTCTGGCTTGCCTGAGCAACTTTTGTACGACATCGTTGTGCAACTGCGGCCAAAACCAGCGACGCCGCAGCTGCCAGCCATCCACAATATCTCCTACCAAGTACAGAGAATCACAAGTGTGGTGGCGCAAAAACTCCAGCAATGCTGCCGCCTGACAGCCGGGCGTTCCCAGATGCAAGTCTGAGATGAACACGGCCCGATATCGGGGACCCGTTTCGCACTCTTTGCTCGACTCGTCCGGGAGCTGGTGCAGCCGAAATGCCATACCCGAATCCCAGCCACCCAGCAAATCCCAGGGCGCACGCATCAAGCACCCAGAAAGTGCTTGCGATACCGGGGATGCAGATCGCCCAAGCGCATGAGCATGGGCAAATCGGCGGTGTTGAAATCGGGGTCCCAGGCAGGAGCTCCCAGCACACGAGCGCCCAGGCGCAAGTACCCTTTGATCAATGCGGGAGGTTCTGTGGCAATGGAGCTGTCAAGCCGCTCCACCGGCAGCGGCAGGCGAGGCCGAACGTGGTATTCGATGGGGGCCAGATGGGTTTGGCGTAATTGGTGCCAGATGCTAGCGGCCACATCCCCGCTGACCACACCGTTGTGCAGCATGGGAATGCTGGCGCACCCAATCATGGTGTCCAGTTGGTTGCGGACCATAAAGTCAGCCAGCGCACCCCACAAAGCCATGATGACACCCCCATGGCGATGGTCTGGATGCACACAGCTACGCCCAAGCTCCACCATCCGGGAACGCAGACTGCGCAAGCGTGTCAGATCAAACTCGGTGTCGCTATAGGTACTGCCCACCCGCTGGGCCTGCGCTGGAGTCAAGACGCGATAGGTGCCAATCACCGCCTGGCTGGCTTCGTCGAGCACCAGCAGGTGCTCGCAAAAGTCATCGAACAAATCGACGTCATGCCCCGGGACAGTGGTGGACAACCGGGCGCCCATTTCCAGTCCGAAGACCTCAAAACGCAACTTTTGGGCCTGCCTCACCTCATCAAGGTGACGGGCCCACCGGACCTGGATACCTGCAGACGCCGGTTTTGCAATACCCCATGTGGCACTACTGGATCCAGAGGAAGCAACGGAGCCACTGGTGGCTGTATCTGAAATAGACAATAAGCCTTTGAGTGAGGGCTCTTGCATGAGTAGGCTCCTTCGTTCAACCCGAGAATCTGAAGCCAGGCTGGAGTACCAACCTGACATGTCTAAACTTGAGTGTGAAAGAGCCTCGTGACATCGCTGTTGCAATATCGAGGCGGAATGATGACAGACTGAACTGCGAGCAGGAGCGAAGCTGCCGACTAGGGTCTGTTGAGAATCAATCTGAGAGGCGTGAATGGATGTGATGCAATAGGAGCATGAGCATTCGATGGGTACTGACAGACGAGCAATGGGCCAAGATGGAGCCGCACTGCCTTGGCAAGCCAAGTGATCCGGGGCGCAGCGGCACCGACAACCGCCGCTTCGTTGAGGCAGTGCTGTGGATTGCCCGCACAGGCAGCCCCTGGCGAGACCTGCCGCCAGAGTTCGGCAAGTGGAACACGGTGTTCAAACGCTTTAGAGACTGGGTTAAGGCCGATGTGTTCCAACGTCTGTTCGATGCAGTGAGCGAGCAGCCAGACATGGAATATGCGATGGTGGATGCCACGATTGTGAAAGTGCACCGGCACGGCCAGGGGGCAAAAGGGGGACTTCGGGCCAGGCCATAGGCCACTCGAGGGGCGGCATGACCACGAAGATACTGGCGCTGACGGATGCATTGGGCAATCTGGTGAAGTTCGTCTTGATGCCAGGGCAGCGCCACGACACCAAAGGGGTCAGAGAGCTGCTTGCCGATGTGCGCTTTGATGCCTTGCTTGCCGACAAGGCCTTCGATGTGAACTGGCTGATCCAGGAGTTGGGTAAGCGCGGGGCGCAGGTGGTGATCTCACAGATGCCCCGCAGGAGAGCGCCACTGGAGATTGACCTGGAGGTCTACAAATGGCGCCACTTGATCGAGAACTTCTTTTGCAAGCTCAAGGAGTTCAAGCGCATCGCCATGCGTAGCGACAAGACGGATACCAGCTTCGCAGCGATGATCTATCTCGCGGCTGGGGTTATCAACTCTCGGTGATTCTCAACAGCCCCTACAGCAAGAAGAGAATTTTCATGCGGTCGGTGGTCATCCCTGAAGCATTGCAATACTGCGTTAGCGGTATATGGTCACGACTTGCTTTGAGAGCGCAGCCGCCATGTCCAAACCTCCAGCAGCGTACGCCCATTGCGTGTCCCAGTCCAGCTCACTCACCCAGCCTTCGCCGCATCGGCGAGTTTCTGGGCGCAACGGTTGGCCTGGTCCGCATCACGCGCCTCAACCATTACGCGCAGCAGGGGCTCGGTTCCACTGGCACGAATCAGAACCCGCCCTGATTCGCCCAATTCGTTTTCCACTTCGCGAATGGCAGCGGATAACAATGGGTTGCTCTTCCAGTCCTGCCCAGGCAAAAGTCGAACGTTAAGAAGCACTTGCGGAAAAAGGACAACCTCCCGCAAAAGCTGGGGCAGGCTGCTGCCGCTACGAACGCAGGCCTGCAGTACCTGCAAAGCACTCACCAAGCCGTCTCCGGTGGTGTGCTTGTCCAGCGCCAGCAAATGACCCGAGCCTTCGCCGCCCAGAATCCAACGGTGTTTAGCCAATTTTTCCAAAACGTAGCGGTCACCCACCTTGGCTCGTTCCAGACGAACGCCACGCTGCTTTAACGCGACCTCAACCGCCATGTTCGTCATCAATGTACCGACAACCCCTGGCACGTGCTCGTCACGCCCCATACGGTCAGCAGCCATCAGGTAGAGCAGTTCGTCACCGTTGTAAAGCCGCCCCGTTGCGTCCACCATCTGCAGCCGATCCGCATCGCCGTCCAGTGCCACACCGTAATCTGCATGATTCGCGCGCACGGAGCGTACGAGTGCATCAGGGTGGGTTGCACCGACTTCGTGGTTGATGTTCAAGCCATCGGGTGCACAGCCGATGGAGATCACCTCGGCACCCAACTCGTGGAACACCTTGGGAGCCACTTGGTACGCGGCGCCATGCGCGGCATCCACCACAATTTTGAGACCCTTGAGGGTGAGGTCTTGAGGAAACGTGCTTTTGCAGAACTCGATATATCGCCCTGCTGCATCGTCCAGTCGGCGCGCTTTGCCCAGGCTGGAAGAATCTGCCCACACAGGCGCCTCATCCAGCGCAGCCTCTACGTCCAGTTCCCAGGCGTCGGGCAACTTGGTGCCTTGGGCGCTAAAGAATTTGATACCGTTGTCGGGATAGGCGTTGTGGCTGGCACTGATAACCACACCTAGGCTCGCACGCTGCGCACGCGTCAAGTAAGCAACTCCAGGGGTCGGCAACGGCCCCAGCAACACGACGTCCACGCCAGCGGAGTTGAATCCAGACTCCAAAGCACTTTCCAGCATGTAGCCAGAAATACGGGTGTCTTTTCCGATGAGCACCGTTGGGCGCTCTTCCGTGCGGCGCAGTACACGGCCCACAGCGTGGGCGAGCCGCAATACAAAATCTGGGGTGATGGGGTACTGGCCCACCGTTCCACGAATACCGTCAGTGCCGAAATACTTGCGTGTCATTTTTTTGCTTTCCTTGTGCTTGAAGGCATTGTGCAATGCATTCCCCTCACCTCGCCAAACTCGCTGACGGACGCGCGGCCGTCCATACAGACAGGGCAGCGACAGTCTCCCGGACATCATGCACGCGAACAATGTGCGCGCCACGCTCGACCGCCAGCAGGGCTGCGGCAACGCTGGGCACCATTCTCTGATCAACCTCCAGGCCAGTCACGGCGCCCAACGACGATTTGCGCGACCACCCGGCCAGCAAGGGGTAACCGTCAACCAAAAACTCCGCCTGATGTGCCAGCAGCGAGAAGTTTTGCTCCACTGTTTTACCGAAACCCACTCCAGGATCCAGCACGATGCGACTTGGCTGTACGCCCATCGCGCACAGTGACTCCGCAGAGTCCCGCAGGAAGCGCTTCACCTGAAGAACAATATCGCCATCCATGGGCGAGGCTTGCATGGTTTGGGGATCGCGGTGCATGTGCATCAGGCAGACACCGCAGGCAGGGTGCGAAGCCACGACCGCCTGTGCACCCGGCTGACGCAGCGCCCAGATGTCGTTGATGATGTCGGCGCCCAGGTCAAGCACCGCCTGCATCACCTCGGGCTTGTAGGTATCAACGGAAACGGGAACACCCATCGATACAGCACCGCGCACCACAGGCAATACCCGCGCCAACTCTTCTTCCAAACCCACTGCTGGACTGCCGGGTCGCGTGGACTCGCCTCCAATATCCAAGATATCGGCGCCGTCCTTGATCAATTGCTCGCAATGCTGCAACGCCCGAGCGGAATGTGCGTAACGCCCCCCGTCCGAAAAAGAGTCAGGCGTCGCGTTGACAATCCCCATGACCAAGGGGCGATCCAGAGCAATGGAGAAGCGGGAAGTTTGCCAGTTCATGCGTTCACGACTGTGATGTAACAACCAAAAAAGAAACGGGGCAAAAGCCCCGTTCTTGGAATCAGTAGCCCGTCAGGCTACGGTGGGTGCCGTGTCTGTCGCTACAGCAGGAGTGCCGCCTCCAGACCCATCACCGCCCGAGGAGGGAGTGCGGGGAGTCCAGTCCTTCGGGGGACGCGGTTCTTTGCCTGCCATGATGTCATCCAGTTGTTCGCTGTCGATGGTTTCCCAATCCAACAGGGCCTTGGCCATAGCATGCATCTTGTCGCTGTGCTCTTCAATGAGACGACGGGCAAGGTTGTATTGCTCGTCAATGATGCGACGCACCTCGCTGTCCACCTTTTCCATGGTCTGCTCGCTCATGCTGGTGGTCTTGGTCACCGAGCGGCCCAGAAACACTTCGCCTTCGTTCTCGGCATAGACCATGGGGCCCAGCGCTTCCGTCATACCGTAACGGGTCACCATGTCACGCGCGATGTGGGTGGCTCGCTCGAAGTCGTTACTGGCACCAGTGGTCATCTGGTTCATGAACACTTCTTCGGCGATACGACCACCAAACAGCATGCTGATCTGGTTGAGCATGTACTCGCGGTCATAGCTGTAGCGGTCCTGGGCTGGCAGGCTCATCGTCACGCCCAGCGCGCGACCACGGGGAATGATGGTGACCTTGTGCACGGGGTCGCACTTGGGCAGCAGCTTGCCGATCAGCGCGTGGCCCGCTTCGTGGTAAGCCGTGTTACGGCGCTCTTCCTCTGGCATGACCATGCTCTTGCGCTCTGGTCCCATGAGGATCTTGTCCTTGGCCTTTTCAAAGTCCTGCATTTCCACCGTGCGCGCATTGCGACGCGCAGCCATGAGGGCCGCTTCGTTGCAGAGGTTGGCCAAATCGGCACCGCTCATACCGGGAGTGCCGCGGGCGATGATGGCAGGCGCCACATCTTGGCCCACTGGAATCTTGCGCATGTGCACGTTCAAGATCTGCTCACGGCCCCGAATATCAGGCAGCGTGACATAGACCTGGCGATCAAAACGACCTGGGCGCAGCAACGCGGCATCGAGAATATCGGGGCGGTTGGTCGCAGCCACGACGATCACGCCGAGGTTGGTTTCAAAACCGTCCATCTCGACCAGCATCTGGTTCAGAGTCTGCTCACGCTCGTCATTGCCACCACCCAGACCCGCGCCACGCTGGCGACCTACGGCATCGATTTCATCGATGAAGATGATGCAGGGCGCATTTTTCTTGGCGTTTTCGAACATGTCGCGTACGCGGGCAGCACCCACACCGACGAACATTTCCACGAAATCAGAGCCCGAGATACTGAAGAACGGCACTTTGGCTTCACCAGCGATGGACTTGGCAAGCAAAGTCTTACCGGTACCAGGAGGGCCCACCAGCAGCAAACCGCGTGGAATACGACCGCCCAGCTTTTGGAATTTTTGCGGGTCTTTCAAGAAGTCCACCACTTCTTTGACCTCTTCCTTCGCCTCGTCGCAGCCAGCCACATCGGCAAACGTGACCTGATTGGTGTTCTCGTCCAGCATACGGGCTTTGCTCTTGCCAAAGCTGAAAGCACCACCCTTGCCACCGCCCTGCATCTGGCGCATGAAGTAGATCCATACGCCGATCAACAACAGCATTGGCCCCCAGCTGACCAGCAACGTCATCAAGAGGGAACCCTCTTCGCGAGGCTTCACGTCAAACTTGACCTTGTGCTCAATGAGATCACCCACAAGCCCGCGATCCAGCACGGAAGCATTGGTGCGGATCTTTCGATCATCGGTGGTGGTGGCGATGATTTCGCCGCCGCTCAGTCCCTCCGGGATGACGGCGCTCTTGATGCGGTTATTGCGAACTTCATCCAGAAATTCGGAATAGCCCACCGTCGTCGCACCGGCGCTGCCTCGGGTATCAAACTGTTTGAATACCGTGAACAACACCATGGCGATGACCAGCCACACGGCAAATTTCGAAAACCACTGATTGTTCAAGCGGAACTCCAATTACAAGGGAGAAGAATGGCCAGTTGCCAGTACGGCAGTAGCTTTGGGTGATTTTAGGTCTTTCAAGGCGCTGCCACCTGTTTATCCCCCCCTGGACCCATGGGCGCCGTGTGGAAATTGGGTGAAGTCTGCGTCCTGAATTGACCTGAGGCAAGTTGGAGCTCGATTTTGTTCCCAAGCCCATGCTCCGAGACCGGAAATGCACCAAATGCTATGACTTGGCTTTGAGCCCCATGCCCACCAAGAAAGTTTCGGAGGATTTATCCCGCGATGCTTTCGGCTTCAAGGGCTTCACCGCCTTGAAGGTCTGCTTGAACAAGTTCACCAGATCGCTGTACCCACTGCCATGAAACAGCTTCACCACCAATGCGCCATCGGGCTTGAGGTGGGCACAGGCAAAATCCACCGCCAGCTCCACCAGATGCGCAATGCGCGCCGCGTCTGCCGACTCGATGCCGGACAGATTAGGGGCCATGTCAGACACCACCACATCCACCACGCGCCCGGCCAGCGCCTGCTCCAGCCGCTCCAGCACTTCGGGCTCACGAAAATCGCCGTTCAGAAACGTGACGCCTTCGATGGGCTCCATGGGCAAGATATCCAGCGAAATAATGCACCCATTGAGTTGCCCTGCCGCTGCACCTGAGGGGGACAAGCGGCGGCGCACATATTGACTCCAGGCCCCGGGGGTGGAGCCCAGATCGACCACGGTGTAACCGGGTTTGATCAGGCCAAGCTGCTCGTCAATTTCCTTGAGTTTGTAGGCTGCACGGGCACGGTAACCCTCTTTCTGGGCCAATTTGACATAGGTGTCGTTGACATGGTCGTTGAGCCATGCCTTGTTGACCTTCTTGCTTTGGGTTTTTACTTTCATTGCATTTTTCTTCCTGCCTCGATAATACGGCCATGCCCCAAATTCAATTGACTCCCGCAGAGCGCCGGGAACACCGCGCCAATGCCCACCATCTGGACCCTGTGGTCCTTGTCGGTGGAGATGGCCTGACCCCTGCGGTCAAAAAAGAAATCGATGCAGCCCTGAATGCGCATGGTTTGATCAAGGTTCGCGTGTTTGGTGATGACCGCGCCGCCCGCGAACTGATGTACCAGGAACTGGCTGCGGAACTCAACGCCGCCCCCATCCAGCACATCGGCAAGTTGCTGGTGTTTTGGCGCCCCATTCCTCCCAAGGAACGCACCGTGGACGAAGACCGCATGCCCGGCCCCCGCGATGTGAAGGTGCTCAAGTTCAGCAAACGTGGCGGTCAGCGCCCTGAAATCAAGCAGCTGCGCGTGCTGGGCAACCAGCGCCTGACGTCCGGCGGGCAGATCAAGCGCGCAAAGCCCAAGCAAAAGTCCATCAAAAAGCGCCAAGCCGACTGACCCCATGCCAGGACACGGACAAGCGGGTCACGAGCGCCACATCATCTGCATGAAGTGGGGCAAGAAGTACGGCCCCGAATACGTCAACCGGCTGTACGCCATGGTACGCCGCCACCTAAGCGGCGACTTTCGGTTTGTATGCCTGACCGATGATGCCAGCGGCATTCGCAGCGAAGTGGAATGCAAGCCCATTCCTCCTCTGGATTTGCCCCCCGGCATTCCAGAGCGTGGCTGGACCAAACTCGTCACCTTCAGCGCCGACCTTTACGGCCTGCGAGGCACCGCCTTGTTCCTGGACGTGGACGTGGTCGTCACCGGAAGCCTGGATGACTTTTTTACCCAGCCGGGCGAGTTCCTGATCATTCACGATTACAAGCGCCCATGGCGCATTACCGGCAATTCGTCGGTGTACCGTTTTGAATTGGGCGCGCACCCCGACGTGCTTGAATACTTTCGCGGCCACTTTGCCGAAATTCGCCAGAAGTTCCGCAACGAGCAGGCCTACCTGTCGGACTTTTTGCACAAGCAAGGCAAGCTGCAGTACTGGCCCGCAAGCTGGTGCCCCAGCTTCAAATACCACGGCATTCCTGCCTGGCCCACCAACTATTGGAAGGCGCCGTTTGTGCCACCCGATGCGCGCATCGTGATCTTTCATGGTGAATGCAACCCGCCTGACGCACTGGCAGGGCGACGCAACCGCAGGTTCCGCTACATCAAGCCAGCCACCTGGGTTGCAGAGCACTGGAAAGAATGAGTTGATGAAACTCACCAAAAAAAACCGCCTGAACGGCGGTTTTTTTATGGAACCAAGCTGACTTGGCCAAAGCTGTCTTCAAACATCTGCCGGGTCATCGGGGCTGCCCGACGGCAGCGCTGCACTGTCATGCGATACCGCACCCAGCAGTCGCATCTTCAGTAGCACCACCAAAGCACACACCCACTGCAAGCCATACAGCACCGAACCCACGGTGTGCCAAAGTCGCAAATCCTGCCTCGCCACGATGCGGGGAGCCACGCCGTATTGGGACACCAAGGCGAGCAGCATGCCGGCCACTATGAAAAGCATAGCTGCTTGCGCCCATGGATAGAGCGCTACAGCCCCTTTTGGTCTTGAAAGCAGTAACAGGAGCAAGGCGCAGCAGACAGACACCCAGGTCTGCGCCGCAAACAGCTTGGCAGCCATGGTTCCCGCCATGGCGGGCGTGGGCAGGTGTGCAAACAACATGGGCACCACCAGCAGCCCCACCGTGGTGAGGCTCCCCCACCACAAGGCGGCAGCAAGGAATGAAAGGCGCCCTGTCACAGCCCTGGCCTCACACGTAGCTGACCGCGACGACCTCGTAGCGGCGGATACCGCCGGGCGCCTGCACTTCAGCGGTGTCACCCTCTTCCTTGCCGATCAACGCGCGGGCAATGGGGCTGGAAATGTTGATGAGACCCTGCTTCAGATCCGCCTCGTCTTCCCCAACGATCTGGTACTTCACCAGGTCGCCCGTATCTTCATCCTCCAGCTCGACCGTGGCACCAAACACCACCTTGCCGCCGCCATCCACGGCACTGGGGTCGATCACCTGGGCGACCGAGAGCTTGCCTTCAATCTCCTGGATGCGGCCTTCAATGAAGCCTTGGCGATCCTTGGCGGCATCGTAGTCGGCGTTTTCGCTCAAATCGCCTTGCGCACGGGCTTCGGCAATGGCCGTGATCACGGCAGGACGCTCGATGGTCTTGAGGCGGTGCAGCTCTTCCTTGAGCTTTTCAGCGCCGCGCTTGGTAATTGGAATGGTGGCCATTCTTGTCACTCTCCATAAGTCGAATGCAGCCCAATTCAAAGGGCTGCAGCAATAGGTTCTGCCCGCAAGGCCCAACAGCCTGTAGACATGGACGACCCTAAAAAGGAAACCGCCGCACGTTGCCGCGCGGCGGTGTTTGTTCAGCGGCGATTATGCCGTGTTTGCGGCGGCAAAAGCCACCGCGAAAACCCGGTCAGGCTGCCAGCTGGGCGTGCAGTTCCTGCACCGAATACACGTCGAGCTTGTCCAGGTACTTCATGCCCTCGACAGCCGCCTCGGCACCAAAAATGGTGGTGAAGGTGGTCACACGGGCCAGCAGCGAAGAGGTACGGATCGCGCGCGAATCCGCAATCGCATTGCGACGCTCTTCCACCGTGTTGATGACCATGACAATCTCGTTGTTCTTGATCATGTCCACGATGTGCGGACGGCCTTCGGTCACCTTGTTCACCACTGCCACAGGCACGCCAGCCTCGGCAATCGCGGCTGCTGTACCCTTCGTGGCCACCAGTTCAAAGCCCAGGGCCACCAAGTGGCGGGCGATGTCCACCGCGCGTGGCTTGTCGCTGTTCTTCACCGTGAGGAACACCTTACCCGAGGTGGGCAGCTTGGTGCCCGCGCCCAGCTGACTCTTCACGAAGGCTTCGCCAAAGGTTTTGCCCACGCCCATCACTTCGCCGGTGGACTTCATCTCGGGGCCGAGGATGGTGTCCACGCCAGGGAACTTGACGAAGGGGAACACGGCTTCCTTCACGCTGAAATAAGGCGGTGTGACTTCCTTGGTGATGCCTTGCGAAGCCAGGGTTTGGCCGGCCATGCAGCGTGCCGCCACCTTGGCCAACTGGATGCCCGTAGCCTTGGAAACGAACGGCACCGTGCGCGAGGCGCGGGGGTTCACTTCCAGCACGTAGATCACGTCCTTGCCGTCCACTTCCTGGATAGCGAACTGCACGTTCATCAGGCCCACCACATTCAGGCCGGCCGCCATCGCCGCAGTCTGGCGCTTGATCTCGTCGATGGTCGGCTGCGACAGGTAGTACGGGGGCAGCGAGCAGGCGGAGTCGCCCGAGTGCACACCAGCTTGCTCGATGTGCTCCATCACGCCACCGATAAAGGTGACGCCGGCCGAGTCGCGCACACAGTCCACATCGCACTCGATGGCGTTGGACAGGAAGCGGTCCAGCAGCACGGGCGAATCGTTGCTTACCTTGACGGCTTCGCGCATGTAGCGCTCCAGGTCGCGCTGCTCATGCACGATTTCCATCGCACGGCCACCCAGCACGTAGCTGGGGCGCACCACGAGGGGGTAGCCCAAAGCGGCTGCCTTTTCCAAGGCTTCGGCTTCGGTGCGGGCCGTGGCGTTCGGTGGCTGCTTCAGACCCAGGTCGTGCAACAGCTTCTGGAAGCGCTCGCGGTCTTCGGCGGCGTCAATCATGTCGGGCGTGGTGCCGATGATTGGTACGCCTTCGGCTTCGAGCCCCAAAGCAAGCTTGAGCGGCGTCTGGCCGCCATACTGCACAATCACGCCGACCGGCTTTTCCTTGTCCACGATCTCCAGCACGTCTTCGAGCGTGACGGGCTCGAAATACAGGCGGTCGGAGGTGTCGTAGTCGGTGGACACGGTCTCGGGGTTGCAGTTGACCATGATGGTTTCATAGCCGTCTTCGCGCATGGCAAGCGCGGCATGCACGCAGCAGTAATCGAACTCGATGCCCTGACCGATGCGGTTCGGGCCACCGCCCAGCACCATGATCTTCTTGTTGCCGGTGGGTGCGGCTTCGCATTCCGCAGCGGCACCGTAAGGCGCAGCCTCGTAGGTCGAGTACAGGTATGCCGTGTTGGTGGCGAACTCTGCGGCACAGGTGTCCACGCGCTTGTACACAGGGCGTACTTGGTGTGCACGGCGTGCTTCACGTACCGCTTTTTCGGTGGTCTTGAGCAGCTTGGCCAAGCGGCGATCCGAGAAGCCCTTTTGCTTGAGGGTGAGCAACGTGGCAGCGTCCAGCGCAGCCAGGGCGCCCTCACCCTTCTCGGCGACGAGCTTGTCGATATCGAGTTCGATCTTCACGATCTGCTCGATCTGCACCAGGAACCACTTGTCAATCTTGGTGAGGTCATGCACCTCGTCCACCGACAGACCCATGGCAAACGCGTCGCCCACGTACCAGATACGCTCGGGGCCGGGCTCGCCCAGTTCCTTTTCCAGCGTCTCGCGGTCCTGGGTCTTCTCGTTCATGCCGTCCACGCCCACTTCCAGGCCGCGCAGGGCCTTCTGGAAGGATTCCTGGAAGGTGCGGCCCATGGCCATGACCTCGCCCACGGACTTCATCTGCGTGGTCAGGCGGCTGTCGGCCGTAGGGAATTTTTCGAACGCAAAACGTGGGATCTTGGTGACCACGTAGTCGATCGAAGGCTCGAACGACGCAGGCGTGGCACCGCCCGTGATTTCGTTCTTGAGCTCGTCGAGCGTGTAGCCCACGGCCAGCTTGGCCGCGACCTTGGCAATCGGGAAACCCGTGGCCTTGGAAGCGAGCGCCGACGAACGCGACACGCGCGGGTTCATCTCGATGACGATCATGCGGCCGTCCTTCGGGTTCACCGAGAACTGCACGTTGGAGCCGCCGGTATCCACACCAATTTCACGCAGCACCGCCAAAGAGGCGTTGCGCATGATCTGGTATTCCTTGTCGGTCAGCGTCTGCGCGGGGGCCACCGTGATGGAGTCGCCCGTGTGCACGCCCATCGGATCCAGGTTCTCGATGGAGCAGATGATGATGCAGTTGTCCGCCTTGTCGCGGACCACTTCCATCTCGTACTCCTTCCAGCCAAGCAGCGACTCCTCAATCAGCAGCTCGTTGGTGGGCGAGGCCTCCAGGCCGCGCTTGCAGATGGTCTCGAACTCTTCGGGGTTGTAGGCAATGCCGCCACCGGTGCCACCCAGCGTGAAGCTGGGGCGGATCACCGTGGGGAAGCCCACGTTCTTCTGCACCGCCCAGGCTTCGTCCATGCTGTGGGCGATGCCCGAGCGGGCGGAGCCCAGACCGATCTTGGTCATGGCGTCCTTGAACTTCAGGCGGTCTTCGGCCTTGTCGATGGCTTCGGGCGTGGCGCCGATCAGCTCGACCTTGTATTTGTCGAGCACGCCGTTGCGCCACAGGTCCAGCGCGCAGTTCAGCGCGGTCTGGCCGCCCATGGTAGGCAGGATGGCATCGGGGCGTTCCTTGGCGATGATCTTCTCGACCGTCTGCCAGGTGATGGGCTCGATGTAGGTGACGTCGGCCGTGGCCGGGTCGGTCATGATCGTCGCGGGGTTGCTGTTGATCAGAATGACCTTGTAGCCTTCTTCGCGCAGGGCCTTGCAGGCCTGCACGCCGGAGTAGTCGAACTCACAGGCCTGGCCGATGATGATCGGGCCAGCGCCGATGATGAGAATGCTTTTTATGTCGGTACGTTTTGGCATGGTGCGGCGTTCATTGGCCCTGGGAGGCAGGGGCCTCCGGGCTGGTGGTGGAGGCGGCGGCAATCGCGTCGCGCCGCAGTGTCAGCTTGTCGAGAAGGGCCTGTACGCGCTCGGGCGGCAGGTTCTTTTGCATCAACTGCAGAAGACCGTCGCCCTGAATCAGCGGGCGCAGCACCTCGGTTTCGGCCTCATAAAAGGTGACGTCCCAGTCCTGCATGGCTTCGGCAAACGTGGCGTCGTCCCAGGTTTTGCCTTTGGCCACCAAGGTCACGAGCGGCATCGCCTTGTTTTCCACAAACGCCTTTTTGTAGGGCTTTTGCGCCCAGCGTTCGGTGAACCACTCCTTGTGAGGAGAGGGCAAGGTCAGAACGCGCTTGTGGATCGCTTTTTCAAGCGAAGCCGCCGGAAAACTGAACAACTTCATAGAACAGGACCTTCTCGGAGCGATCCGCTTACGCGGCTTTTGCAGCCTGCATCGCGCGGGTGAAGCGGTCAAACAGGTAGGCGATATCGTGCGGGCCGGGCGATGCTTCGGGGTGACCCTGGAAGCAGAAGGCAGGCTTGTCGGTGCGCTCCAGGCCTTGCAGCGTGCCGTCAAACAGGCTGATGTGGGTGGGGCGCAGCGTGGCGGGCAGCGAATCCATGTCCACCGCAAAACCGTGGTTCTGGCTGGTGATGCTGACACGGCCAGTATCCAGATCCTTCACAGGGTGGTTGGCACCATGGTGGCTATTGGCCATCTTGAAGGTCTTGGCGCCGGAGGCAAGGGCCATGATCTGGTGGCCCAGGCAGATACCGAAGGTGGGCACTCCGCTGTCCATCAGCGTACGAGCAGCTTCAATGGCGTAGTCGCAAGGCGCTGGGTCGCCGGGGCCGTTGGAGAGGAACACGCCATCGGGGTTCAGCGCCAACACATCGGCAGCGGGCGTCTTTGCAGGCACCACGGTCACCTTGCAGCCGCGTTCGGCCAGCATGCGCAAGATGTTCTTCTTCACGCCGAAGTCGTAAGCGACCACGTGAAACTGAGGGGCAGTCAGCTCACCGTAACCCGAGCCGAGCTTCCACTCGGTCTGCGTCCACTCGTAGCGCTGGGCAGTAGTGACCACCTTGGCCAAGTCCAGGCCCGCCATGTTGGGAGCAGCCTTGGCTTTGGCAACCGCTTCGTCAATCAACGCCTGAGTGACTGCCTGACCGGCAGCCAAGCCAACAATGGCGCCGTTTTGCGCGCCCTTGCTGCGCAGCAAGCGGGTGAGCTTGCGGGTGTCGATGTTGGCGATGGCAACGGTGTTCTCGCGCACCAGGTACTGCGACAGCGTTTCCGACTGGCGGAAGTTGCTGGCCAGCAATGGCAGATCTTTGATGATGAGGCCTGCGGCGTGGACCTTGTCAGCTTCGACGTCCTCTGCGTTGACCCCGTAATTGCCGATGTGCGGGTACGTCAGGGTGACGATCTGCTGGCAGTAGCTGGGGTCGGTGAGGATTTCCTGGTAGCCGGTGATAGCGGTGTTGAAAACCACTTCGCCGACGGTGGTGCCGGTGGCACCGATCGAATTGCCGATAAAGACCGTGCCGTCTGCGAGCGCCAGGATGGCGGGCGGGAAGGTTCCCTGGATAGACAAAAGCACTGGGTTCTCCGGATGGTTACGGTCGCCCGGCGCCTGCTAGCCACTCGCAGGGCGAGTGCCAATGGCTGCTCTCAGATGGTTTATTGCTTTG
Organism: Acidovorax temperans; assembly: GCF_028596105.1. NCBI lineage: Bacteria > Pseudomonadati > Pseudomonadota > Betaproteobacteria > Burkholderiales > Comamonadaceae > Acidovorax > Acidovorax temperans. The sequence goes on along the minus strand of NZ_CP117193.1, from coordinate 1,192,550 downwards.
GGTGCGGTCGGGCGACGCTGTTGCGAGAAAAGCCCCCGATTATACCCGCACACCTCTAAACCACGATGCAAAATGATGCGCCGCAACATGGATTTCCGGTAACAAAGCCGTGATTTGCCCCGCGCGGTGCCTGGGCAAAGTCCGTTACCTCAACGCGCAGCCCCGCTGGCGTGCAGGCAGATGGCTGCCGCCGCCGCCACGTTCAAAGACTCTTCACCGCCAGGTTGCGCGATGCGGATGCGCAAGGATGAGCGGGCCTCCAGCGACGGGGCCACGCCCTGCCCTTCATGCCCCATGACCCAGGCACAAGGCCAGGGCAGATCGGCCTGGTGCAAGTAGCTGCCGCCGTGGGAGCTGGTCACCACCAGCGGTATCTGCAGCGCAGCCAGATCTTCCTCGCTCACGCCTTCGACCAGGTTCAGTGCAAAGTGGGCCCCCATGCCGGCGCGCAACACCTTGGGCGACCACAGGGCCGCACTGCCTTTGACGGCCAGCACCTGCCGAAAGCCAAACGCAGAGGCGCTGCGCAAGATGGAGCCCACATTGCCCGCGTCCTGCACCCGATCCAGCACGACCGTGGCGGCCAGCGGGTCCAGCGGCTGCGCAGCGGGCAGATCCCACAGAAAGCCCATGCCCGCCGGCGATTCCAGCCCGCTGATGTCCTTGAAAAGCGCATCTGGCATCACTATGATTTTGATAGCTGCCAGCGCTTTCTCGTGCTGCCATTGCGGCCAATATGACTCTGAAAATACGGCCATGGCTGGGCGTACGGCACGCTCCAGCGCGGCGCGGCAGAGGTGGTCACCCTCCAGCCAGACCCGGCCTTGCTTGCGGTAAGCCGTGGTGTCTTGCGCCAGGCGGCGCAGGTCTTTGACCAACGCGTTGTCGCGCGACTGGATCAGGGTGACGGCGGAGGATGTCATGCAGGCGTTCTTTCTGCGGCCGAAGCCAGCACCTTGGCCACTGGCGCAAAGGAGCGACGGTGATAGATCGATGCCCCATGGGCTTGCAGCGCCGCCATGTGGGCCGCGGTGCCGTAGCCTTTGTGTCCGGCAAAACCATATTGCGGGTATTGCTCGTGCACCTGGCGGCACCAGCGGTCACGGTGCACCTTGGCCAAGATGGACGCCGCAGAAATGGACTGCACCAACGCATCGCCTTTGACGATGGCCTCGGCCGGAATGTCCAGGGTGGGAATGCGGTTGCCATCGACCAGCACCATCACGGGCTTCAGGCGCAGGCCCTGCACCGCACGGCGCATGGCCAGCATGGTGGCTTGCAGGATGTTGAGCTGGTCGATTTCTTCCACGCTGGCCTCGGCGATGCTGCAGCACAAGGCCTTGGCACGGATTTCATCGAACAGCTTTTCGCGCCGGGCTTCGGTGAGCTTTTTCGAATCCGCCAGGCCGGCAATCGGACGCAGATCGTCCAGGATGACGGCCGCCGCGACCACGGGGCCCACCAGCGGACCGCGCCCAGCTTCGTCCACACCCGCAACCAGGCCAGGCGGGTGCCAGGGCAAACTGACCTGCTCAGGCAGCGAGGACTTTTTCGATCGCATGGGCGGCTAGTTGGGAGGTGTTGCGTTGCAGGCTTTCGTGCAGGGCATCAAAGCGCTGCTCCAGGGCCAGGATTTTTTCGGGTTGGTTTTCTCGGGCCTGCAGCCATTGCAGGGTGGCCGCGCACAGGGCCTCGGGAGTGGCAGCGTCCTGGATCAACTCAGGCACCACGAATTCACCGCACAGGATGTTGGGCAAGCCCACCCAAGGCTGCAGCTGCTTGCGGCGCATGAGACACCAGCTCAAAGGGTGCATGTGGTAGCCAATCACCATGGGGCGCTTGAACAGCGCGGCCTCCAGCGTGGCCGTGCCGCTGGCAATCAGGGTCGCATCGCATGCCGCCAACACCGTGTGGGATTGCCCGGTGACGACGCGCACGACCCCCTCCAGCCCGGCAGAGCGCACCAGTTGCTCGATACGCGCCTGCAACAACGGAACGGCAGGCACTATGAATTTTGTAGCTGGCCGCGCTTGATGGATAAGCGCTGCAGCCGAAAAGAACGGTGGAGCGATGTACTGCACCTCGGCCGAGCGGCTGCCCGGCAAAATGGCCAGCACCTCGTCTTCAGGGGCAAAGCCCAGCGCGGCGCGCGCACCAGCGCGGTCTGGCACCCGGGGGATGACATTGGCCAGCGGATGCCCCACGTAGGTCGCCGCAATACCGTGCTTGGCCAGCAATTCAGGCTCGAACGGGAAGATGCACAAGACATGGTCGGCGCTGCGCCGGATTTTCTCCACGCGCTCCGCGCGCCAGGCCCAGATCGAGGGGCACACAAAGTGCACCGTTTTGATGCCCGCGGCGCGCAGGTCTGCCTCCAGCCCCAGGTTGAAATCCGGGGCGTCCACGCCAATGAACACCCCTGGGCGTTCGCGCAGCAATTGGTCACGCAGTTGTTTGCGAATACCCAACAGCTCGCGCAATCGGCGCAGGACTTCCATGCTGTAGCCGTGCACGGCCAGCTTTTCGCTGGGCCACAGGCATTCAAAGCCCCGGCGGGCCATCTGGGGCCCACCAATACCTTTGGCTTGTAATTCGGGCCAGCGGGCCTGCAGGCCATCGAGCAGCAGGCCTGCCAGCAAATCGCCAGAGGCCTCGCCCGCCACCATTGCGATGCGAGGATGGGATGCCATCAACACCCCCTCAGCGGGCAATGCCTGCGCTGGAGCCCGCGATGAAAGCGTCCATCAACGCCACATCGTCCCGCGCCTGCGGCATCTTCTCGGGCAGCGCCATGATGGCGGCGCGCGCCTGCTCCAGCGTCAGGCCCTGGCGGTACAGCAGCTTGTGCATTTCGCGGATGGCCGCAATGCGCTCATCGGAGAAAGCGCGGCGGCGCAAACCCACCAGATTGACACCGCGCACAGCCAGCGGATTGCCATCCACCACCATGAAGGGCGGCACATCTTTGCCCACGTGGCTTGCAAAGCCGATCATGGTGTGGGCGCCAATGCGCATGCGTTGCAGCACGCCCGTGAGGCCGCCCACCGTGGCCCAGTCGCCCACGTCCACATGGCCTGCCAAGGTCGTGTTGTTGGCGAGGGTGGTCTGGTTCCCCACCTGGCAATCGTGCGCAATGTGCACGTAGGCCATGATCCAGTTGTCGTCTCCCACCCGCGTGACCGCACGGTCTTGCACAGTGCCGGTATTGAACGTGCAGAACTCGCGAATGGTGTTGCGGTGGCCGATGACCAGTTCGGTCGGCTCACCTGCATATTTTTTGTCTTGAGGTTGCGCGCCCAGCGAAGCGAACTGGAAGATCCGGTTGTCCTCACCGATGGTGGTGCGCCCCTCGATCACACAGTGGGCACCCACCGTAGTGCGCGCGCCGATGGAAACCTCAGGGCCGATCACCGCATAGGGCCCAATCGTCGCCGTCGGATCAATACGGGCGGCGGGGTCAACGATGGCGGTTGCGTGGATATTGCTCACGGTCGGTCAACATCAACCCACGGCACGCATGGTGCACATCAGCTCGGCTTCGCAAGCCACTTCGTCGCCCACGCGGGCCACGCCCTTGAACTTCCAGATACCGGCGCGCACGCGATCAATGGTGATCTCAAGGTGCAGCTGATCACCGGGCTCCACGGGCCGCTTGAAGCGCGCACCATCAATGCCGACGAAGTAGTAGATGTTGTTCTCATCCGGCACCTGGCCCATGGCATCAAACGCCAGCAGGCCCGCAGCCTGGGCCAGGGCTTCCAGAATCAGCACCCCGGGCATCACAGGGCGGCCTGGGAAATGGCCCATGAAATATGGCTCGTTGAAGGTCACATTCTTGATGGCCAGAATGCGCTCATTGCGCTGGAGCTCAAGCACACGGTCCACCAGCAAAAACGGGTAGCGGTGGGGCAGTTGCTTGAGAATTGCGTGAATATCCATCATCGAGTTGTTCTTCCGTTCATGCTGCTTTAAGAGCCTGCTCAAGCGCCTTGATGCGCTCGCGCAGACTGTGCAGTTGTTTCAGTGTTGCAGCGTTCTTTTCCCACTTCGCATTGTCGTCGATGGGGAACATGCCCGTGTACTGGCCTGCCCGCGTGAGCGAGCGGGTCACCACCGTTGCCGCCGACACGTGCACGTTGTCCGCCAGCTCCAGATGCCCCAGCACGATGGCGCCGCCACCCACGGTGCAATGAGCGCCAATCGTTGCACTGCCCGCCACCCCCACGCACCCGGCCATGGCCGAGTGGCGACCGATGCGCACGTTGTGCCCGATCTGGATCAGATTGTCGAGCTTCACACCGTCTTCAATCACCGTGTCCTGCAGAGCTCCACGATCAATGCACGTGTTGGCGCCGATTTCCACATCGTCACCAATGCGCACGGCCCCCAGCTGTTCGATCTTGACCCAAGCCCCCTGGTGGGGAGCAAAGCCAAAACCATCTGCGCCGATGACCACCCCCGGATGCAGCAGGCAACGCGCACCGACCTGGCAGTTTTCGCCCAGCGTGACCCGGGACGTGAGCACCGAGCCTTCACCTACCACAGCGCCGCGTTCGACCACGCACAGAGGCCCGACAGTCGCCGTAGGGTGAATCTGCGCCGAGGGATCTACCACAGCACTGGGGTGGACCCCCGCGCTACGCGCAGGCATGTGCCGCTGCTTCCAAAGCTGCGTGACCCGTGCGAAGTACACGTAGGGGTTGTCCACCACAATGCATGCGCCACGCGCCAAGGCAGCATCGCGCATGGCGGGCGCCACAATGACACAGGCCGCCTGTGAGGCGGCCAGTTGTTGTTGGTAGCGCGGGTGACTCAGAAAACTGATGTCACCCGGCCCCGCAAACTCCAGTGGCGCTATGCGGTGGATGGCGGTGTCACTTGCACCGCCTTCCAGCGAGCCCCCCAGCACATCAACGATGTGCCCCAGTAGCAAGCTCACGCCACCACCTGCTGCGTCCAATTATTTGGCCGCATTCAAAGCCTTGATCACCTTGTCGGTGATGTCGTGCTTGGGGTTGATGTAGACGGCTTCTTGCAGGATGACGTCGTACTTCTCAGCCTCGGCCACTTGCTTGACAACCCGGTTGGCGCGTTCCAGCACCTGTGCCAGCTCTTCATTCTTGCGGGCGCTCAGGTCTTCCTGGAACTCACGGCGCTTGCGCTGAAAGTCGCGGTCTTGGTCCACCAGCTGGCGCTGGCGCGTCGTGCGCTGGCTCTCAGCCATCGTGGGCGCTTCACGCTCGAACTTCTCGGTGGCGGACTTCAGGGAATTGCCGATGTCCACCAGTTCTTTCTCGCGGCGGGCGAATTCCTGCTCCAACTTGGCTTGCGCTGTCTTGGCTGTGTTGGCTTCACGGAAGATACGATCCGTATTGACAAAACCTGCCTTGAACTCTTGCGCCTGAACCGAGGGGGCCAACGCAGCAGTACCGATCAACAGGGCCAAAGATGTCTGACGAAAAAGGGATTTCATTAGAAAGACGTTCCAATCTGGAATTGCAGTTTCTGGATTTTATCGCCAGCGAACTTACGCACTGGCTGGGCAAAGGCAAGGCGCAGCGGCCCCATGGGCGAGATCCAGCTCAAACCGAGCCCTGCAGAGGCTCGCATGTCGCTGAAAGTCACCTTCTGGTTTTCACCGTACACATTGCCCACGTCCACGAATGTGAACACACGCAGCGTACGGTCGTTGCCAGCGCCTGGGAATGGCGCGATCACCTCGGCATTGAGGGTCACCTTCTTCGGGCCACCCAAGGAAGCGCCGGTCACGTCACGCGGACCCAGGGTTCCCTGGTCGAAGCCGCGCACCGAACCCAAGCCGCCCGAATAGAAGTTCTTGAACACCGGGAATGGGCGGCCATTCAGCCCCTTGCCGTAGCCCAGTTCCCCGTTAAACGCCACGGTGAAGCGCTTGTTCAGCGGGATGTACTGCTGGTACTGGTAGTTACCCCGCACGTAGCGCGCATCACCCGCCACCGACCACTCCGAGTTCAGACGTTGGTAACGCCCGGAGTTGGGAGCCAAGGCGCTGTCACGGTCGTCGCGCGACCAGCCAACGGTCAGGGGAATGGAGTTGCTGGTAGCGCCATACGTATTGGCATAGGCCAGATAGGTGGCGGGGATATTGGTACCTGCCTTGATCTGGGTCTGTTCAAAACCACCACCAAAGAAGACCGTGTCCGTCTCACTGAACGGGATACCAAAGCGCATCGACGCACCCGTGGTCACCAGCTCGTAGTTACCACCCTGGACTTCGTAAGGCTTGTCGGTGCGGTAATACAAATCCACCGTGCGCGAAATGCCGTCCTGGGTGAAGTAGGGGTTGGTGGTGCTGAACACCAGGGTACGGCGGTACTTGCTGGTGTTGACGTCGATACCCAGGTAGTTGCCCGAGCCAAAGAAGTTTTCCTGCTTGATACCGAACGACAGCGCGACCTTTTCGGCACTGGAGAAACCTGCGCCCAATTGCAGCGAACCGGTGGGCTTCTCGGTCACGTTGACCACGAGATCCACCTGGTCGGGAGAGCCAGGTACATCCTGGGTCTCCACATTCACTTCGGTGAAAAAGCCCAGACGGTCCACGCGGTCGCGGGACAAGCGAATGCGCTCACCGTCGTACCAGGCTGCTTCATATTGGCGGAATTCACGGCGAATGACTTCATCACGCGTGCGGTTGTTGCCGCTCACGTTGATCTTGCGCACATAGGCACGGCGTGAAGGCTCGGCCTGCAATACCAGCGTCACGCGGTTGTTTTCACGGTCAATTTCCGGCACCGCCTCGACACGCGAAAATGCAAACCCAAAACGGCCGAAGTACTCCGAAAACGCCTTGGTGGTTTCTGCGACCTGGTCAGCGTTGTAAGGTTCGCCCGCACGGATGGAAACCAGCGACTTGAACTCGTCTTCACGCCCCAAGTAATTGCCTTCGAGCTTGACGCCTGCTACCACAAACCGCTCACCTTCCGTGACGTTGACGGTGATGGTGATGTCCTGCTTGTCGGGAGAAATCGCCACCTGTGTGGAATCCACGCGGAACTCAAGATAGCCGCGCTGCAGATAGTAGGAACGCAGCGTTTCCAGGTCAGCATTGAGCTTGGTGCGCGAGTAGCGGTCAGACTTGGTGTACCAGCTGAGCCAGCCGCCCGTATCCTGGTCAAACAAACCCTTCAGGGTGGACTCACTGAAAGCCTTGTTGCCGTTGATGCGGACTTCCTTGATGCGTGCTGGCTCGCCTTCCACCACCGTGAATGTCAGGTTCACCCGATTGCGCTCAATGGGCGTGACGGTGGTGACGACTTCAGCGCCGTACAGGCTGCGGTTGATGTACTGGCGCTTGAGCTCCTGCTCCGCGCGGTCGGCCAGCGCCTTGTCGAATGGACGACCCTCGGTCAGACCCACATCCCGCATGGCTTTCTTGAGGACTTCCTTGTCGAATTCACGCGTGCCCGCAAACTCTACGTCGGCAATGGTAGGACGCTCTTCCACCACCACCACAAGAACGTTGCCGGACGCCTCAAGGCGCACGTCCTTGAAAAGCCCCAGGGCAAACAGCGCGCGGATGGCCGCAGCGCCCTTGTCATCGTTGTAATCGTCGCCCACGCGCAGCGGCATGGAAGCGAAGATGGTTCCCGGTTCCACGCGCTGCAGGCCTTCCACGCGGATGTCCTGAACCTTGAAAGGCTCCAGGGCCCACGCAGCGTTGGCAACAAATACCATGGCTGCAACGGCAGAGGCGGTGCGCACGCCAAGGCGAGTGATGTGTTTTTTCATGAATGGAACTGAAGCCGATATGGCTAGGCAAATACGGCCAGAAGTTTGGCGAGGTATCGGGAGATATCGTTAAAAAGAGCGATAGACATCATCAAGGCAAGCACTGCCACGCCGCCACGCTGGAGGTATTCCATCCAGGTGTCGGAGACACTTTTGCCAGTGACTCCCTCCCAAAGATAATACATCAGGTGCCCGCCATCGAGCACTGGCAGAGGTAACAGGTTCAGCACGCCCAGGCTCACGCTGATGAGCGCGAGGTAGGCAAGGTACTGCATCAATCCCATCTCGGCGGAGCGGCCTGCATAGTCAGCAATGGTCAAAGGGCCGCTGAGGTTCTTGAGCGAGGCCTCGCCAGTCAGCATGCGCCCCATCATGCGCAAGGTGAGAGTTGACACATCCCAGGTACGCTCAAAGCCCCGGGCCAGGCCCTCCCACAGTCCGTAGTCCACCTCAACCATCTCGGGGCTATCCCCCACATAGGCATTGATCCGCCCCACGGAGACGCTGCCGTCCCTGACGTTATCTGGGACCACCTCCAACTCCAGCATCTGCCCACCGCGCTCCACCATCCAGATCTGTGGAGCCACTTTGCCCTCTTGCACCGACGAACGAATCAGCTCGCGCAGCTGCATTCCGTCCACCACATTGGTGTTGCCTACCCGGCGCACCACGTCGCCGTTGCGCAGCCCCGCACGCTCAGCAGCTCCCCCTGGCATGACTTCACCAATGGATGGGCGCGTCCAAGGGGCCATCACTCCAATTTTTCTAAAGAGCTGGGCATCGGCATCGCGCACATCCAGCACAGACAGATCCATCACCACTTCGCGCGGTGAACTGCTGGGCGTGTTTTGCAACTCCAGGCGAACACGCTCGCCGTCCAGAGCACCTTGGGTCAATACCCAACGCAGCTCTTCGAACGAACGTATCGGCACCAGCTCGTCGTCGCCCGTCGCAGCCCGGCGCACCAGCTCACCACCCACCAAACCAGCCTTGTCCGCCACCGAACCGGCAACAGGGCTCGATAACACGGCTTTGGGCTCTTGCACGCCACCCCAATTGACGATGGAATACAGCAACACAGCCAGCAGCAGGTTGGCCAGAGGACCAGCAGCAACAATCGCAGCGCGGGAGCGCAACGGCTGGGTATTGAACGCCAGGTGGCGCTCGTGAGGATCCACAGGGGCCTCACGCTCGTCCAGCATGCGGACATACCCCCCCAAAGGGAACAGGCCAATGACAAACTCCGTATCGGAGCCCTTGCCCTTCCAGGTGAACAGCGGTTTGCCAAACCCCACAGAAAAGCGCAACACCTTGACACCGCAGGCAACCGCCACCCGGTAATGCCCATATTCATGGATGGCGATGAGAAGCCCCAGAGCCACGAAAAAAGCAACAACGGTCAGCATGAGACGCTCCTGAAGAAACAGTCAGTCAAAGCGCCAGAGCCGCAGCCGCACGTTGCGCAGCCACACGAGCGGCGGCATCCAGCGCCAGCAAGGACTCCAGCGAATCCGGCTTGGAGGGCTGCACCGCGTCCAAAGTTGCAAGGTTGACCGCATGGATATGGTCAAAACGCAGTTTGCCCGTCAGGAAGGCTTCCACCGCCACCTCATTCGCGGCGTTCAGCACCGCCGTGGTGCCTTCCGGAGCGTTCAATGCCTGCCACGACAGATGCAATCCAGGAAAGCGCCGGACATCCGCTTCTTCAAACGTGAGGGCCGCCAGCGCTGCAAAGTCCAGTCGGCTGGCCCCACTCTCGATTCGTTCGGGCCAGGCCAGACCGCAAGCTATAGGCACACGCATGTCGGGCGTGCCCAGTTGCGCCAGGATGGACGCATCTTTGAACTGAACCATGGAATGGATGATCTGCTGCGGATGGATCACCACCTTGATCTGCTCAGGCGCCAAATCAAAAAGCCAGCGTGCCTCGATGACTTCCAAAGCCTTGTTCATCATCGTGGCGGAGTCCACCGAGATTTTTCGACCCATGGAGAAATTGGGATGCGCGCAGGCCTGGTCGGGGGTGATCTGCGCCAAGGCCTCTGGCGCACGGGTACGAAACGGACCGCCAGAAGCGGTGAGCAAAATGCTGTCCACCCGGTCGACCCAACACGCAGGATCTTCAGGCAGGCACTGAAAAATGGCTGAATGCTCGCTGTCGATGGGCAGCAGGGTGGCGCCGCCCTCGCGCACAGCGCGCATGAACACATTACCACCCACCACCAGCGCCTCTTTGTTGGCCAGCAACAGGCGTTTGCCCGCGCGGGCAGCAGCAAGGCAGGGCGACAAGCCCGCAGCCCCCACGATGGCGGCCATGACGGCATCCACCTCTTCGTGAGACGCTATGATTTCAAGAGCACCTTGCGCTTGCAGTACGGACGTTTGAAGCCCATTTTGCTTGATTTTTTCTGCCAGCAACTGCGAATGGGGAGCGCTCGCCATGACAGCGAAGCGGGGCTTGAATTGGGCGCACTGCTGCAGCATCAAATCGACCTGGGTCGCCGCGCTGAGCGCAAAGACCTCGTAGCGATCCGGGTGCCTCGCCACCACGTCGAGCGTGTTTTTTCCGATGGACCCCGTGGAGCCCAGAACCGTGATTTTTTGCTTCATACAGAAATAAGTCGGGTGAGCATCAGCGCCAGGGGAAGCGTTGGCAGCAACGCGTCAACCCGGTCAAGCACGCCCCCATGGCCGGGCAGCAGCCCGCTGCTGTCCTTCACGCCCGCGCTGCGCTTAATCAGCGATTCGACCAGATCGCCCGCCACACTCATGGCCACCATGAACACCACGGCGATGGCCAGGAACCACCAGCCCGCGGAATACAGGCGGGTATAAAAACTGGCGACGTCCGCCTGAAAATAACGGTCAGCCACAACCCAGGCCACGGCCAGGCACAACACCCCCGCCAGACCACCCCAAACCCCCTCCCAGCTCTTGCCAGGGCTAATGGAGGGCGCCAGCTTGTTGCGGGTGAAGCGCAGGCCAAAAGCCCGGCCGGCAAAATATGCAAAGATGTCAGCCACCCACACCAGGGTGAGTACCGACAACAAGAAATTGATACCGAGGATGCGTGCCTGCACCACAGCAAGCCAGGCCAGCCACAGCGCCAGCACACCCAAACCGATGCGCACGGGCGCCGGAATTAGCGGCCAGCCGGGCACACCGGCGCGCAACAACCAGGCGGTGCATGCCACCCACAGCCCGCCGCCCAACGTCCACAACAGCGGCAACGGGCGATCCAGCCAGCCAGCCCACCAACTGCCGGCACATAAGGCCAAACACACAGCCGACAAGCCCAAGGCGGCTGCATTGCCACGCCCATTCAAGCGCCCCCACTCCCAGGCACCAGCCGCCATAAAGACCAGAACCACCAGGGCAAAAGGGGTGACGGAGGGATAGAACAACGCTGGCAGCAGGATGGCCAGCAGGACCAGGGCAGTGATGACGCGCTGTAGCAGCATGGGGCCTTTCAGCCCGGCATCGGATCACGATGCGCGGACGCTATTTGTTCAGAGGTTTTGCCAAAACGGCGCTCACGCGATTGGAAGGAATCCAATGCCTCGTCCAAGGCGGCTTCATCGAAGTCGGGCCACAGACGGTCACTGAAAAACAGCTCGGAGTATGCGGCCTGCCACAGCAGAAAATTGCTGATGCGCATCTCTCCGCCGGTGCGGATGATCAGATCAGGATCTGGTACGTGCGACATGCCCATGGCGGCGTGCAGGCTTGCTTCGGTGATGGGCATACCCTTCGCGGCCAAGCCAGCTGCTGCTTGCGCGATGTCCCAGCGGCCGCCGTAGTTGAAGCACACGTTCAGGATGAGGCGGTTGTTGTCAGCCGTAGCGGCCTCCGCCTGGGCCAGGCCCTCACTCACTTTGGCAGACAGACCTTCGCGGCTCCCGACAAAGTGCAACTGCACGCCATCTTTCTTGAGCTGGGGAACCTCTCGGCCCAGGGCCATCGCCAGGAGCTCCATGAGGCCCGAGACCTCATCGGCCGGGCGGTTCCAGTTTTCAGAAGAAAAGGCAAAAACGGTCAGGACGGAAACGCCCCGTTGCACGCACGCACGTACGCAGCGACGAAGCGAATCCACCCCTTGCTTGTGCCCCGCCAAACGCGGCAGGAAACGACGTTTGGCCCAGCGGCCGTTGCCATCCATGACGATGGCAATGTGGTGTGGCACCACCGGGGAATCAGACATTTCAACGATCAGCCAGCTCCAGCAGTGGGAGCTCAGACCGCCATGATTTCTTGTTCTTTGGCAGCGACCAAAGTATCGATCTCGGCAATATGCTTGTCTGTGAACTTCTGAACGTCAGTTTCTGCGCGCTTTTGGTCGTCTTCCGAAGCAAGCTTGTCCTTGACCAGCTTCTTGACCGATTCGTTGGCATCACGGCGCAGGTTGCGCACGGCGATCTTGGCGCTTTCACCCTCATTGCGGGCCAGCTTGGTCATTTCCTTGCGGCGCTCTTCGCTCATGGGTGGCATGGGGACGCGGATCAACTCGCCCATGGAGGCAGGATTCAGACCCAGATCGCTTTCACGGATGGCCTTTTCAATCTTGGCGCCCATGCCCTTTTCCCAGGGCTGGACGCTGATGGTGCGCGAGTCGAGCAAGGTCACGTTGGCCACTTGACTCAGGGGCACCATGGAGCCGTAGTACTCGACCTGAATGCTGTCCAGCAAAGCAGGGTTGGCACGGCCCGTGCGGATTTTTTGCAGGTTGTTCTTGAACGCTGCGATGGACTGGTCCATCTTGGTTTCAGCGGTTTTCTTGATATCGGCAATCGTCATGATGGGTTCCTTGGGGCGAGACTGCTGGGGTTCTTGGGGAAGGTCAGGCGTACACCAACGTACCTTCGTCCTCACCCATCACCACGCGCCGCAGGGCGCCATGCTTGATGATGGAGAACACTCGCACTGGCAGTTTTTGATCACGGCACAAGGCAAATGCGGTAGCGTCCATGATGCCCAGATTGCGGGACATGGCCTCATCAAAGCTGAGCTTCGTGTAACGCGTGGCAGTGGGATCCTTGTGAGGGTCGGCAGTATAAACGCCGTCCACCTTCGTTGCCTTGAGTACCACTTCAGCGCCGATCTCGGCACCACGCAGAGCGGCAGCCGTGTCCGTGGTGAAGAAGGGGTTGCCCGTGCCTGCTGCGAACACCACCACTTTGCCTTCTTCGAGGTACTGGAGCGCCTTGGGGCGGACATAGGGTTCCACCACCTGTTCAATCGCAATGGCAGACATCACACGAGCGGTGAGGCCCTGCTTGTCCATGGCATCGGCCAGGGCCAGCGCGTTCATCACGGTGGCCAGCATACCCATGTAGTCAGCGGTTGCTCGGTCCATACCGACTGAGCCACCCGCCACACCACGAAAAATATTGCCCCCCCCAATCACCACCGCGACCTGGACACCCAGGCGGGTCACATCAGCAATTTCCTCCACCATGCGGACGATGGTGGCGCGGTTGATACCAAAGGAGTCATCGCCCATCAGCGCCTCACCGGACAGCTTGAGCAAGATACGCTTGTGGGCTGGCGCGGCGATGGTCATGGGCAGTTTCTCCAATGGTTGATGGTGTTTGGGGGTTGAGCGGGGTCGGAAGATTAGGCAGCAGCCTTGGCAGCGGCCACTTGTGCAGCCACTTCAGCGGCAAAGTCGTCCACCTTCTTCTCAATGCCTTCACCCACCACGTACAGCGTGAAGCTCTTCACGGTGGTGTTGGCGGCCTTGAGCATTTGGGCCACAGTTTGCTTGCCGTCAGCAGCCTTCACAAAGACCTGGTCAGCCAGCGAGACTTCCTTCAGGTACTTCTGCACTGCGCCATCGATGCGCTTGGCGGTGATTTCAGCGCTTTGGGCAGGCTTGCCAGCAGCGATCAGTTCCTTGTTGGCTTCGTCAGCCTTGCCTTCGGCCACCGAACGCTCCTTGGCGATCAGGTCAGCAGGCACGTCAGCGCTGGTCAGGGCCACGGGCTTCATGGCAGCGATGTGCATGGCCACGTCCTTGGCGGCCACTTCGTCGCCTTCGAACTCGACGACCACGCCAATGCGCGAGCCGTGCAGGTAAGAAGCCAGCTTGGAGCCAGAGAAGTACTGGAAGCGGCGGAACGACATGTTTTCGCCGATCTTGCCGATCAGGCCCTTGCGCACGTCTTCCAGGGTGGGGCCAAAGCTGTCTTGCTCGTAGGCCAGAGCGCCCAGGGCTTCAATGCTGGCAGGCTTGTGCTTGGCGACCAGCTCCGCTGCGGCCTTGGCCATGGCGATGAAGCTGTCGTTCTTGGACACGAAGTCAGTTTCGCTGTTCACTTCCACCAGGGCACCCGTGGTGCCGTCGATGAAGCTGGCGACCACGCCTTCAGCGGTGATGCGGGAAGCGGCCTTGCCCGCCTTGGTGCCGAGCTTGACGCGCAGCAGCTCTTCCGCCTTGGCCATGTCGCCATCAGCTTCCGTCAGAGCCTTCTTGCATTCCATCATGGGGGCGTCGGTCTTGCCACGCAGTTCAGCAACCATGCTTGCGGTAATTGCAGCCATCTGTGTTCCTTCCGTATTCAGTTCAAAGTATTCAAAACTCGGGATAAAAAAAGGGGGCTAACCAGGAGCCCCGCTTTCCTTCGCGACCGCAGTCGCGCAGTCGGGTGCTTAGGCAGCCGACTCTTGCACTTCCACGAATTCGTCGGTGCTTTCCGAAGCAGCAGCCTTCACCACTTCGTTCACAGCGTTGGCGCGGCCTTCGATGATCGCGTCAGCAATGCCGCGGGCGTACAGCGTCACAGCCTTGGCCGAGTCATCGTTACCGGGGATCACGTAGTCGATGCCTTCTGGGGAGTGGTTCGTATCCACCACACCGATCAGAGGAATGCCCAGCTTCTTGGCTTCGGCCACAGCAATCTTGTGGAAACCCACGTCGATGATGAAGATGGCATCAGGCAAAGCAGCCATATCCTGGATGCCGCCGATGTCTTTTTCCAGCTTGGCGATTTCGCGGCTGAAAGTCAGTTGTTCTTTCTTGCTCAGGTTTTCCAGGCCGGTTTCCAGCTGGGCCTTCATGTCCTTCAGGCGCTTGATGGAAGTCTTCACCGTCTTGAAGTTGGTGAGCATGCCGCCCAACCAGCGCTGGTCCACGAAAGGCACGCCAGCGCGTTGCGCTTCAGTAGCGAGGATTTCACGGGCTTGGCGCTTTGTGCCGACCATCAGAATCGTGCCGCGGTTGGCAGCCAGTTGCTTGGCGAACTTTTGGGCTTCCTGAAACAGTGGCAGCGACTTTTCCAGGTTGATGATGTGAATCTTGTTGCGATGGCCGAAGATGTAGGGAGCCATCTTGGGGTTCCAGAAGCGGGTTTGGTGACCGAAGTGGACACCGGCTTCCAGCATTTCGCGCATGGTAACGGACATAAAAATACTCCAAAGGTTGGGTCTAAAATCCAGCCCCATAACTTGTTACTTCTGCTGAAGTGACAACACCTTGACGGGGCTGGTTTGCGATTGGCTTTGCCGCACCTGCTGCGCTCAGGCCCAAAGGACCACGCGCCACTGCATACAGCAAAACCCAAAGATTCTAGCACACCCATGCAAGCCGACCTGATCGCAACCCGGGCTTTGGTAGAAGCGGGCGCCCTGACTGCCGCCCAGGTGATGGACGAATCCATGCGCCTGGCGCAAGCCCCCGCCGCCGCCCACGCCTTTGTGTCCGAGCGCTTTGAAGCCGAGCGCGAGCGCCTTCACCACACAGAAACAGCGCACCTGCCGCTGGCTGGGCTGGCTGTTTCTGTCAAAGATCTTTTTGATTTGGCGGGGCAGGTCACTACGGCAGGCTCCCTCGCCTTGCATGACACACCCGCCGCAACCAGCGATGCGCCCACCGTGGCACGTTTGCGGGCCGCTGGCGGCAGCATCGTCGGCCGCACGCACATGGTGGAATTCGCTTTCTCCGGCATCGGCACCAACCCACATTTCCCAACGCCCGCGGCGTTCGACTACCGCTTTGGCCCCCTGCCTGGCGCAGCGCGAGTGCCCGGTGGGTCTTCGTCGGGCGCCGCAGTGTCGGTAGCCAGCGGTGCGTGTTTTGCAGCACTGGGCTCAGACACCGGGGGGTCGATTCGCATTCCTGCCGCGTTCAACGGCATTGTTGGTTTCAAAAGCACAGCCCGCCTGGTCCCCACCACTGGCGCCGTGCCACTGTCCACCACCCTCGACACCGCCTGCGCCATGACCCGCAGCGTGCGCGATGCCATCGTGGTGCATGAGGTTTTGGCCGCACGCCGCGTCGCCCGCAGCGCAGCCCCCTTGACTGCCTGGCGGCTGGCCGTGCCTACCCACACATTTCTCGATGCACTGGATGGCACAGTGAGCACGGCCTTCCAGCGCACGCTGGACCTGCTGCGCCAGGCTGGCGCACAGATCGAGTCGATTGATTTGCCAGAAACGGGCGAGCTGGGCCCCATGCAGGCGCAGGGCAGCCTGGCTGCCGCCGAAAGCTACGCCTGGCATCGCCCGGTGCTGGCCCGGCATGCCGAGCAATACGACCCGCGCGTGCGCAGCCGGATCGAGCGCGGCGCAGCGATGAGCGCGGCCGACTACATCCACCTGCAGCACGCCAGGCAAGCGTGGATATCAAGAATGGAAGCGCGGGTTGCAGGCTTTGATGCCCTGCTCTCCCCCACCGTCGCCATCGTGCCGCCCTTGCTGTCTGACGTAGCCCCGGGGGAAGCGCGTGACGCTGCCTTCTTCCAGGCCAACGCCCTGGTGCTGCGCAATACCAGCGTGGTCAACATGCTGGACGGGTGTGCCTTGTCACTGCCCTGCCATGTGCGGGGCGAGTTGCCCGTGGGCTTGATGGTCTGGCACGCCGCAGGGCGTGACGATGCCGTCTTGAACGTTGGCCAACGTATCGAAGAATTACTACAAAAACAATAGCTGCTGGCGCTTACCTACAAAGCGCCAGAGCCCAATTTCGCTATTAATCCATGAAGATCGCCATCGTGGGCGCCGGAATCATCGGCGTCACCACTGCATACGAGTTGGCGCACGACGGCCATGAAGTCACCGTGCTGGAACAACGCAGCGCAGCAGCGGAAGAAGCCAGTTTTGCCAACGCAGGCCTGTTATCGCCCTACCTGACCACCCCTTGCACCATCGCGGGCAAACCGAGCCCCACAGCGCAGCGCCCTTGGCACACGCACACCGGCATTCGTCTGGCCCAGGGGGCTGGGCTGCACGAACTGGCCTGGCTGTGGCGCTGGCGCCGCAGCCACACGCCCCTGTCCACCCTCGAGAGCCTGGCCCGCTACAGCCGTGAACGCACGCAAGCGATTGCTGCGCGCCACGAGCTGGACTTTGAAGCCAGCACGGGCCGACTGCTGTTTTTCCGCACCGCCAGGCAACGCGCGCAGTACCAGCCGCTGCTGGACTGGATGCGCGAGGCGGGTACGGCAGTGCAAGACATGGACGCAGATGCAGCCCGCCAAGTCGAACCCGGTCTCTCGCCCGAGGCCCCGCTGCACAGCGCCGTGTTGCTGCCCCATGCCGTATCAGGCAACTGCCGGCTGTTCGCGCAAATGCTGCGCCAGGGCATGCAGGGGGCCGGGGTGCAATTTGTTTTCAATGCCCGGGTGGCCAGCTTGTCGAGCCAGCCCACGGGAATCTGGGTGGATGGCGAGCCCGACATGCGCCGTTTTGATGCCGTGGTGGTGTGCGCAGGCGCAGCCTCGCACACACTGCTGCGCCCGCGCGGCATTCGGCTGCCCATGGCCCCGGTGTTCGGCTATTCAGTGAGCGCCCCCTTGCGCGAAGCCACCCATGCGCCGCTGACCAGCGCACTGGACGTGCAAGAGCAAATCACCATCACCCGCCAGGGCCAGCGCGTGCGCATCACCGGCGGCGCCGAACTGGGATCGCCCCAGGCCGCCCACCACCACGCCACACTCCAAAAGCTGTACCGGGCCGTCAATGACTGGTTTCCGGGAGGGGCGCAGTTGTCGGGCCCGCTGCAAATCTGGCGCGGCGCCCGCCCTACGCTGACCGATGGCGCTCCTGCCCTGGGCGGCACCGCCCTGCCCGGCATTTGGCTGAACACCGGTCATGGTGCGGGTGGCTGGGCACTGGCCTGTGGTTGCGCTCGCGCTTTGGCAGACATGCTGAGCCAACGCGCACCAGAGATCAGCGTGCAGGGGCTGGAAGCGCAGCGCTTCTGAACCCACGCTGCGCCCACCCCATGGGCGCAGCCAGCACGCACAATGTCGGGTACGGCAGTTCCCGTGAACTGCGGGACTGCAAGACCTTGCCATGCAACGCATCACGCCCGACCAAACCTACCCCCTGTTCAACACCGAAGCCACCCGCCGCCTGGAGCAAGCCATGGCCGCCCAGTTGGCGCCGCACACCTTGATGCAGCGTGCTGGCCTGGCTGTGGCGCAACTGGCGCAAGCCATTGCACCGCATGCCCGCACGATCTGGATTGCCTGCGGCCCAGGCAACAACGGTGGAGACGGGCTGGAGGCCGCGCACCATTTGGCCCGCGCTGGGCGCAAAGTTGTCGTCAGCTGGCTGGGCACCACCGAGACATTACCGCCCGACGCGCGCCAGTCCTGGGAAAAAGCCCGGCACTGCGCGAAGATTGTGTGGACCGACACGCCGCCCACCGATCTGACCGGGCAAGACCTGTGCATTGACGCCCTGCTGGGCATTGGGGTGCGGTCATCCACCAGGCAGACACCATCCGGCTCGGCACACGGCAGCGTACTTGCCCAGTGGTTGGCACAACTGCGCAGTAGCGCGGCCCCCGTGCTGGCGGTGGATGTGCCCTCTGGACTTGACGCCGACACAGGCCAGTACGCCCCCGGACTGGAGCCTGCCACTCACAGTACGGCGACGAAACCCGGCACAGCACATTACACGCTGAGCCTGTTGACGTTAAAGCCCGGACTGTTCACCGCCCACGGCAGGGACGCCGCAGGGCAGGTGTGGTGGCATGACCTGGGAGCTACCGCTGAGACCGGGCTGAACCACGAGCCCCCCACCGCCTGGCTGGCGGGCCCACCCCCTCGCGGGCACCGTAGCCACGCCAGCCACAAGGGCAGCTATGGCGATGTGGCCATTGTGGGTGGAGAAGGTCTGGCCTTGCGCGGCATGGGGATGACCGGCGCAGCCTTGCTGGCGGGCTCCGCAGCATTGCACGGCGGAGCGGGCCGAGTGCTGGTCAGCCTGCTGGACCAAGATCACGCCACCGAGATCCACACACAACCCGAACTGATGCTGCGCCGATTTGAGGCACTCGAACTGGAAAGCCTCAGCGTGGTGTGCGGTTGCGGCGGCGGGCAGGAGGTGCGCACCGTGTTGCCTGCAGTGCTGCAACGGGCTCAGGCGCTGGTGCTGGACGCCGATGCACTGAACATCATCAGCACCGACGGTGCCCTGCAACAGGCGCTGACAGCGCGTAGCGCCAGGCAACGCCCCACAGTTCTCACACCCCATCCGCTGGAGGCAGCGCGGCTGCTGCACACCACAGCCGCACAGGTGCAAGCCCACCGGCTCATGGCGGCCCGCGAACTGGCAAAAAAATTCCAGTGCACAGTGGCTCTCAAGGGGTCCGGCACGGTCATTGCCCACCCCGACGACATTCCGCACATCAATCCCACAGGCAATGGGAGGCTAGCCACGGCGGGCACAGGGGATGTGCTCGCAGGGCTCATCGGCGCAGGGCTGGCCGCAGGCATGCCACCATTACAGGCGGCTATCCGGGCCGTGTTTGCACACGGCGAAGCGGCCGATGCGTGGCCCCTCGATGAGCCTCTGACTGCCGGGGCCTTGGCGCGGAGGATCAGAATCGGGTAAGGCCAGGCGCCCAGCCAACTTCACCCCTGCAGAGGCTGACTCCATCAGCCCTCTCAGCGGCTTTCAGGCTTGCTGAGCATTCAACCTCGCCGGGGTTTGCGGGCCTTGCCCCTGGATGATTTGCCCGAGGTCGCCGCCTGCTTGACCGCTGCCTTGAGCGACTGAATGGGAGAGCGTGCCGCGCGACCACGCCCCGCAGGCTCCATATCAGTGGCTGCTTCCGGCTTGGACTTGCGCCCCTTGGCTGCCACAGTCTCTTTTCGACCAGTCTCCGAGCGACCTTTTCGCGCGCCGGAGTCGGCACTTACGCCTTTGTCCCTGAGTGCCCGCCCGAGCAGCTCCTCGTTCTCGCGCACCAATCGGAAGTCGATCTTGCGTCCATCCAGGTCCACACGGCTGACCTGCACACGCACGCGCGTGCCGATGGCATAGCGAATGCCAGTGCGCTCACCACGCAGCTCTTGTCGGGCCTCGTCGAACTTGAAGTATTCGCCACCCAGCTCCGTGATGTGCACCAGGCCTTCGACGTACATCGCGTCCAGGGTCACGAAAATGCCGAAGCTGGTGGCTGCGCTGACAACGCCGCTGTATTCCTCACCCAGATGTTCGCGCATGTACTTGCATTTGAGCCAGGCTTCCACGTCACGGCTGGCTTCGTCGGCGCGGCGCTCATTGGCACTGCAGTGCAAGCCCGCAGCCTCCCACGCCTGGGTTTCCCGGCTTGGGGGTTTGACGTCTTTTTTCGGTTTGGTTCCTGGGGCAGCAACGCGCCCCGCCAGCCGTTTGGCCAGCTTGGCATGGGCCTCGCCTGGGGTGGGCAACACGGGCAATTGGTACCGGGTGTTGCCCAAAATGGCCTTGATCACCCGGTGCACCAGCAAGTCTGGGTAGCGGCGAATCGGGCTGGTGAAGTGGGTGTAGGCCTCAAATGCCAAGCCGAAATGGCCGCTGTTGATGGGCGTGTAAATGGCCTGCTGCATGGACCGCAGCAGCATGGTGTGAATTTGCTGCGCGTCAGGCCGCTCTTTGGTCGCCTCGGCAATGGCCTGGAATTCAGAGGGCTTGGGGTTGTCGCTGATCGACATGCCCACCGCCATGGCCTTGAGATACCCGCGCAGGATTTCCTGCTTCTCAGGCGTGGGGCCCTCGTGTACACGGAACAAGCCGGGCTGCCCGCCCTGCTCAATGAAGTCCGCGCTGCAGACGTTGGCAGCCAGCATCGCCTCTTCGATCAGCTTGTGCGCATCGTTGCGCGTGCGGGGTACGATCTTCTCGATACGGCCATTTTCATCACACACGATCTGGGTTTCGGTGGTTTCAAAATCCACCGCACCACGCTGTTGGCGCGCCACCTGCAACGCGCGGTACACATCGTGCAGGTTGAGCAGATCTTTCACGCGATCCTTGCGCTTGCTGGCCTCAGGGCCACGCGTATTCGCCAGGATGGCCGCCACCTCGGTGTATGTGAACCTCGCGTGGCTATACATCACGGCGGGATAGAACTGGTACGCGTGCACCTCCCCCTTGGCCGTGACCAGCATGTCGCAAACCATGCACAGTCGCTCCACCTCAGGGTTGAGTGAGCACAAGCCGTTGCTCAACTTCTCGGGCAGCATGGGAATCACCCGGCGTGGGAAGTACACACTGGTGGCACGGTCATAGGCATCGATATCGATGGCACTGCCGGTTTCCACGTAGTGGCTCACATCGGCAATCGCCACCAGCAAGCGCCAGCCCTTGCCTCGCCCCACCTTGGCAGGCTCACAATACACGGCATCGTCGAAGTCGCGCGCATCTTCCCCGTCAATGGTGACGAGCGGCACATCCGTCAGATCAATGCGGCGCTTCTTGTCGATGGCCCTGACTTTTTCTGGCAGCGCCTTGGCCTGGGCCAGACACGCTTCAGAAAACTCATGCGGCACACCGTACTTGCGCACCGCAATCTCAATCTCCATGCCTGGGTCATCAACCTCGCCCAGCACCTCGGTGATGCGCCCGACGGGCTGCCCAAACAATGCCGGTGGCTCAGTCAACTCCACCACCACAACCTGGCCTGGCTTGGCAGCACCAGTTGCGCCCTTGGGAATCAGAATGTCTTGCCCGTAACGCTTGTCTTCCGGGGCGACGAGCCAGACGCCACTCTCTTGCAAAAGCCTGCCAATCATGGGCTGAGAGGGGCGCTCGATAATCTCTACCACCCGGCCTTCCGGACGGCCGCGGCGATCTTGCCGAACGATGCGCACACGAACGCGGTCTTTGTGCAGCACTGCTCGCATCTCGTTCGGGGGGATGTAGATATCTCCCTCACCATCGTCACGAATGACAAAACCATGCCCATCACGGTGCCCCTGGATGCTGCCTTCGATTTCGTCAGACAGGTGTGCGGGCGCAGCGCCGGGGGTGTTTTTTTTGATATACAATCTAAATCTTTCCTGAAATGCCCAGGTGGCGGAATTGGTAGACGCACTAGTTTCAGGTACTAGCGAGTAACATCGTGGAGGTTCGAGTCCTCTCCTGGGCACCAAGTTTAACGACAACCGATGACGGTTTTCGAAATAAAAAAGCCACTGCATGTTCAGTGGCTTTTTTGTTGGAGCAGGAGCTTCGCTGAGTCATTTTTTAAAAAATGACCGAGAAAGCCGAGAGCATCAAAAATTTGCTCTATAATTCAAATCTTTCCTGAAATGCCCAGGTGGCGGAATTGGTAGACGCACTAGTTTCAGGTACTAGCGAGTAACATCGTGGAGGTTCGAGTCCTCTCCTGGGCACCAAATTCAAAAACCGCTGCAAACGCAGCGGTTTTTTTTCGCCCAAAGCATGGTGAGGGATTCAAACTACCCCCCAGCTTTCAGATATCAGGAATCAGACGCTTGCCTGACGAGAATGCATCGTCCCGCGCATAACCCAACTTATCGCAGAAGCTGAGCACACTGGCGTTGCTGGTGCGCACGAGCACGTTGTCTTTGGGACAGCCCAGCGCCAGCAAGCGTTGCTCTACCTCCTCCATCAGGGTGCGCCCCAAGGACATTTGCTGATGACCGGGAGCGACGGCCAGGTAATAGACAGATCCTCGATGCCCGTCATAGCCCGCCATGGCGGTGGCTACCAGAACATCAGCCCCTCGGCTATCGGCCGGCAAGTTTCCCACGAGGAAAAGCTCTGGCTGGCAATGACTCTTGCGCTCAATATCCTTGTACGGATCGTTCCAAGGCCGGATCAGTCCGCAGTCACGCCATAGCGCGACTGCGGCCGATGCATCGGTCTCCCGAAACGGGCGAATCTTCAACGCCCGTACCGCCACTTATTTGCGCAGCAGCGTCTTGAGCACGTTCTGCAAACGGCGGGCGCTGCCTGCATCACTGGCACTCGACAACACACGAGCGGTGTCGTCACCCCATGTCTGGGCTGGCGACGGATCATTGCGGCGCGTCAGCAATTGCAGTTGCAGCATGCGGCGGGCAGCGATGTGCTCTGCGGGGGTTGGCACTTCTGCGGCAATCTCCAAGCGCAACAACGCTTCAGCAGCGTCACCCTTCGGAGCAGCAGACAGCGCCTGCGCCCAGGCGGCACGGACGGACGCAGACACACGTCCACCCAAATCCTGAGCACTGGGTAGCTGGGTCGCGTCTCGCTTTTCCCAAGCCGTCAGCAAGTGCGTCAATGCCTCGCCATGGGCCTGCGCAGCCAGTTTTTTCAGCGTTTGCTGCGCGTGCTCCATGGCATCACGCTGGGCACGGAATGCCGTATCCCCCAAACGTGGGCCACGGTCTTCGCGTTCTGGGCGGTCGCCAAAACGACCACCCCGATCGTTGCGATCACCAAAGCGCCCATCTGCGCGAGGGCCGCGACTGCCATCCCGATCACCTGGGCGACCATCTCGGCGATCTCCGGGACGAGCACCACGCCCCGCCACTGCAGGGGCATCCTTCTTCATGCCAGGCCGGTCGTCACCACGCACCGCAACCACAGGGCGCGCAGCAGGCTTGGGAGCTGCGGGCGCTGGGGCCGCGGTCTCGCCAGAGGCATCCGACGGCTGCTCGGATGCTACAGTTTCTGTAGCATCTTGCGCTGACACAGCTTGGCTCTTCTCGGAATCTGCTTCACTTTCGGCAACCGCCTGAGCCGCCAGCGCTTGGCCACGCAAAGCCGCCTCAAGGGCTTGCATGGCGGCGCGAATCTGCTGGGCATCGCCACTGGCATTGGCAGCCTCCAGCGCTTTGGAAGCCTCCAGCACAACGCGGTCGCGTGCGCTCAATTCCGTCGTGGCGCGCTCACGCTCCGCCGATTTGCGATTGAATGCCTCATCAATCGGCTTGCGGAAGGCATCCCAAAGTTTTTGCTCCTGCTTGCGGTCCAGCGGCACCGACTGGGCTTCGGCTTGCCAACGCTGCTGCAAGGACTTGACGGCATCGATGCGCAACACAGCAGCAGCACCGAGCGCAGCCGCTTCTTCGATCATGGCATGGCGTCGCGCCAGGCTTTCCTTCTGCGCAGCTTCCAGAGGAGCAGCGGCAGCAGCAATCGCCTGCTTCCACAGGGGCTGCAACTCAGCAAACAGCTTTTCGCCCACATGTCCGCTTTCACGCCAGCGGTCACCAAACTGGTAAAGCGCACGGTGGATGCCCTTCCAGTCGCCAGAGGCAGCGTGCTCCTGGGCCCATGCCTTGACCTCTTCAATCAGCGCCAGACGCTGGGCCTTGTGCTCAGCAGCCTCGCTACGGATCTTGTCCAGCCAGGCCTCGACCACCTTGTGAGCCGCATTGCAGGCTTCGTCAAACTTTTTCCACAGCGCATGGTTGGGTGCGCCGCCTTGGTCCGTTTGCTTCCACTGCTCACGCAATTGACGCAGCGTTTCCTGCATCTTGCGGCCACCCAAGGCCTGGCCCTCAGGGCGATTGAGCAGCCCTTCGGCTTTGGCGACCAGGTCCTCGCGCACCTGATCAGCGCTCCAGCGCTGCCAGCCCTCCAGTTCACCTGCAGCAACCAAAGCGGAATGGACTTGCTGCTCCAAAGCAGCATCGATGTGCTTCCCTTGGGTCTTGAGCACTGCGCGCAGCGCAGCAGCCGCGCCTGCACTGGCTTTGCCGTGGCCTTCAGCCGTTTCTTTTTCCAGCGTAGCCAACGCTTCGCGCACCGCCTGTACGGCTTTGTCACGCACTTCGGGGTCTACCTTGGGCTTGGCGGGGCGGGCTGACTTGGCCGCGGCAGCCGCTGCCTCAGAAGGCAAACCACGGGCTACGCGCAGCTCATCGGCCCACACAGGCACGGGGGGCAGAGGCGCATTGACGTCTTCAGCAGCCGCGATGGCCTGCGCCAGAGCGGGCTGAAACGCTTCCCACACCACCAGCAACTGGGCCTTGGAGCTTTCCAGCTGTTGCGGAAAGCGTGCTTCCACGCTCACCCAGCTGGCATCACTGGTCAGCCCCTGGGCTTGTTCTTGCCAGCGCGCAACGTCAGCACGCAATAACTCCAGAGCTGCCTGGGCATCGCGCCAGGACTTGGTGGAAAGCACCTCAATGCGCTGGGCCAGCAACACTGCGGCCTCGCGCTGCACCTGCACGCGGTGCTGCAGATCTTCGATGACTTTGACACGGTCAGCAATCTGTACCTTCAACAGCGACAGCGGCTCCCTCGACAAAGGCGCACCGGCCTTCGCTGCATCGCGCTGCCATGCCAGGGCATCGGCAATGTTGAGCTTGGAGGCAGACAGCAAAGCCTGGGCTTTGTCTGCCCATTCAGCCGCGATGGCCTCTTGGCCCTTGGCACGGCGGATTTCGTCCAGTCGCTCGCGGACCGCACGGGCTGCACCCTTGTCACGACCACTCAACTCCTTGAACACTTCTTGCAACTGCTCCGGCGCAGGCTGTGTGGTCAACCACTCGCGGATACGCGACGCCCGCTCTCCGGACGTGGCTGCAGAGAACGCGCCACCGGTCAATGCATCCAGTGGATGCGGCTCATGGGTTTTGGCCGGGGCCGGATTCACTTCAGGTGCTTCAGACATTTTGCTGCGGGAAAAAAAAGGAAACATGGGTTCATTGAAAAACAGAGAAGGCCTCAATGGGAGTCCCTGAGAACCTTCCCGGCCCTACACAGAGGGGCCGCGATGACGAGAACAAATATCTGCAAGGAGCTGCGGCCTGACCTCAAGCGAGGAACAACTCGCTAATGATGCCGCTGCACTCAACCCTGGGGCATGACTTGACACAAAGACTCCCAATGCACTTCTCGTCATGCCTCGTGCGGGGCTGCACCTATGGCACCGCCCCAGGAAAGGCTCCCATTATCTATATATATGCAAGCGCAGTTGCATTGGCACCGTACGGTGGGACGAAAGCACGCAAGAGTTACCTGCATAGCAACGGCTGCGCCGCAAACAAGAAAGCCCGACCAGCACCACCACAAGGCAGGCTGACCGGGCTTGACGGCTGACACAACGGTCTTTGCCATCTATTCGCACGATGGAGGAAATCGTCCTGCGTGCGAGGGGGCAAGAGATTGCCCCCAAGGGGTTGCCTTGAAAGCCTTGCCTGCTGCACCTGGGCACTGAATGCCATCGGAGGGAGGCTTGGCTTCGTTCGGCGATGCCTGAAATCACAGGCAATTTCACCTTATCAAACCGGGCATCGAACTTCAAGCTGCAATTTAAATCGGACTCATGCCACCGATAGGTTCTTTGACACCGATGCTCGCTCCCTCAAGGGAAATTCAGCAATTTGGACTGTCACAACAGAGAAAAACTGGCTAAAACCACAGTTATTTTATAATTTTTTTGTCTTAAAACTATTTTTGATAGTATTGACCAAGCATTAAGTACCCTCCTAGAATCCGCCAGCCTTGAAAACCAAGGCATCCAAAGTCCCAATCCGCTGCCGAACCCGGCTAAGTCAACACTGTCTCCCCTGCACTACGCAGTCACCGCAGACAGCAGTTGATGGCGTACCAATCCAAGCGGAAGCTCGCTTCAGCACTGCGAACACCAGCAGTCACTCCAGAGCCTCCGCCTCAGAAAGGAAGAGCTATGACAGCGTCAGGAAAATTTGTCTCCGGCCTACGAACCTTCGTGACCGATGTGACCAATGGTTTTCTTGAAATCACCCACAACAGCTTTGCCCTCATCGGCCTGGCTGTTGCCTTTGTTGCGATCACACTGACTGCGCGCCCTGATCTGCGCCAGGCAGGAGAGGAGCAACTCATGAACTGGCTGCAGGAGCGACAAGTCGCAGCCATCGGCATGCCCGTAGAGCCCGATGCCAGCGAACGCGCTACGGCAGGCAACCCCAAGGACCTGCCCAAAGAGCAGGCGGCTGTGGCCTTTTGGCTAAGCAAAAAGTACAAGGTGGCTCCAGAGCCCCTGAGCGTTCTGGTCGCTGAGGCGTATGACATTGGCACACGCACCAAGCTGGATCCGACCCTCATCCTCGCCATCATGGCCATCGAGTCAAACTTCAATCCGTTTGCCCAAAGCGCGGTCGGTGCGCAAGGCCTGATGCAAGTGATGACCCGTGTGCATACGGAGAAGTACCAGAATTTCGGTGGGCACTTTGCGGCGTTCGACCCTGTGTCCAACCTTCGCGTCGGCGTCAAGGTGCTGCAGGAGTGCATTGCACGCGCAGGTTCCATCGAAGGGGGTTTGCGCTATTACGTGGGCGCCGCCAACCTGCCCGATGATGGTGGATACACCGCCAAGGTGATGGCAGAGCATTCGCGCTTGCGCCAGGTGGCCAATGGCCGGTCTGTACCCGTCAATGCACCCGTCATGCTCTCCACCCAAGCTCCTGCGGCCACACCGGCACAAGCCGTGCCAGCCGCATCGCGCAATGCTGGCGAACGCCCCTCGGCCGAAGCCGACAGCAAGGTGGCGTTGCTCGGCTCTGTGGGCTCCTGAAGCCAGGTGCTGTCACCCCGCGTGGCAGCACAGTATTCAGACCAGACACTTACCAAAACGCCCAGCGGACTCAAAGCGCCGCCACCCGGCAGGCCCATGAGTACCTCAGCTACACTACGGGGGTACGCGACTGGCGATAGGCGTGGCACTTTTCAGGTGTCACCGCTGACGTGGAAAACAACAAGATCCGTCATCTTGTGAACCACTGGGGAGCGTGCCGCGAAGGACCTGGGCCTGAGCGTTCCGCCGTTCGCCTGGGCAGCCCTTGTTTCAAGGGACATAAGTTCATAGGACTGCCATACCATGTACGACCGCAAAATTCTTGTCGAACAAACCGATCCCGAGCTGTTTGCAGCCATCCAGGCCGAAAACGCCCGCCAAGAGCACCACATCGAGCTGATCGCCAGCGAGAACTACGCCTCCCCCGCCGTGATGTGGGCGCAAGGCACCCAGCTCACCAACAAATACGCCGAAGGCTACCCAGGCAAGCGCTACTACGGTGGCTGCGAGCATGTGGACGTGGCCGAGCAACTGGCCATCGACCGCGTGAAGAAGATCTTTGGCGCCGATGCTGCCAACGTGCAACCCCATTGCGGCGCATCTGCCAATGAAGCCGTGTTCCTGGCCTTCCTGAAGCCCGGCGACACCATCATGGGCATGAGCCTGGCCGAAGGCGGCCACCTGACCCACGGCATGCCGCTGAACATGTCGGGCAAGTGGTTCAACGTGGTCAGCTACGGTCTGGACAAGAACGAAGCCATTGACTACGACGCGATGGAAGCCAAGGCCCGCGAGCACAAGCCCAAGCTGATCGTGGCTGGGGCATCTGCTTACAGCCTGCACATCGATTTCGAGCGCTTTGCCAAGATCGCCAAGGAAATCGGCGCCATCTTCATGGTGGACATGGCCCACTACGCCGGCCTGATCGCTGCGGGTGTGTACCCCAACCCCGTGCCCCACGCCGACGTGGTCACATCCACCACGCACAAGAGCCTGCGCGGCCCCCGTGGCGGCATCATCCTGATGAAGGCCGAACACGAGAAGGCCATCAACAGCGCCATCTTCCCCGGCCTGCAAGGCGGCCCCCTGATGCACGTGATTGCCGCGAAGGCCGTGGCCTTCAAGGAAGCGCTGACGCCCGAGTTCAAGGCCTACCAGGAACAAGTGGTGAAGAACGCCAAGGTCGTGGCCGAGACGCTGACACAGCGTGGTCTGCGCATCGTGAGCGGTGGTACGCAAAGCCACGTGATGCTGGTAGACCTGCGCGCCAAGGGCATCACCGGCAAGGAAGCCGAGGCTGTGCTGGGCGCTGCTCACATGACCATCAACAAGAACGCCATCCCCAACGACCCTGAAAAGCCGATGGTGACCAGCGGCGTGCGCATTGGCACACCCGCCATGACCACCCGTGGCTTCAAGGAAGAAGAAGCGCGCCTGACGGCCAACCTGATCGCTGACGTGCTGGACAACCCACGCGATGAAGCGAACATCGCAGCCGTGCGCGAAAAGGTCAACGCCCTGACTGCACGCTTCCCTGTCTACCGCTAAGCAGGTACCCAGCGACCATGAAATGCCCCTTCTGCAGCCACCTGGAAACGCAAGTCGTTGAAACACGGGTGTCTGAAGACGGGGTGTTCATCCGGCGCCGCCGCCAGTGCGGCGCCTGTGACAAGCGTTTCACGACCTACGAGCGGCCGGAAGTGAACTTTCCGGCCATCGTCAAGAAAGACGGTCGCCGCATCGAGTACGAACGCGGCAAGCTGCTCGCCTCTTTCAACCTGGCGTTGCGCAAGCGCCCGGTGAGCACCGAGCAGATCGATAGCGCCATTGAACGCATTGAAGAAAAGCTGCTGAACCTGGGGCAGCGTGAGGTGAACTCTGGCCGCATCGGTGAGCTGGTGATGCGTGAGCTCAAGAAGCTCGACAAAGTCGCCTACATCCGCTTTGCCAGCGTGTACCGCAGCTTTGAAGACATTGACGAGTTCAGAGCGCTGGTAGACGAAGTGCGCAAATAGGCTGGTGTTGCCTGGGTTGTGCAGGCAGATACAACCAAGCTATTATTTTTATAGCTGCTTGCGCTTGCTGCATAAGCGCTATAGGCCAATTTGGCTAATAGTCCTCAATCACCCAGACATCAATCGCTTCAAAGCGCCTACGGGCAGATGTGCCCTCACCCCGGCCCACTACGGGGCACGCTGGATGCGGTTGGTGAGCGGTGGCGCTATCGGGCTGTGTGCCAGCACGTAGGCCTCCAGCACATCCAGATCGAGATCGCCGCCTGTAGTGTCTCGCCCCTCCATGAACACCGTGAAGCCATCCCCACCGCTGGCCAGAAAGCTGCTGATGGCCACCCGCACTACGGCGGTGTCCTCCAGCGGCTTGCCATGCAGGGTCATCTGGCTGATGCGCGAGCCAGCGGGTTGCGACAGGTCGTACCGGTAGCCAAATCCTTCAGACACCGACAGCACCCGAGGGGACTGCAGCGTGCTGGTGCCGCCGGCAAACTGTTGCTCCAGCACCGCGCGGATCTGCGCGCCGGTGTACGTGCGCACCATGATGTTGTTGCCAAACGGCTGAACGCTGAAAAGCTGCCCATAGCGCAGCTGGCCTTGCGCATCAGGCACCAGATCAGCCCGCAAGCCACCGGGGTTCATGAACGAGAGCTGGGCACCGCCCTTCTGCGGCGCGCGGGTCGCGGCCAACTGGGCATCTGCCACCAGATTGCCCAACGTGCTTTCCAGCGCTTCGTTGCGCACGCGCAGCAGCGGCGCACTGGCCCGGCCCACGGGCCGCTGCGCCAGGGGTTCGGCAGCGGCCTTGTAGCGTGCCACCAGTTGCTGCACGAACGGATCGGCCGGATAGGCCGGTACGGCAGCGTTCAGGGGCACCAGCCCCTGGCTGCCGGTAAATGCCTCGCCCTGCACGATGTGGTTGTGTGCAGTTTTGCGCACTACCTGGCGGGTGGCGGTGTCCACCCGCAGTGACACCTCCGTCAGCAGCGCACCGTACTGCCCGGCGCTGGTCAGCAAAAACGGGCGGGCTGGATTGATGCGGCCGTAGTCACACACATAGGCCTGGTGGGTGTGGCCCGAGACGACCACATCCACAGAGGGGTCCAGCCGCTCCAGAATCGGCACGATGTCGCCGTTGATGCCCGAACACTCCTGCCCCAGCACCTTTGCATCGGTGTAGCCCCCTTCGTGGATGGCGACAACGATCACATCGGCCCCCTGGGCACGCAACTGGGGCACCAGGGCATTGGCCGTGGCGGCCTCGTCTTCAAAACGCAGGCCTTTCACGCCCGCAGGGCTCACCATGGTGGGCGTGGCCTTGAGCGTCATGCCGATGAAGCCCACCGCCACGGTGGCATTGCCCTGCGTGAAACGTTTGATACCCGTGGCGGGCAACAAAGGCTGGCCATCTTCACGCACAGTGTTGGCGGCCAGAAAACGGAACTGGGCCCCTTCAAAGGGCTTGCTGATCTGGCAGGGCTCGCGCACCGTGAATTTCTCGCAACCGCCCTGCTGCAGGCGCAGCAGCTCTTGCCAGCCCCGGTCAAATTCGTGATTGCCTACTGCAGAGAAGTCGATCTGCATGTGGTTCACGGCTTCGATGGTGGGCTCGTCCAGGAACAGGGCCGACACCAGGGGCGATGCGCTCACCATGTCCCCAGCGGTGATCACGGCATGGTGTGGATGGCGGGCCTTGAGCTGCGCGATGGCGCTGGCCAGGTAGGCGGCGCCACCGGCGGGCACACGCTCCACGCCCTGCTGGCTGCTGATGGGTACCGCAATGTGGGGCGGCTCCAGGTTGCCGTGAAAATCGTTGAAGGCGATCAGCCCGATATCCACAAAGTTGGCATTAGTCTGCGAACCCGGAGGATGGGCGCAGCCCAGCAACGTGGTCAAAGTGAGGGTTGCCGCCAGTGCGGCGACCGCTTTGCTAGCGTTTTTCACGATCATTCCAAGCTCCGTTCCTTGAGGGCGCTGTGCCCCACCTTCCAGGCACACAGGCAGGACAGCACACTGGCCACCATGGCTGCCCAGTACACCGACGCCAAGCCAGCAGCATCGCCCAAAGCGCCCCCTGCCAATGCCCCCACCACGCCAGGCAGGCCATAAGCCAGCACCGTGTACAAGGCCTGACCGCGCCCGCGCAGGCGACCTGGGAAGTATTCCGAAAGCAGCGCCATGCACACTGTATGGTGGGCCGCAAAGGTGAGCGCGTGCAGCATCTGCGCCACCACCAGCACCAGCAACCACGCACCTGCGGCAGCCGTCATGCCCATGCGCAGCGCCATGGCAGCAGCGCACACCAGCAGCCAGCGACTCAAGGGCCAGCGCGGCAGCCAGCGCCCCTGGGTGAAGAACCATGCGATCTCTACCACCACAGACACCGCCCACAGCACGCCAATGGTGGATTTGCGATACCCCAAGGCATCCAGGTACAGCGAGAAGAACACGTAGACCGCAATGTGGGCCAGCACGTGAAAGCAAGCCGATGCGAAAAACCACCGCACCTGGGGCCTGCGCAAGACGGGGGCCATGGCAGGCCTGGCGCCATGACTGGTGCTGGAAGAAGGCTGCCCCTCTTCCAGGCGGGGCAAGAGCCAGGTGCTGGCCACCACCGCCACCAGGGTGGCCAGCGTCCAGCCTGGGAAGTCGGCCATGCCAAACTTCTCAAACCACGCCCCGGCCGCAAACACCGTGACCAGAAAGCCCAGCGAGCCCCACAGCCGCACCCGGCCATAGCGGCGCGCATCGAAGCTGCCTTCCTGGCTTACCAAGTGGGCCATGGCAGCCTCGCTCATCGGCATCATGGCGCTGGTGTGGGTGAACATGAGCAGCAGCACGGCCGCAATCCACCAAGTGCCGCCGGGCACCCACAGGCCCGCTGAAATCACCAGCGCAAGCGTCGAACACCAGCGCAGCAAGGGCACACGCTGGCCGGTATGGTCGCTCAACACGCCCCAGCCATAAGGCGCAAACAGGCGCGTGAGGGATTGCAGCGACGTCAGCACCCCGATGGTGACCAGGGGCAGGCCCAGACTTTTGAGCCAGAGCGGCAGGTACGGGTTGAAAAACCCGATGTGTGCGAAGTAACTGGCCGACAGGGCAGCAAACGGCACCAGCGGCCGCCGCGCCCCCAGCGTGCGCAAGCGCTGCATGCGAGGCGACTGCCTGGCAGGGCTTACAGGAACGAGGCTTTGATGGGCGCCACCGCGTGCACCACATCGCCGCACTGGGCCCGGTGGCGCAGGGCATGGTCCATCACCACCAAGGCCAGCAGGGCCTCGGCGATGGGCGCAGCACGAATGCCCACGCAGGGGTCGTGCCGCCCCTTGGTGATCACCTCGGTGGGGTTGCCGTGGATGTCGATCGACTCACGGGGGCTGATGATGGAGCTGGTGGGCTTGATCGCCAGGCTCACTTCCAGGTCTTGCCCGGTGCTGATACCGCCCAGCACCCCCCCAGCGTTGTTGGACATGAAGCCGTTGGGCGCCATGGAGTCGCCATGGGTGGTGCCGCGCTGGGCCACGCTGGCAAAGCCGGCGCCAATTTCCACGCCCTTGACGGCGTTGAGCCCCATCATGACGAAAGCAATGTCGGCGTCCAGCTTGTCGTACAGCGGCTCACCCAAGCCTACCGGCACGCCCGTGGCCTGCACGCGGATGCGCGCACCGCAGGAATCACCCGCCTTGCGCAATGCGTCCATGTAGTCCTCGTACTCGGCGACGTCAGCCACCGGCGCAAAGAACGGATTGCTGCGCACGTGATCCCAGCTCTCAAAGGGGATTTCCAGCTCGCCCAGCTGCGTCATGCACGCGCGAAACTGCGTTCCATATTGCTGCTGCAGCCATTTCTTGGCCACGGCACCGGCCGCCACGGTGGGGGCCGTGAGCCGGGCAGACGAGCGGCCGCCACCGCGCGGGTCACGAATGCCGTATTTGTGCCAGTAGGTGTAGTCCGCATGCCCAGGGCGAAAACTCTGCGCGATGTTGCCGTAGTCCTTGCTGCGCTGGTCGGTGTTGCGAATGAGCAGGGCAATGGGGGTGCCTGTGGTCTTGCCTTCGTACACCCCCGAGAGAATTTCCACGGCATCGGGCTCGTTGCGCTGCGTGACGTGCCGACTGGTGCCCGGGCGGCGGCGGTCCAGGTCGATCTGGATGTCGGCCTCGGACAGCGGCATGCCAGGCGGGCAGCCATCAATCACGCAGCCGATGGCTGGACCATGGGATTCACCAAAATTGGTGACAGTGAAAAGGGTGCCTAGGGTATTGCCGCTCATGGCGAGGATTATCCCAGAGCAATTCAGTCCTACATGCGCATAGAGCGCTTGGCAGAGCGCCTGTGTAGGACTAGCATGGGGTCAGACTCTTGAGAAGCGCATGCCAACCTCCCCATCGCTCCATGGAGCCCCCGCCACGCCACGCACTCTGTTGCACCATGAGCCGCCCCCCTGCTGGCCGACAGCCCCTTGCGCCAAGCCCTGGATTGCAGCGACAACGCCATCGCGCTGACCAACCGCGACCGGCAGGTGGTGTATGTCAACCAGGGCTTCACGCGCCTTTTTGGCTTCACCAGTGACGAAGCGCGGGGCCGTTACCTCAGCGACATGCTGCAGGGCCCGCACACGCACCAGGGCCTGACGGAAGCCATTCGCAGCGGATTGCGCCTGCAAGGGCATTACCACGGCGATGCGCTCATCTACAGCCGCGATGGCCAACCGCGCTGGGTATCGATGGTGGTCAACAAAGCGGATGAAGCACAGGGAGGTCCCGGCGGCTCCATCACGGTGCTCACCGACATCACCCTGACCAAGATGCATGAAGTGCTGCAAAAGCGCGTGCTCGAAAGCATGGTTAGCGAAACCAGCCTGCCCGAGCTGATGACCAGGGTGTGCAAAGAGGTGGAAAACATTGCCCCGGAGGTCACGGCCTCCATCCTGGCGGTAGACACGAACGGCCGGGGTCATCCCCTGGCGGCACCCGGTTTACCAGACCACACCTGCGCGGCACTCGATGGCGTGCAGATCGGCCCCAACGTTGGCTCCTGCGGCACGGCAGCCTATTTGGGCAAGCCTGTGGTCACCACCAACATCGCCACCGACCCGCGTTGGGATGACTGCCGCGCTCTCTTCGAATCGACCGGGCTCAAGGCCTGCTGGTCCAGCCCCATCAAAAACCACGAGGGGCTGGTGGTGGGCACGTTCGCGTTTTACTTCAAGGAGCCGCGCGAACCCAATGCGCTGCACAAGAGCCTGGTACAGGTCTGCCTGCACCTGTGCGCCCTGGCCATTGAGCGCGACGCTTCGCGCCAGCGCATCCACCAGCTGGCGTTCTTTGACGTGCTGACCGGCCTGCCCAACCGCGCCATGTTCCGCAACAACGCGGAAAGGGCCCTGTCCAGCATGGCACGTGACCACCAGACCGGCGCCCTGCTCTTCGTGGACCTGGACCGATTCAAGCAGGTCAACGACACCCAGGGCCATGCGGCCGGAGACACCTTGCTGCGGGTGGTGGCGCAGCGCCTGGGCGAATGCGTGCGCGCCCAGGACTGCATTGGCCGCCTGTCGGGCGACGAATTCGTACTGCTGCTGTCTAACTGCACCACGGAACAAGCGGTGCAAACGGCGCAGCGTGTACTGGGCAGCATCGCCATGCCGGTAGACATCCAGGGGCAGATCAACCTGCCCAGCGCCAGCGTCGGGATTTCCATTTATCCCTATGACGGCACTGACATCGACACCCTGGTGCGCCATGCTGACCAGGCGATGTACCAGGCCAAAAGCGACCATCGCCACAGCCTGCAGCTTTTCAGCCAAGAGATGAACCGGCGCACCCAGGAACGCGCCGCCATGGAGCGGGCCCTGCACCACGCACTGGAGCGTGGCGAGCTGACCCTGCACTACCAGCCCCAGATCACCTCGGACCCGGTGCTGGCGCTGCACGGCATGGAGGCCCTGGCCCGCTGGAGCCATCCCGAATGGGGCGCAGTCTCTCCAGCGCAGTTCATCCCACTGGCCGAAGAAACCGGGTTGATTCCGGCGCTTACCGATTGGCTGGTGAATGAGGTCTGCCAGCAAATCAACACCTGGCGCGCAGCGGGCATTGCGGTGCCGCACGTGGCGGTGAATCTGTCCGGGCGCAGCTTTCACCAAAAAGGGTTTGCGCAGAACGTGAGCAACACCTTGCGCCAGCATGGCTTGGCTGCGCACGACCTGCTGCTAGAAATCACCGAGAGCGTGATGATGGATGCGCGCGAGATAACTCAGGAGAACATCGAGTTGCTGAGCCAGCAGGGGTCTCGCCTGTCACTGGATGACTTTGGCACCGGCTACTCCAGCCTGAGCTACTTGCACCGCCTGCCGATCACAGAGCTGAAGCTGGACAAGTCTTTCGTGCAAGACCTGGAACACAGCGAAACGGCCCGAGCGCTCACGATTTCCGTGCTGAGCATCGCGAAGAGTCTGGGCATGACCGTGGTGGCCGAGGGCGTGGAAACGTCGCAGCAGTGCCGCTGGCTGAAAGAGCACGGCTGCGAGGTGATGCAGGGCTACCTTCTGGGCCGCCCCATGCCGGCACACATGCTGCACGCGTGGTCTTTGGAAGCCAGCGCCGTTTGCTGCAGCTGAGCACCTGGGCAGCAGCCCCTGCGCTCAGGCCTTGGTATCGTCTTCCGCAGGCCAGTCGCGGATGTAGGCCTTGAGCATCTGGTTTTCGAAGTTCTGGCTGTCTACCACGGCCTTGGCCACGTCGTAGAAGCTGATCACGCCCATGAGCATGCGCTTGTCCATCACGGGCATGTAACGGGCGTGGCGATCCAGCATCATGCGGCGCACCTCGTCCATGTCGGTTTCCAGCGTGCAGGTCAATGGCGCATCGTCCATCGCAGAGCGCACGCGCATGGTGCCCACCGAGCCCCCGTTGCGCACCATGGCCTGGATCACTTCGCGGAAGGTGAGCATGCCCACCAGGTCACCCAGCTCCATCACCACCAGCGACCCAATGTCTTTCTCGGCCATCACCTGGGCCGCTTGGGCCAAAGGCTCGTCCGGCGTCACGGTGTAGAGGGTGTTTCCTTTGACGCGAAGGATGTCGCTGACTTTCATGGTGCAAGGTCTCCGGGGGGGCGCACTGCGCTGTAGGCGTAATCGCATCAAATATAGCCCACAATTTACGCCCATATCGACAACATCGGAGACAGAACCCATGCCCGGTTATTCAGACCCCGGCTTCGACACGCTGGCGCTGCACGCAGGCGCCAGCCCCGACCCCGCCACCGGCGCACGCGCCACCCCCATCCACCTGACCACCTCGTTCGTCTTTGAGTCGAGCGACCACGCGGCCTCCCTCTTCAACCTGGAACGCGGCGGCCATGTGTACAGTCGCATCAGCAACCCCACCAACGCGGTGCTGGAGCAGCGCGTGGCCGCCCTGGAAGGCGGCGTGGGTGCCATTGCCACCGCCAGTGGCCAGGCCGCACTGCACCTGGCGATTGCCACGCTGATGGGCGCGGGCAGCCACATCGTGGCCAGCACGGCGCTGTATGGCGGCTCACAAAACCTGCTGCACTACACGCTGTCGCGCTTCGGCATCGAGACCACGTTTGTGAAGCCGGGCGACATCGACGGCTGGCGCGCTGCGGTGCGCTCCACTACCCGCCTGTTCTTTGGCGAAACCGTGGGCAACCCCGGCCTGGATGTGCTGGACATCCCCACGGTGTCCTCCATCGCGCACGATGCGGGTGTGCCGCTGCTGGTGGACTCCACCCTCACCTCGCCCTGGCTCGTCAAGCCGTTTGAACATGGCGCCGATCTGGTCTACCACTCGGCCACCAAGTTCCTGTCGGGCCACGGCACCGTGGTGGGGGGCATCGTGGTGGATGGCGGCAGCTTTGACTGGGACGGCCCCAAATCCGCCGGCAAGTTTGCCGAGCTGACGCAGCCCTACGACGGCTTCCACAACATGGTGTTCACCGAAGAAAGCACCGTGGGCGCCTTTTTGCTGCGTGCGCGGCGCGAGGGCCTGCGCGACTTTGGCGCCTGCATGAGCCCGCACACGGCTTGGCTCATCCTGCAGGGCATTGAGACCCTGCCGCTGCGCATGGCGCAGCACATGCGCAACACCGAGAAGGTGGTCGAATTTCTGGCTGCGCAGCCGTTTGTGTCGCGCGTCGGTCACCCCTTGCTCGACTCGCACCCCAGCCATGCCCTCGCGCAAAAGCTGCTGCCACGCGGCGCGGGCTCGGTGTTCAGCTTTGACCTCAAGGGCAACCGCGAACAGGGCAAGAAGTTCATTGAAACCCTCAAGGTCTTCAGCCACCTGGCCAACGTGGGCGATTGCCGCAGCCTGGTGATCCACCCGGCCAGCACCACGCACTTCCGCATGAGCGACGATGCGCTGGCGGGCGCGGGCATCAGCCAGGGCACGATCCGCCTGTCCATCGGCCTCGAAGATGCCGACGACCTCATCGACGACCTCAAGCGCGCGCTGAAAGCGGCAGAGAAAGCGGGGGCCTGACCATGTACATCCAAGTCAACGGCGCCGCCATCTACTGCTACACCGGCGGCAAGGCATTTGATGCCGCCAAGCCCACGGTGGTGTTCATCCACGGCGTGCTCAACGACCACAGCGTGTGGGCCCTGCAAAGCCGCTACATGGCCAACCACGGCTGGAACGTGCTGGCCATCGACCTGCCCGGCCACTGCCGTAGTGGCGGCGATGCCCCCGCCACGGTGGAGCAAGGCGCGGACTTCATCGGCGCGCTGCTGGATGCCGCGGGCGTGCAGCGCGCGGCACTGGTAGGCCACAGCTGGGGATCGCTCATTGCCATGGAAGCCGCCGCGCGGCTCAAGGACCGCATCAGCCACCTGGTGCTGGTGGGCACCGCCTTCCCGATGAAGGTGTCGCCCGCACTCATCGAGGCCTCGCAGACCGACCCGGAGAAGGCGATGCGCATGGTCAATGTGTTCTCGCGCAGCACCCTGTCCGCGCCCCCATCGGCCCTGGGCCCGGGCACCTGGGTGTTTGGGGCGGGCATGGCGCTGGGGCGCAAGGTGCTGCGCAGCAACACAGCAGTCAATGTGTTCCACCGGGGTTTTGTGGCCTGCGACAGCTACGCAGGCGGCGAGGCGGCCATGGCGCAACTGACCTGCCCGGTGCTGTTTGCGCTGGGCAGCCAGGACCAGATGACGGCGCCCAAGGCGGCGCAAGGACTCATCAAGGCCGCCCAGGCGGCGGGCAAGCAGGTGCAGATCACCCACCTGCCCGTGGGCCACAACCAGATGACCGAGGCGCCCGAAGAGACACTGGCCGCCATCCGGAACTTCCTGGCCCGGTGAGCCCCCAAACCCCGGCGCGCTGACAGTCCGCCGGGGTTTCAATCGCCGGTTCAAGGTGGCAGACCCGTTAGCGACAGCCCACGCGCACTGCCCCGCTGGTGCGCGCCAGAACTGCGGCGTATAACGCGGGCAGAGGGGCTTTACCCCCGCCCGGAGACAACGCCATGACCAGCCAGACTGCCACCCCGCAACCCGCGCCCAGCACAGACCCTCGGGCCTTCAAAAGCTTTGCAGAGTTCTACCCGTTCTACCTCAGCGAGCACAGCAACCGCACCTGTCGCCGCCTGCACTTTGTGGGCTCCACGCTCAGCCTGCTCTGCCTGGGCATGCTGGTGGCCACGGGCAAGCCGCAGTACCTGCTGTATGGCCTGCTCTGCGGCTACGGCTTTGCCTGGGTGGGGCACTTCGGCTTTGAAAAGAACAAACCTGCCAGCTTCAAGCGGCCGCTCTACAGCTTTATGGGCGACTGGGTGATGTACAAGGACATCTGGACGGGGAAGGTGCCGTTTTGAAGCACTGATTCGCGCACCTTCCGCCGCGTACAATTCAAGCCAAAACAGGCTCTAGCGCTTACCAATCAAGCGCCAGCAGCTATATTTTATATAGCAAAACTAAACCACCCGCTGCACACCCAAGGCGGGCTCAGTAACAGCGCTAGTCTGCAGCACATCCTCCAACAGCAAGCCTTCCAGCCGGGCTTTCGACCACAGCGGCTGCAAGCTTTCAGAGCGCTCCAGCAGCAGGCGCCGCACCAGCGGCGCCAGGGGGGTGGTGCCAGGGTTGGCAAGCAGCACATAGCGGGACTCGGGCGCGTCCGCTTCGCCCACCGCCGCATCGTTGACCTGGCCCACCCAGTCCAGCGCGGTTAGCGCCTCCAGCACCGGGGCCAGCTGCAACCCATCCACCCGCAGCAACTGCGCAAGCTGGCTGGGGCGCAGGCCCTTGATGTGCTGGTGGCGCACGCGGTGCAACTGCTGCAGCACCTCCACCGCCAGCTGAAACGTCCAGCCCGCCACCGTGCCGCGCCGCGCCACCCCGGCCAGCAGGCTGGGCAGGTAGGCCGTGACCACTGCACCCAGCAGCACGATGACCCAGGCCACATAGATCCACACCAGCAGAATGGGCAGCGTGGCAAACGCGCCATACACCACCGAATAGGTGGGCACCTTGCCCAGGTACACCGCCAACACCTTCTTGGCCAGCTCGATGCACACAGCCACAAACAGCCCACCCGTCCAGGCGTGGCGCCACTTCACTGGCGTGTTGGGCACATAGTGGTACAGCGCCGCCATGCCACCCGCCAGCACCACAAACTGGATCGAATCAAACAGCAGCTGCACCCCGTCGGGCAGGCGCTTGACCAGCCCACCCGATGCCGACATCACATACGACGTGAGCGCCAGACTGGCGCCCATCAGCAGCGGGCCCAGCGTGATGGCGGCCCAGTAGATCAGCACCCGCTGCCCCAGCGGCCGCAGGCGTTGCACGCGCCAGATGTCGTTGAGCGTGCGGTCGATGGTCAGGATGAGCGCCAGCGCCGTGGCCAACAGAATGCTGAAACCCGCCGCCCCCAGGCTGCTGGCCTTGGAAGCAAACTGCGTGAGGTAGCCCAGCACCTGGCGCGAGATGCTGTCAGGCACCAGGCTGCTGACCAGCCAGCCCTGCAGCGCATCTTGCAGCTTGCCAAAGATGGGGAAGGCGGTGAACACCGCCAGCGCCACGGTAAAGAACGGCACCAGCGCGAGGATGGTGGTGAAGGTCAGGCTGCTGGCCGTGAGGCCCAGGTGGTCTTCACGAAAGCGCTCGCGCAGTGTCTGGGCTGTGGTCTTCCACGGGAAGTGCGACAGCTCGGTCATGAGCGCCTCCACGCGCAGTGCGGCTGTCTGGAGCGTGCTATGCACTTTTACGTGCCCACGAAAGCCGGGGAAAGGCCCGGCAACTAGGCGCAGGACGCGCCGCGGTATGGATACCGCAAGCGTTCTGCAACAACGTGGCCGGGCCTTTCCCCGGCTTTCCCGAAGGGTTGGGCTCCCAGGCCAGCGCTCGCGGCGTTGCAGTCCTTGCCAAGGTCCCGACCTTGGCGGCGGACGGCGCCTTGCGATGACAGGCCTGGGGGCCCAACGTGGGTACGTAAAAGTGCATAGCACGCTCTAAAAAAGGCATGGCCGATATGATGCCACCCCAATGACTGCATCCCCCGCCATCCCCCATCC
Source organism: Acidovorax temperans (assembly GCF_028596105.1). Classification (NCBI taxonomy): domain Bacteria; kingdom Pseudomonadati; phylum Pseudomonadota; class Betaproteobacteria; order Burkholderiales; family Comamonadaceae; genus Acidovorax; species Acidovorax temperans. The sequence continues at coordinate 1,151,498 of NZ_CP117193.1, read as the reverse complement.
CTCCGCCGACCACGGCGTTGCCGCCACACGCTGGGTGGCCACGGGCAGCCTGCTGGCCCTGATCGTTCTGTGCCTGGCCTGGGAGCTGGTGCTGGCGCCTGTGCGCCCCGGTGGCACCTGGCTGGCCATCAAGGCCCTGCCGCTGTGCATCCCGCTGGCAGGCATCCTCAAGAACCGCATGTACACCTACCGCTGGGTCAGCCTGGTGATCTGGCTGTATTTCACCGAAGGCGTGGTGCGCGGCTGGAGCGACAAGCCCCCATCGCAGTGGCTGGCATGGACCGAAGTGGCGCTGTGCCTCGCGCTGTTCACCGCCTGCACGCTGCATGTGCGTCTGCGCCAGCGCAACGCTCGGGCGGCGGAAGCTGCCGGTGCCGCCGGTGCCTCTGATTGACACGCCCGCCCTCCTGTTTCCCGATCTTGAAGACGCTCTGCCATGACCTCTTTGCTTGACACCCTTCGCTCCATCGTGGGCGATGCCCATGTACTGACCGAAGGCGACCTCACCGCCTGGGAACAAGACTGGCGCCGCCGCGTGCGCGGCAAGGCCCTGGCTGTGGTGCGCCCGGCCAGCACGCCCGAAGTGGCAGCGGTGGTCAAGGCCTGCGCGGCTGCGGGCACCGCCATCGTGCCGCAGGGCGGCAACACCGGGCTGGCCGTGGGCTCCACGCCCGATGCATCGGGCACGCAGATCGTGCTCAGCCTCACGCGCATGAACGCTGTGCGCAACGTGGACACCGACAACCTCACCATGACCGTGGAGGCCGGCTGCATCCTGCAAAACCTGCAGGAAGTGGCGCGCAATGCGGGCGCACTGTTCCCCCTGTCGCTGGCAGCCGAGGGCAGTTGCACCATTGGCGGCAACCTGGGCACCAACGCAGGCGGCACGCAGGTGGTGCGCTACGGCAACACACGCGACCTGTGCCTGGGGCTGGAAGTGGTCACGCCACAAGGCGAGGTATGGAGCGGCCTGAAGGGCCTGCGCAAGGACAACACCGGCTACGACCTGCGCGATCTGTTCATCGGCAGCGAAGGCACGCTGGGCATCATCACCGCCGCGTGCATGAAGCTCTACCCCCAGCCCGCCGCCAAGCTCACCGCCTGGGCCGCCGTGCCTTCCATGGAACACGCCGTGCAACTGCTGGGCATGGCGCACCAGAAGCTGGGCGCGGGCCTGACGGGCTTTGAGGTGATGGGCCAGTTTGCGCTGAGCCTGGTAGGCAAGCACATGCCGCAACTGCGCGTGCCCTTTCTTGGCCAGGACGATGCGCCCTGGTGCGTGCTGCTCGAAAATTCAGACAGCGAATCTGAAGAACACGCCCGCGCACGCTTCGAATCGCTGCTCGAAAAAGCGTTCGAGGCCGGCTGCGTGACTGATGCTGTGGTGGCCGAAAACCTCACGCAAGCGCACCAGCTCTGGCACATCCGCGAGAACATTCCCCTCGCCCAGGCCGAAGAGGGGCTGAACATCAAGCACGACATCTCGGTGCAGATCTCGCGCATCCCCGCCTTTGTGGCGCACACCGACGCGGTGCTGCAGCGCGAGATTCCCGGCGTGCGCCTGGTCAACTTCGGCCACCTGGGCGATGGCAACCTGCACTACAACGTGCAGGCACCTGTGGAGGGCGACCCGAAGGCCTTCCTGCGTGACAACGAAGAGCGCGTACACCAGCTGGTGTACGACGCCGTGGCCGAATTTGGCGGCTCGTTCTCCGCCGAGCACGGCGTGGGCGAGCTCAAGGCCGACAAGCTGGAGAAGTACCAGTCGCCCGTGGCTCTGTCGATGATGCGCGCCATCAAGCAAGCGCTGGACCCGCAAGGCATCATGAACCCTGGGCGCGTGCTGAAAGCCTGAACAGCGCTGGGAACCTACGCGGGGCCATGCGCCTCGCGCAGCAGCCAGTCCCGAAACGCAGCCACCTTGGGCTGTGCAATGCACTCTGGGCGGTACACCACGTAATACGCCAGGGCCGAGTCCAGCCGCACCTGCGGAAACAGCCGCACCAGGCGGCCCGCAGCCAGGTCGTCATGCGCCATCACGCTGCGCGCTAGCGCCACGCCTTGGCCATCAACGGCCGCCTGCAGCACGGCAGCCGAGTTGTTGATGCGCAAGCCCCGGTCGGTGGGCACCCCCTGCACCCCCGCATGGCGCAGCCAGGCCTGCCAACTGGCAAAACCCGTGCTGGTATCAACAGATTGGTCATGGATGAGCACCTGCCCGCGCAAATCGTCCGGGGCTTGCAGCGTTGCCGATTTCGGTGTTTGTGATCGGCATGGCCTTGTCCACGCTGCCGGTGGGCGCTGTGGCACGCCAGCATGGCCGCCACGCGGCGTTCTTTCTGGGCAATGGGTGCGGCGTGGTGTCGGGGCTGCTGGCCAGCCTGGCACTGGTGCAGGCGTCGTTTGTGCTGTTCTGCATTGCCATGCTGTTTGGAGGCGCCTATGCGGCGGTGGTGCTCACCTTCCGCTTTGCAGCAGCCGAATGCGTGCCTGCGGCCGACAAGCCCCGTGCCTTGTCGCTGGTGCTGGCCGGTGGCGTGTTTGCCGGCGTGCTGGGACCGCAACTGGTCACCGCCACCATGAACCAATGGCCACCGCACGCCTACGCCGCCACCTACCTGTGTGCGGCGGCCGTGTCAGTGCTGTCGGCCCTGGTGCTGCGCGGTGTGCGGTTTGCGGGCGGCCCTGCCACGCCCGCTGCTGTGGGCCCAGCCCCATCGAACCCACTTGCCACGAGCAGGCCCATCCGTGACGTGGTGCGCCAGCCCCGCTTTGTGGTGGCCATGCTGTGCGGCGTGGTCAGCTACATGCTGATGAACTTCATGATGACTTCGGCACCGCTGGCCATGGAGCCGTGCGGCCTGCCACGCGAATATTCCAACTACGGCATCGAGCTGCATGTGGTGGCCATGTACCTGCCCAGCTTTTTCACCGGGCGGCTCATTGCCCGCTTTGGCGAAACCCCCATCGTTCTGGCGGACCTGGCACTCACTGCCGCCGCCGCGCTGGTGGACATGAGCGGCCAGACGGTTGCGCATTTCTGGTGGGCACTCGCCCTGCTGGGCGTGGGCTGGAACTTCGGCTTCCTGGGTGCGTCAGCCATGGTGCTGCAATGCCACACGCCACAGGAAGGCCCGCGCGTGCAGTCCATCAACGATTTCGTGGTGTTCGGCACCATGGTCATTGGCTCGTTCGCATCAGGCAGCCTGCTCTCGGCCTACGGCTGGAGCACTGTGGCCGCGCTGACGCTACCGCCCGTGGTGGTCGCTGCGGCGGCACTGCTGTGGATAGGGCGCGTGCGACAAGCGCAATCTTGCACGTAGCGAGTCAGTCGGCAGCGCAAGTGGGCCGGCCCGCTTAAAATCGCCCGCCTGGCCCGGCCCCTGCCGCGCGCCGCTTTACCTTGCGAGCCCCCACATGAACCAGCCTGCCGCCCCTGCACCGCAGCGCCCCGTGCGCTCCCAATACGAGGACCTGATGCGCCTGGTGTTCACCCAGGGGGTGGAAAAAGCCGACCGCACGGGCACGGGCACCAAGAGCGTGTTCGGCCACCAGATGCGGTTTGATTTGCGCGAGGGGTTTCCCCTGGTCACCACCAAGAAGGTGCACCTCAAGTCCATCATCGTCGAGCTGCTGTGGTTCCTCACGGGCTCGAGCAACAACAACTGGCTCAAAGAGCGCGGCGTGACCATCTGGGACGAGTGGGCACGCGAGGACGGCGAGCTGGGCCCCGTGTACGGCGTGCAGTGGCGCAGCTGGCCCACGCCCGATGGCGGCCACATCGACCAGATCAGCGATGTGATCCAGACGCTCAAGACGAACCCCGATTCGCGCCGCATCATCGTCAGCGCCTGGAACGTGGCCGACCTCAGCAAGATGGCGCTGATGCCCTGCCACGCGTTCTTTCAGTTCTACGTGGCCCCGGCGCAAGAGCCCGGCGGGCGTGGCACCCTGAGCTGCCAGCTCTACCAGCGCAGTGCCGACATCTTCCTGGGCGTGCCCTTCAACATTGCCAGCTATGCGCTGCTCACGCACATGGTGGCGCAGCAGTGCGATCTGGACGTGGGTGACTTCATCTGGACGGGTGGCGACTGCCACATCTACAGCAACCACTACGAGCAGGTCACCACGCAACTAGCCCGCACGCCCTACGCCTACCCCACGCTGAACATCAAGCGCAAGCCGGCGAGCATCCTCGAATACGAATACGAAGATTTTGAGGTGCTGGACTACCAGTGCCACCCGGCCATCAAGGCGCCTGTGGCGGTGTGACCCTGCGCCAGGGCAAGCAGCCGTAGCGCCCCAGGCCGCGCAGCGTTTGCCCCTTTCTTTCACCGCAGCCCGGGCGCTGCGGTAGTGCTTAGCAACCCTCTGACCTCCATCCCATATGTCTTCCGGCGGATTTCACGTACACGGCCCCCACGACCACGCCATTGAGCACGCCACGCATGGCCACGGCGAGCACCCTGCAGAGAGCCACGGCACTGAAGGCCATGGCAGCAGCACCAACAAGATCGCAATGTTCACCGCCATCGTCGCCACGGTGGGTGCCATCTTTGCCTACATGGGTGGCGCCACGCAGGCCAATGCAGGGCTGATGAAGAACGATGCTGCCATCAAGAAGACGGAAGCCTCCAACCAGTGGAATTACTTCCAGTCCAAGAGCACCAAGCAGTCCCTGGCCGAGCTGGCCCGCGACCTGACACCCAGCGAGCAGGAAAAGGCCAAGTACCAGGCCAAGATTGACCGCTACGAAACCGAGAAGAACGAGATCAAGAAAGCTGCAGAGGGCCTGGAAGCCGAAGCCCGCGCCTTTGATGAAAAGAGCGAGGCGCAGATGCACCAGCACCACCGTTGGGCGCAGGCCACCACGGCGCTGCAGGTTGCGATTGCCCTGGCCGCGATTGCGCTGCTCACACGCAAAAAATGGCTGGAATGGGGCATGTACGGCGTGGCCGCCATTGGCCTGGGCGTGGGCACCCTCGCGCTGCTCCATATCTGACCCCTCTTACCGCACAGGCCACCATGCAACCGCTGCACCTGATTTACGCCCGCGCCGCCAATGGCGTGATTGGCAAGGACAACACCATGCCCTGGCACCTGCCCGAGGACATGGCGCATTTCAAGCAACTGACGCAGGGCTGCGCGGTCATCATGGGCCGCAAGACCTGGGATTCATTGCCCCCGCGTTTTCGGCCACTGCCGGGGCGCACCAACATCGTGGTCACCCGCCAAAGTGACTGGCAGGCCGAAGGTGCGCTGCGCGCTGACAGCCTGGAAGGCGCGCTGACCCTGGCCCGCGCAGCCACCACCGAGCCCCACCGCCCGGTGTGGGTGATGGGCGGAGCACAGATCTACGCCCAGGCCCTGACCCTGGCCAACCGGGTCGAGGTCACAGAGATAGCGCAGGACTTTGACGGCGATGCCTACGCGCCCACGCTGGGCGCTGAGTGGAAGGAAACCACGCGCAGCTCGCATGTCTCCACCAACGGCCTGGCCTTTGACTTTGTGAGCTACGTGCGGGGCTGAGTGGCGATTTCACAAGGGATTGGAAAGATGCTATGAGGCGCAGCTACGCGCTCCTGATTTCATAGCTGCTGGCGCTTACCCATCAAGCGCTAGAGGCATTTTTCACCTCTAACCGCTGGGCCAGCCACTGTGCCCAATTTTTCATTGGCCTGACGTAACCCGCGTGCTAAAACGGCGTTTTTCTCAGGAGGGAAAGCGCTCGATGGCCCATCGCAAAAGTCTCACACGCGCGGCAAAACAACGCCGCATCGCGCACTTCTTGGCGCAGCCTCTGCAAGCGCCAACCCCTGGCCACAGCGCCACGTTGACGGGGGTACAGAAGGCCGACCTGGAAGCGCGCACTGTTGGGCGCGTGGTCTTTCCGTGGGATGCTGACTACGACGCGGACCGGCAGGAAACCAACCCTGCGTTCCAGTATTACCCCCTGGTCATCGTCTACTGCGCTTGCGAAACCGACGTGCTGGTGAGCATGGGAGTGGCCAGCGACGCGGGCTTGGCGGTATCAGTACGCTCAGGCGGGCACAGCACGGCAGGCTATTCGGTAAACACCGGCGGCATGGTGATTGACCTGAGCGAGATGAAGGGCGTGGTACTGGACGAAGACCGGGCACTGGTGCATGTTCTGCCTGGCACGCCGTTTGAGGTGTTCAACGGCGCACTCAACGGCACGGGCTGGCATGTGCCCACGGGGGCTTGCGGCAGCGTGTGCGTGGCCGGTTTTGTGCAGGGTGGGGGCTATGGCTATACCTCGCGGACTTTTGGCATCCAAAGCGACAAGGCGGCAGCGTTTCGTATTGCGCTGGCCAACGGAACGGTAGTGACCGCCAACGAACGCGAGAACGCCGACCTGTTCTGGGCCTTGCGGGGCGGCACGGGTGGCAACTTTGGCGTGGTGCTGCAGGTGAGCTACCACATGGTGCGTCTGCCATCGGTGTGGGGCTGGTCCATCACCTGGCAGGCGGCGTAAGCCGCGCAGGTGCTGGCGCTGCTGCAAAAGGACTACACCCGCCAGGGAGCCCCCGAACAGCTGGGTTACATGATGAACCTGGGCTACTACAACGGGCAGGTGGTGTACATGGTGCAAGGCATGTACTGCGGCCCGCGGGACGAGGGCTACGCCGCCATTGAGCCCCTGCTGCAAATCACCGGCGCGCAACTGGTGGTGGACAAGGTGGGCACGTACCCGGAGCTGAACAACTATTTTGAAGACCACCCCTACCCCCTGCCGCAAGACCTGCCTGACGGCATTTGCGAGACCAAGGCCAGCGGATATATCGACAAGCCCATTCCCCAGGCGGTGTGGCAGCAGGTGATCGACCAGTTCCACCAGGCCGTCAACCCCTGGAGCACGGTTTACACCGAGCCCTACGGCGGCGCGATTGCCCGCTACCCGGTGGAAGGCAGCGCTTTTGTGCACCGCCATGTGGACATGGACATCGTGATTGACGGCTGCTGGCGCAACGCAGAAGAGCGCGTGAAGGTACAGGCCTGGATCGACGGGCTGTACGACCTGCTGAGGCCCTACATGAACGGGCATGTGTACCAAAACTACCCCGACCGGACTCTGGAGGACTTTGCCAACGCCTACTGGGGCGATGAGACGTACCGGCGGTTGCGCGAAGTCAAGACGAAGTACGACCCCACCAACTTCTTCTGCTACGAGCAGAGCATTGCACCTTTGTAAGCCGCGCCTGCGGGCTGGGCGTGGTGCCGCGCCTTGCGGAGTGCATGGCACTCAGGCCGAGGCAGGCACTGCGTAGTGCACGCTGCCCTTGCCGCCCCGCTTGGCTTCGTACATGGCGTGGTCGGCGCGGGTCAGCAACTCGTCCACCTGCGCGGGCAGCGGCGGGTGGGCGGCCACCCCGATGCTCACACCCAGTGTCACCTGCACACCATCGGTGTCGGGCAGCGCAAAGGGCGTGTCAAAAATCTGCAGCAGGCGGTCGAGGAACTGCTGGAGCTCCTGCGGGCTGGGGTTGCCACGCATCAGGATGGTGAACTCGTCGCCCCCCAAACGGGCCAGCGTGTCGCCAGCGCGCACGATGTGCGCCAGGCGCTGGGCCACCAGGCGCAGCACGGTGTCGCCCATGTGGTGGCCATACACGTCGTTCACGTCCTTGAAACCGTCCAGGTCCATGAACAGGATGACCACCCCCTCTGTCGCGTCGTCCCCCTGCCCGTCCAGGCTCTCCACCGCTTCGTGCGCCCGCACCATGAAGGCGCCCCGGTTCAGCAGCCCCGTGAGCGAATCGTGCTGCGCCAGATGCAGCAATCGGTCGGCAGCGGCGACGCGCTCGGTGATGTCTTCGATCTGGCACATGATGGACACCGTCTCGCCGCGCAGATTGCGCGCGGGCGGCCTCGCTGTACAGCGAGGTCAAAGTGCGGCCCAGCAGTTCCTTGGGGCGCACCTAGAACCAGTTGGCATAGGCCTCGTTGGCGTACAGGATGTTCAGGCTGGTGTCGACCACGCAGATCGTCGCGCCTGTATGGCGAGTGACGATGTCCAGCAAGTGCGGTGCGGGCAATGACTCGCCAAGGGCTGCAGAGTGGGATAGGCGTTCGTTCATAGAAAGCAGGCGACACCAAGGGGCTCCAAAGCGAACGGGGTCCAAGCCCATCTGGGACCCTCATCCCAACGCCAGACAACAAGCCACTGAAAGCCACCAGGGACTGAGCGACCGCGTAGCGACACTATTGCTCCGGCCCCATGAAGTCTCAAGCGGCGGCATATTTGACGCGGGGATCCTGAAAGTAGCTCATCACCCGCTCGGGTGACTTCTCCAGCATGGCCATGTGTTCGTTGGCCGCATCGCGCAGTTTTGCCTTTGTTCTGACCGGGACCCGCTTGCCCATGGCCTGCTTGAGGTCGGCGTTCAAACGCTCTTCTGGGTTGAGTTCCGGGCTGTAGCTGGGCAGGTAGAACACCTCGATCTGTTCCTTTCTCTCTGCCAGCCACGCCTTGACCGGTTTGCTGTGATGTACACGCAGGTTGTCAAGGATCAGGAACACCTTCTTGCCCGCGTCCTTGATCAAGGCCTCCAGGAACTCAATCAACTTGTCGCTGTTGAAGGCCTCGTCAATGATCATCCAGCGTGCCTTGCCCCGGTTGGTCACCGTGGCGATCATCGACAGCTTCTGGCGTGTGCTGCCCACCGTGAACGCCACGGGTGTCTCACCTGCTGGTGCATAGCTCCTGCCGCGTACATCGGTGTTGACCAGTGCGGTCTCATCGCCCCAGTGGATTTCGCCGCCCTCAGCCTTGGCCTTGGCCTCGATGGCCGGGTAGTGTTCATCTAGCCAGGCCTTGACGGCTTCGGGGCGTTGTTCGTATGCCTTCTTGATGGGCTTTTGTGGGGTGAAACCCCAGCGTGCCAGGTATTTGCCCACGGTGCGCACACCCAATTTCAAGCCACATTCCTGTTCGATAAGCTGCATCACGGCGGCGCGACTCCACAGGAAGAAGTCCATCTTCAATTGCTCGGGACGTTTGTCGCAGATGGTCTTTTGGATGTGGACTTCTTGCTCGGGCGTGAGCAATCGGGCATCGCCTTTCGTGCGACCACGACCGGCTGGTTTGATGGCTGGCCAGCCGCCTTGCTCGAACAGATCAAGCACCTTGCGCACAGCCGGGTAGCTCAAGCCCGACATCTGCACCAGTTCCATGACTTTGATGCCCCGTTTGTGCAGTCGGATGACTTGCTTGCGCCGCTCGTGAAGCTGCTCCAGGGTTTGGTATCTCGCGTCTTCTTTGTCCATGCTGCTTCGAACGCGAAAATCAGCAGAAAGTTCAATCTTTATGGGGCCCGATCAATAGGATAACCCAGGCCACCCAAAACAGCACCTTGAATCATGGGCAATCTATCAACTGCCCGCCTCCCAGTGGGGAGGCGGCCAAAATGCAGCCTGACGCGGCGCCTTCAACCGCCCCGAACCCGCCACCTCACCTGAAGCTGGGCGCCCCAACAGGTTCTAATCCTCTCCATCTCTGGACACCATCACACCACACCCACCCATGAAAATTGCCACCTGGAACGTCAACTCCCTGTCTGTGCGTCTGCCCCAAGTGCTGGCCTGGCTGGCCACCAACCCGGTGGATGCCTTGTGTCTGCAAGAGCTGAAGCTGACCGATGACAAGTTTCCGCACGTTGCACTGCAAGACGCGGGCTACCACGCCGTGGCTTTTGGACAAAAGACATACAACGGCGTGGCCATTCTGACCCGCACGCCGGTGCGCGACGTGGTTCGCAACATTCCGGGGTTTGACGACGAGCAATCCCGCGTGATCGCCGCCACGCTGGACACGCCCGAAGGCCCGCTGCGCTTGCTCAACGGCTACTTTGTGAATGGTCAGGAGCCCGGCTCGGAAAAGTTCGCCTACAAGATGCGCTGGCTGCAGGCTCTGCACGACTGGATTCAGGCCGAAATGGCTGCACACCCGCGTCTGGTGCTGGTGGGTGACTTCAACGTGGCGCCCGAAGACCGCGACTCTTACGACCCGGTGGGCCTGCGCGAAACCATTCACCACACCACGCAAGAGCGCGACCATTTCAAGGCGCTGCTGGCGCTGGGGCTGACAGACGCCTTCCGCATGTTTGAGCAGCCGGAGAAGTCCTTTTCATGGTGGGATTACCGGATGCTGGGCTTTCAGAAAAACCGGGGCTTGCGCATTGACCACATTCTGGTGAGCGAAGCGCTGCGCCCTCAGGTCACCGCGTGCGTGGTAGACCGCGCCCCTCGCAAGAACCCCCAGCCCAGTGACCACGCGCCGGTGGTGGTCACCTTGGGGGCCTGATCTACGCGCACGGCCCTACCACCGCACCACGCAAAAAAGCTGCAGAGCTTTCACTCTGCAGCCGCTAGCGTGACGGCAGGCCGGGACACCCCCGGCCTGTTTCGCTTCAGGCACCGCTTATCGCTGGGCGTAGCTGTCGCGCAGCGCACGCACTTCGTCGTGGTTGCGCTTGGCGCCCTGGGCCTGGCGCTCTAGCAGCGCGCGCACGTCGGCAGGCAACGCGGCGTTCAAGGCCTTGCGGTAGCGGGCCACCGCAGCGTCTTCACCACGCTCGCACTCCTCCAGAACGGCCTTGTCGTCGCGTGATGACAGCGCAGCCTTCACCGACACCCAGCCCCGGTGCACCGCCCCTGCGATGGTGCCGCCGGAAGCGGGCTCGCCCCCAAAGCGGCGAATTTCGCGCTCCAGCTCTTGCGCTGCTGCGGCGCACTGCTGCGAGTGGCGCAGGAAGATGCTCTTGAGTTCGGCCGAATCGGCATGGTCGGCGCAGGATTGGAAGCCGTACTCGCCGTCGCGGGCAGATTCCAGCACGTCGTTGAGGACTTCCACCACATCGTCACCGTCAGACGTATCCATGGCTCCCACGGCACTCGCAGCGCCCTGGGTGCCTGCGCTGCCCAGGCGGGTGTGGGCTCGGTTGGAAGCGCGATCCCAGGCCGCCCGGGTCGCAGGGCGCACATCAGACCAGGCCAGGCCGCCCGTGGCGTGGCGGGCACGCCAGTCGTCCGCCAGTCGGGGCTCCACGGCATCGAAGTCGCCTTCGTAGCGGCCCACGGCAGACCAGCCCAGCTCGTAGGCCGGACGGTATTGCTCATAGGGGCGACCTGGCACGTGGTAAGGCTCGCGGGTGTAGTTGTCACGCCAGTAAGCGTCTTCTTCGGTGGGGTTCACCGCCTCGGCAGCCGCCTTGCCGGCCAGTCCGCCAGCAACGGCACCTGCCACGCCACCCACCACAGCACCCACTGGGCCACCAAAAGCACCTGCGGCCGCACCTGCAGCAGCCCCGCCCAGGGCGGCACCTACTCCAGTGCCCACGGGGTGTGCGCCTGGCTCATCGGTAATGGGGTCACGGTTGGCATCTCTGTAATCCGACATGAAAAATCTCCGGTTGGTTGACAGTGATTTCATTATTGAAACCACCGCCCGCCACCGAGGTCGGAGGAAGGACCCCACCGGTGTAGGACAGGGTGCCCCTGTCTTGACCGTCACGCCAGTGCTGCAGCGCGGCCCGAGGCCGCACACAGACACCGCGCGCAAGCTATCAATTCAATAGCTGCTGGCGCTTATTCCATAAGCGCTAGAGGCGAATTCAGCCTTCATCTGCCGCATCCAGGCCCAGTTCCTGGATCTTGCGGGTGATGGTGTTGCGGCCAATGCCCAGGCGTTGCGCGGCTTCCATGCGCCTGCCGTGGGTGGCCACCAGCGCGGTGCGGATCAGCTGCGATTCAAACCGGCGGTTGAGCACATCCCACACATCTGGCTCGCCCGTGGCGAGCAGCTTTTGCGCTTCTGCCTCCAGTGCATGCTCCCACCCCAGGGGCGTGGCTACGGGCGGTGCAGCCACGGGGGCTACAGCGTCACCCGGGGGGCTGATGGATACATCGGCTGGCGGGGCAGCCCAACCCACAGCCCCCTGGCTGGGCACAGCCACCGGCGCCACGGCCGCTGCAGTGGGCGCGGGCTCAGGGACGGGCACAGGCGCCGGGGTGGGCGTAGCCGCCACGGGCTCGGCAACCGGCACCAAGGGTGCTTCCAGCACTTCGGGCGGCAGGTCTTGCAGCGAGATGACCTGGGCAGGTGCCATCACCGTGAGCCAGTGGCAGATGTTCTCCAGCTGCCGCACGTTGCCCGGAAATGAAAACTGCTCCAGGCGAGCCAGCGCTGCATCCGAAATGCGTTTGGGCTCCACCCCCAGCTGCCGCGCACTTTGCTGCAGAAAGTGGCGGGTGAGCATGGGCACATCGGCGTGGCGCTCGCGCAGCGCGGGCAGCCGCAGGCGAATCACGTTCAGACGGTGGAACAAGTCTTCACGGAACCCGCCTTCCTTCACGCGCTGCTCCAGGTTCTGGTGGGTTGCGGCAATCACGCGCACATGCGACTTGACGGCGGCATGGCCGCCCACGCGGTAGAACTGCCCGTCAGACAGCACGCGCAGCAGGCGGGTCTGCAGGTCAAACGGCATGTCGCCGATTTCGTCCAGAAAGAGCGTGCCGCCCTCGGCTTGCTCAAAGCGCCCACGCCGCTGCGTCTGCGCACCGGTGAAGGCGCCGCGCTCATGGCCGAACAGCTCAGACTCCAGCAGGTCCTTTGGAATGGCTGCCGTGTTGATGGCCACGAACGGCCCGTCGGCTACGGGCGAATGCTTGTGCAGCGCGCGCGCCACCAGCTCCTTGCCCGAACCCGATTCACCGGTGATGAGCACCGTGACCACGCTTTGGCTCAGCCGGCCGATGGCGCGAAACACGTCCTGCATGGCAGGCGCCTGGCCCAGCATTTCGGGGGTGGCAGTCTGGCGCTCTTCCGTCACCTCTTCGCGCTGGCTTTCCTCGACCGCGCGGCGGATCAGCTCCACCGCTTTGGGCAAATCAAACGGCTTGGGCAGGTACTCAAACGCGCCACGCTGGAAGGCCGAGACGGCACTGTCCAGATCGGAATATGCCGTCATGATGATGACGGGCAAGCCCGGCTGCATCTCGCGCACTTTCTCCAGCAGCTGCAGACCCGAGCCGCCGGGCATGCGAATGTCGCTGACCAGCACCTGGGGGCCTTGTCGGGCTGGGTCACCCGCCGTCACATCGGCCAGGGCGTCGAGCACCTCGCGCGGGTGGGTGAAGCTGCGCGTGGGCAGGTTCTCGCGCGCCAGCGCTTTTTCCAGGACGAAGCGGATCGACGGGTCATCATCTACTAACCAGATCGGCTTCATGTGTGTTTACCTTCCCTGTGGTTTTGTGTCTCAGACCTCAGGGGAGCGGAATCAGGATTCGGAAATCGGTGCGACCCGGAACACTGTCGCACTCGATCAACCCGTGGTGCCGCTGCACAAATGTCTGTGCCAGCGTCAAACCCAATCCTGACCCACCGTCGCGCCCTGACACCAGCGGATAAAAAATCCGCTCTTTGATGGCATCTGGCACCCCGGGTCCGTTGTCGATGACATGCAATTCCAGTGCCAGGCGATAGCGTTGGCGGCCGAAGGTGACTTGCCGGGCCACCCGGGTGCGCAAGGTGATCACGGCATCGCCCTGCGCGATACGCTCGGTCAGGGCCTGCGCCGCGTTTTGCACCACGTTGAGCAGAGCCTGAATGAGCTGCGCGCGGTCACCCCGGAATTCAGGAATGGAGGTGTCGTAATCGCGCACAACCTTGAGCCCCTGGGGGTACTCCACCAGCACCAGCGAGCGAACGCGTTCGCATACCTCGTGGATGTTCACATCTCCCACCAGATGGGGGTGCCGGTGGGGGGCCAGCAGGCGGTCAACCAGGCTTTGCAGCCGGTCGGCCTCGTGGATGATGACCTGGGTGTATTCCTTGAGGTCGCGGCTTTCGAGCTCCATCTCCAGCAGCTGCGCTGCGCCGCGAATGCCGCCCAGCGGGTTCTTGATCTCGTGCGCCAGGTTGCGGATCAGCTCCTTGTTGGCCAGGGCCTGCTCGCGCAGGCGCTCTTCGCGGTCTTGGCGGGCCTGCTGCTCCAGCGGCCACAGCTCTACCAGCATCTCGCCCATGCGCTCGGAAGCGGCCACGTTCACATGCACCGGCACCGGGTCTTGTGTGGGCCGCCGCAGGCTGGCCTCAAACCTCAGTGCGGCAAAGTCTTGCACCTTGGCCCCTGTGAGCGCGGTTTGCAGCAGCGCAGGGTCGGTAAAGAAGGCGGAGAAATCAGCGCCTTCGAGCGTGCGACGCGACAGGCCCAGCGTGTTCTCCAGCGCCGCATTGGCAAACTGCACAGCCCCATCGGCGCGCAGCACGGCGATCAGCGTGGATAGAAGGTCCAGAGAATGAAAACGGCTGAGGCCCTGGTTGGCGTCAGCCGCGGTGGAAGTCCTCACGGGTCAGAATCAGTTGGCAGGCAAACGGCTCAGCTCACGCTTGATACCAGCAATATCGCTCTCGCTGCGCGCCACGGAGGCCTTGAGTTCTGCCGTGCGCTCCATATAACGCTGGGGGTTGCGCAAGTCCAGCGCATTGCGCTCTGGCTGGCCGCCGTTGTATTCCTTGACCAGCTCGGCATGGCGGGCTTCGGCCTTGCGCAATTCAGATTCCAAAATCGCGCGGGCATCGGAGTCGCGGGCGCGCTGGTCATTGTTGGTCACGCGCGGTGCGCCTGCTGGCGAGGCAGAAGAGGCCGATGAAGATGATGCGGCAGACGACCCACCACCGGACGCAGCGCCCCCGCCACCCGAGGGGCGTGAGCCTTGAATCACCGTGACGTTGCCGCCCTCCACCAACTTGCAGCCACGCTCTTTGGCCTGCGTGGCGTTGTTGGTGTATTCATTTCCACAGCGGTAGATTCGGTCTTGCGCAAAAGCGAGCACGGGCAAGGTCGCAATGATCCACAGGGTAAGTAGCGTTTTTTTCATAGAGTTCCTCGCACTGCTCATGCAGGATTGCCTTGGAGTATCCCCCAATCGCTGCACATCGCCAATGCAGCGCCGCCCCCGCCCCGGAGGGATTTGTGTGAGGATGCAACGCTTGCAAACACCAGGGTCGTCGCCCGAAACAGAGGCCTCAAGAAAAAAGGCGGCCGAAGCCGCCTTTTGGTTGATCACCCAAGACGGGCCATCACAGCGAGTAGTACATGTCGTACTCAACAGGGTGCACAGCCATGCGGAAGCGGGTCACTTCAGCCATCTTCAGATCAATGTAAGCATCGATCATGCTGTCGGTGAACACGCCACCCTTGGTCAGGAACGCGCGATCCTTGTCCAGGTGCTCCAGCGCTTGGTCGAGGCTGTGGCACACGGTGGGCACCAGCTTGTCTTCCTCTGGGGGCAGGTGGTACAGGTCCTTCGTTGCAGCTTCGCCGGGATGGATCTTGTTTTCCACGCCGTCCAGACCCGCCATCAACAGGGCGGCAAAGCCCAGGTAGGGGTTCATCAGTGGATCGGGGAAACGGGCTTCCACGCGGCGGCCCTTGGGGTTGGCCACGTAAGGAATACGGATCGAAGCGGAGCGGTTCTTGGCAGAGTACGCCAACTTCACAGGCGCCTCGAAGTGAGGAACCAGACGCTTGTAGCTGTTGGTGCCAGGGTTTGTAATGGCGTTCAGGGCACGGGCGTGCTTGATGATGCCGCCAATGTAGTACAGAGCGTAGTCAGACAGGCCGGCGTAGCCATCGCCAGCGAACAGGTTCTTGCCGTCCTTCCACACGGACTGGTGCACGTGCATGCCGGATCCGTTGTCGCCGTGGTAAGGCTTGGGCATGAAGGTGGCGGTCTTGCCGTAGGCGTTGGCCACGTTGTGGATCACATACTTTTGCAGCATGGTCCAGTCAGCGCGCTCGACCAGCGTGCTGAAGCGGGTGCCGATTTCGTTCTGGCCAGCACCAGCCACTTCGTGGTGGAACACTTCGACAGGAATGCCCAGCGATTCGAGGATCAGGGACATTTCGGCGCGCATGTCTTGCGTGCTATCGACAGGAGGCACGGGGAAATAGCCGCCCTTGACGGTAGGACGGTGGCCGCGGTTACCGCCTTCGAGCTTGGAGCCGGTGTTCCAGGGGGCTTCGTACTCTTCGATTTCGTAGAAGGTGTGGTTGGGCTCTGTGCTCCAGCGCACCCCGTCAAAGATGAAGAATTCTGGCTCAGGACCAAAGTAGGCGGTATCGCCCAAACCAGAAGCCTTCAGGTAGGCTTCGGCGCGCTTGGCGATGGAGCGTGGATCGCGGTCGTAGGCTTTGCCATCGCTGGGCTCGATCACATCGCAGGTCAGGATCAGCGTGGTTTCTTCAAAGAAGGGATCGATGTTGGCGCTGTTCGGGTCAGGAATCAGCTGCATGTCGGAGGCTTCGATGCCCTTCCAGCCGGCAATCGAAGAGCCGTCGAAGGCGTGGCCCGAAATGAACTTGTCTTCGTCAAAGTGAGAGACAGGCACCGTGGTGTGCTGCTGCTTGCCACGGGTATCGGTAAAACGGAAGTCAACGAACTTGACTTCGTTTTCCTTCACCATCTTCATCACATCTGCAACGGTCTTGGCCATCAGGTTCTCCTGGGTAAAGCGCTTGTTGAAAAATCTACTGAAACTAAGCAGGTTGCGTGCCAGCCGCACTCAATCCCGCACTACGGTGGCGCAGTGCACGCAGCCCCTGCGAGAAGCTCACAACACATTGCACCAAAAAGGTTAATACAGCCCAAAGCCTGCGAGCACTACATGGCGCGCACCAACTCAGGGCCCAAGTCTGCACCAATATCGTGCAGACCTTGCAGCAAGGCAGTCCAACCCGCAGGAACCAAGTTCTGGGGGCCTTTCACCCCTAGTTCGATATGGCGTCCGTACTGCGGGTGATCCACACTGGGCAGGCTGAATACCCGCAGACCGGGATGGTTACGCTCCACCTGTTCCATGAGGGGTGTCAGGGCAGCCTCCATGGCACCCAGCACGATCACAGAATGCTCCACCTGCGGTGCCACGTGAAAAAGATGGCGGTAGTGCTGGTCCAGCACCCACTCCATCATGGGCCACGCCATGACCGGGAAACCTGGGAAAAAATGCACCACCCCACCCGCGGGGCTGGTGCAGCTGAACCCTGGAATTTTGTTGTACGGGTTCGGAATCACCTCTGCGCCCTGGGGAAATACACCCATATTCAGACGGTGCACATTGTCGGCGCGCTCAGGCTCGTAGGCAACGCCTTGTTCTTTGGCCACGTCTTGCATCCGCTCGCGAATCAGAGCTGCAGCTGTGTCATGCAGCACCAGCTCACGACCCAAAGCTTTGGCCGCGCACTGGCGGGTGTGGTCATCCGGCGTTGCCCCGATGCCTCCACAAGAAAAAACAACGTCTGACGATGCAAATGCCCTTTGCAAAGTGGCGGTGAGTCGCTCTGGGTTGTCACCGACGTAGTCGGCATAAGAAAGCGCAAGGCCTCTCACCCCTAATAGCTCAATGACTTTGGGAAGGTGCTTGTCTGCACGTTTGCCCGAAAGAATCTCGTCACCGACGATGATCAAACCAAAAGAGGGAGACATAGATCTCAATCGAGTTGTTGGGGGCTTGGTGGAAGCTGCGCCTGCCCTGGCGCCCCCGGTACAGCAGCACCGTTTGCTGCGCCCGCCGCAGAATTGGCGGCACGCAATTGCGCCAGCGCCTGCAAGCAGAAGTGAGCAAACCACAGCGATGAAAATGCAAAAACCAGCGTGTAAATCCAAATGGCCAACGGCAAGAGAACCACAAACGCTGCGGCAAACACGACACCCGAGGCCCACACAATACTGGGAGCAGCCCCAAGGTAGCCCGTCAGGACCCCCATGCCCAGCAGGGTGACCCGATGGCGTCGTAGCACCTCTCTGCGCTCGTCCTTGCTGGCATGCTCGGCCAGCGCGTCAAAAGCCATCACTCGATAGGTTAGCCATCCCCATATCAAAGGCGGTAATACCAGTACCAGCGGGGGGACCAGCCATAAAGGCACAGAAAACAACAATGCCAGGAGTGCCATCACCGTGGAAGCCAGCGACCACGAAATGCTGGCCAACAAAGAACCGCCCTGCTTTCGCTCTAGAGACGGGAACCTCCTAACGGCCACCATATTCACCAGGGCGGGCGTCATCAGAAAGGCGACGGCCAAGAGGGAAACGACCACCAACACCGGAGAAGCGAGCAAGACCACCATCAACGGCGCGAGCCAATCCATCACGTTGGCAACGCCCCAAGACGCCAACCACGACAGCATGCTTGCCAGCAAGGTGGAATCGTCCAGCAATGAAGCCATTCCTTGGACAGCGGCATCCCAATAAAAATGTTGCAGCACCAGCGCCAGCAACGCCATCAACAGCAGCGGCACTGCAGACAGCAGCATGACGCGCGGCCGCAAACAATATGCGGCGGCTCGCCAAAAGGAATCAAAGAGCAAACCCATGGCGCAAGCATAACGCGCAGATCTGGCGCACCTATCAACCTATGCTCGTCCCAACAATCGGCAGATGCCAAGCCATTGTTGCGACCAAAAGCCATTTCCGTAGTCGCGTACGCGGCCATGTGCATCGGGCTCGACCTGGTCTCGAATACCGGTAGGGTCATATCTCAACTCAAAATTGGCCGTCCCCATCAGCATGTCCCACCAGGGAAGCAGCACACCAAAGTTGTGCCCGCCCAAGACAACCTTTCTGGCATCAGCGCGGGAGCCTAGCTTGCCACCTTTGGGGGTCTGAACGGTTTCATGCCCTATGCCGATGCTGTGATGCCTCCGGTGAAATCGAGGGCTGATCCAAAGCCGCTCGCCGATGGAGCCAAACCATGCGCGAAGATTGGCGTGCTGAAAGCTCTCGCTCAATTGGGTGATGGCGACAATGGCAATAAACTGGGTCGGCGCCACCCCAATGCACTGGGCTACAACAACCAAGATGAAGTCGCGTAGAACATCATCCAGCAAATGGTTGCGGTTGTCCGTCCACATCGTCATTTGCTGCTGAGAGTGGTGTAGCGCATGCAGCTTCCACCACCACTCAAAATGGTGCTGGCCTCGGTGAATCCAATAATCCACAAAATCGAAGACTACCAGGTAGATCAGCAAGCTAACCCAAGGAATATCCGTGACTCCGGGAAGCAAACCATCTAACTGCAATGGACTGAAGCCAATGACGCGAAGCGCACCAAACATCGAGTCCATGAGAGGTGTCAGCAGAAAAAAGACTGCGACACGGAACACCCCCAAACGGTGAATGAGCGTGTAAAGCACATCCACCCGGACTGCGGCTTTATTCACTACGGGCTCCACTGGTTTCCACTTTTGCAGAGGCCCAATAACCAAGCAAATCACAGCGATCTGAAGCATGCCCACCAGCAACCACCCAGCCGCCACATAGCCGGACTCCAGAATTCCGCCCCAACCCAACATAAACAGTAGCGGCTGAATCGTATTTTCAAACACCCACTGCTGGGCGGCGTCGAAAGCGCCGGCAACCCAATCCATACGACAGCATCCTTATTCTGAAGTGGCAACCCCGCGGACTCAAAAAGCCTGACCTATGCCCAATTGAGGATGATCCTTGAGAGTCTTGAAGCAAAAGCCCTTTTGCTTGAGGCCAACGATGAGAGGCTCCAGTACTGCTGGAGCCCAAGGGTCTTGCCTGGACCATATCCCCAAATGGGCCATCAAGATATCTCCAGACCGGATGCCACGCAGCGCCTTGTCGAGCAACATGGCATTGCTGAACTTCTCGCTCGGTAGCTCATCGCCCAAAAAACCGGCCGCAGCCCATCCCACATGCCGGTACCCACATGACCTGGCCGCGAGTTCGAGAGATGGGGATAGCCTGCCACCAGGTGCTCGAAACAATGGCAGAGGTGACTTGCCGGTGAGCATATGAAGCCTGCGAGAAGATTGTGAAAGCTCTTCGCAATAGCCGTGACGGTCAAGGATGTAGGTTTCTCCCTGCCGTGAGCCCGCCGAAGGTTTCACCCGAAATGCATGCATACCGGCATCCGCAACCCAGTAAACATGGTTGAAGGTGTGAGAAGCAAATTCATGCCCTTCTTTCGCCCTCTCACGCCACCAGCCCCCCCAATGCTCCCCGAGGCTACCGTCACCCTCTGTCGTCTTTTCATTGGCGGCAAAAAAGGTAACCAACACTTTCTGCCTCGCCAAAATATCGGCGATCACTGGCGCAACGGCCATGTGCCCGGTATCGAAGGTCAAATAAACGGGCTTCTTGCAGTCTTGCGCAGGCGTGGCTGATGCCTGCGAGTGATACAGCCCGGCAAGTGCAAAGCCGCCAACTACACAGAGCAGAAAGCGCATGGAGAGCATTTGGCCAGAGTATTAACGTGGCGCGTGCTGCAAAGTCCAGACACCATGAGGTGACTTACCTACCGGTACCTGCTTGATCACTTTTCTCTCTACGGTATCCACCACAGACATCTTTTTGGCCCAACGTGAACTGACAAAGATAAAGCGGCCGTCTGCAGACACGTCCATGCAGTCAGGCCCTCCTGGTACGGGATAAGTGTCCACCACTTCTTGTCGCTGCATGTCCAGTTTGCTGATCGTATTAGCCACTCTGTTACTCACGTAGAGATGGCGCTTATCGCCCGCAGCGCGAAAAGCGTGTGCACCACTGCCTGTTTTTATTCTTTTGATGCTTGAAGGTTGAACTCCGCTCACGTCAAAAACCTCGACGCTGTCACTACCAGTCAACCCCACAAAAAGTCGCTTGTCATCGGGGCTACCGTAAATATCGGCAGGCATGGCGCCTGTTTTCGTACGCCAGCGGATCGATTGCGTCGCAATGTCCATCGCAACCAGCTCATCGCTGTCCTGCATCGACACGTAAGCAGTGGTGCTTTTGCTATCAATCCAGATATGACTCGGCGTGCGAGACGTGGCAACTCGTTTCGCCAAGGTCAGCTCTTTACCATCCCATTTATAAAAATCCACATGGTTCAGCCGATTGGCTGCAGTGACCAGCCACTTCATGTCAGGGGTAAATCGAAGATGGTAGGGATCGACGATGTCACGAACAGTTCGCTGTACCTCAGCGGTGCGCGGATCAATGAACGTCAATGTATCGCTGAGCGCATTGGCAATAATGATCGAACGCTCGTCCGGCGTGAGATACAGATGGTGCGGCTCCTTACCGGTCGGTATTCTACGAATCTCCTCCCATGTCACAGGATTGATCACACTAACGTTGGCATCCAACGAGTTTAGAACAAACAATGGCGTCGTCTGTGATGCGAATGCCGAACTAGAAAGCGCAACAAAAGCCCAAAAGAAGAAGAGAAATCGGGATGAGAGAAAGGAACCCACAAACGACCTTTTGATGAATGAAATCGTCGCCCTAATACCAACCAAGGCGTCTATCAGCCTTGAAAGCCCAAATCGCGCAAATGCTCTTTCCCCAGCCACATCCACTCACCGGGTTTTAAGGACTCGGGTAATTCCAATGCGCCAATTTGTGAGCGGTGGAGCTGCTCCACCCTGTTACCCACGGCAGCCAACATGCGTTTGACTTGGTGGTATTTACCTTCGAGCAGGGTCAACTTGAGCTGATGAGAGCCAATCAATTCAGCCCCTGCCGCCTTCACAGCTATTGGGTCATCATCCAAGACGACCCCTTCCAACAATTTTGAAATTTGACGAGCATCCACGGGGTGTTTCGTAGTCACCTCATACACCTTAGGTACATGCTTCTTGGGAGAGGTCATCCGATGGATAAATTGACCATCATCGCTCAGCAACAACAAACCTGTGGTGTCTTGGTCCAGCCTACCAACCGCCTGCACTCCGTGGATGGCGTTCTTTGTCGGACGCTGGCGCAATGGCGCAGGCAGCAGGGTGTAGACACTGGGATATGCCGACGGCTTCTGTGAACACTCAGTTCCAGGTGGTTTGTGCAACAAGATATAAGCTTTTTCGCACCAAGGCCACTCCTGCCCTTGCACCAGCAGCCGAAGACCTTCAGGATCGTACTCCGCACTTGAATCAATGCACTTATCAAAAGGCTGCCCGTCAAGACTAACCTCTACCCAGCCTTGCTGAACCAACCCTGCACACACCCTTCGGGTTCCGAACCCTTGCGAAAACAGGATGTCTTGTAGCTGCATATCCGATGGCTTATGGGTATAAGCGTTACGTGAATGTGAATATCAGAGGCCCATAAGACAAACCCCCCCACTCCATAGGGAGAGGGGGGGGTATGCGGGCTGTAAGAGCCTGACGATGACCTACTTTCACACGGGAACCCGCACTATCATCGGCGCAAAGTCGTTTCACTGTCCTGTTCGGGATGGGAAGGAGTGGTACCAACTTGCTATGGTCATCAGGCATAACTTGGTGCTAAGCAGTCTTGGGACTGCTCGGCGAATTCATAGAGTTTGGAATCAGGTTTTTGTATTTGACTGCGTCTAACTTGGCATAACAGACTTTGAGCTTTTGCACTGAAGTGCATTGGCTATCAAAGTTATAGGGTCAAGCCGCACGAGCAATTAGTACTGGTTAGCTTAACGCATTACTGCGCTTCCACACCCAGCCTATCAACGTCCTGGTCTTGAACGACTCTTTAGGGGGCTCAAGGCCCCGGCAGATCTCATCTTGAAACGAGTTTCCCGCTTAGATGCTTTCAGCGGTTATCTCTTCCACACTTAGCTACTCGGCAATGCCACTGGCGTGACAACCGATACACCAGAGGTGTGTCCACTCCGGTCCTCTCGTACTAGGAGCAGGCTTCCTCAAATCTGCAGCGCCCACGGAAGATAGGGACCAAACTGTCTCACGACGTTTTAAACCCAGCTCACGTACCTCTTTAAATGGCGAACAGCCATACCCTTGGGACCGGCTACAGCCCCAGGATGAGATGAGCCGACATCGAGGTGCCAAACACCGCCGTCGATATGAACTCTTGGGCGGTATCAGCCTGTTATCCCCAGAGTACCTTTTATCCGTTGAGCGATGGCCCTTCCATACAGAACCACCGGATCACTATGTCCTGCTTTCGCATCTGCTCGACTTGTCAGTCTCGCAGTTAAGCACGCTTATGCCATTGCACTATCGTCACGATGTCCGACCGTAACTAGCGTACCTTCGAACTCCTCCGTTACGCTTTGGGAGGAGACCGCCCCAGTCAAACTGCCTACCATGCACTGTCCCCGATCCAGATAATGGACCTAGGTTAGAACCTCAAACACACCAGGGTGGTATTTCAACGTTGGCTCCATGAGAACTAGCGTCCTCACTTCAAAGCCTCCCACCTATCCTACACAGATCTGTTCAAAGTCCAATACAAAGCTACAGTAAAGGTTCATGGGGTCTTTCCGTCTTTCCGCGGGGAGATTGCATCATCACAAACATTTCAACTTCGCTGAGTCTCAGGAGGAGACAGTGTGGCCATCGTTACGCCATTCGTGCAGGTCGGAACTTACCCGACAAGGAATTTCGCTACCTTAGGACCGTTATAGTTACGGCCGCCGTTTACTGGGACTTCAATCAAGAGCTTGCACCCCATCATTTAATCTTCCAGCACCGGGCAGGCGTCACACCCTATACGTCCACTTTCGTGTTTGCAGAGTGCTGTGTTTTTATTAAACAGTCGCAGCCACCGATTTTTTGCAACCCCTTTGGGCTCCCTCCGTACGAGTTCACCTACTTGGGGCATACCTTCTCCCGAAGTTACGGTATCAATTTGCCGAGTTCCTTCTCCTGAGTTCTCTCAAGCGCCTTAGAATACTCATCTCGCGCACCAGTGTCGGTTTGCGGTACGGTCGTCAATAGCTGAAGCTTAGTGGCTTTTCCTGGAAGCAGGGTATCACTCACTTCGTCTGCAAGCAGACTCGTTATCACCCCTCATCTAAGCCCGGCGGATTTGCCTACCAGGCACGACTACAGGCTTGAACCAACATATCCAACAGTTGGCTGAGCTAACCTTCTCCGTCCCCACATCGCACTATTGATCGGTACAGGAATATTGACCTGTTTCCCATCAGCTACGCATCTCTGCCTCGCCTTAGGGGCCGACTCACTCTACG
>NZ_CP117193.1:687500-1122500 GCF_028596105.1 Acidovorax temperans | reverse complement strand
CACGGGTGCAGTAAGCCTTGGTGATACCCAGAACATAGTGAAGCATGCTGGGACCTACGCCGGCTCCTGCAGCAGCATTTCCAGCAACACAGTTGCTAGATGTCACATAGGGGTATGTTCCATGGTCCACATCCAGCAAAGTGCCTTGAGCTCCTTCAAATAGGAGATTGCATCCCTCGCCATGCGCTTCATTCAGTTCACGAGAAACATCAGCCATCATGGGGCGGAGCATTTCTGCATGGCGCATAGCCTCTGCGTACACCACATCGAACTGAACTTCTCCATCTTTCAAGTAAGGAGCTAGAGCCTCTCCGAACGTGAAACGTGCCGACCCAAGGTAAGTGGTTAACACGTGGTTGTGCAAAGCTAGTAACTCCTTGAGCTTCGATGCAAATCGTTCGGGATGCTTCAAGTCCTGCACACGAAGAGCTCGCCTAGCAATTTTGTCTTCATAAGCAGGACCGATACCTCGACCCGTTGTGCCAATTTTTTCAACACCGCCCTGCTCTCTGGCTGCCTCACGAGCAACATCCAAAGCCGCATGAAAAGGAAGAATCAAAGGGCAAGCTTCACTGATGCGAAGACGCGAACGCACTTCCACACCAGCTCTTTCAAGGCCTTCGATCTCTTCAAATAACTTTGCGGCGGAGAGCACCACACCATTGCCGATGTAGCACTTCACCCCTGGGCGCATGATTCCACTGGGAATAAGGTGGAGTGCTGTCTTCACGCCGTTAATCACCAAAGTATGGCCGGCGTTGTGCCCACCTTGAAAACGCACTACACCTTGGGCACTTTCCGTGAGCCAATCGACCAGCTTTCCTTTGCCTTCATCACCCCACTGAGTTCCAACGACAACGACGTTACGACCTTTGGTTGCTTTCATCTCAAACCCAATTCAAATTTCAGTTGGTTTTATTGCGCGAACTATCCATTGCCCGGAAACTTCAACAAGCTCTCGGTCACAGTTGAATTCATCCACTTTGCTCTCACACCCGGGAAGAACGCACACCACGGTTTCTCCGCGCCTGCGCAATGCGGCTATAGCGTCATTCGCAGCAGCACTCTCCAACCAAGGGGCTCTAATGGCGGCACGAAGGTCTCTGTCCGGAGTTACACATGCAATTTGCTTAACGTCCAGGCTGAAGCCTACGGCGGGCCTATTCCTACCAAAAACAGAACCTACCTCATCGTACCTTCCGCCACGCACTAACGCATCGCTGCCGCCTGGCACAAACATAGCGAAGCGAATGCCGCTGTAGTAAGAGTACCCACGCAGATCCGCCAGATCAAAAGAGAGACGTGAAGCATTCAGCATGGATGCGAACCGTTTCAACTCGCCGAGCAAACCAGAGATACCAGGCACCAGACCAAGAGCCTGTTCGGCATCCTTCAGAACCTCGATATCGCCGAACAGGTGAGGCAAGGCTCTTAAACCTTCACGTCGGCTTTCCGGGAAAGCACGAGTGAGTCGACCAATCTCAGCGCCATCTTTGCGAGCCAATGCTCCATGCAAATCACGCAGCAACGCTGGCGATACCTCAACGCCATCTAATAATCGACGAACTATGCGTACATCCGCCACATCAGTGGTGAAATCGGTAACACCCGCAGCCTCAAGACATTCCCTGGCCAACGTCAAAATCTCAACGTCCGCCTCCAACCCTGAGTGGCCATAGATTTCGCTACCAAATTGAAGGGGCTCCCGAGTTGCGTGAGGCTTTTCAGGCTTCGCGTGCAGCACAGGACCGCAATAACACAAGCGCGTCACACCCTGGCGATTCAGAAGGTGCGCATCAATTCTGGCTACCTGCTGAGTAGTGTCTGCACGCAGCCCCATGGAGCGCCCAGACAACTGATCCACCAGCTTGAACGTCTGCAGATCTAACGCTTCACCGGATCCGGTCAGCAATGAATCCAAGTGCTCTAGCAGGGGGGGAATAACCAACTCATAGCCATAGCTGCGCGCTGTATCGAGAAAGCCTCGACGCAACTCTTCGATGTGTCGAGCCTCTGAGGGCAGAACATCGGCAATATGATCCGGCAGGATCCAAGCAGACATTTAAATCGGTGGAGGCTGTTAAAACCGTGATTCTACCGGTTGATAGCGCCGAGCCATCGAGCTTCCCTCTACTCGCCATGCGGAGTGCGGGTCCGGCAGCAAGCAATTGCTGCCGGATTCACTCTAATCCAGCGTCACCGACGCGATGAAGACGGGTTGGAAGCCTGGCCGTCTCGTAGAACTTTAAAAAACTCAGAGCCTGATGGATCCACAACCATCACATCCGACTTCTTGCTCAGCGTCGCTTTGTAAGCTTCAAGACTGCGATAAAAGTGCGCAAATTGAGGATCTCGCCCAAAGGCCTCCGCGTAGATACGCGCTGCCTCTGCATCGCCTTCACCCTTCACTCTCTGTGCATCACGGGTAGCGTTGGCAATGGCCACTTCTCGCTGACGATCAGCATCCGCACGGATCTTTTCACCTTCAGCAGCCCCTGTTGATCGAAGTTCATTCGCAACTCGCTTACGCTCCGCCTCCATACGTCGGTAAACAGATTCTGTGATTGCCTCAACGTAGTCCACCCGGGTGATGCGTACATCAACGACATCAACACCCCAAGGCTTAGCGCCACGAACCGCCCCCAGAACTTCGCGTTTTACGTCTTCCATCACGGCTTCACGCTTGAGGGAAAGCAATTCCTTGACGGTACGTTTGTTGATTTCTTCCTGAAAAGCATTGCGGACAACCCTATTGAGCTGCGCTGCGCCTGCCTCCTCGTCCAAACCCACGTTTCGAATGTACTGCGCAGGCTCAGAAATTCGCCACCGCACATACCAATCAATGACAACGCGCTGCTTCTCGGCCGTCAGCATGGGCTCAGTGTCCTTGCTATCCAAAGTGAGAAGCCGTTTATCAATGTATGAAACATTTTGAAAAGGGGGAGGCAGCTTGAAGTTCAAACCAGGCTCGGTAATCACCTCCTTGATTTGCCCAAGCGCGTACACCACACCAAACTGACGCTGATCCACTACGAAGAACATGGAGCTCATGAGCGCCAGCACTACCAAACATGTAGTAGCCAAAAATCCGATACGGTTCACAAGTTTCTCCTAACGAACTTCACGCTCGCGAGTGCGACCACTGTCTCGAGCTCTCGTTTCGAGCGGGACTGCGGTACTGGGGACAGTTGATGGAGTCACGGCTGAACTCGGAGGTATCTCCAGCGAACTGGAACCAGCTGCGTTGCCAGTGCTCTGCATCAACTTGTCCAAAGGCATGTAAAGCAAATTAGAGCCTTGACGCGACTCGATGATCACCTTGGTGACATTTCCATATATCTGCTGCATGGCATCGATATACATTCGATCACGGGTCACCTGAGGCGCCTTCTGGTACTCCGCTAAGACGGAGGCAAAACGCTGAGCGTCACCTTGTGCCTGAGCGACAATCTTGGCTTTGTAGGCGGCAGACTCCTCAGCCAAGCGGGATGCCGCACCAACAGCCCTGGGAACTACATCATTCGCATAGGCTTGGGCTTCATTCTTTGCCCTTTCACGCTCCTGCCCGGCCTTGAGCACGTCATCAAACGATGCCTGCACTTGCTCTGGCGGGCGAACTCCCCCTTGCTGCAAATTAATACCTACCACTTCCACTCCGACGCCATAACGGTCCAGGATTGTCTGCATCAGTTGGCGAACACGAGGGGCTATTTGATCGCGCTCCTCCGCCAAAGCCGTATCCATTCGCATTTTCCCGACGACCTCACGAACCGCAGTCTCTGCCGCCTGTACAACAGCATCGGACGGGTTTTTGCTCTCAAACAACCAAGCGCGGGCATCATTCAAACGGTATTGCACCGCAAATTTGATTTCAACAATGTTCTCGTCTTCGGTCAGCATCGCAGACTCTCGCAGCCCGGTGCTCTTCACAATAGCATCTCTCCCCACGTCCGCGGACCGAATCTGCGTCACAAAAACCAATTCGTGACGCTCAATAGGATAGGGCAAGCGCCAATTGAAACCTGCGCCCACTGTCGTCTTGTATTTACCAAACTGCGTAATCACAGCTTGCTGCCCTTCCTTCACGATGAAGAAGCCAGAACCCATCCAGACGGCAAATGCAACACCTCCCAGTAGCGCCAAGCCAACGCCTGCACTGCGCATGTCCGGCTGACCACCCCCTTTAGGCCCACCCCCCGAGCCTCCTCCAAAGAATCCAGACAACCGGCGGTTCAAATCACGCCAAAGTTCATCCAAATCGGAAGACTGACCAGAGCCACTAGGACCAGGCCTGCGCTCTGGGCCTGCACTGCCTCTATCCTCAGGTCGATGGGCATCGTTGCCTTTATCCTCGCCACGCCCCCATCGCGGATCGTTCAGATTGAACATTCCTTGTGCGAAAGTACGCAACGATGCAAAGCGTGAGCTACGATTTTGAAAATTCATGCGCAAAATCTCTTGATCTCTGTAGATATCGTTTCATACGGCATTGTGCCGAACCGACCTGACCATTAAGTCAATTCAACGGTAGACGCTGGGGACATCTGATCGCTTTCTTTGGCCACAATTTCACCCAACACAGAGCGCAATACGCCCAATCCAGATCCCGTCAAAGCACTGACGAACACACGACGATGCTCACGCCCGGCCAACTCGTAGGCATCACTCTCAGCGGTCGGACGTAATGACTCATCCAACGCATCCATTTTGTTAAAAACGAGTAGTTGCGGAATATGATCTGCGCCGATTTCAGCAAGCACGCGCTGCACCTGCTCGATTTGTTCTGGATAGGCTGGATTAGATCCATCGACGACATGCAGCAGAAGATCTGCATCTACAGCCTCTTGCAAGGTCGCCTGAAATGCATCGACCAATCCGTGAGGCAGGTCACGAATGAATCCCACAGTGTCAGACAGAGACACAGAACGCTGGGCCTCAGACAGATACAACTGCCGAGTGGTCGTATCTAGCGTTGCAAATAACTGATCTGCTGCATACGCACGAGCTTTGACCAAAGCGTTAAACAGCGTTGACTTCCCTGCATTCGTGTAGCCAACCAAGGAAATGGTGAACGCCTCGCGCCGCTCGCGTTGCCTGCGCTGAGTATTCCGTTGGCGCTTCACTTTCTGCAACCGCTCTTTGGTGCGCTTGATTGCATCCCCAATCATCCGCCGATCTAGCTCGATCTGAGTCTCGCCTGGCCCGCCTCGCGTCCCGATACCACCACGCTGACGCTCAAGGTGCGACCATCTACGCACTAGCCGGGTACTCAGGTACTGCAATTTGGCCAATTCCACTTGCAGTTTGCCTTCATGGCTTCTGGCACGCTGAGCAAATATTTCCAGAATTAACAGCGTGCGGTCGTTGACCGGTAACTCCAAATGGCGCTCGAGATTACGCTGCTGGGCAGGACTCAAGGCCTGATCAAAAAGCACTTCGACAGCACCGTGCATTTGCGCGAGCGAACGAATTTCATCAGCCTTTCCACTTCCCACAAACAGTGCCGCATCCGGGGCCTTGCGTTTACAAGTGATACGAGCCACAGGCTGGAGACCCGCCGTTTGGGCAAGCAAACCAAGCTCTTCCAACTCGGCGTCGAAATGGGGAAGCCCCAGATCCACACCAACCAAGATAACGGACGGTGCTGACTGGGGCTTCATGCATTCAACCTCGGCATGTCAGTTGAAGACCATGCCATACGCGTACGAGGGAACCAAATAGTTGCGATGTCAGACTCAGGCAACAGCGTCAGACTCAGCGGAGTCGGCAGTCGAGAAGCTGACGGCACGACCGGGAACAATGGTCGATATAGCGTGTTTGTAAACCATCTGGGTCACTGTATTGCGCAGCAAGACCACATACTGATCAAAAGATTCAATCTGTCCTTGCAGTTTGATTCCGTTAACCAGATAGATGGAAACTGGGACATGTTCACGACGCAGTGCGTTCAGGAACGGATCTTGGAGAAGTTGGCCTTTATTGCTCACGATATGCTCCGTGTTCAAAATGTTGTTGTAAAACCGCACCTTACCACACCAATTGACTGCCAACGGGAGAAGCGTGCTTAGCCCTTAGAAACAAATGGCAAGGCACATCCAGAGCAATCATGGGGACAACCAGCAATGTGTCCCAACATCACGCCCCGTCTCCCTCCTTGAACGGATTGTGAGAAGTCTTCATCTCGATTCGAAGAGGTGTACCCACCAAGTCGAACTCCTTGCGGAAACGGCCTTCAAGAAAACGTTTGTAGGCGGCTGTTACGTGCTCCAGCGAATTGCCATGGATGACGATCACTGGGGGATTCATTCCACCCTGGTGGGCATAACGCAGCTTTGGCCGAAACATCCCAGCGCGTTGCGGACTTTGGAACTGAACAGCTTCCAACAGCAATCTCGTGAGTACCGGAGTCGGCATCTTGCAATTGGCTGCCTTGTACGCTTGGGCAATAGACGCCCACAGAGGACCAAGACCTTGCCTTTTTTTCGCTGAAATGAAATGCAGTGAAGCAAATTTCAGAAATGACAAGCGTGACTCAATGGAACGCTCCAGCAGCTGACGCTGGTAATCGTCAACGGCGTCCCATTTGTTAACAGCAATCACGACAGCCCGACCACTCTCCAGTACATACCCCGCAATGTGCGCGTCTTGGTCTGTCACACCTTGGGTCGCATCCAGAAGCAACAACACCACATCCGACGACTCAATCGCCTGCAAAGTTTTGACCACTGAGAACTTCTCGATGGCTTCGAATACGCGACCTTTGCGACGTAAGCCAGCAGTGTCAATCAGTTCGAACTTCTGGCCATTCCTTTCGAAAGGAACGGAAATGGCATCTCGCGTCGTGCCAGGCATATCGAAAGCGACAAGACGCTCCTCGCCGAGCCAAGTATTAATGAGTGTGGACTTGCCCACATTTGGTCGACCTGCGACCGCAAGCTTGATGACATCCGGGGATTCTTGTGCCCCATCTTCTTCATCTGGCTCAGGGATCTCCAGCAACGCAAAAGCCGCATCCACCAGCCCCCGGATGCCTTGGCCATGCGCTGCAGAAACAGGTACGACGGCGCCAAGCCCTAGCTCATAAAACTCAGCGAGTTGAACGCCTTCCACCATGCCTTCTGCCTTGTTGGCAATGAGAATGCATGGCTTGCTCAAACGACGCAGGTATTTGGCAATGTCATGGTCTTGCGCCGACACTCCGGCACGGGCATCCACCACAAAAAAGACGACGTCAGCCTCTGCAACTGCCTGCTGAGTTTGTTTTGCCATTTCGCGGTAAATACCAGCGGACGCGTCGGGCTCAAATCCACCCGTGTCCACCACAATGTATTCGTGCCTGCCTTGTCTACCGTTACCGTAATGACGATCCCGCGTCAATCCAGCAAAATCGGCAACGATGGCATCGCGAGATTTGGTCAAACGATTGAAAAGCGTGGACTTTCCAACATTGGGGCGCCCCACGAGAGCGATAACTGGCTTCATTAAACAAGACCTATCATTCGGGGCGGAAGCCGAAAACGGCGCCATTACGAGTAATGACAACCAGAGTGTCGGCAGCCACTACAGGAGCTGCAGCAATCCCCGACGAGTCCGTGCTGACTCGATTGAGAGGAGCTCCATCGGTACGCGACAAAAAGTGAACCCAACCCTCGCCATCGCCGATGACGACTGATCGTCCCAGCAGCAAAGGTGAAGTCAACTTGCGCAACTTGAGTCGATCCGAAGACCAGACACGGGCGCCATCACTACGCCGCCAAGCAAGGACGTTGCCGTTGCTCTCAGTTCCATAGACAGTTTCGGCATCACCGTGCACACCTTCAGAACCATTGGCTGACTGAGACCAAGAGACACTGGCACGATCCCTGGCAACGTTCACACAACCAACCGCCGCCTGAAAAGCTCGCGCACAAACGGAGTCGCCCACACGACTGACTCGACCGACCAACTCGACCAAGCGCTCCACGTCATTGACGCCGCGTGGACTAGCAAGGGGCACCTCCCAACGGATAGAGCCTGTGTCAGGGTTGTGTCCAACCATACGCCCAGCAGCGCCAACGACTAACGTATCGCCCACAGCCAAGATCACACCACTTTGCTTAAGTACCAGCGCATCTCCACCGGTTCTTGCCTGAGACCAAAGCTTTTTGCCGGTAGCCAAGTCAAAAGCGGATACAGAACGATCGGCAGCCAGCACGAAGACTCGGCCACCCGCAATCAAAGGTGCCGTAAACACCTGCGAGGGCAGCGTCTGACGCCACACCTCTTTCCCCTGATCCAGCAGGACAAGGGCATTCGCATGCGAAACCACTGCGGCATATCTGCCGTCGGTACCAACCCCCGCAGATAACGGCTCTCCGACATTGGTACGCCACAAATCGCCACCTGTACGTGCATCCAGCGCAGCCACGCTGCCATCCGCAGCTGCAATGGTGACAAGATGGTCTTGAACACGCACATCCAACGGTTTGGCACCGCCCCCCCCCACCTTCGCGGACCAAGCTTGCCGAACTCCCAGTAAAGGAACGTTTTCCCCCAATTCAGGCAGCTTCAGCTTGCTCCCGCCCCACAAGGAACAGCCGCTCAACAAGGCAGCGAACAAAACAGGCAAAACGCAAGCGCGCACCCGGATAGGGCCAGCTGAGGTTACGGAAGCAGCAATTTTCATTTTTTAAGCTCCTGCGAGGTAGACGCAGTAGAGGAGCCCCCCAAGGGATCAACGCCGAGCGCATTCAACTTGATCTCAACCAGACGCCTGTACTCAATTGTTTCATCCAGCGTTCTGAATGCAATCTTGTATTCTGCGATGGCATCGGCTCGACGATCCAATAGAACCAGCAGGTCTCCCTTGCGATCGGCAACGACGCCCTCAAACTCCGCCGGGAAATTGCCTTGCAATTGCTGCAAGGCAGAGGCGTAGTCTTTTTGCTCGAGCAAGATGGCGGAAATACGGAGCTTGGCGATGGCCTTGTATCCAGCATCCGAGGAGTGTTCTGCCACCCAAGTCAACGCCGACTTGGCAGCATCAAGATTCCCAGAATCCTGCATGGCCTTCGCTGAGGCAAAAGCCCCTATATCTGCCTGAGGCGTACCAGCGTACTTGCTCTTGAGATCCCCAAAAGCGAGTTCAACTCGCGCTTGATCTCGCGCCTGCACGGCCACCTCCACCGCATCCAGAAGAGCAGCGGCCTGCGAAGCCTGGCGATTTTGCCAATACTGGTATCCGTTCCAAGCAGCGAGACCACCCATGACTACCAGCAATACTGCCGTGATTGGGGTACCCCATGTGTTCCAAAAATGCTTGAGCTGGTCAAGCTGCTCTTGTTCTTCTAGATCTAAGTGATTTGCCATGAAGCTTTACATCAGTTCAGTTGGTTGCGCGCGATTGTAGGTTGGGAGCCCAAGAGGACACATCGCTCAAAGCCTGCTCGACCTGAGCCCCAGATCCGTCACGAAGGGATTTGACCGAAACAACCCCACGGGCCATTTCATCCTCACCAAACACAACTGCGTAGGCCGCCCCGCTACTGTCAGCACGCTTGAACTGGGATTTCATGCTACCCATGCCAGCACCTGACGCAGCAGAAGCGTGCATCTGCACGCTTGTGCCCGCTGCACGCATTGCCTCAATAGCCTTGATCGCTGCAGGCAATGAAGCCGCATTTGGAATGATGGCGTACACATCACAAGCAGGAGCAGCCAGAACCTTGCCTTGCTCTTTGAGCAACTCCAGCACCCGCTCCACACCCAATGCCCAACCCACAGCGGGTGCGGCCTTGGCTCCGACCTGCTCCATCAGATAGTCGTAACGACCTCCCCCGCATATCGTCCCCTGCGAACCGAGCTGATCGGTAACGAACTCAAATACGGTCAGGTTGTAATAGTCCATGCCCCGAACGAGCCTTGGGTTCAACGTCCAAGCAATGTCGTTGGCATCCAGTATGGCTGTTACCGTTTCAAAGTGAGTGAGCGACTCGGCACCGAGAAAATCGATCAGCCGTGGTGCAGCGTTCACTACATCTTGCATAGCGGGATTCTTGGTATCCAGAATGCGTAAGGGGTTGCTATGCAAACGACGGCGTGCTTCTTCATCCAATAGCGCGCTGTGCTGCTCCAGGTAAGAAATCAACGCCACCCGATGCGCCTGACGTTCATGCGGCTGCCCCAGACTATTCAACTCCAGCCGCACGTTCTGCAACCCGAGTTCATGCCAGAGCGCATTGGCCAACAGGATCAACTCTGCGTCAATCTCAGCTCCAGGGAAGCCCAAGGCCTCTGCACCAATCTGGTGGAACTGGCGATAACGTCCGCGCTGTGGCCTTTCATGGCGAAACATCGGTCCCATGTAGTACAGACGTTTGCCTCCGTCATAAAGCAGAGAGTTCTCGGAAACCGCCCTGACCACTCCGGCAGTGGCCTCAGGCCGCAGACTCAAATGCTCCCCGTTAAGTCGATCCTCAAAAGAGTACATCTCTTTTTCGACGATATCGGTGACTTCGCCCAAACCACGCACAAAGAGTGCAGTGGGTTCGACAATGGGGGTTCGAATATTTCGATAGGCATAACGGTCCATCAAAGAACGAACCACACCTTCCAGCCACTCCCAACGAGCGGAATCTGGCGGAAGAATATCGTTCATCCCTTTAACGGACGTCACCTTTCCACTCTTCGGTGCCGCAGCAACCTTTTCAGTACTCACGTCGATGCTTTTCTATGTTGATTGAATGAGGGTGGATAAAGGCTCACCGCGCAGCGGCGTCTGTCGGCGAGCTGCCACCAAACCGGCGCGCGACATACCCCTCAACAATGTCGCGGAACTCGGCAGCGATGTTTTCGCCACGCAAAGTAAGAGCCTTTTCTCCATCAATGAAAACAGGGGCTGCAGGCGCTTCACCGGTGCCCGGCAAGCTGATACCTATATCGGCATGCTTGCTTTCTCCGGGCCCATTCACGATGCAGCCCATCACGGCAACTCTCAATCCCTCAACCCCTGGATACTGAACTCGCCACACTGGCATTTGCGCACGCAAAAAGTCATCGATTTGCTTGGCAAGTTCTTGGAACGTGGTGCTGGTTGTGCGTCCACAACCGGGACATGCAGTCACACTCGGCACAAAGACACGCAATCCAAGCGCCTGCAGTATTTCAGACGCGACCACGACTTCCTGGTTACGGGACTCTCCTGGCTGAGGGGTGAGTGAAACACGAATCGTGTCTCCAATCCCCTCTTGCAGCAGAATGGAAAGGGCTGCGGTCGAAGCCACTGTTCCCTTGGTACCCATGCCAGCTTCCGTCAGTCCAAGATGTAAGGCATAGTCGCACCTGCGAGCCAACTCTCGGTACACACCGATCAGGTCTTGAACTCCGCTGACTTTGCAGGAGAGGATGATCTGATTACCATCCATACCCATTTCCTCAGCTCTGACCGCGGAGTCAATCGCGGAAGAAATCAAAGCCTCGTACATGACCTGCCGGGCATCCCAAGGCTGACTTCTGCGGCTGTTCACATCCATCAAGTGGGCAAGCAACTCCTGATCAAGACTCCCCCAGTTCACGCCAATGCGCACCGGCTTATTCCACCGCATGGCGGCCTCGATCATCTGACCAAACTGACGATCCCGCTTTTCACCTTTGCCCACGTTACCTGGATTGATCCGGTACTTGGACAGTGCTTCGGCACATGCCGGAAAATCTGTGAGAAGCTTGTGGCCGTTGTAGTGAAAGTCTCCTACCAGCGGGACGTTTTCCCCCATGCGGTCGAGCTGTTCACGAATATAGGGAACCGCCGCTGCCGCCTCTGGGGTATTCACGGTGATACGAACGAACTCTGACCCCGCCTGTGCGAGCTCCTTCACCTGAATGGCTGTCCCGATCACGTCTACCGTATCCGTGTTGGTCATGGACTGAACGCGCACCATCGCACCGCCACCCACCGTCACCACACGGTCCCCCCAAACGACGCGCGCTTGTCGGGATTTACGCAAAGATGGAGCAGACAACGGAATGGGGCCCTGAGCACTGAATAGGCTAGTCACTGTTTCACCTCAAATCGAGCCACATTTTCGCGAGACACCGAGTTCAACTCGAAGAGCTTTCCTCGCACGTACACATCGGTCACATCGGCGCGACCGACCACCACGCTGAACGGCAAAATGCCAGACACTGGCGCCGAATCGCCTTGAACCATTTTCTTTTCGAACACCACACGCCCAGAGGCATCGCGAACTTGAACCCAGGATTCGCCCCTGGTTCGTACCATCAAAGGCACATTGGTAGGTTCGGGCGCAACCACTGGATCAGCAGGCTGGAGTGTGGCGGGCGCTGCAGCCTGCGCAACAGAGAAATTTGGTTGCGAGGCGCTCATTTGAACATTCACAGGCACCGAAGCACTTGCTGTCGTTGCAGATGGCGAAGTATGCAACTCAGACACAGGCTCAGTAGCTGCATCAGAAGAAGCAGGCTCGGGGGCAGCAGGAACGCCGCCCGTGATCTGCTTCGTGCGCCATGCATCCCAAGGCTGATATCCAGCTGGCCAATAAAAAACTGCGGCAGCCCCAGCCAGAAGCAATAGAACACTGGCGGTCAACCAAGAGGAATGCCGCGAGCTTTTGGTGGTGATGAATGTCTTGCCCGCAGTCTTGACGGGAGTATTGATATCCGTTCGCTCAGGAATCAATCGGGGAGCTTGGGACTGTGGCAGCAGCGATAAAACGGACGCCGGATCCAATTTGAGGGCGCGACACACACTGGACGCCAAAGCTCGCAGGAAAACAGTGTCTGAGAGGAGATCGAAGTTGTTGGACTCTAGCGCCTCCAACTTGCTCACAGGCACCTTCAAAGCGACGGCCAGGGCCTCGATGTGAATACCCGCCGATTGGCGGGCATTTTTCAGAATCTCTCCAGCAGTGGTTTGCAGCGCGTCAACACCGTCCGCACTCAACTTGGACTCAACCACAGAATCACTCATTGAAAGCTCCACGCTGATAAGCGCTCAATTCCGCAGAATCGGGAAACCGCTTGCGCAACTGGTCTGCCAACTGAAGCAACGCCACGTTATCGCCGAGTGCTTTCTCCACTTTGATCCCCAACCACAATGACTCAGAGTTCGCTAGCGCACCATTGTTGAGGCGGCGGATATAAAACTGCGCCCGGGTGAACTCGTTACGGCGAAACAACAACGAAGCCAAGTGATAACTGACCACTGGATTGCCGGCATCCAACTGGTAGGACTTCAGAAGCGACTGCTCCGCCTCGTCATACTTCCCAGCAGCTGACTGGCAGAGCCCTCGCGCCATCAACGTCTTACCACGAGCCATGTAAGCAGGGTTGGCCAAGGCCTTGTCAAACTGCTGCTCAGCATCGGGGTATCTCTTCATTTGGCATAGAAGCCAACCGTAGTTGTGCAGAAGGTTGGCGTCACCTGACCGCATTGAGACAGCCCTGCGGAAGCTATCTTCTGCCTGGGCAAGGTCGTTAAGACGCATGTAAATCAGCCCACGCATGTTGTAGGCGTCTGCATAGGACGGGTCCGTAGCGAGCGACTGTTTGACTTCGTCCAGCGCAACCGTGGTCTGGCCGTTCTCAAAATACTTCGCTGCCAATTCAAGACGGATTCGAGCTCTACGCCGAACATCCGTTTCATCGGATGGCGTCACGATACCGGCGTCGGCACTGCTGGTTTGAACCCGACCGTCCGTGGCACAGCCCTGAATGAAGAGCCCAGCACCAGCTACACCCAGCAATACCAGCGCCTTGCGGAAAAAGATATCACCTCGCCCCAACAGTCTCGCCATACAGCCCCCTATTTGTATTTGCAACTCAAGTGATCGGCTTCAGCACAATGGTGCGTTGCTTAGCCATACGCTCGGCCGCACGCGTCCTGTCTTTGACGTCGCCGGCCAATTGCCCGCAAGCAGCGTCGATATCGTCCCCGCGTGTCTTGCGCACAGTGGTGACGATACCTGCATCGCTAAGCAATTTGGCAAATGCCAGCACTCGATGCTGGGGTGAGCGAAGAAGGCCGGACGCAGGAAACGGGTTGAATGGAATCAGGTTGAATTTGCACCGAACACCTGGGCCACGTGTTGGCTGCACCAAGTCAATGAGTTGCTGCGCGTGCTCGGGCTGGTCGTTGACTCCGTCCAGCATGCAGTACTCAAAAGTAATGAAGTCGCGAGGAGCGTGCTCCAGATACCGGTTGCAAGCATCCAGCAACTCGTGAATCGGATATTTGCGGTTGAGAGGAACGAGGTTGTCACGCAGCGCATCATTCGGCGCATGAAGCGATACAGCCAGAGCCACGGGGCAATCTTGCGCAAGGCGGTCCATCATCGGCACTACACCGGACGTAGACACCGTCACCCGGCGACGGGAAAGGCCGTAACCATGATCATCCAGCATGACACGAAGAGCAGGCACCAACGCTGCGTAGTTCTGCAAGGGCTCGCCCATGCCCATCATCACCACATTGGAGATCACTCGCTCAGACGTCCGCAACCGCGTACGCAGCGCGTGCTCTGCAAACCAGAGTTGGGCAATGATTTCACCGGAAGTCAGATTACGACTGAATCCCTGGTGACCCGTCGAGCAAAAACGGCAGCCAACGGCACAGCCTGCCTGCGAAGAAACACACAAGGTGCCCCGATCATCTTCTGGAATGAACACAGACTCCACCGCATTGCCATCGCCCACATCAAAAAGCCACTTGATGGTTCCATCTGCAGAGACGTGTTCGCTGATGACTGGCAGAGCCTCAATCCGGGCGCAGCCCTGGAGCTTTTCTCTCAGGGACTTCGCCAAATCACTCATGGCACCAAAGTCCTTGGCGCCTCGCTGGTGAATCCAGCGAAATAGCTGCGTTGCGCGGAAACGTTTTTCGCCCAGCCGCTCGCAAAAAGCGATCAATGCGTCCAGGTCAAACTCTAGAAGATTAGTGGTCATTGCGGCAGCCTTGCGCGAGACCGCTCGCAGCTGTCCCCATGGTGTGAAAACCCCACTGAAGTGGGATCGGACATGGGGACCGCCATCTCAGCGGGAGTAGATGTTCAAGCCAGGGAAGAAGAATGCCACTTCGGCTTGTGCGGTTTCAGGGGCGTCGGAGCCGTGCACAGCGTTTGCATCGATGCTGTCAGCAAAATCAGCGCGGATCGTGCCTGGTTCTGCCTTCTTGGGATCCGTTGCGCCCATCAGCTCACGGTTTTTCAGGATGGCGTTTTCACCTTCCAGCGCCTGGATCATCACAGGGCCGGAGATCATGAAATCCACCAAATCCTTGAAGAATGGACGCTCCTTGTGCACAGCATAGAACTGCTCGGCTTCCAGACGGGACAGGTGAGCCATGCGAGCGGCCACAACCTTGAGGCCAGCGGCTTCAAAACGGGCGTAGATCTGGCCGATCACGTTCTTGGCAACTGCGTCGGGCTTGATGATGGAGAGAGTACGTTCGATGGCCATGGTGTTTTTTCCTGAATGGATGTTACTGAAGTTCTTTTGTCCAGCGGACAAATCCCTCGATTCTAACCGTGCTGAGCAAATAGACTAGCGAGTGCGCCTCCGGCGAGCGCCGCCTGACGATTTCTGCGCTTGTCGATAACGAGAAAGACTGTCGGAGCCGATGTAACCCACCGATGTTTTCATAGGGTCGGGCTGCGCGCCACCGCGGGATCGATCACCTGCCGAACCAGCACTTTCACCACGACGCCCACGTGCCGCCCCCTGCGCGCCGGCGGGCCCACCTGGGGCGCGACGACCCCGCCCCGCAGCAGATCCGCCACTGCGCCCCAGAGGCGAAGGGCCAGACCTGCGAGCAGCCGTTGGGCCGCGTTGATGATCACCTTCGCCAGCATGCTGCGAGCCACCAGCTGCCTTCAACAGGGAGCGGATGTCGGCATCGTCAAGCTCAAGCCAAGCACCGCGTTTGAGCCCACGCGGCAGCATCATGGCCCCGTATCGAATGCGGATCAGACGGCTCACGGCATGACCGACGGCCTCCATCATCCGACGCACTTCGCGGTTACGCCCCTCAGAGATCGTGACGCGATACCAGCAGTTGGAGCCCTCTCCACCGCCATCTTCAATAGACCCGAACGCAGCCATGCCATCGTCCAGGCGAACGCCCTCCAGAAGGCGTTGCTTCTCTTCGTTGCTCAAAGCACCCAACACCCGGACCGCGTACTCACGTTCCAGACCAAAGCGCGGATGCATCAGCTTGTTTGCCAACTCGCCAGAGCTGGTAAACAAAAGCAGCCCTTCCGTGTTCAGATCGAGCCGGCCTACAGACTGCCATTTGCCGTGCTGCAGACGCGGCAATTTGCGGAACACAGTGGGTCGGTTCTGAGGGTCATCATGCGTCACCACCTCGCCAACCGGCTTGTGATAGGCGATCACACGCGGTGGCGGCGGATCGATGCGATACCGGATGGGCTTTCCATTGACTTTGACCTGGTCGCCAAACTGGATACGTTGCCCTATGTGCGCTGGCTCGTTGTTGACGGAGATACGCCCCTCCAGGATGAGTTGCTCCATTTCAAGGCGAGAACCAAGACCCGCTTGCGCCAGAACCTTGTGCAGCTTGGGCGTTTCGACCTGCGGCTGCAACACCCGTTTGACAGGCAAGGACTCAGTATCAGCCCCCTCTTCACTGTCAAAGCGCCCGGATACAACGTCAGCGAACTCATAGCCCTGCGGAGCCTTGCCATGTCCAGAGCGAGGATGGCGAGGCTTGGGAGAGATTGGAGTTACAGATGCTTCGGAAGCACCAGAAACGGTCGGCTCCTGGGTTTCGGGCGCGTGCTCTGCGACCGCCCCGGCACTTGCACCTCCATGATCAGCCACAGACAAGTCAGCCTTGCTGTTTGAACGCTTGCGCGGGGTCCGTGCTTTCGGCACAGATACAGCCGCTTCATCAACGGTCGAGACGGAGTCTGGCTGGAAGCCTTCTGCAGTCACCTGGGGGGAATCATTCATGGGAGCTTCCTGTAACGCCGTTGTCGGCATCTACATCGTCATTGCGGGGTTGTTCCACCGCCATATCAAATAAATCGTTACCCATCGGCGCAACCTGCTCCGATGGATTCTCTGCAGCACCTTCCGACGCAAGGGGTTCAGCAACATCGTCGCCCCCACGCGCAGAAGCCAAGGTGTCCAGCAAATGAGGATTGGACGTAGGATCATCCAGCACCGGCAACTGGTCCAGCGAGGCCAGCCCCAGATCATCCAAAAATTGCCGCGTGGTCGCAAACAGTGCTGGGCGGCCGACTGTTTCCCGATGGCCAATCACCTCCACCCAGCCACGATCCTCCAACTGCTTGATGATCAGGCTGTTGACGGTCACGCCCCGAATGTCTTCGATGTCGCCGCGCGTGACGGGCTGTCGATAAGCAATGATGGCCAGAGTTTCGAGAGTCGCCCGAGAGTACCGGGGAGGCTTCTCAGGATGGAGCCGATCCAGGTATTCACGCATTTCAGGACGACTCTGAAAGCGCCAACCGGTAGCCACCTGCACCAATTCCACGCCCCGCTGCGACCAGTCTCGCTGCAAGTCCTGCAGCAGCATCTTCAGAGTATCCGAACCCAGCGCGTCATTGAAGAGCACCCTCAACTCACGCAGGGGCACCGGCTGAGGCGCACAAATCAAGGCTGTCTCAAGGACCCGCTTGGCATCCACCGTATTCATGGTTCAGCGATTCCGGGAAAGAAGCACGCCTGTTACGGCGACTTACGGATGGCAGAGATTGGTTGGGAGCGCTGGAAGCGCGCGGTCGGTACAACGACACTCAGCCCGGCGGGGTACCGTCTTCGGGCACTACATGGATCTCACGACCCGGTGGGCGGATTGTAGCTCAGGCCCCAATCTACCATTACCTCCCGCATGTCGGCGGGCAAAGGCGCATGTAAGACCAGTTGCTGTCCACTCACGGGGTGCTGAAACGCCAGCCGGTACGCGTGCAGCGCTTGCCGCCCCATTTCCCCCACCAGCGACCCACCGTAAAGCGCATCGGCCACCAGGGCATGCCCTATGAAAGCCATATGGACGCGAATCTGATGGGTGCGCCCCGTGTGCAAGGTGCACTCGACCCAACACCCTGAGTCGGCCGACTCCAGCAAGCGAATATCGGTGCGCGCCGCCTTGCCTGCATGGACCGCCAAATCCACCACCGCCATGCGCAGTCGATTACGCGGATCGCGGCCAATGGGCGCAGCCACCGTTCGCACTGCGGGGCCAGTCCACGGCTTGTGCGCCAAGGCCAAATATTTGCGACTGACCTCCCGGGCGGCAATCATGCTGACCAGCGCGTCCATGGTAGACCGATCTCGCGCCACCACCATCAGACCACTGGTGTCCTTGTCCAACCTGTGCACGATTCCAGCCCGAGGCACCAGAGCTGCACGGGCATCGCGCCCCAACAGCGCATTGAGCAGTGTTCCGCTCCAGTTGCCGGGCGCAGGATGCACCACAAGACCCGCCGGCTTATTCACCACCAGCAAGTGTTCATCCTCATACACCACATCAATGGGAATCTGCT
Source organism: Acidovorax temperans (assembly GCF_028596105.1). Lineage (NCBI taxonomy): Bacteria > Pseudomonadati > Pseudomonadota > Betaproteobacteria > Burkholderiales > Comamonadaceae > Acidovorax > Acidovorax temperans. The sequence goes on along the minus strand of NZ_CP117193.1, from coordinate 1,103,979 downwards.
CGGGTCGGAACGCTTGACTCTGCAACGTGGGCCGCATTTCCAATGCCACCACGTCACCCGCCTTGACCTTGAACGCAGGCTTGGATATCGGCTTGCCATTGAGCGCTACCAGCCCCTGCCCCAGCAACTGCTGCAGGTAACTGCGCGAAAACTCTGGAACCAGTTCAGCCAAGGCGCGATCGACTCGCTCGCCGTGCAGCGCCGCGCCAATCGGCACAGACCGAATCTCGCTCTCGCCCTGAATGCCCTCCACCAACTCGGCATCCAGCGACTCATCCAGGCTGGGCATCAGCTCAGAGGAGTTGACCGGTTGGGAATCCTCCACGCCAGACCCCAGCTCGGCGGCCACACCCTCCAAAACGTTCAAAGGGGCTTGCGCCCCTTTGACTGACTTGGCCTTGGCCACGCTCAGCGCGCAGCCAGGTAACGAGCCGGATCCACCGGCTTGCCCTGGCGGCGTATTTCGAAATGCAGCTTGACACGGTCCGCGTCGGTATTACCCATCTCGGCAATTTTTTGGCCACGCCGCACCGTTTGGTCTTCTTTGACCAGCAATGCCTGGTTGTGGGCGTAGGCCGTCAAAAACGTGTTGTTGTGCTTGAGGATGATCAGGTTGCCATAACCACGCAAACCCGCGCCTGCGTACACCACACGTCCGTCCGCTGCGGCCAGGACAGGGTCACCGGCTTTGCCGGCGATGTCGTAGCCTTTGTTTCGCACCTCATCAAAACCGGCCAACAGCGCGCCGGAAGCGGGCCAGATGAAAGCGACTTCTTCGTCGCCCGCAGCGGCTGGCGAAGCAGCGGGCGCAGCGGCTGGTGCCGAAGCCGCTGACGCGGTGGAGGCGGGCGCAGAAACCGGCGCCTTGGGTGCACTTGCCGCGCTGGCAGCAGGGGCTGGCGCAATCGAAGACGACGCCACCGGGCGCGTGACGACGCCGGTATCCGCAGCAACAGCGGCTGCCGCTGCACTGGGCGGCGCTGGCACGGTGGATGTGACACGAAGCACCTGCCCGACTTCGATCAGGTTGGGGTTCTCCAGATTATTCCAGCGGGCGATGTCTTTCCAGCCCTGACCTGTTTCCAGGCCAATGCGAATCAGGGTGTCTCCGGGCTTGACTGTGTAATAGCCAGGCTTACCAGCATTTTCGGCGCCGGGCAGAGGCTTGATGGGAGTCGCGACGACAGTACCTGGCTGAACGCTAGGGCTGGACGCATGGTTAGAAGATGTTCCGCGATCTTCCACAGGAGCCTTGTTCAGCCGGGTGCCGCAGCCTACCAGCAGAACTCCCGCCAGCGCTACGGTAAACCCAACCACAAGACCACGCGATACGAACATAAGCAATTCCCTTTAGGCAATCCCCGATTTTAGGGGGACAAAATGAACGGGTTCGAGCACGTTTTGTTTCAAACCGTGCGCACTTTTGTCGATTACAAGCAACATTTGCTGGCCACCGGCGACAGCCATTGGCGCGACGAGTCGTCCACCCACCGCCAACTGATCGCACCAAGCCTGGGGCACAGAATCCCCCCCGGCTGCGGCGATGATGGCGGAGTAAGGCGCCCCGCTGGAGTAGCCGAGCATTCCATCGCCGAACATCAGGTGCACATTGGCCAGCCGAAAAGGGCGCAGGTTGTCACGCGCTTTCTCGTGCAGGCTACGAACTCGCTCCAGTGTGTAGACCTCGCGGGCCAGCAAACTCAACACAGCCGCCTGGTAACCACACCCCGTGCCTATTTCCAGCACCCTCCCAAGCTCAGCCGTACGTGCGACTTCGGCGCCGAGCAACAGTTCACACATGCGGGCAACGATGCTGGGTTTGGAGATGGTTTGGCCCATGCCGATGGGCAAACTGGTGTCTTCATAGGCTTGGTTGCCTAAGGCACTGTCCACAAACCTGTGGCGCTCCACCTGGCCCATAGCCTGCAACACCTGGGGTGAAGTCACCCCCCCAGCTGCCAGCTTTTGGACCATTCGCGCCCGAACGGCCGCCGAATCCAACCCTACGCCCACAGCCATGGCAGCGATGGGTCTGGCGCCCAAGGCTGCAGATCTTTGAGGGGGCGCTCCCGCAGGGGTTGTCGCAGACCCTGGCAGTTTGGCCGGAAAGCCAGGGCGCCGCTGCATCAGCGAACGCCCTCGACCGCGACAGAGGCCTGCATGCGCGCGGCAGTCTGCGCCCAGTAACCAAGGTTGTCGTGATCGGTCAGATCCACTTTCAGGGGGGTCATGGATACATGCCCCTGCGCCGTTGCGTGGAAATCTGTGCCCTCCGCGTCGTCCTTGGCGGCTCCCGCCCCCCCGATCCAGTACATCTTCTCGCCGCGTGGGCTGTCTTGAACAATCACCCGCTCCGCTGCATGGCGGCGGCCCAGGCGGCACAGCTTCAGCGGCTTGAGCGCTTCCAGAGGCATATTGGGGATGTTGACGTTGAGCAACCACGGCGCAGCGTCTGAAGCCTGCGCAGGGTTCACCAAACGGTTACCCATGAGCTGCTGCACTATTTCACGCGCCTTTGCGGCCGCAGACTCAATCTCTCCCCAGCCCTTGTCCACCTGCGAGAACGCAATCGCCGGGATACCAAACAGATACCCCTCCATGGCAGCGCCCACAGTGCCGGAATAAATGGTGTCATCGCCCATGTTGGCACCGTTGTTGATGCCAGACACGACCAAATCGGGCCGGTAGCCCAACAGCCCCGTCAGCGCAATGTGCACGCAGTCTGCCGGGGTGCCATTCACATAACGAAAGCCGTTGGCCGCCTGGTGCGCGTACAGCGGCGAATGCAAGGTCAAGGCGTTCGACTTGGCGCTGTTGTTGTGCTCTGGAGCCACGACCTCAACGTCTGCCAGTGTTTTGAGCGCCCCGTACAACGCCACAATGCCGGGCGCCTGGAAGCCGTCGTCGTTGGAGAGGAGAATTTTCATGGGTTGCTGGTGCTGAATGAGGCGAATTGTAGGGTGGGCATCTCATCGGCGCTGCCGCCCAGCGCTGCGCAGCAGACGCTGATCAACCGATGCAGCCAGCCCCCGATAGATCACACCACACCCACGTCGCTCGTGGGACATCGACGCACAGCACGCCCACCTATCATTTGATTTCACACAAGATCAACGGAGACGCACCCCATGCACGCTTGGCTTTGCACCAACCCCACTGGCGTTGAAGCGCTGACCTGGACCGAACTGCCCACCCCCACACCCCAGGCGGGCGAGGTTCTCATCGAAATCAAGGCAGCCAGTCTGAATTTTCCAGACCTGCTGATCGTGCAGAACAAGTACCAGATGAAGCCCCCCCTGCCCTTCGTGCCCGGGTCCGAATACGCAGGCAGCGTGGTCGCAGTGGGTGAGGGGGTGAAGCACCTGCAGGTGGGCCAAAACGTGGCCTGCCTGTCTGGTACTGGCGGCTTTGGTACGCACACCATTGCCCCAGCCGCGCTGTGCATGCCGCTGCCCCCCGGGTTTCCGGCGGTAGATGCTGCCGCATTCATCATGATTTACGCGACCTCACACCATGCGCTGGTAGACCGAGCCCAACTCAAGGCCGGCGAAACCGTGCTGGTACTGGGCGCTGCCGGGGGCGTGGGCACGGCCGCCATCCAAATCGCCAAGGCCCTGGGTGCCCGCGTGATTGCCGCGGCGTCCAGCGATGAAAAGTGCGCGCTGTGCACCTCCATCGGTGCGGATGCCACCATCAACTACAGCAAGGAAAACCTGCGCGAGGCCATCAAGACCCTGACGGATGGCAAGGGGCCTGATGTGATCTACGACCCCGTCGGGGGCGACTTTGCCGAACCGGCTTTCCGCTCCATCGCCTGGCGGGGGCGGTATCTGGTGGTGGGCTTTGCATCGGGCCCGATTCCAGCGCTGCCCTTCAACCTCGCGCTGCTCAAGGGTGCATCGATCGTGGGCGTGTTCTGGGGCGAATTCGCCAAGCGCGAGCCCAAGGCCAACGCGGCCATGATGGCCGAGCTGGCCCAGTGGTACGGTCAAGGCAAGATCAAGCCGGTGATTGACCGCACCATGCCCATGGCGCAGCTGCCCCAGGCCTACGCCCACATGGGCTCACGCGGGGTGATGGGCAAGCTGGTGATGGTGAACTGACGCTGGTAAGCGGCCCAGCCGCTACAAAGGGCGGCGCTAACGGCTGGGCTGTGTCACACTCGGGCACCCCGTTGTCCTTGATACTGGTGTCCGCACATGGCAGACCGTCCCCCCTACGAAATCGCGCGTGAAACGCTCAAGCAACTGGCCACCCGCCGGTTGGCACCCACCCCGGACAACTACCTCGCCATTTACGACGAAATTGCGGGCAGCCGCAGCTTCCAGCCCTTTCCGGATGCGCAGCTAAGCAGCATCCAGCGCGTGCTGCCTGCGCAAACCCCGGGGCAAAAACGGCTTCTCACCCAATTTGAAAGAGCCATCGCCACCAAAGACTGGTCGGCACTGCAAAGCGTGCTGGTGGGCTACGCCAACCTGGGGCTCAGCCCTGTGGCGGCCACGCCTGTGGTGAGCGAACCTGCGGCAGTGCACATTCTTCCTGCTGACTTTGCCGAGGCACTCGCGCGGCTGATTGACAACACGCTGCCAGCACTGGGCGAAGACGATGCCCGGGTGCATGACATGGCGACGCAGCTCATCACCTTCTTGCGCGAGCCCGATCCGCCGCTGTCTACCGTGCAGCTCATGCTCAGCAACTTCACCTACCGGCTCTCGTTTGCCACGGAGGATCAGGCCGCCATCCGCGCCAGCCTGCTGCAGTTGCTGCACATGATTTTTGAAAACATCGCAGTACTCAGTGTGGACGACCGCTGGCTGCGCGGGCAGGCCGAATCGCTCATGGCGGCCTCTACCCCACCGCTGACGCTGCGGCGCCTGGACGATGTGCAACTGCGCCTGAAGGACGTGATCTTCAAACAGACCGAAGCCAAGGCGCGCGCCGCCGAAGCCCAGGAGCAGATGAAGGACATGCTGGCCACGTTCATCGAACGCCTGGCGCAGATGACGGCCTCCAGCACCACGTATCACGAGACCATGGAACGCTGCGCCGACCTGATCGGCAAGGCCTCCAGCCTGCAGGAAATTGCCCCGGTGCTGGCCGAGGTGATGTCAGCCACCCGCGCCATGGCGCTGGACACCAAACTCACCCACACCGAGCTGCAGGACTTGCGCGAACGCACCGACGCCAAGCACGCCGAAGTGGCGCGGCTGCAACAGGAACTCGAACGTGCAAGCACCCAGGCACGGCACGACCCGTTGACAGGCACCCTCAACCGCAAGGGTCTTGACGAAGCCATGGAGCGCGAGATTGCACGCTCGCGCCGCCTGGGCAGCCCGCTGTGCCTGGCGCTGCTCGACATCGACAACTTCAAGAGCATCAACGACCGACTGGGCCACACCGTGGGCGACGCTGCCCTGGTGCACCTGGCCCAGGTCACCCGCGAGGTGATGCGCCCGCAAGACCTGCTGGCCCGCTATGGCGGTGAAGAGTTTGTGCTGCTGCTGCCAGACACCAATGTAGAAAGCGGCGTGGCTGCCATGACCCGCCTGCAACGTGAGCTGACCACGCGCTTCTTCCTGCAGGGCAGCGAAAAAATCCTCATCACCTTCAGCGCTGGTGTGGCCCAGTTGCACGACAGCGAAACCAGCATGGATGCGCTCCAGCGTGCTGACAAGAGCATGTACCTGGCCAAGCGCTCGGGCAAAAACCGCGTGATGGCGGCCTGACGCAGCCCCGGCGCTCCCCGCGTTCACAAGCCCGTTGTCCATGCCCATGCAGCGCCGCCAGTGGGTCCAGCATGCCGCCCTGGCGGCTGCGGCCACGGCTCTACCCCGGTGGGCATGGTTGCAGCCCGCCCCTCAGGCTGCCAACCCTTTTGCACTGGGAGTTGCCAGCGGCGACCCTGCGCCCGATAGCGTGGTTCTGTGGACGCGGTTGCTGCCCTCACCCGGTGAGCCCCTGCCTGCCCAAACCGTGCACTGGGAGCTGGCTCACGATGAAGGATTTGCGCGCATCGTGCAAAAGGGCCAGGCCACCGCAGCACCAGAGCGCGACCACAGCGTGCATGTAGAAGTGCGCGGGCTGGAGCCGGGCCGCTGGTACCACTACCGCTTCATGCTGGGGCAGGCCACCAGCGCCACCGGCCGCACCTGCACCGCCCCCGCCCTGCATGCACTGCCGGGGCGCCTGCGCGTGGCGTTTGCGTCGTGCCAGCGGTGGGAGCATGGCCACTACGCCGCCTGGCACCATGTCTGCAACGACCAGCCCGACCTGGTGCTGTTTCTGGGCGACTACATCTACGAATACGCCACGCCCAAAAACACCGAGGGCCTGGCCCGCACCCACACATTGCGTTATGCCACCACGCTGGCCGACTACCGCGACCGCTACGCCCTGCACAAGAGCGACCCCGCACTGCAGGCCGCCCACGCCGCCTGCCCCTGGGCCGTGACCTGGGACGACCACGAAGTGCAAAACGACTATGCAGGGGGCGCAAACGCCCAGGCCGACGCCTCGGCATTCTTGGCCCAACGCACTGCAGCCTGGCAGGCGTTCTACGAAAACATGCCCCTGCGTGCCACGGCCCTGGCGGGAGCGCAGTTCGACCGGCTGCAGATATACCGCCGCCTGCCCTGGGGGCGGCTCGCCCAGTTGCACCTGCTGGACGACCGCCAATACCGCGCCCTGCAGGCATGCCGCAAACCCGGCGCCACCAACGCGGGAAGCGTACGCCCTGCCGACTGCACCGAACTGGCAGACCCCGCCCGCAGCCTGCTGGGCCCTGCCCAAGAGCAGTGGCTGGACGCCGGCCTGGCCGCAGACGCGAAGAGCGACCACACCCGCTGGAGCGTGCTGGCCCAGCAAACCCTGTTCTCGCCCCGCCGCTACCCCAGCGGCCAGGTGGCCACCGACGGGTGGGATGGCTACCCTGCAGCGCGCGAACGCCTGCTGCAATCCGTTCAGCGCCACAGCCCGCGCAACACCGTGCTGCTGGGCGGGGACATTCACCAAAACTATGTGTGCAACGTGCACGCACCAGGTGCTGGCGGCGACCGGGATGTGCTGGCCAGCGAGTTCTGCGGCACGTCCATCAGCTCACGCGCGGGCACCACGCAAGACAAGGTGGACGCCATTGCCCGCCACAACCCGCATGTGCTGCTGGCCCGCAGCGAAGAGCGGGGCTATGGGCTGGCAGACATCACCCCAGAGCAATGGACGACCACCCTGCGCGCGGTGGACAACCCCCTGGACCCGCTCAGCAGCGCCCACACCCTGGCCCGGTTTGTGGTGCAAGACCGCAAGCCCGGCCCCGTGCGCGCCTGAGGGTCCGCTCGCACCACCAGGCTGCCGGGCGGGGGGCGGCCGTGACTCACGGAAACCAAGGCTTTGAATAGAAATGGCCTGTAGCGCTCCACCACAAAGCGTCAACAGCTATGAAAACCATAGCAATCAAGCACCTTTGCGCCAATGGACTACTCCGCAGACTCGACGCTTCGCCCGCTGTCAGACTCGGCCGCGGGCCGGGTGGGTGCGCCATGGCTGAGCGTCGATAGCTCAGGCAAAGCCGCCTTGGCTATCTGGTACGCATCCTCGAACGCGTCACGCGCCTCCAGGGTCAGCCAAGGGCCGCCAGCCTGCGCGGGGGCATTGGCCGATTCGGGGTCGGCGGCTTCAAAAAAGGCCCGCGCTGCATCAAACACAGGCTGCACAAGGTTCTCAATGCCTGGGTGCGTCCCAGGCACAGGGCGCTGCTGGCCGATGTGGTGCATCACGCGCGCCAGCGTGTCGAAGTGCGTGGCAATGCGCAACAGCTCTGGCAACTGCGCGGACACATCGCGGTGCATCTGCTGGCGGCTGACCTCACTGACAAACGCGCCGATGGCGCGCTGCAAATGCTCCACCGTGCCCAGTTGCAGGGCCAGGCGAACATCGCCCTGCGCATGGGCGGGCGTGGCGTTGCGCGCCAGTGCCAGCAGAAAGCGCACCAGCGGTGCCGACAACGGCAGCATCAGCAGCACGCCCAGCAAGTTGAACAGGCTGTGGAACAGCACCAGCTGCATCACGGCATCACCACTGCCCGTGAGCCAGACGCCCAACGCATGGATGAGGTCCAGCAGCGGCGAGAACACCGCCAGCGCCACCACGGCCGTCAGCACGTTGAACAGCACATGCGCGGCCGCCAAGCGGCGGGCGTTGGAGGTGGCGCCAATCGCAGCCAGGATGGCGGTGAGCGTGGTGCCCACGTTGGCGCCAACCACGATGCCAGCCCCCGCCTCGACAGGCATCATGCCCCCACCCACGGCTGTGAGCGCCAGGGCCAATGTGGCCGAGGAGGCCTGCAGCACGATGGTGAGCAGCACACCCACCAAGACCGACAGGGCCACGCCTGCGGCATCGCCGCTGAGCGAGGGCAACGCCTGCGGCCCCAGCCCCTCAAAGCCCTGCTTGAGCATGTCGATGCCCAGAAACAGCAGGCCAAACCCGGCCACCGCCATGCCCAGTGCGCCACGGCGCGAGCCCTCGCCCGTGAGCTTGAGCGCCATGCCAATGCCGATGAACGGCAGGGCAAACGCATCAATCTTCAGCTTGAAGCCCAGCCACGCCACCAGCCAGCCAGTGACCGTGGAGCCGAAGTTGGAGCCGAACACCACCCACAGCGCCGAGGTGAAACTCAGCAGCCCGGCGTTGACGAAACCAATGGCCGCCACGGTCATGGCCGTGGAAGATTGCACCAGCGCCGTCAGCAAAACACCCGTGAACAGCCCATGCAGCCAAGTTCGCGCCAGGCCTCCAGCATGCGCTCCAGCGCCCGGCCAGCCGCCAGCTTGAGGCCATCGGTGAGCATGGTCATCCCGAGCAGAAACAACCCGAGTCCGCCCAACAGAGAAACGAACAGGGAGCCGTAAGACACAGGCGCTGTCATGCCTTCATGCAGCCATCATCGGCAGGCTGTTCCCAGACAGGCCCCCACATGCTCACACGTCAATCGCCGTGGCCGAGCCGGCCTGCTTGCGCAGCTCGAACTTCTGGATCTTGCCGGTGCTGGTCTTGGGCAACTCGCCAAACACCACGGCGCGCGGCACCTTGAAGCCGGCCAGGTGCTTCTTGCAGTGGGCCACGATGTCTTCCGGCGTGGCGGTGGCGCCGGCCTTTAGCTCCACGAAGGCGCAGGGCGTTTCGCCCCACTTGGCGTCGGGCTTGGCCACCACGGCGGCGGCCAGTACGTCAGGGTGGCGGTAGAGCACGTCTTCCACCTCGATGGACGAGATGTTCTCGCCGCCCGAGATGATGATGTCCTTGCTGCGGTCCTTGATCTTGATGTAGCCGTCGGGGTACTGCACCGCCAGGTCGCCGCTGTGGAACCAGCCGCCCGCAAAGGCATCTTCGGTCGCCTTGGGGTTCTTCAGGTAGCCCTTCATGGCGATGTTGCCCTTGAACATGATCTCGCCCATGGTCTCGCCGTCCCATGGCACGGGCTGCATGGTTTCGGGGTCCAGCACGCGCACGTCGCGCTGCAGGTGGTAGCGCACGCCCTGGCGGGCGTTGAGGCGCGCACGCTCGCCAATATCCAGGTCGTTCCAGGCCTCGTGTTTGGCGCACACCGTGGCGGGGCCGTACACCTCGGTCAGGCCGTACACATGGGTTAAGTCGAACCCCATCTTTTCCATGCCTTCGATCATCGAGGCCGGTGGCGCAGCGCCTGCCGCCATGGCCTTCACACCCGCGGGCACACCCACCTTCATCGCATCAGGGGCGTTGACCAGCAAGCCATGCACGATGGGCGCGCCACAGTAATGCGTGACACCGTGGGTGCGGATCGCATCGAAAATGGCCTGGGCTTCCACCCGGCGCAAGCACACGTTCACACCCGCGCGGGCCGCCACCGTCCACGGAAAACACCAGCCGTTGCAGTGGAACATGGGCAAGGTCCACAGGTACACCGCGTGCTTGGGCATGTCCCACTCCAGCACGTTGCTGATGGCGTTGGTGGCCGCACCCCGGTGGTGGTAGACCACGCCCTTGGGGTTGCCGGTGGTGCCGCTGGTGTAGTTCAGGGCAATGGCATCCCATTCGTCGGCGGGCAGTTCCCAGGCGAATTGCGCATCGCCACTGGCCAAAAAAGCTTCGTAGTCGGTGCCATGGAGCGCCTGCGCGGGCGCGCCGTAGAGCTCGTCTTGTACTTCCACGATGAGCAGCGGCGTGGTGGCCTGGCGCAAGGCCAGCGCCTTGGCCATGGTGCCGCTGAACTCGGGGTCCACGATCACGGCCTTGGCTTCACCATGGTCCAGCATGAAGGCGATGGTTTCAGGGTCCAGCCGGGTGTTCAGGGCATTGAGCACCGCGCCGGCCATAGGCACGCCAAAGTGGGCCTCGACCATGGGCGGTGTGTTGGGCAGCATGACGGCCACGGTGTCGTTCTTGCCGATGCCGGCACGCTGCAGTGCACTGGCCAGCTGGCGGCAGCGGGTGTAGGTCTGGCTCCAGGTCTGCCGCAGGCTGCCGTGCACGATGGCCAGGCGCTCGGGGTACACCTCAGCCGTGCGCTGGATGAAGCCCAGGGGCGACAGCGGCGCAAAGTTGGCGGGGTTGCGTGGCAGGTGCTGGTCGTACTTCGAAGTCATCACATCCATCCTCAGGCTGAAAACAGGGAATGGGCCATTACAGCGCCCCCGGCTGACAGGGCGCTGAAAAGCCCCGCGTCGATGCGCTGGGCAGCGGCGGCCGGGTCTTTGGTTTGTAACCGCTCTGCCGCGGCCAGCCATGGGGGAAAATACGCGCGTGTCTATCCCCCAGTCGTTCATCCAGGAGTTGCTCTCGCGCGTCGACGTGGTCGATATCGTGGGCCGCTATGTGCAGCTCAAAAAAGGGGGCGCCAACTTCATGGGACTGTGCCCCTTTCACGGGGAAAAGTCGCCCTCGTTCAGCGTGAGTCCCTCCAAGCAGTTCTACCACTGCTTTGGCTGCGGCAAGAACGGCAACGCCATCAGCTTTCTGATGGACCACGCGGGCATGGGTTTCATCGAAGCGGTGAATGACCTGGCCCAGAGCGTGGGCCTGCAGGTGCCTGACGATGACATCTCCCCCCAAGACCGAGAACGCGCCGCCGCCGCCCGCCAAAAGCAGGCCACGCTGACCGATGTGCTGGAAAAAGCTGCCGATGCCTACCGCCGCCACCTGCGCGAGTCGCAGCGCGCCATTGGCTATTTCAAGGCGCGGGGGGTGTCAGGCCATGTGGCCAAGCGCTATGGCCTGGGCTACGCCCCCGAGGGCTGGCGCAGCCTGGCCAGCGTGTTCCCGGCGTACGACGACCCGTTGCTGGAAGAAAGCGGCCTGGTCATCGTCAACGAGGAAGACGGCGGCAAGCGCTACGACCGCTTCCGGGACCGGGTGATGTTCCCGATTCGCAACGTCAAGGGCGAATGCATCGGTTTTGGCGGCCGCGTACTGGGCGACGAGAAACCCAAGTACCTCAATTCCCCCGAAACCCCGGTCTTCCACAAAGGCCGCGAGCTTTACGGTCTGTTTGAGGCCCGCACGCCCATCCGCGAGGCGGGTTACGCGCTGGTGACCGAAGGCTACATGGACGTGGTGGCCCTGGCCCAACTGGGCTTTCCCAACGCCGTGGCCACGCTGGGCACCGCCTGCACGCCCGAGCATGTACAAAAGCTGTTGCGTTTTACAGATGCCGTGGTGTTCAGCTTTGACGGCGATGCTGCCGGCCGCCGCGCCGCGCGCAAGGCGCTCGATGGTGCCCTGCCCCACGCCACTGATACGCGCAGCATCAAGTTCCTGTTTTTGCCAGCCGAGCACGACCCCGACAGCTATGTGCGCGAGCACGGCGCCGACGCCTTCGCCCGCTGCATTGCCGAGGCCATGCCGCTGAGCCGCTTCCTCGTCGAAGCAGCCAGCGACGGCTGCGACCTGGCCACCGCCGAGGGCCGCGCCCACATGGCCAGCAACGCCCGCCCCCTGTGGTCTGCCCTGCCCGACGGCGTGCTGCGCCGCCAGCTGCTGGGCGAGCTGGCCCAGCTCACGCAACTGCCCGCCAACGACCTGGCGGCCTTGTGGAGCCAGGCATCGGCCCACGACACGCACCGCCGCGCTCCTGCTGGTGCGGGCGCAGGGCACGCTGCCCATGCACAGCCCCACCCCACCGACGATTCCCCGTGGGGCGCTGGCGCAGACGGCGCCCCACCCTGGCAAGGCAGCCCCGATGCCGGTTACGACGCGGCCTACGGCAGCGCCTATCCATCCACCAGCCCGCCCTACCGCAAGAGCGGAGACTGGAAGGGCAAAGGCGACTGGAAAGGCAAGGGCCCATGGAAAAAGCGCGATGACAGCCCCTGGCCGCCCCAGCCCCGCCTGCCCGCCACGCCCATGGCAAGCCGGGTAGACCATGCCGCACGCCTGCTGCTGTCTCACATGGGCTTTTTGGAGCATTTGGCGCAAGAAGACCACACCGCGCTGTGCGCACAGCCTGCGCCGCACGGCCCCCTGTTTGCGTGGCTGGAGGCACAGTTTCATGAGCATGGCCCCCAGCCCTGGGCCGTGCTGCGCGAAAGTCTGCGCGGACACGAGTGCGAGGCCGTGGCCGTGAAGGTCATGACTGGCGCCCATGCGCAAACCGAAGGCGACGAAGCCGAGCTGCGGTCCGAACTGACCGACCTCCTGGCCCGCATCCAGATCGAGCAGCTCAAGGAACAGCTGCAATACGCCCTGGCCAGCGGCGACCTCAACCGCTGGCGCGAACTGGATGCGCGTTCGCGCGCCCTGAAAGCGGTGGTGGCACCGCCAGCGCCCAAATAAACACATCAGCGCCTGCGCACGGCCCTGGCCGGGGCCAATCTGAGAAGCACCAAAGCACTGCGCGCGAAACCAAAAAGCCACATAACGGCCGCATCCGCGCCAATACGGCCGCAAAAGCCCTTGAAATTCACCCCTCTTGGTATAATGTAGGGTTCATCGGCAAGAGCGACAGCAGCACCTCCGAGCCGGGCCCCCTGACACGCGCGCACCTCAGCGCGGATAGGCCCACTTATCGCAAGGACTGCACACCAAATGATCGCCCAGACATCTTGCCCCTGAGGGTCTCCCCTCAAAACGCCAAGCCGTACTGCTTTGGCGTTGCCACCCGCGCCGGGATCTGCGGCGTTCGTTAGCGTTTTCTTTGTGTCAGTTTTTGAATCTGAGGTTTTTCATGCCCGCTCAAAAGTCCGCGAAGCCGCCCAAGACTGCTCCAGACACCGCCGCCAAGGCTGTCTCCAAAACCGCTGCCAAAGCCCCCGCCAAGGCCGCAGCGACCACGAAAGAAGTCCAGACTGTGTACAAAAGCCCAGCCGAGCTGAAAAAAGCCGCCGACGAACTGCTGAAGAAAAAGCCTGCGCGCGCCAAGGCCGCTCCTGCCGCCGAAGAGGAAACCTCTGCCGCCGAAGCCCCCAAGAAAAAGCCCGGCCGCCCTGCCAAGGCAGCCGCTGCTGGTGGCGAAGCCAAGGCCCCCGCCAAGCGTGGCCGCAAGCCCAAGGCCGCAGCTGCCAGCGATGACGTGGGCGACGACGCCGACCTGTCCGACATCGAAGCCGATCTGGAAGGCGAAGTCGAAGAGTCCACCGAAGCAGCAGCCACGGTCGAAAAGGTCAAGCCACTGCGCATGAAGATCAGCAAGGCCAAGGAACGCGCCTTGATGAAGGAATTCGGCCTGGACGAAACCGTCCTGTCCGAAGAAGACCTGCAAAAGCGCCGCTCGCGCCTGAAGACGCTGATCAAGCTGGGCAAGACCCGCGGTTACCTCACGCACGTAGAAATCAACGACCACTTGCCCGACAAGCTGGTCGATGCCGAAACCCTCGAAGCCGTTATCACCACCCTGAACGACCTGGGCGTGGCGGTGTACGAGCAGACCCCTGACGCCGAAGCGCTGATCATCACGGACAACGCCCCCGCCGGCGCCACCGAAGAAGAAGCCGAAGAAGCTGCGGAAGCCGCGCTCTCGACCGTGGACTCGGAATTCGGCCGCACCACCGACCCGGTTCGCATGTACATGCGCGAAATGGGCACGGTGGAACTGCTGACCCGCGAAGGCGAAATCGAAATCGCCAAGCGCATCGAAGGCGGCCTGATGGCCATGATGGAAGCGATCAGCGCATCGCCCGCCACCATCGCCGAAATCCTGAACATGGGCGAAGAGATCCGCGAAGGCAAGGTCGTCATCTCGACCATCGTGGACGGTTTCTCCAACCCCAACGAGGCCGACGACTATGTGGCCGAAGAAGACTTCGACGAATTCGACGAAGCCGACGATGACGACGGCAAGGGCGGCTCCAAGGCGCTGACCAAGAAGCTCGAAGAGCTGAAGAAGCAGGCGCTGGAGCGCTTTGACAAGCTGCGCGAGCTGTTCGAGAAGATCCACAAGATCTATGACAAGGAAGGCTACGGCACCCCGGCCTACATGAAGGCCCAGGCCGCCCTGTCGGAAGAGCTGATGACCATCCGCTTCACCGCCAAGACCATCGAGAAGCTGTGCGACATGGTGCGCGGCCAGGTGGACGATGTGCGCAAGAAGGAGCGTGAGCTGCGCCGCATCATCGTGGACAAGTGCGGCATGCCCCAAGAGACGTTCATCAAGGAATTCCCTCCCAACCTGCTGAACCTGCAGTGGGTCGAGAAGCAAGCCGCCGCTGGCAAGCCCTGGTCTGCCGTGATGGGCCGCAACATTCCGCCCATCCAGGACCTGCAGCAAAAGCTGATCGACCTGCAAGCCCGCGTGGTTGTGCCACTGGCCGAGCTCAAAGGCATCAACAAGCGCATGAACGAAGGTGAAGCCACCTCGCGCGATGCCAAGAAGGAAATGATCGAGGCCAACCTGCGCCTCGTGATCTCGATTGCCAAGAAGTACACCAACCGTGGCCTGCAGTTCCTCGACTTGATCCAGGAAGGCAACATCGGCCTGATGAAGGCGGTGGACAAGTTCGAATACCGCCGTGGCTACAAGTTCTCGACCTACGCCACCTGGTGGATTCGCCAGGCCATCACCCGCTCGATCGCCGACCAGGCGCGCACCATCCGTATCCCGGTGCACATGATCGAGACGATCAACAAGATGAACCGCATCAGCCGCCAGCACTTGCAAGAGTTTGGCTTTGAGCCCGATGCGTCCATCCTAGCGGCCAAGATGGAAATCCCCGAGGACAAGATCCGCAAGATCATGAAGATCGCCAAGGAGCCGATCTCCATGGAAACGCCGATCGGGGACGACGACGACAGCCACCTGGGCGACTTCATCGAGGACGGTGCCAACACCGCCCCTATCGAAGCCGCCATGCAGGCCGGCCTGCGCGATGTGGTCAAGGACATCCTTGATGGCCTGACCCCCCGCGAAGCCAAGGTGCTGCGCATGCGCTTTGGTATCGAAATGACCAGCGACCACACCCTGGAAGAAGTGGGCAAGCAGTTCGACGTGACCCGCGAGCGCATTCGCCAAATAGAAGCCAAGGCGCTGCGCAAGCTCAAGCACCCCTCGCGCTCGGACAAGCTGCGCAGCTTCATCGATTCGCTGTAACAGCCCTTTGAGAGCAGCCACGGGCAGCCAGCCACAGCCCGCCCTGGTACAGCCTCTACAGCCCACCGCCCTTGCACAGGCCGGTGGGCTTTTTTGTGCCTGGCTCTGGCGCCCCCGGCACCGGCATCGCCACGGCCAACCGCTTGAAGCCAAAATGCGCCCCGGCGCTTGATAGATAAGCGCCAGCAGCTACTATTTTCATAGCAAAACACTATGAGACTGGTGCCAGCCCTGCGCGCAGGCACAGCATTTCATGGCCCGGCTGCGTCCCACAGAACACCGTTGCAAGTCCCACCAGGGCGCTTCGGATTCAGGGCATACCCTAATCCGCCGGACAGCCAATTGACAGTTTTGCAAGTCAGTATTACCGGCACTACAAAAACATCCAGGCGTTCGGTGCGGCCACCGCATGACCTGGCCAGGGCTTGAGCTGTCATCGTTGGGAGACAGAATGCAGCGCACCGTGCCCGCCCCCTACCCATGATTCGTGTTGATGGCGCCCGGCGCGGCATTCACACCCCACCCAAGGTTTATTTCACATGCAACGCAGACAGATCCTCGCCCGCAGTGCCGCTTTGGCCTCCATGTTGACCTCGCTGGCACCTGCAGCCCTGGCGCAAGCCACGGCAGCCCGCACAGCCGCGCCTGCCGCCAAGGCGGCCAAGGTGGCGGGCACGCTGCGCATCGTCATTCCCGCCAACCCTGGCGGCGGCTGGGACCAGACAGGCCGTGCGCTGGGCGCCGCCCTCAAGGCTGTGGGCGCAGCAGACCAGGTGGAGTATGAAAACATCGGCGGCAAGGGCGGCACCATTGGCCTGGCCAAGTACGCGGAAAAATACGGTAGCGATGCCAACACCCTGCTGATGGGCGGCATGGTGATGGTGGGCGCCGTGGCCCTGCAAAAGCCGGCGGTGGACATGGGCCACATCCAGCCCCTGGCCCGCCTGACCAGCGACTACCTCATCGCGGCCGTGCCCGCCGCCTCCTCCATCAAGACGGGCAAGGACCTGGCCAATGCCATGCGCACCGACCTGGCCGCCCTGCCGGTGGCCGGTGGCTCGGCCGGGGGCGTGGACCACATCTACGCCGGCGTGCTGGCCCGTGCGGCCAAGGCCAAGCCCGAGGCGCTGGTGTACCGCCCCTTTGCCAGCGGGCCCGAGGTGGTGGCTTCGCTGCTCAAAGGCGACGCGGCCGTGGGCCTGTCGGGCTACAGCGAATTGAGCGACGCGCTGGCCTCGGGCAAGCTGCGGGCTGTGGGCGTCTCGGCCCGGCGCAACGCCTTTGGCATCCCCGCCTTCAAGGACCAGGGCATTGACGCGGTGATGGCCAACTGGCGCGGTGTGTTCACCGGCAAGGACGTGAGCCCTGCCCGCACCGCCGAGCTGCTGGCCGCTGTGGAACAGGCCACGCACCACGAAAGCTGGCAGCAAACCCTCAAGCAAAACCGCTGGGAAGCCTCGTGGCTGTCGGGCAAGGACCTGAACGAATTCGTGGAGCTGGACCTGACCACCGCACGCGTGATGGTGTACCTGCTCAAGCTCAAAGCCTGATCGCCCTGCTCTGGGCGCCAGACCGCGCAATGCCGGGGCCAGCGCCCCTTGATTCACAGAGTTGACCCATGAAACTGTCCAACCACTCCATCGGTGCACGCATGGCCACGGCCCTGGGCCTGGTGCTGGCCCTGTTGCTGGGCGCAGCGCTGTTTGGCATTGCCACGCTGTACCGCACGCTGGGCACCTACGACAGCACCGTGCTGCAACGCGTGGCGCAAGAGCGCGCCGTGAGCCGCATGGAAAGCGAGTTCAAGACCCAGGTGCTGGAGTGGAAGAACACGCTGCTGCGCGGCGAAGACTCGCGCAAGCGCGAGCTGCATTGGGCTGCCTTCCAGGCCAGCGAAAAGCGCGTGGCCGACGCCGCCCGTGCGCTGGAGCCGCAACTGAGCGACGCCAACGAACGTGCCGCTCTGCAGAAATTCACCGACGCCCACGCGCAGATGGCACAGGGCTATCGCAAGGGGTTTGAGGTGTTCCAGTCGCTCGGCTTTGTGCCCGCAGCGGGCGATGCCGACGTGGCCGACATCGACCAGGGCCCTGCCAAGCTGCTCACGGCGCTGAGCGAGCAAGTGGCCGCCAGCAGCGCCGCCATTGCCCAGGCGGCCGCGCAGGATGCGCGCAACGCGCTGGTCAGCAGCCTGGTGGCGCTGGGCTTGGTGACGGGCCTAGGCGTGCTGGCCGGTCTGGTGCTGACGCGCTCGGTGGTGCGGCCACTGCGCGAGGCGGTATCCGTTGCGCACAAGGTGGCGGCGGGCGATTTGACCTCGGACATTCCGCTGGACGGGCAGGACGAGCCCGCCCGGCTGCTGCAGGCCCTCAAGGCCATGCAGGACAACCTTGAGAACGTGGTCGCGGGCGTGCGCAGCAGTGCCGAGAGTGTGGCCAGCGCCAGCGCCGAAATTGCGCAGGGCAATGCCGACCTGAGCGCGCGCACAGAGCAGCAGGCCAGCTCGCTGGACGAAACCGCGGCGTCCATGCAGCAACTGCAGACCACGGTGCAGCAAAACGCTGCCACTGCCCAGCGCGCCAGCGACCTGGCCCGCAATGGCTCGGCCGTGGCCGAGCGTGGCGGCGCGGTGGTGGAGCAGATGGTGCAGGTGGTGCAAGGCATCCAGGACAGCTCGCGCCGCATTGCCGACATCACCGGCGTGATCGATTCGATTGCCTTCCAGACCAACATCCTGGCGCTGAACGCGGCCGTGGAAGCCGCCCGTGCGGGCGAGCAAGGTCGAGGCTTTGCCGTGGTGGCCAGCGAGGTGCGCAACCTGGCCACGCGCAGCGCGGGCGCCGCGCAAGAGATCAAGACCCTGATCCAGGCCAGCGTGGAGCGGGTGCAGGCAGGTTCAGAGCTGGCCCACAACGCCGGTGGCACCATGGCGGAGGTGGTGTCGTCCATTCGCAGCGTGAGCGAGCTGATGCAGGAAATCAGCCATGCCAGCAGCAGCCAGACCAACGACATGCTGAACGCGACCCAGGCCATCGTGCGCATGGACGAGGCCACGCAGCAAAACGCTGCCCTGGTGGAAGAAAGCGCCGCCGCGGCCGGCAGCCTGAGCACCCAGGCGCGCGAGCTGGTGCAGGCCGTGGCCGTGTTCCGCCTGCGCCGCCAAGGCGGCCGCGCCACCGCCTTGCTGCGGTGACCGTACCGTTAGCTCACTTTTTCATAGCTGCCAGCGCTTGCCAGATAAGCGCTGGAGGCCTAAAAGGCTTTAAGAACCGCTCAATCCAGCTTCACGTTGGCGTTTTTCACCACCTGCGCCATGCGCGCCGCTTCGCTGCGGAAGAAGGCGGCGGCGGCATCGGGCGGGGTGAGCTTGATTTCGTAGCCCTGGGCGACGAGCGCATCGCGCGCTTCGGGCATCTCCATTGCTGCCTTGAAGGCGTTGTACAGCCGGGCTAGCTCGGTCTTGGGCAGGCCGGCGGGGGCCACGGGGGCAATCCAGCCGTCCAGCTCGTAGGCGGGCAGGCCTTGCTCGGCAATGGTTGGCACGCCGGGCAGCGAAGGCACGCGCGTGCTGGTCGTCACGCCCATGGCCCGCAGCGCGCCCGACTTGATGTGCGCCGCCGCAGGGGCCACGGCCACCACCGCCAGTTGCACCTGGCCGCCCAGCACGTCGTTCATCAGCGGGCCCATGCCCTTGTAGGGAATGTGCTGAATGGCGAGCTTGGCCTGGTCCACAAACATGGCCGCGCCCAGGTGCAGGATGGTGCCGTTGCCCGACGAGCCGTAGTTGAGCACCCCAGGCTTGGACTTGGCGTAGGCGATCAGCTCCTGCACGTTCTTGGCCGGCACGGAAGGGTGCGCTACCAGCACAAAGGGCGTGGCCCCGATGATGGTGATGGGCGTGATGTCGACCAGCGAATCGAATGGAATGCTTTTGTACACGCTGGGGTTGACCACATGGTTGTTCGACACCACCCCGATCACCGAACCGTCCCAGAACCTGCTCGCCGCCTTTTTACAGCCGCGTTGGAGCGCAATCGGGATGAGTGGATGCTCCGGATGCGCCGCATGGGCTCGTGCCCATGCAAGCAGCCGGGGCGTTCAATCGCCCGATTTCACTCCAACCCTGCGGGCAAGTGCCTTTTCGGGCGGTCTGCGGCGTTGCGGCGTTTGTGGATAGCGGTGCTATCCACTGCTCACCGCGCCTAGCATCCCATCCCGAAAAGGAACTTGCGCGGCTGCAAAAAGGCGGCGAGCAGGTTCATGCGCCCGCACGATCTGCGTGGTGCCGGTGATGCCGCCCGCGCCGGGCAGGTTTTCGATCACCACCGGTTGGCCCAGCGCCTTGGCCAGGCTGTTGCTGATGGCGCGGATGGCACCATCGGCCCCCGAGCCCGCAGACAGCGGCAAGATGATGCGCAGGGGCCGGTCGCCCAGGCTCTGGGCCCGCACCAGGCCCACGGGTGCCAGCGCTGCAGCGCCCAAGGCAGCCGCGCCAAAGCACAGGGCGCGGCGCCGGGCGGGAGCTGTCAGTGCGAAGGATGCTTCGCTGTCGCCTGCACCGGGGTGCCCAGAGCCTTTGGGTTGGAAGGGGGGTGTGGTCATGGTCTGGTCTCCGTTGTAGTTGTGAATCTGGGGCTGGCAGGGCTCTACCTGCCCGTTGTGCTCGTTGTGCCTGTCAGGCCACGGCACCTGCCTGCTGCAGCGCTTGCACCTGCTCGGGCGTGTAGCCCAGCTCTTGCATCAAAGCCGCCGTGTGCTGGCCCAGCACCGGGGGCTGCAGGCGCACGCCCAGGCGCTGGCCATCCATCGCCAGGGGCAGCAGCGTGGTGCGGGCGGTTTGCCCGGCGCGCTCGCCGTCGGGCAGCGTGATGTCGGCCAGGCCGCCGGTGGCGTTGAGGTGCGGGTCGTCCAGCAACTGCTCGGGCCGCGAAATGGGGGCAAACGGCAGGCCGTGCTTTTCAAAAATGGCGGCCAGCTCGGCCGCGCTGTGGTTTGCCAGGCGTTGGCGCAGGTCGGGCATCAGCGTGGGGCGGGCGCGCACGCGGTCGTTGTTGGTGGTGAGCTGCGGGTTGGCCTTGAGGTCAGCGTAGCCCATGGCGTCGCAGAAGGTGACCCACTGCGCGTCGCTCACGGCGGCCAGGAAGATCTGCTCGCCATCTTTGACGGTGAACACGTCGTACAGCGCCCACGAGGAAATGCGGTCGGGCATGGGGGCGGCGGGTTGGCCCGTCACGGCGTACTGCATCATGTGCTGGCCGACCAGAAAGACGTTGTTCTCGAACAGGGCCGAGTCCACCTCTTGCCCGCGCCCGGTGATGCCGCGCTGCATCAGCGCGGCCATGGCGCCAATGGCACCAAACATGCCGCCCATGATGTCGTTGACGCTGCTGCCTGCGCGCAGCGGGTCGCCGGGGCGGCCCGTCATATAGGCCAGCCCGCCCATCATCTGCACCACTTCATCGAGCGCGGTGCGGTGCTCGTACGGCCCGGCCAGAAAGCCCGTGTGGTTCACGTAGATAAGGCGGGGGTTGAGCTGCGAGAGCGCCGCGTAATCCAGCCCGTACTTGGTCATCACGCCGGGCTTGAAGTTTTGCGCCACCACGTCGGCGGATGCGGCCAGTTTGCGGGCCACCTCCAGCCCTTCGGGGTTGCGCAGGTCCAGCGCAATGCTTTTCTTGTTGCGGTTGAACATGGGGAAGAAGCCCGCACCCGCGCCGAGCAGGTGCCGGGTGCGGTCGCCTTCCACGGGCTCAACCTTGATGACCTCGGCCCCCAAATCCGCCAGCACCATGCCGCAGGTGGGTCCCATGACCATGTGGGTGAATTCAACGACCCGCAGGCCCGCCAGGGGCAAGGGGCCTGCGGACGATTTGGGCGATTCGGACGGGGAAGAAGAGGTGGTACTTGTCATGGGCGAACAATACAGAATTCAAACCGCTGCGGCGGCCAGGGTGGGCTGTGCGTGGCGGGGCAGGCCCGCCTGCCACAGGGCGCCGTGCAGTGTCTCGCCTGCTAGCCAGTCGGCTACGCGATGGCGCAGCGCCAGCAGCGCGGGCACATCCACACCCGTGGCAACGCCCATGCGCTGCAGCATGTATTCCAGGTCTTCGGTGGTGACGTTGCCGCTGGCACCGGGCGCGTGGGGGCAGCCGCCAATGCCCGCCAGGCAGGCGTCAAAGCGGGTGATGCCGGTTTGCCAGGCGGCGTAGGCATTGGCCAGGCCCATGCCGCGCGTGTCGTGAAAGTGCGCGCAGGCCAGCCGGTCGCCCACCAGGGCGCGGGCCTTGCCAAACAGGCGTTGCACACTGGCCGGGTCGGCAAAGCCCACGGTGTCGGCCAGGCTCACGCGGTCGGCACCGGCGTCGAGCAGGGCTTGCATCAGGCGCAGCACTTCGCTCTCGGCCACCTCGCTCTGCAAGGTGCAGCCAAAGGCGGTGCCCACACCGCCTTCGATCAGCGTGGCGCTGCCGGCCGCATCGCGGGCAGCGCGGATGCGGGCCACCTCGGCCACCACCTCGTCGGGGGTCTTGCGCAGGTTGGCCAGGCTGTGCGCGTGGCTGGCCGATAGGGGCACCACCATCAGGTGCGCGCCACATTCCAGCGCGCGCTCGGCCCCTTTCAGGTTGGGCACCAGCACCGAGGCGCGCAGGCCCGGCAGCGTTCGCGCGTGGGCCAGCACCTCGGCCGTATCGGCCAGCTGGGGCAGCAGGCGGGGAGGAACGAAAGAGCCCACCTCGATCTCGCGCTGCCCGGCAGCGTAGGCGGCATTCACCCACTCGATCTTCTGGGCGGTGGGCAGCACGCGGGCGATGCTCTGTAGGCCATCGCGCAGGCCGACTTCGCGCACCACGGCGTGGGTGGGGCCAGTGGCCGTCATGGGGGACACGGGCCCGCCGGGTAAAGATGGGTTCACAGGGCTGTCTCCGAAAGCGTTGGAAGCATGCAGGTGATTCTAGAAATTCCGTTTTGAATCAGAAAATCAATTTTGGAACTCTTATGATTCCGGAAAGGAATATCACAACCCATGCGCGATCTTGATCTGCAAACCCTGCGCCTGTTTGCCGCCGTGTGCGACCAGCGCAGCATTGCGCGGGTGGCCGAGCAGGAGTCCATCGTGGGCTCGGCCATCAGCAAGCGGCTGGCCCAGTTGGAAGACACCGTGGGCACGCCCCTGCTGCTGCGCAAGCGCCGGGGCGTGGTGCCCACTCCGGCGGGCGAAACACTGCTGGAGCACGCCCGCACCATGCTGGCCAGCGCGGGGCAGATCGAGCGCGACATGGCCGCGTATGCCACCGGCACCCGGGGCCACGTGCGCATGCTGGTCACAGCCTCGGTCATGGCCGAATCGCTGGCCGATGATGTGGCGGCGTTCTTGCAAGACCCGGCCCACCGCAGCATCCAGATCAGCATGGAAGAGCGGGTGAGCCCCGACGTGGTGCAGGGCATCCGCGAGGGCAGCGCGTCCATCGGCATCTGCTGGGATGCCGCCGACCTGAGCGGCCTGCAAACGCGCAACTACCGCAGCGACCACCTGGCCATCGTGGCCCACGCATCGCACCCTGTGGCGCAGCTACCCACGGTGCGCTTTGCCGATGTGCTGGGTTACGAATTTGTGAGCATGCCCGCCCTGAGCGCGGTACAGGTGCTGCTGGCCCGCGCGGCTGCGGTGGAAGGCAAGACGCTGGCCCACCGGGTGCTGGTGTCCAACTTTGACGCGGCCCTGCGCGTGGTGCGGGCCAACCTGGCCATCAGCGTGGTGCCACGCGAGGTGGCGGTGCCTTTTGCGCAGACGGCCCCGGTGCGCATCGTGCCGCTCAGCGATGCGTGGGCACAGCGCCGGTTTGCGATTTGCTACCGCGACGAGCAAGCCCTCTCTCCGGCAGCGCAGTTGCTGGTGAAACACCTGGCAAGCGCATCGGCGGGCGAGAACCCACCGTAGCCTTCGCGCCACACCCTAACCAGGGGCGAAATCACCCTGCACGGGGGCCCAGCGCCCTGCCAAACCCTGCAAAAAACAAGCCACAAAATCACCGGTCTATGGCATATGCACATTGCCTCGTGAGCTACCAAACTTGTAGCAAAATGGGTTCCGCGCTATAGTCTGAGCGCATTGGCGGGCCGCCCCGGCGCCCTGCTCCCAAATAACCGATCCAATACCTCGCGCAAGGAGAAGCATCCATGAGCTCCAAAGAAAACGCCGCCATCCACCAGCTGTTCGAACGGCTCGAATGCCGTTACGCGCTGCGCGTGCTGTGGGCCCTGCGCGACGGGCACCCCCAAACCTTCCGCCTGCTGCAAGACAGCGTGGGCGGCATCACCCCCAACACCTTGAACACCCGCATCAAGGAACTGCGTGAAGCTGGCCTGCTGGACCATGGCGCCGATGGCTACACGGTGACCGCCGCCGGGGCCGACCTGCTCAAGCGGCTGAACGATGTGCAGGCCTTTGCCACCCGCTGGGTCGCCGGCCGGGCCAAGAAAGCCGCCTGAACAAACACCTGCCCCATCGCGGGCAGCCTTTTTCAGCAAAAACACCCTCTAGCGCTTGTCCAGCAAGCGCCACTAGCTACCATTTCAATAGCAAAGGACATACCATGGCCCTCACCACCACCGCCTCTGGCCTGCAATACGAAGACACCACTGTGGGCGAAGGCGCCGAAGCCACCAAGGGCAACAACGTGTCGGTGCACTACACCGGCTGGCTGTACAACAACGGTGAGCAAGGCGCCAAGTTCGACTCCAGCCGCGACCGCAACGACCCGTTCGAGTTCTCTCTGGGCGCTGGCATGGTCATCAAGGGCTGGGACGAAGGCGTGCAGGGCATGAAGATTGGCGGCAAGCGCACGCTGATCATCCCCGCAGCCCTGGGTTACGGCGCCCGCGGCGCTGGCGGCGTGATCCCCCCGAACGCCACGCTGAAGTTTGATGTGGAACTGCTGAAGGTTCGCTGAGCCGCACGCGCACTTCGCCAAACGCTAAAAAGCCAACCCATCGGGTTGGCTTTTTTCATGGGGCAGAGCATTCAGGCGATGCCGGCGAGCAACGCCGTCGCTCAGCCAAACAGGGCCTTGCGCAAAGGCTCGTACTTCTCTTCTCCCACGGCTTCCTTGATCTTGGGGGCCAAGGCGGCCAGGTCTTCAAAGCTGGAGGCAGATTCAACCGCCAGATTGAGCCGGAAACCGCGCAGGCCCATGGCAGCGGTCATGGATGTGGCCACCGGGTAAGCGTCTTTGTAGCGCTGCTGTGAGGGCCGGGCAGTTTCACCCGAACCCGACTCTGCCGCCGGGGGAGTGACACCGCCCCCACCCTGGTCGGCCGCCGGCGGCAGTGAAGCCCCACCGGCCGGGGCCAGCAGGCCCTGGGCAATCATGGTCTGCACATCGTCCTGGGTGATGCCCATGGCGGCGGTGGCGGCGAGCACCTCGCTCAGGGTGCGCTTGCCATCGAACAAGATGAACGCAGAGCGTTGCCTGGACGACAGGCCACCGTGCCGATCTTTCAATGCTTCTTGACCTGCCTGCGTTTTGACGAAAACCATGGGGCTCCTGAATGTGAACGGGACTGCACCACTGACCACAGCCATGCCCACAGAGTGGCACAATTGGTGACAATTGGGTATCCGGGTTTATCCATAAGCCGCAGCCCCCAAAGGCTATTGGTTCAGATTTCCAGGCGCACGCCCGTGGGCACGGGCGCGGGGCGGGTGATGCGGCTCACCACAGCTGCCGCCACAAAACCGGCTGGCACCCCAAACACCCCGGCCGAGATGGGCTGGATGCCAAACCACAGACCATCGGCCAACAGCCAGCCGGGCAGTGCAGCCCGCACGGCGGGCACGTGTGAGAGCAGGTAGTACACCGCCACCCCCAGGCCCGCCAGCATGCCCGCCACGGCCCCCTTGCGCGTAGTGCCGCGCCAGAAGATACCCAGCACCATCACCGGCACAAAAGCCGAAGCTGCCAGCGAAAACGAGGCAGACACCATGGTCAGAATTTCTGACGGCTTGAGCGCCGCCACAAAGGCCGCTGACAAGGCCACCGTGAGCAGGGTGAACTTGGTCAAGATCACCCGCTGCTCGGGCGATGCATCGCGCTTGGTGCCGCGGAAGTACAGGTCACGCACCAGCGCATTGCTGATGGTGAGCAACAAACCATCAGCTGTGGACAACGCCGCTGCCAGCCCTCCCGCCGCCACCAGGCCCGACACCACATAAGGCAGCCCCCCCAGTTCGGGCGTGGCCAGCATGATGAGGTCAGCGCCCAGGCGGATCTCGCCAAACTGCACGATGCCGTCGCCGTTCACGTCTTCGATGGACAGCAGTGAACTGTCCACGCGCGCCCACTGGGCCATCCAGTTGGGCAAGGCTTCAAAGCTGCTGCCCACCAGGTTCTGCATGACCTCAAACTTCACCAGCACCGCCAGGGCGGGCGCGCTCAGGTACAGCAAGGCAATGAAAAACAGCGACCACGCCACCGACGCCCTTGCGCCAGCCACCGTGGGCGAGGTGTAGTAGCGTGTGAGCAAGTGCGGCAACCCTGCCGTGCCCACCATCAGACAGAACATCAGCGCCAGAAAGTTGCGGCGAGCCAATTCGTATTCGCGCTGCTCTTCGGGCGTGCCGTTGGGGTCGCCCGCATAGGCCTGGCTGTGCGGCGGCAGGCCACCCAAAGGTTTTGCACGCTCGTAGTTCTCGTGCATTTCACGCGTCCAGCGCTCGCGGGCAGAGGCAACGTCGCGCGGCAAGGCGGCCAGTTCGCGGCTGGCCGAAACAATCAGCCCCACATCGGCGTTTTGCGCTCGCAACTGGCGAATGCGCTCGCGCCCCAGTTCGCGTTCACGCTCCAGCGCCCCTTCCACATCCTGCAGGCGTGCCTCCATTTCCTTGGCGCGGCGCAGATAGGCCTGCACCACCTGGTGCTCTGCCGCCGAGTCAAGAAGCTGGGTTTCCAGCTCTGCAATCTTGCTGATCTGCTCGCCATAAACGGCCGGGGCCATGGGGTTGCCCAATTGCTTGTAGGCAAGCCAGGACACGGGAATCAAAAACGCCAGCAGCAGCACCACGTACTGCGCCACCTGCGTCCAGGTGATGGCACGCATGCCGCCCAGGAACGAGCACAGCAGCACGCCACCCAGGCCGAGCATGATGCCAATCTCGAACTGCACCCCCGTCAGGCGCGAAGCGATCAACCCCACGCCATAGATCTGCGCCACCACGTAGGTGAACGAGCACAGCACCGCCGCCAGCGCTGCAATGATGCGCGGCCAGCGCCCGCCAAAGCGCACATGGAAAAAATCGGGCACGGTGTAGAGGCCCATGGCCCGCAAGTGTGGCGCAATCAGCATCGCCACCAGGCAAAAACCGCCCGTCCACCCCAGCAGGTAGGCCAGCCCGCCAGCCTGCCCCGAAGTGCCCGAGAAACCCTGCAAGTACAGCGCCCCCGACAGGCTGATGAACGAGGCCGCGCTCATCCAGTCGGCGGCGGCCGCCATGCCGTTGTACATGGGCGGTATGCGACGGCCTGCCACGTAGTACTCGTCGGAATCTGACGTGCGGCCATACACACCGATGCCGGCGTACACCATCACGGTGAGGAAAAGAAAGATCGGACCGATCCAGTGGCGCGACAGCCCCTGGCTTTCGGCCCAGGTCATGAGTACCAGGAAGCCCAGCACCCCCAACACGTACAAAATGAAAAACTGGTGGGGCCGCAGCCAGGCGGGTAAACGCAAACCCCGCCTGCGGCGGGCCTGGTCAGCCACGGCGGTGCTCCGCCGGGTGAGCCCCT
The DNA here is from genome assembly GCF_028596105.1 of Acidovorax temperans. NCBI lineage: Bacteria > Pseudomonadati > Pseudomonadota > Betaproteobacteria > Burkholderiales > Comamonadaceae > Acidovorax > Acidovorax temperans. Next base: position 1,076,637 of record NZ_CP117193.1, on the reverse strand, counting down.
TCGGCCGATGCGGCACTGGCAGCCCGGGCGTCCTGCCGCTCGAACCGGCTCATGGCCCAGGCGTACACCACCACGATGGCGATGAACACCAACACCGCCCCCTGGGCTGCAATCCAGTAGCCCAAGGGCCATTCGCCCACCACGATGTCCTGCAGATCGCGGGCGAAATAAGTGGCGACAAACGACGCCAGCACCCACACAGCCAGCAGAACTGCCTTGAGCCACAGGTGGCGAACGTCGTGCAGATCAGGAGGAAATGGCCCCGCGAGTTCGGGTTCGCGGGGCGGAGCTTGCTGGGGGCGTAGCGCAGAAGGTCGCATGGATCAGAACTCCCTCACGCCTGCGATCTCATGCGCCGCCCCACTGGGAAGGCGTCAGCCGGCCAGTTGCTGCCAGGTAGCCACCACGCTGTCAGGGTTCAGCGAAATGGAAGAGATGCCCTCCTTCGCCAACCACTGTGCAAAGTCAGGGTGGTCGCTGGGGCCCTGGCCGCAGATGCCGATGTACTTGCCCTGGGCCAGGCAGGCCTTGATGGCCTGGTGGATCAGTGCCTCGACGGCAGGGTCGCGCTCATCAAAGTCCTGCGCCAGCAGCTCCAGGCCCGAGTCGCGGTCCAGGCCCAGGGTGAGCTGGGTCAGGTCGTTGGAGCCGATGGAGAAACCGTCGAAGAACTGCAGGAAGCGCTCAGCCAGGATGGCATTGCTGGGCACTTCGCACATCATGATGACCTTGAGGTCGTCCTTGCCACGCTCCAGGCCATGGGTAGCCAGCAGCTTGGTCACGCGCTCGGCCTGGCCCAGCGTGCGCACAAACGGCACCATCACCTGCACGTTGGTCAGGCCCATGTCGTTGCGTACGCGCTTGAGCGCTTCGCATTCCATCGCAAAGGCTTCGCCGAAGTCTTCGCTGATGTAGCGGGCGGCGCCACGGAAGCCCAGCATCGGGTTTTCTTCCTCAGGCTCGTAGCGGCTGCCGCCAATGAGCTTGCGGTATTCGTTGGACTTGAAGTCCGACAGGCGCACGATGACGGGCTTGGGCCAGAAAGCGGCGGCGATGGTAGCCACGCCCTCGGCCACCTTGTCCACATAGAAAGCGCGGGGCGACGCATGGCCACGGGCCACAGATTCCACGGCCTTCTTCAGGTCGGCGTCGATCTGGGGGTAGTCCAGGATGGCTTTGGGGTGCACGCCAATGTTGTTGTTGATGATGAACTCCAGGCGGGCGAGGCCCACGCCAGCGTTGGGCAGCTGGGCAAAGTCAAATGCCAGCTGGGGGTTGCCCACGTTCATCATGATCTTGGTCTTGATGGGGGGCATCTCGCCGCGCTGCACTTCGGTCACTTCGGTTTCGAGCAGGCCGTCGTAGATCTTGCCGGTGTCGCCCTCGGAGCAGCTGACCGTGACCAGCGTGCCGTCTTTCAGGCGCTCGGTCGCGTCACCACATCCCACCACGGCAGGAATGCCCAGCTCGCGCGCAATGATGGCGGCGTGGCAGGTGCGGCCACCGCGGTTGGTGACGATGGCGCTCGCGCGCTTCATCACGGGTTCCCAGTTGGGGTCGGTCATGTCGGTCACCAGCACATCGCCGGGCTGGACCTTGTCCATCTCGGAAATGTTGTGCACCAGGCGAACAGGGCCGGTGCCAATCTTTTGGCCAATCGCGCGGCCCTCGGCCAGCACCGTGCCGTGGCCCTTGAGCTTGTAGCGCAGTTCTGCCTGGTCCTTGGCCTGGCTCTTCACGGTTTCAGGGCGCGCCTGCAGGATGTAGAGCTGGCCGTCGGTGCCGTCCTTGCCCCACTCGATGTCCATGGGGCGGCCATAGTGCTGCTCGATCACCAGCGCGTAGTGGGCCAGTTGCTCCACGTCGGCATCGGTCAGCGAGTAACGGTTGCGCTGCTCAGCAGGCACGTCAATGGTCTTGACCAGCTTGCGGGTGGCTGCCTTTTCTTCGGGTGTAGAGAACACCATCTGGATCAGCTTGGAGCCCAGGTTGCGGCGAATCACGGCCTTCTTGCCAGCCTTGAGCATGGGCTTGTGCACATAGAACTCGTCGGGGTTCACGGCGCCCTGCACCACGGTTTCGCCCAGACCATAGCTGCTGGTGATGAACACCACTTCTTCAAAGCCAGATTCGGTGTCGATGGTGAACATCACACCGGCCGCGCCCAGGTCCGAGCGCACCATGCGCTGCACGCCGGCCGACAGGGCGACCACGTCGTGCTCGAAACCCTTGTGCACGCGGTAGGAGATGGCACGGTCGTTGTACAGCGACGCGAACACTTCCTTCATCTTGTGCATGACTTCGTCGATGCCCACCACGTTCAGGAAGGTTTCCTGCTGGCCAGCGAACGATGCGTCGGGCAAGTCTTCAGCCGTGGCAGACGAGCGCACGGCAAACGATGCATTGGGGTTGCCAGCGCTGAGCTTGGCAAATTCGTCGGCAATGGCTTTTTGCAGGTCGGCCGGGAAGGGCTGGGCCTCGACCATGGCGCGGATCTCGGCGCCAACCTGGGCCAGCGCGCGCACGTCTTCGGTGTCCAGGCTCTTGAGCTTGGCGCTGATCTTGTCGGCCAGGCCGTCGTAGGCCAGGAATTCGCGGAACGCGTGGGCGGTGGTGGCAAAGCCGGTGGGCACCCGCACGCCTTGCGGCAGTTGGGAGATCATTTCGCCGAGGCTGGCGTTTTTACCGCCAACGGCCTCGACGTCGGTCATTCTCAGGTTTTCAAACGGTACGACCAAGGCGGTCGGGCTGAAAAGTGCAGACATGGGAAAGCTCCAGAAGTTGAAACCGGGTCTGCATGCCAGGCCCGTCGTGGCCTCTGGCAAGCGGCCATGCGCAGGCTGCAGCTTTGTCGTTGTGGTTGTAGGCCGACGGTGCGCATGGTGAGAATTTGGATAATTGCGGCAATTGTAGGCCCCCGCTTCTGGCAAAGGGCTGACACTTTTAAAAAGGGCCCCCCATGCACTCGCGAACTGTATTTTTTGTGTCAGACGGCACCGGCATCACGGCGGAGACCTTCGGCAACGCCATCCTGGCCCAGTTTGAATTCAAGCCGCGCCATGTGCGCCTGCCCTTCATCGACACGGTGGACAAGGCCCACCAGGTGGTGCGCCAGATCAACCACACCGGCGAAGTGGAGGGCAAAAAGCCCATTGTCTTCACCACGCTGGTCGATATGGAAGTGCTCAAGGTGATTCAGGACGGCTGCAAGGGCATGCTGCTGGACATGTTTGGCACCTTTGTGCACCCGCTGGAAGAAGAGCTGGGCATCAAGTCGCACCACCGCGTGGGACGCTTCTCGGACGTGAGCCGCAGCAAGGAATACAACGATCGCATCGAAGCCATCAACTTCAGCCTGGCGCACGATGACGGCCAAAGCAACCGCGACCTGGCAGGGGCCGACGTGATCCTGGTGGGCGTGAGCCGCAGTGGCAAGACCCCGACCAGCCTGTACCTGGCCATGCAGTTCGGGCTGAAGGCGGCCAACTACCCCCTTATCCCCGAAGACTTTGAGCGCAAGCAGCTGCCACCCGCGCTGGTGCCCTACCAAAAGAAGATTTTTGGCCTGACCATCAGCCCCGAACGGTTGGCCGAAATCCGCAGCGAACGGCGCCCGAACTCCAAGTACGCCAGCCTGCTGAACTGCCGCGCCGAGGTGGCCGAGGCCGAGGCGATGATGCGCCGATCCGGCATCCGCTGGCTGTCCACCACCACCAAGTCGATCGAAGAGATCGCCACCACCATCCTGCAGGAAGTGCGGCCCGAACGGCTGATGTATTGAAGCCCATGCAGCCCCGCCGTGGCCGGCGGCACATTTGCTATTTCATTGATAGCACCTGGCGCTTTCCCTGATTGGCCTCCAGGGTGATTTGCTGCCAACGCAAGCAACCCCCCCAAGGTCAAAAGCCCAGGCCACTTTCGCGGCCTGGGCTTTGCTACTTTTTATATAGCTACCAGCGCTTACTGGGTGGGCGCTGGAGGCTATTTTGGCTTCAAACCGCCGAAGGTGTGCGGATCAGGTGGTCGAACGCGCTCAAGGCGGCTGTGGCACCCGCACCGGCGGCAATCACGATCTGCTTGTAAGGCACCGTGGTGCAGTCGCCGGCGGCAAACACGCCGGGCACATTGGTGTGGCCCTTGGCGTCGATCACGATTTCGCCGAACTTGGAGAGTTCGACCGTGCCCTTGAGCCATTCGGTGTTGGGCACCAGGCCGATCTGCACGAACACCCCTTCCACCGGCACCAGGTGTTCTTCGCCGGTGGCGCGATCCTTGTATTTCAGGCCGTTCACCTTGCCATCGGCACCGGTGATTTCGGTGGTCTGCGCGTTGGTGTGGATGGTGACGTTGGGCAGGCTCTTGAGCTTGTTCACCAGCACCGCGTCGGCCTTGAGTTGGTCGGCAAACTCGATGAGGGTGACGTGGGCCACCACGCCAGCCAGGTCAATGGCCGCTTCAACACCCGAATTCCCGCCGCCGATCACGGCCGTGCGCTTGCCCTTGAACAAGGGGCCGTCGCAGTGCGGGCAGTAGGCCACGCCCTTGTTCTTGTACTCGGCCTCGCCGGGCACGTTCACGTTGCGCCAGCGCGCGCCGGTGGACAGGATCACCGTCTTGGACTTGAGCGTGCCGCCGTTGGCCAGCTGCACTTCGATCAGGCCGCCGGGTTGGGCGGCAGGGATGATTTTCTCGGCGCGCTGCAGGTTCATGATGTCCACGTCGTAGGCACGGGTGTGGGCTTCGAGCGCAGCGGCAAACTTGGGGCCGTCGGTTTCGAGCACCGAGATGTAGTTCTCAATACCCAGGGTGTCGTTGACCTGGCCGCCAAAGCGCTCGGCGGCCACGCCAGTGCGAATGCCCTTGCGGGCGGCGTACACCGCAGCTGCGGCACCTGCAGGGCCACCGCCGACGATGAGCACGTCATACGCATCCTTGGCGCTGAGCTTGGCGGCTTCGCGGGCGGCAGAGCCGGTGTCGAGCTTGGCAGCGATTTCTTCCAGCGACATGCGGCCCGAGCCGAAGACCTGACCGTTGAGGAACACCATGGGCACAGCCATGATTTCGCGCTGGGTCACTTCTTCCTGGAAGGCGCCGCCTTCAATCACTGTGGTCTTGATCTTGGGGTTGAGGATGGCCATGAGCGACAACGCCTGCACCACGTCGGGGCAGTTGTGGCAGGTCAGGCTCATGTAGACCTCAAAGTTGAAGTCGCCGTCCAGCGCCTTGATCTGGTCGATCACATCCTGCTCGACCTTGGGGGGGTGGCCGCCCGTCCACAGCAGGGCCAGCACCAGCGAGGTGAACTCGTGGCCCAGCGGCAGGCCGGCAAAACGCAGGCTGTTGGTGGCGCCCACGCGCTGCAGGCTGAACGAGGGCTTGCGGGCGTCGTTGCCGTCGGTGCGCAGGGTGATCTTGTCGCTGCGCAGGGACTGGATGGTCTCCAGCAGCTCGCGCATGTCGCGGGCGGTTTCGCTGTCGTCCAGAGAAGCCACCAGTTCAAACGGCTGCTGTACGCGTTCCAGGTAGGCAGAGAGTTGCGATTTGAGTTGGTCGTCGAGCATGGTGGCTTCCTAAAAATTCGAGTTGTGGTCTTGTAGGTTTAAGGGCTTCAGGCGATTCATTCAAGCCTGATGGCCAAAATCCGGGCGAAAAAAAGCCGGACGGCATGGCGCAAGCACCGTGGCGCTGTCCGGCTTTGGGGAGCGCGCCAGTTGCGGCGCGCTCAGCCGATGCATGAAGCGGCTTAGATCTTGCCGACCAGATCCAGCGAAGGAGTCAGGGTCTTGGCGCCTTCCTTCCACTTGGCGGGGCACACTTGGCCAGGGTTGGCGGCGGTGAACTGGGCAGCCTTGAGCTTGCGCAGGGTTTCTGACACGTCGCGGGCGATTTCGTTGGAGTGCACTTCCATGGTCTTGATCACGCCATCGGGGTTGATCACGAAGGTGCCGCGCAGGGCCAGGCCTTCTTCAGGAATGTGCACGCCGAAAGCGTTGGTCAGCTGGTGGGTTGGGTCGCCCACCAGAGGGAACTTGGCCTTGCCCACGGCAGGAGATGTCTCGTGCCACACCTTGTGCGCGAAGTGGGTGTCGGTCGTCACGATATAGACCTCGGCACCGGCCTTCTGAAATTCAGCGTAGTTGTCAGCGGCGTCTTCGATTTCGGTGGGGCAGTTGAAGGTGAACGCTGCTGGCATGAAGATCAGAACAGACCACTTGCCCTTCAGGCTTTCTTCCGTCACGGTGATGAACTCACCCTTGCCGTTGCGGTTCACAAAAGCTTCGGTCTTGAAGGGCTGGACTTGCGTATTGATCAGGGACATTGCTGTTTCCTTTAGGGGTTGGTTGACAGAACAGACTGAAGTCTAGGCTTTTTGGTGCAATGCATCCAATTAATTGATTTGATTGAATCAATTGCCAATGACTATTCTATGACACGCCACCCTGGCGCCGAGGGGCACTCTACCCCTTTCCCTCGGCAGAGGGCTCCAGCGGGGCTACTCGCGCAGGGGCTTGGCTTGTCAGACACCGGGGCACACTCCACAATCGCACGTTGATAACCCACAAGGAGGCCTCATGAAAGGCGACCCACAAGTCATCGCGCACCTGCAAGCGCAACTGAAGAACGAACTCACCGCCATCAACCAGTACTTCCTGCACTACCGCATGCTCAAGCACTGGGGCTTCGACAAGCTGGCCAAGAAGGAATACGAAGAATCCATCGGCGAGATGAAGCACGCGGACTGGCTGATGGACCGCATCTTCATGCTCGACGGCCTGCCCAACCTGCAAGACCTGGGCAAGCTGCAAGTGGGCGAGGATGTGCCAGAAATCCTGGCCTGCGACCTGCGCTCGGAACAAGGCGCCCAAGCCACCATCAAAGAAGGCATGGCCCACTGCGAAAGCGTGCGCGACTATGTCTCGCGCGACCTGCTGCAAAAGATTCTGGACGACACCGAAGAGCACATCGACTTTCTGGAAACCCAGATCGACCTCATCGAAAAGGTGGGTTTGCCGAACTACCTCCAGTCCCAAATGGGGGATGCTGACTGAGGCAGTCGATACCCTCTGGGGCGCACGGCCAGCCGCCGCGCCATCGAACGGGCCTGCGGGCCCGTTTTTTTCGTCTGCACCAGGCGGCCCGCTCACTCTCCACCCGCAGCGGTCTGTTGCAACCTTGCGCCAACGCAAGCAGAACTTTACAAACAAAATAAGAATGCTTCTCAATAACTGTAGAATTCCGCGCTAGCAAGCCAGCACGAACGGGACCCCGCCGGGTGCAGCCAGCCTTTGGATCAACCCAGACTGGAGCCCCTGCCCATGCCTTGCCGCCGCCCCCTTTGCACCCACTTTCCGAGCCTCCCGGTGCAGCCATGAAAACGGCCCGAGTGGACTGGCGGTACCGCCTCACCGTCTTGTCGCGCACCCTGGCCGCCGCGTTGGGGGGCTATGCACTGACGGCAGCGTTTGCCGGGGCGTTGTCGCTGGCGCTGGCCCAGGCCATGCCCCGGGTGGATGCCGTGCTCACCGCCACCATGCTGGCATGGCTGGTGTACGCCGCCGCAGTGGCCTGGGTGTTTTATGCACGCACCAGCTGGGGCGCCTGGCTGGGCATGCTGGCACCCGCCGCCGTGATGGGCGCGATGGCCATGGCGCCGCGCTGGCTGGGGGCTGCGGCATGAGCACGATGCCCACCACTGAGAGCGCCCTGCCCGCACAGGCAAGGGCCAAGACCCCAACCAAGACCCCCAACGACCGCGAAGGCTTTCGCCAGGCCATGTCGTGGCTGCACACCTGGGCGGGGCTGGTGCTGGGCTGGCTGCTGTTTGCCATCTTCCTCACGGGCACGCTGTCGTTCTTCCGAAACGAGCTGAACCTGTGGACGCACCCCGAGCTGCACGGCTTGCCCACCACCACGGCAGGCACCGAGACCAACACCGCTGAAAAAGCCCTGGCTGCGCTGCACCGCAAAGTGCCAGACGTAACCCAGTGGATCATGCACCTGCCCGACGAGCGCGACCCGGCAGTGAATGTGCTGTGGCGCGGCAGCGGCAATGGCCGCTTTGAAACCCTGCGCATGAACCCGCAAACGGGCGAGCCAGTGGACATCCGCCAGTCCATGGGCGGCGACTTCTTCTACCGCTTTCACTTCGAGCTGCGCACCGCGCAAAAAGGCCGCTGGACGCTGGAAGGCCGCTGGGTGGTGGGCGTGGCCACGCTGCTCATGTTCATGGCCCTGCTCACCGGGGTGGTCACGCACCGGCGCATCTTCAAGGACTTCTTCACCTTCCGCCCCGGCAAGGGCGGCCAGCGGGCCTGGCTGGATGCACACAACGTCTCCGGCGTGCTGGTGCTGCCGTTTTACTTGCTGATCACCTTCAGCGGGCTGATGATCTTCCACTCGATGTACCTGCCCAGCGGCATCGCCACAGCGTATGCCGGGGCGGATGGCAAGGTGGACTCGAACACCTACTTTGCCGACCTGCAAGGCGACCAGCCCGAGCGCCGGGCCCGGCGCGAGCCAGGCGCCAAGGTCGAGCCCCTGCCGCTGATCCCTGTGGCCACCATCCTCACTGCCGCACAAAAGCACTGGGACGGCGGCCGCATCGGCTCCATCCAGGCGCGACGCGATGCCCAAGGCAAACCGGTGGTGGAAGTCACCCGCCACGAGGGCGACCGCCTGCAATACCGCCCGCCCCGCCTGCTGTTTGATGCCACCACCGCACAACCCGTGGGCGAGCTCAACCCCACCAGCGCCGCCGTCACCACCTACGGCGTGCTGTACGGGCTGCACATGGCACGCTTCGCCAGCCCCGGCCTGCGCTGGGCGTTGTTCGGTTTTGGCCTGCTGGGCTGCCTGATGATTGCCACCGGCATGGTGCTGTGGTCCGTCAAACGCAGCGCGCAGGCCCAGCGCAAGGTTGCTGCCCAGGCCACCCCAGCCCCGCAGCGACTGCCGCTGGGCGAGCGCCTGGTGGCAGGGCTGAACATTGGCACCCTGGCGGGCCTGCCGCTGGCTTGCGCGGTGTTTTTGGCGGCCAACCGGCTGCTGCCGCTGGAACTGCCCCAGCGTGCAGACACCGAGCTGGCCTGCTTCTTCGCCACCTGGGGCCTGGCCCTGGTGTGGGGCCTGCTGTGCCCCCGCCGCCTGGGCTGGACGGCAGTGTTGGGCCTGGCTGCTGCGGCATGGGCGCTGCTGCCCGTGCTCAATGCCCTGACCACATCCGCCCACCTGGGCGCCACGCTGCCTGCGGGCGACTGGACCTGGGCGGCGCTGGACCTGGCCTTCCTGGCCGCGGGCGCCGTGCTGGGTGCGGTGGCGTGGCACCTGCATCGCCGCAGCCCCGCCCCTACAACCCCTGCCAGGCGCGCGGCCCGCACCCACGCAGTGGCGCCCCAAGCCCCCACACCGGCAGCGCAGGCCGTGCCCAACGCGGCCTCGGAAATCACCGCAGGAACCTGAAGCCATGTCTGCCTTTCTGTTTTGCTTTGCAGCCTGGCTGGCCATGGCCCTGGGCATGGACAAACACCACGAAGACGCCTTGGGCCACGAGGCTTCCCCCGCGCGACTGCGCCATCTGCGCAGCGCGGGCTGGGTGATCTTGCTGGCATCGCTGTGGCTGGCCACGCGCACACCGGCCGGCGTGCCAGCCTCCCTCGGCGTCACGGCATGGGCCGTCGCCCTGTCGGTGGCTGCCGTGGCCGCCACCGCGGCCCTTACCTGGCTGCCCCAGCGCGCTGCGCCGCTGGGCGCCGCTTCGCTGGCAGCAGGGCTGCTGGCGTACGTCAGCGGCCTCTAGCCCGGCGGGCTCTCCCCCCCCAGCAAACGCTCTCTTGATGCGGCGCCGCCGTGCGCAGGCAGAGGCCTGCGCGGCTGTGCAACGCCCCTGTGTTTTTTCACTCTCGTTTCAGGAACCACCATGCATTCATCTTCCATGCCCCGCGTGCGGCACCCTGCGCCCCTGGCCCACACCCTCAGCCCCCTGGCGGCCGCCGTGTTGCTGCTGGCCTGTGGCACCGCCCTGGCCCAGGGCACGCCAGCTGACACCAGCGCCCCCAGGGCACTGGGCGAAGTCACCATCAAGGCCGCCCCGCAGGGCGACAGCTACACACCCACGGCCACCTCTACCGCCACCAAAGGCAGTGCACCCCTGCGCGATGTGCCACAGGCCGTGAACGTGGTGCCCGCCCAGTTGTTGCGCGACCAGGGCGCCCGTTCGATGGAAGACGCGCTGCGCAATGTGCCCGGTGTGGCCATGAGCCATGGCGACGGCCAGCGTGACCAGGTGGTCATTCGCGGCTTCACCGCGATTGCCGACCAGTTTGTGGATGGTGTGCGCGACGACGCGCTGTACTTCCGCGACCTGGCCGACATCGAGCGCATCGAAGTCCTCAAAGGCCCAGCGGCCGTGCTGTATGGGCGCGGATCTTCGGGCGGTCTCATCAACCGCATCACCAAGAAACCGCAGTTTGGCGAGACCTCGGGCGAAGCCTCGGTGGGCGTGGGCAGCTACGCCTGGCGCCGCGCCACGGCCGACCTGAACGTGGGCATCAGCGATACGGCGGCCTTTCGCCTCAATACCGCCGTGGAAGACTCTGACAGCTACCGCGACCAGCAGTTTGTGAAGCGCCACAACTTTGCGCCATCGCTGGCCCTCAAGCTCGCGCCGCAAACCGACCTGCTGCTGCAATACACCCACGCCCGCGACAAGCGCCTGACGGACTTCGGCATCCCGGCACTGAACGGCCGCCCGGTGAACGTGGCGGCAGGCACCTACTACGGCTCCAGCAACGCCGCGCAGGACGACACCACCACCAGCGCCATGCAGTCGTTCACCGCCACGCTCAACCATCGGTTCAACGACGACTGGTCCGTGCGCAACGTGACCCGCGTTTACGACTACGCACTTGACCGCTACAACACCCTGTCCAGCGGCACCACCGACCCGGTCACCATGACCGTGGGGCGATCACGCGCCTTCATCCTGCGCGACGAAAAGGGCGTGTTCAACCAGACCGACGTGACCTGGCGTAACCAGCTCGGCGGGCTCCAGCAAGAGTGGCTGATGGGCATGGAACTGGGCCAGCAAAAGAAACGCTCGGAATCCGTCTCGGGCGGGGCCGACCGGGTGTCCATCCTCAACCCCAGCGCCGCTGCGCCCGTGATTCCTGCGGCCAACTACAACGCCGACAACGCCATCCCCAGCCACACCACGCAAGACACCGCTGCGCTGTATTGGCAAAACCAGATCACCCTGGCCCCGCAGTGGAAGGCACTGATTGGCGCGCGGTATGACGTGTACGGGCAGGAAACGCGCTACGACCGCAAGCTCGCCACCCTCTCGCGCACCGACAAAAAATTCAGCCCCCGCGCCGGGCTGGTGTGGCAGCCCAGCGATACGGTGTCGTACTACGTGTCGTACAGCAAATCGTTCCAGCCCTCGGCCGAGGCGTTTGCCCTGGCTGCCAACATCACGGCCGCCGAGCCTGAAATCACCCAGAACAAGGAGATTGGCGTGAAGCTGGACCTGCTGGGCGGCAAGCTGAACGTGACGGGCGCCCTGTTCAACCTGGAGCGTACCAACATCAAGAACACCGACCCGGCCAACCCATCGCGCCAGATCAACGTGGGCACACAGCGCACCAACGGCTTTGAGCTGACCGCGAGCGGCCGCCTGCCTGGCCGCTGGGACGTGAGCGCGGGCTACGCCTGGCTGGACGGCCGCATGACGAAGTCGCTGGCCACCACCACCTCCACCCAGTTGCCCACCGCTGCCATCGCGGCCCAGGGCAAGGTGCCCGCGCTCACGCCTCGCAACTCCGCCTTCCTCTGGGCCATGAAGGACCTGGGCCACGGCCTGCGCGTGGGCGGCGGCGTGAACTATGTGGGCGCGCGCTTCACCTCGCTGACCAACCTGGTCACCCTGCCCGGCTACACCACGGTGGACGCGGCCCTGCAGTACACGCAGGGAAAGTGGGAGGTGGATGTGAACATCAAGAATCTGCTCAACCGCAAGTACTACGTGTCGGCGCATGGCAGCAACGACAACCTGATCCTGCCAGGCTCCCCGCGGGCTTTGCAGGTCACGCTGCGCACGTACTTCTGACGTGGCCAAGAGGCACAGGCATCTCAGTCAACCCGCCGCTTCACTGGACTTGTCGTTGCTGAATCCAGGATGCCGCTGACAGCCGGCCAAAAGCGCATCAGCAGCTACTGAAAATATCGCAATTTCCCCGACGAAAAGATTCCTGCGGTCACAGGGATCGCAGTGCTCGGGGATCGGGCCGTGCTCAGCACATGCTCCAGTTGCCGTCGTAGAGTTCAGCCCTTAGCCCCAGCTCCACGATCTGCGCAATCAAGGTGCGCACCGATTGCCTGGCCTTGTCACCTTCTGGGTCGGGGTGTTGCGCCAACTGCGCGGGGCGATGGGCACGAGTGGCTTTGCGTCCCCACACTCCGCGCCAGCGGGCCATGTTGGTGGTTTCCAGTGTCACCGCATTCAAGGCATCAATGTAGATATATCCGGTGGTCATCACCTGGCGGATACTCTCCCGCTCGGCCGCGCAAGGTGTGGTGATCTGTTCGCTTTGCAGCGCCAACATCGTCATGCCGATCAGACGATTCAATGACGAGGACGTCTGCACGGAGAGATCCACCAACCGATGCACCAGGTCATGCAGAACGGCATCCTCACCCGCTCGGTTCTCACCGAACCCGTCGACAGAAACGATGGCCAATGTGCCGGACATGGCCGTCAGCATGTGGGAAGCCAATGCGAAAAGGTTCACGATTCCCAGTGTGCCCTTGCGCTGCTCTGGGCTTTCCACCTGCGGCAAATAGTTGAATTGCCGCGTGAACAGTTCTTGGATCAGTTGTGTGGACTCATCAGTCATTGCCGACTTCCAGCGCGTGGCGGACAAATCAGGGCAGTACATCGCAGCGGCTCAGGCCGCATAGCCAAGACTGGGTCGCCGCGTGTAGCCGACCAACGAAGCGCCCGACTGCTCTTCAATCTTGAAGATCTGCACTGCCTGTATCAGCTGCTGGGCCTGCATGTCCAGACTCTGCGCGGCGGCCGCGCTTTCTTCGACCAGCGCTGCGTTCTGTTGCGTGACCTGGTCCATCTGGTTCACCGCCTGGCCGATCAGAGACACGCCGGAGCTCTGCTCAGAGATGGCAGCGCTGATCTGCCCCACAACTTCCTTCACACGCTGGATGGCGCCAACTACTTCGTCCATGGTCTGGCCTGCCTGATCCACCAGCTGGGTACCGGCAACCACCTTTTCCACGCTTTCGCTGATCAATGCCTTGATCTCCTTGGCGGCCGTGGCACTGCGTTGCGCAAGGTTACGCACCTCAGCGGCCACCACGGCAAACCCGCGCCCTTGTTCACCCGCCCGCGCGGCTTCCACGGCGGCGTTCAGCGCCAGGATGTTGGTCTGAAAGGCAATGCCATCAATCACGCCGATGATGTCGGAAATCCTGTGAGAGCTGTCGCTGATACCCCGCATGGTGTCCACCACCTGCGACACCACGTTGCCCCCCTGGGTGGCGACGGTGGTTGCGGTCATGGCCAACTGACCTGCTGCCTTGGCGTTCTCAGCGTTGTTAAGGACCGTGGTGCTGAACTGTTCCATGGTGGCGGCCGTCTGCTGCAGGGCGCTGGCCTGCTCTTCGGTACGGTGGCTCAGGTCGATATTTCCGCGTGCAATTTCGGACGTGCCCATGGCGATGGACTCCGATGCGCCGCGCACCTTGGCAACGATGTCCGCCAGGTTCTGCTGCATAGCGCTCAGAGAAGCCAGAACGCTCCCCTGGATGGCGGTGTCCGCTCCGTCCATTTTCGACAGGTCACCGTTCGCCACGCGGCGCGCGGCATCACTGAGCGCATCAGGCTCAGCCCCCAGTACACGGGACAGGCTGTGTGTGATCAGGTAGCCAGAAATCAGCGCCACCAATGCTGCCGCCAAAGCGAGGGCAACCAGGTACGTGCGCTGCGCGGCCATGTCCGACTCAGATTGCTGCACAAGCTGGCCTGATCGCTCGTCAGTGACAGCCTGGTATTCGTTGGTCTTCGCAATCAAAGTTGCCAGCAGAGGGCGGCATTTCTCGTTGATCATGGTGATGGCCTCATCCCGCTGGCCGTTCAGCGCCAGATCCACGATCTTCAACGCCACAGGGCTGTAGGCGTGTTCGATCTTGTCGATGTCGTCCACAAGCGTCTTGATGTGTGTCGGCACTTGGCCTGCTGCGGCCATCTCTTTCAACCGAGCCAACCGGTCCTGAACATCAGAATGGGCTTTGTTCACCGCGAGCTTCTCCGCCGCGCGATCTGATTCCGTGGTGGCTATCACCAGGTTACGCGCCGCAACAGCACGGCGGTTGACCGCCGACTGCACATCTTTCGCCAGATGGGCGCGGGCATTGATGCCGGCGACGTAGTCGTGGAACAGGTCCTGCTGCTTTGTCATGTCAAAGATGGCAATCCCCGCCACCAGCAGGATCAGGGTCACCATCAGGCCAAAGGCCAGACTCAGTTTTCTACGAACGGTCATGCGGTTGCGGTTCATGGCATATCACCTTGTTCATTGATGTGGATCAATTTTTTGGGTTTTTATCATGTCGGTCAATTTGTTTTTATCGATTCGCAAGAAAACATCAACACAAAACCAAATTTGCAAAATCACAACTATTGATCAGGAATCATTCTCATTTGTGAGATAAAATTTGGTTAACGCAAGCCAAAGCCCTTTCTCTCGGCTGCAGCCAGCTCCCTCCGTCATCAGATGTATTCGGGTTGCCTGGCTTGAAACACTCCCTTCTCTCTGTTCCATCCGGCGTGGCCGGCGCCTTGCGCCTGGCCCTTCAGTGCGTGCCTGCGCAGCGCTTTGAAACTCGTAGCCCTTGGGGTAGCCACTCGCTCAACAAGGTTCTCATCCCATGCTGAGCCCCACCGCCCTTCGCCGCTGGAGCTGGACCCACAAGTGGTCCAGCCTGGTGTGCACCGTCTTCATGCTGCTGCTGTGCATCACCGGCCTGCCGCTGATCTTTCACCACGAAATCGGCCACCTGCTGGGCACTGAGGTCGAGGCCCCCGCTATGCCCGCCAACACGCCGCGCGCCAGCCTCGACCAGGTGCTGGCCACCGCGCAGGCGCTGCACCCGGATCGGGTGGTGCAGTTCGCATCACACGCGGAGGACGATGACAACGTGTGGTTCGTCACCCTCACGCCCACGCCTGCGCCCACCGATGATTTCCGCTCGGTGGCGGTGGATGCACGCACAGCGCAGGTGCTGGCGCAGCCAAGGTTTGACGAGGGCTTCATGCATGTGATGTTCCGCCTGCATGTGGACCTGTTCGCAGGCCTGCCGGGCAAGCTGTTCCTGGGCTTCATGGGCTTGCTGCTGCTGGTGGCCATCGTCACCGGGGTGGTGCTGTATGCGCCCTTCATGCGCAAGCTGGCGTTTGGCGAGGTGCGGCGGGACCGCTCCACACGCGTGAAGTGGCTCGATCTGCACAACCTGCTGGGCATCGTCACGCTGGTGTGGGCGTTTGTGGTGGGCGGCACGGGCATGATCAACACGTGGGCCGACCTGCTCATCAAATACTGGCAGTACGACCAGCTGTCGGTGCTGCTCAAGCCGTATGAGGGCCAGCCCATCGTGCCCGCTGCCGAGCGCGGGCCGCTGCAGCAGGCGCTGGAGGCTGCACAGGCCCAGGCGCCGGGCACCAAGCTGTCGTTCATTGCGTTCCCGGGCACGGCGTTCTCCAGCCCACACCACAACACGTTTTTCCTGCGCGGCAATGAGCCGCTCACCTCCAGGCTGCTCAAGCCCGTGCTGGTGGATGCGCGCACGGCGCAGGTCACCGCGTCACCCGCGCTGCCGTGGTACCTGACGGCGCTACTGGTGTCGCAGCCGCTGCACTTTGGCGACTACGGCGGCATGCCGATGAAGATCCTCTGGGCGCTGCTCGACATTGCCACCATCGTGGTGCTGGGCAGTGGGCTGTACCTGTGGCTGCGCAAGGGTGTGCAGGCGGCCAGCCCTTCCGCCCACGCGGCGGACAAGTCTGCTGGCGTTTTTGCAGGCGGCGCATTGCCTGCATCGGGCGCCGCGCGCTCCACCCAGGGCGCTTTATGAACAAGCACCGCCGTTTCTGGGCCCTGTGGGGCTGGCCCATCGTGATGGGCGTGCTCTCCACCACCGGGCTGCTCACGGCCCTGGTGTCTGACACCTGGGGCGATTGGTGGTCGTGGGCAGCGCTGGGTGTGCCGGTGGCGGTGATGGGCTGGTACAGCTGGCCCCGCAGATCCCCAGCCACTGCGCACGCCGTCACATCACCCACCAATTCATCCGGCACGTCCAGCGCATCTCCACGCTGAATTTCTTGTTTCCTTGATCGCCTCCTCCATGCATTACCAACCGTCACCCTGCGCCGCCCCTGTGCTGCGCACTGCGCTGTCTGCCACCCCCATTGCACTGGCTGCGGCTGCGATGGTGCTGGCCCTGGCCACACCCGCGCTGCATGCCCAGCCCACCGCGGCTCCCGCCACGGCGGGCGAGGGCAAGGCCCTGTCCACCGTCACGGTCAACGCCAGTGCCGACGCATCGGCCCAGGGCCTGTCGCCCGCCTACCCTGGCGGCCAGGTGGCGCGTGGTGCGCGTGCGGGCATTCTGGGCACGCGCGATGCGATGGACACGCCGTTTTCGGCCATCAGCTACACCAACGAATTGATCCTGGACCGCCATGCCCGCAGCGTGGGCGATGTGCTGCAGAACGACCCCACCGTGCGCGTGGCGCGCGGCTTTGGCAATTTCCAGGAGGCGTACTTCATCCGCGGCTTCCTGCTCGATTCGGACGACACCGCCTACAACGGCCTGTACAGCCTGCTGCCACGCCAGTACATCGCCACCGAACTGTTTGAGCGCGTGGAAGTGCTGCGCGGCGCTTCGGCCTTCTTGAACGGTGCCAGCCCCGCAGGCGGCGGCATCGGCGGCAGCATCAACCTGTTGCCCAAGCGCGCACCCAACGAGCCCCTGAACCGCGTGAGCTTTGGCGTGGGCAGCGGCGGCAGCACGCAACTGGCGGCCGACATTGCCCGCCGCTTTGGGCCCGATGGCAACACCGGCGTGCGCGTCAACGCAGCCACCCACAACGGCGGCACCGCCATCAACGACGAAGACGCCAAGCTGGGCCTGCTGGCTGTGGGGCTGGACTGGCGCAGCCGCGACGTGCGCCTGTCGGGCGACATTGGCTTGCAAGACCACCAGCTCAAGCGCACCCGCACCAACGTGACGCTGGGGGCTGGCGTCACCAGCGTGCCCACGGTGCCCAACAACCAGAGCAACCACGCTCAGCCCTGGAGCTACTCGAACGAGCGCGACACCTTCGGCACCTTCCGTGGCGAATGGGACATCACGCCCGACGTGACCGCCTGGGCCGCTGCCGGTGCGCGCCGCAGCGAAGAGGCCAACTCGCTGGCCAATATCACCGTGAACAACGGCAGCACCGGCGCCGCCACCGCCTACCGCTTTGACAACACACGCGAAGACAGCGTGAACACGGGCGAGCTGGGCGTGCGCGGCAAGCTGCAGACCGGCAGCGTGGGGCACGAATGGGTGGCCACGGCATCGGTGTACGACTTTGAAAAGAAGAACGCCTACGCCATGGACTCGCGCAACACGCTGGCCACCAACCTGTATGGCCCTGTGTCCACCAACCTGCCAGCGTTCAGCGGCGCTACGCTGTACGGCGGTGACCTGGCCCACCCACTGCGCACCGGTACCACGCGGCTGACGAGCTTTGCCGTGGGCGACACGCTCACACTACTGGACAAGCGCCTGCTGCTCACCGCTGGTGTGCGCCATCAAAAAATCGATATCGGCAACTACGCTTACGGCACGGCCGCGCTGACCAGCCGCTACGAGCAAAACCGCACCAGTCCCCTGCTGGCGGCGGTGGTCAAGCTGGACAAGAGCGTGTCGCTCTACGCCAACTACGTGGAAGGCCTGAGCCAGGGCCAAACCGCACCCAGCACCGCTGCCAACCGGGGCGAGATGCTCAAGCCCTACGTCGCCAAGCAAAAGGAAGTGGGCGTGAAGTACGACGCGGGCCGCTTGGGTGGCAGCCTGGCCTTCTTCAGCACCGACAAGCCCCGGGCCTTTGTGAACAGCAGCAACCTCTTCGGCACCTACGGCAAAGACCGCCACCAGGGGCTGGAGCTGGCCGTGCAGGGCGAAGCCACCCAAGGCCTACGCCTGCTGGGCGGCCTGGCTTGGCTGGACGCCAAACAACAAGCCACCGGCTCTGCCACCACCGATGGCAAGCGCGTGATTGGCGTGCCTGAGGTGCAGGCCAACATCGGCGCCGAATGGGATGTGCCCGGCGTGCGCGGCCTGGCTGTGGACGGCCGCCTGGTGCACACCGGATCGAGCTACGCCAACGCCACCAACACCCTGAAGGTGGGCGGCTGGAACCGGCTGGACCTGGGCGTGCGCTACCTCTCCGAAGTGCAGGGCAAGCTCGTCACCCTGCGCCTGCGCATCGACAACGTGGCCGACAAGAACTACTGGGCCTCGGTGGGTGGATACCCCGGCTCGGGCTACCTGACGGTGAGCGCCCCGCGCACCGTGAGCCTGAGCGCCAGCGTGGACTTCTAAGCCTCCGAACGCTCACTGGGCGCAGGCTCTGTGCAGCCCGCTGCACAGCATGGGCTGCACCCAAAAACTTTAAGTCAAAACAGCCACCAGCGCTTATTTAGCAAGCGCAGGCAGCTATCAAAACATGAGCGTTTTCATCCCCACACGCGTGGGGCTGGACGTGCTCGCCCTGTGATTTCTGCAAACCCGTTTTAACCCACCGCAAGGAGCTGACTGCCATGAACCAACGTTTGAACACCCGCACCACAGGCCTGACCCGCAGCCTGATCACCGCCGCCCTGCTCGCCACCACCGGCCTGGCCGCACAAGCCCACCAGGTGTGGCTGGAGCACAGCGGCAGCCAGGCCAAACTGCACTTTGGTGAATACAACGATAACGTGCGCGAAACCTCGCCCGGTCGGCTCGACAAGTTCAGCGGTGTGCCCGTGCTGGAACAAACGGTGGCAGGTGCCAAGCAGCGCGTGGAAGGTCAACTCACCAAAGAAGCCTTCACCTACACCACCGCCGCGAATGCCGAGACGCTGTTCGCCGACGCTGCCTACCCGCTCATCGACCGCACCAAGGCCAACCTGCCCCCGCTGCTGTGGAAGCCCACCGCCCGCTGGGTGGCCAGCCTGGCCAAACCCGTGGCACCCACGGCTGCACTAGACCTCGTTCCCACCGGCAAGCCCGGCCAGCTGAAGGTGGTGTTCAACGGCGCCCCGCTGCCCAAGGCCAAGGTGGAACTGGTGTCCCCCTCCGGCTGGGCGCGTGAAGCCACCAGCGGCGACGACGGCACCGTCACCTTCGCCCTGCCCTGGAAGGGCCAGTACGTGGCCGAGGTCAAGCACAGCGACAAAACCCCTGGCGAGGCCCAGGGCCAGAAGTACGGCGAGGTCAGCCACCTCATCACGCTGAGCTTTGTGCAAGCAGAAGGCATGGCATCGCCCGCGCTGCCTGCGGCCCACGCCCATTGAATGAAAATGGCCGCCAGCGCTTGATAAACAAGCGCAAGCAGCTATATTTTTAATAGCACCAACTTGAATGGTGCCGCTGGCACTGACGGTAAGCCAGTGCGGCGGCGCTCACCCTTGCAGGGCCAGCGGCCGGTGGCGGCCTCTGCGCGCCACAGTGGCGCGGCGCCACACCTTCAGCACATGCCGCACCGCGCGGGCCAGGGCTTCGTCCAACGCGGTGCGCCAATCGCCTGCCACCGAAGACACCACCACCTCGCCCGCGCCATCGGTGCGCAAGGCAATCTGGCAGCGCTTGTCCAGCCCGCCGCGGGGGCCATTCACATCAGCCAACTGCACATCGGCCCTGGGCACCAGGGCATTCAATCGCCGCAGCGCAAACCGCACGCGGCGCTCCACGGTGTCACGCATCAAGGCGGCTTCGGGGTGGCGAGACTTGAAAAGTATCTGCATCAGCGTTCTCCTTGGTTGGAGCCCTCACCTTAGTGCCGGACATGCCGCCGTCACAGCAGGTTTTCTCAGAACATGGCCTCCAAAAAACCTGTGTCGCCGCCTCTAGCGACATTCAAGTCATTTCGATAAAACCAACGTAGCACTCACAAAAACCCTGCTTGGTTGCGCGGATGGGAAGCCACACATTCAAGGCTGTGTTCACCACCCAGGAGATGCTCCATGAAAACCCCTCGCACCTTGCGCCCCACGCTATTGCAGCGCCTGCGGGCCTTGTGGGACCAGGCCGTGCACAGGCTTTGGCATTGGTCTCAACGCAGCACCACCACACGGGCGCCCGTCCTGGTACCCGTGCGTGTGCGGGATGAGCGCCACCTGCCGCACCACCCACAGCGCCAAAGGCAGCGCTATCGCCCTTACGGCGACTGACCATCACCCTCAAAACCAGCCACCCACACTTGGAGGAAACCACCCCATGCGCAGCTACCCCCGCAACAGTCCCCAGGCCGCCGCACGCATCGTTGCGCTGCTGTTGATTGCCGACGGCCATGTCAGCCGCTCTGAAATGGATGCCCTGTATGGGCGCGACATTGAGCGCGAGCTGGGCTTACCACCCAGCGCATTCGGCAAGGTGCTGCACACGCTGTGCGAAGACCTGCTGATGGGCATGCGCGACCGGCGTTTGCTCACAGGCCACATCGACGATGCCACGCTGGCCGCGCTCTTGGACGAAGTGACCGATGCCGTGCTGCGCCAAAAAGTTTTGTACTTTGCCGATGCGGCCGCCACCGCAGACCAGCATGTGGCATCAGCCGAGGCGTGGGTGATGGAGGCGGCGCTGAAGCGCTGGCACATGGAAGAAGCCGCAGCCCAGGCTTGAGGCACCGGC
This sequence comes from Acidovorax temperans, assembly GCF_028596105.1. Classification (NCBI taxonomy): domain Bacteria; kingdom Pseudomonadati; phylum Pseudomonadota; class Betaproteobacteria; order Burkholderiales; family Comamonadaceae; genus Acidovorax; species Acidovorax temperans. The sequence continues at coordinate 1,055,685 of NZ_CP117193.1, read as the reverse complement.
ATCTTGCCTACTGCGGCGAGCCGCCCCCGTGCGCAGCAGCCACCATCTGGCGCACCAGGGGATGGTGCTGCCCCCGGCGCGACCAGATGGCGTGCACTTCTTCATGAATGTCGGGGCTGTCACCCAGCAGGCGCAGCCCGCGCACCAGCCCCACATCCTGCGCGCCCAGCTGGCTGACGGGGAACACCCCCAGCCCACGCGCAGCAAACACCGCCAGCAGGGCACTGTCTTCAAACTCGCCCACCACCCGGGGCCGCAGGCCCAGGTCGTGAAACCACCCGTCCAAGGTCGTGCGCAACGGCGAATGCACGGTGGGCAGCAGCACCGGTAACTCCTGGAGCGACTGCGGAAACCGGTCACGCGCTGATTTTTTGACCAGCGAGGCTGGCCCATACCACTGCACCGCAGTGCGTGCCATGCGCTCGCTGGAAAGCCGCTGGTTGGGGTTGCGCGGCGCGGCCTGGCCTGCCAGCACCACGTCCAGCTGGTGCAGCGCCAGTTCGGACAGCAGCTCGTCAAACTCGCCCTCGTGGCACACCAGTCGCAATTGGGGGTGGGCCAGCACGGGCTCCAGCAGCGCATGTGCCGCCAGTTTATTGATCCGGCAGGCTTTATTCGTAAACCTTGCTCGGGCTGAGGTGTCGAAGCCCCTCGACGGGCTCAAGTTGAACGGCATCGGGACTCTGCAATAAACCGTGCCGGATCAATAGAGATGCCATCCGACAGCCCGACCGACAGCCGCGCCACCGGGCTGCTGGCCGCTTCACGCACTTCCTGGGTGATGCACTCACCCAACTGAAAGATGGCTTCTGCCCGCGCGTAGGCCGCCTGGCCCGCCTCGGTCAGCGCCACGCCGCGGCCCGAGGGCTTGAGCAGCTGGTGCCCCAGGGACTTTTCCAGCTCTCGCACCTGCGCGCTGATGGTTTGCACGGCCATCTGCAACCGGTCTGCCGCGCGGGCAAAGCCGCCTTCCTTGGCAACCATCCAGAAGTAGTACAGGTGGCGGTAGTTGAGCATGCACCCTCCGGTTCGAAAAAACCGAATACTAGGTTCGAGCCAGGCTGGTGTCTATTTCTCGTCGCCATCCCCATACTGCACGCCTGTATTTCACTAAAGGAAACGATCCATGTTCTATGCCATCAGCTGGTTTGTCTCGTTGTCGTTGCTGGCGATCTGGTCGCTGCTGTGCTGGGGCGTGCATGCATTCACCGTGTGGGCCATGTCCAGCGCCGGTGCGCTGGCAACCGGTGCGGCAGGCGCTGCATCAGTGCAGGCCGTGCTAATGCCTGCGTGGCTGCAAGGGTGGATACCGCCCGAGCTGCTGCAAACGTTGGAGAGCTGGGTCACTTTCGCAGGCCCGATGCTGCAAGGCGTGCTGGAAAGCGTGCCCGCGCTGGCGGGCGCCGTGACCGTGCTGGCCTGGGGCATCTGGGGGCTGGGGGCGATCTTCCTGCTCGCCCTGGCAGTGGGCGTGCATGTGCTGATCAGCCTGATCAAGCGCAACGGCCGCTCGTTGGAGCAAGTAGCGCAAACGGCCCGCAGCCGCATGGCGCAAGGAGGCTGAACACGCGGCTACGCCGCCAGGCTATTCAGGCGCCGGGCGGCGTAGCGGCAGGCTTGGTTTGCATGGCGCGGTGAGCCGCCAGCACCAGCAGCGCCAAGAAGGCCACGGCGCCCCACAGCATCCAGCGCAGATAGGCGGGGGGCGATACGTCCACCCGTGCCTCACTAGGCTGTGTGGCAGCAAACACGCCATTGAGCCGCGCAGCCGCCGCCTCTGCTTCAGACAGTGCGCTGCCTCCCTCGAACTCGGCCGCAAAGACCTCGCCCACCGAGGAAACCAGGTACAGCAGTATCCGGTCTGGCCCCTTGCGAACGTCTTTCACGCGCACCACCGCTTTCGGGTCGCTGCCCAGCGTGAACCGATGGGCCGTGGTGGCCGAAGACGTTTCGCGTTCGATGGCACAAGTGATCTGCACGTCTTTTCTGCATTCCACGCTATAGCCCCGCACCGGCCCCCAATAGGCGACGGCGAACGCCGCCACCAGCAAAGGGCCCAGCAGCAGAGGGATGATGTACTTCATGCGCAGGCGCTCACGGGAGCGAAGCGGGGGCAACTGCAACGTGCGGGCACAGGCAGACTCGTCACGCGTTCATGATCGAGACCAGGCGCGTGTTCAAGTGCGCCTCCACCGCCTCGGAGCCACCTTCGGAGCCATAGCCCGAATCCTTCAAGCCACCGAAGGGCAGCTCAGCCGCAGGCGCAGCCGCCTGGTTGATCCAGAGCATGCCCACTTCCAGGCGCTGGGCCAGCAGGTGGGCGTTTTTCAGCGAGGTGGTGAAGGCGTAACCGGCCAGGCCAAACGGCAGGCGGTTGGCTTCGGCAATGGCGTCTTCGATCTTCTCAAACCCGCGAATCGCGGCCACGGGGCCGAAGGGCTCTTCGTTGAAGATGCGGGCCGACAGGGGCACATCGTTGAGCACGGTGGGCTGGAAGAAGTTGCCTTCCGTACCAATGCGCTGGCCACCTGCCGCCAGCTGGGCGCCTTGCTGCACGGCGTCGGCCAGCAGGTCAGTCATGGCGGTAATGCGGCGCGGATTGGCCAGGGGGCCCATCTGCGTGCCTTCAGCCAGGCCGTCGCCTACCTTCAGGTTCTGGGCGTGGCGAGCGAAGGCCGCCACGAACTCAGGGCGAATGCTCTCGTGCACCAAAAAGCGTGTGGGCGAGATGCACACCTGCCCTGCGTTGCGGAACTTGGCACCGCTGGCCACGCGGATGGCCAGCTCGACATCAGCGTCTTCTGCCACGATGACGGGGGCGTGGCCACCCAGCTCCATCGTCACGCGCTTCATGTGCTTGCCAGCCAGGGCGGCCAGTTGCTTGCCCACGGGGGTCGAACCCGTGAAGGTGACCTTGCGGATGACTGGGTGGGGGATGAGGTAGTTGGAGATTTCGGCCGGATCTCCATAGACCAGACCCACGGTGCCAGCGGGCACGCCTGCATCGGCAAAGGCGCGGATCAGCTCAGCGGGGCTGGCAGGGGTTTCTTCAGGCGCCTTGACGAGGATGGAGCAGCCTGCGGCCAGGGCGGCAGCGAGCTTGCGCACGACTTGGTTGATGGGGAAGTTCCAGGGCGTGAAGGCGGCGACGGGGCCCACGGGGTCTTTGATGACCAGCTGCTGGGCCTTGAGGTTGCGCGAGGGCACGATGCGGCCATACACGCGCTGGGATTCGTCGGCAAACCATTCGATGATTTCTGCGGCCGACATGGTTTCGACCTTGGCCTCGGCCAGGGGCTTGCCCTGCTCTTGCACCATGATGGCGGCTATTGATTCGGCGCGTTCGCGGATCAATGCGGCCGCGCGGCGCATGGTCTTGGCGCGGTCTACGGCGGGGATGTCGCGCCAAGCTTCAAAGCCTTTTTGGGCGGCTTCCAGGGCGCGGTCCAGGTCGGCCTTGCCCGCGTGGGCCACCCGGCCAATTTCTTTGCCAGTGGCGGGGTTGTGCACGGCAATGGTCTTGCCGTCCGCAGCATCCTGCCATGTGCCTGCAATGAAAAGACGGGTGTGGGGGTAGCTCATGCAAAAACTCCTGTGGATGGAACAAAAGACGGTGGCCAGCCCCGGGCCGGGCACCCTGGTGAATCTGCTTGAACCCGAACAAGGCGTTGGGGCCCAAGCGCGCCCCACACTATAGGCGCAGCGCCAGCGGGCCGCCGTGGTTGTATGACAACCCGAGGCAAAGGTGGGGGTACTGCACCCCTGCCCTTTGCGCTCCGTCAACGGCTTGCGCCTTGCAGCGCCTGCACCTTCACCCGCTGATCAGGGTGCAGCGGCCACGCGCGGGGCCGCATCGCCCCAGTCGCCGCCCAGCGCACGGATGAGCCCCACCGTGGCGGTGTACTGGGCGGTGCGCACCTGCGGCGCCTGGCGGCGGTTGCGCAGTTCGCTGCGGCGGGCATCCAGCAACTCCAGCTGGCTGACCAGGCCATTGCGGTAGCGTGTGTCTGACAGCTGCGTGGCGCGGCGGGCGGCCGTGACGGCACGGCCTTGCGCCTCGGCCTGGCCCGCAAGCCAGCGCAGCGATGCCAATTGGTCTTCTACCTCGCGGAAGGCGGTGAGCACCTGCTCGCGGTGGCTGGCCAGGGCCTGCTCCAGGCGGGCGCTGGCACCTTGCACCTGGGCGTCGCGCTGGCCGCCATCCCACAGGGGCAGCGAGAGCAAGGCACTCACGCCCCAAGCGCGGGCCGACCACTTGAAGAGGTCGCCCAGCTCGGGCGATGCGTGGCCTGCATTGCCGGTGAGCGTGATGGCCGGGAACCAGGCCGTTTGCGCCACACCCACGCGGGCCTGGGCGGCCATCAAGGCCGCCAGCGCGGCCGACACATCGGGCCTGCGGGCGAGCACCGTGCCGGGCACGCCGGGGGGGATGACGGGCAAGGCGGCATCACCCGCAGCAGCGGGCAAGGCAAAGCTGCCGGGCACCTCGCCCACCAGCACGGCCAGCGCGTTGGTCAGCAGCGCCTGCTGGCGCTGCAGGGCCAGGGCTTCGGACTCGGTGGCGGCCACTTCGGTCTGCATCCGGGCCACGTCCAGCTCGGCCACGTCACCGGCCTGCAGGCGGCGCTGCGTCAGGCGCAGGGTGTCTTGGTAGGCAGCCAGGCTGTCACCCACAAGCTGCAGCTCGGTCTGCGCGGCACGCAGTTGCAGATAGGTTTGCGCCACATCGGCCTGCACCATCAGGCGCGTGCTTTGCAGCAGCGCGGCGCGGGCATCGGCGTCCAGCCGTGCGGCATCGCTGGTTTGCGAAAGTTTGCCAAACAGGTCCAGCTCATAAGACACATTGAGCCCGGCCGTGCCCAGCGTGGCAGGGGTGGCGCTGCCGGTGGTGGCGGCACCGGCCTGGCGCGTTACGCCCGCCGATGCGCCCACCTGCACCGAGCGCGCAGCGTCGGCCGAGCGCAGCAGCGAGCGGGCTTCGGCCAGGCGGCCAGCGGCTTGCTGGATGCTGGTGTTGGCGTTGCCCGCGCGTTGCACCAGGTCGGCCAATGTGGCGTCCTGGAATCCGAGCCACCACTCGCCGCGTGGCTGGGCCTCTGCAGGCGGGGCCACCGTCCAGGGGGCGGGCGGCACGGCTGCTTGCTGGCTGCCTGCGCTGAAAGCGTCGGGCACCGGCACACCGGCATGCGGCGCGGGCACCACGGGCTGCGTCATGCAGCCTGCCAGCACCAGCGCAGCGGCCAGGGGGGCCAGCAGGCTGCGCCTGCGGGCGGCGGGGCCTGCACGGCCCCCAGGGGGTTTGTGTTGTCTGTCATGTTGAATCTCCTGCCGGGCCCACGGCCCTGCGTTGGCGGGGCCGTGGGCGGCTTAAGGCGCTGGGCCGGGGCCCATTGCAAGTAGCTCAAAAGCGTTCAGGCACCTTCATGCGGGTGGCGTGGCGCAGCCAGCACGGGGTGTGCGGCACTGCCTGCAGCGTGCGGTGCATGCGGGGCGTGCGAAATGGGCGCCACATGCGCGCCGTGCTCCACCAGCGGGCGGTTGCCTGCGAGCTTGCGCAGCAGCACGTAGAACACGGGCGTGAGGAACAGGCCAAAGGCCGTCACCCCAATCATCCCGGCGAACACGGCCACACCCATGGCGCTGCGCATTTCTGCGCCCGCACCGGTGGACAGCACCAGGGGCAGCACACCCATCACGAACGCCAGCGAGGTCCTCAAGATGGGGCGCAGGCGCAGGCGGCTGGCCTCAATGGCCGCCTGCACTGGCGTGCGGCCCGCAAACTCCAGCTCGCGCGCAAATTGCACGATCAGGATTGCGTTCTTGGCCGATAGCCCCACCAGCACGATGAGCCCGATCTGCGTGAACACGTTGTTGTCGCCCTTGGTAAGCCACACACCCGTCATCGGCGCCAGAATGCCCATGGGCACGATCAGGATGATGGCAATGGGCAGCGTGAGGCTTTCGTACTATGCGGCCAGCACCAGGAACACCAGCAAGATGGCCAGCGGGAACACCAGCACCGCAGAGTTACTCGCCAGGATTTCCTGGTAGGTCAGCTCGGTCCATTCAAACGTGATGCCCTGGGGTAGCGTCTCTGCCGCAATGCGCTCGATAGCCGCCTGGGCCTGGCCCGACGAGAAGCCGGGCACGGGGCCTCCGTTCACGTCGGCGGCCAGGTAGCCGTTGTAGCGCATGCCTTCCACACCGTTGATGGATTCCTCCAGCGGGGTGGCTACGGTCTCGGCATTCACCTTGGGGTTGGCACCGGGGTACTGTGCACGAACCACCACAGACGGCGGCGCGACCTCGGGGTACTCAGAGATGGGCAGACCGCGCAATGCGATCAGGCCCGCCGGAAAGATGAGCACCGACAGCACCCCGGCGAAGATGGGGCGGTCAATGAAAAAACGGGACAGGTTCAGACAAAAATTCCTAGTTCCTCACGCCACTCAGACGGCGGGCGACTTGCTGGCACCTTGGGATTGCTTGCGCTCACCGGGCACCTCCGCCTTGGCCGCCATGGGCACGGCTTGCGGGGCCAGCACCACACCTGGGCGCCCAGCGTGACCTCGCGGTACTCGGCCTTGTTGCCTTCGGCCACCACCATCACAAACTTCTTGCTCTGGTCGGTGCCCACGGCACGCTCATTGATGAGCACAGCCTGGGTGTTGCGTGCCTGGCCCATGCGAATACGCGCAAGCTGGCCGGGGATGAGTGCGCCGTCGGCGTTGTCAAACACCGCACGCACGCGCACGGTGCCGCTCTTGGCGTCCACCTGGTTGTCAATCAGTTGCAGATGGCCGGTGTGGGGCTTGCCGCCGCTGTTGCCTGTACCCATCTGCACGGGAATGCACGCGAGCAACTGGCGCGCACTTTGCCCCTTGGCGCCGCTGCCCAGGTCTTGCAGGGCCTTCACCACGATCTGCTCGTCGGTGTCAAAGCTCGCATAGATGGGGCTGACAGAAACCAGCGACGTCAACACTGGCGCGCCCGCACCGGCAGACACCAGGTTGCCCACCGTGACTTCGATGCGGCCCACGCGGCCCGCCACCGGCGCGCGCACCTGGGTGTACGACACCCGGGCCTGCGCGGCGGCCACCTGGGCTTCGGCGCGGTCCACCTCAGCGGCTTAGGGGGCAGGGTCCACAGTCACCAGCAAGTCACCCTGCTTGACGAGGGCGCTTTCCTTGAAGTGCACAGCCTGCAGTGCACCTGCAACGCGGGGGCGCACCTCTACGCACTGCACGGCCTCCAGGCGGCCCGAAAACTCGTCCCACAGCGCTATGTCTTTTTGCAGCACGGCGGCCACCGACACGGGTACGCCCTGCGGGGCTGGGCCTGCTACGGACGATTCAGCGTGCGAGTCTTGCAGGCCCAGGGACGTGCCCCCGGCAGCCGCGGCCGCTGCCAGCGGCGCCTGCGGTAGCCCACCAGCGGCGGCGGGGCGAAAAGAGAAGTGCGTTGTTCATGGTGTTTTCCTCCGTATCGTTCGTTCAGTCATGCAAGGGGCCAGAGAGCACGGCAGGCCGCTGGACAGCGGCATTCGCACCCCTGGCGAAAAACGCGGGCAACGCAATGCCCTCCGGCACTGGGGCCAGACTTCAAAATCTCATCAGGAAGCAAGAGGCAACAGCACGCGCATCGGCGCCTGCAAAGGGCCAGAAAGGCGTGTGGGGTGATGACTCAGGGAATCAGCAGGTCAGCAGTGTCAGGAAGACTCCCGACATCGGGTGGCTTCGAAGAACCGCCGGAACTCTTCCTGCACCGCCCCGGCACAGGGGCATTCGTGTGGGCCGGTTTCCAGCAGCGGCTCGGGCCACTTCTCGGCTTTGGCAAACACATGCTGCGTGACTTGGAGGCCTGCGGCGTGCAGGCGCGCCGCATAGGCCAGGGCTTCGTCACGCATGGGATCGGTGTCGCCCACCAGCACCAGCGTGGGCGGCAAGCCGGAAAGGCGATGGGCCGAGGCAGGCACGGCATAAGGGTGCTCTGCATCGCGCGGGCAGCGCAGGAAATTGCGCCAGCCCTGAACCCATTTGCAGTCTACGGCGTCTCCACGGATGCGCCGCTGCGAAGCAGACCCTACGCAAGGGTCGAGCATGGGAGACAACAAAATTTGCCCGGCCAGTGGTGGGTGGGCCTGGTCGCGCGCCATCAGCGCCACGGCCGCCGCCAGGTTGCCTCCGGCCTCTTCCCCTGCCAGATACACCAAGGCCCCTTGCCCGCCCAGCTTGGTGCGATGGCGGTGCACCCACTGCAGCACACCATAGCCAGTGTCCACCGGCTGCGGAAAGGGCGTGAGCGGATAAGCCACCGACACCACCACAGCGCCCGCACCTTCCAGCAAATGGGCCACGGTGTGGCCGTTGTCCAGATCACCCGAAACGAAAGCACCGCCGTGAAAATGCACCACCAGGGGCGACGCATGACCCGCCTTCTTACGGCCATACATGCGCACTGCCACGGGTTCACCGCTTGCCAGATCGATGGCGCTGTCTGCACAGCGCGCAGCAGCAGGCTGAGCCTTGGCATGGGCTGCTGCTGGGTGGGGCTGCGGGGCGGGACGAGGTGCGTCGGGCGGCATGGCGATGGCCTGTGAAGGGAAGGCGGGTAGGTTTGCGATGTTGGGAAATGTACCGGCTGCGCGCAAGCCGATAAACCCGGCAAACACCACTGCAGTGTTTCCAATCTCACAACAATCAAGGTGCTGGTTGCGTGTGAGAATTCTTCAGCGCCCACAGAACTTGGTTCTGTGGGCGCTGATCCACCCGTTGTCAGGATTCCAGGAGGGGCGATGGACCAAATACAGGCCATGCGCATATTCACCCGTGTCGTTGAAGCCGGCACATTCACGCGCGCCGCCGATTCGTTGTCGCTGCCCAAGGCCACTGTCACCAAGCACGTGCAAGCGCTGGAGGAGCGCCTGCGCGTGAAGCTGCTCAACCGCACCACCCGCCGCGTGACCGTGACCGCCGATGGCGCGGCCTACTACGAGCGCACCGTGCGGCTGCTGTCTGACCTGGATGACATTGAAGCCAGCATGACCAACGCCCGCGCCAACCCCATGGGCCGCCTGCGGGTGGACGTGGGCACCTCGGTGGCGCAGTTGCTCATCATTCCTCACCTGGCGGATTTCCAGACGCGCTTTCCCGACATCCAGCTCGACCTGGGCGTGAGCGACCGCACCGTGGACCTGATTGGCGACAACGTGGACTGCGTGATCCGCGGGGGCGAGCTGAGCGACCAGTCGCTGGTGGCGCGGCGCATTGGCAATCTGGAATACATCACCGTGGCATCGCCCGACTACCTGGCAAGCAAGGGCACGCCGCATCATCCGCTGGAGCTGGAAGAAAAGCACACCAGCCTGCTGTATTTTTCGCCCCAGTCCGGCCGCCACTACCCGCTGGAGTTCCGCAAAGGGGCCGAGTCCATCGACATCAACGGCCCTTACCAGGTGAGCGTGAACGAAGCCAACGCCTATGTCACCGCAGCCCTGCACGGCATGGGTGTGGCGCAGATCACCAGCTTTCAAGCGCAAAAACATTTGAAGGCCGGAAGCCTGGTGCAACTGCTACCAGACTGGACGCAGCCCCTGCTCCCCATCTACGTGGTGTACCCGCCCAACCGGCACTTGAGCGCCAAGGTGCGCGCCTTTGTGGACTGGACGACCGAACTGTTCCAGCGCGAACCCCACCTGCAGCGGCACGAGGCATAACCGGCAGGCCGCCGGGGCGCTTATCCTTGGGCCCATGAACTCTGCCCCACCCACCGAACACAAGCCCCCCACAGAAAGCAATGGGGCACACACCACCGAGCCAATAGCCACTCACCCCCCCACGCCCACCGACCCAGCCAATCCGGCGCCTGCCAAGCAGGCGCGCAACCCGCTGCACGGTATCACGCTCGAAGCCATGGTGGTGGGGCTGGCCGATTACTTTGGCTGGGACGAACTGGGGCGGCAGATTCCCATCCGTTGCTTCCAGATCGACCCCAGCGTGGGCTCCAGCCTCAAGTTTTTGCGCAAAACCCCGTGGGCACGCGAGAAAGTCGAAAGCCTGTACCTCTTCATGCTGCGCGAACGCAAGCGCAACGCCTGAAAACACTCAAGCCTCGCAGGCGCAGCCGAGCGAAGTGAACCGGGCAAGCCGTTAGAGGCCCGCCCGAGCGCCTTTCAGTCGCTCACTGCCACCAGGAAGTCACGGCTGATACCCGCCCCGAGATCGTTCACCTTGTCCAGGAACTGGGTGAGGAACGCATGCAGTCCGTGTGACAGGATTTCGTCGATGCGGCCATATTGCAAATCGGCCAGCAGCCGGCCCGCGCGGCGCTGGGTTTCGGCCGAGTGGTCGTTGGCCAGCAGGTTCAGGTTTTCCACCACTTCATGCAGGCTGGCATGCAGTGAACGGGGCATATCGCGCCGCAGGATGAGCAGGTCGGCCACACGCCCTGGTGTGATCACGTCGCGGTAGACCTTGCGGTACACCTCGAACGCCGAAACGCTGCGCAAGATGGCGCTCCAGTGGTAGAAGTCGTTTTCCTGGTTGCGCTCACTGGCGCGGCCAAAGAAGTCGTTTTGCACAGCGTGGAACTTCACATCCAGCAAGCGCGCTGTGTTGTCGGCCCGCTCCAGAAACGTGCCCATGCGCAAGAAGTGAAAGGCTTCGTCTTGCAGCATGGTGCCCGCCGTCACCCCGCGCGAGAGGTGCGAGCGGTACTTCACCCATTCCAGAAACTGGCCGGGGTCGCGCTCAAAGGCGTTGCCCTGCAGTTGCCGGTGCAGCTCCAGCCAAGTCTGGTTGATAGTTTCCCACACCTCGGTCGTCAAGGCTCCGCGCACAGCGCGTGCGTTCTCGCGCGCAGCGCGCAGGCACGACACGATGGACGAAGGGTTGTACCCATCGCGCACCATGAAATCCAGCACATTGGCGGGCGTGATCTCGCCGTATTTGGCCATGAAGGCGGGAATCAGTTCGCTGATGGAGAGCAGCCCCTCCCAGCCTTCGCGCGCAGCTTCTGCCGCCTGGGGCAGCAGCGAGGTTTCGTAGCTCACGCTCAGCATGCGGGCGGTGTTCTCTGCCCGCTCGGTGTAGCGGGACATCCAGAACAAATGATCGGCGGTGCGGCTCAGCATGCGGCCTCCTTGATGACGCGAGATAAGTCGGTAATACAGCAGCGGCTCAGCATCATTCAGTCCCTCCATTTCCCAGCACCCAGGTGTCTTTGGTGCCGCCGCCTTGCGATGAATTGACGACCAGCGAGCCCTCTTGCAAGGCCACGCGGGTCAGGCCGCCGGCCACCATCTGCACTTCGCGGCCGCTCAGCACAAAGGGGCGCAGGTCGATGTGGCGCGGGGCAATGCCACTTTCCACATAGGTGGGGCAGCTCGACAGGCTGAGCGTGGGCTGGGCGATGTAGCCCGCCGGGTTGGCCAGCAGCGCGCGGCGGAAGTCTTCGATCTCGGCCTGCGTGGCGGCAGGGCCGATGAGCATGCCGTAGCCACCCGCACCGTGCACCTCCTTGACCACCAGGTCTTTGAGGTTTGCCAGCACGTACTGCAGATCGTCTTGCTTGCGGCACATCCAGGTGGGCACGTTCTTCAGGATGGGTTCCTGGCCCAGGTAGAAGCGGATCATCTCGGGCACGTAGGGGTAGACCGATTTGTCGTCGGCCACGCCCGTGCCCACGGCGTTGCAGATGGCCACGTTGCCTGCACGGTAAGCCTCCATCAGGCCGTGGCAGCCCAGCGTGGAGTTGGGGCGGAACACCTGCGGGTCGAGGAAGTCATCGTCCACGCGGCGGTAAATCACATCCACCCGCTGCAGGCCGCGCGTGGTGCGCATGTAGACGAACTTGTCGCGCACCACCAGGTCCTGCCCTTCCACCAGCTCCACGCCCATCTGCTGGGCGAGGAAGGCGTGCTCGAAGTACGCGCTGTTGTGCATGCCGGGCGTGAGCACCACCACCGTGGGGTCGTCTGCCGTGGCGGGGGCGCTGGCGCGCAGGGTGTCCAGCAACAAATCGGGGTAGTGGGCCACGGGCGCCACTTTGTGCAGGCTGAACAGCTCGGGGAAGAGCCGCATCATCATCTTGCGGTTTTCCAGCATGTAGCTCACGCCGCTGGGCACGCGCAGGTTGTCTTCCAGCACGTAGTACTCGCCCTTGCCCTGCGCGTCGGGCGCGCGAACGATGTCGATGCCCGCTATGTGCGCGTAGATGTTCTGCGGCACCTGCACGCCCGCCATCTCGGGGCGGTACTGCGCGTTGTTCAGAATCAGGTCGGCCGGCACCACGCCAGCGCGCAGGATGTCTTGCCCGTGATAAACGTCGTGGATGAAGCGGTTGAGCGCCGTGACGCGCTGCACCAGCCCCTGCTGCATGCGGCTCCACTCGTGCGCGGGGATGATGCGGGGGATGAGGTCAAACGGGATGAGCCGCTCGTTGCCCGCCCCGCTTTCGTCCTTGGCGCCATACACGGCAAAGGTGATGCCCACACGCCGGAAGATCATCTCGGCTTCGGCCCGGCGGTCCTGCATCACCCCAGGGGGTTGCTGCGCCAGCCAGTGCGCATAGCGCTTGTAGTGTTCGCGCACGTCACTGCCATCAAAGGGCAGCATGGCGTACATCTCGTCAAATTTCTGCATGGACGGGCCTCCTGCAGTCAGGATAGCAAGTTGCGCGCCCGCCTTTGGGCTGGGCTGCGCAAAAGCAGCACAAACCCTGATCAGGATCGAAGCTGCGCACTTTGCGTCGCTCTCAAGGCACCGTGTGCTGCCAGTAGCGGCGCCCCTTGTCGCGTTCACACTCCACCACATCCGGACGGGCGGAAGACCAGGTCGCCGCGCCGCAGCGGGCCGACTCCACCACGGGCACCTGGCGCTGGGCGTAGCGCTGCAACACCTCGGGTGCAGGATGGCCAAAGCGGTTGCGGTAGCCCGCCTGCACCAAGGCGGTGCGCGGCTGTACCGCGTCCAGAAACGCGGGGCTGGACGAGGTCTTGCTGCCGTGGTGCGGAACCAGCAGCACGTCGGCTTTGACCGGAGCGGAGCGGGCCAGCAGGGTTTGCTCCTGCGCGGCTTCGATGTCCCCCACCAGCAGTGCCACGGCCTGCGCGTGCGGGCCGCCTTCCGCGCTGGCCACGCGCAACACGCAGCTTGCCGTGTTGGGGCGGGCCGGCTTGTCGGGCTCGGCGCCCGTGGGGTGGAGCACCTCAAAAACCACGCCGTCCCACACCCAGCGCTGCCCCGCCAGGCACGGTGTGGCCGGGCGCAAGCCCTGCAGCGCATGCTCGGCTTCGATCGACCCTGTCAACGCCGCCCCTGGCTGCTGTGCCAGCACGGCGGCCGCACCCCCGGTGTGGTCGACATCGCGGTGGCTGAGCATGAGGACATCCACCCGTTCGCCCAGCGCCCGCAGCAGGGGCACCAGCACGCGGTGGCCCGCATCACTTTCGCGGCTAAAGCGCGGGCCTGCGTCGTACAGCAAGGTGCGCGTGGCCGTGCGCACCAGCACGGCATTGCCCTGGCCAATGTCGGGCGCCAGCAGCTCAACCTGGCCCGGCGCAGGCCTAGGCGCCTGCCAGCACAGCAAGGGCACCAGCAGCGGCACAGACCACAAGCGCAGCTGCCATGGCAGACGCATGGCCAGCAGGCAGCCACCCAACAAGGCCAGCACCCCGGCCCACAACGGTGCTGCGGGCAAAAACACCACCGCCCAGGGCCAACCGGCCAGCCACTGCAGCCCAGCCGCCAGGGGCTGCAAGGCCCACGCCGCCAGCGACCACAACGGCGCCCACACCACCCCGGCCAGCGCCAGGGGCGTGACCACCAGCGTGACCCACGGTATGGCCAGCAAGTTGGCCGCAAACCCCACCAGCGACACCTGGCCAAACAGCAGCAGGCTCAGCGGCGTGAGCGCCAGCGTCACCACCCACTGCTCACGCAATAATGCATAAAAATGGCCTCTAGCGCTTTTAGGATAAGCGCCAGCAGCTACAGAATCAGTAGCAAACAACACCCCCACGGCCACAAAGCTCAGCCAGAACCCGGCCTGCCACAACGCCCAGGGGTCGGTCAGCACCACGGCAGCGCAGGCCAGCAGCCACACTTGCGGCCAGGGCCAGCGGCGGCCGCTGAGCTGCAGGGCCGCCACCACGGCCAGCATGGTCACGGTGCGCTGCGCGGGCACCCCCCAGCCGCTGAACAAGGCATAGCCGCCCGCCAGCAGCACGCCACACACCAGGGCCGCCGTGGGCGCCGGTACCGCCAGGCACAACCGGGCCGAGCGCCGCCACAGCAGCCGCACCAGGGCAGCGGCCAGCCAGGCAAACAAGGTGATGTGCAGGCCCGAAATGCTCATCAGGTGCGCCACGCCCGTGGCGCGGAAGATGTCCCAATCTGCCCGGTCAATGGCCCGCTGGTCACCCGTGACCAAGGCGGCCACCACCCCGGCCACGCGCGCGGCAGAAGCGTCTTCGCCTGGTGCCGGGCTGCTGGTCAGGCGCTGAAAGATGGCGTCGCGCACCGACTGGCGCCATTGCTCCACCGGGTGCTGCCAGGTGGTACCCAGCCGCTCGGGGGGCTGATCTTTGGGGCCAGCGCGCACATAGCCCGTGGCCTGCACGCCCTGCTCCCACAGCCACAGTTCGTAATCAAAGCCGTGCGGGTTGCGCAACCCGTGGGGCGCTTTCAGGCGCACCGTCATGCGCCAGCGCTCCCCTGCGCGCAGTTCGGGCGGCTGGCGCTGCAAGTCGACCAGGCCCTGGGCGTCACGCAGCACGCCGCCGTACCAGGACACATCAATCAGCGGCGGCACCTGGGGCGCCGTGCACGGGCGCTCAGGGGCGCGGGCGCGGCTCGCATCGGGCGCGGCAGCCGCCCACTCGGCAGACTCGACCTGCAAGCGCAGGCGCACCCCGGCCTCGGTGCGCTGGGGCATGGCAGCCACCACGGCAGTGATGCGCACATCCTGCCCCTCCATCGCAGGAGGCAGGCCCTGCCGGGCAAACCCACTCGCACGCAAGCCACACAGGGCAAAGGCAGCAAACGCCGCCCAGACCAGCGTGGCCATCCACCCTCCTGACCGCCACCGGGACGACCCGCCGCCTAACCAGCGCCTGCGCAGCGGTGGGTAGCACAGCACGCAGGCCCCCACCACGCCCACTGCCCCCAAGGCACCGCCGTACACCCACAGGGCCCACAGCTCGGGCTGCCACAAATGCAGCACTGAGCCTGCCAGTACGCCTAGCAGCATGGCCGGCAATGGCCACTGGCCGCGACCACCGCCATCGCCCCCATACACACCAGGCGCTGGACGAGCGCCCTCCCCGCCCCTTGGGAGGGAAGCAGGAGAGTGGCTATTAGAGGGGCTTATGCCAAACATGGGCTGATGCTAATGCGCCGTTGCAGCGCCCCAGGCACCGCCGATGCGGCACCGGCTGTGTAACACTTGGCGCCGCAACACCGTGCGGGCCCGGCCAACGCTTTTTGGAGGCGCGGCGCCCGCGCTTTCCCTCGCACTTCAACCCAAGGAAAACCATGAGCGTTTACGACAAGCTGAGCGAACTCAACATCACCCTGCCCCCCGTTTCCGTGCCTGCGGCCGCCTATGTGCCATATGTGCAAACGGGCAACCTGGTGTTCCTCTCCGGCCACATCGCCCGCAAGGATGGCAAGCCCTGGGCCGCGCAGTTCGGCAAGAACATCACCACCGAAGAAGGCAAGCTGGCCGCACGCGCCGTGGCCATCGACCTGCTGGGCACGCTGCACGCCGCCACAGGTGGTGACCTCAACCGCGTCAAGCGCATCGTCAAGGTGATGAGCCTGGTGAACTCCACCGGCGACTTCACCGAGCAGCACCTGGTGACCAACGGCGCCAGCGAGCTGCTGGGCCAGGTGTTTGGCGACAAGGGCGTGCACGCCCGCAGCGCCTTCGGCGTGGCACAGATCCCCATGGGCGCTTGCGTGGAGATTGAGCTGATCGCCGAACTGGCCTGATACGGTCGCTCCACAAAAAAGCCAACCGGCAACGGTTGGCTTTTTGTTTGCGGGGCTGCGCGCAGCAGCATCACTCCACGCGGGTGACGGCGTTGGGTTTGAAGCCCAGGTCCGCCGCCTTGCCCTTGCGCCCGCGTGCGGCGCGGGCATTGTTCAGGCTGCGGATCTCCAGCGTTTCATCGCGCACCTTGCCGCCACGGCCAATGCCATCGAGGCGGATGCTGCGCGTGTAGGCCGCAGCGCCTGCAAGCTGGTCCTTGTCTTCCAGGTCGATCAGCATCAGGCCCCGGCCGCCGTTGGCCATGGTTTTCAGCTCGGTGATCTCGAACGTGAGGATGCGCCCACCCACCGACGCGCAGGCCACATGCGTGGCCGGCAGCAGCGGCTTGCTGCCCGTGGTGCCCGCAGCGTGCGAAGGCACGCACACCGTTTCGCCTTCGCCCAGCGAGATGAAGGCCTTGCCGCCCTTTTGGCGCGACACCATGTTCTCGACCGCCGCCAAAAAGCCGTAGCCGCCCGAGTTGGACAGCAGCAGCGTGGCGTTGGCCGGGCCTGCAAAGTAGTGCAGCAGCTGCGTGCCGGCTTCCAGCTCAATCAGCGTGGTCACCGGCTGGCCGTCGCCCCGTGCGCCGGGCAGCAGCGACACGGCCACCGAGTACACGCGGCCGTTGCTGCCAAAGGCCAGCAGGGTATCGACCGTGCGGCATTCAAACGTGCCGTACAGCCCATCGCCCGCCTTGAAGGCAAAGCTGGCGGCCTCGTGGCCATGGCCGGTGCGGGCGCGCACCCAGCCCTTTTGCGAGACGACCACGGTGACGGGCTCGTCCACCACCTTCACTTCGGCCACGGCCTTTTTCTCGGCCTGGATGAGGGTGCGGCGTGCGTCGGCAAAGGTCTTGGCGTCGGCCTCGATCTCTTTGACCATGGTGCGGCGCAGCGAGCCTGGGTTGTTCAGGATGTCTTCGAGCTTGCCCTGGCTTTCGCGCAGTTCTTTCAGCTCCTGCTCGATCTTGATGGCTTCCAGCCGCGCCAGCTGGCGCAGGCGGATTTCGAGGATGTCCTCGGCCTGCCGATCGCTGAGGTTAAAGCGTGCAATCAGCGCGGCCTTGGGGTCTTCGGCCTGGCGGATGATGGCAATCACCTCGTCGATGTTGAGCAGCACCAGCTGCCGCCCTTCGAGGATGTGGATGCGGTCCAGCACCTTGTTCAGCCGGTGCTGGCTGCGGCGGGTGATGGTGGTCTGGCGGAAGGCGATCCACTCTTCCAGCATCACGCGCAGCGACTTCTGCACCGGCTTGCCGTCCAGGCCCACCATGGTCAGGTTGATGGGCGCCGAGGTCTCCAGGCTGGTGTGGGCCAGCAGCGCGGTGATCAGTTCCTGCTGCGGGGTCTTGCCTGTTTTGGGCTCGAACACCAGGCGCACAGGCGCGTCTTTGCTCGATTCGTCACGCACCACGTCCAGCACCGCCAGCATGCTGGCCTTCAGTTGCGTCTGCTCCTGCGTCAGCGCCTTCTTGCCGGCCTTGACCTTGGGGTTGGTGATTTCTTCAATCTCTTCCAGCACGCGCTGGGTGCTGACGCCGGGCGGCAGCTCGGTCACCACCAGTTGCCACTGGCCGCGCGCCATGTCTTCGATCTTCCAGCGCGCGCGCACCTTGAGGCTGCCGCGCCCCGTGCGGTAGGCATCGGCAATGTCGCCGGGGCTGCTGATGATCTGGCCACCACCGGGGTAGTCCGGGCCGGGCACGATGGCCAGCAGCTCTTCCTGGCTCAGCGATGGCGTCTTGATGAGCGCCACGCACGCATCGGCAATCTCGCGCAGGTTGTGGCTGGGGATTTCAGTGGCCAGGCCCACGGCGATGCCGCTGGCGCCGTTGAGCAGCGCAAATGGCAGGCGCGCGGGCAACTGGCGGGGTTCCTCCGTGCTGCCGTCGTAGTTGGGCATGAAATCCACGGTGCCTTCGTCGATTTCATCGAGCAGCAGGCTGGTGATGCGCGACAGGCGCGCCTCGGTGTAGCGCATGGCGGCAGCGCCGTCGCCGTCGCGGCTCCCAAAGTTGCCCTGCCCGTCGATCAGCGGGTAGCGCTGCGCAAAATCCTGCGCCATGCGCACCAGTGCGTCGTAGGCCGACTGGTCGCCGTGGGGGTGGAAGCGGCCGAGCACGTCGCCCACCACGCGGGCGCTTTTGACGGGCTTTGCCGCCGTATTGCGCGTAGGGCCGCTGTAGCCCAGGCCCATGCGGTCCATCGAATACAAGATGCGCCGCTGCACGGGCTTGAGGCCGTCGCACACATCGGGCAGCGCACGGCCTTTGACGACCGACAACGCGTATTCCAGGTAGGCACGCTGGGCATAGCCCGCCAGGGCCAGCGAGTCGCCGCCATCATCGCCAGCGGTCGTGAAATCTAAAGTGGGTTGGTCGCTCATTCGTTAGCGCTCATTCATTCGGAATCGTCGGTAGAGGTTCGTTGCTGGCGCGGCTGTGCGCCACCACGGTGTCGGACGGCAGGTTGCCGCGGTTGTGGGCGCCACCCTGCAGCTGCATGCGCACCCGCCCTGGCGCTGCACGGTGGCTGAGCACCGGTGCGGGCGGCTTGAGCTGGGTGTACAGCGCCATCACCGTGCGCACGTAGTTTTGGGTTTCTTTGAAAGCGGGTATCTGGTTGCCTGCTTTTTGCACGGCGCCTTCGCCCGCGTTGTAGGCGGCCAGCGCCAGGTCCATGCGACCAGGGAACAGGTCCAGCAAATAACGCAGGTAGCGCGTGCCCGCAGGCACATTCACCGCGGGGTCAGCCAGCTTTTGTTCCAGCGAGCGCTTGGCATCGGCCCGCACACCAAAGCGGCTGGCCGTGGCGGGCATGAGTTGCATCAGACCCACCGCGCCCTTGGGCGATACGGCCTGCGCGTCAAAGCCCGACTCGGTGGCGATCAGCGCCTGCAGCAACTCGTAGTCCACCGCCTGCTGCTCCGACGCGGCCCGCAGGTGGTGCTTGATGCTTTTGTAGCCCGGCGCAATGTCAAAAAACGCCAGCAGGCGCGCACCCGCGCTGGGCATGCCATGGGGCGTGGCGGGTGCATTCGCAGGCATGTCGCGGGTCGAGTCGAATTCGGCGCCTCGGAAAAAAAGCTGATACCGGGCATCGAGCTGCTCGGCCGCAAAGTGCGTCACCCCGCGCTCGTCCACATGCGCCCACAGGTCAGCGTGGGCCTGCTGCTGCAAAAAGCAGAGCAACAAACCTAGTACGGACGAGCGCAAGAGACTAATTTTGCTTAATAACGTCATAGCAAACAGCGAGGGCAACTGCGGCTCAGCCCGTCAGATATCGATCTCGACCGCATCGCCATGCAGTTCCATCAGCTCACGGCGCGCAGCAGCTTCGCCCTTGCCCATGAGCTTGGTGATGAGCCCCTCGGTGGCTGCAAAGTCCACACCACCCAATTGCACGGGCAGCAGGCGGCGGGTGTCGGGGTTGAGCGTGGTTTCCCACAGCTGCTCGGCATTCATCTCGCCCAGGCCCTTGAAGCGGCTGATCTGGCACTTCTCGCGCGGCACGCCTTCCTTGGCGCATTTGTCGAGGATGGCATTGAGTTCACCATCGTCCAGCGCATACATCTTGGCCGCAGGCTTTTTGCCGCGTGCGGGCACGTCCACACGGAACAGCGGGGGCCGGGCCACGTAGATGTGCCCCGCCTCGATGAGCTTGGGGAAGTGGCGGAAGAACAGCGTGAGCAGCAGCACCTGGATGTGCGAGCCGTCCACGTCCGCATCGCTCAAGATGCAAATCTTGCCGTAGCGCAGGCCGCTCAAATCGGGGGTGTCATTGGGCCCATGCGGGTCCACACCAATGGCGACCGAGATGTCGTGGATTTCGTTGTTCGCAAACAGGCGGTCGCGCTCCACCTCCCAGGTGTTGAGCACCTTGCCGCGCAGCGGCAGGATGGCCTGGCTTTCCTTGTCCCGGCCCATCTTGGCGCTGCCGCCAGCCGAGTCGCCCTCCACCAGAAACACCTCGTTGTGGCTGGTGTCGCGGCTTTCGCAGTCCGTCAGCTTGCCGGGCAGCACGGCCACGCCAGAGCCCTTGCGCTTTTCCACTTTCTGGCCTGCCTTCTGGCGGGTCTGCGCGGCCTTGATGGCCAGCTCGGCCAGCTTCTTGCCGTATTCGACATGCTGGTTCAGCCACAGCTCCAGCGCCGGGCGCACAAAGCCGCTGACCAGGCGCACCGCGTCGCGCGAGTTCAGCCGCTCCTTGATCTGGCCCTGGAACTGCGGGTCCAGCACCTTGGCGCTCAGCACATAGCTGGCGCGCGCAAACACGTCTTCGGGCAGCAGCTTGACGCCCTTGGGGGCCAGGCTGTGCAGCTCAATAAAGCTTTTGACGGCGTTGAACAGGCCATCACGCAGGCCGCTGTCGTGCGTGCCACCCGCGCTGGTGGGAATGAGGTTGACGTAGCTCTCGCGCACCGGTGCGCCTTCTTCGGTGAAGGCCACGGCCCAGGCGGCACCTTCGCCCTCGGCAAAGCTCTCGTTGCCGCTGTCGGCAAAGCCTTCGCCTTCAAACAGGGGGATGACCGGGTCGGCAGTCAGCGTCTGCGTCAGGTAATCGCGCAGGCCGCCCTTGTATTGCCAGGTCTGCGTGTCACGCGTCTTCTCATTGATGAGCGACACAGACACGCCGGGCATCAGCACCGCCTTGCTGCGCAGCAGGTGGGTGAGTTCGCCCATCGGCAACGCGCTCGATTCAAAGTACTTGGCATCAGGCCACACACGCACGGTGGTGCCCTGCTTGCGCTCACCGGCCTCCAGCGGGCGGGCCACCAGCGGCTCGACCACCTCCCCGCCCGAGAACACCAGGCGTGCCACCTGCCCTTCGCGGTGGCTGCAAGCCTCCAGCCGCGTAGCCAGCGCGTTGGTCACGCTCACGCCCACGCCGTGCAGGCCGCCCGAGAAGCTGTAAGCCCCGCCCTTGCCCTTGTCGAACTTGCCACCCGCGTGCAAGCGGGTGAAGACCAGTTCAATCACCGGGGCCTTCTCTTCGGGGTGCATGCCAAAGGGGATGCCCCGGCCATCGTCTTCAATGCTGACCGAGCCATCGGTGTGCAGCGTGACCTTGATCTTCTTGCCATAGCCGGCCAGCGCCTCGTCGGCGGCGTTGTCCAGCACTTCCTGAATGATGTGCAGGGGGTTGTCGGTGCGGGTGTACATACCCGGGCGCTGCTTGACGGGCTCCAGGCCCTTGAGCACACGGATCGAGCCTTCGGAATATTCGCTTGCGGAAACTGGGGTAGGTTTGGCTGCCATGGCGCGGATTGTAGTGGGGCAGTGCCGCAAAAGCTGGATAAAAAACCAGTCGCACACACTGTCTCTCGCACTGTATTGGCCACTGGTGTGCCAGCACAATTCGCGCAATCTGGCTACATTCCTGTGAATGCATATGAATCCTCCGAAACTATCCATGTTCCAGGTGCTGGCCTGCGGGGCTGCCATCGTCACGCTGTCCATGGGCGTGCGCCACGGCTTTGGCCTGTGGCTGCAGCCCATCACCCAAGAGATGGGGTGGACCCGCCAGTCGTTCGCTTTTGCGATTGCGCTGCAAAACCTGTCGTGGGGCGTGATCGGGATCTTTGCGGGCATGGCGGCCGACCGGTTTGGCGCCTTCCGCGTGCTGATGGGCGGTGCCGTTTTGTACGGCCTGGGGCTGGCGGGCATGGCGCTTTCGCCCACCCCGCTCTTGTTTGCACTCACCACCGGCCTCTTGATCGGGGCAGCGCAGGCAGGCACCACCTATGCCGTGATCTACGGCGTACTGGGCCGGCAGATTGCGCCCGAGAGGCGCTCGTGGGCCATGGGTGTGGCCGCAGCGGCAGGCTCGTTCGGGCAGTTTCTGATGGTGCCGGTGGAAGGCTGGCTGATTGCCAGCCTGGGCTGGCAGCAGGCATTGCTGGCGCTGTCGATGGCCGTGCTGCTGATCATTCCGCTGGCGTTTGGCTTGCGTGAGCCGGGCTTTCAGGGGGCCGCCGCACCGAAGCGTGACCAGACCATTGGCCACGCCCTGCGGGAGGCCTTCAGCTACCCCAGCTTCAATTTGCTGATGGCGGGCTACTTTGTGTGCGGCTTCCAGGTGGTGTTCATTGGCGTGCACATGCCCAGCTACCTCAAGGACAACGGCTTATCGCCCCAGGTGGCCAGCTACGCACTGGCGCTGATCGGGCTGTTCAACGTGTTTGGCACCTACATCGCAGGCACCCTGGGGCAGCGCATGCCGCGGCGCTTCATCCTCTCGTTCATTTACCTGGCGCGGGCCGTGGCGATCAGCATCTTTTTGCTGGTGCCGCTGTCGCCCCTGTCGGTCTACATCTTCTCGGCCGTGATGGGTATCTTGTGGCTGTCCACGGTGCCCCCCACCAACGCCACCATTGCCCAGATTTTTGGGGTGCAGCACCTCTCGATGCTGGGCGGCTTTGTGTTCTTCAGCCACCAGCTCGGCAGCTTCATGGGCGTGTGGCTGGGCGGCTACCTGTACGACGCCACTGGCAGCTATGACATCGTCTGGTACATCGCCATTGGGCTGGGTGTGCTGGCGGGGCTGGTGAACCTGCCCATCAAGGAAGCGCCCATCCAGCGGGCACAGCCGCAAGCGGCGTGAACAACGCAGTTTTTACCGCCATGGCTTCACCTCCCCCCACCACCCCACCCCGCCGCCCGTGGCTGCGCGGGCTGGGCTGGGTTGCGGCCATCGTCGCCTGCCTGGCCGTGTTTGCGATGTACACGGTGCCAGACTTCATGGTGATGGTGGCCGACAAGGTGTGGTCGTGTTTTTGATTTCAAGCATTTCTGGCCTCTAGCGCTTGATGCATAAGCGCAAGCAGCTATCAATTCAATAGCAAAACCCCATGCACGGCACGGAAGCTCCCTCGGCCTGGGTCCAGCGATGGACGCATCTGATTCCACCCCAGGCCACAGCGCTGGACCTGGCCTGCGGCGCAGGTCGCCACATGCGCTGGCTACAGGCCCAGGGCCTGCAAGTGACGGGCGTGGACCGCTCACCTGAGGCCATTGCCGCCTGCACCGGACTGGGCGAGCTGATCTGCGCTGACATTGAAAACGGGCCCTGGCCTTTGCCCGGCCGGCAGTTCGGGGCCGTGGTGGTGACCAACTACCTGTGGCGCCCCTTGCTGCCCGCCGTGCTGGCCAGCCTGGCGCCCGGCGGCGTTCTGATCTACGAAACCTTCGCCCAGGGGCATGAAACCGTGGGCAGACCCAGCCGGGCCGATTTTCTGCTACGCCCCGGCGAGCTACTGCAGGCTTTTGGCGCCCTGCGCACCGTGGCCTACGAAGACGGATACCTCGAAAACCCGGCGCGGTTTGTGCAGCGCATTGCCGCCGTGCGGGAAACACCTCACCCCGAGGCACCTGCGCGCCACAGACTGCAGCCCTTGTCTAGTTAGAATGCCCTTTTACCGTTTCCATCTGCGGACATGACCTCTTCTTCCGTGCCCCTCACCGGCAGCATCGTCGCCCTTGTGACCCCCATGCATGAGGACGGTAGCGTTGACTACCCCGCCTTGCGCAAACTGATCGACTGGCACATCGCTGAAGGCACCGATTGCATCGGCGTCGTTGGCACCACGGGCGAATCGCCCACGGTGAATGTGGAAGAGCACTGCGAAATCATTCGCGTGGCCGTGGAGCAAGCCGCCAAGCGCGTGCCCATCATGGCCGGCTGCGGTGCCAACTCCACCTCCGAAGCCATCGAACTGGCCAAGTTCGCCAAGAAGGTAGGGGCTGACACCCAACTTCAGGTGGTGCCCTACTACAACAAGCCCACGCAAGAAGGCCAATACCAGCATTTCAAGGCGATTGCCGAGGCCGTGGGTGACCTGCCCACCATCCTCTACAACGTGCCCGGCCGCTCAGTAGCCGATATGCAGCACGATACCGTGCTGCGCCTGGCCCAGGTGCCCAGCATCATCGGTATCAAGGAAGCCACCGGCAACATCGAACGGGCCCAGTGGCTCATCCGCGAAGCCCCCAAGGGCTTCGGCATCTACTCGGGTGACGACCCCACCGCCGTCGCCCTCATGCTGTGCGGCGGCCATGGCAACGTGAGCGTCACAGCCAACGTGGCCCCCCGGCTGATGCACGAACTGTGCGTGGCGGCCATTGCAGGTGACGTGAAGCGCGCCATGGAAATCCAGTTCCAGCTGATGCCCGTGCACAAGAACCTGTTTGTGGAAGCCAACCCCATTCCCGTGAAGTGGGCGGTGGCCCGCATGGGCCTGTGCGGCGGAACCTTGCGCCTGCCCATGACTCCACTGTCCAAGAGCAACGAAGCCGTGGTCGAAGGCGCGCTGCGCAGCAGCGGCCTGCTCTGAACCGCGAAACCTCCCCGACATTCCAAGGATTTCCGAGTGAACGCAAATACCCGCCTGGGCCTGCTGGCCCTTGTTGCTGCCCTGTCAGCCTGCTCGACCCTTGAAGGCGACAAGATCGACTACAAAAGCGCCACCAAGGGCTCGACCCTGGAAGTGCCCCCCGACCTGACCCAGCTCGCCAAGGATTCGCGCTACGCCGTGCCTGGAGGCACCGTGTCTGCAGCCGCTCTGCAGGCAGGCCAGCAAGCGGCGCAACCTACTGCCGCCAGCCAGGCCGCCGCAACCTCCATCGGTGACGTGCGCATCGAGCGCGATGGCAACCAGCGCTGGCTCGTGGTCAACCGCCCCGCAGACAAGCTGTGGGAGCCCGTGCGCGAGTTCTGGCTGGAGAGCGGTTTCATCTTCACCCAGGACCAGGCCAACCTGGGCATCCTGGAAACCGACTGGGCCGAAAACCGTGCCAAGCTGCCGCAGGATGTCGTCCGCGCGGCCCTGGGCAAGGTGTTCGATTCTTTGTACTCCACTGGCGAACGCGACAAGTTCCGCACCCGCCTGGAGCGCAACGCCAACGGTGGCACCGACATCTTCATCAGCCACCGCGGCATGATCGAGGTGTATACCAACACCCAGAAGGACCAGACCGTCTGGCAGCCCCGCGCGGCAGACCCCGAGCTGGAAACTGAATTTCTGCGCCGCCTGATGGTCAAGCTGGGCGTGAGCCAGGAACAATCCAAGGCGATTGCCGCCACCGCGCCTACGCAGCAAACCCCGGCAGCCCGCATTGCCACGGTGAACAACGCGCCAGTGGTGCAACTGGCTGAGAACTTTGACCGCGCCTGGCGCCGTGTAGGGCTCGCGCTGGACCGCACCGGCTTCACGGTGGAAGACCGCAACCGCAACGACGGCCTGTACTTCGTGCGCTACGTGGCGCCCAACGCCGACAAGAAAGAGCCCGGCTTCTTTGGCAAACTCTTTGGCGGCTCGTCTGCTGCCGTTCCACCGCTGAAGTACCGCATTGCCGTGCGCAGCGAGGGCAACGCCTCCACCGTGTCCGTGCTCAACGAAGCTGGCGCTCCCGAGTCGTCCGCCAACGCAGAGCGCATTGTTCGCGTGATTGCCGACGAGTTGAAGTAACCCTCTGCCTACTCAGGCCCTGCGCCTGACGTGCCCCGCCAGCTCCCCACAGGGCTGCGGGGCTTTTTTTATGCACACACCAAAACGTCTCCCATGCTGCGACTGAAAAACCTGGGCAGCGGCAGCGCCGGTAACGCGACCTTGATTGAAGGCAGCGACGGGCTGCACACACGCCGCCTGCTGGTGGATTGCGGCCTGGGCGTGCGGCAGCTCGCAGCCCGGCTGGACCAGGCGGGCCTGGCCTGGAGCGACATTGCGGCCATCTTCATCACCCACGAGCACTCAGATCACATTGGCTGCGCGCGGTCTATCGCACTGAAGCATCGCATCCCCATCTGGATGAGCCACGGCACACATGCCGCCCTGGGCTCCCCCGACTTCAACGGGCTGCTGCGCATTGCTCACGACCTGGAGCCCATCGACCTGGGCTGCTGGCAAGCCACTCCCTTCACCGTACCGCACGATGCCCGCGAGCCGCTGCAACTGAGAGGCACCGATGGCGCAGTGCACCTGGGCATTCTGACCGACCTGGGACACGCCAGCGAGCATGTCAAAACGCAACTGGCGGGCTGTCACACCCTGCTGGTGGAGGCCAATCATGACCCTGCCATGCTGGCGGCATCGCGCTACCCTCTGTTCCTGCAACGCCGCATTGCAGGCCCCTATGGTCACATCGCCAATACAGCGACCGCTGAGCTTTTGGTAGCGCTGAAACACCCGTCGCTAGGCCACGTGGTGGCCGCCCACCTGAGCGCCCACAACAACACACCCGCGCTGGCGCAGGAGGCCCTGGCCAGCGCGCTGGATTGGCCGCCTGAGCGCATCGGCGTGGCCAGCCAGACGAAGGGAACGCCCTGGATCTCGGTGGGAATGGCTGGATAGAAAGCAAATCCTGCTGGCAAAGCAAGCGATGACCCCAACGGCTGCCCCGTTGCAATATGAGCAACGGCATGGTGCCACCAAAAACAAAAACCCCGCTTTTTCGCAAAAGCGGGGCTTTGGGGTGGCGATGCAACCTCTCCCTGCGGAAAGGCTACCTCATCACGAATTACTTGGCTTCGGAAGCAGCGCCAGTGGCAGCGGCAGCAGCGGTGTCAGCAGCAGCCTTGGCAGCGTCAGCAGCAGGAGCGGCAGCGTCAGAAGCAGCAGGAGCAGCTTCGGAAGCAGCTGGGGCTGCAGGAGCGGCTTCAGCAGCAGGAGCGGGAGCAGCTGCGGGAGCAGGTGCTGGTGCGGGTTCTTCTTTTTTACCGCAAGCGGCCAGAGCAGCAGCAGCGATCAGAGCGGCCAGAACGACGGAGTTCTTCATTTCAAATTTCCTAGTTGGACAAACAAAAATCTTGAAAAGCCACGGCGACCGGCGCGTTGAAGCCCTGGTACGCATTGGCGCAATGCATTTAACAATTGCACCATTTTGCGGTGCAGCCGTAAATTATATTGGCATTTAGTCAATAGTGACTATTGCTCCGGCCCCATGAAGTCTCAAGCGGCGGCATATTTGACGCGGGGATCCTGAAAGTAGCTCATCACCCGCTCGGGTGACTTCTCCAGCATGGCCATGTGTTCGTTGGCCGCATCGCGCAGTTTTGCCTTTGTTCTGACCGGGACCCGCTTGCCCATGGCCTGCTTGAGGTCGGCGTTCAAACGCTCTTCTGGGTTGAGTTCCGGGCTGTAGCTGGGCAGGTAGAACACCTCGATCTGTTCCTTTCTCTCTGCCAGCCACGCCTTGACCGGTTTGCTGTGATGTACACGCAGGTTGTCAAGGATCAGGAACACCTTCTTGCCCGCGTCCTTGATCAAGGCCTCCAGGAACTCAATCAACTTGTCGCTGTTGAAGGCCTCGTCAATGATCATCCAGCGTGCCTTGCCCCGGTTGGTCACCGTGGCGATCATCGACAGCTTCTGGCGTGTGCTGCCCACCGTGAACGCCACGGGTGTCTCACCTGCTGGTGCATAGCTCCTGCCGCGTACATCGGTGTTGACCAGTGCGGTCTCATCGCCCCAGTGGATTTCGCCGCCCTCAGCCTTGGCCTTGGCCTCGATGGCCGGGTAGTGTTCATCTAGCCAGGCCTTGACGGCTTCGGGGCGTTGTTCGTATGCCTTCTTGATGGGCTTTTGTGGGGTGAAACCCCAGCGTGCCAGGTATTTGCCCACGGTGCGCACACCCAATTTCAAGCCACATTCCTGTTCGATAAGCTGCATCACGGCGGCGCGACTCCACAGGAAGAAGTCCATCTTCAATTGCTCGGGACGTTTGTCGCAGATGGTCTTTTGGATGTGGACTTCTTGCTCGGGCGTGAGCAATCGGGCATCGCCTTTCGTGCGACCACGACCGGCTGGTTTGATGGCTGGCCAGCCGCCTTGCTCGAACAGATCAAGCACCTTGCGCACAGCCGGGTAGCTCAAGCCCGACATCTGCACCAGTTCCATGACTTTGATGCCCCGTTTGTGCAGTCGGATGACTTGCTTGCGCCGCTCGTGAAGCTGCTCCAGGGTTTGGTATCTCGCGTCTTCTTTGTCCATGCTGCTTCGAACGCGAAAATCAGCAGAAAGTTCAATCTTTATGGGGCCCGATCAATAACACTGAAAAAAGGTTTACAGCAAGTTGACATAGGCGCAGACGCAACACCCTGTGGGGTGCTAACAGCGGCGCGAGCTTACCCCAGGCTTGACGGACATCAAAGTCCCAACGTGGTGGACGGGAAACCGGGGAAACTTTTACTGCGCAGCCATTCGTTCAGAACCTCGCGCACCAGCACTCTGCGATCGGCTTCGCCTCCCGCCACGCCAGCACAACGCACCGGATCCAGTCGCTGCATGACCCACCCAGGCGACCAGAGCACGCTGGGTAATTCCAGAGGGTCTGCCGCGGGGCTTTTACGGCAGGTCATGATGTGATCCCAAGTGCCGCGCCACCCCACAAAACGCGCGTGCCGCCGAATGACATCGTCGTAGCTGACGGCCAGCATGGTGAAGCGCCGCCCACCTTTTGCCCAGGCCTGGAGCGACTCCACGACCGCCCGCTCCCCCAACGGCCAATCGTGAAAGTTGGCATCGCTGATCAGAATTTCGGCCCAGCCCTCGCGTGCAGCAGTGGCGAAGGCGTCGCGCACCATTTGCTGAAAAGCCTCGCGCCCAGAAAACCGCCCCTCGGGCAGGCCAGAGGAGCTGGACACAGGCAAGTCGCTAGTAGTCATGGGGTAGAGGTGTCGTCGGAGCAGGCGTGCGCCCAGCCGTCATCGCACCAAATCGAGAGCAACTCCAGCGCCTCGTCGCTGGCACGCTGGATGTCTTTGGAGCTGAGGTAGCGCTGGTTGGCCAGGCGGCGCATCAAAGTGGCGTCTTTGCCCCCAGCACGGTAGCTTTCGCCGTTGATGAAGATGTGCTGCGCGTCGTACATCATGCGCGTGCGGCGGTCCAGGCGCACCGCTTCCAGCATGGCGCCACCATCACTGGCTTCAAACCAGACGTTGGGCTTGGGCTCGGTCAGGTATTCACCCAGGGCGCGCTCCAAGGCCAAAGGCTGCGACAGGGCACGCTCCAGCGCCTCCTTGGCAAAGGCTTGCAGTTCGGCAGGAATTGCACCCGGCTCTGCCACCGCTTCCTGCTTGGCATCGCGGTACATCTGCACCTGCTCATCCTCTGCCGCATCCTCCGACAGGCGCACCAGCAACTCCTGCGCCAGTTCGGCACGGGCGGGCGCACGGAAGCCTATCGAGTAGGTCATGCATTCGCCCTCGGCAATCCCGTCATGAGCATAGCGAGGAGGCAGGTACAACATGTCGCCCGGCTCCAGCACAAACTCTTCCTCCGGCTCAAACTCCGCCAGCACCTTGAGAGGAATGCCTTCCTTGAGGGTCAAGTCCTTCTGGCGACCAATGCGCCAGCGACGGCGACCGTGGGCCTGCAACAAAAAGACGTCGTAGCTGTCGAAATGCGGCCCCACACCGCCACCGTCGGTGGCGTAGCTGATCATCAGATCGTCCAACCGCGCCTCTGGCACAAACCGGAACTGTTGCATCAACTGGTGCACTGCGTCGTTGTGCAGATCAACCCCCTGCACCAGCAAAGTCCACTCGCGCTGGCTCATTGCGGGCAAGGAGCGGCGCGCAAACGGGCCGTGGCGGAGCTTCCAGCCACCCTTGATTTGTTGTACCAGGCGCGACTCCACCGACTCCTGGGCCGCCAGCGCAAACATCTCGGGGCGCAGCACCGGGGGTTGGAAATTGGGGATGGCCTGGCGCACCAGCAAAGGCTTTTTGTGCCAGTGGCGGCGCATGAACTGGGCTGGCGTGAGACCGCCCAGCAGGGTCAGGGGTTGTTGGATATCCATGGATGAAGGCACCTGCCCCTGGCGGGGCTGTTGGTCAAACTGCGACAATTCTCCTATGGAAATTACCCAACAATGCGTGGTCGCACTGACCTGGACCCTCAAAGACACCCTTGGTGAAGAACTCGACGTGCTGGATGAGCCGGTGGAATTCCTGCTGGGCGGCAACGATTTGCTGCCCCGCATCGAAGAAGCCCTGCAAGGTCACAGCGCAGGCGCCAAGCTGTCACTGCACCTGGAACCTGAAGACGCTTTTGGTGACTTCAACGACCAGTTGCTCTTCCTGGAACCCCGCCACCTTTTCCCTGCCGAAGTGGAAGAAGGAATGACTTTTGAAGGCACGGCTTTGCCCGAAGGTTGCAACCCCGATGCACCCCGCACCGGCCTGTACACCGTGGCAGAAATTTACCCTGAACACATCGTGCTCGACGGCAACCACCCGCTGGCGGGTATTGCGCTGCGTCTGCAGCTGAAGGTGGAGTCGGTGCGTGAGGCGACCGAAGAGGAGGTAGGTCGCGGCACGGCGGGCACCGGTTTCTTCCGCATTGAAGCCCAGGCGCCCGGTAACCAGTTGCTGCACTGAAACGCACACAAGCCAAGCACCGGTGGGATGAGCCCCCCGCATGAACATTACGGGGGTTCAACGCACTGGATGCGCCGGGTTATTGGCGAGAAATCTGGCCGTTGTACAAACGCACGCGATCACCAATGCGCAAATCGCCGGGCGAACTCACGTCGTAGGCGCGGTAGCCGCCCTGATCGAGCTGGACCGAGATGCGATAGCCCTGGGCGTAGTCACCGGGGTTGTTGCGGCCCTCAATCGCGTTGCCGGCCACGGCGCCGCCAATAACACCCACGGCAGTGGCTGCTGCGCGGCCTGAGCCCTTGCCCACCTGGTTACCAAGCACCCCACCCACCACGGCACCCAGCACTGCGCCGGCACCCGATGTTTGCCCGCCACCGCGGCTTTGGTTATGAAGCACCTCGATATTGCTCACACGCCCGAATTCCGTGGCGTATGGGTTCTGTGAAGGCGCGGGATACGCAGGGGCTGTGCCCTGGTAGCCGCCGCCGTAATAGGGGTCGTTACGATTGCTCGCACAAGCGGTCAATGCCAACACGGCGGCAGCAGAGACGGCTGCAACGGCGGTCCGGTAAAAATGGCGCATCAGTTTCTCCTTGAAGGGGTGGCAATCGGGTGCTGCAAACGCAACATGCACCCGCACGATCTAAGCACTGTCCATCACACCAACGATTCAACGCCGCATCCAGTGCACGCCGACCACAGCGCAGGTCAGTAACAAGCCCTACCAAACGTAAGAAAAGTCTGACATGGCGGGCTGGATCACGATGAGCCGCCCTATCGCTTTGCCACTTCAGGCAGTGCCGGTAGAGCCGTAGCCGCCAGCGCCGCGCTCGGTCGCCACAAAATCTGTCACCACATTGAACTGGGCTTGCACCACCGGCACGATGACCATTTGTGCCAGGCGCTCCATCGGCTCGATCGTGAACGCCACATCGCTGCGATTCCAGGCACTCACCATCAACTGCCCCTGATAGTCGCTGTCGATCAGACCCACCAGGTTGCCCAAAACGATGCCATGTTTGTGGCCCAGGCCCGAGCGAGGCAGGATCAGCGCAGCATAGCCAGGGTCTTTGAGGTACACCGCGATGCCCGTGGGCACCAGCTGCCACGCGTTGGGTTGCAGCGTGAGGGGCGCATCCAG
This sequence comes from Acidovorax temperans, assembly GCF_028596105.1. NCBI lineage: Bacteria > Pseudomonadati > Pseudomonadota > Betaproteobacteria > Burkholderiales > Comamonadaceae > Acidovorax > Acidovorax temperans. The sequence continues at coordinate 1,024,131 of NZ_CP117193.1, read as the reverse complement.
GCATGCGCGCAGGTCCAGGCCGGCGCTGCCAGGGGTGGCATAGGTCGGCAGTTGCTCGGCCATGCGTGGATCCAGAATCTTGACGTCGATCTTCATGAAACAGGTTCTCTTGGAAAAGTAAATGGAAGGCCTATGGCGAAAGCCTTCCGCGCACCGCAGAAGGCCCTGATCTTCGCCATGGCTGGCGCGCAACAAGGTGCGCCACGCTCAGCGCGGCAACCGCCGAGCTATTTCTGCGACCAGTTGTTGCGCCAGTGCGCGCTTGGAGGCATGCGGCAGTTCGCGGTGGCCCTGCTCGTCTACCAGCAGCAGGGCATTGTCGTCTTGACCAAAAGTGGCGGGGCCAATGTTGCCCACCAGCAGCGGCACACCCTTGCGCAAACGCTTCGCAGTGGCATGGGCCAGCAAATCGTGGCTTTCAGCGGCAAAGCCCACGCAGTACAACGCCCCAGACTGGGCGCGGGGCGATTGGGCCACGCGGGCCAGGATGTCGGGGTTCTCCACAAAATTCAGCGCCGGGGGCTGACCCGAGCCATCCTTCTTGATTTTTTCGGTGGACTGGCTTGCCACGCGCCAGTCTGCGACGGCCGCAGCTGCTATGAATAGAGTAGCACCTTGCGCTTGCCCTTCAACGGCTTCGAGCATATTTTGTGCTGATTTCACATCCAGCCTGCGTACGCCGCGGGGCGTGGGCAAATGCACAGGCCCTGCCACCAGAGTCACGTCGGCACCCGCTTCACGCGCAGCGCGGGCAATGGCAAAACCCATTTTTCCGCTCGAAAGGTTCGTGATGCCCCGTACAGGGTCGATGGCCTCGAACGTCGGGCCGGCCGTGATCAGCACTTTTTGACCTGCCAGCACCTTGGGGGCAAAAAAGGCAATCACCTCTTCCAGCAGTTCGCCGGGCTCCAGCATGCGCCCATCGCCGGTTTCGCCGCAGGCCTGGTCGCCGTTGCCCACACCCAGCACCGTGGCACCGTCCTGCGCCACCTGGGCCAGGTTGCGCTGGGTGGCGGGGTGCGCCCACATCTCGCGGTTCATGGCGGGCGCCAGCAGCAGGGGTACACGGTCGATGGGTCGGGCCAGGCACATCAGGCTCAGCAGCTCGTCGGCTCGGCCTTGCACCAGGCGGGCAATGAAATCGGCGCTGCACGGCGCAATCACAATCGCGTCAGCCTCGCGGCTGAGGTTGATGTGCGGCATGTTGTTGGGCTCACGCGCATCCCACTGCGATCCGTACACCGTGCGGCCCGACAGCGCCTGCATGGTGACGGGTGTGATGAACTGCTCGGCGGCCTCGGTCATCACGACCTGCACGGTAGCCCCCGCCTTGATGAGCTGGCGGCAAAAATCGGCTGCCTTGTAGCAAGCCACGCCTCCACTCAGACCCAGAACAATGTGTTTGCCAGCAAGCTCATTCATGGGCGCGAATTTAGCAGACCCCAGCGCGGGCTATGCACAGGCCCGCAAGAGCGCGAAGGTAGCGCCCATCTATAATCCCAATTTCCCACCACCATAAAACGACATGACCAAATTTGTCTTCGTCACCGGCGGTGTGGTGTCTTCCCTCGGTAAGGGAATCGCCTCAGCCTCCCTTGCCGCGATCCTCGAATCGCGGGGACTCAAAGTCACCCTCATCAAGCTCGACCCCTACATCAACGTAGACCCCGGCACGATGTCGCCCTTCCAGCACGGCGAAGTTTTCGTGACCGATGACGGCGCAGAAACCGACCTGGACTTGGGCCACTACGAGCGTTTCATTGAAACGCGCATGAAGAAGTCCAACAACTTCACCACGGGCAAAATCTACCAGTCCGTGCTCGAAAAAGAGCGCCGTGGCGACTACCTGGGCAAGACCGTGCAGGTCATCCCGCACGTCACCAACGAAATCCAGGAATACATCAAGCGCGGCGCGGGCATTGGCACCGACGACGCGGTGGACGTGGCCATCTGCGAAGTGGGCGGCACCGTGGGCGATATCGAGTCGCTGCCGTTCCTGGAAGCCGTGCGCCAGTTGAGCCTCAAGCTCGGCCCGAACAACTCGGCCTTCGTGCACCTGACTTACCTGCCCTGGATTGCCACGGCCGGCGAGCTCAAGACCAAGCCCACCCAGCACACCGTGCAAGAGCTGCGCAAGATCGGCATCCAGCCCGATGCGCTGCTGTGCCGTGCGCAAAAGCAGGTGCCCGAAGAAGAGCGTGAAAAAATCTCGCTGTTCACCAACGTGCCCGAATGGGGCGTGATCAGCATGTGGGACGTGGACACCATCTACAAGGTGCCCCGCATGCTGCACGAGCAAGGCCTGGACGGCCTGATCTGCGACAAGCTGCGCCTGAACACGCCCCCTACCAGCCTCAAGCGCTGGGATGAACTGGTGCACGAAACCGAGCACCCCCAAGGCGAAGTCACCATCGCCATGGTGGGCAAGTATGTGGACCTGTCGGACAGCTACAAGTCCGTCAATGAGGCGCTGCGCCACGCCGGCATGAAGAACCATGTGCGCGTGAAGATCGAGCACCTGGATTCCGAAACCATCGACAGCGCCAACGCCGCTGGCAAGCTGGCCAAGTACGACGCCATCTTGGTGCCCGGCGGCTTCGGCAGCCGCGGCGTGGAAGGCAAGATCAGCACAGCCCAGTTTGCCCGCGAGCACAAGGTGCCTTACCTGGGCATCTGCCTGGGCATGCAGGTGGCCACCATCGAATACGCCCGCCACGTCGCGGGGCTGGAAGGAGCCAATTCCACCGAATTCGACCCTCAGGCCAAGCACCCTGTGATCGCACTGATCACCGAGTGGAAGGATGCCGACGGCACCATCAAGACGCGCGATGCGAACTCTGACCTGGGCGGCACGATGCGTCTGGGCGCGCAATCGTCTGACGTGCAGGCCGGCACCCTGGCCCATCGCATCTATGGCGACGTGGTGACCGAACGCCACCGCCACCGCTACGAAGCCAATGTGAACTACCTGGACCAGTTGCGCAAGGCGGGCCTGGTGATTTCGGCCCTGACGCAGCGCGAGCAGCTCACCGAAATCGTGGAACTGCCCACCACCGTGCACCCCTGGTACATCGGCGTGCAATTCCACCCCGAGTTCAAGTCCACCCCCTGGGACGGCCACCCGCTGTTCAACGCCTTCATCAAGGCGGCGGTGGAACACCAGCAAGCGGCGAAAAAAGCCTGAAGGAAACGGCCATGCAACTGTGCGGATTCGACGTCGGCCTGAACCACCGGTTCTTCCTCATCGCGGGCACATGCTCCATTGAAAGCCTGCAGATGTCTTTGGACGTGGCAGGCCAGCTCAAGGAAGTCTGTACCGCCCTGGGCATTCCGCTGATCTACAAAGGCTCGTTCGACAAGGCCAACCGCTCCTCTGGCACCAGCCAGCGCGGCGTGGGGCTGGACGCGGGCCTGAAGATCCTGGACGAAGTGCGCCGCCAGTTGCATCTGCCCATCCTGACCGACGTACACGACGAATCGCAGGTCGCCCCCGTGGCCAGCGTGGTCGATGTGCTGCAAACACCCGCCTTCCTGTGCCGCCAGACGGACTTCATCCGCGCCGTGGCCCAGTCGGGCAAGCCGGTCAACATCAAGAAGGGGCAGTTCCTGGCCCCCTGGGACATGAAGAACGTCATCGACAAGGCCCGCGCTGCCGCGAACGAAGCCGGCCTGTCGGAAGACCGCTTCCTGGCCTGCGAACGCGGAGTGAGCTTTGGCTACAACAACCTTGTGGCCGACATGACCAGCTTGGCAGAGATGCGCAAGTCTGGCGCGCCCGTGGTGTTTGACGTGACCCACTCGGTGCAAAAGCCCGGCGGCCTGGGTGCCGTGAGCGGCGGCGCCCGCGACATGGTGCCCGTGCTGGCCCGCGCCGGTGTGGCCGTGGGCGTGGCAGGGTTGTTCATGGAAACCCACCCCAAGCCCGCCGAGGCCTGGTCCGACGGCCCCAACGCCGTGCCGCTCAAGCACATGAAGGCGCTGCTGGAAACCTTGGTGGCCCTCGACGACGTGACCAAGAAAAACGGATTCCTCGAAAACAACTTTGGAGCCTGACCACATGCCCAGCGGCTACCTCATTGCCAACGTCCGCGTGACGAACCCTGCCCAGTACGAGGAATACAAAAAATGGTCCACTGCGGCCTTCCAGGCCCACAACGCTGAAATTTGCGTTCGCGGCGGTGCAGTGGAAGTGATGGAAGGGGATTGGACCCCAGAGCGCGTGGTGATTGCCAAGTTCCCGAGCTTCGAGGCGGCCAAGGCCTTCTACCACTCGCCCGAATACGGCAAAGCCCGCGCCGCCCGCGAAGGCGCGGCCATCATGCGACTGGTCTGCGTCGAAGGCCTTTGATGCTCTGATTTTGATAGCTTATAGCGCTTTCCAAATAAGCGCTAGCACCCGATTTGACTTGAAACTTCTGTAAAAGGAAAAACCATGAGTGCCATCGTTGACATCGTAGGCCGCGAAGTGCTGGACAGCCGCGGCAACCCCACCGTCGAATGCGACGTGCTGCTCGAATCGGGCGTGATGGGCCGCGCAGCCGTGCCCTCGGGTGCCTCCACTGGCAGCCGCGAAGCCATTGAGCTGCGCGATGGCGACAAGAGCCGTTACCTGGGCAAGGGCGTGCTCAAGGCCGTGGAACACATCAACACCGAAATCAGCGAAGCCGTGCTGGGCCTGGATGCTTCCGAGCAAGCCTTCCTGGACCAGACCCTGATCGACCTGGACGGCACCGAGAACAAGAGCCGCCTGGGCGCCAACGCCATGCTGGCCGTGTCGATGGCCGTGGCCCGCGCTGCCGCCGAAGAATCCGGCCTGCCCCTGTACCGATACCTGGGCGGCATGGGCAGCATGCAATTGCCTGTGCCCATGATGAACGTCATCAACGGCGGCGCGCACGCCAACAACAGCCTGGACTTGCAAGAGTTCATGATCATCCCCGTGGGCGCCCCCACCTTCCGCGAAGCCCTGCGCTGGGGCGCCGAAGTGTTCCACGCCTTGAAGAAGATCCTGCACGACAAGGGCATCAGCACTGCCGTGGGCGACGAAGGCGGCTTTGCCCCCAGCGTGGAAAGCCACGAAGCAGCCATCCAGCTGATCCTGCAAGCCATCGAAGCCGCAGGCTACACCGCTGGCGACCAGATCGCCCTGGGCCTGGACTGCGCTGCCAGCGAGTTCTACAAAGACGGGCACTACGTGCTCGAAGGCGAAGGCGGCCTCAAGCTCACCGCCCAGCAGTGGACGGACATGCTGGCATCTTGGTGCGACAAGTACCCCATCATCAGCATCGAAGATGGCATGCACGAAGGTGACTGGGACGGCTGGAAGATCCTGACCGAACGCCTGGGCAAGAACGTGCAGCTGGTGGGCGACGACCTGTTCGTGACCAACACCAAGATCCTGAAGGAAGGCATCGACAAGCGCATCGCCAACTCGATCCTCATCAAGATCAACCAGATCGGCACGCTGACCGAAACGTTTGCCGCCATCGAAATGGCCAAGCGCGCTGGCTACACTGCCGTGATCTCGCACCGCTCGGGCGAAACCGAAGACAGCACCATTGCCGACATCGCCGTGGGCACCAATGCTGGCCAGATCAAGACCGGCTCGCTGTCGCGCTCGGACCGCATCGCCAAGTACAACCAGTTGCTGCGCATTGAAGAAGACCTGGGTGACGTTGCCCACTACCCCGGCCGCGAAGCCTTCTACAACCTGCGTTGATGTACTGCAGGGCATGCGCCGCTGCGCAAGTGCGGCGCGGCCCTGTGCTTGACCTCCTTCTCTGAGGCCACCCCATGGGCATCCGATTGGTTCCTGTTGTCCTGCTGGCGCTGCTGGTCGCACTGCATGCGCAGTTGTGGCTGGGGCGCGGCAGTCTGCCGCAGGTGGCTGCCATGCAGCAAAAAATCGAGGCGCAAAAAGCAGCCAACGCGCAGGTGCGCCAGGCCAATGAACGGCTGGCCTCGGAAGTGCATGACCTGAAAGAGGGTCTGGACATGGTGGAAGAAAAAGCCCGCAGCGAGCTGGGCATGGTCAAGCAAGGCGAGGTGTACGTGCAGTTCACCCCGCGTTGAACTGCGCTGCACCAGCCACACCCCCTCCACGACTCCCCTTAGCCTCTGACGCCCATGGCTATTTACCTCGTGGGCGCACCGCACAGCGGAGTGCATGAACTTCTGGCAGCGCTGACTGCCGAGCTGGGCGTGCACACGGCTCAGCTGCATCCTCTGATGCAAGCCCTTCCCAGTGCTGACAGCGCGCTCCCGGCTTCACCAGAGGCTTCCTTGCCCCCGCTCACTCCCATCACTTTATTGACGGGACTCGACTGGCCTTGCCCCCCTGATGAACAGGAAAACCGCGAGCATCGCGACGCCGAACTGCGCCGCCAGCTCCAGGCCAGCGGGATACCTTATCGGGTGGTGTACGGCAGCACCGCCCGCCGCCTGACCACCGCGCTGGCCGCAGCCCAGGCGCTGCAAGCCTCGTCCCCATCTACCGCAGTGAGCATCACACGAGCGCCCGTTGGTAGTGCAGATGGGCGGCGAGATGAGGACGATGACCAGGGGCGTCTGAAAATGCGCTCCTGGGGCTGCGAGAAATGCAGTGACCCGATTTGCGAGCACCGCCTGTTCACATCACTGCGGCTGGCTGCCACGCGGTGACGAAAACACCGCAGCCTTGGGCTGCGGCCGAAACGCTCCTCAGGCTTCCTGCCTCACACCCTGCCGGATGGACTTGAGCAAAAGCACGATCTGGTTCGAAGCAAACCGGTAGCGGCCGTTGAGAATGGCGACCACATGGTCCCACTCCCCCTGTTGGGCCCATTGCACCATCTCGGCAGCCTGTTCGTGAAAGTAGCGGTGCCGTGCCATCAGCAAAGGGTAGGCAGGGTGGGGGCCCAACACGTCGGCGCCCACCCCATGCAACCAGCGCCCCAAGGCACTGTAGTCATCCCGGCGGATCACGTCAGGGTCCAGCCCCACTGGCAGGCGCCCTTCCAGGTAGTCCATCAAGCGGGCTTTCCAGCGTTCGTGCGCGTTGATGGCGGCATCCACATCCAGCTCGGCAGGCACGGAATCCTCTGGCGGCGAAGCCAGGGCGATGGCCTCGCCAGCAGGGCCAGCCTGAGCCCCTGCGTTGGATGCCGACACTCCCAAAAATCGACGGAAAAAATCCATGCAAACCCTTCCTTCTGGGAAGAATCTTAGGAGAGGTCCGTCAAACTATCTGTCAACAATCGTCACCCTCTGGGAGGGCTCTGATCAGCACCTTGGGGCGGCACACCACACCCGCCCCATCGGCCTGGGGCAAGCGGCGCGGGCTTATTGAACGCCCGATGGCGCAGGCGGTTGGGCGGCAGCAGATTGCAGGAAGAGCTGCGCCGCATCCACCGCATCGAAGCGGTATTGCTGGCCACAGAACTCGCAACCCACCTCGATCTCGCTGCGCTCAGCCAGAATGCTTTCAGCCTCTTGAGCGCCCAGGCCGCGCAGCATGTTGGCCACGCGTTCGCGGCTGCAGGTGCAGGCAAAGCGCGGACCGCGCTCGCCCTCCAAGGGCTCGAAGCGCAGCAGCTTTTCTTCCCAGAACAAGCGCCGCAGGATGGTGTCTACATCCAGGGTCAGCAACTCGTCACGGGTCAGGCTGGAAGCCAGATGAGCGATGCGGTTGTAGTCTTCGTTGTGACCAATCTGGTCTTCGTTCTCGCGGTGCGATAGCCCCTGGGCCAGATTGCCCTCGCCCTTCATAGGCATGCGCTGGATCAGCAAGCCCGCAGCCACCTCGCTGTTGGCCGCCAGCACCAGCACGGTGTCCAGCTGCTCCGACTGCAGCATGTAGTGCTGCAGCACATCCGACAGGCGTTCGAGTTTTTCGTTATGGTCGCCGTGCAGCGGCACCACGCCCTGGTAGGGTTGCTGGCCTGGCAGGCGATCCTTGGGGTCCAGCGTGATGGCGCAACGCCCGCCGCCGCCCACATTGACCATCTGGCTCAGCCGGGCATCGGCAGCGATGTCGCCGTTGATGGTGGCGGTAGCGCGCAGGCTGAGGTCCGACTGCACCTCCGCCACCGCCACCTTCACCGGGCCATCCCCGAACACCTGCAGCACCAGCGCGCCGTTGAACTTGATGTTGGACTGCATCAGCACACCAGCCGCAGCCATCTCGCCCAACAACTCCTGCACGGGTGCGGGATAGGCGCCGGTGGCCGAATTGCTGTTGCGGCGCTGCAGGACCTCGGTCCAAGCATCGGTCAGCCGCACGATCATGCCGCGCACGGGCAGGCCTTCAAACAAAAACTTGTGGAGTTCAGACACTCGGGGATTCCAGAAAAACAAAAATAGAAGGCGCGAAGATCTCAATCGATGCGGCGCAGGCCCTGCTTGAAGCGGCGGGCGTTCTCGATGTAGTGCAGCGCGCTTTGGCGCAGCCCCTCGATCTGCTCGGGCGTCAATTCACGCACGGCCTTGGCGGGGGCGCCGATGATCATCGATCCATCGGGAAATTCCTTGCCTTCGGTGACCAGTGCACCTGCGCCCACCAGGCAGTTCTTGCCAATCTTCGCTCCATTGAGCACCACGGCGCCAATGCCGATCAGCGATTCATCTCCAATGGTGCAGCCATGCAGCATGACCTGGTGCCCCACGGTGACGCGCTCGCCCACCACCAGCGGCTGGCCAAAATCGGCGTGCAACACGCTGGCGTCCTGGATGTTGGTGCCCGCGCCAATGCTGATGCGTGCCGTGTCACCCCGCACCACGGCACCGAACCACACGCTGGCGTCTTCACCCAGATGCACCTCGCCCATGACCTGGGCACTGTCTGCCACCCATGCGGAACCCGGCACCAGCGGCGCCACACCATCCAGTTCATACAAAGCCATGCAACACACTCCAGTGAGAAGACAAAGGGGCTGCCAATTGGTTACAAAGCGTGTGCAGTGCGCTCAGCAGCAGGGCCTAGAATTGTACGGATGGAGCTTCGCCAATGTGCATTGCAGGTTTTGCAACTTGCCGACCCTGATCAAAAATCGGCTGCAGCGCTTGCCCTGCAAGCGCAACTAGCTACATATTCGATAGCAGAGAAATTCACCCCCAGCCCGGCTGAGATCGGCACCCTGCCGGGGCACCCCGAGCGTCCCCTGCTGCTGCGCCACACCGAGATGGCCCGGCGCTCACCCGCCACCCCCGAAGGGCGTGCCGTTCTGGTGCATGCCATTGCCCACATCGAATTCAACGCCATCAACCTGGCGCTTGATGCCGTCTGGCGCTTTGACGGCATGCCAACCGCTTACTACCACGACTGGTTGCGCGTCGCCGCCGAAGAGGCCACGCACTTCGAGATGCTGCGCAGCCACCTGCGCGCCCACGGCTACGACTACGGCGATTTCCCCGCGCACCAGGGCCTGTGGACCATGTGCGAGAAGACGCAGCACGACATTGTGGCGCGCATGGCCCTGGTGCCGCGCACCATGGAAGCCCGCGGGCTGGACGCCACGCCCTTGATTCAGCGCAAGCTTCGGCAGGTGGGTACGCCCGATGCATTGGACGCCGCCACCATCCTCGATACCATCCTGCACGACGAGGTGGGCCACGTGGCCATCGGCAACCACTGGTACCGCTGGCTGTGCGAGCGCGAGGGGCTGAGCCCGGAAACGCACTACGCCGTCCTGGTGCGGCAATACGAAGCCCCGCGCCTCAAACCGCCGTTCAACGACGAAGCCCGCCGCCGCGCTGGTTTCACCGAAACGGAACTTCAATGGCTGCAGCAGGGCTGAGCGAAACGCCCGGGAATTGGGCGCTCCCTAAAATGAGTTGGTTGTTTTTGCATCTTTTGAATTGTTCACACGTGAGTAGCCAGCCATGTCCACTACACCCGCCAATGCAGCGGCCTATCCTGCAAGCAACACATCGGGGCAAGCCACTGTGGCCATGATCGCGCGCCAAGCCATCGTCAATGCGCAGCAGGCAGTGATTGGCTATGAGCTGTTCAACCGTTCGCGCACCGGCATCGGGCACACCGCCGCCACCGATGTGATTCTGGTGTTCACAGCGCTGTCGCATGCGGGCACTGAAGAGCTGGTTGGCAAGAAGCTGATTTTTGTGAACTGCACCCACGAAAGCCTCTCGGGCGGGCACCTGGAGCTGCTGGACCCGGACAAGGTGGTGCTGGAGATTCCGCCGCTGGGCCACGCAGCTGCGCAGGAGGTGGAAACGCGCCTGCCCATCCTCATGGGCTTGCGTGATCGTGGCTTTCACCTCGCCTTCAACCACACCGTGCTCGAATCCGCTTACGCCGCCTGGTTGCCCCTGGCCGACTACATCAAGCTGGATCTGTCGGTGCTGGCCCCTGACCAACTGGCCGTGCTGATCCGCTACGCCGCACGCAACAGCCTGGCGGAGTTGATTGCCGAGAAGGTTGAGACGGCCCAGCAATACGACATGGTTTCCAGCCAAGGGGTGCAACTGTTCCAGGGCTACTGGTTCGCGCGCCCCTCGCTGGTAGAGACCAAGCTGCTCTCGCCTGCACAGGCCAGCATCGTCCACCTCATCAACCTGGTGCGCAAGCAAGCCAGCACCGACGATATTGAAGAGGTGCTGAAGAAAGATGCCGGCCTGGCGTTCAACCTCATGCGCCTCATCAACTCGGCCGGGTTTGGGCTGAACCGGGAGATCACGTCCTTCCGCCAGGCCGTGATGCTGCTGGGCCTGAAAAAGCTGTTCCGCTGGGCGGCCCTGCTGCTCACGGCAGCACGCACAGGCGCTGCGCCGTCCTCGGTGGGCCAGACCGCCGTGGTGCGCGGCCGGTTGATGGAATTGCTGGCGCTGGAGAGCATGCCCCCGGAAGAAGCCGACCAGGCCTTCGTGGTGGGCATCTTCTCGTTGCTGGATGTGATGCTGTCCATTCCGATGGAATCGGCCCTCAAGCTGCTGACCGTGCCCGACGCCGTGGCCGCCGCCCTGCTGCGCCGCGAAGGCGTGCTGGGCGACTTGCTCACGCTGGCTGAAGCCTGCGAATCGAGCGACGACGCCGTTTTCCACAAGGCTGCGGGGACCCTGCACCTGAGCAGCCAGCAGATCAACATGGCCCACCTGCAAGCCCTGGCCTGGGCAGACCAGATGACCGAGTGAACTGCCCAGAGGCCCGCTTGCATGGCGCCGCTGGCGGCAACGCACGGCGGGGCGGATACCGACCACCGGAGGGTTGCCCCCATGTGCTCAGGCATTGCACGTCCCCGTCAATACAGCGCCTAGAATGTGACGAAGCGTTCCGCTCAATTCATTTCTAGCCGCACCATGTCGAGCACCACCGAACAAAACATCCCGCCCGCCGATACCGCTGTCCCGCAGGAAGATGTGGACGCGAGCAACATGGCCGTCATTGCACGCCAGGCGATCGTGGACCACAACCGTGCGGTCTACGGTTACGAGTTGTTCGACCGTTCCACCGCATCGGATGCCCACACCGCCGCCAGCGATGCTGCGCTGCTATTCAACGCCTTGTCCTATGCGGGCACCGAAGCCCTGGTGGGCAAGAAAACGGTGTTCATCAACTGCACGCACGAGAGCTTGGCGGGTGGCCACCTGGAACTGATCCACCCCGAAAAGGTGGTACTGGAAGTGCCCCCACTGCCCGACAGCGCAACGCAGGAAGAAATCGACCAGCGCGTGCCCGTGCTGCAGGCTCTGCGCGAACGCGGTTTTCGCCTGGCGCTGAACCAAAACGCCTTGCGCAAGCCCTACGCCAGCTGGATGTCTCTGGCCTCCTTCATCAAGCTGGACTTGCAGACCTTCAAGCCCGAGCTGGCAGGCCCGCTGGTGAAGTTTGCGAGCCAATACGCCAAAGCCACGTTAGTGGCTGAAAAGGTGGAAACCGCCGAGCAGTTCCAGATGATGTCGAACCTGGGCGTGAAACTGTTCCAGGGCTTCTGGTTTGCCAAGCCCTCCCTGGTCAAAGCCACCACCATCCGCCCTTCGCAAGCCACCATCATTCAGCTCATCAACCTGGTGCGCAAACAGGCGGACACCAGCGAGATCGAAGACCTGCTCAAGAAAGACCCCACCCTGTCTTTCAATCTGCTGCGCTTCATCAACTCGTCGGGGTTTGGCCTGTCGTGCGAAGTGACTTCCTTCCGCCACGCGGTGATGATCCTGGGCCTCAAGAAGTTGTTCCGCTGGGCGGCGCTGCTCATGACCACCTCGCGCGACGGGGCCCCTCCTGCCGTGGGACAGACTGCCGTGGTGCGCGGGCGCCTGATGGAGCTGCTGGCGGCTGAATTGCTGCCCCCGGAGGAATGCGACAACGCCTTCGTGGTGGGGGTGTTCTCGCTGCTCGACACCATGCTGAACGTGCCGCTGGAAAAGGCCCTTGAATCCGTGGCCCTGCCCCAGCCGGTGACAGATGCCCTGCTGCACGGCACCGGCGTGTTCGCGCCCTTCCTGGAGTTGACCAAAGCCTGTGAATCTGGCGATGACGTGACGTTTGCCCGCATGGCCGACGAACTTCATCTGTCCAACCGCCAGGTCAACTGGGCCCACTTGCAGGCGCTGGCCTGGGCCGAAGACTTGAACGCAGACTGACCGAGCATCTCCCCCAACAAATCAAAAAGGGCTCCGAGCAACGGAGCCCTTTTGCTTGCGGGGTGCAACACGGCCCCCATCCCAACGCAGGACTCAGCCGCGTGGATGGTGCTGCGCATGCAGCGCCTTGAGCCGCTCCCGCGCCACGTGGGTGTAGATGGTGGTGGTTGAAATATCGGCATGCCCCAGCAACAGTTGCACCACGCGCAAATCCGCCCCGTGGTTGAGCAAGTGGGTGGCAAAGGCGTGGCGCAGTGTGTGGGGCGATAGGGGCACAGTGATGCCCGCCACCTGCGCCCACTTTTTCACAATGACCCAGAACATCACGCGCGTCATGCCCTCGCCGCGGTGGGTCACGAACAGGTCATCCGTCTGCTGCCCGGCCAGGATGGCGCCGCGCGCCTCTTGCAGGTAGCGCTGCAGCCAGCTGCGCGCTTCTTCGCCAAAAGGCACCAGCCGCTCCTTGTTGCCTTTGCCCATCACGCGCAGCACGCCTTCATTGAGCCCCACCTGAAAGGTCTTGAGCGTGACCAGTTCCGTCACGCGCAGGCCGCTGGCATACATCAGCTCCAGCATGGTGCGGTCGCGCAGGCCCAGGGGGTTGCCCAGGTCAGGGGCGCTAAGCAAGGCCTCCACATGGGCCTGCGACAGGGTTTTGGGCACCCGCAGGGGCTGGCGTGCAGCCTGCAGGCGCAGGGTCGGGTCCTGGGTGATGCGGCGTTCGCGCAAGGCCCAGTGAAAGTACCTGCGCAGCACCGTCAGGCGCCGGTTGGCCGAGGTGGCCCGCGTTTGCGCATGGCGGGCGGCAAAGTAGCCGCTCAGGTGCATTTCGGCTGTGGCGTCCAGTGCCAACGGGGGCTGCTGCTGTGCCAGCCACTGGGCGTAGAGCGTGAGGTCACGGCGGTATGCTGCCAGGGTGTTGCGCGAGAGGCCGTCTTCCAGCCACAGGGCATCCACAAAGGTATCGATCGCGCGCAGGCTGTCTTCAAGCATCCAAAAACGATAGCACGCCCACAGCACGCGCCATGAAAAAAGCCGCGCAGATCAGGCCCGCGCGGCTTTGCTTCAGTGCAGTGCTTAGTCGAGCGTGAGCTTTTGCTTGGCCACCACGTCTTTGTAGACGCTGAACTCGGCCTTGATCTGTTCGGCAAACTGCTCGGGCGTGTTGCCCACCACGATGGAGCCGGTATCCTCGATGCGCTTTTTCACGGCCGGATCTTCCAGCGCCTTGCGCACGGCGGCATTGACCTTGTCCACCACGTCCTTGGGCAGGCCTTTGGGCCCCACGATGCCGTAGTAGGCCATGCGGTTCACAGGCTCCAGCCCCACTTCCTTGAACGTAGGCACATTGGGCAGAGCGGCCACGCGCTGGGGTGCGGCCACCACGATGGGCACCAGGCGGTTTTCCTTGATGAAGGGCAGCGCCGAGGGCAGGTTGTCAAAAATCATGGGCACCTGGCCCGCCACCGTGTCATTCAGGGCGGGGCCTGCACCTCGGTAGGGGATGTGCGTCACAAACGTACCGGTCAAGCTCTTGTAGAGCTCCATCTGCAGGTGGCCGATGCCGCCGGTGCCCGAAGACGAGTACGAGTACTTGCCTGCGGACTTCTTCAGTTCGGCAATGAAGCCCTTGTAGTCCTTGGCCGGAAAGCTGGGGTGCACCGCAATGATGTTGGGCGTGGCCGCGATGTTGATGATGGGCGTGAAGTCCGTCAGCGGGTTGTAGGGCGTCTTGGGGTTGATGGCCGGGTTGGCGGCCGTGGTGGAGACCGTGGCAATGCCCAGCGTGTAGCCGTCCGGGGCCGACTTGGCCGTTTCATTGGCGCCCACGATGCCACCGCCACCCGCTTTGTTTTCCACGATGACGCTCTGGCCCAGGGCCTTGCCCAGTGGGTCGGCGATCACGCGGGCAATGATGTCGGTGGTGCCGCCAGGTGCAAAGGGCACCTGCAGCTTGATGATTTTGTTCGGGTAGGCTTGTGCGGCTGCAGATCCTGCAGCAGTGGCCAGTACCAGCGCGATCCAGTGGCGACGGTCCATCGATTTCTCCTTTTGGGGTTTTCGTACGTCTGCAATGTTATGCGAATGTTTTTCCGGCGGGTCTTAGGGATTTCGCACAGATACCCGGGGCATACGCGCCGGTGCGAGGTGCCCGATGCAGCAGCCGGCTGATAGCCTGCCAGCCCACCCGGGGCAGGCGCTTCAGGTATTCTCGAAACGTGAATTACGCCCAGCTCCTGCTTCCAGATTTCTCTCTCATCCTGTTCGGTTACCTGCTGTGCCGGTACACCCCCCTGAACCGATCGATCTGGCAACCCGTCGAGAGCCTGGTGTATTACTTGCTGTTTCCGGTGTTGCTGTTCCAGTCCATCGTCAAAAGCCCGATTGACGTGGGCGCTGCGTCCAGCCTGATGGCGGCGGGGCTGCTCTCGGGCGTGGCGGGCATTGCGCTGGCGTATTCGCTGCCCTACTGGCCCTGGCTGGGCTCGCACCTGGAGCGCCGCGACCATGCCGCCAGCGCACAGGTGGCGTTCCGCTTCAATTCGTTCATCGGCCTGGCGATTGCCGAGCGCCTGGCAGGCGCGCAAGGCTTGCTGATGATTGCGGTGCTGATTGGTGTGTGCGTGCCGCTGTTCAACGTGGCCGCCGTGTGGCCCATGGCACGCCACGGCGGCCAGGGCTTTGTGCGCGAGCTGCTGCGCAATCCGCTCATCATCGCCACGGCGTCGGGCCTGGTGGCCAACCTGCTGGGCTTTCGCATTCCGGGCTGGATGGAGCCTACGGTGAGCCGCATCAGCGCATCATCGCTGGCCCTGGGGCTGATGGCGGCGGGCGCGGGCATGCAGTTTGGGCTACTGGGCCGCAGCCGCCTGCTCACGGTGTCGGTTCTGTCCATTCGCCACCTGATTCAACCGCTGATTGCCTGGGGCATGGCGCATTGGTTCCAGCTCGACGCCGTGCAAACCACGGTGCTGCTGGCCTTCTCGGCCCTGCCCACGGCGTCTACCTGCTACGTGCTGGCGGCGCGCATGGGCTACAACGGGCCCTATGTGGCCGGGCTCGTCACGCTGTCTACCGTGCTGGGGGTGGCCAGCCTGCCATTCGCACTGGGATTTTTGCGATGAAACCCACCATCGACCGACGCGCCTTGCTGGGAGCCCTGGTGCTACTTGCAGCGGGCGCAGGGCTGCCCGGCTGCAGCCGAAGGCCTGCCACCCAGCCTGTGCCAGCGGGTGCCACCGTGCTGGCGCTGGGCGATTCGCTGACTTCTGGCGTGGGGGCATCGGCCGACACCGCCTACCCCACCCTGCTGGCAGCCCGCACCGGCTGGAATGTGATCAACGCAGGCGTTTCTGGCAACACCTCGGCCCAGGCGCTGGAACGGCTGCCCGCCCTGCTGCAAGAGCACCGGCCCGCGCTAGTGATCGTGAGCATCGGCGGCAATGACTTTTTGCGGCGCCTGCCGCTCGAAACCACGCGCACCCACCTTCGCCGCATTGGCGAGCAGGCGCGTGCCAGCGGCGCGCAGGTGCTGCTGGTGGCTGTGCCCGGCCTATCGCTCATGGCAGCGGCAGGGCACCTGAGCGACCACGATGTGTACGCAGAGACAGCCAAGGCGCTGAAGATTCCACTGCATGCCGATGGCTGGTCTACCGTGCTGGCAGACGCCCGCTTGCGCGCCGACAGCGTGCATGCCAATGCAGCCGGCTACGCGCGTTTTACCGATGGGCTGGTGCAGACGCTGCAAAGCACCGGATTGCTATCAAAAAAATAGCTACTAGCGCTTATCCATCAAGCGTCAGAGCCCAATTTCACCTCAAACCGCCAGCGCCCAGGCTACATGCTCGCGCACCAGCTCGCTCGGGTCTTGCGCGCGTGACTGCAGGGCGCTGCGCAGCTCCGCACTGTCAGCCTGCCGCAGTGCGTTGCCCAGCGCCACGGCCACGTTGCGCAGCCAGCGCTCGTGGCCGATGCGGCGAATGGGGCCGCCCTCGGTCATGCGCAAAAAGGTGGGCTCGTCCCACGCAAACAGGTGCACCAGCTGCTGGCCCGACAAGCCCTTGCGCTCATCAAAATCCGGCAGGCGGCTGACCTGGGCAAACTTGTTCCAGGGGCACACCAGCTGGCAGTCGTCGCAGCCATAGATGCGGTTGCCCATCAGGGGCCGCAACTCCAGAGGAATGGGGCCTGCGTATTCGATGGTGAGGTAAGAGATGCAACGCCGCGCATCCACTCGGTGGGGCGCCACGATGGCCAGCGTGGGGCAAGCGTCGATGCAGGCGCTGCAACTGCCGCAGTGGGCGGTGACGGGCTCGGTGGCCGGCAGGGCCATGTCCACGTAGATCTCGCCCAAAAAGAAGGTGGAGCCCGCCTCGCGGTTGAGCACCAGCGTGTGCTTGCCGCGCCAGCCCTGGCCGCTGCGGGCGGCCAACTCGGCCTCCAGCACGGGGGCTGAATCGGTGAACACCCGGTGGCCAAAAGGCCCCACCGCTTCTGCTATGCGGTCGCTGAGTTTTTGCAGGCGGGCGCGCAATACCTTGTGATAATCGCGCCCCCTTGCGTACATCGAGACGATGCCCTCGGCGGGGCGCTGCAGGCGCTGCAGCTCCATGGCCTGCCAGCCGCCCGCCTGGGCCACAGCGGGGGCGCTGTCCCGGTCGCGGGGCAGGTAGTCCATGCGCGCGGTGATCACGCTCACGGTGCCCGGCACCAGCTCGGCCGGGCGGGCGCGCTTCAGGCCGTGGGCGGCCATGTAATGCATGTCACCATGGAACCCTTGCGCCAGCCACTGCATCAATCCCGGCTCTGACGCAGACAAATCCACCCCGGCCACGCCGATTTGGGAGAATCCCAGCTCGCGGGCCCACTCCTGAATTTGAGGAACGAGTTGACTGTTGCACCACATACCGGCCAGATTGTAGAAAGCCCCGGCACAGCCCAGGCCACCACCACCTGGCGCAGCGAGGACGACACCGCCGCCTGGGCCCAGCGGCTGGCTGCACAGCCTGCGCTGGCCAACGCGTTCATCACCCTGCACGGTGACCTGGGCGCGGGCAAAACCACGCTGGTGCGCCACCTGCTGCGCGCGCTGGGTGTGCAAGGCCGCATCAAGAGCCCCACCTACGCCGTGGTGGAGCCGCACGAAACTGCACAGCTGGCCATCTGGCACTTCGACTTCTACCGCTTTGACGACCCGCGCGAGTGGGAAGACGCGGGCTTTCGGGACATCTTTGCCAGCCCCGGCCTCAAGCTGGCAGAATGGCCCGAAAAGGCTGCAGCGCTTACCCCGCCTGCGGACCTTGCTATACACATTGAAGCAATGAACGAAACCGAAAGGCAAGTCACCCTGCGTGCAGGCACCGCCACCGGCCGCAGCCTGCTCCAAGGATTGAGCGCATGACCGCTGACGCACACCCCGCCCACCCACCGCGCGCGCCCAGCCGGCGCAGCCTCTTGCAGGCCGGCAGTTTGGTGCTGCTGCTGGGCACGCAGCAGATTGCGCGCGGCGCCAGCATCCTGGCCGTGCGGGTGTGGCCAGCGCCCGAATATTCGCGCGTCACCATCGAGTCGGACACCAAGCTGGTGGCCAAGCAGTTTTTCGTGACCACCCCACCCAGGCTGGCGGTGGACATTGAAGGCATTGACCTCAGCCCCGAACTGCGCGAACTGGTCGCCAAGGTCAAGCCCGACGATCCGAACATTGCCGGCATCCGCGTGGGGCAAAACGCCCCTGGCGTGGTGCGACTGGTGGTCGATTTGAAGCAGGCCGCACAGCCCCAGGTGTTCACCCTGCCGCCCATCGCGGCCTACCAGCACCGCCTGGTGTTCGACCTGTACCCGGCAGAGCCCGTAGACCCGCTCGAAGCCCTGATTGCCGAGCGCCTGCGGGACACCACCGCGCCAGCGGCTGCTGCCACGGCGTCTGCCCCGCCCCGCCCTGCGGACAAAACCGCTGCGCCCGCCAAGCCGAACGAACCAGCCGACCCGCTGGGCGACCTGATTGCCCAGCACGCCGACCGCCCCGGGCCCAGCGCCACACCCACCCCGGCCGCGCCTATACCGGCGGCTCCGCCCGTGGCGGCCAACCGCCCGGGCGGGCGGGCCACAGCTACACAAACCGACCGCATCATCATCGTGGCGCTGGACCCCGGCCACGGCGGTGAAGACCCCGGCGCCATTGGCCCCGCCGGCACGCGCGAAAAAGACGTGGTGCTGCGCGTGGCCCACCTGCTGCGCGACCGCATCAACGCCACCACCGTGGGCGGCAACCCCATGCGCGCGTTTCTGACCCGCGACGGCGATTACTTCGTGCCCCTGGGCACGCGGGTGGAAAAAGCGCGGCGCGTGCAGGCCGATCTGTTCGTCAGCATCCACGCCGATGCCTTCACCACCCCCGCCGCGCGCGGTGCCAGCGTGTTTGCGCTGAGCCAAAGCGGCGCATCCAGCACGGCAGCGCGCTGGCTGGCCAACAAGGAAAACCAGGCCGACCTGGTGGGTGGCCTGAACGTGCAGAGCAAAGACCGCCATGTGCAGCGCGCCCTGCTGGACATGAGCACCACTGCGCAGATCAACGACAGCCTCAAGCTCGGCACCGTGCTGCTGGGCGAGATTGGCAATATCGGCCGGCTGCACAAACCCCGTGTGGAGCAAGCAGGCTTTGCTGTGCTCAAGGCACCCGACATTCCCAGCGTGCTGGTAGAGACTGCCTTCATCAGCAACCCCGAAGAAGAAGCCCGTCTGCGCAGCAGCGCCTACCAGCAGCAGCTGGCCGATGCGCTGATGCGGGGCATTACCCGCTACTTTGCCAAGAACCCTCCGCTGGCGCGCAGCCGCTCGGTGTGATCTTTCAGCCTGTTCACGATCCTTTCGGACACCGTGAACAGGACGTCGCTGGCGCCAACAACTGGCAGGCTAAGACGCCAGACGGATAACACTCACCACCTCGGCCAGCTTGGCCGCCTGGTGGCGCAGGCTGTCGGCAGCGGCGGCGCTTTGTTCCACCAGCGCTGCGTTTTGCTGGGTCACCTGGTCCGGCTGGGTGACGGCTTCGCCCACCTGGCTGATGCCGGTGGTCTGCTCGCTCGTGCCGCTGGAGATTTCGCCAATCAGGTCGCTCACGCGCTGCACCTGGGCCACGATGCCCTCCATGCTGCGCCCGGCCTCGCTCACCAGCTGGGTGCCGTTTTCCACTTTCTCGACGCTTGCGCCGATCAGGGTCTTGATCTCGCGGGCCGCGTCGGCCGAGCGTTGGGCCAGGCTGCGCACCTCGCTGGCCACCACCGCAAAGCCCCGCCCCTGCTCGCCTGCGCGGGCAGCCTCCACAGCAGCGTTCAGCGCCAGGATGTTGGTCTGGAAGGCAATGCCATCGATCACGGAAATGATGTCGGTGATCTTGCGCGAGGCAGCGGAGATTTCTTCCATGGTGCTCACCACCTGTCCCACCACTTCGCCCCCCTGCACGGCCGCGCGTGAGGCCTCGCCCGCCAACGCGGCCGCCTTGTGTGCCGTATCGGCATTGTTCTTGACGGTACTGGTCAGCTCTTCCATCGACGCGGCGGTTTCTTCCAGGTTGCTGGCCTGTTCTTCGGTGCGCTGGCTTAGGTCAGCATTGCCCGTCGCAATCTCGCTGGAGCCGGTGGCAATGCTGTCGCTGCTGAGGCGCACCTCGCCCACGATACGCACCAGCGAGGCCTGCATCTGCTGCATGGCCAGCATCATCTCGGCCACCTCGCCCCGGCCAGTCACCTGCACAGGGCGGGACAAGTCGCCCTCGCCGATACGGCGCGCCACGCCGCTGACTTCGCTGAGCGACTGGCGGATGCGCGCCACCAGCACCCACGACAGCACCACCAGCAACGCCAGCCCCGCCACACCGGCCACCACCACCGCCATGCGGTACGAGCGGATCAGCGCGCTGGCCTCAGCCGCCTGGGCTTCCGAACGCTCAATTTGGTAGGCCACCATCTTGTCGGCCACGGCGTTGTAGCGGTCTACCACCTGCGCAAACTCCTTCAAGGCAAAGTCCTTGGCCTGCGCCACGTCGCCCGCCTTTTTCATGGCCAGCGCCTTGTCGCGCGTTTCCAGGTACGACTTGCGCACGGTGGCCAGCTCTTCCTGAATGCGCAGCCCACCGGGGCTTTTCTCCAGCTCGGTGTAGCGCTGCTGCACCTTGGTCGTGTCGGCCGTGGTGCTGCCCATCACGTCCTTGAAATAGCCTTGCAAGTTGTCTCCATCGGTTTGGGTGATGGACAGCACCCGCGTGGCGTTCACCGCAATGTTGCTGCGCCAGCGCAGCGCCAGTTGCAGGCGCTCCACCTGTTCGTGGCCCAGTTCTTCCACCGTGGCGCCCAGTTGCTGCACCCGCACCAGGCTCAGCGCCAGGATGACCACCAGGGCCAGCACTGCCACCCCGGCCAGCAGGCTGATCTGCTGGGCAATGGTCAGCCGGTTGAGCCCCTGGGCGGGATGAGAGGTGTGTTCAGACATTGAGCACTTTCCCTTCTTGTTGTAGGCCGGTTCAACCGCGTGACGCACTCCTTGACGTGTGCACCAGCCCGGTCGGGCCCTGATGATTTCGTGAAGCAACCCAAGCCACGATGAACCTCTGCCGGTGCGGTGACAAGCCCATCCCCCCCCCCGCATTCACCCCAATTCCTACAGACGCGCAAGCCCAGGGCTGACACCGCACCGGGCGGCAGCGATTCACAGTGAAGCCATGGGCCAAGCCACCGGCTGCCAAACGCGAAGGCACTGGCCCACCTCCACTTGCGAAAGGAACACACCATGCTGCAAACACGTCATCTCATCGGGGCCACGGCCCTGGTTGCTGCCCTGGCCATGGGCGGCTGCGCGTCCAACCCCACCAATGCACAAATCGGCACGGGGGTAGGTGCCGCCGCTGGCGGCTTGGTGGGCAATGCGGTTTTTGGCGGCACTCTGGGCACCGTGGGTGGTGCCGCAGCGGGCGCACTGATCGGCCACGAAATTGGCGAAGACAAGGACCAGCGCCGCGCGCCGCGCCGATAAGCAGAGTACAAGCAAAAAGAGCTGCTAGCGCTTATCCCAAAAGCGCTAGCAGCTCTTAATTCAATAGCAAACTCAGGACTGTGCAGGCTGGTTGCGCCCTGCCTTCCAGGCTCCGGCAATCGCAATCAGACCCGGCACCAGGATCAGAGCCCAGATGATCTTGTCCAGGTTTTCCTTCACCCAGGGCAGGTTGCCAAAGAAGTAGCCCGCCGTGGCAATGCCCAGCACCCACAGCAGCGCACCGCCCACGTTGTAGGCCGTGAATTTGGTGCGGCTCATTTCCGCCACGCCCGCCACAAAGGGCGCAAAGGTGCGAATGAACGGCATGAAACGCGCAATGACGATGGTGATGCCGCCATAGCGCTCGTAAAAGTCATGCGCCTGGTTGAACGCGCGCTTGTTGAACCAGCGCGAGTCTTCCCACTGGAAGACCTTGGGGCCAAAGTAACGCCCGATGGTGTAGTTGCACTGGTCGCCCAGGATGGCCGCCACGATGAGCACCACGCACGCCAGCGGAAAGTTCATCAGGCCCGCGCCGCACAGCGCGCCCACGATGAACAGCAACGAATCCCCCGGCAGAAAGGGCATGACCACCACGCCGGTTTCCACAAACACGATCAGGAACAGCAGCGCGTACACCCACATGCCGTAGCTCTGCACGAACGCCTCCAGGTATTTGTCTACGTGCAGAATGAAATCAATCAGAAAGGTCACTATTTCCATGAACGGGCCTTGCGTGGCTGGGGTGAGGAGGTTGAAAGCAGCGCGCATTATCCCCATCACCCTGCTACCAAATCCCCATGGGGCCGACGCCTAAAATCTGGCGGGTGAACCCAACCCAGCCCACCTCCGAAATCTCCGCGCCCGAAGCATCCCTGTCCGTCACACGCCGCCCGATCCGCGACCTGCCCGACGAACTCATCAGTCAGATTGCCGCTGGCGAAGTGGTAGAGCGCCCCGCCTCGGTGGTGCGCGAGCTGGTGGACAACGCGCTGGACGCGGGGGCCACGCAAATCACCGTGCGACTGCTGGCCGGTGGCGTGCGCCTGATTGCGGTGGAAGACGACGGCCTGGGCATTCCGCCCGAAGAGCTGCCCGTGGCACTGCGCCGCCACGCCACCAGCAAGATCACCAATCTGCACGACCTGGAAACCGTGGCCACCATGGGCTTTCGGGGCGAGGCGCTGGCAGCCATCAGCTCGGTATCGGAGATGGCCCTGCTCTCGCGCCCGCCCACGCAGGCCAGCGCCTTTTTGCTGGACGCGCGCAGCGGCGAGCTGCGCCCCGCCGCGCGCAGCCAGGGCACGACGGTGGAAGTGAAAGAGCTGTTCTTCTCCACCCCCGCGCGCCGCAAGTTCTTGAAGACCGACGCCACCGAGCTGGCGCACTGCATTGAATCCGTGCGCCGCCACGCTCTGGCGCGGCCCGATGTGGGCTTTGCCATCTGGCACGAAGGCAAGCTGGTGGAGCAGTGGCGCGCCACCTTTGTGCCCGGCGAAGGCAACCCGCAAGACGCACTGGCCCGCCGCCTGTCGGACGTGCTGGGCGAGGACTTCGTCACCCAGTCGGTCGCCGTGCAGCACCGCGTGGGGCCCGTCACGGTCACCGGCCGCGCAGGCTTGCCCGACGCCGCCCGTTCGCGCCCCGACCACCAATACTGCTACGTCAACGGCCGCTTTGTGCGCGACAAGGTGCTCACCCACGCCGCCCGCGCCGCCTATGAGGACGTGCTGAACGGCCACAAGCAGCCCATCTACGCGCTGTATGTCGAGATCGACCCCGCCCGCGTGGACGTGAACGTGCACCCCACCAAGATCGAGGTGCGCTTTCGGGACAGCCGCGAAGTGCACCAGGCTGTGCGCCATGCGGTGGAAAACGCGCTGGCCGCGCCCCGCGCAGCCCTGGCAGCGGCCCAGGCCGCACATGCTGCGGGTGCGCCAGCCGCCACCGCACCGCACCCTCAAGGTTTAGAGCAAAAACAGCCTGCAGCGCCCATGTGGCAAGCGCAAGCTGCTATGAAATTTGAAGACCGAGGCCACCGCGTGCAAGACCTGCAGGCCCTGTGGTCACCCCGCGAGATAACCCCCAGCGTGCCGGACGCTGCGCTGGGCGGGCTTTGGGCCCCCTCTGCACAGCCTGCGGGGGTTGCGTCTGCAGAAGCTGCCCCCAGCGCAGTAGCCCCAGCGCCCAATGCCGCGAACAGCGCCGTGGACGATGCGGCGCGTGCCGAGGCCATGGTGTGGCCCGAGCAGCGCAGCGACAACGCATCCACCTGGCCCTTGGGCCGCGCCGTGGCCCAGTTGCACGGCGTCTACATCCTGGCCGAAAACGCCCAGGGTATGGTGGTGGTGGACATGCACGCTGCCCACGAACGCATCGTGTACGAGCGCCTCAAATCCCAGGTGGACAGCGGCGCCCGCATTGCCAGCCAGCCGCTGCTGATCCCCGCCACCTTTGCCGCCACCCCGCAGGAAGTGGCCACGGCGGAAGAATCCACCGACGTGCTGGCCCTGCTGGGCATGGAGGTGGTCCCCTTCTCGCCCAAGACGCTGGCCGTGCGCGCCGTGCCCACCACGCTGGCCCAGGGTAACCCGGTGGAACTGGCCCGCAGCGTGCTGGCCGAGCTGGCCGCCCACGACGCCACCACGGTGGTGCAACGCGCCCGCAATGAAATCCTGGCCACCATGGCCTGCCACGGCGCGGTGCGGGCCAACCGCAAGCTCACGCTGGACGAGATGAACGCCCTGCTGCGGCAGATGGAAACCACGGACAGATCGGACCAATGCAACCATGGCCGCCCCACCTGGCGGCAGCTCACGATGAAAGAGCTGGACGGGCTTTTTTTGCGCGGGCGCTGAGCTCCACGCGTCTGCGAAAACACAAAAGCCCGCAATCGCGGGCTTTTGTTTATTGGCAGCGCTGGCGCGATCAGTTGTCGCGCGCGGCCTTGGCAGTGTCGGTGAAGTCGCTGAACACGCCGTCCACCCCCAGGTTGAAGAACAGCTTGTACTCAGCCTTGGGGTCGCCCTTGAAGTCCGACGCCAGGCGCTTGGCTTCATTGCGGAAGGTGTAGGCGTGCACAAACAGGCCTGCAGCGTGGGCGTCCTTCACCACCGAGGTGGCAGGCATCATCACGCGGTCGCGCTCGTCGATCTTGCCGTCGCCGTTCAGGTCGTCGGGCTTTCCGTCGTTGTTGGCGTCCACCTGCTTGGAAGGGATTAGGTACGGCTTCCAGGGGCCAATGCCATCGGCGTAGGTCTTGATTTCCTTCAGGCCTGCGGGGGTCAGCAGGCTGGCAAAGGTGCGCGAGTCGCCGGCCACGGCAAAGTCATAGGGCTTGTCGTAGGGGGCCGCGAGGTCCATGCTGCCATCGGCGTTCACGTCGTTGGCATCCACCAGCTGCACCAGGCGAACCTGGGTCTTGGTGCGCAGGTACTTGAGGTTGGACACCTCGAACGACTGCACGATCACCGGCGACGCCTTGGTGGTGTAACCGTACTTGGCCAGCACGGCCAGCAGGCGGTCTTCCAGCGGCAGGCCCAGCTTGGCGTGGTAGGTGGGGTGCTTGGTTTCGGGGTACACGCCCACGGTGCGGCCGGCCTTGGTGCCTTCGGCCTTGGCCAGGTCCAGCACTTCTTCAAACGTAGGGATCTGGAACTTGCCGTTGTACGACTGGTCGCGGTCCGACAGGGGCTGCACGGCGCGCAGGGTCTTGAGTTCGGCCAGGGTGAAGTCAGAGACGAACCAGCCTTCTTCGTTCACGCCGTCCACGTTCTTGGTGGTCTTGCGGCTGGCGAATTCGGGGCGGGTGGCCACGTCGGTGGTACCGGTGATGTTGGGCTCGTGGCGGGCCACCAGCACGCCGTCCTTGGTGGCAACGAGGTCGGGCTCGATGAAGTCGGCGCCCATGTCGATGGCGAGCTTGTAGCTTTCCAGCGTGTGGTCAGGCCGGTAGCCGCTGGCGCCGCGGTGGCCAATCACCAAGGGGGTGTCGCCGTTGAGTGCGGGGTAGCTGGGGCTGTCGCTGCCGCCGCAGGCTGCCAACGCAAGGGCTGCCGTCAGCGCCAGGGCCGCAGGACGAATGCTGAATGTGTGCATGAGCGCTTCTCCTCTTGGGATGTCCTGCATAACCCTCGCGAGTCGGTGATAGTGCGGATCGGGATGGGCCACAAGGCATCTTTTTGCAGCCAATAGCCGGGCTATTGGCAAGAAAAGCAACGCAGTGGACTGCCCGAGGCCGCGCTATCACAGACCGCAGGGAGTTATGCAGGACATCCCTTGGTATGCGTGTAGTGAACCGGCCGACTGTGGGGGCATTCTGTGACAACACCATGACGGTGCATAGGGGTAAGCACCCTACCTTGGCCGCCGCCATTCACACCCCACGGCGGTGCATTCGAGCACCAATTCAATGCAAAAAGGCCACCAATTCACCAAGCTTGTGCAGATTTTCGGCATGACCTTATGACGCTTTGACATAATGTCGCATTGCAGCAAGCAACGGCTGCTTTTTTTGACCTCCACAAGCCTCTTCAACCATGAAATACGACTCCGTTGGCAGCTTCCTTTCGCAGGTGGCTCTTCGCAATCCCGGTCAACCTGAATTCCTGCAAGCTGTCACGGAAGTGATGGAAAGCCTGTGGCCTTTCATCGAGAAGAATCCCCGCTACGCAGAGCAAGGCCTGCTGGAGCGTCTGGTCGAACCCGAGCGCGTGGTGATGTTCCGCGTGTCCTGGACGGACGACCACGGCACCGTGCAGGTCAACCGCGGCTATCGCATCCAGCACAGCATGGCCATTGGCCCCTACAAGGGCGGCCTGCGCTTCCACCCCTCAGTGAACCTGTCGGTGCTGAAATTCCTGGCTTTTGAACAAACCTTCAAGAACGCGCTGACCACCCTGCCCATGGGCGGCGGCAAGGGTGGCTCCGACTTCGACCCCAAGGGCAAGAGCCCTGCAGAAGTCATGCGCTTTTGCCAGGCTTTCGTGACCGAGCTGTACCGCCACGTCGGCCCCGACACCGATGTGCCTGCAGGCGACATCGGCGTGGGTGGCCGCGAAGTGGGCTACATGGCCGGCATGTACAAGAAGCTGGCCAACAACGCTTCCAGCGTGTTCACCGGCAAGGGCCTGAGCTTCGGCGGCTCGCTGATCCGCCCTGAAGCCACGGGCTACGGCACCGTGTACTTTGCCGACGAAATGCTCAAGACCCGCGGCAAGTCCTTCAAGGGCATGCGCGTGTCGGTGTCCGGCTCGGGCAATGTGGCCCAGTACGCTGTCGAAAAGGCCATGGAACTGGGCGCCAAGGTCGTCACCGTGTCCGACTCCAGCGGCACCATCATTGACGAAGAAGGCTTCACCCCCGAGAAGCTGGCCATCCTGATGGATGTGAAGAACCACCACTATGGCCGCGTGAGCGACTACGCTGCCCGCACCGGTGTGAAGTTCGAAGCAGGCGTGCGCCCCTGGCATGTGCCCGTGGACATCGCCCTGCCCTGCGCCACGCAGAACGAGCTGGACGAGAACGACGCCCAGCTGCTCATCAAGAACGGCGTGCTGTGTGTGGCTGAAGGCGCGAACATGCCTTCGACCATCGAAGCGGCCAAGGCCTTCGAGGCCGCTGGCGTGCTGTACGCCCCCGGCAAGGCATCCAACGCCGGTGGCGTGGCCACTTCCGGCCTGGAAATGAGCCAGAACGCCATGCGCATGAGCTGGACCCGCGAAGAAGTGGACGCCCGCCTGCTGCAGATCATGCAAGGCATCCACGCAGCCTGCCTGAAGTATGGCAAGCGCGCCGATGGCAGCGTGAGCTACATCGATGGCGCCAACGTGGCGGGCTTCGTGAAGGTGGCCGACGCCATGCTGGCCCAAGGCGTGATCTGACATCCATGCCGCACAGGGTGCCGAGTGGCGCCTGCCGGTCAACACCAAGGGGCTTCGGCCCCTTTTTTCATGGGCGTAGCGTTGGATATGCCGATGCCGGTATGCTCACTGCCTGGACAATATGTCAGCAAAGGTAACCCCTTTCCTCAAGGAGACGCGCGCGTGGAAATTTTCAGCTTCCTCAATCTCATAGTCGAGAAGGCAGGCTCTGATCTGTTCTTCAGTGTGGGGGCCCCTGTCAACTTGAAGATCGAGGGCATTACCCACCCGCTGAAAATGCCCGCGCTGCGCCCGGGGCAGGTCAAGCAACTAGCCTATTCGGTGATGAACGAGCGCCAGATCAGCGAGTTCGAAGCCAAGATGGAGATGAATCTCTCGATCTCGGCCGAAAACCTGGGGCGCTTCCGGGTGAACGTGTTCGTGCAGCGCGGCGAGACCGGCATGGTGATTCGCTACATCAAGAACAAGATCCCGCCCCTGGCCGCCCTGGGCCTGCCGCCTGTTCTGGAAAAGCTGGTGATGCGCAAGCGCGGCCTGGTGCTGGTGACGGGCGCCACGGGTTCGGGCAAATCGACCACGCTGGCGTCCATGCTCAACTACCGCAACGAAAACGCCACGGGCCACATCCTCACCATTGAAGACCCGCTGGAGTTTCTGCACGCCCACAAGCTCTCGGTGGTAGACCAGCGCGAGGTGGGCATTGACACCCATTCCTACGAAGAAGCCCTGAAAAACGCCCTGCGCGAGGCGCCCGACGTGATCATGATCGGCGAAATCCGCGACCGCAACACCATGAAGCAGGCCATCGCCTACGCCGAAACGGGGCACCTGTGCCTGTCCACACTGCACGCCAACAATGCCAACCAGGCGATGGAACGCGTGATCAACTTCTTCCCCGAAGAAGCGCACCGGCAACTGCTGGTAGACCTCAGCCTGAACCTGGCGGGCGTGGTGTCGCAGCGGCTGATTCCCGGCCTGCACGAAAAGCTGGTACCTGCGGTGGAAGTGATGCTCAACTCTTCCTACATCTCCGACCTGATCGCCAAAGGCGAGTTCTCGGGCATCAAAGAAGCGATGGCACGCAGCACCGAGATTGGCATGTGCACCTTTGACCAGGCGCTGTACCAGCTCTACACCGAAGACCGTATTTCGCTGGACGAAGCGCTGCACAACGCCGACTCGCGCACCGACCTGGCATTGCGCATACGCCTGGCAGCGGGGGTCTCGACGCAAGATGTCGGCGATCTGTCCATCGACACGTCCTCGCCCATCCAGTCGGCTGCACGGTTGGCTTGACGGCAAGCGCGCGGATGCAGCACTGGCCGTTTCCGCCGTTTTTTAGGGATGCCGCAGGGGAAGACACCCTGGCGGGGGCAGCGGCCATCGTCTTCACCACCACGAACGAAACCCGCCACGGTGCACTGGAGCGGTTTGACCTTCAGGCACAGCTGACCGTACTGATGCCGCACGAAGGGGCTGCCGCCATCACGCTGCCTTTCTCGGCCATCAAGAGCATTCAGCTCATGCCGCCCATTGTGCTGACCTCTGACGAGGAACCCACCCGGCGCTACCAGGCTGCGGGTGGGCATGCGGTCAACGCCACGCCTCGCCCCTTCACCGTGCAGTTCACGGATGGCGAACTTTGTGGTGATGCGCGAGTCACCCCGAGGATGAAAAGAACCCCTCTTGTTCTCTCGCTGGCCCTGGTAGCGGCCGTGAGCGTGGGCTGCGCCACGCTCGACGCCAAACAGCGCGAATGGATTTTTCAGCCCAGCGACCGCAGCTGGGGCGGCGCGCAGTCCACCGAAGGCATGCAGGATGTGTGGATTGAATTGCCGACGCAGGCCGCGGGCAAGCCAGAGCAACTGCACGGCCTGTGGCTGCCGCAGCCGCAGGCTGATGCGCCCGTGCTGCTGTACCTGCATGGTGCGCGCTGGAACGTGGCGGGCTCGTCCGGCCGCATTCGGCGCATGCACGAGCTGGGCTTTTCGGTGCTGGCGATTGACTACCGGGGCTTTGGTAAAAGCAGCGCCGGGCTGCCGTCTGAAGCGTCTTCCGCCGAGGATGCACGCGCCGCCTGGCAATGGCTGGCCGCCCAGTACCCCGACAGCCCCCGCTACATCTTTGGCCACTCGCTGGGCGGCGCCATTGCCATCGAACTGGCGCACCAGGTGCACGACGAACAGGGCACGATGGTGGAAGGCACCTTCACCAGCATTCCCGACGTGGTGAGCACCTTCCGCTGGGGCTGGCTGCCCGTGTCGCCACTGATCACGCAGCGCTTTGAGTCGGTGCGCAAGGTGGGCGAGATTGGCTCGCCCCTCTTGGTGGTGCACGGCAGCGAAGACCGCCTGATCCAGCCCGAGCTGGGCCGCAAGCTGTACGAAGCCGCCCAGGAACCCAAGCAGTTCGTGCTGGTGGAAGGCGGCTCGCACCACAACACAAACGCCATCGGCCAGGGCCAATACCGGCAGGCGATGGCCTCGCTGTTCCGCCTGCCCACACGCTGAATCCACACCGCGCATCACAAGGCCGCACGGGCCTGCGGCCCGGCACCATCTGGTACGCTCAGCCGGTTATGTCTGCACCTTCCGCCACTGCTGGCGCCGCGCTTCCAACGCCTTCCCGTCCCTCCGCCAGCCTGGCCATCGTGGTGCTGGCGCTGCTGCTGAGCATTCAGCCCGTCACCACCGATTTGTACCTGCCCGCGCTACCCGCCTTGACGCGCGACCTGGGCGCCAGTGTGGCCGCGGGGCAGCTCACGCTCAGCGCCCTGCTGCTGGCCTTTGGTTGCTCACAACTGGTGTGGGGCCCGCTGTCAGACCGCTTTGGCCGCCGCCCTGTGCTGCTGGCGGGCCTGGGCATTTACGCGGCGGCATCGGTGGGCAGCGCCCTGGCACCCAGCATGGCCCTGCTGGTCGTGTGGCGTGTGCTGCAAGGCGCAGCCATGGGCGCGGTGGTGATGTGCGCACGCGCCATCGTGCGCGACCTGTACACCCCGCTGGCCGGTGCGCGTGCCATGTCCAAGGCACTCACCGGGCTGGGCATTGTGGCCTGCCTGTGCGCCCCCGTGGGTGGCCTGCTGGCACAGTGGCTGGGCTGGCGCGCCGCCCTGCTGGCGCTGACGGTGTACGCCACCGCCACGCTGGCCCTGGTGGCCCTGCGCATGCCCGAAACCATTGCCCACAAGAACCCCCAGGCCCTGCAACCCGGCACACTGCTGCGCACCTGGCGCCTGGTGCTGGGCCACCCCAGCTTCTGGGCCTTCACACTGCTCACCACGGCCACCTATGGCGGTCTGTTCACCTTCCTCGCAGCCTCGTCGTTCGTGTTCATCGAAGTGCTGCAGCTCACCCGCACGCAGTACGGCTGGGTGATGCTATCCACCAGCGTGGCCTACTTCTGCGGCACCTTTGTGTGCCGCAACCTGCTGGCGCGGCTGGGGCTGCGCCGCTCAGTAGCCATTGCCGGGGCCCTGAGCCTGGCCGGTGGCACGGGCCTGGCCCTGGTGGCACTGGCTGGCTCACAAAACCCGGTGGCCCTGCTGGCACCGTTTTACCTGTTCATGGTGGCGCACGGCATTCACCAGCCCTGCGGGCAAACAGGCTCGGTGGCGCCCTTTCCGCAAGCGGCTGGCGTGGCATCGGCCATGAATGGGTTCGTGATGATGCTTGCCGCCTTTGCCACAGGGGGCTGGGTGGGCTCGCACCTCAATGGCACCGTATGGCCCCTGGTGCAGGGCGTGCTCTTCTGGTCGGTGGTGCTGGGCGCCACGTCCTGGACTTTGGTACAAAAATTTGGAGAACCGCGACATGCTGCCTGAACACCTGCCCAACATTGCGCTGGCAGGCCCCACCGCATCGGGCAAAACCGCCGGGGCGCTGGCCCTGGCTGCCGTGCTGGGGCGGCGCATGCCGGTGGAGATCATCAGCGTGGACTCGGCCCTGGTGTACCGCGGCATGGACATTGGCACCGCCAAACCCACCGCGGCAGAGCGTGCCGCCGTGCCGCACCACCTCATCGACATCCGTGACCCGCTGCAGGCCTACAGCGCCGCAGAGTTTGTGCAAGACGCCACGCGCCTCATTGCCGAGATCCGCTCGCGTGGCGCCCTGCCCCTGCTGGTGGGCGGCACCATGCTGTACTTCAAGGCGCTGCTGGACGGCATTGACGACATGCCCGCCGCCAACCCCGAGGTGCGTGCCCAGCTTGAAGCCCAGGCCCAGGCCATTGGCTGGCCCGGCATGCACGCCGAGCTGGCCAAGGTAGACCCCACCACCGCCGCCCGCCTGGCACCGGGCGACAGCCAGCGCATTCAGCGCGCACTGGAGGTGTGGCATGTGTCAGGCCAGCCGCTGTCGAGCTTTCACACTACAAAAAAAGGAGCATCCAGCGCAAGCGCAGCAAGCGCTACAGCCCTTTTTTCCTTAGAACCAAACAACCGTGCCTGGCTGCACGAACGCATTGCCCAGCGGTTTGACGCCATGCTGGCGGCAGGCTTCATGGACGAGGTACGCGCCCTGCGTGCGCGCGGCGATCTGCATGCCGACCTGCCATCGATGCGCTGCGTGGGTTACCGCCAGGCGTGGGAAGAACTGGACTACCAGGCCCGCAAGGGGCCCGATGCGCCGCTGAACATCGCCCACTTCCGCGAGCGCGGCATCGTCGCCACGCGCCAGCTGGCCAAACGCCAGGTGACATGGCTGCGCAGCATGCCCGAACGCCACGCCATTGCCTGCGACCACCCCACCGCCGTGGCCGAACTGGTGCAAGCCGTGCTGCTTCGGCTGGACCAGGCAGAGCGCAACGCCGCCACCGCCTGACCTGTCACCCATGCCCACCCACAGCACGCTTACCGTCCAGCACCTGGGCAAGCACTACGGCGGCACGCCCGTGTTTGCCCAGGTCCACTTCGCCGTGCAGCCCGGCGAGTTCGTGGCCATCGTGGGCGACTCGGGGGTGGGCAAATCCACCCTGCTCAACTGCCTGGCGGGGCTGGACCAGTGGGACGAAGGCGACATCACTTACACCGCCGCCAATGGCACCGCCACCCGGCTGGCCGATTTGGACGAAACCGCCCGCGCCTTGTGGCGCCGCGCCCATGTGGGGTTTGTGTTCCAGGCCTTTCACGTACTGCCGCACCTGGACGTAGCGCAAAACGTGGCCCTGCCGCTGATGCTGCTGGGCCAGACAGACCCTGCCCGCGTGCAAGCCATGCTCGATGCCGTGGGCCTGGGTGCGCTGGGCAGCCGACTGCCGCAACAGCTCAGTGGCGGGCAACTGCAGCGCGTGGCCATTGCCCGCGCCCTGGTGCACCGCCCCGGCCTGCTGCTGGCCGACGAGCCCACGGGCAACCTCGACCCCACCACCGCCGCGCTGGTCATGGACTTGCTGCTCGCCCAGACGCGCGAGCAAGGCGCCTCGCTGGTGCTGGTCACCCACTCTGACGCTGCCGCTGCGCGGGCCGACCGCGTGCTGCGCCTGACGGCCAGCGGCATGGTGGGCTGAAGCCCTCGGTTACTCGATGTGCAGGCGCTGCGCGTTGCTGGCCTGCTTCTTGGGCAAGGTCAGCGTCAGCACGCCGTTGTCGTATTTGGCCTTGGCCTGGCTGGCGTCCACATCAGCGGGCAGCGCAAAGCTGCGGGCCACCTGGCCGAAGTAGCGCTCTGAGCGCAGCACCTTTTCGCCGTCTGTTTGCTGGTCGTGCTGGCGCACCTCGGCGCGCAGGCTCACCACATTGCCTTCGAGCGAGACATGGATGTCCTCCTTGGCCACGCCGGGCACCTCGGCGTGCACGGTGTAGCCGCCGTCTGACTCTTTCACATCCACTTTGATCTGTGCAGGCGAGGGCAGGCCGTCGCCATGCAGGGGGCGCACATAAAAGCCGGGGGCTACGTCCTTGAAGAATTCGTCCAGCAAGCTGCCGCCACGGGGGATCAGAGAACTCATGGTGATGCTCCTTGAAAGTTGTGTGGAATTCAACATCTCTGGCGCACGGCTGGCACCAGACCTGCAGGCAGCCAGAGGCAGAAACCTCCACCACCTTCCCTTCCAATTTACGGCCCGCGTTCTGCCATTTCAAGAGCCCCCGCCGGGCCAACATGCGCGGGTTGATGTGCCTCAAAAAGCCCCTGCCACCGGCCCGCGCAGACCGGCCTGCACAATGCCCCCATGCTCGCACTGCTTCGCACCTTCTCGTGGCAAGACCTGCGCCACCACCCCTGGCGCAGCGCCGCCGCCATGGCCGCCGTGATGCTGGGCGTGGCGCTGGCCTTTGCCGTGCACGTCATCAACGCATCGGCGCTGGACGAGTTTTCGCAGGCCGTGCGCGCCGTCAACGGCCAGCCCGATCTGGAAGTGCGCGCCATGCAAGGCGCGCTGGGCGAAGACCTGTTTGCCCAGATCGCCACCCACCCCGACGTGGCCCGCGCCAACCCGGTGCTGGAGGCCACGGCCATGGCCCGCCCTGTGGCGCTAGCCCCCGTCGCTGCCCCCGTCGCCCTGCGCCTGCTGGGGGCCGATGCCCTGCTGCTGCCCGCCATGGCCCCAGCCCTCATGCCCCGGCCGTGGGAAGGCGCGGCGCGTGATGCCCTCTTTGCCCCCGCCACCGTTTACCTCAACCCCGCCGCGCTGCAAGCGCTGGGCGTGCCGCCCGAAGGCACCCAGCCCCGCCCTACGCTGCAACTGCGCACGGGGCTGCAGACCCTGGCCGTGCAAGTCGCAGGCACCGTGAGCGCCCCCGGCGCACCGCTGGCGGTGATGGACATTGGCGCCGCGCAAGACCTGCTGGGCCGCGTGGGCCAGCTCACCCGCATCGACCTGCAACTGCAGCCCGGCACCGACCGCAGCGCCTTCCAACAAGCGCTGCAAGCCCTGCCCGGCTGGCCCGCACAAGCCACGCTGGCCGAGCCGGGCGATGCGGCGCAGCGGGTGAGCAACCTGTCACGCGCCTACCGCGTCAACCTGACCGTGCTGGCGCTGGTGGCGCTGTTCACCGGGGCCTTCCTCGTGTTCTCGGTGCTGGCCCTCAGCGTGGCGCAGCGCGGGCCGCAGTTTGCGTTGCTGGCCGTGCTGGGTGCCACGCCGCGCCAGCGACTAGCGCTGGTGCTGGCCGAATCCGCCTTGCTGGGCGTGGCGGGCAGCCTGGCCGGGCTGGCGCTGGGCACCGCTCTGGCCAGCGCGGCGCTGCAACTGCTGGGCGGCGACCTGGGCGGTGGCTACTTTGCCGGGGTGCAGCCCCGCCTGCAATGGAGCTTGAGCGCCGCCCTGCTGTACGGCAGCCTGGGCGTGGCCGCCGCCGTGGCAGGCGGCTGGTGGCCCGCCCGCGCCGCGCAGGCCCTGCCGCCCGCGCAGACCCTGAAAGGCCTGGGCAGTGCCAGCGGGCGCGCCGGGCGGGGCTGGGTTGGGTTGGTTTTGATAGCTGCTAGCGCTGGTTTGGCGGCGCTTCCGCCCGTTTTTGGCATTCCACTGGCGGCCTACGTGGCGATTGGCCTGCTGCTGGTGGGCGGCATTGCGCTGCTGCCCTGGGGCGTGGCCTGGCTGCTGCAGCGCCTGCAGCCGCTGGCAGCGCGCCACCCGCTCACCCTGCTAGCGCTGGAGCGCGCCCGCCGCATGCGCGGCACCGCCGCCATTGCCGTGGGCGGCGTGGTGGCCAGCCTGAGCCTGGCCGTAGCGCTGACGGTGATGGTGGCCAGTTTTCGCGGCTCGGTCATCCAGTGGCTGGACGCGGTGCTGCCCTCGCCGCTGTACGTGCGCTCGGCCCTACAAGCTGCGGGCGGCGACGCCGCCCTGCTGCCCCCCGGCTTTGCCGAAGCGGTGGCCCGCCTGCCGGGTGTGGACAAGGTATCGCCCCTGCGCACCAGCCCCCTGCAACTGAGCGCCACCCGCCCCGCTCTCACCGTGCTCAGCCGCCCGCTGGGCACCGACCCCGCCCAGGTGCTGCCCCTCACCGGCCCGGCACTGCCCGTGCCTGCCGGGCAGATCGGCGTGTATGTGAGCGAAGCGGTGGTGGACCTGTATGGCGTGCGCCCTGGCCAGGCGTGGCCCGAGCTTTCCAAGGCTTTTATGCCTGTAGCGCCCGATAATCAAGCGCAGGCAGCTACGTTTTTTATAGCAGGCGTGTGGCGCGACTATGTGCGCCAGACCGGCGCCATCACCCTGGACAGCGCCGCCTACCAGCGCCTGACCGGCGACACCCGCATCAGCGACCTGGCCCTGTGGCCTGCCGACGGGGTGGACATGGCCGCACTGCAAAGCCGCATCCGCAACGCGGCGCAGCAGGCCAGCGCGGCAGCACCAGCGGGCACCAGCGACTCAGGTGCCGCCAACCACAGCGCGGATGGCAATCCGCCCCTGGTCGAATTTGTCTCCGCCCAATCCATCCGCGAACGCTCGCTGCAAATCTTTGACCGCAGCTTCGCCGTCACCTACTGGCTGCAGGCCGTGGCCATCGGCATCGGCCTCTTCGGCGTGGCCGCCAGCTTCAGCGCCCAAGTCCTGGCCCGCCGCAAAGAATTCGGCCTGCTCGCCCACCTGGGCCTCACCCGCCGCCAGATCCTGGCCGTGGTGGCAGGCGAAGGCGCGGCATGGACGGGCATCGGTGCCATCGCAGGCGTGCTGCTGGGCCTGGCCGTGTCCGTGGTGCTGGTGCATGTGGTCAACCCGCAGAGCTTTCACTGGACGATGGAGATGAACATCCCCGCGCCGCGCTTGTGGGCGCTATGTGCAGCGGTGGTGGTGTCAGGGACGGTGACTGCGTGGCTGGCCGGGCGGGCGGCTGCGGGGAGGGATGCGGTGATGGCGGTGAAGGAGGATTGGTAGGAGCAAAAGACAGCCAGCAGAGCTGCCTCTACTGTCCTACTTAAAAATACTGATCCGTACCATCCAGATTCAACTGGTACCAATCCGAGGAGAACATTTTGAAAACCTTCAAGTCCATCCAAGACATTTTTCAGACAGAGTTGATGAATTTAGTGAACCGAGTCTTGGTGGTTAGATGCAAGAAACAATACAACGATGCCTATCTTCGGAACAAAGAATGGCTGCTAAAAGGCAGATCAGGTTGGTGGCCCATCGCGAAACACCAGTCATTCAAGGGCGTGGTTGTTTTGCTGGACTCCGCAGAAGGAGACACTATCGAAATATGGGCCGGGTCCTCCGTAGGACCTGATAGCGGCAAGGTCGACCAGGACCCAACCTCCGGCAGATGGACACTTCAAGTGAAGGGTTCATTTCAATTTATGGGACTGATGCAGGCAGCGGGAGTAAAAGCGTTTTTAGGTACTACGCCGGGTAACCTGACGACATATATTGACCGTAATCAACTGCTGGACCCAGAGGTCCCTCAGTGGCGTTTACCAGCCGCTCAACGCCCCAGACGAGGCTTTGATCCAGAGCTTTGCGGAGACCGCGCGGTCGTCACGCCCGGGACTTACTCGATGTACCGCGAGCATGGGCTTATTGTGAATAGCCTGGCTAAGTGGCTTACTGAGGTTGAAGGCTACAGCAACCTAGATAACGCCCTAGGTTGGCACGATCTACATGCATTTACCCTTGACGGACAACCTGAGCTGTTTGAAGTAAAGACTGATGTGACAAATTCAGACATCTACTGCGCTCTAGGACAACTTCAACTGTACGAGCTAGAGGTTGGACAAAGCCGTAAAACCTTGGTGCTGCCTCAAGAGAAGAATGCGGAAGAAGCTTGGCATGAGCGACTCTTCAGATTGAATATTCAACTCATTACATACAAGCGCCATGATGATGGATACACCTTTGTTCGAGCGGTTCCAAGGCCGACATGGCATCGATAACGCGACGACTGAACAAACTGTTTTCCATCAGTACTAACTGCTTCACCCGTCCAGTCTTGAAAACTTCATCACACTTTGGAATACACATGCCTTCCGCCCCCTGGCTCCACGAAGCCATCGCCCGCATCGAAGCCGACTACCAGCGCAGCGCCGACACCCACTTGATCCCCTTGCGCCTGCCCGCCTTTGCCGCGCACGGCATTGACCTGTACCTCAAGGACGAATCCACGCACCCCACGGGCAGCCTGAAGCACCGGCTGGCGCGGTCGCTGTTTTTGTATGCGCTGTGCAATGGCTGGCTGCATGAGGGCTCGACGGTGGTGGAGGCGTCGAGCGGCTCCACGGCAGTGAGCGAGGCCTACTTTGCGCGGCTGCTGGGCCTGCCGTTTGTGGCGGTGATGCCGCGCAGCACTTCGCCCGAAAAGATTGCGCAGATTGAGTTCCACGGTGGGCGCTGCCACCTGGTGGAGAGTGCGGGTGAGGTCTATGCCGCAGCCCGTGCCGTGGCGGCGGAGACGGGCGGGCATTACATGGACCAGTTCACCTATGCCGAGCGGGCCACCGACTGGCGGGGCAACAACAACATTGCCGAGAGCATGTTCACCCAGATGGCGCGCGAGCGGCACCCCGTGCCGCGCTGGATTGTGGTGGGCGCAGGCACGGGCGGCACCAGCGCCACCATTGGCCGCTATGTGCGCTACCAGCGGCATGCCACGCAGGTGTGCGTGGCCGACCCGGCGGGTTCGGTGTTCAGCGCCTACCACCGCACGGGCGATGCCAGCCTGACGGCCCCCGGCTCGCGCATCGAGGGCATTGGCCGCCCCCGGGTGGAGCCCAGCTTTATCCGCACATTGGTAGACCGCATGGTGGATGTGGCGGATGTGGATTCGGTCGCCGCCATGCGGGTGCTGTCCCAACTGCTCGGGCGACGCGTGGGGCCATCTACCGGCACCAACTTTGTGGCGATGCTGACGCTGGCGCATGAGATGCGTGAGCGGGGCGAGAGTGGTTCCATCCTCTCGCTGCTGTGCGATGCGGGGGAGCGGTATTTGCCCACGTACTACAACTGCGACTGGGTGCACCAGACGATAGGCGACTGCGCAGGCGCAGAGCAGCGCCTGAACGCGCTGCTGGCCTGACGCCATGGCTGGCTTACCACCTTCAGCGGCGGGCATGCCACCACGCTTTGCCCGGCGGCAGTGGCTGGCCTGGGCATTGGCCATGGCCGGTGCCACCACAGCGCGTGATGGCTTGGCGTTGCCAGCAAAGACCTTGCAGTTTCCGCGCGACCACGGCAGCCACCCTGACCTGCGCACCGAGTGGTGGTACATCACCGGGCACGCGTTTGCGGATGGGCGGCCCTGGGGGTTTCAGGTGACGTTTTTCCGCTCGCGCATGGATGCCACACAAACCATGCGGTCAGCGTTTGCCGCCAAGCAACTGCTGTTTGCCCACGCGGCCATTACCGATGTGCAGGGGCAAAAGCTGCTGCACGACCAGCGCGTGGCGCGCGCCGGGTTTGGCGTGGCAGAAGCCAGCGAAGCCGACACGGCGGTGCGACTGCGCGACTGGAGTTTGCTGCGGCAGAACGCGCCGGGCCCTGGCGCGGATGCAACCGCGAGCCGCTATACCGCACGGATCACGGGTGAGCAATTTGGCTTGCAACTGCAGTTTGAATCCACCCAACCCTTGTTGCTGCAAGGGCAGCGGGGTTTGTCGCGCAAGGGGCCGTTGGCCGAGCAGGCCAGCTACTACTACAGCCAGCCCCAGCTGGCCGTGAGCGGCAGCATGGTGGTGGGCGGCCGCACCCTGCCCATTGACCCCACCCGGCCCGCACGCGCCTGGATGGACCATGAATGGAGCGAAGCCCTGTTGGCAGACGATGCAGTGGGGTGGGACTGGATCGGGATGAATCTGCACGACGGCAGTGCGCTGACAGCCTTCCGGCTGCGGCGCGCCGATGGATCGGCGCTGTGGGCTGGCGGATCGTTTAGAGGCGCGGGCCAGATAACGCCAAAGGTGTTCTCAGCCACCGACGTATCGTGGCGCCCGCTGCGGTGGTGGACCAGCCCCAAAAGCGGCGCCCGCTACCCAGTGCAGTGGGAGGTGCAAACACCGGTGGGCACCTACACGGTGAATGCTGTGCTGGACGCGCAAGAGCTGGACAGCAGTGCATCCACCGGCGCAGTGTATTGGGAGGGGTTGTCGGACCTGAACCACGCCAATGGCCAAGCGGCGGGCCGTGGTTATCTGGAAATGACGGGGTACACCAAGGCTATGCGGCTGTAGCCGGAATGCCTTTGGGCCAACCACAGCGCGCCAGCAGGCCTGAGCCCAAAAAAAAGAGCCTGGGGCTGGTAGCCGCAGGCTCTTTGAACGGCGCACCACCACGCGCCTAACGTGAAGAACTCAGTCCTGGCTCAAAGCCAAAGCCTGCCCCCGTTGGGGTGCAGCGCTGCTACCCCATGAACCAACAGTGCCGTTGTCGAGCTTGAAGCCGGCTACGGCTTCTGCCAGCGCCACCGCCTGGTGTTGCAGCGATTGCGCGGCAGCGGTGGCTTCTTCCACCAGGGCAGCGTTTTGCTGGGTGGCCTGGTCCATCAGCGTCACGGCGCTGCCTACCTCGGCAATGCCCGTGCTTTGCTCCTGGCTGGCCAGGCTGATATCGGCCACGATGGTGGTGACCTTGCGCACGCTTTCCACCACCTTGTCCATGGTGGCGCCCGCCTCTTGCACCAGCTTGCTGCCAGCCTCCACTTGCGAGGCCGATTCGCTGATCAGCTCCTTGATCTCCTTGGCGGCTGTGGCGCTGCGCTGGGCCAGCGTGCGCACCTCAGACGCCACCACGGCGAAGCCGCGACCTTGCTCACCCGCACGGGCAGCCTCCACGGCCGCGTTCAAGGCGAGGATGTTGGTCTGGAAAGCAATGCCGTCAATGACACCAATGATGTCCACGATCTTGCGGGCTGATGCATCGATGCCACCCATGGTCTCCACCACCTGGCCCACCACCGTGCTGGCGTGCGAAGCCACTTGCGAAGCGCCGGTGGCCAGCTCGTTGGCTTGACGGGCGTTGGCTGCGTTTTGCTGCACCGTGGCC
This sequence comes from Acidovorax temperans, assembly GCF_028596105.1. Taxonomy (NCBI): domain Bacteria; kingdom Pseudomonadati; phylum Pseudomonadota; class Betaproteobacteria; order Burkholderiales; family Comamonadaceae; genus Acidovorax; species Acidovorax temperans. The sequence continues at coordinate 983,734 of NZ_CP117193.1, read as the reverse complement.
GTCAGCTCTTCCATGGCGGCGGCGGTTTCTTCCAGCGAGCCTGCTTGCTGTTCAGTGCGTGCCGACAAATCCTGATTGCCGCTGGCAATCTCGGTCGAGGCCAAGCGCACCGACTCCGAAGATTCGCGGATGCTGACCAGCACCTTGGCGATCTTGTCCACAAACTGGTTGAACGACGTGGCAATGGCGGCCAGCTCGTCCTTGCCCTGGGTTTCCAGGCGGCGCGTGAGATCGCCCTCACCCGATGCGATGTCACGCAGCGCGCGCGGATACGAACGGCCCCTCTGCCGGCGCGCAGCCGCTCTCAAGATCCGCATAGACAAAGCCGCAACAACGGAGGGCCTAGGCTGGGTAAAAAAGGGGGAGATGGCGCGAACTGTTGTGCAGGCAGCAGCGCACTTGGGCTGGATACGCACAGTGGCAGGCCTCATGCGCGATGCCCGGGCCTCCCACCACCCCGCGAAAGCAGCGGCGCAGACCAGGGCAAGCGTTTATTGAAGCGGCTCTTTCAGAGCTGGAGGCAGTGGCAGCACCGGAATACCCTCTTCCAGCAACTGCAGCGTTTGATCCAGGTTTGCTTGCCCGCGAATGGCGCGCTGATCCGTTTCGCCCGAATGCATTTTTCGGGCTTCTTCGGCGAATCGCTCGCCCACGTCCTCAGATTGGGCAACGGCTTGCCGCATCCGCTGCAGCCACGCCGCAGCCTGCGAAGCGTCTGAGGGTAGCTGAGGCGGTGGCGAAGGCTCGGCGGTGGGCGCCTGCGCACTGGCTGACGCCGAAGCTCGCAAGTTCAGGCGTGGGGCACTGAGTCGTTTTTGTACCTGCTCATCCCCACACAAAGGGCATTGAACCAGCCCTCTGCCAAGCTGGGATTGGAAGTCTTCTTCTGACGCAAACCAGCCTTCAAAGACATGTTCGCTACGGCAGTGCAGATCCAACACCTTCATGGTGACAGTCGCTCAGAAGGAAAAAGCTAGACAGGCTCAGCTATGGCGGCGCAAAAGGTACCGGTACACAAAGCCCGGAAACGCCAGCGTGAGAAACAACGTACCGGTGATGGCGTAGAACTCCCACCCCTGGGGAGCATTCTGGCCAGCACGACGCTCCAGCAACATCGCAAAGCCACCCACCAGAAAATACAAGACGACCAGTTCCACCAGACGGATGAGCAATCCTTTGCGAGGCGAAGCCACAGGCCCCACCAGCGCCACCCGGTGGTTGAGGAAAGGCAAATTGGCCGCCACCAGAGCAGCCAAAATCACCAGCCAAATGGCACCGGTCTGTGACACAGACGCCTCAGGTCGCCAGGGCGCGGACGATGGCGTCAGCGCACAGCGCCATCAAACCGCCTGGCAACAAACCCAACACCAGCACCAGTGCGCCGTTCAAAGTCAAGACAAACCGAACGTCGAGCGGAGCGGACACGCTGGTGGCGGTCAGTGGCGCGTCGAAATACATCACCTTCACGACGCGCAGGTAGTAGAACGCACCGATCAGCGACATGACCACTGCAAACACGGCCAGCGCGATATAAGCGGTCTGCCCAGAAGCCAGCAACGACTGCAACACCGCCAGCTTGGCGTAGAAGCCCACCAGTGGAGGAATACCTGCCATGGAGAACAGGCAGATAGCCATCACACCTGCGTACAGGGGGCTGCGCTGGTTGAGACCTGCCAGATCCGAAATCTCTTCGCTTTCAAAACCTTCGCGAGCCAACAGCAGAATGACACCGAACGTGGCCAAGGTAGTCAACACGTAGGTCACGACGTAGAACATCGAGGCGCTGTATGCGTTCTCCGCCACGGCCGAATTCACCTGCCCGTTGATGACCCCGGACAGCAGGCCCAGCAACACAAAGCCCATTTGGGAAATGGTCGAGTACGCCAGCATCCGTTTGAGATTGGTCTGCGCGATGGCGGCCAGATTACCAATCAACAGCGAGCCGATGGCGAGCACCGCCAACATTTGCTGCCAATCGATGGCCAAAGGCAGCAGTCCGTCTACCAGCAAGCGCATGGTGATGGCGAACGCAGCCAGCTTGGGCGCGCTACCAATCATCAGTGTGATGGCTGTGGGAGCACCTTGGTACACATCAGGAATCCACATGTGGAAGGGAACCACACCCAGCTTGAAGGCCAAGCCAGCCACGACAAACACCAAACCAAATACCAGCACCTGGTGCTTGACCTGACCCGAAAGCACGGCCTTGAACACTTGCCCGATATCCAATGAACCTGTGGCGCCATAGAGCATGGACAGGCCGTAGAGCAAGAAACCGCTGGCCATGGCACCCAGCACGAAATACTTCATGGCCGCTTCGGTCGCGGTCGCATTGTCGCGGCGCAAGGCCACCAGGGCGTAGCTGGACAGCGTCAGCAGCTCCAAGCCCAGGTAAATGACCAGGAAGTTGTTGCCTGAGATCATGATGAACATGCCCAGCAAGGCAAACATCGACAGCGTGAACATTTCGCCGCCGCGCAGCATGTCGCGGTCTGCAGCGTAGGGGCGTGAGTAGACCAAGGTCACCATGACTGCAATCGCGGCAAAGCACTTGAGCCAATTGCCCATGGCGTCACTGACCACCATGTTGCCGAAACCATAAAAGGTGTTGCCACTGCTGGCGTAGACACCTTCGAGGGCAGCCACCACAGCCAGTGTCAGCATGGTCAGCACATAGGTTGCCGTGCGACGGGGGCTCTTCACCCACAGGTCAACCAGCGCGATCACGCAGGCCATCACAAGAAGCACGATCTCGGGGTAGACCGCAAGCCAGCTGATGTTGTCAATCATCTCAAATCTCTCTGTTCTGTCTGTCGGTCAGTTCAGCTTTTGCAGGGCCACATGCTTGAGCAATTCAGCCACCGAGGTATCCATCACGTCGGTGAAGGGGCGTGGGTACAAGCCCATTGCCAGGACGGCAATCGCCAACAGCGACAAAATCAGAAACTCGCGGCTGCCGATATCGGTCAGTTCCTTGACGTGGCTGTTTCCCACGGGGCCCAGATAGACACGCTTGAACATCCACAGTGTGTAGGCAGCGCCAAAAATCAACGCGGTTGCAGCAGCCAGGCCAATCCAGAAATTCGCTTTGACAGCGCCCAGAATCACCATCCACTCGCCCACAAAACCGGCAGTGCCCGGCAGCCCGCAGTTGGCCATGGCAAACAGCAATGCAAACGCAGTGAAGTTAGGCATGGTGTTGACAACGCCACCATAAGCAGCAATCTCACGCGAGTGAACGCGGTCGTACAGCACACCGATGGACAGGAACATGGCACCCGACACAAAGCCGTGCGCAATCATCTGAACCAAGCCGCCAGAGACGCCCAGGTCATTGAAGATGAAGAAGCCCAGCGTGACAAAGCCCATGTGTGCGACCGAAGAGTACGCCACCAGTTTCTTCATGTCTTTCTGGACCATGGCAACCAAACCGACATAGATCACAGCGACCAAAGACAGGGCAATCATCAGCCATGCCCATTCGCGCGAGGCATCTGGAGCAATGGGCAGCGAGAAGCGCAGGAAACCATAGGCGCCCAGCTTCAGCATGATGGCCGCCAGCACGGCGGAACCACCCGTAGGAGCCTCCACGTGCACATCAGGCAACCAAGTGTGCACAGGCCACATCGGCACCTTGACTGCAAACGCTGCAAAGAAAGCGAAGAACAACAGTGTCTGGGCCGTGCTGCTCAGTGGCATCTTGTGCCAAGCTGCAATGTCAAAGCTGCCACCTGATTGGTTGTACAGATAGATCAGTGCGATCAGCATCAACAAGGAGCCGAGCAGCGTGTACAGGAAGAACTTGAAGGCCGCGTAGATCTTGTTTGGCCCCCCCCAGATACCGATGATCAGGTACATCGGGATCAGCGTGGCTTCAAAAAAGACGTAGAACAACATGCCGTCCAAGGCCGTGAACACGCCAATCATCAGACCCGACAAAATCAGGAAAGCACCCATGTACTGGTTGACGCGCTCTGTGATGGACTCCCAGGACGCCAACACCACAATCACTGTGATGAAAGCCGTCAGGGGCACGAACCAAAACGAAATACCGTCAACGCCCAGGTGGTAATTGATATTGAAGCGCTCAATCCAAACCGCTTTCTCCACGAACTGCATGGCAGCAGTCCCCGTCTGAAAGCCGCCATACAAAGGCAAGGTCACCAGCAAACCGGCCAGCGCACCAATCAATGCAATCCAACGCACTGCACGCGCGTGCTCATCGCGTCCCAAAGCGAGCAAAACGGCACCAAAAACGATGGGTGTCCAGATTGCGAGACTCAACAACGAACTCATTTTGTTGTTTTCCTTATTTGATGAGTTGCATGAAGAAGTCGCCCCAGACAAACCAAGTCATCAGTGCGAACACACCCAGAATCATCACCAAGGCGTAGTGGAAGATAAAGCCCGACTGAACCCAGCGCACCACGCCAGAAATAGCACCGACCAGCTTCCACGAGCCGTTCACCACTCCACCATCAATGATGGCCTGATCGCCGACCTTCCAGAGGCCAACACCCAGAGCCCGTGCCCCCTTGGCCAAGATGTTCTCGTTGATCCAATCGAGGTAATACTTGTTTTCCAGCAGGCGGTACAGAGGCTGCACGCGTGCTTTGATGCCTGCGGGCAAAGCGGGGTTGACCATGTACATGTAGTACGACAACGCCACCCCGGCCAAAGCCAGCCAGAACGGTGCAGTTTGGAGACCGTGCAACGCCATCGCCACGGGGCCGTGGAAAATCTCGCCCAGTTTGGCCATTGCAGGGTGCTTGGCTGCATCCACAAAAATCACGTCCTTGAAGAAATCACCAAACAACATGGGCTGAATGAACATGAAGCCCACCACCACCGATGGGATGGCCAGCAACACGAGGGGAACCGTCACCACCCAAGGAGATTCGTGGGGCTCATGATGGTCATCATGCCCGTGGTGGTCACCATGGTGAGCATCAGGGTTCTGGTCAAACCGTTCCTTGCCGTGGAAGACCAGGAAATACATGCGGAACGAGTAGAACGCCGTAACGAAGACGCCAGCCAACACCGCGAAGTGCGCGAACCCAGCAGCAGGCAAATGGCTGAAGTGAACGGCCTCGATGATGCTGTCCTTGGAGTAGAAACCCGAGAACAGTGGAGTACCAATCAACGCCAGGGAACCAAGCAACGAAGTGATCCAGGTGATCGGCATGTACTTGCGTACGCCACCCATCCAGCGGATATCCTGGTTGTGGTGCATGCCCATGATGACGGAGCCAGCACCCAAGAACAGCAGAGCCTTGAAAAAAGCGTGCGTCATCAGATGGAACACGGCCACCGAATAGGCAGAAGCGCCCAATGCCACCGTCATGTAACCCAGCTGCGACAGCGTGGAATAAGCGACCACGCGCTTGATGTCGTTTTGGATGATGCCCAGGAAACCCATGAACAACGCTGTGATGGCACCAATCACCAGGATGAAATTCAGAGCGGTGTCTGACAATTCAAACAAGGGCGACATGCGCGACACCATGAAAATGCCAGCAGTCACCATCGTGGCCGCGTGAATCAACGCGGAAATGGGAGTGGGACCTTCCATCGAGTCAGGCAGCCACACATGCAGCGGAAACTGCGCCGACTTGCCCATAGCACCAATGAACAGGCAGATGCAAATCACTGTGACCAGCATCCAGCCGGTGCCTGGGAAGCTCAGAGCACCAAGTTCGTTCGATTTAGCGAAGATTTCACCGTAATTCAGGGTGCCTGTGTATGCGGCGATCAAACCGATACCCAGAATGAATCCAAAGTCACCGACCCGATTCACCAAAAAAGCCTTCATGTTGGCAAAAATAGCCGACGGCTTGTTGAACCAAAAACCAATCAGAAGATAAGAAACCAGGCCTACCGCCTCCCAGCCAAAGAACAGCTGCAGCAGGTTGTTGCTCATGACCAGCATGAGCATGGAGAAAGTGAACAGCGAAATGTAGGCAAAGAAGCGGTTGTAGCCTTCGTCCTCTTCCATGTAGCCGATGGTGTAGATGTGAACCATCAGAGACACAAAAGTGACCACGACCATCATCATGGCGGTCAGGCTGTCAACCAGAAAGCCCACTTCCATCTTGAGACCACCAACCACCATCCATGTGTACAGCGTATCGTTGAAACGCGCGCCATCCAATGCAACGCTCTTGAGCGTCATGGCAGAGAGAATGAAGGCGACCAGTACACCCAGAATCGTCAGCGTGTGGCTGAGGCGACGCCCAATCCAGTTGCCGCCGAAGGTTGTACCGAATACGCCAGCCAGCAAAGCGCCCGCCAGCGGAGCCAGCGGAACAGCCAAGAGCGTTGAAGCAGAGAGGGTTTGACTCATTCTTGAGAACCTAGGGAATACGGGTGGCTCATCAACCCTTGAGGGTGTTGAGGTCTTCTGCGTTGATGCTGGTCTTGTTTCGGAACAGCAGCACCAGAATGGCCAGCCCGATAGCGGACTCAGCTGCGGCCACGGTCAAGATAAAAAACACGAACACCTGCCCGTGCATGTCATCCAGATAATGGGAGAACGCCACAAAGTTCATATTGACGGCCAGCAGCATCAGCTCAATCGCCATCAACAAAACAATCAGGTTCTTGCGGTTCAGAAAAATGCCGATGACCGACAAAGCAAACAGCATCGCACCCAGCGACAGGAAATGCCCCAAAGTCAAAGTCATGCTTTTTTCTCCTCGACTGGCGCCGCTTCTGGCGAGGTTTCGGATGGTTTCTGCGTAGCAATCACCTTCACCACTTCCAGACGGTCGCGAGCGCGAACACGAACCTGGTTTGCAGGGTTGATCGCCTTGCTGTCCTTACGCTGACGCAGCGTCAGGGCAATAGCAGCAATCATGGCCACCAGCAGAATCACAGCAGCGATTTCAACGGGATACAGGTACTGTGTGTACAGCAGCTTACCCAGGGCCTTGGTGTTGGAATATTGGACGACTTGCCCTGCAGCATCCAAAATGGGAGCTGCAGCCTTGGGCTCCTCGAGGCCGCGGAAGCCACCCATGAGAACAGCAGCCATCTCCAGCGCAATCAAGGCGCCCACCGTAGCAGCCAAGGGGAAGTGCTTCCAGAAACCCTTGCGCACAGTGTCGATGTGAATGTCCAGCATCATCACCACGAAAAGGAATAGCACCATCACGGCGCCCAAATAGACCAGCACCAGTGCGATAGCGAGAAACTCTGCTTTCAGAAGCAACCAAACAGCTGCCGCCTGAGAGAAAGCAAGAATGAGATATAGCACCGCATGCACAGGGTTGCGTGCGGTGATGACGCGGAAGGCCGCAAAAAGCAGCACAACCGAGAACAGATAAAAGAAACCAGTCTTGGCATCCATGGATCGGGTCTTTATAGAAAGTCTGGCAAACAGGCGGAGACCAACACCGATCAGCGGTATTTGGCGTCTGCAGCCTTGGCCGCAGCAATTTCGCCTTCGTAGCGGTCACCCACTGCCAAGAGCATGTCCTTCGTGAAATACAGGTCGCCCCGCTTCTCGCCGTGGTATTCGAAAATGTGCGTTTCCACGATGGAATCCACTGGGCAGCTTTCTTCGCAAAAGCCGCAGAAGATGCACTTCGTCAAATCGATGTCATACCGGGTGGTGCGACGCGAACCATCATCACGGACATCTGATTCAATCGTGATGGCCATCGCAGGGCAGACAGCTTCGCAAAGCTTGCAAGCGATGCAACGTTCTTCCCCGTTTTCATAGCGACGCAGTGCGTGAAGACCACGGAACCGAGGGGACAGAGGTGTCTTTTCCTCAGGGAATTGAACGGTCACCTTGCGGCGGAATGCATAACGCCCTGTAAGGGCCATGCCCTTGAGCAATTCCACGAGCATGAAGCTCTTGAGGAAGTCTTTGAAAGAGAAAGGTGCAGCAGCAACAACAGCAGTCATTTGTGTCCCCGCTTATTTCCAGATATTCCAGGGCGAGAGCAACCACCCACCCACCAGCACCAGGCACACCAACGTGACTGGAATGAAAATCTTCCAGCCCAGACGCATGATCTGGTCATAGCGGAAGCGAGGAAACGTGGCACGGATCCAGATGAACATCGAGACGACCAAGAACGTCTTGGCTGCCAACCACACCCACCCGGGAATGAAGGCCAAGGCGTCAAATGGAGGCAACCATCCGCCCAGGAACATCAGCACGGCAAGAATAGACACCAGCCACATGCTCGCGTATTCCGCCAAGAAGAAAATGGCGAAACCCATACCCGAATATTCAACCATGTGTCCGGCCACAATTTCCGCCTCGCCCTCGACAACGTCGAACGGGTGGCGATTGGTCTCAGCGACTCCGGAGATCAAATAGACCAAGAAAATCGGCAGAAGGGGCAACCAGTTCCAGGACAACAACCCAAAACCGTGCGACGCCGCCCAACCTCGGGCTTGGCTTGCAACAATTTCTGTCAGATTCATGCTGCCTGACACCATGATCACGATCAAGAAGCAAAAACCCATCGCGATTTCATAGCTCACCATCTGCGCAGACGCACGCAGCGCACCCAAGAAGGCGTACTTCGAGTTGGAAGCCCAGCCCGCGATGATGACGCCGTACACCTCAATCGATGTGATGGCCATCACCAGCAAAAGACCCGCATTGACATTGGCCAGAGCCACATCAGGGCCGAAGGGAATTGCGACCCAGGCCGCCAGCGCTGGCATGATCGCCATCACGGGCCCCAGAACAAACAAACCTTTGCTTGCTGCTGTGGGCTGAATAATTTCCTTGGTCAGAAGCTTCAGTGCATCAGCAATCGGCTGCAACAGTCCCAACGGTCCGACACGGTTGGGGCCATGACGAACTTGCATGAAGCCCAAGAGCTTGCGCTCCCACAGCGTCAGGTAGGCCACTGCGCCCATCAGGGGAGCCAGAATGCAAACGATCTTCAGCAAGATCCAAAGAACAGGCCATGCCGCAGCCGTCCACCAGCCGAAGGGAAGCAGGCCAAGGCCGGCGTTATAGAGCGCGTCAATCATGCTGCCACCTCTTCACGTGCCATACGCGCATCTGCGGTCAATTGCAAAGATGGGGAGCGACGCACCAGACCGTCCAACTGGTAGATGGAAGCCACCACGGGTTCACCTACAGCACCGGAGACCGAAGCAGTCACGCCGCCAGTCACCGCATTGGACAATTGAGTCGCATCGATCTGGGAGAACGCGCCAGGTGCAGCGTTCGTAGCGCGTACCAACACGTCCTGCGACGTTTCGAAATCAAAACCAGGAATCTCCAGCATGTTGGCCAATACGCGAAGCACCTTCCATGCAGGCCGCGTATCGCCCAAAGGACGCACGACTGCATGGAAGCTCTGCAGGCGCCCTTCCGCATTGATGAAGCTGCCCGAGGTTTCGGTGAATGGGGCGATAGGCAGGAGAACGTCGCTGAACTCCATGTTGGCCTTGAACGGACTCAAGGTGACAACCATTTCGGCACCTGAGAGCGCATCGGTGGCGCGTGCGCCGACTGAAGAGTCGTGCACAGGCTCATTGTTCAGCAGGAGGACTGCCTTGAGTCCACCAGACAACATCTGGGCCGCGTTCAAACCATCCTTGACTGGGTGGGCACCCACGAACTGCGCACCGACAGTGTTAGCGGCTTCAGTCAAATAACCAACCGTGGCACCCGTGTGCTCACCAATCCAATTGGCCAGAGCCAGCAACTGAGCGGCTTGGGCATGGTGTGCTGCGGCGTTGCCCAACAACACCGCTTTGCGCTCACCCGCCATCAGCGAACGCGCGACAGCCGTAGCGGCGTCATCGATAACAAACGAACCGGCGGGCCCAGCCACACCCTTTTCTTGTGCAACCGCTGCCGCAATACCGCCCAGTGCCTGCACCCATTGGGAGGCCGCGTGCTTCAAGAGGTGCTTGACAGGAATGGCCCAGTCACGCTCAACCGAATCCAGTGCGATGACTTGGCAACCATGGCGAGCCGCCTGGCGAATCCGTTGTGCAAACAGAGGATGATCCTTACGCAAATTGGATCCCACCACCAAAACGCTCTGCAGCGTGGAGAGCGATGCAATGGAGGTGCCCAACCAGCGGATACCTTCTGGAGCGCTGAATTCAGCGTTGCGCAGACGGTAGTCGATGTTGTCACTACCCAATCCGCGCAACAATGCACCCGCCAAATACAACTCTTCCACAGTGCTGTGCGGACTCACCAGTGCGCCGATGGCCTCGGCGCCATGGTCATGGCGAATGTTCTTGAGGCCGTTAGCAACGTACTCAAGAGCTGTTTGCCAGTCCACTTCCTTCCAAACGCCGCCCTGCTTCAGCATGGGCTGAGTGAGGCGATCTTCGCCATTGAGCGCTTCGTAGGAAAAACGGTCACGGTCCGCGATCCAGCACTCATTCACTGCTTCGTTCTCAAAAGGAACGACGCGCATCACCTTGTGGTTTTTGACCTGGACAATCAAGTTTGCGCCGGTAGAGTCATGGGGACTCACAGAACGGCGGCGTGACAACTCCCAGCTGCGCGCGCTGTAGCGGAAGGGCTTGCTCGTCAACGCGCCGACGGGACAGATATCAATCATGTTGCCCGACAACTCGGAATCCACCGTGTCACCACTCACTGTCGTGATTTCGGAATGCTCACCACGATGGATCATGCCCAATTCCATGGCGCCAGCCACTTCCTGGCCAAAGCGAACGCAGCGGGTGCAATGAATGCAGCGGCTCATCTCCTCCATGGAGATCAGTGGGCCCACATCTTTGTGCAGCACAACACGCTTCTCTTCTTCGTAACGCGAAGAAGAGCCACCATAACCCACAGCCAAGTCCTGCAACTGGCATTCACCACCTTGATCGCAAATGGGGCAATCCAGCGGGTGATTGATAAGGAGAAACTCCATCACCGACTTTTGGGCCTTGATCGCCTTGTCGGATTTGGTACGGACCACCATGCCTTGCGTCACGGGCGTTGCGCAAGCAGGCATCGGCTTGGGAGCCTTCTCCACTTCCACCAAGCACATGCGGCAGTTGGCAGCAATCGAGAGCTTCTTGTGATAGCAGAAATGCGGGATGTAGGTGCCTGCTTTCTCAGCCGCATGCATCACCATGCAGCCTTCGGCAACTTCTACTTTCTGACCGTCCAGTTCAATTTCAACCATATTTGTTCTCGCAATCAGGCGGATGCGGCAGCTTGCGAGCCTTTGTTCCGGATCAATGCCTCAAACTCAGGACGGAAATGCTTCAGCATGGCGCGCACAGGCATTGCTGCGGCATCACCCAAAGCACAAATTGTTCGCCCCTGGATGTTGTCGGCAACAGAGTTGAGCAAGTCGAGATCGCCATCACGGCCTTGCCCATGCTGAATGCGGTCGATCACACGCCACATCCAGCCTGTGCCTTCGCGGCAAGGCGTGCATTGGCCACAGGATTCGTGCGAATAGAAATACGACAGGCGCAGCAGGCTTTCCACCATGCTCCGCGAATCGTCCATGACGATCACGGCGCCAGAACCCAACATCGACCCTGCTTTGGCGATGGAGTCATAGTCCATCGTGCATTCCATGATGATGGAAGCAGGCAGCACGGGGGAAGAGGAGCCACCAGGAATCACAGCCTTGAGTTGACGCCCCTTACGAACGCCACCCGCCAGCTCCAGCAATTTGGAGAAGGGGGTTCCCAAGGGAATCTCGTAGTTTCCAGGCCTCTCAACATCGCCCGACACCGAGAAAATCTTGGTACCGCCGTTGTTTGGCTTGCCACATTCCAAGTAGGCTGCGCCGCCGTTTCGGATAATCCATGGCACCGCGGCAAATGTCTCGGTGTTATTGATCGTGGTCGGCTTGCCGTACAAACCAAAACTCGCAGGAAACGGAGGCTTGAAGCGTGGCTGGCCCTTCTTGCCTTCCAGGGACTCCAACAACGCAGTTTCTTCTCCGCAGATGTAAGCCCCAAAACCGTGGGCCGCATGCAGCTGGAAGCTGAAGTTGCTTCCCATGATGCTGTCACCCAAATAGCCCGCCGCCCGCGCCTCTTCCAGCGCCGCCTCAAAGCGTTCGTAAGACTGGAAAATTTCACCGTGAATGTAGTTGTAACCCACGCTGATGCCCATCGCATAGGCGGCAATGATCATGCCTTCAATCACGATATGCGGATTGAATTGCAGGATATCGCGGTCTTTGCAAGTTCCAGGCTCACCCTCATCCGAGTTGCAAACCAAATACTTCTGACCAGGGAAAGAGCGCGGCATGAAGCTCCACTTGAGCCCCGTAGGAAAGCCTGCGCCCCCACGACCACGCAAGCCGGACTCTTTGACCGTTGCGATGACTTGATCCTGTGTCAAGCCCTCTCCGCCATCCTTACCCAGAATGCGACGAAGTGCTTGGTAGCCACCGCGAGCCTCGTAATCCTTGATGCTCCAGTTACTGCCATTCAGTCCTGCATAAATTTGCGGATTGATGTGGCGATCATGGAAACAGGTCTGAACACCTGTCGCCTTGAATTGCGAAAGAATTTCTGCGGCAGTGGTCATTACTTACCCTCCGCTGCGCGCAAACCGTCCACCAACTGGTCTAGCTTGTCGTTGTCCATAAAACTGCACATAGTGCGGTCATTCACCAGCATCACTGGCGCATCGGCACAAGCGCCCAGGCACTCGCACTGCTGCAAAGTGAACAAACCATCCGCAGTCGTCTCGCCCATGGACACACCGAGCTTTTGCTCCAGATGGTGCAGGGCCTTTTGACCATCACGCAGTTGGCATGGCAGATTGGTGCAGACATTGAGCTTGTACTTGCCAACAGGTTGCTGGTTGTACATGTTGTAGAAGGTCGTGACTTCATGCACCGCAATCTGGGGCATGCCCAGGTAGTCGGCGATCACGGCTTCGCTCTCGGCGCTCACATAGCCTTGCTCTTGCTGCACGATGGAAAGGCAAGCCATTACCGCAGACTGCTTCTGGTCTGCCGGGTACTTTGCCACCTCGCGCGCGAATCGCGCCAACGTCGCTTCGGTAATCATCGGTCAATTTCTCCGAACACGATATCCATGGTGCCAATGATCGCCACCGCATCGGCAATCATGTGTCCCCGAGCCATTTCATCCAGCGTAGCCAAGTGCGCAAAACCAGGAGCGCGGATCTTTAAACGATAGGGCTTATTCGCGCCATCGCTCACCAAGTAGATACCAAACTCTCCCTTGGGATGCTCCACCGCTGCATAGGCTTCGCCTTCAGGCACGTGAAAACCTTCGGTGAACAGCTTGAAATGGTGAATCAACTCCTCCATGTGGGACTTCATGGATTCGCGCGAAGGGGCGGCAACTTTGTGGTTGTCAGTGATGACCGGCCCAGGGTTGGCGCGCAACCAATCCACGCATTGCTTGATGATGCGATTGGACTCGCGCATTTCCTGCACGCGAACCAGATATCGGTCGTAGCAGTCACCCCTCTTGCCGACTGGGATATCAAAATCGACTCGATCGTAGGCATCGTAGGGCTGAGTCTTGCGCAAATCCCAAGCGATACCAGAGCCACGTAGCATGGGCCCTGTCATGCCCAGATTCAAAGCACGTTCAGGCTTCACGACCCCGATACCCACCGTACGCTGTTTCCAGATACGGTTGTCAGTCAGGAGAGTTTCGTACTCATCCACGCAACCTGGGAAGCGCTTCGTGAAATCATCGATGAAGTCCAGCAAAGAACCTTGGCGATTCTGATTCATCGCCTCCAGCGCTTTGGCGTTCTTGATCTTGCTGACTTTGTACTGGGGCATGGTATCGGGAAGATCCCGGTACACACCACCCGGACGGAAGTACGCAGCATGCATGCGCGCGCCGGAAACCGCCTCGTACATATCAAAAAGATCCTCACGTTCACGGAACGTGTAGATCAGGATGGTGGAGCTGCCACAGTCATTACCATGGGAGCCGAGCCACATCAGGTGATTAAGCAAACGCGTGATTTCCGAGAACATTACACGGATGTACTGCGCACGCACAGGCACCTCAATGCCGAGCAACTTTTCGATGGCCAGGCAATACGCGTGCTCATTGCTCATCATGGACACATAGTCCAGACGATCCATGTATGGCAAAGACTGGATGAACGTCTTGTGTTCCGCCAGTTTCTCAGTCGCGCGGTGGAGCAGGCCAATGTGCGGGTCAGCACGCTGAACAACCTCACCGTCCAGCTCCAGCACCAAACGCAACACGCCGTGCGCCGCAGGATGCTGGGGTCCAAAATTCAGGGAATAATTTTTGATTTCAGCCATGATGATTCACATGAGCGCAAAGCAGCTCAGTGCAGGCCTCCGTACTTGTCTTCGCGAATGATGCGAGGCGTGATCTCACGCGGCTCGATAGATACAGGCTCGTAAACCACGCGGCGTTGCTCGGCGTCGTACCGCATCTCCACATGGCCAGACAAAGGGAAATCCTTGCGGAAGGGGTGGCCGATAAACCCGTAGTCGGTCAAGATGCGACGCAGGTCATTGTGACCATCGAACACGATACCAAACAGATCAAAAGCCTCGCGCTCGTACCAGTTGGCAGAGTTCCACAACTCAGCCACCGATGCCACCATTGGAAAATCGTCATCAGCACAGAACACCTTGACGCGTACACGCTGGTTCAGACTGACCGACAAGAGATGGGAGACCACTGCATATCGCGGGCCTTCTTGAACGGCATCTGCGTAGGTGGAATAGTCCACACCACACAGGTCAATCAACTGCTCAAATTTGCATGCATCCGAGTCACGCAAGACACGCATGGACTCCAGGTAGTCCGCAGCAGCTACCGTCACCGTCACCTCATCCAAGGCGAGCGTGACCTGACGGGCCTTAGCACCCAAGGCCGCGGCAATGTTCTTTTTGAGCTCTTCAGGCCGAATGGCTACAGCAGTCATCATCAACCCTTCAAGCGCGAGCGATCGCATTGGTGCGGCGGATTTTTTGCTGCAACTGGATGATCCCATAAATCAGCGCTTCCGCTGTTGGAGGACAGCCAGGCACATAAACATCCACAGGCACGATGCGATCACAGCCACGCACCACCGAATAACTGTAGTGGTAGTAGCCACCACCATTGGCACACGAGCCCATGGAGAGCACCCAGCGCGGCTCGGACATCTGGTCATACACCTTGCGCAGCGCGGGAGCCATCTTGTTGCAGAGGGTTCCAGCAACGATCATCAAGTCCGACTGGCGAGGGCTGGCACGAAACACCTCCGCGCCAAAGCGACCAATGTCATAACGTGCAGCGGCGGCGTGCATCATTTCCACCGCACAACAGGCCAAGCCAAACGTCATGGGCCACAAAGAACCGGTCTTGGCCCAATTCACCACCGAGTCATAACTCGTGGTGATAAAGCCTTCCTTCATCACGCCTTCAATCATCGCACTCGTCCTTGTTGAAGCTCGATCATTCCCAATCCAACGCGCCTTTTTTCCACTCGTAGGCAAAGCCCACAACCAGAATAGCCAGGAAGATTGAGACCGCTACGAAGCCTGTCATTCCCACCTCATGCAGGGTCACCGCCCAGGGAAAGAGGAATGCAATTTCCAGATCAAACAGAATGAACAAAATGGCTACCAGGTAGTAGCGCACGTCAAACTTCATGCGAGCATCTTCAAACGCTTCGAAGCCGCATTCATAAGGGGAGTTTTTGGCTGCATCTGGGCGATTAGGGCCCAACACATAACCAAGCACCAAGGGGACAACGCCTACGGCAATGCCAACCAAGATGAACAAAAGGACGGGGAGGTACTGATCGAGGTTCATCGTGAGGATGCTCACCGCTGTAGCCAAACCTGCGGGACTTGTACAAGTGCACAGGCTGGCTTTTGTTTTGGTGCCGTCGGCGAGACTCGAACTCGCACAGCTTTCGCCACTACCCCCTCAAGATAGCGTGTCTACCAATTTCACCACGACGGCTGATGTTGCATGTTTGGATGGCATGAGGAACCGCGAGGGTTTTAGCTTTCCAAACAATCCAGAATTCTACCCCGGAAAACCCTCGATAGGCATCAGGGTAGCCAATTTAGTGCAGATTATTTGGATGGAATCTGGGCTGCACCAGAAGCTGGAGCGACAGGGGCAACAGGCACCGCATCAGCAGCACTTCCAGAGGCAGGGATGACGGCGGCTGGGGTTTCCAGAACACTGCCCGAGCTGGCCGGGCGCGAATTGCCAAAGTAGGCCAGCGCCAGGGTCGTGATGAAAAACACGGCTGCCAGCACGGCGGTCGTACGGGAAAGGAAGTTGGCGCTTCCGCTGGCACCAAACAAGCTGCCGGACGAGCCGCTACCGAACGCAGCACCCATGTCTGCCCCCTTGCCGTGCTGCACCAGAATCAAACCGATCATTCCCAAGGCAGCCAAGATTTGTACAGCCAGGATCACGTTCACCAAAACACTCATGTTCACTCCTAAATTAATAGCTATTAGCGCTCAGCTCATTGGGCTGCAGCGATGATCTTGAGAAAATCTTCCGCCTTCAACGAGGCGCCTCCCACGAGGCCGCCATCAATGTCTGGCTGAGCAAGCAATTCGGCAGCATTCGCCGCGTTCATGCTGCCGCCGTAAAGCACGCGAACACGATCCGCGTGAGGAGTGGCTGCCGTCAACTGCGCACGCAGCACAGCATGTACTTGCTGCGCCTGCTCAGGCGAAGCAGTACGACCCGTGCCAATGGCCCACACAGGCTCGTAGGCCACCACGATTTCGCTGATGCAATGGCCATTCACATGGATCACGGCAGCCAGCTGGCGCTTGACTACAGAATCCGTCTGACCAGCCTCCCGCTCTTGCAGAGTCTCGCCCACACACACGATGGGCGTGATGCCGGATGCCAAGGCCTGGCGGGCTTTTTCTGCAACGACCGCATCCGTTTCACCATGGTACTGACGACGCTCAGAGTGCCCCACCAGCGCGTAACGAACGCCGAAATCCTTCAACATCGCCGCCGACACTTCACCGGTATAAGCCCCAGAAGCAAAGGCCGAGACATCTTGCGCACCCAATGCGATGTTGGCACCGGACAGCAACCCCTGGACTTGCGCCAAATAGGGAGAAGGCACCGCCACAGCCACATCGCAAGCAGGCGTTCCAAGCCCTGCAAGGAGCCCCTTGACCAGAGCTTCGTTGGCAGCAAGGCTGCCATTCATCTTCCAGTTGCCTGCGATCAGTTTCTTTTTCATGTTTACCACGTCAAAACAATCTTGCCAGTGTGTTGATTGGATTCCATCAATGCATGAGCAGCCGCAGCATCACCCGCATCAAAGGTCTGGTAGATGACAGGACGAACCTTACCCTGCTCAATGAGCGGCCAGACCTGGGAACGGAGGGACTGCGCTATGGCGGTCTTGAACTCTACAGACCTGGGTCGCAGGGTAGAGCCCGTGATGGTGAGTCGGCGGCGCAGCACAAGCCCCGCACTGAAAGAGCTCTTCACCCCGCCCTGCACGGCAATGATGACCAGCCGCCCATCTTCAGCGAGGCACTCCACCTCACGCGCCACATAGTCACCGGCGACCATGTCCAGCACCACATCCACGCCACGCCCATTGGTGATTCGCTGGACTTCTGCCACAAAGTCCTGTGTCTTGTAGTTGATGGCATACGAGGCACCCAGCTCAATGCACGCTGCGCATTTTTCGTCGCTGCCCGCCGTAACAATCACAGTGGCGCCCCACGCACGGGCCAGCTGGATGGCAGTCACACCGATCCCGCTGCTCCCGCCTTGCACTAGGAGAAACTCACCCGCTTGCAGACGCCCTCGATCGAAGACATTGCTCCACACGGTGAAGAATGTTTCCGGCAGAGAAGCCGCTTCGATGTCATTGAGCCCCGCAGGAACCGGCAGGCACTGCCCGACGGGCGCGACACACCACTGCGCATACCCACCGCCAGCCACCAAGGCGCAGACCCGGTCGCCCACCTTCAAACCTGCAGACGCCATAGCCTGTGTGTCGCCGGCCTCAATCACGCCAGCGACCTCCAGGCCAGGCAAGTCAGACGCACCCGGCGGCGGAGCATAGTGCCCCGCGCGCTGCAATACGTCAGGCCTGTTGATTCCGCTCGCCGCCACACGGATCAACAATTCACCCACACCCGGCTGGGGCACAGGCCGCTGCCCGAGGCGGAGCACGTCGGGCGCACCGAAGGACGAAATCTCCACAGCACGCATCAAACGTTCGGTCATAAGTCTCTGCTCTTTAAAGCAATTTAAGCTGCCAGCGCTTATGGGTAAAGCGCTGGCAGCTACAAATTCAATAGCAATTTAATCCACTAGCGGGCCGGCAGACCCGCCGGACCTTATTGCTGTTGCTGCTGTTGCTGGTCAGCCGACTGGCGACCACCTTCTCGGCTTTGGCGTGGCTCACGCTCGCCGCGCTCTGCAGGCGCAGGGCGATCGCTACCACCAGCAGGACGCTCTGCCAGCGCCTTCATCGACAGTTTGATACGACCCTTTTCGTCGGTTTCCATGACCTTGACCTTGACGATCTGGCCTTCTGCCAAGTAGTCCGACACCCTCTCGACGCGCTCGTGGGCGATCTGGCTGATGTGCAGCAGACCGTCCTTGCCGGGCAGCAGGTTGATCAGCGCGCCGAAATCCAGAATCTTGGTGACAGGGCCTTCGTACACCTTGCCAATTTCCACCTCGGCCGTGATCTGCTCGATGCGGCGCTTGGCTTCGTCAGCCTTGGCGGCCTCGGTCGCAGCGATGGTGATGGTGCCGTCTTCCTCGATGTTGATCTGGCAGCCGGTTTCTTCGGTCAGCGCACGAATCACGGCGCCGCCCTTGCCGATCACGTCACGGATCTTCTCGGGGTTGATCTTCATGGTGTACAGCTTGGGCGCGAAGTTCGACACTTCGGCCTTGGCCTCACCCATGGCTTCTTGCATCTTGCCCAGGATGTGCATGCGCGCTTCCTTGGCCTGGGCCAGTGCCACCTGCATGATTTCCTTGGTGATGCCCTGGATCTTGATGTCCATCTGCAAGGCCGTGATACCACCCGTGGTACCCGCCACCTTAAAGTCCATGTCGCCCAGGTGATCTTCATCACCCAGGATGTCGGTCAGCACGGCGAAACGGTTGGCGTCCTTGATCAGGCCCATGGCGATACCGGCCACGTGCGCCTTCATGGGCACGCCGGCATCCATCAGCGACAGGCAGCCGCCGCACACCGAAGCCATCGACGAGGAGCCGTTGGACTCAGTGATTTCCGACACCACACGCATGGTGTAGGGGAATTCTTCCTTGGTTGGCAACACGGCCACGAGAGCACGCTTGGCCAGACGGCCATGGCCGATTTCGCGGCGCTTGGTTGAGCCCATGCGGCCCACTTCGCCGGTGGCGAAGGGAGGCATGTTGTAGTGCATCATGAAGCGGTCTTCGTACTCGCCAGCCAGCGCGTCGATGCGCTGTGCATCACGCTCGGTGCCCAGTGTGGTCACGACCAGCGCCTGGGTTTCGCCACGCGTGAACAGGGCCGAGCCGTGGGCGCGGGGCAGCACGCTGTTGCGGATTTCGATGGGGCGCACAGTGCGCGTATCGCGGCCGTCGATGCGGGGTTCGCCCGCCAGGATCTGGCTACGCACGATGCTGGCTTCGATGTCGAACAGCATGCCTTCGACCTTGACGGAGTCGAACTCCACGCCGTCAGCCTTCAGGCCAGCCATCACAGCGACATAGGCTTCACGGCAGGCTTGGGTACGGGCTTGCTTGTTGCGGATCTGGTAGGCAGCGCGCAGCTTGTCGTCGGCCAATGCGACCACCTTGGCGATCAGGGCTTCGTCCTTGGCAGGCGCTTCCCACTGCCACACAGGCTTGCCCGCGTCGCGCACCAGTTCGTGGATGGCGTTGATGGCCACATTGCCTTGCTCGTGACCGAACACCACGGCGCCCAGCATGATTTCTTCGGACAGTTGCTGGGCTTCGGACTCCACCATCAGCACAGCGGCTTCGGTGCCCGCCACCACCAAGTCCATCTGCGAGTTCTTGCGCGCAGTCTGGCCGGGGTTCAGCACGTATTCGCCGTTGATGTAACCCACGCGGGCCGCACCGATAGGGCCGTTGAACGGGATACCAGAGATGGCCAGGGCTGCGCTGGTGGCGATCAGGGCGGCGATGTCAGCGTCCACTTCGGGGTTCAACGAGATCGTGTGGACCACCACATGCACTTCATTGAAGAAACCTTCGGGGAACAGCGGGCGGATCGGACGGTCGATCAGGCGGCTGGTCAGGGTTTCGTGTTCGCTGGGCTTGGCTTCGCGCTTGAAGAAGCTGCCGGGGATCTTGCCAGCGGCATACGTCTTCTCGATGTAGTCCACCGTCAGCGGGAAAAAGTCCTGACCAGGCTTGGCAGACTTGGAAGCAACGACAGTGGCCAACACCACGGTGTCGTCAATGTTCACCAGCACGGCGCCGGAGGCTTGGCGAGCGATCTCGCCCGTTTCCATGATGACGGTCTTGTCGCCCCACTGGAAAGACTTCGTGACTTTGTTGAAAATGCTCATTATTAGCTCCTAATTTAATAGCTGGTAGCGCTTTACCAGCTTGGTCTGGAGCGGAATTCAGAACACGATGCCATTCCAGCGAGACTGCCCTATTGGCAGCAAATGCAATCTCGTTGGAATGACACAGCTTCGCTCTGTTTTGCCACTCCGAAGTAAAAAACGCCTGAGCTAGCGAACTAACCCAGGCGTTTTTGCATGCAATAACAATTACTTGCGCAGACCCAACTTGGCGATCAGCGCGGTGTAACGGTCAGCGTCCTTGGCCTTGAGGTAGTCCAGCAGCTTGCGACGACGGCTGACCATACGCAGCAAGCCACGACGACCGTGGTGGTCCTTGGCGTGGGTCTTGAAGTGAGGAGTCAGTTCGTTGATGCGTGCAGTCAGCAAAGCGACTTGCACTTCTGGGCTACCAGTGTCGTTGGCAGCGCGGGCGTTGGCCTTGACAACTTCGGCCTTGATGGAGGATGCGATCATGATTTTCCTTTGTGAGCCTCGAGAGTGAAGCCTGTTTACTTGCGCCAGAAGCTGGAACGTCTACTGGCGTGCGTCTTGCACCATGCAAAACAGACCCATTATAGCGCCCACCCTCTTTGTTGCCTTTGGCCACCGCAAAGAAGAACGCGGCCACCCCGCTTCTACGGGATTCTTCGTGGTTGGCGGCAATGGCGCGCGTGGCAGGATGGCGCTGCACGCCATAGCGCCCGCCCAGAGCACTTGCAATCAACCCATTTCATCGAGCACCCTATGCCGCCCTTTGACGCTACCGCCCGCCCCCACCACCGATTCGGTGCCCTGCTGACCATCAGCCTTGCCTCGTGCCTGCTGGCCAATCCCAGCGCAGCAGACGCTGAACAACCTAAACGCAACAAGGCCGACACCAGCGAATCGGCCAAAAAGAAAGGTACGACCAAAGTCACCTCTCAACGCAGCTCGTCTGAAGAGAGCCGCGCGGAGCGGGATCGCCGCTTGTACCGCGAGTGCAAAGGCATGCACAACGCCGGCGCCTGCCAGGGCTACACGCGCTAACCCGTCAGCCAGCAAGGCCACCGCTCGTCCTTAATGCAGCGCCATCAGTCAGGGCACGGTGGAAGTGCCAAAGCGGCATCGTTAGCATTGCCCCCATGCAATCGTCCACCACTTCCTGCGCTCGCGGTGCCCACCCTCGGTGGGGTGTGTCACATGCCAGCCGCGGAGTTACCGCCATAGAGCTGATGGTGGTCGTAGCCATCATCGCCGTGCTAGCAGCCTTGGCAGGGCCCAGCCTTACCCCTCTGATTGAACGCTGGCGGGTCCGGGACGCAGCTGAAACCCTGACATCCTCCCTCTACTACGCTCGTTCCGAAGCCATCAAACGCGGCGGCAATATCATCATCATCAAAAGCCCCAACAGCGGCGCTTGCACCACGGCCGACGGAAACACGCAATGGGGCTGCGGCTGGCGCATTTTTTTTGACGCCAACGGCAACCGTGCCCAAGACACCTGCGTACCCGCTAACACTCCAAATGAGTGCGACCTGCAGGTCACCGCAGCCCCCACACGGCTGACGATCACCCTGACCAGCAGCACCGGCAGCCTCTCCTTCGACCGCTGGGGTATGCAGTCCCACACCGATGCAGCAGACTCCACGCCCGACGATCTGACCTTCAAGCTCATGCCCTACGGCAAAACTGCGAGCGATGCCAGCGCAGCAACCCTCTGCGCAGTTCGCGGCGGCCGCATCGTGCGCAAGAAGGGCTCCGACACCTGCTGAGCACCCCACGGCACAACCATGGCACATGACCATCTCACACCTTCGCACGCCATGCAGGCGGCTCGCCCCACAATGCAGGGCTTCACGGCCATCGAACTGATGGTCGTGGTGAGCATCATTGCTGTTCTCGCAGCCCTGGCAGGCCCCTCCTTTACCCAGATGATCGAAAGCTGGCGCGTGCGCGATGCCACGGAATCCCTGCGCTCAACGCTGCTTTTTGCCCGCTCCGAAGCCATCAAACGCGGCGGCCAAATCGCCATCCACAAGCTGCCCAACAACACCAACGGCTGCACCAGTGCCACTGGCAACCGCGATTGGGATTGCGGCTGGATCGTCTGCCACGACACCAACAACAGTGGCACCTGTACCAGCACCGAGCCTGTACTGCAGCGCATCGAAACCCCCGCCAAAGTGCAAGTGACCCGCACCGGCGGCAGCGTCAGTATCAAGCTCAACCGCTGGGGCTTGGTCGATGGCACCTGGCTGGGCTTCAACCTGGTGCCCTACGACAAATCCACAACCCACCCAGGCGCACGCGGCGTCTGCATGAGCTCGGGTGGACGCATCCGCATTCTTCTCCCTGAGGCCATTCCATGCACCGGCTAACACATTTCAACCCCGCTGCAGCCCGACGCCAGCACGGCATCAGCCTGATCGAATCGCTCGTCGCCATCGTCGTCATGGCGCTGGGAATTCTGGGCATTCTGGGTGTGCAGATGCGCACCCTCACCGACACATCCACCACCGTACGCCGCGCCCAAGCCATCCGTCTGATTGAGGATCTGAGCGAACGCATGAGGGTCAGCCCCAACGCGCTGCTGAGCATCACAGATTACGAGTCTGGTTACAGCGAAAAGGGCAGCGCACTGACCGCCTCCGACTGCGCTAACACGGCCTGCACCCCGGCCCAGCAGGCCAAGTACGACCTGAAACAATGGAAAACAACGGTGGAACAAACCCTTCCGGGCGGGCAGGCGAGCATCTTTCTCGCGCCAGGCGAAACCGTTGATGCCAATCGCCGCCAGCTCGGCGTCATGATTGCCTGGCGCGAAAACGAGCGTGATATCACCGACTCAGACGATAAAAAAATCTACAAGAACAACATAGATACCACCAAGATTAAGGTTGGTGATGAGTGGAAAGAAGCTGGAGGAGACACCACGTGCCCCACCGACAAAACCTGCCACCTGCAATACCTCCCGGTCGCGGCCCGCTGTGCGCCCTACGACAACGGCAGTGGCACCAAGGCGCTTTACTGCTCGTAATGAAAGCTCTGCATGAGCTCAAAAACCATAGCATTTAACGCTGATTTGGCAAGCTCCAAACCATGAAAACTCTCCAAACACCCCTCCGTCAAAGCGGCGTGACACTGATTGAACTGATGGTTGGCTTGGCCATCGGCCTGCTGGTCGTCGCGGTCGCCATGGGCGCACTGATGGTTTCGCGTGGCATCTCTGGCACCGTCAGCGACGCCAGCGGCATACAGCAACAGGGCGCCTACATCCTGCGGGTGGTCAGTCAGCAACTGCGCCAGACCGGCTCGCTCTATCTGAACCCTGACCCAGTTGGAGGTAACAGCACCGACGTGTTGAGCCCTGTGGCTTTTGAAATCATGGCCCGTGCATCTGACGTCACACAAAGTTTTAGGCAGGAAGACACGCTTGTGGGCGGTGACAACACCGTGACCACCAGATTCAGGCGCTACCAGGACAACGTTTTTCTGGCTGACAACGCTACAAGCACCACCATCGGCACCGACTTTCTGGCCCGGAACTGTGTGGGCGCACCGGGCAACAGCAGCACCGATCAGCGGGTCGAAAGCATCTTCACCTTTGACAGCACTAAAAACGAACTGCAATGCGGCGGCAATGGCACCGCTGCACAGCCGATCGCGCAAAACGTTGCGCAGTTCCAGGTCACCTACATGGTGCAAACAACCGATGCTGCCGGAAACACGACCGTGCAATACACCAAGGGCAGCGACATGCCCGCCGCCGCCACCGACCCCACATGGCGTCGTGTGCAGGGCGTGCAGGTCTGCCTGGTGCTCTATGGCAGCGAGCCCATCGACATGCCTGCAGGCAGCAGCTACACCGACTGCGCGGGCACCAGTGTCAACATGACCACCCTCACCGGCGAACGCAAGAACCGCATGCACCTGCTGTTCCGCAACACCTATCAGTTGCGCAGCCAGGGGCTGCTCTGATGCGCACCCCCACAGAACACCGCAAAAAGGCAACCATGCCCCACCCACTGCGCCCCGCCGCCCCCCGCCCCCCCGCCGACTGCGGGCACGGGCAACCCCTGCCAACCGTTGCCGTGCGCCAGCGGGGTGTGGCACTGTTTGTCGTCATCGTCTTCGTTATGCTCTCGATGCTGCTGGCGCTGTGGGCGTCGCGCACCTCACTGTTCAACGAGATGGTGGTGGGGAACGACGCGGACTACCAACGCGCCTTCGAGGCGGCCCAGGCGCTGTTGCAAGACGCAGAACTCGACATCCGTGGCGAAATGGCTGATGGCACTGTATGCGCCGCGCATCCATGCCGCGCTTACACCAACGGGGCGCTGCAGTTTCCGGGCGACACCAACGAAATCAACCCTTTGATAACCAAGCTCGAAGGCGAAACCACGCGCTGCAAGGATGGCCTTTGCGCGCGGCGTGTGGGCCGGCAAGACTTCTGGAACTACAAAACAGCAGACACGCCCATCAAACCGGCCGCCAACACGGCCTTGGGAGAAGTGCCGCTTTCCGACCTCATGGCCGTGGGTGCCCGCTACGGCCAGTTCACCGGCGCACAACTGGGCAGCAGCACAGCGCCCGCCAACCCCATCCTCGCCGACCCTGATGCGGGACGGTACTGGATCGAAATCATGCGCTACAGCGACACCGCCAAAAGCGCCAACGTCATCGTGGACGCCTCCAGCAGCCAATTGCCGCTAAACCTTGATGTGTACGTCGTCTTCCGCATCACGGCCGTCGCCGTCGGGCGCAAGCCCGGCACCACCGTCGTGCTGCAGGAAACCTATGCCCGGCAACGGACGAAAGATTGAAACCTTGCGCCAGATTGCTATGAATTTAATAGCAATTTACCTAGACGCAACAGGTGTTTTAGTCCATTTTGCATCTACCCCTTGAAGGAGCACGCTATGCCCCGCAACCCAAGCCTCCCCTTCCGCAAGAACCTGCTGGCCATCGCCATGGGCGCCGCCCTGACCCCCACCTGGGCGCTGGAACTGGTACAGGAGCCGCCGCTGCCCACGTCCAAATCAGCCTTTGTGGCACCGAATGTGATTATTTCGGTGGATGATTCAGGGAGTATGAATTTCGGCGTTAAAACCGACTACACGGTCCCGGATACTACTGGACCGGGATACTCCGTGCCTGACAGCAACGGAAAGTGGAAAGACGATGCCAGACGCGTCAATGTTTTGAAATATGCGCTGAAAGAAGTTTTCAGCAACAAAAATTTAATACCAGAGAACAAACTGCGGATTGCCTGGCAATCCATGAACAAAGGAACTCAAAAAAATGTCAACGCTGCGGGTATGGTCATCAACTCCATGCGCCCCATTGATGCGGTCGTAGGGACTAATAAGGTACATCGCGACAATTTCCTTGCTTTTATCAATGGGTTGGCACCGGGCAGCGGCACCCCCTTGCATCGGCTTCCCAGCCAAGCAGACGCCTACATGCGGCGCGCGCTCAACAGCAGCAGCCCATGGGCTACCGACCCTGGTGGAACCGGCAGCAAAGCCACAGAATATCTGGGGTGCCGCCGTAATTACCACATCCTGATGACCGACGGTCGCTGGAACGGCACGGTTTCCGGCGGTATCCAGGATGGCACTGATTGGCCAGCACTGGGCGACCGGCAGGCGTACAGCACCACATCCAACCAGACAAAAATCTATTACGACGATTATTCCGATACGATTTCCGACTGGGCATTCAGAAGCTGGATGGATCCTTTACAAAATTCTGCAAGCTTGAAAGATTCAGACAAGCTCAAACCATCCAAAATTTATGAAGAGGCACCGGCAACAGAATTATTTACCGCAACCAGAGATAAATTCAAATATGTAACGATCTCTGGATCCGGTAAAAGAGCCAAGTGCGAAGCGTTGCCTGGGGAGTGGAACAGCGTTACAGATCTGTGCAAAGTTAAAGATGGTACCGAAACAAAATCGGTAAATTTACAGAAATATTGGAATCCAAAATACAACCCTGCGACGTGGCCGCACATGGTCACTTACACGATTGGCTTCAGTAATGACGCCGTGACTTGGCCGGGGGCCAGCAACATCGTTGGGCCCACATCGCAGGTTCCGTTTGGCTATGACAAAGGCTTCATCGATCTGGTTACCGGCTTTGAAACCTGGCCCGCCATGGATAGTGAAGAGAAGCGTGCGCTCGATTTGTGGCATGGTGCCATTAATGGCCGTGGCCGCTTTTATGCGGTCTCGGAAGCCGAAGACCTTGCCAAGGCTTTCACCGAGATCATCGGCAAAATCAACGAAGAAAGCGTGCCCCTGCCCGATGAAATCGCTGGCGGCGGCAGCACCAGCGGCTACAACGTCTCGCAAAGCAATGCGGGCATTTTTGCATCGACCTACAGCCCGAAAAGGGGTTGGAGTGGCTCGATTACAGCCACGCGTGCCATTGAGCCGGAGGAGTATGCCTGCCCTACTAAAGCCGACCCCAATCTCAAGTGCATACGTTTCCCAGACACCATCGCCGGCTGGCAAGGAAAGTCCACAGCCGACCGGCTTGACGAGGCTTGGCCTGCGGACGGCGCCGTGGACACCCGGCTGGTTCTGAGTTGGAGCGACGGCACGAATCAAGGCATCCCGTTTAAATGGACTTCCAGCGATGCCATCGGTTACAGCACGGCGCAACAGCTCGCGCTGCTCGGTGAAACTTCGGGCGACACCACGCTGGACCCACTGAAAACCAAAGGCATCAACATCGTCAACTACATCCGGGGCGACCGGAGGCTGGAAGGCACCACCACCGACAAGCCGCTGCGCGTGCGCTATAGCCGACAGGGGGATGTGGTCAACTCCGAAATTTGGTACACGGGGCGTCCATCCAGCAACTATGGGATGGGCTATTCAAGCTTTGTGACAGCTCAGAAAAACCGCACGCCCATGCTGTATGTGGGTGGCAACGACGGTATGCTGCACGGGTTCTCGGCCAAGGATGGCAAGGAGCTGATTGCCTATGTCCCACGTGGCGTGGTAAGCGGGCTCAAAGACCTGACCGACAAGGACTACCAGCACCGCTACTACGTCGATGGATCTCCCATGACCGGCGACATCAAGGACGGCAGCGCCTGGAAGACCCTGCTGGTGGGCACGCTGGGCGCCGGCGGCAAAGGCTACTTTTTGCTGAATGTGACCGACCCCGACGGCTTTGGCACGGCCAGTGCATCGACATTGGTGGTGCTGGATCGCACCCGCGGCAACAGCGAGACCGCTCCCAACTGCAGCGGGCTCACGGGTGCGGCAAAAGCCGCGTGTGACACCGCGGTGGAAGAAAACAAAGACATCGGCAACATCACCGCCCAGCCTGGACGCAACCCCGCCAACAAGCAAGAGGCCACGCAAATCACGCGCCTGAACAACGGCCGCTGGGCTGTGGTGATGGGCAATGGCTACAACAGCACCAATCAGCGCCCGGTGTTGCTGGTGCAGTACCTTGATGGCGACAAGAAGCTCGTGCGCATTCAGGCGACAACCGATGTCACAGATCCGAAAGTCCCGAACAACGCCAGTGACAACGGCCTGGCATCACCCGCTCTGGTGGATCTTGATGGCGATGGCAAGACCGATGTGGTCTATGCGGGCGACAACCTGGGCAACCTCTGGAAGTTCGACCTGACCAGCACCGATGAGGCCCAATGGAAAGTGGCCTTTGGCGGCATTGACAAAAACAATCCAGGCAGCGGCAAACCGCTGTTCACCGCACGCGGCCCCGCCACGCTGACCAGCACCACGCGCGACAAGGTGCAACCCATCACAGCCCCACCCATCGTTCGCCCCAACGACCGCAGCATGACCGTGGGCACAGGCACCAGCGCCAAGACGTTGCCTGTCGGCGGCATGATGGTTGCCTTCGGTACGGGCCGCAACCTCACAGCCACCGACCGTCGCACTGACATTACGCAGCCGGTGCAAACGCTGTATTCGGTGCTGGACAACACCCGCTATCGCATGAAGACGGACAAGTCCTCACTGGAAGTCCACCCCGGCGCAGGCGACTGCAGCAGCGCACCCGCCACCTGCATACCCACCCCCGCGCAGGTGGGCACCATCGCCGACGATGGCAAACCCCTGGCCAAGCAAACCATCACCACAGTGTCTGGCGACGACGCCACCGTGACCGCCACCGAGGAGCTGAAAAAAGAAACCTGGAAAGACTACAAGGGCTGGTATGTGGACTTGCCGTTCAAAGGTGAGCGACTACTCAAACCCATGCAGTTCTATGATGGCAGCAATATTCTTGCGGTCTATAGCGAATCGCCCTCGGGCACCAAAAACAGCGAGAGCGACAACATCAACGAAAGTTGCGTGCCGGTGAAAGTGGACACCAGTGCGGGCAGCCAGTTCCGCACGTTTGTCAACATCATGGATGGCAAGCGCCCCACGGTCCAGCTGGTGGACACCGACAACAACGGCATCTACAACTCTGCAGACAACAACGTCAACCGAGTGGCGGTGAAGACCGGTACACCAGTCCTGATCACCAAACGCGACCGCATTCAGGATCTCACTGGGGGTGGAGGCGCGCGCGACACCCTGAACCGCATGCCCGAACAATCCATGCGCCCCAGCTGGCGCCAACTGAAGTGAAAAAACAATGACTCGTCATCCGCAGAAAGCGCAGCTTGGGTTCACCCTCATAGAGCTCATGATCGTGGTGGCCATCGTCGGGATTCTCTCGGCGGTCGCCTACCCTAGCTATACCGAATACGTCCGGCGCGGGCACCGTGCGGATGCGCGCGCAGGGCTGTTGCAGGCACAGCAATGGCTGGAGCGAGCCGCTACCGCCACAGGTGCCTATCCGACGGAGTTACCTGCCACGCTGACCTGGGCCAACGACTCCACCAAGCGCTACACCATCTCTATTGGCGGCCCTGCTACCACATCCACTTTTACGCTAACGGCCACCCCCAGAGGCGCCCAGGTGGGCGACAAGTGCGGCAATTTCACCGTGACCCATACGGGCTTACGTGGTGCCAAGGGCGTTACCACGGGTGATATCGTGACTGAATGCTGGAGCAAATAGCCACTGCGCTACCATCGACGGCGCAATGACAGTTTCCGCGCCCTCCACCATCCGCCAAGCGCTTGGGCTCGCCACCCAAGCGCTTTTTCTTTCCAACCCCAATCCCCGCGTAGGGTGCGTCATCACCTCTCGGACGGGCGAAATAGTGGGCAAAGGATCTACACAGCGTGCTGGAGGACCCCACGCAGAAATCATGGCCCTGCGTGATGCGCAAGCTCGCGGGCATGACCTGCAGGGGGCAACCGCCTATGTGACACTGGAGCCGTGCTCTCACCACGGGCGCACAGGCCCATGCTGCGACGCTTTGATTGCAGCTGGAATCGCAAAAGTGGTAGCTTCGCTTGCCGACCCGAATCCACTCGTGGCAGGGCAAGGCTTTGCCCGCCTGAGAGCCGCTGGCGTTGAAGTCTCGGTGGGCGACGGAGCGCAAGAATCCTTCGAGCTCAACATCGGGTTCTTCAGCCGCATGGTGCGCAAAACACCTTGGGTGCGGATGAAAATGGCCGCTTCGCTGGACGGGACCACTGCCCTGCCCAACGGTGAAAGCCAGTGGATCACCTCGTCTGCGGCGCGGGCGGATGGGCATGCCTGGCGGGCGCGGGCTTGTGCGGTGTTGACCGGCATTGGCACCGTGCTGGAAGACAACCCCAGGCTGGATGTTCGCGACGTAGCCACGCCGCGCCAGCCCCATGTGGTGGTGGTGGACAGCTTGCTTCAAACCCCGCCAGACGCTCGCCTTTTGATAGCAGGTCGCGCTTGCTACATCTACTGCGCAGCCCCTAACGACACTGCATTTCAAGCGAGAAAACAAGCGCTGGAAAGCCAGGGTGCCGTGGTCGTGGAGCTACCGAATGCCCATAACAAAGTGGACTTGTCAACAATGCTTGCAGACCTGGCCAGCAGAGGAGTGAACGAACTGCATGTAGAAGCCGGCACCAAACTCAATGGCTCCTTCATTCGTGAGGGGCTGGTGGATGAAATGCTTGTGTATCTGGCCCCTTGCATGCTGGGAGAAGGGCTTGCAATGGCCCACTTTGGCCCTCTGACCCAGCTGGATCAAGGCCTCTCGCTGGACTTCAAAAGCGTGGAAAAGATAGGCCCTGATGTGCGCATCCTCGCGCGGGTAAAGGGACGGGACAACTTTTTGGCCATGCCGACTGCTGAGCTTTAGCAAACTCCTTCGCAACAGCGCTGCGAGTGCCTTTGGAAGATTTGGAAACACAACGATAGTGCAGATTCGTTGCGGCCACATCTCAAAACAGCCGCAAAGCACCGGCATCGGTCTTGCCAGATACTCGACATATTTCGACGCACAAAGCTCTTTCGGGCTTTTGCGCTGTACCCATTTTTAAAGTTCAATCACGCCATGTTCACAGGAATCATCACTGGCCAAGGCCAGATCACAGAAGTCGCTGCATTGGGGGCCACAGCCTCGCACGGCAAGCGCTTGGTCATTCGCGCCCCAGAGGGCTACCTGGACGATGTGGGGCTGGGGGACAGCATTGCGCTCAATGGGGCGTGCATGACGGTGACCACCCTGTCGCCTGACACCCAGCAGTTCACGGTGGATATTTCGGCAGAGTCGCTGCTGAAAACCACGGGGCTGGACACCCCAGGGCCCATCAATATGGAAAAAGCGCTGCGTGCCAACGACCGCCTGGGGGGGCATCTGGTGTCGGGTCATGTGGACGGGCTGGGCCAGGTGACGCACTTTGCCCAGGTGGGCGAAAGCTGGGAGTTGCGCATCATGGCGCCCCGTGATTTGGGGCGTTACCTGGCTTACAAGGGTTCGATCACGGTGAACGGCGTGAGCTTGACGGTGAACCGCATTGCCGACTCTGCCGACGGCTGTGAGGTCAGCATCAATCTGATTCCGCACACGGTGGAAAACACGGCCCTGGGCACGCTGAAGGCGGGCAGCCGTGTGAACCTGGAAATCGACCTGATTGCGCGCTATGTGGAGCGCATGGTGACTGCACCTGCGGAGGCGCGGTAACGCTCCCACCAACGGTTTGGCTGCAGCTTGGCAGGGCCCTGCGGCACCCCTCCACAACCTGTGGCTGATCCGCTCCAGTCCATGCCAACCACAAGCTGTGGCGTTGGACTGCACTTCACACCTGCGCGATCAACGCTATCAAAAATATAGCTGGTAGCGCTTACGGAATAAGCGCTAGACCCGCTTTTCTTTGATATCTCTCTTCAGCTCGTGAGTGAGCACGCATAGCCCGAGCAAGGCATCTGCTTCTTGCTGCGGCGGGCTTCCGCCATGCGTGCACAGTCCGCGCACCAGGCGGCCAACAGGCCACGCACCCCTTCAAACCACCGGCCAAGACCCAGATTCCAAGCTGTTGAGCCGGGGCGTTGTCCGACACATGCCCAGCAGTGCTGCACGCTACAGTGGGGCGCGGCTTCACCGCGGTTTCTCCACCCACCATGTACCCTGCCCCCGCCCCTGTTCAGCTCTTCAATCAGCGCCCAGCGAGATTCCGGCTGTTCGCGATTTTTTCGCTGCTGATCGCGATGGGCATTGGCATGGCACTCACGGGCTGCGCGGGTTTGCCAGAGAACGTTGACCGCCCCGTAAGCCGCGCGCTGGCCGACCCTTCTGGCACGGTGCTGGTCAGCATGGTGCAAGAACAAAAGGCTGCCGCCAAAGCTCGCCACCCTTCGGGGTTCGTGCTGCTCAGCGGCGCGCAAGCGGCCTACAGCAGCCGTCTGGCACTCGTGGAATCTGCACAGAAGACGCTGGATTTGCAGTACTACGCCATCCATGCCGACGTGAGCACGCAGCGGCTGCTGCAAAGCGTGGTAGCCGCCGCAGAACGTGGTGTGCGGGTGCGCGTGCTGCTGGACGACCTGCACAGCACAGGGCGAGACGCGCAGGTGATGCGGCTGGCCTTTGTGCCCAATGTGGAAATGCGCATGTTCAACCCGCTGACGGGTGCACGCAATTCGCAGCTGGGGCGCCTTTTCAGCCTGGTGGGCGACTTCTCGCGGGTGCAGCAGCGCATGCACAACAAGCTGTTCATTGCCGACAACACCTTGGGCATTGCGGGCGGCCGCAACCTGGGCAACGCCTACTTTGGCAACGATGACGCGGGCAATTTTGTGGACATGGATGTGCTGGCGGCCGGGCCCGTGGTGCAAGAGCTGTCCCAAACGTTCGATGCCTACTGGAACAACCCACGGGCCTACCCGGTGCAGTCGCTGATCTCACGCCATCAGCTGCTGGAAATGCAAGCCAGCGTGCGCAAGGCCGCCCAAGGGGATGGGGACAGCAGCGACACACCTGCCGACGGCGCCGCACCTGCGCCCCCCACCGAAGCCGAGCGAAAAACGACACCCGAGCAGCAAGCCCGCATCTGGAACCAGGAGCCCATGGACCTGAAGGCTGCGCCTTGGACCTGGGCCCCTGCCGCCGTGCTGGTGGACCACCCCGCGAAAATTCCTGCCGAAGGCGGCGAGCAACCCACGCCCGAACCGCGCGCAGCGCTGCCAACCCCCAAGAACACACCAGAACTGGGCCCCACAGACCCGCAGCAGGACACGGTGGTGGACGGCTTGCTGCAACTGATGGGCCAGGCCAAGAAGGATTTGCTCATCGTCTCGCCCTACTTCGTGCCCGGCCCGGACATGAAGCAGGCGTTTGCTGCAGCGCGGGCCCGGGGGGTGCGCGTGCGGGTGTTGACGAACTCTCTGGCGTCCAACGACGCGCCCATCGCACACGCGGGGTATGCGCGCCACCGCCCGGAATTGCTGGCCACGGGCCTGGAACTGTACGAGATGCGCAGTGAACTCTCAGGCCTGCGCAGCGTGCTCCAGGGCACGGGCAGCAGTGGTGTCACCGGGTCCAGCGGCGACTCCAAGGCCATGCTGCATTCCAAGCTATTGATCCTGGACGGGCGCCTGCTGGTCATCGGCTCGATGAATCTGGATTTGCGCTCGCAACTGCAAAACACGGAAATTGCCCTGCTGATTAGCAGCCGGAGCCTGTCGACACGCGCCACAGAGCAAATCGAAGCCGCCCTGGAAGATGCCGCTTGGCGTGTGGAGCAGGACAGCGAAGGCAGGCTGGTGTGGCGGGCGCCCAAAGACAGCGGGCTGAAGGACGCCACCGCCGAGCCCGACACCAGCGCCCCACTGCGCTGGCTGGTGCGCATTCTGGGCTGGTTTGCGCCCGACCACCTGCTGTAAGCGAGAAGACTTTTTCAGCCCTGGGCTTGCAGCTGCAAGGCAGCAATCCAGCGGGTGATTTCGCGCTGGTCGGTCAACGTGCGCACATGTTCAAACGCCAGCTCGGCCTCTGGGTAGCGGCGGCGCAGCAGGTTGAGCCACTGCTTGAGCCGCCCGGCGCGCTGGCGCGGCTCCAGCCCGTCGCACACCAACTGCCAGAACGTGGCCAGCTGGGGCAGCAAGTCGGCCCACTGCACGGTGTCGGAGCCCGCACGGCCCGCATCGGCCGCGCGAATGGCGCGTGCCAGGCCAGGGTCTGCCACCGCGCCACGGCCCAGCATCAGGGCGTCGCAGCCCGACACCGCGCGGCAACGCTGGGCGTCTTCCACCGTCCAGATCTCGCCATTGGCCACCACCGGAATGCGCACCGCGTCACGCACCTGCGGAATCAGCTCCCAATAAGCGGGCGGGCGGTAGCCATCTGCCTTGGTGCGCGCATGCACCACCAGCTCTGCCGCGCCGCCGTCCTGCATGGCCTGCGCGCATTCGCGCATCAGCCGGGTGTCGTTAAAACCCAGGCGCATCTTGGCGGACACGGGCAAATGGGCGGGCACGGCCCGGCGCACAGCCGCCACCACAGCAGCAATGCGCTCAGGCTCTTGCAACAGGGCTGCGCCACCCCCGTGGCGGTTGACCACCTTGGCGGGGCAGCCAAAGTTCAGGTCAATGCCTTCGGGCTGCAAGGCCGCGAGCCGCGCGGCATTTTCGGCCATGCACACCGGGTCTGACCCCAGCAACTGCGCACGCACTGGCACACCGGCCAAGGTGCGGCTGCCGTTGAGCAGCTCGGGCACGTAGCGCAGGAACACCTTGTCGGGCAGCAGGCTGCCCGTGATGCGGATGAACTCCGACACGCACCGGTCCACGCCACCCACGCGGGTGAGCACGTCACGCAATACAAAATCCAAAAGCCCCTCCATCGGGGCCAGTAACAAGGTCATACCCATGCATCCCTGGGTGGTCCACGTGCTGGGGCACGGGCCACTCATTTCAAGCCAAAAGTGGCTCTAGCGCTTACCCATCAAGCGCCTCAAGCTATTAAATATATAGCAAACAATCTTTGCAGCCCGCGTGCTTGCAGCGAGCCCGCCAGGGCAGACCGGCACGGCAGGCGTCATCGCCATGTCACGGTGCGCTGCTGCAATGCCGGCCACCGCCTTTGCGATTGCCCCCCATGCTGCTCCTCAAAACCGACAAAGCCCGACAGGAACTCGCTCCCGGCATGCGCACCCTGAGCCTGCGCGAGCGCTCGTTGCTGCTGCTGGCCGAAGGCAAGCCTTTGGCCGAATTGCAGGCCATGTACAGCGGCGGCGGTGCCGAGATTGTCAAGCACCTGCTCAGCCAGGGGTACCTGTCGCTGTCCGCACCTGCGGTGCAAGACACTTTACCCACCCCACCCGCCCACACTCAACGCTCAGCGCTGCGGCCAGAGGCAGTCACGCCGCCTGAGCCCAGTGACCACCTGCGATCGCTGGCGGGTGCGCGCATGTACCTGTTCGACATCTGCGAGCGCCTATTTGCCCGCCGTGACCCCGCACGGGCACAGTATTTTCACAGCGCCCTGCGCGCAGCCCGTGACCGGGACAGCATGCTGCACGTGGGCGAATCGTTGCTGGAGGAAGTGTCGCAACTGGCGGGCGCCGAGCGAGCCGAGACC
Source organism: Acidovorax temperans (assembly GCF_028596105.1). Classification (NCBI taxonomy): domain Bacteria; kingdom Pseudomonadati; phylum Pseudomonadota; class Betaproteobacteria; order Burkholderiales; family Comamonadaceae; genus Acidovorax; species Acidovorax temperans. Next base: position 948,313 of record NZ_CP117193.1, on the reverse strand, counting down.
ATTCGCGAGCGCATGAAGCAGCTTTTGCCCCGCGAGCAGCCCCAGGACATGGCCCTGGCGGCGGCCTAAGCCTCCCACCAGATCAGGCCAGGCCCAGGCGCCACAGCGATGTGACTTCCGCTGCGCGTGCGGTATGCAAGGCATCCGACGCGTCGGCCGACTTGCCGTGCCGGGGCTTGACGTCTTGTCGCCCCAGCACCTTCAAGCCGCCTTGCGCCATCCATTCCAGCAGCTGTTCACGCGTGCGCAACTGCAAATGTTCAGCCAGGTCCGACAGAATCAGCCAGCCTTCGCCGCCGGGCTCCAGGTGGGCAGCCAAGCCGGCCAAAAACCCGCGCAGCATGCCGCTGCCTTCGTCGTACACCGCCCGCTCAATGGGCGAGCTGGCCCGTGCGGGCAGCCAGGGCGGGTTGCACACCACCAGCGGGGCCTTGCCCTCGGGGAACAGGTCTTGCTGCTGCACCTCGACACGGCTCGCCAGACCCAGGCGTTGCAAATTCTCGCGTGCACAGGCCAGCGCACGCGGGTCCTGGTCGGTGGCCACCACGCGCTGCACACCACGGCGCGCCAGCACGGCAGACAGCACTCCCGTGCCCACGCCCACATCAAAGGCAAGCGTCTTGCTGGGCAGCGGCGCCTGCGCGACCAGATCCACATATTCCCCACGCACTGGCGAAAAAACGCCGTAGTGCGGGTGAATGCGGTTGCCCGGCGGTGCACCCAGGGCGGGTATTTCTACGCCCTTCTTGCGCCATTCATGGGCGCCCACCAAGCCCAGCAGCTCACGCAGCGAAGCCACCACGCGATTCCCGCTGGCGGGGCCCCAGGCCTCGGTGCAGGCCTGGCGCAGGTCGGGCGCGCGGCGCAGCGCAATCGTGTAATCGCCTTCCAGCACGATCAGCACCGACGACAGCACCCGCGCACGCTGCGCCTGCGCCTGCCGGTGCAGGTGAAACGCTTCCGCAGGGGTGGCCGCTGCCGCTTTTTGCGCCGCTTTGGCCGCCACCTTGCGGGGCTTGCGGTCTGCGCGGCGCATCAGCGCCTGCAGCAACATGCGGGCGTTCTGGAAGTCGCCCGTCCACAACAAGCCCGTGCCTTCACAGGCCATGCGGTAGGCTGTGTCGGCGGGCAGGGTGTCGTCGGCAGCGATCACGCGGCGCGGAGCCGAAGCGCCACTCTCGGAGCGCCATTGGGCGTTGTGGGCCTGGCCCTGGCTGCTCCATTCGATCATGGGAGGGCTCAGCCGTTGATCGGGCGCTTCAGGCGCACTTCTTCGATCTTGACGCCGCCGATGATGGCCGTCTTGGCGGTAGACAACTCGCGCTTGAAGCCGGCCAGCTCATGGAAACGCAGAGCGCGCTCATTGCGCAGGGGCACCCACGCGGTCACGTTGGTGCAGCCTTCTTCCTGAAGGCCATCACGGGCGGCATCCCACAGAGCCAGGCCAACGCCTTGGTTCCAGTGTGTGGGAGCTGCGTAGATGGCCCAGATTTCACCTGTGGTGGGGCGGGACTTTTCATCGCGCGAGCGGTCATAGCCGACGAAGCCGACGATCTTTTCGCCGTCAACGGCCACCTGGACTTGGGGCTCGCAATATTCGATGGCCTCGCGCCAGTAAGCCTGGCGCTTTTCGACCGATGACATGGCTTTCAATTGCTCGTCTGGCACCAGTCCTTTGTAGGCCTCTTGAGCAGAGACGGTGTGGATCTGGGCAATGGCTTTTGCATCGCGAAGCGTGGCGGGACGAACCTGGATACTAGACATGGAAAAACCGAACGAAAACAGGGTGTAAAAAAACGAAAGGAGCGGCATTGTCGCCGCAAACGGTTTTTCACCCTTTTGTGCTCGGTTACACCATGATGTCAATGCACGGTTTTTCTCGTGGTTTTGGCGCCTTGCAACACCCTGCTTTTGCACGGCTTATGCCGCAGCCGAGTCCTCTCACGCGATGGCTAACGCGTGGCCCGTGGAGGCCGCAGACACAGCCTGCGCAGCGCGCTGCACCGAGGCCCGCTTGTTGCGTGGGCGGGGCACGTGCACTGCAGGCGGCAGGCGGCAGGCGGCAGGCGGCAGGCGGCAGGCGGCAGGCGGCAGGCCATTGTTTTGAAGACGATCAACCTCAAAACCCTGTGCGCATGGATCAACACCCGCGAGGCGCTCCTGCGTGCTTTGAACAGGTTCTTGAGGAAAGTCTAGAAACCGCCCCGGCGCGCGTCCATCGCACCAATGGACTAGCCCGGCACGCCGCTTTGTGCGCAATACTTGCTTTAGGCCTGCCCGTCTTTTGCTCGTTGATGACCACAACCTGTTTCGCACGCCCGAAGACCACACAACGGCGGTCGGCCCCTGAGCTTTGAGGCTGCCGCAATGGCAGGGTTGCGGCAGCGAACCACTATCGCCCCAAGCGCTGTGGGCCAGCGATCAAAGCAGGCGGCGTATCAACGCCATGATGCGTTCCATGCGGGGGCCGTAAGGCGGGTACAACAGCGACCCCATCGACCAGCGCGACTGCACCAGCACTGACTTCTGGTGGCAAAACTGCAAGAAGCCTTGCTCGCCGTGGTAAGCCCCCCAGCCGCTGTCGCCCACACCTCCAAACGGCAGTTGGTCGTGCGCGATGTGCATGAGGGTGTCATTCACCGTCACACCACCACTCACGGTGCGCTGCAGCACGTTGTCACGCACTGCCTCGCTCTGCCCAAACCAGTACAGCGCCAACGGGCGTGGCCCTGCGTTGATGTGGGTGATGGCATCGTCCAGCCGCTCGTACGAGACCACAGGGAGGATGGGGCCAAAAATCTCCTCCTGCATCAGCTGCATGGCCGACGTTGCGCCAAACACCAGCGTGGGCAGCATCTGGCGGCTCACGCCATCACCCAGCGTGCCGGTGGTGTGAACCACGGGCTTGCCGGCAGTGGGGTCGATGGTCTGCACCTCGGCACCCTGCGTTTGGGCCTGCTGCAGCATGGTGCGCAGCCGCGCATGGTGGCGGGCCGTGATGATCGAAGCGTAGTCGCCATTGCCTTCGATGGTGGGAAACAGCCGTGCCACCGCTGCGGCATAGGCCTGGGCAAACTCGCCTTCACGGCCTCGGGGCAACAGCACATAGTCGGGCGCAATGCAGGTTTGCCCCGCGTTGAGGAGCTTGCCGTGCGCAATCTTGAGCGCGGCGTCCTTCATGTCGCAGTGGCCGTCGATGATGCATGGCGACTTGCCGCCCAGCTCCAGCGTGGTGGGCGTGAGGTTTTGCGCCGCAGCCTGGGCCACCTTGCGCCCGACAGCCGTAGAGCCGGTAAAGACCAGGTGATCGAAGGGCAGCGATGCGAACAAGGCCGCCAGGTTGGCATCGCCTTGCACCACGCAGAACTCGTCGGGGGAGAAAAACTGGGCCACCAGCGCAGCCAGTTGCGCCGAAGTGTGGGGCGTGAGTTCGCTGGGTTTGAGCATGACCCGGTTGCCTGCGGCCAACGCGGTGATGGCCGGGGCCAGCGCCAGTTGCACCGGATAGTTCCACGGGGAAATCACGCCCACCACGCCCAGGGGCTGGCGGGCAATCCAGGCCGTGGCGGGCTGCAGCACCAGGGGCGTGGACACTTTCTTGGGTTTCATCCAGCGCCCGAGGTGGCGCAGGGTGTGCGACAGCAGGCTGCGCAGCACAAAAAAGTCTGCCACCTCCGTCAGCAGCGGTGATCGCATTCCGAAGTCTGCCTGCACGGCCGCTGCGAGCACGGGGCCGTGCTCGTCCAGCATTTTCTGGATGCGCAACAGGCGCTCTCGGCGCACCAAAAGCGGCACATCGACGTGCTCACGACTGGCTTGCCGCTGGAGTTGGAAATGGGCGTGGATTTCGGCTGGGGTCATGCCAAGATGATAGGAGGCCTGGGCCAAGGTCACGTCACCAAAGGGCACATGAGCCCACGGGACTACGGGCCTGCCGTGGCGTTGCGTCCGCCACCCGACACAACGCCCGCAGGCGGCCCCACGCCAGGGCCGCCGGGCGGTTCAACAGGCTTCAGCGCACTTCGCGCGGAACCACATCGGTGACGTCTTGGGCACCCGGCAGCACGCCGCCACGGCGCGATGCCGCAGACTCTTCAGGAGCTGCATCCGCAGCAGGAGAGGCACGGCGCGCGGCGGTCCAGCGCTCGGTCGAACGAAACACGGTGCCGAAGCCGGTACGCGGGTCCATGCGCATCACCCAGGGGGTGACGGGCTTGCCGGTCAAACGTGCCCACCCCGCGCGCAGCGCCCACACCAGGGCCAACACCATCACGGCGGCGACGAGGCTCAAAAACAGCACTACGCCCATCGCAACCACCACGACACGCAGCACCAAGCGAAGTACACCTGCAACAAATTCGTTCAAACAACACCTCTCATTCACAACTGCGATGCGGACAAAGCCTCAACCGAGGCCCTGCCCGCACCGGGGGCCGCTTAACCCTGCGGCACAGCGCTGAACTGGAACACCCCAGGTTCCAGCACGGGGTTCACTGTCACGGCAATCACGCTCTTGGGCGGGAAGCGCCCTTCCAGCAGCAGCTTGGACAAGGGGTTCTCGATGCGCTGCTGGATGGCCCGCTTGAGCGGACGTGCACCAAACACCGGATCGAACCCCACCTTGGCCAATTCTGCCAAGGCAGCGTCAGACACCTGCAGTTCCAAATCCATTTTGGCCAGCCGGGTTTCGAGCAACTTCAGCTGGATCTTGGCGATCGACGCAATGTGCTGCGCATCCAGCGCGTGGAACACCACGGTCTCGTCAATGCGGTTCAAAAACTCGGGCCGGAAGTGGTTCTTGAGCTCGCCCCACACCGCATCCTTGATGTCCTGCGAGTCCTGGCCCACCATGGCCTGGATCAGGTGCGAGCCGATGTTGCTGGTCATCACGATCACCGTGTTCTTGAAGTCCACGGTACGGCCCTGGCCATCGGTCAGGCGGCCATCGTCCAGCACCTGCAGCAGCACGTTGAACACGTCGGGGTGGGCCTTTTCCACCTCGTCGAGCAGCAGCACGCTATAGGGCTTGCGGCGCACGGCTTCCGTCAGGTAACCGCCTTCCTCATAGCCCACGTAGCCGGGCGGCGCGCCGATCAGGCGGGCCACGGAATGCTTCTCCATGAACTCGCTCATGTCGATGCGCACCAGATGCTCTTCGCTGTCGAACAGGAAGCCCGCCAGCGCCTTGCACAGCTCGGTCTTGCCCACGCCCGTGGGGCCGAGGAACAGGAACGAGCCCGTGGGCCGGTTCGGGTCAGACAGGCCCGAGCGTGAGCGGCGGATGGCATTGGCCACAGCGGCAATCGCCTCTTCCTGCCCCACCACGCGCTCGTGCAGCTTGGTTTCCATCTGCAGCAGCTTGTCTTTTTCGCCCTGCATCATCTTGGCGACGGGGATGCCCGTGGCGCGGCTCACCACCTCGGCAATTTCTTCCGCGCCCACTTGCGTGCGCAGCAGGCGGTTGGGGGTGGACGCGCCGTCCTTGCCCTCTTCCTTGGCCTGCGCTTCCTTGAGCTGGCGCTCCAGGTCAGGCAGCTTGCCGTATTGCAGCTCGGCCACCTTGTTGAAATCGCCCTTGCGCTTGAGCTCTTCGATCTGCTGCTTCACTTTCTCAACCTGCTCGCGCACCTGCTGGCTGCCCTGGGCCTGGGCCTTTTCCGAGGTCCAGATGTCTTCCAGGTCGGCAATTTCCTTTTGCAGCTTTTCGATCTCTTCTTCCAGCAAGGTCAGGCGCTTTTGTGAGGCCTCGTCCTTCTCCTTCTTCACCGCCTCGCGCTCGATCTGCAGCTGGATCAGGCGGCGGTCGAGCTTGTCGATGGCTTCGGGCTTGGAGTCGATTTCGATCTTGATCTTGGCCGCTGCCTCGTCGATCAGGTCAATCGCCTTGTCGGGCAGGAAGCGGTCGGTGATGTAGCGGTTGGAGAGCTCGGCCGCAGCCACGATGGCCGGGTCGGTGATCTCCACCCCATGGTGCACTTCGTACTTTTCCTGCAGGCCGCGCAGGATGGCGATGGTGGCCTCCACGGTGGGCTCGCCCACCAGGATTTTCTGGAAGCGGCGCTCCAGCGCAGCGTCTTTTTCGATGTACTTGCGGTATTCGTCCAGCGTGGTCGCGCCCACGCAGTGCAGCTCGCCACGCGCGAGGGCTGGCTTGAGCATATTGCCCGCGTCCATCGCACCCTCACCCTTGCCAGCACCCACCATGGTGTGCAGCTCGTCGATGAAGACGATGGTCTGGCCCTCGTCCTTGGCCAACTCATTCAACACGGTTTTCAGGCGCTCTTCAAACTCGCCGCGGTATTTGGCACCGGCCAGCAGGGCCGCCATGTCCAGCGAGAGGACGCGTTTGCCCTTGAGCGATTCGGGCACTTCGCCCGCCACGATGCGCTGGGCCAAGCCTTCCACAATCGCCGTCTTGCCCACGCCTGGCTCGCCAATCAGCACGGGGTTGTTTTTGCTGCGGCGCTGCAGCACCTGGATGGCGCGGCGGATTTCATCATCGCGGCCAATCACGGGGTCGAGCTTGCCGGCGCGGGCGCGCTCGGTCAGGTCCAGGCAGTACTTTTGCAGCGCGCCGCGCTGGCCCTCGGCTTCGGCGCTGTCCACCTTCTGGCCGCCGCGCACGGCGTTGATGGCGGCTTCCAGGCTCTTGCGGGTCAGGCCGTTGTCTTTGGCGATCTGGGCAGCATCGCCCTTGCTATCGGTCAGCGCCAGCAAGAAGAGCTCGCTGGCAATGAACTGGTCGCCGCGCTTGATGGCCTCTTTTTCAGTGGCCTGCAGCACGCGGCCCAGCTCGGGGCCGCCCTGCACCTGGTCGTGCCCCTGCACCTGCGGCAGGCGCTTGATGGCGGCTTCAGCAGCGCTGGTCAGGCCCGGCACGTTGGCGCCCGCGCGCTGCAGCAGCGCTTTGGGGCCATCGTCCTGCTTGAGCATGGCCAGCAGCACGTGCACGGGTTCGATGTAGGCGTTGTCGTGGGCCAGGGCAAGGCTTTGGGCATCGCCCAGGGCTTCCTGGAACTTGGTGGTGAATTTGTCGAGACGCATGGGTCAATATCCTCCGAATTGCAAAGCATTTGGGGCATGCACTGCCTCATTTCAAGGCAGCTTTTGACAGAAGAGATTGACGTGCGTCAGCAAACCAAAATGCAGCAGGCCGCCTGAATTGCTACTTTTTTAATAGCTACCAACGCTTATCTATCAAGCGCCAGAGCCATTTTTTACTGATATTCCTGGCCGCAGAGCTTCACGCATTGCTCGCCGTGATGCCCCAGCGCGCCAGTGCCGCATCGTCGCTCACCCGCGCGTCCACCCAGCGGGCGCCCTGGGGGGTTTGCTCCTTCTTCCAGAACGGGGCCTGGGTCTTGAGGTAGTCCATCAAAAACTCGCAGGCCTGAAAGCTCTGGCCCCGGTGGGCGCTGGTCACTGCCACCAGCACGATCTGGTCGAGCGGCTGCAGCAGGCCCACCCGGTGGATGACGCGGGCGCCAAAGATGTCAAAGCGCCGGAAAGCCTCCTCCACCATGGCTTCGATGGATTTTTCCGTCATGCCGGGGTAGTGCTCCAGCTCCATCGACGCCACGGCGTCACCTTCATTACGGTCGCGCACGGTGCCCACGAAGCTGCACACGGCGCCCACGCCCTTGTCGTTGCGGCGCAGTTCGGCGATTTCGTGCGAGAGGTCAAAGTCTTCGGTCTGGATGGAAACGCGTGCGTAGGTCATGGTGCGCGGTGCAGGCGGGGCGCTGCCAGCAGGGCGCGCTCTTCTTCGACAAATTTCTTGAGCTGTTGCAGCGCGGGCGACGGCGGCAGCTTTTCCAGCAGGGTTTGCAGCCGGGTGATATCGCCCACCGTGGGCGCCACCTTGATTTGCGCCACTGCGGCGGTGTGGTTGCCGGATTGAATCAAGGCCAGTACCTTGTTCGGCCATTCACTTTTGGGTCTTGCCATAGAGATGTTGTTGGTAGTTGGGCAGGATTGTCTGTAGCATTCGCCCGCACTTTACCCCCACCGCAGCCCTTGCGCGACCGATCAGCCCCTCATCTGCCCATGGCCACACAGACCATTACCACCGACCAATACAAGCTCTACCCCTCGCCCCGCAACCAGTACCGCGAGATTTTTGAGCACCAGGTGTTCGTGCCCTACCCCTACGCCATCATTGACCTGGAAGTGATGGAGCTGGCAGGCAAAACCACCCTGTACGCTGCCTGCCGCCTGTCGGACATGAAAATGGGCCAGGTGGTGACCTTTGAGCTGGCGCCCGACCAGGCCAAGTTCGAGCGTCTGTTCACCCCCGATTGAGCGGCCCCACCGCCCATCCACGCCCCCTGCCCATGCACGAAGAAGACAACCAGATCCACGTCCCGCCCTCATTCCTGGCGGTGTATGCCGACAGCCGCCAGCGCCTGCGCGAACCGGCTTCGGTCGTCCGCAACCGCTACGAGCTGTGCGAAGACCTGGCCGGGCACCTGGTGGAGCAAGCGCAAACGCTGTACCACGTGCAAGCCCCGTCGGAAGCCGAGATCTTGCGGCGCATCCACGCGGGGCTGTGCGCGGCCGAGTCAGGCGTTTCAGTAGACGAAGCAACCTGGATCACCACCCGGCTGGCGGAGCTGCTGAACTGGCCATGCCCCGTGCTTACCCCGCCCGCCACCGAGGATGGGGCCGAAGGAGAAGGCCCGGCCAGCCCACCACAGCAGCCATGAAAAAAGGCGCAAACCCTGTAAAGGTTTTGCGCCTTTTTAGCCTCTAGCGCTTATCCAACAAGCGCCAGCAGCTATTGATTCAGTAGCAAATCAAGAGCCGCCAAACGGCATCTTGGGCATGCCGCCCAGGCCTTTCATGCCGCCCATGCGCTTCATCATCTTCATCAGGCCGCCGCCCTTCATCTTCTTCATCATGTCCTGCATCTGCTCAAACTCTTTGAGCAGGCGGTTCACCTCTTGCACATGCACGCCAGCACCGGCGGCAATGCGCTTTTTGCGGGTGGCCTTGATGAGATCAGGCTTGCGGCGCTCCAGCGGCGTCATGCTCTGGATGATGCCTTCCTTGCGCTTGATGTCTTTTTCGGCCTTGTCCATGTCGATGGAGCCCGCCTTGGCGGTGAGCTGAGAGGGCAGCTTGTCCATCAGGCTCGACAGCCCGCCCATCTGCTTCATCTGCTGGATCTGCGCCAGGAAGTCATTCAGGTCAAACCCGTCGCCGCTCTTGACCTTGGCCGCCAGCTTCTGCGCGGCTTCCATGTCCACGCCTGCCGTGACCTGCTCCACCAGCGCCACGATGTCGCCCATGCCCAGAATGCGGCCCGCGTGGCGTTCGGCGTCGAACACTTCGAGGCCATCGATCTTTTCCGACACACCCGCAAACTTGATGGGCGCGCCGGTGATCTGGCGCACCGACAGCGCCGCGCCACCGCGCGAGTCGCCGTCCAGCTTGGTCAGCACGATGCCGGTGAGCGGCAGCGCCTCTTTGAACGCCTTGGCGGTGTTGATGGCGTCCTGGCCCTGCATGGCGTCCACCACGAACAGGGTTTCAACAGGGTTGATGGCGGCGTGCAGGTCCTTGATTTCCTTCATCAAGGCTTCGTCAATCGCTAGGCGGCCGGCGGTGTCCACCAGCAGTACATCAAAGTAATGCTTCTTCGCGTAGTCGAGCGCGGCGTTGGCAATGTCCAGCGGTTTCTGGTCAGGGGTGCTGGGGAACCACTCGGCTCCAGCCTGGGCCGTCACGGTCTTGAGCTGCTCAATGGCGGCAGGGCGGTACACGTCGCCCGACACCGTCAGCACCTTCTTCTTGCGCTTTTCAATCAGGTGCTTGGCCAGCTTGGCAGTGGTGGTGGTTTTACCGGCACCCTGCAAGCCTGCCATCAGGATCACGGCGGGCGGCTGGGCGGCCAAGTTGATGTCGGCCACGCCTTCGCCCATGGTGGCCGCCAGCTCGCGGTTGACGATGCTGACCAGCGTCTGCCCCGGCTTGAGCGAGCCCAGCACTTCTTGGCCCAATGCCTTTTCCTTGACGCGGGCGATGAAGTCGCGCACCACGGGCAGGGCAACGTCGGCCTCCAGCAGCGCCATGCGCACCTCGCGCAGCATGTCCTGGACGTTGGATTCGGTGATGCGGGCCTGGCCGCGCATCTCCTTGACGAGTCGCGTGAGTTTGTCGGTGAGTGCGGAGGCCATAAGGGGTTCTGGAAAGGTTCCGGTGTGAGCCGCAACCTGCACGCAAGTCAAAAGCAGGCAGGTTTGCCAGGGCGCTGGCAGCGGGCGAAAGGCTAAACTGTGACCCATGATTTTACCCAGTGCTTCCCCCGTCAGTTGGCTGCTGGCCCTTGCCGCCGCCTTGGCATACGCCGCACCCGTCGCAGCCGCTTCCCGCCTGGGGGCGGCGGCGTCGCGCAACGCACTGCTCGTGGCCTGGGTGCTGCACGGGGCCTTGCTGGTGTGGGGGCTGTGGGGCGAGGCGCCGCGCTTCGGCTTTGCCCCCGCGTTGTCGATGACCGCATGGCTGGTGCTCACGATGTATGCGGTGGAGCGCCAGTTGTTTCCGCAGATGCGGGCCCGCTGGGTCCTGGCCGCGCTGGGCGCTGCCACCATCGTGCTGGCGCTGCTGTTTCCGGGGCAACCGCTGCATGTGGCGGCGTCGGCCTGGCTGCCGCTGCACCTGGCCCTGGGCATTGCCTGCTATGGCCTGTTTGCGGCGGCAGTGGTGCACGCCTGGCTGATGACGCGGGCCGAGCGCCACATCCGGCAGGCCGAAGACCCTGACAGCGGAATCCCCTTGCTGACGCTGGAGCGCCTTACCTTCCGTTTTGTGACGGCCGGGTTTGTGCTGCTCAGCGCAACGCTGCTGGCTGGATGGCTGTTCAGCGACATGCTGTATGGCCGCGCCTGGCGCTGGGACCACAAAGCGGTTTTCTCGTTCCTGTCGTGGCTGGTGTTTGCCGCGCTGCTGCTGGGGCGGGCACGCTTTGGCTGGCGGGGGCGCAATGCGGTGCGCATCCTCTATGCAGGCTCCGCATTGCTCATGCTGGCGTATGTCGGCTCACGCTTCGTGCTTGAAGTGATTCTGGGCCGCAGCACATGAAGTACCTGGTTTTGCTATTGGTGCTGGTAGTGGCTTTTGGCATCTGGAAAAGCCGCCGCAACCTTGCGCAACCCAGCCGCCCCCACCAACCCAGCCCCCCCACGCCTCAAGACATGGTGGCGTGTGCGCACTGCGGCCTTCACCTGCCGCGCACTGACGCCATCGTCCAGTACGGCGCCCACTACTGCTGCGCAGACCACCTGCGCGCAGGCCCTTCGCACCGTTGAAAGGCGCCTTCTTGAGCGATAGCCGGCTGTTCCCCAACGAAGCCCCCTTTGTGCGGCTGTGGCGGGGCTTTCTCACCGGCCGGTTGATGATTGCCGTGGCACTGCTGGTGCTGCAGCTGCTGGGGTATGCCTTCAACCAGGCGCAGGCATTCACACCAGTCGTGCTGGCGGTGTGCGTGGCCTATCTGGTAGCCACCGTGATGCTGCGGATTCTGGGGCGCCACACCCCACCCTACCCAGGTACCGGGCCGCACTGGCTGCCTTCGATCGGGGTGGATATTCTGGTGGTCTCCGCGCTGCAGCTGCTGCACCCCGGCACCATGAACTACACGCCTTTGTTCGGATTGCCCATCCTGATGGCGGCCGTGCTGGGCACGCTCACACTGGCCCTGGGCACCACGGCGGCGGTCACCTTGCTGCTTTTGCTGTGGGCCTGGTGGACGGGAGATCAATCCTCAAGCGACGACGCGCAACGTTACCTGCAAAGCGCCCTCACCGGCACCGGCTACTTCGTCGTAACCTACCTGGTGCACCAGCTCTCTGCCAGGCTGGTGGGCGAGCAGGAAGTGGCCGAACGCAGCCGCATGAAGGCGCAGGTGCAGACGCAGATCAGCACTCTGGTGATCGAGCACTTGAATGATGGTGTGCTGGTGGTGGACGAGAACGATACCGTGCGCATGGCCAACCCTGCTGCACAGGCGTTGCTGGGGGATGGGCAGAACACGGCGCTTCCCTTTTCGCTGGGAAACTGTGTAGGCTGGCAGCCGCTGGTCGCACTGGCCCACCGCACCTTCGACGAAGAGCAGCCCCAAACTGCCGACGTGGCCCTTCTCCATCCTGGCGAAAGCCCCATGGGCCTGCACGTGCGCACCTGGCTCACCTCCACCCCCAGCGATCAAAACAGCCGCGCAGAGCGGGTGTGCGTGATGTTTCTGCACGACCTGCGCGAGATGGAAGCCCGGCTGCGTACCGAAAAGCTGGCGGCCATGGGCCGTATGTCTGCGGCCGTGGCGCATGAGATTCGCAACCCCCTGGCAGCCATCGTCCAGGCCAACGCCTTGCTGGAGGAAGACTTGCAGGACCCTGGCCAGAAGCGGCTGGCGCACATGGTGCAGCAAAATGCCGACCGCCTGGCCCGCATCGCCGAGGAGGTGCTGGACATCGCCCGGGTACAGCACCAGATCAACCATGCGCCAGGTGCCACCCTGGCGCTGGATGCCAGCGTGGCACAGGTGTGGAGCGACTGGAGCAGCCAAGACCCGGCGCGGCGGCGCGGGCAGGTGTCGCTGGAAACCTCGATGGTGCAGGTGGAGTTCGACCCCGAGCACCTGCGCCGCGTGCTGGTGAACCTGCTGGACAATGCCCTGCGCTACATGGGCCCAGAGGAAGACTCGCTGGTGGTGCAGACGCGCACCAGCCCCGCTGGGCAGACCACACTGCAGGTGTGGAGCGACGGCGCCCCCATGGACAAATCCGTCGAGCGCCATCTGTTTGAGCCCTTCTTCTCGTCCGAGAGCCGCTCCAGCGGCCTGGGGCTCTATATTTGCCGCGAGCTGTGCCAAAGGCATGGCGCATCCATCAGCTACCAGCGCACCACACGCGACACCGCGCGTGGAAAAGTCGGTGGCAACGCATTCACCGTCGCGTTTCGCCGCACCATACGCCCCGTGGAACCCGCCACGCTTTTCGACTCGATCGTGATCTGAGAACCATGAACGCTCCCGCCGCATCCATCCTGGTCATTGACGACGAGCCCGACCTGCGCACCTTGTATGAACTGACACTGCTGCGCGAGGGCTACCGCGTGGAAACCGCATCCACCGTGCAGGAAGCACGCGAACAACTCCAGAGCCGCCTCTTTGATGTGGTCATCTCGGACATGCGCCTGCCCGACGGCTTTGGCATGGAGATCCTGCAAGACCTGCGTGACCAGCAACGCCGCGAACGCTGCGTGGTCATGACCGCTTACGGCTCCGCTGAAAATGCCGTTGAAGCCCTGCGGGCGGGGGCATTTGACTACCTGACCAAGCCGGTGGACCTGAAACAGTTTCGTTCAGTGGTGGCCTCGGCCGTTCAAGGCACCGGAGCAACCCCCGCGCCGCGCGCCCCCCGCGGTGGACCGGCGCCCCGCAATCAGACAGCAGACGCAAGCACTTCCACGCTCCATTCATCGCTGGATCGGCTGGTGGGAGATTCGGAAGCCATGCGCAACGTCAAGCAGCGCATTGCCAAGGTGGCCCGGGGCATGGCGCCGGTGCTGGTGCGTGGCGAATCAGGTACAGGCAAAGAGCTCGTCGCGCAGGCCCTGCATGCCTGCAGCCAGCGCGCAGAAGGCCCGTGCATTGCGGTGAATTGCGGCGCCATCCCAGAAAACCTGCTCGAAGCCGAATTCTTCGGTGCCCGCAAGGGCTCCTACACCGGCGCGACACAGGACAGGGACGGCTACTTCCAGGCTGCGCGCGGAGGCACCCTTTTCCTGGATGAGATCGGGGACCTGCCCCTGGCCATGCAATCGAAACTGCTGCGGGCCATCCAGGAACGCAGCGTGCGCCCGCTAGGCTCCACGCAAGAAGAAACGGTGGACGTGCGGATCGTGAGTGCCACGCACCGTGACCTTGCTGCCGACGTGCAGGCGGGCAGATTTCGCCAGGATTTGTATTACCGCCTGAACGTCATCGAAATCGTCATCCCACCGCTGCGCGAGCGCAGGGAAGACCTGCCCGCTTTGTGCGCTACGCTGCTGGCGCGCATTGGCCATGAGTCGGGCATGCCTGCGCCCCGACTCACCGAACAAGCCTTGCAGGCGATTGCCACCCATCCGCTCACGGGCAACGTGCGCGAACTGGAGAACGTTCTGCACCGCGCAGTGGCATTGACTGAAGGGGATGAGCTGCAAGTTGAAGCGTTCTCGTCTGGCTGCCCCACCGCCCAGGGCTCCGCGCACCCTGCAGCAACCTCACAGCCGCTACAGACACCACACAAGGCGCCCCACGAACCTCCATCCTCGATGACAGCCCACGCTGGGGCGGAGCAGGATGGCGCTGGCACAGCCCCCCTGCCCAACGATTTGCAAGCATGGCTGGACCAGCAAGAGCGCGATATTCTGATCCGCGCACTCAAGGAAACAGGCTTCAATCGCACCGCCACGGCGGCGCGCCTGGGCATCAGCCTGCGCCAGATCCGTTACCGGATTGCACGCCTGAACATCGGCGTGCCCAACGACCAGGATTTTCAAGACGAGATCGGCTGAGATGACCGGCTTGCAATCCGTGTGGGAAGGGGGATGGCATCGCGGCGCGGTGCGCCTACCGTCGCCCAACTTCGGCCCCCGCCCCCTGGGGGCCTTGCAGGTGGTGGACTTGGTCGTCGTGCATTCCATCAGCCTGCCGCCCGGGCAATACGGCACCGGCGCTGTGCAGCAGCTGTTCACCAATGCCCTGGACTGGGATGCCCATCCCTACTATCAGCACATCAAAGGCCTGCAAGTGTCTGCGCATTTTTTCATTGAGCGCAACGGTCGGCTCTGGCAATTTGTCGACTGCGACCAGCGCGCCTGGCACGCTGGCCAGTCTTTTTATCGGGGCCGGGCCAACTGCAACGACGACTCCATCGGCATTGAGCTGGAAGGCCTGGAGGGCTTGGCGTTCGAGTCCGCCCAATACGAAGCCCTTGGGGAGCTGTGTCGCGATTTGATCGAGCGCTACCCATTGCACTATGTGGCAGGACACGAACACATCGCCCCAGGCCGCAAACAAGACCCCGGCCCCGGCTTCGATTGGGCAAAGCTGGGCAGCGAATTGCCTGTAAACATCCTTGAGTTACCGAGTCAAGCGACCCCCAGGTAAACCCGACCTCTTTTCAGGTTAAAACACAGCGGCAGATTCAGGGTAGGATCGCGCCCCTTCGAAACCTCCATCCAGGCTGTACGCGCCCCTGCGGGGCAAATTCCGCGACAGCCCGCGCAGCCACAACATTTGACGCGCCAAACCTTGCGATCAAGCGGGCTTGGCTGCCATTCGTTCCTGCGGAGTGGCTCTTGAGCCACAGGTTTGGAGCACTCACCCCGCCAAGGCATTACACTACCAGTAGTGTCTTGAACACGATCGACACACCATATATAGTGTGCGACAACCAAAAACGGTTGCACACGTCTAGCCTTTGCAGCAGCCCCGACCTGCTGCCATTTCTCCCCCGCCAGCCCACAGAGAGGACACCCATGCAAGCTGCTTTGAACACCCCTGCCACCCCGCACGCGACCCCTGAAGAGACCGCAGGCGACGCTGCCAACGCAGCAGCCAATGCGCAGGGCCACTACCAGATCATTCGGCGCAATGGCGCGGTGGTCCCGTTCGAAGCACCCAAGATTGCCATCGCATTGATGAAGGCATTTCTGGCCGTCCACGGCACCCAGGGCGCAGCCTCTGCCAGCGTGCGCGAAGTGGTGGATGCACTGACCCAGGGCGTCACCCGCGCGTTGATGCGCTCGCGCCCAGGAGGCGGTACTTTCCATATTGAAGATGTACAAGACCAGGTCGAACTGGGCCTGATGCGCGGCGGCCACCACGAAGTGGCGCGTGCTTACGTTTTGTATCGCGAGCGCCGTGCACAAGAACGCGCTAACCAGGTTCAGCAACAGGCCCCAGCGGCCCCTGCGCTGCATGTTCTGGAAAATGGCCAGCGGGTTGCCCTGGACCCTCGTCGCCTGCAATCGCTGATTGAGTCGGCCTGTGTGGGACTGGGCCAGGATGTCAAAGCTGACCCCATCGTGGCAGAAACCATGCGCAACCTGTACGACGGCGTCCCCATGGACGAGGTGTACAAGGCTTCCATCCTCGCCGCCCGCACCCTGATCGAAAAAGACCCGGATTACACCTACGCCACCGCACGCCTGCTGCTCCATACCATCGTGCGCGAAGTGCTGGGCCGTGATGTGACCCAGGACCAGATGGCCCAGGCTTACACAGAGTACTTCCCTCAATTCATCCAGAAGGGTGTTGATAACGAACTGCTGGACCCACGCCTGCTCAAGTTCAACCTGCCCCGCCTGGCCGCCGCACTCAAGCCCCAGCGCGACCTGCAGTTTGACTACCTCGGCCTGCAAACCCTGTACGACCGCTATTTCCTGCACGTCCGCAAGACTCGCATCGAACTGCCACAGGCTTTCTTCATGCGCGTCGCCATGGGCCTGTCCCTCAACGAGGCGGACCCAGAAGCCCGCGCCATTGAGTTCTATGAAGTGCTCTCCAGCTTCGACTTCATGTCGAGCACGCCCACGCTGTTCAACAGCGGTACGCTGCGCTCGCAACTGTCCAGTTGCTACCTGACCACCGTACCCGACGACCTGGACGGCATCTACGAATCCATCAAGGAAAACGCCTTGCTGTCCAAGTTTGCGGGCGGCCTGGGCAACGACTGGACGCGCGTGCGCGCCCTGGGCTCGCATATCAAGGGCACCAACGGCGAATCCCAAGGCGTGGTTCCCTTCCTCAAGGTGGTGAATGACACGGCCGTGGCAGTCAACCAGGGCGGCAAGCGCAAGGGCGCCGTCTGCACTTACCTCGAAACCTGGCACCTTGACATCGAGGAGTTCCTGGAGCTGCGCAAGAACACCGGCGATGACCGCCGCCGCACGCATGACATGAACACGGCCAACTGGATCCCTGACCTGTTCATGCGCCGCGTGATGGAAAAGGGCACCTGGACTCTGTTCTCGCCTTCCAACGTGCCTGATCTGCACGACCTGTTTGGCGCAGAGTTCGAGAAGGCCTATGTGGCCTATGAAGCCAAGGCCGCCAGTGGCGAACTCAAGCCCAGCAAGACGGTGCAAGCCACCGACCTGTGGCGCAAGATTCTCACCATGCTGTTCGAAACTGGCCATCCCTGGATCACGTTCAAGGATGCCTGCAATGTGCGCTCGCCCCAGCAACACGCTGGCGTGGTGCACTCGTCCAACCTGTGCACGGAAATCACGCTCAACACCAGCGACACCGAAACAGCGGTGTGCAACCTGGGCTCGGTGAACCTGCGCCAGCACTTGAAGAACGGCCAGATTGACCACGAGAAGCTGAAGAAAACGATCACGGTGGCCATGCGCATGCTGGACAACGTCATCGACATCAACTACTACGCGGTCAAGAAGGCGCGTGACTCCAACCTGCGCCACCGCCCTGTGGGCCTGGGCCTGATGGCGTTCCAGGACAGCCTCTATGAATTGCGCATTCCTTACGCATCGCAAGAAGCTGTCGAGTTTGCCGATCGCTCGATGGAAGCGATCTGCTACTACGCCTACTGGGCATCGACCGAGCTCGCCAAGGAACGCGGCCAATACTCCAGCTACAAGGGTTCGCTGTGGGATCGAGGCATCCTGCCTTTTGACACCCTGGACATGCTGGCGCAAGCCCGTGGTGGCTACGTGGAAGTGGACCGCTCGTCCACCCTCGACTGGGATGCTCTGCGCAAGAAGATTGCACAAGATGGTATGCGCAACTCCAACTGCGTTGCCATCGCACCCACAGCCACCATCTCCAACATCATTGGTGTGGACGCATCGATCGAACCCTCGTTCGGCAACCTGTCGGTCAAATCCAACCTTTCCGGCGAATTCACGGTCATCAACGGTGGTCTGGTGCGCGACCTCAAGCGTCTGGGCCTGTGGGATGACGTGATGATCATGGACCTCAAGCACTTCAAGGGTTCGCTGCACCCCATCGACCGTGTGCCTGCAGATATCAAGGCGCTGTATTCCACGGCGTTCGAAGTCGAACCCAAGTGGCTGGTGGAAGCCGCTTCGCGTCGACAAAAGTGGATCGATCAGGCGCAGAGCCTGAACATCTACATGGCTGGCGCTTCGGGCAAGAAGCTTGACGACACCTACAAACTGGCATGGGTGCGCGGCCTCAAGACCACGTACTACCTGCGCACCCAAAGCGCTACGCACGTGGAAATGAGCACCGTGAACACACGTCAGCTCAACGCCGTGTCGTCGGGGCCAGAAGGCGTATCGGCCCACGCCGCTGAAGGCCCTGCAGCCACGCTGGCCAGTGCAGCGCCTGGTAGCACCGTGCCTGCCACCGACGTCAAATTCACAGCCATTGACGACGTCGCATGTGAGGCGTGCCAGTAACTCCATGCAAGCGGAGCACTCCTGATCCAGAAGTGCTCCGCGCATGTGCTGTGAAGCAACAAAACGTTGCTGCATAACGCTTCAGTGCTTTTCTTTTTGCAGCACTCCTTTCATAATCCGATCACTGGAAAACCTATGCTGACCTGGGACGAAGAAGTCAAGCCCTCATCGCAAAAACCAACGGACGGTGGCCTGCAAAACGGCCACCAGGCAGCGCAGTCGCCGCTGCCCATCCAGACACCTGCATTGCAGCCAACAGCTGCTGCAATTCCCGCGGCCACAGCTGCCGCTCCTGCAGCCACTCATCGCCGAGTGAACGCTGCCGACAAGCGCATCATCAACGGCCAGACCGACGTCAACCAGCTCGTGCCCTTCAAGTACAAGTGGGCATGGGAGAAGTACCTTGCGACCTGCGCCAATCACTGGATGCCGCAAGAGGTGAACATGACGCGTGACATCGCGTTGTGGAAAGACCCCAATGGCCTGACCGAAGACGAGCGCCGCATCGTCAAGCGCAATCTCGGTTTCTTTGTGACGGCTGACTCGCTGGCTGCGAACAACATCGTGCTGGGCACATACCGCCACATCACTGCCCCAGAATGCCGTCAGTTCCTGCTGCGGCAGGCTTTCGAAGAAGCCATCCATACCCATGCGTACCAGTACATCGTGGAGTCGCTGGGCCTGGACGAGAGCGAGATCTTCAACGCTTACAACGAAGTCCAATCCATCCGTGACAAGGACGAGTTCCTGATCCCCTTCATTGAAGCGATCATGGACCCCAACTTCCACACAGGCACCCCTGAAGCCGATCAGACGCTGCTGAAGTCGTTGATCGTTTTCGCCTGCCTGATGGAAGGGCTGTTCTTCTACGTAGGCTTCACGCAGATTCTGGCACTGGGTCGCCAGAACAAGATGACTGGCGCTGCCGAGCAGTACCAGTACATCCTGCGCGATGAATCGATGCACTGCAACTTCGGCATCGATCTCATCAACCAGCTCAAGCTTGAGAACCCCCACCTGTGGACCGCAGAGTTCAAGGCAGAGATCAAGGCCTTGTTCATGAAGGCCGTCGAGCTGGAATACCGATACGCCGAAGACACCATGCCCCGCGGCGTGCTGGGCATGAATGCCTCGATGTTCAAGGGCTACCTGCGCTACATCGCCAACCGCCGCGCAACGCAGATCGGCCTGGAAACCCTCTTCCCCAACGAAGAGAACCCCTTCCCATGGATGAGCGAGATGATCGACCTGAAGAAGGAACGTAACTTCTTCGAGACCCGCGTCATCGAGTACCAATCGGGCGGCGCCCTTTCTTGGGATTGATCCCATCGCGCGCTTTCTGGCCATGGACGCTTACACCACACCCCGCACACACACCTCGGCGCTGCCTTGGTTTGTGCGGTGGTGTTCCCGTATTCATGGTGATGGAGCTACTGCAGCGTCCATCACCATGGATCGCTTCCTGTCCACTGTAGACGGGGAGTGCTCTTTGCTCACTGACCCAAGGAGAACATGATGGCAACTGCGAAAAAACCGGCCGCCAAGAAAGCCGCCCCAGCAAAAAAAGCGACTCCCGCTAAACCCGTAGCTCCAGCGAAGAAGGCTGCTGCTCCAGCGAAGAAGGCTGCTGCTCCAGCCAAGAAGGCCGCTGCTCCAGCCAAGAAGGCTGCTGCCCCAGCGAAGAAGGCTGCTGCTCCAGCCAAGAAGGCTGCTGCTCCAGCCAAGAAGGCTGCTGCTCCAGCCAAGAAGGCTGCTGCTCCAGCGAAGAAGGCTGCTGCTCCAGCCAAGAAGGCTGCTGCTCCAGCCAAGAAGGCTGCTGCTCCAGCGAAGAAGGCTGCTGCTCCAGCCAAGAAGGCTGCTGCTCCAGCCAAGAAGGCTGCTGCTCCAGCCAAGAAGGCTGCTGCTCCAGCCAAGAAGGCTGCTGCTCCAGCCAAGAAGGCTGCTGCTCCAGCGAAGAAGGCCGCTGCTCCAGCGAAGAAGGCCGCTGCTCCAGCGAAGAAGGCCGCTGCTCCAGCGAAGAAGGCTGCTGCTGCAAAGAAAGTGGTGAAGGCTCCAACAGCCCCTGCCGCTCCCGCTGCTCAGACCACGCTGAACCCCCAGGCTGCCTGGCCGTTTCCCACAGGCACCAAGCCCTGAGGAAGCCCAGCGCTCCAAGCCCAACCCGGTGCCCTGCACCGGGTTTTTTTATGGCTGTACGGGGAGAGCCTTGAGCACAGTGTCAAAGGCCCGCTCTGGATGGCAGGCCAAGCCCCTCAGTCCCATCACGCTCCCATCACGCGGGGGTGAAATTCAGGACATAGTTCTGTGGGCCACGCTGCGCAATCTTCAGCGCGCCCACCTTGTTGCCCAGTTCAGCACACCGCGCCAAAGGCCAGCCCTGCTCCAGACCAAACAGCAGGGCCCCACGCCAAGCGTCACCGCACCCTGTCGGATCCACCACGGCCGCTGGCTGCACAGCTTGCACTCGCTCACGCTCGCCATCCACCCACACATCACAACCTTCACCGCCCAACGTCACTACCAGGCCCTTCACCTTGCGCGAGATGTCTGCCAGGCTCAAGCCGGTGCGGTCGCACAGCATCTTGCCTTCGTAGTCGTTCACCGTCACCCAGGTGGCTTGCTCAATGAATTGGGTCAACTCAGCGCCATTGAACATGGGCAAGCCCTGGCCCGGATCGAACACGAAAGGGATGCCAGCCGCCACGAACTGCGCTGCATGTTCCAGCATGGCATCGCGCCCATCTGGCGAGATGATGCCCAGCTTGATATCGGGATGGGATTCGATGCGGGTGATGTGCGCCTGCATCATGGCCCCCGGGTGGAACGCCGTGATCTGGTTGTTGTCACGGTCGGTCATGATCATGGCCTGCGCCGTATAAGTGCCGTCCACCTGCTTCACATAGCGGTCACTGATACCCAGCGCAGCCAGGCGCTGCAGGTACTCGCCACCGTCTGTTCCCAGCGTGGCCATGGGCAGGGGCTCGCCGCCCAGCAACTTGAGGCTGTAAGCGATGTTGCCCGCGCAGCCACCAAAATCACGACGCAACGATGGCACCAGAAAGGACACGTTGAGGATGTGCAATTGATCCGGGAGGATCTGCTCAGCAAACCGCCCCTCAAAAGTCATGATGGTGTCGAACGCCAGGGAACCACAGATAAGAGCGGCCATAAAAAGCAATCAATAAAAGAAGAATCAGGGATAAAACGCCAGCAGGCGATAGCCCGCCACGCGGGCGCCGCCAGTGGTCACCAGCACCGACACGGAAGCACTCCATTCGCCGCCCGCGGCAAGTTCCTGCGGAGCGCCCATGTCAGCAGGTAGCAATACACGGCGCAAAACAGGTTGGTCCTGCGCATCGGTCAGCGTCAGCTCCACCGCCGGCATCTCCAGCGCCACGGTAGAACGGCTCTTCATCGTGACGGCGAGCACATAGCTGTCGCCCCGCGCCTTGTTGAAGGAGGAGCTGTCGATGACCACCTCTGAAATTTGCCGCAGAGGCGCCAGTTCACACCCCAACGGCTCACACAGGGCCAGCAAGAGGGGGCGAAGCTGTGGTGCCACGGCAGCCACGCGGTTGCGCTCATGCACAGCCACCTGCGCTGCGAGTGCAGTCGCCAAACACAAGCCCAGCACAACCAGCCCACTGCGCACCAGAGGCTTGCGCCAAAACGCCCGTCGGCGAGCTGCTTTGACGAAGCTGACATCCTCCGCCGCGTCAGGCGCCTCATCGTCTTCGCCCTCGCTGCTTTGGTAAGCACGCGGATCTGGAGTTGCCGGCTTCGCTTCCTTCGCACCAGTGGCTTCGTCGATCGAAGGAAACTCCACCGATGGCAAAGAGGGCTTTACAGGCTCCTCGGCATCGGCAAGAGACTGCACTTCAGCAGGAGGAAGTGCGGGCAAGGATGCCAGAACATCCATGCCATCAGCAGTCATGCCCTCCACGCCGCTGTCGGTCACCACATCTGCCTGCAGCGGCTTGGTAGGCGCTGCCTGCTCTGCACTGGTCGCGGTGACACCGTCCACCTGCGAAGCGGTTGGCGAAGGCTGTGCATCAGACTCCAACGTCAGCGGAGTGTCTGCAAAGTCTTCGGCGTAAGGCAGCTCATACCCTTCGGGCTGCGGCACTGGTGCTGCAGGCGTCTGCGCCAAAGCTTCCGAAGAAACCGCCGAGGGATGCGTCGCACGAAGAGGTTCCTGCAGCACCAGCTCCAGCATGTCAGGCGACAACACGCGGCTTTCCTGCCGCCCTGCAAACTCGGGCGGAGGTGGTGGAGGGGGCGGAGCAACCGGAGCCTTGGGCGGCACGCTCGGGGCATCTGCCCCCTTCCAGGCAAAGGTAGCAGCAGGCTCAAAAATGGGAGGCGGCTCCGCACCGACCAGTGGAGGCTCCGCAGCCAAAACACCGGCACCCGACGGGGCTGGCGCATTCCCTGACGGCGCGTCAGGCTCCACAACAACCCGAGAGAAAGCTTTTTGGACAGGAGCCGGAGGAGCCCCCCATGCGCGCGAAGAATCATCCGCCCGCGCCACTGGCATGGGCGGTGGTCGCACGTCGGTCAGCGATACGTCGGGCAAAAGCGCTGGTGGGGGCGCTGGCATGAGCGATTCGGACGCATCAAACACCTCGGCGCAGTGACCGCAGCGCACCCAGCCATCAGAAATGCGCAACTGATCCGCGACCACCTTGAATTGGGTCGAACAGGCGGGGCAGCGTGTGATCTGGCTCATCTGCAATGGATTGTAGAGCGCAGGCCCCACAGCCCGCGGGGCCTCGCAAGGCTCAACGGCTGGCGGTCATCAAAATCCAGCCGTCTTCCGAATCGGCCACTTGCAGTGGCAGCCAGGGGGCATAGGCCTCCTTCAGCTCATCTGCCTGCCGCTCCAGAATGCCGGCCAGCACCAGGTGTCCGCCAGCCGCTACATGGCTGCACAGCAAGGGGGCCAGCACGCGCAGTGGCGTCGCCAGGATGTTGGCCAGTACCGTCTGGTATTCACCCTGGGCCTTGTCGGGCAGGCCCGCCTTGAGCTGCACGCCATTGGCCTGCGCGTTTTGCAGGGTGGACTCCACCGCTGCAGGGTCGATATCCACCGCATCAATATCCACCGCACCGAACTTGGCAGCACCAATGGCCAGGATGCCCGAGCCGCAGCCGTAGTCCAGCACACGCCCCAGGGTACTGGAGCCATCGGCGGCCACCGTGCCGTTGCGCGCAATCCAGCGCAGACACATGCGGGTCGTGGGGTGCGTGCCAGTGCCAAAGGCCAGGCCTGGGTCCAGGCGAATGCTGCGCACAGCCTGCGGTGGCAACTCATGCCAGGTCGGCACGATCCAGAAATCGGGGGTGATGTCCACTGGCGCAAATTGCGATTGGGTCAGCCGCACCCAGTCTTGCTCAGGCACTTCGGCAACGCCCAGCACCTGGCAGCCTTCAAAAAAGTCTTGTACGGTCAGCAGTTGCTGCGCCTCTTGGGCAGCATCGGCCGTGGGGAACAGTGCCACCACGCGGCTGCGCTGCCATCCATCCTTGGGCGGGGGCATGCCGGGCTCGCCAAACAGGGCCTGCTCGGCATCGGTCTGCGCATCGGCGTCTTCCACCGAGACGCTCAAGGCGTCCAGCGCATCCAGCGCGTCGCTCACCGCTTCAATGCGGTCTTCAGGGCACATCAGGCTCAGCTCAAACATGAAAAACGCCTCTTTGCAAAAATGAAATGCTGGCACCCGTTTCCGGGAGCCAGCATGTGAACCCACTGTGGCCGCACCAGCCCAAGACTGGAATCAGCCTAACAAACACCCAACGCCCGCAGCCCCCCGCAAGCCACCGCCGCGCTGGCGGTGTCTCCCTTCCCGAATGGCGCAGCCATTCGAGAAAAGGGGGAAGGCGCGAAGCGCCTCAGGGGTTTGTACGCAGCCTAGCGTTTGTGTTGCGACAGCCACTCTTCCAGATAGTGGATGTTGGTGCCGCCCGCCATGAACTTGGCATCCACCATCAGCTCGCGGTGCAGCGGCACATTGGTGTTGATGCCTTCGATCACCGTCTCGGACAGCGCCGTGCGCATGCGGGCCAGGGCCTGCTCGCGCGTGTCGCCGTGCACAATGATCTTGCCGATCATCGAGTCGTAGTTGGGCGGCACGAAGTAGTTGGTGTAAGCGTGCGAATCCACACGCACACCGGGGCCGCCTGGCGCGTGCCAGGTGGTGATGCGACCGGGTGACGGAATGAACTTGTAGGGGTCTTCCGCGTTCACCCGGCACTCGATGGCGTGGCCACGGATCTCGATCTGGCGCTGGGTGAAGGGCAGCTTTTCGCCAGCCGCCACCATGATCTGCGTCTTCACGATGTCCACGCCCGTGATCAACTCGGTCACCGGGTGCTCCACCTGCACGCGGGTGTTCATTTCAATGAAATAGAACTCGCCGTTTTCGTACAGAAACTCGAACGTGCCCGCACCGCGGTAGCCGATCTTCTTGCAGGCCGCAACGCAGCGCTCGCCGATCTTCTCGATCAGCTTGCGCGGAATGCCGGGCGCTGGCGCCTCTTCAATGACCTTCTGGTGGCGGCGCTGCATGGAGCAGTCGCGCTCACCCAGGTACACCGCGTTGCGGTGCTTGTCGGCCAGCACCTGGATTTCGATGTGGCGGGGGTTCTGGAGGAACTTCTCCATGTACACCGCAGGATTGCCAAACGCAGCACCCGCTTCGGCCTTGGTCATCTGCACCGCATTGACCAGGGCAGCTTCGGTGTGCACCACGCGCATGCCGCGGCCACCGCCGCCGCCAGCGGCCTTGATGATGACCGGATAGCCGATGGCCTTGGCGATGCGGCGGATCTGCACCGGGTCGTCAGGCAACTCGCCTTCAGAGCCAGGCACGCAGGGCACGCCGGCACGGATCATGGCCTGCTTGGCTGACACCTTGTCACCCATGATGCGGATGGACTCGGGCGTGGGGCCGATGAACTGGAAACCGCTCTTTTCCACGCGCTCGGCGAAGTCGGCGTTTTCGCTCAGGAAGCCATAGCCGGGGTGGATGGCTTCAGCATCGGTTACCTCGGCGGCCGAGATGATGGCCGGCATGTTGAGGTAGCTCAGGGGCGACGGGGCGGGCCCGATGCACACGGCCTCTTCGGCCAGCTTGACGTATTTCGCATCGCGGTCGGCTTCGGAATAGACCATGACGGCCTTGACTCCCAGCTCGCGGCATGCGCGTTGGATACGCAGAGCGATCTCTCCGCGGTTCGCAACCAGAATTTTCTTGAACATGAGCGCCTTATTCGATGACGAACAGCGGCTGTCCGTATTCCACGGCCTGGCCGTTTTCGCCCAGGATACGGGTCACGGTGCCCGACTTGTCGGCCTCGATCTCGTTGAGGATCTTCATGGCCTCGATGATGCAGAGGGTCTCGCCTTCTTTGACCTGGCTGCCCACTTCCACGAAGGGCTTGGCGCCGGGACTGGACGAACGGTAGAACGTGCCCACCATCGGCGACTTGACCACATGGCCCGTGGGGGCTGCGGCGGCAGGACTGGGCAGTTCGGCCACAGGGGCCGCAACGGGCGCTGGCGCCACGGGGGCTTGCATGGGCGCTGCCACATATTGCTGAACCACGGCGCCGCCGCTCTTGACGATACGGACTTTGCCTTCGGCCTCGGTGATTTCGAGTTCGGAAACGTTTGACTCGGAGACGAGGTCGATCAAGGTTTTGAGTTTTCGCAGATCCATGGAAGCTCCAACGGCTATAAAACTAAATAGGGCGCGAATTTACTCTAATTTCGGACTACCTCAGCGATTGAGAGGTAATTTTCATCAACATCGAAGCTGATGGAGCGCATCAAACGCTGAAAAAAGCCCCATGAAGGGGCTTGGCTTACCGCAGATGGACCCACTGCTGGAGGTCATCGGGCGTCACTTGCCCCATTTTACGATGCAGCACCCGGCCCCCCTGCCCCAGCACCACGGTGAAAGGCAGGCCACCGGTGAGGTTACCCAGCGACCGGCCCAGCTCCGTGCCGCCCAGGCCCGCCAGCCCCACGGGAAAGTCCAGCGGCAGCCGGTCCAGAAACTTGCGCACCGACGAGGGCTGGTCGATCGCCAGGCCCACCACCTGCCAGCCCTTGGACGCGTTTTCCCGGTAAAACGCGTTCAGCATGGGCAGCTCTTCCACGCAGGGCGGGCACCAGGTGGCCCAGAAATTCAGCAGCACGGGGCGGCCCTGCAGGGCTTTCATGGCCAGCGGGGCACCGCCTGTGGGGGTGTCAAACTCCATGCCCCACAGGGCCGCCTCGGCGCCATCTTGCATGGCGTGGGGCTGAAAACGCCACCAGGCCAGCCCGGCCCCGCCCAGCGCGGCAGCCCCGGCCACGGCGCCATACAGCCAGCGCCTGCGCGATGTGGGTGCGGGCTGGGCGGCGGGTTCAGCAGCGCTGGCGCTGCGGGAAACGTCGGGCGGCAAACTCATGGGGCAGTCTCTTCCAGAACACGGCGCACGGCCGTCACATCGCCGCGGGGGGTGCGTCCCTTGGCATCGGGTTTCAAGGCGCCACGCAGGTCGTCCAGGTCGTAAATCATCAGGTGCACGCCGATCATCTCCTGGAGCTCAGGGCACTTGCTGCCCAGGCTCAGGGCCTCGACCGATTCCCCATGAAAGCCCGTCACCGTGCGCGGCTCGTAGTCGACATGGTGATCGATCAGGGCAATCTCTGCCGACTTGGGGTCATCGCAGAACAGCTGGATGTAGATATCAGACAGGCGCGTGGCCGTGCCATGCCAGACCGAGCCCGCCAGATGCGGCCGAAACTCGGCCATGCGCACCATCCACACCAGCGCCAGCTGGCGCAGGGCGCGCAGCTCGCGTGGCTGGGTGTCGGCACAGAAAATGTCGAGGTATTCGCGCACCGCGTCTTCCACCTGGTCGTTGTCAGGCAGCGGGGTGCGGGCGGGCAGACCCATTTCGCGCACTGCGCGGCGCTTGGCGGGGCCCCATTCGAGCCCCTCTTCCACAACGATGCGGGCCGTGATGGCGGCAATTTCGGCAGTCAGGGGGTTGGATACAGGCATGGAGGAACCCTCGCGGCATCAGCAGCCGACATTGTCGCGTGAACGCAAACAGGCACCGCCCGCGCGCCCGTATGGCACCGAGGGTTTCTCAGGCTCTCTGTGTTTGCTATTTTTATGATAGCTGCTGACGCTTACCCAGTAAGCGCTAGCGTGCTTTTTTCCTTAAACCCAGGCATTCCCCCGGGCCAGGCCCGGCAGGTTGGGGAAATCAGTCCAGGCTGGCGCCGGACTCTTTCACCACCTTGCCCCACTTCACGCTTTCGGCCTGGATGAAGGCTGCGAACTGCTCGGGCGTTTCGCTGTAAACCTCGGCGCCCTGCTCGTTGATCTTCTTCTTCACATCAGGCTGGGCCAGCACCTTGACGATGGCGGCGTTCAGCTTGGCCAGCACGGGTGCGGGCGTGCCTGCGGGGGCAAACATGCCAAACCACGAAGTGGCCTCGTAGCCAGGCACGCCGGCTTCGGCGATGGTGCCGCCTGCGGCGAAGGGCACGATGATGGTGACGGGCTGGGTGGGGTAAGCCTGGGCCAGGGCCGACGTACCGCCGAGCAGACCAGCGCCCAAAACGACGGCCGAAGCGATGGAGCCCAGGGCGAAGCGGCGGGTGGCGTGGGAATGTTGCATGGGAGTCTCCTTCAAAGAAGCTGCTGGACAGAAATAGCGTTTGGTGAGCCACGTCCCAATCGCCACAGCGTTTGAGACTGGCACGGCGCAGGCACGGGACGCCGAGGAAGGGCCACCCCCCGTACCGAGGGCGTCGTCCCCCTTCCCGAATGGCGAAGCCGTTCGAGAGAAGGGAGGGGGAGCGAAACGACTCAAGGGGTTGTCACTTCACACCGGCGCCACGCCCAGCGTGGTGCCGCCGCAGACGTACAGCACCTGGCCGGTGATGAAGCCGTTGTCGGGCGAGAGGAAGAACAGCGCCGTGCGCGCCACGTCTTCGGGGGTTCCCATGCGGCCCACGGCAATGCTCTTGAGGATGCGCTCTGTCTGCGGGGCGCCTTCGGGGTTGCTCTGGCGGAACAGCTCGGTGGCGATGGGGCCAGGGCCGATGGCGTTGACGGTGATGCCGTCGCGGCCCAGTTCCATGGCCAGCGTGCGGGTCATGCCGATCATTCCGGCCTTGGTGGCCGAATAGACGATGCGCTCACCCTTGCCCAGTGCGGCACGCGAAGACATGTTCACGATGCGGCCCTGGCCACACGCGCGCAGCGTGGGCAGGAAGGCCTGCACCAGCAGCATGGGCGCACGCAGGTGCAGGCCCACCACATCGTCCAGCTGCGCGGTGGTGGCGGTGTCGATGGTGCCGGGGCGCGTGGCGCCCGCGTTGTTCACCAGTGCTGTCACGTTGTGCTGGGCGGCAATCTCGGCCGCGCGTTCGCGGGTGGAGGCCTCGTCCGTCAGGTCGCCCTGGTACGAGGTGAGCAGCGGGTGGCTCCAGGTGGGCAGCACGTAGTCGAGGTTGACCACGGCCCGGCCCTGGGCCAGCACGGCTTCGGCAATCGCACGGCCAATACCGTTGCTGGCGCCGGTAACCACGGTGACGGGGGTGCGGGTATCAGCCACGGTCACACCCGCTCGATGATCAAGGCAATGCCCTGGCCCACGCCAATGCACATGGTGCACAGCGCGTATTGGCCCGCGTGCTCGTGCAGGCGGTTCACGGCCGTGGTGACCAGGCGCGCACCGCTGGCACCCAGCGGATGGCCCAGGGCAATGGCACCGCCCCAGGCGTTCACGCGGGCGTCGTCGTCCTTCAGGCCCAGGGCGCGCAGCACGGCCAGGCCTTGGGCGGCGAAGGCTTCGTTCAGCTCGATCACGTCCATGTGGTCGAGGGTCAGGCCGGTTTGCGCCAGCACCTTCTGCGTGGCGGGCGTGGGGCCAAAGCCCATGATGCGCGGGGCCACGCCAGCGGTGGCCATGCCCACCACGCGGGCGCGGGGCTTGAGGCCGTATTTACCAGCATGGGCCTCATCGGCCAGCAGCAAGGCGCAGGCGCCGTCGTTCACGCCCGATGCGTTGCCCGCCGTCACCGTGCCGTCAGGCCGCACCACGCCCTTGAGCTTGGCCAGCGCTTCCAGGCTGGTTTCGCGGGGGTGTTCGTCCTGGCTGACGATGATGGCGTCGCCCTCGCTACCGGAGGGGCCTTTCTTCTTCTGCGGGATGGTGACGGGCACGATTTCGCGCGCCAGATGGCCAGCCTTGATGGCGGCCACGGCGTTGAGCTGGCTGCGCAGGGCCATCTGGTCTTGCGCTTCGCGCTCGATCTTGAAGTCCACCGCCACGTTCTCGGCGGTTTCGGGCATGGAGTCCACGCCGTACTTTTCCTTCATCAGCTTATTGACGAAGCGCCAGCCGATGGTGGTGTCATACACCGCGTTGTTGCGGCTGAAGGCGGTTTCAGCCTTGGGCATGACGAAGGGGGCGCGGCTCATGCTTTCCACACCACCGGCAATCATCAGGCCGGCTTCGCCAGACTTGATGGCGCGCGCGGCCGTGCCCACGGCGTCTAGGCCGGAGCCGCACAGGCGGTTGATGGTGGCGCCGGGCACTTCAACGGGCAGGCCCGCCAGCAGGCTGCTCATGTGGGCCACGTTGCGGTTGTCTTCGCCAGCCTGGTTGGCGCAGCCATAGAGCACATCCGTCACGGCAGCCCAGTCCACACCGGGGTTGCGCTCCATCAGGGCCTTGATGGGAATGGCGCCCAGGTCGTCAGCGCGCACGCTGGAGAGGGCGCCGCCGTAGCGGCCGAAGGGGGTGCGGATGGCGTCGCAGATGTAGGCTTGGGATTGGCTCATGGAAGATGTCTCCTTAATAGCGGCTCAGGGTTCAGTCAGGCTGCGGGGCGGATGGGCAGGCCCACCAGTTGCTCCAGCTCGGGCAGGGTCAGGCCGGGCACCAGGTCGATGAGCTGCAGCCCGGTGGGCGTGCAAGCCAGGGTGCACAGGTCGGTGTAAATGCGCTTGACGCAGCCCACGCCCGTGAGCGGGTAAGTGCACTGCTGCACCACCTTGCTGGCGCCCTGCTTGGTCAGCAAATCCATCATCACCCAGGTCTGCTTGGCACCAATGGCCAGATCCATCGCACCGCCCACGGCGGGAATGGCGCCGGGCTCGCCCGTGCTCCAGTTGGCGAGGTCGCCCGTGGCCGACACCTGGAAGGCTCCCAGCACACAAATATCCAGATGGCCGCCGCGCATCATGGCGAAGCTGTCGGCGTGGTGGAAATACGCGCCACCGGGCAGCAGCGTCACGGGCTGCTTGCCGGCATTGATCAGGTCGTAGTCTTCATGGCCTGCGGCGGGCGCGGGGCCCATGCCCAGAATGCCGTTCTCGCTTTGCAGGATGACTTCACGCCCTTCAGGGATGTGGTTGGCCACCAGGGTGGGCTGGCCGATGCCCAGGTTCACATAGGCACCGTCGTGGATGTCTTGCGCCACACGGCGGGCCAGTTCGTCTTTGCTTCGTTTTTGATAGCTGCTCACGCTTGTTCCTTCTGCGCTAAGGGCGCTTTTTATGCAGACTTCTTGAAACCACCGGCCTGGGTGGCGGTGCGCTCGATCTTCACCACATGGCTCACGTAGATGCCGGGGGTGACGATGGCTTCGGGGTCCAGCGCGCCCAGCTCCACCACTTCATGCACGGTGGCGATGGTGGTCTTGGCAGCGGTGGCCATCACGGGACCAAAGTTGCGGGCCGACATGCGATAGGTCAGGTTGCCCCAGCGGTCGCCCTTCTGGGCCTTGATGAGCGCCACGTCGCCGTAGATGGGGTACTCCAGCACATACTGCTTGCCGTTGATTTCGCGGGTTTCCTTGGGCGAGCCGTCAGCATTGAGCGCCAGTTCAGTGCCATAACCCGTGGGGCAGAAGAAGGCGCCAATGCCCGCACCGGCCGCGCGCAGGCGCTCGGCCAGGTTGCCCTGGGGCACCAGTTCCAGTTCCAGCTTGCCGCTGCGGTACAGCTCGTCAAACACATAGCTGTCCACCTGGCGTGGAAAGCTGCAGATGATCTTGCGCACCCGCCCGGCCTTGAGCAGAGCGGCCAGGCCGTGGTCGGCATTGCCAGCGTTGTTGTTCACCACCGTCAGGTCGCGCGCGCCCTGCGCAATCAGCGCGTCAATCAGTTCGCCAGGAATACCCGCGGTGCCAAAGCCCCCGATGAGCACCGTGGCGCCATCGCGCACACCAGCCATCGCCTGGGCCGCCGAGTCAGCAATCTTGTTGATCATGAAACTGTGTCCCCACAAAAAAGAACTTCAGGAATGGGCCAAAACACGAACCCGAAACCGCACCCGGCAAAGCCCGAGATTTGTTCATATATCGAACTTTTGTTCGTATAATGAATTATAGAGAAGTCCCAATGACGACGCCTGAAAACCACGAAGCCCCCTCGGGCGTGCCCGCTCCTGCCTCCACCCCCAAGCCGGGCGACAGCTATGTGCAGTCGTTCGCGCGTGGGCTGGAAGTGATCCGCTCCTTCAGCGCCAGCGCACCGCAGCAAACCTTGAGCGAGGTGGCCGCGCACACTGGCCTGACCCGCGCCGGGGCGCGCCGCATCCTGCTCACGCTGCAAACGCTGGGTTATGTGGAAAGTGACGGCAAGCTCTTTCGCCTCACGCCGCGCATCCTCGACCTGGGCTTTGCCTACCTGTCATCGCTGCCGCTGTGGAACCTGGCCGAGCCGCTGATGGAAGACCTGGTGGAAGAAGTGCGCGAATCGTCCTCGGCCGCCGTGCTCGATGGCCTGGACATCGTCTACGTGCTGCGCGTGCCCACCCACAAGATCATGCGCACCAGCCTGGGCGTGGGCTCGCGCCTGCCTGCAGCCTGGACTTCAATGGGCCGCGTGCTGCTGGCCAGCCTGCCCGACGACGAACTGCAAAGCCGCCTGGCCACACTGCCCCTGCAGCGCCACACCGCCCACACCGCCACCGACCTGCCCACCCTGCTGGAACGCATTCGCCAGGCGCGCACGCAGGGCTGGTGCCTGGTGAACCAGGAGCTGGAAGAAGGCCTCATCTCCATCGCCGCACCGCTCACCAACCGCCTGGGGCAAACGGTGGCAGCCCTCAACATCAGCGGACAGGCCAACCGCACCAGCGCCGAGCTCATGCAGCAAACCCTGCTGCCGCCGCTGCTGCGCGCGGCGCAAACCATCTCGCGGCTGATGGGTGCTCCGCGCCGCTGAACTCAGAAATGACACGCGGTACCACCTCTGAGCGATTTGAGATACGCAATGCTCAATAAGCAACCAAGCCAAACGCTGCAATCAAGTCACACGGAAGCGGATCTTCACTAGAGGGCACCGTGTAGAGCAGACGCCTAGCGTTCTGGTGCCCGAGCCCTAGTACGCCGATCCAAGCCTGGGCCCGTGAAGAGACCGCTCCAAAATCAACGACCAATAAATTGGAAAGCAGCCCCCCAACATGACATCGCACCACACCACTGAACAAATCGTCACGCTGCTGAAGTGCGCCACGGAAGAGCACTCTGTTTTGCAGATTGACATGCAGGATTTTGACGACGCGTTAAATCTTTGCGGTAGCTCACCAATGTGTTTTAACGTCACGGATGACGATGCTGGCGTAGTGCTTAACGCTTGCCGTGACGCAGCTGCGCATCTCGGGAACGCCCAAGTAGCAGCGGCTGTGGTTGTGTGCGGGATCGCCGACACCTCAGGCAACTACAAGCTAGCTCACCTCCAAGAAGTATTTGAAGTCTTCAGGCAAGCGATGGATGAGTCAGCATTTCTGGTTTTTGGTGCAAGTTGTGACCCGTCTCTGAAGACCAGCATGAGGGTGACATGGCTGGCTGGTGCCCCTGATCGGTAAAACCGTAGCGCATCTCAGCGCCCAGTCAAGCACAGCGGTGTCCTAGAGTCTCATCGCCCACAGCGAAAATCACGTGCAGGCCCAGCGGGGACAGGTTTTGTAGTCCCGCAGTCCAGAGCTGAAGGAAAAACACCATTCTCGAGGAACGACCAAACCGGTTGTGGACAGTCAAGGTGTATCAGCAATCGGCGGTATCCAAGTCCAACAGGCACCCAAACTCGCACCAGGAAGATTGGCGTGCCATACGCTATCAAACGGCGACCTGCACAACGCGATCGCTGCCGTAAGCAAACACCGCCTGTGAATGGGTCAAAGTGAAGGGGATAAGCAGGAGGTATCCAGCCACGAGCACCATTGGTCGTCCGGAGTGTCTTCCCCCGGAAAATAGAACTCAGCGCCCGATTTACGCGCTAGCTCGACTCCTACCGCTCTGGCTACGGGAATCTCCAAAAAACCAGGCAGCCCCCCCATGCAACACTCGGCGCTCACCATCACCAAGAAGGCCGCCAAGCAGCACGGCAGAGCAATAGCCACGCCCTTGAAAAAAGGCGGTGAACTCCAAGCCCCACCCACATGCCCCACGAGAGACGAGGCGCTGGTACCAGCGCTGGTGCCAGCAACAAAATTCAAACCCAATCGGATAGTTTGACTGGCATGCTACCCTCCCGCCCCATGTTCAACCCCACCCAAGCCGATGTGCGCCGCTTTCTGTGCGGCGTGCACGCCAAAGCCCAAAGCGGCGCGCCCATGGAAGCCATCGAAACGCTGGCCAGCCTGTGGATTGCCGAGCACCCCGAATACCACGCCGACCTGGCGGACATAGATGCAGCCATCGCCCGCAACTACGACGAAACGCCCCAGCAGACCAACCCCTTTCTGCACCTGTCGATGCACCTGTCGATCAGCGAGCAGTGCAGCATCGACCAGCCGCGCGGCATCCGCCAGGCAGTCGAATTGCTAGCCAAGCGGCTCGATTCGCTGCACGACGCCCACCACGCCGCCATGGAATGCCTGGGCGAGATGCTGTGGGAAAGCCAGCGATCCGGCCGCCCGCCCGACGGCAATGCCTACATCGCCGCCGTGCAGCGCCGCGCCACGCGGGACTGATCCTGTGCAGCGCAGGGCGCTATGAATTCGCGCTATTAATAAATGAGCACCTCGCGCTTATTACAAAAGCGCTAGCGGCACATTTGGCTTAAATACTGGCGCCACTGCACAGGCTGCACTGCGCCACACAACCACGCAGCCCACTCGGGAGTCGCGCTTTCCCCACAATGGCCCCATTGACCTGGAGGCCCCATGCAAAGCACCCACCCTACCCCATCGCCTTCACCCGCCTCGCTCACAGCGCTGCCCACCTCCGTGGCCTGGCTGGGCTATGGCGGGCTGCTGCCGTTCGCTGCACTGGCGGGCATCGGCTGGTGGGCGCCGGGCACACCGCTGTGGGGCACGGCGCTGCTGGCCTACGGCGCGGTCATTCTGAGTTTTGTGGGCGCGCTGCACTGGGGCTTTGCGATGTTGGTGGGCGAGCTGAGCGACACCGAACGCACGCACCGCTTTGTGTGGAGCGTGGTGCCATCGCTGCTGGCCTGGCCTGCCGTGCTGCTGCCCATGGCAGGCGGGGCGGCCTTGCTCATCGTGGGGTTTGCGGCGCACCTGGCGCAAGACCTGCGCCTGGCATCCCGCACGACACTGCCCGCCTGGTACCTGCCGCTGCGCTGGCGCCTCACGGTCACTGCCTGCGTTTGCTTGGCCCTGGGCGCGGTGGCCGCCCATGGATGAACGCCCAGACCCATTGCCCGCCGCGGCCTCGCCCAGCGCTACAGCATCCGTGCCCAGCGGCCGCTGGAGCCGCATGGCGCGCATGGGCACCCTGGCCACCGGGCTGGCTGGCGGCATGCTGGCCGAAGGCGCGCGCCGCGTAGCCGACCAGCTCGCGCAGTTGCGCGGCGCAGCCATGAAGGTGGGGCAACTGCTATCGATGGATGCAGGTGAGTTGCTGCCGCCCGAGCTGGGCGAAATCCTGGCGCGCCTGCGCTCAGACGCCAAACCCATGCCCATCGGGCAGATGGACGATGTGCTGACGGCCGCCTGGGGCGCGGGCTGGGATGCACGCTTTGCGCAGTTCGGCTTCACGCCCATCGCCGCGGCTTCCATCGGCCAGGTGCACCGCGCCACCACCAAGGACGGGCGGCAACTGGCCATCAAGGTGCAGTACCCCGGCATACGCCAAAGCATTGCCAGCGACGTGGACAACGTGGGCACGCTGCTGCGCGTGTCGGGCCTGCTGCCTGCCCACCTGGATGTGGCGCCACTCTTGGCCGAGGCCAAGAGGCAGTTGCACGAAGAAGCCGACTATCTGCGCGAGGCCCGCTGCCAAGCGCAGTTTGCAGCCCTGCTGGCCGACGCGCCGAACCTGCGCATTCCCACCGTGCACACCGACTGGACCACAGAGAACGTGCTGGCGATGGACTACGTGGAATGCGTGCCCATCGAATCCCTGCAGCGCTCGCCCCAGGCGCAGCGCGACGAGGTGGCCAGCACCCTGATGGGCCTGCTGTTCCGGGAGCTGTTCGAATTCCGCCTGGTGCAGACCGACCCCAACTTCGCCAACTACCGCTATGACAAGGCCAGCGGCCGCACCGTGCTGCTCGACTTTGGCGCCACGCGCGCCTATGGCAGTGAGGTGGTGGAAGCCTACCGGCGGCTAATGCGCGCCGCCATGCACGGCCACCGCGATGGCATGGACGAAGCAGCCCAGGCCATTGGCTACTTCGGCCACCACATCCAGCCCCACCAGCGCAACGCGGTGATTGACCTGTTCGCACTGGCCTGCGAGCCCCTGCGCCATGCCGATGGCTATGACTTTGGCACCAGCGACCTGGCCCAGCGCATCCGCACGGCGGGCATGGCACTGAGCACCGAAAAAGACTTCTGGCACACCCCACCGGCCGATGCGCTGTTCTTGCACCGCAAGCTGGGCGGGCTGTACCTGCTGGCGGCCAGACTCAAGGCCCAGGTACCGGTGCAGGCGCTGGCACGGCCTTATCTGGAGCAAGGCTGAGCCGCGTCATCAGCGTTTCGCCTCCAACCACCAACCTGCCAGACAACAAAAAGCCCGCCGAAGCGGGCTTCTTGGTGAACCGAAGAATGGCTCAGCGGAAGCGCGACTGAGGCACCACCTGCAGATCACCTTCCACAGAAGCCAGGTAGTTGGCCAGGGCCTTGAGTTCGGCGTTCGAGAACTGCTTTGCAATGCCGCCCATGATGGCGTTGTTGCGGCCCACGTTGGCGTTGCGTGCATCAGCCTTGTAGGACTTCAGTGCCACAAAGAGATAGTCGGCATGCTGACCAGCGATCTTGGGGTAAGAAGGATCGATGGGCTTGGCGAAGTTGTCGCCGTGGCAGGACACGCAAGCGCCCTTCTTCAGCAGCTCAGCCACTTGCACGCTGGGTTCGCGGCCGGGCTTGGCAGGCAGCTCGGTGCCCTTCTTGCCGTGTTGTTCGTAGTAGGCCGACACGTCGGCGATGTCTTGTTCAGACAGCGAATCGGCAATGCCGCGCATGGTGGGGTGCTTGCGGTCGCCCTTCTTGTAGGCATCGAGTGCCGAGGCAATGTACTTGCCGCTCTGGCCCGAAATCATGGGCACCTTGTGCACTTCAGGGAAGCTGGATTGGTAGCCCGGAATGCCGTGGCAGCCAATGCACATGGCGATTTTCTTTTCGCCGGCCTTCACGTCTCCCTTGGCTTCCTGGGCGTGAGAAAAAGCGGTCACAGAAGCGACAGCCAAGGCAAATATCGTGGTCAACGTCTTGTTCATTTTGCGCGCACAATCTCGTGGAGGTTCAGCTTCAGCTCTGGGCCCAGATCAGCGGCTGATTATAGCCAGCGCTTGTCAAGCCCATTCATCAACGATTTGGTGATTTCCCTTATGAAATTTCGCGGTTCCCAGAATTACGTCGCTACCCAAGATTTGATGTTGGCGGTGAATGCAGCCATCACCCTGCAGCGGCCGCTGCTCATCAAGGGCGAACCCGGCACCGGCAAGACCATGCTGGCCGAAGAAGTGGCCCAGGCTTTGGGCATGCCGCTGTTGCAGTGGCACATCAAGTCCACCACCAAGGCGCAACAGGGCCTGTATGAATATGACGCGGTGAGCCGTCTGCGCGACAGCCAGCTGAACGATGGCGACAGCGCCGAGCGCGTGAAAGACATCCGCAACTACATCGTGCAGGGCGTGCTGTGGCAGGCCTTCACGGCAGACCAGCCCGTGGCGCTGCTGATCGACGAGATCGACAAGGCCGACATCGAATTCCCGAACGACCTGCTGCGCGAAATCGACCGCATGGAGTTCTACTGCTACGAAACGCGTGAACTCATCCGTGCCAAGCACCGGCCGCTGGTGTTCATCACCTCCAACAACGAAAAAGAGCTGCCCGACGCCTTCTTGCGCCGCTGCTTCTTCCACTTCATCAAGTTCCCCGAAGCCGACACGATGCGCCAGATCGTGAACGTGCACTTCCCCACGCTCAAGAGCGAGCTGCTCACCGTGGCGATGAAGACGTTTTACGATGTGCGCAACCTGCCGGGCCTGAAGAAGAAGCCCTCCACCAGCGAGCTGATCGACTGGCTCAAGCTGCTGGTGGCCGAAGACATTCCGCTCGAAGCGCTGCAAAGCGCCGACAACAAGGTGGCCGTGCCCCCGCTGGTGGGCGCGCTGCTGAAGAACGAGCAGGACGTGAGCCTGTTTGAAAAGCTGGTCTTCATGAACCAGAGGAACCGCTAAGTGAGCGACAACAACACCGGAACACTGCTGGCCAACGGCGTGGCCGATGCCGTGGGCTTTGTGGGCGGGGCACTGCTGGGCTTTTGGGCTGGCCAGTGGTTGGGCGTAGACATTTTTGCGCCCGGCTACGGCACCGCCAGCCTGCTTGGCATTGCCCTGGTGGGCCTGGGCGGCGGCCTGGGCCTGCACGCAGCGCGGCGCTGGCAAACGCGCCGCCAAGACAAAGCCTCTGCCAAGGAGTAGCGCGATGGCTTTTGTGGAACCCGTGACCCTGCGCGAGCGCGGCGTGCGCCTGGAACCGCTGGCCGCATCGCACGAGGCGGGCCTGCGCGCGGCCGCCGCCGATGGCGAGCTGTGGAAGCTGCGCATCACCTCGGTGCCCGAGCCCGAAAACACTGGCAAATACATCGACGATGCCCTGCGCATGCGCGCCGAAGGCAACCGCTTTGCCTTTGCCGTGGTGGACGACACCACCGGCACAGTGCTGGGCACCACCAGCTACCACGACGTCCTGCCCGCCGTGAAGCGCGTGGAAATTGGCTACACCTGGTATGCCAAGAGCGTGCAGCGCACCCATGTGAACACCACGGCCAAGCTCTTGATGATGGGCCACGCCTTCGACACCCTGGGCTGCCATGTGGTGGGCTGGCGCACCGACAACTTCAACTTCGCCTCGCAGCGCGCCATCGAGCGGCTGGGCGCCAAGAAAGACGGCGTGATTCGCGGCCACGCGCTGCGCCGCGACGGCACCATCCGCGACACGGTCATGTACAGCATGCGCGCGGGCGAATGGCCCGAGGCCAAGGCACAGTTGCTATACCTTTTAGAGCGGCACGCGCTTGCCTAGCAAGCGCTGGAGGGCAAAATCATGTTGATTGACTTCTTCTACACCCTGCGCGCGGCCAAGCTGCCCGTGTCTGTGAAGGAATACCTCACCCTGCTCGAAGCCCTGCAAGCCGGCGTGGTGGGCCCCAAGTCAGACGATGCCTGGGCGCTGGACGATTTCTACAACCTCTCGCGCCTGACCTTGGTGAAGGACGAGAAGCACTACGACAAGTTTGACCGCGCCTTTGGTGCGTACTTCAAAGGCGTTGAAATGGTGGCCGACTTCACCAAGGAGATCCCTGCCGACTGGCTGCGCAAGATTCTGGAAAACGAACTCACGCCCGAGCAAAAAGCCGCCATCGAGAAGATGGGCTGGGACGAGCTGATGGAGACGCTGAAAAAGCGCCTCGAAGAACAGAAAGAGCGCCACGAAGGCGGCAACAAGTGGATTGGCACCGGCGGCACCAGCCCGTTTGGCCATGGCGGCTACAACCCGCAAGGCGTGCGCATTGGCGGCGCGGGCAAAAACAAGAGCGCCGTGAAGGTGTGGGAGCAGCGCGCCTACCGCGACTACGACGACACGCAGGAGCTGGGCACGCGCAACATCAAGGTAGCGCTGCGCCGCCTGCGCAAGTTTGCGCGCGAAGGGCATGAACTGGAGCTGGACCTGCCCGACACCATCCGCAGCACGGCGGCCAACGCAGGCTACCTCGACATCAAGATGGTGCCCGAGCGCCATAACAACGTGAAGGTGCTGCTGCTGATGGACGTGGGCGGCACGATGGACGAGCACATCCAGCGGGTGGAGGAACTCTTCAGCGCCGTGAAGACGGAGTTCAAGCACCTGGAGTTTTATTACTTCCACAACTGCGTGTACGACTTCATGTGGAAGAACAACCGCCGCCGCTTTGCCGAGAAGTTTCCGACCTGGGACATCATCCGCAAGTACAACAAAGACTACAAACTGATCTTTGTAGGCGATGCGACCATGAGCCCGTACGAAATCCTGCAGCCCGGCGGCAGCGTGGAATACAACAACGAGGAGCCGGGGGCGGAGTGGATTCAGCGCCTCACCCACGCCTTCCCGAAGTTTGCGTGGATCAACCCCGAGCCCCAGGGCGTGTGGCAGTACCGCCAGAGCATCAGCATCATCCAGCAGCTCATTGGCAACCGCATGTTCCCGCTGTCACTCAAGGGGCTGGAAGACACCATGCGCCTGCTGTCGAAGTAGCGCTGCGCCGGCGCGTGCTGCCACGGCCGCGCGGCCGAAGCTGTCCTACACCGGGCGCCTGTTTTTGCAGGCATAGTGCGGACCAGTTGCCGCCATACTTGCGCATTGCTGCGGCATTGCCTCCGTTCCATGATTTCTTCCTCGTCCGTTTCTGCTTCTCGCGTGCACGCACCGTGCAAGGCGCAGCCTCATCCAACGCCGACTCTGTGGTCGGCGTTGCTGCTATGTGGAGCGCTGGTTTTGCAGGGGTGCAGTGTGCTGTCGCCCCGGCCAGGGGCTGAACCAGCCGCTGCGGTCACCACCGAAGACCAGCCCGCCTTCAGCCTGGAAGTGAAGGCCCCAGACTCGGTGCGCGACACGCTGGAGAGCCACCTGGAACTGCAGCGCTTTCGCCTGTTGCCCGATCTGCAAAACGAAGAACTGCGCCGCCTGCTGCACGCCGCCGACGCCAACGCCCGCGAACTGCTGGGCACGCTGGGCTACTTCGCGCCCACCATTGCGATTGAGCTGCGAGAGGCCGCAGCGCCACAACCGCCGTATGCCGTCACCATCACCGTGGAGCCCGGCCCGCAGACGCGCGTCACGCAGGCCGACATCCGCCTGACCGAAGGGGCTGAAACCGAGCCAGGTGCCGGCGTGCGCCAATTGCAACGGGTAGAAAGCAACTGGGCGCTGCCCGCAGGCAGCCCCTTCACGCAAGGCGCCTGGTCAGACGCGAAAAGCAGCGGGCTGCGCCAACTGCAAGTGCGCCGCTACCCCACCGCCAGCATTGCCAGCAGCCGCGCCGAGGTGGATGCCGACACCCACGAAGCCAAGCTGGCCGTGACCTACGACCCCGGCCCGCCCTACCGCTTTGGCCCGCTGCAAGTGCGCGGCAGCCAGCGCTATGACCCCGATGGCGCGCGCCGCCTGGCCCGCCTGCCCACTGGCAGCGTGTACGACGAAGCAGAAATGCTCGATGCACAGCAGCGCCTGGCCAACAGCGGCTACTACGACGCGGTGTTCCTCACGCTGGACACCGAGAGCCACGACCCGCAGGCAGCCCCCGTGATTGCCCAGGTGCGCGAAGCCAAGCTGCAAAAGCTGGTGTTTGGTGCGGGCCTGTCCACCGACAGCGGGCCACGCCTGTCGATAGACCACAGCCACAACCAGTGGCCCACGCACGGCTGGCGCGCGGTGAACAAGCTGTCGCTCGACAAGAATGCACAGCAACTGGGTACGGGCTGGACGGCCTTGCCCAACGACAACGGCTGGCGCTGGTTCACATCGGCCCTGGCACAGCGCCAGCAGACGGGCGACTACGACGTCAACAGCTTGGAGGTGCTGGGCGGGCGCAGCAAAAGCACCAAGAACATCGACCGCACCTACTTTCTGCGCTACGACGCCACCCGCCCCCAGGGGCTGAACGCCCCCGCCGACAGCGCTGCGCTGAGCGCCAACTATGGCTGGACGGGCCGCTATTTCAACAGCAAAACGGCACCCACCCGCGGCTGGGGCATTGCCGTGGAACTGGGCGCCGGCATGACCTTGCGGCCCGAACGCAACCCGTTCACGCGCACCCTGGTGCGCTGGCAGTCGTTCTTCCCCGCAGGGCGGGTGGAGGCAGACAACGGCGAGGCCCGCGCCGCACGCATTTCGGTGCGCACCGAGGTAGGCGCCGTGCTGGCGCGTGGCAGCGCAGAAATCCCGGTCACACAACTGTTCCTCACCGGTGGGGACACCACCGTGCGGGGCTACAGCTACCGCAGCATCGGTGCGCGCACGCAAAACAACCAGCTCTATGGTGGCCGCTACATGGGCGTGGCCAGCGTGGAATGGCAACGCCCCATCACCTACCGCGGCAACATGACCGATTGGGAAAACACCCTGTTTGTGGATGCAGGGGCCGTGGCCGACCGCGCCGGAGACCTGGACCCGCGCGTGGGCATAGGCACCGGCGTGCGCTGGCGCAGCCCCGTGGGGCCGCTGCAGGCCGACCTGGCCTGGGGCGTGCAATCCAAACAACTGCGGCTGCACCTGCGCCTGGGGTTCACTTTCTGATGCCTACGTTCAACGAGCCCACAGGTCCGGGTAGCCCGCCCAGCCCCAACGAGCCTGCCCACACCGCTGCACCGCCACCGCGCCGCCGCAGTGCGCTGCGCTGGCTGGGGTGGGCGGTCGCCGCACTGCTCTTGGCCATTGCGCTGGCAGGCGCAGGGCTGTGGTGGTGGGCTGGCCAGGCCACTTCACTGGCCACGGTGCTGCAGCGGACAGCGCAGTGGCTGCCCGCCGGGCAAAGCTTGCAAAGCCGCGATGTGACAGGGTCGCTGCGCAGCGGCGGGCGCATTGGCTGGCTGCGCTGGAGCAGCCCAAGCCTGGTGGTAGACGTGACCGACGCCCAGGTGGGCTGGCAACTGCCCCTGCTGCTGCAGCGCCGGCTGGAGCTGCGCGATATCCGCGCTGCGCGCATCCACGTCACCCCGCTGGAACATGACCAGCCCGCCACCCCGCCCCAGCCGCTGCAAGAGCTGGTGCTGCCGCTGACGGTGGAGCTGGGCTTCCAGGTAGACCAATTGCAGTGGGGCGACAACCCGGCCTTGCAAGCCCAGGGGCTGGCGGGCACCTACCGCTTTGACGGGCAAGACCACCGGCTGACCATCAGCAACCTGGCGCTGGCACAAGGGCGCTACACCGCCAGCGCCGTGCTGCAAGCCCGCGCCCCCATGGCCCTGCAGGCCGCGGTGGACGGCACCGTCACCACACCCCTACCGGGCCGCACAGAGGCATTCACTGCAGCCGCACAGGTACGTGCCGATGGCACCCTGGCCACCGAGGCTGCGCAGTTGAACCTGGAAGCCAACCTGCAACCAGCGGGCGCCACGCCAGCCCCAGGCACCACCCCTGCTGCAAAGGCAGCCCCCACAGCGCGCGTCCCAGCACCTGCCCCGGCAGCCATGCGCGCCACGGCCCAAGCCACCGTGCGGCCCTGGGCCCCACAGCCGCTGGAGCAAGCGCGTGCCACCCTCCAAGCCGTGAACCTGGCGGCCCTGTGGCCCCAGGCGCCCACCACCGATCTGCACGGCACGCTGACGGCAGGGCCCGATGCCAGTACCGGCACCAGCACCCAAGCCCCCGCCCAGCAGAATGCCTGGAACCTGACTGCAGACCTCACCAACCGCGCGCCCGGCCCCTGGGATACCCAGCGCCTGCCGCTGGCAGGGCTGCAAGCGCAGGCCCGCTACGCAGCGGGCGGCTGGACGGTGAACCAGGCCACGGCCACCGTGGGCTCAGCCCCCCGCGCAGGCAGCCTGGACCTGCAAGGCAGCTTTGCGCCCGCCACCGGGGCAGTGCAAGGCTCGATCCGCCTGCGCAACCTGTCGCCCGCCGCCCTGCATTCCGCTCTGGCGGCGTCGCCCCTGTCGGGCAGCGTGCAGGCCCAAATGCCGTCGCAGGCCAGCCCACTGACCAGCACAGTGGTGCGCTTGACGGCAGACATTCGATCAGCAGCGCCCGCTGGCACCGCACCGGCGAGTGCGACAGACCTGCGCATTGACGCCTTCACCGCCCAGGGCCAATGGAACCCCGATGACAACGGGGGCACGGTGCACATCGAACAGCTGGCGCTGGATGCGTTGCGCGCCCGGTTGCAGGCAACGGATCTGCGCATCAGCCGTGGCGCGCCACCCGGTGCGACACCTGCCGCCAGCAATCCAGCCGTAGCCGTCTCGGGCCAGGGGCTGGTGCAGCTCACCCTTCCCGGCTCGCAAGTGCGCGTGCAGGGCAATATCGCCCCCCGCACTGGCCAGGGCGAAGGCCGCTGGAGCCTGACCGATGCCGACCAAACCCTGCGCTGGCTAGGCCGCTTGCCCTGGCTGGGCAAAGACCTGCAAGGCACGCTGCGCACCGCCTCGGCCAAAGGCCAGGCACAGCTGCAACTGCAATGGAAGGGCGGCTGGAGCACTCTGCAGCAGCAACTGCACACGGCAGCCCAGGGCCTGCCCCCCAGTGCTGGCGCCAAAGCCCCGCCCTTTCAGATACAGACCTCACTGACCAGCCCGCAATTGGACCTGGTGCTCCCCCCCCAGGCCAGCGGCACCGCAGACGCCACCAACGTGGCGACATCGGTGCAACTGCGCGCCCTGAAAGCCGAGCTGAACGGGCAACTGCCGCAAGCCACGCTGCGCCTGGAAGGCGAAGCACGCACAGGCACCCAACACCTGTCGCTGCAGACCCAAGCCACCGGCGGGCTCAGCGGCGCTGGGCAATGGCAGGCCCAGTGGAGCCAACTGCGCGCACAGTGGCAAGACACGCGCCGCCCTGGGGTGTGGACGGCTCAACTCACGCAGCCCTGGGCCATGTCGCTGCGCACCGGCGCCAGCCCTGCCACCGCCGTGGCGCCGTCTGCGCGGGCCTCATCCACAGCAAGCGCTGCGCCCACCGGCAAACCCCAGGGGCTCACCCTGCAAGCCAGCGCCGGGCAGGCGCAAATCACCGGCCCCGTGCCGGGCACCGTGGCGCTGCGCTGGCAGCCCGTGCGGCTGACCACGGTGGCGGGCGGCCTGCCACGCCTGCAAACACAAGGCACGCTGCAAGGCCTGCCCCTGGCCTGGGTGGATGCGTTCGGCATGGATGCCGCCCCCACGCCTGCACCCAGCACCGCCGTGCCCGGCGCCGCCTCCACGTCGCCCACCGCGCCCACGCTGGCGCCACAACCATTGTTGGCCCGCCTGGGGCTGGCTACCGATCTGCTGCTGGAAGGCCAGTGGAACGTGGACACCACCGAATCCCTGCGCGCCACGGCCAGCCTGCGCCGCACCCAGGGCGACTTGCGCATCTTGAGCGCAGAGCCACCGGCA
This sequence comes from Acidovorax temperans, assembly GCF_028596105.1. NCBI lineage: Bacteria > Pseudomonadati > Pseudomonadota > Betaproteobacteria > Burkholderiales > Comamonadaceae > Acidovorax > Acidovorax temperans. The sequence continues at coordinate 903,314 of NZ_CP117193.1, read as the reverse complement.
GAGACCACCAGCATCAGCACCGGCCAGGGGCTGGGGCCGGGCAGCGTGACCACCATCACGCCAGCATCCACCGCTGCCACCAGCCGGGGCACCCCGGCCGGTGTGCGACAGGCAGAGCTGAGCGTGCAGCTGGACGCAGACGCCCTGAACGCCCACCTGCAGTGGGCCAGCGCACGCGCTGGCGAGATTGACGCCACCGCCAGCACCCGCCTGCAGTGGGGCAAAGACACCGCCCCCTGGCCTGCAGACGCACCGCTGGCCGGCAGCGTGCGCGCCCGCCTGCCCGACGTGGGCGTGTGGTCTGCCCTGGCACCCCCCGGCTGGCGCGTGCGCGGCACGCTGGATGCCAACGCCACCTTGTCGGGCACGCGCAACGCCCCGCGCTGGTCTGGCACGCTGGCGGCCGATGAACTGGCAGTGCGCTCACTCATCGATGGCGTGGACCTGCAAGGCGGCCGCCTGCGGGCCAGCCTGCGCGGCAACCAGCTGGAGCTGACCGAGTTCCAGCTGCAAGGCGGGCGCGGCAGCAAGGCCCGCATTGCCGGGCAAAGCGGCAACCGCACCCAGACCCCCACCGACCGGGGCAGCCTCTCGGCCACGGGCCGCCTGACCTGGAGCGATGCCGACACCACCAGCGGCACCCCACCGCGCATTGCCATGGACCTGCAAGCCCAGGCCCAGGCGCTGCAGGTGCTGGTGCGGGCCGACCGGCAGGTGAGCGTGTCGGGCAACCTGCGGGCGCAGCTGCAAGAAGGCCAGTTCAGCCTGACCGGCAAACTCACCACCGACCGCGCCACCATCATCCTGCCCGACGAAACCGCCCCCACGCTGGACTCTGACGTGGTCATCCGCTCTGCCGCGCGCGACCGCGAAGCCCAGGCCCGCGCCCAGGCCGCCGCCCAAGCCCACCAAAAGGCCGAGCAAGCGCCCCAGCTGGTGCCCGCCAAGCCAGCGGTCATCGCCATCACGCTGAACCTGGGCAACGACTTTGCCCTGCAGGGCCGGGGCATCACCACCCGGCTCACGGGCGAGGTGGATGTGCGCAGCGCCGCCACCGCAGGCGCCCCACCCCGCGTGACGGGCGAGGTGCGCACCGAAGAGGGACGCTACCGCGCCTGGGGCCAGATGCTGGACGTGGAGACCGGGTTGATCCGCTTCAACGGGCCGTACAACAACCCCTCGCTCGACATCCTGGCGCTGCGCCCCAACATCAGTGTGCGGGCGGGCGTGCAGGTCAGCGGCTCAGCCCTGGCCCCGCGCGTGCGCCTGTATTCCGACCCCGAGCTGCCCGACGCTGAAAAACTCGCCTGGGTGGTGCTGGGCCGCGATGCCACCGCCGGCGGTGCCCAGGCCGCCGTGCTGCAACAAGCCGCCCTGGTTCTGCTGGGCCGCCGCGGGCAATCGCCCACCGGCAACCTCGCCAGCCGCGTGGGTCTGGACGAAATCGGCTTCAAAGGCGCGGCCCCCGGCGAAGACGCCAACACCGCCGCCCTCACCTTCGGCAAGCGCATTTCCAAAGACCTGTACCTGACGTACGAACGCACGCTGTCGGGCACCCTGGGCGCGCTCTACATCTTCTACGACCTCTCGCGCAACCTCACCCTGCGGGGCCAGGCGGGCAGCAACAGTGCGGTGGATCTGATCTACACGATGAAGTACGACTGAGAACCTGTTCCAAGCCCCGCCACCCTGCCCGCAGCCTCTACAATCCCGCCCTGTCTCCTCGTAGTTCAATGGATAGAACGAGTGCCTCCTAAGCGCTAGATACAGGTTCGATTCCTGTCGAGGGGACCAAGAATTTGGGTCCAATCGCCTGATTGGCGACATAGCGCAAACCCCATTCGCCCTGAGCCCGTCGAAGGGCTGTTTGCAAACAGTGCCCAGACTTGGACAGACTCAGCCCGAACGGGTGGAGTGGTATCTGAGGCAAGTAGCCAATCAGGCAAATCGGCCTCCAGCGCTTATCCAGCAAGCGCCAGTAGCTATCAAAACAGAAGCATTTTGACAGCCAGCCCGCCGCCCCGCATCACCCCACAGACTCCACCAGCGCCTCGGCCAGACGGGCCTGCACTGCCTCGCGCTCGGCCAGGCGCTGGCGCAGGTCGGCGCACAGGCGGCGCAGGGCGGTGACGCGGGTGACGATGCGGGATTGTTCTGTCTTGCTACAGACTGGAATCCAGAAGCCTCGAAGATCAGACTGCGAGATATTGACTTGGCTTGCTGCCATGCCCGACTTTGCGGCTTCGATTTGGTCCTTCGTGTAACCCGCATTCAATGTAAGCACGATGAAGGCAGGCAACATTTCGTCAGCCACAGGATGAAATCGAACGATCTTGTCGGACAACATCAGTCGAGGCGGCGCCCTGTCAACCCAGCAGGAGATACCAACGCGGTTCATAGGTCCCGCGCGTGTAATGAGGATGTCTCCGTCCTGCACCTCAATTTCAGGCCGTGGGCTCAACTTGTTTGGTAAGACTTTGTGCTCGCGTGGTCGAAATTCATTGACCTGAACTGCCGTCGTTCGCAAAACCGCCCAACGCGTCGGATCGGATCGCTCCCCCTCATCGCAAGCAGGACTCCACCCTGAACCCATGTTCTCGACGAGGTCACCTAGCTGCGCCCAGGTCCATCGGTCAGGCAACTCATAGGGAAACAGCGGCAACTTGTCGTCAGTTGGCTTGCGGCTTTTTCCGGCACTAGCGGCCTTTCGCTGCATGACCCGAACGATCAACTCAGTGGCGGGTTCGTCGGTGGGGTCTTGGGGCACGAGCAGGCCGCGCACGGCCAGTTGCAGCAGGGTTTGCTCCAGCGCGTCGATGGCTGCGGGGCGATCCAGCAACAGGTCGAAGTGCTGGGCCACGCGCTGCCAGTTGTCAGCCAGTTCTCCGGGTGAGGTGCTGGCGGTGAGCGTGCCCAGCAGGGTGCTGACCAGTTGGGCATGTTGCGCGGCCTCCAGTTGGCCCTTGGCCTCCAGCGCATCGCACAGGCGCATGAGAGCTTCGACGCGGGTGACGATGCGGGATTGTTCGGCGAGGGGTGGCAATCCGACGATTTCGGCATACACATCATTGCGATTGATGCCAGGAATCGCTGTTGCCTTGTCATGCTTTGCGAGTCCCAGCGACCTTAATAGGTGGAACGCGAAATGCAGTTCGATTCCACTAGGGGGCGTAACGAAATAGCTTGTGTCGATTGACCAAAACGGCACCAGTGAAATGTTGATAGCACCGACGGAGCCCTTACGCCCAACAATCAGAGATGGCTCGCTGACCAATGCAGATGAATGAAATCCAACAATTCCGTTGGAGCCGTAGACAGGTATTGAGCCGGGTAGTCTTTCCTTTTCTGGTAAAGCAGAACCGTATTCCAGCGACAGCACACTTCCGAGCCGCACCCACTCCCACCCTATTGCTCCGGCCCCATGAAGTCTCAAGCGGCGGCATATTTGACGCGGGGATCCTGAAAGTAGCTCATCACCCGCTCGGGTGACTTCTCCAGCATGGCCATGTGTTCGTTGGCCGCATCGCGCAGTTTTGCCTTTGTTCTGACCGGGACCCGCTTGCCCATGGCCTGCTTGAGGTCGGCGTTCAAACGCTCTTCTGGGTTGAGTTCCGGGCTGTAGCTGGGCAGGTAGAACACCTCGATCTGTTCCTTTCTCTCTGCCAGCCACGCCTTGACCGGTTTGCTGTGATGTACACGCAGGTTGTCAAGGATCAGGAACACCTTCTTGCCCGCGTCCTTGATCAAGGCCTCCAGGAACTCAATCAACTTGTCGCTGTTGAAGGCCTCGTCAATGATCATCCAGCGTGCCTTGCCCCGGTTGGTCACCGTGGCGATCATCGACAGCTTCTGGCGTGTGCTGCCCACCGTGAACGCCACGGGTGTCTCACCTGCTGGTGCATAGCTCCTGCCGCGTACATCGGTGTTGACCAGTGCGGTCTCATCGCCCCAGTGGATTTCGCCGCCCTCAGCCTTGGCCTTGGCCTCGATGGCCGGGTAGTGTTCATCTAGCCAGGCCTTGACGGCTTCGGGGCGTTGTTCGTATGCCTTCTTGATGGGCTTTTGTGGGGTGAAACCCCAGCGTGCCAGGTATTTGCCCACGGTGCGCACACCCAATTTCAAGCCACATTCCTGTTCGATAAGCTGCATCACGGCGGCGCGACTCCACAGGAAGAAGTCCATCTTCAATTGCTCGGGACGTTTGTCGCAGATGGTCTTTTGGATGTGGACTTCTTGCTCGGGCGTGAGCAATCGGGCATCGCCTTTCGTGCGACCACGACCGGCTGGTTTGATGGCTGGCCAGCCGCCTTGCTCGAACAGATCAAGCACCTTGCGCACAGCCGGGTAGCTCAAGCCCGACATCTGCACCAGTTCCATGACTTTGATGCCCCGTTTGTGCAGTCGGATGACTTGCTTGCGCCGCTCGTGAAGCTGCTCCAGGGTTTGGTATCTCGCGTCTTCTTTGTCCATGCTGCTTCGAACGCGAAAATCAGCAGAAAGTTCAATCTTTATGGGGCCCGATCAATAGTGGCAATTCAAACGGCTTTTCCTCTTCGGCAATCGCCGCCAGCGGCTTGTCCCGCTTGGATTTCCCCTCGACGATCAACCGATCCTTCTCCGCCCGAATCTTCTGCAGCAACACGCCGGCCGGTTCATCGGCCGGGTCTTGCGGCACCAGCTTGCCTTGCACGGCCAGGGTGAGGATGAGTTCGCGCAGCTTGGCGACGCCACCGGGGGCGGTGGCGATTAGCTCCATATTTGATAGCAGCATGCGCTTATTCCTCAAGCGCTAGCGGCTGTTTTTGCCATTAAAGACTGCTCCAGGATGCCCTTGAGCTCGTCGCGCAGGGCTTGGGCTTCGGCCTGCAGGCGGGCGTAGTCGGCCAGCAGCTCGCCGGGGTCGTGGCTGGTTTGTTCGCCGACGTGGGGGTTCTTCTGGTCGAGGTTCCAGTTAGCGGCGCGGATGGTGTCGATGCTGACCTTCCAGGCGCGTTCGTTTTCCACACGGGCGGCAAAGCCGTCGGCCTCGGTGCCCCACCAGGCTTTCTCGGCATCGAATTCTTCGATGCGGATGGGCTTGGTCTTGTTGTAGTTCTTCACGCCCGGCGGGTACGGGTGTTCGTAATACCAGACATGCTGCGTGGGCTGGCCTTTGGTGAAGAACAGCAGGTTGGTCTTGATGCCGGTGTAGGGCGCAAACACGCCATTGGGCAGGCGCACGATGGTGTGCAGGTTGCACTCGGTGAGCAGCTGCTCTTTGATGCGGCTTTTGACGCCTTCGCCAAACAGGGTGCCGTCGGGCAGCACCAGGGCGGCGCGGCCGTTGTTTTTGAGGATGTGCTTGATGAGCACCAGAAACAGGTCGGCCGTTTCTTTGGTGCGCACGTCGGCGGGGTAGCCTTGTTCGATGCCGGGTTCCTCCACGCCACCAAAGGGCGGGTTGGTGAGCACCACGTCCACGCGGTCGGCCTGGGTGTAATCGCGCAGGGGGCGCGCCAGGGTGTTGTCGTGGCGGATGTTGCTGGGCACTTCGATGCCGTGCAGCATCAGGTTGGTAACGCAGAGCATGTGCGGCATCTGCTTTTTCTCGACGCCGCGAATGCTGTTCTGCAGCAGGGTTTCTTGCTCGGCGTTTTTGACCTGTTTGCGCAGGTGCTCAATGGCGCACACAAGGAAGCCGCCGGTGCCGGTGGCCGGGTCGAGCACCACTTCGCCCAGTTGCGGGTTGACCATGTCCACCATGAACTGGGTGACGGCGCGGGGGGTGTAGAACTCGCCCGCGTTGCCGGCGCTTTGCAGGTCTTTGAGGATTTTTTCGTAGAGGTCGTTGAACTGGTGGCGCTCGGCCTGGCGGTTGAAGTCGATGGCGTTCAGTTTGTTGACCACCTGGCGCAGCAGGTGGCCGCTTTTCATGTAGTTGTAGGCGTCTTCAAACACGCCGCGCACCACATAGCCGCGCGGGTTGCGCACGGGGTCGGCGCTGAGGCTTTTGAGGGTGGCGAAGAGCTGGTTGTCCACAAAGTCGAGCAGCGCGTCGCCAGTCATGCCCTCGGGGTCTGCAGCCCAATTGCGCCAGCGCATGGACTCGGGGATGGGGCTTTGGTAGTGGTCGCGCGTCAGCTCCAGCTCTTCTTCCAGCGCATCAAACACCTTCAAAAACAGCAGCCAGGTGAGCTGACTGATGCGCTGGGCGTCGCCATCGACGCCGCTGTCCTGGCGCATGATGTCCTGGATGGATTTGATGACGGGGGTGAGGTTGGACATGGGGTGCAAAATTTAAGTCAAAACAGGCTCTAGCGCTTATTGGATAAGCGCTAGTAGCTATCATTTTATGAGCTACTTCGCCACTGTTTCGGGCGGTATCCGGGGCAGCAGGCGGTCGCGATAAAGCGCCCCCTGGGCGCGGCAGGCGGCGAGTTGCTCTTTGAAGCTGCTCCGGTAGTTTGGCCCCAGCCAGGCGCCAAAGCCCACCAGCCCGTCGCAGATGACCTGCCCTTGAAACACCAGCAGACCGCAGGAGATGACGGCACCGCTGCTGCCAAGCATTTCTTTGAGGGGCGTGGTCAGCGTCTTGATGGCATACGCCGCATTCGTCTCATGGGGCTCCAGAAAGTGGCTGTGTGTGGCGGTGTCGTTGACATAGATCCATTTGTCAACGCGCAGCGTGTGCACGGCTTGCAGCACGTCGTCGGCACAGAAGCGGCCCTGGTCCTGCAGGTGTGCCAGCGCTGGCTGCAAAAGCGCAGGGTTGGCATACAGGGCATCGCGTGCCGCGGTCAGTTGCGCCACCAGGTTCGCCTTGCGCTTGGTGGTGGGGATGGTTTCGAGCAGGCTTTGGTAGTTGGCAATGAAGTGCCGTGCCGCTGCAGGGTCGATGCATTTTTTGTTCGTCATAGGGGATTCCAACGCGGCTCTTGAGAGGCTGGTGTTTGTCTGAATTTCGGCGGGCAGCAGTCAGCGAGGAGCGTACAGCTCGCGCTCCAGGGTTTGCAGCGCGCTCAGGTACTGCGGGCGGCCGCCAAAGCTGCGCACCAGTTCCACCGGGCTGCCCAGGTCGGTGAAGGGCTGGAGCTTGAAGACTTCGTTGCTCTCGATGGTGGCGATGCCTTCGTCGGCGTATTTGTCGAGCAGTGCCTCCAGCACCTTGCGGGCCACGGGGCCGTATTGGGTGAAGACATTGCGCTTTTGCACGCGGCGAGCGCGCTCGCTGCGGGTGAGCGGGGGCTGGTCGTAGGCTACATGCAGCAGTAAATCGAACGGGTCGAGGTCTTTGCCAACCTCGTCGGCCAGGGCGTCGAGCAGCACGCCCTGCCCTTCGAGCTCTTGCAGCAGGGCGGCTTTGCGGTCGGCCTGTTGCCAGGCTTGCAGGAACTGGTCGAGCGAGTCGTATTGCTTGCGCAGGTTGATGCGGGTGTAGTCGCGCAGGCTTTCGGTGATGAGCTTGCCCTGCGCGTTGAGATACTGCACACGCTCGCGGGCGACGGCCACGGTGACGTTGTTGCCGAGGATGTATTTCTTGGGGCCGTCCGCCTCGCCGCCGCCTTTGAAAGGCCCCAAGGGTTCTGGCGCGCCGCCGGTGTGGCCTGCATCGCCCGGATTGCCGCCGGGCACGGCAGGTTCGGGCGGGGCCACGGGCTCGCCGCTGCCGGGTTCGTAGATTTGCACTGGCTCGCCGTCAAAGTCCTTATCGGCAAACAGTTCGGTGGCGCGCTTGAAGTCGAGGATGGTGAACCAGGTTTTGCCGTGGTGCTCATTGATGCGCGTGCCACGGCCGATGATCTGCTTGAACAGCGTCATGGACTTGATGCCCTGGTCCAGCACGATGAGCTTGCAGGTTTGTGCATCCACCCCCGTGCTCATGAGCTTGGAGGTGGTGGCAATCACCGGGTAGGTTTTCTCGGGGTCGATGAAGTTGTCGAGCTCCAGCTTGCCCTCGGTGTTGTCGCCGGTGATCTGCACCACATATTTGGGCTGGGTGGCGCACAGGTCGGCGTTGGCGTTGGCGAGCGCCTGGCGCATGCGCGCGGCGTGGTCGATGTCTTCGCAAAAGACGATGGTCTTGGCGTAGCGGTCGGTGGCCTTCAAATACTCGGTGATCTTGGCGGCCACGGCCACGTCGCGCTGCTCCAGCACGAGCTTGCGGTTCATGTCGGCGCCGGTGTAGATGCGGTCTTCGATGGCGTGGCCGTGTTTGTCGGTCATACCGGCGGTGGGGCGCCAGCCAAAGGTGTCTTTGTCCAGATCGACGCGGATGACTTTGTACGGGGCGAGGTAGCCGTCTTCGATGCCTTGCTTGAGGCTGTAGGTGTAGACGGGCTCGCCAAAGTAGTCGGTGTTGGAGACGTCTTTGGTCTCTTTGGGCGTGGCCGTGAGGCCGATCTGCGTGGCGCTGGCGAAGTAGGTGAGGATGTCGCGCCAGGCGGAGTCTTCGGCGGCGCTGCCCCGGTGGCATTCGTCCACCACGATGAGGTCGAAGAAGTCAGGGCTGAACTGCTTGTAGATGTTGCGCTCTTCGTCGGTGCCGGTGACGGCCTGGTAGAGCGAGAGGTAAATCTCGTAGCTTTTGTCTACCAGCTTGGTGGTTTTGTGGACGGCCAATTCCACGTCCTCGACCGACACCGAGCCCTGCGCATCCATCCGCTCCACGCCCTTGGCATTGGGGCTGAGCTTGGCCATGGCGCCCTTGAAGGGGCGAAAGTCATTGACCATGGTCTGGTCGATGAGGATGTTGCGGTCGGCCAGGAACAGGATGCGCTTTTTGGCGCCGCTCTTCCACAAGCGCCAGATGATCTGGAAGGCGGTGTAGGTCTTGCCGGTGCCAGTGGCCATGACCAGCAGCACGCGTTTTTGCCCGGCGGCGATGGCCTCGACCGCGCGGTTGACGGCATTGAGCTGGTAGTAGCGCGGGGTTTTGTGGGGGGCGTAGTCAAAACCGGCGACGCGGCTTTCTTCGTCAGACCAGCCCTTCCAGGTGCAATAGCGGCGCCACAGCTCTTGCGGCGAGGGGAACTCTTCGAGGGTGAGGTTTTGCTCCAGCACGCCGGTGGCCAGGGTGGCGTCGCGGAACACGAAGCCATCGCCGTTGCTGGAGAAGCTGAAGGGCACATCCAGCAATTGGGCGTAGTTCAGCGCCTGGCCCATGCCTGCACCCACGGCGTGTTGGTTGTCTTTGGCCTCGACCACCGCCAGGGGAATGTTGGCCTTGTAGAACAGGGCGTAGTCGGCGCGCAGCACCGTGCTCTTGTCGCGGTAGGCTTTGTTGCCACGCACCACCACGCGTCCAGCCCGCAGGGGGTATTCACGAAAGATCTGGTCCAGACCATTCCATCCAGCCTTCTCCATGGCGGGGCGGATGAACTTGTCGCAGATGTCGCTTTCGGAAAGTTGGGTCTTGTCCATTCGGTGGTGCGCACCGCCCCTGAAAGAGCACGGCCCGTAGTGAATTGTTACCTGATGGTACTGCCTCCCCTTTCCGCTTTTCAGGATCACCACCCGTCGTGCTGCGGCACACCGTCTCCAATCAGCCACATGGGTGCAGCGCAAGCAATGTGGGCACTTTCACCATCGAAACCCGAGAAATCCACAGACATGAGGCTTGCAGGCCGGTTTTGATTGCTGCCGAGCCAACACAAGCAAAATCAGCCGCTAGCGCTTGATAGACAAGCGCCAGAAGCTACGAAATATGTAGCAAACACCCATCCCATCAAGCAGGCTGCGCTTGCACTGCGGGCAGCCTGCGCGCCGTTGCGGCGCTGCCCATGGATGCGGCCACGATGCAGCCAATGGCGAGCCACTGCACGGTGTCCAGCCGCTCGCCCAGCAACGCCAGGGCCAGCAGGGCAGCGATGGCGGGCTCCATGCTGATCATGATGCCGAAGGCCTCTTTGGGCAGGCGCTTCAGGGCCATCATCTCCAGCGAGATGGGCAGCGCGCTGGAGATGGCCGCCACAGCCACCCCCACCAGCAGCACCGAGGGCGACAGCAGCGCAGCGCCCGCGTGGGCCACGCCCACCGGCACCACCACCAGCGCCGCCACCAGCAGGCCCAGCGACACCGACTGCCCGGCATGCAGGTGCCCGGCCCGTTTGCCAAACACGATGTACAGCGCCCAGAACACGGCCGCCCCCACGGCATACAGCACGCCCTGGGGGTTTAGCGTGCTGCCGCTGAGCCCCAGCGGCAGCAGCAGGGCCAGGCCCACGATGGCGAGAGCCACCCAGATGAAATCCACCGCGCGGCGCGATGACCAGATGGCCACGGCCAACGGCCCCGCAAACTCGATGGCCACCGCCAGGCCAAAAGGCAGGGTCTGGAGTGACAGATAGAACATGAGGTTCATGGCGCCCAGCGCCGCGCCATACAGCACCACCGCTTGGGCATCGGCCCGCGACAGGCGCCAACGCCAGGGGCGCCACAACATCAGCATCAACAGCGCCGACAACCCCACCCGCACGGCGGTGGTGCCCTGCGCGCCCACCACCGGAAACAGCGCCTGCTTGGCCCACGAGGTGCCCACGCCCAGGGCGGTGACGGAGCCGAGGACAGCGAGAAAGGGAATAAACCGTTGAAAAGGGGATGCGCTCATTGGCAAAAATGTAGTGCGTTTGGCTGTCGCTGAAGCGGGCTGACCGCGCCAACATCGAGAAGGGGGTGCAGCGTTACGCGGCCTGGGCAAGCACTACAAGGCTTATTGGCCTGTGGCGCTTTACCAGCAAGCGGCAGAAGCTATTTATTTAATAGCAAAATGTCTTGGCACCGCTCAAGGGCCCATGAACCGGTACACGATGCTGCCGCGCACCACGTCGCCGGGCAGCCACCAGCGCACCGGGAATGCCAGGTGGTTGGGCGCGTCGGGGTACTCCATGGGCTCCAGGCAGATGCCGTCGCCGGGCTGCCACAGCCAGGTGCCCTGCCCTGGCCCACGGCCCAGGTCGCGAGCCGGGTCGCCTTTGAGGCCGTGGCCTGCGTACACCTGCACGCCAGGGGCGGTGCTCCAGACCTGCATGGCGCGGCCCGAGGCGGGGTCGGCCAGTTGGGCGGCCAGGCGCAGACCGGGGGTGGCGGCGGGGGCTACAGAGACTGGAGAGGCATCGTCCAGCACCAGGTAGTGGTCCAGCCCACCGGCCCGTGCCAGCTGCTCATGCGGCATGGCCGTGGCATCGGCCACACTGCGCGGCTTGCGAAAGTCGAACGGCGTGCCCTGCACCGAATCAACGGTGCCCGTGGGGCACACATCGGGGGCCAACGGCACGTAGCGGCTGGCGGGCACCTGCAGCGTGTGGCCCAGGGTGCTGCCTGCGCCCGCCAGGTTGAAGAAGGCGTGGCCCGTGGGGTTGAACACAGTGGCGGCGTCGGCCACCTCAGCCATCCACTCCATGTGCAGCGCGTTGTCAGGGGTGACCTGCAGGTGCAGCGTCAGGCGCACGGTGCCGGGCACGCCATCGTCTTCGGTGCGGAAGGTGTGGGTGAGCACCATGGCATCGGGCTTCACTTCGGTGACGCCGAACACCTGAAAGCGGCTGCCCTGCGGCCCACCGTGGTGGTGGTGCGGGCCACTGTTGGTGGGCAACTGCAGCGTGCAGCCGCCGGGCAGATGCAACTTGCCACCCCGCAGCCGCCCCGCCCAGCGGCCAATGAAGGCGCCCATGGAGAGTTGTCCATCGACGTAGCCCTGCAGGCTGTCGTAGCCCAAGGCCACGTCCACCAGGCCGCCCTGCCCGTCTGGCACGGCCACTTGCACCAGACGCGCGCCATAGTTGCTCACCGCCACCTGCAGGCCACCCGCACCGCGCAGGGTGAACAGGTCGGTGCGCTGGCCATGCAGTTGTTGTTGAAACGCTTCGCGTGAAAGTGTGTAAGCCATGTGCCCGAGTTTAGAGCGACCAACAAAACGCAGCGCAGCGGCCCTGGCTAGGCGTTTCGCCGCAGGCAGTACAAACAGTACGACAAGGCGAAACAACGACGCCAGGGGCGTTTTGTTCGCCGCTCTTATTGCTCCGGCCCCATGAAGTCTCAAGCGGCGGCATATTTGACGCGGGGATCCTGAAAGTAGCTCATCACCCGCTCGGGTGACTTCTCCAGCATGGCCATGTGTTCGTTGGCCGCATCGCGCAGTTTTGCCTTTGTTCTGACCGGGACCCGCTTGCCCATGGCCTGCTTGAGGTCGGCGTTCAAACGCTCTTCTGGGTTGAGTTCCGGGCTGTAGCTGGGCAGGTAGAACACCTCGATCTGTTCCTTTCTCTCTGCCAGCCACGCCTTGACCGGTTTGCTGTGATGTACACGCAGGTTGTCAAGGATCAGGAACACCTTCTTGCCCGCGTCCTTGATCAAGGCCTCCAGGAACTCAATCAACTTGTCGCTGTTGAAGGCCTCGTCAATGATCATCCAGCGTGCCTTGCCCCGGTTGGTCACCGTGGCGATCATCGACAGCTTCTGGCGTGTGCTGCCCACCGTGAACGCCACGGGTGTCTCACCTGCTGGTGCATAGCTCCTGCCGCGTACATCGGTGTTGACCAGTGCGGTCTCATCGCCCCAGTGGATTTCGCCGCCCTCAGCCTTGGCCTTGGCCTCGATGGCCGGGTAGTGTTCATCTAGCCAGGCCTTGACGGCTTCGGGGCGTTGTTCGTATGCCTTCTTGATGGGCTTTTGTGGGGTGAAACCCCAGCGTGCCAGGTATTTGCCCACGGTGCGCACACCCAATTTCAAGCCACATTCCTGTTCGATAAGCTGCATCACGGCGGCGCGACTCCACAGGAAGAAGTCCATCTTCAATTGCTCGGGACGTTTGTCGCAGATGGTCTTTTGGATGTGGACTTCTTGCTCGGGCGTGAGCAATCGGGCATCGCCTTTCGTGCGACCACGACCGGCTGGTTTGATGGCTGGCCAGCCGCCTTGCTCGAACAGATCAAGCACCTTGCGCACAGCCGGGTAGCTCAAGCCCGACATCTGCACCAGTTCCATGACTTTGATGCCCCGTTTGTGCAGTCGGATGACTTGCTTGCGCCGCTCGTGAAGCTGCTCCAGGGTTTGGTATCTCGCGTCTTCTTTGTCCATGCTGCTTCGAACGCGAAAATCAGCAGAAAGTTCAATCTTTATGGGGCCCGATCAATATTTGGCTGGCGTGGCAGAGGGGGCGGACGCGCGTTACCAGCCAGATGCCCACGCACACCAGCACCAGGGCGAGCAGGTTCTTCCACTCCGGCAGAGCCTGGCGCAGGTCGGCAATGTGCGACAGCCGCACGGTGGTTCAATACGCTTTCAGGCGGGCGCGCAGCTCGCGCTCCAAACCACCGGCAGCGCCAGTGAGCAAGATTCGGTTGAATCGGATCGGCGTCGGGTGAGCAGTCATGGCAATTCGACAGGTTCTTGGTACAGTGGCACTGCGGGACAGTTGAATGTCATCAGTTGTCACACCATCGAAATGCCACTACGCAGCACTACGAATCGACATAGGGATAACACCGGGAAATGAACACAGAAACCACTCTCCGCCGCAAACCCCGCACGTTGGCCCTGGAGCTGGTGGATTCCTTGGGTAACCGCATTCGCGATGGGCGCCTGGCCGTGGGCGACAAGCTGCCCACCGAGGCGGCCATCATGGCCGAGTTCGACGTCAGCCGCACCGTGGTGCGCGAAGCGATTTCCAAGCTGCAGGCCTCGGGGCTGGTCGAAACCCGCCACGGCATTGGCACGTTTGTGCTGGGCATGGGACAAAACCCCGGCTTCAAGATCACCCCCGAGCAATTCAGCACCCTGCGCGGCGTGATTGCCGTGCTGGAGCTGCGCATTGGCGTGGAGACTGAAGCCGCAGCCCTGGCCGCGCAACGCCGCACCGACGCCAACTTGGCCACCATGCGCCAGGCGCTGAACGCGGTGGCTCAAGCCGTGGACGAAGGCCGCGACGCAATGGCGGCCGACTTCCAGTTCCACCTGGAGATTGCACGCGCTACCCAGAACAGTCATTTCACCGAGCTGATGAGCACACTGGGCAGCATGATCATTCCGCGCGCACGCCTGCAAGGCAGCGACGACCAGAGCGATGAGCGCCGACAGTACCTGCGCCGCGTCAATGGCGAGCACGAGAACATTTTTGACGCTATCGTGGGGCAAGACCCCGACGCCGCCCGCGCAGCCATGCGCACCCACCTGGCCAACAGCCGTGAGCGCCGCCGCCGCGCCCAGACGGAAGCCAGCTGACCCTACCCAGCCACCTCCGCCCAACCAAGGGCGGAGGTGGCATTCGTATTGAACCGTACGCTTTTTTTATTTTGTACGATGACATACAACATGAATTTCTCGTGTTCCTGGTGCCCGGCCTTGACGGGCTGGAAGCAGGACTCTTGCACATTTCTCACCCAACGGAGCCTGAACATGTCCCCACAAGACCTCAAAAGCGTATTGCAAGCCGGCTTGCTGACCGTTCCTCTGACCGACTTCGACAGCGAGCTGCGCTTTGCGCCCAAGCCTTATGCCGATCGCCTGGAGTAGCTGTAGTTCTACGGCGCATCGACACTGTTTGCCGCAGGTGACACGGGTGCCCGCAAGGCCGGCACCGACATCGGCCCCGTAGTAGATGACCGCCAATTGGCGCAAGACCTGAAGTAGATCGCCATCGGCCAAAAGGAAGGCGCCACGCTGCACGGCGGCGAAGCGCTCGCTACCAATGCCGACGGCGCCCCCGGCTTCTACCTGCGCCCCGCCCTGTTCACCGAAACCACACCCGAGATGCGCATCAACCGCGAAGAAATCTTTGGCCGCGTGGTCAGCATCCAGCGTGTGAAGGGCTATGACGAAGCACTGGCCCTGGCCAATGAAACGCCGTTTGGCCTGGCCAGCGGCATTGCCACCACCAGCCTCAAGCACGCCACGCACTTCAAGCGCCACGCCCAGGCGGGTATGGTGATGGTGAACCTGCCCACCGCCGGGGTGGACTACCACGTGCCGTTCGGTGGCCGCAAGGGCAGCAGCTACGGCTCGCGCGAGCAAGGCCGCTACGCCGCCGAGTTCTACACCACGGTGAAGACCGCTTACATCCAGGCCTGATGGCGTGATGACGCACTGGGGGTGCAACGCCCCCAGAAGATCTCCGCACCCCTGCTACCTCTTCAGAGGGACATCGGCACCGCAGGGGTGCTATTTATTCCCGATCATTCGGCGCATTGGCTTCATCACCTGCCCGGGGTGCGCAGCTTGCGCGCCAGCAGACCGAGCCCCCCATGGCCCGTCATTAGAATCCCCCGCCATGCACATACACATACTCGGAATCTGCGGAACCTTCATGGGCGGCCTGGCCGCGCTGGCCCGCGAGGCGGGGCACAAGGTTACCGGTTGCGATGCCGGGGTCTACCCCCCCATGAGCGATCAGCTCCGCGCACTGGGCATTGACCTGATTGAAGGCTTTGGGGCCGAGCAACTGGCGCTGCAGCCAGACATGTTTGTGGTGGGCAACGTGGTCAGCCGGGCCCGTCTGCCCGATGGCAGCCCGAAGTTCCCGCTGATGGAAGCGATTCTGGACGCTGGCCTGCCCTACACCAGCGGCCCCCAGTGGCTGGCCGAGCATGTGCTGCAAGGCCGCCATGTGCTGGCCGTAGCGGGCACGCACGGCAAGACCACCACCACGTCGATGCTGTCGTGGATTTTGGAGAGCGCAGGCTTGCAGCCGGGCTTTCTGATCGGCGGCGTGCCGCTGAACTTCGGTATCTCTGCCCGCCTGGGGGCCGCACAGCGCCCTCAGCCCGGCCCCGGCGCGCAAGGCCAGCGCCCGCTGTTCGTGATCGAGGCCGATGAGTACGACACCGCCTTCTTCGACAAACGCAGCAAGTTTGTGCACTACCGCCCCCGCACGGCGGTGCTGAACAACCTGGAGTTTGACCACGCCGACATCTTTGACGACCTGGCCGCCATCGAACGCCAATTCCACCACCTGGTGCGCACCGTGCCGCCCTCGGGCCGTGTGGTGACCAACGGGCTGGAAGAGAGCCTGACCCGCGTCTTGAACAAAGGCTGCTGGAGCGAGGTGAGCAGCTTTGGTGCCGCCGTGAGTGACTTCACAGCCGAAGGCGACCCGCAGGCTTTTGACGTGCTGCACCAAGGCCGCAAAGCGGCGCGCGTGGAATGGGCGCTGACCGGCGTGCACAACCAGCTCAACGCACTGGCTGCCATTGCCGCTGCCCACGACGTGGGGGTGAAACCCGCCGTGGCGGCGGCCGCGCTGGGCCAGTTTCAGAACGTGAAGCGCCGCATGGAGCTGCGCGGCACGGTGCGCGGCATTGCCGTGTATGACGACTTTGCCCACCACCCCACGGCGCTGCGCACCACGCTCGACGGCCTGCGCCGCAGCCTGGGGGCTGAAGCCCGCATCCTGGCGGTTTTCGAACCCCGTAGCAACACCATGAAGCTGGGGGCCATGAAAAGCCAGCTGCCCTGGGCGCTGGAACCCGCCGACCGGGTGTTCTGCCACACGGCCGGGCTGGACTGGGACGCTGCCGAGGCCCTGGCACCGCTGGGCGTGGGCATGGGCCAACGTGCGCAGACCGCCCCCGACATTGCCACCCTGGTGGAGCAGATCACCCAGGCCGCCCGCCCTGGCGACCATGTGGTGTGCATGAGCAATGGCGGTTTTGGCGGCATCCACGCCCGGTTGCTGGAAGCGCTGCAACGCGGCTAACACGGCCAACGCAACCAACACGCCAAAGGCACTACAAAAACAATAGCTGCCAGCGCTTATATATCAAGCGCTGGCAGCTATTTTCATGTTACCCCCTTACGGGATAGCAAGGCTGGTATTTAGCAGTTCAGTACGTGATAGCCATTGCAGGCACGTCTACGCGCACAATGGGCCGCGCCAGCGCCGCACTGGCCGCCAGGGCAAAACGCTGGCCCCACTCTGCTTGCGAGAACAACGCTGCCCCTGCGGCCTGCGCCACGGTCAGCACCTTGTCGGCCAGCAAGACTTTGCCGCTGGCCCGCAGCGGTTCGCAGTCGAGCGTGGTGAACTGCTCGTCCAGCCACAGGCGGGCGGCCTCGTGGGCCATGGGCTCCGCGCTGGACAGGTCAAAACGGTATTCCTGATCGGCAGCCAGACGGACGGATACTTCACTGGGCATGGGGTGACCTCGTTGCAATCGTGGAAGAAGAGGGATGAGTTCCGGTGAGCTTACACGCTGAGCCCACCGGGTGCATCTCCGTCTTTTCCCTGTAGCGCCAAAGCGCCGCCTCAGCGAGCGCGGCGCGCCTGCACTGCAGCCGACAGGTCGGCCAGCGCCGTCAGCGAATCGTCCCAGCCCAGGCACGCATCGGTGATGCTCTTGCCGTACTCCAGCGCACAGGCATCGTCCTTGCCGGGGGTGAACTTCTGCGCACCCGCGTTGATGTGGCTTTCAATCATCACGCCGAACACGCTGTGCGAGCCACCGGCAATCTGGCTGGCAATGTCGCGCGCCACGTCCAGCTGCTTTTCGTGTTGCTTGCTGCTGTTGGCGTGGCTGCAGTCCACCATCAGCGTGGCGGGCAGCTTGGCGGCTTCCAGATCCTTGCAGGCGGCGGCCACGCTGGCGGCGTCGTAGTTGGGGGCCTTGCCGCCGCGCAGAATCACGTGGCAATCTTTGTTGCCGCTGGTGTTCACGATGGCCACTTGCCCATTCTTGTGCACCGACAGGAAGTGGTGACCACGGCTGGCCGACTGGATGGCGTCGGTGGCGATGCGGATGTTGCCGTCCGTGCCGTTCTTGAAGCCGATGGGGGCGGACAGGCCTGAGGCCAGCTCGCGGTGCACCTGGCTTTCAGTAGTGCGCGCACCAATGGCGCCCCAGGCGATCAGGTCGCCGATGTACTGGGGCGAGATCACGTCCAGGAACTCGCTGCCTGCAGGCATGCCCAGGCGGTTGATGTCGATCAGCAACTGCCGCGCGATGCGCAGGCCTTCGTCGATGCGGTAGGTTTCGTCCAAGTAGGGGTCGTTGATCAGGCCCTTCCAGCCCACAGTAGTGCGGGGCTTTTCGAAGTACACGCGCATGACGATCTCCAGCGTGTCCTTGTACTGCTCGCGCACCACTTTCAGGCGGCGGGCGTAGTCGAGCGCAGCCGCAGGGTCGTGAATGGAGCAGGGGCCGATGATGACCAGCAGGCGGTCGTCATCACCCGCCATGATGTTGTGGATGTTCTTGCGGGTCTGGCTGATGAGCCCTTCCACCGGCGTGTTGCTGATGGGGAAAAAGCGGATCAGATGCTCTGGAGGAGGCAGCACGGTAATGTCCTTGATACGTTCGTCGTCGGTCTGGCTGGTTTTCTCGACGCTGCGGTACCAGGCATCGCTGGCGGGGGTGGCTTGCAAGCTCATGTTGTCGTCCTCGTAAGGTGGAAAAAGTGAAAAAAGGGGGCTGAAAAACAAAAAACCGCCGGGCTTTGCAGCTGCGGCGGTTGGTATGGGGAGGGTGCTTCAGTTACTTGCGCGTTTTCCTCTCATCCGCCTAGGACCGAGATAAAAAACCAAAAATAAAACGCGCTGCGAACTTGCATGGCTTTCAATGTAGCACAGCCCCCGGGTGGTCTTGCAAGCAGCTTGCGCAAACTTGGGCCGAAAAAACCACACCTGAACCGCCGAGGGCGAAGGCCATGCTCCGGGCGTGGATACGCGTCAGCCTTCACCCAGGGGGCGCGCATGCAGCAATGCCTCAGCGACCTAACCAGCGCAAGGCGCGCTGCCACCAAGACCGGCTGCGGGAGGGCACTGGAGGCTCCGCCCCTCCCTCGCCACGGCTGCCCTGCTCATACATGTCGATGAGCAGCAAGGCCTCGCCCAGCGTGCGCCAGGCCAGCAACTCAAATTTGTCAAAGTGCTCGGTTTCGCTGGAGTGGCGAAGCTCCAAGGCCTCTTTCCAGGTGGAAACCGACTGGCCCAGCTCCCAAAGCGCCCGCTGGTACACCCCAAACTCGTACAGGGTGTGCCACCCGGAACCCAGCCCTGTCAGCAGCCGCTGGTGCTCTCGCACGCCCTGAAACAGGGCCGTTGCGGTGCGGTGGATGAGTTGGGTGTCTGTGCTGGTGCGCCGAATGCGCACGGCCTCTTCGATCGCGTTGGACAAAGCACCCAAGCTGTCGCGCAGCTGGCGCGAATCTTCGTCGGCAACGCCTTCGCGCAAAAAGCGGCTGATGTCTCCAAACGACTGGAAACTTTGCGACAGAAAAGTGCGCGAAGCCGGCATAGGCCGATTGTGCTGCGCGCCGCAAAAATTGTTACAGCGCAAAACCCCTGAATGGCCAGGGTGCAGCCAATGCGCAACAGCTGCACTGGCAGCCCCGCCCTCGCACCCCGGTCGTCAGGTGGTCAGGCCGTGCCGCCCACGGTAAGGCCTTCGATGCGCAAGGTGGGCTGGCCCACGCCCACAGGCACGCTTTGGCCTTCCTTGCCGCAAGTGCCCACGCCGCTGTCCAGGCGCATGTCGTTGCCGATCATGGTCACCTTCTTGAGCGATTCAGGGCCGCTGCCCACGATGGTGGCGCCCTTGACGGGGTACTGGATCTTGCCGTCTTCCACCCAGTAGGCTTCGCTGGCAGAAAACACGAACTTGCCCGAGGTGATGTCCACCTGGCCACCACCAAAGTTGCTGGCGTACAGCCCCTTCTTGATGCTGGCGATGATTTCCTGCGGATCCTTGTCGCCACCCAGCATGTAGGTGTTGGTCATGCGCGGCATGGGGATGTGGGCGTAGCTTTCGCGGCGGCCATTGCCCGTGGGGGCCACGCCCATCAGACGGGCGTTGAGCGAATCCTGGATGTAGCCCTTCAAGATGCCGTCTTCGATCAGCACATTGCGCTGGCTGGGGTTGCCCTCGTCGTCCACATTCAGCGATCCACGGCGGTCGGCAATGGTGCCGTCGTCCAGCACCGTCACGCCCTTGGCGGCCACACGCTGGCCGATGCGGCCGCTGAAAGCGCTGGAGCCCTTGCGGTTGAAGTCCCCTTCCAGGCCATGGCCCACGGCTTCGTGCAGGAGGATGCCGGGCCAGCCCGCACCCAGAACCACCGTCATTTCACCAGCCGGAGCGGGGCGGGATTCCAGGTTGGTCAAGGCAGCGTTCACCGCCTCGTCCACATACTTGCTCAGCTGTGCGTCATCGAAATACGCCAGACCAAAGCGGCCACCGCCGCCGGCCGAGCCCACTTCGCGGCGGCCGTGTTGCTCGGCAATCACGGTGATCGACAGGCGCACCAGCGGGCGCACATCTGCGGCCAGCGTGCCATCAGCACGGGCCACCAGCACTACGTCGTACTCACTGGCCAAGCCTGCCATTACCTGTGCCACGCGGGGGTCCTTGGCGCGGGCGCGCTGCTCCAGGCGCTCCAGCAGGGCCACCTTGGCGGTGCTGTCCAGCGAAGCAATGGGGTCTACACCCTGGTAAAGGCTGCGGCTGGTGGCAATCTTCTTGGCGGGCACGCGCACACGGCCAGTCTGCGCCACAGAAGAAATGGCACGCACGGTGCGCGCGGCGTCCAGCAGCGAAGCCAGCGAAATGTCGTCCGAATACGCGAAGGCCGTCTTTTCACCGCTCACGGCGCGCACGCCCACGCCCTGGTCAATGCTGAAAGAGCCGGTCTTCACAATGCCCTCTTCCAGACTCCAGCCCTCGCTGCGCGTGTACTGGAAGTACAGATCGGCATCGTCCACCTGGTGGGCACGGATTTCCGCCAGCGCACGGGCCAGGTGGCTCTCGTCCAGCCCAAAAGGCGTCAACAGCAGTTCACGGGCGACATCAATGCGTTGGGTGGTGGCTGCGCGCTGCGGCGCGGCGGTAGAGGAGCGAAAGGTCATCGCCGCATTTTAGGCGGGCAACCCCACCCGCACCGCCGCAGGGGAAAACTGCGCTACGCGCTCTGCGAAGCCGAGAGGTCCACCAGCACCGCCACCGGGGCATGGTGCTGCACGGCCTCGATGCCGGCATCGCGGGCTTTGGCGCCGGAGTACATCTGGCTTTGGCCGATGACCTGGCCATTGCCCGCCTTCAAGGTGAAGTAGGGTGCGCCGTTGCGGGCACTCAGGCGCCCGAAGCGGGCATCGTCAGGCGCGTGTTTTTTGACGGATTCGATGCCCTGCAGGGCACTGGCGCGCGAGTCGTAGGTCTCGCTGGTCAAGATCACCTGCCCATTCGAGGCCAGCAGGTTGAAAACAAACTTGTCGTTGGACGTTTTCTTGAGCTCGAACTTTGCCGCCATGGGGAGCACCTCCAGGGGTTAGTGAAAACACGCCCCCGGGTTGTAACCTCAGGACAGCCCCCGAGGCAAGGGTATTGACCCCGCCCCTGCATCACCTGAGGGCATCGCCCGGCAAAACCGGCGCATCGCGCTACAGCGGCGCACGGGCTTTGGCGGGCTCCTGGCGCTGCGCGCGCGCCACCGACATGAGAATGCCCAGCGCCAGCCCCAGGGTGACCATGGCCGTGCCCCCGTAGCTGACAAAGGGCAGCGGCACGCCCACCACCGGCAGAATGCCGCTGACCATGCCCATGTTCACAAACGCATAGGTGAAGAAAATCATCGACACAGCGCCCGCCATGAGGCGACCGAACAAGGTGCCGGCCCCCATGGCAATGGCCAGCCCGCGCCAGATCAGCAGCAAAAAGCACACGATCAGAAACAGGTTGCCAGCCAGCCCGAATTCTTCGGAATAGGCCGCAAAGATGAAGTCGGTGGTGCGCTCGGGAATAAACTCCAGGTGGGTCTGCGTGCCCGCCATGAAGCCCTTGCCCGTGAGCCCGCCAGAGCCAATCGCGATCATGCCCTGGATGATGTGAAAGCCTTTGCCCAGCGGGTCGCGCGTGGGGTCCAGCAAGGTGCAGATACGCTGCTGCTGGTAGTCGTGCAGCACCGGCCAGCGCACGCCGTCCGCGCACAGCTGGGGTTCAAACCACACGATGAGGGCAATGCCGATGCCCCCCAGCACCACAGGCGGCAGCACCAGCTTCCACGACAGGCCCGCGAAAAAGATCACCGACAGCCCCGCCGCCAGCACCAGCAGCGAGGTCCCCAGGTCCGGCTGCTTCATGATGAGCCCCACCGGCACGGCCAGCAGGGCCCCGGCGGCGACAAAGTCCAGCGGGCGCAACTGCCCCTCGCGCTTTTGAAACCACCAGGCCAGCATCAGGGGCATGGCAATTTTCAGAATCTCGCTGGGCTGGATGACGATGCCCAGGTTCACCCAGCGCTGTGCACCCTTCTTGGTGATGCCAAACAGCGCCACCGCCAGCAGCAGCGCCACCCCCGCCGCGTACAAGGGCACAGCAAACGCCATGATCCTCTGGGGCGGCACCTGCGCCACCACAAACAAGATGGTTCCGGCAATGAGCATGTTGCGGCCGTGGTCCACAAAGCGGGTACCGTGGTCGTAACCGGCCGAGTACATGGCCACCAGGCCTGCCCCTGCCAGCAACAGCACGACAAACAGCAAGGGCAGGTCAAACCCCCGAAACAGGGGCAATATGCGTTGCAGGAGAGAGGTTTTTTCAAAAACGGCGGCCATCCCCCAATTATCGGGCTGACGGCTGCGCCGGGAAGTCAGCCCGCTTGGCGAAAGGCCATCACCGCCTGGTTGCGCAAGGTGCGCAGCAAACCCGGGGCCTTGTCGTCCACCACGATGCCGCCAGGAACCGCCTGGTCGGCATAGATGAGTGCAAACGGCTGCCCCTTCATCTGCAGCGGCAGCAACAGAAAAGAGGGGGCGTTGACGCCTTCCACGTACCACCGGGGCAGGCGCGCACTGATGCGGGGCTCGGTAGCATCGTTGATGAGGGTGTCGGCGCCCCGCAGGCACACGGCCGTGAACAAATCGCCGGGCACGTTCAGCGGCACCTTCATGGCACGCACCACGGCTTCGCTGCCTTCGCCCAGGCCAAAGCGGCCGGTGAGCTGGTCGGTGCGCGCCTCACGCAGGCAAAACACCATGCGCCGAAAACCCAGAGCGCGCGGAACATCGTCTCCAGGATCATGCGCAGCACGTCGTTGAGCTGAAAGCTCTCGACCATGGCGTTGGTGATGTCCTGGATGCCAGCAGCCAGCACCTCGTTCACCTGCGCGACCGACACCGCGCCGCCCGCCTGCGACGCCAGCAAAGCGGGCAAAGGCTTGGCTTCGCTGGGCTTGAGTTCCAGGGGGCTGAGGGCGTCGTCCTGCGCGGTGGCGTCTTGCGCCGCCGGGGGCAGCTTCAGCAACCGGGCAGCGGGCGAGCCAGCATCCACCCGCAGGTCCAGTGCCTCGGCCAGCGCCACCAGCTTGCGGCGTGCACGCAGCGTCGCTTCGTTGACGGCCCGCCTGCAAGGGAGCGCTGGCTGCAGAAAGCGGGGCAAAATCAGTCATGGTGCTGGCGGCTCAACAGACCCCGCACAGTGCCGGGTCTTCGTGGCTAGACATCTTATGCCCGCTCAGACCCGCCAAAAGCAGTGATTCCCCTGCCTTGCGTCTTTCGCACACACCCTTCAACGCGCCCATGACCACCACGCACCTTCTGTACCTGCACGGCTTTCGTTCATCGCCCTCTTCGGCCAAAGCCCGGCAAATGGCGGCCCATGTGGCGCAGCACCACCCGGCCGTCACCTTCTGGTGCCCGCAGCTTCCGCCCTCGCCCCAGGCCGCGATGGCGCTGGTAGCGCGGGGCATCGCATCCTGGCCCCGGGGCGCCATGGCGGTCATCGGCTCTTCGCTGGGCGGCTTCTACGCCAGCTGGGTTGCGCAACACGCAGGCTGCCCCAGTGTGATGCTCAACCCCGCGGTGGACCCGGCCCGTGACCTGGCGCGCTACATCGGCGAGCAAACCAGCTGGCACGACCCGGCCGAGCGCTTTTACTTTCTGCCCGAATACATCGGCGAGCTGCAGGCGCTGGATGTGCGCGGCCGCCCACCCGCTGCGCGTGAGCTGGCCATCATCGCCAAAGGCGACGAAGTGCTGGACTGGCGCGAGATGGTGGCCCGCTACCCGCAGGCCGAGCTGCGTTTGCTCGAAGGCGGCGACCATGCACTGAGCGACTTCACCGAGCACCTGGAGCCCATCACGCGCTTTCTGCAGCTGGCCTGACGGCGGCTACTGCGCGCCGGCTGCACTGGCCGCAGACGCCCTGCGTGCCTGCCAGCGGGCGAAGTCTGCAGGGTAGGCAATGCGGTAGCGCTGCTGGTGCAAAGCCGCTTCGTCCGCCCGGCCCAGGGCCTGGGCGCCGTCCAGCAGCTTCTCGATCACCCGGGGTTCGGGCGAAAAATGCAGCAAATCCAGCGCCACGGCGTGCATCTGGGCCGCATTGGCGGGCGTCAAATCCTGCGTGGTGAGCCAGGCAAAGCGCACCTGGTCAGAAAACAGCACCCCCTTGGGCTGGGGCACGGCCCGCACATCGCGCAAGGCGGGTGGGCGCTGGGCCACCGGCTTGTAGAGCTGGCTCACCACCCGGTACTGGTAGGCAGCCATGCCCAGCGCTGCGGCGCCGATCAGGCACACGGCGGCCCCCAGGCCCCACCCCACAGTGACATCGCCCAGCTTGCTGCCCAGCCACCGCCACGCCTCGGGCACACCACGCCCCGGCGCGCGCCGCCAGCACAGCAGCACCAGCGCAAACAGGGTGGTGACCTGGAAGGGGCCGTACCACAGCGGGTATTCGAGCAGGCTGTGCAGCCCCACCACAGCGACCACGCCCCAGGCCAGCTGGCGCACGGGGTCGGTCTCGCGCCAGGGGCGCGACCACACCAGCCACGCCAGCACGCCGCCGCACAGCAGCAGCGCGGCGGGCAGGCCCAGCTCCACCGCCAGGTGCAAGGGCAGGTTGTGGGCGTTGTCCAGCAGCACGCAAAAACGTTCTTCGGGGAACAGCGTGATGTAGTGCGCGTAGCTCAGCTCCCCCCACCCCCAGCCCGTCCAGGGCTTGAGCGAGATGAGGTGCAGCATGTTCGACCACAGCACCCGGCGTGCGCCGCAGGCGCCCGAGGTGTTGGAGAACCGGTCGAACAGCCCATCAATGCGTATGCCGCTGACCTGCAGCAGCACCTGCGGCAGCGCCCAGGCGGCCAGCACATACAGCACCATGCCCACCAATACCAGGGCGATGGCCTTGCGTGCATCGGTGCGGCGCCACAGGCAGAGCAAGCCCAGCATCAGCAGCCATTGCAGGGCGCCGGTGCGCGAATTGGTGGCGGCAGCGGCCACGGCCAGCACCGCCAGCGCCCCCCCCAGCACCATGCCCATGCCCCACTGGGGGCGCTGCACCCGCTCGGCCCGCACCCACAGCCAGAGCAGGGACCACACGCCCAGCGCCATCAGCGATGCCTGCTGGTTGCGCTGGCGCAGGTTGCCCACCGCCTCGCCCGGTGTGGACGGATGAATCCACGGCAAGCCCCAGGGCTCTGCGCCCAGGTACTGCAACAGCCCCACCACGCCACCCAGCACCGCCGCCAGCAAGAGCCCCCACGCCAGCGTGCCAGCGGCACGGTTGCCCAGGCGCACGCACTGGGCGCGGGTGACTACCGCCGCCCCCTGCACCAGCCCCCAGGCGGCCAGCGCCAGGCCACAGGCCCAGGAAAACACCAGCGGCCAGAAGTTGGGGGACGGCGGCGCCGTGACCGCGAACAGGAAGGGCAGCGCCACGGCCAGCACCGTCAGCAGCGTGTTGAGGGCAGAAAACGGCATCGTCTGGGGTTTGCGCAAGGGTCAAAAATCAAAAGACAAATAACGAGGCGGCGGCGCCAGGC
Organism: Acidovorax temperans; assembly: GCF_028596105.1. Taxonomy (NCBI): domain Bacteria; kingdom Pseudomonadati; phylum Pseudomonadota; class Betaproteobacteria; order Burkholderiales; family Comamonadaceae; genus Acidovorax; species Acidovorax temperans. The sequence continues at coordinate 877,598 of NZ_CP117193.1, read as the reverse complement.
CACCACGGGGCGCAGGCTGCGCCAGGGTGGGGATCATAGGGGCGCCAGAAAGGCTTTGGGTAAAAAATGCCTCTGGCGCTTATCCAACAAGCGTCAGCAGCTACAAATTCAATAGCATTTCATTTCATCCGGCTTGGCCGGATCTGCACCGTGCGGAGCGGGCAGACAGCCATGGGAGAATCCCCCGATGCATGCACTGTTTGAAGAAGCCGGCAAATTCATGGCCGGACGTATCCTGTCCGAAGCCGACACCTCGGCCCAGGTTGAGCTCGATTCGGGCAAGCGGGTCAAGGTCAAGGCCGCGAACATTCTGTTGAAGTTCGAAAAGCCCGCCCCCGCCGAACTCATCGCCCAGGCCCAGGCCGTGGCCGAGACGATTGAGCTGGACCTGGCCTGGGAATTCGCGCCCGAGGACGATTTCGGCTTTGCCGACCTCGCCCGCGACTATTTCTCGGAAAACGCCACGCTGGCCCAGCAGGCGGGCGCGCTGTTCCGCCTGTACGAGGCGCCGCATTACTTCCGCCGCGCAGGCAAGGGCCGCTTCAAGAAGGCGCCCGCAGAAATCCTGCAGCAAGCCCTGGCCGCCATCGAGAAGAAGAAGGCGCTGCTCGCACAAATTGACGAGTGGGCCGCAGCCCTGGGCCGGGGCGAATGCCCCCAGCCCATCCGCGACCAGCTCTACAAAATCCTGTTCAAGCCCGACAAGAACGCGCCCGAATACAAGGCCGTGGTCGAGGCCAGCCGCGCCACGCACACCGCGCCGCTCGATCTGCTGCAAAAGGCCGGAGCCATCGACTCGGCCTACCAGTTCCACTGGAAGCGCTTTTTGTTCGAAAACTTTCCCAAGGGCACGGGCTTTCCGGCGCTGGCAGCGCCGCAGCCGCCGGCCGACCTGCCGCTGGCACCGGTGCAGGCCTATTCCATCGACGATTCGCAAACCACTGAAATCGACGATGCGCTGTCTGTGCAAGGCCTGGGCACCGGCACCGTGGTGCTGGGCATCCACATCGCTGCGCCCGGCCTGGCCATCCAGCCCGGCAGCGCGATTGACCAGCTCGGCCGTGCGCGCCTGTCCACCGTGTACATGCCGGGCTACAAGATCACCATGCTGCCCGACGACGTGGTGCAAACGTATACGCTGGACGAGGGCCGCGCCAACCCGGCGGTGTCGCTGTACGTGACCATCGACGAAGCCACGCTGGAGTTCAAGAGTTCCGAAACCAAACTGGAGCGCGTGCACGTGGCCGCCAACCTGCGCCACGACCAGCTCGACAGCGTGGTGACGGAAGAATGGCTCACCAACCCAGCGTTTGAGCACCAAAACGACCCGCAGCGCTTGTCTGACCTGCGCGGGCAGCTATCATTTTTATACCGCCTTGCCAAAGAACTCAAAGCCCGCCGCGAGGTGGTGCGCGGCAAGCCCGAGAACTTCAACCGGCCGGACTACAACTTCCGCCTGGTGGGCAACCAGGGCGCCGAGCCCACGGGGCACGAGCAGGTGCAGATCAGCGTGCGCCAGCGCGGCGCGCCGCTCGATCTGATCGTGGCCGAGGCCATGATCGTGGCCAACAGCACCTGGGGCAGCTGGATGGCGGAGCTGGGCGTGCCCGGCATCTACCGCAGCCAGGCCAGCATGGCCCCCGGCGTGAAGGTGCGCATGGGCACCAAGGCGCTGCCGCACGCGGGCATTGGCGTCAAAGCTTATTCGTGGGCCACATCGCCGCTGCGCCGCTACACCGATCTGGTCAACCAGTGGCAGATCATTGCCTGCGCGCGCCATGGCGCCACGGCTGCACTGGCCGCACCGTTCAAGCCCAAGGATGCAGACCTGTTCTCCATCATCAGCAGCTTTGATGCGGCCTACAGCGCCTACAACGGCTACCAGGCAGGCATGGAGCGTTTCTGGACGCTCAAGTACATCGAGCAAAACCACATCACCGAGCTGACGGCCGCCGTCATCAAGGAAGGGCCGGGTGGCAGCTTTCTGGTGCGGGCGGACGACATTCCGCTGGTCTTCCCCGTGCTGGGCGCGCAAAACCTGCCGCGCGGCGCGCGCCTGAAGGTGCGGCTGGGCGAGGTGGATGAAATCACCCTGGACATCCACGGCACGGTGGTGGAACGCCTGGACGACCCGAACGACGCCAGCGACGATGCCGTGGTGGAGGACGAGGGCGACGAAGACGCCGTGGCCGGCCCGATCGCCATCGCCGTGGATGTGAACGAAGCCGACAGCACGGCACCCGCCAACGCCGATAATCCGACGCCGTGAACATCCGCTCGCTTTTCCGCTCCTTCAGCACGCTGCAGATTGCCCTGGGCGTGTCGGTGGCCGTGCACGCGGCCCTTATCTCGGTGCGCTTCATCGACCCCGAGGGCTTCAACCGCGTGTTCCAGGACACGCCGCTGGAAGTCATCCTGGTCAATGCCAAGTCCACCGAGCGCCCCGAAAAGGCACAGGCCATCGCCCAGTCCAACCTGGCGGGCGGCGGCGATGCCGCGCAGGGCCGGGCCACCAGCCCTCTGCCCTACTCGGCCCTGACGGCGGTGGGCGACGACTTTGAAGAGATGCAGCGCAAGATGGACGCCATGCAGGAGCAGCAAACCCAGCTGCTCACGCAACTGCGCAAGCAGCTGGCCTCCATGCCCGAGCCCGACCCGCGCAAGCAAAGCGACAGCGGCGAGCAAATGTCGCAGGAAGAAAAGCGCCGCCAGTTGCTGAAGCTGCTGGCCGAGATTGAAAAGCGCATCAACGAAGAAAACTCGCGCCCCAAAAAACGCTACATCAGCCCTGCCACGCGCGAGGAAGCCTACGCGGTGTACTACGACGCGCTGCGCCGCAAGGTGGAAGACAAGGGCACCGAGAACTTCCCCGAGCAGGGCGGCAAAAAGCTGTATGGCGAGCTGATCATGATCGTCACCGTCAACCACGATGGGCGCGTGCTCTCCACCGAAGTGGTGCAAGGCTCGGGCAAGCCCGCGCTGGACCGCCGGGCCGAAGCCATTGCCCGCGCCGCCGCGCCGTTTGGCCGCTTCACCCCCGAAATGCGCGCCAAGGCCGACCAGGTGGCCATGGTGGCCCGCTTCAAGTTCACCCGCGAACAGACCCTAGAAACCAGCGTGCGATAACCCCCGTCAGGCGCCTGCGGACTGGCGCAGCCCGTTTCGCGGCAGCCCTGGCCAGCCCCCTGCATGCAGCCCTTGTTGTTCCCATGAACTCTTCGACGCTCCCCCCCGATCTGTACTGCGTGATGGGCAACCCCGTGGCCCACAGCCGCTCGCCCGCCATCCACGCCCGCTTTGCCGAACTCGCCGGCCAGCAGCTGCGCTACGAGCGCCGACTGATCGCGCTGGACGGCTTTGCGCAAGGCGTGCGTGACTTCATCGCCGAGGGCGGGCGCGGCTGCAACATCACCGTGCCCTTCAAGTTCGAGGCCCCGGCCCTGGCCAGTGTGTGCAGCGAACGCGTGCGCCTGGCCGGTGCTGCCAACGTGCTGAGCTTTGCGGCAGACGGCAGCATCCATGCCGACAACACCGACGGCCTGGGCCTGGTGGCCGACATCACCCGCAATGCAGGCGTAGCTCTGCAAGGCGCGCGGCTGCTGCTGGTGGGCGCGGGCGGTGCCGCGGCTGGCGTGCTGGGCCCGCTGCTGCAGGCCGGTGTGCGCCACATCACCATTGCCAACCGCACCGTGGCCAAGGCCGAGGCGCTGGTGGCCTCGCACAGCGCTCTGGCGGTGCTACAAAAAGCAGAGCTGCTGGCGCTTGCTCCGCAAGCGGTAGAGGGCGATTTTGATGTCATCATCAACGCCACCGCCAGCAGCCTGGCGGGCGACGCCGTGCCGGTGCCCGCCAGCGTGCTGCGCCCCGGCAGCCTGGCCTACGACATGATGTACGGCCCCGCTGCGCAAGGTTTTCTGGACTGGGCCCAAGCCCACGGCGCCGTGGCGCGCGACGGCCTGGGCATGCTGGTGGAACAGGCCGCCGAGGCGTTTGCCATCTGGCGCGGTGTGCGCCCGCCATCGGCCCAGGTGCTGGAAGAACTGCGCCGCGCCCCGCACTGACCCAGCCATGCGCGCCCTGCCCTTCACGCCCTGCAGAACCCTGGAGCCCAGGCCATGAAAGCGCTGCTGCGCTGGCTGGGCCTGGTGCTGCTGGCCCTGGTGGGCCTGCAGCTGTTCTTTGTGCTGCGCATTGCGGCCATGGCAGCCATCAACCCCGAATCCACCACCTTCCAGCGCTCGGAAGCCTGGACACTGCTGACCAGCAAGGGCAGCGTGCCCTGGCGCCAGCAGTGGGTGCCCTACGGCAGGATTTCCGACCACCTCAAACGCGCCGTCATCGCATCGGAAGACGATGGCTTTGTGAACCACGAGGGCGTGGACTGGGCCGCGATTGAAAAGGCCTGGGAGCGCAACGCCAAGGCCGAGGCCCAGATCGCCAAGGCCCAAAGCCGCGCCCCCGACCGCCCCGTGCGCGCACCCAAGATCCGGGGCGGCTCCACCATCACCCAGCAACTGGCCAAAAACCTGCTGCTCTCGGGCGAACGCACGCTGCTGCGCAAGGGGCAGGAATTTGTGCTGACGCTGCTCCTGGAACAAATCCTGAGCAAAGAGCGCATTCTGGAGATTTACCTCAACAACGTGGAATGGGGCGAAGGCGTGTTTGGCGCGGAAGCCGCTGCGCAGCACTACTTCAAGAAAAGCGCCGCCCAGCTCACCCCCACCGACGCCGCCCGCCTGGCCGTGATGCTGCCCGCGCCCAAACGGTTTGAGAAAACGCCTGGCTCGGCGTATCTGGCGGGGCGCACGCGGGCGATTCTGGGGCGCATGGGCAGCGCAGAACTGCCTTGACCCCACCACCCCGCCTTGGGGTGTAGCGCAGGGTTATAGGTCGCACGCTCAGGGGATGTTCACCTCCTGGAATTCCACCCGGCGCCGCCGCGGGTCGAACAGCCCGCCCTCGGGCAGCACATGCATGCGGATGTCGGCGGCCTTGGCCAAGGGCCCCCGGTCGTCCACGATCTGCGCGCGGCGGGCGTCAAAAATCTTGACGTAGTAGTTGCCCAGCACTTCCCACTGGCCGTCTGCGCGCACCAGCAGGGCGGTTTCCTCGTCAATGCCCACGCCAATGAGCTGGGGGTGGTCGAGCACCGCGCTGATGAGCCGGTTGTAGCGGGCGCGGTGCATGAAATGCTGGTCCACGATGGCGCCCTTGAAGAAGCCAAAGCCCGGTGCCAGCTCCTTCATGCCGCGTGCGATGTTGACCTGCTCCTCTTCATCGGAATTGCGCGGCGTGCGCCACTTGCCGGTCAGCATCAGCCGGCGTCCAACAACAAACCCATCACTTTTCACCATGGAATGAAACCCAACCAATGAGCCTGTGTTCAACGCACCCGGGGCTTGCCACAGCGTGGCGATGCGCGCGCAGTTGAGGCGCGCCCTGCGGCTGCGTTCGTCAAGAAATGCCTGGAGCCGACCGTGCAACACCGGGCGTGGCGCCCCACTCGCCCCGGAGCACCAGGTGGGGCGCGCATTCTAGGGCCTGCAAGGCGGGCGGGCACTGCACCCCTGCCCGTATGATCCCCGCCATGCTTGCCAAGTTAATGAGTTACTTCCTGCTCGGCGTGGTGCGGTTTCTGACGGGCTCCCAGGCGCGCTGGTACGGCTGCCCTCCCAAGGCCGAGCAGCGCATCTACTTTGCCAACCACCAGAGCCACGCCGACATGGTGCTGATCTGGGCTGCGCTGCCCGAAGAGCTGCGCAGCATCACCCGGCCCATCGCCGCCAAGGATTACTGGACCAAGACCCCCTTCAAGCAGTGGATCACCACCGCCGTGTTCAACGCGGTGTATGTGGACCGGCAAGCCAGCCCTGCGCGCACGCCAGCCCCGGCCGGGGAGGCTGCAGGCAACGCCGCCCCGGCGCTGGACGGCGCAGCAGAAACCGCCGCCCCCGGTGGCCCCGACCCGGCCCCCGAGCCCGCCGCCCCGCCCTCGCCCGAAGCCCTGCGCGCTGCGCTGCCTGAAAGCGACCCGCTCGCCCCGTTGGTGCGCGCGCTGGAAAGCGGCGATTCGATCGTGATCTTCCCTGAGGGCACACGCGGCCATGGCGACGAGCCCCAGCCCTTCAAGTCGGGCCTGTACAAGCTGGCGCAGATGTTCCCGAACGTGGTGCTGGTGCCCGCGTGGATCAACAACGTGCAGCGCGTGATGCCCAAGGGCGAAGTGGTGCCGGTGCCCATCCTGTGCTCGGTGACGTTTGGCGCGCCGATTGCGCTGGAACCCGGGGAAGAGCGCCGCCCCTTTCTCGACCGTGCCCGCCGCGCGGTGATGGCCCTGCGCGAGGTGTGAGATGAAGCCCCCCCTGAGTCGCTTCGCGCCTTCCCCCCAAGGGGGGACGACGCCCTCACTGCAGGGCGGCCTTTGCTCGGCGTCCCCGGCAGGGGCAGCGCCCACTGCAAAGGCAGCATTGAATGGGTCGATATGGGATTTTTGGAATGAATAGTTTTTTGCGCAACCTCACCACCTCGCAGCAGATCGGTGCCTTGTTCATCGTGGTGTTTGGCGTGCTCTCGCTGGCCACCCTGTGGGGGTTTTTCCGTTCGCTGCGCGAGCACGCCAGCGACGACCCGCAGGCCGAAGCGCATGCGCAGGAGGTCAAGCGCTTTTGGGGGCTGATCAAAACCTCGTGGGGCATGGCCACGGTGTTCTGGATTGGCTGGGCGCTGGGCGACACAGTGGCCACGGTGCTGTTTGCCATCGTCGGCTTTTTTGCGCTGCGCGAATTCATCACGCTGTCGCCCACGCGGCGGGGCGACCACCGCAGCCTGGTGCTGGCGTTCTTTGTGGTGCTGCCGCTGCAGTTCACCATCGTGGGCAGCCGCATGTTCGACCTGTTCACCGTGTTCATCCCGGTGTATGTGTTTCTGGCGCTGCCGGTGGTGAGCGCACTGGCCAACGACCCCGAGCGCTTTCTGGAGCGCAACGCCAAGCTGCAGTGGGGCATCATGGTCTGCGTGTACGGCATGAGCCATGTGCCCGCGCTGCTGCTGCTCGACTTCCCTGGCTACCGCGAAAAGGGCGCGTTCCTGGTCTTCTTCCTGGTGTTTGTGGTGCAGACCTGCATGCTGGTGCAGCACCTGGTGGGGCATCGCTTTCCGCACAAGCCGGTGGCGCCCCAGGTGAGCCAGAGCTTTCAGTGGGCAAGCTGGCTGGCCGGCGTGGCCGCCGGGGGGCTGGCGGGCGGGCTGCTGTCGTTCATTACCCCATTCAAGCCGGGGCAGGCGTTGGGCATGGCGCTGCTGGCCTGCTTTGCAGGCAGCCTGGGGCATCTGGTGATGAAGGCCCTCAAGCGCGACCGGGGCGTGACCAGCTGGGGCATGCAGGGCATGTCGGTCACCGGCGCGGGCGGCCTGCTCGACCGCGTGGACGCGCTGTGCTTCGCCGCCCCCGTGTTCTTCCACTCCACCCGCTGGTACTTCGGTCTTTAAGCAAAATTGGCCACTAGCGCTTGATGAATAAGCGCTAACAGCTATTAATTCAATAGCACATGCGTATTTTAGGGATTGACCCCGGCCTGCAGACCACTGGTTTTGGCGTGGTGGACATGGATGGCCACCAACTCCGCTACGTGGCCAGCGGCACCATCCGCACCACCACCCTGGCCCTGGGCGACCTGCCCGGGCGGCTGAAGATTCTGTTCGACGGCATCACCGAGGTGGTGGCCCGCTACGAGCCCGATGTGGCCTCGGTCGAAATTGTGTTCGTGAACGTCAACCCGCAGTCCACCCTGCTGCTGGGGCAGGCGCGGGGCGCGGCCATCACCGCCCTGGTGGCCAGCAACCTGCCCGTGGCCGAATACACCGCGCTGCAGATGAAAAAAGCCGTGGTGGGCCACGGCCGCGCCGCCAAAAGCCAGGTGCAGGAGATGGTGCGCCGCCTGCTGCAACTGCCCGGCCTGCCCGGCACCGATGCGGCCGACGGGCTGGGCCTGGCCATTACCCACGCCCACGCGGGTGCCGCCATGGGCCGCCTGGGCGAAACCGCTACGCTGAACCGCCGCCAGCACGCCATGTACAAGGGCGGGCGCAGTTACTGAGGGGGTTGGCATCGCCCCCTGCTTATCGCCTGAATTTTTATAGAGAATCGGCCTCTAGCGCTTATCCAGCAAGCGCCAGCAGCTCACCTATTGATAGCAAAAGCCGGTTGACGATCAGCGCCCCAGCCCGCGCTTGAGTTCTTTGAGCAGCAACAGCACCTGGTTAGACGCGTGGCGGCAACTGGTGTTGAAAAGGTGCAGCGCCTTGGGCTGGTCGCCCGCGCGCATCTGATCGACCACCCCGGCCGCCTGCTGGTGAAAGTACTGGTGGCGGGCCACCAGCATGCCAAACGCCGGGTAGTGGCCCAGCCGCAGCCGCCCGGTGCCGCCCAGCCAGCGCCCCAGGTCACACCGGTCGGCGCTGCAAATGGGCTCGGCCTGCGGCACCTCGCCCGAGCGACCATGCACCAGGTCTTCCAGCTGCTGGCGCCACACCTCGTGGTTGGCAATGGCTGCGTCCAGGTCCAGCTCGGTCATCAGCGTGGCAGCGTATTCAGGGTCCAGCACCAGCTCGCTGCCGTTGTCTTCCATGGCCCAGGTGGTTTCTGCGCTGTCGGGGTCTTGTTCGCGGATCTTGAAAAAACGGCTGAAAAACCCATACCTTGCCTTGGTTGATGAACGGGGAAGTGCGGAGGCATTCCGCAATCGGCGCCACCATTCAGAAACATTTTGTATCGCATCCTGTGTTTTGGCTATCAAAAAAATGCACTCCCGTGCTTTTGCAAGGCAGAGCAACCCCGCTGGCGGGCACAGCTCCCCACCAGGGCCTGCAGACTGCGGTCAGGCGGCGGACAATAACGGCATGAACGCACCCACTCCCACCCATCGCCCTGCCCTGTCCATGCTTGATCTGGTCGCCGTGCGCGAAGGCGGCACCGTGGCCCAGGCGCTGCAAATCGCCCTGCGCACCGCCCAGCACGCCGAAAAGCTGGGGTTTGCGCGCTACTGGCTGGCCGAACACCACAACATGCCGGGCATTGCCAGCTCGGCCACGGCCGTGCTGGTGGGCTACATCGCGGGGGGCACCTCGCGCATCCGCGTGGGCTCCGGCGGTGTGATGCTGCCCAACCATGCCCCGCTGGTGGTGGCCGAAGCCTTTGGCACGCTGGCAGAGCTGTACCCCGGCCGCATCGACCTGGGCCTGGGCCGTGCCCCGGGCACCGACCCCGCCACCATGCGCGCCCTGCGCCGCAGCCGGGTGGAAACCGCCGACGACTTCCCGCAGGATGTGGCCGAGCTGCAGCGCCTGCTGGGCCCCGTGCAGCCAGGCCAGCGCCTGGTGGCCATGCCTGGTGCGGGCACCAACGTGCCGATCTGGCTGCTGGGCTCCAGCCTGTTTTCTGCGCAACTGGCCGCACAAGAAGGGTTGCCCTACGCCTTTGCCTCGCACTTTGCGCCGCGCCTGATGCACCAGGCGATTGACCTGTACCGCCGCCTGTACCAGCCATCGGCCGCATGGCCCAAACCGTACGTGGCCATTGGCGTGCCCTTGATTGCCGCCCCCACCGACGACGAGGCCGAATACCTGGCCAGCAGCACCTACCAGCGGGTGCTGAGCATCCTCACGGGCAACCGCCTCAGCCTGCAGCCACCGGTGGAGAACTACGCTGCCCGCCTGCAACCGCAGGAGCGCGCGGCCATTGGCGACTTTCTGGCCGCCGCCGTGATTGGCGGGCCCGATACCGTGCGCGATGGCCTCACCACGCTGGCGCAAGAAACGGGTGCCGACGAGCTGATTCTGGTGTGCGACGTGTACGACCCCGCGCTGCGCCTGCGCTCGCTGGACATTGCCGCCCAGGCGCACAGCGCCATGGGGCAGGCCACAGCCGCTGCGCTGTGAGAGCCTGCTCGGCGGACCGGCAGGCCATCGGCCGATCGCGGCGCAGGTCACCGCCATGCGCTAGGCATAAGGCCCCCGCACATTCCCAGGCACCCCGGTCACACCGAGCGGCTACTATCGCGGGGGCAGCATTGCCTTGAGCGCAGTGCCCCTTTGCCCCCGACACCGCCACTGATTCATGCCCGCTTTTTCTTTTGAAGCCCTGGACGCCCAGGGCCAGACCCGCAAAGGCCTGCTGGAGGCCGACACCGCCAAGTCCGCCCGCAGCATGCTGCGCGCCCAGGCGTTGGTGCCCCTGACGGTGGAGCTGGTGCAGACGGGGCAGACTGCCGCGGGCGGCGGCACCTCGCTGGGCCAGCGCCTGTTCACCCGCCCGGTGTTCAGCGCCACTACGCTGGCGGTGTGGACCCGGCAACTGGCGGGGCTGGTGTCATCAGGTCTGCCGCTGGAGCGGGCGCTCACCGCCCTGAGCGACGAGGCCGACGACGAGCGCCAAAGCCACTTGGTAGCAGCCTTGCGCGCCGAAGTGAATGCGGGCTCCACCTTCGCCCGCGCGCTGAGCCAGCACCCGCGCGAGTTCTCCGATATCTACTGCGCCGTGATCGGTGCGGGCGAGCACAGCGGCAACCTGGGCATGGTGCTGGAGAAGCTGGCCGACGACCTGGAAGACCGCCAGGCCCTCAAGGCCAAACTGGTGGGCGCGGCGCTGTACCCCGCCATCGTCACCGTGGTGGCCATCGTCATCGTGCTGTTTCTGGTGGGCTACGTGGTGCCCCAGGTGGCCAGCGTCTTCGTCGGCACCAAGCGGGCGCTGCCCTTCCTCACGGTGATGATGCTCACCATCAGTTCCATCGTGCGCAACTACGGCTGGTGGATGTTGATTGCTCTTATTTTGATAGCTGCCAGCGCCCGCTGGGCACTGACTTTGGAGTCTTTTCGCCAAAAGTTTGATGCCGCCTGGCTCAACCTGCCGCTGGTCGGCAAACTGGCCCGCGGCTACAACGCCGCCCGTTTTGCAGGCACGCTGGCCATGCTGGCAGGCGCCGGCGTGCCCATTCTGAAGGCGCTGCAGGCGGCGGCCGAAACCCTCAACAACCGCGCCATGCGCGCCGACGCGCTGGATGCACTGGTGCTTGTGCGCGAAGGTGCGCCTCTGGCCTCGGCCCTCGCACAGAAGAAGCGCTTTCCGGGCCTGGTGTCCATGTTCGCCCGCCTGGGTGAACAAACCGGGCAGTTGCCGCTGATGCTGCAACGCGCCGCCACGCAAATCTCCACCGAAGTGCAGCGCCGCGCCCTGCAACTGGCCACCATCCTGGAGCCTCTGCTGATTGTGGGCATGGGCCTGATCGTGATGACCATCGTGCTGGCGGTGATGCAGCCCATCATCGAGCTCAACCGCTTCGTGAAATAACGCCCCCGGCAGAAAAACCGCACCATGGCCGTAACGCTGGACGACAAACTGGTGGTGGCGATCTCGTCACGCGCGCTGTTTGACTTTGAAGAGGAAAACCGCGTTTTCGACCCCCTGGACCCGCGCGCCTACATGGAACTGCAGCAGGCGCGACTGGAAGTCCCGGCCAAACCGGGGGTGGCTTTCCAGCTCGTGAAAAAGCTGCTGGCCTTCAACACCGCCCACGCCCGGAATGTGGAGGTGGTCATCCTCTCGCGCAACGACCCTGTCAGCGCGCTGCGGATTTTTCGCTCGGCCAAAGAGGCCGGGCTGCCCCTGGAACGGGGCGTTTTCACCCAGGGGCGCGACCCCTTCCGCTACCTGCGGCCGCTGGGGGCGCACCTGTTTTTGTCGGCCAACGAACAGGACGTGAGCGAAGCGCTGGCGCTGGGCTTTCCGGCTGCACGGGTACTGACCGAATCGGTGGCCGCCGGAGTCGATTACCCCCACGAGCTGCGGATTGCGTTTGACGGCGACGCGGTGCTGTTCTCGGACGAGGCCGAGCGGGTGTACCAAACCGAAGGGCTGGAAGCCTTTCAGACGCATGAAATCAGCAAAGCCGAGCTGCCGCTGTCTGGCGGCCCATTCAAGCCCCTTTTGGCTGCGCTACACCAGTTGCAGCAGCAGGCGGGCGCCTCGGGCATGCGCCTGCGCATCGCGCTGGTGACGGCTCGCAGCGCCCCCGCACATGAGCGCGCCATCAATACGTTGATGAAATGGAACCTGGCAGTGGACGAAGCCATGTTCCTCGGCGGCCTGGAAAAAGGCCCGTTCCTGCGCGAATTCGAGCCCGACTTTTTCTTTGACGACCAGACAGGCCACGTCACCTCGGCCGCGCTGCATGTGCCTTCAGGCCATGTGCGCGCCGGTATTGCCAACCCACCTCTGGTGGCAGATGAAGCCACCGCACAGCGCAAACCCAAGGCCTGATCCTGTGCAAAGGCATGTGAATGCGCGCAACCACCGGTTAAAGGCCCGTCGCCACGGTTGCAAATCCAGCACATTCACCCCAAATGCCAAGCTACACACCTGAGGAGCACGCCTTGCTGTTGATTCGAACACTGTGGTTTTGCAGCGCTGCCTTGCTGGGCACGGCGGCGATGGCACAAGGCACGCCCACCCCCACTGAAACCGCACCCTCGCAGGAAGCAGCGCTCACCAAGGGAGAGTTGAAGGCGATGCGCGACTTCAAGATGCTGGATTTCAACGGCGACGGCAAGCTCAGCCGCACCGAGGTCAAGCTGTTTCCGCGCCTGTCAGCCGCATTCGACGATGCGGACACCAACCACGACAACTACGTTTCGTACGAGGAAGTGCGCGAATTTGCCGTCAAGTACCGCGCCGAACGCGACCGCCAAAAAGCAGCGCAGGCCGCACAGCCCCCCATTCAAGAGGCGCCTGCCATCCAAGGCGCGCCTCTCAAGGCCGAATGAGATGCTGGTGGGATGGGAAAACACCCGCCGCGTTCCCTTGGAGTCACAAACCCGTGGTGCGCTTGATCTTCGGATCTGAATAAGTCAGGTCTTCTTTTTTGACCTGCTGGGCCAGGCGCTCCTGCTGGGTCACCTTGTTCACTTCTTGCGCCATCTCCACCGCGCTGCCGCTGGCGCGCCACATGGACTGGATCAACTCCAGCAATTGCTTGTAGATGGGCTCTTTGGGTGGCTCAGGGGGTTCCTCCACCGTGTCTTTTTTCTTGACTTCAGTCCAGTCCCGGTTCGTAGCGTCGGGGGCAGAAGGCTTGTCAGGCTCGCGCACCACGGCGCCCTGACCCAGTCGGTCGACAGACTCGACGGGGTTGGGGGCGTTGATAGGACGCACCGGAGGTGCGCCAGAAGCCCCGGTGGAATACAAATCGGCGCCCTGAGGACGCCAGGCAGGCGATCGGTCAACAGGTGGCATTTGCATGACATGGGCCCATGGGTGAAATGAAAAAAGCGAAGGCTTTACCGCCTCCTTCGTAATCCATTTCGGCAAAAAGAAGGGCAAATTAAGCCTTTTTTCACCTTTTGAGCCAAAACCAGGGTTTACCCTAGTTTTTCACACCTCCACCCGGACGATTTACAGGAAGCGCTCCAGCAGCTTGCGGGAATGTTTGTCCAGGGCGGTGGTGTCAGGCACTTTGAACTGCCCGCCTTCGCCTGCCGCAATCAGCAAACGCGTGCGTCCAGCCAGGCGGCGGATGTCCTCCTCCGCCTTCAGCACCAGGCGAGCGGCACCACGGTCCGTGATCACATCCCAGGTACTGGGGGTGGAGAAGCTGGACACCGCCACGATTTTTTCGATGGTGGGCACGAACTCCCGCACCGCCAATTCTTCTTCCAGCAACTGCCGCTGGGGCGCTGGCAGCGTATCGATGCGGTCTATCCACAGCAGCTCGTGCCCGTCTGCGCCCACGAGGGAAAGGCCCTCCTGGGGCGCTGCGATGGGGAAGGCTCGCACAGGCACCACGCCTTCGTGCGCTGTGCCGTCTGGCAGGGTGAGCACCAGGCGCCCGTGGGGGTTGCGGTGAAGTTGCACAGAAGCAGCCATGGCGGGGGTAGCTGAGCCAGCAGGGGAATGGTTTTGCGAAGTCATGTCTTCTCCGGGCTCAGGAGTTACCTGCGGGGTGGGCGGGGTGCAGCAGGCTGCTGTCGATGATGACGCCCGCGGCCTGTGCGTCCTCTTCGGCACGGCGGGCTTGCGCTTCGTACAGGCGCCAGTAGGCCCCCTGCTTTTCCATGAGTTCGTCGTGTGGCCCGACTTCCACCACTTCGCCGCGGTCCATCACCACCAGGCGATCGGCCTTGCGCAGGGTGGAGAGGCGGTGGGCAATGGCAATGGTGGTGCGGCCTTGCACCAGGTTGTCGAGCGCCCGCTGGATTTCCTTCTCGGTCTCTGTGTCCACGGCTGACGTGGCCTCGTCCAGAATCAGGATGCGGGGGTCAATCAGCAGCGCGCGGGCAATCGAAATGCGCTGGCGCTCGCCGCCCGACAGGCCCTGGCCGCGCTCACCGACCAGCGAGTCGTAGCCGTGCGGCAGGCGCAGGATGAATTCGTGCGCATGGGCGGCACGCGCGGCGGCCACGATTTCCTCGCGCGTCGCGTCGGGCTTGCCATAGGCAATGTTCTCGGCAATGGTGCCGAAGAACAGGAACGGCTCTTGCAGCACCAGGCCAATGTGGCGGCGGTAGTCAGCCACCGCAAAGCGGCGAATGTCGATGCCGTCTACCTGGATGGAGCCATCGCTCACGTCATAGAAACGGTTGATCAGGTTGACCAGCGTGCTCTTGCCCGAGCCGCTGTGACCCACCAGGCCAATCATTTCGCCCGCCCGGATCTCCAGGTCGAGCCCCTTGATCACGGCGCGGCTGCCGTAGCGAAAGCCCACGTTCTGCATGGTGATGGAGCCGGCGATCTTGTCCACCTTCACGGGCTGGGCCGGGTCGGGCACATTGCTGACATGGTCCAGGATGTCAAAAATGCGCTTGGCGCCCGCTGCTGCCTTTTGCGTGACGGAAACGATGCGGCTCATGGAATCCAGCCGGCCATAGAACCGACCGATGTAGGCGATGAACGCCGTGAGCACACCCACCGTGATCTGGTTGCGCGACACCAGCCAGATGCCGAAGGCCCACACCACCAGCAGCCCTATTTCGGTGAGCAGCGACACCGTGGGCGTGAACAGGCTCCAGGTCTTGTTCAGCTTGTCGTTCACTTCCAGGTTGTGCTGGTTGGCGTCGCGAAAGCGCTGGGCTTCGCGCTTTTCTTGCGCAAAAGCCTTCACCACGCGGATGCCGGGGATGGTGTCGGCCAGCACATTGGTCACTTCGGACCACACGCGGTCGATCTTTTCAAATCCGGTGCGCAGGCGGTCGCGCACGGTGTGGATCATCCAGGCAATGAAAGGCAGCGGCACCAGGGTGACCAACGCCAGCCAGGGGTTGATGGAGAACAGAATCACCGCCGTCATGAAGATCATGAGCACGTCGGTGATGAAATCGAGCGCGTGCAGCGACAGGAATACGTTGATGCGATCGGTCTCAGAGCCGATGCGCGCCATCAGGTCGCCCGTGCGTTTGCCCCCAAAGTAATCCAGCGACAGGCGCAGCAGGTGCTCATAGGTGGTGGTCCGCAGGTCAGCCCCGATGCGCTCGGACACCAGCGCCAGGATGTAAGTGCGCGCCCACGACAAGCCCCAGGCGGCCAGAGCCGCCAAAAGCAACCCACCCAGGTACGTCAATACCAGCCAGGGGTCAATGGTCTGCCCGTTCTGGTACGGGATCAGGATGTCGTCCATCAGCGGGATGGTGAGGTACGGGGGCACCAGCGTGGCGGCCGTGGACGCCATGGTGAGGGCAAAGCCCGCCGCCAGTTGCTTGCGGTAGGGGCGGGCAAACCGCCACAGGCGCAGCAATACCCAGGTGGAGGTCTGGGGCGCCTGGGCGCGGGCGCAGGCGGGGCATTCGTCCGTGTCAGGCGGCAGGGGGGTGTGGCAAGCGGGGCAGGCGGGCTCGTCTTCCTCTGTGGCAGCCTGACCCGCCCCACGCTCGACCTGCTGCTCAAAGCGCTGTACCAGGCGCAGCGCCTGGGGATGGTGGCCGAGGGTAAAGCGCCAAAAAGCCACCCGCTCCTGCGGGTTGTGCAACTCCAGCGTTCCCACGCCCCCGTGGTCCTGCAGCTTGAGTGACAGCCCAAGGGCAAGGGGCCAGTCCCGCCATACGGTGGCGCCCGGATCGCACGCCAGCAGGCGCCTGGAAGTCACCACCACCCAACCGCTGACGAAGCGCAAATCTGCACTCAGGTCAACCTGTAACGCAGCCAGTACGTTTTCATCAGACGCGAGCTTGGCCCGCAAATCGGCCCCTACCGGGCCGGAAAAGACACCCGAGGCGTCCACAGAATGGTGATGTTGCATATTCTTTGTGTTTTCCGCAGCTGGCAGTACAAAACTGCTGGCCGTGCAGATGCAGGAATTTTGACCGAAACCCAGGCCGCCAACGACCGCTGACACTTGGAACCTGTTTACGATCTTTAAAGGAACGCATTGGTGTGCCATTGGGATGACCGGATGACCAGTGTTCGCTGCAGGCGCTCATGCCCATGCAAGCAACCGAGACAGACGCATCGCCAGCCTGCACTCCAACTCTTCCAACCTGTGAGTTGCGCAACCCCGAAAAAGTCGCAAACCGTTTCTGATTCCCACCGTCCCGTCCATTTCCAGCCCAACCGGGCGCACAATGGCAACCCTGTCCGGCCCGTCCGGTGTCTCTGAACCGCTCCGATCCATGGCAAAAATCGACGACATCCAACTGCTTCGCATCAACTACCTGCGCGGCCCCAATATCTGGACCTACCGCCCCGTGCTGGAAGTCTGGCTGGACCTCGGGGTTCTGGAAGACCACCCCTCCAACACACTGCCGGGTTTCAACGAGCGCCTCACGGCCTGGCTGCCCGCCCTGGTCGAGCACCACTGCGGCGTGGGCGAGCGCGGCGGCTTTTTGCAGCGCCTGCAAGAAGGCACCTGGTGCGGCCATGTGCTGGAGCACATCGTCATTGAACTGCTGAACCTGGCTGGCATGCCCACCGGTTTTGGCCAAACCCGTAGCACCTCGGTACGCGGGGTGTACCGCATGGTGTTCCGTGCCCGCGACGAGAGCGTGGCGCGTGTGGCGCTGGCCCAAGGCCATGCACTCATCATGGCCGCCATCAACGACGAACCCTTTGATGTGCAAGCCGCCGTGGCCCGCGTGCGCACCGAGGTAGACGACCAATACCTCGGCCCCAGCACAGCGTGCATCGTCACCGCAGCGACCGACCGGGGCATTCCTCACATTCGCCTGAACGATGGCAACCTGGTGCAGCTCGGCTACGGCGCTGCCCAGCGCCGCATCTGGACGGCCGAGACCGAGCGCACCAGCGCGATTGCCGAAGGCATCGCCAGCGACAAAGACCTCACCAAGAGCCTGCTCAAGGCCTGCGGCGTGCCCATTCCCGAAGGCCAGGTGGTCAACAGCCCCGAAGAGGCCTGGGAAGCCGCTCAGGACATCGGTCTGCCCGTGGTCGTCAAGCCATCAGACGGCAACCATGGCCGGGGCGTGACGCTGGAGCTGCGCAAGAAAGAAGACATCGAAGCGGCCTACCACGTGGCCTACCCCGAAGGCAGCGACGTGATGGTGGAGCGCTTCATCCCCGGCGACGAACACCGCATTCTGGTGGTGGGCGGCAAGGTGGTGGCCGCCGCGCGTGGCGAGGTGGTCAGCATCACCGGCAACGGCCGCTCCACCGTCAAGGAACTCATCGACACCCAGCTCAACTCCGACCCCCGCCGCGGCTACGAGGAAGAGTACCCCCTCGAAATCATCGACCTGGCCACCGACACCAAGGTGCAGCTCGAACTCAAGCGCCAGGACCTCCAGGCGGATTCGGTGCCCGCTGCAGGCCGCCAGGTGGTCATCCAGCGCAACGGCAACGTGGCGGTGGACTGCACGGACGATGTACACCCCGAGGTGGCTTACATCGCCCAACTGGCTGCCAAGGTGGTGGGCCTGGACATTGCCGGTATCGACATGGTGGCGCAGGACATCAGCAAACCCCTGCACACGCAGGGCGGCGCGATTGTGGAAGTGAACGCCGGCCCCGGCCTGCTGATGCACTTGAAGCCCGCCGTGGGTGCGCCCCGCCCCGTGGGGCAGGCCATTGCCGAACACCTCTTCCCCTCAGAAGACCACCCAGAAGGCACGGCCGGCCGTATCCCCGTGGTGGGCGTGGCCGGCACGCGTGAGACGTCCACCATTGCCCGCGTGGTGGCCTGGCTGCTGCACCTGGGTGGCCACCACACCGGCCTGGCGTGCCGCGATGGCCTGTTCCTGGACCGCCGCCGCGTCGAGTCTTCGGACAGCGCCCACTGGGAAGCCGCCCACCGCCTGCTGATGA
The DNA here is from genome assembly GCF_028596105.1 of Acidovorax temperans. Taxonomy (NCBI): domain Bacteria; kingdom Pseudomonadati; phylum Pseudomonadota; class Betaproteobacteria; order Burkholderiales; family Comamonadaceae; genus Acidovorax; species Acidovorax temperans. The sequence goes on along the minus strand of NZ_CP117193.1, from coordinate 859,297 downwards.
ACCAGATGGTGCAGGCCGCCGTGATTGAAAACGATGCCCGCACCATCCTGCGCGATGGCCTGGCTTACGACCGCTGCACCGTCGGCGTGGTGACCGACATGGACGGCTTGGAATTGCTGGCCGAGTTTGACGTGCATGAGCAAGACCAGATGACCAAGGTGCTGCGCACCCAGGTGGACGTGGTGCTGGACAACGGCGCCGCAGTGCTCAATGCCGCCATTGCGCAAGTGGCTGCGCTGGCCCCGCTGTGCGACGGCGACGTGGTTCTGTACGCGCAGGACCCCACGCTGCCCGCCATCGTGGAGCACCGCGCCAACGCCAATGGCCGTGCCGTGCTGCTCAAAAAGGGCTACGTGGTGCTGGCCACTGGCGCTGCAGAGCATGTGCTGGGCACCCTGGACGAGCTGACCTTTGGCCGCAACGCTGTGGTGCCTGACACCGACGCCCTGCTGGCCGCCATTGGCGCTGCGTGGGCCCTGAACATTGCCCCTGACCTGATTGGTGCTGGCATCAAGACCTTCGAGCCCGAGCTGCAAGCCCCCGTTGGCATCCGCCCTGCGGGCGTGAGCACGCTGAACGCGCTCTGAGCAGCCCACCCCATCTTGCTGCACGCGATGACACCCCAGCGCACGGCGCACTGACGGAACATAAAAGAGAGAATTTCCATGGATGTAACCCGCACCCGGGCCCTGCGTGGCCCCAACCTCTGGAGCCGCCACATGGCCATCGAGGCCGTGGTGACCTGTACCGAAACCGAGCGCGCCATCGGCAAGATGGCCGGCTTTGAAGACCGCCTGCGCGCACTGTTTCCAGCCATTGGCGTGCTGCACCCCGAGGGGGGCGATAGCGACATCTCGCTGGCGCATGTGCTGCAAACCGCTGCCCTGGCCCTGCAAGCCCAGGCCGGCTGCCCGGTAACTTTTGCCCGCACCTCGGCCACCACAGACCCCGGCGTGTACCAGGTGGTGGTGGAATACAGCGAAGAGGCCGTGGGCCGCAAGGCGTTTGAAGATGCGCAGCAGCTCATCCAGGCCGCCTTGGGTAACGGCAGCTTCGACGCCGACAAAGCCGTGGCCGACCTTCGCGAGCTGGACGAAGACGAGCGCCTGGGCCCCAGCACGGGCTCCATCGTCGAAGCCGCCGTGGCACGTGGCATTCCTTATCGCCGCCTCACCCGCGGCAGCCTGGTGCAGTTTGGCTGGGGTTCCAAGCAACGCCGCATCCAGGCGGCCGAGGTCGATTCGACCAGCGCTGTGGCTGAATCCATCGGCCAAGACAAAGACCTGACCAAGCGCCTGCTGCACGCCGCTGGCGTGCCCGTGCCGCTGGGCAAACCGGTGGAAACGGTGGAAGAAGCCTGGGAAGTCGCCCAGAAGGTCGGTCTGCCCGTGGTGGTCAAACCGCAAGACGGCAACCAGGGCAAGGGCGTAACGGTCAACATCACCGACCGCGCGCAGCTGGAAGAAGCCTACAAGAACGCCGCCGAATACGGCACCGTGATGGTCGAGCGCTTTTTGCCCGGCCACGACTTCCGCCTGCTGGTGGTAGGCGACCAACTGGTGGCCGCAGCGCGCCGCGAACCGCCCCAGGTGCTGGGCGATGGCCAGCACACCGTGCGCGAACTGGTGGATGTGGTCAACCAGGACCCCCGCCGTGGCGAGGGCCACGCCACCTCGCTCACCAAGATCCGCCTCGATGACATTGCCGTGGCCCGCCTGGCTGCGCAGAACCTGACGCCGGATTCCGTTCCTGCCAAGGGCCAGCGCGTCATCCTGCGCAACAACGCCAACCTCTCCACCGGTGGCACCGCCACCGACGTGACGGACGACGTGCACCCCGAAGTGGCCGCCCGCGCCATTGCTGCCGCCCAAATGGTGGGACTGCACATCTGCGGCGTGGACATGGTGGCCGAAACCGTGCTGCGCCCGCTTGAAGAGCAAGGCGGCGGCTTTGTGGAAGTGAACGCCGCCCCTGGCCTGCGCATGCACCTGGCGCCCAGCTATGGCAAGCCACGCAACGTGGGCGCAGCCATGGTGGACAAGCTCTTCGCCCACGGCGACGACGGCCGCATCCCCACCGTGGCCGTCACTGGCACCAATGGCAAAACCACCACGGCACGCCTGATTGCGCACCTGTTCACCGCCCAGGGCCTGCGCGTGGGCATGACCAACACCGACGGCGTGTACGTGAACGGCCGCCAGATTGACAGCGGCGATTGCAGCGGCCCCAAGAGTGCCCGCAACGTGCTGCTGCACCCCGAGGTGGATGCAGCCGTGTTCGAGACCGCCCGGGGCGGCATCTTGCGCGAAGGTCTGGGCTTTGACCGCTGCCAGGTGGCCGTGGTCACCAACATTGGCGCAGGCGACCACCTGGGTCTGAACTACATCACCACGGTGGAAGACCTGGCCGTGCTCAAGCGCGTGATCGTGCAGAACGTGGCCACCACAGGCTACGCCGTGCTCAACGCGGCAGACCCCATCGTTGCCGCCATGGCACCGGCCTGCCCCGGCAAGATCATCTTCTTTGCCAGCGACCGCCACCATCCCGTGATGGCCACGCACCGCGCACAGGGCCATCGCACCGTGTACGTGGATGGCGACTCCATCGTGGCTTCGGAAGGCTCGTGGCGTGAAACCATCCACCTGCGCGATGTGCCCATCACACGCAACGGCCGGATTGCCTTCCAGGTCGAGAACGTCATGGCCGCCGTGGCAGCCGCCTGGGGCGTGGACATGCCCTGGCAAACCATCCGCCGGGGCCTGTCGGGCTTTGTGAACGACAGCGACAACGCGCCCGGCCGCTTCAACATCATGGACTACCGCGGCGCCACCGTGATTGCCGACTATGGCCACAACCCTGACGCCATGCGCGCCCTGGTACAGGCCGTGGACGCCCTGCCCGCCAAGCGGCGCAGCGTGGTCATCAGCGGCGCGGGTGACCGCCGCGACGAAGACATCCGCGAGCAGACGGTGATTCTGGGTGCTGCATTTGACGACGTGATCCTGTACCAGGACGCAGCCCAGCGCGGCCGTGCCGACGGCGAGGTGATGGCCCTGCTGCGCGAAGGCCTGGCAGGCGCACCGCGCACCACACACGTCGAAGAAATCCGCGGCGAATTCATCGCCATCGACGCCGCCCTGGCGCGCCTGCAGCCCGGCGACCTGTGCCTGGTGCTGGTGGACCAGGTGGAAGAAGCGCTGGCCCACCTGGCTCAGCGCTGCGCTGACGCGGGACCTGCGGCATGAGGCCCCACGCGCTGGCCGCGCTGGCGCTGTGCGCGGCCCTTGGGTTGCCGGGGGCCGCACAAGCGGCTGCGGGCGAAAAAATCGGCACGGTGGACACCGCCTTCCAGTGGCTGGGCCGCGACCACGACATCATCGTGGAAGCCTATGACGACCCTGGCGTGCAGGGCGTGACCTGCTACGTGTCGCGGGCACGCACTGGCGGTATCAAAGGCACACTGGGTTTGGCCGAAGACCGCGCCGAGGCATCGATTGCCTGCCGGCAGGTGGGGCCCATCAGCTTCCCAGAGCCACTGAAGAAGCAGGAAGAAGTGTTCAGCGAACGCATGTCCATCCTGTTCAAGCGCCTGCGCATCGTGCGCATGGTAGACGCCCCGCGCAACACCCTGGTCTACTTGACCTATTCCGAAAAGCTGGTGGACGGCTCGCCGCAAAACAGCGTCACAGCCGTGCCGGTGGACAGGGCCCAGCCCATTCCGGTGCGCAAGTAAGCCGCCGGCTTCACCACCACCGCCCCGCAGCGGCCATCGTTGCGGGGCGTTTTTATTTGAGCATCAAAATGGCCTCTAGCGCTTTATCTATAAGCGCCAGCAGCTATCATTTTTGAATCTTCTCAAGACTGCGCTGCAATTTGTCGCAGGGCCTGCTCAAACACCTCCACCGGTTGCCCGCCGGAGATTAGGTGGCGCTCGTTGATGATGATGGCGGGCACCGAGTGGATGCCGTTTTGCAGATAGAACTGCTCGCGCTCACGCACCTCGTCGGCGTAGCGGTTGGAGGCCAGCAGGGCCTGCGCTTCCTGGGCATCCAGCCCCACGCTGGCAGCCACGCGCACCAGCACTTCGTGGTTGCTCGGGTCTTGCCCGTCGGTAAAGTAGGCTGTGAACAGCGCATGTTTCAGCACCTTCTGCAGGCCCTGCTCCTCGGCCCAGTGCAACAGGCGGTGTGCGTCAAAGGTGTTGTAGATGCGGCTGCGCTTGTCCATGCCGAAGGTGAACCCCAGCTCCGCCCCGCGCGCAGCGATGGCTTCGCGGTTCTTCTGGCTTTGCTCGGGCGTGGCGCCGTATTTTTCCTGCAGGTGCTCGCCAATGTCCTGGCCCTCGGGGCCCATCTGCGGGTTCAGCTCGAAGGGCTGAAAGTGCAAATCCAGCGCGACTTCGCCCTGCAGCCGCTCGGCCGCCTGCTCCAGCGCCTTGAGGCCGATGATGCACCAGGGGCAGGAGACATCGGAGACGAAATCGATCTTGAGCGTGGTGGTCATGTGCGGGCTTTCAGGGGGCAAAGCCGCCATCGTAGGCGGCATTGGCGCTGGCCGCAGCATGGGCGGGGATGACCCTTTTTTACCCACAGGGCTGCGCACCACCAAAAACCCCACGCCACCAGCCATTGATAGCGCGCCGATCCCCCCGATATGCCACGCTAACGCCCGCGCTCGGCCCGCCACCCGCGCGCACTTCCCTTGAATTGACCGTGGAAAGAGCCCTCCCATGAACCTGCAGCAGCAACAGTCCGTCCTCACCATTGCCATGCTGGCCGCCTTTGCCGATGGCGCCAAAGACGACACCGAGCGCGAGGAGATTCGCCGCATTGCGCAATCGTTGGCAGCCGAGGGCAACATGCCCGACCTGCCCCGCCTGTACCAGGACGTGCTGCTGCGCCGCACCAGCCTGGAATCAGCCGCCGCCGCACTGCAAGACCCCACCCACCGCCAGCTCGCCTACGAAATGGCCGTATGCGTGTGCGATGTGGATGGCCGCCAGACGCCTACCGAGCGTGAATTCCTGGCCCATCTCAAGCAGACCCTGCAACTGGGCGGCGCAGCCACCGACGCCTTTGAGCAGGAAGAACAAGCCCTGCTCAACGCCCTGGACGGCGCTACCGCAACCACCGCTACCAAACCCGGCTTGCCAGTGCCGGTGCCTGCAGCCGTGCCCAGCGGCCCCTCGGCCGCCGCAGTGCAGCGCGACGCGGAACTGGACAAATCCATCCTGAACTACGCGCTGCTCAATGGCGCGCTGGAGCTGCTGCCGCAGTCGTGGGCTTCCATGGCCATCATTCCGCTGCAGATCAAGATGGTGCACGCCATTGGCCTGGCCCACGGCGTGGAGCTGGACCGGGGGCACATCAAGGAATTCATCGCCGCGGCCGGGGTGGGCATGGCGTCGCAATACGTCGAGCAGTTTGGCCGCAAGCTGCTGGGTGGCCTGCTGGGCAAGGTGGCTGGCAAAACGCTGGGCAACATCGGCCAGGCCGCCACCGGCATGGCGTTTTCGTTTGCCACCACCTACGCGCTGGGGCAGGTGGCCAAGCGCTACTACGCTGGCGGGCGGGTGATGAGCACCGCCATGCTGCGCGAGAGCTTTCAAGACATGCTCGGCCCCGCCAAGCAGTTGCAGACCGAATACCTGCCGCAAATCCGGCAAAAGGCCGCCACGCTGGATGCGGGGCAAATCATGTCGATGGTGCGAGGCGCCTGAGCCCCTCACCACGAGACGCGCCTTTACCCCAAGTGCGCAAGCTTGCGCATTGACTCGCTATTAAATTGATAGCTGCTAGCGCTTACTGCCAAAGCCTCAAGCCCTCATTTGATTCAAAATTTGGGCATCCTTTGGTAGGCCCCGCCCAGCCGCTGCCATGCTCCGGCCGTACTCTCCGGCGCAACACGCGTATGCGCGGCGGGGGGCCGCGCTACTGCACCGCGCCCCCGTGCTTTTCCCCGCATTGGACGCTGAAGCGGCATGCCAGAATGCGGCATGCCCGCCCCTTTGGTCACCACACCAACCGTTGCCCATATGACCCTGGAGTCTCCTTCCGACAAGGCCATCACCAGCCTGTACCGGGCGGCCCTGGGGCCGGTGAACACCGAGCGCTACATGCCCGTGTTTGCCCGGCTGGATGCCGTGGGCCGCACGCTGACGAGCTGGCACTGGTCGGCCTGCTTCTTCACGCTGGGGTGGATGGTGTTCCGGCGTCTGTGGGGCGCCGCGCTGGTCTATGTAGCGGCCGCAGAGGGTGTCGCACTGCTGGTGTTTGGCGTGGGCCGCCCGCTGCTGCAATGGCCGCAAGCGGTGGAATGGGGCGTGGTGGGCGCCTTTGCCGTGGTGGGCAGCGTCATCCCGGGGCTGTACGCCCACGCCATCTTGCACGCCGACATTCGCAAGCGCGTGACCAGCGCGCTGGCCGCCTCGGCCAACATTCCGCAGGCCTGCGACCTGCTGGCCGCGCAGGCCGTTTCGCGCAAGCGGCTGCATGGCGTGATAGGCGGGCACGCACTCATCGTGGCTGCGGCCTTGCTGGCCTATGTGCTGTTTCCCCAAGGCCTTTTTGACACGCCTGCAGCGCAGCCCGCTGCCGCTGTACAACAGCCCGCCAGCCGCGCTGCATCCTGGAACCAGCCCGAACCGACGCTGGCCACCGCCAGCCGCACGGCCGTGACCGCCTCAGAGGCGGCATCGCCTGTGTCTGCACAGGCACCGCTGCCTGAGGAAGATGCGCGTGCCACTGCCGTGGCAGCCTCCGCACCCCTACCTGCAGCAGAGTCCTCCTCCAGCGCGTCTGCGCCCGCTGCAGCTCCGGCACCGACCGAGCCAGCCAGTCAGGCCATCGCAACCAACGCGCAGTCGCCCGACACCCCCCGCAGCGCCAAACCAACGGCAGCGAACAACGAGAAAACCAAGGCGCCCCCGCCCACCAGCAAGGCCAGCGCCCCCGCCAAAGCATCTGCCCCTGCGCCCGCCGCGTCCAAAACGGCTTCTGCCACCAAGTCCGCAGAACCTGCACGCCCCAAGCCAACCGCAGCAGCCAAAGCGCCTGCGGAGGACCTGGCGACCGTCGGCTCGGCGCCCGGCTTCTACATCAACGTGGGCTTGTTCGCCGACGAAAGCAATGCGCGCAAGGCGCAGTCTCGGCTGCTGAACGAGGGGCTGCCCGCGTTTCGCCAGACGCTGGATGGCGCCAAGGGCACTCGCGTGCGCGTACGGGTGGGGCCCTATGCGTCGCGCAGCCAGGCAGAGGCCGCCGCCACCACAGTCAAAGCGTTGGGCCTGGAAGCCGTGGTGCTCCGCAAGTAGCCCCTACGGGAAAACATCAGTTGACAAAACCTCTTTTGGCAATACTGAACCCCACCAAAAGGTTACTGCATGTAACCAAAAATGGCGCTCGGTGTTAAATTGATACAACATAGGCGCGGAGCATCCTCTCCCCGCCCGAATCAGCAATTCACAGGCAGCCCGTGGAACTTGATCGCGACTTTCAACGCCGCAAGGATTTTTTGTCGTTAACCCCCGAGGATGAGCGCACGCTGCGCGGATTGCATTCTTTGCTGGGCGATCAAACCCCGGGGTTCGTGGAATCGTTTTACGACCATCTGTTGTCCTTCGGGGAAACACGCGCGCTCATTCCCGACGAGTCCACACTGAGCCGCCTCAAAAAGGCCCAATCCACCTACTTCAAGGCCCTGGTGGCAGGCGTGTATGACCGCCCCTACCTTGAAGACCGCCTGCGTGTCGGCCTGGCGCACGCCAAGGTAGGCCTGTCCCCTGGCTGGTACCTGGGGGCTTACAGCCACTACCTCACTGAACTGCTGCCACGCGTTGCCAAGGGTATGGGGGCAGCACAGACCGAAGAGCTGATGCACACCTTCCAGGCGCTCATCAAGGTGGTGTTTCTCGATGTGGGGCTGGCCATCGACAGCTACATCGCCCACCGCGACGATCTGATTGCCGACTTGCGCGACTATGGCGCGGCGTTTGCCAACCTGCCCTACGGCACGATGGTGGCCACGTCCGATCTGAAGGTGGTGTTTGCCAACCGGGCGTTTGAAAACCTGTTTGGCTTCTCCCCGGGCAGCCTGCGCGGCTGCCCTCTGTCGAATGTGATGGATGTGGCCCACATCTCTGCGCTGATCGATGCCGCCATGCGCCAGCAAAGCGCGCGCGAGACGCTGGAGGTGCGCCCCCACCACAACCCGCTGGCCGTCCCCGTGAGCATCACAGCCCACACACTGCCCAAGACCGAAGACGGCGACGAGCAGCGCTTGCTGCTGGTGTTTGAGGATTTGCGCGAACAAACGCAGCTCACGCGCGACCTGCTCAACGCCCAGGCGGTGGCCAACATCGGCACCTGGCAGACGCATTTCGACGGCCCCATCACCCTGACCCCCCAGGCGGCACGGCTTTTTGGCTGGCCCATGACCAAGCCGTTCACCTATGCGCAATTTCTGACCTCCATCCACGAGGACGACCGGGTTCGGGTGGATGGCGAATGGAACGCTGGCTTGCGCCTGGGTCGTTTCCGGTTTGAATGCCGGGTGCAGTCGAGCCCCGGCGTGCGCTGGGTGGAAATGCGCGGCGTGATTGAAAAAGACCGCACGGACCAGCCCATTCGCGGTTACGGCACGGTGCTGGACATCACCGACCGCAAGGCCACCGAGCACGCCATGGAGCGCCTGGCGTTTTACGACTCGCTCACCGGCCTGCCCAACCGCACCAACGGCATGATGCTGGCGCAGCAAATGCTCGACCAGGCCCGGCAAGAAGGGGTGGCGGCCGCTATGCTGTTTGTGGACTTCGACCGCTTCAAGGAAATCAACGACACCCATGGCCACATCGTGGGTGACAACGTGCTCAGCGAACTGGCGGCCCGGTTTCGCTCGGCCTGCGCCAAGAATGATGTCTTTGCGCGCGTGGGGGGCGATGAATTCATGTGCGCCTACAAGCTCGCACCCGGCGAAGACCCACTGGAGCGGGCAAAGCAGTTGCAGCACGCGATCGGCCTTCCGGTGGTGTTCGGCAGCCTGAAGTTTGAGGTAGGCGCCAGCATCGGCGTGGCCCTGTTCCCCGAGCATGGCGACAGCGTGGAAGACCTGCTCAAGCACGCCGACATCGCCATGTACGACATCAAGGGGCGCGGGGGCGGCAGCATGCTCTTTAACGAAGCGCTGGGCCTGAAGCTGGAGAGGCGCATCTCGCTGGGCGCCAAGCTGGCCCATGCACTGGCCCATTCGCAACTACAACTGCACTACCAGCCCAAGGTGCACCTGGCCACCGGCACGCTGTGCGGCGTGGAAGCACTCTCGCGCTGGTGCGACGAAGAGGGGCAATGGATCAGCCCGGCCGAATTCATTCCGGTGGCGGAAGAGCGCGGGCTGATCAACGAGCTGGGGGACTGGACGCTGGCCCAGGCCGCACGCGACATTCGCTACTGGCAGGAAGCGGGCGCGACGGTGGTGCCCCGCGTGGCGGTCAACGTGTCTGCAGCGCAGATGATGGACGAAGGCTTTGCGGAGCGTGCCCTCCACCTGGTGCGTGCGCAAGGGGTGGAGCCCAGCATGATCGAGCTGGAGATGACCGAATCCGCACTGATGAACGAGCCCGAAAAGGCGCGCCATGCGGCTTCGCGGCTGGTGCAGGCGGGTTTCTGCCTGTCCATCGACGACTTCGGCACCGGCTACTCGTCGCTGGAGCGGCTGCAGAGCTTTCCCGTGTTCAAGCTCAAGATCGACATGTCCTTCGTGCGCGACATGGACACCCATGCAGGCAACCGCGCCATCGTCACGGCCGTGATCGGCATGGCCAAGGCGCTGAAGCTGGAGACGGTGGCTGAGGGCGTGGAGACTGCGGCGCAGGCGGCCTTGCTGACGGAGCTGCATTGCGACGAAGCGCAGGGCTACCTTTATTCCAAGGCCGTGCCACCGCAAGAGCTGCTGCAGCGCTGGCTGCAACAACCCACAGCAGTGACAGCCCCCGGCAGCACACCCAAGGCTTGAACCGGCCCCTGCGCGACCCCCGTGTTGTGCAGGGCACCACCCACGGAGCAATGCTGATGGCGGCCAATGCTTTCATGGCCTATGCTAGCGGGCACTGTTCCCTATCAACGCAACGCACATCGCCACCATGAGCCTCCCTGATCAATCCGTCGTATTCGGCACCGAAGACCTGCTGATGAGCCTGTGCAACTCCGTCACGCGCGTGCTCTCCGTGGCCACGCAAAGCCAGGTGCACTATTCCGGCATGGTGCAGCGCATCTCCAAAACCTGCCTGAAGCCCGACATTGGCTGCTTTGTGCTGTTCGATGGCGGCTTCTCGGGCCTGGTCATCATCAATTTCTCTGCCTCCGCCGCGATGGAGCTCTACCAGAGCTACCTGCTGAGCATGGGGATGTCCAAGGAAGACCTGGTGTCTTCGTACACGTCTGATGAAGTCAGCAACGTGATGGGCGAACTGATGAACCAGGTGGTGGGCGACTTCACCGGCAAGATCCGCCGCGAACTGCAAACCCACATCACCCAGAACCAGCCCAAGATGCTGGTGCTGAACAAGCAGGTGATGCTGAGCGTGGACGCCAACCTCGACAACCCCGAGGCCCGCCGCGTGACCTTCTACACCGGCAACAACAACATCTTCTACCTGGAACTGGCCATCGACCGGACCGAGTTCATCAAGCTCTACGACTTCGAGCCCCAGGAAACCCCCGACCCCGACGCGCTGATGGCCCAGGCCCACCAGCCCGCGCCCGCTGCTGCAGCACCTGCCGCCGCGACGGACAGTGACACCGACGACCTGCTCAAGTCTCTGGGCATGTAAGGACAGCGGCGACAGCACCTGCCGCACACCTGCAGGCTGCCACACGCGGCCCAACGATCATGGCACCGGAAACCCCGGTGCTTTTTTCTTGCCTTGACTTCCATATTTCAATTATCATTGAATTATGGAAACCAATGATGTTGTCAAAGCCATGGCGGCGCTGGCCCAGGCCTCGCGCCTGGAGATTTTTCGCGCCCTGGTCGTGGCCGGCACCGAGGGCATGACGCCCTCGGCCCTGAGTGATGCACTGGGTGTGGCGGCCAACACCCTCTCGTTCCACCTGAAGGAACTGACCAACGCCGGCCTGGTGGCGCAAGAGCGTGCAGGCCGCAACCTGATCTACCGCGCCCAGTTCGAGCGCATGAACGCGCTGATGGGCTACCTCACCGAAAACTGCTGTCAGGGCCAGGCCTGCCTGCCCGCGCAGACCACCCACTGCGCCTGCTGAGCCCCCCTTTTTCACCCCGGGAGATCCCCATGAAGCGCTTTCACGTTCACCTGCACGTCAATGATCTGGCCGCCAACATTGCCTTCTATTCGCGCCTGTTTGGCGCTGCCCCCACCCGCGTGGAGGCCGACTACGCCAAATGGATGCTCGAAGACCCACGCGTGAACTTCGCCATCTCCACGCGCGGTGCGCAGGCGGGGCTGGACCACCTGGGCTTTCAGGTGGATGACGCGGCCGAACTGGCGGCGCTGAAAGAGCGTGCCACGGCCGCCGACATGGCTTTGCTGGACGAGGGCGCTACCACCTGTTGCTACGCCCGCAGCGAAAAGCACTGGATCACCGACCCCCAGGGCGTGGCGTGGGAGCACTTTCACACGCTGGGCAACATTCCTGTGTTCAATGAAGCCTCGGCTGCTGCCGGCGCGTGCTGCGCACCCAGTGCCAACCCAGCCCAGCAAGCCCAGGCTGCGGCCCAAAGCGCCTGCTGCGCTCCGTCAACCACCCAGTCGTCCAAATGCTGCTGACCCGCGGCTGAACCCAAGGAACCTTGCATGAGCGCCACCCGCCCACCCCTGAACGTTCTCTTCCTGTGCACACACAACTCAGCGCGCAGCATCCTGGCCGAAGCGCTGCTCAACGCCATGGGCGAAGGGCGCTTCAAGGCCTATTCCGCCGGCAGCAGCCCGCGTGACAACCAGCAGCCCAACCCACTGGGTCTGCAGGTTCTGCAAAAAGCCGGTATCCCCACCGAAGGGCTGCGCAGCAAAAGCTGGGACGAGTTTGCGGCCCCCGGCGCGCCCCACATGGACCTCATCATCACCGTGTGCGACAACGCCGCGGGCGAGGTGTGCCCCTTCTGGCCAGGCCACCCGGCCAGCGCCCACTGGGGGTATGCCGACCCGTCCGAAGGCAATGGCAGCGACGAAGAAAAGCTCGAAGCCTTCCGCAAGACCCTGCACGCCATCCAGCGCCGCCTGTCGCTGCTGATCAGCCTGCCCGACGAAAAGCTGCACCACGCCATGCTGCAAAGCACGGCGCGCGACCTGGCCAGCCATTGATCCACCCCTACTCTCTGCTCCGTTCACCATGTCCACCCTCACGCCCACCTCTTGCCCCCCCGCCGCGCCCGCCACCCAGGGCATGAGCGTGTTCGAGCGCTACCTCACCGTCTGGGTGTTCCTGTGCATCGTGGTGGGCATTGGGCTGGGGCAGTTGTGGCCCGGCGCGTTCCAGGCCATTGGGCGCATGGAAGTCGCCCAGGTCAACCTGCCCGTGGGCGTGCTGATCTGGGTGATGGTCATCCCCATGCTGATGAAGGTGGACTTTGCCGCGCTGGGCGAAGTGCGCCAGCACATGCGCGGCATTGGCGTCACGCTGGTGGTGAACTGGCTGGTCAAGCCGTTTTCGATGGCATTTCTGGGCTGGCTGTTCATTCGCCAGTGGTTCGCCCCGTGGCTGCCCGCAGACCAGATCGACAGCTACATCGCGGGTCTCATCCTGCTGGCCGCCGCGCCGTGCACGGCCATGGTGTTTGTGTGGAGCCGCCTGACCGGGGGCGACCCGTTGTTCACACTGTCGCAAGTGGCGCTGAACGACAGCATCATGGTGCTGGCCTTCGCACCGCTGGTGGCATTTTTGCTGGGGGTGTCGGCCATCACCGTGCCGTGGGACACACTGCTCACCTCGGTGGTGCTGTACATCGTGATCCCCGTGGCCATTGCCCAGGCGCTGCGCCGTGCCCTGTTGGCACGCGGTGCAACGGCGCTCGATGCTGCACTGGCACGCATTGGCCCCTGGTCCATCGGGGCGCTGCTGGCCACGCTGGTGCTGCTGTTCGCCTTCCAGGGCCAGGCCATCCTCAACCAGCCGCTGGTCATCGCCTTGCTGGCCGTGCCCATTCTCATCCAGGTGTTCTTCAATGCAGGGCTGGCGTACTGGCTCAATCGCGCAGTGGGTGAGAAGCACAGCGTGGCCTGCCCCTCGGCGCTGATTGGTGCGTCCAATTTCTTTGAACTCGCCGTGGCCGCCGCCATCAGCCTGTTCGGTTTTCACTCTGGCGCCGCGCTGGCCACGGTGGTGGGGGTGCTGATCGAGGTACCGGTGATGCTGCTGGTGGTGCACATCGTCAACCGCAGCAAGGGCTGGTACGAGCGCACTGCGTAAAAGCGGCGCCTGGCAGGGTGAGGCGAGTGCCAGCGTACTCCGCTCACCAGTTCAAAAATGATAGCTGCCAGCGCTTACCAAATAAGCGCTGGAGGCACTTTTGCCTGATTAGCGACATATCTCAGACTGAGCAGAACCAACGCCAGCTAGAGGACCCCAAAGGACATGCCGAGCCTGGGCTGCGAAAAGCTGCAGCCCGAGCGTTTGCTGCCTCCTGGTTCCATCCCCGTGGTGGACGAGCGCAGCAGCACCCATGGGCTGGATGTGGTGTGCCTGCAGGACGAGGCCCATGTGGGCTTCATGTCGATGGTGGAGTCCATCATGCGCCAGGCAGAAACCCACATGCAGCGCCTGAATGCGCGCCGCCGCGAAACCGTGCCTGCCAGCGAACTGGTGGTGGGCGTGCAGTGCGGGGGCAGCGATGCGTTCTCGGGCGTCACCGCCAATCCGGCCGTGGGCTTTTGCACCGACCTGCTGGTGCGGGCGGGTGCCAGCGTGATGTTCTCGGAAACCACCGAAGTGCGTGACGGCATTGCGCAGCTCACGGCCCGCGCCGCCACCCCCGAGCTGGCCGAGGCCATGGTGCGCGAGATGGCCTGGTACGACGCCTACCTGCAGCGCGGCAGCGTGGACCGCAGTGCCAACACCACGCCTGGCAACAAAAAGGGCGGGCTGTCCAACATCGTCGAAAAGGCCATGGGCTCCATCGTCAAGTCCGGCTCCGCCCCCATCTCCGGCGTGCTCTCGCCGGGCGAAAAGCTCCAAACCCGGGGTCTGACCTACGCGGCCACGCCTGCGAGCGACTTCATCTGCGGCACCCTGCAACTGGCGGCAGGCATGAACCTGCATGTGTTCACCACCGGCCGCGGCACGCCTTACGGGCTGGCCGAGTGCCCGGTCATCAAGGTGGCTACCCGCACCGATCTGGCGCGCCGCTGGCACGACCTGATGGACGTGAACGCAGGCACCATTGCCGAAGGCAAGGCCACCATTGAAGAGGTTGGCTGGCAGCTCTTTCACCTGATGCTGGACGTGGCCAGCGGCCGCAAGAAGACCTGGGCTGAACACTGGAAGCTGCACAACGCCTTGGTGCTGTTCAACCCGGCCCCGGTGACCTGAGCCGCGGGAGGCCTCTTTCACGCAGCAGCCTGTGAGGGAGGTGCCTGGCAAAGCCAGCACCACCTTTTTTTAACAATTCGGCTTGATATTGATCAACTGTCGTTGTTGGGGTACTCGTACAGTCAACGCTTCATTGCTTCTGTGCGCCACCATGTCCATCGAACTCTATCGCGACAAGAACCATGCCTGCATCATGTTCACCGACCTCATCGAGGAGGATGGACAGGCGGTGCAGGCCAACCAGTTCCTGATCGTGGACGATGACACCGGGGCCATCATCGACCCGGGCGGCAACCTGGCGTTCAACGAGCTGTTCATGGGAATGACGAAGCATTTCCCGCCCCACAAGCTGTCGTACCTGATCGCCTCCCACGCAGACCCGGACATCATTGCCTCGCTGGATCGGTGGCTCACCAGCACCAAGGCATCGCTGGTCATCTCCCGCGTGTGGGAGCGCTTTGCACCGCACTTCACCAAGGTGGGCAAGACAGAAAACCGCGTCATCGGCGTGCCCGACAGCGGAGGCCACCTGCCCCTGGGGCGGCATGAACTGGTGCTGTTGCCAGCCCACTTCATGCACTCCGAAGGCAACTTCCATTTCTACGACCCGGTCAGCAAGATCCTCTTCACGGGGGACCTGGGCGTGTCGATGATGTCCGGCGCCGAGGCAAGCCGCCCCGTCACCGATCTGCAGGCCCACATTCCCCGCATGGAAGGCTTCCACCGCCGCTACATGGTGTCCAACAAGATCCTGCGGTTGTGGGTGAACATGGCCCGGCAGCTGGACATTGCCATGATCGTGCCGCAGCACGGCGCACCCATCATGGGCAAGCCAGCCATCCAGGATTTCTTTGCGTGGATCGAGAACCTCAAATGCGGCATCGACCTGTTTGATGACCGTGCCTACCAGGTGCCCACAGCGCACATCGACCCCGTGACGCGCCAGATGCGTCCCGCCTTGCGGCAGGTGGGTTGACCCTCTGAGCAGGACTGCTGGCGGGCGGGCCCTGCTTTCTGGCAACAAGCCGCACGACAAACGAGTTTTGGAGCCCCCCTCGAACAAGGGCTCTCACCGCCTCGCTAACGACTTGGCCGACAGACCACCGCCGGTGTTCGGCCGCTGGCAAAGTCTCAGCCCTGCTTCTTCAAACGCATTTCCGCCGCCTGCGCATGGGCCTGCAGGCCCTCGCCGTAGGCCAGCTCGGCAGCGATTTTCCCAAGCACCTGGGCACCCGCTTCGCTCACCTCAATGAGGCTGCTGCGCTTCTGGAAGTCGTACACGCCCAGGGGCGAGGAAAAACGCGCGGTGCCGCTGGTGGGCAGCACGTGGTTGGGGCCTGCGCAGTAGTCGCCTAAGGATTCGCTGGTGTAAGCACCCAGGAAGATCGCGCCCGCGTGGCGCAGCAGGGGCTCCCAGCGGTGTGGGTCGTTGCTGCTGACTTCCAAGTGCTCTGGAGCGATGCGATTGCTGATGGCGCAGGCTTCTTCCATGTCTTTCGTCAGGATCAGCGCGCCACGGCCGGTAAGGCTTTTGGCAATGATCTCGGCGCGCGGCATGGTGGGCAGCAGGCGGTCGATTTCGCGCTGTACGGCGTCGAGGTAGGCGGCGTCGGGGCACAGCAGGATGGACTGGGCCAGCTCGTCGTGCTCGGCCTGGCTGAAGAGGTCCATCGCCACCCAGTCGGGCGGCGTGGTGCCGTCGGCCAGCACCAGGATTTCGCTGGGGCCCGCAATCATGTCGATGCCCACGGTGCCGAACACGCGCTTCTTGGCGCTGGCCACGTAGGCGTTGCCGGGGCCAGTGATCTTGTCCACCTTGGGCACGGTTTCGGTGCCGTAGGCCAGCGCGGCTACAGCTTGGGCACCGCCGATGGTGAAAGCGCGGGTCACACCGGCCACGTAGGCAGCAGCCAGCACCAGCGCGTTCTTTTCACCCTTGGGGGTGGGCACGACCATGATGATTTCTTCGACCCCCGCGACATGGGCCGGGATGGCGTTCATCAACACGCTGGAGGGGTACGCCGCCTTGCCGCCCGGCACATAAATGCCGACACGATCCAGAGGTGTGACCTTCTGGCCCAGCAAGGTGCCGTCTTCGTCGCGGTAGCTCCAGCTCTCGCCCGAGGCCTTCTTTTGAGCCATGTGGTAACTGCGCACCCGCGCTGCGGCCGCTTGCAATGCGTCACGCTGCACCGCAGGGATGGCGTCGAAGGCCTCCTTGAGTTCCGCCTGGGTCAGCTCCAGCGCTGCCATGGTGGGGGCGGTAAGGCCATCGAAGCGGGCGGTGTACTCCAGCACCGCCGCGTCTCCGCGCTTTTGCACATCGGCCAGGATGTCGGCCACGCGCTGCTCGATGGCCGCGTCGGTGTCGGCAGACCAATGCAGGCGGGCTGCAAAATCAGCCTCAAAAGTGGCTGCAGCGGTTGACAGACGGGCGGGAGCAGCTACCAATTTCATAGTGCGTTGCAGTTCAGGTTTCAGTTTTGCTCTGCCGGAATGGCCGAGGCAAAGGCATTGATGATGCGGCGCAGTGGTTCACGCTTGAGCTTCAGCGCCGCCTGGTTGACCACCAGGAACGAGCTGATGTCCATGATGCGCTCCACTTCCACCAGGTGGTTGGCCTTGAGGGTGTTACCGGTGGAAACCAGATCGACGATGGCGTCGGCCAGGCCGGTGAGCGGTGCCAGCTCCATGCTGCCGTAGAGCTTGACCATGTCCACGTGCACGCCCTTAGTCGCAAAGAATTCGCGGGCGATGGAGGTGTACTTGGTGGCCACCTTCAGGCGGGAACCCTGCTTGACGGCGCGCTCGTAGTCAAAGTCCTGGCGCACGGCCACGCTCACGCGGCACTTGGCAATGCGCAGATCCAGCGGCTGGTACAGGCCCTGGCTGCCATGCTCGATCAGGGTGTCCTTGCCCGTCACGCCCAAATCCGCGCCGCCGTATTCCACGTAGGTGGGCACATCGGACGCACGCACCAGCACCACGCGCACGTCAGGCTGGTTGGTGGGCAGGATGAGCTTGCGCGACTTTTCGGGGTCTTCCAGCACCTCGATACCCGCAGCAGCCAGCAGCGGCAGGGTTTCTTCAAAGATGCGGCCCTTGGAAAGCGCCAGGGTGATCGTCATGTCATTTGCTCCGATGTTCTTCGTTTCGCCACACGCCTTTGAAACCGGCACACCGCAGGCGAGAGCCGCCGTGCAAGGGCCGCCAAGCCGCGTAAGCGGCGCTTCGCTCGCGTGCACTGGCGGCGTCCCCCTTCCCACGCGCAGCGTGAGAGAAGGGGGAAGCGGCGAAGCCGCTCAGGGGGATGTCCTTCATGCCACTCGCTCGATGTCGGCACCGATGCCGCGCAGTTTGGCTTCCATGCAGTCGTAGCCACGGTCCAGGTGGTAGATGCGGTCGACCATGGTTTCGCCATCGGCCACCAGGCCGGCGATGACGAGGCTGGCCGAGGCTCGCAGGTCGGTCGCCATCACGGTGGCGCCGGACAGGCGTGGCACGCCTTCAATGACCGCCACCTTGCCGTCCACCTGGATTTTTGCGCCCAGGCGAACCAGCTCGTTGACGTGCATGAAGCGGTTTTCAAAAATTGTTTCGGTCACCGTGGCCGTGCCCTGGGCAATGCAGTTGAGCGCCATGAACTGCGCCTGCATGTCGGTGGGGAAACCGGGGTATTCGGTGGTGCGAAAGCCCTGGGCCTTGAGCGTGGCACCGCCAGTGCTTTGCACGCGGATGCCGCCTTCCACCGCCTGCACGGTGGCGCCCGCTTCGCGCAGCTTTTCGATGACGGCATCGAGGTGGTCTGCGCGACCGTGGCGCAGCACCACATCACCGCCCGTGGCGGCCACAGCGCACAAAAAGGTGCCCGCCTCGATGCGGTCGGCCACCACGCGGTGGGTGCAGCCGTGCAGCTTCTCGACGCCCTGGATGCGGATCCGGCTGGTGCCGTGGCCTTCGATCTTCGCGCCCATGGCGATCAGCATCTCGGCCAGGTCCGAAATTTCAGGCTCTTGCGCAGCGTTTTCGAGCACCGTCTCGCCCTCGGCCAGCGCAGCAGCCATCATGAAGTTTTCGGTGCCCGTCACGGTGACCATGTCGGTGGTGATGCGGGCGCCCTTCAGGCGCTTCCACCCTGCGGGCAGCTTGGCGATCATGTAGCCGTGCTCGACCACAATCTCGGCGCCCATGGCGGCCATGCCCTTGATGTGCTGGTCCACCGGGCGCGAACCAATCGCGCAGCCTCCAGGCAGCGACACCGTGGCCTCACCAAAGCGCGCCAGCAGCGGGCCCAGCGCCAGCACCGAGGCACGCATGGTCTTGACCAGCTCGTAGGGGGCCTCGGGCGAGTTCAAGGCGCTGGCGTCAATGCGCACGGTGCCGTCGTCAGCCCGCTCGGCCGCTACGCCCATGTTGCGGATGAGCTTGAGCATGGTGCTCACGTCCTGCAATTGGGGCACGTTGAGCAGGGTCACGGGCTCGGCCGTGAGCAGTGCGGCGCACAACTCCGGCAGGGCGGCATTTTTGGCACCAGACACCAGCACCTCGCCTTGCAAGGTACGGCCGCCGCGGATCAGGAGTTTGTCCATCTCAAAAAACCAGAATATGAGTCAAAAGTGCTTCCAGCGCTTTCGTGTCAAGCGCCAGCAGCTATCAATACAGTAGCAAGCCGAATCAGGCCTGCTGGGTGGCCCACTCGGCGGGCGTAAAAGTCTTCATCGACAGCGCATGCACTTCATCGGTCTGCATGCGGTTGCCCAGGGTGGCGTACACGCGGCGCTGGCGCTGCAGGGTGCGCTGCCCCTCGAACTCTGCCGAGACGATGGTGGCGTACCAGTGGCGGCCATCGCCCTCCAGGGTGATGTGGTCGCAGGCCAGGCCAGCGCTGATGATGTCTTTGAGTTGGTCTGCAGTCATTTCAGTTTCTGATTTTGTAGCCAGTGCGCAGCAGGTGCACGGCCAGTGCGCTTACCGCCAGCCAGGCCAGGCCGACGATGCCCAGGCTGATCCAGGGCGACACATCGCTTTGGCCAAAGAAGCCGTAGCGGAAGCCGTCGATCATGTAGAAAAACGGGTTGAGGTGGCTCACGGTCTGCCAGAACGGCGGCAGCGACTGAATGGAGTAGAACACGCCCGACAGGAAGGTCATGGGCACGATGATGAAGTTCTGGAACGCGGCCATCTGGTCGAACTTGTCGGCCCACAGCCCGGCAATCAAGCCCAGCGTGGCCAGCAGCGCGGCGCCCAGCAGGGCAAACACCACAATCCACAGCGGCGCCGCAAACTCCGGCCGTGCAAACGCCAGCGTGACGACGAACACTCCAAGCCCCACCACCAGGCCGCGCACCACCGACGAGCCCACATAGGCCAGGAACCACGCCCAGTGCGACAGCGGCGTGAGCAGCACAAACACCAGGCTGCCCATGATCTTGCTCTGGATGATGCTGGACGAGCTGTTGGCAAACGCGTTTTGCAGCACGCTCATCATCACCAGGCCCGGTATCAAAAACGCGGTGTAGCTGATGCGGTCGTACACCTTCACATGGTCTTCGAGCACATGGCCGAAGATCAGCAGGTACAGCACGGCGGTGAGCACCGGCGCGGCCACGGTCTGGAAGCTGACCTTCCAGAAGCGCAGCACCTCTTTATAAAAAAGCGTCTGCCAACCCGTCATAAAGCCACCTCGGACAAAGGAATGTTGGAAGCCGAGGTACCCGACATCACCTGCAAGAACACATCCTCCAGGTCGGGCCGGCGGATCTCCATGTCCTGCACCTCCACGCCAGCGACGCGCAGCGTAGCCAGGTGGTTTTCAATTTCTGCCGCGTCCTGCGCGGGCAATTGCACGATGCGACCGGTAACCCGGGCGATAGGGGCCAGCGCCGCAGGCAGCACCGCGTCGGTCTTGAACTGCAGCACGCTGCCCGAAGCGGCCTTGAGCAGCTCAGATGTGCGGTTCAGCGCCACCACCTGCCCGGCCTTGAGCATGGCGATACGGCCGCACAGCGCCTCGGCTTCTTCCAGGTAATGGGTGGTGAGCAGCACCGTGTGCCCTTCCTTGTTCAGGCGGGCGATGAAGTGCCACAGCGTCTGGCGCAGTTCTACGTCCACACCGGCGGTGGGCTCGTCCAGCACGATGATGGGCGGCTTGTGCACCAGCGCCTGGGCGACCAGCACGCGGCGCTTCATGCCGCCCGAGAGCTGGCGCATGTTGGCGTTGGCCTTGTCGGCCAGGCCCAGGTTTTCGAGCAGCTCGTCAATCCAGGCGTCGTTGTTCTTCACACCGAAATAGCCGGACTGAAAGCGCAGCGCCTCGCGCACGTTGAAAAAGGGGTCGAACACCAGCTCCTGCGGCACGATGCCCAGCTTGCGGCGGGCATCGGCATAGTTGGCTTGCACATCGCTGCCTTGCACCAGCACACGGCCACTGGTGGCGCGGCCCAGGCCCGCCAGGATGCTGATGAGAGTGGTTTTGCCGGCGCCATTGGGCCCGAGGAGCCCAAAAAATTCGCCCTGTTCAATGTCCAGACTGACTTGGTTCAGCGCCTGGAAAGGGCCTTTGGGCGTGGCAAAGGTCTTGGAGATGGCTTGGAATGAGACTGCGGGCATGAAGCCCTCGATTTTACGGGCTGGGGGCGGTCTGTGCTCGTCTGCCCCCATCAGGCCGCATCGTTGAGCAGGCCATCCACCCCATACAGCCCCGCCATGCCCTGCAGCGCCTGTGGCAGGCCCTGCACGGCAAAGCGCAGCCCGGCGGCCAGCGCTTCGCGCCGAAACTCCAGCAGCACGGCCAGGGCCGAGGTGTCAAACACGCGCAGCGGGGCGGCGTCTACCACTAGGGCGCTGCCAGGCGCAGCGCCCCCCACCGACTGCAGCAACTGCGCCAAACAGGCCGTGGCCTGACGGTGGGTCAGCTCGGAGGGCAAACGCAGTGCAGCGGCGGCAGAGGTCGTCATGGCTTGGGGAATGAAAAGAAGCTGCGCGCCAACGGTCAGCCTTTAGCGGCGTTCGACTTGTTGCGGGCCACCAGCGTGTCGATCAGGCCATCAATGCCCTTGGCGTTAATTTCCTGCGCGAACTGGCTGCGGTAGGTTTCCACCAGCCACACGCCCAGCACGTTGAGGTTGTAAATCTTCCAGCCCGCGCCCTCGCCCGGCGTCTTTTCCAGGCGGTAGTCGAGCTGAATGGGGTCCCCCTTGCCCACGATTTCGGTGCGCACCAGCACATCCTTGTCGTCTGCGGCCGCCCGCATGGGTTTGATGCGCACCGTCTGGTCGCTCACCTGCGCCAAGGCGCCTGCGTAAGTGCGCACGAGCAAAACCTTGAACTCGTCCTGCAAGCGCTTTTGCTGTTCTGGCGTAGCCTGGCGCCAGCCGGGGCCCACCGCAGCAGCGGTCATGCGGCGAAAGTTCACGTTGGGCATCACGGTCTTGTCCACCAGCGCGATCACCTTGTCGATATCACCCGCCTGGATGGCCTTGTCAGCGCGCACGGTGTTGAGCACGTCCACCGAAAGGCGCCTGATCAGCGCATCCGGCGTCTCATCAGCCGCCAGCACCGCCAGTGGCAGCCCCAGCGCATAAACGGTTCCAACAGCAAGGGCAGCACGCCCCAATTCACGTCGATTCATCATTCTTTCGGCTCCAGCTGCGCCACGGGCAGCCTTGATGGCATTTTGTTCTGGGCTCTCAGCACACAGGCTTCTGCTGTGTACCAAGGTGCAAGCATGTGCAACGCCGCGCGCAGTCCACGCAGCATCACGGGCTTATCGGGTCTTAGCGGTCAGGCTCGGGCGGCAGCACGCCGTCATTGGCGCCGCGATCGGCATCGTCCTTGAACAGCGGCTCGCTCGACTGGCCCTTGCGCAACTGCATGTAGACGTCGCGGGTGAAGGAGTATTTGTCGAGCGCGGCATTGTCGATCACAGACCCGGCGCGCAACAAGTTCGCGCGCGTGTCCACCATGCGCAGGGCGTACAGCGAATTGCGGTCAGACACCGGACGCACCTGCCGCAACAGGTTGCCATTCACATCCAGCGGCAGTGCCACAGCATCGCGCAGCGTGGAGGGCCCCAGCAGGGGCAGCACCACATACGGACCGGTGTCCACGCCCCAGCGCCCCAGCGTGAGGCCGAAGTCCTGGCGGGACCGCTCAATGCCCAACTCGCTGGCCACATCCAGCAAGCCGCCCAGGCCAAAGATGGTGTTCACATTCACCCGCATGAAGCTGTTGGCCGTGCCCTCGGCACGCAACTGCAGCAGGTTGTTCACAAACGACCACACATCGGACAGGTTGCCGAAGAAGTTGCTCACGCCCGTACGCACCGGCGTTGGCGTCACCTCCACATACGCCGTGGCCACGGGTTTCAGAATGGCCGCATCCACATCATCGTTGAAGCGCGTCATGCTGCGGTTGTAGGACTCGAACGGGTCGTCCGGGTTGGAACGCGGGCCACTGGCGCAGCCCACCAGTGCCAGCGCGGCCAATACGGGCAAGCCCCGGCGGGCCCAGGCCGCGAGTCGGGGTTGGGCCGCCTTCACTGCGGGGGCGTCATTGACTGTCGATGTTTTCATTTGTTGGTGTCCGTCCCTGCGGATTTGCCGCCGTCTTCGGCCTTGTTATAGAGGAACTGGCCGATCAGGTTTTCCAGCACTACGGCCGACTGCGTGGCCGTGACCGTATCCCCGGCCACCAGGTTTTTCTCGTCGGCGCCCGCTTCAATGCTGATGTACTGCTCACCCAGCAAACCGCTGGTCAAAATCTTCAGCGAGCTGTCTTTGGGGAAAGCGTAGCGATCATCCATGGACAAGGTCACACGCGCCTGAAAGGTCTTGTCATCAAACGTGATGGATTCCACACGCCCGACCACCACACCCGCGCTGCGCACTGCTGCCTGGGGCTTGAGGCCACCGATGTTGTCAAACCGCGCACTGATGAGGTAACCCTTTTGAAAATTGAAACTGAGCAGGTTGGCCGACTGCAGCGCCAGGAACACCAGCGCCACTGCACCCAGCATCACAAACAACCCGACCCACACATCATTTTTGGAGCGTTGCACGCTGATCCTTCCACCACCGGGCGAGCCGGCATCAAATACTGAACATCAAGGCCGTGAGGACGAAGTCCAACGCCAGCACGGCCAACGAGGCAATGACCACCGTGCGCGTGGTGGCACGGGAAACCCCCTCGGGCGTAGGGCGGGCCTCAAAACCCTGCAAAAGCGCAATGAACGTCACGGTGAAGCCAAACACCAGGCTTTTGAGCACGCCATTGCCCACGTCTTTCCACACATCCACCCCGCCCTGCATCTGGCTCCAGAAGGCGCCGGGGTCGATGCCGATCATCAGCACGCCCACCACCCAGCCGCCAATCACGCCCACGGCGCTGAACACGGCAGCCAGCAGGGGCATGGTGATGACACCGGCCCAAAACCGGGGGGCGAGGATGCGGCGCACCGGATCCACGGCCATCATTTCCATGGCGCTGAGCTGCTCACCCGCACGCATGAGGCCGATCTCGGCCGTCAGCGAAGTACCTGCACGCCCCGCGAACAACAAAGCCGTGACCACCGGGCCCAGCTCGCGCACCAGCGACAGCGCCACCAAAAGGCCCAGCGCTTCCGAAGATCCGTAGCGCTGCAGCGTGTAATACCCCTGCAGGCCCAGCACAAAACCGACAAAGAGCCCCGACACCGCAATGATGGCCAGGGAGTAGTTGCCCAGAAAGTGCACCTGATCGCGCACCAGCCCTGGCCGCGCAAACGCCGCGCCCACCAGTTGCATCAGGCGAGCAAACAGCCGGGCGCCACGGCCAATGTCGGCCAGTTTCGACCGCACGGCAAAACCGAGGTTGGCGGGATGGAACCAGTTCATGGCCGTGCCCCTGCGGTAGGGCCAAAGTCCTGGGCGGCATCAGGCCCTGGGTAGTGGAAGGGCACGGGCCCCACCGGCAGCGCATTCACGAACTGGTGCACCAGCGGGTCGGTGCTGGCCATCACCTCCGCAGGGGTGCCCTGCGCCGCCACCACACCCGGCCCCAGAACGATGACGTGGTCCGCCAGATGGAAGGTCGCCGTGAGGTCGTGCGACACCAGCACGCTGGTCAGGCCCATGGCATCGTTGAGCTGGCGGATGAGCTGGGCCGTGGTGCCTAGCGAGATCGGGTCCAGGCCCGCAAAGGGCTCGTCGTACATGATGAGTTCGGGGTCGAGCGCAATGGCCCGGGCCAGGGCCACACGCCGGGCCATGCCGCCGGATATCTGGCTGGGCAGCAAATCCCGCGCCCCGCGCAAGCCCACGGCGTTCAGCTTCATCAGCACCACATCGCGGATCAGGGCTTCAGACAAGTCCGTGTGCTCGCGCAGCGGAAAGGCCACGTTCTCAAACACGCTCAGGTCGGTGAACAACGCTCCGAACTGGAACAGCATGCCCATGCGACGGCGCGCTGCGAACAGGCCGGCCGAATCGAGCATGCCCACGTCCTGCCCGTCAAACAGGACCTGGCCCTGCTGTGCGCGTTGCTGCCCGCCAATCAACCGCAAGACCGTGGTTTTGCCCCCGCCCGAGGCGCCCATGAGCGCCGTGACCTTGCCGCGTGGCACTTGCAGCGACACGTCGCGCAGGATCACCCGCTCCCCATAGGAGAAGGTGACATTGCGCAAGTCAACGAGGGCGGAAGTTTCTGGCATTCAAAAGTGCAGGGACAAAGCAAACGAAAAGGAACGGGCAAACTCCGATTGTCGCGGCGCAGCATTCACCGCAGAAGGCGCTATGGTAATCCATGCACCTATACATACATTCACGTTTGTTTGTTTCTGAAACGTGAATGCTGTGTTCGCAATGTCGGAGGCTGCGCACTAGTGAGTAACAGCACTCCCATCCGGAGAGTCGGGGCAACCCACGCGCGTCACATCAGAGGCCTGCTACAGCATATGGTTCAAAAATGTCCGGCTGCGCTCGTGGCCCGGGCTGCCAAAAAACTCGGCAGCAGGCCGCGTTTCCAGCAGCTCGCCCTGGTCCATGAACGCCACGGTGTGCGCCACCTCGCGCGCAAAGCCCATTTCGTGCGTCACCACCAGCATGGTCATGCGCTCCTGGGCCAGGGCGCGCATGGTGCGCAGCACCTCGCCCGTGAGTTCGGGGTCGAGCGCCGAGGTGGGCTCGTCGAACAGCATGATGTCGGGCTCCATGGCCAACGCCCGGGCGATGGCCACACGCTGTTTTTGCCCACCCGACAGGCGCGCGGGGTAGTTGTCACGCTTGGCACGCAAGCCCACTTTGTCCAGCAGCACTTCCGCGCGGGCGATGGCTTCGTCACGGGCCATGCCGCGCACCACCATGGGCGCTTCAATGAGGTTCTCCAGCACCGTGAGGTGCGGAAACAGGTTGAAGTGCTGGAACACCATGCCCGTCTTGCGGCAGATGCGGCGCACTTCGGCCTCACTGCCGTACGTGCAGCTCCCCGCAGCATCCGTCTGCGCCAGAGCCTCGCCTTCGATGGCGATGAAGCCCCGGTCGATGGTTTCCAGGTGGTTCAGGCAGCGCAGGAAAGTGCTCTTGCCCGAGCCCGAAGGCCCGATCAGCGCCACCACTTCGCCCTGCCCCACCGTGAGCGAGACATTGCGCAGCACGGGCACACGCCCAAAGGTTTTGTGGATGCCCCGCGCCTCGATCATGGGCTGGCTGGCGGCAGCGGCGCATGCGCGCTCATTCGTCGTGCTTGGCATAACGTTTCTCCAGACGCTGAAAGCCCCAGGTGAGCACCAGGGTCATCACAAGATAGAAAGCCGCCGCCACGATGAAGGGCGTGGTGGTGAAGTCACGCTGCACGATGCCGCGCGCTGCACGCAGCAAGTCGTTGAGGGCCAACACGTAGATGAGAGACGTGTCTTTGACCAAGGTGATGGTCTCGTTGCTCATGGGCGGCAGGATGCGGCGCACCATTTGCGGCAACACGATGCGGCGCATGGTCTGGCCATAGCTCATGCCCAGCACCTTGGCACCCTCGTATTGGCCCCGGTCAATGGACTGGATGCCCGCACGGAAGATTTCAGCGAAATACGCCGCGTAGTTCAGCGCGAAGGCGACCACGGCAGCAGGAAAATCTGGCAGCCGCACACCGATCACCGGCACGAACGGCAGCGCAAAGTAGATGAACAACATCTGCAGCATGAGCGGCGTGCCACGCATGAGCCAGATGTAGCCATTGACGAAGGCCGACAAGGCCTTCCAGCGCGACACGCGCGCCAACGCCAACACCAGCCCCAGCGGCACCGCCAGCAGCAAGGTGATGACAAAAAGCTTCAGGGTGACGGTAGCGCCTTGCGCCAGCGGCCCCAGAAGAGAAAGAACGTAATCCATGCTGTCGCGACAGTTCCGTGTGTTTTTTGCTCTTGGCCGTTACCACTGGCGCGACCTAAGTCAGCGACCGCCGCGCAAGGGCCTGAGCTGGCCGCGCCGCCCCGCCGCGCTGGCGGTGTCCCCCTTCCGCATCGCGTAGCGATGCCAGAGAAGGGGGAAGGCGCGCAGCGCCTCAGGGGGTTGTCCCTTATTTGATGATGTTCTTACCGAACCACTGTTCGGCAATCTTGGCAGCGGCGCCATCGGCCTTCATGTCGGCCAGAGCCTTGTCGAGCTTGCCCTGCAGCTCGGTGTCGTCCTTGCGCACACCCACGCCGTAGTCTTCCGTGCCGAAGTGGGCTTCCAGAACCACGTAGTCCTGGGGCTTCTTGGCCACGTAGTAACGGCCCACCACTTCGTCCACCACCACGGCATCCAGGCGGCCGGTGGACAGGTCCATCAGCGCGGTCACATTGTCGCCAAAGGTCTTGAAGTCCTTGAAGCTCTTGAAGACGGCCTCTTCCTTCTTCACGGCGTCCACAGCGCTGCTGCCTTCCTGGGCGCCCACGGTCTTGCCGGCCAGATCGGCCTTGGTCTTGATGGCGGAGCTGGCTGCCACCACGATGATCTGGTGGTTTTCCATGTAGGGTGCGGTGAAGGCAATGTTCTGCTTGCGCTCTTCGGTGATGGTCAGGCCGTTCCACAGCGCGTCCACGCGCTTGCCCGACAGTTCGGCTTCCTTGGCGCTCCAGTCGATGGGCTTGAAGCTCACTTCCAGGCCCAGGCGCTTGGCGGCTTCCTTGGCCATGTCGATGTCAAAACCCACCAGCTCGTTCTTCTCGTCACGGAAACCCATGGGCGGGAAGTTGTCGTCCAGGCCCACAACGATCTTGGTCACGGCCGCTGGCGCGGGCGTGGCGGCTGCAGGCGCGGGGGTTTCGGTCTTGCTGCACCCAGCAAGCAAGGCACCCAGCAAAACGAGGGCAGCGGCAGCGGTCTTCTTCATGGCAAATCGACTCTCAAAACACAAAAATAAAACACGGCACGCAATCGCGGCCGTGGCGCAGAACCCATGATTGTCCCTTAGAACCTGTTCTTATGACGTCCAGCCGGGCACCTGCAAACCTGAGCGGCGCCTCGGCACTTCATACCAAAACAGCCTCCAGCGCCCACTCAATAAGCGCGACCAGCTATTAAAACAGGAGCAACGAAAAAGCGCCCCGCAGGGCGCTTGGCATGGTGAGCGGCGGCGCAGCGCCTTCGCTCAGCGTGGCAGGTCGGAGTACCCCATCAGGAACTCGTCCACCGAGCGGGCAGCCTGGCGGCCTTCGCGAATGGCCCACACCACCAGCGACTGCCCGCGGCGGATGTCGCCCGCAGCGAACACCTTGGGCACGTTGGTAGCGTAGCCGCCGTCAAAATCGGTCGTGGCGCGGGCGTTGCCGCGGGCGTCTTTTTCCACGCCAAAGGCATCGAGCACCGTCGCCACCGGGCTCACAAAGCCCATGGCCAGCAGCACCAGGTCGGCCTTGAAGACCTTTTCGGTGCCGGGCACTTCAACGAACTTGCCGTCCTTGAACTCGACCTGCACGGTCTTGAGACCGGTGACCTTGCCCTTGTCGCCCATGAACTCCTTGGTGGAGATGGCAAATTCACGCTCGCAACCCTCTTCGTGGCTAGAAGAGGTGCGCAGCTTGTAGGGCCAGTAGGGCCAGACCAGTGGCTTGTTCTCCTGCTCGGGGGGCATGGGCATCAGCTCGAACTGGGTCACGCTGGCCGCACCATGGCGGTTGCTGGTGCCCACGCAGTCAGAGCCGGTGTCGCCGCCACCGATCACGATGACGTGCTTGCCATCGGCACGCAGCTGGCCCTTGACCTTGTCGCCAGCGTTCACGCGGTTTTGCTGGGGCAAAAATTCCATCGCGAAGTGCACGCCATCGAGGTCTCGGCCGGGCACGGGCAGGTCGCGCGATTGCTCGGCGCCACCGGTCAGCAGCACGGCGTCAAACTCTTTTTGCAGTTCTTCCGGCGTGATGGTTTCCTTGGCCAGGTTGGTGACCTTGGAGCCCTTGCCCAGCGGGTCCTTGGCTGCGCCCACCACCACACCGGTGCGGAAGACCACCCCCTCGGCCTTCATCTGCTCCACACGGCGGTCGATGTGCGACTTTTCCATCTTGAAGTCAGGAATGCCGTAGCGCAGCAGGCCACCCACGCGGTCGTTCTTTTCAAACACCGTCACATCGTGGCCCGCGCGGGCCAGTTGCTGGGCTGCCGCCATGCCGGCAGGGCCTGCGCCCACCACGGCCACCTTCTTGCCTGTCTTGTGCTTGGCAGGGCGCGGCTGCACCCAGCCTTCCGCCCAGGCGCGGTCGATGATGGCGTGCTCGATGGACTTGATGCCCACGGGGTCGTTGTTCACATTCAGCACGCAAGCCGCTTCGCAAGGCGCGGGGCAGATGCGGCCGGTGAACTCGGGGAAGTTGTTGGTGCTGTGCAGGACGGCAATCGCGCTCTTCCAGTCTTGCTGGTACACGAGGTCGTTGAAGTCCGGGATGATGTTGTTGACCGGGCAGCCGTTGCTGCAGAACGGCGTGCCGCAGTCCATGCAGCGCGCGCCCTGGATCTTCGCCTGGTCTGCGTCCAGACCAATGACGAATTCCTTGTAGTGCTTGAGTCGCTCACCGACGGGCTTGTAGCCCTCTTCGATGCGCTCGTATTCCATGAAGCCAGTAGTTTTTCCCATGACGGAGTGTCCTTGTCTATGAATGTGGTGCGAAGGTCTGCGGGGTCACCTTATTTGGCGGGTACTGCTTCTTTTTTAGTAGCAGCTACCGCTGGTGTAGCGGACTCCTCCAGCACTTTCCGTTCATAAATCTCAGCCAGCGCGCGCTTGTACTCGGTGGGGAACACCTTGACGAATTTGGCGCGCGAAGCGGCCCAGTTGTCCAGCAGCTCGCGGGCGCGCTTGCTGCCCGTCCAGCGGTTGTGGTCTTCCAGCAGCTTCTTGAGCTGGGCTTCATCGGTCTGGCCGTTGTGCCAGATCGAGCGGGGCACGGTGGCTTCTTGCTCAGCAGAAGGCAGGATGCGTTCCAGCGCGACCATCGACATGTTGCAGCGCGACTCGAACAAACCGTCTTCGTCGTACACGTACGCCACGCCGCCGCTCATACCCGCCGCAAAGTTGCGGCCCGTCTTGCCCAGCACCACCACGGTGCCGCCAGTCATGTATTCGCAACCGTGGTCGCCCGTGCCTTCCACAACGGCAGTGGCACCCGACAGACGCACGGCAAAACGCTCGCCCGCCACACCGCTGAAGAAGGCTTCACCCGTGGTCGCACCGTACATGACGGTGTTGCCCACGATGGTGTTGCGCACCGCGTCGCCACGGAAGTCAATGCTGGGGCGCACGATGACGCGGCCGCCCGACAGGCCCTTGCCTGTGTAGTCGTTGGCATCGCCAATCAAATACAGCGTGATGCCGCGTGTGAGGAACGCGCCAAACGACTGACCACCCGTGCCTTCGAGCTGGATGCGGATGGTGTCATCCGGCAGGCCTTCAGGGTGCACGCGGGTCACAGCGCCCGAGAGCATCGCGCCGACCGAGCGGTTGACGTTGCGCGCCACTTCGATGAACTGCACGCGCTCGCCCTTTTGGATGGCGGGCTGGCTGCGCTCGATGAGCTTGCGGTCCAGCGTGTGCTCGATGTTGTGGTCTTGCACGTCCACATGGAAGCGCGGCACATCGGCGGGCACATTGGGCTGGGCAAACAGACGGCTGAAGTCCAGGCCGCGTGCCTTCCAGTGCTCGATACCGTTGCGCATGTCCAGCAGATCGGTGCGGCCGATCATGTCGTCGAACTTACGGATACCCAGCTGGGCCATGATCTGGCGCACTTCTTCCGCGATGAAGAAGAAGTAGTTCACCACATGCTCTGGCTTGCCCGAGAACTTCTTGCGCAGCTCGGGGTCTTGCGTGGCCACGCCCACGGGGCAGGTGTTAAGGTGGCACTTGCGCATCATGATGCAGCCTTCCACCACCAGCGGAGCGGTGGCGAAGCCGAATTCATCCGCGCCCAGCAGCGCGCCGATGGCGACGTCACGGCCGGTCTTCATCTGGCCGTCGGCCTGCACGCGGATACGGCCGCGCAGGCGGTTGAGCACCAGGGTCTGCTGGGTTTCGGCCAGGCCGATTTCCCACGGGCCGCCCGCGTGCTTGATGGACGACCAGGGCGATGCGCCCGTGCCGCCATCGTGCCCTGCGATCACCACGTGGTCGCTCTTGCACTTGGCCACGCCAGCAGCAATGGTGCCCACGCCCACTTCGGACACCAGCTTGACGCTGATGCCTGCGTGCGGTGCCACGTTCTTCAGGTCGTGGATCAGCTGGGCCAAGTCCTCGATGGAGTAGATGTCGTGGTGCGGTGGGGGCGAGATCAGGCCCACACCGGGCACGCTGTGGCGCAACTTGCCGATATAGGTGGACACCTTGCCGCCGGGCAGCTGACCACCTTCGCCGGGCTTGGCGCCCTGGGCCATCTTGATCTGGATCTGATCGGCCGACGACAGGTATTCTGCCGTCACGCCAAAGCGGCCCGAAGCCACCTGCTTGATGCGGCTGCGCAGCGAGTCGCCGTCCAGCAACGGCAGATCCACCTCCACGTTCTCGGCGCCAATCACGCTCTTGAGCGTGTCGCCCTTCTTGATTGGAATGCCTTTGAGCTCGTTGCGATAGCGGCGCTCGTCCTCACCGCCCTCACCCGTGTTGCTCTTGCCGCCAATGCGGTTCATGGCCACGGCCAGGGTGGCGTGGGCTTCCGTCGAAATGGAACCCAGCGACATGGCACCGGTGGCAAAGCGCTTGACGATTTCCTTGGCGGGCTCGACTTCGTCAATCGAGATCGCCTTCGCGGGGTCAATCTTGAACTCGAACAGGCCGCGCAGCGTCATGTGGCGCTTGCTCTGGTCGTTGATGATCTGGGCGTATTCCTTGTACGTGTTCCAGTTGTTGGCACGCGTGCTGTGCTGCAGCTTGGCAATCGCGTCCGGCGTCCACATGTGGTCTTCGCCACGGGCGCGCCAGGCGTATTCACCACCCGCGTCCAGCATGGTTTCGAGCACAGGGTCGTCACCAAACGCGGCCTTGTGCATGCGAATGGCTTCTTCGGCGATTTCGAACACGCCAATGCCTTCCACGCGGCTGGCGGTGCCGGTGAAGTACTTGCTGACGGTTTCCGTGTTCAGACCGATGGCCTCGAACAATTGCGCACCGCAGTAGCTCATGTACGTGCTCACGCCCATCTTGGACATGATCTTGGACAGGCCCTTGCCGATCGCCTTGACGTAGTTGTAGATGGCCTTGTCGGCAGACAGGTCGCCACCCAGGTCTTTGTGCATATCGGCCAGGGTTTCCATGGCCAGATAGGGGTGCACGGCCTCGGCGCCGTAGCCGGCCAACACGGCGAAGTGGTGCACTTCGCGGGCCGTACCGGTTTCAACCACCAGACCGGCAGTGGTGCGCAGGCCTGCAACCACCAGATGCTGGTGGATGGCAGACAACGCCAGCAGCGCGGGGATGGCCACTTGCGTGGCGCTCACGGCTCGGTCGCTGATGATGAGGATGTTGGCACCGCCCTTGATGGCGTCCACGGCTTGCGCGCACAGCGACGCCAGCTTAGCTTCCACGCCCTCACGTCCCCAGCTCAAGGGGTAGGTGATGTCGATGGTCACGCTCTTGAACTTGCCGTGGGTGTGGCGTTCAATGTCGCGCAGCTTGGCCATGTCGGCAAAGTTCAGCACAGGCTGGCTGACTTCGAGGCGCATGGGCGGGTTGACCTGGTTGATGTCCAGCAGGTTGGGCTTGGGCCCGATGAAGCTGTTGAGCGACATCACGATCGCTTCGCGGATCGGGTCGATCGGCGGGTTCGTCACCTGGGCGAACAACTGCTTGAAGTAGTTGTACAGCGGCTTGTTCTTGCCCGAAAGCACGGCCAGCGGGCTGTCGTTGCCCATGGAGCCAATGCCTTCCTCGCCATTCTTGGCCATGGGAGCCATCAGGAACTTGATGTCTTCCTGCGTGTAGCCGAAGGCCTGCTGGCGGTCCAGCAACGGCAGGTCAGCAGCTTGAGGAGCCACGGCGGAGGCGCCCGTTTCAATGCTGTCGAGCTTGATGCGCAGGTTCTCGATCCACTGCTTGTAGGGCTTGGTGTTGACGATGTTGGCCTTGAGCTCATCGTCATCGATCATGCGGCCTTGTTCCAGGTCGATCAGGAACATCTTGCCGGGCTGCAAGCGCCACTTGCGCACGATCTTGTTCTCGGGGATGGGCAGCACGCCGGACTCGGAGCCCATGATGACGAGGTCATCATCGGTGATGCAGTAGCGCGAGGGGCGCAGGCCATTGCGGTCCAGCGTGGCGCCAATCTGGCGGCCGTCGGTGAACACGATGGAAGCCGGGCCGTCCCAGGGCTCTAGCATGGCAGCGTGATATTCATAGAAAGCGCGGCGGCGCTCGTCCATGGTGGTGTGCTGCTCCCAGGGTTCTGGGATCATCATCATCACGGCCTGGCTGATGGGGTAGCCCGCCATGGTCAGCAGTTCGAGGCAGTTGTCGAACGTCGCCGTGTCGGACTGGTCGGCGAAGCTGATGGGGTAGAGCTTTTGCAGGTCTGCCGCCAGCACGGGCGAAGCCATCACGCCTTCGCGCGCCTTCATCCAGTTGTAGTTGCCCTTGACGGTGTTGATTTCACCGTTGTGCGCCACGTAACGGTACGGGTGGGCCAGTGGCCACTCAGGGAAGGTGTTGGTCGAGAAGCGTTGGTGCACCAGGCCGATGGCCGAAACGCAGCGCTCGTCCTGTAGGTCGAGGTAGTACTTGCCCACCTGGTCGGCCAGCAGCAGGCCCTTGTAGACCACGGTGCGGCTGGACATGGACGGAACGTAGTATTCCTTGCTGTGCTTGAGCTTGAGCGCCTGGATATTGGCGCTGGCCGTCTTGCGGATCACGTACAGCTTGCGCTCCAGCGCGTCCTGCACGATCACGTCGTTGCCACGGCCGATGAACACCTGGCGCAGGATAGGCTCCTTCTTGCGCACGGTGGGGGACATGGGCATGTCCACATTCACCGGCACATCGCGCCAGCCCAACAGCACCTGGCCTTCGGCCTTGATGGCGCGCTCCATCTCCTGCTCGCAGGCCAGACGGGATGCGTGCTCCTTGGGCAAAAAGATCATGCCCACGCCGTATTCGCCAGCCGCAGGCAAGGTCACACCCTGCTTGGCCATCTCTTCGCGGTACAGCGCGTCAGGGATCTGGATGAGGATACCGGCACCGTCACCCATCAGCGGGTCGGCACCCACCGCACCACGGTGGTCGATGTTTTCCAGGATCTTCAAGGCCTGCGTCACGATGTCGTGGCGCTTGATGCCTTTGATGTGGGCGACAAACCCGAGGCCGCAGGCGTCGTGTTCGTTACCCGATGAATACAAACCGTGTTGTTGCAGATGCTGGATCTCGGCAGCCGTGGTCATGGCGCACTCCTCGTGGAATTGTTCGCAGGGAACGCAAGATTAGTGCAATGCAGCAAATTCTGGCAAGCACTTTAAATGGGGTCAGATACCATTTATTAATGAGAATAAATCTCAATTAATTAAATTAGGGACATATCAATTAGGATAGCAATTATCGCTTACTGGACAAGCGCTATCGGCCTATTCGGTTTGAACTTCGGGGATGCGCGAGGGCCGCCCTGCCCGCCCTTTGGTCACGCGGCGCTCGGTGCGTTGCTGCAGCTGCGCGAGAAAATCTGCATCGCCCAGGGCCCAGCCGGACAGCGCGGCATCGGTCAGCGCCTGCTGTTCGGCGCCGCTGATGCCGGCCTGCACCAGCGCGCTGTAGGCGGCCTCGCGGGCGAACGGCGTGTTGTCCAGCGCCCAGTACAGGGCGTGCGGCGTGATGAGCTTGTCCACCCGCAGGCCCACGCACTGCGCGTAGCTGGACCAGGGATAGTCGGCCGGCTGCGCCACGCGGCCAGCGCGCACCGGGTTCAGGTCGAGGTAGGCCATGGCCTGCAGCAGGTAGCGCTCGGCCTGCAGCACGGTGGAGCGGTAGCGCCCCTCCCACAGCGTGCCCGACCGGCCATGCCGCAGGTTGAAGCCGCGCACGTAGCTGCGGCCCACGGCCTGCATCATTTGCGGCAGACCCTCGGCCGTCTGCGGCGTGGCCAGCAGGTGCAGGTGGTTGTCCATCAGCACGTAGGCGTGCACGGCCACGGCGTGGCGCCGCGACTGTTCGGCCAGCAGGCCCAGCATGGCCTCGTAGTCCACCGTATCGACAAAGATCGGCTGGCGGTTGTTGCCACGCTGGATGACGTGGTGGACGGTGCCGGGAAGGGTCAGACGGGGCAGGCGGGCCATGGAAGTTGCGACAGAGGGTGGCGGCGCCATGGTAGCGGAGCGGGCGCCGGTGCGGTGCGCCAGGCAGGCCGCGGTTCCTGGAACCAGGCGGCAAGATACGCTATGAGATAGATAGCAAACAGCGCAGCGGGAAAAGCGCTTGACGCCTCTACCGCGCTGAAAACCGCAGAGTGCGTGCCTTCGTGTTTCGCCCACCAAAATCGCTCGTGAATACCAGCGGATTGCTATTTATTCAATAGCGATTAACGCAAGTACACCAAGCGCTAGCGGCATAAAACACCATCAAACCTCAACGCCACCGCGGCTGTCGTTGCAACGCGCGCGGGTCAACGCCACGGCAGCCGCCCGGCCGGCCGCTGCGACGTCGGCCACAGTCCAGCGCGGGGGGGGCGCAGTCGGCACCACGCCGCCCGCAGGCCGCGCCACACCATGCGCCCCTCACGGCGCTAGGGCATCCTTCGCGCAGCCCTGCCCTCAGTCCAGCAGATCCGAATAGTCCCCGCGCCCGAACGCCTCGCTCGCCTTCCACGGCATCACGGCTGGCAGCGGCAGGCGCTCGACGGTCACGCGGGTGATGTCGGTGCCGTGCGCGTCACGGCGCTCGATGGTGCGCGGGTACTGGCCGGCCACGTCCCAGTCCACGGTGGTGGTGCGCTCGCCCTGCACGCGGCGGTAGCGCTGCACGCCGGCCTTGGGGGCGCCCACGGTCTGCATGCCCTGCAGCGTGGCGGGCGGCACGATCCAGTACGACGCGTCCCACGAACCGCCGTAGCCCACGTTGCCGTGGTGCGCACGGTCCACCTCGATCACGCGGCGCGTTTCGCTCAGGATGACCTCGACGCGCTCGGTGCCGTCCGCCGCGCGCGACACGCGCAGCGGCGCGCCCTGGGCTTCGTCGTGCGCATGGCCGGCGTGCGGGCCGTGCGAATGGGCGTGGCCGTGGGTGACGCTCTCGCTCAGCGCCGCGGGCAGTTCGCGTTCGGTCCACACGGTGCCGGGCTGGCGCACCAGTCGGTTGGTGTGGCGCGTGTCGCGCTGCACACCGTCGTTGCCGATGCTGCGCGTGAAGTAGCTCACGCGCAGGTTCAGCGCCGGCGCGGCCGCCACGGCGGCGGTGGTGGCCGCCACGCTGGCAGGCGTGCTGGGCCGGGCGGCGGGCGCATCGTCCTGCACGGACAGCACGCCGGGCGTGCGCCCCGCGGCATGGACCAGGGTGGGCGCCAGCGCGCCCAGGCCACCGGCCAGCAGCAGGACGGCCGCAGCCACAGGCGCGCGAAGGAAGGAGGAAACCATGGAACACCTCAGAAAAACAGTCAGGGCCGTGCCGGCAGGGTGCAGGCGCGGCCCGAAGCAGAAAAGACGAAACGGGGCCACCCCGCATGGAGTGGCCCCGCGGACCGGTGAAACGGCCCGCAGTGCGGTCACAGGCCGGCCGCTTCCTTCACCTTCGAGAACACGCGGGTGTTGTCCACCGTGCCCTTGAAGATCTTGGCGCCAGCGCCGCCGGCAAACAGCATCACATCGCCGCCGCCGTGGGTTTCGGAGCCCGGCGTACCCAGGTTGATGCCCACTTCCTGCAGGAAGTTGTCCTGCGTGGTGTCCACGGCGGTCAGGTCGTCGCGGCTGGCGCCACGCACCGGGGCCACCCAGGGCTTGTTGCCGTCTTCGGCGTTCACCTGGCTGCTGGCGGTGGCGTTGGGGCGGCCGCCGTTGCCGAACACCAGCGTGGTGTAGGGCTTGCCGTCGGCGGCCAGGGCGGGCTTGCCGGTCTGGTAGTCGATGGCCTTGCCGAGAATCGGCGAGCCGATCTTGGTGTAGCCGTTGAAGGCGATGGCGTGGTCATGGTCGGCCGTCACCACGATCAGCGTGTTCTTCAGGCCGGGGTCCTTCTTCTCCATGTAGGCGCGCACGTTCTCGATGGCCTTGTCGAAGGCCAGCGTGTCTTCCAGCGCGCGCTTGGCGTTGGTGCCGTGCAGGGCGTGGTCGATGCGGCCGCCCTCGACCATCAGGAAGAAGCCCTTGTCATTGCGGCTCAGCACGTCGAGCGCCTTGGTGGCCATGTCGGACAGGCTGGGCTGGTCCAGCTTCTGGTTCACGCGGTCGAGCTCGTAGGCCATCTCGCTCTGCGAGAACAGGCCCAGCAGCCGGGTGACCTTGCTGGTGTCCAGCGCGGCCAGTTCGCTGCCCTTGCTCACGTAGGTGTAGCCGTTGCCCTGCATTTCCTGCACCAGGTTGCGCGTGTCCGTGCGCTTGCTGGACGGATTGGCTGCCTTGGGCAGGTAGTTGCGCTGGCCGCCGCCCATGAGCACGTCGAGGCCCGCAGTCACGGACTGCTCGGCGATGGTGTTGTAGGCATTGCGGTTGCAGATGTGGGCGTAGGTGGTGGCCGGCGTGGCGTGGACGACGCGCGTGGTCGAGACCGCGCCCACCGCGCGGCCCTTGGCCTTCGACAGTTCCAGCAGCGTGACGGCGGGCGTGCCGTTGCTGGCGGGGCAGGCGGTGTCCTCGCCCTTGATGTACTGCGAGCCGTCGGGCGCGTAGGCCGAGGTTTCGGCGGACATGGAGATGACCTCGTTGTTCATCTTCACGCCGGTCATGTAGGCGGCCATGGAGGGCGCGCTGTCGGTGGTCTGCGCGTCGCGCGAGAAGGTCTTGATGCGCGCGGCGTAGGGCAGCGTCTGCATGGCGAGCTTGGCGCGTTCGCTGGTGGGCAGCTTGGCGGGGTTGCCGGCGGCGATTTCCTTCTCGCCCTTGTAGATGCGCGCGGCCGTGACGGTGACCGGGCCCATGCCGTCGCCCAGGAAGAAGATGACGTTCTTGGCCTCGCCGGCGGCCTGGGCCGCGCCCGATGCCAGCAGTGCCACGGCCAGCGCGGTCTTGCGGATTGCGGAGTTCATGTGTGGATTCCTTGTGTTGTGCTGGCGCTGGCTTACAGGCCGAGGGACTTCTTGATGAGGCCGAACACCTCGTGGTTGGTCAGCACGCCGCTGAAGTTGTCCGCGCCCAGGCCGGTGGCGCCCAGGAACACGTCGCCGCCGCCGTGCGTCTCGCCGCCCGAGGGCATGGGCACCACGGCTTCCTGCAGGTAGTCGATGCTCTCCAGCTCGGCATCGCTGATCGGGCCGCGCACGGGCTTGTAGCCCGGGCCGTTGCCGAAGCCCAGCACGGTGTAGGGGTTGCCATCGACATCCTTCGAGGGCGCGCCCTTGACGTAGTCCTTCACCAGGCCCAGCACGCCGGGGTTGCCGGGCGCGGTCTTGCCGGTGATCTTGGCGTAGCCGTTCATCTGCAGCGTGTGGTCGTGGTCGGCGGTGACGACGACCAGCGTGTTCTTCAGCCCGGGGTCGATGGCTTGCATCTTTGTCAGCGCGGTCTTGATGGCGTTGTCGAAGGCCACGGTGTCCTGCAGCGCGCGGCGCGCGTTGGTGGCGTGCAGCGCGTGGTCGATGCGCCCGCCTTCCACCATCAGGAAAAAGCCCTTCTTTTTCGCGGCCAGCGCGTCGATGGCCTTGCCGGTCATTTCGGACAGGCTGGGCTCCTTGGCGCCGTCGCGGTCCAGGTCGTAGGCCATGTGGTCCTTGGTGAACAGGCCAGCGATCTTGGTGCTGCCGTCCACGGGCAGCTTGTCGAACGCGGCCTTGTCGGCGGCGAAGCTGTACTTGGCCGTCTTCAGCTCGGCGATCAGGTCGCGCTTGTCGTTGCGCCGGCCGCCGCTCTCCACGGGCGTGAAGTAGTTCGTGCCGCCGCCGAAGACCACGTCGATGCCGTCGCCCAGCTTGGCGTTGTAGCCCGCGCCGCCGGGCACCAGGGCCGCGGCGATGGTGTTCTCGGCGTCGCGGTGGCACACGTGCGCATAGGTGGTGGCGGGCGTGGCGTGGGTGATGCGCGTGGTCGTTACCACGCCGGTGCCGTAGCCGGCGGCCTTCATTTGCTCCAGCAGCGTTTCCACCGCCGTGCCGTTGCCGCTGGCAGGGCAGGTGCTGTCGTACTTGACGTGGTAGGGCTTGCCGTCGGCGCCGGTGGCGCGGGTCTCGGGCGACATGGAGATGACCTCGTTGTTCATCTTCACGCCGGTCATGTAGGCGGCCATGGAGGGCGCGCTGTCCGTCACCTGGCCGTCGGCCGAGTAGGTGTGCACGAAGGCCGTTTCGGGCAGCTGGTCCATGGTGAGTTCACCGTCTTCACCCACCTGGTAGATGCGCGCCGCCGTCATGGTGGTGATGCCCATGCCATCGCCCAGGAAGAACAACACGTTCTTGGTCGGCACCGCCGGACCGTCGTTGCCGCCACAGGCGGTCATCAGCATCGAAGCGCCAGCCAATGCGGCGCACCACACTTTGTGTTTCATCAGATTTTCCTCTGGAGTCGTTGCGAAGCACTGGATGGGCGCTCGCTTTGGGTTGAAGACCTGAGGGACTCTAGGAAGTGCACATGACAGGGGTGTGACGCGGGCGACCGCGCTCGGGATGCGTTCGGCGTGCGGCTTGGCGGCGCAGCAGAGGGATCTGCGTGCAGGGCTTTGCCGCAGCTTTGCTACTGAATCAAGAGCTGCTGGCGCTTATCAAATAAGCGCTGGAGGCCGATTTGGCATCAACGCTGCGTGCGTTGCCATGCGCACTCGGAGGAAGAAGGAGGGGTGCAGCGACGGGCGGTGGTGGCATGCTCCGCGAGGCGCTCGCCCGGCCACCGGCGGTATCCGTGCTGTAGCCAGAAAGATGGGGAACGTCGATCCGACTCCGCCGCACAGGCCGGTAGGGTGCCCGCCACCACGGCCATGGACGCCTTGGTCCTTCGGCCAAGACGCGAGGCCGTCGCCGCCGAAACGATGCCGCACTATGCGCAGGTACGGCGTGGTGCGGTGCCGGTCGGACGCTACCGACCGCGCGCCATCGGCAGGCGAAGCCAATCGTTGAACAAGCCTGCGTGTGGGCGTAGCTTGCTTACGGCCGGTTGCCGGTTGCCGGTTGCCAGTTGCCAGTTGCCAGTTGCCAGTTGCCAGTTGCCAGTTGCCAGAAGAACGGTAGCAGCACGCAGCGGGCGATCCACCGCTCTGCATCACGAATGGCTCGCACACCACCGAACGCTGCGTTCGCTATGACAAAGATAGCTGCATGCGCTTTTTCAGCAATCGCTACAGGCCGATTTCATTCCAAGGAGGCACAAGCTCGGCGTCAGAGGCGGGACGGTCCGGACGGCCGCTCCGCGGCAGCTCACTCCGCGTCTGTGGCCACCCCAAAGCGCGCCGCCAGCGACTGCTCCAGCCCGAACTCCTGCAGGATCGCGCGCAGGCGCTCGGCCGCGCTGCGCTTTTTCTGGCCGGTGTAGCGCGCAATGATCAGCTCGTTCTTCATGCTGTGCTCCCACCCCACCAGCTCGGTCACCGTGACTTGGTAACCCTGCGCCTCCAGATAGAGGCAGCGCAACACGTTGGTCACCTGACTGCCCAACTCCCGGGTGTGCAGTGGGTGGCGCCACAACTCGGCCAGCGGTGTGCGCCCCAGCTGCAAAGCTTTGTCACGCCGCAAGCAGGCCGCCATTTCAGCCTGGCAGCAAGGCACCAGCACCATGGCCCTGGCCTGCTTCTGAAGGCCGAAGGCAATGGCGTCATCGGTCGCGGTATCGCAGGCATGCAAGGCAGTGACCACATCAATCTGGGCGGGCAACTCGGCCGCATCCATCGACTCGGCCACCGATAGATTGAGAAATGACATGCGGCCAAAACCTAGGCGCGCCGCCAATAACCGTGATCGCTCGACCAGTTCGGCGCGCGTTTCAATGCCATAGATATGACCACGACCCAGCGCCTTGAAGTACAGGTCGTACAGAATGAACCCCAGGTACGACTTGCCCGCTCCATGGTCCGCCAGCGTAGGGCTGCGCCCCTCCGCCGAGAAGTCTTGCAGCAAAGGCTCAATGAAATTGAACAGGTGGTACACCTGCTTGAGCTTGCGGCGAGAGTCCTGGTTCAGCTTTCCTTCTCTGGTCAGGATGTGCAGTTCCTGCAGCAGCTCAATGGATTGACCAGGACGCAGTTCCTGCATCACCGCAGCATCAGCGCCGCGCTCCTTCGCCGTTACATGAGAGGTCGGCTTTCCCGTTTTCATTCCCTGACGGTTCGCTTGGCGTGGAGCATTCATGCATGTTCCCCCTGGCCGTTCACTGAAGGCTGCGCATGCATAGGGCACCTGGGCCCTACATCCAGGTCCGCCCACCCCTGCGGCCCCAGGCCTTCCAGCACTTCAATGTTTCTCTCAAAAATGGCATCAGCCTCGGGGAAAACCGCTACAGCACGGTCGATGCTTTCTTCACGCAACAAATGCAAGGTGGGATACGGCGTGCGGTTGGTGCAATTGGAAACGTCGTCTGCCTGCGTGCCAGCAAACTGGAACTGGGGGTGGAAAAAAGCCACCTGCAAGATGCCGTCAAGCTCCAGTTCTTCAATCAAATCATCGGCCAACGCGGTGAAGTCATTGAAATCCAGGAAGTCTTGCATGCACGCAGGCGCGATCAGCAATGTCGTATCGCGCTCTTCGGCAGAGATCGCGTTCAGCGCCAAGAGCTCGCGTCGCAAATCGCCCAGCAACGCCTGCGACCCTGCCGCCGGGCTGACCACGTAATGCACCTGCCCTTTG
Organism: Acidovorax temperans; assembly: GCF_028596105.1. Classification (NCBI taxonomy): domain Bacteria; kingdom Pseudomonadati; phylum Pseudomonadota; class Betaproteobacteria; order Burkholderiales; family Comamonadaceae; genus Acidovorax; species Acidovorax temperans. The sequence goes on along the minus strand of NZ_CP117193.1, from coordinate 817,360 downwards.
ACGTGCACGCCTTTGGCAAACGGGCATAGATTGAGGCCGATGACCGCGCGCTCCAGCCATCGCACGGTGTCTTGCAGCACCACGTCTTCACGGATGCCGTTGGGTAAAGGGCTGGTTTCGGTCAAAGAGGAATGTGGGGAAGATGGCATCAGGCACGCAGGGTGAGGGGTCGCGACACGCGAAGGCGCAAATTGTAGGCGCCGGGCCGCCTTGACCGCTCGGCTACGCTCCATCAAGCCATCAAACGCTCACCCGACAGACGCTCGTGTTCGCGGATGGCGAACCTGTCTGTCATTCCGGCGATGAAGTCAGCCACTGTCACTGCGCGCACCGTGTCGTCACCCTGCTGCGCCTTCCATGCGAAGGCTGGCTTCATCTCAGCCGGACTGTGCACGTAAATGGCAAACAAATCTCGCACAATCCGCTTCGCATTTCCCGTCATCTCCATCACCTGGGGGTGACGGTACAGGGAACGGAACAAAAACCGCTTGAGCTCTAGAGACTGCTCACGCATCAATGGACTGAAACGCACCAGAACCGGCAATGCACGCACCGACTCCACGTCGGTCGGCCGGTATTCATTGATCGCCTCACGCGTCGCATCTATCACATCGTAAACCTGCGCGCTGAGCATTCGACGGATGGATTCATGCAAACAGCGGCGCTGCATGCCTTGGCCCAGCAAATGCGGATGTTCTGTGGTCGCTTCGTCACGAAAGCGCGCAAACAGCGGCACATCGTCCAGCTGATCCAAAGTCAAAAGCCCCGAGCGCACACCATCGTCAATATCGTGCGCGTTGTAGGCAATTTCGTCAGCCAAGTTGCACAGCTGGGCTTCCAGGCTCGGTTGCTGCTTGTGCAAAAACCGCCATCCCACGCCATTCGGCTCTTGCCCTTCCAGGCGCTGCGCATTTTGCAAAGAGCAATGCTTGAGGATGCCCTCCCGGGTTTCAAACGTGAGATTGAGGCCATCGTAGGCGGGGTATCTCTCTTCCAGGCTATCGACCACCCGCAAACTCTGCAGGTTGTGCTCAAACCCACCAAAAGGCTTCATGCATTCGTTGAGCGCATCCTGCCCCGCATGACCAAACGGGGTATGCCCCAAATCATGCGCCAGCGAGATGGCCTCCACCAAATCCTCATTGATCTGAAGCGCCCGGGCAATGGAACGCCCCAGCTGGGCAACCTCCAGGGAATGCGTCAACCGCGTACGAAAAAGGTCACCTTCATGGTTCAGGAACACCTGCGTCTTGTAGACAAGGCGCCGGAACGCGGTGGAGTGAACGATGCGGTCGCGATCCCTCTGGTAGTCCGTGCGGGTCGGAGCGGCCACCTCAGGGTGCAGGCGCCCTTTGCTGTTGGCAGGATGACAGGCAAACGGGGCAAGATTCATGGCTTCGCATTAAAACGACCTCTAGCGCTTATCAGATAAGCGCTAGAAGCTATCAAATTAATAGCAATCAAGCGCAACAGGCATCAATCACTTCACGCACCAGCGCATCGGGCGCGGCACGCACGCAGGCCCGGCCCGGCCCGTCAATCAGCACAAAACGGATTTCGCCCGCCTCCGCCTTCTTGTCCACGCGCATCAGTTCCAGATAGCGACCAGCATTGTCGGCAGCATCCAGCACCGCGCCACGCAGGGGCAGTCCGGCACGCTGCACCAGCACCTTCAAGCGCGCCACAAACGCATCATCTACCAAGCCCAGCCGGTGCGACAGCTCGGCCGCCATCACCATGCCTGCACCCACACCCTCACCATGTAGCCAGGCGCCATAACCCATGCCGGCCTCTATGGCGTGGCCAAAGGTGTGACCAAAATTCAAAATGGCGCGAAGTCCGGCCTCGCGCTCGTCCTGCCCCACCACCCAGGCCTTGATCTCGCAGCTGCGCCGCACCGCATGCGCCAGCGCCGTGCGGTCGCGCGCCAAAAGCGAATCCATGTGCTCTTCCAGCCAGCCCATGAAGTCCATGTCGGCAATCGGCCCGTATTTGATGACCTCAGCCAGGCCGGCAGAAAGCTCGCGCGCAGGCAACGTATCGAGCGTGGCCAAGTCACACACCACCAGCTGCGGCTGGTAGAACGCGCCAATCATGTTCTTGCCCAGCGGGTGGTTGATGGCCGTTTTGCCGCCCACCGACGAATCGACCTGCGCCAGCAGCGTGGTCGGCACCTGCACAAACGGCACACCGCGCATATAGCTGGCAGCGGCGAAGCCCGTCATGTCACCGACCACGCCGCCGCCCAGGGCGAACAACACGGTCTTGCGGTCGCAGCCGTGCTGCAGCAGGGCGTCGAAGATCAGGTTCAGGGTTTGCCAGTTTTTGTGCTCTTCGCCGTCTGGCAGCGTCACCGTGTGCACGACTGGATAGCGTTGCTTCAGTGCCACGACCAACCTTGAACCGTAAAGGGGCTGCACCGTTTCGTTAGTCACAACCAAAGCAGCCGTGCCTGCTGGCACTGCCCCATCACCGCTCAGACCCTGCAGCAGATTTTGACCGATTTGGATGTCGTAGCTACGGTCATCCAGCTGGATGCGCACATTCTCGGCATTGAAAAATACGAACGGCTTCATGCGAAATTTATTCATCAAAAAATAATCCCCGGCTAGCGGGGATCATTTCAACTAAAGAGGTCAGATAAACCAATGCGGAAGCGGAAACTTTTGTTGGATACCAGACACCGTTATACCTTACTGACAACTAGGTGCAGCTACATCCAATCGCACGGTTTGCACGGTCTTGCTAGGCCCTCCAGTAAACGTGAAGATCCAAGTGTCTTTACCGCCAGGGCTACCCGCTTTACCACCGGCTGACAATCGCACTTCTGTACGACCACTGGACCGATCCAGCGTTGGTGAGCCAGCTATTACCGACGGGGTAGCAAGCTCCTTCAGTGAAGTCACTGCGATAGTAGTGCCAGTCGGCGCAGCAAACTTTTTATCAGTACCCAGGAACAAGCTCACGCTTTCATACTTACAAGTTGCTTTGTCGGCCAATGACAGCTGGAGGGCCTCACTTGGTGGAAGTGCCGCATATGAAATCCCGATATCAGAAAGTGCCTTTTCATAGAGGTTAAGCCAACCAACCGAGGTCACCCACAGCTGCATCGAATCGCTGATTAATGTTCCCTGCCCCGTCTGCGTAGAGAACACAACGGTCACGGGCTCACCGTCTGTCGGGCGCGGGTTCTGCACCGTGTAGTCCACGCTGCAAACACCGTTAACGGTAGTGCAACCACCGCGTCCGGATGTTCCGACAGCGCCAAAATCTGCTTGCGCAACCACGGGCACGCCGTCTGCGACCGGATTACCGTTGGCATCAACAATCCTCACAGTCAACTTAGACGAATCGCCGGAAAGATCGTAGTCCAAATTAAACTTTGAGGCAGAAAGGTCAAAACCACTCGGAGTAGCCACACCGGTTGTGACCGTCAACGTGTCGGACTGCGTGCTGATGCTGCTACGGTCACGAACCGCTGCCTTGATGATGACCGAGGTCGGCGAAGACTTCGAGTTCACCGTCGCAATGACCTGACCGGAAGCGTTGGTCGTGCCAGACGAGGCATTCAGGGTCACGCTGTCAGCCGGCACCGCGGTGAAATCCACCACGACGTCCTGGAGCGGTGAGCCACTAGAGTCCACCACGGTAAAAGTCAGCAGGGCTACTTCAGAGCGTCCGTTACCGCCAGCACCTGCAATCACGATGGATTTGTCGCTGGGAGCGACGTTGGTGAAATTGATGGCCGAGGCAGCTGCCTGTGGATTTTGTACCACACCGCCAGAAATAGCCACGTTTTGCCTACCAACCAAAGAGACTTCCGTGCCCGTTTTGCTGGTCACGGCGGTCGTTGCGACAAGCTGTGTTGCCCCCTGCGACGTCACGGTTGCAGCCTTCAAATCGATCTCAGCAACGCCAGCACTATTGGTGAGGGCCGTCGCCGATCCCGGCATGAATGCCAGCAAGCCGGGACCACTTTCAGAAAAAGTAACGATGACATTCGATATGGCATTGCCCGATGGGTCTTTGACGGTCGCCCTGGCGCGCACCGTGGGATCGGAGGACGCGAAGTTATTCACCGCCACGTCCGCGCCAGTGACACGGCTGTACGCCTGAACGGTCACAGTCCCATTGTTCGCAGTACCACCTGTGCCACCACCACTGCCGGAAGTGCCAGGGTCACCACCCCCACCACCGCATGCCACCAAAACGGCCACCAATGGCACGGTCAATATCCTGAAAAGATTTCTCATTTTTTCCCCAACAATTAATCTATTTACCGCACTGGACCACGGTCAGTAATGACCTTCGGCGTAATAAAAACCAACATTTCACGTTTCGAAGACTCTTTTGTCCGGCTCTTGAACAAATTGCCCACCACCGGCACATCCCCCAAAACAGGAATTTTATTTTCCTGATTTGACTCTTCCATCTCAAAAATACCACCAATAACAACCGTGCCACCATTTTCAATCAAAACCTGAGTTTTAATATGTTTTGTATCAATCGCAACACCTTGGGTTGTCGTTTCACCTCGGCTGTCCTTATTAACATCCAAGTCTAAGATAATATTACCTTCTGGCGTTATTTGAGGTGTGACTTCGAGCTTCAAAACAGCTTTCTTGAAAGCAATAGTAGTGGCTCCGTTAGGTGCGGTAACCGAATAGGGATACTCAGTCCCTTGCTCGATCAGAGCTTTTGTTTGATCCGCAGTGATCAATCTTGGGCTAGAAACAATTTTACCTTGCCCTTCCGCCTCCATGGCAGAGAGTTCAAGCGTCAAAAATCTGTTAGCTGCTGAGTTGAAAATGGAAAGAGCAAAAGATCCAAAACTTTCTGTGCCAGACAATGACGCTGGCAAATTGACAAATGTACCCGAGGTGTCAAAAGTAGAACCATAACCCGTAGAAGTGGTTGCGTTTTGGTAGCTGGTGCCAAATGCTATGCGATTGTTCCCACCAATGCCGTACCCGCCATCTCCACCGCGCTGAGCGCGAAGATCTCCGCCTCCAAGCTTCACACCGAGAGAGCGACCAAATGTGTCACGAGCCTCAACAATCCGAGCCTCAATTACAACCTGACGTACGGCGACATCCAAGGTATTCAAAAGCTGGCGAACCTCTTCCAGCTTTGCTGGCGTATCCGTGACAAAAATTTGATTAGTTCGAGGTTCAGAAATCGCACTCCCTCTCTCAGAGAGAAACCTGTTTGAACTACTACCAGCGGTGGAGCCGCTAGAAGTGGTGAGTTGGTTAACCATATCAGCGGCTTTGGCATAATTCAACTGAAATGCCTGAGTCCGCAAAGGCTCCAATTTCTGAATTGCTTGAGCAGCCTGATAATCCTTCCTCGTACGATCATCTATCTCGTCTTTAGGAGCGATCCACAGCACGCTGCCCGTTTTTCGCATCCCGAGACCCTTGGCATCCATGATGATTTGCAAAGCCTGGTCCCACGGAACGTCTTTTAAACGAAGGGTAAGCGCCCCAGTTACCGTATCTGATGTGACGATATTGAAATTGGTAAAGTCTGCAATAACTTGCAAAAGTGAGCGAACTTCAATGTTCTGGAAGTTCAAAGACAATTTTTCTCCGCTATAGCTTGGGCCAGAAGTCAGCTTTGAAAGATCGATTTTTTTCTGACGAACCTCAATAACAAACTGATTATCGCTTTGGTAAGCACTATGCTCCCACTCACCGACTGGCTCAACCAACATCCGAACTTTATCGCCCTGCTGAGTAGTGGTCACCGTTTGAATGGGGGTACCAAAGTCACCCACATCCAACCGGCGACGCAAGCCCTCGGGCAAGCTAGACCGAAGAAACTCAACCGCCAGTCCTTTACCCTGCTGCTGAAGATCAACACCTATCTGATTGTTAGGCAGCTCCACGATCACTCGTCCAGAGCCATCAGCGCCACGACGAAAATCAATATCTTTGATTGCAAGAGTATTGTTGTTATAGCTATCCGAAAACTTTACAGGGGTCTGCACCTGATTCGGAGACGAAGAACTCACCGCATCTAACATGATCAGCAACGAGTTGCCCTGCAACTCTGCCTTGTACGATGTGGGCTGTTTAAGGTTCAGAACGATTCGTGATCGCCCACCTGCCTCCACCACGTTTGCAGACCTAAGATTGCCTTGATTAATTTCCACCACGCTCCGCCCGGAGCCGTTCGTGGCTCCAGGGAAATCCAACGCAATGCGAGCAGGGGATTGCGTGGAGAAGCCGGTTGGCAAGGCAGACAAAGGCTCGGCGAGTTCTACACGGAGCACCTCTGCCCCCCCCTGAACGGAGCCAGTCACTGATCGTATGGACTGATCTGCAATTGCAAAGAACGGAACGGCGACAGCACAGAAGGCCAAAGTCCCTCGTTGGATATTCTTGATGAATAAATTATTTTTCAGGATCATTTTTTTGCACCCTCTTGCAAATCGAGTGAAGTCATTTTCTCGGTCCAATCCCCAGTGGAGTCCTGGACAATTTCCCTCAACTGAATTGCAGATTCAGTTATTTTCACTACACGACCGTAATTCTGCCCAAGATAATCACCGACTTGAACTTGATATAGAAGATTATCAACCTTTAACAAAGCAGTCGGCTTGCCAGCTTTGGTGAGACTTCCCACCATTGCCATGGTATCCAATGGATACGCCTCCAAAGGCTGCTTCCGCCTGATTTGCTCCGGCGCTATGAGCGAAGCATTCGCACCTGTTTGGGAAGAGTCCCGTTTCAACGCCTGAACCAATTTCAAACTGTTAAACGGATCCACTTCAGACGCCACAACGTACGCCTGAGGTTCGAATTTTTTCGGCTCCGATATAGGAGTCACACGAGGTTTAGTTTGCGCCCTCTCATTTGCCATCCACTGCTGCAAATCATCTTCACCAGAGGAAACACATGCAGAAAGCATCCCTGCAATCAGAGGTATAAGTACTAATTTAGGCGCAATCACTTGGAAGCTCCCGGTTTAGTGGAACCAGCTTTTCGTTGAGCCTGAATTTCTTCCCCATCTAAGTACCTAAAAGTTCGAGCCGTCCCCTCCAAAACTAGCACATTGGTGTCTTTGGCATTTCCAGAAATCGATAGATCATTCAGAGTGACAATGCGAGAAAGATGTGCCACATCAGCAGCAAAAGAGCCAATGTCGTGATACTTGCCAGTTACTTTTAACGCAATAGGCAATTCTGCGTAATAGTCTCTAACCACTAACTGCCCAGGCCTGAAAAGCTCAAACTGCAAACTGCGCCCAAGACCTGCTTGATTGATATCAGAGAGCAAAGCAGCCATTTCCGCCTTGCTGGGCAATTGTTTCTCTAACTGAAGAACATACTGCTGCACCTGCTCACGCTGCTTTTTCAAAGCATCCAAGCTAACAGCTTTTAAGAGTTTTTTCTGATAATCAGCACGAAGTGACACCTCTGTGCCTCGCTCAGCCTCCAGCTCTGCCACATAATCTTGCAAGACCACAAACCACAGAACCACTGCCACGATCAAGGCGGTAGCAACATACAACAAAACGCGCGGCAAAACAGGCCAAAGTGACGGATCCTTTGCATCCAGCCCACCGAATTGACGCTGCAGATATATCTGCAGATCCTCTAGGTTGAGTCGCGAAGATGATTTTTTACTGGTCATGGTTGCTTTTCCCCTGCCGCACCAGTTTTTGTGGATAAAGCACTTGAAGCTTTTGCAACTTCACTTGGACGCATAAGGGTGAATTGCATCTTAAAGCTAGCTACACGGCGTTGATCTTTAGGGCCAACAGAAACATTCGCAGCGGTAATTTCAAGTAACTCCGGCTTAGAAATCCATGGCGTGTTATTCGAAAGGTTTCTTAGAAGCTCAGAAACTCTCTCGTTCGACTGCGCCACCCCCTGCATCATGACAGTATTGTTGCTTTGCTTAAAATTCGATACATACACCCCATCAGGCAACTGACGCACCAGCTCATTCAGCAAATGAACTGGCATATTTCTATCTGCCTGAAGATTTTCAACAGCTTTTTGCCGAGAAATGAGCGCTGATATTTCTTCCTCGATAGTGGCTATTTCCTTTATCTGCCCTTCCAAAACAGCAATTTCCCGACTCAAAAACTGGTTTCTCCCCTGCTGATCTGCTATCAGCATTTGCAGCCACCAGTAAATCACACCCGCTATGATTAACCCTACCAAGAAAGAGGCAAACAAGGATGCCTGGAATGCTTCTCGGCGGCGCTTTCTGGCAACCTCTCGGTGAGGAAGTAAATTAATCAAAATCACCGCAAAAACCTCCGCATAGCCAATCCACACGATGTGAGATATGAAGGCGCTTCACGCACCATCTTCTTCAATCGCACGCCGCTTCCAATCTCCATACCGTCAAAAGGATTCAGGGAGCTACATGGGAAACCAGATTGCTGAGTCACGGCCTCAGTCAATCCCGGCAAAGGGGCAGAGCCTCCGGCCAGCATGATGTGATCCACACGGTTGTGCGGGGTACTGGTGAAAAAGAACTGAAGAGCCCTTACGATTTCTTGAGCCATACTATCGACAAAGGGGCGGAGAACCGCGGACTGGTAGTCCTCAGGCAGATCACCGTTTCGCTTCTTGGTCTCAGCCTCCTCCACGGAGAACCCATATTGCCGGACGATGAGTTGTGTAAGTTGGGCACCACCGAATGCCTGATCTCGGTCGTACAGCACCTCGTCGTTAGAAATCACCTGCATGCTCGTGGTCAAAGCACCCACCTCGAAAAGGGCCACTATGGCATTTGAGCCTTTCCCCGGCAAGGCTTCTATAAGTCGCCCGGCAGCCAAGCGGGATGCATTGGACTCAATGTCAACAACGATAGGCTTAAGGCCTGCAGCCTCCGCCAAACCTTGTCGATCCTGAACTTTCTCACGTCGAGAAGCTGCAATCAGCACATCAATGTCGTCAGGAGAATTTTTGCTGGGACCAATCACGCAAAAATCCAAGCTCACTTCATCCAGCGAGAAAGGAATATATTGATTTGCCTCTGACTCCACCTGCACTTCAAGTTCTTGCTCGGTCATCCCCCCAGGCAAGGTGATACGCTTAGTGATCACGGCTGATGAAGGGAGGGCAAGCGCTACGTTCTTTGTGCGAGTGCCACTTTTTTTGACAACGCGGCGCACTGCTTCAGCAACTTCATCGAATTTTTCGATGTTGCCATCCGTTATCCAGCCACGCTCCAAGGGCTCGATAGCGCAACGTTCAAGAACGAGGCCTCCCGCCTTGTCCTTCCCCAACTCGACCAGCTTGACGCTGGACGAACTGATGTCGATACCCAGCAGAGGTGCAGCCTGACGACTGAACAAAGATCCCATTGAGATCAAGATTGGCCCCCTGTAATTTGTATAAATAACGCAACAAAACTTAACAATTCACTTGAATGCTATCAGTAAGATAGTTCTCCGGCAAAGAATTTTGCCTGCTTACGAGCCATCCAACGTTGCCAAAACAAGACGGTTTTTTGCGTCTCCTGTGAGTTACATGACCACTCTGCCGTTTTCAACGGCATTCGGGCCCCATTACCTCAACTCGGCATAATTTTTGTCAGCATTTTTATAATGCTCTGAACAGTTTTGAGCAGCGATATGCCCTCCCGCCCCTTTGACACAGCCCCACAAACTACCCCGAAGTCCAGCGCCAGCCGCAAATGGGCAAGCACTCTTCTCAAACTTTTGACCTGGGGCTTAGGCCTAGCGGCCGCATCGGCGGTCGGTTTAGCGCTGACTGTGTTCATCGCTCTCGCGGTCGCTTACCCCAATCTTCCAGACGTATCGGACTTGGCCGACTACCGCCCCAAGCTGCCACTGCGCGTCTTCTCTTCTGAAGGAGCCTTGCTTGGCGAGTTTGGCGAAGAGAGGCGAAATTTGACTCCGATCCAGGACATCCCACAGGTGATGAAGGATGCAGTTTTGGCCATCGAAGACACCCGCTTCTTCCAACACGGCGGTGTGGACTACAAAGGGATCGTGCGTGCGGGGCTGGCAAACGTTGGCAGGGTCAAAAGCCAAGGCGCATCTACGATTACCATGCAAGTTGCCAGAAATGTTTACCTATCTTCAGAAAAAACATTTACTCGCAAAATTTACGAAATATTACTCACATTCAAGCTTGAGCACTTGCTCACGAAAGATCAGATTCTTGAAATATATATGAATCAGATTTTTCTTGGTAACCGTGCATATGGTTTCGCAGCAGCATCTGAAGCATATTTTGGCAAACCTCTCCAATCTATCTCCATCGCGGAGGCGGCTATGCTGGCAGGCCTTCCCAAGGCCCCTTCAGCTTACAACCCCATCAACAATCCTAAGCGTGCCCGGTCGCGTCAGTTGTACATCATTGAACGCATGGAGGAGAACGGCTTCATCACAGAACAGGAAGCCATTGAAGCGAAAAAGGAAGAACTGAAAATCCGGTCAGGGTTGAGCAATACGCGAGTGCACGCGGAGTACGTGGCAGAGATGGCCCGGCAACTTATCTTTGCTCAGTATGGCAACGAAGCCTACACACGCGGTCTTAACGTGTACACCACGCTCAACGCTGGGGACCAAGAAGCCGCCTATACCGCTCTGCGGCGTGGGATCATGGATTACGAGCGTCGGCAACATTACAGGGGGCCGGAGAAATTCGTAGCACTCCCATCAGGAGAGGGGCCAGAAGTAGAAGATGCGATTGACGAAGCTCTGGCCAGCCACCCCGATAACGGCGATGTGCTTGCTGCTGTGGTGCTTGAAGCCACTGCAAAAAAAGTTGTGGTCGCACGTGCCAACGGGGATGTCATTGAGGTCACGGGCGATGGACTGAAGCCGGTGCAGTCTGGCTTGAGCGACAAAGCAGCCCCTAATATCAAAATCCGTCGGGGTGCTGTCATACGAATCTCAAAAGGAGCAAAGAACTGGGAGATTACACAGCTGCCAGAAGTCGAGGGGGCGTTTGTCGCCTTGGACCCTCGTTCAGGAGCCATCAAAGCTCTAGTGGGGGGGTTCGACTTCGATAAAAACAAGTTCAATCACGCCGCTCAAGCCTGGAGACAGCCAGGGTCGAGTTTCAAACCCTTCATCTATTCGGCAGCCTTGGAGAAAGGCTTTACTCCTGCCACGGTGATCAACGATGCCCCGCTGTTTTTTGATGCCGGCACGACAGGAGGCCAACCCTGGGAGCCAAAAAACTACGATGGCAAATATGACGGGCCAATGACCATGCGGACGGGCTTGGCCAAATCTAAAAATATGATTTCCATCCGGATTCTTCAGTCAGTGGGTCCGAAAACGGCCCAGGAATGGGTATCACGTTTTGGATTTGATGCCGAGAAGCACCCAGCCTATCTGACCATGGCACTGGGCGCAGGTTCGGTCACGCCTATGCAGATGGCTGCGGCTTATTCGGTATTTGCTAACGGCGGCTATCGCGTGCACCCATGGCTGATCACTAAAGTCACAGATCACAAAGGCCGAGTTATCTCGGAAACCACACCTCCGACACTCGACGAGACGAATCGGGCTATTGATGCACGAAATGCATTTGTGATGAACAGCCTGCTGCAAGAGGTGACCCGCTCTGGAACTGCCGCCAGAGCACAGGCAACGCTCAAACGTACAGATCTGGCAGGCAAAACAGGCACTACCAATGACTCTGTGGACGCTTGGTTTGCGGGGTACCAGCCCACTGTGGCGGCGGTCACCTGGATCGGATACGACACACCGCGAAACCTGGGCAGTCGCGAAACTGGAGGGGGGCTGAGCTTACCCGTGTGGATCAGTTTCATGGACAGAGCACTCAAAGGCGTGCCAGTCACTGAGCCTAAGGTGCCTGCGGGTGTGGTGAACGTTGGGGGTGATTGGTTCTATGAAGAATATGCACGCAGCGGCGTACCTAGCCTGGGCTTGGAAGACAAAGGATCTTCCACGACACCTCTTGCAGCGCCGCCACAGCAGCCGGCGGCAGAAGAGCGCAACCGTATTTTGGAGCTTTTCAAAAACTAGGTCGGTGCATCAACACGCCGTCCAGTTCAATTGATATTCGCTGGAGCACGATGTGGATTGGGGCAACCCTGCCCTGCTGTCTCATGCCGCGAATGTCAAAGGGATCCCGGTCTGAAGTGAGGCAGCTCGGCTCAAGCAAGCGAAAAATTCACCCTCGCCTTTGGTGTCTTGCCAAGAAGACCCGTCATATCGATAGTGGTATCCGCCCGATCTAGCAGCCATCCAGATCTCGTGAAGAGGTTTTTGCAGATTGATCACGATTTGGGTTCGGTTGGGAAAGGTCAAAGTGATCATTCCTCCGGATCGCTGGTTATCAATATCGGCATCAGAGGCCGCATTGATGTCATCGCAGTTACGCTCTACCGCAAGCAGGAGCTTCTCTGCAAGATCCATGAATTCAAGATCAGTCATTACAATTTGCATATGTTGAAAGTAGCCCAAATTCTAGTGAGTGCGCTTGTCCTTGCTGGCAGTGCGGCAGCCTTGGTCGGATGCGGGCAGCGCGGGCCCCTTTATTTACCGAGTTCTCCCGAGGCTCAAAAGAGAGCGACTTTGCCCGAGACACTGAACCCCGCCTCATCCGAAGCCAGAGAAAAATCCAAGCAATGACTTCTATGCGAACTAGGGTCGTGCAGCCTCTCCTGAGGTGAAGAGTCGATGAAACTGTTGACGTGGCGCACCCTTGGGGGCTTGAACTTCAACTGAACAGATTCAGACAGACTTGCTGTGGCGGCTTGCATCGCAGAAGTTGGTACCTGATCGGCATGAAGAGTCTTCTGAGACTGGGTGAGCGAACCGATCACATCAACGCAAGTTACACAGATTGAGCTATAAACCTGCATCTCAACACTTTTAAATCACAGAGCATCTATGAACCGCGCAGAACTCGTTGAAATCCTCGCCTCCAAGAACGACCTGTCCAAGGCAGCCGCCAATGCCGTACTGGAAACGCTGATCGACACCATTCAGACTGCAGTCAAGAAGGGCGATGCTGTCCAACTCGTGGGATTTGGTACTTTCAAATCTGCGAAGCGTGCAGCACGCACAGGCAAGAATCCTTCCACTGGCGCCGCCCTGAAGATTCCGGCAACCACAGTGCCTAAGTTTGTCGCAGGTGCGAAGTTCAAGGCCGTGGTGGACCCGAAAGCAGCCAAGCGCAAGGCAGAGAAGGCAGGCAAATAAATCTCTGCCGCATTGCTAGCGATATGCAACCGCCAATGCCTAGCCACATTGGCGGTTTTTTATTGCCCGGCAGCCTAGGCAAGTCTCATGTGAGGTTGCCCCTGAAAAGTGGAGTTCTTGACCCTTGTTGAAAATACCGACAAGGAGTTGAGCAACGAGTGACAAGCAAGTGCGTGCGCAGTACACGCGGGAGTTCAAACTGGAGGCTGTTCGGCAGGTGCGAGCTGGCCAGGCGATTGCGGTGGTGGCCAAGGTGCTGGGCATTCCCAAGGCCAGTCTGGGCAACTGGGTGCGACTGTCATCCAAGGGAGAGCTGGACGACGTTGGCAGCGCCGACAAGGCGACCAAAGTCTCGCCCGAGCAGATGGAGATTGCCCGGCTGCGCGCCGAGAATGCTCGCCTTCGCATGGAGCGCGACATCGCAAAAAAAGCCGCGGCGTACTTCGCGCAGGACACGCTGCGAGGTACGCCTGGATTGACCAAATGAAGTACCGTTACCCGGTGAGCGTGTCCTGCGGGGTGCTGGAGGTCAGCGCCAGCGGGTACTTCAACGGACTGCGCCGGCGAGAGGATGGTCATGGCCGACTCCACAGCGATGAAGCCCTGCTGGCGCACATCCGTGCCATCCACGCCGAGGTCAAGGGCAAATACGGCTGGCCACGCATGCACAAGGAGCTTGTGGCCCGAGGCATCCGGGTGGGCAAAGACCGGGTTCGCAAGCTCATGCAGCAGCATGGCATCAAGGCCAAAACGAAGCGCAAGTTCGTGGTCACCACCGACAGCCGCCACAGCCTGCCGGTGGCACCTGACCTGCTGCAGCGGCGCTTCAACCCTGAAGCTCCCAACCAGCTCTGGAGTGGCGACATCACCTACATCCAAACCGACGAAGGCTGGCTGTATCTGGCCGCCGTCATCGACCTGTTTAGCCGCCAGGTGGTGGGCTGGAGCCTGCAGTCGCACATGCAGGCCAGCCTGGTCAAGGACGCGCTGACCATGGCGTGGTGGCGTCGCCGGCCACAACCCGGTCTGATATTCCATAGCGGCCGGGGCAGCCAGTATTGCAGCCACGAGGTCCAGGGCGCACTGAAGGACTGGGGCATGCGTTCATCGATGAGCAGGAAGGGCAACTGCTGGGACAACGCACCGACGGAAAGCTTCTGGGGGCGGCTGAAAACAGCCAGCGTACATGGGTGCAAATTCGCTACCCGTGAGCAAGCCAGGCAGGGCGTGATGGACTGGATGGCCTTCTACAATCACCGCAGGTTGCATTCCTCGCTGGGCTACCTCAGCCCGATGCAGTACGAACAACGCTGGTACGAGGCACAGCGTAAAAAGGCCGCGTGAATCGTGGGTTAAGAAATACACGAAACAGGGGCAAGGTCATCCCCGCCCTGAAGAAAGTCAAGCTCGGCAAAGCGAGCTGGCGAATCCTGGGACAACTCTGCCAGCTAGCCAATAGCCCATCGGGCCTCCAACCTCCGAAGAAGGGGCCGCCTCAGGCCGCCGCAGCGGTCACCGGCAAGCGCACACTGGACGGCGCGGCAGCGCCTGCAACCAGTTCCCCCAGCAGGTCTGCAGTCGCAGCGCTGAGGGTCCATCCCAAGTGTCCATGGCCGGTGTTGTAGAAAACGTTGGCCTGGCGGCCACGGCCTACCTTCGGCATGCATGTCAGGCATCATCGGACGCAAACCAGCCCAAGGCACGACCTGCCGGGTAGACACTCCAGGGAAGCACTGCTGCACCCAGTCCACCAACGGCCGGATGCGATCAGCGCGGATGTCGCGGTTGACGCCATTGAACTCGGCGGTGCCTGCCACCCTGAAGCGGTCTTCACCCAAACGGCTGGTCACCAGCTTGGTCTCGTCGTCCAGCAGGCTGACCGTGGGTGCAGCTCGGCGGCTGGCCTCATCCAGCAAATTCACGGTGATGGAATAGCCCTTGACGGGGTACACATTCACCCGGTCGCCCAGTTGGCTGGCCAAAGCACGGCTGCCAACACCGGCACAAACCACGACGCCGTCATAGCTCTGCTCTGTGACGCCCTCGGGCCCTTTCAGTTCGATACGGGCTTCGCTGCCGTTGCTGCGCACCGACAGCACGTCCTGGCCGTACAGGCAGTTCACGCCCAGGCGCTCACAAGCCTGCGCCAAGCCCTGTGTGAACCGATGAATGTCACCGGTGGAATCACTCTCGGTGTAGTAGCCGCCGTAGTAGCTACCCGCCAGCGTGGGCTCGATGGCCGACATCTCCTGCGGCGTCACGGCCCGGCGCTCCAGACCTCCGGCGGCCAGCAGTTTCGAGACGCGTCCAGCGTGCTCAAAGCCCTTGCGGTCGCGGTAGATGTGCAAGATGCCTTCGCGCCGGTGGTCAAACGCAATACCCTCGGCCTCAGCCCAGACGAACAAGTGCTCGCGCGCGGCGATGGCCAGTCGGGCTGTCTCGACGGTGTTGGCTTCGTAGCGCGGAATGCTGGCGATGAACTCGGCGAACCAAGAGATCTTGTGCCAGCTGGGCCGTGGGTTGACCAGCAACGGCGCATCACTGCGCAGCATCCACTTCAAGCCTTTGACCAGGGTTGAGGGATGCGTCCAGGTTTCGGCATTGGAGGCAGAAAGCTGGCCACCATTGGCAAACGATGTTTCCATCGCGGCATAGCGGTGCCGCTCCAGCAAGGTGACGGTGAAGCCGCGGCGGGCAAGGGCGTAGGCAGTGGTAACGCCAGTGATACCACCGCCGATAACGGCAAGACTCTTCATGGAAATACTCCAAACGTCGAGGGAAGACGAGGCCTGCAGCACACCATGCACGGCAGGCGCCCCCTCTGTTTGGAGCCTGAGAGATTCACCCAGCAACGCGTGCGTAGTGGGCTTGCTCCTGCGGCGGTTTCGGCGGACGAGGCCAAAACACTCTTCAGAGTTGTTGCAGCGAACCGGTCCTTTTGCCTGAGAGTTTCCGGGGCGGTTGCTCCTTCGGCGCCGCGACATGCGCGGTCTCTCCCGGTTCGTGCGAGGTGTACAGACTAGCAGAGCTGTGCAGTCAGCAAAAGGGGGACAACCCTAGAGCCCCATGCATAGACGCCCGACCAAAGCATTTGACGGCCAGGAGTACTGGCTGCGCAACGGGCATTACAAAAAATCGAAGCCATTCAGAAGCAGGCCTTCAACATCTTCAGCTGCCAGACCGCATCAGCCCGCGAGCCTGCAGCGTACCCCCCGCGTCCACGAGGAAGCCCTCTCCCATGGCAGGGTAGGCCCCCGTCAGACCGATCATGGTCACTTGGTGCGTGACCCACACCTCCAGCGAGCCCGAGGGGAACTGCCGTAGACGCCTGCGCAGCATCTGGAGCTGCGGCGCTTGCTGGTCTTGTATAGCAAAAGTGGAGTTCAGTGCGAGCCAGTCTTCATGACGGCCAAAGGCCAGCCGGGCTGTGTCTTGGCAACGGCACCACTGGCTGCTCAACACCGCCCGGGGCTCCAACCCATGCTGCCTAAACCAGGCACCGATGTCCACAGCCTCAGCCCGGCCGGCTTCGGACAAATTGCGCTGTGAACTGCATTGACCCAAGGTAAAGCCTGGCGGATCGCCCACCCCCGGCTCGGTACTGGTGTGGCGAATCAGCAGTACACCGCCCTCACGCGCCATCATGGCAAGAGACGGCGCCGATGGCGCTCCAAAGGCGGTACGCCCCAGAACACACAAACCCGACCCGATCAGCCATGCGCGTCGATCCATTTTTTCATGCTCCAGCGTTGGGGCCTCAAAACGACCTGGCATCGCCGATCCGCATCTGCCTGATTGAGGGCCCGTCTCAGGACTGGATACCAACCGACCATATTTTTCCGTCAGGGGAGCCGCAAATCCATACCAAGCTTCCAGGAAAGGCCGAACGTTAAGGCCAACACACACAAGCGCCAGTATGAAGATGGCGAAAAACTTGCTACCCCTGCGTATCAGGGCGCGCCTATCCATCACCTTCTTGCCCTGGTCGTAATGCCACTTGATGGCAAAAAACATGCAGGCGCCAAAGATAAGAACCTTGAACGTCAGGAAAGCTACCGGAACCCAATCAATCATTCTGAGAAACTCCAATGGTTCGCACCAAATAACCTCATCAACAGCGAGCTCGCATCCATGCGCCCCTGCGTCCTGCTCTGCCAGAGCGCGGACACGCTAGATTCGTGAACTCACCAGCGACACCTTGTTGCTGCCTAATAGCGACAGCGCAGCAAATAGCGTTCGTTAGCGGAATGCTTCCAACAGCAAGTTCCGCTTGCGGACTGCACGGTCTGCCTGAACCGTCAAGACTCCTACAGTGCGAAACAGCCTTTCGGCTCAGTGAACCCGTAGCACCTCAAACTGCTGTTGGTGGGGAGAGACCTGTATCGAGACCTCATCACCTTCGCATTTACCCAGCATGGCCTTGCCCAAAGGTGCTTCGCTACTAATGACCTGAACGAGGTGAGCCCCGCTCACCAACTTCATACTGCCGCCTTCCGGACCGAGAAAAAGCTGCAGCTGCTGCTTATCGTTTGCATCGACCAAGCAAACCAGCGCACCGATTTGTATGCCTTGATTGGCGTCATAGGGGCGCGGATGGAACTGGCGCCAATGGGCCATCGCATGGCGGATGGCTTCTGCGCGTCGAGCTTGGCTCGGTCGCAAGGTAAGCGGCTTCGAGCCCCAACGTGTCGTATTTGTTCTCGGCGATGTTTTCTTCGTGGGTCGCCGCCTCATGGGCCACTCGCACTGCCTCTTCAACCTCCAGCAGGTCCTCGGCTAGTCGCTCCAGCACTTGCTGCCGCAGCAAGAATTTATCCATGATGAAAGATAGGCATCTCAAACAAGCGAAGGCAACTCGTAATTATGAAGGGCTCCGCCCGCCGTTGATACTTGGGCTGGCAGACTGGGATGGAAACGCTTCTGTTATCCCAAAGGCTGAACATTAACTTTGGGCGACTGCTTCAATGACGCAAGCTCGAGACTTCGAACAGAGTGCAGCTCCATCAATGCTGCGCATTGCGCCAGCGATGTCTCATCGATGTTGAAGCAGGGATGATGACGCGGGTACTAGGAGCTGGCTCCTTTTTACAGAGATCCTGCTGTCACCCAAGTGAGCCACTCGCGGTGCCAGCCGGGCGCACAACGGCCACATCTCAAGTTAGGCGCAAAACTTGCATGGTCTTCCAAATGCCGACCTATCACGCCCACCTAAGACTTATCCGGTACCCGTCCAACGTGGCGTCCCGATACCCATGAGCTGGCGCGCCTGCTTGGAGCTGCACTACAGCTTGGAATCGGCGCGCACCGTTGCCCGCTATCGCCATGACGGGCCGCTGCGCGTGCTGCGGAGCCTCTACCCCGAGGGCGACACCGTTTGCCACAACGTACTGGTCCATCCGCCGGGCGGTCTGGTGGGGGGCGACACGGTGGAGACCCAGGTTTCGGTGGCGCCCGGCGCGCACGGTCTCGTCACCACACCCGGCGCCACCCGTTTCTACCGCTCGTTGGGCGAGCCGGCCCGTCAGCGCGTGCACGCCCGGCTGGAGGCTGGCGCACGGCTGGAGTGGCTGCCGCTGGAGGCCCTGGCCTATAACCAATGCCAAGCTGAGAACTGTGCGGTGTTTGATCTTGCCCCAGGTGCCGAACTGCTGGGCTGGGATATCACCGCGCTAGGCCTGCCCGCGGCAGACCAGCCTTTTGCGGAGGGCTGCTTCACGCAGCATCTGGAGGTGCCGGGCGTCTGGCTGGAGCAGGGCCGCATCGCGGCCGACGACCTTCGGCTGCTCAATAGCCCGCTGGGCCTGGCCGGCCAGCGCTGCCTGGCCACGCTTTTCTTCATAGCAGGTACGCCCATCGAGCGCCAGCGCCGCGACGTCGCGCTCGACGCTGTGCGCCGGGTGATCGACGCGCATCCCTTGCGGCTCAGCGCCGGCGCTACCAGCCCGCATCCACAGGTGCTGGTGCTGCGGGTACTGGCACCGCTGGTTGAACCGGTACTGGAACTGTTGCGCCCGGCCCGTGCAGCGTGGCGCCAGGCACTATGGCAGATGGACGCTGTGGCACCTAGGGTCTGGGCAACCTGAGCTTGTAGCGGCACGATGCGACCGATGGAGCTCTGGACTCCCCGGCTCAGGCGTCCTGCAGCAGGCTGCTCGCGATCGCTGCTGCCGCCGTTCGCGTTTCCACCCCGAGCTTCTCGAAGATGTGCTCCAGGTGTTTGTTCACCGTGCGCGGGCTCATGCCGAGGATGTCGGCGATGTCGCGATTGGTCTTGCCCTTGGCGAGCCAGGAGAGCACCTCAGTCTCACGCGGTGTGAGGACTGCATCACTCAGGCGTTTGTGTGCTGCATTCACTGCGGGACCGCCCTGGCGCAACAGGATCATGGTCTCGCCCGGGCCGGTCTGCCCTAGGTATTGGGCCTGCAACTGGCTGCCGTTGGGCAGCGGGGTTAGCGTCTCGCCCTGCGTGATGGCAGCCTGCAGCCAGCCCTTTAGCGGCGTCGCGTCGTCCTGCGGGCCCAGCGCTTCTTCCAGCCAGTGCATGGCCTGCGGCGAACGCCAGGCGATGCGCCCCTGGCTGTCGAGCAACACTACACCGAGTCCGGCCACATCCACCGCCTCGCGAGCCAGTCGGCTGACATGCGCATTGCGCAGATGCGTGGCCAAGCGTGCGAGCACCTCGGGAATCTTCAGCGGCTTGACCACATAGTCCACTCCGCCACTGGCAAACCCTTCAACGATTTGTTCAGTCTCGGCCAAGCCAGTCATGAAGATCACCGGTACGTGGGCCCAGGAGGGTTCGGACTTGAGGCGGCGGCACAGAGCAAAACCGTTCTCGCCCGGCATGATGGCGTCAAGCAGCACTGCGTCGGGCACGGCCATCTCGAAACGTTCCAGCGCCTCGATGGCGTCGCGCGCCACCAGCACGGTGTAGCCTTCGATTGCCAGCGCATCGCAAAGCATGCGCAGGGTGTCGGGCGCGTCGTCCACCACCAGCACGACGCTGGAGACTGCAGGCGGCATGACGGGTTCAGCTTTCATCTTCGGTTTCTTTCAGGCGTTCGATCAGGGCAGAGAAATCAAAACGGTCCACGTGCACCGTCAGGCTTTGCAGCACTTCCGCAATCGCCGGCTCCTGCTCGGCACTGCTGCGCAGCAGGCCACGCAAGCCACTGGCGTTGCCCATGCGAGCCAGGCCGATCAGACGGTGGCGCAGTTCATCTGGCAGCGGCAACTTGTCTGCCGACTCCCGCTTCACCGATGGGACTTCAGGGGTGTGCGGCAGGTTGCTCTCGTGCACCCACTCCAGCTGCAGGACCCGCGCCAGCAGGTCCAGCAGCTCGGACTCGATCACTGGCTTGCTCACGAAACCCTGGCAGCCAACGGCTTCCAGCAGCTCGGGTCGGTTCTCGAACGGGTCAGCCGAGACGAAGATGATCGGCAAGTCAGGCCCAACATTGCTGCGGATGAGTTGCGCGGTCTGCCAGCCGTTGAGGTCGTCCATGTTGATGTCGAGCAGTACCGCATCGAGCCGGTGCTGCTGCAAGATCTCCAGGCATTCGCGGCCGCTGGCTGCCTCGCGCATGATGAAGCCCAGCGGCAGCAGCAGGCTGGCCAGCAGCTGCCGCTGGATGGGCTGGTCGTCCACCACGAGCAAGGTGCGGCGAGGGTCGAGGTAGCCGACGATGGGACGCAGGTGGCGCAGGGTGCGTGCGACCGGAGCCTTGATCTCGCGCAAATACAGGCGCACGCTGAAGGTGCTGCCCTGGCCCACGGCGCTGCGCAGTGTGAGCTCACCGCCCATGAGGCTGGTGAGCAGACTGGTAATGGTCAGGCCCAGGCCGGTTCCCGCTTCGCTGGCACGCCGTCCGGCGCTGCCGCGCTCGAAGGGCTGGAAGATGCGCTCCTGGTCTTGCGGTGCGATGCCGATGCCAGTGTCTTCCACCTCGAAGCGCACCACTTCGTGTCGGCAGTCCACGCGCAGCACGACAGCACCCCGGTTGGTGAAGCGCACGGCGTTGCCCAGCAGGTTGATGAGGATCTGGCGCAGGCGCTTGGCGTCGGCCTGCACCCAAGCGGGTACGCGGCCCTGGGTTTCGAGGCGGAACGCGAGGCCCTTGCCCTCGGCCTGGGGTTGCACCATGCGCGCCAGTTCGGAGAGGAATTCCTGGAAGGGCAGCGGCGCTGGGTCCAGCCTCAGGCGGCCTGCCTCGATGCGGGCCAGGTCCAGCAGGCCGTCGATCAGTGCGTGCATGTGCTGGCCGCTTTGCTGGATGGTCGTGACGGCCTCGCGCGCGCTGCCCTGAAGCTCGCCGCTGCGCAGCAGGATTTGCGAATAGCCCAGGATGCTGTTGAGGGGCGTGCGCAGCTCGTGCGTCATACCGGCCACGTAGCGCGTCTTGGCCTGACTCGCGTTCTCGGCCACCTCCTTGGCGCTTTGCAGCGCGGCGTCGGTGCGCTGGTGGGCGTCGATTTCCTTTTGCAGCAACTGGGTCTGTCGCTCAGATTCGTCGTGCGCCATGCGCCGGCTTTCGTTGGCCAGCACCAGCCACCAGGCCCACACTGCGGCCAGTAAAGCAAGCAGCGAAAACACCTTGACAAAGGGGCCACGCAACGCGTCGGGCGGCGCGGTCAGGCTCTCCTGCATGTAGACCACACCCAGCACAAAGGCCATGACGGCGCAAAGGGAGAGGAAGACCGTGAAGTACTGGCCGACGCGGAAGTTGAAGCGGTTGTTCAGGCTGGGGGGCAGGATGGCTGCGAGCGCGGCGCGCACCTGGTCAGCCGCGCGCGCCTGGGTCTTGCAGCGATCATGGCAGCGTGATTCGAGCGAACAGCACAGCGAGCAGATCGGCGCACCGTAGGCCGGGCAGGCGGCCATGTCGGTGCTCTCAAACGGATTTTCGCAGACGCTGCAGCGCACGAGTTCACCGACCTGCCAGGGCGAAGGATCGCGGCGCGCAAGGTAGTAGCGTCCCCGGGTGGCCCAGGCCAGCAGCGGCGCCGTGACCATGGCGGTGAAGAGCGCGATGAAGGGCGCGAAGGCGGCCGCGTATTCGCCCAGCCAGCCAAAGTGGGCCACGACCGCGAGCACCACGGCCAGTCCCATCGCACCCAGGCCCACGGGGTTGATGTCGTAGAGGTAAGCGCGGCGGAACTCCACGCCCTTGGGACTCAGGCCCAGCGGCTTGCTGATGACCAGGTCCGCGACCAGCGCGCCCACCCAGGCGATGGCCACGTTGGCGTACAGGCCCAGCACGCGCTCGAGCGCGCCGAAGACGCCCAGCGTCATGAGCAGCATGGCGATGATGACGTTGAACACCAGCCAGACCACCCGGCCCGGGTGGCTGCGCGTGAGCCGCGCGAAGAAGTTGCTCCATGCCAGTGAGCCGGCATAGGCGTTGGTGACGTTGATCTTGACCTGCGAGATCACCACGAACAGCACCGTGAGCAGCAGCGCAGCCGTGGGGTCGCTCAGCGAGCGCAGGTAGCCCACCAGGTACATCTGCGTGGGTTCGGCCGCGTGCAGCGGCGATGTGCCGTACTGCAGCGCGACGAAGGCCAGAAAAGCCCCGCCCAGCATCTTGAGCATGCCCGGCAAGATCCAGCCCGGGCCTGCCACGAGCACTGCGCCCCACCAGCGCCAGCGGTTGGCCGGGGTGCGCGCAGGCATGAAGCGCAGGTAGTCCACCTGCTCGCCGATCTGCAGCACGAGCGCGAAGGTCACCGCAGCGGCGGCGCCGAACATCAGCGGCTCAAAGTCGCTGCTGCCCGAGGTCAGGCCGGACAGGCCGGTGAACTGCACGTAGAAATCGGGCTGGGCCAGCGCGAACCATGCGAAGGGCCACAGCAACAGCACCACCCACAGCGGCTGGGTCCAGGTCTGCAGGCGGGAGATGAACGTGATTCCGTGCAGCACCATGGGGATGATGACCAGCGAGGACAGCACGTAGCACCACACCAGCGGCCAGTCCAGCACCAGCTGCAGCGCCAGCGCCATGATGGCCGCCTCCAGGGCGAAGAAGATGAAGGTGAAGCTGGCGTAGATGAGCGAGGTGACGGTAGAGCCCAGGTAGCCGAAGCCAGCGCCGCGCGTGAGCAGGTCCATGTCCAGCCCGTAACGTGCCGCATAGACGGCGATGGGCAGACCCGTGAGGAAGGTGACCAGCCCCATGACCAGGATGGCCCAGAGCGCGTTGGAAAAGCCGTAGTTCAGCGCGATGGCGCCGCCGATGGCCTCCAGCGCCAGAAAGGACACGCCGCCAAGGGCGGTGTTGGCCACGCGCAGCTCGCTCCATTTCCGTGCACTCTGGGGCGTGTAGCGCAGCGCGTAGTCCTCCAACGTCTCGTTGGCTACCCAGGAGTTGTAGTCGCGGCGGATGCGAAAGATCTTTTGTGGTGCGTTGTTCATGCGTGCGCTTTTTTGGTGCATGCGCTGTCAATACCAGTGCATACGCAAGAACCGTACTCAGCGATGTGCGCAGCCCGCGTACGTCAATTGACGTATGGGCCGTGGAAAGGGTTGTCCCTAATCTCAAGGCCGTGGTGACGCCGTGTCGCCCAGCACCTCCCGCAGGTGTTCTTGGTTCCCAACTCTTCTCTTCAGGAGTGCCCCATGAAAGACCAGACCGATCCGTCCCTGCTCCACCCGTCTGCTGCCGCCGACCTGCAGCGCCGCCGCCTTCTCCAGGCCATGGGCGCCATGTCCGTGGTCGGTCTGCCCGGCATAGCCATGGCCCAGCAGTTCCCTACCGCCAAGGTCAACACGACCAAGCTTGCCGTGACCGACACCGAAGTGGTGGTGGGCCAGTTGCACTCGTCTTCCGGCACCATGGCCATCTCTGAAACCGGCTCGATCCAGGCCGAACAGCTGGCCATTGACCAGATTAACGCCATGGGCGGCATCCTGGGCCGCAAGATCCGCGTCATCAAGGAAGACGGCGCTTCCGACTGGCCGACCTTCGCCGAAAAATCGAAGAAGCTGCTGGTCAACGACCACGTGGCCGCAGTCTTCGGCTGCTGGACCAGCGCCTCGCGCAAGGCCGTGCTGCCGATCTTCGAGAAGGAAAACGGCCTGCTCTACTACCCGACCTTCTACGAAGGCCTGGAGCAGAGCAAGAACGTGATCTACACCGGCCAGGAAGCCACGCAGCAGATCATCTACGGCCTGGACTGGGGCGCGAAGGAGAAGAAGGCCAAGACCTTCTTCCTGGTGGGCTCGGACTACATCTGGCCGCGTACCTCGATGAAGATCGCGCGCAAGCACATCGAGAGCGTGGCCAAACTGGGCAAGGTGGTTGGCGAGGAGTACTACCCGCTGGGCAACACCAACTTCAACTCACTGATCAACAAGATCAAGGTGGCCAAGCCGGACTGCATCTTCGCAGCCGTGGTGGGCGGCTCCAACGTGGCGTTCTACAAGCAGCTGAAGGCCGCCGGCATCACTGGCGACAAGCAGTTCCTGCTGACGCTGTCGGTCACCGAAGACGAGATGACGGGCGTGGGCGGCGAAAACTTTGCCGGCTTCTACAGCTCGATGAAGTACTTCCAGACCCTGGACAACGAGAACAACAAGAAGTTCGTCGAAGCCTTCAAGGCCAAGTACGGCAAGGACGCCGTCATCGGCGACGTCACGCAGGCAGGCTACCTGGGTCCCTGGCTGTGGAAAGCCGCCGTCGAGAAGGCGGGCAGTTTCGACGTTGACAAGGTGGTGGCCGCCTCGCCAGGCATCGAGCTCAAAACCGCACCCGAAGGCTATGTCAAGGTGCACCAGAACCACCACCTGTGGAGCAAGTCGCGCATCGCCATGGGCAACAAGGACGGCACCTTCAAGGTGGTGGCCGAGTCGCCCAACCTGATCGAGCCCGATCCGTTCCCGAAGGGCTATCAGTAAGCAGGAATCCCCGCGAGGGGGTGCCAGTGGCGGCCATGGTTTCAGCAACGGATGGCCGCCACCCTTCTTCTCAGACAGACAGGTGACGCCATGGAATTTTCGGAAATGCTCAACATCGCCCTCATGCAGGGCTTCGCAGGACTCAGTCTGTTCTCGGTGCTGCTGCTCATGGGCCTGGGCCTAGCCATCATCTTCGGCCAGATGGGCGTGATCAACATGGCCCACGGCGAGTTCATGACCATCGGCGCCTACACGGTCTTTCTCTTTTCCACGCTGACAGAGAAGTTCGCACCCGGCTTTATGCCCTACTACTTCCCGCTGTCCATCGGTGTGGCCTTCATCTTGGCCTTCATCGCCGGCTGGCTGGTGGAATGGGGGCTGATCCGCTTTCTCTACAAGCGCCCGCTGGACACGCTGCTGGCCACCTGGGGCCTGAGCCTGGCCATTCAGCAGGTGTTCCGTTCAGCCATCGGACCCAAGGAAGTCAGCCCTGCGCTGCCCGAATGGCTCATGGGCTCTTGGGCTCCGGCCCCGGGGTTGGACATTCCGATCAACGGCCTGTTTGTGCTGGGCCTCACGCTGCTGGTCACCTGCGGCGTTTTGCTTGCCCTCTACAAGAGCCGCTGGGGCCTGCGGGTGCGCGCCACGGTGAGCAACCGCACCATGGCCAACGCCATCGGCATCAACACCAGCAAGACCGACCGCCTGACCTTCGCCATCGGTTGCGGCATCGCTGGTGTGGCGGGGGCAGCCTTCACCACCATCGGCTCCACGGGGCCGACCAGCGGCTCGCTCTACATCGTCGATTCCTTCCTGGTGGTGACTTTTGGTGGCGCCGCCAGCCTGCTGGGCACAGTGGCATCCGCCTTCGGCATCGCGCAGACGCAGTCCATCAGCGAGTTCTTCATCAGTGGCTCCATGGCCAAGGTGCTCACGTTGTCGCTGATCGTCGTGATTCTGATGATCCGCCCGCAGGGCCTGTTCGCCAGCAAGGTGCGCCGCTGATCCTGCCCTCAATTCTGGAGTCCTACCATGAACAAGTTCACCGCATGGATCAACAGCAAGGGGCTGAGCAGCGTGCTCATCCTCGCCGTCGTGCTGCTGGTCCTCTTCCCGCTCGCCTTCGACATCTTCCGTCTCAACCTGGTGGGCAAGTACCTGACCTACGCCTTCGTGGCGCTCGGTCTGGTCATGCTCTGGGGCTACGGCGGCGTGCTGAGCCTGGGCCAGGGGGTTTTCTTCGGCCTGGGCGGCTATGCCATGGCCATGTTCCTCAAGCTGGAGGCTTCCGACCCCGAGAGCACCAAGATCCAGTCCACGCCCGGTATTCCAGACTTCATGGACTGGAACCAGCTCACAGAGCTTCCCCTGTGGTGGCAGCCCTTCGAACACCTGCCCTTCGCGATGATTGCCGTTGTCGCCATTCCCACGCTGCTGGCTTTCATCATCGGTTATGCCATGTTCAAGCGACGCGTGGGCGGTGTGTACTTCGCCATCATCACCCAGGCGGTAGCGCTGATCCTCACGGTGCTCATCATCGGCCAGCAGGGCTACACGGGTGGCGTTAACGGTATGACCGACCTCAAGACGCTGCTGGGCTGGGACATCCGCACCGACAGCGCCAAGTACATCCTCTACTACCTCTGCGCCCTGATGCTGCTGGGCAGCATCGCACTGTGCCTTTGGGTGCAGAAGAGCAAGCTGGGCACCCTGCTGCTGGCCATGCGCGACAAGGAAGACCGGGTGCGCTTCTCGGGCTACGACGTGGCCATGTTCAAGGTCTTCGTGTTCTGCCTGGCGGCCGCGCTGTCCGGTATCGGTGGGGCGCTGTTCACGCTGCAGGTGGGCTTCATGTCGCCGTCTTTCGTGGGCATCGTTCCCTCGATCGAGATGGTGATCTACGCCGCCGTGGGCGGGCGCATGAGCCTGGTGGGCGCGGTCTACGGCGCACTGCTGGTGAACTTCGGCAAGACCTACTTCTCCGAGAGCTTCCCCGACCTCTGGCTGTTCCTGATGGCCGGGCTGTTCATCGGCGTGACCATGGCCTTCCCCGACGGGCTGGCTGGTGTGTGGGAGAAGAAAGTCAAACCCTGGTGGGCGCGCAAGCAGGCCGAACGCCTGGCCATCCGCGCGGCCGTAGCGCGCGATGCTGCCACGCCGGCGACCCCCACTGACGACATCAACGCGCCGAGCACTGTGCGTCCGCTGCATGCCACCCCCACGGGCCAGAACGCCTGAAATCCCAGGAGTCCATCATGAGCAACACCGACTTCGCCGTGGCCATCGAAGACCTGACGGTCTCCTTCGACGGCTTCAAGGCCATCGACAGCCTGACCCTCTATATCGACAAGAACGAGCTGCGCGTGATCATCGGCCCCAATGGCGCGGGCAAGACCACGCTGCTGGACCTGATCTGTGGCAAGACCAAGGCCAGCAGCGGCAGCATCAAATTCAGGAACGAGGAACTCACCGGGCTGGACGAGCACATTCGCGTGCGCCGCGGCATCGGCCGCAAGTTCCAGACACCCTCGATCTACGAAAACCTCTCCGTCTTCCAGAACCTCGAGGTTTCCTACCCCGCAGGTCGCTCGGTCTTCGGCGCCCTCGCCTTCAAACGCACCGACGAGGTCAAGGCGCGCGTGCAGGTAGTGGCTGAGGAGATTGGCCTGGCCGACGCCCTGGAGATGGAATCTGGCCTGCTCTCGCATGGTCAGAAGCAGTGGCTGGAGATCGGAATGCTGCTGATGCAGGAGCCCGAGCTACTGATGCTCGACGAGCCCATTGCCGGGATGAGCGCCCGCGAGCGCGAGCTGACAGCCGAGCTGCTCAAGCGCATCTGCAAAGGCCGCTCGGTGATCGTGATCGAGCACGACATGGAGTTCGTCAAGCAGATTGCGCACAAGGTCACCGTGATGCACCAGGGAAAGATCCTCGCCGAGGGCTCTATGGAGGCGGTGCAGGCTGACCCCAAAGTGATCGACGTCTACCTGGGCCACTGATTTCACCGGAGAACACACCATGCTCAAAGTCACCGACATGTACACGGCCTATGGCCAGAGCGAAGCGCTGCACGGCATCTCCTTCGAAGGACACAAGAACGAGACGGTTGCCATCATGGGCCGCAATGGCATGGGCAAGACCACGCTGTTCAAGAGCCTCATGGGTGTGCTGCCGCTGAAGTCCGGTCGCATCGAGGTCGCGGGTCAGGACGTCTCGAAAGACGAAAGCTACAAACGCGTCGCCAAGGGCATTGCCTACGTGCCTCAGGGTCGCATGATCTTCCCCACCCTCACGGTGGAGGAGAACATCCAGACCGGCCTGGAGAACTCCAGAACCAAGCAGATCCCGGACGAGATTTACGCGCTGTTCCCCGTGCTGTGGGACATGCGCCGGCGCAAGGGCGGCAACCTCTCGGGCGGGCAACAGCAGCAGCTGGCAATTGCCCGCGCTTTGGTGACCGACCCCAAGGTGCTGCTGCTCGACGAACCGACCGAAGGCATCCAGCCTTCCATCATCAAGGACATCGCCAAGGCGCTTAACGAGATCCGCAAGCTGCGCGAGATCACCATCGTTGTGTCCGAACAGGTGCTGTCCTTTGCCATGGACGTGGCCGACCGCCTGTTCGTCATCGAAGGCGGCCGCCTCGTGCACGAGACGCTGCGCGAGCAGACCGACGTCAACCGCATCAAGTCCTACCTCTCTGTCTGATCCATCCGTTTTCTTTCGTCCTCAAGGAGCATCGCCATGGCTGACACCCTCATCAAAGTTGATCTGACCCAACCCGCCCCGAGCAACCCGCTGGTGCACAACCGCTGGCACCCGGACATCCCGATTGCCGTGTGGGTCAAGCCAGGCGACGACTTCATCCTCGAGACCTACGACTGGACCGGCGGCTACATCAAAAACAACGACAGTGCGGACGACGTGCGCGACATCGACCTCACCACCGTGCATTACCTCTCAGGCCCAGTGGGCGTGCAGGGCGCAGAACCCGGCGACCTGCTGGTGGTGGACCTGCTGGACATCGGCGCCAGGGACGACAGCCAGTGGGGCTT
Source organism: Acidovorax temperans (assembly GCF_028596105.1). NCBI lineage: Bacteria > Pseudomonadati > Pseudomonadota > Betaproteobacteria > Burkholderiales > Comamonadaceae > Acidovorax > Acidovorax temperans. The sequence goes on along the minus strand of NZ_CP117193.1, from coordinate 788,236 downwards.
CAACGGCTTTTTCAGCAAGCAGAACGGCGGCGGCTTCCTGACTGACCACTTCCCGCTGGCGCAGAAGTCGATCTGGGACTTCAACGGCATGTTCACCAAGAGCCGCCACGTGCCGGGCGTCGAGTACGCCGGCCTGATCCACCCGGGTCTGATCGGCTGCCTGCCCGACAAGAAGATGCTCGACGAGTGGAACAAGCGCGAGGCCGAACTGATCGCCACCGACCCCGACCGCGTGCCCGGCTTGGCCAACCCCCCCTTTGCGGCCACAGCGCACTGCGGCAAAGCCCAGGGCGACGTTGCCAACAGAGTGGCTGCCGAAGGCGCACGCACCGTGCCGCCTCGCGAGCACGGTGGCAACTGCGACATCAAGGACCTGTCGCGCGGCTCGCGCATCTTCTTCCCGGTCTATGTGGATGGCGGCGGCCTGAGCGTGGGCGACCTGCACTTCAGCCAGGGCGACGGTGAGATCACCTTCTGTGGTGCTATCGAGATGGCCGGCTGGGTCCACATGCGCGTCAACCTCATCAAGGGCGGCGTGGCCAAGTACGGCATCAAGAACCCGATCTTCAAGCCCAGCCCGATCACGCCGAACTACAAGGACTACCTGATCTTCGAAGGTGTCTCGGTCGACGAGCAAGGCAAGCAGCACTACCTGGACGTGACCGTGGCCTACCGCCAGGCCTGCCTGAACGCCATCGAATACCTGAAGAAGTTCGGCTACAGCGGCGCCCAGGCCTACTCCATCCTCGGCACAGCGCCGGTGCAGGGCCACATCAGCGGTGTGGTGGACGTGCCCAACGCCTGCGCCACGCTGTGGCTGCCAACGGAGATCTTCGACTTCGACATCAACCCCACGGCGGCCGGCCCGGTGAAGTTCATCGACGGCAGCGTGCAGATGCCAATCTCGCCCGACAAGAAGTAAGCCCCAGGAGCCCTGCATGCCCACCTATGACTACGCCTGTCCGGCCTGCGGCGGCTTCGAGGCGCTGCGCAGCCTGTCGCAGCGCGATGAGCCCTGCAGCTGCCCGGACTGCGGCACCGCTTCGACCCGCGTCTTCGTGGCCGCACCACGCCTGGCCTGCCTGAGCAGCGAGACGCGCCGCGCGCACGAGACCAACGAACGGGCATCGCATGCCCCGCGTTCCTCGCGCGATGGCTCGTACGGGCGGCTCAAGCACCCGGCAGGGTGTGGCTGTTGCTCGACCAGCGGCAAGCGTGGGGCCACCGTCACCGCCCCCAGTGGCGCCAAGACCTTTCCTTCGAAGCGGCCCTGGATGATCAGTCACTAAGGACTCACCCCCAGGCTGCGCAAAGGGCGTGTCGCTTCGCCACCCCCCTTGCAGGGGGCGGACACCTGTGGCCCGGCTGAGCCGGTTCCACGGTGTCCCTCCGATCTGGAGTGGCAAACGGCCGGCGCGTGCAGCACCTGTTTTTGTATAGATGAATCGGAGTCAACAACCATGATCCACGGCGATATTTCCAGCAGCAACGACACCGTCGGCGTTGCCGTCGTCAACTACAAGATGCCGCGCCTGCACACCAAGGCCGAAGTGCTGGCCAATGCGCGCAAGATCGCCGACATGGTGGTCGGCATGAAGCAGGGCCTGCCCGGCATGGACCTGGTGATCTTCCCCGAGTACAGCACCCACGGCATCATGTACGACGCCAAGGAGATGTACGACACCGCCGCTGCGGTGCCGGGCGAGGAGACCGCCATCTTTGCCGAGGCCTGCCGCAAGGCCAAGGTGTGGGGCGTGTTCTCGCTCACCGGCGAACGCCACGAAGAACACCCGAACAAGGCGCCCTACAACACGCTCATCCTGATGAACGACCAGGGCGAGATCGTGCAGAAGTACCGCAAGATCATGCCCTGGGTGCCGATCGAAGGCTGGTACCCGGGCAACTGCACCTACGTGAGCGAAGGCCCCAAGGGCCTGAAGGTCAGCCTCATCATCTGCGACGACGGCAACTACCCCGAGATCTGGCGCGACTGCGCCATGAAGGGCGCCGAACTCATCGTGCGCTGCCAGGGTTACATGTACCCGGCCAAAGACCAGCAGGTGCTGATGGCCAAGGCCATGGCCTGGGCCAACAACAGCTACGTGGCCGTGGCCAACGCCACCGGCTGGGATGGCGTCTACAGCTACTTCGGTCACAGCGCGCTCATCGGCTTCGACGGCCGCACGCTGGGTGAATGCGGGGAAGAGGAAATGGGCGTGCAGTACGCAGCGCTGTCCAAGAGCCTGATCCGCGACTTCCGCAAGAACGGCCAGAGCGAGAACCACCTGTTCAAGCTGCTGCACCGCGGCTATACCGGCAAGATCAATTCCGGCGAAAGCGGGGATGACGCCAAGGGGGTTGCCGCCTGCCCGTATGAGTTCTACGGCAAGTGGATCAGCGACCCCGAAGGCACACGCAAGCAGGTCGAGTCGTTCACGCGCTCCACCGTCGGCACGGCCGAATGCCCGATCGACGGCATCCCGAACGAGGCCCCCAGCCACCGTTGAGTCGCTACCGCCGGCCCGGCACCCGAGCCGGCATGTCCCCAGTTGTCCCGAGGCTGCACCGTGTCTGCTCCTGCCCCTGTCTCCGATCCGCTCGCGGCCTACCGCATCACCGAAGCGCCCTACTACCGCCCGTGCAGTGGCGAGGTGGCGCTGTACCAGCACGCCTACGCGCACCGCCTGCCGCTCATCCTCAAGGGGCCGACCGGCTGCGGCAAGACACGCTTCGTGGAGTACATGGCCTGGAAGCTCGGCCGCCCGCTGGTGACACTGGCCTGCAACGAGGACATGACGGCGGCCGACCTGGTGGGCCGCTGGCTGCTCGACGCCGACGGCACGCGCTGGCACGACGGGCCGCTCACGCTGGCGGCGCGCCATGGCGCGATCTGCTACCTCGACGAGGTGGTGGAGGCGCGCCAGGACACCACGGTGGTCATCCACCCGCTGACCGACGCGCGCCGCATGCTGCCGCTGGACCGCAAGGGCGAGCTGGTGCACGCCCACCCGGACTTCCAGCTGGTGGTCTCCTACAACCCGGGCTACCAGAGCCGCAGCAAGGACATGAAACACTCCACGCGCCAACGCTTCGCCGCGCTGGAGTTCGACTACCCCGACGCCGCGGTGGAAACCGAGATCGTGGCGCACGAGGCCGGCATCGATGCCGCGCTGGCCGCGCAGCTGGTCGGCGTGGCGCAGGGCTCGCGCGCGCTGCGCCAGCAGGGCCTGGACGAAGGTATCTCCACCCGCATGCTCATCTACGCCGGCATCCTGATCCGCGACGGCGTGGCCCCGCGCGACAGCTGCGAGATGACGCTGACGCGCGCGCTGACCGACGACCCGGACCTGCTGGCCGCGTTGCGCCAGCTCGTGGATGCCCACTTCCCCTGAGCCGCGATGTGCCGCGCCGACGCTGACACGCCCACCCTCGCCGCGCTGGGCCTGCTGCTCGGCGCCCTGAGCCGGCGCACGCTCACGCTGCAAACACTGGCCGGCGCCTCCCCGTCGCCGTCCACGGCCCCGCGTGCCGTGCTCAGTGTCACGCACCTGCTGCTGCCGGCGGCGGTCATGCAGGATGCCACGCTGGCACGCGCGGCCATTGCCCACGCAGCGGCGCACCTGCTGTATTCGTCACAGGCCCAGTCTGCGGGCACGCTCAAGCCACTGGGCCTGGCCGTGGCGTCAATGGTCGAGGATGCGCGCGTTGAAGCGCTGTTGATGCAGCGCCTGCCCGGCGTGCGCCGCTGGTTCCTGCAGGCCCAGCCGGCGCACGACCCGCACGGGCTGGACGTGCCCAGCCTGCTGGCCCGCCTGGGCCGCGCGCTGCTCGACGGCCACTACGCCGACGGCAACCACTGGGTGCACAAGGGCCGCACGCTGTTTGCCGCCACCCGCCATGACCACGGTCTGGCGGACCACACCGCCTTCCGGCGCCTGGCCTCCATCCTCGCCAACGACCTGGGCCAGATGCGCGTGCGGCTAGACCCGCAGCAGTGCGTGGTGCCGGCCGCCTACCGCGACGACCATAGCTACCTCTGGCAACACGGCGCCACGGCCGACGACACCACCGAAGCGCTGCAGGTACCCGCCGCGCCACCCCGGCCCGCCGACGCGTCAGCAGCCGACACTCCGCCGACCGATGCCGAAGAACAACCCATCGACGAGGGCATCTGCCACCTCTACCCGGAATGGGACTACCGCCTGCAGCGCGAACGCACCGACTGGTGCACCGTGCGCGAGGTCGTGCCCCCGGCCGCAACACTTCACGGCTTGCCGCCCGCAGCCGAGCCCGCCACGCCCTGGCGCAGCCGGCGCCGTCTGAGCCGCAACCAGCGCCTGCGCCGGCAGTGGGAAGGTGAGGACCTCGATCTCGACGCCGCCATCGATGTGCAGGTGCAGCGGCGCCTGGCGCTGGCTCCCGATGGGCGGCTGTTCGTGCGCCCCGGCATCGAGGCGCCGCGCTGCAGCGTGCTGGTGTTGCTCGACCTGTCGGCCTCCACCGGCGACGTTGCCGCCGGCAGCACGCAGCCCTTGCTGGCCGTCGAGCAGCAGGCAGCGCTGCTGCTGGCGCGTGCCGCCCAGGCCGGGCACGACCGCATCGCCATCCACGGCTTTGCCTCCAACACCCGCGCTGCGGTGCAATACCTGCGGCTGCTGGACTTCGGCACGCCGCTGGATGCGGCGCACACCCAGCGCATCCTGGGCACCCGCGCTGCCGGGTCCACCCGCATCGGCGCTGCGCTGCGCCATGCCACGCGCTGCCTGCTGGCCGAGCCCGCCGGCCCGCGCGCCATCGTGCTCATCACCGACGGCGCACCGTCGGACATCGACGTGTTCGATGCCCGCTACCTGACCGAAGATGCCCGCGCCGCCGTGCTGGCCGCGCGGCGCCTGGGCGTGCAGTGCCATGGCCTGGTGGTCGACCCCGGGGCTGACGCCTACGTACGCCGCATCTTCGGCTGGCGTAACTACCGCGTGGCCGAGACCACCGCCCAGTTGCCGCGCCAGTTGGGCGAACTCTACGACCGACTGGCAGCACGCTGAGCCCCGGCCATTAACCCACCTCGTCTTGCACTCCAACATGGTGCACAGCACCACTGTGGTGCACGCTGGCGTGCGCACCAAGCACGGGCGTGGCCGCGGCCTCGCCATCCCGTGGGCGCCCTGGCGGCCACAAGAAGGCGGCACGGCAATTGCATGAACGAGCGCCATGGAACCGCCCCCGCGTTCGGCCTGCCTTGACAGCCGCGCGGTCTGATGTGGAAGCGAAGCAATATGGAACTGACTCCCCGCGAAAAAGACAAGCTGCTGATCTTCACCGCCGCCCTGCTGGCAGAGCGCCGCAAGGCCCGGGGGCTGAAGCTCAACTACCCCGAGGCCGTGGCTCTGATCAGCGCCGCCGTGATGGAAGGCGCACGCGACGGCAAGACCGTGGCGCAGCTCATGAGCGAAGGCCGCACCGTGCTGACCCGCGCGGACGTGATGGAGGGCATCGCCGAGATGATTCCGGACATCCAGGTCGAGGCGACGTTTCCCGATGGCACCAAGCTGGTCACCGTACACCAGCCGATCGTCTGACGCACTCTGCTGTCGCCGTCTGCCCCCTTTTTTGGAGATTCACCCATGCTTTCCCCCCGCACCAAATCCGCTCTTATTCTGATAGCTGCCAGCGCTTTATCCATGAGCGCTAGCGCCCATACAGGCGTAGAAGCGCACAGCCACAGCGGTTTCATCAGCGGCTTTGTGCACCCCCTGTTCGGGCTGGACCACCTGGCTGCCATGGTGGCCGTGGGCCTGTGGAGCGCCCTGGCCGCCCGCAGCGCCGGGCGCGACCTGCTATGGGGCCCCGCGGGCTTTGCGGCCATGCTGCTGGTGGGCGCCGTGCTGGGGCTGCAGGGCGTGGCGCTGCCTGCGGTGGAGCCGATGATTGCCGCGTCGCTGCTGGTCACCGGTCTGCTCGTCGTGTCGCGCCTGCGCGTGCCCGGGCTGGTGGCGGCACTGGGTGTGGGCGTGTTTGCCGTCTTCCACGGCGTGGCCCATGGCTATGAGCTGGCAGGCAGCGACAGCGCCTGGTGGACCCTGGCAGGCATGCTCACGGCTACCGTGCTGCTGCACAGCGCAGGCCTGGCGGCGGGCTGGGCGCTGCGCCACCGCCATGTGTGGCTGGCCCGCGCTGCAGGTGCTGGCGTGGCTGCGTTCGGTGGCGCGCTGCTGGCGCAGATGGCCTGAGCCTTCCCTTCCAAGGAGCCTTCATGATCCCCGGCGAACTCATCACCGAACCCGGCGAGCACGTGCTCAACGCGGGCCGCCGCACCCTCACGCTGGTGGTGCGCAACACGGGCGACCGGCCCATCCAGGTCGGCTCGCACTACCACTTTGCCGAAACGAACAACGCCCTGGGCTTTGACCGCGCCGCTGCACGCGGCATGCGGCTGAACATTGCATCCGGCACCGCCGTGCGCTTTGAGCCCGGCCAGGAGCGCACCGTAGACCTGGTGGACTACGCAGGCGAGCGCAAGGTGTATGGCTTTCAGGGCCTGACGCAGGGCGCGCTCTGAAACATTGAAACAAATCAGCCTCTAGCGCTTATTGGATAAGCGTAGGCAGCTATCAAAACCATAGTAGACCGTTCTAGCGGAGCACCCCCATGGCAACCATTGGACGACGCGCCTATGCCGAAATGTTCGGCCCCACCGTGGGCGACCGGCTGCGCCTGGCCGACACCGAACTGATCCTCGAAGTCGAGGCCGACTACACCCTGCGTGCAGGCAGCTACGGCGAAGAGGTGAAGTTTGGCGGCGGCAAGACCATCCGCGACGGCATGGCCCAAAGCCAGCGCACCAATGCCGGTGGCGCGGTCGATACGGTGCTGACCAACGCCCTGGTGGTGGACCACACCGGCATCTTCAAGGCCGACGTTGGTCTCAAAGCGGGCCGCATCGCGGCCATTGGCAAGGCGGGCAACCCCGACACGCAGCCCGGCGTGGACATCATCATCGGCCCCGGCACCGAGGTCATCAGCTGCGAGGGCAACATCGTCACCGCAGGCGGCATCGACAGCCACATCCACTACATCTGCCCGCAGCAGATCGAGGAAGCCCTGGCCAGCGGCGTGACCACCATGCTGGGCGGCGGCACCGGCCCCGCCACGGGCACGCTGGCCACCACCTGCACGTCCGGCCCCTTCAACATGGAGCGCATGCTGCAATCAGCCGACGCCTTCCCCATGAACCTGGGCTTCCTCGGCAAGGGCAACGCCAGCCTGCCCGATGCGCTGCACGAGCAGATCAACGCCGGGGCCATTGGCCTCAAGCTGCACGAAGACTGGGGCACCACGCCCTCGGCCATCAGCAACTGCCTGGACGTGGCGGACGAGACCGACACGCAAGTCGCCATCCACTCTGACACGCTCAACGAATCCGGCTTTGTGGAGAACACCATCGCCGCCGTGGCCGGTCGTGGCATTTGCGCCTTCCACACCGAAGGCGCGGGCGGCGGGCACGCACCCGACATCCTGCGCGTGGTGGGTGAGGACAACTTTTTGCCCAGCTCCACCAACCCCACCATGCCCTACACGCACAACACGCTGGACGAGCACGTGGACATGCTCATGGTCTGCCACCACCTCGATGCCAGCATTGCGGAGGACCTGGCCTTTGCCGAAAGCCGTATCCGCAAAGAGACCATCGCCGCCGAAGACATCCTGCACGACCTGGGCGCCATCAGCATGATGAGCAGCGACAGCCAGGCCATGGGCCGCGTGGGCGAGGTCATCCTGCGCACCTGGCAAACCGCGCACAAGATGAAGGTGCAGCGCGGCAGCTTGCAAGGTGACACGGTCCGCAACGACAACACGCGCATCAAGCGCTACGTGGCCAAGTACACCATCAACCCCGCCATTGCCCACGGCATCGCTCACGAGGTGGGCTCGCTCGAAGTGGGCAAGTGGGCCGACATCGTGATATGGAAGCCTGCGTTCTTCGGCGTCAAACCCGCGCTCATCCTGAAGGGCGGCTTGATCGCCATGGCCGCCATGGGCGACCCCAATGCCTCCATCCCCACGCCCCAGCCCGTGCACTACCGGCCCATGTTCGGCGCGTTTGGCGGGGCCATTGCCAAGACCTCGCTCACCTTTGTGTCGCAAGCGGGGCTGACCGCAGGCATTGGCGAGCGCTTTGGCCTGCGCAAGACGCTCAGCGCGGTGCGCAATATCCGTGGCGTGCGCAAGCAGCACATGGTGCACAACAGCTACGCCCCCAAGATGGAGGTGGACGCGCAGACCTACACCGTGCGCGCCGACGGCCAGCTGCTCACCTGCGAGCCCGCCACGGTGCTGCCCATGGCGCAGCGGTACTTTTTGTTCTGAGCAACGCAGGCCGCCCACGCACCGCACATGCCGGGGCCACAATGCGCGTTTTGTTGATTGCCTGTTGCGACGGAAACCCATGCTCCAAGTCTCCAAACTTCTCCCCCAGGGCCAAGGTCTTGCGCCCGTCCTGCTCAAGCGCGCCACCACCGTCGAACTCGACTGGGACGTGCGCCAGAAAAGCCGCTTTGCCGCCACCGACTCGGCCGGGCGCGAACTCGGCATCTTCCTGCCACGCGGCACGCTGGTGCGCGGCGGCGATGTGCTGGTGGCCGAAGACGGCTCCATGGTCCGCGTGATTGCAGCGCCCCAGCCGGTGCTGGTCATTACCCACTGCCAACACCACGGTACGCCGTTCGACCTGACCCGCGCCGCCTACCACCTGGGCAACCGCCATGTGCCCATCGAGCTGCAGCCCGACCACCTCAAAATCGAACCCGACCATGTGCTGGCCGACATGCTGCGCGCGATGCACCTGATCGTGACGGAGCAGAACATGGCGTTTGAGCCCGAAGGCGGTGCTTATGCAGCAGGGCATGGTGGTGGACACAGCCATGGGGGGCATGGACATGGCGACGATCATCACCACGGTCACGGCCAGGGCCACTCACATGACCATGACCATGACCATGACCATACCCACGATCATGGACATACCCACGAACACAGCCATGCAGCTGCGCCCGCCACAGCCCCGGCCCGTGGGCGCACCGTGTCCATCCCCGTAGTGGCCCAGGGGCATGTGCACGGCCCCGACTGCAACCACGACCACTGACCCCCCGCTCCATGCGCCTGGACCGCCCCACGCCTCTGCCTGCCGCCAGCTTCTTGCAGCTGATGTGGCTGGCCTCGCCCGCGCTGCCCGTGGGTGGGTTCTCTTACTCCGAAGGGCTGGAAAGCGCCATTGAAAACGCAGGCCTCGCCAGCGAAGCCGCCGTGGGCGACTGGCTGCTGGACCAGCTCCACATCACCCAGGCGCGCGGCGACATGGCCCTCATCGCCAAGGCCGTGGGCGCTTGGCGGCGCGGCGACATGGGGCATGTGAAAGAACTCAACGACTGGGTGCTGCACACCCGCGAAACCAGCGAGCTGCGCCTGCAGACCGAGCAAATGGGCCGGTCCATGGCCGACTGGCTGCGCAACCAATACCAGGGCGATGAGGCCCTGATGCCCGCCGTGCGCGACCTTGCCGCCCTGCCGCCCACCTACCCCGTGGCCTTCGCACTGGCCGCATCGCCCACCCAGGCCAGCGTGCGCGAGGTGCTGCTGGCCTACGCCTTTGGCTGGGCCGAGAACATGGTGCAGGCCGCACTCAAATCCATGCAACTGGGCCAAAGCGCAGGCCAGCGCATCCTGGCCCGGCTGGCTGCGGCCATCCCGCTGGCCGCAGACCACGCCGCCAGCCTGATGGACAGCGAGCGCCAGGCGTTTTCGCCCATGCTGGCCATTCTGAGCGCCCAGCACGAAGTGCAATATTCAAGACTTTTTCGCTCCTAGCGCAAGCAGGACAAGCGCAATTAGCTATCCATTTAATAGCAAATGATGCCATCACCCACACCATGACCACTGCACTGCACCACATCCCCCACCGCACCAAAAACCTGCCCCCCCTGCGCGTAGGCATCGGCGGCCCCGTAGGCTCCGGCAAAACCACGCTGCTGGAGATGCTGTGCAAGGCCATGCGCGATGACTACGATCTCATCGCCATCACCAACGACATCTACACCAAGGAAGACCAGCGTCTGCTCACGGTGAGCGGCGCCCTGCCCGCCGACCGCATCCTGGGCGTGGAAACCGGCGGCTGCCCCCACACCGCCATCCGCGAGGATTGCTCCATCAACCTCGAAGCAATCGACCGCATGCTGGGCGAGTTCCCCAACGCCGACATCGTGTTTGTGGAAAGCGGCGGCGACAACCTGGCAGCCACCTTCAGCCCCGAGCTGAGCGACCTCACCATCTACGTCATCGACGTGGCTGCTGGCGAAAAAATCCCCCGCAAGGGCGGCCCCGGCATCACCAAGAGCGACCTGTTCGTCATCAACAAGACCGACCTGGCCCCCCACGTGGGCGCCAACCTGGAGGTGATGCGCGCCGACACCGAGCGCATGCGCAAGACAGCGCAAGGCCTCAAGCCCTTCGTGATGACCAACCTCAAGACACAGTCTGGCCTGGACGAGGTCGTGAGATTTATCGAGAAGAGCGGCTTGCTCAAGGCCTGAGTGCATCGCTCACGGTGGACACCAGCACGTGGGCTGCTGAACACCGGGGCTTTGCTCCACAGAGATCACTCCACCGTGACGCTCTTGGCCAGGTTACGAGGCTTGTCCACATCCGTCCCCCGCGCGCAGGCCGTGTGGTAGGCCAGCAGCTGCAGTGGCACCACGTGCAACAGCGGCGAAAGCGCGCCGTAGTGTTCGGGCATGCGGATCACGTGAAGGCCTTCGGCGCTTTCGATGTGGGTGTCGGCGTCGGCCAGCACGTAGAGCACACCGGCGCGGGCGCGCACTTCCTGCATGTTGCTCTTGAGCTTTTCCAGCAGCGCGTCGTTGGGCGCCACGGTCACCACCGGCATGGCGCTGGTCACCAGGGCCAGCGGGCCGTGCTTGAGTTCGCCTGCCGGGTACGCCTCGGCGTGGATGTAGCTGATTTCCTTGAGCTTGAGCGCGCCTTCGAGCGCAATGGGGTAGTGCAGGCCCCGGCCCAGGAACAGGGCGTTCTCCATGCGGGCGAAGTCTTCGGCCCAGCTGATGAGCTGCGGCTCCAGCGCCAGCACGGCCTGCAGGGCCACGGGCAGGTGGCGCATGGCTTTGAGGTGCTCGGCCTCTTGCGCTTCGGTCAGGCGCCCCTTGCTTTGGGCCAGCGCCAAGGTCAGCAGGAACAAGCCCGCGAGCTGCGTGGTGAAGGCCTTGGTGCTGGCCACGCCAATCTCAACCCCGGCGCGGGTGATGTAGGCGAGCTTGCACTCACGCACCATGGCGCTGGTGGCCACGTTGCAGATTGTGAGCGTGTGCTGCATGCCTAGGCTCTGCGCGTGGCGCAGCGCGGCCAGGGTGTCGGCGGTTTCGCCGCTTTGGCTGATGGTGACGACCAGAGTGCGCGAGTTGGGCACGCTGGTGCGGTAGCGGTATTCGCTGGCCACTTCCACCTGGGTGGGAATGCCCGCGATGTCTTCCAGCCAGTACTTGGCGGTGCAGCCGCTGTAGTAGCTGGTGCCGCAGGCCAGGATGAGGACGTTGTCGATCTCCTTGAACACGCGCCACGCGGCCGCGCCGGGCTCGCCGTGCAGGCCTGCGCCGTCAAACAGCTCGGGCACGATGCCTTCCACGCCTTCGAGCGTGTCGGCAATGGCGCGCGGCTGCTCGAAGATTTCCTTTTGCATGTAGTGGCGATACGGGCCCAGCTCGGCCGCGCCGCTGTGGGCCAGCACAGTGCGCACGGGGCGCTCGGCAGGCGTCAGCGCCTGGCGCGTGGCCGCACCCTGGGCCACGATCCAGTAGCGGCCCAGTTGCAGGTCCACCAGGTCACCCTCTTCCAGATAGACGATCTGATCGGTCACACCCGCCAGGGCCATGGCATCGCTGGCCAGGAAGTGCTCGGAGCCGTCTTTGCCTACGCCCAGGATGAGCGGCGAGCCAGCGCGTGCGCCCACCACGCGGTGGGGTTCGTCCTTGTGGATTACGGCGATGGCGTAGGCGCCGTGCAGCTGTGCCACAGCGGCCTGCACCGCTTCAAACAAGTCGCCCTGGTAGAGGCTGTCCACCAGGTGGGCGATGACTTCGGTGTCCGTCTGGCTCACAAACACGTAGCCGCGCGCCTGCAGGGTGGCGCGCAGTTCTTCGTGGTTTTCGATGATGCCGTTGTGCACCAGCGCCACACGGCCTGGCTGGCTGGCGGCATCGCCCGTGCCGTGGCTGAAATGCGGGTGGGCGTTGTGCATGGCCGGTGCACCGTGCGTGGCCCAGCGGGTGTGGGCGATGCCGGTCGCGCCGTCCAGGTGCTCGGCGGTCACTTGTTCCAGCAGTTCGGCCACGCGGGCGGTGCTGCGGGCGCGCTGCAGGCCACCCTGGGGCGTGCCGTTGCGCGACGCATCAAGGCTGGCGGCGTGCACTGCCACACCGCAGGAGTCATAGCCGCGGTATTCGAGCCGTTGCAGGCCCTGCACAAGGATGGGAACGATGTTGCGCGTGGATACCGCGCCGACGATGCCGCACATGGATGGTGCCTCCGATAAAACCAATGCGACGGATGGTAGGCAGGCGCCGGAGAAATATGCAGTTGATTTTTTATAGAAAGTGAAATTTAATTTCTACACATATCTGTACAGAAATAATATTTCACAATCAACTTTTTTATGGAATCAATCACCCTCGATGCCATCGACCTGCAACTGCTGGACTTGCTGCAGCACGATGCCGCCCAAAGCAACCAGGCCTTGGCCGAGCGGGTGCATGTATCGCCCCCCACCTGCCTGCGGCGCGTGAAGCGGCTGCACGATGTGGGCCTGATCGAGCGGCAGGTGGCCCTGCTGCAGCCCGACCGGCTGGCCGCCGTGCAAGGCCATGGGCTGGCCTGCCTTGTGGAAGTGAGCCTGGACCGCCAGAGCGCCGAGGCGCTGGACGCCTTTGAAGCCCGCGCCGTGGCCGACGCCGAGGTGCAGCAGTGCTGGCGCGTGTCGCCGGGGCCGGACTTTGTGCTGGTGGTGCACACGCGCGATATGCCAGGCTACTTGGCGCTGTCGCAGAGGCTGTTCACCGCCGATGCGAATGTGCGCAATGTCAAGGCGTTCTTCAGCACCAAGCGGGCAAAATTTGAAACAAAAGTGCCGCTAGCGCTCAACCCATAAGCGCCAGCAGCTATCTTTTCAATAGCAAATCAAGCTGCCGCCGCAGGCCACTCCACCCGCACCGTGCAGCCCTGCCCCAACGCCGCCGTGGCCGTGATGTGGGCACCGTGGCGCTCGGCAATGGTGCGGCACACGGCCAGGCCTGCGCCCACGCCGTCAAATTCGGTTTCGCGGTGCAGGTGCTGGAAGATGCCGAACAGGCCTGCAGCGCGCTCGGGGTTGAAGCCCGCGCCGTTGTCTTGCACTTCCCACGCCACCCAGCCTGCGCCGCGCTCTGCGGGCACGGTGCGCACCGCCATGCTGGGGGCTGGCTGGTGCTGGCTGAACTTGACGGCGTTGCCCAACACCTGCACCAGCAGCTCGTGCAGCAGGGCTGGGTCGGCCTGCAGGGTGGGCAGGTCGGCGGCCACGCTCCATTGCGCGGCCTCTGCCGTGGGCAGCGCGGCACGGGCTTTTGCTACCGCGGCAGCCAATGCCACCGGCTGCAGGTGCAGCGGCGCACGCCCCACGCGCGACAAGGCCAGCAGCCCGTCCAGCATCTGTGCCATGCGGCGGGCCGATTGCTCCATGGTGCCGACGAACTCTTGCGCCTCTTGCAGCGGCGGGCTTTGCTGCACATCGGCGGGCAGGTCGCCCAGCACCTCGCGCACCAGCTTGCCGTACGACGTGATGTGGCGCAGCGGCGCTCGCAGGTCGTGCGAGACCACGCGCAAAAACTCTTCCTGCGCAGCCGCCATGTCGGCCACCTGCTGCTGGCTGGCGGCCAGCGCGGCGCGCAACTGCTCAGGTGTGAGGTCGGGGGTCATGTCTTCGTCAAGCATGGCGCTCGGCTCGCAGCTTCTCAAGCCTTCGGCTGCTTCTTGGGTCTTTGCCAATTGGCAATGCTGACCTGTTTGCCACGTGCCACGCTCAACGCACCGGGCGGCGTGCTCTTGCTGATGGTGCTGCCGCCGCCCACTGTGCCACCGGCGCCAATGGTCACGGGCGCTACCAGCACGCAGTTGCTGCCGATGTGCACATCGGCCTCAATCACCGTGCGGTGTTTGTTGGCGCCGTCGTAGTTGGCGGTGATGCTGCCTGCGCCGTAGTTCACGCGCTCGCCCACCGTGGCGTCGCCCAGGTAGGCCAGGTGGTTGGCCTTGGCACCATCGGCCAGCGTGCTGTTCTTCACTTCCACAAAGTTGCCGATGTGCACTTCGCGGCCCAGTTGCGCGCCGGGGCGCAGGCGGGCAAAGGGACCGATCAAGGCGCCCTCGCCCACGGTAGCTCCGGCTTTTTCGCCGTCGATGTGGGTGTAGGGGTGGATGACTGCGCCCGCCGCGATGCGTGCATTGGCAATGCAGCAGTTGGCACCAATGCTCACGCCCTCGCCCAGCTCCACGCGGCCGGTAAAGACGCAGTTCACATCGATTTCTACATCCTGCCCGCAGACCAGCTCGCCGCGCACGCCGGTGCGGGTGTCGTCGCGCAGGTCAAAGCGGGCCGGGTCGGCCAGGCGCACGCCCTGCTCCATTAAGGCGCGGGCCTGGCGCAGCTGGTGGGCACGCTCCAGCTCGGCCAGTTGCAGGGGGCTGTTCACGCCCGCCACCTGCAGGGCATCGGTGATGCGGTGGGCCACCACGGGCACGCCGTCGGCCACGGCCATGGCGACCACGTCGGTCAGGTAGTACTCGCCCTGGGCGTTGTGGTTCGTCAGCCGCGCCAGCCAGGGCGTGAGCAGGCGCGCGGGCACGGCCATGATGCCGCTGTACACCTCGGTGATGGCGCGTTGCGCATCGCTGGCGTCTTTGTGCTCGACGATGCCTTGCACGGCGCCGTCGGCATTGCGCACGATGCGGCCGTAGCCGGTGGGGTCGGGCAGCGTGACGGTGAGCAGCGCCAGCCGCTCGCCACCACTGGCGGCCACCAGTGCGCGCAAGGTGTCCGCCTGGGTCAGGGGCACATCACCCGAGAGGACGACCGCCGTGCCATCCGCAGGCAAATGAGGCACGGCCTGCTGCACCGCGTGGCCCGTGCCCAGTTGCGGCTCCTGCCGCACAAACTTCAGATCAAAATGGGCTGTAGCGCCCGTGAATCCTGCGGTAGCCGCTTCCACTTCTGCAGCACCGTGGCCGGTGATGACGATGGCGCTGCGGGCCTGCAGGTGGGCGGCCTGGTCCAGCACATGGTGCAGCAGCGGGCGCCCGGCCAGGCGTTGCAACACTTTGGGGGTGCGGCTTTTCATGCGCGTGCCCTTGCCGGCCGCCATGATGAGGATGTCGAGTGAAGTCATGAAAGCAAATCCGTGGGTGGGGCGCAGCGGGCAGCCGCCGCGCGGGTTGCCGCCGATTATCGGGGCTGGCCCGCCACGCGTTGGCCCGCTATGTAAACAATAGCTGCCTGCGCTTTTGCAGCGGGTGCCGCAGGCACTTTTTGTGTGATATGGCGGCGCTAAAGCACCGCGCTACAGCAGGGGCAGCAGCCGGGGTGGCCGGTCGTAATACTCGGCAATGCGCGCCAGCGCCCGGGTGTTGAGCATGCGCAGCCGCCCGTTCTTGAGTTCGTGCAGACCCAGGGCCGACAGGCGCCGCAGCGTCTTGTTGGTGTGCACCAGCGAGAGCCCCAGCGCATCGGCAATGTGCTGCTGGTTGAGCGGGAATGCGACCGAGCCGTCCTCCACCAGCCCGATGCGTTCCATGCGCCGGTACAGGTGCATGAGCAGCATGGCCACGCGCTCGGTGGCGTTGCGCCGGCCTGCCGTGAGCAGGTGGTCGTCCACATGGCCTTCTTCGTGCGCCGACAGCCAGGTGATGTCATAGCCCAGACGCGGGTGCTCGCGAAACAGCGTCCATAGGCCATCGCTGGGGAACACGCACAGCGTGCAATCGGTAAGCGCCTCCACCCCATGCATCGAGGCATCGCCAAACTCTTGCTGCAAGCCCACCAGGTCGCCGGGCAGCAAGAAGTTCAGGATCTGGCGCCGCCCGTCGCTGAGCGTTTTGTAGCGAAACGCCCAGCCCGAATACAGCGTGAAAAGGCGGGCATTGGCCTGGTTTTCATGCACCACAGCGCCGCCTGCGGGCACCGTGGCCGTGTCTGCCCGAAAGCGCTGGATAAAGTCCAGCTGCTCGGGCTGGACAGGGGTGAACGCCCCCGTGCGCCGCAGCCTGCAAGCATCGCAGGCGGGGGGACAAGCGGAGGTGGGAAGGGTGGCGTTCATGGTGGCGCCATTCTATGGATGCGACCGACGGTGCTAGCCCGCGCGCTGTGGGCATGGGCACCACAAATGCCGCCGGCGCTATGTCTTAGTACATTGCGGCACGGCCAGGGGCCGTCTAGTATTGGGCCGCTCTTATGAACACCGCACTCTACGAAGTCCTCTATGTGAGCACCCTCGCCCCCGACCAACCGCTGCAGGTGGTGGCCGAGATTGCAGCCCACGCCCGCCCGGCCAATGCCGCGATGGACATTACCGGCCTGCTGATTTTTGACGGCCAGCGTTTTTGCCAGCATCTGGAAGGACCGCAGAAGGCGGTGCTCAAACTGATGGAGCGCATCCGCGACGACACACGCCATGTGAACGTGGAAGTGGTGCACCACGGCCTACTGCAGGCGCGGCGGTTTCGGGAGTTCAGCCTGGCATTCAGCACCGTAGAGGACGAAGAGGCCCTGGCGCGCATGGAGCAACTGGACGGGCAAGCAGCGCTGGCCGCCTTCGACGTGTTGCGCGAATCGCTGGTGCTGTGAGCCGACGCCATCTGCACCAGCCGCATCAAAAGCTATTATTTTGATAGCTACTGGCGCTTGATAGTCAAGCGCTGCAGCCGCTTTTCATGCAAACCTCCTTTTCGCCGGGCGCTGCGGTAGCCATCACCCGGCCCAGGGCAAATCCTGCCAACCCCGCACCCAGCCGCCCCGCCACTGCCGTGACCTGGACCGCAGCTGCGCCTACGGCCCGCCCAGCGCCAGCCAACGCTCGCACAAGCTCTTGCAAGGGCTGCACCACGCCCAACTCCCAATCGCGGGCGGCGCGGGTGCGTGCTTGGTGGCGGTGCGGCTGCGGGGCCACATGGTCCCACCGGAAGAGCACGGGCGCGTCGCGCTCCCCCGGCAATCCCCAGGGTTCCAGCACCACATGCTGGCCCACGGCAACGGCGATCGCATCGCCCGCCTGCAGTACCAGGTCTTGCGCGGGCGCTGCACCGGTCAACCAGACCCGGCCCCGGGCAATGCGCAACACCCCCGACTCACGCGGCTTGAGCGACAACGCCCGCCCGGGTGCCAGGCGCCAGCACCCCGCTGCCGCGCGGCGGTGCACCGAAGGCTGCGCGCAGGGTTGCAGTGGGGGAACAAGGGGGCGGGCTGGCATGGTCGGCTCCTAAATGAAAGAGTGGTCTAGGGATCCTCTGCATGCATCGAGCTGGCCAAGGGTGCGCTGCGGATCGGGATGGGCTGCAAGGCGCAAAACGCAGCAGACCGCCCGAGACCGCAGATGCACACGGCGCGGTGGTTTGTGCAGAGGGTCCATAGGCCCGCATCGTGCGCGCGCGGGCCTGCACAGTCCAATGACAACGCGCTACCCTATTGATTCCGATAGTGCATCAATCACACCCCATGACTCCTGCCGAAAACGCCCCCGCCATCGTCCGCACCCGGGCTGTTGCCACCGGCCACTGGCGCGCCTTTCTGGCCGTGGCCAAGCACCTCAACTTCCGCGCGGCGGCGGATGAATTGGCGCTCACCCAGTCGGCGGTCAGCCGGCAGATCCAGGCGCTGGAAGACGAGGTGGGCGTGCCTTTGTTCCTCCGCCACACGCGTGCGGTGGAGCTGACCAGCGCCGGGGCACAGCTGCACCGCGCCGTGGGGCCGGCCATTGAGCGCATGGACGCCGCCGTGCGGCTGGTGCGCCAGACGGCCGGGCGGCGCAGCGTGGCCATCACCACCTGGGCCAGCTTTGCATCGATGTGGCTCATCCCCCGGCTGGAGGAATTCCAGCGCGACCACCCCGGTATCGACATTCGCATTGATGCCAGCGACGCGCAGCTGGACCTGGACACCTCGGACGTGGACCTGGCACTGCGCTACAGCGTGCCCGGCCCCGCCACGCAAGGCGGCATGCGCCTGTTTGGCGAGCAGCTGGCCGTGGTGGCCAGCCCCTGGCTGCTCAAAGGCAAGCCCGAGCTGCGCACACCGGCCGACGTGGCACAGTTCACCCTGATCGAGGCCAGCGACGCGCACCGCTCCGCCCACCTGGAATGGCTGAGCTGGCGGCGCTGGCTGGACATCCACGGCGTGGACAAGCTGCAGCCCGAGCGCTGGCTGTATTTCAACTACGCGCACCAGATTGCCCAGGCCGCCCTGAGCGGCCAGGGGCTGGCGCTGTCGCGCATGCCCCTGATTGCCGACGCGCTGGCAGCGGGGGACCTGCTGGAGGTGCTGCCCCAGCACCGCATCGACACCCCGCTGGCCTACTGGCTCATGGTGGGCCCACGCAGCGCACAGCGCCCCGAAGTCAAGGCGTTTTGCACCTGGCTGGCGGCGCAGGCTGAAATCACGCGAGCGGCCATTGGCGATGGACCCGACCCCGACACGCAAGACCACCTCGACTGAAAACACCCGTGAAAACACCAGTCGCCGCCGCAGCCACTCGGGGGACACTTTGCCTTGGCCAAGCTCAGAGCCCCCGCAACACCCGCTGGCACCCTGCCGGGGCACCCCGCTGACCACGGCCCACCCCTGCCGCCACCATGCACCCGATCGAGGCCCCCAACGACAACTTTCGCCTGCTGATACGCCAGGCGTCGGCCTTGTGCGTGCTGGTGCACAGCCTGTACATCGCGCTTTTTGTGTGGGCCCAAGTCAATGCCCTGGCCGGGCTGAATGTGGCCAGCGTGCTCACCCATTGCACGGCGTTCTGGCTGTCGCGCACCGACCGCCACGTCAGGGCCGCATCCCTGGTGCTGATCGCCGAGATCACCGTGCACGCCATTGCCGCCACGGTGGTCATCGGCTGGGAGGCGGGCTTTCATTACCTGATGCTGCCCGTGGTGCCGGTGGCCATGCTGTCATCCAGCGAACACCGGATGACCAAGAACGCCATTGCGCTGTGCCTGTCTGCCATCTACCTGGGCCTGGACGGCTGGAGTGACACGAACCCACCGCAGTACCTGCTGGACGACACCGTGCTGGACTTGCTGCGCTACCAGAACATCGTCACGCTGCTGCTGGCCTTCATCGTCCTCTCGCGCGGCTACTACAACATGGTGACCCAGGCGCAGGCCGCGCTGGCCAAGGAAGCGTCCACCGCCCCCTCACTGGCGCCGTGAACCGCCGCCGCCTGATGGACATGGGGCACAGCGAAATGGCAAAGCAGCAGCGCGGCGAGCCGCCCCTGGCCCTGCTGCTGTGTGACCTCGACCACTTCAAGCGCATCAACGACACCCACGGCCACCGCGCGGGGGACCTGGTGCTGCAGGATTTTTACCGCCGCGCGCTGGGGGTGACCCGATCCACCGACACGATCTGCCGCTGGGGCGGCGAAGAGTTTCTGATTTTGCTGCCAGATACCCCCACCGCAGGGGCCCACGACCTGGCAGAGCGCCTGCACCAGGCCGTTGTCACCACCCCGTTCAGGGTGGGTTCAGGCAAAGTGCTGCATGTGACGGTGACCATCGGCGTGGCCACCGTGCGCGCCAGTGAAGACTTGCTGGACGCAGTGCACCGCGCAGATGCCGCGCTGTACCAGGGCAAGCAGCAAGGG
Source organism: Acidovorax temperans (assembly GCF_028596105.1). Classification (NCBI taxonomy): domain Bacteria; kingdom Pseudomonadati; phylum Pseudomonadota; class Betaproteobacteria; order Burkholderiales; family Comamonadaceae; genus Acidovorax; species Acidovorax temperans. The sequence goes on along the minus strand of NZ_CP117193.1, from coordinate 768,287 downwards.
CGCAACCAGGTCGTGCTGAGCCAGGCGCCCACGGGGCAGGATGCGCGGCCCGAGCGGGCGCGCAGCCCTGCCATGCGGCAGGACTGAGCCCGCCCAAAAACGCGGGTCAGCCCAGCGTCACGCGGGCAAACTTGCGCTTGCCCACTTGCACGACATAGGTGCCCGCCTCCAGCTTCAAGCCCTTGTCGCTGACCACACTGCCATCCACACGCACGCCGCCGCCGTCGATCAAACGGTTGGCCTCGCTGGTCGATGGCGCCAGATTGGCCTGCTTGAGCAAGGCGCCAATACCCAGAGGCGCGCCGGACAACGCCACATCAGGAATATCGTCGGGCACGCCGCCCTTGCTGCGGTTGATGAAGTCTTGCTCGGCCGCATCGGCCGCTGCAGCGCTGTGGAAGCGGGCCGTGATCTCCTTGGCAAGCGCCACCTTCGCATCCTTGGGGTTGCGCCCGGCCGCCACTTCGACCTTGAGCGCGGCGATCTCGTCCAGGCTCTTGAAGGACAACAAGGTGTACCAGTCCCACATCAGGGTGTCCGAAATCGACAGCACCTTCGCAAACATGGTGTTGGCGTCTTCGGTGATGCCGATGTAGTTGTTCTTGGACTTGGACATCTTGTCCACACCGTCCAGCCCCACCAGCAAAGGCATGGTGAGCACGCACTGCGGCTCCTGGCCATATTCCTGCTGCAAATGGCGGCCCATTAGCAGATTGAACTTCTGGTCCGTGCCGCCCAGCTCCAGGTCGCTCTTCAGGGCCACAGAGTCATAACCCTGTAGCAGCGGGTAGAGGAATTCGTGCAGGCTGATCGAGCTGCCATCGGTGAAGCGCTGGTGAAAGTCGTTGCGCTCCATCATGCGGGCCACCGTGTACTTGGCCGACAGCTGGATCATGCCGCGCGCGCCCAGGGCGTCGCACCACTCGCTGTTGTAGCGAATTTCCGTGCGCGCCGGGTCCAGCACCTTGGCGGCCTGGGTGTAATAGGTTTCGGCGTTGAACTTGATCTGCTCGGGCGTGAGCGGCGGGCGCGTGCTGTTGCGGCCAGAAGGATCACCGATCAGCGTCGTGAAATCGCCGATCAGAAAAATCACCTGGTGGCCCAGATCCTGCAGCTGCCGCATCTTGTTGAGCACCACCGTGTGACCGATGTGGATGTCGGGTGCCGTGGGGTCCAGACCCAGCTTGATACGCAGGGGTTTGCCCGTGGACTCGGAGCGCGCCAGCTTCTTGGCCCACTCGTCCTGCGGCAGCAACTCTTCCACACCCCGCAGCGAGACTTCCAGGGCCTTTCGTACACCATCGGACAGCGGGCTTGTTGTAACAGCAGATTGATTCATAAGGGTTTTTTTCGATGTCTGGGGATCGCGCGCCGCTATACTCGGGCTCCATTGCAAAGGCGGATTCTAGTAGGGCCGCCGTTTCGGCACTGGATTCACCGGCCGAAATTTGCCTTGTATCCATCTCAGTGCCTCCACGTGCCGCCGAGCCATCCGCTCCCGGCTCAGACGTTGACACACCAATTCTGGGGATAGAACTTGATTCACGGCTTGACCACCGCCAGCCTGGCTTTGCTTGATCGCCTGTCCCAAACCGCCCAAAAACACCCCAAGCGCATCACCGCTGCAGTGGCCGCTGTGCTGCTGACAGGTGGCGGCGGGGCGTTTGCTGTGGCTTCGCTTGGCCCCGATGCCGCGGACCTGCCCACCAAACTGGTGAGCTATCCGGTTGAATCGCTGGCAGAAAACCTTTCCCTCGAGGCTCTGGAAGCACCAGGCTTCTCGCTGTACCGGTCTGAGCAGACCCGCAGCAGTGACACCGCTGAATCGCTGCTGCAACGCATGGGCGTTGCCGATCCAGCCGCGGCGGCATTCTTGCGCGCTGACAACACGGTGCGCCAAAACTTGCTGGGCCGTGCGGGCCGCCTGGTTTCCGCAGAAACCACGGACGACCATAGCCTGGTACGCCTGACTGCACGTTGGGCCACCGACGACAGCGGCACCTTCCGCCGACTGGTGGTTGAACGCAAGGGCGAAGGCTTCGCCTCCCGCATCGAAACTGCCCCCCTCACCAAAGGCACCCGCCTGGCTGGTGGCGTGATTCGCAGTTCATTGTTTGCAGCCACAGACGCCGCCAACATTCCCGATGCCGTTGCCGTGCAAGTGGCGGAAATCTTCTCCGGCAACATCGATTTCCACCGCTCCCTGCGCAAGGACGACCGCTTCGCCGTAGTTTACGAAACACTGGAAGCCGATGGCGAGCCGCTGCGCACCGGCCGCGTGTTGAGCACCGAGTTCCGCAACAACGGCAAGACCTATGAAGCCGTGTGGTTCCAGGAACCCGAGGCATCCAAAGGCGCCTATTACACCCTGGAGGGTGAAAGCATGCGCCGCGCGTACCTCGCCTCTCCCGTCGAATTCTCTCGAGTGACCAGCGGCTTCAAGATGCGGATGCACCCGATCCTGAAAACCTGGCGCGCACACCTGGGCACCGACTATGCAGCCCCTACAGGCACCCCGGTGCGCACGGTGGGTGATGGCGTGGTGGAGTTTGCAGGGGTACAGAACGGTTTTGGCAACGTGGTCTTCGTCAAGCACCGCAACCAGCACGTGACTGTGTATGCCCACCTGAGCCGCATTGATGTCAAGAATGGTCAGTCGGTAGAACAAGGCCAAACCGTGGGTGCCGTGGGCGCCACGGGCTGGGCGACCGGACCGCACCTGCATTTTGAGTTCCGCATCAACGGTCAGCACCAGGACCCACAAACCATCGCCCAGCAAAGCGAGGCAGCAGCACCGGTCTCTGCTGCGGCGCGGCCCGCCTTCCAGCGCTTGGCCGCCGCCATGCGCACCCAACTGTCGTCAGCAGACCTGATCCAGCAGGCCAGCGCTCAGTAAAAGTATTCCCCCCGCCTGCGCACGGCCAGCGGGGGAATGAGCCAGACGCCACAACCATGGGTGATCTCTACATCGGACTGATGTCTGGCACCTCGCTGGATGGGGTGGATGCTGTTCTGGTGGACTTTGCCGGAGAACGTCTCCAAGTACTGGAGCACAAATCTGCCCCTTTTTCTGACGAGCTCAAAAGCGAGCTGCTGGCCCTGAACACGTCTGGAGCCGACGAGTTGCACAGAGCTGCACTCGCGGGCAACGCTGTCTCTCGCATCTATGCATCCCTGGTCCAGCAACTGCTGAGTGACCTGCAACTCAACGCTAGTCGAATCAGTGCCCTTGGCGCCCATGGACAAACCGTTCGCCATCGCCCCCAGGAGTTCGACGGCACGGGCTACACACTGCAGTTGCAAAACCCAGCCTTGTTGGCGGAGCTCACCGGCATTCGTGTAGTGGCCGACTTCCGCAGCCGCGACGTCGCGGCCGGGGGCCAGGGCGCACCTTTGGTTCCTGCATTCCACCACGGTGTTTTCCGCAAGCCCAACCAGACGGTGCTGGTGCTCAACATTGGCGGCATCTCCAACATCAGTGTGCTACCAGCGCAAGGACCGGTGATCGGCTTTGATTGCGGCCCCGGCAATGCGCTCATGGACTACTGGTGCCAACAGCACACTGGCGCACCCTACGATGCTCAAGGCCGCTGGGCGGCCCAGGGCACTGTGCACCCGGCCCTGCTGGAAACCTTTTTGAAAGAGCCGTTCTTTCAGAAAGCGCCACCGAAAAGCACCGGAAGGGACTTGTTCAATGTGGCGTGGCTCAACAGCAAGTTGCAGCACTTTGCGGAACTGCGCCCCGCCGATATACAAGCCACTTTGACCGAGCTGACTGCCCAGGCTTGCGCGAACACAGTCAAACAATACGGTGGAGGCGCAACTTTGATGGCAGTGTGCGGTGGCGGCGCGCTCAACAACCACCTGATGCACCGCCTGAAGGACTTGCTGGCCCCTTTACCCGTGGAGCCAACGGATGTGCTGGGCCTGCCTGTGATGCAGGTGGAAGCCTGCGCTTTTGCGTGGCTGGCCCGTCAAACCGTCCTTGGGCAAGCAGGGAACCTTCCAAACGTCACGGGCGCACAAGGCGCCCGTGTTTTAGGGGCCATCTACCCCGCTTGATGCCCTTTTGCAGGGCTTGGCCTGGTCAGGCAGAGAAGCTGGAACCGCAACCACAGGTGGTGGTAGCGTTCGGGTTCTTGATCACAAACTGTGCGCCTTGCAGGTCTTCCTTGTAGTCGATCTCAGCGCCCACCAGATATTGGTAGCTCATCGCGTCGATCAACAACGACACCCCGTTCTTGGTCATGGTGGTGTCGTCGTCATTGGTGATTTCATCGAAGGTGAAACCGTACTGGAAGCCAGAGCACCCGCCGCCCTGCACGAACACGCGCAGCTTCAAATCCGGGTTCCCTTCCTCCGCAATCAGATCCGCAACCTTGGCCGCAGCGCTGTCGGTGAACAGAATCGGCGCGGGCATTTCGGTGGGGACGTTTTCAGCAACTGTACTCATGGGGACTCCGGATTCAGAATTTGCATGCGATGGTACTGCAACACCCCCATGCGCTCAGCTCACTGGTTGTTTGACGCTAGTTTGAGTGGGGGCTTTTCTTCAATCAACACGGCTGCAGGTTGCAACTGACCCGCAATCGTTGCCCCTTGGTGCATCTCCAGCGCCCTGTAGTTCACATTGCCTGTGATGCGCGCCTTGGGCTGCAGTTCCAGCAGCTCCGCGGCGTGCACTGGCCCCACCACCGACCCATTCACGATCACATGGTCAGCATGCACAGCGCCCTCCACTCGGGCCGTTTCGGAAATCACCAAGATGCTGGGTTGCTCGGTCGAAGCACGGATATCACCTACCACATCCCCGTCGATCCGGATTCCTTCTTCAAACAAAACATTGCCTTCGATGCGGGTGCCATGGGCAATCAAGCTTTTGATGGGCGGCTGCTTCTTGCGAGAAAACATTGGAACTCCTCCTCAGACGCCTTTGCGGCGCTCCACTACGAAATCATTGAGACACCGCACCACCACGCCAGACAGCAAACCCCAGCACCAGTGCATTGCACACACGTCCGCAAGCTCCCTCGGCGGACTCAATCCAGATCTACCGCCTGGATTGCCCGAATGGCCTGGCCTTCATAGACACGGGCGGTCACGGTTTTTACCACGACATTCAGAGGCAAAGCGAATACGCCTCCCAAGCGGCGGTACTGGCGAAACTGGATCGCCTGCCCTTCGGGCGGGAAGGCCTGCGTCCAAGGCTTGCCGTTGAGAACACCCGCAAGCACCAATTCCAGGCGCCCTTTGAATTCCGGCGCATTGCGTGCAGCGGCAGCCTGAATGACCAGCACCTGCCACTTCAGCTGCGCACCACCCACCAACTCCGCCTTCAGGCCACGTATGGTGACGCCATCCGATTTGGCCGCAGGAATGAGTTTTTCAAAAAAACCCAGATCGTCTCGCAGGGCGCGATTCTCCGCTTCCAGCTGTTTCACCTGGGCAGTCAAGCGCTCCAGTGTTGCACGATCAGCAGTCAAGAGACTCTCCGCCGTTTGCGACAGCAACTGGGTTTGCTGTGACTGCTCCCGCAATCGATCAATCTCGGCGCGCAGTTGCATCACCTCCTGCCGCGAAGTGGGCTCAAGGCCTGCAATCGACTTGCCAAACTCAAAAGCCCACAAGGCGGTGGCTGCACTCAGGCCCAAAGCAAGCGCCAATACCAGCCAGCGCAGGGGCCACGGCATCGCACTGCGAATGGCCACCCTGGGTGCGCTAATGGTCAACCGCCGACGAAGCAAACGAAAACGCATGTACGAACCATCCCCCTTGAAGAAGCACGCACCATAAACGAAAAAACCGCCCGAAGGCGGTTTTTGCAGAGGCCGGGGGAAAACCCGGTCTCCTGAAGGCTGCGAAGATTAACGCTTCGAGAACTGCTTTGCACGACGTGCAGAGTGCAGACCGACCTTCTTACGCTCCACTTCACGTGCATCACGTGTCACGAAGCCGGCTTGGCTCAGTGCAGACTTGAGTGTTGCATCGTAGTCGATCAGAGCGCGGGTGATGCCGTGACGGGTCGCACCGGCTTGACCGGATTCACCACCGCCGTGGACATTGACCTGGATGTCGAAAGTTTCGACATGGTTGGTCAGCACCAGGGGCTGCTTGGCAATCATGATCGATGTTTCGCGGCCGAAGTAGGACTGGATGTCCTTGCCGTTCACAGTGATCTTGCCGGAGCCTTTTTTCAGAAACACGCGGGCGACGCTGGACTTGCGACGGCCGGTGCCATTGTTCCATTCACCAATCATTCTCAAGGCTCCTTAGATTTCCAGCACTTTGGGCTGCTGGGCGGCGTGGGGATGCTCAGCACCACCGTACACCTTGAGTTTCTTGATCATTGCATAGCCCAGGGGACCCTTAGGCAGCATGCCCTTGACAGCCTTTTCCAGAGCACGACCAGGGTGCTTGGCTTGCATGTCGCGGAAGTTGGTGGCCGTGATACCGCCGGGATAGCCCGAGTGACGGTAGTACACCTTGTCCAGGGACTTGGTGCCGGTAACCTTGAGTTGGGCTGCGTTGATAACGACGATGAAGTCACCGGTATCGACGTGAGGCGTGTAAATGGCCTTGTGTTTGCCGCGCAAACGGAGAGCAACTTCGCTGGCTACTCGTCCGAGGACCTTATTGGTCGCGTCAATCACAAACCACTCGTGCACAACCTCAGCGGGCTTTGCGCTGAAAGTAGTAGTCATGAGTTTCTCTTTTCAAGAGGGGGTTTGTAAGGGCCCTTTTCCACGGTCGGTGCTTCTCTGAAGGAAGCCTCTTAGGTGGGACTGATGTGTTCGCCGCGGGGCCGCTCAATCGCTGCGAAGCCTGTGATTATACGAAGTTTCACAAAAACGGTACAACCGCTCATCCCGAAGGCCGACCACCGAGGCGCCGAACCACTCAGTTGCCCATCTGCCGGGCACGCTGCTCCTCAGCCTCGTAGCGCTTTCGGTTCTCGACACAGATGGCCTGCCCGACCTGCGACGGCTTTTGGCATTCCTGATGAATGCACATGGGTTTGGCCAAGAAGCCAGCATTCGCGCAGACCTCTTGGGGCGTCGGGATTTTGGCGGGTGCTGGCCGGGGTTTCGGTTCAGGCGGTGGCGGGGGGGCGGAGGAGGCGCTTCCACAGTCACCACCGGTGCGGGGGCACGCTCTGGGGCCACCTTTTTTGCAGCGGCGCTGTTGCGCACCACGGGCTTGGGCGCCGGAGCCGGCTGGGACGCAGAAGCTGCAACCAGCGGAGGATCCACGAGACTGGGCTCCGCCACAGCCACCTCACTGGCGACCGAGGCGCTGGCCACCGGGGCAGACGCTTCCACCAGCGTCAAAGCGGCTGGTGGCTCAGCCACTTCGGTGATGATGTCATCCGCCACCGGCGCCTTGCGTGCATACAGCCCCCAGCCAGCACTCGCCACCGCCATGAGAGCAACCGCAGCCACAGCCCCCCAGCGCAAACTCTTGTGGCGACGCGAGACAGCCGCGCGGGCCCGTTGACTCGATTCGTGCGAAGCGCTCGCAGACCTGGAAGACTTGGAAGCATGCCCCCCTACTTCGCGGTGCGCGCCCGATCCTGAACGATGACCTGACGGGCTGGACGACTCCAACTCCTCCATCATCACCGTATCGCCCGGGTCCATGAAGACGGTATCTGCAGCCTCTACAGCCACCGTATCAGGGCCTGAGTCAGCATCCACCCGCTTGGAATCGTGCAAAGCGGCAGGAGCAGAGACCGCGGCTTGCGCGCCTGCCAGCGATGCCTGGATATCCGCCACGATCTTGGGCGCAGAGGTCACATCCACGGTGGGCGTCAGCAACCCTGGGCCGGGCTGGTCCGCAGGCTCGACCCAGATGTCGCCCAGGTCAGCGCGGAAATCGAATCCGTCAATGCCTTCAGGCGCAGACACCATTTCCATGGCCTGCAAGAAGGCGTCAATGTTCTGAGGACGATCTTCGGGGCGCAAAGAGAGGGCCTGGGTCACCGCTGCGACAAATGCAGGCGAATACTCAACACCAAACTGCCGCTTCACGGTCTTGGCAATGCGGGGGAACGGCACCATGCGATCTCGAATGGAACGCAAGGTGGCCGGCAAAGGCGTGTCATTGCACAGGCAGCCATGCACGACCGCCGCCAGCGAATACAAATCGCTCCAGGGCCCCTGGCGCAGATCATCATCGGTTTCTGAATACTGCTCGATGGGCGCGTAGTTGACCTTGAGCACCGCAGTGTGCTGGCGCCCCTGGTCGTTGATGGCGTGGCGTGCGGCCCCCAGGTCCAGCAACACGGGGGGGCCATAGTCTTGCAAGAAGATGTTGTCTGGCGAGATATCGCGGTGCAGCGTCTTGCCGTCGTGCAACACCCGCAGCGCCCCCAGCACTGACCACAGCACCTTGCGCAGCCAGGCCTCTGGCGGCGGAGTGCGCATCTGCGCACGCGCTTGCTTGAACGTGATGCCGCTGTAAAGCGGCATGACCATGTAAGCCGTGTTGTTCGCCTCCCAGAAACGGAACACCTTCACGAGCGAAGGGTGATCAAACTGGGCCAGCAAGCGCGCTTCGCCCACAAAGGAAGCCAGTCCGGCCTGGAAGGTCTGCTGATCGGACGAGGATCGAACCCCCAGGGATTGCCCGTGCACACGGCCTGCCAGAGCCGTCGGCATGTATTCCTTGATGGCCACCGCGCGGTGCAGGGAATGGTCAAACGCCTTGTAGACCATGCCAAAACCGCCCACACCCAGAAGCCCCAGGATTTCAAACTCAGCCAGCCTGGTGCCGGGCGGCAGCGCATCAACGTGGCTGACGCCGGCGGCAGGGGTTTGGCTGGAACGTTCGATCATGGTGAAAAGGGAGCAGGACCGGGTCTGAAAGGGCACTCAATCGGTGCCTGCCAAGCGTCTCGGCTGGGCAACAGACGCGATGATGCGATATCAAAGCCTGTAGAGAAGCTACAAAAAGCACACTGTCTGAGAAAAACATCACAGACCGCCGGAAGGTTGTGATTTTGCCCGGCTCCTGACCCATGCGTATGAGGTTTCTCAGCACTTTCCGTCGTCAAGGTACGCAATCGTTACCATACGGGCATGTTCAGTTATCGCCACGCATTCCACGCAGGCAACCATGCCGATGTGCTCAAGCACACGGTTTTGATTGCCACCTTGCAATATCTCACGGAGAAAGACGCGGCGTTGACCGTTCTGGATACCCACGCCGGCGCGGGCCTCTACCGGCTGGATGGCGACTACGCCAGCACCAGCGCAGAGGCCTCGGATGGCATCCTGCGCCTGGTCGCCCCCGAAGTACCGCCCCTCACCCCGGCTCTGGCAGCGTATGTAGACATGGTGCGGGCCTTCAACCAAGGCAGCAAAACCAAGGTGTACCCCGGTTCGCCCTTCATCAGCCAGCGCCTGCTGCGCGGGCATGACAAGCTCAAGCTGTTTGAACTCCACCCCACGGACATGCGCGCGCTGGCTGGCAACGTGGCCCAGCTGGAAGCCGGCAGGCAAGTGGCCGTGCTGCACGAGGATGGCTTTGAAGGCGTCAAAAAGTTTCTGCCTCCACCAGCCCGCCGCGCTTTGCTGCTGTGCGATCCCAGCTATGAAATCAAGAGCGACTACGGCAAGGTGCTAGACATGGTCACCGATTCGCTCAAGCGCTTTGCCACCGGCACTTATGCGGTGTGGTACCCCATCATCCCCCGCCCAGAGGCCCATGATTTGCCACGACGCTTGAAGACCCTGGCCACCAAGGCGGGCAAGAGCTGGCTGCATGCCACGCTGACGGTGAAATCCAGCAAGGTCACGGAAAACGCGGCCGGAGAAACCAAGCGCCCCGGCTTGCCAGCCAGTGGCATGTTCCTGATCAACCCGCCCTTCACCCTCAAGCCCGCGCTGAAGGAAGCCCTGCCGCAAATGGTGGAATTGCTGGCGCAAGACAAGCACGCCACCTACACGCTGGAATCGGGCAGTTAAGAAAATGCCTGCAGCGACTTAGTCTGGTCGCTTGGGCGGGCAGGTGTCCTCGCCAGTGCTGAGGGGGAACACATCCACCGGCTTGAGCCCCAAGCCGTGCAACCCCAGGGCAATGGCAGCGCCTCGGCTCAGGTCTACCACCCGGTTGGCGGCATGCGGGCCCCGGTCGTTGATGCGAACGACCACCCCGCGCCCTGTGATCTGGCTGCGCACGCACACCATGGTCCCGAACGGCAAGGTGCGGTGGGCAGCGGTCATGGCATGCATATCAAAGCGCTCGCCACTGGCGGTGCGGCGCTTGTGAAAACCAGGGCCGTACCAGGAAGCCAGCCCGGTTTCGCTGGGCAAGACTTCCGCCTCCTCCTCACCCTCTTCGTCCTCATCGCTGCTCAGCAGATCGATGGCGGAGCGCTGGGCGGAAAGCGGTTTTTCCGCATCAGAGGATAGCGTCGCACCGGGGTCGGGCATGCCCGAATCCTCATGGGCAAGAACAACGACAGGCAAGGCCAGCACCATAGCGGCACAGGCCAGCAAGGCAGCCCAGAACCTGCGCCCACTTGCAAGCCCTGCTGCGCGCTGCCCTGGCACGTTTACAGCTCCAGTCGGCGGCAAATCTCCAGCGTGGCCGCGCTCTGGTTCATGGTGTAGAAGTGCAAGGCGGGCACCCCGGCGCTGCGCAACTGGTCGCACAGATCGGTCACCACGTCCAGGCCAAACGCCTTGATGCTGGCGGTATCGTCGCCAAACGCCTGCAGGCGCAGCCGGATCCAGCGCGGAATCTCGGCGCCACAGGCATCCGAAAAGCGCATCAGTTGCGTAGAGCTGGAGATGGGCATGATGCCGGGCACGACGGGAATGTCTGCACCCAGCTTGTACGTATCCTCCACAAAGCGGAAGTACGCATCGCTGTTGTAGAAATACTGGGTAATGGCGGCATCAGCACCCGCACGCACCTTGGCCACGTAGGCCTTGAGGTCAGCCTCGGGCGAGCGGGCCTGCGGATGCACCTCGGGGTACGCGGCCACCTCGATGTGGAAGTCCCGCCCCGTTTCTTCGCGGATGAAGGCCACCAGGTCGCTGGCGTACTGAAATTCGCCGCCCGCGCCATAGCCGCTGGGCAAGTCGCCCCGCAAAGCCACCAGCCGCCGCACGCCCATGCCCTTGAGCACAGCCAACTGTTCACGCACCGACTGCCGCGTGGCGCCAATGCATGAAAAATGGGAGGCCGCGCTGACGCCTTCCGAAAGGATCTCTTTCACCGTGGTGAAGGTGCCCTCTTGCGTGGAGCCACCCGCCCCATAGGTCACGGAACAAAACTCTGGATGCAGGGCATACAGCTGCTGGCGCACGGTACGCAGCTTGACCGCGCCCTCTTCGGTTTTTGGCGGAAAGAATTCCAGGCTCACCGGGAAACCGGTGGCTTCGGTCTTGGCAGCGTTCATGCAGCCCTCCTTGCGTCAATAAAGAATTCCCGGTTGCCGTCGCCGCCCTGAATAGGGCTGTCGATCCACGACAACACGTCCAGGCCCACCTCGGCACAGCAATCGCGGATGCGCTTTTCCACCACGGGGTACAGCGCTTCGTCGCGCACAATGCCGCCCTTGCCAACCTGGCCGGGCTGTAACTCAAACTGCGGCTTGACCAGCATGAGCAGCCGGCCCTGCGGGGCCAACAGCGGCACCAGCGCGGGCAGTACCAGCGTCAGAGAAATGAATGACAAATCGCCCGTGATCACATCAAACACGGGCGTGATGTTCACCTCCTCACGCCCCGGCTTGCGACGGCGCACCACGGGCAAAGAGCCCTCGGCACGCGCCTTGGCCTTGGCAGCGCGCTCGGCCTTGAAGGCTTCCACGTCCTGCTCCTTGGCGTCGTCGCTGTCGTCGTACTCTTCATCCACCAGCCCGCCGTTGCGCATCCAGCTGTAGGGGGCCACGGGCTGGGTCTCGTTGTCCTCTTCGTCCTGCACCTCTTCTTCAGACAAGGCCACGTCGCAGCCTTCCAGGAGGGACTCGGCAGTCATCGCCCGAGCGTTCAGGCCTTCCACGCCCACTACGCGCGGGTCATCGCGCAAGCGCTCGTGCAACTGGCCGTGGCCCACGTCCACACCAATGACCTGGGCAGCGCCGTGCTGCAGCAAGCAGTCGGTGAAGCCGCCAGTGCTCTGCCCCACATCAAGGCAGCGCAAGCCTTTGACCACCAGCCCCGTCGCCTTGAGGGCGCCTTCGAGCTTGAGCCCGCCACGCGAGATGTATTTCGCCTCGGCATCGTCGAGCAAGCGCACCTCTGCCATGGGTGGAATGTCATCGCCGTTCTTGACCACCTTGTTCCAGGCAGACAACGGCGTCAGCCGCCATTCCACCCCCGAGGCGATCAGGCGTTGCGCCTGTGAGCGCGTAGCGGCATGGCCGCCTTCCACCAAAAAAACATCTGCGCGCATGCGTACTCTCTTGTCATCCGACGGAAATTGGAATAAAAACAGGCACCAGCGCTTACCCAGTAAGCGCTGGCAGCTCCTAAATCAGGAGCATTCAACCTCTATCGCCAGGGCTTACAGCGGCTAACAAAACTCAGCGAAGCGGTTCTGGCTAGGCGCTGTGTTGCAGGCAGTACAAGCAGTACGACAAGACACAGCAACGACGCCAGAAGAGATTTGTTAGCCGCTCTTAGTAGCGGTAGGTATCTGGCTTGTAAGGGCCTTGCTTGGGCACGCCGATGTAGGCGGCTTGCTCGTCTGTCAGCTCCGACAACATCGCGCCCACCTTCTTCAGGTGCAGGCGTGCGACCTTTTCATCCAGGTGCTTGGGCAGCACGTAGACCTTGCCGTTTTCATAGAAGTCGCTGTGCGTGAACAGTTCGATCTGGGCAATCGTCTGGTTGGCAAAGCTGGAAGACATCACAAAGCTGGGGTGGCCCGTGCCACAGCCCAGGTTCACCAGGCGGCCCTTGGCCAGCAGGATGATGCGCTTGCCGTCAGGGAAGATCACATGGTCCACCTGGGGCTTGATTTCTTCCCACTGGCAGTGCTCTTCGAGCTTGGCGACCTGGATTTCGTTGTCGAAGTGACCGATGTTGCAGACGATGGACTGGTCCTTCATGGCCTTCATGTGCTCGAACGTGATCACGTCGCGGTTGCCGGTGGTGGTCACGAAGATGTCGGCCTTGTCGGCGGCATATTCCATGGTCACGACCTTATAGCCTTCCATCGCGGCTTGCAGGGCGTTGATGGGGTCGATCTCGGTCACCCACACCTGGGCGCTCAGGGCGCGCAAGGCCTGGGCCGAGCCCTTGCCCACATCGCCGTAGCCCGCCACCACGGCCACCTTGCCAGCAATCATCACGTCGGTAGCGCGCTTGATGCCGTCCACCAGCGACTCGCGGCAGCCGTACAGGTTGTCGAACTTGCTCTTGGTCACCGAGTCGTTCACGTTGATCGCGCGGAACATCAGGCTGCCCTTGGCCGACATTTCCTTCAAGCGGTGCACGCCGGTGGTGGTTTCTTCCGTCACACCAATGATTTGTGCGCTCTTGCGGCTGTACCAAGTGGGGTCCACCGCCAGCTTGGCCTTGATGGCGGCAAACAAAATGCGCTCTTCTTCGCTGCCAGGGTTGGCCAGCACGCTTTGGTCCTTTTCGGCCTGCTTGCCCAGGTGCATCAGCAGCGTGGCGTCACCGCCGTCGTCCAGAATCAGGTTGGGGCCTTCGCCTTCGGTGCCTGCAGGGCCAAAGTCAAAAATGCGGTGGGTGTAATCCCAGTAATCCACCAGTGTCTCGCCCTTTACCGCGAACACGGGAGTGCCCGTGGCGGCAATGGCAGCGGCAGCGTGGTCTTGCGTAGAGAAGATGTTGCAGGAAGCCCAGCGCACCTGCGCGCCCAGGGCCTGCAGGGTTTCGATCAGCACAGCCGTCTGGATGGTCATGTGCAGCGAACCGGTGATGCGCGCGCCCTTCAAGGGCTGCTTGGCCGCGAATTCCTCGCGGATGGCCATCAGGCCGGGCATCTCGGTTTCAGCAATGCGGATTTCTTTACGGCCCCATTCGGCCAGGCCGATGTCGGCAATGATGCAGTCGGTGTTGACGGGGGCGTTGACGCGTGCGTTCATGGTGTGCTCCAAAGCAGGTTTGAAAAGCCACTTGACGGGGAAGATGCAACTCACCACACGAAAAGTGGATGAGCGTCGTTGCTTGATGACTCCGAGCCTCACGCCCCGCAGATGGCAGGGGGCGCTGCAACGCTCCTCGGAAGTGCGGATTATAAAAGCAGTCGCCATGCAGGCGTCTCGCGTGCCACTTCAGCCCCCAAGCCCACTGGGTAAAATCGCCAACCAAAAGCCCCCGCGCCACCGCGCTCCACAGGGGCTGCGCACCCTCTGACCCCGCAGCGCGCCGCCTGTCGCGCCTGCCTACCCATTTGGAACCCCTTGTGTCCTACGCCCCAGAAACCCGGCGCCGCCGCACCTTCGCCATCATTTCCCACCCTGACGCAGGTAAGACCACGCTGACGGAAAAACTGCTGCTGTTCTCGGGCGCGATCCAGATCGCCGGTGCGGTGAAGGGCCGCAAAGCCAGCCGCCACGCCACGTCGGACTGGATGGAGATTGAAAAGCAGCGCGGCATCTCGGTGGCATCGTCGGTGATGCAGATGGCTTACCGCGACCATGTGGTGAACCTGCTCGACACCCCCGGCCACAAGGACTTCTCGGAAGACACCTACCGCGTGCTCACCGCCGTCGATTCGGCCCTGATGGTGATCGACGCCGCCAACGGTGTGGAAAGCCAGACCCGCCGCCTGATCGAGGTGTGCCGACAGCGCGACACGCCCATCATCACCTTTGTGAACAAGATGGACCGCGAAGTGCGCGACCCGCTGGACATCATGGACGAGGTCGAACGCGAGCTGGGCATGCCCTGCTGCCCCATCACCTGGCCCGTGGGCCAGGGCAAGAGCTTTGGCGGCATCATCAACCTGCGCACCAAGAGCATGACCGTGTTCCAGCCCGGCAGCGAAAAGCGCCCGCAGGACTTCGAGACCATTCCCCTGTCTGACGCTGACAACCTGCGCGCCCGCTTCGGCCAGGCATTCGACGACGCGCTGGAGAGCATGGAGCTGGCCGTGGGCGCATCCGCAGAGTGGGACCACGATGCCTTCCTGAAAGGCAAGCTCACCCCCGTGTTCTTCGGCTCCGGGGTGAACAACTTCGGGGTGATGGAAGTGCTGGACGCGGTGGTCGATATGTCGCCCCCGCCCGGCCCGCGCGTGGCCTACACCGAGGTCAACCGCAACCGCGAAGAAAAAATCATCCAGCCTGAAGACGAGAGCTTCTCAGGCGTGGTGTTCAAGGTGCAAGCCAACATGGACGCCAACCACCGCGACCGCATCGCCTTTGTGCGCGTGGCCTCGGGCAAATACACCCCTGGCATGCGGATGAAAGTGCAGCGCACCGCCAAAGAACTGCGCCCCACCAGCGTGGTGACCTTCATGAGCCAGCGCCGCGAAGCCGTGGACGAGGCTTATGCAGGCGACATCATCGGCTTCACCACTCACGGCGGCGTGCAACTGGGCGACACCATCACCGATGGCCCCAACCTGCAGTTCACCGGCCTGCCGTTCTTCGCACCTGAAATGTTCATGACCGTGGTGCTGAAGAACCCCCTGCGCACCAAGCAACTGCAGCAGGGCCTGATGCAGCTGGGCGAAGAAGGCGCCATCCAGGTCTTCAAACCCGACGCAGGCGGCAACATGCTGCTGGGCGCCGTGGGCCAGCTGCAGTTTGAAGTGGTGCAGCACCGCCTGAAGACCGAGTACGACTGCGACGTGCGGCTGGAAGCCTGCCAGTACACCGGCGCACGCTGGATCACCGCCGACACCCCAGCCGAGCTGCGCGAGTTCGAAACCGCCTACCCGCTGCGCATGGCCCATGACGCAGCCGACACGCTGGCGTATCTGTGCACATCGCCGTATGACGTGCGACTGGCGCAAGAGCGGTTTCCGAAGATTCACTTTCATCCGCTGCGGGAGCATGCGGGGTTGGCGTTGCAGAAGGCTGGTTGAGCCCGCATGCAGCCTCTGGACCTCTGGCCAACAGCGGCCCGCCGCGAACTGGCGGGCGTGTTCACCGACATCGACGACACGCTAACGACCGAGGGCGCCATCACGCCCGACGCACTGCAGGCATTGGCTGACCTGAAGGCAGCGGGCCTGTTGGTCATCCCCATCACCGGGCGGCCGATTGGATGGTGCGAGCCGTTCATGGCAGGGCCCGCGGGCGCGACCTGGCCGGTGGATGCCATGGTGGCCGAGAACGGGGCCGTGGCATTCACCCGGGGCGCTGGCGCTCAACCACCGCTGGTCAAGCGCTACCAGCAAGACGCCGCCACGCGCAGCGCCAACCAGGCACGCATGCGCGAGATCGCCGCGCTGGTGGCTTCGGAAGTGCCTGGTGTGGCCCTGAGCCGCGACAGCGCTGGGCGCGAGACCGACCTGGCTTTTGACTACGCGGAGTTCGACCGGCACCCGCCGGAGACCGTGCAACAGGTGCTGGCTCTGCTGCAGCGCGAAGGCATGCAGACCACGGTGAGCAGCATCCACATCCACGGCTGCTTTGGGGACTTCAACAAATGGCAGGGCGCCAACTGGATCGTGCGCGAGCTGCTGGGACGCGATCTGGCGCAGGAGCTGGACCGCTGGGTGTTTGTGGGCGACTCAGGCAATGACCAGGCGATGTTCCAGCACTTCACCCATAGCGTGGGCGTGGCCAACATCGCGCGGTTTGTGCCGCAGCTCTCACATCTGCCACGGTATGTGACGCAGGGCGAACGGGGCGCGGGGTTTGCGGAAGTGGCTAGGGCAATTCTGGCGCACCGCTAAAGACGAGCAAATCAAGCGACAGGGCGCTGTCGCCACAGCCCGGGCTGATCCACGCAACAGGGCCAGCCCCACCGGGACCGTGCACGCAAGACCGCCATGGTGCAGTTTTGACTAAAAACGCCAGCTTGCGCCAGTGGAATATGCCGTGACAGCTATTATTTAAATAGCACACCCATCAAGCCTTGAGGAAAATATCCGTATCCGGCGCAAAACACGCATGCAGCGGCAGCAGCGCTCCGCCCAGCGCGCGCGCGTCGGAGCCCATGGCGCCCAGCTCCAGCCGGGGCGGCTGGTGCAGGCCCTCCCAGTTGTAGTCGGCCATCGCGTGCCGCGCGCCCTCGCACAGCGCCTGCAGCAGCTCGGGGGCCGCAGCGCCATCGACCACCACGGCATCCAGATCCAAAAACGCAGTGGCCGAAACGATGCAGTGCGCCAAGCCCGCCGCTGCGCGCGCAATCCATCCCCGGCTGTGTTCCAGCCACGGTGCCTGCAGCACACGCTTGTCGTAGGCGGCCATGGGGTCGAGGCCGTGTTCGCGAAAGCGCTGCTCCAGTTCCCACAGGGATGCCTGGCTGATGAGCTGCGCGGGCGCCTGGCCCGGCTGCGCGGGTGACAGGGGCAGCGAGGCCACGGCGCCCGCGTTGCCGTGCAGGCCCCGGTGCAGGTGCGAGTTGATGACCAGCCCGCCGCCCACAAAGGTGTCCATGAACAGGTACAGAAAACTCGGGATATCTCGCCCGCGCCCCTGCAGCAGCTCCGCCACGCAGGCGGCCGAGGTGTCCTTGGCAAAACTCACGGGCAGCTCGGTCATCTGCTGCACCTGCTCGGCCAGGTCGATGTTGTTCCAGGCTTCGGACTGCGCTTCGGTAAGCCCCAGCATACGGTGCCAGCCGCCGAGCTGGAACGGCGCGGCCACGCCCACGCCCACCACGCGCGAGCGCAGCGGGCCCAGGCCGTCGAGCAACTGGTTCAGGTGTGTGCGGATGGCGGGCAGCAGCACCTCGATGTCAGGGAAGGCGTAGTCGAGCACGATGCGCTCGCGCACATGGCCGGTGAAATCGACCAGCAGCCAGTCGGCGCTGCGGCGGCCGATCTTGATGCCGATGGCAAAGGCGCCGTCGGGGTTCAGGCCGATGGGCACCGAAGGCTGGCCCACACGACCACGCACCGGCGCTTCGCGGCGCAGCAGCTGGTCTTCATCGAGCCGCGCAGTGATCAGGCCGATGGTCTGCGCCGTGAGGCCGGTGACGCGCGCCATCTCGGCTTTGGCCAGGCTGCCGTGGGTCCGCAGGGCCTGCAGCACCACGCGTTCGTTGAACTGGCGCAGCCCTACGTGGTTGGAGCCGCGCTGGCGCAGCAGCGCGGGGCTGGCGGCGGCGTTGTCAACGGCGGAGGGAGAAGCGTCGGCGTCCAGCATGGTGTTGAAACGGTCAGGCGTTCAGAGTGTCGCCGATGACGCCCTTGCGCAGCAGGAAGTTACCCCAGGGCTGACGCTCGCCCGTCACGACGATGGCATAGGCTTTTTTGACGCGTTCGTAGAACGCAAAACGCTCCACGCCCTCGGCCTGCGCGCTGGTCACGCCCTCGCGCGCCAGCACGTCCAGGGTTTCGCGCTGCAAGGCTGAACGGTACGGCACCTCGGTGCCACCCACCTGCATGTAAGCCACGGGGTGCGACACATCCTGCGCCAGGGGCAGCACGCTGGCCACGGCCTGCACAGCGCGCGCCATGCCAATGCCGGGCAGGCGCAGCACGGGCTTGCCAGCCCCAAGGCTCATGGCGGTGAAGTTGGCATCGGCCAGCACGATGGCGTCGTCGTGGCCCATCTCGGCCAGCACCTTGAGCAGGTCGGGAGTCAGCAGGGGATCAATGTTTTTCAGCATGGGGGCGTTTCAGGCGAGGCATTCGACGGGCAAATCGGACGCGGCCATGGCCCCGGTCATCACGGCCACGGTGTCGCTCATGCTGATCTTCTTGGGGTTGACCACGGCCGCACGCTTGCCCAGGCGGGCGATGTGGATGCGGTCGGCAATCTCGAACACATGGGGCATGTTGTGGCTGATGAGGATCACGGGCAGGCCCTTGTCGCGCACGCGGCGGATCAGCTCCAGCACCATGTTGCCCTCCTTCACGCCCAGGGCGGCGGTGGGCTCGTCCATGATGACCACGTGGCGTGCAAATGCTGCCGCACGCGCCACGGCCACGCACTGGCGCTGGCCGCCCGAGAGCGTCTCCACCGCCTGCGTCATGGAGCGGATGCCGACCTTCAACTCGGCCATGCGGGCCACGCTTTCTTCGAGCATCTTCTTTTTGTCGAGCATGCGCAGCGCGCTGCCCAACAGGCCGGGGCGGCGAAGCTCGCGGCCCAGAAACAGGTTTTCGGCAATGGTCATGGCCGGGGCCACCGCCAGGTCCTGGTACACGGTTTCGATGCCCGCACGGCGCGCGTCGATGGGGCTCTTGAATTGGATGCGCTGGCCGTCGAGCAGGATCTCGCCTTCGTCCGGCACGGTGGCGCCCGACAGCGCCTTGATCAGGCTCGACTTGCCCGCACCGTTGTCGCCGATCACGGCCAGGATTTCACCGGCGCGCAGTTCAAAGTCAGCGCCGTCGAGCGCCGTGACCTGCCCATAGCGCTTGACCAGGCCCTTGGCCTGCATGACCAGCGGGGCGTTCGTTTCCTGGGTCGTTGTGTGTGTGGAGGTCCTCATGATCAACGCACTCCTTTGCGCGAGAGTTGGTCGGTGGCCACGGCCAGGATCACGAGGATGCCAGTGACCAGAATTTGGTACACCGACGACACACCCATCAGCGTGAGCCCGTTGCGGAACACGCCCACAATCAGCGCCCCCACCAGCGTGCCCAGAATGACGCCGCGCCCGCCAAACAGGCTGGTGCCGCCCAGCACTACAGCGCTGATGGCGTCGAGGTTCTCCGTCTGGCCCGCATTGGGGTCGCCCGCGCCGGTGCGCGCCACCGACAGCAGCGACGCAATGCCGTAGAACAGGCCTGCCAGCACGTACACGCCCAGCAGTACCTTGTCGGTGGCAATGCCGGTGAGGCGCGTGGCCTCTGGGCTGTTGCCCACGGCGTACACATGGCGGCCGGGCGCGGTCTCGCGCAGCGCAAACCAGGTGACGAGGTACAGCACCAGCATGAGCACGGCCCCCCACACGATGGCGGTCTGCCCCAACTGGAAGGTGTTGCCCAGCGCGACCATGCCCGCAGGGATGTCGGTGATGGTCTGCGCGCCCGAATACAGCTGCGTGGCGGCAAACGCGATGTTGAGCGTGCCCAGCGTGACGATGAAGGGCGGCAGCTTGATCTTGGTGACCAAGAGGCCGTTGACCAAACCAAACAGCATGGTCACCGCCATGCCGCAGGCAATGGCCACGGGGGCCGAGAGGCCGTAGTCCGCCGCCATCTTGGTCATCACGATGCCGCCCAGCGCCATCACCATGCCACACGACAGATCAATGCCCGCCGTGAGGATGACTAGCGTCTGGCCGATAGCGATAACCGCCACGACCATGACCTGCTGCAGGATGAGCGCGAAGTTCTGCGCCGACAGAAAACGCTCGCTCTGCGTGGCAAAAAACGCGCACGCCAGGATCAGCGCGATGAACGGCTCCAGCGTGGCCAGCGGCGGTAGTTTGGAAGCGGTCGAGGACATGGCGGCTCCGTGCGGGTGGACAAAGGTGGCGCTCAGAAAGCAGTTGACGGTTGGGAGCCGATCGCAAAACTCAGCGAAGCGGTTCTGGCTAGGCGCTGCGTCGCAGGCAGTACGGTAGTACGACAAGACGCAGCAACGACGCCAGAAGAGTTTTGAGAACGGCTCTTACTTGGCGCCCCAGCACAGGTCGGTGCCAGTCTTCACATCCTTGCTGTCCACGCCCGCCATGGGCTTGGCAGCGATCAGCGTCACGCCGGTGTCGGTGTAGCCGCTGACCTTCTTGCCGGTCTTGGCGTATTCCACGCCTGCCGCCACGCCCATGGCGGCCATGCGCAGTGGGTACTGCTGGCTGGTGGCGGCGATCACACCCTTGCCCACATCGGCAATGCCTGCGCAGCCGCCGTCCACCGAGACGATGAGCACGTTCTTCTCTTTGCCTGCGGCCTTGAGCGCGTTGTAGGCACCGGCGGCGGCGGGCTCGTTGATGGTGTAGACGATGTTGATGTCGGGGTTCTTCTGCAGGCAGTTTTCCATGCCGGTCTGGCCCTTGGCGCGGTCGCCAAAGCTGTCGGCCATGCAGACCACTTCGGCGGGGCGCGACAACTCGTTGCTCTTGGCATCGTTGGCCTGCAGGCCAAAGCCCTTCAGGAAGCCGTTGTGCCGCTGCGCACCCACAGGGTGGCCGGGGAACAGGTCCAGCGTGGCGATCACGGGCTTCTTGCCCGCAGAGGCGGCCTTGGCGTACTGGCCGATCAGCTCGCCCGCCTTGTAGTTGTCGGTGGCAAGCAGCGCGTCCGTCGCATCCATGGGCTCGGTGGGGCTGTCGAGCGCAATCACCATCACGCCACGTGCCTGCGCCTTCTTGATGGCGGGCACGATGGCCTTGGCGTCGCTGGGGGTGATGAGGATGGTCTTGGCACCGGCGGCGATCAGGTTCTCCATGGCCGTGACTTGGCCTGCGTTGTCGCCGTCGGTCTTGCCTGCCGCCGACACCAGCTTGGCGCCCAGCTTCTTGGCCTCGGCCGTGGCGCCCTCTTTCATCTTCACGAAGAAGGGGTTGGTCTCGGTCTTGGTGATGAGGCCGATGACGGGCTCGGACGTCTGTGCCTGGGCCAGGCCACAGGCCAGGGCGCCGGTGAGGGCAAGGGCAGAAAGCGCGAAAGCGGGGGTGCGTTGCATGGCGTTGTCTCCGGGTATTGGGATGGCAAATTCCTGTCGGCCCCGTGTTGCGCGGCTGGCAGGTGAACCACTCTTGTCGGGTGGATGGGATCGAACTATAGTGGCCGACAAGTTAATAAATCAAGTGGATTTACTTATGGTTTTCCCTATCCAGTCCGCTGGTTCTGCCACTGCCCACACCGCACCGCCGCTGCGTGTGGCCACGGCGGGCGAGGCCTTGTTCGACCTGATCGAAGAGCCCGATGGCCGTCTCAAGCCCTGCGCTGGCGGCGCGGTCTACAACCTCACCCGCGCGCTGGGCCTGCAGGGCGTTGGCACGCAGTACCTCAACCCACTGTCGGGCGACATGCTGGGGCGGCAACTGGCACGTGGCCTGCACGATGCGGGTGTAGCCCTGGCCGCGCCCAGGCCGGTGCGCGCGCCCAGTGCGCTGGCGCTGGCCGCGCTGGATGCCGGGGGCAAGGCCAGCTACAGCTTCTACCGCGATGGCGTGGCCGACCGCCAGGTGACGGTAGCAGCACTGAATGCCGCATGCGCCGCATTGCCTGAGCTGCAGGTGGTGGCCACGGGCTGCCTGGCACTGGTGGCGCAGGACGCCGCCATCTACCAGCCCTGGCTGGCAGCACAGCGCGCAGCGGGCCGCATGGTGGTGGTGGACGCCAACCTGCGCCTGTCGGCCGTGGACGATGCGGAGGCCTACCGCGCCAACGTGATGGCCGCCCTGCAGCATGCCCACCTCATCAAGGTGAGCGACGATGACCTGGAGGCGCTAGCCGTGCCGGGCACCACTGCGCTGGAGCGCGCCCACTACCTGCAGCAGCAGACGCAGGCGCAATGGCTTGCGCTCACGCTCGGGCCGGACGGCGCCTGGCTGCTGCAGCGCGATGGGCTGGCCGTGCATGCGCGCGAAGATGCACCGATCACGGTGGTGGACACGGTGGGCGCGGGCGACTGTTTTCTGGCGGGGCTGATCACCGCCTTGTTGGCCGGGCCCGAGCGGGGGGAAGAAGCGCTGGCCCTGCGCGCGGGGGGTATCACGGCGCCCATCACGGAAGCCCGGCTGCGCACCGTGCTGCACCACGCGCTGGCCAGTGCCAGCCACTGCGTAGAGCGGGCGGGCTGCACGCCCCCACGTTACGAAGAAGTGCGCGAAAGGCTGGCGCTGCGGCGCTCAACGACCGCCGCAGGCCGGTAGCCCTTACTCGGCCGGCTTGGCCGCCGGTTTGCGGGCCCGGCTGCGCGGGCGGGCAGCGGGGGCCTTGGCGGAGGCGGTGCCTTCTGCCTCCGCAGCAGAGTCCTCAGGCGCAGCGGCCGGGGCATCGGCTGCTTCACCCCCAGCACGCGCACCGCGTGCGCGGGGCGTGGCGGCCTTGCGTGGGCTGGCGGCAGGCTTTGCACTGCCTCCACTGCGCGCACGGCTGCGGCGAGGGGGTGCCGCTTCTGAGCTATCGGCCTCGGTGGATGCACTGACCTCCGGGGTGTCCGCACTCTCTTCTGCTTCGGAGCGCAGCGCTTGTGGCGCGGTGGTATCGATCACCGGCTCTGACGGCAACGCTTCAGAAGCCACGGGCTGGCTGAAATAGCGGCTGGCCGGGCGCTCAGCGGGAGCATCGGCCTGCTCGGACTCAGGGTGTTCGTTGCGCTGCGCGGGGCGCGTTTCCGCGCGGTCTGCGCGGTCTGCCCCCTCACCACGACGCCCTCGGCTGCGGCCCTGTGCGCCCTGCCCTTCGCTGTTGTCAGAACGCAAATCGGGTGCCGTCGCCACCGCATGGAAGTCATGCCGCGCGGCGCCGCCTTGGCTGGTGCGCTCATTGGTGCGCTCTCCGGTGCCTTCGGGTCGTGCAGATGCGGCTGGGGCGCTCGGCGCACCATGGCTGCGGTACACATACGCGCCTGATTTTTCATCACGCCCAAACTCCAGCAGCCCACGCGCCTGTGCTTCCTCCAGCAGGTTGCCAAAGGTGCGGAAGCCATAGCGCCCTTCGCTGAAATCGGGCTTGCGGCGCTTGATGGCCTCCTTGAGTACCGAGGCCCAGATCTTGCCCGTGTCCCCCCGCTCCAGCAGCAGGGCCTCGAAGGTTTCGGCCGCCAGCTCCACGCCCTGGGTCCGGCGCGTGTCCTGGCTTTCCTTTCGGCTGCGCTCCTCCTCGGGGCTGCGGCGGGGCGCGGGCGGTGGGTTGCTGCCAGGGCTCTGGCGGCGGGCCTGCGCGCGCTGGTTCTCGCGGACCAGGTCGTCGTAAAAGATGAACTCGTCGCAGTTGGCGATGAGCAGGTCCGACGTGGACTGCTTGACGCCCACACCGATCACCTGCTTGTTGTTCTCGCGCAGCTTGGACACCAGCGGCGAGAAGTCCGAGTCGCCGCTGATGATGACGAAGGTGTTGACGTGCGACTTGGTGTAGCAGAGGTCCAGCGCGTCCACCACCAGGCGGATGTCGGCTGAGTTTTTGCCCGACTGGCGCACATGGGGGATCTCGATCAGCTCGAAATTCGCCTCATGCATGGTGGCCTTGAAGCCCTTGTAGCGCTCCCAGTCGCAATAGGCCTTCTTGACCACGATGGAGCCCTTGAGCAGCAGGCGCTCCAGGATGGGCTTGATGTCGAACTTTTCGTACTGCGCATCGCGCACGCCCAGAGCGACGTTTTCAAAGTCGCAGAACAGGGCCATGCTGATGCTGTCGGAGGGGGATGCCATATCGTGTGTGAGTTCCGTTCAATGCTGCGGATCATCACACGGAACGCATTGCACCCTCCGAAGGGAGTGGCCTCAGGTGGGTTTGGCCAAGCCCAGTTTCTCTACCAGCGCCTTCTCGCGCGTGAACGTGTCCTGCGCAAACTTCTTGTACGCCGCCGTGCTCATGTACATCGGCACCATGTCATAGCGCGCCAGGGCCGTGCGATAGCTCTCTTGCTCCATGGCCTGCTTGAAGGCATCGTGCAGGCGCTTGACCACCGCATCGGGTGTGCCCTTGGGCGCACCGATGCCAAAGGGCGAGTTCTGCACCAGGTTCAGCCCCAGCTCCTTGAGCGTGGGCGCATCGGGGAACTTGGCCAGGCGCTCGGCACCCCAGGTGTTGAGCACGCGCAGCTTGCCAGCCTCGACCTGCGGTGCAAAACCGGTGGAGTCGGCAGCCGCCATGATCTGCCCGCCCAGGATGGACTGCATCAGGTCGGCGCTGCCCTTGTAGGGCACGTGCAGCAGCTCGATGCCCAGCTGCTGCGCGATGAGTTCCATGGTCAGGTGCGGGCTGGTCATGGTGCCGGTGGAGCCGTAGCTCAGCTTGCCCGGGTTGGCCTTGGCCCAGGCCACAAAGTGCGTCCAGGTCTTGAGCGGCGAGTCGGCAGGCACCACCACACCAAAGGCGTAGCCCGTGACGTTCAGCACGTAGCTGATGTCCTTGACCGGGTCCCAGTTGATCTTGGTGGTGTAGGGCAGGCGGAACACGCCCAGCGGAATCTGCGCCAGCGTGTAGCCATCGGCCGAGGTGCCTTGCAGGGCCTGCGCGGGCAGCGTGCCACCAGCGCCTGGCTTGTTCTCCACCACCACAGGCTGGCCCAGGATTTTGCTGGCGTTGTCGGCCAGAACGCGCATGGTGATGTCGGTGGGCCCCCCGGCGGGGAAGGCAATCACCAGCTTGATGGGCTTGACGGGAAAGCTCTGGGCCTGCGCGCCCAGGCTGGAGGTGGCCAGGGCCGCAGCCCCCCACTGGATCAGGTGACGACGCTGCATGGCGAACTCCTTGGAGGTACGGTGAAACCACATGCCACATTGCATCGCGCGCACGCGCGCCTGCGCAGGGGGAAACTCCCTAGAACCTGTCGCCCAGGTGGCAACACGGCGCCGCCCGCACCAGCTTTTGCCCACCGATCAGGCTTTGTAGGTGGACAGCAGGATGCTGGTTTCGGTGTTGGCAATGCCCGGCGTCATGCGGATGCGGGTGAGTGCGGCGTCGAACGACTCCAGGCTCTCGGCACGCACCTCGGCCACGATGTCCCACCGGCCATTGGTGGTGTGCAGCGTGCCCACCGCAGGCTCGCCACGCAGGGCGTGGATGACGGTGGTGGCAGCGTTGCCCTCCACCGCAATGCTCATCCAGGCGCGAATGCGCTGCGGCTCGGAGTCAGGCCGCAGCCGCACGGTGTAGCCAGTAATCACCCCACCCTCTTCGAGCTTGCGCAACCGCGCCTGCGCCGTGCCACGGGCAATGCGCAGCCGCTGGGCCAGCACGGCCACCGGGGTGCGGGCATCGGCGCGCAGGATGCTGAGGATTTCGCGGTCGGTGTCGTCAAGAAGGGGCATGGGTGCAGCAGGTTCACGTCGATGGGGTCGGCATCATGGCACGAATCGCAGCCGGCAGGGATTTGCATCAAAAACCACTGCAGCGCTTACTGATAAAGCGCCACCAGCTATCTTTTCAATAGCAATCATACCCCCGCTACAGGGCAATCGCATCTAAACGGAGATGCCCAAGAGGAGTTCCAGATAGCCCAGACTCCACCCCGCCCGCTTGCGCTTGGCCTGCAGGCCGATCTTCACCGAGGTGTCATTCTTGAGCACCTGCAGCGCCATGCGTCTGAGCACCGTTTGGTTGTGCGGACTTTGATCCTTGTATGACTGCGCCGCATCCTCGCGCATCGCTACGTCCAAACTCCAGTGCAACTGGTTCTCCACGCTCCAGTGCGCTCGGATGCTGTGCGCCAGCACCTTCGCGGGCGTGTGCGCTGGCAAGCTGCTCAGGTAATAGCTGACTTCTTCGCTGGCCTCGCTTCCCGCTTGCTGGCGCCTGCGCACGACCTGCACCACGCTGGCCAGCCCCGGCCAGTGTGCTGCTGCTCGCTGTAACGCCCCAGGCACAGGGCTGAGCCGGTAGCTGCGTAGTTCCTGGCGCCCGTGCCCGCTGCAGCTCTCGGTATAGGTGTTCTCCTCGAACCGCTCTTGGCTACCCTGCACTTCAAAGTGCTTTTGCACCACTTGGTGCATGTGTCGCTGATTGCCCTTTAGACTCAGCACATAGTCCGCGCCATGCTCGTGCAGTTGCCCGGCGATGCTCTTTTGGCAGCCGATGGCATCGATGGTGACGATGCAGCCTTTGAGGTGCAGCAAGCGCAGCAACTCGGGAATGGCAGTGATCTCGTTGCTCTTGCCATCGACCTTGCACTGGCCCAGCAGCAGTCCCATGTCTGCCGCCCAGGCGCTGACCATGTGCAGTGGCCTGCGAGCATCTGCTTTGCTGCTGCCGCGCACGCTTTTACCGTCAATGGCCACCGTGCCGTGTACCCTGCCTGCTACCTGGGCGAGCCATTGTTGGCAGGCCCGCTCCAACTCTTTGGCATCGAGCAGGCGAAACACCCGTGCAAAGGTATCGTGCGAGGCAATGCCCGAGGGCAGCGGCACCAAGCGCTCAAACCAGTCTTGGTGTTGCTGACCGAACTCGGCCATCTCTACGCAGTTGTCTGCGCCTGCGATGGTGGCGCACAGCGCCACTACCAGGATCGATTGCAGTTCGTGGCGGCGTGTGCGCTGCACGCGGGGATCGGGGATGTTTTTCAGGTGTTGCAGCAGGCTCATCTCAACAGCGTTTGGCAAGTGACTCAAGCGCTGCAGTTTCGCCGGGTTTAAGGCGTACTTTTAGATGCGATTGCCCTGGCGCCCGCTAGGGATGTCCTGCATAACCCTCGCGAGTCGGTGGTAGTGCGGATCGGGATAGGCTGCAAGGCGTCTTTTTGCAGCCAATAGCCGGGCTATTGGCAAGAAAAGCAACGCAGCGGACTGCCCGAGGCCGCGCTATCACGGACCGCAGGGAGTTATGCAGATGGCATGGACGTCTCCACCTACACCGCCGTCGGCCTGTGACCCGATACAAGGTGGGGCCTGGCGGTAACGGCATCAAAGTGCCAAAGTGGAAGTTCGTCGCAACCACCTTTGAACCGGAGGCCCCACCATGCAATTTACTGCAACGCTGCCAGTCATCGGAATGGATATTGCCAAGCACGTGTTCCAGCTGCACGTCGTGGATGCCGAGACAGGCGAGGTCACCCGGCACAAGCTCAGGCGTGATCGAGTAACCACCTTCTTTGCCAATCGTCAGAAGTCGCTCGTCGCGATGGAGGCTTGTGGCGGTGCGCACCACTGGGCCAGAACGCTGCAGACACTGGGACATGAGGTCAAGCTGCTGCCCGCCAAGCATGTTCGTGCCTTTGTGCTGCGCGACAAGACTGACGCCCGTGATGCCCAGGCCATCTGGGTAGCGGCCCAGCAACCTCACATCAAGGCCGTACCTGTCAAGAACGAGCAGCAGCAAGCCTGTCTGACACTGCACCGCATGCGCGCTCAGCTCATGAAGGTGCGCATCATGCAAACCAACGCGCTGCGCGGGTTGCTCTACGAGTTCGGAATCGTGCTGCCTGAGGGGCACCGGGCATTATAAACTCGGCATGATTTATTCATGAACTTTTGTAGATTGCGTGAGTCGAACGTTCATGGAAAAAGAAGATGCACGCAAGCAGTCGCGGGAAGTGCTGCATGAACGGCGCAAGCAGGTCATTCGCTTGCATCGAAAAGGTGTTGGCGTGATGCAGATCGTTGAGCAAACCGGGCTCAGTTGGTCTGGGGTTAACACTGCACTGCGCCTGTTCGAGCAAGGCGGTGCGGCCGCACTCAAGCCCCACGCCAGGGGAAAGAAACCAGGTAGTGGACGCAGCCTGAGCACTAAGCAAGAGCGCGTGATTCGAATGACCATCATCGACAAACGCCCAGAGCAGATCAAGATGGAGTTCGCGCTTTGGAGTCGGCCCGCAGTGCGCGAACTCATTGAACGCGACCTGGGGATCAAGCTGTCTGTGCGGGCGGTGGGCGACTATCTGGCACGCTGGGGTTTTACACCGCAAAAGCCGATCAAGAAAGCCTACGAGCAGCGGCCCGAGGCCGTCCAGGCCTGGCTCGAAGATGAATACCCCACCATTGAGGCCAGAGCCAAGCGTGAAGGCGCAGAAATTCATTGGGGTGACGAAACAGCGCTGGTCAACACGGATGTGCGTGGCAGAAGTTACGCACCTGCGGGCCAAACACCAGTGACGCGCGCAGTCGGCGGAACGCGGCAAAAGCTCTCCATGATTGCCACCGTCACCAACCAGGGCAAAACGCGCTGGATGATCATTGACGAGGCGTTCAATTCAGACAGGCTGATCGAGTTCATGCAGGCCTTGATCAAGGAGTCGCAGGGCAAGAAGATATTCCTGATTCTGGACAACCTGAGGGTGCACCACAGCAAGCCAGTCAAGGAGTGGGCGACACAGCACAAACAGGACATTGAATTGTTCTACCTGCCCAGCTACAGCCCTGAGCTCAACCCAGAGGAGCGGCTGAACGCAGATTTGAAGCATGCGATTGGCAGCAAGGTTCCGGTGCGAACCTAGGCCAGGCTGTGCGCTGCAGCGACAGAGCACATGACGATGCTGGAGAACACGCCAGAGCGGGTCAAGAAGTACTTTGGCGACAAACATGTCGCCTATACGGCCTCATGAATAATTCCCGCCGGATCAATAATCAAGATCGTTCAGGACGCACTGGCCAAAGCCCAGGAACAGCGGCTGCCAGAAGTGGTGGTCGTCAGCATTCAGGATCAACTGCGTCGTATCGACAGCCTGCAGTGCGATATCGATCAGCTGGACAAACGGCTGGCCTCGATGGTCAAGCAAAACCAGCACATGCTGGCACTGCAAGCCATACCGGGCATCGGTCCGTTGACGGCGACAGCCTTGGTATCTACTGCAACCGACCTATCCAGCTTCGAGTCCGGCAGGCAATTCGCTGCCTGGTTGGGTCTGACGCCCCGACAGACTGGCACCGGAGGGAAGACCCGGCAGTTGGGGATCTCCAAACGCGGAGACCCTTATGTGAGGACCATGCTGATGCATGGCGCTCGCGCCGTGATTGCCAGGAGTCAGCGAAGCGGCTGGATCGAGAGACTGTTACTGCGCCGCCCATACAGCGTGGTGGTCGCGGCGCTGGCCAACAAGCTGGCCCGAACAGTCTGGGCAGTCCTGGTCAAAGGCAAGGCCTTTGACCAGATGAAGTGGAATCCGGTCGAGCTCGCCGCAGCCTGAGACCACCACAATGAACTGAGAACACCAAACGCCAGGAAACCGTTTTGAAGGAGAGCACGCAAGAAGCTTGTGTGATGGGTCAACAGGTTAAACCGGGGTGGGGGCAATCCGATAGGGATACAGGGCATCAAGCCCGATGTGCAGACAGGAGCCTCACCCGCGAATGCCATCAGGGCCAGCAGGACGAACACCCTGCACCGACAGGCCGTATGTAAGACTGCAAACCCTTCAGACCTTCACGCCGCCCAATCTTGCTCTTCTGGAGACGTCCATGTAAGGACATCCCTAGGGCGCAGGCGGCTCGGCAGGCTGGGCCTGCAACTGTGCATCACACCCAACGCCCGCCGCAATCCACCGGCGGGCCAGGGCTGCCAGTGCGCGCAGCGCCCAGGGCTGCTGCCACCCGGTCACGCTGGCCGGGTCTGCCACCACGCCACACAGGTAGCGCTTTGCATCCTCATCCCAGCGCAACGCGGCGCAAGCACCACGACGGCGGCGCGATACCAGCACCCCCAGCGGGCAGGGCTCTGCCAGGCAACACAGGCCGCAGCCGTTGCACGATTCGCCCTCGGCTGGCTTGGGCGGTGCCGCAGGCTGCAGCCACACGACGGGCGCAGAAGGCTGGGTCATGCCAAGGCAACGCCCAAAAGGGCTGGCGTGAAAGAGACGATGGGCATGGAAGGCGAGGCAATCAGAGCAGCGTCTGGCGACACTGCAGCAGCCCCAGATCATGCCCCGCGCAAGGGTGCAGCAAAAGCCGCCAACCCCAAAAAAAGACCCCAGCTATTGCGGAAATAGCTGGGGCGAAGAGGCCGGTCAGAAGGGAGGAGAGAAGAACCGGCCCGAGGGGGACAAGAGACAAGAGAGACAAGGAAGGTGCCCTACCCCGCACTGCAGCGCTGTGGGCACCGTCGGGCCAAAGCCCGATCAGCAGCCGCTAGGGCGGCCCGTGCGCATGGGCACGATACCGCTCACCTTGAGCGTGGCGCCGGAGCCGTCGCTGGCCGTCAGGGTCTTGCTGGTAAAGCGCACGCGGTCGCTTTCGCGCTCCACCGCGGAGTCCACCGCCTCGCCGCTGGCGTATTCCTTGCCGGCAAATGTCATGAACACCTGGTAGGTGACGGTGCCGTTGACCTGGTAGCGGATATCGCCGAACGCGGTGGCATCAGAGCCAACCTTGTTGGCACCGTCGAACTTGAACGTGCACACCTCGGGCGATGAACCCACGGGGTTCTTCTTGTCCACATCGGTGATGTTCAAGGAGCCATTGCCGTAGATGCCGTTGAGACCGTCCACGGTGGAACTGGTCACGGTGAGCACGCCTGGCTCGTTGCTGGGGATGGGGTCATCGTCATTGCCGCCACCGCAAGCGACCAGCAGAACGGAGGATGCAGCGAGGGCCAGGCAGGTTTTGAAGGAGGAGTTCATCTCAGTGGGTCCGTCTGGCGGCCGGGGTTGGTTGGCAGTGGGGTCATCGTAAAAATGCCACTGCACCGCCCACGTCCGACAACGGCAGCACCAGCCGTAGGACGGCACCGCACGCGCCGGGGGCGCGGCCGCCGTCGCCGGCCAGCGCCAGCTCAGCGCCAGCTCAGCGCCAGCCCAGCGCATGTTCAGCGTGCCAGCACCGGCCCCAGCGCCTTGCCCGTGTGCGTGCCCAGGCGCACCAGATCCTCGGGCGTGCCGGTGGCCACGATGCGGCCGCCGTCCTTGCCGCCTTCGGGGCCCAGGTCGATGATCCAGTCGGCCTCGGCGATCACGTCCAGGTCGTGCTCGATGACGACCACGCTGTGCCCGCCATCGACCAGGCGGTGCAGCACGCGGATGAGCTTGTGCACGTCGGCCATGTGCAGGCCCACGGTGGGCTCGTCGAGCACGTACAGGGTGTGCGGGGCTTTCTGGCCCCGGCGGCCCACCTCGTCGCGCACTTTGGTCAGCTCGGTCACCAGCTTGATGCGCTGCGCCTCGCCGCCACTAAGCGTGGGCGAGGGCTGGCCCAGGGTGAGGTAACCCAGGCCCACGTCTTTGAGCAGCTGCAGCGGGTGCGCAATGCTGGGCATGCTGGCGAAGAACTCCACCGCCTCGTCCACCTCCATCTGCAGCACATCGCCAATGCTCTTGCCGCGCCAGGTCACGGCCAGGGTTTCGGGGTTGAAGCGCGCGCCGTGACAGGTTTCGCAGGGCACCTTCACATCGGGCAAGAAGCTCATCTCGATGGTGCGCACGCCCGCGCCTTCGCAGCTGGGGCAGCGGCCTTCGCCGGTGTTGAAGCTGAAGCGCCCGGCAGCGTAGCCGCGTGCCTTGGCTTCCAGCGTTTCGGCAAACAGCTTGCGGATGGTGTCCCAGAAACCGATGTAGGTGGCGGGGCAGCTGCGCGGGGTTTTGCCGATGGGGGTCTGGTCCACCTCCAGCACGCGGTCAATGGTTTCAAAGCCTGCCAGCCCGGTGCTGCCCACGAGGGCCGGAGCCTTGCCTGCGTCCATGGCATCACGGCCCGCTTTGGTACTGCGCTGCTGCACCCAGGCCTGCACGTTGGTCAGCAGCACATCGCGCGCCAGGGTGGATTTGCCGGAGCCGCTCACGCCCGTCACAGCCACCAGTCGGTTCAGCGGCACGGCCACATCCACCTTCTGCAGGTTGTGCAGGTGCGCGCCGTGCAGGCGCAGCCAGTGCGGGGGCTTGTCGGCACCCTTGTCTGCATCTTTTGGGCCTGTAGCGCTTTGTGGATGAGCGCTGGTAGCTACTAAATCAATAGCACCTACCACCCGGCGAGCCTGGAGCGGGTGGCGCATGGCGTGCAGCAGGTAGCGGCCGGTTTGCGAATCCTCTGCGGCCTGCACATCGGCCACTCTGCCCTGCGCCACCAGGCGGCCGCCGCGTTTGCCGGCGCTGGGGCCAATGTCGATGATGTGGTCGGCGCGGCGGATGGTGTCTTCATCGTGCTCCACCACCACCAGCGTGTTGCCCTTGTCGCCCAGCTTGTGCAGGGCGTTGAGCAGAATCTGGTTGTCGCGCGCGTGCAGGCCGATGGTGGGTTCATCCAGCACGTAGCACACGCCCTGCAGGTTGCTGCCCAGTTGCGCCGCCAGGCGAATACGCTGGGCCTCACCCCCGCTGAGCGTGGGCGCGCCCCGGTCCAGGGTGAGGTAGCCCAGGCCCACTTCTTCCAGAAACTCCAGGCGGCTCTGAATCTCGGGCACCAGGTCGCGGGCGATGTCGGCCTCGCGTTGCGTCATGCCACCTGCGGCCCGCAGGCCCTCCACCCAGCGGCGCACATCGCTGACAGAGAGCGCGGCAATGTCGGCAATGCCCACGTCCGCAAACTTGACGGCGCGGGCCGTGGCGTTCAAACGCGTGCCCTGGCAGGTGGGGCAGACGGTGGTGCCGTCCAGGTCTTCCACCTCGGGCTCGGCAAAGGTCTGCTCGCGGCCTTTTTCCTTGTCGGCCAGCACCGAATCATCAAACACCTTGCGCTGTTCTTTAGTGAGCTTGACGCCCGTGCCCACGCAGTCGGGGCACCAGCCGTGCTTGCTGTTGTAGCTGAACAGGCGCGGGTCCAATTCAGCGTAGCTGGTGGCGCACACCGGGCAGGCGCGTTTGGTGGAGTACACCTGCAAATGCCCGATGCCCGCGGTGGGCGCACCGCTTTCCATGGCTGCGGCCAGGGTGCCGATGCTGGAGAGGACATGCACCACGCCCTTGCCGTGGGTCAGCGCATCGGCCAGCGCGGCGCGGAGCTGGGCTTCATTCTCGGGCGAGACATCGAGGCTGGCCACGGGCAGCTCGATGGTGTGTTCCTTGAAGCGGTCGATGCGCGGGAAGTTGGTGGTGGGCAGGAAGTTGCCATCCACCCGCAGGTGCGTGTAGCCGCGTGGGCGCGCCCAGTCGGCCAGCTCGGTGTAAACGCCCTTGCGATTAACCACCAGCGGGGCCAGCAGGCCGATGTGCTGGCCGCGGAACTGCGTGAGCAACTGCGCAGCAATACTCTCGGGCGTTTGCGGCTGCACGGCAGCGCCGTCGTGCACACAGTGCTGCGTGCCGAGCTTGACGTACAGCAGGCGCAGAAAGTGCCACACCTCGGTGGTGGTGCCCACGGTGGACTTGCGCCCGCCGCGCGACAGGCGCTGCTCAATCGCCACGGTGGGCGGAATGCCGTACACCGCATCCACCTCGGGCCTGCCTGCGGGCTGCACGATGCTGCGGGCGTAGGCGTTGAGGCTTTCAAGGTAGCGGCGCTGACCTTCGTTGAACAGGATGTCGAACGCCAGCGTGGACTTGCCCGAGCCGCTCACGCCCGTCACCACGTTGAACTTGCCACGCGGAATGTCCACACTCAGGTTCTTGAGGTTGTGCTCCTTGGCGTTGACGATTTCAATGGCGTTTTTAGCCTGATTGACCTCTGGCGCTTTACCAGCAAGCGCAAGCAGCTCCTTTTTTCGTAGCGCTGCGGCTTTTTCGTGCACCGAATGGCCGCCCACGCCCAGCGCCAGCTCATAGTCGCGCAGCGCCTGGCCGGTGTGCGATGTGGCGTGCTCGCGCACGTCTTCGGGCGTGCCTTCGGCCACGACCAAACCACCGCCCTCCCCGCCTTCCGGGCCCAGGTCGATGAGCCAGTCGCTGGCGCGGATCACGTCGAGGTTGTGCTCGATGACGATGAGCGAGTGCCCGGCCTCCAGCAGCTTGCGCAGCGCGCGCATGAGCTTGGCAATGTCGTCGAAGTGCAGGCCGGTGGTGGGCTCGTCAAACAAGAACAGCGTGCCTTTGCGGGCCACGTTCTGGCGCGACTTGGCAGCGGTCTTGGCCGCCTCGGCAAGAAAGCCCGCCAGCTTGAGGCGCTGCGCCTCGCCACCGCTGAGGGTGGGCACGGGCTGGCCCAGCGCCACGTAGTCGAGGCCCACATCCACAATGGGCTGCAGGGCACGCACCACGTCCTTGTCGCCTGCGAACAGGGCCACGGCCTCGGCCACGGTGAGTTCAAGCACATCGGCCACGTTCAGTGTTTTGCCGCCACGTTCGATGGTGATTTCCAGAATCTCGGGGCGGTAGCGCTTGCCATCGCAATCGGGGCAGCGCAGGTACACGTCACTCAGGAACTGCATTTCCACATGCTCAAAGCCCGAGCCCCCGCAGGTGGGGCAGCGCCCGTCACCGCTGTTGAAACTGAACTTGGCCGCCGTGTAGCTGCGCTGTTTGGACAGCGGTGCGGTGGCAAACAGCTCGCGAATGCTGTCCCACGCGCCCACGTAGCTCACGGGGTTGGAGCGCGCCGTCTTGCCGATGGGCGACTGATCCACAAACACCACATCGGCCAGGTGGTCCCCGCCCAGCAGGCGGTCGTGTGCGCCGGGGGCTTCGGTGGCCTTGCCAAAGTGGCGCATCAGCGCGGGGGCGAGCACGTCCTGGATCAGGCTGGACTTGCCCGAGCCGCTCACGCCCGTCACCGTCACCAGCCGCTGCAGCGGAAATTCGACCGACACATCCTTCAGGTTGTGCTCCCGCGCGCCTTCCAGGATGAGACGAGGGGTCGAATCGGTGACCATGCGCTTGAAGCCAAAGCCCACCTGCTTGCGCCCGCCCAGGTAGTTGCCGGTGAGGGTGTCCGCCTGGCGCAAATCGGCCGTGGTGCCGTCAAACACAATGCTGCCGCCCTTGCGGCCGGGGCCGGGGCCCATGTCGATCATGCGGTCGGCCGCCAGCATCACGGCGGGGTCGTGCTCCACCACCACCAGGGTGTTGCCCGCATCGCGCAGGCGCAGCATGGCCTCAGTGATGCGGTGCATGTCGCGCGGGTGTAGGCCAATGCTGGGCTCGTCCAGTACAAACAAGGTGTTGACCAGGCTGGTGCCCAGGGCGGTGGTGAGGTTGATACGCTGCACCTCCCCGCCGCTCAATGTACGGCTTTGCCGGTCGAGCGTGAGGTAGCCAATGCCCACATCACACAGGTACTTGAGGCGTGTGGTAATTTCTTCGTGCAGCAGTTTCAGCGCCTGGGCGTCGCCGCCCTTGGCATCGTCGCCCACCGGCAACTGCATGCGCGCAAAGAACTGGCGCAGGCGGTCGATGGGCAGCAGCATCAGGTCGTGCAGGCACAGGCCGGGCAAGGCTTCGAGCTGCGCACGCGACCACTGCACACCTTGGGGCATGAAGCGTTGGAACTCTGCGCCCCCACGCTCGGCACTTTCGTGTCCTCGCTGCCCCCCAAGGGGGCTGCCATTGCTTGGGGCGGCCCGGCGCTGCGGCGGGTCCATCACCGCATCGGCGTCTTCCTTGCGGCCGATGCGCCAGAGCAGGCTTTCCGTCTTGAGCCGCGCACCGGCGCACACCGGGCACGGCGTGTAGCTGCGGTACTTGGACAGCAGCACACGGATGTGCATCTTGTAGGCCTTGCTCTCCAGGTAATCAAAAAAGCGCTGGATGCCGTACCACTGCTGGTTCCATTTGCCGTTCCAGTTCGGCGATCCTTCAATCACCCACTTCTTCTGCTCGGCCGTGAGCTGGTACCAGGGCGTGTCACGCGGAATGCCTGCGGCCTCAGCATGGCGCATGAGGTCGTCTTGCGCCTCTTGCCAGGCGGGCGTCTGGATGGGCTTGATCGCGCCCGAGCGTAGCGTGAGCTTGTCGTTGGGGATGACCAGGCCCCAGTCCACCCCGATCACCCGGCCAAAGCCCCGGCAGGTGTCGCACGCGCCCACGGCGGAGTTGAACGAGAAGGCGGAGGGGATGGGTTCGCTGTAGCGCAGGTCGCTGTCGGGGCAATGCAGGCCGGTGGAGAAGCGCCAGAGTTCGGGCTCGCCTTCATCCACCAACCGGTACACATTTAGCCGCCCGCTGCCGCGCTTGAGCGCCACTTCAATCGCCTCGATCACACGCGCCTTCTCGGCATTGCCCAGCCTGAAGCGGTCTGCCACCACATCCAGCAGCTTGCGCGGGCCGGTAGGTGTGGCTACTTCGCGCTCAGCCTGCACCTTGGTGAAACCACTGGCCGACAGCCATTGCTCGACCTGTTCGGCGCTGGTGTTGGCAGGCAACTCGACCGGGAAGGTCAACACAATGCGTGGGTCACCCGCTGCGGCGGAGCGCTGCTGCAGCTCGGCGTAAATGGTCTCTGGCGAATCGTGCCGCACGGGTTGCGCAGTCTGCTTGTCAAACAGCTGGCCCGCGCGCGCAAACAGCAGCTTGAGGTGGTCGTTCAGCTCCGTCATCGTGCCCACGGTGGAACGGCTGGAGCGCACGGGGTTGGTCTGGTCGATGGCGATGGCGGGTGGAACGCCCTCCACGCGGTCCACCGCGGGCTTGTCCATGCGGTCCAGAAACTGGCGCGCGTAGGCGCTGAAGGTTTCCACGTAGCGGCGCTGCCCCTCGGCGTACAGCGTGTCAAACACCAGACTGGATTTGCCCGAGCCGCTGGGGCCCGTCACCACCGTCAGCTCGCCGGTGCGGATGTCCAGGTCCAGGTTGCGAAGGTTGTGCTGGCGTGCGCCACGGATGCGAATGGTTCCCTGGGTCATGGAGGCAGTCTTTCAGGAATAAGGCCGAACATTCTAGGCAGCGCCTGCTGACAACGCAGTGGCAGCAGGTTGCAACCCTTGACGGTACTGCGGTGTTAGCTCGGCCCGCGTCAGTGCGCAGCCCAACACCAAGACGGCATCCCTGCCCAATCCGCCCTGAATAACGTGCGGCCCTGGGGAGTTACGGAGGAGAAACAGGACTCCGCTACAGCAGCGACAACAAAAATTCACCAGGAGAGACAAGCCATGCACGCCTTGAAGAAATGCTGGATCGCCGCAGCCCTCTGCGCCACGCTGGGGGCCGCCCAGGCCCAATTGCTGGTGGGGCAGACCGCAGGTTTCACCGGGCAGGTGGCTGCAGGGGTGAAAGAAGCCTCTGATGGGGCGAAGCTCTACATTGACATGGTCAACGCCAAGGGCGGCGTCAACGGCCAGAAGATCGAGCTCATCGCGCTGGACGACAAGTTCGACCCCAAGCTCGCTGCCGAAAACGCGCGCAAGCTGATCGAAGAAAACAACGTGCTGGCGCTGTTCCTGAACCGGGGCACCCCCCACACCGAAGCCATCATCCCGCTGCTGGACAAGCATGGCGTGCCGCTGGTGGGCCCATCCACCGGGGCCATGGTGCTGCACCAGCCAGTGCGCAAGCATGTGTTCAACGTGCGCGCCACCTACCAGCGTGAAGCCGAAAAGGCCATGACCCACCTGGCATCCATGGGCATCACACGCATTGGCGTGGTCTATGCCGATGACAGCTTCGGTGCCGATGGCCTGGCGGGCGCACAAAAGGGACTGGTGGCCGCCAAACTCACGCCGGTGCTGCAAGAAAAGTTTGACCGCGCCAAGCCCGACTTTGCGCCCATTGCCGCCAAGCTGACCAAGGCAGACGCGCAGGCGGTGCTGATCATTGCCTCGGGCTCGTCCGTGGTGGAGGCCAGCAACGCCATTCGCGGGGCAGGCTCCGCCGCGCAGATCGTGACCTTGTCGAACAATGCCTCTACCGGCTTCATCAAGAGCATGGGCGCCAACGCACGCGGCGTCATCGTGACCCAGGTCTACCCCAATGAACGCGCAGTAACGTACCCCATGGTGAAGGAAGCCCAGGACCTGGCGCGTGCCCAAGGCCTGGGCGATATCAGCCCCGCCATGCTGGAAGGCTTTGCCGCTGCCAAGGTGCTGGTGGAAGGACTCAAGCGCGCAGGCCCCAAGCCCACCCGCGAGAAGGTGCAAGTGGCGCTGGAGAGCCTGCGAAAGTTTGACCTGGGTGGGCTGGAAGTCACTTACGGCCCCGACGATCACACAGGTCTGGACTTTGCCGATCTGTCCATTATCGGCACGGACGGCAAGTTCAGACGCTGAAAACTGAAGGTTGAGGGCGTGTTCACAGAGAATCGTTAACAGACCCCCACCGCAGGCTGGCGGCTTGCTGACAGCCCAAACCCTTACGGAAGGTCGGTGTCACTCTTTGTAAATACACTGCGGACTCCCGCAGACAAGACAAAGGAGACATCCCCATGAAGCCATCCCTTCCGTGGTTGCGCACCAGCCTGGCGCTGGCGTTGTGTGCCTGGGGCGCATGCCAGGCCCAGATCCTGATTGGGCAGACGGTGGGGGTCACAGGCTCCGCCGCCGCCACGGTGCAAGAAGCATCCCAAGGTGCCTCGCTGTACCTGGACCATGTCAACGCCAAGGGTGGCGTGGGCGGGCAGAAGATTGAGCTGCTGACGCTGGACGACAAGTTCGACACCAAGCTGACGCTGGACAACGCACGGGTGCTGATCGAGCAAAAGGGTGTGCTGGGCCTGTTCATGACACGGGGCACCCCCCACACCCAGGGTATCTTGCCGCTGCTGGAGCAGCATGGCGTGCCTTTAGTGGGGCCATCGACGGGCGCCATTGCCCTGCACAAGCCTGTGCACAAGTACGTTTTCAACGTGCGCGCCCCATACCAGCATGAGGTAGAAAAGGCCATCTCGCACCTGAACACCTTGGGCGTCAAGCGCATTGGCGTGGTGCATGTGGACGACACCTTCGGCTCGGATGCGCTTGCGGGGGCCATGTCAGGCTTCAAGGCGAACCAGCTGGAAGCCTTGTTTGTGGAGAAGTTTGACCGCACCAAGCCAGACTTCACGGCACTGGCACCCCGCGTAGCGCAAAAGCAGCCCCAAGCCGTGGTGTTTGTGGGCACAGGAGCGGCTGTGGTGGATGGCATCAAGGCGCTGCGCGGCGCGGGCGTGACGGCGCAGATCGTGACCTTGTCCAACAACGCCTCGGGCGGCTTCATCAAGGCTTTGGGCGATAGCGCACGGGGGGTCGTGGTGACCCAGGTGCTACCGTCCGAGCGTTCGCTCAACTACCCGCTGGTCAAGGAAGCCATGGATTTGGCCAAAGCCAAGAACCTCCCGGATCTGACCCCGGCCATGCTGGAAGGCTTTGTCAGCGCCAAGGTGCTGGTCGAAGGCATCAAGCGCGCAGGCCCCAAGCCCGACCGGACCAAGCTGCAGGCGGGCCTGGAAAGCATCAAGAAGCTGGACCTGGGTGGGCTGGAGTTGTCTTACAGCGCCACCGACCATTCGGGGCTGGACTTTGCAGACTTGGCCATCATTGGTGCCGACGGCAGATTCAAACGCTGACACAGCTTCAGGCAGCGCGCCACGCTAACGCATGGCATGACCACTGAGCAATCAAAAGGCCCGCGTCCTGGGTGGACGCGGGCCTTTTTCATAGGGTCATGCGCGCAACGCAGACGACCTGCGCTGACGCTACATAGGCGCGTCAGGGCGCACTGGCGGCTGGGGCGGGTGTGCTGGCGGCCGCAGCAGGCTCGGGCGCATGCACGGCGTCAGCACCGTGCTTTTCTCCCCCCATGTCTGCCTTGTCCCCGGCCTTGATGATCACAAAAATCGACAGCGCCGCAAACAGGGCAAAACCAACAGCAATCTTCCACATACATATCTCCTGAGATGGGGTTGTTCAACGAAGAGGCCTGTGGCGGTGTCTTGCCACCCAAAGCCTCTTGATTCAACACAGGGCCTGCGTGCAGCAGGCCCTGTACTCAGAGCGCATCAGCGCATGGCTCAGTCGTTGGCGTAGATGTCCACGTCCTTGGTTTCCTTGATGAACAGGCCACCGATCACCACCGTGGCACCAGCAATGATGATGGGGTACCACAGGCCGTTGTACATGTTGCCGGTCTGGGCCACGATGGCAAACGCTGTAGTGGGCAGCAAGCCACCGAACCAGCCGTTACCGATGTGGTAGGGCAAGGACATCGATGTGTAGCGGATGCGGGTGGGGAACATTTCGACCAGCATGGCGGCGATGGGGCCGTACACCATGGTCACCAGCAGCACCAGGTACACCAGGATGGCCGTGACCATGACCTTGTCGATGCGGGCCGGGTCGGCCTTCGTGGGGTAGCCGGCGGCCTTGAGCGCATCGGCCACGGCCTTCTTGAACTCGGCGTCCTTCTTCTTGGCTTCGTCAGCGGGAAGGCCCTTGCTGCTGTAGCTGGTGATGGAGGTTTCGCCGATCTTGATCACAGCAGGGGTGCCTGCTGCGGCAGGGGCGTTCTCGTAGCTCACCGAAGCGCCCGCCAGCACCTGCTTGGCGATGTCGCACGAACTGGTGAACTTGACGGTGCCGGTGGGGTTGAACTGGAACGAGCACTCGTTGGGGTCGGCCACCACCACCACCTTGTTCTTGGCCTGGGCTTCAGCCAGGGCGGGGTTGGCCGCCTTGGTCAGTGCACCGAACACGGGGAAATACGTGAGGGCCGCCAGCAGGCAGCCTGCCAGGATGATGGGCTTGCGGCCGATCTTGTCGGACAGGGCACCGAACACGATGAAGAACGGCGTGCCGATCAGCAGCGAAACGGCCACAAGGATGTTGGCGGTGGCGCCATCGACCTTCAGCGCTTGCGTCAGGAAGAACAGGGCATAGAACTGGCCCGTGTACCACACCACGGCCTGACCGGCGGTCAGACCCACCAGTGCCAGGATCACGATCTTGAGGTTCTTCCACTCACCAAAAGACTCTTTGAGAGGTGCCTTGGAGGTCTTGCCCTCGGCCTTCATTTTCTGGAATGCAGGGGATTCGTTCATGGCCAGGCGAATCCACACCGAAATGGCCAGCAGCAGGATCGACACGATGAACGGGATGCGCCAGCCCCAGTCGGCAAAGGCTTCTTCACCCAGCACGGTACGGGTGCCCAGGATCACCATCAGCGACAGGAACAGGCCCAGCGTGGCAGTGGTCTGGATCCAGGCCGTGTAGGCGCCGCGCCTGCCGTGCGGGGCGTGCTCGGCCACATAGGTGGCAGCACCGCCGTATTCACCGCCCAGTGCCAGGCCTTGCAGCAGGCGCAGCACGATCAGGATGGTGGGGGCCGCCACGCCGATCGACGCATACGTCGGCAGGATGCCCACGATGAACGTGGACAGGCCCATGATCAGGATGGTGACCAGGAACGTGTACTTGCGGCCGATCATGTCGCCCAGGCGGCCGAAGAAGATGGCGCCGAACGGACGAACAATGAAGCCCGCGGCAAAAGCCAGCAGTGCAAAGATGAAGGCCGAACCCGCATCCAGGCCACTGAAGAACTGCTTGGCAATGATGGCTGCCAGCGAACCGTATAGATAAAAGTCGTACCACTCGAAAACGGTGCCGAGGGACGAAGCGAAGATGACCTTCCTCTCTTCGGGCGACATCGGCCGCGGTGCGGGATGGGTTGTTGCCATGGTGTGTGTCTCCTGTGTAGGTGTTTTCGGATGCGAAAAAGGCGTTACACCGAAATGCCCTCACCGCTCCGTGGGCCGCAATATCAGAGTCTCATCTGACCCAAAACTGACAAAGTCATACCGCCATTGAAAGCGCAGCTGCGACTAACAGACGGCCCCCTCGATCCGATCAGTGCCAACCCTGATCTCTTTTTTCTTGATGCGAGAAACAGGCCACACGGCGCCAACAAATGTCGCCCCAGACCGCTATGGGCGACGCCGAGGATTCGGGTAAGTCCCGACTGCACATCTCCGGGACAACCCTGCCAAGGACAAACCCCTAGTCAAACGCAATGCGTGCGTAAGTGGCCGGTCAGTCCCCGTTTTCAGAATCCATTCCTACATGCAGAGGCTGCCGAGCGGCTCTGCAGACGATCCTGAAACCTCTGGAGATAACCATGACCGACCCCGTGGCAGAAAGAATTCAAAGCCACCCAAAGTACCTGGAACTCAAGCGTGAGCGCAACCGTTTTGGCTGGCTGCTCACCATGTTGATGCTCTTTGTTTACTACGGGTACATCGCGCTGATCGCGTTCAACAAGCCGTTTCTGGCCCAGCCCATCGGCAACGGCGTGACCACACTGGGCGTGCCACTGGGGTTCGGCGTCATCGTGTTCACGATCGTCATCACAGGCATCTATGTGCGCCGCGCCAATGGACGCTATGACGCCCTGACCCAAGCCATTCTCAAGGACGCCGCCCGATGAAAACGCGCAACATCACTTCTGTAGCAGCCGTTCTGGCCGCCCTGAGCCTGGGTACGCTGGCGCACGCTGCGGGCGGCGACGTGGGCGAAGCCGCCAAGCAATCGACCAACTGGACTGCGATTGCCATGTTCGGTCTGTTCGTGGCTGGCACGCTGTGGATCACCAAATGGGCCGCCGCCAAAACACGGTCTGCCGCTGACTTCTATACCGGCGGCGGTGGCATCACCGGTTTTCAGAACGGTCTGGCGATTGCAGGCGACTACATGTCTGCCGCATCGTTCCTGGGCATTTCCGCCGCCGTGATGGCTAGTGGCTATGACGGCCTGATCTACTCCATCGGCTTCCTGGTGGGCTGGCCCGTCATCACCTTTTTGATGGCCGAGCGGTTGCGCAACCTGGGCAAATTCACGTTTGCCGATGTGGCAGGCTATCGCTTTCAGCAAACGCCTATCCGCGCCTTTGCCGCCAGTGGCACGCTGGTGGTGGTGGCGTTCTACCTGATCGCCCAGATGGTGGGCGCAGGCCAACTCATCAAACTGCTGTTCGGCCTGGACTACTGGATCGCCGTGGTGCTGGTGGGCGGCTTGATGATGGTGTATGTGCTTTTCGGCGGCATGACGGCCACCACCTGGGTGCAAATCATCAAAGCCTGCCTGCTGCTGGCGGGCGTGACCTTCATGGCCTTCATGGTGATGGCGCAGTTCGGCTTCAGCCCCGAAGCATTGTTTGCCAAAGGCGTGGCTGTGAAGACATCCATTGCTGCCAACTCTGGCAAGCCCGCTGAAGAAGCCGCCAAGATCGGCTTGGCCATCATGGGCCCCGGTGGCTTCATCAAAGACCCCATCTCCGCCATCAGCTTCGGCATGGCCTTGATGTTCGGTACCGCCGGCCTGCCCCACATCCTGATGCGCTTCTTCACCGTGCCCGACGCGAAGGAAGCCCGCAAGAGCGTGTTCTGGGCCACCACCTGGATCGGCTACTTCTACGTGCTGATCTTCATCATCGGTTTCGGCGCCATCACCCTGGTGCTCACAAACCCCGAGTTCTCTGACACCGTGACGGGTGTCATCAAGGGCGGTGCAGGCACAGCCAATATGGCTGCCGTGCTGGTGGCCAAGTCCGTGGGTGGTGATGTGTTCTACGGCTTTATCTCGGCTGTGGCTTTCGCCACCATTCTGGCTGTGGTGGCAGGCCTGACACTGTCGGGCGCATCGGCCGTGTCGCACGACCTGTACGCCACCGTGTTCAAGAAGGGCAAGGCTGACAGCGCCGCAGAACTGCGCGTATCGCGCATCACCACTCTGACGCTGGGCGTGGTAGCCGTGGTGTTGGGCATCGTGTTCGAGAAGCAGAACATTGCCTTCATGGTGTCGCTGGCCTTTGCGATTGCGGCTTCTGCCAACT
The DNA here is from genome assembly GCF_028596105.1 of Acidovorax temperans. Classification (NCBI taxonomy): domain Bacteria; kingdom Pseudomonadati; phylum Pseudomonadota; class Betaproteobacteria; order Burkholderiales; family Comamonadaceae; genus Acidovorax; species Acidovorax temperans. Next base: position 724,099 of record NZ_CP117193.1, on the reverse strand, counting down.
TCCCGGTGCTGTTCATGAGCGTTTTGTGGAAGGACTGCACCACCAAGGGCGCCGTGATCGGCGGCTTCATGGGCCTGGTGTCGTCGGTGGGCCTCACGGTGGTGTCACCCTCGGTGTGGGAAGCCGTTCTGGGCAACCCCAAGGGAAGCGCCCTGTTCCCCTACACATCCCCAGCGCTGTTCTCCATGGCCATCGGCTTTGCAGGCATCTGGATCTTCTCCTTGCTCGACCGCAGCGCCAACGCGCAACGTGAACGTGCAGCCTTCCCGGCGCAGCAAGTGCGTTCGGAAACCGGCCTGGGTGCGGCCGGTGCCTCGGGTCACTGACGACAAGACTCGGTGGGCGGTGTTATCCATCTTTTGAGACACCGTCCACAGCATCCTCTCCGCGCGGATCGCTTGCGCGGATAGCTCGGGCCCCATGCGGCCCGGCATTTGCAGCAACGCAAAACTTCCCCGCTTCAAAACTCACTTCACCTACCCGGGGCTTTTTTCGTCTGCGTGTTGCATTGCATCGAAAAACGGTGCAACGGTACGCTACTAACCTCCTGTGCATGAGTTCTTGGCAGCGCGGTTGGGAAGGCATGCGCAGAACCCCAGCGATGACGGACTCAGGCCACACCGCACGCAACCACGGCAATACAGGCCATTGCACCGTGTACCGCAATGTCACGCTCCAAGACCATGCTGGCCAGAGGCTTTAGCCAACGGTGGCGTGGAACGGGAACGGGAACGGTGGAATCTTATGACAACACCCGGAGTCTTCAAACCTCCAGAGTTCTGCATTACAAGCCAATCTATGGCCTGTAATACAAAAAGCCCCGCATCCCAAAAGGATGCGGGGCTTTTATCTAAAAGACCAATGCCGGCGGCCTAAACCACCAGCAAGAAAGTCCAATTAGAAGTTGTGGCGGACACCAACGGCCACGGAGCTGAAGTCAGAGCCAGAGGGTGTTGCTGCATTATTCAACGTATAACGAGCACCACTGCTGTTGCTCACGCGGGTGTAATAACCATACACCTTGGTACGCTTGCTCAGGTTGTAGTTGTAACCCAAGGTGTATTGGGTGGCGTCGCTGTCGGGGGTGTTCTTATATTCACCAGCACGGCCCACATTCACGTGGAATTCGGAGGCACCCAGGTTGTAAGCACCAGCCAAACGGAAGCTGTTGCGCTTGCCACTTGCCCATGAATGGCCATTTTCATCACGCTGCACGTAGCCCCCAACGGTGAAAGCACCGAAGGTGTACAGAGCGCGCACTGCGAACTGGTTCACGTCGCCTTGCTTGGAGTAGCCAGCACCCAGGGCCAGGGCACCCAGGTTGTAGTTGGCAGCCAGGTCATAGGCGTTCTTGCCGCCCACAGCTTGCTCGTGCAGAGCCACAGCAGCGTCAACAGTCAGGCCGCCGAAAGTGGGAGTGCGGTAAGCAATCTTGTTGGCACCGGGCATCACGTATGCGTAGAAAGCATCGGACGACGAACCGGTTTCATGGTTGTGCATGCTGACGTAGTCAGCAATTGCGAAGTAGGACTCAGCAATGAAATTGCCCAAACGGACAGTACCGAAGCCGCCGGACAGGTTCACTTCGCTTTGACGGCCGAAGAAAGTTGTAGCGGATGCGCCGGTATCAGAGTTGAAACCGCTTTCCAGTTGGAAGCCAGCCTTCAGGCCGCCACCCAGGTCTTCCGTGCCCTTGAAGCCGAAACGCGAGGCGTTGTTGAACAGGCCAGTCGTCTTGACGTTGCCCACTTCTTGGCGTTCCACGGTGGTGTTCACGCGACCATACAGGGTCACGCTGCTTTGAGCGAAAGCAGCGGTGCTGCCCAGGAGAGCCAGCACAGCCAGTGCCAAACGATTCGTCTTTTGCATGAGGGTTCCTTGTTTGCTTTTAGTCCATCAGGAGGAGTGGCATTGCAGCTTCACTGAGGTCGCCAGCAAACGCTGTCACTACAACTACACAAATTTTAGGTGTTGCGCCCCTCCGGACTAAGTGCAGATTCCTATTTGCTCAGCAATTTATGCATATAAGCAACATTTTCAGAACCTGCCGTCAACAAACAGCCATATTTTCCTGGTGGCTCCATGTTTTTAAGGTGCCGGATGCTCTGGCGGGCTCGAGCATTCGCCCAAGGCATCTACCGGTGACGCAAATGACGCAATTTGATGAATGCCAGCGCCGCCATCACAGCATCGTTCAGGGCATCGTGGGCTTCACGCTGGGGCAGATCCAAGTCTTTCATTAATGTCGCCAGGCGCAGATCGATATCGGCGTTGTCGTGCTGCTGGTAAGGCGGCAGTTGCTGGAACTTGTAGTCGTAATACAACGCGGAAACTTCGATGCAGGGCTGGGGCAGGCCAATGCCCAGCAGCGGGCGCACGGCGCGGTTGAGCATCGCCACGTCAAACTCCAGGTAGTACCCCACCAGAGGGCGGCTACCGATAAAAGTGAGCAGTTGCTCCACTGCCACCGACAGCGGCAGGCCCTCGGCCAAGTCCTGGGTGCGCAGCCGGTGGATGCGCACGCTGTTGGCAGATACCGCGCGCTCGGGCCGAACCAGCAGTTCCAGGCGTTCGCTGGTCACGATGCGGTCGCCCTCGATGCGCACTGCGCCGATCGAGACGATTTCGTCGGTGCGCACATCCAGTCCGGTGGTTTCGCAATCCAGCGCCACCCATTCGTGGGGCGGAGGGGGTTGCAGTAGCGATGCAAAGCGCGGGGCACGCAACCGATGGGCTAGCCACCGCCGCCGCAGGGTCGCCCAGCCCGGGAACAGCGCGGGGCGAAGTCCATCTCCCGCCCCCCACGTGTCCACCGCGCCCATCACAAGGCCCCCAGATGAAAACGAGTGCGCAGCAGTTGCTGAAAGCGCTTGACCACACCCAACGCGTCCTTGAGCAGATCCCTGTCGAGGCTGCTGAGCTGCTGCACCACCACGGTGCCGCTCACCGGCCGCGACTGTTCCTGCTCGGCCAGGCCCGCCTTCAGCTTGAGCGCCATGAACACGTGCAATGCCTCGGCCAAATCCTCGCCTTCGCCCAGCGACAGTGCCCCCAGGCCGACCAGCGCCTGCACACGTGCAGCGGTGGACGTGGCCCGGACCTGGTGCGCCAGCGCCAGGCTGCGCACGCCATGCACCAGCGGGAAAAGGCCCGCCTTTTTCAGGTGCAGCGGTGGCGGCGCTTCGCCCAGCGAAAACAGCTTGCTGAGCCAGCCCGCATGGGCCTCGAACGCATCGATGGCGGCAGCGAAGCGCCCCAGCAGCGCGTCGTTGTCGGTCGCCAGCTGGTGCAGGCTGTCGCTGACCTGGGCGAGCAGCGCCGCGTCGCCGGCCACCGCGTGAGCGTCCATGAAGATCGCCAGGTGCATGAGGTGGTCCCCGCCCGGCTGCCACACCCACTCGCGCAGCGTGGCAGCAAAGTCGTGCGCGGTGCGCCGCCAGGCCGGGTTGCTGAGCATGATGCCGCCGGGGCATGGCGGGTAGCCGAACACACTCAGCGCCGCCGAAAAGCGTTCGCAGATGGCAGGCAGATCAGCGGGCGGTTCGTAGCCGTCGCGCAGGATGAGGCCGTTGTCCTGGTCGGTCTTGAGCAATTGCTCGCCCCGGCCCTCGCTGCCCATCACGAACAGGCAGCTGTTGGCCACCAGATCAGCTGGTGCAATGATCTGCCAGGCCCGCTCAAACAGGCGGGCGTTGAGCTGCTGCACCAGCCGCGCAATCAGCTCCACCCGCGAGCCACTGCGAAACAGCAGCGCAATCACTTTGGTGATCTGCCCCGCGGCAGAGGCGAGACTGTCCAGGTCACGCGCCTGCTCAATCTGCAAGGTCACGATGTGCGACTGGTTGGAGAGGTAGCTGAGCAAATCCAGTGCCTCCAGCACGCCTAGCATCTGGCCGCCCTCTTCCACCACCAGCCGGTGGATGCGGTGGCGCAGCATGGTGGCCATGGCGTCGCCCAGCAACTCGGTCGAGCGGATTTCGATCAGCGGGTAGCGTGCCCAGTCGCCCACCGGCATGGTCTGCAGGGGCCGCCCGTCCAGAATGGCCTGCTGCAGCAAGGTACGGCTGAAAATGCCCTTGCGCCCGCCCACCGCGTCCAGCACCACCACGCTGGAGGTGCGCTGCTCGCGCATCAGCCGCACCACACTCAGGATGTCAGTCGCCGCATCGACGCTGTGCACCGGGCGCAAGAAGGCCTCGCCCACGCGCGAGATGCTCAGCGACGGCAGTTCGCGCGGCTGCTGGCGTTCTGCCAGCACACTGAGTTTGTGGCCCAGGTCGGCAAACAGCAGCGCACCAAAGGTGGCGTTGCTGGCAATCAGCTCGATCACCGTCTGGCGCGCCAGCTGGTAGGCCACCACTTCTTGCGCCGCCACAAAGCGGCTGCTGACGCGCCCGGCCACCAGGCTGCGCCCGTCAAAGCAATCGTCCGGCCCCAGCGTGGCCACCACCTCGCCCTCGTCCATCTGCTGCACGTAGCCTTTGACGATGACGAACAGGTGCGACGGCGTGGCGCCGGGCTCCAGAATCACGGCCTGCTGCGGAAAGTAGGCGATGTCCACACTGCCGCGCACCTGGCGCCGCTCGTCCGGGTCCAGGCAGTCGAACGGTGACAACGAAAACGGGAATGCGTTGGGCATGCGCAGCGGCCTCCATCGGAACGGGTCCGGATGGCTTCATTCCACCACTGCGCGCTTGCAGGGGGCTTGCAACAGCGCAGTTTCAAGCCATGGCTTGGCCCACACCGCAGACCGACTTGAACAAAATCGGCCTCCAGCGCTTTATTAGCGAGCGCCACCAGCTATCAAATCAATAGCAAATCAACCCTTGGCGGCTGGCGCCAACCCTGATGGCACCTGCGCCACCGCATCCCACTGCGGGCCGTCGAACCAGGCATCGCCCGCCAAGTACGCGCGCAGCATGGGCAAGCCATCGAGCCCCCAGAACAGCTTTCCGTCCACCTCAAAGGCGGGCACGCCAAACACCCCGGCGGCCTGGGCGGCTTCGGTGTTGGCGCGCAGCAGAGCTTTGGGGCCATCGCTGTGCATGTCCTGCCCTGGGCGAATCTGCTCGCTGAGTTGCTCAGCCAGCACGCGCAGGCGCTCGGCATCCAGCGCGTCATGCCCGCCCTGCCACACATGACGCAGCAACGCACCGGCCACAAAGCGGTTGATGCAGCCGTCGTCACTGCAGGCAAGTGCCTGGCGCAGCAAGGGCAGCGGGTTGAACGGGTGGCGTGCAGGCATCTGCAGCGGTGTGCCTTGCGCGTGGCCAAGCCAGGTCACATGGCGGTAGGTCCAGTCGCGCTTCGGGGCAATGCCTGCGGGCCCTGGGTTGGCGTGCTGTTGCAGCAACGCGCCCAGCAGCACGGGTTTGTAGGAAACGCTGTAGCTCAGCCCCTCCAGCGCATCGGGCAGGCGCTCGTACGCCAACCCGGCGTAAGGCGAAACAAAGTCCAGATAAAACGTGATGTGCTTCATGGGCTGGGCTCCTGCGCTGCCAAGGGCTGAGCGCAATGAACAAAGGGAATCAGCGGGCCAGGGATTCGGGCACGTCGGCCCCGGCACGCTGCAGCAGTTTGACCCAGATGGCGCGCCGCTGTGCACTGTCGGCGGCCGCCCAGGCGCGGATTTCATCGATAGTGCGAAAGCACCCCTCGCAGCGGCTGCGGTCTTCCGTCATGCGGCACACCGAGATGCAGGGCGAAGGCACCACCTCGTCAGAGTTTTCATCAAAATAGCCCGCTTCGCTCATCAAACGGGCGCGGGCTGCTATCGGTTCAGTAGCACTCATGCGGCACCTGCTCCACTCGCCTGCGGGGCGCTGGCCTGCACCACGTCCACCACGGGCGCGCCCGTCAAACGCTGCAAATCGCTGGGGTGCAGCGGGAACACGCCGTTGGGGTGCCCGGCGGCGGCCCACACCACGTCAAAGCGCAGCAGGTTCTGGTCGATCAGCGTGACGGGCGGCGTGGCGTGCGCCACGGGCGAGACGCCGCCGATGGAAAAGCCGGTGCGCGCCTTCACGAACTCCGCGTCCGCGCGGCCGATCTTGCCGCCCACATGGGCTTCGACCTTCTTTTCGTCCACCCGGCGGTCGCCCGAGGTGACGACCAGCACGGCCGCATCGTCGCTCTTGCGCCGGAAGATGATGCTCTTGGCCACCTGCCCAACCAGGATGCCCAGCGCATCAGCGGCCTGCTGCGCAGTGCGCGCGGCGTCGTCCAGCATCTGCGGCATGTGGGGGTGGTTCAGCGTTTGCAGCGCGGCAGCCACGCGCTGTACGCCCTCGGGAAGATTTGCGGGAATTTTCTCCACGTGCATTCCAGTCTATTCCTGATCAATGGGTACAAAAATTTTGCGCTCTTGGCAGCACCTCTGTGCAACGCCGGATGGACCTCGGCACCAGTCCGCTACAGGTCCGGCTTCGAACGCGCCTGCGCTCGGATCTCACGGACACCCCGGCCCAGTTTCGCGCGCAGCAAAGCTCTGAGCGACACGCCATCAGCGTAACCGACGGCAGCTGCCACACTCTCGATGCTGTCGGTGGTCGTCTCCAACAGGTGGACAGCATGCTGCAGCCGAAGGTTCTGAAAAAAGCCCAACGGTGTCTTCCCGGTGGCCGCCTTGATACGTCGCGACAGGGTTCTGGCGCTCGAATGCACGCTGGATGCTGCGACGGCCAAATCAAAACCTTGGGACAGATGGGAACGAGACCACCGCTCGAACCTTTCAGCCAAGGGGTCCGAGTGCGCTAGATGATCAGGTATGACGAATGCAGCTTGAGAGGCACGTTTCTCCACCAACAAATAGCGTGCCGTCGTCGCAGCCAGCAAGGGGCTGCGGCCATTGACAAGGCTCAATGCCAGATCAACATGGGCCAACGCAGCACCCGCTGTAACAAACGGGTGGGACGTGACGAGCATTCGAGATTCTTCGAGGCCCACATCCTTGTACCGCTGCCTGAAGTGCGGCGCCAGCCACCATGACGTCGTGGCCCGGTGTCCCGCAAGAAGCCCCGCTTCGGCCAGCACAAATGTGGAGGTGCATGCGGCACCGATCAACGCATTGTCCTGCCGGTACTCGCGCAGCAGTCCCTGCGCGTTGCGAACGTCTTTGCTGCCGAGGGCTTCGATCAACTGCGCCGGCTGCTTTGCGCCCAGGGCCGGTACCACCGCCGCATCTGCACGGCCCAGCGTAGAAGGCGCTGCGCATGGGACCTTCAGGCCGTGGGCCGTACTGACATGCCGACGCGCACCCACCAAACATACTTCGAGCGGTTCAACCTTGACGCCGAGCGTCGGAATCAACTCATTCGCCAATGACAGCGTGTCGAGGATGGCCGTGAGGCCGACATCGAAGGCTCCGTCAATCACCAGTATGTGGATGGTCATGGCAAGAATGATATCAAACATGGCAATCAAGCCACTCGCTCGCAGGCGCCAGAAATTCTAAAGTTCGGGCTCCCTCAACAACGTCTCACGACACTGGATTCCATATGACTTCGATTAAAAATGTAGCGGCAACTTTGGCCACATCCCTGGTCATGGCCAGTGGCGGACTTGCCGCCACGAGCGCACAAGCCGAAACCGCTGCCGAGAGCCGTTCCAAGGTGGGCCTCTGGGTCGTACTGAACGCCAAAGCGGGCAAAGAGGAAGCCGTGGCAAAGTTCCTGCTCGGCGGCCGCGCCCTGGTGGGCAATGAACCAGCAACCAACACGTGGTACGCGATTCGCCTCACTCCAAGCCGATTCGCAATTTTTGACACCTTTCCCGACGATGCAGGCCGTGAAGCCCACCTCAGTGGCAAGGTGGCGGCAGCGCTGATGGCAAGCGCACCGGACCTGCTGCAGACCCCGCCCAGCATTGAGAAGATCGACGTCTTGGCCGTCAAGCTCCCTGCGGCGAAATAAGGTCTCCGGGTTCGGCGTCGGTGGCGCCGAATCCGCGCACCTCGGGTCCCAGGGCACAACGCTTTGGGACCCGTGCCGCAATCATGCAACTCTCTTGCTCAATATCGCCGTAGAGACACGCGAATTGGGCTTGCGGCCCAGAAAATCGCTGACAAATTTTCCCGCATCGATGAGCTTGTCAAGATCGATGCCCGTCTCGATGCCCATGCCGTGCAGCATGTAGACCACGTCTTCCGTCGCCACGTTGCCGGTGGCACCCTTGGCATAAGGGCAGCCGCCCAGGCCTGCCACGGACGACTGGTAGTTCCACACGCCCATCTCCAGCGCGGCCAGCGTGTTGGACAGCGCCTGGCCGTAGGTGTCGTGGAAATGGCCCGAGACTTCATCGATGCCAAAGTGCTGCAGCGTCGCCTCCAGCGCGTTTTGCACCTTGCGCGGCGTGCCCACGCCGATGGTGTCGGCCACATCCACGCGCTGTACGCCAATGCCCTTGAGCAACCCAGCCAGGTAGGCCACACGCTCGGTGGCAATATCACCTTCGTACGGGCAGCCCACGGTGCAGCTCATGGCACCACGCACGCGGATGCCTGCGGCCAGCGCAGCTTGCACCACAGGGGCAAAGCGCTCAATGCTCTCGGCAATGCTGCAGTTGATGTTGCGCTGGCTGAAGGCTTCGCTGGCCGAGCCGAAGACGACGATCTCGTCGGGCTTGTCGATCACGGCCGCCTCAAAGCCCTTGAGGTTGGGCGTGAGCACCGAATACGCCACGCCTGGCTGGCGGCTGATGCCCCCCATCACCTCGTGGTTGTCGGCCATCTGCGGCACCCATTTGGGGCTGACGTAGCTGGTGACTTCGATCTCTTTCAAGCCCGCTTGCTGCAGGCGGTGCACCAGCTCTACCTTGACGGCGGCGGGCACGGGGGTTTTCTCGTTCTGCAGGCCGTCGCGGGGGCCCACGTCGATGAGGCGTACGCGAGAAGGAATGGAGGAAGTCATGAAAGGCCTCAACAAATGGAAAACACGCGCAATCAATAGCCGCGTGCGGGGTTGACGATGCCCGCCACGGCCTCGCCGCGCTCCAGCGCCGCCATCTTGCGCGCGATCTGGGCAATGCTCTCGTCACGCAGCGTGCGCGCCGAGGTGTGCGGGGTGATGGTGATGCGGGGGTGGTTCCAGAACGCATGGCCCGCAGGCAGCGGCTCGGCGCGGAACACGTCGAGCGTGGCGCCCGCCACATGGCCGCTGTCGATCAAGGCCAGCAAGTCTTCTTCCACCAGGTGCGCGCCACGTGCCACGTTGATGACATAGGCACCCGGCTGCAGGCGGCCCAGCGTGTCCTGGTTCATGACATTGGCCGTTTCAGGCGTGAGTGGCAGCAGGTTGACCAGCACCCGGCTGGCCGCCAGAAAGTCGTTGAACTGCTCGGCCCCCGTGAAAGCGCGCACGCCGGCTATGGCCTTGGGGGTGCGGCTCCAGCCGTTGATGGGAAAGTCAAACTGCGCCAGCGCCGTGGCCACACGCTCGCCCAGAACGCCCAGGCCCATCACGCCGATGGGAAAGTCGCTGCGCAGGCGCGGCTTGCGGTAGCCCCAGCGGCCTGCCGCCATGTCGGCCTCATAGCCATCGAACTCGCGAAAGTGGCGGATGACCGCGTGGCACACATATTCGGCCATCTGCACGGCCATTCCAGCGTCGTCCAGCCGCACCACCAGCGCCTGGGGTGGCAGGCGTAGCTTGAGCAGCGCATCCACACCCGCGCCGATGTTGAACAGGGCTTTGAGGCCCGCCTGCTCGTCCATGAACTGCTGGGGCGGGGCCCAGACCACGGCATAGTCGGCCTGTGGCGCGCCCGGCTGCCACACGAAAATTTCAGCGCCGGGCAGCACGGCCGCCAGGCCCTGCAGCCAGGGCTCGGCCTTGGTGTCGGTACAGCAAAAGGTGATTTTCATGGCTGCCGAGCGTACAGCGCCCCACCGCCGCGTGCTGTCACGCGGCGGAAAGCTTGAGCAGCTCGGCCCCTTCGGTCACCTGGTCGCCGGGCGCGTAGAGCAGCTCCTGCACCACGCCGTCGGCAGGGGCAGCAATGGTGTGCTCCATCTTCATGGCTTCCATCACCGCCAAGGGTTGGCCCTTGGTGACGGCATCGCCTGCCTTCACCGCAAACGACACCACCTTGCCTGGCATGGGGGCCGTGAGGCGCCCGCCCTCGGCCGCCGTCTCGCCCCAGTGGGCCAGCAGGTCGATGGACGTGATCTGCGTGGCGCCCAGCGGGGTGAACACATGGTCCACCTCACCCTGCGGGTAGACGGCAGCGCGGGTGCGCTGGCCGGCGAATTGCAGTTCGATGCCGCTCGCCCGCGGCGCGAACACCAAAGGGCTGGTCACCATGGCCTCGCCACTGCCTACCGACAGGGTCAGGCTGCCGCCGCGCTCGTAAGTCAGCGATGCCTTGACGTGCTCGCCCGCAAACTCAAATTCAAAACGGCGTTGCACCACGCCATGCGTGTGGAAACCGTCGCGGCGGCTGAACGGGTCTGCGCCTTCGCTGGCGCGCTCGTGCAGCAGCGTTTGGGCCACAGCCGCCGCAGCAGCCAGCGGAAGGCCCACGGGTTCCTGGTGGAACAGCACGGCCTGCTCGCGCTGGATGAGGGCAGTGTCGAGCTTGGCCTGGGCAAACGAATCGGTGCGGGCCACGCGGCGCAGGAACTGCACGTTGGTCGCCAGGCCCACGATGTGGGTCTGCGCCAGGGCTTCATCCAGCCGCGCCAGAGCTTGCTCGCGCGTGTCGCCATGCACGATGAGCTTGGCCACCATGGAGTCGTAGAAGGGGCTGATCGCATCGCCCTGGCGCACGCCGGAATCGACGCGCACCGCGCCCCGCTCAAAGGTCACGCACTCGGGCAAGGCATACACATTTAGCGCGCCGGTGGCGGGCAGGAAGTTGTTGTCGGGGTTCTCGGCGCAGATGCGCGCCTCGATGGCGTGGCCAGTGATGCGCAGGTCTTCCTGCCTCAGCGGCAACGGCTCGCCCGAGGCCACGCGCAATTGCCACTCCACCAGGTCCAGGCCGGTGATGGCTTCGGTCACGGGGTGCTCCACCTGCAGGCGGGTGTTCATCTCCATGAAGTAGAACCTGGCCCCCACGGTCGCGCACTGCGTGTCGCTCCCTGCCCCCCGAGGGGGCCGCGTTTCGCCTTGGGGCGGCCCGGCGGCGAAACCTTCATCTGCACCTTCCAGCCCATAGCCTCCGGGCTGCTCGACGATGAACTCCACCGTGCCCGCGCCCACATAGTTCACGGCGCGGGCGGCAGCCACGGCGGCCTCGCCCATGCGGGCGCGCAGCTCGGGCGTCATGCCGGGGGCGGGGGCTTCTTCCAGCACCTTCTGGTGGCGGCGCTGCACCGAGCAATCGCGCTCAAACAGGTACACGCAGTTGCCGTGCGTGTCGCCAAACACCTGGATCTCGATGTGGCGCGGGCGCTGCACGTATTTCTCCACCAGCACCGCATCGTCGCCAAAACTGTTGATGGCTTCGCGCTTGCACGATTCGAGCGCCGCCGCAAAGTCCTCGGCCTTGTCCACGGCACGCATGCCCTTGCCACCACCACCGGCGCTGGCCTTGATGAGCACGGGGTAGCCAATGCGGTCGGCCTCGCGTTGCAGCAGCGCGGGGTCCTGGTCCGCACCGTGGTAGCCCGGCACCAGGGGCACCTGGGCTTGCTCCATCAGGCGCTTGGACTCGGCCTTCAGCCCCATCGCATTGATGGCGCTGGCGGGGGGGCCGATGAAGACCAGGCCCGCGCCGGCACAGGCCTTGGCAAAGTCTTCGTTCTCGCTCAGAAAGCCGTAGCCGGGGTGGATGGCCTGCGCGCCTGTGGCCTTGGCCGCGTCGATGATGCGCTCCCAGCGCAAGTAGCTGTCCTTGGGCGCGCTGCCGCCAATGTGCACGGCCTCATCGCACACGGCCACATGCTTGGCCTGTGCGTCGGCGTCGGAGTACACGGCGACGGTCTTCACGCCCAGACGCTTGGCCGTGGCAGCCACTCGGCAGGCGATCTCGCCGCGGTTAGCGATCAGGATCTTTTTAAACATTGCGCCCTCCTGCGGCGAGATCGCCTGCGCACGCTACGCGTGCCATACGATTTGTCGAAACGGTTGCTGAGCAACCGTTTTCACCGCGGTTTGCAATCAGAATCTTTTTGAACATTTAAGCCACCTTGGCAGAACCAGAAAAGAAAGAAGACAAGCGCCGCACCACGGCGCGCAAAAACTTGAACAGCACCACCAGCAGCAGCACTGACACGACCACCATCACCACCAGCGCCACACCAAACGCCACCGGGTACTGCGTGGCCAGCCACACCACGGCCACCACCAGGCCATCCTCAAAGAACGACAGCCCCCAGTTGGAAAACGGCTCGGGCGAGGTGTTCACCGCCGCGCGCGTAGTCATCTTGGTAGCCAGCGCGGTGGCTGAGAGCGAGCCCCCCAGCAACCCAGCCACCACAGCCATCGCAGCGTTGTCGGCGCCAAACACGCCGTAGGCCAGCGCCGCCCCTGCGGGCACGCGGATGAAGGCGTGCGCGGCATCCCAGGCGCTGTCCACCCAGGGCACCTTGTCGGCGAAGAATTCCACCACCAGCAGTGCGCCACTCACCATCAGCACCAGAGGGCTTTGCAGCACAGCAAGACCTGGTGGCAGGGGCATCCAGCCCAGCACGCCCATCATCCCCACCAGGAAGACCACTGCGTACAGCCGAAACCCACTGGCCCAGCCCAGCGCCGCCGCCAATGCCAGCAGGCTGGGCATGTCGAGCTGCGCGGTGGCGTTGGCCGCCGCATCACCCACAGCGCGCGCAGTGCCGCCATCGATATGCAGCCCCACGGTGTGGAGCCACTGCACGATGTGAAGCCAGAGGGTGTCCATGTCAGTAGCACTCCCCGGCACAGCGAAAGATGGTTGACCGTAACAACTGGCGCGCACCGGGCACAGGACGCCGAGCAAGGGCCGCCCCGCAGCGAGGGCGTCGTCCCCCTGCCCGCTGAGCGCAGCACAGCGAGAGCGGGGGGAAGGCGCGCAGCGCCTCAGGGGGGTGTCGGCTCATAACCAGGAGGGCTTGCGCTTGTTCAGGAACGACTGCACGCCTTCCTTGCCCTCGTCGCTGGCGCGGATGTCGGCGATGCCCTGCACGGTGGCGGCAATCAGCCCGGCATTGATCTCACGCTCGGCCACGTCGATCACCAGCTTCTTGCACACACGCACGGCGTTGGGGCTGGCCGTGGTGAGGACCTTGAGCAGTTCGTCCACCTTGGCATCCAGCTCATCGGCAGTCACCACCTCGTGCACAAAGCCGATGCGCAGCGCCTCGGCGGCGCCAAAACGCTCGGCCGTCAGAAAGTAGCGGTGCGCAGCACGCGCGCCCATGGCGCGGATCACGTAGGGGCTGATGGTGGCGGGGATGAGCCCCAGCTTCACCTCGCTCAGGCAAAAACCTGCGGTATCCACCGCCACGGCCATGTCGCACGCGGCCACCAGGCCCATGCCGCCGGCATACACGTCGCCCTGCACGCGGGCAATCGTGGGCTTGGGGCATTCATAGATCACGCGCAGCATCTCGGCCAGCTTGCCCGCGTCGGCGATGTTTTCGTCGCGCGTGTAGTCGGCCATGCGGCGCATCCAGTTCAGGTTGGCACCAGCACAGAATGCGGGGCCTTCGGCCGCCAGCACCACGGCGCGCACATCGGCGCGGCTGCCCACGTCCACAAAGGCGGCCGTGATCTCGGCAATGACTTCGTCGCTGAAGGCGTTGCGAATCTCCGGCTGCGTGAGCGTGATGCGCGCCACTGCGCCGGTCTGGTGGATGGAAAGGTTCTGGCTGCTCATGGCTTGGTCGGGTTTTGAAGGAAGTAGACGAAGTCCAGCTCGGGGCAAGGCTGGCCCAGCGCGGTCAATGCGGCAGTGATCTGGCCCCGGTGGTGTGTGCCGTGGTTGAACACATGCGCCAGCGTGGCCGCAAACGGCAGCGATGCCGCTGTGCCGCGCATGGTGGTGTAGTCGAGCGTGCCGTTCCAGCGGTCGGGCTTGAACGAGGCGATCAGCGGCGCCCAGCGGGCAGCGCCTTCGCGCAGGCGGGCATCGAGCTGCGCGCGGCCACTCTCCAGCTCGGCGTCCAGCGCCACCTGGGGTGAGATGCCTTCGGCAAAGCGCACGAACCACAGATGGTGCTCACCCACCAGCAGGTGGTTGAGCGTGCCGTGAATGCTTTTGAAGAACAGGCCCACATCGCGCCGATAGGCCTCTTCCGGCAGCGCCCGCACGGCATCGAGCACGCGCGCAGTGGCCCACACGTTGTAGCGCGCAAGCTGGGTGAAGTGGGCAACAGCGTCCATGGCAGCTCCAGGTTCTGGCTCTGGTGGGGTTACATCCGGAACAGGCCGAACTTGGTGTCTTCAATGGGCGCGTTGCGCGTGGCCGCCAGGCCCAGTGCCAGGACGCGGCGCGTGTCGGCGGGGTCGATCACGCCGTCGTCCCACAGGCGGGCCGTGGCGTAGTAGGGGTGGCCCTGGTCTTCGTACTGGCGGCGGATGGGGGCCTTGAAGGCTTCTTCTTCCTCCATGCTCCACTGCCCACCCTTGGCCTCGATGCCGTCGCGCTTCACCGTGGCCAGCACGCCCGCGGCCTGCTCGCCGCCCATCACGCTGATGCGCGCGTTAGGCCACATCCACAGGAAGCGGGGGCTGTACGCGCGGCCGCACATGCCGTAGTTGCCTGCGCCAAAGCTGCCGCCGATGATGATGGTGAACTTGGGCACACTCGCTGTGGCCACGGCCGTCACCATCTTGGCGCCGTTGCGGGCAATGCCTTCGTTTTCGTACTTGCGGCCCACCATGAAGCCGGTGATGTTCTGCAAGAACACCAGCGGGATCTTGCGCTGGCAGCACAGCTCGATGAAGTGCGCGCCCTTGAGGGCCGACTCGCTGAACAAAATGCCGTTGTTGGCGATGATGCCCACAGCCATCCCCTCGATGCGTGCAAAGCCGCAAACCAGCGTGGTGCCGTAGCGCGCCTTGAATTCGTCGAACTCGCTGCCATCGACGATGCGGGCAATGATCTCGCGCACATCAAACGGCTTGCGCGTGTCCACAGGGATCACGCCATACAGTTCTTCTGCTGCAAATTTAGGAGCTACCGGCGCTTGATCAGCAAACCCTGGAGCCTTGTTCTTATTCAAATTGCGCACCGCCGTGCGTGCCAGCTGCAGCGCATGCAGGTCGTTTTGCGCCAGGTGGTCGGCCACGCCCGAGAGGCGCGTGTGCACGTCGCCACCCCCTAAGTCTTCGGCACTCACCACTTCGCCCGTGGCGGCTTTGACCAGCGGCGGGCCGCCCAGGAAGATGGTGCCCTGGTTCTTCACGATGATGGACTCGTCGCTCATGGCGGGCACATACGCGCCGCCCGCAGTGCACGATCCCATCACCACGGCGATCTGGCTGATGCCCATGGCGCTCATGTTGGCCTGGTTGAAGAAGATGCGGCCGAAGTGGTCGCGGTCAGGGAACACCTCGTCCTGGTTGGGCAGGTTGGCGCCGCCCGAGTCCACCAGGTAGATGCAGGGCAGGTGGTTCTGCTGCGCCACCTCTTGGGCGCGCAGGTGCTTCTTGACGGTGAGCGGGTAGTAGGTGCCGCCCTTCACCGTGGCGTCGTTGCACACGATCATGCAGTCCACGCCGCTCACGCGGCCAATGCCTGCGATGAGCCCGGCGCAGGGTGCGTCGTTGTTGTACATGTTGAGCGCGGCCAGGGGCGCGAGTTCAAGGAACGGCGTGCCGGGGTCCAGCAGCATCTGCACGCGCTCACGCGGCAGCAGCTTGCCACGGGCGGTGTGCTTGGCGCGGGCGGCCCTACTTGCGTCTGTATCGCCGCCCTGGGCCACCTTGTCGAGCTGGGCGCGCAGGTCCTCCACCAGCGTGCGCATGGCTGCGGCGTTGGCCAGAAAATCCGCCGAGCGCGGGTTGAGTTGGGTGTCGAGTATGGTCATACGGTGTGGCTCTTCAAGCGGTCTTTGGTTCTTCCAGACCCAGCAGATCCTTCATCTCGTCGCGGATCTTGAACTTCTGGATCTTGCCCGTCACCATCATCGGAAAGCTGGTGACAAAGCGGATGTAGCGTGGCACCTTGTATTGCGCGATCTGGCCCTTGCAGAAAGCGAGGATGTCGACCTCCGCGGGACAAGGCGATTCGGCCCTGGTGCTCGCTCACCAGCGCCTCGCACCTGGGCTGGCGGGCCCCCATGTCGATCAAGAAGGTACCGATGGTTTGCTCGATAAGAGGAACGCCAGAGGCCCCACGGGTATCGCTGGCGAGTAGCTTCGGGGTGAAAGGATCGGACGGCGGGATCACGGCGTTTGTCTCCTTGGCTGACGGTCTGGGCGCGACGCAAGAGCCTGCTTTATTCATGACCGCAGGGATGCGCGAGTGCAGCGCACTCGGCGGAGCGGTCGCGGCCTGGCCCAAAAGCATACGCCGCAAAGCGCCCGCCATGGCACCCGATCAGGCCAGGCAGGTTGCATATTGCGCCACATCGCCAACCCACCCATCAGGCCAAAGTGTGCGACCACGGCATCGGTCCCAGTGCCACAACACCCTGGTCAGAAGGCCCCCTCGACACGAGCGGACTACCCCAATGTCAATGCACCACTCCACATGGTGCGGCACGGGGCCGTGGCACCGCCACAGCTGCGCAGGCGCTGCAGCATGGCGGCGCTGCAAAGCGGGCACAAATCACGCCAGTGGCGCTATGCCATGTTTGCAAGACAGGACAGCCTCAGAAAGGAGCCGTCTTGCGGTGGAGCCCCAGGGGCCGCCAGATCAATGCGGAGCGCACCCGCTGCGGCATACAAACGCTGGACAGACGGCCCCACAGCAGCTGACATGAGTCACAGCCCGTAGCAGCGCTTGAGGCCCGTGTACTCGTAGTAGCGGCTGCCAGTGGCGTAGCGCGCTGCGTCGCAAGCGGCAGGAAAGTCCACCTCTTGCTCGTTGAACAGCATCTTCACCAGCACCGTCCCCCGGCTGTCGCGCACCGCGTCCCACTGCACATTGGTGGCCATGGGCGAGACGTCTTCGCCGCGCCACGGGTTGTTGCCGTAGGTATAGGTTTGCGCGCGCGGCATGGGGGTGGACGCATTGCGCAGCCCCATACGTGCCACAAACGGAATCATCACCTCGGCATGGGTGAAGCGCAGCCGTGCCACGCGCTCCAGACGGCCCTGCGCAATCAGACCCACTTCGTCAAAGAAATCCTTGAACAGCGCCTGGGTAAATCGGGTGGTGACCCCACCGTATTCGGACGCAGAAGGCCCCTTGGCGTAAAAATCGTCAATGTCCTGCAGGTAGGCAAAAGTAGGCGCGTACTCGAATGGCATGTACACCCCAAAGTCCAGAGAGCCCGTCTCTTGCGCCATGCCAGGGGCAATGATGTACAGCTCATAAATCAAAGCGGCAGCGTCCACGATGCCCTGGATCTTGGTCTTGCCATCCCCCTTGAGGGTGTTGGTAAAGCGCCCGTCGGCACTCGAATAGGTGTGTGTGCCGTTGTTGGAGAAGGTGTACGTGCCTGCGTCCAGCTTGTCGATGAAGGCGCTGGTGAACAACCGCTCCAGCACCGCGCGCGCATGGCTGCGCACCTGCGGCGCGGCCCGCGCTGCAGCCACCTTGGCTGCGGCCTCGGCACCAAAACCGGCGGCATCCTTGGCGGATGCATAGCTTTGGTAGTCCAGGCTGGCCGCCAACACCGCTGCATTCACACTGGTGGCATCGGCCACAGCATCCCCCGAGGCCGACAGCTTGTGCGGATAGAGCTGGTAGCGGTTGACCACAGCGGGTGCAATGGAACCGGCCACAGCCGGAGCTGTACTGGCCAGCGATGCAGCAAAGAATTGAGAGCTGTCCACCGCCCGGTCTTGCCCCGAGTGCAAGACCTCGACCCGCCGGGACACGCCCTGGAAAGTCTGGCCAGAGAAAAGCTCCGGGTTACGCTGGGCCAGCCGCTCGGCCAGTTGGCGGTGTTCGGTCATGCCCACCTGGGTCAGATTGCCGTAGCCCGGCGTTCCAATGCCAGCCACACCCCAACCCAGCAGAAAATTAGCCCGCATGATCTTCTCGACATCGGGCCCCAGCTTCTGGCCCAAGGGAGTCAAAGCCCCGTCTGCCTGGGCGCGATTCCACAGATTCAGCACAGCATCGTCGTACTTCAGGCTGGACAGCCCCCGCGAGCCATGCCGCGCCACCAACTCGGTATACACCTTGGTAAAGCCGGAGGGCGGTGCCTCGTAGCTCGAAAGCGCCTGACGCGGCTGGTAGGCCGTCTTGGTGGCATAGGCCCCTGAAGGCGCAGCAACATCGCCCCCACCACCGCCGCAGGCAGCGAGAGCAAGGGTCACAAGCAGAACGGCCCAGCGCGGGGCAGCAGCAGCAAAGGTCATAGCAAGCGTAAAAATGAGAAGGTGGCGCAGACTACGCCCCGCGTGTGACAGCGCCGTGACGCCGTTGCGCGTCATCTCAGCCCCATATTCCCATTGCCCACGTGCACACGTGCCCACCCGGAACGCACCTCCGCCAGCGCGGGGCCAGGGGGCACAGAGGTTGCAAATGACGCCATGACTGGCACACTGGGCAGACTTATGCCCATGCCCCCACGCGCCCTGCCTTCTGCCGCAGCACCGTCCAAGCCGCCCTCCAGGTCACGCCGGGCGCTGCCCACGGCGCAGACCCACGCCCCCCCGATCACCAGCCCCATCGCTGCCACGCCCATGGCCTTTGTGCAAGCCATTGTCCTGGCGTATCAACAGCGCGGCCTGAGCCCCGAACGTGCCCTGGCCCAGGCACAGATTGCGCCACAGCTGCTGGCTGACGACAGCGCCCGCATCACCGCCTGGCAGATGGAACGCATCTCAGAAGCCGCCATGCGCGAGCTGGACGACGAAGCCCTGGGCTGGTTCAGCCGCCGCCTGCCCTGGGGCAGCTACGGCATGCTGGCGCGCGCCAGCATCAGCTCGCCCACGCTGCAGGTGGCCCTGGCCCGCTGGTGCCGCCACCACGGGTTGCTGGCGGACGACATTGCACTGCACCTCACCACCAGCGGCGACACCGCCACCCTGGCCATCACCGAGGCCCGCGACCTGGGCGCGCTGCGCGAGTTTTGCCTGGTGTCGGTGCTGCGCAATGCCCACGGCCTGGCCTGCTGGATGGTGGACTCGCGCATCCCCCTCATCGCTGCCGAATTTGCGTTTGATGCGCCGCCACATGCCGATGCGTACGCCGTGCTGTTCCGGGGCCCCGTCACCTTCAACGCCCCGCGCACCGCCATCCACTTTGACGCCCGCTACCTGCACCTGCCGCTGCGCCGCGACGAACAGGCCCTGCGCCAGATGCTGCAGCACGCCCTGCCCCTGACGGTGCTGCACTACCGCCGCGACCGCCTGCTGGTGCAGCGCGTGCGCCAGTTGCTGGCCGCGCCCCTGCCTGGGCAACCCGCGCAC
The DNA here is from genome assembly GCF_028596105.1 of Acidovorax temperans. Lineage (NCBI taxonomy): Bacteria > Pseudomonadati > Pseudomonadota > Betaproteobacteria > Burkholderiales > Comamonadaceae > Acidovorax > Acidovorax temperans. The sequence continues at coordinate 704,648 of NZ_CP117193.1, read as the reverse complement.
GCCCTGCCCCAGCACAGCGCCGAATCGCTGGCCGCGCTGTTGCACGTGTCGCCGCGCACCCTGCACCGGCAGCTGAAGGAAGAAGGCGCCACGCTGCAGGGCCTGAAAGACGAGGTGCGCCGCACCCGGGCGGTGGAGTTGCTGCACCGCACGCAACGCCCCATCAAGCAGGTGGCGGAGGCGGCGGGGTTTGAGAACGAGAAGAGTTTTATCCGCGCGTTTCGCGGGTGGACGGGGCAGTCGCCCGCCGAATTTCGCCGCCAAACCCACACGGCATGATTTGCCCCCAACGTGACGGGTCGCGTCACGCCACGGCATTGCAGCCTCACTACACTGGCCCTTGACTTCGACCTGCTTGCCATGCTCCACCTCCACCACTGCGTCAGCGCCCGCTCCTTCCGCCCCCTGTGGATGCTCGAAGAGCTGCAACTGCCCTAACTGCGGGCGGCTGTGGAGCAAGGCGTGCCCACCACCCCTGCGCCAGACACGCAGCCTTGAACACACGCCCCACCCCACCCGTTTTTACAGAGCGCAACATGTTCAAACAACTCATTGGCATCGCCGCACTGGCCCTGTCGTTCACCGCCGCAGCCCAGCAGCCACCCACGGTGGTGGACCTGCCCACGCGCCCTGGCGTCACCCAGCGCATGCTGGTGACCACCCCGCCAGAGCCCAAAGCCACCGTCATCCTGCTGGCGGGCGGACATGGCGGGTTGCAGATATTTCAGAACGGGTCGTTCAAATGGGGGGAAGGCAATTTCCTCGTCCGGTCGCGGCAACTGTTCGCCGACAAGGGGTTGATGGCGGTGGTGGTGGACGCGCCCTCGGATCGGCAGCGCGCACCGTTTCTCAACGGCTTTCGCCAAACGGAAGAGCACGCGGCCGATTTGAAAGCGACCATTGCCTGGGCAAGAGCCACCGCCAAAGTGCCCGTGTGGCTGGTGGGCACCAGCCGTGGCACGCAATCGGCCGCCTATGCAGCCACTGTGTTGCAAGGCGCAGACGCGCCGGATGGCGTGGTGTTGACGGCGACCATCCTGGCGGATGACAAACAGCGCCCGGTGCCCGCCATGCCGCTGGAGCACATCAAAGTGCCTGTGCTGGTGGTGCACCACCAGCAAGATGGTTGCTCTTACTGTGCGTACACCGAGATTCCCAACCTGATGGCCCAGCTGACCCACACACCCCGCAGCCACCTCATCACCGCCACGGGTGGCAAAAACCAGGGGGATGCCTGCGCGGCCTTTGCGCACCATGGCTTCAACGGCCTGGAGGCTGACGTGGTAGGGCAAATGGCCGACTGGATTCTGGCCCCGGCCCGGTAGGGATGTCCTGCATAACCCTCGCGAGTCGGTGGTAGTGCGGATCGGGATAGGCTGCAAGGCGTCTTTTTGCAGCCAATAGCCGGGCTATTGGCAAGAAAAGCAACGCAGCGGACTGCCCGAGGCCGCGCTATCACGGACCGCAGGGAGTTATGCAGGACATCCCTATGGATTCTCTGCGCACATCGTCCGGGGCGCGCCAAGCCCCATCCAGGCGGTGGCGCTATGCCAGCAACGCAGGCAGCAAAGCCATGTCGGCAATCACCTGCACGGCCCCGGCGGCGCGCAAAGCTTCGGGCGAGCTGTGGCCTACCGATGAAGGGCTGTAGCCCACCACCGTGGCCCCGGCAGCCACACCGGCGGTAACGCCGGTCACCGTGTCTTCCACCACCAAGCAGCGGGCGGGGTCTACCTTCAGCGCAGCAGCGGCGGCCAGGTAGACATCAGGCGCAGGCTTGGTGCGGGGCATTTCGTGGCCGCTGAAAACGCGGCCCCCAAAATAGCTGGCCAGGCCCACCTGGGCCAGTTGCATCTCCACCTTCTGCCGGTCTGCGCCCGAGGCGCAGGCGATGCGGCCACCGAGCAGCGCGTGCACGGCACGCACGGCATCCACCGCACCGGCGATGGGCTGCAGGCGCGCTTGCAGTTCGGCATTGCGGCGGGCGTAGAACTGGGCCATCCAGGCATCGGTGAGCGGCTGGCCGGTGTGCGCTTCAATGCGAGCGGCTTCGCTGCGCACGGTTTTGCCGATGAAGATCTCCATGCAGTCTTGCGCGCTGATGGCCCAGCCCGCTTCGTTGAGCATGGTGCACAGCACGCCGTTGGTGATGGGTTCGCTGTCGACCAGCACGCCATCGCAGTCGAACAATATTGCTTCAAATTTCATAGCTGGTAGCGCTTATCCAGCAAGCGCTGGAGGCCAATTTCATTAAAAATGGAAAAGTGATGGGAAGCCAGCTCAACGCACAGGGAGCATGTCGCCATCGACGTAGTACCAGCGCCCGCCTTCACGCACGAAGCGGCTGCGTTCGTGCAGGCGCACGGCGCGGCCGCCCAGGCGGTGGCGGGCGACGAACTCCACCTCGGCGTGGTCAGCGTCCTGCACCCAGTGGCCGCGCACTTCCAGGCCCAGCCATTGGGCGGCAGCGTCAAAGTCGAGCGACTCGGGGCGGTGGCTGGGGTGCCAGGTGGCCAGCAGGTAGTCGGCCCGCTCGCGCACAAAGGCGGTGTAGCGCGAACGCATGAGGAATTCGGCATCGGGCGCGGGCTGGGCGTCCCAGTGGTCGATAAAACGACCGCAGCAGTCGGCATAGGCCAGGGGCTTGGCCTTGGCGCCGGAGCCTTGCAGGCGGCCGCAGGGGCAGGCTGTGTTGGCAGGCGTGCGGCTCACCGAAGGGCCCCGAACACGCGCTCCAACACGGCGCTGCCTGCGCCTGCCGGGTTCTGGCGAATCTTGCGTTCTTCCTCGCCAATCATGAAGAACAAGCCGTCGAGCGTCTTGCCCGTGACGTAGCCCGCCAAGTTGCTTTCTTCGGGCTTGAGCAGGCCAAAGCTGGCCGCCTTGCCGGCAAAGGCGTTGTACTTCTGGGTGAGGCCCACGTTTTCTGTGGCCTTGTTCACCACGGGCAAAAAGCGCTCGGACAGCGGGGCGCGTGTCTTGGTCACAAAGAACTCGGTGACCGACGTATCGCCGCCTGTGAGAATGTTTTTGGCATCGGTCACGCTCATGGACTGCACGGCCTGGACCAGGATGTCCTTGCCCAGCGGCACGGCGGCTTCAGCGGCGCGGTTGATGGAGGTGACCAGTTCGTCGATGCGCTTGCCCTGGCCCATGGATTTCATGACCTTGGCGGCATCTTCCAGGTAGCCCGGAAGACCAATGCGCACCTTGGGGTTGCCCAGAAAGCCATCGGGGCGCCCCAGCAGCGCCACGGCTGCCTGCGCGCCCTGCGCCAGCGCCGCCTTGACGCCACGGCCGGCATCGGCGTTGGAAATATCGCCCAGCGACAGCGCCCAGGCGTGCTGATAGGCGGCGCACAGCAGCGCCCCGATGAGGCTGGTTTGGTGGAATTGGCGGCGTTGCATGGCGACTCTTTCGGTGACAGCGGCGGATGGTTCCCACGCGGCAGCGATTGCGCGGTGGGCTAGATGCAGCAGATTTTCGCTCAGGCTCACCTGTGTGCGCCACAGGCCGTAGACTGCGCCTGTCCAGCATCCAGGAAGGAGCCTTGCAATGTGGCAGATGAGCGTGCCGTGGTGGGAGTTTGTAGTGCGCGGCATCGTCGTGTACCTGTTCCTGCTGGTGTTCATGCGCCTCACGGCCAAGCGGCAGACGGGGCAGTACGAGCCGTTTGATTTGATCCTGCTGCTGATTCTGTCGAACGCGGTGCAAAACTCGATGAACGCGGGCGACAACTCGCTGGTGGGCGGATTGATTTCTGCCAGCACGCTGATGCTGTGCCATGCGGCACTGGCGCGGCTGGCGTTTCACTTTCCGCGCGTGGGCTACTGGGTGGATGGCAAGGCCCAGGTGCTGATTGACAAGGGTGAACTGAACCAGACGCTGATGCGCAAGGAGCTGCTGACCCGCGAAGACGTGGAGGCCGCGCTGCGCGCCGGTGGCTGCCTTTACGCGCACGAGGTGGAACGTGCCACCATCGAAACCAATGGACAAATTACCGTGGTGCTGCGGCCCGCGCACCGGCCACTGAACGCAACGTGACCGCGGCGCCCCCGCCCATCTCGGGCGCTTGGTGTTTTACAGGCGGGCGAGAAACGCCGCCAATGCAGCATTCACGGGCTCGGGGTGCGTGAGGTTGCTGGCATGCCCGGCGCCGGGCACCACCACCATGCTCGCGCGCGGCAGGCCGTCGGCCATGGCCTGAGCGCGTTGCAGATCAATGGCGTTGTCCAGTTCGCCATGCACCACTAGCGCCGGCACTGTGATGGCGCCCAGGCGGTCGCTGATGTCGTCGCGGCTGGCCAGGGTGGTAAAGCATTGCATCAGATTGGGCACGGTGAACCCGCGCCACTTTGCCTGCCACTGCGGGGCGCCTGCCCAGCCGTCGCCCAGGATGATGTGGGCTACCACCCCGGCAATCTCGTCCGACAGGCCGTTCTCCATCCAGGCTTTCATCAGCACCTCGTGGCCCACCATCTTTTCCGGCTGCTCCGGCAGGGCCTGTGTGTTGATGAGCACCAGCGCCCGCACCAGGTCGGGGTGGGTGAGCGCGCAGCGCAGCGACAGGTAGCCGCCCTGCGACATGCCCGCCAACACGGCCTGGCGCACGCCCAGGTGCGCCAGCAGCGCGGCCAGATCGTTGGCGGAATCGTAGTAAGTAAAGGGGTCGCAGCGCGCGAGGTCGGCCGTCTGCCCATGGCCCCGCTCGTCCCAGGTGATGCAGCGCCATGTGCTGCGAAGGGCCTCGACTTGCGGCGCGAACATGCTGCCATCCATCAGCAACCCGTGCGAAAACACGATGACCGGGCCTTCTCCGCCCGTGTCTTCGTAATACAACTTCTGGCCATTGACTTGCGCGAAAGGCATGCGGAGCTCCTGAAAAAAACAGGCCTCCATCCTTGAACAAGCCCGCCCGCACTGCAACCGGCGCAACCCGCGAAAGGCTGCGCACGAGTCACCCAGGCGTCAGCCCGCAGGTGCCGGCACGCGCACCACCCCGCAGTCGGCGGTGGCAAAAAATGAATGAAATTGGCGGCAAGCCCTTATCTGGAAGGCGCCATCAGCTATCAACTCAAGAGCAACATCAGGCCAGCGCGCGCTGGATGATGATCTTCTGCACGTCGCTGGTGCCTTCGTAGATCTGGCACACGCGCACGTCGCGGTAGATGCGCTCGACCGGAAAGTCGTTGACCACGCCATACCCGCCCAGCGTCTGGATGGCTGCGCTGCACACGCGCTCGGCCATCTCGCTGGCAAACAGCTTGGCCATAGCGGCTTCCTTCAGGCAGGGCTTGCCCGCATCACGCAGCGCGGCGGCGTGCCAGATCAGCTGGCGCGCTGCCTCGATCTGCGTGGCGCAGTCGGCCAGGCGAAAGCCCACGGCCTGGTGGTTGAAGATGGCGGTGCCGAAGCTCTGGCGGTCTTTGGAATACGCCAGCGCGGCATCGAACGCACTGCGCGCCATGCCCACGCTTTGGGCGGCGATGCCAATGCGGCCGCCTTCGAGCGCGCCCAGGGCGATCTTGTAGCCCTCGCCTTCGGCGCCAATCAGGTTCTCGGCCGGGATGCGGCAGTTGTCAAAGTTGATCTGCGCAGTGTCGCTGCTGTGCTGGCCCAGTTTGTCTTCAAGGCGCGCCACCACGTAGCCAGGGTTGCTGGTGGGCACGAGAAAAGCGCTCATGCCCTTCTTGCCCGCGCCCTTGTCGGTGACGGCGATGACGATGGCCACATGGCCGTTCTTGCCGCTGGTGATGAACTGCTTGACGCCGTTGATCACATATTCGTCGCCCTCTTTCACGGCCGTGGTGCGCAATGCAGAGGCATCAGACCCCACATGCGGCTCGGTCAGGCAGAACGCGCCCAGCATTTCGCCACGCGCCAGCGGGGTGAGCCAGTCGCGCTTTTGCTGCGCGTTGCCGTAGCGCATGAGGATGGCGTTGACCGGGCAGTTGGTCACGCTGATGGCGGTGCTGGTGCCGCCGTCACCGGCCGCGATTTCTTCCAGCACCAGGGCCAGCGTCACATAGTCCAAGTTGGCGCCGCCGAACTCTTCGGGCACGCAGATGCCGTAGGCACCCAGCGCGGCGAGGCCCTGGTGGGCCTCCTTGGGGAAGTGGTGTTCCTTGTCCCAGCGCGCAGCATGGGGCCACAGCTCGGTCTGGGCAAAGTCGCGCACCGCGTCGCGGATCATTTCCTGGTCTTGGGTCAGCAGCATGGGTTGTCTCCAGAGTTGTTGTTCGTGATGAAGGGGCCTTACCAGTGCGTGGCACGGCGGCCGTCGTGGTGCAGCAGGCGGCCTTTGTCAGCCGGTGTGACGCTGACCAGGGTGTTGCGCAGGCCACGCACGCTGTCTTGCACCGTCAGCGGCGCGGTGCCGCCGCCCATGTCGGTCTGCACCCAGCCGGGGTCGATGGTGACCAGCGTGGCGCCGGGGTAGTTGTGCTGCGCCGCCGCCACGGCCATGTTCAGCGCCGCCTTGCTGGTGCGGTACAGCCACGCGTCGCTGTTCGGCACGCTGCCGATTTGCGACATGGACGATGAGAGAAAGGCAAACACGCCCCCCGCATCGGCCACCAGCGGCGCCACTTGCGGAATGGTCTGCATGGCGCCCAGCACGTTGGTGTGCATGACAGCATCAAAGTCTTGCTGTGTGGGCGGGGTGAGCGCATTCGGGCGGCGGATGACGCCTGCCACATACATCGCCAGGTCCAGCTTTTCGCCGTCGAGCTGCCAGGCCAGGCCGCTGACGCTGGCGGGGTTGGCCACGTCCACAGTGAGCACGTCAGCGCCCAGGGCCTGCACGCGCTCGCGCCCCGCGTCGCCACGCACGGTGGCGATGACGCGGCGGCCGTCTTCGGTGTACTGGCGCACCAGCTCCAGCCCAATGCCGCGCGACGCACCGATGATGAGGATGGACTTCATGGCAGATATTTCAATCAAATAGGCCTCTAGCGCTTACCCAGAAAGCGCCAGAAGCTATTTTTTCAATAGCAAAGCACCCGATATACATGGCCAGGGCGAGGCTAGAACCTTCAGTGGAGCAGGTAGCCTGCGTACTCAAAGTAACCCGTCCAGGCCGGGTCGTAGCGCAGCTTCAGCTCCAGCGTGGCGGCTTCATCGCGCAGCAGCAGCGGGGCCAGCGTTTGCTTGGCAAGCTGCTCGTCGCTCACATAGAACAGCGCCTGGCGGCGGCCTGCGCGCGCCAGGGTCAGCGCGGCCACGCCCAGTTGCGGCAGTTGCAGCAAGGTGGCGGCCTGCTCTTGCAGGTTTTGCGCGGCGGCCAACGCAGCGCTGCCGGGCACTGCCAGGTCGAGCGTGAGTGCGTAGGGCAAATCGGCGCGCATGGCCACGGCGTTGGCAGCCAGGTTGACCGCGACCACGCCTTCGTCGCTGCCGCCGGTTTCGGCATCGCCCTCGGGGTCGTCCACGGGGTTGCCTTCGTCGTCCACGGCGCAGTTGAATTCCAGCTCCAGCCCTTCCCACTGCGGCTCGCCTTGCGGGAAGTGGCCGGTGTGGCCCAGGGTCTGGGTCCAGAAGGCGTCAAACACGGGGGGCAGCTGGCTCAGCGGCGTCCACGACACATCGGCGTCGTAGTCGTCTTCGCCCACAAAGTCCACCGCGCCCACTTTCACGGCGAAGTCGTATTCGCCCAGCACATGGTCCAGCATGATGAAGGTCATGTGCCGCGCGTGCTCGGCGAATTCAGCGGGGATGTCGCGGGCAAAGCGCAGTTCCAGCGCGGCCTGGCCGTTGTCGGGCTGCAGGGCCACCAGCACATCGGCGGTGGCCAGCTCAAAGCCATCCATGCCAATGGGGAAGTCAGGCTCGGCGGTGCGGGCGCGAAAGGCCACCACGCGGTGGTGCTGCAGCTTGGGGGCAGCGTCCACCAGTTGCGTGAGCAGCGGAAACTGCTCGATGCTGCCGTGCGCGGTGATGATGAGGTCCACCACGGCGTCCTCCGGGTGGCCCTGCAACTCCAGGGCCAGGCCCTTTACATGCGCCTCCAGCAGGGTGTTGGCCTGCTCTACCCGCTCGACCAGGGGCTGCGCGTGCAGTGCAGCCTCCTGCGCGGAAAAGTCAGCCCAGAAAGCGGCGATGGCGGGGGAAGCGGGGTGCATGCAGGGGTCCGGTAAAAAATGAAGGAGCCGTAGTATTTCAGAAGCCGGTGGTGCCGCCACCGGACCTGGCCGCGGGGCCAGGCCAACGGTGTTGCGGCACCCCGTCTGCGTCAGACCAGCTCGATGGCCATGGCCGTGGCTTCGCCACCGCCAATGCACAGCGTGGCCAGGCCCTTCTTCTTGCCACGGGCCTGCAGCGCGTGCAGCAGCGTGACGATGATGCGCGCACCGCTGGCGCCGATGGGGTGGCCCAGGGCGCAGGCGCCGCCGTTCACGTTCACCTTCTCGTGCGGCACCTTCAGGTCGGCCATCAGGGCCATGGGCACGACGGCGAAGGCTTCGTTAATTTCCCACAGGTCCACATCCTGAACAGACCAGCCCGCTTTCTTGAGGGCCTTTTGTGTGGCGCCGACGGGGGCAGTGGTGAACCACTCAGGCTCTTGCGCATGCGTGGCGTGGGAGACGATCTTGGCCAGGGGCTTGCAGCCCAGCTCTTGCGCGGTGGACTGGCGCATCAGCACCAGAGCAGCAGCGCCGTCGTTGATGCTGGAGCTGGCGGCGGCGGTGATGGTGCCGTCCTTCTTGAACGCGGGCTTGAGCGTGGGGATCTTGTCCAGGCGGATCTTCAGCGGGCCTTCGTCCTGCTCCACCGTGACTTCGCCCTTGCGGGTGCTGAAGGTGACGGGGGTGATCTCGGCCTTAAATGCTCCCGAATTGATAGCATCTTGCGCACGCTGGACGCTCGTCATGGCGAATTTATCTTGTTGTTCGCGGGTGAACTGGTACTTGGCGGCGCAGTCTTCGCCAAAGGTGCCCATGGAGCGGCCAGCTTCGTAAGCGTCTTCCAGGCCGTCGAGCATCATGTGGTCGAAGATCTTGTCGTGGCCCATGCGGTAGCCGCCACGGCCCTTCTTGAGCAGGTAGGGCGCGTTGGTCATGCTCTCCATGCCGCCGGACACCATCACGTCACGGCTACCGGCCACGAGCTGGTCGTGCGCGAGGATGGTGGCTTCCATGCCGGCGCCGCACATCTTGGACAGCGTCACCGCGCCGGTGCTGCGCGGCAGGCCACCCTTGAAGCCGGCCTGGCGTGCAGGCGCCTGGCCCTGGCCTGCCATCAGGCAGTTGCCGAACAGCACTTCGTCTACCTTCTCAGGGGCCACGCCGGCGCGCGCCACGGCGGCCTTGATGGCAGCGCCGCCCAGGTCGTGCGCAGCGAGGTCCGAGAAGTCGCCCTGGAACGCGCCCATGGGGGTGCGCGCCGCGCCGACGATGACGATGGGGTCTTGGTGGGGTGTAGGCATGGAAAGTCTCCTGAGTTGAAAGGGGGTGATGGGAAAAGGCGGCCTGTAGCTCAGGCAGGCGTGTGAACGAAGCGGCGCTCCTGGTGGTACGGAAACACATCCAGCAAGTGGCCAGCCTGGATGCGCTCTTTGTGCTCTTGCCAGAAGGCGGGGTCCAGCAGGTCTGCGTGGTGCTGCATGAACACATCACGCACTTGCGGGCTGCCCAGCAGGAAGGGGCCAAAGGTTTCAGGGAACACATCGCGTGGCCCCACGGTGTACCAAATCTCGCCGCTCAGCTCGTCTTCTTCGTTGCGGGGCGCGGGCACGCGGCGGAAGTTGCAGTCGGTGAGGTATTCAATCTCGTCGTAGTCGTAGAACACGACCTTGCCATGGCGGGTGATGCCAAAGTTCTTCCACAGCATGTCGCCCGGGAAGATGTTGGCGGCCACCATGTCCTTGATGGCGTTGCCGTATTCGATGACGCAGCGCTCGATCTGCTGGCGCGCATGGGCATCGTCCGGGCCGGCATCCAGCGCCTCTTGCAGGTAGATGTTGAGCGGGATCATGCGCCGCTCGATGTACAGGTGCTTGATGATGACTTCGGTCTGGCCATCACCATCGCGGTCGCTGATTTCGAGCTGGCTGGGGGCAAATTTTTCAATCTCGGCAATCAATTCGTCGCTGAAGCGATCGCGCGGGAAGGCGACTTCGCTGTATTCGAGCGTGTCGGCCATGCGTCCCACCCGGTCGTGCTGCTTGACGAGCATGTACTTGGCCTTCACCTGCTCGCGCGTGGTGTCCTTCTGCGCGGGGTAGAAGTCCTTGATCAGCTTGAACACATACGGGAAACTGGGCAGATCAAACACCAGCATGACCATGCCTTTGATGCCCGGCGCAATGCGGAACTGGTCGCTGGAATGCTTGAGGTGGTGCAAAAAGTCGCGGTAGAACAGGGTTTTGCCCTGCTTGGCCAGACCCAGGGCGTTGTAGATCTCGGCCCGCGGCTTGCGGGGCATGAGGCTGCGCAAAAACTGCACATAGGCGCTGGGCACTTCCATGTCCACCATGAAATAGGCGCGGGCAAAGCTGAAGAGGATCTGCAGGTCTTCCTCGCCAAACAGGGCTGCATCGATGGTGAGCTTGCCCTGGTGGTCGTGCAGGATGGGCAGGGCAAACGGCACTTCGGTAAAGCCGTTGATGATCTTGCCCACCAGGTAAGCACCCTTGTTGCGAAAGAACAGGCTGGTGAGTACCTGAATCTGGAAATTGGCGCGCAGCTTGACCTGATCCAGAGCTAGCCGATCCTGCACGGCAGCCAGCACATGGCGGGTGTCCCGCTCCAGGTGGGCAAACGCGCGCTGCAACTGGAAGTTCTCCACAATCGTGATCAGCGTCTGGTGCAGCGTCTCGCGCGTGGGGTAATAGGCCCGGAAGGTAGGCTTCGCCGCAGGCTCGTCGTTCTCGATGTACTCGGTGCTGACGGCGGGGCGCACGAAGATGAAATCGTTGTGGAAATGCGTGCGGTGCAGGATCTTGCAGGTGACCGAGTTGAAAAAGGTCTCTGCCAGTTCAGGCTGGTGGTGGTTGACGAGCAGCCCGATGTAGTGGAACTTGGCCTGGTGCCACACCTCCATGGGCTGGCTGCCTGCGCCAAACTCCTTCTCCAGCCGCCGCACGCATTCCTTCACCCGCAGGTCATAAAACTCGATGCGCTCGCGCTGCGCCCGCTGCTGGCCCAGCCAGTCAGCGGTTTCAAAACGGTGCTTGGCACGGGCCGATTCGGTGCGGAACAGGCGGTAATGGCGGTTAAAACCGTCCATCATCGCCTTGGCAATGGCATAGGCCAGCGGTGAGTCAAGCCGTTGGGGAAACATGGCTTCGCCGGTGGGAGCTGATCGCCGGGTAACCCTGGGCCTGCTCGGGTGTATTAACCCCGGCGCGTGGCGGCCACACCTGCGATGGCCGCGCGGTACAGAGCGTCCAGGCCTTCGGTGCTGTCTACCGTCATGTGCAGGTTGTTGATGAGCCCGTCCTTCAGGCCATAGCACCAACCGTGCAGCGTGACCTTCTGGCCTCGGCCCCAGGCGTCCAGCATCACCGTGGTCTGCGCGATGTTGACCACCTGTTCGATGGCGTTGAGTTCGCACAGCACATCATGGCGCCATTGCGGCTCCACCGAGGCGATCAAATCACGATGGCGATCACGCACGTCGGTCACGTGGCGAATCCAGTTGTCCGCCAGCCCCACGCGAATGCCTTCCAGCGCAGCCAGTACACCGCCGCAGCCGTAGTGACCCACCACCATCAGGTGTTCCACCTTGAGTTGATCCACCGCGTATTGAATGGTGGACAGGCAATTCAGATCCGTTGGCACCACCACGTTGGCCACGTTGCGGTGAACGAAGACCTCACCGGGTTCCAGCCCGGTGATCTGGTTGGCTGGCACCCGGCTGTCGGAACACCCTACCCACATGTACTTCGGCTTTTGCTGCGCCAGCAAGCTGGTGAAAAAGCCGGGCCGTTCACGCTCCATCTGAGCCGCCCAGGCGCGGTTGTGTACAAACAGGTCGTCGATGGATGTGGGCATGGTGTCCTCAGGTCAGGTTCAATGGTGGTCAGCAGGTTTCGGCAAACAGCTCGCGGCCAATCAGCATGCGGCGGATTTCGCTGGTACCGGCACCAATCTCGTACAGCTTGGCATCGCGCCAGAGGCGACCCAGGGGGTACTCGTTGATGTAGCCGTTGCCACCAAAAATCTGCACGCCCTCACCCGCCATCCAGGTGGCCTTTTCGGCGCACCACAAAATGACGCTGGCGCAGTCCTTGCGCACTTGGCGAACATGGTCCGTGCCTAGCATGTCCAGATTCTTGGCCACGGTGTAGGCGAACGAACGTCCGGCTTGCAGCACGGTGTACATGTCAGCGACCTTGCCCTGGATGAGCTGGAATTCACCAATGCTCTGGCCGAACTGTTTGCGGTCGTGAATATAGGGGATGACGTTGTCCATCACCGACTGCATGATGCCCAAAGGCCCGCCGGTCAGCACGGCACGCTCGTAGTCAAGGCCGCTCATGAGCACCTTGGCACCTTGGTTCACACCACCCAGCACATTGGCCGCTGGGACTTCCACGTTGTTGAACACCAGCTCGCCCGTGTGGCTGCCGCGCATGCCGAGCTTGTCGAGCTTTTGCGCAATGCTGAAGCCTGGCATGCCCTTTTCAATGAGGAATGCCGTCACGCCCCGCGCGCCCAATTCAGGCTCCGTCTTGGCGTAGACCACCAAAGTGTCAGCATCAGGGCCGTTGGTGATCCACATCTTGCTGCCGTTGAGCAAGTAGTAGCCACCCTTGTCTTCGGCCTTCAGCTTCATGCTGATCACGTCGGAGCCGGCGCCCGGCTCACTCATGGCCAAGGCGCCGACATGCTCACCGCTGATGAGCTTGGGCAGATACTTCTGCTTTTGGGCTTCGTTGCCGTTGCGGTTGATCTGGTTCACGCAGAGATTACTGTGAGCACCATAGGACAGCCCCACCGAAGCGCTGGCCCGAGAGATTTCCTCCATAGCCACCATGTGGGCCAGATAGCCCATCGCTGCGCCGCCGTACTGCTCGGGTACGGTAATGCCGAGCACACCCAAGTCACCCATGCGGCGCCAGAGATCCATAGGAAACTGGTCGGTCCGATCAATTTCTGCTGCACGAGGCGCAATTTCTGACTGGGCAAAGTCACGCACAGCATCGCGCAGGGCGTCGATGTCTTCGCCCAGTTGAAAGTTGAGGCCAGGAAGGTTGGATGGAAGGCTCATGGGTGTCTCCTTGTCAAAATGGATTGTTGTCAGTCGCGTAGCTGTTCTCGGCCCGATACCGCCATCAAGGTGCAGGCCATCGTGGCGACCAGCTTTTCTTGCTCGCCTTGCAAGGCAAAGGCGCGGCCTTCGCACACAGTGATCGTGCGCCCTGGTTTGAGCACACGTCCCTCCATGCGAAAGCGCTCCCCGGCAGAAGGCGCCAGCAAATTGATTTTGAATTCAATGGTGAGGACGGCAGCGTCTTCTGGCATCAAGGTCAAGCCGGCGTACCCGCAAGCGGAATCGAGCGCTGTGGCAACAACCCCTGCATGCAAAAAACCATGTTGTTGCGTCAGACCTTCGGCCCAGTCAAGAGCGATATCAACGACTCCAGGCTCAACCAACTGAAGGGAGGCTCCCAAGGTTGCCATCACCCCTTGCTTGCGAAAGCTCTCTTCCACTCGCGCTTTGTATGCGAGATGCTTGGGCTGAAAAGCGTTAGCTGTCATGGCGCCCCAAAAATTGACGTTTACGTAAACGTCAATTATGGATCATTTTTGCTTTTCTGACTTTGCCAGTAGGGTGCGCGCTTCTTTTTCGTGCTCTCGCACCTCTTCCAAGTTGGCCTGTAGATCGGCCAACTGCGCTTCCAGCTGCTTGCGGTGCACCGTCAATACATCCAGAAACTTGCGAAGCTGCACGCCGGTGTCTCGCGGGCTGTCGTACAGGTCAATGATTTCCTTGGCCTCAGTCAGGGAGAGGCCCAAGCGCTTGGCGCGCAGCGTCAGCCGCAGTCGGGTTCTATCTCGGGGGCTATAGATACGATTTCTCCCCCCCGCGCCCGTGCGCTCTGGCTGTAACAGCCCCATGTCCTCATAGAAGCGAATAGCCCGCGTTGTCAGATCAAACTCTTTGGCAAGATCGCCAATTGTGTATGTGGTCGCCATGAAAAAGGGAAGCCCAAAGGAAGTTCGAAAAAGACCGAATCCGCTATGACCTTTACGTCAACGTTAATCGTACAGCAATGACGGTACTGTGCTTCCTCGACTTCGGAGCTTGGGAAAAGCTCAGACCGAAGAAGACGAGAAACTAGGGGAGGAGGCACATGTGGGTACAGAGGCTCTGAGATCACGAACTGAAGGATATACAGACATCCGGAAGCGGACCCCCTAGGCGACAAAGCGATTCGACAGTCCAATAGCGCTTACCTTAACCAGCAAGGCGTGGAAGGCATTTGGGAAGGGAGAGCTGGTGGTGTTTAGCGAGGGCAGGAGGTTGGAGGTGTAGGCCGTGCCAAAGCCACCGAGCACAATCACAGCGCCATGAACCACGGGCTGTGCTGCCCGTTAACCTGCCGAGCAGTGTCACCCTTTGTATTCTTTGGCCCCCAAAGCAAAACGCCCCTGTACTCGAATGAGCACAGGGGCGTTTTGGGCTGTAAGAGCCTGACGATGACCTACTTTCACACGGGAACCCGCACTATCATCGGCGCAAAGTCGTTTCACTGTCCTGTTCGGGATGGGAAGGAGTGGTACCAACTTGCTATGGTCATCAGGCATAACTTGGTGCTAAGCAGTCTTGGGACTGCTCGGCGAATTCATAGAGTTTGGAATCAGGTTTTTGTATTTGACTGCGTCTAACTTGGCATAACAGACTTTGAGCTTTTGCACTGAAGTGCATTGGCTATCAAAGTTATAGGGTCAAGCCGCACGAGCAATTAGTACTGGTTAGCTTAACGCATTACTGCGCTTCCACACCCAGCCTATCAACGTCCTGGTCTTGAACGACTCTTTAGGGGGCTCAAGGCCCCGGCAGATCTCATCTTGAAACGAGTTTCCCGCTTAGATGCTTTCAGCGGTTATCTCTTCCACACTTAGCTACTCGGCAATGCCACTGGCGTGACAACCGATACACCAGAGGTGTGTCCACTCCGGTCCTCTCGTACTAGGAGCAGGCTTCCTCAAATCTGCAGCGCCCACGGAAGATAGGGACCAAACTGTCTCACGACGTTTTAAACCCAGCTCACGTACCTCTTTAAATGGCGAACAGCCATACCCTTGGGACCGGCTACAGCCCCAGGATGAGATGAGCCGACATCGAGGTGCCAAACACCGCCGTCGATATGAACTCTTGGGCGGTATCAGCCTGTTATCCCCAGAGTACCTTTTATCCGTTGAGCGATGGCCCTTCCATACAGAACCACCGGATCACTATGTCCTGCTTTCGCATCTGCTCGACTTGTCAGTCTCGCAGTTAAGCACGCTTATGCCATTGCACTATCGTCACGATGTCCGACCGTAACTAGCGTACCTTCGAACTCCTCCGTTACGCTTTGGGAGGAGACCGCCCCAGTCAAACTGCCTACCATGCACTGTCCCCGATCCAGATAATGGACCTAGGTTAGAACCTCAAACACACCAGGGTGGTATTTCAACGTTGGCTCCATGAGAACTAGCGTCCTCACTTCAAAGCCTCCCACCTATCCTACACAGATCTGTTCAAAGTCCAATACAAAGCTACAGTAAAGGTTCATGGGGTCTTTCCGTCTTTCCGCGGGGAGATTGCATCATCACAAACATTTCAACTTCGCTGAGTCTCAGGAGGAGACAGTGTGGCCATCGTTACGCCATTCGTGCAGGTCGGAACTTACCCGACAAGGAATTTCGCTACCTTAGGACCGTTATAGTTACGGCCGCCGTTTACTGGGACTTCAATCAAGAGCTTGCACCCCATCATTTAATCTTCCAGCACCGGGCAGGCGTCACACCCTATACGTCCACTTTCGTGTTTGCAGAGTGCTGTGTTTTTATTAAACAGTCGCAGCCACCGATTTTTTGCAACCCCTTTGGGCTCCCTCCGTACGAGTTCACCTACTTGGGGCATACCTTCTCCCGAAGTTACGGTATCAATTTGCCGAGTTCCTTCTCCTGAGTTCTCTCAAGCGCCTTAGAATACTCATCTCGCGCACCAGTGTCGGTTTGCGGTACGGTCGTCAATAGCTGAAGCTTAGTGGCTTTTCCTGGAAGCAGGGTATCACTCACTTCGTCTGCAAGCAGACTCGTTATCACCCCTCATCTAAGCCCGGCGGATTTGCCTACCAGGCACGACTACAGGCTTGAACCAACATATCCAACAGTTGGCTGAGCTAACCTTCTCCGTCCCCACATCGCACTATTGATCGGTACAGGAATATTGACCTGTTTCCCATCAGCTACGCATCTCTGCCTCGCCTTAGGGGCCGACTCACTCTACGCCGATGAACGTTGCGTAGAAAACCTTGCGCTTACGGCGAGGGGGCTTTTCACCCCCTTTAACGCTACTCATGTCAGCATTCGCACTTCTGATACCTCCAGCATCCGTTACCAGACACCTTCACAGGCCTACAGAACGCTCTCCTACCACGTGCAATAAATTGCACATCCGCAGCTTCGGTAACTGGCTTAGCCCCGTTACATCTTCCGCGCAGGACGACTCGATCAGTGAGCTATTACGCTTTCTTTAAATGATGGCTGCTTCTAAGCCAACATCCTGACTGTTTTAGCCTTCCCACTTCGTTTCCCACTTAGCCAATTTTAGGGACCTTAGCTGGCGGTCTGGGTTGTTTCCCTCTTGAGTCCGGACGTTAGCACCCGGTGCTCTGTCTCCCAAGCTGTACTCTGCGGTATTCGGAGTTTGCATAGGTTTGGTAAGTCGCCATGACCCCCTAGCCTAAACAGTGCTCTACCCCCGCAGGTAATACTTGAGGCACTACCTAAATAGTTTTCGGAGAGAACCAGCTATTTCCAAGTTTGTTTAGCCTTTCACCCCTATCCACAGCTCATCCCCTAGTTTTGCAACACTAGTGGGTTCGGACCTCCAGTACCTGTTACGGCACCTTCATCCTGGCCATGGATAGATCACTTGGTTTCGGGTCTACACCCAGCGACTGATTCGCCCTATTCGGACTCGATTTCT
>NZ_CP117193.1:325000-682500 GCF_028596105.1 Acidovorax temperans | reverse complement strand
GACACGAAATATTCACCAGGCAATACTTTTACCGCGTTATGCTGAAAATGGTGATCAAGATAAAAAAATGAAGCCTCTCCAGGACGCCTAGGACGAGCCTTCAATTCCTCTAAAGAAGAGTTTTTCACACTCATCACAGAGGAAGAGTACACCTCAGGACTAAGGGGTGCTATTCTAGGCGCACGACGCCGCTCTAGTCCCGCCCCAGTACCACTAGAAGCAGAAGAGGATGTGCTCAATCGATTATTGGTCATGGGACAGTTTGAGAGTAGTCTCACCAGACAGAATCAGCGCCGCTCGTAAACCGTTTTTCCGCGCAGGACAAACAGGTCTTTAGACTCGCTAAAATTTTCCGCATGCCCAACAAATAAAAGCCCTCCAGGCTTAAGGACTCGATGAATTTTTTCCAACACCCTTCTCTGAGTTGCTGCATCGAAATAGATCATTACATTTCGACAAAAAACCACATCGAAGGGCTCCTTGAATGGCCAGTCGTCTCGAATTAAATTGACACTCATAAAGTCAATTAAACGCCTTAGTTCAGGCTTAACTCGTACCATCCCTACATTAGAAGCCTTACCTTTCAAGAAAAACCTCTGTAGTCTCTCCTGGCTCATCCCCTTCATACTATCTATTCTGTAAACACCATTTCCGGCCGTAGCTAGTACTTTGGAGTCAATATCGCTGGCTATCAGCTTGAAAGGGGGATTGCTCCCTAAAGCCTCACATGCAGTCATCACTATTGAATAGGGCTCCTCGCCCGTAGAGGCGGCATTGCACCATACCTTCCAGAAACTTCCCGACGGCTTGCTACGCAGGTGAGATGCGAATATTTCGAAGTGATGTTGCTCTCGGAAAAAAGCAGTCAGATTGGTTGTCAACGCATTGACAAACTCTTGCCACTCAGGTCCGTCATTAGATTCAAGCCAACTGAGATAGTCGTTGAAGCTGCCGTGACCTGTTTCCCGAAGTCTGCGGGAGAGTCGGCTGTACACCATGGCGTGCTTACCATCATGCAAGCTGATTCCAGCACGCTTGTAAATAAGGCCTTGAACTCTTGCGAAATCCGCGGTTGTCCAAACAAACTCTCTACCTTGCGCAAGAGGCCCCGCAGGTGCAATTACGTTCGCATCCATCTCTGAGCGATGCAAAGATGAGCGATTAATTTTTATGGAATGAGTGGCTTGGGACATGAGTTCATCCAAATAGAAAATCTACCAATGCTCAAATTCAAAGAATCTGTGGCCAACCTATTGGCTCAAGCATCCTATGCCACGCAGCAGAAGCCTATGCTTCACTCATCATTTGCGGCCAAACCCATATCCGCATTCGACATTAATTTTTCAATATCAAGCAGGATCAGCATTCTCTCCCCTACAGATCCCAATCCAAGAATGCATCCATTATCAATTGCACTCTCAACATCAGGGGCAGATCGAATATTCTCAGCGGACAACCCCATAACATCACTAACAGAGTCAACCACGATTCCAACAACACGGTCACGCAAATTTAAAATTATTACAACCGTAAAACTATTATAATCCGCCTGCGCGCAATTAAATTTAAGCCGCATATCAACAATAGGAACGATAGTTCCGCGCAAATTTACGACACCCTTTATAAAAGCAGGCGCATTGGCAATACGGGTTGGTTGTTCATACCCTCGTATTTCTTGCACCTTGAGTATGTCAATGCCATACTCCTCCTGATCCAATCTAAAGGTCAGATATTCGCGAGCACCAACATGCGCGTTTTCAGAAATTTTAGCAACGAGACTCATAAATACTCCTCAGGACCAGATATTTCAATCAAGCCCCCTCAATGCCTAGCACGACGAACCAGCCCACCAATATCCAAAATCAAAGCAACAGTACCATCACCCAATATTGTTGCACCCGAGACATTCGGAACTTTACGGTAATTCGATTCCAAGTTTTTAACAACCACCTGATGCTGCCCCAATAACTCATCAACCAACAGAGCAACACGACTTCCGTCCGCCTCAACAACCACCATAATATTGCTAGTTTTATTTAAATCAAATCTAGGAACTTGGAATATCTTTTCCAAAGCTATTACAGGCATGTATTCGTCACGAACTTTCACCAACTGCGAGCCTTGGGCAACCGTACTAACGTCATCCGGATTCACTTGGAATGACTCCACCACGGACGAAAGGGGCAGTATGTAGACTTCCTCTCCAACTCCGACGGACATACCATCCATGATTGCAAGGGTCAGCGGCAGGCGCACCGAGACCTTCATCCCATAACCTTCCGCCGAATCAATCTCCACCGATCCATTCAATGCAGCAATATTTCGTTTAACCACATCCATCCCGACACCACGGCCAGATACGTCAGTGACTTCGTCTGCCGTCGAAAATCCAGGAGCGAAAATCAGCTGCCACACTTCAGAGTCAGGCATCTGTTCGGATACATCCATTCCCCTCTCCATGGCCTTCTTGAGTATCTTTTCGCGTGACAGTCCTTTGCCATCATCACGTACGTCAATCACAATAGAGCCCCCTTGATGGGAGGCAGACAGCGTGATAGTGCCGTGCTCAGATTTCCCTTTTGCCAAGCGTTCTGCAGGTAGCTCAATCCCGTGGTCACAGCTATTGCGGACCAAATGGGTAAGAGGGTCAGTAATCTTTTCAACCAGTCCTTTATCCAACTCAGTCGCCTCACCAAGAGTGACAAGCTCTACCTTCTTGCCCAGCTTGTTTGCCAAGTCCCGTAACATACGCGGAAAACGACTGAAGACTATCGACATAGGAATCATTCGAATGGACATCACGGATTCTTGCAAATCTCGAGTGTTTCGATCCAAATCTGCCAGTCCTGCGAGCAACTGCTGGTACGCACCAGCATCCAAACCACGGCTGTTTTGAGCCAACATTGCTTGGGTAATCACCAATTCACCGACCAAATTAATGAGCTGATCCACTTTATTCACTGCAACGCGAATGGTGGTGGACTCCATCTGGGCTTGTGTGGAAACCTTAGGTTCAACAGCCTTCGTCACCACAGCAGTTTTTACTTGCGGAACGCCTTCAGCAGCGGGCGCACGTGAAGGCAACGGAGCGGGGGCTCCGGGTGCGTCGCTAAAGAAGCCGTAGGCCACTTCCGAAGTCCCATCATTTGGAGATGCTCCAACTTTTGCTGCGTCAACGAAGCGGACTTGGTCCTTGGACACATGGAATGCGAACAAATCCAGCAAATCATCAGTAGAAGAGGTTGTTTCGACTGCGAATACACGCATACCAGGGATCGAAGCGGGCATGTCTTGGATAGTTCCCAAGCCTGCGATATCACGGAACAGATCCTTGATAGCGTCAGCTTGCTCTGTGCGATCTAGTGGACCCACATGAATTTCCAGCCGCCGCAACTGGCCAGGCACATGAGGAGCCGACGCGGGTGCTGCAGCTACTGATACAGAAGGCGGCACGGGGTCTGCAGATACTGACGCATCCAATGCGCGCACTGGAGCAACCTCCAATTCTGTTGGTAGTAGTCCTGCAGCTAGATCACTGATTCGCTTCACCAAAGCAGTCGTAGAAACTGCCTCTCCCTGGCCTCCTGCTTGATGGCGGGCAAGTAAGCTCCGTGATGCATCTGCGGACTCAAGCAAAACATCAACCATTTCTGGAATAGGTTGCAACTCGTGCCGACGCAGTTTGTCCAACAAGGATTCCATCTGATGAGTTAGCTCCGCTACATCAGAAAACCCAAAGGTCGCAGCACCGCCCTTGATGGAATGAGCACAGCGGAAAATTCCGTTGAGTTCCTCATCGTTAGCATTACTGAAATCTAAATTCAGGAGCATTTGCTCCATCTGATCAAGATTTTCCCCCGCCTCTTCGAAGAAGATTTGGTAAAACTGACTCAGATCAAAATCAGCACCTGATCCAGATCCTTCTGGGTAATTTTCTGCCATAGTTGGCTCCTCATTGGTAGCTGTGATTTGAAGCCGTGTTAACGGATTACCTTCTGAATGACCTCAATTAACCTATTGGGGTCAAAAGGCTTCACCAGCCACCCAGTCGCACCAGCAGAACGCCCCGCCTGCTTCATCTGATCACTGGATTCAGTCGTTAAGATCAAAATCGGGATAGTTTTGAATTTGGGGTGTTCGCGCAGTTTGCGCGTAAGCCCAATCCCATCCAAGCGAGGCATGTTCTGATCTGCCAAAACCAAATGGATGTCATGGGTTTCCGCCTTTTCAAGGGCATCTTGCCCGTCTACCGCCTCCACTACGTGATAACCCGCACCAGTTAAGGTGAAGGACACCATTTTTCGCATGGATGGTGAATCATCTACGGCAAGTATTGATTGCATGTAAGGCTCCAACTGACTTGAATATTTAGATTAGCCAATCACGTAACGATCAAAATAAATCGACGGAACCAGCATCCATTTCGCTTTGAGTTACAGGGTTGGGTCTATCAGGGGCCATGTCAGCGAACGGGGCAGCCTCCTCACCCTCTTCGTGTCCCATGGCCTCCGAAGCCAATCGAAAGGCACAGCCCTGCAGTACTTTGGTGGTGTGCCAGATCAACTGAGACGCCATGTCCTGAAACTGCAATTCTGTGACTGCACTACGTAGTGCATTTCTTGCAGCAAGCAGCTCCGGCGAATCAGCAACAAAAGAATCTGTCAAAACAGCGTTGGCCTCGCCAAATCTTTCGAGCAAGTTATCTGTTGCATGACTAAGCAATCCCTCCAATCGGTGCAGATCGTGCATCACCACCAGCAAAGAGTCTTGCAGTTCGGCTGCCACCATGACAGGGACTTGAACCCCTGGTCCATCAGGCGTTGTTAGCGTAGATTGCATCGTCTCTCCATCGCAAAAATCAGCAGCAAAGCACTCGTACCATCACAGAAGCCTGCGTTGATTTGAGATTTACACAGAGTAAACCCAATTACCCGCGAACCATTGGACGCTCGCCCACTAACCCTCTCAACCAGACAAACACCCTTGTTTGTTCCAAAATGTATCCTATGATACCCCTCCTATGGTCAAGATAGCGTCAGAGCAACGCCTTCGCGTACTACACCTCGAAGACTCGCCCGCCGACCAAGGTTTGGTGCGCCGCATCATGGTTAAGTCGTATCCATCGGCGGAGGTATTTCAAGTTGATTCACTGGAAGCATTCCTTGATCGACTACATCAAACTCACATCGACATCATCCTAGCGGACTACCGGCTCAACGGATTTACAGCGCTTGATGCATGGCAACATGTTGTGCAATTGCCTAATCCTCCCGTGTTTGTGCTGCTTTCAGGGGCGATAGGGGAAGCTGCTGCGGTGGACGCCATGCGGCTGGGGATTTCAGATTACCTCTTGAAAGATGACATAGCTCGCCTCCCCCACGTCGCGGCGAGAGCACTGGAAGTTCATCATGCCAAGAAAGAGCGTGCATTGGCGGTTACTCGCCTCGCAGAGTCGGAAGCACAACTGGCTGCACTGACAGAACATCTCCAAACCTCCATTGAGCAAGAGCGCGCTTGCATTGCAAGGGAAATCCACGACGACATAGGCGGAGCCCTGACAGCTGTCAAATTTGACATCGCGTGGATTGGTAGACATGCTGATACGCCAGAGATGAAAGAGCATGCCTTGGCTGCGTCTGAAATGCTGCAACACGCTATCGGAGCCAGCCAACGCATCATGATGAACCTGCGCCCTCCCATCCTTGAGCAAGGCTTGGTCGCGGCGGTTCGCTGGCTAGCCAGCGGTTTTGACCGAAGAACTGGCGCATCAACAACGGTGCGCGTGGCAAACGAAGAAATGCAAGTCGCTTCCGACGTGCAACTGGTGGCTTATCGCACGACCCAGGAAGCTCTCACGAACGCTGCAAAATACGCAAGCCCCAGCAAAGTGGTCATTGACCTGTCAGATCGTGAAGGTGTTTTGACATTGGAAATTGCAGACGACGGTTGCGGAATGCCCCCAGAAATGCGGATGAAGCCCAAAGCTTTCGGATTGAAAGGTCTGCAAGAAAGAGCCCGCACGGTGGGAGGCTGGCTAGACATCAGCAGTCAGCCTGGAAAAGGGACATGCATTACGCTGACAGTTCCAATCACAGCCACTGCGGCTCATCCAATAGAAGACTTTTAAAGTGATTCACGTCGTTCTCTGTGATGACCACGCTGTATTGCGTCGGGGTATCCGCGATACATTGATGGAAGCACACGACATTACCGTGACAGGCGAAGCGGGCAGCTATCCTGAGTTGCGGGAAGTTCTGCGCACATCGCCCTGCGATGTTCTGCTACTTGACTTGAACATGCCAGGGCGCAGCGGACTCGAGGTGTTGGCAAGTCTGAAGGAAACCAATTCCGAGATCAAAGTTCTGATAGTTTCTATGTACCCGGAAGATCAGTATGCAGTGCGCTGCCTCAAGGCTGGAGCGCAAGGCTACGCCAACAAAGCGGGTGACCCCATGGAACTGATTGCAGCGGTACGAACGGTGGTGCAGGGACGAAAGTACCTCACAGCAGAAGTGGCCCAAATGCTCGCTGAAAGTGTGGCGCAACCAACACTTGAAACACCACATTCAGCACTATCCGAACGTGAGCTGCAAACTCTTGTCAAAATTGCCTCAGGCCGCCGCCTCTCTGACATCGCTGAGGAGCTTATGTTGAGCCCCAAAACCGTGAGCGTCTACCGCGCCAGAGTTTTGGAGAAACTGCAACTCACCAACAATGCTGAGTTGACGGTGTATGCCATACGCAATCAGTTGGTCTGACCCGCCACTGGATTGAAGACAAACACCTTAGCAGCAAGGCCCAGGTAGTCCTGTCGATTACTACCGTTGGGCTGCAAAAATATCCATGGCCTGCTGCATCAGCATAAGCATGGGCTGCTCCAGCATAGGCAGGGTGGCGGTGATGCCCAGCATGCCCACGGTCAGCGTCACAGGGAACCCTACCGCATAAATGTTCATTTGCGGCGCTACTCGCGAAATAACGCCCAAGGTAAGGTTTACGAACAGCAGTAGCGCAATCATAGGCAGCGCAATCCATAAAGCACTGGAGAACAGCGAAGCGCCCAGCTCATACAAGCGCATCTGATTTAAAGCTGCTAAAAAATTCCCATTCACGGGAAATCGTTCAAAACTCTTCACTACTGCCAGAACTACCAACAAGTGGCCGTTGATCGCAATGAACAACAACATTGCGATATTTCCAAAAAAACGGGCCACTGCACTGACTTGAGCATTGCTGGTGGGATCGAAAAATGATGCGAAATTGAGCCCCATCTGGAGGCCAATGATTTCTCCAGCCAACTCTACAGACGAGAACACCAGTCGCACGGCGAAGCCGATCGCCAATCCAACGACCACCTGCTGCACAACGACTCCGATGGCCTCACGTCCGTTGATATCGACAATCGGTTGTTCAGGCAGGATCCCTTGCGCGCACACTGCAACCAGAAAAGCCAAGCCGACCTTCGCCCGCGTGGGTATCACGCGCATGGAGAAAATAGGAGCTACGGTAAAAACAGCCAGAACGCGTAAAAAAGGCCAAAGCACAGGAGACAGCCACGCCATCAACTGTGCCTCGTTGAAAGTAATCACGACCCTGAAATCCTTGTGCTAACCAATCACCGAAGGAATCGATTCAATCGTTCTGCGCAAGTAATCCACCAAGGTACTAATCATCCACGGCCCGGCGATGGCAAAGACCACCATAGCGGCGATCAGCTTGGGCACAAACGCCAGCGTTGCCTCCTGAATTTGTGTGACCGCTTGAAAGATGCTGACGACCAAACCAACCGCCATCACGACTCCTAACACAGGCATGGAGATCATGAGCAGCAAGGTCAAGGCATCTCGCCCGAGGGTCAAAACCATTTGGGATGTCATGCCAGAACCTCTCAATCAAGTAACGAAACTGGCTGCCAAAGAGCCCAAAAGCAGGTTCCATCCGTCAGTCAAAACAAAAAGCATCAGCTTGAATGGGAGTGCGACCAACACCGGTGACAGCATTATCATGCCTAGTGACATCAAAATGCTGGACACCACCATATCAATCACCAAAAACGGTATGAAGATCATGAATCCAATCTGGAACGCTGACTTCAACTCACTCGTTACAAACGCAGGTACTAAAACGCGCAAGGGTGCCGTTTCTGCTGTCACCTCTGGATTGAGACGAGCCAGCCGAGAGAAAAGTGCGAAGTCTGATTGGCGTGTTTGCTTCAACATGAATTCACGCATGGGTGCTTCGGCTTTTTGCAAAGCCTGCTCAAAGCCCAAAGTGTTGTTCGTATAAGGTAAATAGGCTTCTTGATAGACACGATCTAGCGTCGGCCCCATCACAAACATCGTCAAGAAAAGCGATAGACCAATAATCACCTGATTTGGTGGAGCTGACTGGGTACCGATAGCCTGCCTCAACAATGACAAGACAATCACGATACGGGTAAAACCCGTCATCAACAGAAGTACCGCAGGCAAAAAAGACAGTGCCGTGAAAAATAGCAATGTCTGAATAGGCACAGAGTAGCTATTACCACCTGAGCCCGTTCCTATTAACACGGGTAAGGCTCCTGCTGCCGTCTGTGCTGCGGCCACGGAGCTGAACAACACTCCGACCGTCAGGACGACGACTCCGGCCCCAGCCGGCAGCAAGGCTTTAAGCCAACAACGACCGAGGGACAGATTAGCCATCTGACTCTTTCGGCATCGATGCGCGAGCCATCTCTTGTGCGAAAGATGCGGGCTGCTGCTCCGGTGAGGCAGGGACCGGAGTAGAAAATAAGCAGTTGATATGTTGAGAGGTCACACCTAAGACCAGTAAGGTGCGAGAGTGCTCAGGCCCAACCTCCAGCGTCACAACTCGCTGCTGAGGTCCCACCGCTACGGTAGAGACGATTTTGGATGCAGTGATCGCTCCCCCAGCAATACCTCGTGATGCTTGACGCTGCTGAGCCCAGCGCACTACCCATGGCAAACAAGCCATTCCGGCAATGAACAAAACCACCACGCCCAGTGTTTGCGCCATATTTGGGCTATCCACGGCTAGCTCGCCTCAGCCGCTCTGAAGGGGTCACCACATCGGTGAGACGAATACCAAACTTGTCATTCACCACCACGACTTCACCCTGGGCAATCAAGTACCCGTTGACCAGCACATCCATCGGCTCACCGGCGAGAGCGTCCAGCTCCACAACGGACCCCTGGGCGAGCTGCAAGATGTACTTGATGGGGACTTTGGTACGTCCCAACTCCACAGAGAGCTGAACAGGAATGTCCAACACCATATTGATGTCGTTGACCGGGGCATCGTTGCTGCTGGAGAAAGGACGCACGGGTTCACCAGACAACGGTCCGCCCTGCTCAGCATCTCCTGGTGCGTTGTCGCGCTTTTGTTCCTCAAGCGCTTCGGCCCACCCCGCAAACGGATCGTCTGCGGCGTCGGCGGCATTATTGTCATTGTTGTTTTCTTCAGTTGACATCTTTTTCTCCAAGCCAGCTCATATCCGCATTACGCAGACATTCTTCGATGCGAATTGCATATTTCGAGTTGTGCGTCCCATACTGACATTCAAAAATAGGAACACCGCCGATCGATGCCTTGATGCGAGGCTCGCGATCCAACTCAATGAAATCTCCGGGCTTCATGGCCAGCAATTGCTCCACGGTGGCATCAGCCTTGGCCAACTCTGCCACCAGCACCACTTCGGCAGCTTGGATTTCCCGGGTCAGCACTCGAACCCAACGGCGATCCACTTCGATGGAGTCACCTTGGGTAGATGAATAAAGCACATCCCGGATCGGCTCCAGCGTTGCGTACGGCATGCAAACGTGGATGGCGCCTGAAAGATCGCCAATTTCCAATTGAAAAGCCGTCGAAACGACAATCTCACTGGGCGTGGCGATATTGGCAAACTGCGGCTGCATTTCAGACCGCTGGTACTCCAGTTCCAATGGATAAATACCATGCCACGCCTTTTTGTATTCGACGCAAATGACATCAACCAAGCGGTTGATCACACGTTGTTCCGTGGGCGAAAAATCACGGCCCTCAATACGAGTCTGAAACTTTCCCACTCCACCGTATAGCGTGTCAATGATCCCAAAAACCAGCGAGGGCTCGCAGACGATTAGACCGCTACCGCGCAGAGGCCTGATGGCAACAATATTGAAGTTTGTGGGAACCGCCAGCTCACGCAAGAACGCGCTGTAGCGCTGCACCGACACCGTCCCGACAGAAATTTCAGGGCTTCTGCGGATGAAGTTGAAAAGCCCGATGCGAAAATTGCGTGCAAAACGTTCGTTCACGATTTCCATCGTGGGCATGCGCCCACGAACGATACGCTTTTGGCTGGAAATGTCGTAATTTCGAACAGATCCAGCCTCTGCAACTTCTTCTACGGATTTCTGGCTTTCACCAGTGACACCTTCAAGAAGTGCATCAACTTCTTCTTGCGACAGAAATGAATCACTCATACATGACTCCTAGGCGTGTCACTGAATGATGAAGTTTGAAAAGAGCACACGTTTCACCGGATTTTTTTCTGCCCAGATACGAGCAGCGCGGTCCTCTGCCTCTTCGTCCTCGGAATCTCCCGCGGTACGCTTCTTAGGAGTAGGCACTGTAAATCCCAACGGCTTGGACACTTCTCGATGAATGTCACGCGCAAGTTTTTCTTTGCCCTCTCGCTGAAGCAACTCCTCAGAGGTGCGCTGGGATGCCAGCATCAATATGCCGCTGCGAATAGAGGGCATATATTGCTTGACCAAATCCGCAGTTTTGGCGTCGGCCACCTCCAAGGTAATGCCAATCTGGGCAAAACGCTCACCTCCTGGGTCAGCAAGATTTACCACCATATTCTCGATAGGAAGAAACGTCGGAGGCGTTTTGGCAGTCTCCTTGGTCGCAACAGGTTCCTCAGCCTCTTCGTCCTTCGGGTGGGACCGGCTAGACAACAACCAGGCGGCAGCACCACCTGCCACCACAAGCAAGGCAACCACCACAATGATGATGATCATCATCTTCTTGCTTTTGGGTTTCTCCTTGGCCGGAGCGGCTGGGGCGTTGGCAGACACGGGGCGATTCCTTGCTGTGTGGGGTGAGCCAACCATGCACGTTGTTACGATGGCAGGCTACTCACTTAAATTGTCGGATGATCAGGCGACCGATAATAGCCAGAATAAAAGCCCAAACACATGGCTGTACAACACCTCATCTGCCCATGACTCGCCGGTCTGGATGAGCTACAGGAAGCCATCACACAAAGACATCAATCGCACCGCGCCCAGTTTGGATGTGATTGGCTCGCACCGAAATACCTTCAGCAGCAACCACCGTGGTCTGCCCCGCCTTTGGGGCACGCCCCTGAGACGGCTCACCACTGGAGCGTCCATCACGTGCAGACGTGCCCACGCTTGCACCTGACAGTACCAAGCCCTGGCCGCGCAACATCTCACTCAATTGCGCCATGCTGGCGTCCAGCAGCTGCCGTGTCTGCTCCTGGTCGCTGCGGAACGCGACCTGGGCCTCGTTGCCCGAGAGCGTGACGGAGACTTCTACAGGCTGCCCATCCCTGGAAAGCGTCATTTCTGCGCTCTGCACCTTCTGGTTCACCCAGTATGTGACTTGCTCTGCTAGCGCATCCTCTGCAGCGAAGGGAGGCATCGCGTCAAAGGAAGCTGCCTCCCCGGCAGGTAACGGAACCTCGACTTGAGCTCCATCCTGAGCGCCTTCATTACCAGCGCCGCTACTACCCAAATCCGACAGCCGCGCGGGTTCGCTCCCACGTTCAGGTACCAGAGGAAGAACCTGCCCGTTCAGGACGGAAGTGTCCTCTCCCTCCATCAATCCCAAGAACGTGGGAGAACTACCCGCTGCGTGCACCCCAACAGCCGAAAGCCCTCCCGCCTCTCGCAGTGAAGCCACAGATGAAGTAGCCAAGGCAACAGACAAGCCATCTGTAGCACTTGCGAGAGTTTTGGCAAGGTCACTTGACAACCCCTTGGTCATCAGCACGCTTGCACTTGCACTCAAAGGCTCACCCCGCTGCGCCAACGCCGCAGTTGCACGAGTGCCGACGGGCCTCCCCAGGCTAAGAGCAGATGCAGCGAGGTCCCCGTCCTTGACATCGCCAAGCCTGTCCAGCGCAGTGGTTTGAGCAACCAAACCGCCATCTGGAAGATCCATATTCCAAGAAAGCCCTGCACCCCCACCTTCTGTCGGTAGTGACTTAGCGCCCAAAAGGCTACCTGCCGCTACTCCTTGCATTTGCATGAGCATCCCAGGGTCTGTTCCCTGAATGGCCACCAAGCCAGCGTCCTCCGGCTGAAGATCCAAGCGTTCATCAGCTTCTGGGCTTTGCTCCAGTGCAGCCATCAGCGCCAAAAAACCCCCTTGTCCGGCGGCCTCTTGAGCCGCTTCGTCGGAAGGTTTGGCCATCGTCTTCCCACGCACTGGCGCGCTCCCCCCTTGTGGTGAGTGAGAGCTTCCAACTCGAGACTGTTCCATTTCAACCCTCCTGACCCGAAGGTCCAATCGCATTACTGTGGTACTTGATCGCCGCGCGCTCGTCTGTCTGCTTCTGGTCACGCCGCGCTTGCTGCAGTTCGATCTCTTTGCGACGCGCTTCCAACACTTTTCGCAGGCTCGCCAGCCGCAATTCGGCGGCCAGCACTTGGCGTGAAGCTGCCTCGATGCGCTGCATATGGTCTGCCACCACACCAGACTGCAATCCAGCTGCGTGCCCAAGTCGCCCCATAAATTGGTGATGGTGATACATCACTTCCGGCTTAAGGCTCGCGCCCTCTTTAGCGCCCCAACGCTCTTGTATTTCTTCTGCATAGCCTTCCAACTGAGACAGCTGTCCCTGCGCGGCCTGACACGCAGCTTGTGCGTTTTGGAGAACTTGGCGCGCCTCATCGCGCTTGCGCTCCGCAACACTCACAGCAACCATCAACGCTTTCAGCACAGACATCGCGTATCTCTTTCTGAAAGCTAACTCTCAAGTACTGCCGCAATGGCCGCAACGCTCTGATCCATAGAAGCAGCGTCAAACATGTCTTGCTGCAGGCACGCTGCCATCTGTGGCTGAAGGCGAATGGCTTCGTCCAATGCAGGGTCAGAGCCGCTCATGTAGGCTCCCACTTGCACCAGATCACGACTTTTCTGATAGCGCGAGTAGACGGCGCGAAAGCGACGCGCTAGATCGAAATGCTCACGCGACACCACGTTGTGCATCACACGGGATGCCGACTGCTCGATATCAATCGCCGGGAAATGACCTGACTCCGCGAGCGCCCTGGATAAAACGATGTGTCCATCGAGAATGGCGCGCGCTGAGTCTGCAATCGGATCTTGCTGGTCATCGCCTTCAGACAGCACGGTATAAAACGCTGTAATCGATCCCACTCCATGCAGCCCGTTGCCACTGCGCTCGACCAATTGAGGCAACTTCGCAAAACAAGATGGGGGATAGCCTTTGGTGGCTGGCGGCTCACCAATGGCCAGCGCAATTTCTCGCTGCGCCATGGCGTAGCGGGTCAGCGAATCCATCAGCAGCAGCACATGCTTGCCTTTGTCCCTGAAATGCTCAGCCACCGCAGTGGCGTAAGCCGCACCTTGCATGCGCAGCAAAGGCGGCGCATCAGCGGGGGCGGCAACCACGACTGAGCGGGCACGACCATCTTCACCCAAAATATCTTCGACAAATTCTTTAACCTCGCGCCCCCGCTCGCCAATGAGTCCCACCACGATCACATCCGCACGGGTGTAACGGGCCATCATTCCAAGCAATACGCTCTTGCCAACCCCAGAGCCCGCGAACAGGCCCAGACGCTGACCACGCCCTACCGTCAACAACGCGTTGATCGCACGAACGCCAGTGTCCAAAGGCTCCCGTACAGGATCGCGATCCATGGCATTGATCTGACGACGATCCATGGGTTCCGCCACCACATCCTGCACGGGCCCCGCATGATCCAGCGGAAGCCCCTGTGCATCCACCACACGGCCCAGCAACCCATCGCCCATCGGCAAGCGCAGGACACCTGCGCGTGCTACTGGCTTGGCGACCTCCCCTAGCCGAGGGGGCGGAATGTAGGGCGCGGCAGGCGTCACGCTGGCGCCGCTGGACAGACCATGAATGTCACCAGCGGGCATCAAAAATGCCTTGTCAGCAGAGAAACCTACGACTTCTGCCAGCACTGGGGTATGTCCAGGCATCTGAACCATGCACTGCGAGCCCACGGGTACCCGAATCCCTGCTGCCTCCAATACCAAGCCCGTCAGGCGCGTCAAGGTGCCGCGGGTCTCCAGAGGCACGCCGGCAGAGACACGCTCACGAGCATCGCTCATGAAGCGCTCCCAGGAAGAAGCAGGCTCAATCGCCATGGCTATCGTCCTCTGGTTTTGCCTCTTGCCAGGGGCTCTGCAACCCCAGCGCCGCCACAGCCCTCTCCCAACGCTTCGATACCGATGCATCCACCACTGTTCCGCCAGACTCAACCAAGCAGTCTCCCGATGGAACTGCTGCGTCGGGGAGCCACTGAACGGAGGCGCTTTCGGTCATAGCTTGCAATGGCTCCTGAACTACGGCCAAGTCTGCAGGATTGAGCCGCACCACGGCCGGGCGACCTTCTGCAATCAGCATGGAAACAGCCTCTCGCACCGCAGGCAAAAGGACCTGCGGGTTGCAAGAGAGCTCCTGGCGAACGACCTGACGAGCAATATCGCACGCAAGAGCCAACACATCCTGAGCCATTTGCTGCTGCATGCCAGCCATGGAGGACTCCATCGACCGGGATACAGCCAGCAGGCTTTGGGCCAATTCCTGGCCTTGCTGGGCGACATAGTCGTCCATGCGACGCTGCCACTCCAGAGCAGTCTCCGCCTGGCCCTGAGCAAAGCCCTTGGCGTAAGCGTCATCGCAGGCTTGTTGAACCAAGGCTAACTGCGCCGCCTCATCAAACGCCGGCTCTTCGGGCAAGGCCACAGGTTCTGGCTCAGGCTCTGGTGGCAGCAGGTCGGAGCCATCCACCGCACCGAACTTCCATTGCGTGACAGCGCCCACCTCCTCACTGGGGATGAAGCGTGAGTAATTTCGATGATTAGACGAAGGCATCATCACCACCACCGCCAATCACAATCTGGCCTTCGTCCGAGAGACGACGCACTGTCTTGAGAATTTCCTTCTGCTGTGCTTCCACTTCCGAGAGACGCATGGGGCCACGCGACTCGAGATCCTCACGTAAGGCCTCGGCCGCGCGGGAAGACATATTGGAGAGGAATTTTTCGCGCAATTCCGGCACTGCTCCCTTGAGCGCAACAATAAGGGTTTCGGAAGCGACTTCCTTGAGCACGATCTGGATGGATTTGTCATCCAGCTTGAGGATGTCCTCGAAGACAAACATCTTGTCCATGATCTTCTGGGCCAGGTCGGGGTCGTACCCACGGATGGACTCGAGCACCACGGCATCCATGTTGCCGCCCAGCAAATTGATGATTTCTGCGGCCGCCTTGACACCGCCCAAAGAGCTCTTGCGGATCTTGTCTCCGCCCGCAAGCACTTTGAACAGCACTTCGTTCAAATCTTTCAAAGCCGTTGGCTGAATACCTTCCAGCGTCGCCACCCGCAGCAATACATCACTGCGCTGACGGTCCGACAACTGCTGCAGGATGCCTGCGGCCTGCTCGGAATCAAGATGTACAAGAATGGCAGCAACGATCTGTGGGTGCTCATTGCGTAGCAACTCTGCCACCGACAACGGATCCATCCACTTCAGGCTTTCAATACCTGAAACATCTCCACCTTGCAGGATTCGGTCAATCAACAACGATGCCTTGTCATCCCCAAGGGCACGGCGGAGCACAGAACGCACGTAATCGCCCGTGTCAGAAACCAAGAGGCTCTGCGCAGAAGCGGCGTCAGAAAAGCGGTTAATCACGCGGTCAACCTTCTCGCGCGAGACCGACTTCATGCGCGCGATAGTCTCTCCAAGTTTCTGCACTTCTTTAGGAGAAAGATGCTTGAATACTTCCGCCGCCTCCTCTTCGCCAAGAGACATCAGCAGAATCGCCGCGTCGTTCAGACCTTCTTCATCCATGAGACATCATCCATTCAGTCACAGGCGCCTCAAGCGGCATCGCCGTGCACCCAAGTTTTCAGGATATTAGCCACAGCCACTGGATTGGCCTTGGCCAATACCCGAGCCTCTTCCAGCCGGAGCTGCTCTGGCGTGACCTCCACAACCGCATCCTTCTTGGTGGGAGCAGGGAGTGCAGGCCGATCTGGCTCATCCGCTTCCAGCGCGCTGAGCTGACCACCCGCCACAGGAACTGCTGCAGCAGGTTTGGCAGTGCCCTTCAGTGCAGGCCTTACCAATCCCAGCAGAACCAAAGCGGCAAACAACACGGCACCCAAAGGCCAAGCAAAGGTTTTAGCCAACTCAATCGTCTCAGGCTGCCTCCACAGTGGTACAGCAGCTGCTGGAGCCTCAGAAGTCAAGAAAGGCGTGTTCATCAGATTCACGGAATCTCCACGCTCCTTGTTGAAGCCAATGGTTTCACGCACCAAACCGGTCATCTGTTCGATCTGCTCAGGGGTAAGCGGCTTGGGCGATGCACCACCCTTCTCCTCGGCCAGGGCTTGATAGTTGACAACCACAGCAGCACTCAGGCGCTTGATGGCCCAGTTATTACCACGGGTCACCTTCACCGTCTTGTCCACTTCGTAGTTGGTGGTGGACTCGCGCTTGCTGGTGCTTTCCCCGGCCCCCTGTTGCCCACCCGCTGTGGGCGCCGGATTGGCTCCATTGACAGGCGCAGCAGACGGAGCGGGCGGCTGATTGGCCACAGCGCCAGGCACACCCGTTGCTGTTTTATTAGCGGTACCACTGCTCTCAAGCACCTGCTGGCTACGAATGGCGCCAGAGTCTGGGGTCTGGTTGGGGCGGAATTGCTCTGAAGTCGATTCTGTCCGGCTGAAGTCCAACTCTGCGCTGACCTGGGCCTTGACATTGTTGCGCCCGACTACAGGCTCCAAAATCTCCATGATGCGGCGAGCGTACTGCTGCTCGATCTGCTGCACGTACAACAGCTGTTGAGCATTAATGCCTTCTTCCCCCGAAGCATCGGGAGACTGAGACAACAGCTTTCCTGTGTCGTCCAGCACACTGACCGCCGAAGGGGCAAGCTCTGGGACGCTGGAAGCAACCAGGTGAACAATGCCTGCCAACTGGGCTCGATCCAGTATGCGCCCCGGATGCAAACTCACCAAAACCGATGCCGATGGTTTTTGCTGCTCCCGGAAAAAACCGTTCTGATTGGGCAGCGCCAGATGCACCCGCGCCCCCTGTACTGATGACAGCGCCTGGATGGAGCGCGTCAACTCACCCTCAAGCCCACGTTGAAAGTTGAGCCGTTCCTGAAACTGCGTCATCCCAAACCGGTTGGTCTCCATCAACTCAAATCCGGTCACCGAACCACGCGGCAAACCCTGCGTAGCAAGCCGCAGTCGCACATCGTGCACCCTCTCGGCGGGGATGAGGATTGCCCCGCCCCCATCCGCGTGCTTGTAAGGCACGTTCATTTGCGACAACTGGGCAACGATGGCTCCACCATCCTTGTCGCTCAGGTTGGAGAACAGTACTTTGTAGTCAGGCTGACGGCCCATCACCATGGCTGCAACCGCAGCAACCACCAACAACGCGATGCCAGCACCCAGGCGCATGCGCTGACTACGGTCCAGCGCAGACAACCGCTGCAGCCAATTGGGGCTCGCAGAAGGAGGTGTAACAGGGACTTCAGCAACAGCAGACATCTTGCTTTCCAATGTGAGAGGCTCGGCAGAGACCTAGCGTTGGGCCGATTATTGGGGGGAGCACCACATCATGTTGACCAGATAAGCCGCGCATTTGTCCATCAATTTCACAGGATGGCTCGCTGCGCCCTCGATAGGATCACAGCGTACCTCAATCCCTTTACGGACACTGCCATGGACCTTCGCATCTCCAGTTCCACCGCCCCCCTGTCGGGCGCCGGCCTGGCGCGCCGCGCTGCCACACCGCAGGCAGAGGGTAATGAAGTCGGCTTCTCCAGCGCGCTGAAGGGAGCCCTACAGTCGGTAAGTGCAGCCCAGAATCACTCCTCAGCGCTTCAACGAGAAGTCCAGATGGAGAACCCCTCCGTGAGCCTGGAGGAAACCATGGTCGCGATTCAGAAAGCCCAAGTTGGCTTCCAAGCGACTCTGAATGTGCGCAACCGCATGGTGCAAGCCTATACAGACATCATGAACATGCAGGTCTGACAAGACAAGTTGCCGCCCTCTCGTCGCAGCACAAATAAAAAAGCGCTTGCAATGCAAGCGCTTTTTTATTTGGAGATCACATCCCCCCGCCACAGGGGGGATGCGTCAATGCATCATTTGAGGCTGCCCCTCAAACAAGTGCTCAAACTGGGCAAGCCAAGGCTCAGCGAGGCAACGAATCTGGGCATCGTTGCGCAAGATACGTTGCATGATGCGGGTTTTCTCACGGCGATGCTCAGGCAGCAACTCGTGCTCCTGCGACTTGAAACGCAGCTGCTCGATCAGCACGGCACAGGCGCCCTCATAGCGCACCACACCATCCCAGTCCTTCAGTTTCGCAGCTTCCAACATTTTTGCGCTGCTGTCTTCGATGGCTTTGTAGTAGTCAATCAGCATTTCAGGCCCATTTTTATCAATGATTGTTGGCATGTTCCGACTCATGTGTGCACCTGGTTTCCAATCTCGCTCCATCCGTCCATCACGGGCTGCAGCGCATTGAGCACTTCATCTATCGCGGTCGCATCATTCTGTGCGTTGGCCTGGGTTAGACGCACAAGGCAGTACGAATACAGTTTGTGCAAATTCTCTGCCAGCGCACCCCCGGCCTGCATATCCAAGCCGGAAATCAGGCCCTCGTCCAGCAAGCGAGCAGCCTTGCTGATAAAGCGCACCTTGGCAGTCACATCTTTACGCACGATGGCATCCTTCGCAACAAGGAGACAGGTTCGCAGTTCCGTGAACAGAAGCCCGATCAACTGGTGGGGCGAGGCGCTCATGACCTGGGAATTCAAGTCCACCTGCCGGTAAGCAGCAGATGCTCTGGCGCTGGGATGGGAGTACATGTGAAAACTTTCCATTTCTTGATGTGCTGACCCAGTTATCGGCAAGTACGCACCCAAATTAAGACTCCCATCGCAAATAAGCACTCTGACAGCAAAAAGGCCTTTGCACGACTCAACGCTCCGTGTGCATCTGTGGATTCAGGCGGTCGACGGCGCAAATATTCGCGATCGCGCAGCTGTTGCTGCTTTTTACGCCTTGCAGCCCGTCCTTATCCACAGCGCCCACGTCCGCTTGAATCGTACAAAACATGCCCAAACCGACCCGATTCTCCACGCTTGAGCGGCCATGCCATCTCACGAACAAGCAGCCAAAGCGCTGCCATGTCCGGCCTTTTTGATCTGATCACCCTAAAGTTTCCCGCCCAGCACCCGAAAACTCCATCAACGAGCATCGAGTGACTCGTTGCCAGATGCGCATAGGGCACAACTGGCACTGGATAAGAGCTAAACTTTCCTCCAAGGAGCTTTCCCCATGGCCATGACCATCAACACCAACGTTGCTTCTCTCAACGCCCAGCGCAACACCGCCACCAACAGCGCCAGCCTGAGCACCACCATGCAGCGCCTGTCATCGGGCCTGCGCATCAACAGCGCCAAGGACGACGCCGCCGGCCTGGCCATTGCCGACCGCATGAACACCCAGGTGCGCGGCATGAACGTGGCCGTGCGCAACGCCGGCGACGCCATCTCCATGGCGCAAGTGGCCGAGGGCGGCCTGTCGGGCATGAACGATATGCTGCAACGCATGCGCGAACTTGCAGTGCAGGCCTCCAATGCCACCAATGGCTCGGGCGATATTGCCAAGCTGAATAACGAATACACGCAACTGGGCGCCGAACTCAGCCGCATGCTCAGCGCCACACAGTTCAATGGCGATAGTGTTCTGAACAGCACCGCCAGCTATGTGTTCCAAGTGGGCGCCAACGACGGGGCGGAAAATCGAATCACAATCGCTTCATCCGACATCAGTCTGAATGCGACTACTGCGTTCACGAACGTTGCATCCGGTGGTAGCACTGCGTCGGCGCTGGCAACCGCCGCCTCCGGCAATACGGCGCAAATCGCCGCTTTGGATCTTGCGATTTCCACAGTGAATGACCGCCGCGCATCCTTGGGCGCACTGCAAAGCCGGTTTGAAAACACCATCAGCTACCTGCGCACGGCCAGCGAGAACCAGTCCGCCGCCCGTGGCCGCATCATGGACGCGGACTTCGCCGCAGAAACCGCCAACCTGAGCCGCACACAGGTCCTGCAGCAGGCCGGCACCGCGATGATTGCCCAGGCCAACCAAGCGCCACAGCAAGTGCTGGCCCTGCTGCGCTGATGGCAAGCCCTGCAAGGCAGGCCTGAGAACCAAGCCGGGGGCCCACAAGCACCCGGCTTTTTCACTTTTCAACGCAAATAGCGCGGCGTAAGATGGGCCCACAAAGCCCGTCGGCAAACCACTTCACCTGGCACAGGAGCGAAACATGGCCTCTATTTCATCTCCCGGCATCGGTAGCGGCCTGGATGTCAATACCATCGTCAGCCAGATGATGGCCGTGGAAAAGCGCCCGCTGCAGCTGCTGCAAACCAGTGCCAGCAGCCTCGATACCAAGATTTCCTCCTACGGCCAAGTCAAATCCGCCCTGTCGGCGCTGTACGACGCAGCCAACGGCCTGATGAGTTCGTCCGTTTGGCAGAGCAAGCAGTTCGCCACCACCGACAAGGATGCCGTCACCGGCTCGGTGTCCACGGCAGCCGTGGCTGGCAACTTTTCCCTTCAGGTCACGGCGCTGGCCAGCAGCCAGTCTTTGGCGTCTGGCAGCTTCGCAAGCGGCGCCGTGATGGGATCCGCAGGAACACTCAGCCTGCAAACAGGGCGTTGGGACGCAGTCGGCACCGGCTTCACGGCCGCAGGAGCAAAGGTGGATATCTCGATCGCAGCCACCGATACGCTGGCCGACGTTGCCGGCAAGATCAACGGTGCGAACGCCGGGGTTTCGGCCGTGGTGGTAAAAGGCACCAACGGCGACCAATTGCTGGTGCGCGGCACCAAAACGGGACAGGAAAACGGGTTTTCTATGTCCGTACTCGACGATGGCCTCCCCCCTGCGCCCCCCGCGCCGGGCAGCGCCCTGAACAAGCTGGTCTATGACCAGGCATCCGTTTCCGCAGCGCAGGCGGGAATCATGTCGCGCACGGTGACGGCCAGTGACGCCACCTTCACCATCAATGGCATTGAGGCCACATCAGCCACCAACACCGTGGCCGATGTGGTGCCAGGCGTCACGCTCAATCTACTCAAAACCACCACCACTCCGGTGGAAGTCACCGTCAGTGCCGACAAAAAGGCTGTGCGCGACAAAGTTGAGGCCTTTCAGCAGGCCTACAACAAAATCAACACCCTGCTCGCCGATCTGACACGCTACGACCAGAGCAGCAAGACAGCACAGCCCCTGCAAGGTGACAGCACGGCCACCGGGCTACAAAATGCATTGCGCGGCTTGCTTGGACGGCCCGACGCCACAGGCACCTACTTCACCAATGTGGGGCTGGAGTTGCAACGCGATGGTTCGCTGAGCATCAACGCAAACAAGCTGGATGCCGCACTGAACGATCTGCCAAAGCTGGAGCAGACCCTGACCGCCAGCACCGGCAATGCAGCCACTGACGGCCTTGTGACGCGCATGCGCGACTTCGTATTTGGCGCCAACGGTGTCGAAGGCAACATCACCGGCCGCAGCAAGGCCCTGGAAGCTGCCAAGAAACGCAACCAAAGTGAGCAAGAAACAATGAGCCTTCGCCTGGAGCAACGCCAGAAAAATATGCTCAAGCAATACCAGGCCCTGGACGCCAAGCAGGGCAGCATGAGTTCGCTCAACTCCTTCATGACCTCACAAATCAGCCAATGGAATAAAAGCTGACCACCCAAAAAAGCCAGGAAAAGCCCCGTTCATCGGGGCTTTTTTTTGCGGCGCGCCCACCAGAATTGCCCTTAACACCCGGCAAGTCATGAGGCACGGTCGCAGCCGACTAATCGCATGTATCCGAGTGGAAAGCTATTTCTTCGAAATTGAAGGAGCCCCTCCATGTCCATGACCATCAACACCAACGTTGCTTCTCTCAACGCCCAGCGCAACACCGCCACCAACAGCGCCAGCCTGAGCACCACCATGCAGCGCCTGTCATCGGGCCTGCGCATCAACAGCGCCAAGGACGACGCCGCCGGCCTGGCCATTGCCGACCGCATGAACACCCAGGTGCGCGGCATGAACGTGGCCGTGCGCAACGCCGGCGACGCCATCTCCATGGCGCAAGTGGCCGAGGGCGGCCTGTCGGGCATGAACGATCTGCTGCAGCGCATGCGCGAACTGGCGGTGCAGGCCTCCAACGCGCCCAACTCTGTGGGTTCCGCGGGCGATATCGCCAAGCTGAAGAACGAATATGACCAATTGGGCAAGGAACTCGGCCGCATGCTTGATGCCACCCAGTTCAACGGTGAGAAGATCCTGAACACGACTGCTAGTTATGTATTCCAGGTCGGGGCCAATGCTGGTGCAGAGAACCAGATCACCATTGCAAACGGCGATATCAGCTTGAACGGTAACACTGCTTTCACCCCCGTCATGGGCGCCGGCGGGACAGCAGCTCCAGCGTCTAGCCTGGAAACCTCAGCCGCAGCCGCCAACACCGCCATCATCGGCGCCCTGGACAATGCAATTTCCGCGGTGAATGACCGCCGTGCCTCCTTGGGCGCACTGCAAAGCCGGTTTGAAAACACCATCAGCTACCTGCGCACGGCCAGCGAGAACCAGTCCGCCGCCCGTGGCCGCATCATGGACGCGGACTTCGCCGCAGAAACCGCCAACCTGAGCCGCACACAGATCCTGCAGCAGGCCGGCACCGCGATGATTGCCCAGGCCAACCAGCTGCCCCAGAGTGTGCTTAAGCTGCTGCAGGGCTGATGCCCGGGCGGCCACAAACACTCCACAAACGCCACATGCCACAGTCTTCGTCCGCCCATCCCTCGCCTTATTACATCCACGCCCCACAGGGGCTGGATGAGGGCTCGACCTTCACGGCGCAGCTTCATATGCTGTGCCACCAGCTCAACCGGGCGGGCTACCCCGCTTACCTGGCTTCTGCTCCCACGGTGTACGGCATGTGGTGGACGCCCATCCTCACGCCCCAGACAATGGCTGCGCACCACATGGCGGGGCTGACGCCGATTTCCATCCAGCTGCAGGCAGGCGGCGACCCCATGCTGCCAGGCCTGCAAGTGCGCTTCGAACCCGCACTGCAAAACGACGGCTCTGCGGACGCGTGTGCGCGGCTGCACTTCAGCATGCCCGGGGCCCTTGCCACCACCACTGGGAGCCACACTCTCAAGGCCAGCCTGCCCTGGTTTGACACAGCGCTGCTTGATCGTGAGCCGGATACAGTGCAGCGCACAGGCTCACTGGTGTATTCGGGGCACCTGCCCGGCCCGCAATTCAAACTGCGGCCTGAACACGAGGCCCTGCCAGACGTGTCGCCCTTCGCCCAACAGCGGATGGGCGCTAAGGAGCGCTGGCGGTTGCTGGCCGAAGCAGAGGTGCTATTTGCCTATGCGGCGGGCAGCATAGTCACGGAGGCTCGCATCTTGGGATGCCAGGTGGTGTATGTCGCCAACGACCACCAACTCCAGAATCTGCCCCAGCACCCGCTGGAGACCTGGGGTACGAGCCTGAATACGCCGCAGACGCCCCTGGATTCGCGGGACTACAGCCCGCAGGCATTGCGGGAGACGCTGTGTGCACTCATGCAGGACGCGCCCACTTTGCTGCACCGCCTGATTGAAACCACGCAGGCGGCAGCCGCTGTACTGCCCCCGCAGCTGGTGTGGAGCGCGCACCAGCTACACAGGCTGGAAGATCTGCTGCCCTCGACGCCTGAGGGCCGCGCCGCCCGTGCTGATGCACAAGCCACTGACCAGCTCTGCAAGTCATATGAGGCTTGGAAAGTCAAGGCGGCTCCTACCGAAATTTACAGCGACATTTGCGCCGAACTCGTTAACTCCGGCAAAGTGCGGCCACCCACAGTGCACCTCTTCAGTCATGGCCGCGATCAGAGCACCTTGGCCGACACCATGGACGAACTGGGCAAGAGCTGGCTGCCCCCTCGACGTATCGTTATCCATGCCGATGTGGCAGCACCTTTTACTCCAGAGGAGTTAGGAAGTGACGTGCAGTGGATGGGGCCGGGCGAAGCCGGGCCTTCAACGATGCCGAACTACGATGGTGATGAATGGGTCATCCTGCTGGATGCCGGCACCCGGCTGGAGCCGTACACGCTGATAGAACTATTGGCCTGTGCCCACCACCATAACGGTGCTCGCATGGTTTACGCGGCGCACGACGTGGCCCTGTCAGCGGACAAGCACTTGCCGCACTTCACGGGCGGCACCAACCTAGAATGGCTGCGTGGAACCAACTACCTCGGCGGCGTCGTGGCGGTGCGCTGTGCTGACTGGATGAAGTTGCCAGATCCAGCCCGCTTCGCATCGGCCTACCGTCTAGCACTGCGCAGCAGTGCCATCAACGGAGCTGCTAGTCTGCATTACGTGGATCAGGTGCTGTCCCATTCCGCTCCCCAGCTGACAACCCAACAGGAGGCGCAGGAGTTCTGCGTCGCCCAGGAGGAGTTGCAACAGCTGTACCCCGGCACGGAGCTGATCGCCAGCAGCATGCTCGGATGCTGGACGGTTCAATATCCCGACCCTGGAACGGCGCTGTCGTTGATCATTCCGACAGGCAAGCAGCAGGGCTATCTGCGGGCACTGTTGCAGTCTTGTATCCGCTATTACCCGGCTGGCATTTTCGAAGAAGCGCTGCTGCTGGTGCAAGACGATGATCTGCCGTCGATGCAGCAATTCGTGCAGAGCTGGCCCCATGCCAACACGTTGCCTTTGCGCCTACTGCCTACAGGAGGCGGCGCATACAACCACGCCCGCAGCATCAACCTGGGGCTGCGCGCAGCCCACACCGAGCTGGTGGTTGTGTGCGACGACGACATCGAATGGCTGGACGCACAGGCTCTGCCTGCGCTGCGTCGGTTTTTCACGCAGGAGTCGGTGGCCCTCGCGGCCCCCCGGCTCGTACTGCAAAAGGATCGCTTCCCCCTGGTGATGGCTGGCCCGCATGTGGCAGGCGAGGGTGCACTGCTGCAAAACTACGTGGGGGAACGCCAGGGCCTGACGGAGCGCGGACTCCACAACCGACTGCAAATGGCACAGGACGTCGTCGGCGTGCACGCCTCGTGCTGGATGGCGCGCCGCAGTGCCGTGTTAGCGGCAGGTGCCCTGGACGAAGTTGGCACGCCGATCTTTCAGTCAGTTACCGACTTGGGCTACCGTCTGCAGCAGTCGGGGTGGCGGCTGGTCTGGGCGCCCCAGGCCAATGCTTTGCACGCTGGCGGCATGACTGTGAATGCAGTGCGCCGAGACCCCGCGCAGGCACTGGCTCTCTCGCAGGCAGCCATGGCAGAGGCGCGCCAACTACGTAATCGTTGGCTGCCCTTCGTAGGCCAGCATCCGATCTACAGCAAGCATCTTTCAGGTAGCAAACCTTATACCTTGGACAGGCACCTGGCGAACCGCTGGAGCCAGGACTACCGAACCAGGCCCAGGGTGCTGGCTCAGCCAATTTCCAGCGGGTCGGGGCAGTACCGCGTGATCGAACCGCTAGACGCACTGCAAATGCGCAGCATGGCCGAGACCTGCGTGGTGGCGCCCCCAAAGTCGGGAAAACCCGACCGCCGGGTCTTGACCCCTCTGGACGTAGCGCGGTTCAAACCAGACCGCATCCTGGTACAGCACTCCATTTCAGACCAGGACATTGCCAATCTGCGCGCCATCCGAGAAACGCACCCTCAAGCTTTCATCGTTCAACTGATGGACGATCTCACTTCGGATTTGCCCGCATCGCACCCCAACCATGTCTTCGGCCAGCGAGAGGGGCATACCCGCACATTGCAGGCGCTGGAGTTGAGCGACCGACTGATCGTTTCTACCCAGCCCTTGGCCGACTACTATGCCCCGTATTGCCGGGATATCCGTCTCGTGCCCAATGCGCTCGATCCGCAATACTGGGGCCACCTCCAGCGCACACCACAGCCCCGCGAACGGCTGCGCGTTGGGTGGGCTGGCGCCGCTCAGCACCTGGGCGATCTTCGTCTGGTGGAGCGCGTGGTGCAAACACTGGCGGATGAGGTGGACTGGGTTTTCATGGGCATGTGCCCAGACGAGCTACGCCCTTACATCAAAGAGTTTCACGGCTTCGTCTCTTACAAGGACTATCCAGCCAAACTGGCCAGCCTGGACCTCGACATCGCTATCGCGCCGCTAGAAAACAACCTGTTCAACGCGTGCAAAAGCAACCTTCGGTTGCTGGAGTACGGAGCAATGGGCTGGCCGGTGGTGTGCTCGGACGTATATCCCTATCAAACCATGGACCCACCCGTACTGCGGGTTCCTGACGACGAGGGCGCATGGCTCGCTGCCTTGCGCCGCCTGATTAAAGACCCTGGCTTTCGTCGCGCACAAGGCCAAGCGCTACATGATTGGCAGCAGCAACACTATCTTGTCGAGCACCATGTGGACGCGTGGTTTCACGCCATTTTTGACTGAGAAAATTCATGAAAACTTTTCTACATGTAGGCTGCGGCGCACAGCGAAAAA
This sequence comes from Acidovorax temperans, assembly GCF_028596105.1. Lineage (NCBI taxonomy): Bacteria > Pseudomonadati > Pseudomonadota > Betaproteobacteria > Burkholderiales > Comamonadaceae > Acidovorax > Acidovorax temperans. Next base: position 655,667 of record NZ_CP117193.1, on the reverse strand, counting down.
ACAATACCACTCGTGGGTTCAATACGGATGAGTGGACTGAACTGCGTCTGGATATCGACGAAAGCGTGCAACCGGATATCGTGGGCACCATGACAGACATGTCCCGGGTTCCTGACTCATCCGTAGATGCGATTTTTTCCAGCCACAACATTGAGCATCTATATGCTCATGAGGTGCCGCTGGCATTGAGCGAATTTTTGCGTGTGTTGAAACCTGATGGTTTTGCTGTCATTACGTGCCCGGACCTGCAATCCGTTTGCAGCCTTGTGGCGCAGGGGAAGTTAGTGGAACCTGCTTACCACACGGGACAGGGCATTCCCATTTCGCCCATAGACATCTTGTATGGCTGGCGCCTGCCCATGGCCCAAGGCAACTTGTATATGGCACACCGCTGCGGATTTACCGAAGATGTTCTCCGTGGCACGTTGCTGAACTCCGGATTCGTCAGTGTCGGAACCTTGGGCCGCCCAGACCATTTTGATTTATGGGCCGTTGCCAGTAAAAGTACGCTTACCGAAGACGGCATCAAGCATCTGGGAGCGAAATATTTTTTCTCCCCATAGACCCATCCAAAATAGCGCCCTAAAAAATCTCACGGCAAATCCAAATGCTTGGAAAGCCACATCCATAGGAATTAAACGTTGACCCCCCCGCATCACGACTAAGCAGTTATTCATTAAGTTACATTCAGAGCGCCGCTTCACACTCTCGCACTTCCGTCCTATGTTCGTCATCATCGGCTACGTCGTCAGCATGGTCTGTATCTTCGGCGTGTACATCGTTCACGGCGGGAATATCCAGGTCATCCTGAAAGCCCTTCCCTTTGAGATGATCACCATCGGGGGCAGTGCCCTGGGCGCGTTTGTGGTCAACAACCAGCCCAAGGTGCTCAAGGCCACGCTCAAAGCGATTCCGCAGGCGCTCAAAGGCAGCAAGTACACCAAGGCACGCTACATGGAACTGCTGGCGATGTTGTACGAAATTCTTCAGAAAGCCCGCAAAGAAGGCCTGATGGCGATTGAAAAAGACGTGGAAGCGCCCCACGAATCCGAAATCTTCAAGAAATACCCCGTGGTGGGCAATGACCACCATGTGATCGAGTTCACCACCGACTACCTGCGCATGATGGTGTCTGGCAACCTGAACTCGCACGAGATCGAAGCGCTCATGGACGCCGAAATCGACACCCACCATGCAGAAGCCCATGCCCCGGTGGCGGCCATTGCCCGCCTGGCCGGCGCTCTGCCTGCGTTTGGTATCGTGGCTGCGGTGCTGGGGGTGGTGAACACCATGGGCTCGGTGGGGCAGCCCCCATCAGTGCTGGGCGGCATGATCGCCTCGGCGCTGGTGGGCACGTTTCTGGGGATCTTGCTGGCCTACGGTTTTGTTGAGCCGCTGGGCGGCCTGCTGGAGCAAAAGACCGAAGATGCCGCCAAGGAATTCCAGTGCATCAAATCCACGTTGCTTGCCAGCATGCAGGGCTACAACCCGGCCACAGCGATTGAGTTTGGCCGCAAGGTGCTGTTCTCGACAGACCGCCCCACGTTCTCAGAGCTGGAAGGCCACGTGAAGGGCAAGAAGTAACCGGATTGCGCTGTGGCAGAGAAGAAACTTCAACCCATCATCATCAAGCGCGTCAAGAAGGGCGGCCATGCCGCCCACGGCGGCGCGTGGAAGATCGCCTACGCCGACTTTGTGACGGCCATGATGGCCTTCTTTCTGCTGATGTGGCTGCTGGGCTCTACCGCCAAGGGTGAGCTGCAGGGCATTTCAGACTATTTCAGTTCTCCACTCAAAGTGGCCATGGCCGGTGGAGATGGTTCGGGCAACAGCTCCAGCGTCATCCCGGGTGGGGGCAACGACCTTTCGAAAGCGCACGGGCAGGTGCGGCGCTCTGATACAGATTCGGAAAAAGCGCGCCGCCAGAGCATTGACACCGCCAGAGCCGAGCGCGCCAAGCAAGATGCCCAGCGCATCAAGACACTACAAGCCAAAATCGACGCGCTGATCACGGAAAACCCGCGCCTGAACGAATACAAGTCGCAAATTCGCATCGATGTGACGCCGGATGGCCTGCAAATTCAGATCGTGGACGATCAAAACCGCCCGATGTTCGACAGCGGCAGCGCCATGGTCAAGCCTTACATGCGCGACATTCTTCGGGAAATTGGTGCGGCCCTCAACGGTGTGGAAAACCGCGTGAGCCTTGCCGGTCACACCGATGCCGTGCCCTACAGCAACAGCGACCGTGGCTACAGCAACTGGGAATTGTCTTCCGACCGGGCCAATGCCACCCGCCGGGAACTGGTGGCGGCCGGCATGCCAGATGCCAAACTGGGACGGGTCGTGGGGCTCGCAGCCAGCGATCCGCTAGAACCAGGCAACCCGCGGTCTGCCGCCAACCGCCGCATTACCATCACGGTATTAACCCGTGAAGCTGAAGAAAGACTCATGGGGAAAGGGACTCCCACCGTAACATCGACTGAACTGTCGATGGAAAAGCAGGAAAATCCCGAGGAGGGCAGGTAGACGTTACACCTTGTCACAAAACCTGCCGCACTTGACAATATCAGACATTTCGACCGAAAGGGTCCCACGTGACCACAGCCCTTCGCTTTCTTATCGTTGACGACTTCTCCACCATGCGCCGCATCGTTCGCAACCTGCTCAAGGAAAGCGGGTTCGCAGACGCTGATGAGGCAGAAGATGGCGTCGTTGCGCTCAACAAGCTGCGCAATGGCAAATTTGATTTTGTCGTCACCGACATCAACATGCCGAACATGAATGGCTTTCAGCTGCTATCTGAAATCAAAAAAGACGACAAGCTCAAGCACCTGCCGGTTCTCATGGTTACCGCCGAGGCGCGCAAGGAAGACATTGTTGCCGCCGCCCAAGGGGGCGCTGCGGGCTACATCGTCAAGCCGTTCACCAAAGCCACTCTGGAAGAAAAAGTTCTGCTGATCCTCAAGAAAATGGGACTGTGAAGCCATGGACACGCCAGAAATCACCCCACCGGAGCCGGCAACAGATATCCATCACAAGATCGGACAGCTGACCCGGCAGCTCCACGATGCGCTGAACGAACTGGGCTTTGCGGAAAAACTGCGGGGCTCGATGGGTGAGTTGCCCGATGCCCAGAGCCGCCTTTCCTACATTGCGCGGTTGACTGGCGAAGCCGCCGAAAAGGTGCTCAGCCGGGTGGAACTAGCCAAGGCCCAGCACGACTTCATCGCCTCGGAAACCCGGCGTGTGGTGGATTCATTGGTCAAAGACCCGGTCGCCGCGGTTGCCAAGGGTGAAATCTTCAACTTCCTGACCGACGTGGAACGCGTCACGAAAGAAGCCGACGTTCACCTGACCGAAATCATGATGGCGCAGGACTTCCATGACCTGACAGGCCAGGTGATTGCCAGGGTGGTGAATCTGGCGGCAACTATCGAAGATCAACTGGTACAGCTACTCATCCAGACGGCCCCAGCAAATGCCCAGGTCGCCGTACCCACGCCAGAGCCAGCCAAGCTGCAAGGCCCGGTGGTGGATCCCGAAAACACCCCGGACATCGTGACCGATCAATCCCAGGTGGACGATCTTCTCGCCAGTTTGGGATTCTGATCCTGGCAGCATTCTGCGATGCCTGAATAAGGGGCCCCAGCGGCCAATGCCAGTAAGTTAAGCAAAGGCCCTTCGGGGTCTTTGTTGTTTGTACAGTGCAGGCTTGATCAATTGAGCTTTGGCCATAGAGGTCAAGCGATAGCCAATGCTGCTGCAAGAGTACCTGAACGATACCCATGAGTTTGCGAGCCCCGAACAATGGGGTGTCGTTCAAAGCAACATACCCCAGCAGTGGATTGAACAGGCCTTGCAGATGACGGGTGTAGCCACGCTGCGCAAGCGGCGACTGCCCATGGAGCAGGCACTTTGGCTGGTATTGGGTGTGGCCTTGCTTAGAGACCGCTCCATCGTGAACGTGGCCGAGGTACTGGAGCTGGCACTGCCTGGGCAGCACAATGAACCCATCAGCTCCAGCGCGCTGAGCCAGGCGCGCCAACGGCTGGGCAGTGAGCCCCTGCAATGGCTGTTTCGCCACACTGCTGCCCATTGGGCGCACCAGCAGGCCGCTCGCCACCGCTGGCAAGGCTTGGCGCTGTACGCATTGGATGGCGTGGTCTGGCGTACCCCCGACACACAAGACAACCGCCAGCACTTTGGTTGCCAGCGCAACCACGCAGACCACCAAAGTCCCTTCCCCCTGGTGCGCATGGCCTGCTTGCTCGATGCCAGAGCTCGTTTATTGGTAGATGCCAGCCTGGATGCCTACGACACCAGTGAGTACGCATTGGCTGAACGCTTGTGGCCGAAGTTGCCGCCTGACTCGCTGGTGATTGTGGACAAAGGGTTTTACTCGGCAAGTCTGCTGTGGCCGCTGCAACACCGCCAGGGACGTCACTGGCTGATCCCTGCGCGTGCCGGACTCAGGGGCGAGGTGGTGCAAACGCATGGCCCTGGCGATGTGAGCTTGCGCATGAAGGTCTCGCCCCAAGCTCGCAAGAAAGACCCCGGCTTGCCGCTCACGTGGGAGGTGCGCGCCATCACCCGTGAACTCGATGGCAAACCCAGAACCTTGTTCACGTCCCTGATGGATCCGGCACGCTACAAGGCCGAGGAGGTGTTCGCGCTGTACCACGAACGCTGGGAGATTGAGCTGGCCTATGGAGAGATGAAGACGGACATGCTGGGCCAGGCGATGACGTTGCGCAGCCAGCAACCCGATGGGGTCAAGCAAGAGCTGTGGGCAACCTTGCTGATGTACAACCTGATCCGCTTGGAGATCACGCGCATCGCAGACGAGGCCAAAGTGCAGCCCTGTCGCATCAGCTTCATCACGGCGCTGCGCTACATCGTGGATGAGTGGCTGTGGAGTTCAGGATCACACACCCCTGGGGCCATCCCGGCCAAGCTTGCGGCCATGAGAAAGAACATCCGCCGCTTCGTGCTGCCGCCTCGCAGATCCCACAGGCGGTATCCGCGTGAGGTTCGTATGACCAAGACCCAGTATCCCGTCAAAAAAATGCCGCTCAGACTTAACTGAGCGGCATTGCCCCAGCGGCCCCTTTTCCGCCTTTAGATTTCCGAGCTGCTTACGACAATGGCATGACCCAGCCGTCATGCCATCATGGACTCCAGCCAAGACAAAGAATTACCCGCCACGGAGCGCAAGCTACAACAAGCGCGCGAAGATGGCCAAGGTGCGCGCTCGCGCGACTTGTCCCACCTGGCCATCCTGGGTGCGGGGGCTGCCAGCATTCTGGTCCTGGCCCCCACGCTCATGGATCACCTGCAGAAGGCCCTGAGCCAACAGCTCGTTTTCGACTCGCGTACGGTCATGACACCGGGCAGCATGCTCGAACGCATGCAAGCCGTGGTCATGGTGGGGCTGGTCGCCAGCGTGGTATTTGCCGTGCTGACCAGCATGGCAGCCGTCATCAGCGCCATCGGCGCGGGTGGCTGGATCTTCAGCACCAAGCCCATCACGCCGCAGTTCAACCGCCTGAACCCCATCACGGGCTTCACCAACCTGTTTGCGAAGCAGCAACTGGCCAACGTGGCCAAGATGGTGCTCATGACGTCCATCCTGGCTTTTGTGGCCTGGAAGTACATGGGCAACAGCATCGAGAGCATTGCGATGCTGGTATTGCAACCTTCCACCAGCGCCATTCGCGCCATGGCCGAATGGCTCACCACCGGGGTCAGCATGCTGCTGCTGGTGGTCTTTCTGGCCGCACTGATCGACATTCCGCTGCAGGCCTTCTTCTTCAAATCGGGCCTCAAGATGTCCCACGAAGAAGTCAAGAAAGAACACAAGGAAGCCGAAGGCGACCCCCACACCAAAGGCCGCATCCGCCAAAAGCAACGCGAGCTGGCCGACCGAGCCAGCGTGAGCGCTGTGCCCAAGGCTGATTTTGTGGTGATGAACCCTACCCACTATGCCGTGGCACTCAAGTACGACGAAGCCACCATGTCAGCCCCCCAGGTGATTTCGCGCGGCACCGACCTGGTGGCCATGCGCATTCGCGATTTGGCCAAGGGCCACGACATCCCGGTGCTGCAGTCGCCCATGCTGGCGCGCGCCTTGTATGCGCACGCCGAGCTGGACCAACCCATTCCGGCCACCCTGTACACCGCGGTAGCCCAGGTGCTGGCCTATGTTTACCGGCTCAAGGCAGCCATGCGCGGCCAGGGCCGCATGCCCGGCGAGCTGGTCGAACCGTACGTACCGCCAGAACTCGATCCACACAACAAGCTTTCGGCCCAGGCCAAAGGTGAATCTGCATGAACACCTCCGTCAACTACCTGAAATTGTGGGCGGGCAAGAACACCTCGGTTCTGCAAGGCATGTCTGCCCCCCTGCTGGTCGTGGCCATTCTGGCGTTGATGGTGCTGCCCATCCCCGCATGGCTGCTGGACACTTTCTTCACCCTCAACATCGCCGTTGCCCTGATGGTGATGATGGTCGCGGCCTACATGATCCGGCCGCTGGACTTCGCAGCCTTCCCATCGGTGCTGCTGCTGACCACGCTGATGCGCCTGTCGCTCAACGTGGCTTCCACCCGCGTGGTGCTGCTGGAAGGTCACACCGGCCCTGGCGCAGCAGGCGCAGTGATTGAGGCCTTTGGCCACTTTCTGATCGGTGGCAACTTTGCCGTGGGTCTGATCGTGTTTGCCATCCTGGTGGTCATCAACTTCATCGTGGTGACCAAGGGTGCCGAGCGTATTGCCGAAGTGTCAGCGCGCTTCACCCTGGATGCGATGCCAGGCAAACAGATGGCTGTGGACGCGGACTTGAATGCTGGCCTGATTGACGAGAAAGAAGCCAAACGCCGCCGTGCTGAGGTGGGAGAAGAAGCCAACTTCTTCGGCTCCATGGACGGTGCCTCGAAGTTCGTGCGCGGCGATGCCGTGGCCGGTATCCTGATTTTGCTGATCAACATCGTGGGCGGCTTCACCATTGGCGTGCTGCAACACGGCCTCACGGCCAAGGAAGCCGCCGACAGCTACATCCTGCTGGCCATCGGTGATGCGCTGGTTGCCCAGATTCCTGGCCTGCTGATTTCCGTAGCCGCCGCCATGGTGGTGTCGCGCGTCGGCAAAGAGCACGACATGGGCCGCCAGATCGTGCAGCAGCTCTTCATGTCGCCCCGCGTGCTGGGCGTGACGGCCGGCATTCTGATCATGCTGGGGCTGATTCCCGGCATGCCCCACATCGTGTTTCTGGTGATTGGCACCGCGTTTGGCTATGGCGCGTGGACGCTGTACCAGCGCCAGCAAGCCCCCGCCGAACCCGAGGCCCCACCCGCACCACCCACAACCGATGGCGAAGCCACCTGGGACGACCTGCAGCCCATCGACCTGCTGGGCCTGGAACTGGGCTACCGTTTGATCTCGCTGGTGGACAAGAACCGCCAGGGCGACCTGCTCACCCGCATCAAGGGCGTGCGCCGCAAGTTTGCGCAGGAAGTGGGTTTCCTGCCCCCTGCCGTGCATGTGCGCGACAACCTGGAACTCAAGCCCAGCGCCTACCGCATCACCCTGCGCGGCGTGGTGGTGGGCGAAGGCGAGGCCTTCCCCGGCATGTTCCTGGCCATCAACCCCGGCGGCATCACCACACCCCTGATCGGCACCCCCACCACCGACCCTGCATTCGGCCTGCCAGCACACTGGATTGACGATCGCCAAAAGGAAGCGGCACAAATGGCGGGTTTTACCGTCGTTGATTCAGAAACCGTGATGGCGACGCATTTGTCACACTTGATGCAAGTCCAGGCAGCCAAGCTCCTCAGTCGCACCGAAACCCAGCAACTGGTGGAACACGTAGGCAAGCTGGCCCCCAAGCTCATCGAAGAAGTGGTTCCGAAAATGGTGTCGATCGCAACGTTCCAGAAAGTTCTCCAGCTGCTGCTGGAAGAGTCTGTGCACATCCGCGACATCCGCACCATCATCGAAACCCTGGCCGAGCACGCTGGTACGGTGTCCGACCCTGTGGAGCTGGCACGGCGCGTGCGCATTGCACTGTCGCCCGCCATCGTCCAGCAGATCTACGGCCCCACCCGCGAACTCAACGTCATCGCCATCGAGCCTGGACTGGAACGCCTCTTGGTACAGGCCTTGGGCAATGCCGCTGGTCCCGCGCTGGACCCCGGTGTGGCCGACATCCTGACCCAGAAGGCCGCCGAAGTGGCCCTGAAGCAGGAAGAAATGGGTTTGCCCGCCTGCCTGCTGGTGCCAGACCAAATTCGCAATGCCATCTCCCGCCTGGTGCGCCGTGTCGCCCCCCGCCTGCAGGTGCTTGCGCACAGTGAAATTCCCGAGACCCACACCATCCGGATTGGGCCCATTCTCAGAGGTGCATCAGCATGAACATCAAACGCTTTACCGCCCCCACCTCGCGCGAGGCATTGGCCAAGGCGCGCATGGCCTTTGGCGAGGGCACCCTCATCCTGTCCAACCGGCCCACCGCCAACGGTGTGGAAGTGGTGGCAACCGCCGAAGACACCCTGTCTGCGCTGGACAGCGCGGCCCAAGGCTCGGGCAGCCCCACACCACAAGGTGGCCGCGATTTCCAGGATTCGCGCCCCCACGATGACGACCGGCTCGGCGGCAAGAACAACCACCGTGCAGCACCCCGCGCTACACAGATGGCGGCCCCCGCCAGCCGCCACAACCCGGTGGAAGAAGACACCGAACAGCTGGCAATGAGCACACTGTCGTTCCAGGACTACGTGCGCGAGCGCATGCTGCGCCGCCGCCATGAAGCCATGAACGGCCCCTCCACGCCGCCCACCTTTGCCGAGCGCAGCCGCGACCAGGACCGTGACTTCCCCCGCGAGCGCCCTGCTGCCCCTGCCGTGGTGCGCCACAACCCCCTGCGCTCCATCCCCATGGACCTGCCCGAGCCCGCGCCACGGCGCAAGGCCGAGCCCGCAGCGGCCGCCATCTCCATGGCCCAGCAGCAAAGCCTGATGAACGAGCTGCACGCCATGAAGGAGATGATTGAGGACCGCTTCAACACCATGGCATGGCTGGGGCAGGCCAAGCAAAACCCCATCCAGTCCAACCTGATGCTGAAGATGATTCGCGCAGGTTACTCGCCCGCCCTGGCGCGCGCCGTGCTGGAACGTCTGCCCGAAGACCTGTCCGCCGGTGACTCCGTGCGCTGGCTGATGGAAGTGCTGGAGCGCAACCTCAAGACTGACGAGCACGACGTACCGCTGTACGAGCAAGGCGGCATCTTTGCCCTGGTGGGCTCCACCGGTGTGGGCAAGACCACCACCACGGCCAAGCTGGCTGCACTGTGCGCCCGCGTGCACGGCCCTGGCAGCGTGGGCCTGATCACGCTGGACACCTACCGCGTGGGTGCCCATGAACAACTGCGCACCTATGGCCGCATGCTGGGCATCGTGGCCCACCTGGCCCATGACCGTGCCGCGCTGCAAGACCTGCTGGGTCTGCTCAGCGGCAAGAAGATGGTGTTGATCGACACCACCGGCGTGGCACCACGCGACCCCCGCAAGCGCAGCATGCTGGACGTGCTGGACTTGCCCCATGTGAACCGCCTGCTGGTGCTCAATGCAGGCTGCCACGGCGACACGCTGGACGATGTGCTGACCTCGTTCAAGACCGCGGGCTCGCAGCAGGCCATCCTGTCGAAGGTGGACGAAGCCGTGAAGCTCGGCCCCTCTATCGACGCCCTCATCCGCCACCAGATGGTGTTGCGCGGTGTGACCAACGGCCAGCGCGTACCCGAAGACTGGGAAGCCGCCGAGGCGCACAAGCTCATCAGCGCATCCATGCGTGCACCCGTCAAATCCGCTTTCGACCCCAAGTCGGTGGAGCTGAACTACTACTTCTCGAACGCGCCTGAGGCCCTGAGCGAGAAAGGACTGGTTGATGCTTGATACCGGTTTTCACCAAGCGGCGGGCCTGAACAGCTTCACACCCCAGGCGCAGTTGCGTGTGCTGGCGGTGGCCAGCCAGGAGCGTGCTTCCAGCGGCCTGGAAATGCTCTGGCAGATCTGCGCCAACCTGCAGCGCCTGGGATACCCGGTGGCGGTGCTGGACGGCACAGCGCTGGAAACCGATGAATCCCCCGGCCTCAGCCATCTGCTGCAAGCCCCCTGGAACGATGGGCTGAATGCCAGCGCATCGGTCACCTCGGTGGCGGTGCTGCCTGCAGCCCGGGGCATGCTCCAGCTGCAACGCCAGGCCTACAGCGAGGGCACACCGCCTTTGCAGAGCCTGCAGCCCTATTTCCGCGCCTACGGCATGCTGGTGCTGCACGCGCCTGCGGGCCTGCTGGCACCGTTGCTCACCCATACCAGCACCATTCCGCTGGCGGTGATGGAGGGTGGTTCGGCCGGGGTGCTCTCTTGCTACAAAAGCCTCAAGCACATCGCCACGCACACGGGGTTGCCCTGTACAGTGGCGTCTGTGCTGCAAACCGATACACCCGCCGAACGACGCAAAGTGCTGGGAGCCTTGCAAACGCTGCAGGACTGTGCCGAGCGTCATCTGGGCGGGCGCGTGCGCACCGCCACCGTGTCGGCCAATAACCCCCACGACGTTCAACGCTTGGCCTTGCAACTGCTGGAAAACGCGGGCACCATCCATGGGCCGCAGGGCACCTTGTCCTCGGGCAGTTTGAAGGGTTTTTCAGAAGTATCTGCACAACCCATCCGGAGACACTGATCTGTGATGTACACCGCCAAAGGCCAGCTCGATCGTGATGCGCTGATCCGCCAGCATGTTCCGCTGGTTCGACGGATTGCGCACCACATGATTGCGAAGCTGCCTCCCAATGTGGAGCTGGACGACCTGATCCAGGTGGGCATGATGGGCCTGGCGGAAGCCCTCTCGCGCTACGAAACCGCCCAGGGAGTGCAGTTCGAAACCTTCGCCAGCCAGCGCATCCGCGGGGCCATGCTCGACGAGTTGCGCGAGAGCGACTGGATGTCGCGCAGTTCGCGCAAAAGCCAGAAAGACATTGAGCACGCATTGCACCGTCTGGAGCAAAAGCTGGGGCGCAGCCCGCTCGAATCAGAAATCGCCGCCGAGATGGAACTGAGCCTGGCCGAGTACCAAAGCCTGCTGAGCAAAGTGCGCGGCACCCAACTGGTGTACCTGGAAGACATGACCCATGGCGGGGACGACGAAGACGGTTTACTGGACCGCCACGTTGCCGACGCCGGGGCGGACCCGGCAGAGCTGCTGCGCGACCAGCGCCTGCGGGCCTCACTCGTCAACGCCATCAAGAGCTTGCCCGAGCGGGAGCAATACATCATGGGCATGTACTACGAGCACGACATGAACCTCAAGGAAATTGCCGCCGTGCTCGGCGTGACCGAATCGCGCGTGTGCCAACTGCACAGCCAGTCCATCGCACGCCTGCGCGCCAAAATGCGCAGCCACTGACGCCACCCCGCAGGGTTTGCAATAAAAATAGCTTCTAGCGCTTGATAGGCAAGCGCTGGAAGCTATTGTTTTTATAGCAAACTATTCCAATTGAAATTGGCCCGCCGCGCGCCACAACTGCAGGTCGCCAGGGACGGGATACCCACGCCTGCGAAGTACAGGCAACGCACGTGCAAGAAACTCAGCCTGCCGAACGGTAGATTCGCGCCACCGCGCCCGCCTTGCTCGGGCCAGCTTGGGGGTTGCCGTAGGTGGCCGACTGGGCACTGCCCGCCTGGGGAACCACCACGGCGACTTGCCGGTCGGTGATCACGGATACACGGGCCAGGTTGTCACGTTGGACGGCCAGTTGCTGGCCAATGGCGGCCAGCCGTTTTTCAAACTGAGGGGGAAGTTGGGCGGCGGAAATGCCTTTGGATTGCTCCAGCACCCAGGTAAATCGAGCGGCTGCGTCGCGCAGCGCAGTGCTGGCGATCTCCAGCGCAGGGGCATCCAGGGACAGCAAGGCCCCTGAAACTTGTTCAATGTGTTGCTCTACAGCGGTGAGGGCTTCTTCTAACGACATGGTGGAGATGCGCTAGCCCAAGCCCGATGGATCTGGTGCTCAGCCGCGCGAACGGGAAAAGATTTCTTGGGCGCCGGACAGCATTTTGTCTGCAATCACCTCTGCGTTGACCTTGAACGTGCCATTGCCAATCGCTGCGCGCACTTCGCTGACCCGCTTGGCATCAAATTCACTGGACGTGCGGCCGGGCTGCTCCAGTGCCCGGGCCGAGCCAGACACGGTGACAGGCACACCGGCGGCCGACGCAGCTGCAGCGCCTTTCGCCACCCCTTCGGCTGCTGGGGCTGGACTTTTGGCTTGCTTGGCAAGCCCTGTCTGCGCCAATGCGCCCGGGAGTTCCGGTTTTTGACCTATCTTCATCGCTCTCTCCACCACCCCGGTGATGTGGGGCTCAGTAGCAATGTTTTCGACCCGTTTTCGCAGGACTTTAGGTGTTTATGCGGGCAAATCCTCAAAGAGTGATAGTCACCGTTCCATCTTCGGAAACAATGCCGCTCACTATCCGACCATTGTCCATTCGCACGCGCACAGTCTGCCCGACAGAGCCGGCAGACAGCGCTTGACCTGCAGAGGTCACAGCATAACCCGGGCCCTGGGCTGACACACGCACCTGGGCGCCGGCCTTGAACAGGCTGGGGGCTTTGACCATGGACTGGCGCAAGGCCTGCCCGGCCATCAATTGGCGCGTGGCCGTTTGGCCCAGCCACGCCTCTGGGTTTGCCAGCACCGGCGCAGCGTCTGCGGCCCAGTCGACTTCCGCCTGGGCTGCATCGTTGGCCGTCAGCACCGCGCCGGGGGCGACATTGCCCGTGAGCACCCAGGCCGGACCCCAGGCCTTGATGGTGACAGGCAGGAACACATTCCAGGCGGAACTGCCCTCCACGCAGCGCAAACCCAACCGGGTGCGCCCCCACAGGCGCGAGCCTGCAGGCAGATAGGGTTCCACACGACTGCAAGGGGCCAGGCGCAGGCGGCTGTCCAGGGTGCCCACGCTCACCTCCATGCGCAGCGTGGCGCCGGGGGCCTGGTTGCGGGTCAGGGCGTCGTCCAGCCAGCGCTGGGTGAGCGCGCCGAGCTCTGCGGCCGGATCGGCCACAGCTTGCGCCTGTGCGGCGCCCGCAAAGACAAAAGCCGACAGGGCCAGCCAAGCACAACGAAAAAATGAAAGGGACGGCATGGTGAGCACTCTCCAGTAATGGCGCCAACCCGCTGCGCCGCGGTGGAATGGTTTGATGACAGCAGCCAAGCCCGGGGCAATCACGCAGTCAAGATCGAGGGCGGCTTTGGCGGGCAAGGGGCCGCAGACCCATTCCAACGCCGTCACTATAGGACGGCATCGCAACCTGCAAAACCCGAAACTGCGCAGCCATTTCCGCGTTCTTCGGGCTTTAGAAAAAACCTGCCATTTCCATAATCGAACCACGCCAAAGCCCGCTCCGGGCCCAGGCGCCAAGCGATACAGGATGTGAGGCAACCATGCTTGACAAGATGACCAACCAGCTGGGTTTTCAGGGCAACGCGCTGATTTTGCGCGCCGAGCGCCAGCGCATCATTGCCAGCAACATTGCCAACGCAGACACCCCCGGCTACGTTGCGCGGGACTTTGACTTTGCCAGCACCTTGCGCGAAGCCACCAAAGCGCCTGCAGGCACGGATGTGAAGTCCGTTCTGAACGGAGACAAGGGGCCCGCAGTCAGCACCGCCACCTCGGACCCCCGGCATTTCCGCGCCACCACCACCGGCTCGGGCTCGGCTTCCACCCTGGGCGGCCCCGGCAAGCTCGGCTATGCCGTGCAGACCCAACCTGCGCTAGACAACAACTCGGTGGATCTGGACCGCGAGCGCGCGAACTTTGTGGACAACGCGGTGCGTTACGAAGCCACCCTGCGCTTCATCAACGGCAACGCCAAGACCATGCTCAGCGCCATCCAGGGCCAGTAAGCGCAAACACCACCCAACGAGGCACACCATGTCCATGTTCTCCATCTTCAATGTGTCTGGCAGCGCGATCAGCGCGCAGTCGCAGCGCCTGAATGTGGTGGCCAGCAATCTGGCCAACGTAGACGCCGTGGCAGGCCCGGACGGCAAGGCCTACAAGGCCCGGCAAGTGGTTTTCCAGACCACACCCATGGGTACCGACAGTGCCGCAGGCGTGCGTGTGTCGTCCATCAAGGAAAGCGATGCGCCCGGACGCAAGGTGCACGACCCCGCGCACCCCCTGGCCGACGAGCAGGGCTACGTGAACCACTCCAACGTGAACGCCGTGGAAGAAATGGTCAACATGATTTCTGCCTCGCGCTCGTACCAGAACAACGTCGAGGTCATGAACACAGCCAAGTCGCTGCTCCTCAAGACCCTGCAAATTGGCCAGTAACCGACCCGGCATCCAGGAGAGATCCGCATGATCATCAGCCCCACCCAAGCCACCGCTGGCACCACCACGGGCAGCACCAAGGCCTCTGACGCCAACACCGACCCCGCAGCCGCGCAGGACCGGTTTCTGAAACTGCTGGTGGCGCAGCTGAATAACCAGGACCCGATGAATCCTCTGGACAACGCCCAGATGACATCGCAAATGGCGCAGATCAACACGGTGACCGGCATCCAGCAGCTGAACCAGACCATGGCCAGCATGGCCGCGCAGTTCAATTCGCTGCAGGTCATGCAGGGCACCGCCCTGGTGGGGCGCAGTGTATTGACCGAAGGCTCTACCGTCACCATTGACGACAAGACGGGCAAGGGAGGCTTCGAGCTGGCCTCTGCCGCCACCAGTGTGAAGGTGGAGATCGTCAACGCCAACGGCCAGGTCGTAGACACCGTGGACATGGGCGGCCAGGGCGCGGGCCGGCGCCTGTTCAACTGGGACAGCAGCAAATACGCGGGCTCTACCGATGGGCTGCGCTTCCGGGTCACGGCACTCAACGGCAACACCCAGGTGGGAACCACCTCGCTGGCCCTGTCGAAGGTGGTCGCCGCAGGCGCCGAGGACGGCCAGCTGATGCTGAACCTCTCAAACGGCCAGGCCATCCGCTACACCGACATCAAGGCCATGGTCTGACGACCGGCATTTCCCACGACCGCATCGAACACACCGCCCTCCCAGGAGAACACCATGAGTTTTCAACAAGGCCTCTCCGGCCTGAACGCCGCCAGCAAGAATCTGGACGTGATCGGCAACAACATCGCCAACTCCAACACCGTGGGCTTCAAGGCCTCGCGCGCGGAGTTTGCGGAAATGGTGGCTTCTGCCATCGGCTCGGCCGGTGGCTCCAGCGCCGGTATCGGGGTGGAGACGGCCAACGTAGCCCAGCAGTTCACCCAGGGCAATCTGAACATCACGGGCAATAACCTGGACGTGGCCATCAACGGCAATGGCTTCTTTATGCTGAAGCTGCCGGACCAGACCCAGGCCTACACCCGCGCGGGCAATTTCAAGCTCGACAAGGTGGGCAACATGGTCACCAACGATGGCGCCCAAATCCTGGGCTACACCGTCAACCCCGTCACAGGCCAGCGCACCAGCACGGAACCCGTGCCCATGGTGTTCCCCACATCGCAGCCCATTCCCGCCAAGCAAACCGAAAAGATCAGCGCCGCATTCAACTTGGATGCGCGCGCCACCAATGCCGCTGGCGACCAGGCCGCCACACCACCCGTACCCGCCACGCCACGCACCACCTACGGCACATCGATCAATGTGTATGACAGCCAGGGTGTAGCGACGTCGCAGAACCTGTACTTCGAGAAAAGCGGTGCGAACACATGGGACATCTACACCCAGCTGGACGACCTTACCACCTCGCCAGCAACGGTTCCATCGATCGCGGGCCGCATGATTGCTGGCGAGAACGGAAATACCGTTGCCATGATCGAGCCGATCGCGAGTGCAACATCCATTCCCAACGCAGACAAGACAAAAACGCAGATAGACGATTTCCCTACAGAATTCACCTACAAGTACTACGGCGCCGACGACAAAGGCGTCTTTGCTATCCGCGAAACCAAGCTGACCTTTACAGACCCCAAGGCGGCTTGGGACTTCACCTACTCCGACAAGCCCGCTAACACGCTCGTCGCTTCGGCACGACTGAAAAGTAACTTGGTTGACTACGCGACCGGTGTTCCCGTTACCGGGGGAACCTTTACTCCACCCATCCCCAACCCACCGACGGCTGCCAATCCAGCTCCACCACCGGCTACCAACCAGTCCTACGAGCTAAGCCTGCTGGTGAACCCAAGCCCTAGCAACCCAAACAGCCCCAATGCAGCGGGCAGCAACCCGGCGCCGTCCGCCTTCCCAGTCACTTTGGACCTTAACAAGGTCACCCATTTCGGCACCAAGTTCGCCGTTTCAGACTTGACGCAGGACGGCTACACGTCTGGCCAGCTGACGGGCATCAACATCGAAAACAACGGCATGATCATGACGCGTTACTCCAACGGCGTCACCCGTGCCGAAGGGCAGCTGGCGCTGGCCAGTTTCCGCAACACCCAGGGGCTGGCCTCGATTGGCGGGAACAACTGGGTGGAAACTTTCGAGTCGGGCCAACCCGTCAAGGGCACCGCCACCGACGGCAACTTCGGCTCGCTGCGCTCGGGTGCGCTCGAAGAATCCAACGTGGACCTGACGGCAGAGCTGGTCAACATGATGACCGCCCAGCGCGCCTACCAAGCCAATGCACAGACCATCAAGACGCAAGACCAGGTGCTGTCCACCCTGGTGAACTTGAGATGAGACACCCCCTGAGTCGCTTCGCGCCTTCCCCCTCTCTCTACGCGCTGCGCGCTACGGGAGCGGGACGCACCCAGCGCGGCGGGGCGGTGCGGCCGGCTCAGGCCCTTGCGCGGCTGCGCTGGCTTGGGCTGCGCCAGCTGCATGCGCAGTGGAAGGCGTGCGGGATCGCAGGGAACTGAAAGGAACATCGCGTTATGGACCGCATCATCTACACCACCATGACAGGTGCCAACGCCGCTGCCCACCGGCAGTCGGTGCTGGTCAACAACCTGGCCAATGCGTCCACCAACGGCTTTCGGGCAGAGATGTCCACCTTCCGCTCGGTGCCGATGCAGGGCGACGGCTCCACCACCCGCGTGTTCGCGCTGGAAGCCACGTCGGGTTACCTCAACACCGCTGGCCCGGCCAAGACCAGCGGGCGCAGCCTGGACGCCATGGCCATGGGCAATGCCTGGTTTGCCGTGCAGGGGCTCGATGGCCTGGAGGCCTACACCCGTGCGGGCTCCTTCAACGTCTCGGCCGCCGGTCAGCTGGTCACGCCTTCGGGCCTGCCTGTGCTGTCTGACGGTGGCGCACCCATCGACATTCCCCAGGGCGCCGAAGTGACCCTGGGTGCCGATGGCACCATCACCGCCAAGGCCGCAGGCCAGCCGCCCGCTGCGGTGGGGCGGCTCAAGCTGGCTTCTCCCACGGCGGAAGACCCGCTCAAGCGCGGCGACGATGGGCTTTTTCGTACCGCATCGGGCGACCCCATGCCCAACGATGCAGCAGCCCGCATGCTCAGCGGCGCGCTGGAAGGCTCCAACGTGAACCCGGTGGAGAGCATGGTCGGCATGATCGCAGCCTCCCGCCAGTTCGAACAACAGATGCGGCTTCTGCAAACGGCCGAAACCAACGACAAATCAGCCGCCCAGCTGCTCAGCCTCAACGGCTGACCGCCGGCCCCACGCCCACGCTGAACCGCCTTCAAGGAAAACGCCATGTTCACCGCTCTCTACACCGCCAAGTCCGGCATGACCGTGCAGCAGACCAAAATCGATCTGCATTCGCACAACCTGTCCAACGTCTCCACCACCGGCTTCAAGCGCAACTTTGCCAACGTGGAAGACCTGGCCTACCAGAACTACCGCCAGGTGGGCGCTGCCGCCACCGAGCAAAACCAGCTGCCCACCGGGCTGCACATGGGCCTGGGCGCGCGCACGGTGTCGATTGGCCGCAACTTCGAGCAGGGCAGCCTGCAAGAGTCAAAGAACAGTCTGGACGTGGCCATCAACGGCAACGGCTTCTTTGAAGTGACCATGCCCGACGGCACCATCGGCTACACCCGCGATGGCTCCTTCAAGGTGGACGCCCAGGGCCGCCTGGTCACCTCGGGTGGCTTGCCCGTGGCCAACGGCATCACCATTCCGCCCAACGCCACCAACATCAGCATCAGCAACGACGGCGCGGTGAGCGCCACCGTGCCGGGCAACACCCAGCCCCAGCCTCTGGGCAACCTGGCCATGTCGGGCTTTGTGAATGCGGGCGGCCTGGAGCCCATCGGGCAGAACCTGTTCAAGGAATCTGCAGCCTCGGGCCAGCCCCAGCAGGGCACGCCTGGCACCAACGGGCTGGGCATCATCAAGCAAGGCTTTCTGGAGTCTTCCAACGTGAACGTGGTGGAAGAGCTGGTGAACATGATCCAGACGCAGCGCGCCTACGAGATGAATTCCAAGGCCATCTCCACCACCGACCAGATGCTGGCCAAGCTGAGCCAGCTCTGAGCCCGCGCCGCCTGAAGAAAGCCTGCCATGAACCGCACCGCATTCACCCTGATGGCCCTCAGCACCCAGGGCACCGCACGCAGAACGCTGGCCGTCAGCGCCAGCATCGCCCTGGTGGCCCTGACCACCGGCTGCGCCAGCATGTCGCCACCGCCCCCGGTGGATCTCTTGCCCACCGCCCCGCCGCAGCTCACCATCGCCCCCCGCGCTGCGCCTGCGCCCGCCACCGGCAGCCTGTACAGCGCAGCCAGCTACCGCCCTTCGTTCGAAGACCGGCGCGCGCGGCTGGTGGGTGATCTGGTGACCATCCAGATCGTGGAAACCGTGACCGCCAAGCAGGCTTCATCGTCCACAGTAGACCGCAACTCCGAAGTCAGCGGCGGTGTCAAGGCCTTGCCGTTCGCCAAGGCCACCCTCACCGACAAGCTCAGCCTGGGCGCCAGCTCGGGCAATACCTTCTCGGGCAAGGGCGGCACGGAAAGCGCCAACACCTTCCAGGGCTCCATCACCGCCACCGTGATCGACGTGCTGCCCAACGGGCACCTGGTGGTGGCGGGCGAAAAGCAGATTGGCGTAAACCAGAACGTGGACGTGCTGCGGTTCTCCGGCACCATCGACCCGCGCGCAATGCAGCCGGGCAGCGTCATCAATTCCACCCAGGTGGCCAATGTGCGCGTGGAATCGCGTGGCCGGGGCGCACAAAGCGAAGCCCAGGCCATGGGCTGGCTGGGCCGCTTCTTCAACAAGGTCACACCGTTCTGAACGGGGCCTGCTTCGGTCTCCTCGCGCGCTGACGTGGCCGGCATGAAGGCTCAGCGGCCGCGTGCGGCACACCATGGTGGTCGCGCGCCCCGCTGGCACCTGCCCCACCAATCACTCATATTTTGATAGCTGCCCGCGCTTGATACATAAGCGCCAGGTGGCATTTTTATTGAAATTCTCCGCGCAGGGCATGCGCTGGGCGCGTGCCAGCAGCGCAGCGCCATCCGAGGCAATAGACCGGTGAACCGGCTTCTTTTTGGGTTTTAGTTCTTGCCATGGCCGACCACAATGGAAGCCATGAAAGCCTCGTCTCACTCCGTTTGGTCGCGCAGCCTGCGCGCACTCTGGCTCTTGCTGGCCGCAGTGCTGGCGGCGGCATCACCTGCAGCGCACGCATTGCGCATCAAGGAAGTGGCGGCCGTGCAAGGCGTGCGCAGCAACCAGCTCACCGGCTATGGCCTGGTGGTGGGGCTGGACGGCACAGGCGACCAGACCACGCAGATGCCCTACACCACGCAGGCCATGTCCAACTACCTGCAGCAAATGGGCATCACCCTGCCGCCGGGCACGGCCTCGCAGTTGCAGCTCAAGAACGTTGCCGCAGTCATCGTCACCGCCCAACTGCCCGCGTTTGCGCAGCCGGGGCAGATGCTGGACGTGAACGTCTCTTCCATGGGCAACTCCAAGTCGCTCAAGGGCGGCACCCTCATCACCACGCCGCTGCGCGGTGCCGATGGCGAGGTCTACGCACTGGCCCAGGGCAACCTGGTGGTGGGTGGCGCCGGGGCGGCGGCGGGCGGCAGCAAGGTGCAGATCAACCACCTCGCGGCTGGCCGCATTCCGCAGGGCGCACAGGTGGAGCGCACCGTGCCCACGCCACTGCATGACAGCGACACCATCAACCTGGGCCTGAACGCGTCAGACTTCCAGACCGCCCGCAAGGTGGCCCAGGCCATCAACGCCAAGCTGGGCAACGGCCTGGCCACGGCCATTGACGGCCGCACCGTGCAGGTGCGCGCACCGCAGGACCCCGGCGCCCGCGTCGGCTTCATTGCCGACCTGGAAGAGCTGCCCCTGGAAAACAGCGTGCCCACGGCCAAGGTGGTCATCAACGCCCGCACCGGCTCCATCGTGCTCAACCAGGCCGTCACGCTGGGCTCGTGCGCCATTGCGCACGGCAACTTGTCCATCACCATCAGTTCCACCCCGGTCATCAGCCAGCCCAATCCGCTGTCGCAGGGGCAAACGGTGGTCACGCAAAAGAGCGACATCACCATCAACCAGGAGCCCGGCACCATCATCCAGATGCCGCCCTCGGCCCAACTGGCCGATGTGGTGCGTGCTCTGAACCAGCTGGGCGCCACGCCGCAGGACCTGCTGGCCATCTTGCAGGCCATCAAGGCCGCTGGCGCACTGAACGCGGAGCTGGAGGTGATCTGACATGGCCCTGACCCTGCCCTCGTCCGCCCCCAGCAGCGCCCGCCAGGCGCTGGCGGTGGACACGCGCTCGCTCAACAACCTCAAGCTGGAAGCGGGGCAAAACAGCCCCGATGCGGCCAAGGAAGCCGCAAAGCAGTTCGAGTCGCTGTTCATGCGCGAGCTGATCAAGAGCATGCGCGAAGCCACCATGAAGTCGGGCCTGCTCGACAGCGCCGGGGGTGACCTGGGCACCGACATGCTGGACCAGCAACTGTCGGTGCAGATGTCTGGGCAGCCTGGGGGCTTGTCGGAGGCGATTGCACGGCAACTCTCGCGCCAGATGGGTGTGGCAGAGCCCACCTTCTCGGTGCCTTCCACGCTGAGCCTGCCGCAAGTCACGGGCCGCGCTGGCGTGGCCACCAAGGGGGCAGTCAGCCCCATCAACACCACCACGCCCGCCCCCAAGGGGCGCGACGATTTTGTGCAGCACCTGAGCAGCACGGCCGAAGCCGTGGCCAAGGAAAGCGGCATTCCCGCCAGCTTCATGCTGGGCCAGGCGGGCCACGAAACCGGCTGGGGCCGCAGCGAAATCCGCAACAAGGACGGCTCCACCTCGTTCAACCTGTTCGGCATCAAGGCGGGCAAGGGCTGGACGGGCAAGGTGGCCGAGGTCACCACCACCGAATACATCAACGGCGTGCCCCGCAAGGTGGTGGCCAAGTTCCGCGCCTACGACTCTTACGAAGATTCGTTCCGCGACTACGCCCGGCTCATCACCGACAACCCCCGCTACGAAAAAGCCCAGGCCACGGCCCGCACTGGCTCTGCCGTGGCCTATGCCGCCGAACTGCAGAAGGCGGGCTACGCCACAGACCCCGAATACGCCAGAAAACTCAGCGGTGCCATCCAGAGCGCACTGCGGGCCCAGAAGGCGCAAGCATGATGGAAGCGGTGTAAATCATGGGACTGCTCAACGTCGGCGCTCGCGCCCTGATGGCCAACCAGGTGGCCTTGCAGACGGCAGGCAACAACATTGCCAACGTCAACACCCCCGGGTATTCGCGCCAGACCGTGGCACTGCAAACCGTGCAGGGGCAATTCTCGGGCGCGGGCTACATCGGGCAAGGGGTGGATGTGCGCACCATCTTGCGCAACCAGAGCGAATTGCTCACCCGCCAGGCCGCAGCGGCGGGATCAGTGAGCGCAGGTGATACGGTGCGCGCGCAGCGGCTGAGCCAGCTGCAGGAGATCTTCAGCGGCGGCCCCACGGGGTTGGGCGCCGCCATCAACGACATGATGAACGCGTTCTCGGACGTGGTGGCTGCCCCCACCGACCTGTCGGCGCGCACCCTGGTGCTCACCCGCATGGACGAAACCGCATCGCGCATGCGCACCTCGGCCGACCGCATCAACGAGATCCAGTACACGGTGACCGAGGAGCTGAAGAACAGCGCCAACACCGTCAACAGCCTGGCCAAGCAGATGGCCGCGATCAACGAGCAGATTGCACGCGCCACAGGCAACGGGCAAACCCCCAACGACCTGCTGGACCAGCGCGAGCAGGTCATCCGCGAAATCAACCAGTATGTGCAAACCACGCAGATACCGGCGGATGACGGAACCATTGGCCTGTTCGTCGGCGGAAGCCAGCCCCTGGTGCTGGGCACCACGGCCACCGAGGTGGCGGTGGGCGACTCGGGCACGTTCCCGTCCAGCGGGCAGGTCAAGCTGCTCTTCACCCGCCCAGGCTCTCCAAAGATTGAGCTGGACGAAAACATGCTCGGGGGCGGCAGCATCTCGGGCCTGCTCCGGTTCAACAACACCGATCTGGCCGAAGGGCGCAACCTGCTGGGCCGCATGGCGCTGGCCATCGGTACCACCCTGAACTACCAGCAGACGCTGGGGCTGACGCTGGACGGCGTGGCCGGCAAACCCCTGTTTGCCACCACCCCCAGCGTGCCGGGCCTGACACTGGGCACCGCCGTGGGCTCCATCAGCTTCACGAACTCCGCCAGTTTTTCGCCTACCGAGTTTGCAGCGTCGGACTACGAAGTGCGCTTTGATGCCACCGGCGTGGGCGGGCAGGTGGTGCGGCTTTCGGACGGCGAGACCACGCCGTTCACCAACATCGCCACACTGGCCACCACGCAGATCGACGGGCTGACTTTCAACTTCACCGCCACGGGCACTGCGAACGAGCGCGTGCTGTTCAAGCCCTTCGGTACGGCGGCCAGCGACATGAAGGCGCTGGTGTATTCGCCCCGCGATCTGGCGGTAGCCAATCCGATCAATGCCGCCATGGGCACGTCCAACAGCGGCACGCTGCAACTGGCCGGGCTGCAGGCCACGGGCATCACCTGGAATGGCGGTACGGGCCAGGCGGTCAACTCGGGCATCGGCGGTCTGTCGATGCCGCCCAGCCCGGTGCCCCCCGCTACCACCGGTGGTGGCGTGGTGCTCACCTTCAATGCCAGCGGGCAATTCACGCTCAGTGGCAACGCCAATCCGCCCATCGACATGGCGGCCAACCCGCCCCAGTTGCTGGCTGGGCCGCCGTACGCCTACACCTCGGGGCAATCCATCCACATCGATGGCTGGTCGATCAACCTCAAGGGCAGCCCCAAGGCGGGTGACACCGTCACCATCGGCAACGCAAAAGACGCCCAGTACGGCGACAACTACACCCGCAACGCCGGCAACGCCACAGCGCTGATGAACCTGCGCGATGTGAAGATGTTCGACGAATCTACCCTCAGTGACGGCTACGCCAGCGCCATGGCCCAGGTGGGCACGCGCACGCAGAGCGCGCTGTTTGCCTCCGATCTGTCAAAGTCGATTGCGGTGAACCTGGAAAACGATCGCACGGCGGTGTCGGGCGTGAACCTGGACGAAGAAGCCGCCAAGCTGCTGCAGTACCAGCAGGCCTACCAGGCATCGGCCAAGATGCTGCAAATTGCGCAGAGTGTCTTTGACACGCTGATCCAGAACCTGGGCCGATGAGGCCGCCTCTGATGCACTCCGAAGGAGTCTGACATGAGCAATACGATCTTCCGCGTTGGCACGGCCAACATGTATGACAACGCCATCCGCAACGTATCGGCGCGGCAGACCTCGCTCGTCAACCTGCAGGAGAACCTCACCTCGGGCAAGCGGGTAGTGCGTGCCAGCGACGACCCCGTGTCGGCCGCCCAGGCCGAACGCGCACTGACCCGCATCAGCCGCATCCAGACCGAGCAGCGCGCCCTGGAAAACCAGCGCAACGCGATTGCCCAGGCGGAATCCACCATGGGCGACGCCATCAGCCTGGTGCAGGAAGCCCGCCAGCTCATGGTGAATGCTGGCAACGGCGCGCTCAGCAGCAGCGAGCGCGCCACCATCGCCAACCAGTTGCAAAGCCTGCGCGACCAACTCACCGCCGTGGCCAACCGCACCGACACCAACGGCATCCCGCTGCTGGGGGCACTGGGCAGCGCGCAGTCGCCTTTTATGGGGCCGCTCAATGGCATACCGGACTATAAGTTTGCAGGACAGGCAGGCCAAACGGCCAGTGATGGCGTCACGCTGCCCAACACGCTGGACGGTGACTCTGCCTTCATGTTCGATGCCGAGCGCGACGGCAGCTTCCACGCCGAAATCACGCCGGGCCCCAGCACCGTCATCGTGCCTGGCCCCCCCCCATCCAGCGTGCCCGCCATGGGCCAGCCCAACCGTGCGTTGACCACATCGGCCATCACCGTGGCTGAAGGCACCAACTTCAACAAGAACCCCGTCACGGGGCTGGCCTACACCTACAGCGTAAGCTTTTCAACCGTCACGCTCGACCCCGCCACCAACACCCTGTCTGCCACCTACAACGTCACCAGCACCGACCCCGCCTTCGTGCCCCCGGCGCAACAAACGCTCACCCCGATCAAGATCGGCGAGAAAGGCGAATTCAACATCAACGGCCTGCCGCCAGGGATGTCGATGAAAGTCACGACGCTGCCCACCAAAGCGGTGGACGGCACCATCACGCCCTCGCCCGCCAACGGCGACACCATCAAAATTTCGCCCCAGGCCAGTGTGTTCAGCGTGATCGACAAAGCCATTGCCGAGATCAAGGCGGCCCCCAACTCCAACGTGGCGGCCCAGGCCATCAGTCAGGCGCTGGCAAATGTCGATATCGGGCTGGAGCGCATGAGCAACATCCGCAGCTACGCGGGCGAGCTGCTCAACCGCGCAGACCGTATCACCGGCGACCAGGAAAAGCGCTCCGTGCAGCTCGAATCCGACCGTTCGCGGGCCGAGGATCTGGATATGATCAAAGGCATTTCGGACTTCCAGAACCAGCAGACGGGCTACCAGGCCGCGCTGCAGGCCTATGCGTCGGTTCAGAAGCTTTCGCTGTTCAACTACATCGGCTAGCGTCCCGTCCCGCGCAGCGCGCTGGGCCCCAGGTGCCAGCCACACCGCCTGAGAGCACATGGTCCAATCCGTCCTAGGCAGTCTGATTCTCGGCTACCGCCCCTTGTGGAACCGCGCCCGCAAGCTGGCTGGCGTGCAGCTGTATGTGCACAACGAGTCCTCCCTGCTGGTAGACGCAGGCCACCTGCTGCGCACACTGGCAGAGTTGTGGTCGGCCAGTTCCCCGCCGCTGCTGATCTCGCCCCAAACGCACCAGCTGCTCTCCAGCCTGCTGGAAAGCGCGCCGCGCGGCAGCCCGTGGATTGAAGTGCGCGGCGACTGGCTGAACGATTCGACCATCTTCAATCAGGTGCGCGCAGCCCATCGGCGGGGGCTCAAGCTGGTGTGGCGTGGCGAGATTGCCAACCTGCCACCCGCCGAAGTGGCGCGCTGCTTTGACAACAGCCTGCTCACCCTGCGCGCCGAAGACGCGATTGCCGCTCTGCAGCGCGGACCACAACAGCCCGGCGCCCCCAAGCTACCACCACGCAACATCAGCCCCATCCTGGCAGGGCAGATGTACGAGAACGTGGCCAGCCGTGCCCTGATGGAGCACTGCCTGGACAACAACGCGCTGGCGCTGGCCGGCTGGCCCACGGAAGACGTGCTCTACAGCATGCGGCACACGCCGCAGCAGCCGTCACACGCGGTCATTCACCGGCTGATGAAGGCCATCGACAACGAGCAGTCGCTGGAGACGTTTGAAGACATCATGAGCGAGGACCCGATCCTGTCCTACCGCTTCATGATCTACACCAACTCGGCAGCCCTGGGCCTGCGCACCGGCATCGACTCTCTGCGCCGGGGCATGGTGATGATGGGGTACGAGTCCATCAAGCGCTGGCTGTCGGACCAGCTGCCCCACTCCAGCACCGAGCCCAACATGCAGCCCATCCGCGAGTCCATGGTGATGCGTGCGCGCCTGACCACACTGCTGCTCAACCCCGGCGTGGAAAACGAACTGCGGCGCGAAATTTACCTGTGCGCACTGCTGTCGCAAATGGATGAACTGCTGCGCGAGCCCCTGGGCACCATCCTGCGCCGCATCCCTCTGTCGGAACGCATTTACGACGCCACGGTGCTGCACACCGGCCCGTACGCACCCAGCCTGCAAATGGCCTGCGCGCTGGAAAACGACGATGCCAGCGTGATCCGCCGCCTGTGCGAAGAGCACGAGATGGACCTGGAGGAGGTCAACCGCGCACTGCTGCGGGTGCTGTCCGATCTGGAAGTGGAACGCCCGGCCCCTCCCCGTTGAGGGGTGTGCCCCAGGCTGATCTGCACCGATCTGCCCGCAGCCCGCACCCACTACTCCAGCACACCCGGCTGGGTGACGAGATAGCGCTGCAAGGCCGCAATGGCCTGCCGCACCTTGGCAGGCTGCGCATCCCGCTGGGGCGTCACAGCCCAGATATCCAGGGTGCCCATGGTCCACTGCGGCAACAGCCGCACCAGGCGGCCTGATGCCAGCGCGTCCTGCACATCCAGGCTGCCCATCAGCGCCACACCCAGGCCTGCCTCGCACATCTGCTGGATGGACAACTGGTTGTTGCTCACAATGCGCGGCTCCACCCGCAGGCTGCGGGCCGCGCCCTCGGGGCCCCTCAGGTCCAGCAGCAGGCCCGCCCCTTCGCGTGCAAAGCCCAGCCAGCCATGGGCCAGCAGGGCATCTGGCGTTTCGGGGTTGCCATGCCGGTCCAGATACCCGGGCGAGGCGCACAGCCACCATTCCAGCGCCCCCAGCCTGCGTGCCGCCCAGGTCGAATCGGCCAGGCGGCCAAAGCGCACCGCCAGGTCCACCCGGGCGTTGATGAGATCAATGGGAGCATCGTCCACCAGCAACCGCAGCCGCAACGAGGGGTATTGCGCCAGCATCGCGCCCAGAGCCGGGGAGACATGCCGCGCAAAGCCCACGGTGGCCGACATGCGCAGCTCGCCACTGGGCGCATCGCGCGCGGCCGCCAGCTCGGCCCGCGCCTGCTCGGCTGCCGCGCACATGGCTGCGCACTGGGCGTGATAACGCTGGCCTGCTTCGGTCAAAGCCAGTTTGCGGGTGGAGCGGTGCAGCAGCGTCACGCCCCCTTCCCGCTCCAGTTGCCGCACCTGCTGGCTGACCGCTGACGGGCTCATGCCCAGCACCCGGCCCGCGCCCGTCATCGAACCATGCTGCACCACGCTGGCAAACACCGCCATCCGCTTGAGATCGTCCAACACATCCTCCTGCCGCAGTGAGCCTGTTCAAAGGCTTGATTTTGAAGCAGCGCTTCAAAGACAAAGCATTTTTAACCCTCTACCGCAAGCGCAGCATCAAAAATAAGCTTGCAGCATCTTCATTGTTTGCAGGAACACGCCATGCACATCGCACTGATTGGCGCCACCGGCTTTGTAGGCACCGCATTGTTGAATGAACTGCTGCAACGCGGCCACCGCGTGACGGCCCTGGCCCGCGACCCGGCCAAGCTTCCTTTGCGCGAGGGCCTGACCGTGGTG
The DNA here is from genome assembly GCF_028596105.1 of Acidovorax temperans. Lineage (NCBI taxonomy): Bacteria > Pseudomonadati > Pseudomonadota > Betaproteobacteria > Burkholderiales > Comamonadaceae > Acidovorax > Acidovorax temperans. Next base: position 628,024 of record NZ_CP117193.1, on the reverse strand, counting down.
CAGGCAAACGCAACAGACGCCGCGCAGGTGGCCCAGGCCGTCCGGGGGGTGGACGCGGTGGCCAGCGCCTACAACCCAGGCTGGACGCATCCCGACCTGCACGACGAATTTCTGCGGGGCAGCCGCGCCATCACGGCGGGCGTCAAGGCCGCTGGCGTTCAGCGCCTGCTGGTGGTGGGCGGCGCAGGCAGCCTGTATGTGGCGCCAGGCGTGCAGCTGGTGGACACCCCCCAGTTCCCGGCCGAATGGAAAAACGGCGCACTGGCCGCCCGCGAACCGCTGAACCTGCTGCGCCAGGAATCCACCCTGCAATGGACCTTCCTCTCACCCGCCATCCTGCTGGAGCCCGGCGAGCGCACGGGCCACTACCGCCTGGGCACGGAATCCCCCCTGATGAACGGCGACCAGCCCGGCAAGATCAGCGTGGCTGATCTGGCAGTGGCCATCGTGGACGAGCTGGAGGCTCCACGCCACCTGCAGCAGCGCTTCACCGTGGCGTATTGATGCTTGAATTGCTACGCTATTGATAGCTGCTTGCGCTTATAAATAAAGCGCTGCAAGGGTGTTTTGTTCAAAAAAACCGCACCTGGGTGGCGAGAAAGCCTACAAAAGGCACCGAGGCGACGGCCATCCGCGCGCCAAGCGCCTGTTTCGCGGCTCTGCGCTCAGCCGCTCACTTCATCGCTGCCACCACCTGCTGGAAGATTTGCCAGAAGGCCGCTTCCTGCGTGGTGGCAAAGTTGATGCGCATAAGCGTGCTGGGTTTGCGCTCGGCATGGAACAGCGCGCCGGGGGCCAGCAAGTAGCCCTCGTCCAGCATGCGCTGGGCCAGGGCATCAGTGTCCACGCCCGTATCGACCCAGCCGAACAGGCCCACCGGCTCTGCCGCAAAAGTGCAGCCGGCTTGCAGCGCCAGCTTGACGCTGCGTGACCGGGCGGCATCCAGCCGGGTACGGATGCGCTCGGCATGGCGGCGCAGCTGCCCTTGCTCAATGCACAGGGCCAAGGCTTTTTCCAGCAAGGCAGGGGTGGTGAGAGTGGCCAGCAGCTTGGTGTCGAGCAGGGGCTCCACCAGATTCGGCGGGGCCGCCAGGTAACCAATGCGCCAGTTGGGGGCAAGAATCTTCGCGAACCCGCTCACATAGATGGTGCGCTGCAGACCATCGAGCGCCGTGAGGCGCGTGGCGTGCTCTGGCGCGATGTGGCTGTAGGTGTCGTCCTCCACCACGTGGAAGTTGTGCTGGTTGGCCAACTGCAGCACGCGGTGGGCGCTGCCCGGGCTGAGGCAGTAGCCCGTGGGGTTGTGGAACACGCTCACGCTCACGTACAGCTTGGGCTGGTGCACTTCGCAGTAGCGTGCCATCACCTCCAGGTCTGGCCCGTCAGCGCGACGCGGCACGGGCAGGATGCGCATACCGAGGGCCGCCAGCCGCGCAAACTCCACCGCCCAGCCAGGCTCCTCCACCATCACCGGGTCACCAGGGCGCAGCAGGGTGCGGCTCACGATGTCGAGCGCGTGGGTGGCCCCCACGGTGGTGATGATGTGCTCGGGCACCGTGTGCACATTGAGGGTGGAGAGTTTTTTGGCCAGCAGGCGGCGCAGGTGCGCATCGCCCAGCGGCTCGCCGTACTGCAGCGAAAAATCTTGCAGGCTGCGCGAGTTGGTGACCTTGCGCACCGCAGCAGGCATGAAGGTGGACTCCAGCCACTCGGACGGAAACACGCCCATGCCGGGCTGCGGCTTGTCGCTGATCTTGTGGAACATGCCGCGGATGAGCGCCGTGGCGTTGACGGGCGACACGCCCCGCCCCGCGCGCCCGGCGGCGCGCGCCGCAAACCAGTGGGCGGTGCTCCAGTTGGGGGCTGCGTTTTCCAGGGTCGGGTCCGCGGTGCGGGCATCGGCCCCGGCGGCGGTGTCCGCGCCGCCGCTGTCGCGCACGAAGAAGCCCCGGTTCTTGCGGGCCTCCACCAGCCCCAGCGCCAGCAGCTGGTCATAGGCCGCCACCACGGTGGACGGGCTCACGCCGTTTTGCTGAGCGCACTGGCGCACCGACGGCAGGCGTGCGCCCGGGGCCAGCAGCCGATTGCGGATGCGCTCGGCAAAGCGCTCCGACAACTGCTCGGTCAGCGACTGGGTGGACGACTTCATCAACATGGCGGGTCTCCGGGCAAGGCGCTGTGCCGTGTACTGGCACAGCCAACAATACAGTTTGCATACTGCGCTGCTGAACTGTATGGGTAGTGTATCGGTACATCCGATTACATTGGACAGCCATACTCCCGCGCAACACCCGCCCGCACCGCCTATTGCATGAGCACCGCCGAACTCACCGCCCTTTTGCTGTTTTGCACCGCCATGAGCTTTTCGCCGGGGCCCAACACCACCTTGTCCACCGCGCTGGCCGCCAACCTGGGCCTGAAGCGCGCCCTGCGCTTTTGCCTGGCCGTGCCCACGGGCTGGACGCTGCTGATGCTGGGCAGCGGCCTGGGCCTGGGGGCCCTCATCACCGGCGTTCCCGCGCTGCGCTGGACGGTCACGCTGATGGGCGTGGCCTACATGCTGTGGCTGGCCTGGAAGCTCAGCCGCGCCGGGCAGCTTGCCGAGGTGGACGGCAGCCGCCTGCAGGTGACCTTCTGGCAAGGCGTGGGCCTGCAGTTCGTGAACATCAAGGCCTGGATGCTGGCCCTCACGCTCAGCGCGGGCTGGGTGGTCAACGCAGCCGGGCAGCCGGCCACCAACCCGGGTGAGCGCCTGGCCATCATCTGCTGCGTGATGGTGGCGTTTGCCTTCAGCAGCAACTTTGTCTATGCGCTGCTGGGCTCCCTGCTGCGCCAGTGGCTGTCGCAGGGTGCTCGCCTGCTGTGGTTCAACCGCACCCTGGCGCTGGTGCTGGTGGCCACCGCTGTCTGGATGCTGACTCTATGAACACGCCCTCCTCGCACCGCGACCGCACCCTGGGCCTGTGGCTCGGCGTGCTGGGCGTGGCGATCTTCGCCGTCACCCTGCCCGCCACGCGCCTGGCCACCGGCACGTCAGAGCAACCCCAGCTCTCGCCCTGGTTCGTCACCGTGGGCCGCGCCGCGCTGGCGGGGCTGCTGTCGGCGGTGTTTCTGCTGGCCACGCGCTCGCCGCGCCCTCAGCCGCAGCAGTGGCGGCACCTGGGCTGGGCCGTGCTGGGCAATGCGCTGGGCTACCCGCTGCTACTGGCGTTTGCGCTGCGCAGCGTCACGGCCAGCCACGCGGCCGTGGTAACGGCGCTGCTGCCGCTGGTGACGGCGGCCGTGGCCGCGTTGGTGCTGCACCAGCGTGCGCGCCTGGGGTTCTGGCTCTTCGCGGTGCTGGGCAGCCTGCTGGTGGTGGCGTTCTCGCTGCTGCGCGGCTGGCAGCAGGGCCACGGCCTGTTCAGCCTGGAGGCGGCGGATGCGCTGCTGGTCGGCGCAGTGGTGGCGGCGTCCGTGGGCTACATCCACGGCGCACGCATCACACCCGCGCTGGGGGCCGAGCGCGTGATCTGCTGGGTGTGCCTGATGGCGCTGCCCGTCTCCCTGCCCGCCACGCTGTGGCTGTGGCCCAGCCATCCCGTGGCGCCCTCGGCCTGGGGTGGCTTTCTGTATGTGGGCGTGTTCTCGATGTGGGCCGGCTTCTTCGCCTGGTACCGGGGGCTGGCCCTGGGCGGCGCCCTGCGCGTGAGCCAGACGCAGCTGCTGCAGCCCTTTCTTTCCATCCTGGCCGCCGCCGTGCTGCTGGGCGAGTCGCTCGACCTGGTCACCCTGGGCTTTGCCGTCGCCGTTGTCGCCACCGTGGTGGCGGGCAAGCGGTTCTCCTGACATGGCCCCGATACCATTGCATACAACACCTACCTGGAGATCAATGACATGACGAACTGGACCCTGGCCCGCCGCGCCGAGAAGATGAACCCCTCGGTGATTCGCGAGATCCTCAAGGTCACCGAGAAACCCGGCATCATCAGTCTGGCGGGCGGCCTGCCCTCGCCCAAGACCTTCCCCGTATCGGCGTTTGCCGAAGCCTCGGCCGCCGTGCTGGCCAACGATGGCCCCGCCGCCCTGCAGTACGCCGCCAGCGAAGGCTTTGCGCCCCTGCGCCAGGCGATTGCCGACTTCCTGCCCTGGAACGTAGACCCCGAACAGATCCTGATCACCACCGGCTCACAGCAGGCGCTGGACCTGATCGCCAAGGTGCTGATCGACGAAAGCAGCCGCGTGCTGGTTGAAACGCCCACCTACCTAGGCGCCCTGCAGGCGTTCACGCCCATGGAGCCCACCGTGGTGGCGGTGGCCAGCGATGATGAAGGCGTGCTGATCGACGACCTGAAGGCCAAGGTGGGCACCGGCGCCGACAAGGCACGCTTCCTGTACGTGCTGCCCAACTTTCAGAACCCCACCGGCCGCACCATGAGCGACGCACGCCGCGCCGAGCTGGTGAAAGCCGCTGCCGAGCTGAACCTGCCGCTGGTGGAAGACAACCCCTACGGCGACCTGTGGTTTGACAACCCGCCGCCCGCGCCGCTCACGGCCCGCAACCCCGAGGGCTGCATCTACATGGGCTCGTTCTCCAAGGTGCTGGCCCCTGGCCTGCGCCTGGGCTACATCGTGGCACCCAAGGCCGTGTACCCCAAGCTGCTGCAAGCCAAGCAGGCAGCCGACCTGCACACCCCCGGCTACAACCAGCGCCTGGTGGCCGAGGTGATGAAGGGCAACTTCCTGGACCGCCATGTGCCCACCATCCGCGCGCTGTACAAGTCGCAATGCGAAGCCATGCTGGCCGCGCTCGACAAGGAAATGCACGGCCTGGGCGTGCACTGGAACCGCCCCGATGGCGGCATGTTCCTGTGGGTGCGCCTGCCGGAAGGCATGAGCGCCATCGAGCTGCTGCCCAAGGCGGTGGAGCGCAACGTGGCCTTTGTGCCCGGCGCCGCGTTCTATGCCGACAACGCCGACCAGCGCACGCTGCGCCTGTCGTTCGTGACTTCGACGGTCGAGCAGATCGCCACCGGCATCGCCGCGCTGGCTGCTGCGATCCGTGAGCACAAGGGCTGATCGAGCATGCTGAGGCTTTGGGGTCGCCTGTCGTCCATCAATGTGCGCAAGGTGGTGTGGGCCGCGCAAGAGCTGGGGCTGCCCCTGCAGCGCACCGATGCAGGCGGCCAGTTCGGCCTGGTGCGCGAAGCGGCCTACCTGCAGCGCAACCCCAACGGACTGGTGCCACTGATGGAAGACGACGACACCGGCCTGGTGCTGTGGGAATCCAACGCCATCGTGCGCTACCTGTGCGCAAGGCATTCGGCAGGCAAGCTCTACCCTGAGGAACTGCCGGCCCGCTTTGTGGCCGAGCAGTGGATGGACTGGCAGCAGACCACGCTGAACCCCACAGGGCGCGATGCCTTCATCCAGTGGATACGCACACCGGCCGCGCAGCGTAACAGCGCGCTGATTGCGGCGTCGGTGGCCGCCACCGAGCCCCTGCTGGACCTGCTGGAGCAGCACCTGGCCCGCTCGCCCTTCATGGCGGGTGAGCACTTCACCATGGCAGACATTCCCATCGGCTGCGAAATGCACCGCTGGTGGGGGCTGCCGCAGGAACGCCCCGCGCGCCCGGCGCTGGAGCGCTGGTACCGCACCGTCAGCACCCGCCCCGGTGCCAGAGGGGTGCTGGACCAGCCTCTGGCGTAAGCTGTCGTAGCCACCACGCCCACGGTGAACGGAGCCTCTCATGCAGCAACGTCCTTTTCGCCAGATCGACGTCTTCAGCCACCACCCCGGCTTCGGCAACCCGGTGGCCGTGGTGCTGGACGCGCAGGGCCTGAGCGACGCCGACATGCGCCGCTTTGCCGCCTGGACCAACTTGTCGGAAACCACCTTTCTGATGCCGCCCACGGCAGCGGGCCATGCGGCCGGGGCCGACTACCGGCTGCGCATCTTTTCGCCCAGGGGCGAGTTGCCCTTTGCCGGCCACCCCACGCTGGGCACCTGCCGCGCCTGGCTGCAGCAAGGCCACACACCGCGTGTGCCCGGCCTGGTGGTGCAAGAGTCTGCACAGGGCCTGGTGCAAATTGAACACCAGGGCGGCAGTCTGGCCTTTGCCGCACCGCCATTGCAATGCAGCAAGCCCAGCCCGGCACTGGTGCCGCTGGTGGCCAGCGCGCTGGGGTTGCGGCCCCACCAGATCCGGGCCACCCAGTTGCTGGACAACGGCCCCGTGTGGCTGGGCCTGCTGCTGGACAGCGCTGACACCGTGCTCGGCCTCACGCCCGACCATGCCCGCCTCAAAGACCTGGGTCAGGACGTGGGCGTGATCCACATCGCCCCCGACGCAGGTGCCAACCCCGAACGCCCCGGCGCTGTGGTGCGCGCCTTCGCCGCCCCCATGGGCAACCCGGAAGACCCGGTGACTGGCAGCCTCAACGCCAGCCTGGCGCAGTGGCTGATTGCCGAAGACCTGGCCCCCACCCGCTACCTGGTGGCGCAAGGCGAATGCCTGGGCCGGGCTGGCCGGGTGTACATCCGCCAGGATGCCCAGGGGCAGGTCTGGGTGGGCGGCCACACCGTGACCTGCATCGAAGGGACTGCGCTGCTGTGACGTCTGTCCCAATCAACACACTGAACGCTCCCCCCAGCGGGTGAGACCCACGGGGCCTTGGCCCCGCCCACAACCCTTGGCATGGCCCCCGCTCAACAGCAGGCCAGCCCCTGGCGTGCGCCGCTTTCCGTTTTTTCCAGGAGTTTTCCCCATGCACCACCGCCCCTTCCAGCAAGTTGATGTGTTCACTGCCACCGCCTACCGTGGCAACCCCCTGGCCGTGGTGCTGGACGGCACCGGTCTCTCCACCGAAGAGATGCAGCAGTTCACCCGCTGGACCAACCTGTCTGAGGCCACCTTTGTGCTGCCCCCCACGCCCGAGGGCCGCGCCGCTGGCGCCGACTACCGCGTGCGCATCTTCTACCCCGCTGGCGAACTGCCCTTTGCCGGACACCCCACGCTGGGCACCTGCCACGCCTGGCTGGAGGCGGGCGGCCAGCCGCAAGTGGCGGGCCGCATCGTGCAGGAATGCGGCGTGGGCCTGGTCAACATCCGCCAGCAGGGCGATCTGCTGGCATTTGCCGCGCCACCGCTGCGCCGCAGCGGCCCGCTGGACGAGGCCGACGTGGCCCTGATTGCACGCGGCCTGGGCGTGGCGCGGGAAGACATCGTGCAGCACGCCTGGTGCGACAACGGCCCCGGCTGGCGCGCCGTTCTGCTGGCAAGCAGCTCGCAGGTGCTGGCGCTCAAGCCAGACGCTGCCATCCTCGCCGGGCTGGACGTGGGCGTGGTGGGGCCTGCAGCAGGAAGCGGAGCCTCCGCACCGCGTGGCAAGGTGGGCGTGGTGGGCCGCAGCGATGCGGACGGCATCGCGTTTGAAGTGCGCGCCTTCTTCCCTGGCAACAACGGTCTGGCCGAAGACCCCGTGACCGGCAGCCTGAACGCCGCACTGGCCCAGTGGCTCATCGGCGCGGGCCTGGCCCCCGCGCAGTACGTGGCCAGCCAGGGCACCTGCCTGGGCCGCGCGGGGCGTGTGCATGTGCAGCAAGAGGGCGACACCATCTGGGTGGGCGGCCACAGCGTGACCTGCATGGCGGGCGAGGTGCTGCTGTGAAAGAGACCACCACCGCACAAGGCCCCTGCGTGGACCACCTCGTGGTGTTTGCGGCTGACCTGGCGGGCGGCGTGGACTGGTGCCAGCGCACGCTGGGCATCACCCCCACGGCAGGTGGCGAGCACCCGCTGATGGGCACGCACAACCGCATTTTCAACATCAGCAGCCCTGGCCACCCCCGCGCCTACCTTGAAATTATTGCTATTAATTCAGTAGCTGCCAGTGCTTTACCAGCGGGCGCTAGACGCTGGTTTGATATGGATGATGCAACGCTGCAGCAACAGGTGGCGCAGCACGGTCCGCAGCTCATCCACTGGGTGGCCAGCGTGCCTGATGTGGCCGCCAGCCATGCCGCGCTGACAGCACTGAGCATTGAGCGTGGCACCATCATCACCGCCAGCCGCCCCACGCCGAATGGCCTGCTGCAGTGGCAGATCACCGTGCGCGAAGACGGCCTGCGCCTGCTGGACGGCTGCCTGCCCACGCTCATCCAGTGGGGCGCCACACACCCCTGCGATAGCCTGCCTGCGAGCGGTGTGCAACTGCAGCAGCTCACGCTGCAGCACCCGCAGGCGGCCACCCTGAGCGCGGCGTGTGAGGCCATCGGGGTGGCACACCATGTCGCCGTTACCGCAGGCGATGTGCCCCAGCTCAGCGCACAACTCACCACACCGCAGGGTCCCGTCACCCTGTCGTCATCCATTCCCCAGAAAGCTGCCGCATGAACGCCCGCATCGACCCATCCCCCTTGCTGCCCACCCTGGCCGACATCGAAGCCGCTGCCCAGGTGGTGTACCGCGACTTTGCCGCCACGCCCCAGTACCGCTGGGGCCTACTCAGCCAGCGCCTGGGTACTGACTGCTGGCTCAAGCACGAGAACCACACGCCCGTGGGCGCCTTCAAGATCCGCGGCGGCCTGACCTACTTTGACCAGCTCGCGCAGCGTGGTCGCTTGCCCCAGGAAGTGATCAGCGCCACACGCGGCAACCACGGCCAGAGCATGGGCTGGGCGGCGCGCCGCCACGGCGTGGCATGCACCATCGTCGTGCCGCGTGGCAACTCCATTGAGAAGAACGCCGCCATGCGCGCGCTGGGCGTCACGCTCATCGAGCACGGCGACGATTTTCAGGAAGCGCGCGAGCACGCCATGCACTTGGCACAGCAGCGTGGCGCCCACATGGTGCCCAGCTTTCACCCTGACCTGCTGCGCGGCGTGAGCACCTACTGGTGGGAATTTTTGCGCGCCGTGCCGCAGCTCGACGTGGTGTACGTGCCCATCGGCCAGGGCTCGGGCGCATGCTCGGCCATAGCGGCCAAGCTGGCGCTCAAGCACCCCGTGCGCGTGGTCGGCGTGGTCAGCAGCCACGCCACCACCTATGCCGATTCGCTGGCCGCAGGCCGCGTGGTCGAGGCACCCGTCACCACCCAGCTTGCCGACGGCATGGCCTGCCGCGTGGCAGACCCCGAAGCCCTGGCCGTGCTGGCCCCGCACATCGACCACATCGTGCAGGTAAGCGACGCCGAAGTGGCCGCCGCCATGCAGGCACTGTTCACCGACACCCACAACGTGGCCGAAGGGGCGGGCGCTGCAGCGCTGGCTGCGGCACTGCAAGAGCGAGAGTTGCTCCACGGCAAAACCGTGGGCCTGGCGTTGACGGGGGGCAACGTGGATGCGTCGGTTTTCGCGCAAACCCTGCGAACGGGCCATTGAGCAAGTCACGAAGAGCTGGCAACAAAAAAACGACGCATAGCCCCCTTTTGATTTGGCTTGCGCCGTCATCGCAGCAGCATGGCAGTCACTTGACTGGCGGGCGGCATTGTCCGCCTTGCCTTGCGCTTCAGTCACCTGCTCCAGGTCGGCGCCACCCACCATCAAACCTACTTTGATGAACCGGCGAATGAGGTAATTTTTGCCTGACTCAAAAAAGAGTTCGAGCTTGTTGGGAGAGAACTCGGATTCGGTCTCCACGGGGCGCGTCTTGCCGCCGTCGACCTGCGTGTAGAAAAACACATCGGGTGCGCTGACGCTCACGCAATTGCCGTCAATCCGCAAATCCTTGCTCAGAGCCTTACCGAGCACGCTGTTGCGATACAGGTAAGCGCCAGTTTGGCCTTCGGGAGGCAGTTGGAATTCTTTGGCCTTGGCCGACTGCTCTTTGGAAGCCATATTGACCGAAGCGCAGCCAGGCATCCGTGTTTTCAGTCGCTCCAGTGACAAGCAGTGGAAGGGTTTGTTTTCAAAATCCCCCCCATGGGAACCCTCTACCTCGTGCGCCACGGCCAGGCCTCGTTTGGCGCTGATGATTACGACGTGCTCAGCCCTCGCGGACATGAGCAGGCGGTGCGCCTGGGCGAGTACTGGCGCGGGCGGGGCATGGCGTTTGACGCGGTGATGACCGGCACCCTGCGCCGCCACACCGAAACCCTGCAGGGCATTGCCCAAGGCCTGCAGACGATGCCCGAAGTGACCCGCTGGCCCGGCCTGAATGAATACGACAGCCACGCGCTGATCTCGGCCATCCACCCCCAGCCCCTGGGCCCTGCCGACACGCCCGAGCGCTACCGAGCTCACTTCCGCATCCTGTGCGATGCGCTCGCGCAGTGGATGGCGGGCGTCATCAGCCCCCAGGGCATGCCCAGCTGGGAAGAGTTTTCAGGCGGTGTGCGCGCCGTGCTGGACCATGTGCGCCACCACCACGCTGGTCAGAACGTGCTGCTGGTGAGCAGTGGCGGCCCCATCTCGACGGCCGTGGGCGAGGTGCTGGGCACGGCGCCGGAGGTGACGATTGCGCTGAACATGCGCATCCGCAACAGCGCGGTGACAGAGTTCTCCATCTCGCCCAAGCGGTTGATGCTGCAAACCTTCAACACCCTGCCCCACCTGAACGAGGTGGAGCACGCGCCCCTCATCACCCACGCCTGATCACCCGCCCCTGCGCCGCCCACCCCGCATGCGGTAGGTGCGCGGCAGATGGGCGTTCTCTGCCTGCAGGGCATCGGCATTGGCTTGCAGCAGGGTCAGGGCTTGGTCCAGCACTTCCACCGCTTCGGTGGGCAACCCCCGCAGCAACGCCTGGTTGAGCTGTTTGACCTGGGGGAACACTGCCTCGTACACCGCCAACCCCTCAGGGGTGAGCCGCAGGCGCGCCTGGCGTTTATCGCCGGGCAGGGGTTCGCGGGTAATGAGCCTTTTGTCCTGCAAGGACGTAATGGCGCGCGAGGTGCGGGCCCGGTCCAGCCCCAGCAAGCGGGCCAGCTCAGCGGGCGGCAGGTCTGGGTGGCGCGCCAGCCACATCAGCAGCCCCCACTCGCGGCGGGTGATGCCGTAACCGCCCTCGCACAGGCGGATAACCAGGCTGCCGGACACCGCCATCAGCTTGTTCAGCCGGTACATCAGCAGGTCACTGGCAGCCTGCGGATCGCGCAGACGGGAGGCATCGGTCATCAGTGCAAACCCGGAAAGTTGTTGATTTGAACAATCGATTGTCAGGCCCCTAGAGTGCCACGATGCACGCTTGACTTCCATCATTACCGGCCACGCCACCCAGGAGCCCACCATGTCCCACCCCATCCCCCGCACACGTCACCTTGCCAGGCGCCCCCTGCTGGCCACGGCGCTCGGCCTGGCCGCCACATTGATGCTAGTCACGCCCGGCGCCCATGCCCAATCCGCCAGCGCTGCGGCCGATGCGACCCTGCGCCTGGTGGTGGGCTACCCGCCCGGTGGCTCCAGCGACCGCGTCGCGCGCATCGTGGCCGACAAGCTGCAGGCCAAGCTGGGCAGCCCGGTCATCGTCGAGAACAAGGCGGGGGCGGGTGGTCGCCTCTCTGCCCAGTATGTGAAGGCCGCGCCCGCCAACCAACCCGCGCTGCTGCTGGCCAACCCTGCCGTGATGGTGGTGGCACCGCTGGTGTTCCCCGACGCGGGCTACGACGCCGAGCGCGACTTCCGCGCCGTGAGCCATGTGAACAGCTACGAGTTTGGCGTGGCCGTGGGCAGCGCCGTGCCGGTGAAGGAGCTGCCCCACCTGCTCGCCTGGTTGCGCGCCAACCCGGAAAAAGCCAACTTCGGCGTGCCAGCCACCGGCAGCCTTCCGCACTTCTTTGGCCTGATGGTGGGCGATGCCGCCCAGGTGCGCGCTGAAATCGTGGGCTACCGCGGCTCTGCCCCGCTGACCACGGATTTGGTCGGCGGCCAGGTGCCAGTGGCTTTCGACACCCTGGACAGCCTGCTGCCCCAGCACGACGCGGGCAAGGTGCGCATCCTGGCTGTCTCCAGCGCCAAGCGCAGCCCGCTGGCGCCGAACGTGCCCACCTTCAAGGAGGCCGGTCTGGACCTGGTGGCCACCGGCTGGAACACTTTCTTTGCCCCGGCCAGCATGCCTGCCGCGCAGGTGGAGCGCCTGTCGCAGCTCATCCATGAAGTGATGAAGGACCCAGACACGCGCCGCAAGTTTGAAGCCACCAAGCTGGAGCCCGTGGCCGCCAGCCGCGCGCAGACTGAAGCGACACTGAAGGCCTACAAGGCACAGTGGGCGCCGGTGGTGCAGCGCTCCGGCTTCAAGCCTTGAGGACGCGGACGGTATGACCCACCCCACACGCCCCAACATCGTCTTCATCGTGGCCGATGACCTGGGCTATGCCGACCTGGGCTGCTACGGCGGCCGGGACGCGAGCTTTGGCCCTGTCTCGCCCGTGCTCGATGGCCTTGCCGCCCAGGGCCTCAAGCTCACCCAGGGCTATTCCAACTCGCCCGTGTGCTCACCCACCCGATTTGCGCTGATGACCGGCCGCTACCAGTACCGCCTGCGCGGCGCAGCCGAAGAACCCATCAACAGCAAGAGCCGGGGCAGCACCACGCTAGGCTTGCCGCCCGAGCACCCCACCCTGCCCTCGCTGCTGCGCGATGCAGGTTACCGCACGGCGCTGATGGGCAAGTGGCACCTGGGCTATCCGCCCGCGTTCAGCCCGCTGCGTTCGGGCTATGACGAGTTCTTTGGCCCCATGTCGGGCGGGGTGGACTACTTCACCCACTGCAGCTCCACCGGCCAGCACGACCTGTACCTGAACGACGCCGAGCAGCAGGAAGACGGGTACCTCACCGACCTGATCACCGACCACGGGCTGGACTTTGTGCGCCGCATGGCGGGGGGTGCACGCAGCGGCACGCCATTCTTCTTGAGCTTGCACTACACCGCGCCCCACTGGCCATGGGAAACCCGCGACGACGAAGCTCTGGCGCAGGAGGTGAAGGGCAACCTGTTCCACCTGCACGGCGGCAACATCGACACCTATCGCCGCATGATCCACCACATGGACGAAGGCATTGGCCGCCTGATGGACCTGCTGCGCGCCGAGGGGCTGGAGCGCGACACGCTGGTCGTGTTCACCAGCGACAACGGCGGCGAACGCTTCTCGGACAACTGGCCCCTGGTGGGCGGCAAGATGGACCTGACCGAAGGCGGCATCCGCGTGCCCTGGATCGCCCACTGGCCCGCCGTGATCGCGCCCGGCGGCATCAGCACGCAAACCTGCATGACCATGGACTGGAGCGCCACGATGCTCGACGCCGCAGGCGCGCCCGCCGCCGCCAGCCACCCGCTGGATGGCCGCTCCCTCATGCCTCTGCTGCGCGACGCCACCTGGCACGACGAGCAGCCCCTGTTCTGGCGCATGAACCACCGGGGCCAGCGCGCCCTGCGCCACGGCCCCTGGAAGTACCTGCGCGTGGACGGGCACGACTACCTCTTTCACCTGGAAGGCGACGAACGCGAGCGCGCCAACCTGGCCCCCATTGCCCCCGAGCGCCTGGCGGCCATGGTGCAGGCGTGGGAGGCGTGGGAAGCCACCATGCCGCCCATCCCTGCCGATGCCACGGTGAGCCTGGGTTATGGGGTCAAAGACATGCCGCAGCGCTGAGCCGCTGACGGGGCCACCATGCGAATGGCCCCGCACGGTGTACAACCGGGGCATGCACAACGACCCGCCCCCGCCTTCCATCGAACTTCGCCTGGAGCCTGACCAGCTGGCGCTTTACTGGATGCCAACGGCAGCCCCTGCGTCCGGCAACACCGCGCCATACAGCGTGGCCCTGGGTTGGCAGACCGTGGCCCAGGCGTTTGGCCTGCGCATGCCCACGCCGCTGTCGCTGGAAAACGCCATCGCCACGGTAGAAGACGCCGTCATGCCAGCCGGCCGCTGGCTGGCAAAGCCCCCTGCAGGCATAGTCCCGCCGTTCACCCTGCACACGCGCAGCCCATTGCTGCGCGAGATTGCAGAGGCTGCAGGCGTGACGCTGCACACACCACCCGCCCGACTGTCACGGCAGGCCGTGGAGAACCTGTTCAATCGCCTGTCCGACCAGATTCACCGCCCTGGCGTCCCTGATACCGCCCTGCCCCAGCGCGCGGAATGGGCGGCCGCGCTGTTGATCCTCCGGGAAGGGCTGCACCACTGGGGCGTGGAATGGGTGGAGCTGGGCTGAATCAGAGTGCTTTGACTCGCAGCGACCGCCACAACCACTTGCTATCAAATAAATAGCTGCTAGCGCTTTACAGCAAAGCGCTAGCAGCCTATTTGATTCATACCCCAGCGACTCGCACCGTCTCCAGCGGCAACGCCGCCACCTCGGCCAGCAGCGCCGCCAGGGCCGCGCCCGCCGCCTGCACCACGGCCCGGCCTTTGTCTGCCGTAGCCGCATCGGCCTGGCCCACAGCGCCGCTTGGGTGATAGTCCTCGATGGCCCAACCCATCTTGGCGCTTTTGCCGTTGCCCAGGATGGCAAAGCGCTCGGACCGGTCTTGTGAGGTGGAGCGGAAGTTCTGTGCGTGCTCCATGTGCACGGTGCCGGGCGCCAGGTGCAGCATCATCGACGTTTCAATGTCGCCCGCGTGGATGCCAAAGCGGTGCTCTTGCGCGCTGAACAGGCCCTGCACCTCGGGCGGCTGGGGCAGGCTGAACCAGCTGGCGCTGTACACCAGCAGGCCGTGGCGCTGGCGCAGCTCGCGGGCCACGATGTCCATCACCGCTACATTGCCACCGTGGCTGTTGAAGATCAGCAGCTTCTTCACCCCCGCCCGCGCCACGCAGGCGCCCAGCTCGGTCCACAGGGCGATCACCGTGGCGGGAGAGAGGGTGAGCGTGCCGGGGAAGTTTGCATGCTCGGTGCTCAGGCCAATGTTTTGCGGCGGCAAGAACAGCGCAGGCACATCGGCCCCCAGGTGCGGCAGGGCCGCATCGATCACACCTTGCAGCAACGTGGCGTCCACCGACAGCGGCAGGTGCGGGCCGTGCTGCTCCACCGCCGCCACGGGCAGCACCGCCACCACCTGCGCGGCCTGGCCGGTGCATTGCAGCGCAGCAAAGTCGCGGGTGGAAAGATCGGCCCAGAAGCGGGACGGCAGCGGCGGCAGGGGTGCGGCAGAAGTCATGCCCGCCATGGTAGCGGGGCGGCGGCCAGCTACCATGGCGGGCATGACCGACGACCTCTTCCGCCAAGACGCCTACCTGCGCGAATGCAGCGCCCACATCACCGCCGTGACCGATGCCGGCATCGTGCTGGACCGCACGGTGTTCTACCCGCTGGGCGGTGGCCAGGCGGGCGACAGTGGCGTACTGGTGCTGGCTGACGGCACGCAGATCACCATTGCCGACACCCGCAAACGCAAGGACGCCGAGGGCAATGCCACCAGCGACATCGTGCATGTGCCTGCGCCTGGCCAGGAAGCCCTGCTGGCCACGCTGACACCCGGCACCGCCGCCTCCGCCCGCATCGACTGGGAGCGCCGCCACCGCATAATGCGGCTGCACACCACCAGCCACCTGCTGTGCCATGTGGTGCCGCAGCTGGTCAATGGCTGCTCCATCACGCCGGACTACGCGCGGCTGGACTTTGCGATGACCGACCCGCTGGACAAGGAGCAACTCACCGCCGCTATTGCCACGCTGGTGGCAGCGGCCCATCCGCTCACGGTGGCGTCGATCAGCGATGAGGAGCTGGATGCCAACCCCAACCTGGTCAAGAGCATGAGCGTGCAGCCGCCCCGGGGCACGGGGCGCATCCGCACCATTCGGATCGGCGGCGAAGGCGACGCGCCATTGATCGACCTGCAGCCCTGCGGCGGCACGCATGTGGCCAACACAGCGGAGATCGGCGCGGTGGTGGTGACCAAGATTGAGAAGAAAAGCGCAACCACCCGCAGGGTGGTTCTGGGCTTTGCCCGCTGAGCACGATCAACATCTGGATACCTTGAAAGCCGAAGGCCGGGCCTGCCCCTGTTACCTTTGAGTACCCTGCCGCGTTGAACCCTGCAACGGGCCGGCACCCACGGTGGTGTGCCGCGCCCCAGCCCACTTTTTTGTTCTGACCTGCCATGCCAGCCCCCCTGCGCGCCCTGCTCGCCGACCCCCAACTCACCCGCCTGCGGCAAAGCCGTTGGTTCAAGCCCGCTACACGCGCGCTGGCCGCATTGCTGGGGGTATGGGCCCTGTCGTGGCTTTCCGTGCCCGCCCTGGTCAAGGGGCCGCTGGAGCGCATGGCCAGCGAGCAACTGGGCCGCACCGTCACCGTGGGCTCGCTCGATTTCAAACCCTGGTCGCTGGAGCTCACCCTGCGCGACTTGGCTGTGGCGGGCGCCAACGGAGCGCCTGCGCAGCTGACCATCGGGCGCGTGTATGTGGACGCCGAACTGCAGTCGCTGCTGCGCCTGGCGCCGGTGGTGGACGCCTTCACGGTGGAATCGCCCGTGCTGCGCATCACCCACCTGGGCCAGGGCCGTTACGACGTGGACGACGTGATTGCCAAGCTGGCGGCCCCCAAGGACGCACCAGAAACACCCCCATCGACCGAGCCCGCACGGCTGGCGCTGTACAACCTGCTGCTGCAGGGCGGGCGCGTGGACTTCACCGACAACGCTGTGGGCAAGACGCATTCGGTACAAGACGTGCTGCTCTCGGTGCCCTTCATCAGCACGCTGGCCGGCAAGAAAGAAGTGCGCGTGGAGCCCCGGCTGGCCTTCACGCTGGAAGGCAGCCGTTTTGACTCGTCGGCCCAAAGTACGCCCTTTGCGCAAACCCGGCATGCCGACGCCCACATCCGCTGGGACGACCTGGACCTGACGCCCTACCTGGGCTACCTGCCCGCCAGCCTGCCCATTCAGCTCAAGGCCGCCACGCTGGACGTGGACGTGAAGCTGGCTTTTGAGCAGACACCGCGTTTGGCTGTGAAGCTCTCGGGCCAAGTGCAGACCCGCGATGTGAAGATGACCGACCGCGAAGGCCAGGACCTGCTGGCCTTTGAGCGCCTGACGGTGGACATGGCCGATGTGCGCCCGCTGGAGCAGGTGGTGGACCTGACCCAGGTAGAACTGCTCAAGCCCGTGCTGCACGCCCAGCGCGACGCCGCAGGGCGGCTGAACCTGGCACAACTGGCCGGTGGCCCAGCGCCCGCGTCGCCCCCGAAGGAAGTCGCCTCGCAACCCGCCAAGCCATCCACCAACGCCGCCGCGCCGTGGGCGGTGAGCGTGGCGCGCGCCAGCGTGCGCGATGGCACGGTGCACTGGGCTGACCAGACCACCCAGCCCGCGGCAGCCTTGCAGGCACGCAGCCTGGGCCTGGAACTCACCAACCTGGCCTTGCCGCTGCAAAAGCCCGTTGCCTTCAAGGGCGCCCTGGTGTTGCCCGATGCCAATGCAACCAATGCCGCCGTGCCCCCCACCCGGCAGACAGGCAAAGCCAAGGCGGGTGCAGCCAAAGTGGTGGCCGCGAAGGCAGACACACCTGCGGCTCCTGAAGGCAAGCTGGCGTTTGAAGGCGAAGCCACCACCCAAAAGGCGCAGGTGCAAATCACCACCGAAGCGCTGGCGCTGCAACTGGCGGCACCGTATGTGGCGCAGTACCTGGAGCCCGCGGTGGCCGGCCAGCTCACCGGCACCCTGGGCGTGCAGTGGCAAGCCCCACCCGCAGACAAAAACGCCACGGGCCTGACAGTGACCGCCGGCCCGCTGTCGCTGGACCAACTGGCCCTGCGCCAGGGCAACACCCCCCTGGCAAGCCTGAGCAAGCTGGAAGTCAAGGGCCTGCAGGTGCCGCTGGACAAGCGCACCGTCACGCTGGAATCGCTGAGCCTGAACACCCCCAAACTGGCCGTGGAGCGCGGCAGTGACGGGCGCTGGATGTTTGAGCGCTGGACCAAAACCCCGTCCACACCGAGCGAGACAACGGCAACGAGTCAGACCGCCGCCCCCTGGGTGGTGCGCGTGGGTGAGTTGGCCCTGCAAGGCGGCGCTGTGGCCTTTGCCGACAACGCCCAGCCCCGCCCTGTGGCACTAGAGGTATCGGCCCTGGACGTGAGCGCCAAGAATCTGGCCACCGACAGTGGCAAGCCCGGCGCGTTCACACTGAGCGCCCGCGCGGCGGCAGGCAAGGGCAACGCCAAGAGTGTGGCCGGCAAGATCGACTACCAGGGCACGCTGGCCCTGCAGCCGCTGGCCACCCAGGGCAAGCTGGACGCTACCCGCCTGCCCGTGCATGGGCTGGACGGCTATCTGGCCCAGCAGCTGGCCATTGAACTGCTGCGCGCAGATGTGGGCTTTCGCGGCCAGGTGGCGTTTGCGCAGTCTGACAAGGGCCCCAGCCTGAAGCTGGCGGGCGACGCGGCCATTGAAGAACTCAAGGCCAACAGCACTGCAGCATCCACCCCCATGACCGAAGCGCAGGTAGGCGAGGAGCTGCTGGCCTGGAAGAGCCTGAACCTGCGTGGCCTGAACGTGGCCACCGCCCCCGGCACCGCCCCCAAGGTGCAGGTGGGCGAGACCAGCCTGCAGGACTTTTTTGCGCGCATCACCATCAACGAAGCCGGGCGCATCAACCTGCGCGACATCGTCAAAGGCGAGCCGCAAACCCCACCGGCACCGGCCGCCATGGCTGCAGCGTCAGCCCCCGTGCCAGTGGCCTCGGCTGCATCAGCACCGCAGCCCGTGCAAACCGCTGCGCGCGACCCGCTGGCGCCCGTGGTGCAGTTTGGCCCCATGAGCCTGGTCAACGGGAAGGTGCTGTTTTCCGACTTTTTCATCAAACCGAATTACTCGGCCGACCTGACCGAGCTGACGGGCAAGCTGGGGGCGTTCTCGTCCGAAGCGCCGGGTAGTGAGCCCCAACTGGCCGCGCTGAAGCTGCTGGGCCGCGCCGAGGGCTCGGCCTCGCTGGAGGTCTCTGGCCAACTCAACCCCCTGGCCCAGCCGCTGGCGCTGGACATTGCGGGCAAGGTGCGCGACCTGGACCTGCCGCCGCTCTCGCCCTACTCGGTGAAGTACGCAGGCCACGGCATCGAACGCGGCAAGCTGAGTGTGGACGTGGCTTACAAGGTGCTGCCCAACGGGCAACTCACGGCCAGCAACCGCATCGTGCTGAACCAGCTCACCTTTGGCGAACCCGTGGCGGGCGCGCCCAACAGCCTGCCCGTGCGCCTGGCAGCCGCACTGCTGGCCGACCGGCGCGGCGTGATCGACCTGGACCTGCCCATCAGCGGCTCGCTGAACGACCCGCAGTTCCGCATCGGGCCGGTGATTGGCAAGATCATCCTCAACCTCATCGGCAAGGCCCTCACCTCACCTTTCAGCCTGCTGGCCAGCGCTTTTGGTGGCGGTGAAGAAATGAGCAGCGTGGCCTTTGCCCCTGGCAGCGCCACCTTGAGCCCCGAAGCGCAGCAAAACCTGGGCAAGGTGGCCAAGGCCCTGGTGGACCGCCCCGCCCTCAAACTGACCGTGACCGGCACCGCCAACCTGGAAGCGGAACGTGAAGGCCTGCAGCGCGAACGCCTGCAGCAACTGGTGCGCGCCGAAAAGCGCCGCGCCCAGCCGGACGGCACCGAGCCCGTCACCGCCGACGAATACCCCGCGCTGCTCAAAGCCGCCTACGGCCGCGCCAACATTCCCAAGCCGCGCAACTTGGTGGGCATTGCCAAAGACCTGACGGTGCCCGAGATGGAAGCCCTGCTGATGGCCAACCAGCCCGCCACCGAAGCCATGGCTGCCGAGCTGGCCGCCCAGCGCGGCCATGCCATCCAGAGCTATCTGGCCGCGCAAAAGCTGCCCGCCGAGCGCCTCTTCCTGGCCGCCCCCAAAACTGGCAGCCAGGTGCCCAAGGGTGCACCCCAGGCAGAGTTGAGCCTGGCGACGCAATGAGCAACACACCCCCTGAGTCGCCTACGGCGCCTTCCCCCTCTCTCGCTGCGCGGGAGGGGGACGCCCCCGGCGCGGCGGGGCGGCGCGGCCGGCGTAGGCCCTTGCGCGGGGGCACTGGTACTGGCGCCGCGCCAGTTTCCACGGGCTTGGGGGCTCCGAGCACAATGACGCATTGAGAATCGAAACCATGGCGGGGCCGGAACTAAACCCGTTCCCCCCGCTCCCACACTGCACCATGCCTTCACGCCTGTTCCACCACCTTGCAGTCACTCTCTTTTTCATAGCTGCTAGCGCTTTAGGAATAAGCGCTAGCGCCCAATTTGGCCCCAAACCCGCCAACCTAGGCGGCAGCACCGTCACCACCCCCCATGTGCAGGCCGAGCTGGTCGCCCACGCGCCGCAGGGCGTGCGCCCGGGCCAGCCGCTGTGGCTGGGCTTGCAAATCACCCACCAGCCCGACTGGCACACCTACTGGAAGAACCCCGGCGACTCCGGCCTGCCCACCGAGCTGACCTGGCAACTGCCCTCCGGACTGGATGCGGGCGACATCGCCTGGCCCGTTCCGCACAAGATCGCCATTGGCACCCTGGCCAACTACGGCTACGAAGGCACCGTGCTGCTGCCCGTGCCAGTCACCGTGGCCCAGACCTTTGCCCCTGGCCCATTGGCCAAGGACGTTACCGTGCAGCTCAAAGCCTCGTGGCTGGTATGCCGCAAGGAATGCATCCCCGAAGAAGGCCACTTCACCCTGCAATTGCCCATCCAGAGCACCACCGCGCTGCACAGCGCTGCCTTTGATGCGGCCCAGAAGGCGCAACCCCAGCCGCTGGCAAAGCCGAGCGCGCAGCAACAAGCCCAGGTCGATGGTGATGCGCTGCAGGTGCGCGTGGCTGGCCTGCCCGCCGCGCTGCACGGCAAAACGTTGGACCTGTTCCCCGAAACGCCGGAAGTGCTGCACAACGCGGCCGACGGTACGCAGCGGTGGGAGGGCGACGTATGGACCGCCCGCATCCCGCTGGCCGAGCAACGCAGCAACAGCCCCAGCACCCTGCCCGTGGTGCTGGCCGAGCGCGTGCAAGGCAGCACCCCACGCCCCGGCTACCGGGCCGATCTGACCGTGCAGGGCCCCTGGCCGGCCGCGGCCGCCAAGGCCAGCGTGTCGCCCGCACTTGAAGCAGCGCTCAAGGCCAATGCGGCCCTGGCGGGCAGCGGGCTGCCCCCTGCGGCGCCCTCAGGGGCGTCCAGCCTCACCCTCACCGCCGCACTGCTGGGCGCCTTGCTGGGAGGGCTCATCCTCAACCTCATGCCCTGCGTGTTCCCGGTGCTGGCCATCAAGGTGGTGGGCTTTACCCGACACGCGCAAGACCGGCGCGCCCACCGCATCAGCGGCCTGGCCTACACCGCCGGGGTGGTGCTGTCGTTCCTGGCGCTGGGTGCTCTCATGCTGGGCCTGCGGGCTGCGGGCGAGGCGGTGGGCTGGGGCTTTCAGTTGCAGTCACCCGCCGTAGTGGCGGCGCTGGCCGGGCTGTTCACCCTCATCGGGCTGAACCTGGCCGGGGTATTTGAGTTTGGAAACATGCTGCCCACGTCCGTGGCCAGCCTGCGGGCACGCCACCCGGTGGCCGACAGCTTCTTGACCGGCGTGCTCGCTGTGGCCGTGGCATCGCCTTGCACGGCGCCGTTCATGGGCGCCTCCATGGGCCTCACGGCCACACTGCCTGCCGCGCAGGCGCTGGCGGTGTTTGCCGCCCTGGGCCTGGGCTTGGCGCTGCCCTATCTGGCCGCCAGCCTGTGGCCCGCCGTGGCGCGCGCCCTGCCCCGCCCTGGCGCGTGGATGGACACCTTCCGCCGCTTCATGGCCTTCCCCATGTTTGCCACCGTGGTGTGGCTGGTGTGGGTGCTGGGGCAGCAAAGCGGCATCGATGGCGCGGCCTCCCTGCTGATCTTGCTGGTGGGCCTGGGCCTGCTGGCGTGGTCGCTGGCCTTGCAAGGCCGCGCACGGCGCTGGCTGGGCAGCGTGGCCACGGTGGCCATGGCCTTGCTGCTGTGGGCCTTTGGCCCCCATGTCACGCGCATGGCAGAGGTGGCGGCAGCCCCAGCCAACGCCACAGCCACCGCCGCACAAGACTGGCAGCCCTGGGCCCCCGGCGCTGCAGAGGCCTTGGTGGCCAGCGGCCGCCCGGTGTTTGTGGACTTCACAGCCGCGTGGTGCGTGACCTGCCAGTACAACAAGAAAACCACCCTTGCCAACGCCGAGGTGCTGGCCGATCTGCACGCCAAGAACGTCGCCCTGCTGCGTGCCGACTGGACCCGCCGCGACCCGGCCATCACCGCCGCCCTGGCCCAGCTGGGCCGCAACGGCGTGCCGGTGTATGTGCTCTACCGCCCAGGCAAGCCCCCGGTGGTGCTGACCGAAGTGCTGAGCGTGGACGAAGTGCGCAGCACCATTGCGCAGTTGTAGGTGGTCAAGATGCTTTGGACGACTGCGGCATCTTTCCTCCACACACCCGCCTGACCGAGGCAACCACCATGCAGACAGACGACCTCCAACCCTACCTGTCCATCCTGCAAAGCGCCAAGACGATTGCCATCGTCGGCCTCTCTCCCAAGCCCGAGCGCGACAGCCACCATGTGGCGCAGTACCTGCAGGAGCAGGGGTACCGCATCGTGCCCATCAACCCTTCGGCCACCGAGGTTCTGGGCGAGCGCAGCTGGCCCTCATTGACCGAGGCCGCAAAGCACCACCGCATTGACCTGGTGGATGTGTTTCGCGACAGCGCTGCCGTGCCGCCCATTGCCGACGAAGCGATTGCCATCGGCGCCAGGGCCTTGTGGCTGCAGATCGGTGTGTGCCATGACGAAGCCCTGGCCAAGGCCCAGGCGGCGGGGCTGAAGGTGGTGCAAGACCGCTGCACCCTGGTGGAGCACCAGCGCCTGCGCAGCGCTGGGCTGTTGGCAGCAGGCGTCCCTCAATGAAACGGGGGCTTGATCACAAGCCCCCGGTCACTTCACCGCCCTCGCGCCCAGCGGCGCTTGCGCTGCAAGGCGGGGGTTAACCACATCAGCTGCACGGCAACGTAGCCCAGCACCGCCATCAGGGCTGCCAAGGCGGGCAAGCCCACCAGCAGCGGCGTGCCCAGGGCCTGCACCCAGGTGGCCAGCGCCTGGACCGACAATTCCCCCGCAGGGGCCACCGAACTCCAAGCAGGCAAGGTCTGCTCACCCGGCATGACCAGTGCCCCCAGGTAGAAGGCCAGCGCATACAGCGGCACGGTAGTGAGGGGATTGGTGTAGAACGTGGCCACCCCCCCGGCCACGATGTTGCCGCGCAGCCAGGCACACACCAGCAAGGTGCCTGGAATCTGCAATGGCCCCGGGATGAGCCCACAGAACATGCCCGCCGCCACGCCCCGTGCCAGGGGCTGGCGCTGGAAGCGAAACAGCGCGCGCCGCTCTAGCCAGGGCTGAAAGCGGGCCAGCGCGCTGCGTTCCAGCCGGGTACGCACCTGGGGCTCCAGCCCCCGAAGCCAGCGACGCAAGGTACACAAGGTCTGCATCATGCGCCCGGCCCCTCAACCCATCAGCACCGCTGCGGCGGTGCCAGCGCCCCACACGGTGGTCAGGGCTGCCAGCAGACCCACGTCACGCAATTCGCTGCCCGCACTGCGGGCCGTCACGGTAGCGATCAGCAGGGCCACCAGCATGCACAACATGACTGATTCGAGCAGGTCCACGGTGCGCGCCTCTCAGTCTTTGTGGGGCAAGGCAGCAGGCTTGCCGTGGGCGCTTTCGCCCGAGCTGCGCAGCGACAGGATGATGGAGCCTGCGATCAGAGAGGCAGTCACCAGCAGCGCGTAGCCGATCGGGATCTTGTAGAAGTCAATCATCAGCATCTTGGCGCCGATGAACACCAGCACCAGGGCCAGGCCATACGCCAGCAGGTGGAAGCGGTTGGCCAGGTCTGCCAGCAGGAAGTACAGCGCACGCAGACCCAGGATCGCGAAGATGTTGGCCGTGAGCACGATGAACGGGTCGCTGGTGATCGCGAAGATGGCAGGAATGCTGTCCACCGCAAAGATCACGTCGGTGGTGCCAATCAGCACCAGCACCGCAAACAGCGGGGTGTAGTGCTTGACGCCATCGACCATGGTGCTGAGCTTCTCACCGTCAAAGTGGTTGGTGATGCGAATGCGCTTCTTCAACAGCTTGAGCACCGGATTGGTGGTGATGTCAGGCTCCTGGCCCGCTGCAAACCACATCTTCACGCCCGTGATGACCAGGAAGGCACCGAACACATACAGCAGCCAGTGGAACGTGGCCAGCAGCCATGCACCCACCAGAATGAGCAGCGTGCGCAGCACGATGGCACCGATGATGCCGATGATGAGGGCGCGCTTTTGGTACTGGGGTGGCACGGCAAAGTAGCTGAACAGCATCAGGAAGACGAAGATGTTGTCCACCGAAAGGCTCTTCTCCACCAGGTAACCGGTGATGAACTGCATCGACACGGTGTTGGCGACGGTGCGCCCCTGCGTGCCATCGAGATACCACCAGAGGATGGCAACAAAGACAAACGCGAGCGAGAACCACAGAATGCTCCAGCGCAGCGCCTCGCCCATGGTTACCTTGTGCGCCCCCTGGCGCTCCATGACCAGCAGGTCGATGGCAATGGCCACCACCACAAACACGGCGAATCCCGCCCACATCCACCACGTTCCTATTGTTTCCATGTTTCTTCTCCAAAGGTGTTTCGGCACATCGCGCAGCCAGCGCGATGGAGCACCGGACTGTAGGGACACTCGGCATTCCTAAAAACCTGTCATCTTGGTACTATTGGTTCGGTTTTTACGAACCAAATGACACCAGACCCCCTGCTTTGCACGAACCCACGGAGTGTGCCATGAGCCAAAGCTTCAATTACCGCCACCTGTATTACTTCTGGGTGGTGGCCAAAGAGGGCGGCATTGCCCGGGCGGCAGAGCGGCTGGACATGGCGGTGCAAACCATCAGCGCTCAGGTGCGCGAACTGGAAAAAGCCCTGGGCGTGAGCCTGCTGCGCAGCGAGGGCCGCAACCTGGTGCTGACCGATGCCGGCGTGGCGGCCATGCACGAGGCCGATCAGATCTTTGCGCTGGGCGAGCAATTGCCGCACCGGGTGCGCGAAGCCGCCGCCGGCCCCACCCTGCGGCTGAACCTGGGCATCTCTGACGGCATTGCGAAACTGGCCGTGCACCGGTTGCTGACCACCGTGCTGGACGAGCCCCACCTGCGGCTGCTGTGCCACGAGGGCGAGTTCCAGCCCCTGCTGGGTGAGCTGGCCATGCACAAGCTCGACGCCGTGCTGGCAGACCGCCCGGCGCCGCCCAACCCCGCCCTCAAAACCACCAGTCAGTTGCTCAGCACCAGCGCAGTGGCCTGGTATGCGCCCCCCTTGTGGGCAGACGCGGCGCGGCAGGCCTTCCCCAAAAGCCTGGCCGTGGTGCCTGTTCTGCTGCCCACCGACCATGCGGCCATGCGTGCGCGGATTGACCACTGGTTTGAACGGGAGCGCATTCGTCCCCGCATTGCAGGCGAGTTCGAGGACAGCGCCTTGCTGAGCACCTTTGCGGCCACAGGCATGGGCGTGATGCCCGCGCCCGTGTTTCTGGGCGAGCACCTGCGGGAGACGCACGGGCTGGAGCATGTGGGCACCACCCCCGAGATCGAGGAGCACTTTCACCTGATCTACAGCGCCCGCAAGGTCATGCACCCGCTGCTGCTGCGGCTGCTTGAAAAGCCGCAGGTGTAAGAACCTGCCGAGAGAATCCGTTCAAAGGCCCCGCGTGGGGCTACCCGAACGCCATCTCACCCCCCCAGGTTACGCACATTCAGCCAGGGTGACGCTCCGCTCCTGAAAAAGTGGTGGCGCGGGCCTGCACATTTCACAATAACTCTGTAAGTCATTGATTTACTTACGATGTTTGGAAATGCCTTTTTGCTAGGCAAACCAATGAAAGCGCGTATCTACGCGGGTTTGGAGCGTACGCAGGGGTGATATCAACAAAGTTATCCACAGAAATTCTGGACTTTCCCCAAAACCCCCGATGAATCAACCACTTGCGTCGCTTTGTGCATATTTATTTGAAAAAGACGGCACAAATCCAGCACCCCATCCGTCGCTCGACCCTTGACTTATGCACACATTTTTGTATGCAGGGCATCAATCAAATAGCACCCCTGCCTAGCACAAAAAAAGCACCATTTCCGCCTCAGATGATTGATTCATAACGTTTTTTTGAATTGCTGAATTGGTGGGCAATGTGTTCAAAGCCTTGTGGCATGCGGGTTTGGCGCGGGTACCGACAGGCTTTCAACAAAGTTATCCACAGAAACTCTGAATCGCTTTTTCCACTGCAGGGTGTGAAGCCTCGTGCCGTCACGCTAAGAGCGGCTAACAAAACTCAGCGAAGCGGTTCTGGCTAGGCGCCGCGTCGCAGGCAGTACGCGTAGTACGACAAGACGCGGCAACGACGCCAGAAGAGTTTTGTTAGCCGCTCTAAGCACGCAGGGTTCGTGCAAGCTTGGTCGCACGGCGATATGCTG
Organism: Acidovorax temperans; assembly: GCF_028596105.1. Classification (NCBI taxonomy): domain Bacteria; kingdom Pseudomonadati; phylum Pseudomonadota; class Betaproteobacteria; order Burkholderiales; family Comamonadaceae; genus Acidovorax; species Acidovorax temperans. The sequence goes on along the minus strand of NZ_CP117193.1, from coordinate 601,608 downwards.
TCACGCTCGGTGGGCACGCCCTCCACCACCCTATCTGCCGCCGCTGCTGCCCCAGCGGTTTCCTGCCCCACTTTGCTGCCATGTCTTCTTCTACCTCCTTGTGGAGCCCCCTGCGCCAACCTGCTTTCCGGGGGCTTTGGCTGTGCGGGGGGGTGTTCTTTGTGGGCAATGGCATGCAGGCCATGGCAGCGGCCTGGCTGATGGTGGAGCTGACCGGTTCTTCCTTCCTGGCAGCGCTGGTGCAGACGGCCGTGTTTCTGCCCATGTTTTTGCTGGCCCTGCCCGCCGGCGTATTGGCCGACACCAACGACCGCCGACGCCTCATCTCCGGGGCACTGATCGCCCAAACCGCCGCTTTTGCCCTGCTGACGCTGCTGGTGCTGCTGGGTTGGGGCGGCCCCGCCACGGTGCTGCTGCTGGTGTTTGTGGGCGGATGCTGCACGGCCATGCTGACGCCCGCGTGGAATTCCTCGGTGATCGACCCGGTGCCGCGCGATGAGTGGCCGCAGGCCATCACGGCCGTGAGCATTGCCTACAACGCGGCGCGCGCCGTGGGGCCCACGCTGGCCGGGCTGGTGTTTGCGCATTGGGGGGCGGGGTGGGTGTTTGCCATCTCGGTCTTGTCCACCCTGGTGATGTGGGAGTCCATTCGCCGCTGGCCTCCCAAGGCCCATCCACCGTCCCGCCTGCCGGCCGAGCGCTTGTGGGGCGGCATGCTCAGCGGTTTGCGGTTTGCCTGGCATTCCGACCTGATCCTTGCGCAACTGGTGCGGGTGATGGCTTTTGGCGCCGCGGGCTCGGCCCTGTGGGCGCTGCTGCCGGTGATTGCCCAGCGCCAGCTGGGCACGGGCGCACAGGGGTTCGGCCTGCTCATGGGCTGCCTGGGCACCGGGGCCGTGACCGCCGGGCTGGTGCTGGGCAAGGTGCGGGCCCGCTTCAGCCTGGACACCATCGTGTTGGTCAGCGGCCTCGTCTTTGCGGGGGCCATGGTGGTGGCGGCACTGACCAAAATAGCTCCCCTGGTGTACCTGGCCATGCTGCTGGGCGGCGCGGCGTGGATGTCGGCGATGTCCACCTTCAATACGGCCACACAAGCCAGCGCCCCGCCCTGGGTGCGTTCGCGTGCGGTGGCGCTGCACATGGTGGCAGCCCTGGGGGCTTTTGCGCTGGGCTCGGCCTTCTGGGGCGCGGCGTCTGACGTGGCCGGGCTGGCGCCCACCCTGTGCGCTGCCGCTGCCGCCATGGGCGTGGGCCTGCTGCTGGCACGCCCCATGCCGCTGCGCATGGGTGCGCTGCACGAAGTGACCCCCGCCACCCCCTGGGACGAACTGTTCATTGAAGCCGAGCCCTTGCCCGAGGCGGGCCCCGTGGCAGTGGAAATTGGCTACCGCATCACGCCCGGCACCGATGCCGCGTTTCTGGAGTCCATCAGCCGCCTGAAGGCGCCGCGTCGGCGCGATGGCGCCACCTTCTGGCGGGTCTACAAAGACTTGGGGCAACCCTCGCGGTATGTGGAGCGCTTCATCGTCGAATCGTGGGCCGACTACCTGCACCAGCGCGCCCGCGCCACGGTGGCCGACCAGACGCTGGAGACCGAGGTACGCGCCTTCCTGGCGCCTGGGCAAACCACAACCATGTCGCACTACATTGCCGAGCGGTAGGGCCAGGCCCCTCGGCCTTTCCATCTTCTGCGCTGGCGCAAACGCGGCCATGCGGTGCCAGGCGCGCAGCCTGCGACAATCGGGGCCATGAGCTACGCCCCTCTCACCAACGACACCTTCCTGCGCGCCTGCCGTCGCCAGGCTACCGACTACACCCCCCTGTGGCTCATGCGCCAAGCGGGCCGCTACCTGCCTGAATACAAGGCCACGCGCGCCCAGGCTGGCAGCTTCATGGGCCTGGCCACCAACGTGGATTACGCCACCGAAGTGACTTTGCAGCCGCTGGAGCGCTTCCCGCTCGACGCGGCCATCCTGTTCAGCGACATCCTCACCGTGCCCGACGCCATGGGCCTGGGCCTGTCGTTTGCCGAGGGCGAAGGCCCACGCTTTGCCAAGGTGGTGCGCGACGAGGCCGCCGTGGCCGAGCTGACCGTGCCCGACATGGACAAGCTGCGCTACGTGTTCGACGCCGTGACCAGCATCCGCAAGGCGCTCAACGGCCGTGTGCCCCTCATCGGCTTCTCGGGCAGCCCCTGGACGCTGGCCTGCTACATGGTCGAAGGCAAGGGCAGCGACGACTACCGCCTCGTCAAGAGCCTGATGTACGCCCGTCCCGACCTGATGCACCGCATCCTGGCCGTGAATGCCGACAGCGTGGCCGCCTACCTCAACGCCCAGATCGATGCGGGCGCCCAGGCCGTGATGATTTTTGACAGCTGGGGCGGCGTGCTGGCCGATGGCGCCTTCCAGGAATTCAGCCTGGCCTACACCAAGCGGGTGCTGGCCCAACTCAAGCGCACCGGTGTGGACGGCACGGACGTGCCGCGCATCGTCTTCACCAAGGGCGGCGGCATCTGGCTGGACGACATGAAAGACATCGACTGCGAAGTGCTGGGCCTGGACTGGACGGCCAACCTGGGCAAGGCCCGCGCCATCGTGGGTGGCACGGCAGGTGGCCCCGGCAAGGCCCTGCAAGGCAACATCGACCCCAACGTGCTGTTCGCTCCACCCGCACAAATCGTCACCCAGGTGCACGCCGTGCTGGACAGCTTTGGCAAGCCGCATACCGACCGCACCACCACCGGCCCCACCCACATCTTCAACCTGGGCCACGGCATCAGCCAGTTCACCCCGCCAGAGCATGTGGCAGCCCTGGTGGAGGCCGTGCACAGCTACTCGCGTTCGCAGCGCCAAGCCGGCTGAACCACGCTGGTTGTGCACAGCGGCGGTGCAGGCATCAAAATTTCAAGTCTGGCCCTCAGGTCGATTGAAATTCTTTTGCAGCGCCACCGCCGCTGCGCTAAGTGTTTGATTCATATAGCCACCTGCCCTGTGCCGATTTAGCGGGCAAAGTACTCCAGCCCAAGCATTTCAAGGGTTTGGAGCGGGTATACCGACGATATCAACAAAGTTATCCACAGATTTTCTGAATGACAGGCAAAGCATCAGAAAAATCAACAACTTAGCGTCACATCTGCAACCAGTGGCGCAAGTTTCACCTCCGCAGCAAATCTGACGGCCATCCACGCCGGGGGCTTGACGCCGCAGGCTGTTCCACTTATGCACAGTGCCGCAGCGGCACCAACGACGCGGAGATGGCGTACGGCATACCACAGAAAAAATGCCAAAAATCCCTTCATCTGCTTGATTTAGAAGGATTTTTTCCCTCTGCCTATTTCCCAGGCATTCTGTCAAAAGCCAGCAGTGGCGCGGGTTTGGCGCTGGTCGCTACAGGCTTTCAACAAAGTTATCCACAGAATTTTGGGATTACCCCACGACGGGGCAGCGACAATCACAGCCCCTGTTGCCTTTCACGCCTGAGCCTTGAGTGCTTCTTCCCCTTTCATCGCCCCGGTAGCCCTGCACACACCGTCACACAGCGGCGTGGGTGATTTGCTGAGCTATGCCAGCGACCGGCCCCTGCCGCCCGGCACGCTGGTGCGCGTTCCCCTGGGAAACCGCGAGGTGCTGGGTGTGGTGTGGGACAGCGATGCCGCCACCGGCGAGCTGCCCGATGGCGCCACCCTGCGCGCCATCAGCGGGGTGCTGGAAGGCGTGGCGCCGCTGGATTTGCCCTGGCGCCGCCTGGTGGCCTTCACGGCGCGCTATTACCAGCGGGCGCTGGGCGAGGTGGCACTGGCCGCCTTGCCGCCCCAGCTGCGGGATCTCAAGCCCGAGCAGCTCGCACGGCGCCTGCGCCGCCCGGCCCTGGCCACTGATGATTCTGGCAACGCTATTGAAAACATAGCACTTACCGCTGAGCAGGAAAGCGCCAGAGCCCAAATTGCTTCAAACCCTGGCCCCTTTCTGCTGTTTGGCAGCACCGGCAGCGGCAAAACCGAGGTGTACCTGCGCTGCGTGCAAGAGATGCTGGAAGCCAACCCCTCCGCGCAAGCGCTGGTGATGGTGCCCGAGATCAACCTCACGCCCCAGCTGGAAGAGCGCTTCGTCAGCCGCTTTGCGCCGCGCTTTGGCGCGGGCGCGGTGGTGTCGCTGCACAGCGGCATGACCAACCCGCAGCGCCTCAAAAGCTGGCTGGCCGCGCACAGCGGCACCGCGCGCATCGTGCTGGGCACACGCATGGCAGTGTTTGCCAGCCTGCCAGGCTTGAAGCTCATCGTGGTCGATGAGGAGCACGACCCCAGCTACAAGCAGCAGGAAGGGGCCCGCTACTCGGCGCGCGACCTGGCCATCTGGCGCGGGCGTGAGCAAGGCGCCAAGGTACTGCTGGGCTCGGCCACACCGTCGCTGGAAAGCTGGCACGCCAGTCGCCCCCCCACACCCGAAGACCCTGAGGGCGGGCGCTACCAGCGGCTGCACATGCCGAGCCGCATTGGCGCGGGCGCGCTGGCCCGCGTGCGCCGGGTGGACATGAACCAGCAACCCCGGCGCGCCGTGTTCAGCGCCCCGCTGCTGCAAGCCATTACCGAGCGCGTGGCGCGCGGCGAGCAAAGCATGGTGCTGCTCAACCGCCGCGGCTACGCCCCCGTGCTGCACTGCGTGGACTGCGGCTGGAAGAGCGACTGCCCGCACTGCAGCGCGCACCAGGTCTTCCACAAAACGGACCGCACCCTGCGCTGCCACCACTGCGGCTTCACCGTGCGCGTGCCCCACCACTGCCCCACCTGCGGCAGCCCTGACATCCACGCCATGGGCCGGGGCACCGAGCAGCTCGAAGAACAACTGGCCGCCCTGCTGCGCAACGTGCAGCGCCCCGATGGCAATGCCGCCCGTGTGGCCCGCATTGATGCCGACACCACCAAGGCCAAAGGCGCGCTGGAAGCGCAACTGGCCCAGGTGCACGCGGGCGAAGTGGACGTGCTGGTGGGCACGCAAATGATCGCCAAGGGCCACGACTTCCGCCGCATCACCCTCGTGGCTGCGGTGCAACCCGATGGGGCGCTGTTTTCCAGCGACTTTCGCGCACCGGAACGGCTGTTCGCGCTGCTGATGCAAGCCGCAGGCCGCGCCGGCCGCGACGCCGCTTACATGGCGGCCCAAGGCACACCGTGCGAGATGTGGGTGCAAACCTTTCACCCCCAGCACGCGGTGTACGAAGCGCTGCGCAGGCATGACTACGAAGCCTTCGCCGCGCAGCAACTGAAGGAACGCGAAGAAGCAGCCATGCCCCCGTTTGCCTACCAAGCCTTGGTGCGCGCCGATGCCCGCACGCAAGAGGCCGCACAGGGCTTTTTGCAGGCTGCCACCGCCGCCGCCCACGCGGCTGAACTGCCGGGGCTGGAGGCCGTGACGCTGTTTCCCCCCGTGCCGCTCACCATCCAGCGCGTGGCCAATGTGGAACGCGCACAAATGCTCATGGAAAGCCCCAGTCGCGCGGCCCTGCAACGCTTTCTGGCCGCGTGGCAGCCCATCCTGCAAACCACACGCCAAAGCCGCGAGCACAAGGGCTTGATACGCTGGCTGGTGGATGTGGACCCGCTGACGATTTGAGGGGCGATGCGGGTGCTTCTTGGTAAGGGCTGCCAGCCTTGCGCAAGACACCCTCAAAAAGCGCGCTTGCGCCCACCTAATAAGCGCAAGCAGCTATAAATTCAATAGCAAATGCAGCCAAAGCCGTATGCAAACCACACCGGCGCGCGCCGCACTGTGCCAGCAGCTGAGTGAGCACCACAAGCCTCCGGCGACAGCGCCACAACTGCGCAAGCGTTTGCCCGCGCCTGGCACGGCACATGCCAAAGGAAAACGGCGCACTGCTCGCACAGTGCGCCGTTTAGCACAAGGGTTGCCTTCAGTCAGCGCCAGTGCGCCAACGATGGCCCTGTGCTGCCATCAGAGGGCACCATCGCCCAGCACAATCCCCTCACGGCGAGGATCCACGCCGCCTTCCAGCTTGGTCTGGCCATTGCGGTTGACCCGCATGATGGTGGAGACGCCGCTGGACTGCGCGCCGTTGTTCACCGTGTGGCCCTTGGCCTTGAGGCCGTCGATCAGGGCGGTCAGATCCAGCGAGGTATTGGCACCGTCCACGTTGGTGGTGGGGCTGTTGGTGGCGCCAAAGTTCACCAGCGAGGTGGCCTGCTGTGCATCGAGCCCCCAGTCCAGCGCACCCACCACGGTCTTGAGCACGTACTGGATGATGGTGCCGCCGCCGGGCGAGCCGGTGGCCATCACAAAGTCGCCAGGGCCGGTGCCCTTGAAGACCAGGGTCGGGGCCATGGTGCTGCGGGGCCGCTTGCCGGGAGCGACGCGGTTGGCCACGGGCACGCCTGCGGCGTCAACGGGCTGTGCCGAGAAGTCGGTGAGCTGGTTGGTGAGCAGGAAGCCACCCACCATGTGGTACGAGCCCATGCTGGATTCGACGGTGGAGGTCATCGACACCACGTTGCCGTAGGCATCGACGATAGAGAAGTGGGTGGTGCCCTTCTCCACGGTCTTGTCCACGCCTAACGGCACGTTGCCCAAATTACCCGCAGTGGCCGTGCCCATGGAATTGCCATTGGGGTTGATGAGCGATGCGCGTTGCTTGAGGTAGGCCTTGTCGATCATCGACGACACGCCGTTACCGGGCAGCGGAATGAAGTCGGTGTCGGCCACGTACTTGTCGCGGTCGGCATAGGCCAGGCGCTGGGCTTCGGACACCAAATGCACGCCCATCACACTGGGCACGCCGCCCTCGTTGCTGGGGTTGGTGGGGCCGTATTGAGACAGGTCGAAGTTCTCCAGAATGCCCAGCGATTGCGCGATGGCGATGCCGCCCGAAGACGGTGGCGACATGGTGCAGATGTAGTAGCTGCTGCGGTAAGTGGTGCACACCGACTCGCGCTTTTTGGCCTGGTAGTTCTTGAGGTCGGTGACCGTCATCAGGCTGGGGGTGATAGGCGTTTTGGCTGCATCGTCGCCCACCGATTGGGCGGCCTTGGCCACGATGGCTTCCGCCAGAGGGCCGGAGTACATGGCATCGGCCCCGCCGGTGGCCAGGGTGCGCAGCGACTGGGCGTAAGGCAGGTTGGTGGTCACGGTGCCTGTGGTCTTGGGTGTGCCGTCGGCGTTGAAGTAGGCGGCCACGGCGTTGGCATCAAGCTGCAGGTTGGCGGCGTTGGTGCGGATGGCGTCGCCCATGCGGCCAGGGATCTTGTAGCCCGATGACGCCAGGCGAATGCCTTCGTCAAACAATGGCGCCCAGGCCAGCTTGCCGTGTTCCTTGTGGGCCATGTCCAGCATGCGCATCACGCCCGGCACACCAATGGAGCGGCCGCTGCGCCGCGCGCTGGGCACGGGGGCGGGAGACGAGGCATTGCTTTGGTCCTGCCGCGCCAGGTAGTAGCCGGTGGCGGCGGGTGCGGTTTCGCGGCCGTCATAGGCCACCACCTTCTTGTTGGCGGCGTCGTAATACATCATGAAGGCGCTGCCAGCGATGGTGCTGGACTGCGGCTCGACCAGGCCCAGCACGGCCTGCACGGCCACGGCGGCATCCACCGCCGTGCCACCGGCCTTGAGCACATCGCACCCGGCCTTGGTGGCCAGCGGGGTGTTGGCCACCACCATGTAGTTGCTGGACTGCTTGGCCTTGTAGCCCAGGCGGTAGCCCGAAGCGGCTTCGGGCGCAGCAGGGTCGCCCGGCAGGCCGGAACCCACCACCACCGCAGAGCCGGTGCCCGAGACGACCGAACAGCTTTGCGCGTTGTTGTCCACCGCCAGATCGGAATCTGAGCCATTGCCGCACCCGTACAGCGACAAGGCCACGGCCACGGGCGGCCTGCACTGACGCAGCAAGTTGTGTGCCGCATCACCTCCCCCCATTGCCGCGCGGCTGGTAAAGCACACGGGCTGGCGGCGCGGCCATCATTGCACTGGCTTCACAACGTTGCCAGGCCGCTGGCGAATAACCCACGAATGGCGTCCAGCGCTCAGCGCTGCCAAAGCGCGAGCCAGCCTGTGCTGCACGGAGCCAACAACTCTTCTGCGCCCTGCGCATCAACCGTGCGAACCCCTCTGCCTGCAGGTTTCGCAGGGCAAGGCAACGCCGATAGACGTGTTCCCAATATCAATATGAGAACAAAGTGTTGGACTGATTTTTTGCGCTACCTAGACTTCACCATTCACCACCAGCGCCGGGGTGCACAAGGCATCCACGGTGGTGTTGAACCTTTGTTACTGCCTTAGAAAGTCATTTTTCATGTTGAAGAAAACAATCTCCGCGATTGCCCTGGCCACCCTGGCCCTGGGCGCACAGGCCGCCGATGTGGTGCTCAAGGTCGCCGCGTCTGCCGTGCCACACGCCGAGATCCTGAACTTTGTGAAACCCCAGCTCAAGGCACAGGGTGTGGATTTGCAGGTGCGCGAATTCAGCGACTACATCCAACCCAACGCCGCAGTGGAAGAAAAACAGCTGAATGCCAATTTCTTCCAGCACCAGCCCTACCTCGACAGCTACAACCGGGATCGCAAGAGCAGCATCGTGGGCGTTGCAAACGGCACGGTGCATGTGGAGCCCTTCGGCGCCTACTCGCGCAAGATCAAGGCAGCCAGCGAACTCAAAGACGGCGCCACCATCGCCATTCCCAACGACCCCGCCAACACGGGGCGTGCGCTGTTGCTGCTGCAAAAGCAGGGGCTGATCGAACTCAAAGACCCGAAGAACATCACGGCAACGCCGGTAGACATCGTGAAGAACCCCAAAAATCTCAAGTTCCGCGAACTGGAAGCCGCCTTGCTGCCGCGAGCGCTGGACGACGTGGACCTGGCCCTCATCAACACCAACTATGCGATCGAAGCCAAGCTCAACCCCACCAAAGACTCGCTGTTCCTGGAGTCCGGCAGCTCGCACTACGCCAACTTCATCGCAGCGCGCAAAGATCGCGCCAACGACCCGAGCATCCTGAAGCTGGTGAAAGCCTTGCGCACACCGGAAGTGAAGAAGTTCATTCAGGACAAGTACAAGGGCGCCATCATTCCGGCGTTCTGATGCCCCCAATGGCCTGCCGGAGCTTGCGCTGACGAAGAAAGGCGCAAGCACTCTGCGGGCCCACTGGATTTAGAAGATTTGAGGCTCCAGCGCTCATGAATAAAGCGCTGGCAGCTATCAAAAGTGAAGCACGCAGCGCAACTACCGGTGCTCAAAAATACCCGGTTCGACTGCGCAGTGCCGGAACTCAGGTCAGGAGTGCCACCGCAGCCGAGAAGCTCACAAACGCCAGGGCGGTGGACACCAAAATGATGCGGGCGATGCGCCCGTTGTGCGCGCCGAATTTTTCGGCCAGCAGCGACACATTGCTGGCACTGGGCAGCGCAGCCAGCAGCACCAGCACCGTGAGGGCAAACGGCGCCAGCGGCACCCCCAGGGCGATGGCGGCTGTGCCCACACACCACACCAGCAGCGGGTGCACCAGCAACTTGGCCAGTGCCACGGGCACGTAGTCGCGCGCGAGCACCTGTTCGTGCTGGTTCATCTGCGAGCGGGCCAGCACGGCACCAATGGTGAACAGCGCCACGGGCGATGCGGCGTCGGCCAGCATGGCCACGGTCTTGTCCACCGGCCCCGGCAGCTGGACCTGCAAAGCCGAGGCCACCGCGCCCAGCGCAATCGACCAGGGCATGGGATTCGTGGCGATGCCCTTGAGTGCGCTGCGCACGGCCGCGCCCGCGCCCTGCGCACCGGCACCATCCAGCCGCGACAGCGCAATGCACACCGAGCTGGTGAAGACCATATCGATCAGCACGATGAAGATGGCAGGCCCGGCGCTTTGCGCCCCCAGCAAGGCCACCAGCAGCGGCACGCCCATGAAACCGGTGTTGGGAAAAGCCGCGACCAGGGCGCCGAAAGCAGCGTCGTTCCAACCGATGCGGGCATTGCGCGTGAGCGCCACCGTGCCTGCCACCATGACCAGGGCGCACAGCACATACACGCCCGCCACGGCCGGGTCCAGCAGCTTGCCAATGGGCGTGCTGGCGCCAAAGCGGTACAACATGCAGGGCAGCGCAAAGTACAGCACGAAGGCATTGAGCCCCGGGATGGCCGGCTGGGGCAGCACGCCGCGCCGCGCGGCCAGGTAGCCGCACAGCACGAGCGCGAAGAACGGAAAAGTGATGGTGAGGACGGAAAGCACGGCGCTATTGTGGGTGCTGCGCCCCGCGGCCAGGCATAGCGCGCAGCGGGTTGGTCAGCGCAAAGTCAGGCGGCAGCCATCACCCGCCGAGAATGCGCGGAGCGGGCGGGCGGCAGTGGCTGACCGTTTTTTGAGTCGCTCCTACTGCTTGCGCTGCACGATGAGGTTGCGCTTGGCATCCTCAGGGTAGGCGAAGGTGACGGCGCCGTTTTTCACCATGCCCACGATGAGCATGTTGCGGGTGATGGCGTCTTTGTCGGTGGCGCTGAAGGGGCGGTCGTAGGTGGTGACCACGCCGTAGTACGGCTTCATTTTGCCTTCCAGCGATTCCTTTATGGCCGGGCCTGTCAGGTTGCCGTCGCGGATGCCCAGAAAGGAATACATCAGCAGGTAGGTGGCGTCGTAGGCGTTGGCCGCCGCCATGGGCACGGCCGGCTTGCGCTGGTATTTGCGGGTGTAGCCCGACAGGAAGGACGCGCGGCGCTCGTTGCTGGGCTCGGCAATGAAGGTCTGCACGGTCAGCGCGCCCTCGGCGGCATCCTTGGCGCCTTCGAGGAAGAAGGGGAACGACAGCGTCCAGGGGCCCACCTGCGTCACCTTCCAGCCCAGGGCCTTCTTGCCGTTGGCAATGACGGCGTTCTCGGGACCCACGGTGTAGCTGTAAATGACGTTGGCACCGGCGCTGCGCGCGGCGGCCAGCTCGGCGCTCAGGTCCTTCACCCCCAGCGGAAAGCGCGACACGTGTACCGGTTTGAGGTTCTTGGCCGCCAGGGCGTCCACCACGTCCTTGTAGCCGCCTTCGCCATAGCCGGTGGTGTCCGCAAAAATGGCCACCTTGTCCCAGCCGCGCTTGATGATTTCATCCACCATCAGCGGCGCCTGCAGCGCATCGCGGCCCTGCACGCGGAAGATATAGCTTTCAGGCGCGGGGTAGGTGCTGGTCACGGCCGTGCCGGTGGCGCAGGGCACGATCAGCGGCGTTTTGCTCTGCTGGAACAAGTCCAGCGCCTTCAAGGCCACGCCGGTGTTGCAAAAGCCCAGCACGGCGCTGACTTTTTCGGACAGCAGCTCCTGCGCCGCTTGGCGCCCCCGGGCCGGGTCGGCCATATCGTCCTTCACCACCAGTTCCATGGGCCGACCCATGTAGCCGCCCACGGCGTTGATCTCGTCCACCGCCAGCTTGATGCCGTTGAGCATGGGAACGCCAAAGTCGGCCGATGGGCCGGTGAACGGCCCGACCACGCCCACGCGCACAGGCACAGGCCCCTGGGTGCTCTGTGCCTGGGCCAGCCAGGGGGTGGCCAGCGCCACCACAGCCAGGGCCAACGCCGCGCGCCGCAGGCCGGGGCTGCGAGAGGAACCAGCCGAAGAAGATGGCAAAGATGAGATCTGGGCAGGGAAGCGGGATGCGTGCATGGTGCGGTTCTCTGTAGTCTTGGAATGCCGGGGGCCGCTTGGCAGTGTCTTGCGCCAACACCAGAAACCCAAGAGGGATTTCCCGGAACATCCGGTGACAGTTGTTGACGCGCCGCCACCCACGGCCGGGCCAGCCCGCCGCACCCATACCGACAACTCCCCCTGAAGGCACTGCAGGTGGGGGCTTGTCACAGCCCGCGGGGTATCATTCGCGCCCCCTGCACGCTGCAGTGCCGCCCTCCCCCCACGCCTTTTCTCCCGTCTATTCCCATGTCTGCCGGTCTCAATCTTGCCCAGCTTCAGGCTGTTCACTACACCGATGGCGCCTGCCTGGTGCTGGCCGGCGCGGGCTCGGGCAAGACGCGGGTGATCACCATGAAGATCGCCCACATGATCGAAAAGGGCATGGACCCCAAGCGCATTGCGGCCATCACCTTCACGAACAAGGCGGCATCGGAAATGCGCGAGCGCGCCGGGCACCTGATCGGCAAACGGGCCAAAGATGTGCTGATCTGCACCTTCCACGCGCTGGGCGTGCGCATGGTGCGCGAGGACGGCCATGTGCTGGGCCTCAAGCCCCAGTTCAGCATCCTGGATGCCGACGATGTGACGGGCATTCTGAAGGATGCCTCGGGCGGCACCACCGACATGGCCACGGCGCGCCAGTGGCAGTGGGTGATCAGCAAGTGGAAAAACATGGGGCTGACCTCCGAACAAGCCCTGGCCCAGGCGGCGGACGACAACGAACGCATCATCGCCACGCTGATGGCGCGCTATGAAGAGCGCCTGGCGGCCTACCAGAGCGTGGACTTTGACGACCTGATCGGCATGCCGCTGCGCCTCTTGCGCGACTTCCCCGAAGTGCGCGCCAAGTGGCAGGCCGCGCTGGGCCATGTGCTGGTGGACGAATACCAGGACACCAACGCCACGCAGTACGAGCTGCTCAAGCTGCTGGTGGGCGAGCGCGGCCACTTCACGGCCGTGGGCGACGATGACCAGTCCATCTACGGCTGGCGCGGCGCGACGCTGGACAACCTCAAGAAACTGCCGGTGGACTACCCCCACCTCAAGGTCATCAAGCTGGAGCAGAACTACCGCTCCACCAGCGCCATCCTGCGCGCGGCCAACAACGTGATCGGGCCCAACCCCAAGCTGTTCCCCAAAACCCTGTTCAGCGAACTGGGCGAAGGCGAACCGGTGCGCGTGGTCGATGCCGACAACGAGGAGCACGAAGCCGAGCGCGCCGTGGCCCGCATCCAGAGCCTGCGCGCGGCCAGCAACCCGCCGCCGGACTGGAAGAGCTTCGCCATCCTGTACCGCGCCAACCACCAGGCCAAGCCGTTTGAAAAGGCGCTGCGCAAGGCCAACATCCCCTACAAGGTCTCGGGCGGCACCAGCTTTTTTGACCGGGCGGAAATCAAGGACCTGTGCGCCTGGTTTCGCCTGTGGATCAACAACGACGACGACCCGGCGTTTTTGCGCGCCATCACCACACCCAAGCGCGGCATCGGCCACACCACACTGGCAGCGCTGGGCGCGTTTGCCACGCAGCACAAGCAGAGCATGTTCGGTGCGCTGTTCAACGGCATGCTGCCCGCCGCCATTCCGAAACGCGCGATGGATGGTCTGCATGAGTTTGGCCGCTACATCAACTACCTGGAGTACAGCGCCCGCCGCGTGCACGGGGCAGAAGAAGCTCGCACCTTCCTGAACGAATGGCTCAAGGAAATCGGCTACGAGCAGCACCTGTACGACAACGAAGACAGCGAGAAGGTGGCCGCCGCCCGCTGGAGCAACGTGATGGAGTTCTGCGACTGGATGGCCCAGCGCGCGGGCGGGCAGATCGACGACACGGCCGGCGCCGTGGTGGCCAAGGAGACCAAGAGCTTGCTGGAGGTGTCGCAGACCATTGCGCTGCTCTCCACCATCAGCGAGCGCGAGCAGGAACAGGACATGGTGACCCTGTCGACCCTGCACGCCAGCAAAGGGCTGGAGTGGCCCCACGTGGTGCTGGTGGGCGTGACCGAAGGCATGCTGCCCTTCAAGCTGGACGACGACGAAGGCCGCCAGCAGAAGGTGAGCGACGACACGCTGCAGCGCTTGCAGGAAGAGCGCCGCCTGATGTATGTGGGCATCACCCGCGCCCAGCGCACCCTGGCCGTGAGCTGGACCAAGAAGCGCAAGAAGGGCCGCGAAATGGTGTCGGCCCAGCCCAGCCGCTTCATCGCCGAAATGGGCCTGGACAAGACCACCGCCCGCGAAGACCCGCGCGAAAAGCTCAAGGCCCTGCGCGCCGAATTTGCCGCCAAGAAAGCCTTGGCCGATAGCACCCCGCAGCGCTGAACGGCGCAGCCCACCACGGCACACACCCTTATGGCACGCTCGCGCACCCATCTCCCCCGCCCTGCCGCAGCCCTGCTGCCCGCTTTGTTTTTGATAGCTATCAGCGCTTATCCTACAAGCGCCAGCAGCCAAAATGACCCAAAATCCAGCGCAGCCTGCCCTGCCGCAGTGGACATGAGCCACCTCCACCTGCAAGGGCACTGGCGCGCCGAGCTGCAAGCCACCGACGCCACGCTGCAGCTGGGCCCCACCCCGAGCTGGCCCACAGCGTGCGCGGCACCGTGCAGCGCGCTAGCACCACGGCACAGGTCAGCGGCGATGTGGATGACGGCGACCTGACTCTGGAAGAATCGATCAACGGCACCAACATCAGCGCCACCTGGACAGGCCGGGTGGTGGATGGCAGTTGCGGCAAGGAAATACGCGGATCATGGACTCAAAGCACCTCTCCCGACACACCCCAGCCCTTCGTCCTGCGCAAGCAGGCCAGCTGGCAATGAGCGCCGTCCGCCCCGCGCGGCCCCGGCGCATGGGCTGGCCCGCTGCCCTGGCACTGCTGCTGGCCCCCGCAGCAGCCATGGCCCAAACCACGTCTGGCGGGGCAGCCGCGCCAGCCGCAGGAAGTCAGGACGCCGCCTGGCGCCGCTGCGCCGCCTTGTCGGGCGACAACGCGGCACGCCTGGCCTGCTTTGACGCCTGGGCCGGTCAGCAGGCCTGGCAGGCGCCGGCCGCTTCAGCCGTGGCAGGCGGCTCCGCCCCCGGCAGCGCCACCGCGCCAGCGGTAGACCCCAACGCCCCCGCCAAGCCCGTAGACACCACGCTGCCCGCCACCCGCATCATTGACGTGGCTCGCACCGAAGGCTGCCGCGACCCGCAGTACAGCGACCTCTCGCGCTTCTGGGAGCTGGAATCGGGCAGCGACTGCGGCACCTTCAGCTTCCGGGGCTACCGCCCCATCACCGTGTCGGTGGTGGCGTCAGACTCGGTCAACCGCCAGCCCACGTCGGCGGCCGTTGGCCACTCGGCCACACAAAGCACGCCCTACCGCACCACCGAGAACCGCATTCAGCTGTCGGTGCGCACCAAGCTGGCCCAGGGGCTGCTTACCCAGGGGCACCCCACGCTCAAGGATTCGGTGTGGTTTGGCTATTCGCAGCAGTCGTACTGGCAGCTGTTCACGCCCCAGATCTCGCGCCCGTTCCGGTCCACCGACCACGAGCCCGAAATCATGTACGTCTACCCCACCACCGCCCAGCTGCCCTTTGGCTGGCGCTGGCGCTACAGCGGCGTAGGCCTGGTGCACCAGTCCAACGGCCAAAGCAACCCGCTGTCGCGCAGCTGGAACCGCGTGTACCTGATGACCGGCATGGAGCTGGACAACCGCTGGACCGTGACCGGCCGACTGTGGAAGCGCCTGTCTGAAAGCGCCGACAGCGACGACAACCCCGGCATCAGCGACTACGTGGGCCGGGGTGAACTTGCCGTGCGCTGGAACGTGAACAAGGACAACACCCTGGGCGCCACCTTCCGCAGCTCGCTGGCCAGCAGCGACCGCGGCTCTGTGCGACTGGAGTGGATGCAGGCGCTGGGCAGCGGCCTGTGGGGCGGCAAGAGCAACCTGCGCCTGCACACGGCGCTTTTCAGTGGCTACGGCGACAGCATGATCGACTACAACCGCAAGCGCACCGTGTTCAGCCTGGGCGTCAGCCTGGTGGACTTCTGAGCACCTGAACAGGTTTTCACATCCGGGCCCGGTCCAGCGCAGGAATACCGGGCCCGCTGAAACTTGAGGCGCGTCAGAGGCCTCGCAAATTGTTACAACCTTACCCTCAAGTTTCACAAAATGCCGCCGGTGCGCCGCCACAATGGCCCGCGCACCCCAGCCGGCAAACCTGCGTGCCACGCGCCCGATAAGCGCGGCTTTTTGGCCGTTTTACCCCCGATTGCCTGGTGCATATGCCCTCGAAAATGCCGACACAAGAGGAAACAGCCCATGGACATGCAATACCAACTCAAGGCAGGCAGCTACTACCTGTACGACATGCGTGAAGCGCCCAGCGCCGTCACGGGTGAGCGCAGGTTCAAGCTCAAAACCGACACCGTTGCGATTGCCTTTGATGTGCACACCGGCAAAGTGCACCAGCACGGCAGCCCCACCCGCATCCAGTCGTGGGCCAACAACACGCGCCGCCGCCTGCGCGCTGCGGGTGCCCAGCAGGAAGCCAATGACATCGTGGTGGTGTCCGGCCCGCTGCCCGTGGATGAACTCAACAAATGCCTGTGGGTGAGCGGCTACGTGCGCCGCATGTTCTCCCGCCTGGCCACGCTGCCGCACGGCAAGCTGCAGCGGCCTGCGGAGCCGTTTCGCAAGGCGGCCTGATTACGAGGCCACACTCAGCATCAAAAAAAGGGAGCCAGACGGCTTAATGCCAGTTAGTTAAGCCCGCAGGCGGCTTGATCCAGTAAAAAGGGGACGTGTTCAACACGTTCCCTTTTTTGCTTGATGAGCCTGCTTGCAAACGCCTTGCGCCAGACCCTGCCCCGAGTACCTGATCGCCTCGAGCAGCTCAGCGCGTTGATAGACCCCACCTGGATCGCACAGGCGCTGGGGACCAGCGGCAAGGCCTCCATCCGCCGGCGCAAGCTGCCTGCCGAGCATGCCGTGTGGCTTGTGATCGGACTGGCGCTGTTTCGAGATCGGCCACTGTGGCAGGTGGTGCAGCAGCTGGATTTGAGTCTGGATGGACAAGCGCCGCCTGCACCGAGCGTCAGCGTGCAAGCCCGCCAGCGCCTGGGCAAGGAGCCTCTGGCCGAGCTGTTCGCTCTACTGACCCAAGCCTGGAGCCGTCCTGCGGTGAATGTGCGCCAGCCACTGCGCGTACTGGCTGTGGATGGTGTGGTCTGGTCGGCGCCGGACACCCCTGAGAATCGAGTCGAACTGGGCAGCTGCAGCAACCAGCATGGCCTCTCGCCCTGGCCGCAGATCCGCGCCACTTGCCTGATGGACACACACAGCCACGAGATGCTTGATGCCAAGCTCGGCGCCATGGACTGCGGCGAATTGAGCCTGGCAGCGCAGTTGCGCGGCGAGGATCACTCCGTGACCCTGTTCGACCGGGCGTACTTCTCGGCCGCGTTCCTGTTGGACTGGCAGGCTGCGGGTACGCAGCGCCACTGGTTGATGCGCGCGCGGGACAATCTGCGCCATGAGATCGTCCAGCAACTGGCGCGCGGCGATGCGCTGATCCGCATGCCGGTGTCCCCACAAGCGCGCAAGGCACACCCGCATCTGCCCAGCCACTGGCAGGCACGCCTGATCGAGGTGAGCGTGGGTGGACGGCTGCGCCGCTTCATCACATCCTTGCTGTGTCCCCGCACGCATCCGGCGCAGGAGCTGGCCGAGCTCTACCGCCAGCGTTGGGAGATCGAGTTGGGGTTCCGGGAGATCAAGCAGACCCTGCAGGAGGGTGAGCCGGTGCTGCGCAGCAAGCAGCCCGCGCTGGTGCGCCAGGAGCTGTGGGGCGTGCTGATCGCCTACACGCTGCTGCGCCGCTGGATGCGCGAGATGGCAGCGCACGTCCAGGTCGAGCCCCAGCGCATCAGCTTCCACACAGCCAGCTACGCCATCGTGAACTTGCTGGCGGTCCCCAGCCTGGACTCTGCCGGCACCTTGCCCAAGCAGTTGGCAGCCCTGTTGGCGCAATCGCGACACTTCGTGCTGCCGCCACGCCGCACTGGGCGCAGCTTCCCAAGGGTCGTCAAAAAACGCGCTTCCAAATTCCCAACGAAAAAATGCCAGTCAGCTCTTAACTGACTGGCATTGAGCCATACGGCTCCCTTTTTTTGTGCCCGGCGCAGGCGTTCACAGCGCCAGCACCACCTTCTGCCCCGCCGCGCGCGAGCAGCAAGCCAGCAGACGGGTGTTGGCGGCGCGCTCGGCCTTGGTGAGCACCTTGTCGCGGTGGTCCACCTCGCCAGACACCACGGCCACCTCGCAGGTGCCGCACAGGCCTTCGCCGCAGTCGCAGGGCACGTCCACCCCCGCCGCCTGCAGTGCCTGCAGCAAGGTGCGGTCAGGGGGCACCGTCACTTCCAGGCCAGAGTCTTTCAGCACGGCGACAAAAGCATGCTCCTTGTCGGGCTGCAGGCCCGAGCCTTCGCCGCTGAAGTGCTCGTAGTGCAGCACCTGTTCGGGCCACTGGGCGCCCAGGGCTTCCAGCTCGTCAATCAAGCGGTTGGGGCCGCAGGCGTACACCCGGTGATTGGCCTGCACGCCCGCCACCACGGTAGGCAGGTGCATGCGCCCGCCCTCGTCCTTCACATGCAGGGTGAGCGCCGGGCCATGGTCGCGCAGCGCGCGTGACAGCAGGGCCATCTGGGCGCGGCTGCGGCCCGCGTAGTGCAGCGCATAGGGCTTGCCCAGGCGCTGTAACCGGTCGGCCATGGCCAGCATGGGAGTGATGCCGATGCCGGCGGTAATCAGCACGTAGTGGTCGGCCGTTTCATCCAGCCGGAACAGGTTCTTGGGGCCTGCCAGTTGCAGTGTGTCGCCAAGCTGCAACTGGTCGCAGAAGTGGCGCGAGCCCCCGCGCCCCTCGGCCTCGCGCTGGATGACGACCTGCAGGTGCTGGCGGTCGTCTGCCGCGCCGCACAGCGAATATTTGCGGCGAAAGCCACCGGCCACCACGTCCACATGCGCGCCGGCAGACCATGCGGGCAGCGCGGCACCCTGCGGGTCGGCAAACACCAGGCGGAAGGCACTGTCGCCCTCGGGCTGCTTGTCTTTCAGCACCACGGTGCGGGTGATCGAATCCTTGGCGGGCGGGCCGATGTAGAACGGCGCCTGCTCGGGCGCGGAATGGGTTTGCAAGCGCTCGGGGTTACGGGCCGGGTCCCACTCCATCCACAGCTGCGCTGGGCCACGGAACGAGGTGTTGGAGAGGTATTCCAGCGGCTGCCCCTGCACCAGGCGCATGTGCGGCAGGCGGCGCACAAACTCCTCCAGAAACACGCGCATCTGCAGGCGGCCAATGTTCTTGCCCATGCACTGGTGGGCGCCGTAACCAAAGGTCAGGTGCTCCACCGCCGCTTCGCGGTACACATCGACCTCGTCGGGGTTTTCAAAATGGCGCGGGTCGAAGTTGGCCGAGGCCTGCACCAGCAGCAGCTTGCTGCCCTTGGGGATGGGCACGCCGCCCACCACGGCATCGGCGGTGGCCTGGCGCCTCCACGCGATGATGGAGCCTGCCACGCGCAGGCATTCTTCCACTGCGTTGGGGATGAGCGCCGGGTTGGCGCAGATGTCTTCCCACGCCTTGCGGTGCGACAGCAGCGTGAGGAACGCATTGGCCGTGGCGTTGGAGGTGGTTTCGTGCGCCGCCGCCAGGATGGCCATCATCATCGAGCGCAGGTACGACTCGGGCACCACGTCGGGGTGCTTGAGGTGCTGGCGAATGGTTTCGTACATCCAGCCCTCGCCGTCGGGCTGGGCGCGCATGGTGTCCAGAATCTGCTGCGCGGTCTGCCAGAAGCGGCCCACGTTCTCGGCAATCTTCAGCTGCTCCTGCGGCGTGGGACGGCCCCAGGTGTTGAGCGTGTGCGCCACGGCAAACTGCCGCAACTGCTCGGCCCCTTCATCGGGCACACCCAGAAACTTCAGGGCGATGTTCAGCGGAATCTCGTAGAACATCTCCGCCACCAGGTCGGCGCGGCCCTGGTTCACGAAGCGGTCCATGTACTGCCGCGCCAGGTTGCGCACCATGGGCTCCAGGGTGATGAGGCGCTCGGGCAGGAAGGCGTCCATCAGCAGGCGGCGGCGCTCCATGTGGTCGGGCTCGTCCTCGTTGACCATGGTGCGGTTCATCGCAAAGCCGTAGCGCTGCAGGATGGACATCACCTCGGGCGTGGCCGGGGTGATTTTTTCGAGCGCGATGGAGGGCGAGAACAGCAAGTTGTCGCGGAACACAGCCTTTACATCTTCATAGCGCGTGACCACCCAGTAACCCAGCTGCGGGCTGAAAAACACGGGCTCTTGCTCGCGCGCCCAGCGCAGGTACTCGGCAGGCGCCTGCATGTAGGCGGGCTCAAAGGGGTTGAACGCCGCCGCGTTGGCACTGACCGGGCAGCCCCCAGGCGCTGCGGCCTGGGCAAAACTGCGGTGGTCCACAGGGCAGCGCCCCATGGCGGGGGCAGATGGAAGGGCCGAAGAGGTGGCGTTGGTGGCTGGTGTCGGAGCTGTCATGGAGCAGATGGTATTAACCGAAATCAATTTACGCAATGCGTAATTTCCCTTCGACAACCACCCATCCAGCCCGCCAGCGCGGAGTTCAACCGCTCAGGCAGGCGGTGCGTACCCCATGGCGGCGCTGATGGCGGCCGCTTCTTCCACCACCCGGGGGCAGATGCTTCCGCCAGGGCGGGCGTCAAAGCCGTTGCTGGCACCCAGCGCCGTGAGCACCGCCGCCACATGGCCCCGGGCATCGAACACCGGGGCTGCCACCGCGCTGATGCCTGCCAGCAGCGTGTCGCGCACGATGGCGCAGCCCTGGCCAAGCACCTGCTGGCGCAGCCCCTGCACCGGGTCGCTGCCGCCCACCAGTGAGCGTTGCTCGGGCGTGGCTGCCTCGTACTCGGCCCGGGCCGTGGCCTGCAAGGTTTCATCGTCTGAAAAGGCCAGGAACGCCTGCCCCGACGCAGACCACAGCAGGGGCAGCACCGAGCCGGGGCGGATGTTGACGGTGACCGGCAGCGAGGGCTCTTCCATGCGCATCACTGTGGGGCCCATGTTGCCCATGACAGCGATGAAACAGGTCACCCGCAGCGATTCCCGCAGTCGCAGCAAGGCGCTTTCGCCCATGCGCACCGGGTCGCACTGGCGCAGGGCTGCCAGGCCAATGCGCACCGCCTCGGGCCCCAGGTGGTAGTGCTGCGTGGCGGGGTGCTGCGCCACCAGCCCCTCGGAGGTGAGGCTGGACAGATAGCGGTGCACCTTGGCGGCGTTTTCGCCCGCTTCGGCCGCAATGGCCGTGAGGCTGGCCGCGCCCCCCAGCCGCGCCAGCGCTTTCAGGATGGTCATGCCGGTTTCGGCCGACTGCACGCGTTGGCGGCGCTTGCCGCCGTCTAACGGGAGGGAGGAGGAGTTTTCCATGATCCAGATCACAGGGTTATCACGACTGAATGATTACGCATTGCGTAATATCAATGCAAACAATAAATCCATTCAAGGAGCCAACATGCTGAACCGCCGCTGCGCCACCGGCCTGATCACTGCCATCGCCCTGCTGGGGGGAACCGTGGCCGCCCACGCCCAGAGCTACCCTGCCAAGCCCATTCGCTGGGTAGTGCCCTACCCTGCGGGCGGTGGCTCGGACTTTTTGGCGCGCACCATCGGCCAGCAGCTGTCGCAGCAGATCAGCCAGCCCGTGACGGTGGACAACAAACCCGGCGGCAACACCGCCATTGCAGCGTCAGAAGTGGCCCGCTCGGCGGCAGACGGCTACACGATCTTATCGGCCGACAACGGCACCATGGTCTTCAACACCGCGCTGTACTCCAAACTCACCTACAACCCCGAAAAAGACCTGACCCCCGTCACGCTGATGGGGCGCTTCCCCATGATCCTGGTGGTGGGCCCGAACTCTGACGTCAAGGACGCCAAGGACTTCGTGGCCAAGGCCAAGGCCGCCCCCGGGAAGATCAGCTACGGCTCGGCCGGTGCGGGCAGCCCGCACCACCTGGCCATGGAGCTGCTCAAGGTGCAAGGCGGTCTGCACATGGTGCACATCCCCTACCGCGGCGCGGCCCCCGCCCTCACCGACCTGGCCGGCGGGCAAGTGGCCGCCATGATGGTGGACCTGGCAGCCGGCGCGGGCTTCATCAAGGGCGGCAAGGTGCGCCCGCTGGCGGTGGCCAACCTCACCCGCCTGCCCCAGTTGCCTGACGTGCCCACCTTTGCCGAACTGGGCTTCAAGGGCGTGGAAGCCTCGGCCCAGGTGGGCATCGTTGCCCCTGCCAACACGCCAGCCGACACGGTGGCCGCCCTGCAAAAGCAGGTGGCCACGGCCATCCAGCAGCCAGCCATCCGCCAAAAGCTGATTGATTTCGGCATTGAGCCCGTGGGCAGCACGCCCCAGCAATATGCCGAGCTGATCCGCACCGAAGTGCAGCGCTGGCACCAACTGATTCGCGAGCAGAAGATTTCGCTGGATTGAAAGGGGGCAAGCGCCCCACCATGCAAAAAGGCCGCAACGCGGCCTTTTTTCTTTGGCAGTGCGCTGACTTGCAATCAGTCATCGCCCTCCACGTCACCGTCCACCACCGCATCCTGCAGATGCTTGACGATGGTGACCGGCACCGCACAGGCACGCGCCACCTCTTGCGACACCGAGCCCAGCAGCGCACTGCTGAGCGCCCCATGGCCCTTGGCGCCGATGACCACCATGTCTGCACCATTGCGCTCGGCCATGTCCACCAGCGTGTGGGCGGGGTCGCCCAGGCCAATGTCGGTTTCATAGGCCACACCGGCCGCATCCAGCAAGGCCCGGGCGGGCGCCAGCAGGTGTTCGCCAGCCTCCACGCTGGCTGCAGCGATCAGGTCGGGGTCCCGGCTGGTCACCAGCTCGTACAGCGATGCGGGCTCTTGCACATGGGCCAGCACCACCGTGGCCTGCAGCCCCTGCTGCAGCCATTGCAGCGTGTGCCGCACACCGTCGAGCGACAACTCCGAACCATCCACGGCCACCAGAATCTTGAGCATGTTGTTCTCCTTGCGGGTTACTGACCAGACCAGTGTAGTCACCCCTGCTGGCTGCACCAGCACCTTGCGCAAAGGTCCTCCAAAAACAGGCCCGGGCGGTGTCTGGGACAATCCCGCCCATGCTTCAGTTCGACCTTCTCAAAACCGACCCCTCCAGCCACGCACGGCGCGGCAAGCTCACGCTCAACCACGGCGTGGTGCAGACCCCCATCTTCATGCCCGTGGGCACCTATGGCACCGTCAAGGGCGTGATGCCGCAAAGCCTGCACGACATGGGCGCGCAGATCATTCTGGGCAACACCTTTCACCTGTGGATGCGCCCCGGCCTGGACGTGATGCAGAGCTTTGGCGGCCTGCACGGCTTTGAGAAGTGGGACAAGCCCATCCTCACCGACTCGGGCGGCTTTCAGGTGTGGAGCCTAGGCGCCATGCGCAAGATCACCGAAGAAGGCGTGCACTTTGCCAGCCCCGTCAATGGCGACAAGCTCTTCATGTCGCCCGAGGTGAGCATGCAGATCCAGACCACGCTCAACTCCGACATCGTGATGCAGCTCGACGAGTGCACCCCGTACGAGACCAAGGGGCATCTCACCACCGAGGCCGAGGCGCGCAAGTCCATGGAGATGAGCCTGCGCTGGGCCAAGCGATCCAAGGACGAGTTCGAGCGCCTGGGCAACCCCAATGCCCTCTTCGGCATCGTGCAGGGCGGCATGTACAAAAACCTGCGCCAGGAATCGCTCGAAGCCCTGGTGGCCATGGACTTCCCCGGCTACGCCGTGGGCGGCGTGAGCGTGGGTGAGCCCAAGGACGAGATGCTGGACATCATGGCCCACACGCCCCACCGCCTGCCGGCCCACAAGCCGCGCTACCTGATGGGCGTGGGCACGCCCGAAGACCTGGTGCAGGGCGTGGCCGAAGGCGTGGACATGTTCGACTGCGTGATGCCCACGCGCAACGCACGCAACGGCACCATCTTCACCCGCTACGGCGACCTGAAGATCCGCAACGCCCGCCACAAGGCCGACCACCAGCCGCTCGATACCAGCTGCACCTGCCACGCCTGCGCGGGCAAGGACGGCGTGGCGTGGGACCAGGGCGGGCGCGGCGGCTTCTCGCGTGCCTACCTGCACCACCTGGACCGCTGTGGCGAAATGCTGGGCCCCATGCTCACCACCATCCACAACCTGCACTACTACCTGAACCTGATGCGCGAAGTGCGCGAGGCGCTGGACGCGGGCACCTTCAGCCAGTTCCGCGCCCAGTTCAAGGCCGACCGGGCCCGGGGCGTGTAAGCCCGGCCCCGGACCCCGGGGCCCCCAATCCCCCTGGGCAGCAGTGCCCCGCCCCCGAAACCATAATGCGGCTGCTGGAGTTCACCCACTGGAGCACGCAGCTGTGACTGTTTCGCCTTCTCCCGTTTCGCCCGTTTCTCCCGCCTCCCCCGCCATGCATGTGCTGGTCACCGGCGGCACCGGCTTCATCGGCTCCGCGCTGGTCCAGCAGCTGCTGGCCACCGGCCACAGCGTCACGGTGCTCAGCCGCAAGCCCGCCAGCGCCCAAACCTTGTTTCAGGGCCGCGTGCAGGCCGTGCGCAGCGCCAACGACCTGCCTTCCGATGCCCGCTTTGATGCCATCGTGAACCTGGCAGGCGCCCCCGTGGTGGGCCCGCCGTGGACGGCTGGGCGGCGGCAGGTGCTGCTGGACAGCCGCGTGGGCGTCACCGAATCCTTGCTGGCCTGGCTGCAACGCACCACGCACCGCCCCGCGGTGTGGGTGCAGGCCTCGGCCATCGGCTTTTATGGCGTGCGCCCCCCGCACGAAGTGCTGACCGAAACCAGTGCCGCAGGTGGCGGCTTCATGTCCGAACTGTGCGTGCGCTGGGAAGCGGCTGCAGCCAAGGCCCAGGCGCTGGGCGTGCGCCAGGTGGTGCTGCGCCTGGGCGTGGTGCTGGGCCCCGGCGGCGCATTGCCGCCCCTGCTGCTGCCGATTCGCCTGGGTGTGGGCGGGCGCATGGGCAGCGGCCAGCAGGTGATGAGCTGGATTCACCGCGACGATGTGCTGGCGCTCATCCACGCAGCGCTGCGCGACCCGCAGATGCACGGCATCTACAACGCCACCGCCCCCGAACCCATTGCACAGGCCACCTTTGTAGCCACCGCAGGCAAGCTGCTGCGCCGCCCCGTGTGGCTGCCGGTGCCCGCAACGCCGCTGCGCTGGGCCATGGGCGAAATGGCCCAGTTGTTTGTCGATGGGCAAAACGTGGTGCCTGCGCGGCTGCAGCAGCAGGGCTTTGCCTTCAAGTACCCCACGCTGGAGCAGGCGCTGCGCGATCTGGTGTAGCGCATGGGCCCTGATTTGCTATGCAAAACATAGCTGCTGGCGCTTACCCTGATTGCCTTAGAGGCCATTTTGATTTAAACAGCGCACGCTGCCTTCATGCGGCCTTGCATTCAGCCAGATCATCGGGCGGGCAGCCGCAGACCAGGCGAACCGACGACGCAACACGGCTAAGAGCGGCTAACAAAACTCTTCTGGCGTCGTTGCCGCGTCTTGTCGTACTACGCGTACTGCCTGCGACGCGGCGCCTAGCCAGAACCGCTTCGCTGAGTTTTGTTAGCCGCTCTAAAGGCACACCCGTATCAGAGGGCCCCGAGCACCTGGGCCTGCAGCACGCGGCACTGGCTCGCGGGCGCAGGCAGTTCGGCACTGCGGTGGCTGGCGCCATCGCGCAGCACCACGCGCAGATAGCAGGGCCGGCCGGGCTTGCCCCAGCCCACCAGCACGGTCTGCACCTGGTCTCGCGGCACGCGCACCGGCAGTTGCCACGAGCCGGCGTAGCGCAGCTCCAGCCCCGCCCCATTCACCTGCAAATGCACGAACCGGCCCCAGGTGCTGACATACACCGTGCCCACGGCCAGGCACAGGGCCAGCGCGTACCCCACAGCCACCCAGCGCAAGCGCAGCGGCGTGGCCAAATGGCGGCCCCCTGCGTAGGCCGCGATGGCCATGGCCGACACGGCGATGAGCATGGCGGTCAAGCCTGTGCCGAAGCCTTCCTGCACCTGCGCTGCCGTGGCAAATTCCATGTTCATGGCGAAGGCTCCCGCCGCACACCGCGCAAAAGATTCAACCGATCACTATATTTTTCATAGCTGGCAGCGCTTATCCCCCTTAGGCTTACAGCGCTTTTGACCCTCAAACCGGCCCTGGTTCGCACGGTGTGCACCGTCACCTCGTCAGGCCTCGCTGGCCAGGCGCAGCTTGGCGCTGGTGCCACAGGCGTGGCAAAAGTGGGCAAAAGCGCTCTTGCGGGTGGTGCACTGACCGCACCGGTCAAACAGGCCAATGCCGCAGTGGGGGCAGAAGTCGATGGTTTCGTTCTTCAGGTCCACCGGGCGCTCGCAGCCGGGGCACACGTTCTTGGCCAGACGCGCCAGGGCCACGTCGTAGCTCAGTTCTTCGCGGCGCTGGGCATCGGGCATGGCTTCGGCCAGCTTCTGGCGCTCCAGGTAACGGTTGAGCGCCAGGATGGCATAGCGCCCCACCAGCACCGTGATGCCAATGCCCACCACATAGCGCACATAGCCGCCGTAGCTGGGCAGGTAGGGCACCAGCTCGACGAAGAAGGCAAACAGCGCAAAGAAGATGAAGCCCCACACAAACGGCCAGTAGGTGCTGTGGCGCTTTTTGGCAAACAGCCAGCCTGCGGCCACGAGCAGAGGCAGCGTGAGCGCCAGGCGGTACAGGAACACGCGCAGCTCCAGCTTGCGGAGCTCTTGCTGCAGGCGGGTGTAGCCCTCAGCCTCCAGATCGCTCAGCTGCCTTTGCGTGGCGGCTGCCGTCTGGCGGGCGTCCAGCGCGGCCTGCTGCTGGGCCTCTACGGCGCGCAGGGCCTGGCGTTCGGCCTGTTTGAGCAGGTCGAGCTTGCGCGTGCGCTCCAGCACCTCGGGGTCGTGGTCGGCGCGCTCGGTCACGCGGCGGGTGGCTAGCCAGTTGTTGAAGGTTTCGCGCTCGGCCTGGTTGTCGCTGATGGCCTTGCGGTGCTGCAGTTGCGCCTGTTCCAGCGCAGTCTGCGCGTCCTGCTCGGCGTCGCGCTGGGCGCGGATGGTGTCGCGCAGCGCGCGGGCCTGGGCCTTGTCGAGAAAATCATCGACCTGCAGCGGGCGTTCCACCTTGGGCAGATCGCCCACGATGGTGCCGCCCAGGCCAATCAAAAAGCTGGCGAACACCACCGCCACCAGCCACAGACCACGCCGAAACCACTTCTCTGACAAACGCAAGGCTTTGCTCATGGTTGCTTCTCCCGTTGATAGTTGCTATTTTTTTTATAGCTTACAGCGCTTACCAGACAAGCGCTATAAGCCATTTTTTCTCATTGCTTCTGATACAGCACCGTGAAGGGGGCCGCCGCCAGCTGGGTGCGCTGCATCCAGGCCAGCACCGAATCCACCGTCACGGTCTCGATGCGGTCCGAATAGCGCTTGTCGCTGGGGTGGTCGTCAAACGCGATGTTGGCAGATCCCACGCGCCCGCCTAGCCGGGTCAGCGGACCCAGCCGCAGGGTGGTGGGCTCATAGCCCTTGAACCGCAGCCAGGCCTGGGCCTGCTCGCGGGTGCGGATGGTGGCGGGCTCCATCGCCGCAGCCAGCGTCTCAATCGCCCACTGGTTGGACTGCTGGTACTTCTGCCCCCACACGTAGCTGACCATGCTGTAGTGCGGCGTGTGCAGCGCCTTGGCCCGCACGTTGTCTGCCAGCACGGGCCACAGCTGCGCCTGCACGGCGGCGCTGGGCACGGCCACCACGGCTTCAAAACGCCACAGGTCGTCCAGAAAAAACTCGCCCAGGCCCTGCCGGTACACATGGCCCAGGGCCGTGCCGCAGTCGTTGAGTTTGTGCGTCACGCGCCACGGGCCTTCGGGCGTTTTGTAAGCCCAGCCCAGGTGCGAATAGCGCAGGCCGTACTTGCCCAGGTCTTGCCCGGCACGGCCAAGCAGCACCACCTTGGCGCCGCTGCGCGCGTGCTCGGCGTCCAGCGCTTGCGAGGTCTGCGCCGCCAGCGCCATGCCGCGCTCCACCACCTGGGGCGTGGGCTTTTTCGCCTCGCACGATCGACCCGCGTGGGCGGGGGCCGATACCAACACTGCGGCGACCGCCAGCGTCGCAAACCCGCAGCACATCCAAGGTGCGCGAACCAAGCGAGGGATGCCAAGCAAGGGCCGCCCCGCAGCGAGGGCATCGTCTCCCTTCCCGCGCGCAGCGCGAGAGAAGGGAGAAGCCGCGCAGCGGCTCAGAGGGATGTACTTCATCATCACAGGCGTTCGTTGTGCAGCAAGGCACGACCCAGGGCATTGGGCACAAAGGCCAAGGCCTCGCCCGCTACCGACAGAATCACCCCGGTGCCGATGACACTGCAGGTCACCACCGTGCCCACGGCATGGACGGATGCGCCCACGCCGCGCCCGGCCACCTCCACACTCACCTGCGCGCCGTCTGACGCGCGCTCCAGCAAATAGACGGTGCCGATGGCCGAGCCTTCCACCGCTTTCACCGAAAGAACAGCACCCGTGGCCGACAACGCCACCGGCAGGGCCACGGCAGCACCGGCCACCGCCGAGCCTGCACCCGCCACGCCCACCACCGACGCCACTGGCAACAAAGACAGCGCGGCGGAGGCTTCGCTGTGCGCATGGGCTGGCGCTGCGGCCAGCGAACCCCACACACCGGCGGCCACACACAGGCCTGCTACGGCTTTTTTCAACAATGCAATACGCATGAATGACTCCTTAGCAATCAGAACAAAAAGGGGGGAAGCTGGGCTCAGGCGCTCAATCAGCGCTCTGGGCTGCGGCTTGGGCCGCTTCGCGCCGGCCCTGTAGGCGGGCTTCCATCAGGTCGGCCTCGTAGCGGTCGCGCAGCATCTTGGCCAGCGTGAAGGCCGAAGTGATGAGGTACAGCCAGCTCACACCCAAAAAGGCCTTGTAGGTGACGTTGATCTCCATGCCCACCAGGCCCCAGCCGGTGAGCCCCATGGCCACCGCAAAGCCGCCCCACACCACCAGCTTCCACAGCGGGGTGTCGCCCGCGCCACGCCGGGCGCTCTGGTTGTCACGCACAAACTTGGACAGCATGAACGTGGCCGAAAGGCAGAACACGTAGCCCATCACCATGAACACTTTTTCCAGGTCAGCGCCTGGCAACCAGGCCAGCCCCACGGCGCACAGGAACACCGCGATGCCGAAGGAAATCCAGACCTGCATTTGCCATGCACGGGTGTCGCGAAGAACAACGATGGGAGAAGCAGACATTGCGTTGGTGCCCGCAGGGGGCCTTGGTTGAACACGGACTGCATCGTGCCGCCCGTGGCCCCACATCGCGCCCCCGGAACAGCACAGTTCTCACGCATCAGCCAAAAAGTACCGTTATTCGATACTTTTCAAGCGACAGCGCGGCAAAAACTGGCCTCCACCGCCCCGCACGTATGCGACAGACAACCGCCCTGCCCGCCCAGACAATGCGCCACCCGCCTGCCGGGCCCGCTGCCACCCCTGGCACAACACCGGCAGCCACTGCGCTTTTTGGAGTTTGAACCGCATGAACAAGCCTTTTGATCTGGTCGTCCACGGTGCCACCGGCTTTACCGGCCGCCTGGTCGTTGAATACCTGCTGCAACGCTACCCCGCAGGCAGCGGCCTGCGCTGGGCCATGGGCGGGCGCAATGCCGACAAGCTCGCCGCCGTGCGCGACGAGCTGGGCGCACCGGCCGACACCCCCCTGGTAGTGACCGACACCACCAACCCCGCCAGCCTGCAGGCACTGATGAACGCCACGCGCCTTGTGCTGACCACCGTGGGCCCGTACCAGCTGTATGGCAACGAACTGGTGGCCGCCTGCGCCGCCAGCGGTGTGGACTACGTGGACCTGTGCGGCGAGCCCGCCTGGATGCGCCAGATGATCGACGCGCACGAAGCCACCGCCAAAGCCAGCGGCGCGCGCATCGTGTTCTCGTGCGGGTTTGACTCCATCCCGTTCGACCTGGGCGTGTTCATGCTGCAAAAGGAATTTGCCCAGCGCTTTGGCCATGCTGCCCCCCGCGTGCGCGGCCGGGTGCGCAAGATGAAGGGCACCTTCTCAGGCGGCACTGCCGCCAGCCTCAAGGCCACCATGGCCGCGGCTGCCAGCCAGCCCGGCGTGATGGATCTGCTGAAAAACCCCTTCTCGCTCACGCCCGGGTTTGAAGGCCCGCGCCAGCCCTCGGGCCACAAGCCCATGGTGGACGAAGCCCTTGGCGATGGGGTGTGGGTGGCACCGTTCGTGATGGCGGCCATCAACACGCGCAACGTGCACCGCTCCAACCTGCTGCTCAAGCATGCCTACGGCACCGACTTTGTGTACGACGAAATGCTGGTCACCGGCCCGGGCGAGAAGGGTGAAGCCATCGCCAACGCGGTGGCGGGCGACAAGTCGCTCGGCTCCGACCAAGGCCCCAAGCCCGGCGAAGGCCCCTCGCGTGAGGAGCGCGAGAACGGCTTCTACGACGTGCTGTTCCTCGGCACCGACAACGAAGGCCACAGCCTGCGCGTGGGCGTGAAGGGCGACCGCGACCCAGGCTACGGATCCACCTCCAAGATGATTGCCGAGGCGGCGGTGTGCCTGCTGCAAGACGCTGCCACCACCCCCGGCGGTATCTGGACCACGGCGCCTGCGCTGGGCGACAAGCTGATCGCGCGACTGCAGGCCAACGCCGGGCTGGGCTTCGCCGTCGAATCGTCGTAACGCCCCAGGCTCCGCCGGTTTGTCCGTTTTTGCACCAGGACGGTCCTGAAACGCACGGCTGACCGCCCGGTGATCCAGCAAAATGCAGGGCATGAACACTGCTCTGCGCCCCCGTGACCTGGCCCTTGCCCTGCTTGTCATCGTCGTCTGGGGGCTGAACTTTGCGGTCATCAAAGTCGGTGTGGCCGATGTGCCGCCCATGCTGCTGGGCGCGCTGCGCTACCTCTTGGCGGCGTTTCCAGCACTGCTGTTCGTCAAGCCGCCCAAAGTACCCTTGCGCCTGTACCTGCTGTACGGCATGACGATGGCCGTGGCCCAGTTTGCGCTGCTGTTCACAGCCATCCACATCGGCATGCCTTCGGGCTTGGCATCACTGGTGCTGCAATCGCAGTCGTTCTTCACGCTGCTGCTGGCCGTGGTGCTGCTGCGCGAGCAGTGGCAAGGCAACCAAGTGGCCGGTCTGGCTCTGGCAGGGGTGGGGCTGGTGCTGATTGGCAGCGCGCATGGGGCCTCGATGCCACTGGCCGGCTTCGCGCTCACGGTAGCCGCTGCAGCGATGTGGGGCTGCGGCAACCTGGTGACCCGCGCAGTGGGGCGTTATGGGCCGATGAACCAGTTTGCCTTCATCGTGTGGTCCAGTGTGGTGGCACCGCTGCCGTTCGTGGCGCTGTCGCTGCTGCTCGACGGCCCCGCTACGGTGTGGGCTGCGGTGCAGCACCTGTCGCTGAAATCCATGGCCGCCGTGGCGTACATCGCGTGGATCTCAACGCTGCTAGGTTTTGGGCTTTGGACGTACCTCATGTCGCGCTACCCCGTGAACCGCGTAGCGCCCTTCACCCTGCTGGTGCCCGTGGTGGGTCTGACCACCGGCTGGGTGGCGTTCGGCGAGCAGTTGCTGCCCGTGCATTTTGCTGGCGCAGGGCTCTTGATGGCGGGGCTGGTGGTGAATGTGTTCGGCGGCCCGCTGTGGGCTGCCGTGATGGGCAGGCTGCGCGCAGCCCGGTAAGTCCGGCAGGCTCTAAAGCGCCAGCGGCAGCTCGGTGGTGGAGAGCACGTTGCGCAGCACCATGAACGAGCGCACCTGTCGCACCCCCGGCAGGTAGAGCAACTGCTCTGCGTGCAGGCGGTTGAAGCTCTCGCTGTCGCGGGTGCGGATGAGCATGAAGTAGTCGAACTCGCCCGTGACCACATGGCATTCCATGCAGCCGGAGACCTTGGCTGCGGCCTTCTCAAAGGCGGCGAACGATTCGGGCGTGGAACGGTCCAGCACCACGCCAATCATCACCAGCATGCCAGCCCCCACGGCCTGGGGGTTGAGCAACGCCACCACCCCTTCAATCAGCCCCAGCCGCTTGAGCCGCTCCACGCGCCGCAGGCAGGCAGGCGGGCGGGCTCAAATGCACCTTCTCGGCCAGCGCGACGTTGGACAGAGAGGCATCGCGCTGCAACTGCCGCAGGATGGCTTTGTCGGTGCGGTCCAGCTCGGCAGAGACATCGGCCTGTCTACGATGAAGGCACTGCAAGCCCCCCCCGGCTTGCGCCTCCTCTTCATCGACCGGAACACCGCCATGAACCGGCAGAAATTTGCCCGCCATCCGCTCACCTTCGGCCCCTCTCCCATCACGGCGCTGCCCCGCCTGTCGGCCCACCTCGGCGGCAAGGTGCACCTGTACGCCCAGCGCGAGGACTGCAACTCAGGCCTCGCCTTTGGCGGCAACAAGACGCGCAAGCTCGAATACCTGATCCCCGAAGCCATCGGAGGCGGCTACGACACGCTGGTCTCCATCGGCGGTATCCAGTCCAACCAGACGCGCCAGGTGGCCGCCGTGGCCGCGCACCTGGGTATGAAGTGCGTGCTTGTGCAGGAGAACTGGGTGAACTACTCCGATGCGGTGTACGACCGCGTGGGCAACATCGAGATGAGCCGCATCATGGGCGCCGACGTGCGCCTGGATGCTGCGGGCTTTGACATCGGCATCCGCCCCAGCTGGGAGCAGGCCATCGACGACGTGAAGAAGGCGGGCGGCAAGCCCTTCCCAATTCCCGCCGGTTGTTCTGAGCACCCGTACGGCGGCCTGGGCTTTGTGGGCTTTGCCGAGGAAGTGCGCCAGCAGGAGAAGGAGCTGGGCTTTCAGTTTGACTACATCGTCGTGTGCTCGGTCACGGGCAGCACGCAGGCGGGCATGGTGGTGGGCTTTGCAGCCGATGGCCGCGCGCACGGCAAGAGGGCATGCTCACGGACCCGGTGTACGAAGGCAAGTCCATGCACGGCATGATCGATAGGGTGCGCCGTGGCGAATTCCCTGAAGGCTCTCGCGTGCTGTATGCGCACCTGGGAGGGGTGCCGGCGCTCAACGCCTACAGCTTTCTTTTTCGCAACGGCTGATGACACCAGTGCGGCCGGTGATGCCATGGCGCGCATCACCGGGCTGTCACTGATTTAGCGCGACCTGATCAATGCCCTTGGCTTTGTTGGCCTGGGGCGCTCAGGCTTGCAGCAACTGCGCCACACGCCCGCGCAGCGGCTCGGGCTGCACCTCGCTCGCGGCCACGGGGGCGCCCACATTCAGGCCCACGCGGCTGAACATGCCCCGGCGGAAGGGTCGCACCATGGCCGTACCACGCTCGATGCGGCTGAAGTACGAGCCCCACAGGTTGGTCAGCGCCATGGGCACCACAGGCGCCTGAATGCCATCGGCCTGGGCGCGCTCGATGATCTTCATGATGCCGCCCTTGAAGGGCTGCAGCTCGCCATCCTTGGTAATGCCGCCTTCGGGGAAGATGGCCAGCAGATCGCCCTCGCGCAGCACCTGGGCTGCGCGCTCGAACGCGGCTTCGTAGGTGGCAGGGTCTTCCTTTTGCGGCGCGACCGGAATGGCCTTGGCCAGACGGAACAGCCAGCCCAGCACCGGCACGCGGAAGATGCGGTGGTCCATCAGGAAGTAGATGGGCCGGGGGCTGGCGGCCATGAGCAGCACGGCATCGACAAAGCTCACGTGGTTGCACGCCAGAATGGCCGCGCCGGTGGACGGGATGTGCTCGTCACCCCGCACCTTGAAGCGGTAGATGAAGCGCGACATCACCCAGGCCACAAAGCGCAGCAGGTATTCAGGCACCAGCAGGAAGATGTAGGCCGCCACCACCGCGTTGGCAATGCCGGTGAACAAAAAGACTTGCGGCACGGTGAAGCCCGCGCCCAGCATGGCCCCGGCGATGACCGAGCTGCCGATCATGAACAGCGCGTTCAGGATGTTGTTGGCCGCAATAATGCGGGCGCGGTGCGTGGACTGGCTGCGCATCTGGATGAGTGCATACATGGGCACGCTGTAGAGCCCGGCAAACAGGCTCAGCAGCGCCAGATCCAGCAGCACGCGCCAGTGGTGGGGCTGCGCAAGGAAGGCGGCAGCGCCCATCATCTCGGCAGCGGGCAGGCTGCGGGTGGCGAAGTACAGATCCACCGCAAACACGCTCATGCCGATGGCGCCCAGCGGCACGAGCCCGATTTCGACATGGCGGCGCGACAGCACCTCGCACAGCAGAGAACCCACGCCAATGCCCACCGAGAACACCACCAGCAGCAGCGAGGCCACTTGCTCGTTGCCGTGCAGCACCTCTTTGGCCAAGGCCGGAAACTGCGACAGGAATACGGCACCAAAAAACCACATCCAGCTGATGCCCAGGAGCGAGCGAAACACCACCACATTGCCATGCGCCAGCTTGAGGTTGCGCCAGGTTTCGGTGAAGGGGTTCCAGTTGATGACGAGACCGGGGTCGGTGGCCGGGGCCGACGGAATGAACTGCGCCACCAGCCGCCCGGCCAGCGCCAGGGTGATGCAGCCCACGGCCACGGCGGTGTGGCCAATGCCGGGCAGGGCCACCAGCAGGCCGCCTGCCACCTGGCCCAGCAAAATGGCCACGAAGGTGCCCATCTCGACCATGCCGTTGCCGCCTGTTAGCTCGCGCTCGTTCAGCACCTGGGGCATGTAGGCAAACTTGACCGGGCCAAACAGCGTGGAATGCAGCCCCATGAGGAAGGTGCACAGCAGCAGCACCGGCACGTGGTTGGCCACAAAGCCCCAGGCCGCCAGCGCCATGATGGCGATCTCCAGGTTTTTCACGAAGCGGATCATCCGCGTCTTGTCGTACTTGTCGGTGAGCTGGCCCGAGGTGGCCGAGAACAGCAAAAACGGCAGGATGAACAGCGCGCCAATCACCAGCCCCGCCATGGCGGGCGGCAGCCACGACACGCTGAGCTGGTAGGTCACCATCACGGTGAATGCGAACTTGAACAGGTTGTCGTTGGCGGCACCGGAAAACTG
Organism: Acidovorax temperans; assembly: GCF_028596105.1. NCBI lineage: Bacteria > Pseudomonadati > Pseudomonadota > Betaproteobacteria > Burkholderiales > Comamonadaceae > Acidovorax > Acidovorax temperans. The sequence goes on along the minus strand of NZ_CP117193.1, from coordinate 566,772 downwards.
CGTCCAGAAAAACGGGGCAAAGCGGCGCTGGCGCAGCAGGGCAAACTGGTTGGGCTCTTCGTGGGCTGGGGGTGCCAGGGGCGCTGGCTGCGCGGCAGGCTGCCCGTGCTGGGGGGTCATGCAGTTCTCCTCAAGGCTTGTGTGGGATGGTGAGTTGTGCGCGCAGCGTCACTGCCCACGTTGGCCGCCATTCTGCATGGCGCGGCGCGGCAGCGGCACGGCAACGTAACGGCTGTGGTGCAGACGCGCCATGGCAAACAACACAGGCAGGGCAGCGCCAGCGGCCAGCAAGTGCTTGAGGGTGTGGCCCGACACCCACCCGGCCGTGGCTTCGTACACGGAATGGTCGGCCAACTCCATCACCTTGGCGGCGGCATACCAGGCAATCAAGGCCCCCAGCTGCAGCACCAATGCGCCATGGCGGTGGGGCAGGCAGGCCAGGGCCAGCACCACCAGCATGCCGCCAAACTGCACCACGGCCCAAGGCGTCAGGTTACCGGTGCGGGCCCAGGCCAGCACGGCAGCGGGTGCCGCCACCATCAGGCCCAGCGCCGTGGCCAGCCCGGCACGGGGGCTGATGCGTCCCACCACCGCCAGGCCCAGCAGGCCAGCAAAGGCGACGGACATGCCCAGGCGGTCCCACAACAGACCGGCGTCGTCGGGCTGCCAGTGGTACCAGCCGGAGCCCACCGCCGTGAGCACCAGGCCACCAAAGAACAGCGCCGCTGTGGCTCGGGTGGCCGGGCACAGCCGCAACGCGCCCAGGCGGCGCAACCACACCAGCCCCCACGCTCCTGCCACGGCAAAGGGCAGGTTGCTCAGTACATCCAGCGCGCAGGGCAGGCCCTGCAAGCCGCGCTGGTCGGCAAAGTCGTGCTGGTGTGCGCTGGCGGGCAAAAATGGGCCCCACACGGCAAAAGCCAGCAGCGCGACCGCAGCTGCCAGAAGGGCCCATTCGGCCGACTGCAGCGGCAGCCAGCGGCGGGAAGAAGTTTGCAAGGGGTGGACAGCGTTCATGGCGGGGAGCCCTCCTGGGGCGGCAACACAAGGTGGGCGCAGTGTGCAAACGCCGGTGGCTTTTGCACCGAAAAAGTCGCATGCAGGGCTACCCAGGCCACTGCGGGTATCCATAATCGATACCAAGGAGCCCCCCATGAGCACAACCGCCGACCTGGTGATCGCCCTGAAAAAGGAACTGAAGAACGCCCAGATGACCTACGCCGACCTGGCGCAGGCGCTGGGCATGGCCGAGTCCAGCGTCAAGCGCATGCTGGCCAAGGGCGACATGCCGCTGTCGCGCATTGATGCCATCTGCCGCGCGCTGGCGCTGGACTTTGCGGACCTGGCCCGCCGTGTGGCCGACGAGCAGCCACTGCTCAAGGAGCTGACGCAGGAGCAGGAAAAGGCCGTGGTGGCCGACAAAAAACTGCTGCTAATCGCGATCTGCGTGCTGAGCCAGTGGACGCTGGAACAGGTGGTGGCCACCTACCGGCTGACCGAGGCCGAGGGCATCAAGTACCTGGCGCAGCTGGACCGCATCGGCATCATCGAGCTGCGGCCGCTGAACCGCTACCGGCTCAAGCTGGCCAAGACCTTCCGCTGGCGCCCGCACGGGCCGGTGATGCACTACTTTCGCGACAACGCGCTGCTGGACTACTTTGCCGGAGGCTTCGACGGCCCCGGTGAAGGCGTGCTGCTGGTGCACGGCTCCATCAGCCGCGCGCTGGCCCCGGCTTTTCAGGAACGCATGCAGCGCGTGGCGCAAGATTTTGCGCAGCAGCACCTGGCCGACCAGAAGCTGCCTTTGCAGGAGCGCGAGGGCTACACCGTGCTGCTGGCCATGCGCAGCTGGGAATTCGAGGCCTTTGCCAGCATGCGCCGCACGGGGGCGTAGGGGCCGGCTGAAACGGAGCGGCTGCGCTGGTGGCACACCAGCGGGTTGATTGCTATGCTTTCAATAGCTGCTACCGCTTACCCATCAAGCGCCAGAGGCCAAATTGGCTTCAAACCACAAGGCGCCTGTGGCAGGCGCTGTGGCACGCCTCAAACGCACTGCAGCTCGGCGCAGCCAATGCTGCCGAGCTTGGCCATCACCCGGGCGCCGGGCGCCACCAGCACGGTGCCGGTGCAGGAACCGGTGGTGACCCACTGGCCCGCGCGCAGGCCGCCCAGGCTGCGTGCGCCCTCGTTGGCCAGCCAGGTCAGCAGGCGCAGCGGGTCGCCCGCCGGGTTGCCCCAGGCGGGGCGTTGCACGGCCAGGGTGCCATTCACCCACAGGCTGACGGGCACCGACAAGGGCTGCAATGCCGCCACGTCGGTGCGACCGCTGCCCACCACCAGCGCACCGTGGCAGGCCTGGTCTGCCAGGCGGCTCCACTCGCCCTGCACACCCCAGGCGGCATAGCGGGTGTCGCACACCTCGATGGCCGCATGGGCCGCGCGCACGGCGGCCAGCACGTCTGTCTCGGAGTAAGGCTGCTCACGGGGCGGCAAGTCGCAGGCCAGTTCGTAGGCCAGCTCTGCCTCCACGCCAATCACGGCGTTGCCTGCCACCGGCAGGTCTTGCACCTGCCCCTCGGTGCAGACCCAGACGGTGTCTTGCGTCAGCGCCGCGCGCGCAGGCAGCGCCTGCGGGTTGGCCGCGCCCACCTTCCACCCCACCACCCGGCCGCGCGCCTGCACCACGGCGTCTTGCACCGCATAGGCCTGGGCTGCGTCCTGGGGCCGCAATGCGGCGGGAAGATCCAGCGGGCGGGGCAATTGCCCCAAGCGGGCCTGGGTCAGCACGGCAGCGCTGGCCAACGGATCGAACACAGTGGAGGCAGAAGCAACGGTATCAGGGGACATGGGTCAGTCAACAACGATCTGGAAGCAACCAATCAACCGCCGGATGGGCTGGTCTGCAGGCGCATGGTAAGGCCAGGGCACAGGCAGATGGCCCAGCCCCGGCAAGGGGATCACAGCATCAGGGTGCAGCGCCTGTGGAATGCGCCACAAAACGGGCGACGGCCTGCATGTCTTTTTCGGTCATTTTTTCGGCAAACGAGGGCATGGCGCCAATGCCGTTGCGCAGCGCGCTGAGCACGCGGTTGGCATCGGGCTTGATCTCGTCGAGCACGGGCCCAACCTGGCCTTGCGCGCCCGCCGCCTGCAAGGTGTGGCACACGGCGCACGCCGGCTGCAGGGTCAGAAAAAGCTGCTTGCCGCGCGCCAGCTCGGCAGGGTCAGCCGCCCAGCTGGCGTTGGCAAAACCGGCCAGTGCCAGGGCACAGGCCGCTGGCGCCAGCCGCCGCAAAGGGGTGGGTTGCGCGACCAACTCAGGCCACCGACACCGTGACGGCATGGTCGGCCCAGCTGGCGTTGTTGTAGCCGCCCACGTTTTCCTCGCGCTGCTCGGGCTGCACGTTGCCCGCCGTGTCGGTGGCGCGGCTGGCCAGCACATGGGTGCCTGCGCCCAGGCGCACCGGCAGCACAAACTGGCGCCAGGCAAACCGGCCCAGGTCCGGCCCGATGAGCTGTGCGGCCTGCCAGGTCTTGCCGCCGTCTACCGACACTTCCACGCCCTTGATGCCACGCGTGCCGCCAAAAGCCACGCCATGCACCTGCACCATGCCGGGCTTGAGCGGCCCTTGCTCGGGCAGCGGGCCGTTGATCCAGGACTTGACCGTCATCTCCCACACCGAGGGCTGGTCTGGGCTGGCCTTGGCGCCGGGGGGCGTCATGCGGTAGCCGTGCTGCATGATGCGCGCCTGCGATTGCGCTTCGGTAAAGGCCAGGCGCTTGATGTACTTGATGTTGTTCACGCCCTGGTAGCCCGGAACGATGAGCCGCAGCGGGCCGCCATGGGCCAGCGAGAGCGGCTCGCCGTTCATCTCCCACGCCAGGATGGCGTCTTCCATGGCCTTGATGGGCACCGAGCGTTCCACCAGCACCGTGAGCGGGTCCACGCCTTCGGGCAGCTTCTCGCCGCCCGTGCCCGTCACGTAAGCCATGCCACTGGCCACGCCGCCCAGGGCGGCCACCACGTTGCGCACGGGCACGCCGCTCCACACCACGCAGCCGGCGGCACCCACCGTCCAGGGCGTGCCACTGGGCTTGGTGGGGAAGAACCCGCGCCCATTGCCCGAGCACTGCAGCACCGTGGCCACGGTCTCCAGCCCCAGCGTCTTGAGTTCCGCCAGGGTGATCTCACGCGGGTTCTTGACGCCCTCCACCCGCACCACCCAGGCGTTGCGGTCATCCAGGATGGCGGCATCGGGCGCCGGCAGGTTGTTGCGCACATACAGCTGGCTCGACGGCGTGACCACGCTGGTGCCAAACGCTCCGCGTCGGGTCTCCAGGGTGCTGCTGCTGTGCACGATCAGCGCGTTGCCAGCCTTCCAGCCTGCGTAGCCCGGCAGCGGCTTGGGCGCAGCCGCTGCGGTGGCTTGGGCTTGGGCGGCGCCAGTCCAGCTGGCAAGGCCCGCAGCGCTCAGTGCGGCGGCGCTGGCTGCCAGCAGGTGGCGACGTGGCAGGGTGGTGGATGGGGTCATGGGTGCACTCCTGTGAATGAAGGGACGGTACGCCGGGATTCACGTACGGTTTGCCGCTGCGCGCGCGCAAGTGCCTACGCAAAACGACGCCATTCTCGAGGTCATCACGCGCTGCGGCACAGCTCGCCTCGCCGCACTTGTAAGCAACAGAAACAAAGTGCCACTGGTGTTGACAAAGTAGCCGCCTGGCGCATATTTAACACTTATTTAACAAAAACCCACCATGCTCTGCGTGGCCCTGCGCACAGCAGCGCAGCACGCCCCACCAGCAACCACTTCGAAGGGAAAGACCATGCACCCAGGCACCATCCATCGTCTCGTGTGGGGCGCTTTGTGGATCAGCGCACTGGCGGGCGGCATGGCACACGCGCAGCTCACCGCCATCGTCGCGGTGGAGCCGACCGAGAAGAAAGCCGGGAACTCCATCCTGCGCAGTGCGCTGGAGGCGGGCTTGTCCAAAGCCAGCGGCCAGACAGTGACGGTGACCACCACCGAAGACCTGGCCGACGCCATGCGCGCCACGCGCAGCGGGGGTTACGACATCTTCATCGGCCCGCCCCAGGTGGCTGCATCGGCATTGCAGCGGGGCTACGAACTGGTGGGGTGCAGCCAGAAATCTGACCACTATGTGCTGGTGGGACTGCCCCAGATCGAATCGGTGGGCGCCCTCAAGGGCAAGCGCCTGTACCTGCCGCAGCAGGACTCGGTCTACAGCTACATCGGGCGCGGCATGCTGAACGAGGCAGGCCTGTCGTTCAAAGACCTCAAGAGCGTGCGCCACGAAAAATACCCGCAAGCCGGGCTGAGTGCGCTCACCCTGGGCACCACCGACGCGACCGTGGTGCGGGCGGAAGAATGGGCCCAGTGGTCGGCCACGTTCCCCGGTGCGGCCAAGGTGCTGGCCACCTCGCGTCCGGTGCCCGGCGGCTTCAGCGCCGTGGTGCGCAAGGAACTGCCCAGCGAGGTGCGCGGCAAGCTTTCGCAGTGGCTCAGCACCGCATCCAGCGGCACAGGCCTGGCACCCACGGGCCTGCGCCCCGACATGCAGGAATATCAAAAAGTGGCCGAACTCGGGCTTTTCACCCCCACCAGCCTGCCGGGCGTGAAGCGGGTGAGCGCCAAGGATGTGGTGGAACTCCTGGGCCAGGGCGCCGTGGTGGTGGACACCCGCACCGAAAAGGAATACCGCGCCAAGCGCATTCGCGGCGCGGTGTGGGCAGCCTACGGAGAAAAGAGCCTGAAGGACGTGGCCTTCAACCCCGAGCAGGACGACTTCAAGGCCCTGGAAACGCTGGACCGCAGCAAGGCCCTGATCTTCTCTTGCAACGGGGCGGAATGCTGGAAGTCTTACAAGGCCGCGAAGGTCGCTGCCGACAAAGGCTTTCGCAACGTTTACTGGATGCGCGGCGGCCTGCCCGAGTGGGACGCCGAGGGCCTGCCAACCGAAGGGGGCTGAAGCAGGCCGCCAGCTGGTTTAGCTGGGCTCAACAGTCTTACGCATCGGTAAACACCGTGAGCACACCGGTGTAGCCATACAGCTGCTGGTGCGCGATTTCGCCGCCTGCAAAAAAACCGACCAGGGGCACATCGCCCAGGGCGTGCCGCACGATTTGCAGCTCAGCGCTCGGCCCACCAAAGTGCGGCCCACCCCGCCCCGAGCAGCTCACGTAAATAGCGCCCCGAATGGTGCGGCCCTGCGCAGCGCCTGCAGGGCTGGTCATGGCACCTGTGCCGGGCGCCGGGGCGGCTGCGCCTTGCGCCTGGGCACTGCGTTCTGCGGCTGGCGCGGGCTCCATGTCCTGGGGCGAGAGCTCTTCCCGAATTTCGGCGCAGATGCGCATCAGGTCGGCCCGCGCAGCAGTGACGTTGCGCTGGCAAAAAGCCAGGTGCATACCGGGCTGCACATGCTCAGCCAGCGCCACGCCGCGCCGCGCACCATCCAGGCCAATGATGTGCCGCACCCGCGTGTCGGTACCAAAGTGGCCCGTGCGCTGGCGCCCCAGGGGCTGCGCGCCAGCATCCACCAGCCCGGCCAAGGTGGCCCGCACGCGGCGCAGGGCTGGTTGGGGGTCTCCGTCCAGCGTCACCTGCAAGGTATCAAGCAGCACATCCAGCGCAGGTTCATGGTCCAGCTCCAGCACCACGTTGTCGTTGGCTGCCGTGATGGTGTGCAGCGGGCCCACCGGCTGGCAACCCTGCGTAACGCGCGACAGCAGCGGCACCTGCGGCCCAAAGGCCACCCCCGACAAGCCGCCGTCGAACACCCCACTGGCTGCGCCCTGCCCGGCCATGTTGCCGTTGCCGCCCACGGCAAACTGCACGTTGGCGGTGCGGCTGGCACTGAGGCCACCAAACAGGTAGCCGGTTTCGGTGCGGTCGGCCATTTCCTGCAGCAACTCTGCCAGGTCGGGCGTGTGCCCATCGGCGTGGACCAAGGCGGTCTGGGCGACAAAGCCGCTGGCGGGGTGGCGCGGCAGCGGTGCCACGCCCGAGAACACGCGGTATTGGTCAGCGGGAACGTCCAGCAGCATCACCGACAGGGCTGGCTCATCAAAATACTCGGCGTTGTTGGCAGACACGCCCACCCCCACGGTGCCGCTCCAGTCGGTCACCTCGGGCAGTTCGCTGGCCAGATAGTCGAGCAGTTCGCGCGCGTCACTGGCGTAGTGGTCGGTGATGTACAGCAAGCCCAGCGTGGGCGCCGCGGCATAGGCGGGCAGCGCCATTTGAGCGCGCAGCTGCGCGAGAACCAGCGCCGCCGCCATGCGCCACTGGGGATGGGTGGCATGGCCAGTAGGAAAAAGAGTCATAGTCCGGCCACTTTAGCGCGCTGGGGCAAAGCTGGCAGACCCCGGCCCGCTTGCCCACGCAGAAATCCGGCCATCGCACCACCTGCGGTGGGTGTGCCCACTCCACCTCACCGCTGGCGCGATGACTTGGCGGGAGCCTTTTTGGCAGGCGCCTTCTTGGCTGCAGTTTTGCGGGCTGCGGGCGCTTTGGCGGAAGCGCGGCTCGACTTGCCCGCCGGTGCAGGCGCCGCGCGCTGGCTGCCAGCAGATTTGGCGGGGGCAGGTTTGGGTGCCGCAGCGGAACGAGACGGCGCCTTGCGTGGGGCCGCGGCAGGTTTGGCGGCCTGCGCGGCGCGGGCCACTTCCTGCAGGCTTTGCACACCCTGGGCCGCCAGGTGGCTGGCCATGTCGGTGGCCTTCTTCAACGCATCTTTGGCCAGGTGCTGCGTGGCGCCCAGGGGGTTGCCGTGGTGGTTGGCGTCTTTCAATGCGTTGGCGGCAATCTCCTGGAACTGGGTGGTCAGCGCGCCCCACCAGTGCAGTGGGTCCACCACGCCAGGGCTGCGAGGGGCTTCTGCCTTGGGGGCATCGGCAGCGGCCTCGGGTGCCGGGGCGGGGCTGGGTGCAGGAGCTGGCGCAGGGGCTGGAGCCGGTGCCGGAGGAGTCGGCGCGGGGGCAGCCGCCTGCGGTGTGGCAGGCCGTGCGGCACTGCTGAAAGCATCGGCCGCTTTTTGCATGCCCTGCATCACCGCGTCACTGCCCTGGAACTTGAAGGCATTGGCCACGTCGCCCATGCTCACGTTCATGCCCTTGAGGGTCGCCAGGGTCATCTTTTGCACTTCCAGGGCCTGGATGGTGGCGGCCAGTGCGCGGGAGTTTTGCTCCAGCCAGAACTGCACGGCCTTGAGTTCATCAATGCGCTTTTCCAGCTCTTCCACACTGAGGGTGGGCGCCACCCAGTGCGAGAGTTGCGGCATTTGCGGAATGCCACTGGCAGCCCCCTTGGCCAGGCTTTGCAGAAAATCAAAGCCGGGGACGAATTTGCCAAAACTGAAGTGGGATGTGTCGCTCATGGCCGCCTTGCAGGAAAAGAAGGAAGTGGGAGTCCCGCCAGGGAGCCCTTCAGCGCCGCACGCATGTCGGCCCGAATGCTCCTGAGCAGGTCGCAAGGCAGCTTACTCCAACCCGCGGCCGCTGGCGATGGGGGTGCCCCGCAGCGCGCCGCCACAGCGGCGGTGCGGGGTTGCATCACCCGAGGCCCCAGGGTGACTTCAGTGCTTGGCAGCGCCGTGGCCATGCCCGTGGCCCGCAGCACCGGCTGCGGGCATGGCAGGCGTGCCAGGGGCCGAAGTGGCCACGGGCAGGGTCAGCTCCTGGGTGCTTTCCACGCCCTTGGCGTCCTTGAAGGTCAGCTTCACGGGCACGGTGGTGTCCTTGGCCAGTGGGGCCTTCAGGTCCAGCAGCATGATGTGGTAGCCACCGGGCTTGAGTTCCACCGTCTTGCCGGCGGGCAGATCGAGGAAGGGCATGGCGCGCATCTTCATCACGTCGCCTTCCATCTTCATCTCGTGCACTTCCGTCACGCCAGCGGCGGGCGACGAGGCACCGACCAGTTTCGCGCCTTCAGGCGCAGTGATCTTCATGAACGCACCAGTGCCCTTTTGGCCCTGCACGGTGGCGCGCGCCCAGGCGCCTTCCACCTTCACGTTGGCGGTTTGCGCCCAGACGCCACCACTCAGGGCGCAGGTCAGGGCAAAGGCCGCAGTCAGGTGGCGGGCCAGGGGGTTACGAATCAAAGACATGGAATCACTCCTAAAAAAACAAATAAAAGCCGGATGGAGAACTACGGGCCAGACTTGCCGCATAGGCTTTGGTCTGTGCCTAACACGCAGGACGAGGAACAGGGGGTGGAGCGCTGGAGCAGCAAAGACAGCGCAGATGCCGGTAACGCCAGGGGCGCGAACCAGCGGGGCCAACCCAGCGCCATGCATCTGCAGCCAAAGCAGACAGCGCCTTTGCTATTGAGCCAAATAGGCCTCTAGCGCTTTATAGGCAAGCGCCAGCAGCTATTAAATCAATAGCAAATCAGGAGATGACCGGAGGGCCGCGTGGCGGCAGCGGCGCCGCCGTGCGGGCCGCAATGTGCGCAGCGGGGATGGGAAGCAACGCGTGCGCCAGTGGATGCACCTCTGGCAGCCGGGTCTGCAATATCGGTAGCGGTGCGCCTATGTGTACGCACAACGGGCAGTCCAGCGTGTGGCTGGGCATGTCTTGCGCGCCATCGTCTGTCTTGACCACCAGCTTGACGGCCCCCGAGCCCAGGCAGATCAACTCCACCGGCTTGGGTTGGACCAAGGGCGACGCCACGGCAACCCCTATCGACAACACAAACCACGCCAACACGAGGCGGGCGAGCCATCGAAGGCTGCGAAGGGTTTGCAGGGGCACGGGTGGCATGTCGCGGAATTGTAGGCGCCCCCTGCGCAGGGCGGGATAGACCTTTTCGCTTCATGACCCAGGTCAACTCCGCGACGCCCGCTTTGCGCACGGACTTCTAGGATGTGGAAACACTCGCGCCCCATTTTTTACAACCTTCAGGAGACCACCCCATGCTGACGCTCTGCGGCTTTTCTGCCAGCAATTACTACAACAAGGTCAAGCTTGCGCTGCTTGAAAAAGGCGTGCCCTTCCAGGAACAGCTTGCCTGGGTGGGCCAGACCGATCTGGCGGCTTCACCCTTGGGTAAGGTGCCCTATCTGCTCACCCCCGAAGGCCCGCTTTGCGAATCCGCAGTGATTGCTGACTACATCGAGGCCGCCTACCCCACTCCGGCCCTCGTCCCCGCCCAGGCGTTCGCGGCCGCCAAAGTGCGCGAACTGATCACCTTCATGGAGTTGCATCTGGAACTGGTCGCCCGCAACCTCTACCCCCAAGCCTTTTTTGGTGGCACGGTGAGTGAAGCCGCACGGGAGAAAGTGGGCATTCAACTGGAGAAGAACATCGCGGCCTTTGCCAAGCTGGCGTCTTTTGCCCCCTACGTGGCGGGCGACAGCTTCAGCATGGCCGACTGCGCCGCCATCGTGCATCTGCCCCTGGTCAGCTCAGCCACCAAGGCCATCTATGGCCGGGACTACCTGGCAGAACTGCCCGTGCGCGACTACCTGGCCCGCATGGCCGAACGCCCGCACGTACAGCGCATCAATGCAGACCGCAAAACCAGCACGGCGGAGATGCTCGCGCGGCGCAAATAAGCCCTCGGCTCCCAAGTCAGTGACCATTCCAGGTCCGCTAGCGGCGGTCGCCGAGACGCGCCAGAAAATTGACTTGCGTCAACACGCCTATCACCCAGCAGGCGCACCATGAAGGTGTTCAATCACTTTCCAGGAGTTGACCGCATGGACAAGACCCAGGTCGCATCGTTACGCCAGCAGCTGCTGGATCACAAAGCCGGCATCCTCGCCCAGATTGCGCAACAGCGCGGCGGCAACGTGGGCCGGGTCGAAGCTGCGGCCGAGCATTTCGGCCACGCGGAAGACTCCCGAGCCCAGGTGGCCAGCGAACGCTCACTCGAATTTGCCATAGAAGAGCACGAGTCGGCACAGCTCAACGCCATCGCGTCGGCACTCGAACGCATGGATGCCGGCACCTACGGCGAGTGCACAGACTGCGGCCAGGACATTGCGCCGGCCCGCTTGCAGGCAACCCCCGAGGTTGCACGCTGCCTGCCCTGCCAAGAGGCCGCAGAACGCCACGCCCGGCCCGCCAAATAACCCACGATTCCAAGAACTGCCCCGCGCGGGCGGATGTTTTTCACTTCAAGAAAGTTGACCCATGAGCACTTTTCACGCCGTTGTCTGGATGGACCATTCCGAAGCCCACGTGGTGATGTTTGACCGCGAACACATGGAAGCCCAGCGCGTCAAATCGCGCAGCCACCACAAGCACCAGGGCAAAAACGACGACACCAGCGCGTTCTTTGCTGACACTGCCAAAGCGTTGGAAGGCTCCCATGAAGTCCTGCTGTGCGGACCCGGCCTGGCTCGCAACCAGTTCCGCGACTGGTGCAGCAAGCACAACGCAGCGGTCGCTGCCGCTGTGGTGGATTCCGTGGCGGCCGACCACCCTACCGATGCGCAGTTGGTGGCGATGGCTCGTCAGTACTTCAAGAAGTTCGACAACATGGCGGCGGATCCGTCCTTGAGCTGATGCACATGCACAGTCAGCGCTGAATCAGCGTTGGCTGTGCATTGCGGTCTGCTGGTCAGATGCGACTCACCGCAGGGGATCAATCCCCCGCAAACTTCCAAAGACAAAACTCAGCGCCGGGGTGCCAGCGGCATCGTGCCCAATGCAAACACCGAATTGGGAATTTGCAGGCGTGACATCAATGGGCGCTTCACAGGCACCACCCCCAGCGCCTTGCGCGGTGCAGCAGCCGACTGCTCGGGCGCCGCAACCACACCCTGGGCTTGCGCCTGCGTCATGAGGTCGCGCAGCGAAACGGACTTCAAATAGTCCAGCACCCGGGCATTGAACGACACCCACAACTCACCCGTCATGGCCTTGAGCTGAGCCACCTGGGGCGGCGTGAGGGGCTGGTAGTCATCCACCTCCATGTTCTCCACCGCCAGGATGATTTCCGCCACAGCGATTTGCTCGGGCTTGCGGGCCAGCGTGTAGCCGCCTCCAGGCCCACGCGTGCTCTCCACCAGCCCTGCGCGACGCAGTGCGCTGAACAACTGTTCCAAGTAAGAAAGTGATGTGCCTTGGCGCTGGCTGATGGTCGTCAGCGACACCGGCTTCATCCTCTGATGCAGGGCCAGGTCCGTCATGGCCGATACAGCGACTTTTCCTCGGGTCGTAATACGCATGGCAACTCCTTCTGAACACGAATGTGCAATACCGCAGACAAGGTGTGTTGTCCTTGCCAGCCCTGTACTCTAAAGAAATCAATACTTCGCGTCTATTCGTTTTATTCAACAAAATACTTCGTTTTTCGCAAATAATTTGCCACCATGAACTTCAAACATCTGCGCTACTTCTGGGCCGCAGCCAAGGCGGGCGGTGTAATGCGCGCCGGTGAGCAATTGCACACCACGCCCCAAACTTTGTCGGGACAGATCAACCAGCTGGAGGAATGGCTGGGCCATGAACTGTTTCGCAAACGCGGACGCGAGCTGGAATTGACGAACGAGGGCCGCATCGCCTTGGGGTACGCAGAGCAGATCTTTGCGCTGAGTGATGAGCTTGAAAAATCCATCCGACTACCCAGAGGACAGGCAAAACCGCTGGAATTCAAGGTGGGTGTGGCTGACTCGGTCGCCAAATCGGTGGCTTACCATTTGCTGGAGCCCGCGCTGAGGATGCACGAACAGGTTCACATGACATGCCACGAGGGCAAATTCCCCGAACTGCTGGCGCAACTCAGTATCCACCGGCTCGATCTGCTGCTGGCCGATGAACCAGCCTCCAAGAAAATCGGCGTGCGCGCGTTCAACCACGCCTTAGGCTTATCGAGCATGAGCTTTTTCTGCGCGCCGTCTCTCAAGAAAGAATTGCAGGGCGCCTTTCCCCAGTGCCTTCACGGGGCGCCCATGCTCATTCAAGGGCCTCAGTCGTCGGTGCGCCAGCAACTCGACCACTGGCTCAACAAACACCACCTGCAGCCTCGCATCGTGGGAGAGTTCGACGATAGCGCTCTGATGAACGCCTTCGGGCGGGAAGGCCGGGGTATCTTCACGTCACCCACCGTTCTGGAGCAAGAGACCCAAGCTCAGTTTGGGGTGGAAGTCATTGGTAGTTCAAACGAATTGGTGGAGGAGTTCTTCGCCATTTCCGTGGAGCGGCGCATCAGTCACCCCTGCGTGGTGGCGATCACGGAATCGGCACGCTCCGATCTGTTTGGTCAAGGCCCAGCTGATTGATCTTGCACTACGCCTCGGCAACAGCGACCACAGGCAGAAGGATCGTGACAGCGGTGCCCATGGCAGGTTCACTGTTCACGCTGACCTTGCCGCCCATGATCTCGATGATTTCCTTGACGATGCTCATGCCCAGCCCCGTCCCCGGAATGTGACCTGAGGCATCGGCACGGTAAAAGCGCTCAAAGACCCGCTGCAACTGCTCTGGCGACATGCCCATGCCCTGGTCGCGAATGGTGATGGCCACGTACCGGCCATCGTCTTGAAGCTGGCACTCAATGACCACGTCCCCGCCATCAGGAGAGTATTTGTAAGCGTTCGATAGCACATTCAAAATGGCCTGTTGCAGCTTGCCACGGTCAGCCTTCACATACACCGATACCTCGCAGTCAGACAGGACGGGCCGAGCACGCCCTGTCGGTGGGCTGTAGTCGTCAGCCACCAGGCGCACAATGTCCTGCAACGGCACTGTCTCCATCACAAAATCCTGGCCCTGCCGTGCCTCGATGCGAGCCAGGTCCAGCAATTCATTAATGATGGTGGACATGCGAGTCGCCTGCCTGGCAATGGTTTCCAGCAGCTCTTGCCGCTTTTCGTCCGAAAACTTGCGCAGCAATAGCAGTTCGGAGAAGCCGTAGATACTGGCCATCGGGGTGCGCAGCTCATGGGCTGCAGTGGTCAGAAACTCACTCTTCATGCGGTCGACTTCCGTCTCATGCGTGATATCGCGGATGTAGAGAACCTGCGAAACAAACGCCGATTCGGAGGACTTCAGACGCAGTTCAAGCACACGCCCACCTGACCCCGCCATTTCCAGCAGCGGCCTCGGGCCTTCGGACCCCGAACCGCCCCCTCGGCGGAGGCCCTCGAATCCTGAGAAGGACAGGGGCTCACGACATAGCGCCCGTAACACCTCCTCAAAAGCCTGCTCATCCAAGCCTTGAACCTTGCCACTGTCCAGCTTCGTCAGGTGCAGGAACGCCTGATTCACAGAAGCCACATGGCCTTGGCGGTCAAAAGACACCATGCCATCAGGGCTCAGAGCAAAAATGGTGTCCAACTGGGCGGTACGGTCGTTCAGCTCGCGAGTGCGCTGCTCGACCAACTGCTCCAGATTGATGCGATAGCGTCCCAACTCAGCCTCTACGGCTTTGCGCTCAGAAATGTCTCGCTGGCTGGTCAGGGTGAAGGTTCGATCACCCCAGCGCACCTTGCTGGTAGTGATTTCTGCTGCATAGGTGGTGCCATCTTTGCGCCGGTGCACGGTCTCCAGCAATTCACCCTCATTGCGCGTCGTACGGATGTTGTCAGCAATCTCGGCGGCACTGAATTTGACATCCCAGGCTGACGCGTGCATGCCTCGCAACTCATCAGTTGAGTAGCCCAGCATCCGGGCTGCACTAGGGTTGGCCTCAAATACAGAGCCGTCTTCATTGAGAATGACCACGCCATCGCGCTCGTGCTCGAAGAGCGCCCGACGACGTGAGGCTTCGTCGGCGATGGTTTTTTGAGCCACCTTCTGGCTGGCATCTTGCTGGGCAATCGTGTCCAACAACCCATTGAAATGGCGAGCCAGCTTCTCCAACTCGTCTCGGCGGTGCCCACCAGCGACACGAGCGCTGTGGTCGCCCTGCCCCACGCGCGACATGGCTTGACCAATCGCCTGAAGACGCCCGGTGATCTCTCTGCCAGCGGCCAAATAGGAGACAGACACCACCAGCATGGTTACAGCCAGTACGCCGCCAACGGCAATCAGCAGCAGCCGGATAGCCCTTTCGTAGGGGGCGTAGGGAAACGCCACCCCCACTGCGCCCAGGATCTCTCCCTCGTGCATGTCATGGATTGCATCGATGCCCATCATGTAGGTGGCATCACCGAACCTCGTTCGTCCCATCCACTGCTTCTCACCCTTCGCCAATTCCATGGCGGGCTCCACAGTCAGATGTCCACCTGTGAAGCGGCCGCCCTCACGTCGTTGTCTGCTCAGAGAAATGATGGTGTCATCCACCGTCAGCAAAACCAAGCCCTCCGTGTTGTCAGGCAGGGTACCAACCGGGTAGACAAGCTCTCGCATGTACTCGATCAAGGGCGCATTGCGATTGAGCAAAATACCGCCTACCAACATGGCATTGGGACCGTCTACCGCCAAAGGAAAGTGCGCAGCCGCATGTATGGCCAGACCTCTGCGCTCTGCCGAATGGTTGCCACCCTCTGGCAATGACGCAATCGCCTGACTCTGTAGATTTTTACCCAGCAGTTCCAGCACACTGGGCTCGAATCGCTCGAAGGCAGAAGTGACGACGCCCGCCCGAGCCTGTTCAACCACATGGTCCCGAGGCAGCACCATGCCAGCAGAGTGGCCCGAGTTGCTTGCAACTATCCTGCCGTTTTCCTCGATGATCAGCAGGTAATCCAGATTATTGCTGTCAGCCACCTCCGCCAGCACACGCTGCACATTTTTAGGATCGCTGTTGCTGCTGAGGAGTGTGCGTATGCGCTCGCTACGTACCAGCTGACCCAGCTGCTGGCCGGTTTGTCGCCGCGTCTGCTCCAGATAGGTGCTGCTCGCGCCCAACTGCCCCCGCAGGTTGACCAAGAGCATCTCTTCGGCCCGATCACCACCCAAAATACTCAGTGCTGCCATGACCAGTGGAAATGCCATCAGCAGCGGCATCATTCCCAAAGCCAGCAGCCTGAACCGCAGGGAGCGGTTCCACGCTCCGCGCCAGTCGAACCGACGTGGGTGCCCCCGGCCAATGATGTCCTCATTTTCTGGCACTAAGACCGACAGATCATCCAGTTTTTTCATGGGCAAACCGACACGTGCAAGCACGAAGGCGTTATCGTAGAGGTATTTTGTTACATATCGGGTTGCCCATGAAAAAAGTTTCCGCTTTCTTGATTGCGATTGCAGCGGTGCTGGCCGCCTGCTCTGAAAAACCTGTCGAACCTATCCGCATTGGTTTCATCGGGGGCCTTTCGGGGCCTAACTCGGATAACGGGCAATCCGGACTGAACGGATTGACTCTAGCAGTAGAGCAATTCAACAGGGCGGGAGGGGCCAACGGACGATTGGTCGAGATCATGGCCAAAGACGATGCGCAAAGCAAAGAAACCGCGCAGGCTTCCGCCAACCAACTGGTTACCGCCAAAGTAGAGGCTGTGGTGGGCCCGTTTACCAGCGGCATGGCGGCGGTGATCGTGCCGATTACCGGGCAAGCAGGCATTTTTCAAATCAGCCCAACGATCACCGCGATGGAGTTCCTGGGCAAGGATGACAACCTGTATCGCATCAACCGCACCACGCGCGACAACGCGGGGGACTATGCCAAGGTGATGCACAGCAGAGGCCAAAAGCGCATTGCGGTGGCCTACGACCTTCGCAACCGCTCCTTCACCCAATCATGGCTGGATGAATTCCGAACAGCTGTGGAAGGTCTGGGAGCCTCAGTCGCTGCCGAGGTTTCCTACGAGTCAAGCAAGGACGCTGACTTTGAAGGCGTGGTGACCAAGATGCTGCAAAGCAAACCCGACGGCCTACTTTTTATCTCTGGGGCTCTGGACGTTGCGCGTTTGGCGCAGGCCGCTCGCAAGCTCGCTCCCAAGCTTCCCATCGCTGCGTCCGAATGGGCAGCCACCGAGCAATTGATCGACCTGGGTGGAGAAGTAGTCGAGGGCCTGTTGATCGTACAGAACTACGACCGCGACGACGCATCACCTCGATTCAAAGAATTCAGCGACGCTTACTTCAAACGGTTCCAACGCAACCCAGGATACAGCTCCGTTTCGACCCACGATGCCGCCACCGTCGTACTCACAGCCTTGAAAAACCGAAAACCGGGGGAGCCCGTGAAAGCTGCCGTAGCACGCAGTGGCCCGTACCAAGGTCTGCAGCAGGAAATCGTCTTTGATTCCAATGGAGACACCATACGGAAGGTCTACTTCACCGAAATTCGGGAAGGTCGCTATCGCCGAATAGATTAACCGGCGGGGTAAGTGCCCCAACTACGCCAAACCCGCTACTGCACTGCAGGCTTGCGCGACGTCAGCCAGCTTTGCGACGAGCTGGGTAGTGCTGATCAATTAGCTTGGGGCCACCGCTGCGCTAGCAACCGCGTTTGACCTATGCGGAACTCACTTGTGAGCCGAATAAATCGCGCGTCGCAAGGCCGGTCATTCAAACAGATTGTCCAAAGTTAGTGATGTCTACAGCGAACCTCGGGCGGTGCGCCAGAACCGCAGAGGGAAAAACGCTGAAAAATACGCAACCCATTGTCTTTTCTACGTCACGCGAATGACATTCCAATTTGCTGCGAAGCTGGATCGCCAAGTCAAATCTGCAAGGGATTGATCAAGCACCGCAGGGTATGCAGAAGCGATGTCAGCAACTAATCGGCCTGAGCTGAAATGGCTACCCAAAACAAAAAAGCCTGCACGGGTGCAGGCTTTTTCTTTTTTTGGTTGCGCGAGAACTTTGGGTTATGAGGCGACAAACCAAACATGGTTTCAATCGACTCCAAACGCCCAAACCAGACCTTATTCTGTCACATCCACTCTTAACTGGGGCTCATGGTGGCATGACATCCAGTGCTTGCACACCAAACAAACCCGACCCAGTTGTCATTGTATACGTGACTCCCAGGGGGCTGCACAATAAGCATGCGACCATTGGGCACCCTCGCTGGCTTGCAATGCACCACGGCTTTGGGCGCCGACTTCGGATGGAGCATGCTCACAAGATCACGGCAATGCGTCCCGCCCCTGACTCTTCTCCTGCTCCAGCGCATTGACAAGGTCCACCGTGGAGTAGCAGCGCACCGGCTTGCTGTGCCGAGTACGTCCGGCTATCCGCAACGCCGTGGCCAGCCGGCGCCTGCAGTCCCAGCGCGCTGGTGAACAGCGCTTCAATGCGAACACCCATCCTCAAGCCTCCTCAGCAAGCCAGACCCACGGGGTTTCACCATGCTGAATTTTCGCAGTCAAGCTCCACACGGAATGCCGAGGAGCCTTGCAATCAAGCACGGCCCTCGCCTAGAATCAATTCCACGGGTTTCCTCCAGAAATCCGCCTGAAGTTGATCTTCACCCTGATATCCGCATAGATCGACCACATTGTTCTTGTACGCTCAGGCGTCCACGACTCTGTAGTCAAGGCTAATACGCCAAAAATTTTGAAATCGTCCCCCGATTTCAAGCGAAGGCACCTTCGCATCACTTGAGACCTGCATAGGTCTCCCGCTCTGCCGTGGGTCTGACGACTTCAGGGCTGCGCGGCAAAGGCTATTGCGCCTGAATCAAATCAGCTGTTAGCTGACAAATCCTCTTTCCTTTTTTACGTGATGCGCGCACTTGCGCGTTGGG
Organism: Acidovorax temperans; assembly: GCF_028596105.1. Classification (NCBI taxonomy): domain Bacteria; kingdom Pseudomonadati; phylum Pseudomonadota; class Betaproteobacteria; order Burkholderiales; family Comamonadaceae; genus Acidovorax; species Acidovorax temperans. Next base: position 548,170 of record NZ_CP117193.1, on the reverse strand, counting down.
ACGATCTATGCACGTCACATCTTTGTCGCCTTTCTGGCCGCACATTCGTGCAGCCCTTCACATTCCCGACTCACTGGTCGGGGCTGCCGCATTGCTGCAGTCAGCGATTGAGCACGTCTCGTGTGCTGAAAATCGCTGGCCGGAAAGCGCACTTACTGGATGGAAACAGGTGCTGCAAGCAGCGCAGCGCGAGCTGATGGCGACAGTCGAGGTTGACGACCGGGTCGCCTCGCGGGTAATGGGCATACCGACGTCTGCAGTCGCACGGATGGTCCACATCCAAGCCCGTCGCGTTGACGTGCAGGAGACCATGTGTTCAGCCGTCTTGGGCCGGGCCATTGTCCTCGCCTGCATTAAAAAATCTGGGCTCAGCCAGAGTTTCCTGCATGGCGCCTACATGTTGCACAAAGGTCTCGGTAATTGGCGTGCCCTGACCAAGTCAGACATCACGGACATTGAGGTTGTCCATCAAATCCGAAAAGGGCAAAGCGGTGTTGTCCATGGATTTCTTGGTGAAGTCCAACAAGTTCTGGAGACGTCCATCCAAGCCTATGAAGAGGTGCAGAAAACACTGACCGCACACCAAAATTTCGCGACGCCAACCATAACCGAGCAACCTGCACTTGACGAAACGGCCCACGCCGTTTTGGAACTCGAGAATAGTGATCTTGATGCCTTGCCGGAAACGGCGCAACAGCAAGAGGATGTCACTGCGTCGCCTGATATCTTGGCGCGCCTGCGTTCAGCGGACTACTCCAATGTGCCAACCAAATTCGGAATCGCTGGCAATGATCATCTGTCTCCAGCCGATCTCAGGCTCGTCACATCAAAACTTCATGGCTTCCTAATTGGTGTCGATCCGAGAAAGTCGGCTCTGGCGTCTTGGTATCTCGTCAGCTTGTCTGTCGGATTCCAAGACCGACAGGTTCTAGGTTTACCCATAGGCTTTAGGGCCGGCCACTCGATATGGCTGGAGCTGGACCATGGTGCTTGGTGCTGGGATCGACGTGCATATCGGCTTGAAGAACAGCGTGCAGATGCACCAACCGACATTGACATTGTTCACTGCCCCATGTCCAGGTTGGTGATAGATCGACTACTGGAAATGCGTGAAAAGAATCCGCACGCAGCATCACTTCTGGACCTCATGAAAACAGAGATCCCAGATCTGGAATCACTCGAGGGTATCAAGTATGCAAGGGCTTTCTTGCGTGCCTGTGGCGATAGCGCACACGAGGCTACTCACGGCCGCTTCTCCCGATCCTTGGGTGTTGCTGCCTTGCACATCACCCGCAGTGACATGTTCACAGCTTTATGGACGGGTCATTTTGTTCTCACGGGAGCCGCGGCCCTCTTCTATTACCACCCTACCACGACAGACATCTGGAAGCGCGCAGACGCGGTACTGAAGTGGCTGGGTCTGGAGGGCGCTGGCGCCAATATGGAGAAAGATCGGCGGATCGGTATTGACGGTTATCCAACCAGTGAATCAATTAAAGCTGGGTGGGAGCTTTTGTGCAATGACGTGACCGCAAAACTACCGCTGCTCGAACATAGATCAGAGGCCACGGCACACCTCGCCGCAGCTGATCTGATGGTGCTTTGCTGCACTGGTTTGGTGACCATGACTGCGCATCGAGCCACTCGGCTTGAAGAATTGACGCTGGGTGCATGCTTCACCTGCGAGAAGGTCATGCTTGTTCTGGACAAAGAGGTCGACAGCCGCAGTCCTGCCCGCCTACTGCCCATTTCCCGCGCGGTTCGACAGTTCCTCGACATTGCTCTCTTGTGCCGACGATACCTGATCCGCTCTTCTGCCAAGGCCTCATGGAATGACCCTGTATTTTTGATCCCCGCTGCAGACGGAGCGGTCCAACCGGTGACCTCTGAGCAGATCACCGGGTGTCTACGCAAGCACTTTGGCAGCCATGTGCCGGCCAACTTATTTAGACATCTATGGATCACAGCACTGGACGAAAGCGACGCGAACCGCTGGCTGATTCGCGCTCTGTCCGGTCACTGGCGTGACGTGACGCGCACGGCCGGGCCTTACCTTGACATACCAGTCATTGAGACCTGTCAACGGCTCAATGAGCAAATGGAAAAAATCAAATGCGATGTCTGGCAATTGGCAGATAAGCGATTTCTCTTTGCACGCGTTGCATCACCCACGTTCAAACCTGCAAGTGACATGAATGCGGTCGCGACCTGGGCGACAGAATCCCGTGTTCCTGACCCACGCATCATTCTCTCGCCCATCGACGTGGTCGTTCTTGCGCAATACCAAGCTGTCGAGCGCGTGCGAAACTCATTCTCCCAAGGCCTTGCAGGCCTGAGCGCTCCCGCGGCAGCGTTTCTCAGCATCTGCATGCTTGATCTGGTCCACAAGACGGAGCTCGCGCTGCGAGTAGCCAAGGGGTTGCATCCACTGCAGCGCCACGGCTCGTTGCAGGGCATCGAATTCACGCGTGAGTATTCAACAGTCCCGACTTGGCTGCCAATTTCCACGGTCAGTTCGGTCCTTCTCACAGGAACGTCCCAGAAGATTGGTTGTGGACCCATTGAAGCTGAAATCTCTGAGTACCTGCGACGCGTCGATGGCGATTTCTGGCATCGGGATCCCGATGAGCTGTTGATTCAAGTCGCCCAATGCGTTCTATCTTTTGTGCGCCTGCGATATCCGCCCTCGCTCGCGGCAATGGCACATCCCACAACACCTGCACCAAGCCTGTCTGCACGTTCCTTGCAGCGTCTCGCCAATCCAGCTTGCGTGAACCTTCCGCAGCAACTTGAGGCAAGGCAGTACCGGCAGCCCAAATCACGCAAGGCAACACCCATCCTGGAAGACGTTTTGCGTGTGCTCAACTACTTCGCAGACACGACCATCCGACTGGGGGAATTACAGAAGCGAGCAAACCGATGTCTGAAAGAAGTCGAGTCGATTCGGAATGGTCAATCAGCAGACACCTACTTGTCTAGTTTCATTTTGGACTGGGTCATCGACGAGTTAAAACGCTCTTCCGCCGTGGAAAAAGACTGTCTTCGCATGAGCTCTCTGTCCACCTACCTTGGCATTTTGCGAAGTGGTTACTCCAGGCTTCTTGTGGCCCAAGATAACGCAGCAAGATCCCTACTTCAGTCTGATCCAGCTGATTGGGAAAATCCTCAATGGCTGTCTTGGATCGACACTGTTGCTGCATCTGTCGCTCACCAGCACGATAGGAAAAACACCGACGATATCGATCAAGCGGCGCTCGGTCGCGCTCGAGAGCCGCTGCTGCGCTTAGTGCGAAATCTCATCAAGCGCGACCACCCCGTTAGTCGTTCTGTCTTCAAGAAATTACTCGTCGACCAGGAACTGCAAAGGACGGGAAGTTCTTCATCGGTCTTCATTCAAGCCGAGGACATTGAACAGGCTCGAGAACTCGCCAAGGTATGGTACGCAGACTCCCCTCTCGATCTTTGGATGTTCAAGGCCCGCCTACTCATCCAGTCGAGCATTCCTACGAGAAGTTCTGAGATTTCCAGTCTACCCTTTGACTGCGTCAGTACTAATGCCATGCTGCTGGTCAACCGCATCGGCTACAGCGTGCACAAAACAGATAACGCGATTCGCACCATTCAATTAAATAGACAAACATACGACAGTCTGAACGAAATACGCGAGGGCATCAGGGCGCATCAGCCGCCTGCCGCGCCATTACTGCTTCGCGGGCGGGGCGAGCAGTCGGATGGACGTCGTGATCAAGGCCTTGTCGATGACCTAAGCGCCGCGCTCAAGCAGGTGACCAGAGACCCCAAGGCCCGCCCGCACAGCTTACGAGCACGGGCGGTCCAGGAAATCACCTGGCCCGGCTGGGAGAGCCATGTCAAGCAACTCCTGCGTGCCGGTCTGCGCGTACAAGAAGCAAAAAAATGGATTACCTCACTGCAAACTGAATGGTATCGGGCCACCTATGCAGCCTCTCAAGCGGGGCATGGCGACTTGCGGGCAGGTTTGGGGAATTACTTCTCCAGCTGGTCACTCATCTACTACGTACATGCCCAGGCTTTACTCAGCGAGGTGGACTTGGGGGCTGACTGAATCGCCCCGGGTTTTGTGGAGGCTCAATACTCTGAGAGGATTGAGCCATGACGAAGTCAAACAAGTTTTCACCTGAGGTCCGCGAACGCGCTGTTCGCATGGTGCGCGAGCACCGAGGTGAGTACCCATCGCTGTGGGCTGCCATCGAATCCATCGCCCCCAAGATCGGCTGCGTGCCCCAGACCCTCAACGAATGGGTCAAGCGCGACCAGATCGATAGCGGCGAGCGCGACGGCATCACGACGTCTGAGCGTGAACAGATGAAGGCGCTGGAGCGCGAGGTCAAAGAGCTGCGCAAGGCCAATGAGATCCTGAAGCTGGCCAGCGCGTTTTTCGCCCAGGCGGAGCTCGACCGCCGTCTGAAGTCCTGAAGGGCTTCATCGATCAGCATCGACAGGCCTACGGGGTCGAGTCGATCTGCAAGGTGCTGCAGATCGCTCCGTCAGGCTATTGGCGGTATGCCGCCCATCAACGCAATCCCCAACTGCGCTGTCCGCGCGCCCAACGTGACGACACCCTGGTGCCGCACATTAAGCGTGTCTGGCAGGCCAACATGCGGGTCTATGGTGCCGACAAGGTCTGGAAGCAGATGAACCGGGAGGGAGTTGTCGTTGCCCGCTGCACGGTCGAGCGCTTGATGAAGCGCCTAGGCTTGCAGGGCGTGCGCCGTGGCAAGGTGGTGCGTACCACCATCAGTGACATGAGGGCACCGTGTCCACTGGATCGGGTTAACCGACAGTTCAAGGCCGAGCGGCCCAACCAGCTGTGGGTCTCAGACTTCACCTACGTCTCGACCTGGCAGGGCTGGCTGTACGTGGCCTTCGTGATCGACGTGTACGCCCGGCGCATTGTGGGCTGGCGGGTCAGTAGTTCGATGCACACGGACTTCGTTCTGGATGCCCTGGAGCAGGCGCTGTATGCCCGGCAACCCGAGCGTGATGGCGCCTTGATTCACCATTCCGACAGGGGGTCGCAATACGTCAGCATTCGCTACAGCGAACGTCTCTCAGAGGCTGGCATCGAGCCCTCGGTGGGCAGCAAGGGCGACAGCTACGACAACGCCTTGGCCGAGACGATCAACGGGCTATACAAGGCCGAGGTAATTCACCGGCGGTCATGGCCAACCCGTGAATCGGTGGAACTGGCTACGCTTGAATGGGTGTCCTGGTTTAACCATCACCGGTTGCTCGGTCCCATCGGATACATACCGCCCGCAGAAGCTGAGGCAAACTATTACCGGCAACTCGCCAGTCAGACCTCCATGGTGGTGGCCTGACTTAAACCAAACAGCCTCCGCGAATACCGGGGCGATTCACAGCCATGCAACATGGATTGCAGGACATCGAGCTTTTCCATGAGTACGCTGTACGCCTCGCGGGCATCCACGGTGGGAGTGCCCCGGCCTTTGCTGGCGGTGTACTCCTTCATGGCGGCTTTGAGTTCGTTGCCGATGCCGATGTAGTCCACCACCAAGCCGCCTTGCTTGCCCTTGAAGACCCGGTTCACCCGCGCAATTGCTTGCATGAGGTTATGGCCCTTCATGGGCTTGTCCACGTACAGGGTGTGAACGCAGGGGGCATCGAAGCCGGTGAGCCACATGTCGCGCACGATCACCAGGCGGAGCGGGTCGGCGGGGTCTTTGAAGCGCTTTTCCAGTCGTTTTTTGACCTTGCCGTCGTAGATATGGGGGCGCAGCAGGGCTTTGTCGCTGGCGGAGCCGGTCATCACGATCTTGATTGCGCCTTTCTCGGGGTCTGGGTCGTGCCAGTCGGGCCGCAGCTTGATGATCTCGTTGTAGAGGTGAACGCAGATGTCGCGGCTCATGGCCACCACCATGGCTTTGCCGGATTGGGCGGTGCTGCGTTCTTCAAAGTGCGCCACCAGATCGGCGGCCACACTGGCAACGCGGGGTTCGGCGCCTACGATTTTTTCCAGGGCGGCCCATCGGCTTTTGAGTTTGGCCTGGGTACTTTCTTCCTCGTCCTCGGCCAGCTCGTCCACTTCGTCGTCAATGCTGGGCAGGTCTTCGTCTTTGAGGCACAGCTTTGCCAGGCGCGATTCGTAGTAGATGGCCACGGTGGCGCCATCTTCCTTGGCCTGTTGCATGTCGTAGACGTGGATGTACTCACCAAACACCGCACGGGTGGCTGCTGCCGTGTCGTCGCGCGTGCAGTGCAAATGCGTTCGCATTGCACTTCGCGCTGCCTACGGCGCAGCCGTCCACTGTGCAGGCGTCTTGCCTTGAACGCGCCCGGCCTGCGGCCCTGGCCGCGTTCGCCGGTGGGCTGGCTGCCAGCAGCGCAGCGCCACCCGGCCGCCATTGCCGGGAGCGCAAGCAGGAGGCAAAGGCGGAAGGCAAGACAAAAGGACGCGGCACCGGCCCGCGTCGAAAGCCAGTCTGCACATGGGGGTGGCGCAGCACGGCGCGGCTTCGCCGCCGTGCTGCGTGTGGCGCTAAGCCCGCGCCAAGACAGGGCGGCCCGCGTGCTTCGCACGATGGGACACGTCGCAGCTTTCCGAGGGGACGGCCATGAGCGACCACCGCGATGACGATTTCCGCATCCGCCCCGGTGTCCCGAAGAACCGGGGCCAGGGCTTTGTTTCCAAGGTGCTCAAGCAGGTCGGCAAGACCAGCGGCGGCAAGTCGGCGATGCGCCGTCCGGCATCGACCGGGAACACTGGAAAGCACGCCGGCCAACGGCCCGGCTCGCGCTTGGGGCGCGGGCATACGGCGGCACGCTTTGCGGGTGCGAAGTTGACGCCGCTGTCGCGCCGCGTGACCATCAAGTCCTTGCTGGTCAACCAGCGCCAAGTCAGCCCGCAATCTTTGTCGAAGCACCTGCGCTACATCGAGCGTGATGGTGCAGGCCGCGATGGAGAGCCGGGCCGGGCCTATGGGCCGCAGGCCGATGAAGCCGATCTGGATGCGTTCAAGGAGCGCTGCGCCGACGACCGGCACCATTTCCGCTTCATCGTCTCGCCCGAGGAGGGGGTCGATCTGGATGATCTTCGGACGTACACGCGCCATCTGATGAACCGCATGGAAGCCGACCTGGGCACGCGGCTGGAGTGGGTAGCGGTCGATCACTGGAACACCGACAACCCGCACACCCACCTCATCGTGCGCGGGCGCGACGACACCGGCAAAGACCTCATCATCGCGGGCGACTACATCGCCCACGGCTTTCGGCACCGGGCCGCCGAGCTGGCGACCGAATGGCTAGGGCCGCGCACCGAACTGGAAATCCAGCAGACCTTGCAGCGGGAGGTGGAACAGGAGCGGTGGACGAGCCTGGATCACACGCTGCAACGTGAAGCTGGCGACGATGGTCGCGTGCAGGTCAGACGCTTCAACGAACCGAAGCTGCAACGCCAGGGTCTGCTGCTGATTGGCCGCTTGCAATGCTTGCAGCGCCTGGGCCTGGCCGACGAAGCGCAGCCTGGCACCTGGACCACCCATGCCGATGCCGAGAAGACCTTGCGCGCTCTGGGTGAGCGTGGCGACATCATCCGCACCATGCAGCGGGCCATGGGCGGCCAGCCGCGCGAGCTGGCGGTGTTCGAGCCGGGTGACGATGGAAGAACAATCATTGGCCGCGTGGCCGCCAAGGGGCTGGCCGACGAGCTGCGCGACCGGAGCTATCTGGTCATCGACGGCGTGGACGGCAAGGCGCACTACGTCGCGCTCAACGCCCGCGACGAACCCGCAAACTATCCGACCGGCGCGGTGGTGGAAGTACGTGGTTCCGCCGAGGTACGGGCGGCAGATCGCAATATCGCTGCGCTGGCCAGCAATGGGCTCTACAGAACCGATCATCACCTGGCAATTGCCCAAGGTCAGGCGCAGGCCGGCCGTGATCCGCACGAAGTCGTTGCCGCGCACGTTCGCAGGCTGGAAGCCCTGCGCCGGGCCGGCATCGTGGAACGTATTGCCGAGGGGCTGTGGAAGGTACCCGACGACCTGCCCGAGCGTGGCCGCCAGTACGATGCGCAACGCCTGGGCGGCGTAGCCGTGGAGCTTAAATCGCACCTGCCCATTGAGCGGCAGGCGCGCGTGATTGGGGCTACCTGGCTGGATCAGCAGTTGATCGGCGGCGGCTCGGGGCTGGGCAACCTGGGGTTTGGCGGCGAGGCGAAGCAGGCGATGCTGCAACGCGCCGATTTCCTGGCCGAACAGGGGCTGGCCGAGCGGCGCGGTCAGCGCGTGTTCCTGGCGCGCAATCTGCTGACGGTGATGCGCAATCGGGAAGTGGCGCAGGCCGGGAAGGACATTGCCGCCGAAACCGGGCTGGAGCATCGGCCTGCGGCAGATGGCCAGCGCGTGGCCGGCATCTACCGCCGCAGCGTGATGCTCGCCAGCGGGCGCTACGCGATGCTCGATGACGGGATGGGATTCAGCCTGGTGCCGTGGAAGCCGGTGATTGAGCAGCGGCTGGGACAGCAGATCGCCGCGACGGTGCGCGGCGGTGGGGTGTCATGGGAAATTGGACGGCGGCCTGGGCTGTCCCGAGGTTAGTCAGGCCGACGCCAGCGATCCCACAGAATGGATTCAACGTGCTCTGCTGGAGCACCAACTGGGGGCTATCAACCCCGGGAGTAGAGACGCAGACGCTCGGAGCGTTCGGCAGGTGACTCGTTCAGCATTTCGTTGATCACTTGCTGACGAGTTTTCCCTGGGCCCACATTAGGCACAGGCATTGGGTAGTTGCTCTCGCCATAAGAAAGAAGTCCTTGCCGCATGGCAGCCTTGGCTTCCGCGATGACCTGCTCTCGCGTCTTCTCGCTCTTGAGGTGTTCCGGGTGAACGATTACACCCTGTTCATTGTTGGCAGGATGCTCATATGCTGCCGAAGCCATCCCTGGAAGGCCCAGAGCAACTACTGCGGTTGCGGCTGCGATCATGGAAGAAAGGGAGAGGCGTTGTTGGGTCATGGTTGAAGCTCCTAAGGAAGGTAGATGAAACTTGCATCTCTCATGCCTTGGTCGGGCGTTGAGGTGATGTGTTCATCTTAGGGAGCGCACCCCAACAGAATCCGGACAGCCAGATGACATTGTTGTTAAGAATCTGCGTGAATTGGAGCGCGAGTTGGTGGACGTGCGCGGGGGACGAATGCGGAGGACGGAGGACCAACCACACGGGTAGACAGAAGTCACCGGTTGCAGAAAAATGTGCGCTCTTTATGGTGGCCCCAGACAATCGCCGAGCCAAGGTGGCGGAGCAACTCCAAAGACCGGCATTCTCCCGTGTTTCGGAACTCGGGATTCGTTATCTGCCTTACAGCCAACTGGAGCAGAACCACGCGTCCATGAGCCGCTTTGGCTCCAGCATCAAGCCATTGCTGGAGATTTCACAGCGGTTGTAAGTCTTCTGCCTTATGCCTTATGCCTTATTTCTCCTCCATGGGTTGGGCCGGCTGGCATGGGCAGGCGGATGAGTTTTGCAGGGCCGACTGAATAGGCGCTTCCTCGGCGTCATTCCTTGCAGGCCTTCATCTCCGCCTCGAAGCGCTGCTTGCGCAGTTGGTTCAGGTAGGGCGTAGTCAAGGCACGCGGACCATGGTCGAGCGGCAGGATCAAGGGCTGGGGCGGGCAGTCGCCACGGCCGGTTTTGGCGGCCTCGGTGGCATCTCGCGTGCGCGTGGCCTCGGCCTCCTGGCCGGCCTTGCGGCCTTGCTCGATAGCCTGAAAGTCAGGGCCGGCCAGGACCGGCAAGGTGGCGCCCAGCATCAGCGCGCCGGCGAGGGGGTAGATCAGCTTGTTCATGATGATTCCCTTGGTATGCGAAAAAGGGGGCTTGAGCTGCGTGAGGGGAACAAAGTGCCTTGACGGCGGCCTATTGATCCGGCACGGTTTATTGCAGAGTCCCGATGCCGTTCAACTTGAGCCCGTCGAGGGGCTTCGACACCTCAGCCCGAGCAAGGTTTACGAATAAAGCCTGCCGGATCAATAGTTGTGCGCCTGCATGCTCCAGCCCACCACCTGGCGGCTGAACAGGTCGATGACCGCTGCCAGGTACACCCAACCTTCGTCGGTGGCGATGTAGGTGGTGTTGCCACACCAGAGCTGGTCGGGTGTATCGGGATTGAAACGTCGCTGTACCAGGTCCGGGGCCACCGGCGGGGCTGTGGCGGCTGTCCGTGGTCACCACAAATTTGTGCTGGGTCTTGGCCCGGATGCCGTGCTGCTGCATCAAGCGGCGCACACGTTTCCTGCCCACCCGGATGCCACGGGCGAGCAGTTCCTTGTGCATGCGAGGCCAATCGCATCAAGCTCGCCTTCTTCGAAGTTCAAACTGCTTGACCAAGCCATAAATAGCGGGAATTACTGCCAGCGTGAGCACGGTCGAAGAAATCATCCCGCCCACCATCGGGGCAGCGATACGACTCATCACTTCCGAGCCGGTGCCGGTCCCCCACAGGATGGGCAGCAGGCCCGCCATGATGGCAACCACGGTCATCATCTTGGGGCGCACCCGTTCGACTGCGCCTTCCATGATGGCTTCGTAGAGGTCGGCCACGCTAGGCTCCTTGTTCTCCGATCGGCGCCGTGCCTGAATTTCTTCCCAGGCATGGTCGAGATAGATCAGCATGATGACGCCCGTCTCTGCTGCCACCCCGGCCAGTGCGATGAAGCCCACCGCGACAGCCACCGACATGTTGTAGCCCAGCCACCACATGAGCCAGATACCCCCCACCAGGGCAAACGGCACCGACAGCATGACGATCAAGGTTTCGGTCAGGCGCTTGAAGTTCAGGTACAGCAGCAGGAAGATGATGAGCAAGGTGACCGGGATGACGACCTTCATCTTCTGCACCGCGCGCTCCATGGATTCGAACTGGCCGCTCCAGGTGGCGTAGTAGCCGGGCGGGAACTGAACTTGCTCGTTCACGGCCTTGCGGGCGTCTGCCACATAGCTGCCGATGTCCCGATCACGGATGTCGACGAAGATGTAGGCAGACAGAAGCGCATTTTCAGTGCGGATGCCGGGTGCCCCCTTGGCGACTTCCACGCGCGCCACCTGTCCCAGCGGGACCATGGCGCCATCCATGGTGGGTACCAGCACTTCACGGGCGATCTGCTGCGGGTCGGCGCGCAGCTCGCGCGGGTAGCGCACCGTCACGCCAAAGCGCTCGCGGCCTTCCACCGTGGTGGTCACCATTTCGCCGCCCAGGGCCGTGCCAATGACGTCCTGCAGCTCTCCTACCCCCAGGCCGTAGCGTGCCAGCTGCGCCCGGTCGGGTTCAATATTGAGGTAAAAGCCCCCTGTGATGCGTTCCGCGAACGCCGAGGTCGTTCCGGGCACCTGCTTGACCACGGTTTCGATCTCGCGCGCCAGGCGTTCCATCTCGCCCAGGTCCTTGCCGAAGACCTTGATGCCGATGGGCGTGCGGATACCGGTGGACAGCATGTCGATGCGCGCCTTGATGGGCATGGTCCAGGCGTTGGACACGCCGGGGAATTGCAATGCCTTGTCCAGTTCCGCGATGAGCTTGTCGGTCGTCATGCCGGGGCGCCATTCGGACTCGGGCTTGAGGTTGATGACGGTCTCGAACATCTCGGTCGGCGCCGGGTCGGTGGCGGTGTTGGCGCGCCCAGCCTTGCCATAGACCGATACCACCTCCGGGAAGCTCTTGATGATTTTGTTCTGCGTCTGCATCAGCTCGGCCGCCTTGGTGATGGACATGCCGGGCAGCGACGCGGGCATGTACAGCAGCGTGCCTTCGTTGAGCGTGGGCATGAACTCCGAGCCGAGCTGGCTGGCGGGGTAGAACGACACGCCCAGCACGATGATCGACGTGGCAACCGTCAGTTTCTTCCACCGCATCACGGCGGCGATGATGGGACGGTAGATCCAGATGAGGAACCGGTTCACCGGGTTGCGTGCCTCCGGCAGGATGCGCCCACGGATGAACAGCATCATCAGCACGGGCACCAGCGTCACCGACAGTAGCGCGGCACCGGCCATGGCAAAGGTTTTGGTATAGGCCAGTGGCGAGAACAGGCGGCCTTCCTGCGACTCCAGCGTGAACACCGGCAGGAAGGACACGGTGATGATGAGCAGCGAGAAGAACAAAGCCGGGCCCACCTCCTTGCAGGCGGCAATCATGGCTTCCACGCGCTCGGTGTTGGTGTGCTCCTCGGGCAAGCGTTCCAGGTGCTTGTGCGCGTTCTCGATCATGACGATGGCCGCGTCCACCATGGCCCCGATGGCGATGGCGATGCCACCCAGGCTCATCAGGTTGGAGTTCATGCCCAGCAGGCGCATGGCGATGAAGGCGATCAGCACCCCCACGGGGAGCATCAGGATCGCCACCAGGGCCGAGCGCACATGCATCAGGAAGACCACGCAGACCAGCGCGACGATCAGGCTTTCTTCGAGCAGCGTGCGCTTGAGCGTGTCGATCGCGCGGTGGATCAGGTCGGACCGGTCGTACACCGCCTCGATGGTGACGCCCTGCGGCAAGCCGCTTGATACCTCTGCGATCTTTTCCTTCAGGTTGTGGATCACCTCCAGCGCGTTCTGGCCGTAGCGCGCCATGGCGATGCCCGAGACCACCTCGCCCTCGCCGTTGAGTTCCGTCAGGCCCCGGCGCTCGTCCGGCGCCAGTTCCACGCGGGCGATGTCGCGCACCAGCACCGGCGTGCCCTTGTCGGCCTTGACCACCAGGTTCTCGATGTCAGACACGCCGCGCAGGTAGCCCTTGCCGCGCACCATGTACTCGGTCTCGGCCATCTCCACCACGCGGCCGCCCACGTCGCGGTTGGAGTCGCGCACCACCTGCGACACCTTGGCCAATGGAATGCCGTAGGCGCGCAGCTTCACCGGGTCGACGGTGATCTGGTAGGTCTGCACAAACCCGCCAATGGATGCCACCTCGGCCACGCCATGGGCCTTGGTGAGCTGGTAGCGCAGGTACCAGTCCTGCAGCGTGCGCAGCTCGGCCAGGGTCTTGTCCTTGGCCAGCAGCGCGTACTGGTAGACCCAGCCCACGCCGGTCGCGTCCGGGCCGATCTGCGGCGTCACGCCCTTGGGCATGCGCCCCGCCGCGAAGTTGAGGTATTCGAGCACGCGCGAGCGGGCCCAGTAGATGTCGGTGCCATCCTCGAAGATGATGTAGACGAACGAGGCGCCGAAGAAGGAGAAGCCGCGCACCACCTTCGACTTCGGAACCGACAGCATGGAGGTGGTCAGCGGATACGTGACCTGATCTTCGACCACCTGCGGGGCCTGGCCCGGATACTCGGTGTAGACGATGACCTGAACGTCCGACAGGTCCGGCAGCGCGTCCAGCGGCGTCTTGAGCACGGCATAGACACCGCCAACAATGACGAACAGGGTCGCCAGCAGCACCAGGAAACGGTTTCTCCCCGACCAGTCGATGATCTTCGCAAGCATGGTGTCTCCCAAAAATCAGTTGTGGCCGGCGTGAGGGTTAGCCGCAGCCTTGCCCAGAGGCTTGACGGCGGTAATCACCCATTCGCCCTGACCGCGTTCGAGAAACTCGAATGCCACCGCTGCGCCGGGCTTGAGCTCTTTCAGCAAGCCGCTGTTGGCGACCTTGAACTCCATGGACATGGCCGGCCATTTGAGGCTGGCCACCGGGCCATGCGCCAGGGTGACCGTGGAGGTTTTGGTGTCAACCTCCTCCACCGTGCCTTCGGCCTGGTGGCCCACGCCGGTGACGGCCTGGGTACTGGTGGAACCCTCCGTGGGGATTTGCGCACCGTGCCCTGCATGTCCCAGGCTCCCGACGGCAGCCTTGAGGTTGCTTTCCGCATCGATGAGGAAGTTGGCGGCCACCACCACCATCTCGCCATCCCGCACGCCCTCGATGATTTCGATGCGGTCCTCGCTGCGCGCGCCGACCTTGACTTCGCGGGGCTCGAAACGCCCCTCCTTGAGTTGCACCAGAACGATCTGCCGTGTTCCGCTGTCGATGACGGCCGACGTCGGCACCGTCAGGACGGCCCCCTTCGAGGTGGCGGGCAGTTCCACCTGGGCAAACATGCCCGGCTTCAGCAGTCCGCCTGGATTGGCCAATTCAACCCGCACGGGCACGGTGCGGGTTTCCGCCGTGAGCGTGGGATAGACGTAGGTGATGGAACCGGTGAATACCTTGTCCGGGTAGGCGTTGATGCGAACCGTGGCCTTTGCCCCTGTTTTGACCATGCCGATGTCCTGCTCGAATACATCGGCTATCACCCACACTGAAGACAGGTTAGTGACCTGGTAGAGCGCGTCGCCTGGCATGAAACGCATGCCCTGTACCGCCTTTTTCTCGGTCACGATGCCTGCCACCGGCGAGCGAAATGTGAGGGTGCGGCGCGCCGTGCCCGACTGAGTCAGCGCCTTCACCTGCTCGTCCGAAATATCCCAGTTGCGCAGGCGCGTCAGGCCCGATTCGGCGAGTTCTCGCATTCCTTTCTGTGTTTCCACGCTGGCGCCCTTCAAGGCGTCGAGCCCTTGGGCGGCAATCGCATATTCGCGTTGCGCCGACACCAGCTCTGGGCTGTAGACCTCGAACAACGGCTGGCCCTTGCCCACGGCCTGGCCGGTGGCGTTGACATGCAAGCGTTCGACGTAGCCCTCGAACTTGGGGGTGATGGCGTAGGTCAGGCGCTCGTCGGGTTCGATGCGGCCTGCCGCGCGCACCATCTTGTCCAGGTTGCGCAGGCTGACAGCCTCAACGCGCACCCCGAGCTTCTGAACCTTGTCGGTGCTGATCTTGATCTGGTTGGCGCTTCCGGCTTCCGGTTCCTGATCGCCCTCGTAGACGGGGATGTAATCCATCCCCATCGGGTCCTTCTTGGGCGTGGGGGACGTATCGGGCAAGCCCATCGGATTGCGGAAATAGAGAACCTTGCGCTCCTTCTTATCGTTTGCCGAAGCAACAGTCGATGTCGCCTGCACTGATCCATGTGCAGCGGACTGGCGTTGCCCGTACCAATAGCCGCCTCCCGCAGCCAGTGCCGTGGCGGCCAGCACGAGCGCGCCCACCTTGATAGTTGTTGTCATAGATCTTCTCCCACGATGCGCTCGATGTCTGCCAGGCGAATCTGCGCCGCGACTCCTGCTTTGACTTGATTGAGTTTGGCTTGTCGTATCTGTCTCTGTGCATCCAGCAGGGTGGCGAAATCCACCTTGCCCGATTCGTAGCCTGCCAAAGCCGACCGGAACGTCAGCTCCGACTGGGGTAGCAGGCTGTCCGTGGTCAACGCCAGCGTACGGCGAGCCGCATCCAGGCCCGCCAAGTTTTCATACAGATCCGCCAGTACTTGGTTGGTGGCCGCTTCGCGGCGCGAGCGGGCGGCATCCAGCATGGCCTGTGCTTCCTGCTCCTGTGCGCGCCGGGTGTCCTGCTGCAAGGGAATGGTGACCTCGACCATCAACTCCCATTCCCGGATCGACTTACCGTACTGGATGGGTGACACCCCCACCGCAAAGTCCGGATAGCGGTTCTTGTAGGTGAGTTCACGGTTCTTTTCTGCAGCCTGGATTTGTGACTCCTCGGTTCTCAGCAGCGGATTGCTGGACCGTGCACGCTGCTCCAGGACATCAAATCGCATGGTCTCAGGCGCCGGAAGTGTGCGAATGCTCTCTGGCGTAGCCAGCATCTCGCTGGCAGGGCGCCCCACGAGCGCTTTCAGCTTGGCCTGCAACTGACTTCGCTCTGCTTCGAGTGCAATCAATTCGTTGCGCATGGTGGTTTGCTCCAGCTGCGCACGAATCACGTCCTGCTGCGCGGCCAGGCCACCGGCGTAGCGCACCTGGGCGACTTTTTCCAGGCGAGTCATCAGGTCCAGGATCTCCCTGGTCAGCCGCTCGTTCTGGTCCAGATAGTAGAGTTGGGCGTATGTCGTCTTGATCTTGGTCGCTAGTTCACTCCAGGTGCCAGCCACTCGCCCTCGAGCCGCCTCGGCCTGCAATTGGGCCGATTCACGCTTGAGGCCCCGTTTCCCAAACCACGGCAATTCCTGTGTGAGCAGGTATCGCGTGCTGCCCACACGCCCTGGCAGCAGCGTCGGGTTGCGCTCGCCCATCCGGGTAAGGTCACGAAGTTCCATGCTGAACTTTGGATCCGGCAAGGCACCCGCGGGTACGACACGCTCGGCAGCGGCATCGGCATCAAAACGCATGCTTGCGATTTCGGGGTTTCGCTCCCAGGCCGCTTGCAGCAACCCTTCAACACTCGACCCAAGCTTGACCTCCTGCGCGTAAACCATCGAGCTCAGCGCGAGAGACACCATTACCACACCCAACGACAGGCGATTCCTCATAGGCATCATGACCTCCCCCTTGGCGCACGCAAAGCGGAATTCAACCGGTCAATTACTTCGGCCCAGTCCGCGTCTTCCAGAAGTTCTTCGCGCAACAGAGTCGCCTGAGATGGTGTCCAGAATGGCGCATCGGCCAGCAGCACATCGGCCGGCAGTGGAGCGTGGGCCTCCAAGAACTCCCCGATGCCTGCCGCGTCCATGCGCAGACCAAGCTGGGAAAACAGTTCAGAGAAGCGATGAAATGACTTTTCCATAGCGGTGGTCCCTATTGTTCAAACACAAAAATAGGACTTACGCAAAATTGTTCCAGTAAGGCGCTCTGACGCAGACAGCGCAAGCGCACGGCAAGGAAGAGCAACGCCGCTGGGGCGATTTTGCGTAAGTCCTGAAAAATTCTGAAGACGTGGTCGGTGGAGGCTCACGAAAGCGTCAGGCTCAGCGCCAAAATGACCGCTCTGCAAGCCATCCCACCCTCTTTCACTGAAATCCAGGGTGTTGCACTTCGTATTTGAGTCCGCCCACCGCGTGCGAATTCACGTTGTGATTATGCAAGCCCGAGACTGACGGGAAAATGTTTCAAAAATTACATTTCTGTCAGGTAATTTTTGGGGCGTGACCTATCAGGCTGCTGAAATCCCGAGGTTAGCCAGGCCGACGCGCGATCCCACAGAATGGATTCAACGTGCTCTGCTCGAGCCCCAATTGGGGGCTATCAACCCGGGGAGTAGAGACGCAGACGCTCGGAGCGTTCGGCAGGTGACTCGCTCAGCAGTTCGTTGATTACTTGCTCACGCGTCTTGCCAGAACTTACATCAGGTGTGCGGATGGGGTAGTTGCTCTCACCATAAGAAAGGCGGCCTTGCCGCATCGCAGCCTCGGTCTCCGCCTTGACTTGGGCGCGGGTTTTCTCGCTCTTGAAGTGTTCCGGGTGAACGATTACGCCCTTTTCATTGTTGGCAGGATGCTCGTAGGCTGCCGAAGCCATCCCTGGAAGGCCCAGAGCAACTACTGCGGTTGCGGCTGCGATCATGGAAGAAAGGGAGAGGCGTTGTTGGGTCATGGTTGAAGCTCCTAAGGAAGGTGGATGAAACTTGCATCTCTCATGCCTTGGTCGGTGTTGAGGAGATGTGTTCATCTTAGGGAGCGCCCCCCAACAGAATCCGGACAGCCAGATGAGATTGTTGTCAGCTTGATGGCTGTGAGCCACGGTGAGGAAACATCAAGGTGAAGCAGGTTCGCCCGTCGCCCGACGTCGCCGTGACGCTACCGCCGTGGGCCTCAGCGATGGCACGTGTGATGGCCAGGCCCAGCCCGGAGCCATCGGAGTCCGGGTGGGCCCTGGAAGCATCGGCTCGGTAGAAGCGGTCGAACAGCCGGGGCAGGATCTTGGCATCGATGTCGGTTCCAGTGTTCTCCACGGCCACTGTCGTGGTTTGTGCCGTGCTGGTGATACGGATGGTGATGTCGCCGGCCTCGGGCGTGTAACGCAGGGCATTGGACAGCAGGTTGCTCACCGCACGACGGAACATCAGGCGATCGCCTTCGACCTCGCCGTCTCCTTTCAACTGGAGCCGGATGCGTTTTTCCTCGGCCACGGCCTCGTAGAACTCCAGCAGCGCCAGCGCGTCCTGGCGGGCGGAAAACCGCTCCTTGTGCGGCAGATCCACGCCGCGCTCGGTCTTGGCTAGGAACAGCATGTCGGACACCATGCGTGCTAAACGCTGAAATTCCTCGGCATTGGAGGCCAGGATGTCGCGGTACGTCGCGGCATCGCGCTTGGTCGTCAGCGCCACCTGCGTCTGCGTCAGCAGGTTGCTGATGGGGGTGCGCAGCTCGTGCGCGAGGTCCGACGCGAAATCGGTAAGGCGCTGGAAGTCCTCCTGCAGGCGGTCCAGCATGCGGTTCAGCTCTTGCGCCAGATCGGCCATTTCCACCGGCACGGCCTCAACTGGCATGCGCTCGGACAATTTCTGACCTGTGACCACGGCTGCGCGCGACTTCATTTCACGCAGAGGCGCCAGTCCTTGACGCGCCGCGAGCCACGACAGTAGCCCACACACGATGATGGCCGCGATCACGTAGAACGCCAGACTGCTGCGCAGCTCAGTGAGGAATTGGGTGTGGTGTTTTGTATCCGCTGCGATCAACACCTGCAACGCTGATGCGGAGTAAGCCGGGGCAGTTCCAAAGCTCAATGTGTGGAACTCGGTATCGTGGTGACGCCAAACCCCGAAAACACTCGTCTCCTCGGTACTCAGGGCATCGCCGCTTTGCACATTGAGGTTGGATGTTGACGATTGAAAAATGCGCTCTCCCTGGGGGTTCTGCACCAGGACATAGAGATCATGGTGATAGTTCAAAGCTTTGCTCAAGCGCAAGCTTGCGTCGTCCACTGAGTTGGCATTGCCAAGAATTTCCTCGATCAAATGCCGCTTTTCCTGCAGAGCCATCCGGTCCAGTTCGACGAAATGCTGCTCAATTTCCACCAGAAAAAGACCTCCCAACCCAAGCACCACAGCAGCTGCCACCACGGTGAAGAACAGGGTGAGGCGACGGGTCAGCGAAAGCTTGCCCAAACGCAATTTCGACTCCACCTATTCTTCCTCTCGCACGTCCAGCACATAGCCCATGCCGCGCACGGTCTGGATGAGCTTGAGGGGTTGGCCTTCATCGATCTTCATGCGCAAGCGGCGCATCGCCACTTCGATGACGTTGGTGTCGCTGTCAAAGTTCATGTCCCACACCTGCGAGGCGATCAGGGACCGTGGCAGCACTTCACCGTGT
Source organism: Acidovorax temperans (assembly GCF_028596105.1). Classification (NCBI taxonomy): domain Bacteria; kingdom Pseudomonadati; phylum Pseudomonadota; class Betaproteobacteria; order Burkholderiales; family Comamonadaceae; genus Acidovorax; species Acidovorax temperans. Next base: position 529,023 of record NZ_CP117193.1, on the reverse strand, counting down.
CGGCGCATCAGTAGCTCCAGCAGGCCGAATTCCTTGGCCGTCAGATCGATACGCTCGCCGTTGCGGGATACCCTGCGGCGCAGCAAATCCAGTTCCAGGTCGGCCACTCGCAGCGTGGTGCTCTCGTTGCCTGCATGGCCGCGCCGCAGGATGATGCGTACCCGGGCCAGTAACTCGGCAAACGAGAACGGCTTGACAAGGTAGTCGTCGGCCCCGAGTTCCAGTCCTTTGACACGATCTTCCACTTGATCGCGGGCAGTCAGGAACAGGACGGGCATTCCGATCCCCCGGTCACGCAGGGCTTGCAGCACTTGCCAGCCATTCAGGCCAGGCAGCATGACATCCAGGATCAGCAGGTCATATTCGCCCTGCTGGGCCATATGCAGGCCATCCGCGCCGTTGGGCACGAGGTCGGAAATGTATCCAGCTTCTGTCAAACCCTGACGCAGGTACTCACCCGTTTTGGGCTCATCTTCGACGATCAATATTTTCACGTGTGCGCTTCCGTTCAATGCTTTGGCGAGAGTTTGCCAAGTTTGAGGCGTTCTGACAGGTAGATAACAACAATGTAATTTTCAGAACATCTGAATGAAAGGGTGGTCTCTCCAGAATCTCCACATCATGAGATCAAAGATTCTTTTAGGATTTATCCGTAAATAATATTGACGGGCAGACTGATCTTTCGCAAGGTGATGATGGCAGCGGCCAGATGGTTAAGCGCGAGAAACGTGTGCTCCAGCTTTTCGTAGCGCACGAGCAGCTTGCGGAATCTGTTGAACCACCCATGGCATGCCTCCACCACCCAGCGGCGCGCCTTCTTCTGCGGATTGCGTTTCTTGCGCTCTGCCTCGCTCTTGCGGCCCACTACATGCGGGATATAGCCGTGGGCCAGGATGATCTTCATGGCGTTCTTTCCCCGGTAGCCGGCATCAGCGCATAGGTGCTTGCTGCGTCGCTGCTTGGGTGTGGGACGCTTGATCATGCAGGACGCCAGCACGGCCTCAAGTTGCGTCACGTCGTGCGCGTTGGCCCCGGTCACGACGAGTGACAACGGGACGCCACGCCCGTCCACCAGCAGGTGACGCTTGCTGCCCTTTTTTCCCCCGATCCGTCGGGTTGCGCCCCACAGCCTCTTGCGCCAGTGGCGCCTTGAACATGGCCCCATCAATGCTTTGCCAGCGCCAGGCAACGCCTTCGAAATCATCGTACTCAGCAAGGCCTGCACGCCACAGGTTCTCAAAGAACCCGGCCTTGGACCACAGCATGAACTTCTGATGGATCGCGCTGGCGCTGCCGAAGCGCTCAGCAGGCAATGCCTTCCATTGGCAGCCAGTGCGCAGCACATACATGATGGCCTCGAACACCAGCCGTGGCGGTTTGCTCGGGCGGCCCGCTCCGGCTGCGCGCTTGTACTGCTTGTCAGGATCGCGCGCAGGCTGTGGCACCAGCGGCTCCACCCGGCTCCAGAACTCGTCCGTCACTTCCCACGAATTGGCATGCGCCTTGGCCATCTACACCTCCTGCGCCGCATCACGGGCGACTCAGGAACATAGTTTAATTTACGGATAGATCCTTAGAGGAGACCATGCTCACTTCCAGTTACCTGCCGCCCTTCAGGGCTCTGTTGCCTTCGACACTGGTGTTGTTTGCGGGGGCAGCTTTCGCACAAGCTCCAGCAGATACCGAGGCTCCCAAGCCTGCACCGCTGGCAACGTTGCAATACGCGTCCCCTATCGGGGCTTATCAGGGCTATGCGGATCAACCGGTGCAATCCTGGCGCGAAGCCAATGATCGTGTGGGCCAGATTGGCGGCTGGCGCGCCTATGCTAAGGAAATCAAGTCGGGCGAGCCCGCGTCCGCCAAGGATGCTGCTCCTGCTAGCGATCCCCACACGGGCCATCACGGGGGAGGAAAACCATGATGCCTTTGCGTGCCACTCATGCCAAATTGGCTCTGTCCGCACTCGGATTGGCAGTGCTGACGGGATGTGCCAGCGTCAGCCTGGATCAGAACATCAATCGCGTCAACGACGAAGCTGGCAGTTTTACCGGGGGCAAGCTCGCGTTGGCTCGTACCCTGGATGAACGCGACCAGCGTGCGCAGGCCGCTCAAGCCTTGCTGGCGCAGCCTTTGGAGCAGAAAGATGCTGTCCAGTTGGCCTTGGTGAACAGCCCATCCCTGCAGACCCTTCTGGCGCAGGGTTGGGCAGAGTCGGCGGATGCCGCGCAGGCCGGGCGGATTGCCAACCCCATTTTCAGTTTTGAGCGCATGGTCGCAGGCGATGAGCTGGAGTTTGGGCGCGCTTTGTCCTTCGGCTTGCTGGATCTTTTGACGCTTCCCGCACGGCACGGCGGCGCTACCCGGCGCATTGAGCAAGCGCAATTGCGTCTGACCAGTGATGTGGTGGATCAGATCACCCGTGTGCGCCAGTCCTGGGTGCGGGCCGTGGCCGCGCAACAAACGCTCAAATATGCCAAGCAGGTCTATGACAGCGCGGAAGCAGGAGCGGAACTGGCCAAGCGCATGCAGGCGGCGGGCAACTTCAACCGGATTACCCGTGCACGGGAGCAAGCTTTCTACGCCGATGCCGCCACCCGGCTGAGCGCAGCGCAGCACCAGGCTACGGCCAGCCGCGAAGAACTGGTGCGACTGCTGGGGCTAGATGAGGCGCAGGAACAAACGCTTAAGCTGCCGGAGCGATTGCCGGAGCTACCTAAACAGCCAATGGAGCCGCAGACGGTCGCCTTGCAAGCAACCCAGGCGCGTCTGGATATCCGCTTGGCCCAATCCGCGCTCAATGAGGCCGTCAAGGCCCAGGGTCTGAACATGGTGACCAGCTTCACCGATATCGAACTCACCGGGCGTCGCAACACGACCTTTGACAACGCTGAGGGCACTCGTTCTACTGCGCGCGGCTGGGAAATCGACGTGCGTCTACCCCTCTTCGATTGGGGTGGGATGCAGCGCGATGCGATGAATGCACGCAGCCTGGCTGCGGCCAACCAGCTCGAAGCCACCGTGCGCTCTGCCGGCTCCAACCTGCGCGAGAGCTATTCGGCCTATCGAACCGCCTACGACGTGGCGCGTCACCACCGCGATGAAGTCGTGCCGCTGCGCAAGGTGATCTCGGAGGAAAACCAGCTTCGCTACAACGGCATGTTGATCAGCGTCTTTGAGCTATTGGCCGACGCGCGCGAGCAGATCAGCGCCGTCACGGCCGCCATTGATGCGCAACAGCAGTTCTGGCTGGCCGATGCCGCCATACAGGCATCCGTGATCGGGCGCCCCACCAACACCACGTTGTCAGTCACGTCCAGCGCGCCCAGTGCGGGCGATGCGGGCCACTAAAGCAAAGATTCATGTCATGACATCCAGAAGAGATTTTTTCAAATATGCGGGCATCGCAGGCGGAGCGGTCGCGGCCAGCTCGGTGAGCCGCGTGGCCATGGCGGCATTGCCCGAGCCGGTGATCCAGACCAGCCCGAACACCATGGCGCCGCTGGTTCCCAACTCGGGGCGGCCCTACAACCCGGTGGTCACACTTAACGGCTGGACACTGCCGTGGCGGATGAATCAGGGCGTCAAGGAGTTTCACCTGGTCGCCGAGCCTGTGGTGCGCGAGATGGCGCCTGGCTTCAAGGCCCATTTGTGGGGCTACAACGGCCAGAGTCCCGGGCCCACCATCGAAGTGGTGGAAGGCGATCGCGTTCGCATTTTTGTGACCAACAAGCTGCCTGAGCACACCAGCATCCACTGGCATGGACAGCGTTTGCCCAATGGCATGGACGGTGTGGCGGGATTGAACCAGCCCGCAATCCAGTCGGGCAAGACCTTCGTCTACGAGTTCGTGGCGCGCCGCCCGGGCACCTTCATGTACCACCCGCATGCCGATGAAATGACCCAGATGGCCATGGGCATGATGGGCTTCTGGATCACGCACCCCAAGGCCAAGCATCCGCTGATCGACGAAGTGCACCGTGATTTCTGCTTCCTGCTCAGTGCTTATGACATTGAGCCAGGGGCCGCGACGCCCAAGGTTGCAGAGATGACGAACTTCAATCTGTGGACATGGAACAGCCGCATCTTTCCTGGCATCGACTCCTTGAACGTCCGGCTCAACGACAAGGTGCGTATTCGCATCGGCAACCTCACCATGACCAACCACCCGATGCACTTGCACGGTCACGAGTTTTTGGTCACCGGCACGGATGGTGGTCCTACACCCAAGAGCACCCGTCTCTATGAAGTGACCACCGACGTGGCCGTGGGCCAGATGCGCCAGATCGAGTTCCTCGCGGACGAAGAAGGTGACTGGGCATTCCACTGCCACAAGAGCCACCACACCATGAACGCAATGGGTCACGACATTCCCACCATGATTGGCGTAGACCACCGGGGCGTGGCCAAGAAGATCAACAACCTGATTCCCGACTACATGGTCATGGGCGAACGGGGCATGGCGGACATGACCGAGATGGAGATGCCCATTCCGGACAACACCGTCCCCATGATGACCGGGGAAGGCCCCTTCGGCTCGGTGGAGATGGGTGGCATGTTCAGTGTCCTGAAGGTGCGCCGCGACCAGAAGCCAGGCGACTACAAGAACCCGGGTTGGTACAAAAACCCGGAGGGCACGGTGGCGTATGAGTACACCGGTCCGATGGCGGAGCCTGCCCGCTTCAAAGCCGAGGGCGGCCAGTCCATGCCGCGCGTTCGCAAACCTGCAACGCCGACCGAAGTCAAGGTGCGCAAGCCTACATCGCATGGCGCGCATTGATTTTTTCCTTCAATTTTCAACGAGAGCCCATCCATGAAATTCACGCGATCCACTATTTCTCAACTCTTCGCTATGGCTGCGCTGGCCACATCGGGGGTAGCCTTCGCCAGCGGCACCCATGCAGGTGGCCACGGTGACGGGGGTGAGACAGCCATTGGCAAACCCGGCGTTGCCGCCAAGGCCGGTCGCATCATCACCATCGAAATGAGCGACAACATGCGTTACACGCCGTCGAACATTCAGGTCAAACAGGGCGAAACCGTGCGCTTCGTTGTCAAGAACGTCGGCCAGGTCAAGCACGAACTCAGCCTAGGCACCGAGAAGGAACTGCTGGAGCACCTGGAGCAGATGAAGAAGTTCCCGGACATGGAGCACGACGAACCCGGCAAGGTCACGCTCGCACCGGGCAAGCAGGGTGAAATCGTCTGGCAGTTCACCAAGGCGGGAGCCGTGAACTTTGCCTGCCTGATGCCTGGCCACTATGAGGCCGGCATGAAGGGCGCCATCAAGGTGGGCCGCAAGTGATGGCCTGAAGCGCCCACCACAGCCGGCCCAGCCATGGCAGGGCCAGCCCATAGATCCATCCATTTACCCAGAGGTCACCATGAACACCATCCAACGTCTGCTCACCATCTCCGCCCTCGCCATGGGCGCCGCCCTGCCGCTGGCGGGCCATGCACAGGTCAGTCCCAATTCAGGCCAGACTTCGGCTCCCGCACCCGCATCCATGACCGATGGCGAGGTCAAGAAGGTCGATCTGGACAACGGCAAGATCACCCTCAAGCACGGGGACATCAAGAACCTGGACATGCCCGGAATGACCATGGTCTTTACCGTCCGCGACAAGGGCCAACTCACCAACCTCAAGCCCGGCGACAAGGTGCAATTCATGGTCGTCCAGGAAGGCGGGAAGATGATCATCACGGACATCCAGCCCGTGCGCTGAGCAAATTCACAACCGCGCCATCTCGTCGGACGCGGCAGCCCTAGCCAACCCCTGCACCGCAAGGAGGATGCATCATGGTTCACATTCGCCATACCCTGATCGGCCTCTGTGTCGCCGCCGCCTCCGTGGGCGTGCTGGCGCAAGGCTCCGACGAGCACAAGGACCACCAACGATGCAATTCACGCCGGTGATGGTCAACAGCCTTCTGAGTTGCTCGTTCTGGACCACGGATTCGCACAACAGCCGATCGATCGCCGCAAGGTCCTCGCCGCCGAGCCGATCGATTTCGCGCAGGCGCTGCTCCACCGCAAGACGCTCATCCATTGGAAGCGGCTGTTGATTCAGCCAGACGCGCCCTTTGCGCCCGAACAGATCGCTTGCCGGACATGACGGGATCAAGGGCGCCGCAAGGACTGCATGGATCTCGTTGTTCAAGCGTGTGCGGTGACGATCAATCTGTGAACGGTGTGCCACCTGGCGGCGCAGCGCGAGGGTCTGCTTGTCGGGCATCCAGACCTGCGGCAGAAAGCCACTGGCGTACAGTTGTGCAGGGCGTGTCCGAATTTCTGTGTGTGAGGCTCATTGAACCTTCACCGATATCGTGAAGCTAGTTGAATATCTTACGTGCTCGATTTCGTGAACCGGTCTTCGTAGAGGATCGCGAATTGGTTCATCGCTGATTTCCAGTTGTTGGCCGCCCGTCCCCAGTCCTCGGTGATGTTGCGCAGTGCCAGCCAGATCAGCTTGGTGGCCGCGTCGTCGCTGGGGAAGTGTCTGCGCGTCTTGAGATCAAAGCGCAGCCTCGCATTCACGCTCTCAATCGCGTTGGTGTGTAAATCACCCTGCGCACCTCGGGCGGGAAGGCGAAGAACGGGATGACCTTGTCCCGGACCCTGCGCCAGGCGCCAACGACGGTCGGGAATTTCTGGCCCCATGGCCCCTGGGCAAACGCATCCAGTTCGGCCTCGGCCGCCTCTGCGCTCACGGCCGTGTAGATCGGCTTAATGGCTGCGGCCAGCAGCTTACGATCCTTCCCGCTGGCGAAGTCCAAGCTGGTGCGTATCAGATGCACGATGCAGGTCTGCAGCGTCGTGGCCGGGAACACCGCTTGCAGCGCCTCGGGCATGCCCTTGAGGCCATCGGTCACGGAGATCAGGATGTCATGGACTCCGCGCGTCTTCAGATCGTTGAACACGCAACATCGCAGAACTTGGCGCCCTCGGTGTTCTCGATCCAGATCCCCAGGATGTCACGGCTGCCGTCGGGCAGCACGGCCAGCGCCAGATACACGGCCTTGGAGCGCACCACAGCGTCTTCACGTATCTTGACCCGCAGCGCGTCGAAGAACACGACGGGGCACATGGGCTCGAGCTGGCGCGTCTGCCAGGCCGAGACCTCGCTCATCACCGCGTCGGTGACGCTGCTGATGAGATCGGGCGAGACATCGACCGAGTACATCTCGGCCAGGAAGCCCTGGATCTCGCGCACCGTCATGCCGCGTGCGTACATGGCGGAGATCCAAGTCGTTAAAGCCGGTGAAGCGGCGCTCATGCTTGCCAATGAGCTGGGGCTCGAATGTGCCCTCGCGGTCGCGGGGAACGTCGATGCGCAAGGCGCCGACGTTGGTCAGCACGGTCTTGGCGCTCTTGCCGTTGCGGTGATTGACGGCAGCCCCTTCTGGCTTGGCCTGGCCGGGCGCGTAGCCCAGGTGATGGCTCATCTCGGCGCCCAGCGCTCGTTCAAGAACCGACTTCTTGAACTGCTGGAAGATGCCTTCGAGTTCGGCCGGCGTTACCGGCCCGGGAATGAGTTGCTCCAGCAGCTCGGCTGAGAATTGCGGCTGCGCCGCCTTGTCCGCTGCTGCAGTCGTCTTCGTCTTGCGTGGCATTCATGCTCCTTGTTGACATGCTATGCCTCACACACAAAATTTCTGACAGGCTTTCTGACAGGCTCGCTCGCGCCGATCCACTGGCGACTTCTGTCTACCCGTGTGGTAGATCCTCCGTCCTCCGCGTTTGTCCCCCGCACAGGTCCACCTACTTGCGCTCCAGCTCGCGCCGCTCCCTGATAAAAATGTCATCGGGCTGTCTAGATTCTGTTGGGGTGCGCTCCCTACGATGAACACATCTCCTCAACGCCCAAGCAAGGCATGAGAGATGCAAGTTTTATTCACCATCGCTAGGAGCTTCAACCATGATCCAACAACGCCTCTCCCTTTCTTCCATGATTGCCGCGGCGGCCGCAGTGGTTACCCTGGGCCTTCCAGGGATGGCTTCGGCCGCATACGAACATCCTGCCAACAATGAAAAGGGCGTAATCGTTCACCCGGAACACTTCAAGAGCGAGAAAACCCGTGCCCAAGTCAAAGCAGAAGCCGAGGCTGCCATGCGGCAAGGCCTCCTTTCTTACGGCGAAAGCAACTACCCTATCCGCACACCTGATGCAGCAGGTCCAGGCAAGACGCGTGAGCAAGTAATCAACGAATTGCGGAGCGAGTCCCCTGAAGAACGCGACGCGCGTCTGCGTCTCTATTCCCCCGGTTGATTGTCCTCGGTGGGGCTGCAGAAAATTCCTTGGAATCCATTCTGTGGGATTGTTGGCGTCGGCCTGACTAACCTCGGGCCAGCCCAGGCCGCCGTCCAATTTCCCATGACACCCCACCGCCGCGAACCGTCCCGACGAGTCGCTGACCCAGCCGCGGCTCGATCACCGACTTACACGGAACGAGCGAGAATCCCATGCCGTCATCCTGCATCTAGCAGCGTGCACTCGCCAGCATCACGGAACGCCGGTAGATGTCCGCAGCGCGCTGCGCGTCGGCCACGGGTCGATGTTTCTGGCCGGTTTCGGATCCGATCCTGAGGTTTCCCCTCAAACTTCAAGCGCGGCATTGGGATTGCTCCAGCGGCTAATGATCTGCAACAGTGGCTCGGTGGGCGGATCAAGGACAGTAACGATTAACCAGCCCAGTTGATGCACCGACAGCTATGGGCGGCTGCGGCGGTTGGTCAGTTGCCAATGGCGTTGTTGCTGACCGTCGTAGGCCCATTGCCCGACCAGATACAGCACCCACTGCGCCAGCGTGGCGATCAGCACCAGCACGGCCAGGCGCTCGGGCGTGCGCGTACCGCTGCGCTCCAGGCCCAGACCCCAACGCGCATTCTTGGTGTCGCGAAACGATGGCTCGATTTGCATGCGCTGCGCGTACCGCGCCGCAATCGCTGCAGCGCTGAGCTGGCGCAGCGAGCATGAGGCGGCCAGCAGCCACGGCTCGGTTTGCGAGCGGGCATTCTTGCGTGAGTGTTTGCTGCGCGCGCGGGTGCCGCGCACCGTGTGCTTGTGCCGGCCTTTGGGCTCGTGCTTGAGCAGTACCAGCCGGCACACATGGGGGCGCGAGCGCACGCATTCATAAGCGCCCAGGTCGCTCGGCCTGGTGGTGGCTTGCGCCCACACGCTGCGGCAGCTGGCCCAGCGCGCCTGCGGGTGGTCCGCTGGACGCAGCAGATCACGCCCACGGATACGCCCCAGCTGCGTATTCCATGCGATGGCGGACACGATTCCACGCTGAAGGCGGACAGCATTCCAAACTGATGGCGGACACCTGTAGGGTGTTCTGAGTGACCCGAACGCGGCATACGCTGCCCGGTTTTTTGACCGGAACCAGCGATGCCCACACCCAGGGTCACCATGAGCAAACTACGACACACACTGCAACTGCTGCACGGCGGGGCCTTGAGCACCCGTCAAATCGGTGCCGCCCTCGGCATCTCCAAATCCACTGTCAGCGAGATAGCCAGCTACGCGCGCGTGGCCGGCGTGGACTGGGCACTGGCCCAGAGCCTGAACGACGAAGAACTGCAGGCCCGGCTGTACAAGCCAGCGGTGGCGCGCGAGTCCCGGCACCTCGAACCCGACCACGCCCACATCCACCGCGAACTGTGCCGACCTGGCGTGACGCTGCAACTGCTGTGGGAGGAATACCAGCAACAGCACAGCGGTCAGGCGTACAAGTACAGCGCCTTCTGCGAGAAGTACAAGGCTTGGGCCCGGCGCCTGCAGCGCTCCATGCGCCAGACCCACACGGGCGGTGACAAGCTCTTTGTGGACTACGCCGGCCAGACCGTTCCCGTGGTGGATGCCGACACTGGCGAGATACGCCCGGCCCAGGTCTTCGTGGCCGTGCTGGGCGCATCCAACTACACCTACGCCTGCGCCACCGCCAGCCAGAAGGCCACCGACTGGGCGGCCAGCATCATCGCCACGCTGGAGTTCATCGGCGGCGTGCCCCGCCTGCTGGTGCCTGACCAGCCGCGCGCCCTCATGGCCCGCCCCGACCGCTACGAGCCCACCGCGCACCGCCTGCTCGAAGAACTCTCGGCCCACTACAGCCTGGCCGAGCTCAACCGGGCGATTGCCGCCTTGCTGGTGGACTTGAACCAGCGCGCGTTCAAGAAGCTGCCGGGCAACCGCACCAGCGCCTTCGCCGAACTCGACCGGCCAGCCCTGCGTCCCCTGCCGCCGGTGCGCATGCCCATTGCGCGCTTCAAACCCGCCCGCGTCAACATCGATTACCACGTCGAGCTCGATGGCCACTACTACTCGGTGCCCCACGCGCTGGTGGGCGAGCCGGTGGAGTTGCGCATCACGGCCGGCACGGTCGAAGTCCTGCATGGCGGCAAACGGGTGGCCGCCCACGCCCTCAATCCCCGCCGGGGTTCACACACCACCACGCCCGAGCACATGCCGGCCTCGCACTGGGCGCACCTGCAGTGGACGCCGGCCAAGCTCATCGCCTGGGGCGAGCGCGTGGGCGCGGCCACCGCCTCCGTGGTGCGCTGGCAGATGGAGCACCGCCAGCATCCCGAGCAGGGTTACCGCTCCTGTCTGGGCCTCATGCGCCTGGGCCGTGAGTACGGGGCTGACCGGCTGGAGGCCGCCTGTGCGCGGGCGCAGTCGATTCGCTCACCGTCCTACAAGAGCATCGCCTCCATCCTGGGCTGCGGCCTGGACCAGCGGCCGCTGGATGCGCCGATGGCCGCACAGGCGAGTCTGCCGCTGCACGAGAACGTGCGCGGGCCGGGCTACTACCACTGACACCGCGATGCAGACAAACAAAGCACCAACGACCATGCTCAACGAACAGACCTTGAACCAACTGCGCGCCCTGCGCCTGGACGGCATGGTGGCCGCCCTCAGCGACGCGGCCACCCACATCACGGCCAGCGAACTGCCCTTTGAACAACGCCTGGCGCTGCTGGTGCAGCGCGAGGTGGACTGGCGTGACAGCAAGCGCCTGGAGCGCCTGTTGAAGGCGGCCCGCCTGAAGGTCTCCAGTGCCTGCCTGGAGGACATCGACTGGCGCGCCAGCCGGGGCCTGGGCCGGGAGGTCATCAGCAGCCTGGCCGGCGGCGACTGGCTGCGCCATGGCCACAACGTGCTGCTGACCGGCGCCACCGGGTGCGGCAAGACGTGGCTTGCCTGCGCACTGGGGCAGCAGGCCGCGCGCCTGGGCTTCTCGGTGCTCTACACCCGCGCGCCACGGCTGCTGCAGGAGCTGCATGTGGCCCACGGCGATGGCAGCCTGGGCAAACGGCTGGCGCAACTGGCGCGGCTGGACCTGCTCATCCTGGACGACTTCGGCATCGCGCCGATTGCCGCGTACGAGCGAAACGACCTGCTGGAGTTGCTGGACGACCGGGTGGGTACTCGCTCGACGCTCATCACCAGCCAGTTGCCGGTGACGGCCTGGCACGCCTGGCTGGACGAGCCCACGCTGGCCGACGCCATCCTGGACCGCATCGTGCACGGCTCACACAAGATAGCCCTCAAGGGCGAGTCGATGAGAAAGCTCACCAAGGCCGTCTGAGCCGGCCGCGCCGACCGCCATTCCACGCTGATGGCGGACACTTCGGCTACGATTTGAGCGTCACTCAGGACACCCGCGCAACGTGTCCGCCATCGCATGGAACGCTGTCCGCGATGGAAATGGAATCACTGTCCGCCATCAGTGGAATGCGCACCCCAGCCAATGCCAGCCGAGTTTTTCCACGGCGGCAAACCAGGGCGCACGAAAGCCTGCATCGGTGACGATGATAGGGCACGCCCGCTCGCCAACGATGGCCTTGAGCTGGCGCAGAAAGCGCGTATGCGTGCGGGGCGTGGCCGCCTGCTTGGCGCCGTACACCTGCTCGAGCAAGCTCAGGCTGCGCCCATGCAAGGCCAAGCTGGCGCGGATCAGCTGCACACTGCGATCGGCCTTGAGATCGCTCCAATCGACCAAGATCACTGGCTGCTTGCAGTCCGCAAGTATTTGCCTGGCCATGCCAGCGTAGATGTCTGCACATTGGCGCTGCAATGCCGCGTTGCCCAGCAGGCGATCCATGCATTAGGGCAATGCTGAACAAGTAACGTCATATCCATCGCACAGCCATTTGAATGCCAAATGGCCCGCAAAGATACTGTGCTTTGCCCCACAGGGCCTGTTTCGGGAGCCTTTGAGCCCCCTTCGAACCCTTACGGGCGCACCTGTCCCAGCAAGCGCCAAGGCCGTGAACGCACGCGTGGCGTTCTTTTGCAGCCCGCGATAGCGCACCTTGCCAAAACCCCACAGCCGTTTGACCACCCCGAATACATGCTCTACGCGAGCGCGGATGCGGGACTTGTTGCGGTTCTTGGCCCGCTGAACTTCGTCCACCTCGCCTGCACGGCGGGTGCGCTGGTTGGTGAAGTCCTTGGCCTTGGGGGCCTTGCTCGCTATCAGTGCTTTCTGGCTGGCATAGGCCGAGTCGCCGTACACGCGCCGCTCATTGCCATGCAGCAGATCGGGCAGAGGGTGTTTGTCATGCACGTTGGCCGCCGTCACCACGGCGCTGTGCGCCAGCCCGCTTTGGCTGTCCACGCCAATGTGCAGCTTCATGCCGAAATACCATTGCTGGCCTTTGCGTGTCTGGTGCATATCGGGGTCGCGCGCCTTGTCGGCGTTCTTGGTGGAGCTGGGCGCTGCGATGATCGTGGCATCCACGATGGTGCCGGTGTTGACCTTCAAGCCGCGCTCCTGCAATTGCTGGCCTACCTTGGCAAACAGGGCTTCGCCCAGTTTGTGCTCATGGAGCAGTTTGCGAAACTTCAGCAGCGTGGTGGCATCGGGCACGCGCTCGCGGCCCAGGTCAATGCCCACAAAGCGGCGCAGACTGGCACTGTCATACAGAGCCTCCTCGCACGCCAGATCGGCCAGGTTGAACCAGTGCTGAAGAAAATGGATGCGCAGCATGCGCTCAAGGCCAATGGGCGGGCGGCCGTTGCCTGCTTTGGGGTAGTGCGGCTCTATCACCTGGCACAGAGCGGCCCATGGCACTATTGTCTGCATGGTCCGCAAGAACTCTTCGCGTCGGGTGGGTTTGCGCGAATGCTCGAATCCGTTGTCTTGATCTGCGGCCATTGCCAGGGTCTGCTGCTTCATCTGCGGATAACGTTTGCCCCCCCCTCAACGGTGGACCTTAATCAGCGTTGCCCTAAAGTGGCTGGAGGTTGAAACCCTTCAGTCTTGAAAAGAACATCCCCTTTAGCGTTTTTGACAATGACAGACAAGCCGTGGTGATTGTTCAATGACTCGCGTAAGCGCGATGGGATGTCATCGATGGAGTTGGTATTGACTACTATGTTCTCGATCAGGTGCTGTTTGTCTTGCAGCGTGATTCGATCCAGTTCCAGGAAGTGGCGTTCGGTCGGAACCAGGAACAACATTCCAAGCCCCAGCACCATGGCTGCAGCCACCATCGTGAAAAAGATGGCCAAACGATGGATAAGCAAAAAGAACCGGAACATTTAAACGCTCTCCGGCGCTTCCAGCACATAGCCCATGCCTCGCACGGTCTGGATCAACTTGACGTCCTGGCCTTCGTCGATCTTCAGACGCAAGCTGCGCATCGCCACTTCGATCACGTTGGTGTCGCTGTCGAAGTTCATGTCCCACACCTGGGAGGCAATCAGCGAGCGAGGCAACACTTCTCCATGCCTGCGCATCAGCAACTCTAGCAAACCAAATTCCTTGGCTGTCAGGTCAATGCGGCGGCCACCCCGCCAGACCCGTCGGCGCAGCAGATCAAGCTCCAGGTCAGCCACGCGCAGTGTGTTGGTTTCGGTGCCTCCTCGGCCCCGGCGCAGAATTGTGCGTACACGGGCCAGCAACTCGGCGAATGAAAAGGGCTTGACCAGATAGTCGTCAGCGCCCAGTTCCAACCCTTTGACCCGATCTTCCACCTGATCCCGGGCCGTCAGGAACAGCACGGGCATCTGCAAGCCGCGATTGCGCAGGGACTGCAGCACCTGCCAGCCATCCAGTCCGGGCAGCATGACATCCAGGATCACGAGGTCGTACTCACCTTGGAGTGCCAGGTGCAGCCCATCGCTACCGTTTTGAGCCAGGTCGGCCACAAATCCGGCCTCGCTCAATCCCTGGCGAAGGTATTCACCGGTTTTAGGCTCATCTTCGACGATCAATATCTTCATGGTCACTCTCCGCTATCTGGCGTAGACGTAAGATTGACGAGTTTCTGCGTTCCCGACATGCAGATAACAAATATGTAATCTGGCGCACAGCTTTCTGACAGGGTCGCTCTTCAGAATCTCTTCCATGAGATCGGTCATTCGTCGTGATGTGCCCAGCAAGGTCACGTTGGTCCCTGGCAAGCAAGGTGAGATCGTCTGGCAATTCGCCAAGGCGGGCACTGTCAACTTCGCGTGCCTGATGCTTGGTCATTACGAGGCCGGCATGAAGTGGGCCGTCAAAATGGCCAAGAAGTAATCCACTTTTTTACTCTCATTCCTGAGGAAATCATGAACACCATCAAAAACATTCTTGCTATCTCCGCCCTTGCCATGGGCACATTAACGCCCATGGGCAGCTTCGCCCAGACCATGATGGATCACGGCAAGATGGATATGTCCCAAGCATCGGCATCCATGACCGACGGCGAAATCAAGAAGGTCGATCAGTCCACTGGCAAGGTCACCATCAAGCACGGAGAAATCAAGCACATGGACATGCCCGGCATGACCATGGTGTTCACCGCAAAAGACAAGAGTCTGCTGGGCAAAGTGAAGCCCGGCGACAAGGTCAAGTTCATGGTCGTCAACGAGGGCGGGAAGATGGTTGCCACTGACATTCATCCCGCTCAGTAAGAACGCGCTGCTTGGGCGTGCTGTGTCGTCGCGGACGTATGGGTTGAATGCTGAATGCGACGGTTTTTCACCGCAAGAAGGAGAGCACTATGTCAAAAATTCGCCATACCCTGGTTGGTATCTGTATCGCTTCGGCCTCGCTGAGCTTGATGGCGCAAACCGCCGATGAGCACAAGGCCCATCACCCTGCAGGAAGCACATTGCCTGCGTCTACCCAAATGAAGGCGGCCGCGAAGCCAACGGGTGCGGGGCAGATGGCTGGAATGGCCAAGATGGACGAGCACATGAAAGCCATGCAAGCGATGCACGAAAAGATGATGGCGGCCAAAACGCCGGAAGAGCGGCAGGCGCTCATGGACGAGCACATGAAGCTGATGCAGGACGGTATGGGAATGATGCAGCAGATGGGCGCAGGCATGCAGGGCATGGGTGGCATGCAAGGTGGCAAGGGCATGCCCACCAACATGGCCGAGCGCCATCAGATGATGGAAAAGCGCATGCAAATGATGGAGTCCATGATGCAGATGATGCTGGACCGTCTGCCTGCCTCGATGACCAAGTAACGCATCCACCGAATTGGGAGTCACCATGAACCATCAACACGACGGGCACGAGTCGCCCCCCAGATTCTGGAGTTCTCGCTATGCCATCGGCCTCGTGGTGATAGGCGGCGTGGCGGCGTATTTCCTGTTGACCGAACACCTCGCGCATGTTGTCGGGGCGCTGCCTTTTCTCTTGCTCCTCGCCTGCCCGCTGATGCATATCTTCATGCACGGCGGACATGGCGGACATGGCGGACATGGCCAGAGTAAGCCTGATGCCAAGAAAACTACCGAATCACGCAATGAGGGGGATTCACGATGAACAATACCGAATCCGCTTATGGCCTGTGGTCGCTGGTCATCATCAATTCAGCGATCTTCATCATGTTTGCGTTCAGCTTTTTCAAGCCTGCAACGGCCCGTGACTGGAGGACGTTTGGCGCATTCGCAGCCTTCATAGTTGCCTTGTTCGTAGAGATGTATGGCTTCCCGCTGACGATTTATCTGATATCGGGCTGGCTTCAAACCAAGTTCCCTAATCTGGATCTGCTCTCCCACACCTCGGGTCACTTGTGGTCCACCCTGTTGGGCGAAAAGGGCGACCCGCATTTCGGCGTACTGCACATCGCCAGCTACGTTTTTCTGGGCTTTGGTTTCTACCTGTTGTCCACAGCGTGGAATGTGCTCTACCACGCTCAGCGTGGCCAATCGCTTGCAACAACAGGCCCCTACGCGCGCATTCGCCATCCGCAGTACGTGGCTTTTGTGATGATTCTGCTGGGTTTCCTGCTGCAGTGGCCCACCTTGCTGACCTTGGCCATGTTCCCTGTCTTGCTCCTGATGTACGGACGTCTGGCAATCACCGAAGAGAACGAAATGCACAAACAGTTCGGTGCAACTTACGACACATACGCCCAGCGCACACCCCGGTTTATCCCTCGCATGGGCAAGGCCCAGTCGACGACTGACTCGGTGTCAAAAAGATGATCTGGAATATTTCCCCGGCGGTATACGTTTCAATTTTTAGGAGTTTGATACATGAAAACGATTGATCTGCAAGTCGAGGGCATGAGCTGCGGCTCATGCGTCAAGCACGTCACGCACGCATTGCAACCGCTGCCGGGTGTCAGTGGGGTGGAGGTCGATCTCCAGTCTGGGCATGTCCGGGTGAGCGGGGAACTGGCGCAGGGCAGCGCCCCATTGTTGATGGCATTGACGGATGCGGGTTACCCCGCAAAGCTGGCCACAGACGCGCCCATTCCCGCTGCGACCTCGCAGCCTAAAGCCTCGGGCTGCCACAGCGGCGGTGCGGGGGGCTGTGGTTGCCGATGACGGCCACGGTATTTGATTCAGGGTCGACCGGCTGGGCGCGTCCGCGCCCGCACCTTTTGCTGGCAACTTTGAAGGAGCAACGCCATGGATCAGCCTGACAACGACTCCCATGCGCCATCGTTCTGGCGCCGCCCAGCCGGCATGGCGCTGGCAACGGCTGCCGTGATCGCTGGTTTTTATCTGCTGCGAGAGCACTGGGGCCATGTTCTGGGTTATTGGCCCTACCTGCTGCTGCTCGCCTGTCCGCTAATGCACCTGATGCACGGCCACGGCGGCCATGGTGGGCACGGCAACCATGCGCAGACGCCCCGGCGCACCAACAACGACAAGGAATAAGCAATGGACATGCATGCACACCACCATCACGGCAGTCACCCCCCTGCCGAGCCAGCCTCGCCAAAGGATCTAAAGGATCCGGTGTGCGGCATGACCGTTACGGAGCAGTCTGAACACAAATTGACGCACGAAGGGCGGCCCTACTATTTCTGTAGCGCCAAGTGCCAAGGCAAGTTCGCAGCGAACCCACTGCAATACCTTGTATCTACTGCACCCGAGGACACCGCGCCAGAGCCGGCCGGCACCATCTACACCTGCCCTATGCACCCCGAGGTGCGGCAGGATCATCCTGGAGTCTGTCCCAAGTGCGGCATGACATTGGAGCCCATCATTCCACTGGACGAGGAAGACAACCATGAGTTAAAGGATTTTCAGCATCGCTTCTGGTGGACGCTGCCATTCACAGTCATTGTCACCGTTCTTGCAATGTTCGGCCATCGTCTTGGATGGTTTGACATGAAGGTGCAAACCTGGGTTGAGCTGGTGCTTTCCTTACCCGTCGTGTTGTGGACGGGGTGGCCCTTCTTCGTACGCGGCTGGCAGTCTCTCGTCCTCCGCAGCCCCAACATGTGGACCTTGATCGGTTTGGGTACGGGCGCGGCCTTTCTCTACAGCCTCGTGGCTACCGTGGCGCCGGGCGTGTTCCCGGATTCATTCATTTCCATGGGGCGCGTGGCGGTCTACTACGAGGCGGCAGTGGTCATCATCTCGCTGACCATGCTGGGCCAGATCATCGAGTTGAAGGCCCGTTCGCAAACTTCTGCGGCCATCAAGGCGCTGCTCGGTTTGGCACCCAAGACGGCACGTCGGATCAATGCGGATGGCAACGAAGAAGACGTACCGCTGAACCATGTTCACGTCGGTGACCTGTTGCGCATCCGCCCCGGCGAGAAAGTGCCGGTCGACGGCGTTGTGACTGAAGGCAGCAGTGCGGTCGATGAATCCATGCTGACCGGTGAGCCTGTGCCGGTGACCAAACGCCTTGGTGACAAGGTGATTGGCGCCACGATGAACACCAGTGGCGCCCTGGTAATGCGCGCCGAGAAGGTCGGTGCGGCCACCATGCTGTCGCAGATTGTTCAGATGGTGGCCAATGCCCAACGCTCGAAGGCGCCCATGCAGCGCATGGCGGACGTGGTCGCAGGCCAATTCGTGGTCGTGGTGGTGCTCATCGCCATTGCCACCTTCTTTGTCTGGGGTTGGTTCGGTCCGGAACCTAGCTGGGTGTTTGGCTTGATTAACGCAGTGGCCGTCCTGATCATCGCTTGCCCCTGTGCGCTGGGGCTGGCCACGCCGATGTCGGTGATGGTGGCCACAGGGCGTGCCGCGACACAGGGGGTGCTGTTCCGTGATGCTGGCGCCATCGAAAAAATGCGCGAGGTCGACACGCTGATTGTGGACAAGACAGGAACACTGACCGAAGGTAAACCCGCTTTCGACACCGCAGTTGCCGCACCTGGCTATACAGCGGACGAAGTTCTGCGCCTTGCTGCCAGTTTGGACCAAGGCAGCGAGCATCCTTTGGCAGAGGCCATCGTCAGTGCAGCACGCGCCAAGGGCCTGGAACTGATCAAACCGCTAGATTTCGAATCTGGCAGCGGTATTGGCGTGCGCGGCATGGTCGATGGGAAGCATCTGGTGCTGGGCAACACCGCATTGATGCAGCAGGAGGGCGTGGCCACTGATGCGCTCAAGATCGATGGCGAGCGTCTGCGCAGTGAAGGCGCCAGCGTGATGCATCTGGCCGTGGACAGACAACTGGCTGGCATCCTGGCTGTGACCGATCCCATCAAGGCCACCACGCTGGAAGCCATTAGGACTTTGCACGCCAGCGGCTTGCGCATCGTGATGGCAACTGGCGATGGTCTGACCACCGCCAAGGCAGTGGGTGCAAAACTTGGCATCGACGAGGTGCATGGCGAAGTCAAGCCCGCAGACAAGCTGGCGCTCGTGGAACGGCTCCAGAAAGAGGGCCACATTGTCGCCATGGCCGGCGATGGCATCAACGATGCGCCTGCGTTGGCAAAGGCCGATGTCGGCGTGGCCATGGGCACGGGGACCGATGTGGCCATGAACAGCGGCCAGATCACGCTGGTCAAAGGCGATTTGCGCGGCATCACCGCCGCACGCGACATCTCTATCGACACCGTCCGAAACATGCGCCAGAACCTCCTGTTCGCATTCGTTTACAACGGCATTGGGGTGCCGATTGCGGCAGGCGTGCTGTACCCATTCACTGGGTGGTTGTTGTCCCCGCTGATCGCGGCGCTGGCCATGAGTCTGAGCTCGGCCTCGGTGATTTTCAATGCTCTGCGTTTACGGCGCGGAAAAAAATGACCCCGTAGTTCGGAGGAATGATGAAAATCTCCACGTCACCACAAATGCCTCGAACCTCTCAACGCACCACGGCGGTGGGTAAGGAAGCAGCGGTGCAATGGACGCACCGCCAGACAAAGGATCTACCACCGACCGTCTTGGATCATTCCGAGGAGTTGTTGAAGCCTGCGCCACAGGATGCGTCTAGTGGCATGAAAAGAGCAGCTGAAGCACCTTCGGCGCAGGACTATTTCGATTACCAGCGCGACTTCTTCGAACGCACCATTCTGTTCTGGGACACGCTTCGCCAGCGCGCGAACAACATGCTGGAGCACGAGCGAGCCGGATTGCCGCCGCTTCTGGACTTCAAGTATGAAACGCTGTTGGACGCGCGCAGCTTCGAACGGTCCGTCAACTATGCACTGCTGCGCATCACGGAAATCGACGGGCATTGCTGGGACGACTGCGTCGATCCTGACAAACCTCCGGTCATTGTTGTCGATCCACGCGCCGGCCATGGCCCTGGGATCGGCGGCTTCAAGCGCGACTCTGAAGTCGGAATGGCGACGCGCGAGGGCCATCCGGTTTATTTCGTGATCTTCTTTCCCGAGCCGACTCTGGGGCAGACCCTGGCAGACGTGTTGCATGTGCTGCGGCGTTTCGCCGAAGAAGTTGCGCAACGCCATCCTGGCAATCCTCCTGTGCTTTATGGCAACTGCCAGGCCGGGTGGGCGCTGACGCTGCTGTCCGCAGACTGCGCCGGTCTGGTCGGACCGGTGGTGCTCAATGGCTCACCCTTGTCATATTGGGCTGGCGAGTCCGGTGTCAATCCGATGCGTCTTTCCGGAGGGCTCCTTGGCGGCAGCTGGTTGGCGCATCTGACGGCCGACCTGGGCAATGGCCGCTTCGATGGAGCCTGGCTGGCGCAGAATTTCGAGAACCTCAAGCCCGAAAAGGCTGTTTGGGAGAAGTACGCCCAACTCTTCACCAACGTCGACAGTGAGCAGGCGCGTTTTCTGGAGTTCGAGCGTTGGTGGAACGGTTTTTATTTCCTGAGTCGGGAAGAGATCCTTGCGATTGTTGAAAACCTGTTCATCGGCAACCAGCTTGAACAGGGTCTTTTCCAGATTTGCCAGGGTTGCACTGCTGACCTCAGGCGGATCAGGAATCCAATCGTCATCTTTGCGTCCTACGGCGACAACATTACGCCACCACACCAGGCGCTCGGATGGATTCCGGCAGTCTACAAAGACACCGAGGATCTCAAGCAGGCCGGACAGCGCATCGTCTACCTCACGAACCCGCACGTCGGCCATCTCGGC
The DNA here is from genome assembly GCF_028596105.1 of Acidovorax temperans. Classification (NCBI taxonomy): domain Bacteria; kingdom Pseudomonadati; phylum Pseudomonadota; class Betaproteobacteria; order Burkholderiales; family Comamonadaceae; genus Acidovorax; species Acidovorax temperans. The sequence continues at coordinate 508,272 of NZ_CP117193.1, read as the reverse complement.
ATTTTTGTCTCCGCCGGGGTGGCGCGTCTGGAGCACCGGGCGATCCTGGAGAGCCTGGCTGAGATTGAGGCGCTGGCCCCGGGCCTCTATGAAATGAAGATCGACAACCCGTCGGGTGACCCGGACTGCCATAAGCCCACCTACAGCATCCGCTTTGAACCCCGTCAGGTTGAAGACCTGAAAACGGATTACCCGCAGGAAGCTTTTGAGCGGGTGAAACAGGTCTCGATATTCAACGAGGCGCTTTACCGGGCATTCGTCAGTCCTTGGGCGCAAGCGCTGTCCACACCCTGGACAGCCCAAATGCTCAAGTGGCTCCATCCGATGCGCACCAGTCGGTATTTGCTCTCGGAAACGTTCAGTCCGTGGATGCGCGGCGTTGCCTTGCTGGCCGAGCCGCTTGGCAAGAACCGCCAGCCGCTTGCGCCGCATCACCCGTTGATCGAGCGTGAGCGTGAAGCTGCAGGGGAAGTGACCCATGCGCTGGGAAGGCTGCGCGAAGGCCGAGACGCTGCGAGCGAGCAGGCGTTTCGCCTGATGTTTCAAAACCCTGTCTTGTTCGCAGGCGTCCTGGGGATGGTGGGTAAAGAGGGTGGCAACGGTAATTCAGTGCGCCCCAACGCCGACTGAGCCCTGATAGAAGGGCGGTCTCAAATCTGAAGTGCAACACCGCTGGTTGATATTCAATGAATGGTAGCGGAGCTTTTCTCGGCGATAGCAGCCATGAATCGCTGGAAGGCCTGATAGGGAGAATCCCAGCCAAGCGTCTGCCGAGGACGGTTGTTCATCAGATCGGCCATGGAGTCCAGCGCATCCTGGTCATGCACGCTCAGGTCTGTGCCCTTGGGCATGAGCTGGCGCAGCAGCCCATTCGTGTTCTCACAACTGCCTTTTTGCCAAGGGCTGTGCGGATCACAAAAGTACACCCGCATGCCAAGGGCTTGGGCGAGTTCCTTGTGCCGGGCCATCTCCTTGCCCTGGTCGTAGGTGAGCGTCTGGCGCATCGGCTGTGCGATCTGGCGCAGCTTGTTGGTGAACGCGGCCAGCGCACTGTCTGCGGATGCGTCAGGCATCTTGCACAGCAGCACCAAGCGCGTTGAGCGCTCTACCAGCACACCCACCGCTGATTGGTTGCCAGCACCCTTGATCAGATCCCCCTCCCAATGCCCCGGGATCACGCGATCATTGACCTCGGGTGGGCGAACATGGATAGAGACCATGTCTGGAATCTGACCACGCCGATCAGAGCCTGCTGAACGCGGGCGGCGTGTACTCTTGCCTTGGCGCAGCAGTGCGATGAGCTGGCGGCGCAACTCACCGCGTGGGTATGCATAGATGGCGGTGTAGATGCTCTCGTGCGAGGCATGCATGGTTGGGTCCTGGGGATACATGCGCTGGAGTGTGCATGCAATCTGCTGGGGCGACCACAGCCAGCACAGCATGGTGGTCACAAGAGTCCACAACGCCCCGCAGCTGTGAAGCTTGGGGCATGGCTTGGCCTGAATGCGCCGCAGCTGGCACAGACGCTGCGCAGGCGCGCTGGCGTAACCGCCGTGGCAGGCGTTGCGCCGCAACTCACGGCTGATGGTGCTGGGGCTGCGGCCTTGAAGGCGGGCTATGGCCCTGATGCTCCAGCCCTGCTGGCGCAGCGATGCCAGCGTCACTCTGTCTTCTGGCTGCAAGTGCTCGTATCTCGTTCCCATTTGCGTACATTACCCTTGGCGAGGGTGTTGCACTTCAGATTTGAGACCGCCGGATGAATGCGTACATCGTGAGCGGCTATTTTTCCGCGCCGTAGCGATTTCATGGGACATGCGATGAAACTGCTGGTCGTTGAAGACGAGAACAAGACGGCGGATTACGTCCGCCAAGGTCTCATGGAGGCGGGATTCGTCGTGGATCTGGCGCGCAACGGATTGGACGGACACCACCTGGCCATGGGCGAGACATACGATCTGGTGGTCTTGGATGTCATGCTGCCGGATGTCGATGGCTGGCGCATCGTGCGTGCCCTTCGAGATGCCGGTAAACAGGTCCCTGTGCTCTTTCTGACGGCGCGTGGCGGTGTAGACGACCGTGTCAAGGGATTGGAACTGGGAGCGGACGACTACCTCGTCAAGCCATTCGCGTTCTCTGAGTTGCTGGCGCGGGTGCGGACGCTGCTGCGACGCGGAAGCGCTCCGAGCCAGCCTGATCGCATCCAGGTTGCCGATTTGGTGCTGGACTTGGCGCGCCGGCGCGCAACGCGCGCTGGCCAACGCATCAATCTCATCAGCAAGGAGTTCGCGTTGCTTGAGCTCCTGGCCCGTCGCCAGGGGGAGGTCCTTCCACGTTCTCTGATCGCGTCGCAGGTATGGGACATGAATTTCGACAGCGACAGCAACGTCATCGATGTAGCCATCCGCCGTCTACGCGCGAAGATAGACGATACGTTCAATCCGAAGCTCATCCACACCGTGCGTGGAATGGGATACACGCTCGATGCGCCCGATGATGCCCCTGCGCCATAAGCCGCGGCAAAGCCGTCCAGCGTCGCTTGCATTGAGGGTCACGGCCCTCGTTGGTATCGCCACGACCTTGGTGTTTCTTGTGTTCAATTGGGTCATTCTCCGGTCGTTGGAGCACCACTTTGCTCAACAGGATGCCCACGAACTGGAGGCAGTGACAACCGCTTTGGCTCAGCCCTTGCACCAGCTTGCAAGTGACATCGCTAGCGACGAACTGAAGCAACACTTGGCCAACGCAGTCGCAGGACATCATGGGATGACGTACGGCGTCTACGATGGGGCTGGCAATAGCATCTATGCCACGCCCGGTCCTGACCTGTCTAAACTTGCCAGTAGCAAAAAGTTGGTCAACCGCATCACCGCTGACGATTTGATCGTGTGGCAGGAGGATCAGAGGTCATATCGAGGTGTGGTGCTGCAACTGCCTGCTGACGATTCAGCGGCGCCCGGCTACCGCATCGTCGCTGCCATGGACATCGGCTTTCATCTCGACTTCCTGGCGGAGTTCAAGCGCATGCTCTGGTGGGCAACCGGCTTGGTCATGTGTCTGGCGCTCGGTGTGGCTTGGCTGGCGGTGCAGTGGGGCCACCTGCCGATTCGCAAGGTCAATGAAGAGATTCGGGCGATTCGCTCTTCAAAGCTGGATGTGAGGCTGGATCCTCGGGATGTGCCGATCGAACTGGCGGAACTGGTATTCGCCTTCAACGATATGTTGGCGAGAATCGAGGAAGGCTTCACCCGGCTATCACACTTTTCCGCAGACATCGCGCACGAGTTGCGCACGCCCGTCACCAACCTGGTCACGCAGACTCACGTGGCGCTTGGCCAGCCGCGCAGCAACGAGGAATACAGAGAAATCCTCTATTCAAATTTGGAAGAGTTTGATCGGATGGGACGCATGATGGGGTGATCTCACTTTCGGTGCAAAACACCCGGTTAGGAGTCAAGGGTAATCCCTATGTTGTTGTCAGATGAACCCATGTCGCCTCCCTTTCTCGGTGTATTTCAAGGAAGGCCTTGCAGATGAGCTACAGGTCACGAACCGACAGCGTGCGCCTAGCCCCGAGCGGCTACCATTGAGCAGAATGCGTCAAACGAGATCACCTATGCAGATTTTTGCTTCGGGCGAAGGCCGTAAATTGAGTGCTCCGGATGAGTTCTTGCCGCAGGGATCTGTCGGCAAGGTGGTGGGCCTCATTGATCTGGGGAAGAACAATAGATCCAATGATTTCGGTTGGTCTGGGGTCAAAACGGTCATTGACTTCGAGGGCGACGCTTACGTTCTGGATTTCCCGGAGCACACTCGCTTGGTAACCGACGATGGTCTTGAACTAGTGCAGGCAGATGCAGGGGACGTTGGAGGCTGGTGGCCCGATTCGAGCAACATGCAGCGTTATGGGCTGCGCTGGATCGATCTGGCAGACTGAGAAATCCTAAACTTGCAAAGTGCAGTTTCAGTTGAGCCTAGCGAGACGGCCTTTGAAAGGTTGGCTGCGCATCAATCACCCAGCGGAAACCACTCAAGCTACAGTACTTCGCACCAGCTTTCGCCGAAGTTCACGGCGGACTTCGGGGCTGGAAAGGCCAGTGGTGCCCTCACAAGCGACCAAGTTGTCGATGGCTTGGGAAGGCCAGTCCTCAACGTCATCATCCAGCGCGATCCAATGGCGCGGCTTTCTTCTCCGCACGTCTGCGAGGATCTGCATGCCACGGGGCGTACTCTGGAACGATGCCAGAGTCCACGGATCGGCTCCATGGACGCGCTTGTGGTAAGTACCCCCGATGAATCGAGCTCGAAGGTGCGCCGGTAGGCGCTCAAGCGTTTTGGCATAGCCTGGCCTGACACACCAGGAACTACTCAGCACCAGTGCCGCTGAGGGATATGGTGCTAGCTCCTCCTCCAAAATTGGAAGCCACTCAAACAACGTATGGCCTGCGGCTTCGTAGGGACTCATGTAGATGCCACGGTTCGGGTGCCAGAGGACGGCTTCAGGGTGAAGCACGCCGTCGAGGTCGAGGTACACGATCAAGTCAGCGCTGCGGGGAGTGGACGCTGGTATGTAGGGCTCCAACTGGCTTGAAGTCATGTTCACTCAAAGCGAAACTCTCGTTGCTATGCGGTTTTGAAATCGGCGCCTGTCACCCCTTCGGTGCGAGCTGGTTGACCTGACTCTGTGCCTGAGCTGCTGTGACCCACCGTCCTCGCTTTCCTTTTACAAAAGGCTGTGATGAATCGCCCCGGGTTTTGTGGAGGCTCAATACTCTGAGAGGATTGAGCCATGACGAAGTCAAACAAGTTTTCACCTGAGGTCCGCGAACGCGCTGTGTAAGCGGCCGGCGAACTCATCTTGAAGGACCTGCTGTGGTTGAGCACGATCGTGTGCACGCAAACGAGAGTGGACACGATGCTCAAAGACCCTCAGACACCCCGCTATGCGGTGCGGCGCACGCACCGCACCTACACGCAGCAGTTCAAAGCCGAACTGGTGGCCGCCTGCCGGCAGCCCGGCGCATCGATTGCCGCCGTGGCCCTGCAGCACGGCATGAACACCAACGTGCTGCACCGCTGGCTCAAGGAATGGGCACAGGGCATGCACCGCCTCGAAGGAGGCCTCGCCACTGCTGCCGTAGAACCTCGGACCCCGGCCTTCGTCCCCCTTGCGCTGAGCGCCGTAGCGTCAACAACCGCCAGTGAGCAGCCGTGCGTGGCCGCCTCGACACCAGCGACCGAAATCCGTATCGAATGCCAACGTCCTGGCATGTCAGTGACCGTGCACTGGCCCTTGTCTGCCGCAACCCAGTGCGCCCAGATGCTTGGCGAGTTGCTGCGGTGATCCGTATCGATGCGGCCTGGCTGGCCACGGCCCCGCTGGACATGCGTGCGGGCACCGACACCGCCCTGGCGCGGGTGATCGCCACCTTCGGCGCGGCCCACCCACACCACGCCTACGTCTTTGCCAACCAGCGAGCCAACCGTCTGAAGGTGCTGGTGCACGACGGCGTGGGGCTGTGGCTGGCCGCGCGTCGGCTGCACCAGGGCAAGTTCGTCTGGGCGCCGCCGGGCAGTCCGAACGTGGCACTTGAACATGCCCAGCTCAATGCGCTGGTGCTGGGCCTGCCCTGGCAGCGCATGGGATCGCAAGGCTCCATCACCGTGGTCTGAATCTTCTGCTTGAGGCGCAGACCATGGCAATCGGGAGATGCGCCAATGGTCTTGCCCGGCACGCACGAGCACACTGCGCCTCATGGTGATCGACGAACAGGCACTGGGCGAACTGGACGCAGAACAACTGCGTGAGGTCAGCCAGCGCCTGCTGGCCGAACTGCGCCATCAGCGCGCTCTGAACGAGAAGCTCGCCTACGAATGTGCTCTGCTCAAGCGGCTGAAGTTCGCAGCCAAATCCGAACGCCACAGCGCTGATCAGCGCGACCTGCTGGAAGAAGAACTCGATAGCGATCTGGCGGCCGTCGAGCATGAGATCGATCAACTGCGGCCGGCACCCGCTGCGACCGAGAAGCAGCCGCCCAAGCGCACACCGCTGCCGGCCCATCTGCCACGGCGCGAGATCCGCCATGAACCCACGTCCACGACATGCCAGTGTGGCTGCCAGATGAAACGCATCGGCGAGGACGTGGCCGAGAAGCTGGACTACGTGCCCGGCGTCTTCACGGTCGAGCGCCACATCCGGGGCAAGTGGGCCTGTGCGAAGTGCCAGACCCTCACACAGGCGCCGGTGGCCGCACACGTCATCGACAAAGGCATCCCGACGACTGGCTTGCTGGCCCAGGTGCTGGTGGCCAAGTACGCCGACCACCAGCCGCTGTACCGCCAGGAGAACATCTTCGGCCGCGCCGGTCTGGCCATTGCACGATCGACCCTGGCGCAATGGGTGGGCACCTGCGGCGCGCAGCTGCAGCCGCTGGTCGATGCGCTCAAGACCGAAGTGCTCGGGCACCGGGTGCTGCACGGCGATGAGACGCCAGTGGCCATGCTCAAGCCGGGCAACGGCAAGACACACCGGGCCTACCTGTGGGCTTACGCACCGGGTGCGTTTGAAGACATGAAGGCCGTGGTCTACGACTTCTGCGAGTCGCGCGCCGGGGAGCATGCCAGAACCTTCCTGGGTGACTGGCGCGGCAGCCTGATCTGTGACGACTACGCCGGCTACAAGGCCAGCTTCAGCCAGGGCGTCACAGAGGCTGGTTGCCTGGCGCACGCCCGGCGCAAGTTCTTCGACCTGCACGCGGCCAACAAGAGCCAGATCGCCGAGTTCGCGTTGACGCAGTTCGCTCGGGTCTACGAGATCGAGAGGGCCGTCCAGGACACACCGGCACCCCAGCGGCTACAGACTCGCCAGCAGCACAGCCGGCCGATACTGGACGCCTTGCACCAGTGGATGGTGCTGCAGCGCCAGCAGGTGGCTGGCAACTCGGCCACGGCCAAGGCCCTGGACTACAGCCTCAAGCGCTGGGCGGCGCTCACACGATTCATTGATGACCCGCAGCTGCCGGCGGACAACAACTGGATCGAGAACCAGATCCGGCCCATTGCCATCGGACGCAACAACTGGCTGTTTGCCGGCAGCCTGCGCGCGGGCCAGCGGGCAGCGGCCGTCATGAGCCTGATCCAGTCGGCGCGCATGAACGGGCACGACCCGTATGCTTACCTCAAGGACGTGCTCACCCGGCTGCCCACGCACAAGGCCAGCCGGATCGACGAGCTGTTGCCGCACCGCTGGCAGCCGGTGGACTGATCCTGGTCATCGACGCCAGGGCACCCGTTCAGCGGGGGGCTGTCTTGCGCAGCAGGCCCGGCGAGACCTTCCAGTTCTGACCTTCGTCGGTGTGCACGCTGGCGGTCTTCTTGTTCAGGCGCAGCACGATGCCGTGCTTGACGCTGCCATCGCTGGCCGTGAAGTGGACCCGATCACCTTCGGCGAACTGCGCCAGTTCCACTGTGCTCCTTGCCTGGGCCAGGAGGTTCAAGCGTTCGACCACCATCCGGTTGAGGTAGAGCAGGTCTTCTTCACCCATGTGGCGCAGGGCTTGGGTAAACAACTCGCGGTCCAGAATCGTCTGCTTGGAATTCATCGTCGGTGCACATCTCAGCCGCGTGACGGCGGCTGTTCACCGCGAGTCTATGGCAGCGTAAACCATGCGCTGGCGCGCACACCATCCATTCAAGTCAGGCGCAAGATGGGTTGGCCGAACGCATACCGCGCTGTTCGCATGGTGCGCGAGCACCGAGGTGAGTACCCATCGCTGTGGGCTGCCATCGAATCCATCGCCCCCAAGATCGGCTGCGTGCCCCAGACCCTCAACGAATGGGTCAAGCGCGACCAGATCGATAGCGGCGAGCGCGACGGCATCACGACGTCTGAGCGTGAACAGATGAAGGCGCTGGAGCGCGAGGTCAAAGAGCTGCGCAAGGCCAATGAGATCCTGAAGCTGGCCAGCGCGTTTTTCGCCCAGGCGGAGCTCGACCGCCGTCTGAAGTCCTGAAGGGCTTCATCGATCAGCATCGACAGGCCTACGGGGTCGAGTCGATCTGCAAGGTGCTGCAGATCGCTCCGTCAGGCTATTGGCGGTATGCCGCCCATCAACGCAATCCCCAACTGCGCTGTCCGCGCGCCCAACGTGACGACACCCTGGTGCCGCACATTAAGCGTGTCTGGCAGGCCAACATGCGGGTCTATGGTGCCGACAAGGTCTGGAAGCAGATGAACCGGGAGGGAGTTGTCGTTGCCCGCTGCACGGTCGAGCGCTTGATGAAGCGCCTAGGCTTGCAGGGCGTGCGCCGTGGCAAGGTGGTGCGTACCACCATCAGTGACATGAGGGCACCGTGTCCACTGGATCGGGTTAACCGACAGTTCAAGGCCGAGCGGCCCAACCAGCTGTGGGTCTCAGACTTCACCTACGTCTCGACCTGGCAGGGCTGGCTGTACGTGGCCTTCGTGATCGACGTGTACGCCCGGCGCATTGTGGGCTGGCGGGTCAGTAGTTCGATGCACACGGACTTCGTTCTGGATGCCCTGGAGCAGGCGCTGTATGCCCGGCAACCCGAGCGTGATGGCGCCTTGATTCACCATTCCGACAGGGGGTCGCAATACGTCAGCATTCGCTACAGCGAACGTCTCTCAGAGGCTGGCATCGAGCCCTCGGTGGGCAGCAAGGGCGACAGCTACGACAACGCCTTGGCCGAGACGATCAACGGGCTATACAAGGCCGAGGTAATTCACCGGCGGTCATGGCCAACCCGTGAATCGGTGGAACTGGCTACGCTTGAATGGGTGTCCTGGTTTAACCATCACCGGTTGCTCGGTCCCATCGGATACATACCGCCCGCAGAAGCTGAGGCAAACTATTACCGGCAACTCGCCAGTCAGACCTCCATGGTGGTGGCCTGACTTAAACCAAACAGCCTCCGCGAATACCGGGGCGATTCAAGTTAGAAAGCTCTGGTTTTTTGAAAGACTGCGTGATTTGAGAACGACCGTACCAAAGAGAACTTCAGCGGCGAAGCCCGCATCCATCTTGTCTCTGAATGAGAAAGATGGACATAAAGGTCTTTAGTTTGCCGAAGAAGCCTTGATCAGGTAGTGCCACCTGCAGATTTGGCCCAAAAAGCCTACCTTCAAAGCGGATCGCCGAAGCGGAGTTTCACTTTCACCTGCGCGGCTGAACTATCAATGGAGTCTGGAGGCGCAAAGCGTTGAAAACGACCGAAGCTGAGCTAAGACTCATCGCCAAAGCTGCGATCATTGGCGACAACAGTCAGCCAGTGAAGGGATAGAGCAGCCCTGCGGCAATCGGTATGCCCAGCGCGTTGTAGAGGAAGGCAAACATCAGGTTCTGCTTCATGTTTCCTACCGTAGCCTCCGACAGTTCCCGCGCCGTGGAAATCCCCCGCAGATCGCCCTTGACCAGGGTGACCTGCGCGCTGTTCATGGCCACATCAGTGCCAGTACCCATCGCGATTCCCACGTCTGCCTTGGCAAGGGCTGGCGCATCGTTGATGCCGTCTCCAGCCATGGCAACGACGCGGCCTTCGGCCTGCAACCTGGTCACCAGGGCCAGTTTGTCTGCAGGTTTGACTTCGCCATAGACCTCATCAATCCCCAGCTTTGCACCCACCGCCTTGGCGGTAGTCATGCCGTCGCCCGTGGCCATGACGATGCGCAGTCCCGCCGCATGCAAAGTGGCCAAGGCTTCCGGCGTGCTCGCCTTGACGGCGTCTGAGACTGCCAAAAGACCTTGAAGCTGGCCATCGGCTGCCAAGTACATCACGCTCGCACCTGTGGCGCGCAAGGCCTCTGCCTGCGCAAGCAGCGGGTTCGCAGAAACGCCCACCTGCTCCATGAGGACCGTGTTTCCCAGTGCGAGCTGGCGCCCGGCTACCCGTCCGCGTACGCCTATGCCTGACCCGGACTCGAAGTCCTCGGGCTTGTCCAGGGCCAGCTCCTTGGCGCGGGCCGCCTGGACAATGGCATCGGCCAGCGGATGCTCGCTGCCCTGGTCCAGGCTGGCCGCCAGGCGAAGAACCTCGTCCTCGGACAAACCGGGCATGGCCACCACGCGCTCGAACGAGGGCTTGCCTTCAGTGAGCGTGCCAGTCTTGTCCACGATCAGCGTGTCCACCTTGCGCAGGTTTTCGATGGCTGCAGCGTCCCTGAACAACACGCCACTGGTCGCCCCCCGGCCCGTGGCCACCATGATGGACATAGGGGTTGCCAAGCCCAACGCGCAGGGACACGCGATGATCAGCACGGCCACGGCGTTGACCAGACCATAGACCCAACGTGGCTCCGGACCGAACAGGCCCCACGCGAATAGCGTGAGCAACGCGATACCCACCACAGCCATCACGAAGTAGCCCGCCACCTGGTCGGCCATGCGCTGCATGGGAGCTCGAGAGCGCTGTGCCTGCGCAACCATCTGAACGATGTGGGACAGCATGGTGGCCGAGCCCACCCGCTCGGACCGGATCACCAGTGCACCGTTGGTATTGAGCGTGGCACCGATGACAGCATCGCCAGGTCCTTTGACGATGGGCACTGGCTCGCCAGTGAGCATGGCTTCGTCCACCGCACTGCTCCCCTCGACCACCACGCCATCCACCGGCACCTTCTCACCGGGGCGCACGCGCAGCAGATCGCCCACATGGACATGCGACAGCGGGACGTCGCTCTCCTGGCCGTTGGCTTCTATGCGCCGCGCGGTCTTAGGTGCCAGGCCCAACAGCGATTTGATGGCGGCCGAGGTCTGCGAGCGTGCCTTGAGCTCCAGCATCTGGCCGAGCAGCGTGAGTGAGATGATGACGGCTGCTGCTTCGAAGTACACCGCCACACGGCCCATGGCCTGGAACGAGGCCGGAAATACCCCAGGCGCCACGGTGGCGACCAAGCTGTAGACAAAAGCAGCGCCAGTTCCCAAGCCGATCAGCGTCCACATGTTGGGACTGCGGGTTACGATGGACTGGGCGCCACGCACAAAGAAGGGCCAGCCAGCCCATAGCACGATGGGAACCGTCAGCACGAGCTCAATCCAGCTCTGGGTGGCCATTTCGAACCACTGCAGCCGGTGTCCCACCATGGCCAGGACGGTGACCACCACGGTCAGAGGCAGCGTCCACCAAAAGCGATGCCGGAAATCCACAAGTTCGGCGTTTTCTCCCTCGTCCAGCGTGGGAAGCATAGGCTCCAGCGTCATGCCGCATTTAGGGCAGTTTCCTGGATGGTCCTGCTGCACCTCCGGGTGCATGGGGCAGGTGTAGATGGTGCCGGACTGAGTTGCTTCAGGCTCACGCACAACCCTCTCGGTACCAGGAGGCGTGACAGCGTACCTGCCTGGTTCCTCAACAAACTTCGTCCGGCACTTGGAGCTACAGAAGTAATAGTGCTGTCCTTCGTGGTCCGCCGTGTGATGCGATTGTTCCGTCACGTCCATGCCGCAGACTGGATCTTTAACTCCCGTCGTAAGCGGCGGTGCCACCCCGTGGGGCCCCTCATGATGATGGCCATGGTGGCCCCGCTTTGTTGCTGCCAAGCGGCCCAGTTTCCTTCCAAGCACCTGAAAGTTTTTGACTCTTGAATGTCAATGCGTGCGGGTTGAGGGCTGCCCGGAAGGAACAGAAGGTCGCGCAGTGTCATTGGCGGCCAAGCGGGTGGAGGACATGCGGCCGGCAGCATCAACCTTGACCATACCCAGTCTCGGATGACTCCAGTAACGTGTTCTTCCTTCTTCTGCCTGCGCGTTGGCAGGCAATGCCTGATCGCGTACTTCAAGATTTGGGGGAGTTGCAAAAGAGGTTGCTGAAGCCAGGGACAGAGCAGTGGCAAAGATGGCGGTAAATAGGTTGTTGGACATGCACTTGACTCCCACATTGTTCATTGAAAAATCAGCGTGGCTGACTGCCCTACATCACGCAGCGTGAAGAGGCCCTACGCGCCGTGATAAGGGGAGTCTGGAGCACGGTCCATCACCGCAAGATGACGCGTAGATGACTTTTTTGTAATGCGGCAATCCACCGCGCTGAGAACGATTTCAACGTCATCCGTTCTACCAGAGCGAACTATTTGCTGCTGCCAGATGTATTCAAAGAAGTGGGTATGACGGCCTGCCAAAGCACAAGCCGCTTTGTCATGGGGAGTCCTCCAGGATCAGCTCTACCCGATGGTTTTCCTAGTTGGTGATTCGCTCTCCCTGTCTGTTCGAATGTGAAATACGCTGAGCACGTATATCAAATACGCGTGCATTCTCAGTTGCTGTCAGAAGCGTAATCGAGTCGTCACCTCACCGTTGGGGGGCTGTTTCTAGACTTCTCTTCGTGGCGCAGAAATCGCCACCTGGATGGACCATATCGGGCATCCGGCGCCGCAGGAGATCATCATGAAACTCAAGTCCACCCTCATCGTCCTTTCCCTCATCGCCGCTCCCGCTTTTGCTTCGGACCAATTGGTCAGCAAGACGCGCGAACAAGTGCGGGCAGAGTTGGCCCAGGCCATGCAGAGCGGTGACATGCTCGCTTCCGGCGAATCGGGCCTGACGCTCAAACAACTCAACCCCGGTGCATACCCGGCGACTGCATCCGCGCAGGCCGCAAAATCGCGAGAGCAAGTGCGCGCAGAACTGGAACAAGCAATCCGCACGGGCGACATCCTTGTGGGCGGTGAATCGGGTGCCAAGCTCAATGAAGTGATGCCTGACCGTTACCCCGTAGTGGTCAACGCTTCTTCCAAGACCCGCGCCCAGGTCAAGAGTGAGTTGGCACGCGCCATCCGCGAAGGCGAAATCGTCTCCGTGGGAGAAGACGCCCGCAAACTCAATGAAATCTATCCTGACCGATATCAGGCTGCGCGCCATGCTGCCGTGGCCGCCACCTCGGGCGAAGCCAGCCAGGCCCCTCGGTTCTAAACAAGTTCTCCGAGGGGTCGGCTGCTGATCTGGAGGGGTCTTTCGAAACAGGCCCACCTCCAGTGGACTCGCCAGGCATGTCTGCGGTGTCAGAAGCAAGTGTGCTCCACACCTCCTATTGCACTCTTACGCCCCCTGAGCATCAGACCTGCATGTTCATCACATCGGTATAGGCCTGGACAATGCGATTGCGGCTCTGAAGCGTAGCCTGAAACGCGATGCTCGACTTGACGCCAGCGAGCATCGTTTCTTCGAGACTGACCGTGGGATTGCCGAGTGTGACCTCGCGGCTCAGGCGACCAGACTCACTCTGCAACTGGCTTGTGGTTGAAAGCGCCTGCTTCATCGCATCCAGAAAACCGCCTCCCTGGATGCTCGGTGCTTTGGGCACAGAGTTTCCTTGCGAACTGACAGGCAATAGTGCTTCCAATGGCTTTGTCGTGACATTCATTGCGGAGCCTTCTGGGGGCGAAGAGTTTGCGAAGTGCTGCCTCGCAGAGGTCTACCAAGGCAATGCCCTATCGTAGTTATTGGCACCCGGCCTGTAGCGTTCACAACGCAAGGCTTTACCCGCCAATCCCCCCGTTCTGGATAACAGGAACTTCATCTTGCCGACATCGCCGTGGATCACCGCATCCCTGGAGCCCAAAGAGTCGAGCCCAAGCGAAGCGCGCCGTACGAAATAGCCGTGGCTCACAGCCGCTGCGAAATCTCCAGCAGTGGCTTGATGCTGGACCCAAAGCGGCTCATGGAGGCATGGTTCTGCTCCAACTGGCTGTAGGGCAAATACCGGATTCCCAGCTCCGACACCCTGGAGAAGGCGGGCCTTTGAAGTTGCTCAGCGACCTTGTCTCTACGATTGTCTGGAGCCACCAGAAACAATGCACAGTTGCCTGCAACCGGCGTGCCCAGGGCCAGATCGAGCATGCGCACAATCCCCGAGTAGATGGACGTGGTGTGTTCGACTTCGAATGCCGCAGAGAATTGCGAGGTCTGGGGATCAACCCATACGACATCGATCAGTCGCACAGACTCCAAACCTCGGTCCAGGCTGGCGGGCAGCTGCGCGAGGCATCCGTCTCCTAGCAGCCCCCCTCCATAGGCGCGGCCCCGGTCGTTGGACGCGATCCAGACCTCAAACCCGAGGGCCTTGCCCAGGTCGCGCAGCGAAGCCTGGACACCCGTGTGGGTCGCATCGCTTTCTGTCTCCTGGGACAGTTCCCGTTGCAATGCGGAGGATTCCTGGCGCACACGTTCCAGGTCTTCTTGCCATAGAGCTGTCGCCGCCGCATCCATGGCTGGTGGCGGCGCTGCATATCGGCCACTGCCAATGTCAAACATGAGTCCCGCGATTGCACCCAGATCATTCGACAGCTTCAGCCGGTACTGCGCGTTCAGGCGCAGCAGGCCTTCACGCATTGAGAGATAGTGATCCCAGCGTCCGAGCTTCACGCGCCCTCCTGTCACCGCGTTGAAACCATTGACGATTGCCGTGTTGAAGGGAGAGACCAGCGTTGGGTGGATGAAGTACAGCAAGTTGGCGACCGCTGGGCCCAAGCCTTTGATGCCAATTGCATCAATGCGCTGTATGGCGGCCACCACGTCTTCCGCGCAGTCGCAGTGATCACAAGTGTGAAGAAGGTCTGCGAAGGCAAGCTGATTACCCGTGTTCTCGTAGATGTCCGGAATCCGCAGCTTGGGTTTCCAGAGGAAAGCGTGGTCCGCTCCCTTGAAAATCTGGCGCTGCTCTGCCACGGAACCAACGATCGTCTCCAGCGAGGAGCCTCGGTAGGCGTTGCCAAATGTTCCGCCTCGGATGTCCTGCACCACCTGCGCAATGCCTCGGCGAATGGATCGGAAGTTCTTGATCCGCTGATCCCACAGGAACCAAGTGTTGTAGGTGCTGCTCGGATCTGCCTTCCAGCAGTCTATGAGGGTTGCCAAGGGGTCATGCATTTGTCGTGAGGTGCTTGCCAATGCTCTGTGCACTGGGGAAATGCATCGAAAAACAAGTTCTGCCACCGGCCGAACTCGCGGAAATCCGCCCCCGGTGCGCGTGAACAATCGCCTGGGTGATGGACAAGCCCAAGCCCGCGCCATCAGAATCGAGCTGCTTGCGCGACTTGTCTGCCCGAAAGAAGCGGTCAAACAGGCGAGGGATCATTTGTTCATCGATGGAAGGCCCGGTGTTGACAACATCCACGGTGGTTCCGTGCAGGTCCCCTTGGATGTCTACGGCCACCTGCTCGCCTGGCGGGGTGTAGCGAATGGCGTTGGACAGGAGATTGCTCAGCGCCCGTCGCAGCATCAACCGGTCGCCAATGATCTCCGCCGCCCCGGTCAATTGCAGGCGAACCTGCTTTTCTTCGGCCAGTGCCTCGTAGAAATCAAACAGGGCCTGTGCTTCATCGTGAACAGCGATCTTCTCCGTGCTGGGAAGAATGAGACCGTGGTCAGCCTTGGCCAGGAACAACATGTCAGCCACCATGCGGGCCAGGCGCTGGTACTCCTCGGCATTGGAGGCCAGTATGTCCTGGTACTCCTCAGAGGAGCGAGCCTGGCTGAGTGTGACCTGCGTCTGTGTCATCAGATTGTTGATCGGCGTACGCAGCTCGTGAGCCAGGTCCGAAGAAAACTCGGACAGGCGGTCGAACTCCTCCTTCAAGCGCCGGAGCATCTCGTTGAGGGTGGTCGCCAGGTCGGCCATCTCCACCGGAAACTCCTGGGTTGGCATCCGCTCGTCCAGTCGCTGTGCCGTGATGGCCATGGCGCGGGACCGCATGGCGCGAAGGGGGGCCAAGCCATTCTTTGCGGCCCACCAGCCCAGGATCCCAGCCACCAGCGTTGCCAATGCCACGTAGCTCACAAGTACCCAAATCAATTCGTACATGAAGTGCTTGTGGTGAGTAATGTCCACGGCCACCCAGACCTGCAGCGGCGGCTCTGCGGAATTTGGCAGCGTCACGGCTTCGGACATCCCCCGGTACTCACGGTCCTTGATTCGCCACGAGGCAACCCCCAAGCGGGAATGCTGGGTCAGCACGCTCAAGTCCGCAGGAAACTCAAAATCCTCCGTCGAGTACAGCGATTGGCCATTGCGAAACACGGTGACGAAAAGGCCCTCATGGCTGTGCAAAACGTCATCCAGCCGCATCTTCAGATCCTGCGGCGACTTCGATTTGCCGATGACTTCACGCGTCAGATGGATCTTGTCGCGCAGGGCATCGCGGTCAAGCTCCACAAAATGCCGGTCGATGGAAATCGCCACAAGAGTCCCCAGGCCGATCAGCACCAAGGCGGACGCCAAAGTAAAAAAGACAGTCAGCCGTGTCGTGAGCGAGTACCGGACTTTCACGTACTCTCCTGGGGCGCTTCAAGCACATACCCCATGCCTCGCACCGTCTGGATCAGCTTGGCGTCATAGGCATCATCGATCTTGGCCCTCAGCCTGCGCATCGCCACCTCGATCACGTTGGAATCGCTGTCGAAATTCATATCCCACACCTGCGACGCAATCAGAGTGCGCGGCAGAACTTCCCCTTGGCGGCGCATGAGCAGCTCCAGGAGTCCAAATTCCTTGGCCGTGAGGTCAATGCGTTTGCCAGATCTGTTGACTCGCCGCCGCAAGAGGTCCAGTTCGAGATCGGCCACCTGAAGGATCGTCACCTCGGTACCATTACGACCGCGCCTGAGAATGGTGCGCACTCGCGCCAGCAACTCGGCGAATGAAAACGGTTTGACCAAGTAGTCGTCCGCCCCCAGTTCCAATCCTTTGATCCGGTCTTGCACCTGATCCTTGGCCGTGAGAAACAGTACAGGCATCTCCAGGCCCCGGCGACGCAGACTGGTGAGAACCTGCCAGCCGTCCATCCCCGGAAGCATCACATCCAGAATCACCAGGTCGTAGTCACCTTCCTGGGCCAGATGCAAGCCATCGACTCCGTTGTGAACCAGATCGGCGTTGAACCCTGCCTCACGCAAGCCTTGGCGCAGGTATTCGCCGGTTTTGATTTCATCCTCGACGAGCAATATCTTCACGGGATCTCCTTGTCTGCGAATGACGGCAAGTGTGCCTGCAGATCGCGGGCTTTCTTGAACATGACAAAGATGTAATGAAGCCGTTATGTCATCGGAAGCTGTTGGCTCACATAATGCGTTGCATCAAGAACGCATGGTGAACCTATGAAAATTTCCTGGCTTTCACGACCTATATCAACCCCCTGGCTGGCCGCCGCGCTAATAGCGCCGTCCCTGGCTCTGGCTCAGATGCCAGAGGGCGAATCCGCCAAGGTGGACTATCAGCTTTCGTACCGATCAGCCCTCTCGGGCTACGAAGCCTACAAAGAGCAATCCGTCCAGCCCTGGAAAGCGGCCAATGACAAGGTGGGCGAGATCGGAGGCTGGCGCACCTATGCCAAGGAAATTCGCCAGACGGCACCCACAACCGGCCAGGACCAACCCGCACAGGGCCATGATGCACACCACGGGGGCAAACAATGAACCGCCCCTTGCGCATGCCCCGCGCCAAACTCGTGATCGCCGTGGCCGCAGTGGCGGTGTTGTCTGGCTGCGCCAGTGTGAATCTGGAGCAAAACATCTCCAGCGCCAACGCAGCCGCAAGCGGTTTTACCGACGGCCAGCTCACCTTGGCCCGGGACCAGAGCGAGCGTGACGCCTTGCGCCAGCGCGCTTCGGATTTGCTTGCCGACCCGCTCAGCCAAAACAATGCCGTGCAACTCGCACTGGTCAATAGTCCCTCTATGCAGGCCATCGTCGCCCAAAACTGGGCAGACGCTTCTACGGCGGCCCAGTCCGGCCGCATCGCCAACCCCATCCTGACCCTGGAGCGCGTTCGCCTGGGCAGCGAGACGGAGATCGGCCGCCTGCTGTCCTTCGGGCTGCTGGACCTGCTGACCTTGCCGACACGCAAAGGCATCGCTGAGCAGCGCATCAAGCAGACCCAGTTGCGCCTTAGCAGCGACGTAGTGGACCAAGTCACGCAGGTACGTCAGGCCTGGGTACGCGCTGTCGCCGCACAACAAACGCTGACTTACACCCAACAGGTTGTCGCTAGCGCCCAAGCAAGTGCCGAACTGGCCAAGCGCATGCAGGCGGTGGGCAATTTCAACAAGCTTGACCGTGTGCGCCAGCAAGCGTTCTATGCCGATACGGCGACCCAGCTGGCCAGTGCCCAGCACCAGGTGACGGCAGCCCGTGAGGAGCTGGTGCGGCTGCTGGGCCTGGACGATAGCCAAGCCAAGCAGCTCAAGCTGCCTGAGCGCCTGCCCACACTGCCCAAGGAGCCGCTGTCCCCATCGGACGCTGGCCGTCAGGCATCCAAGGGGCGACTGGATCTGCAGATCGCGAAGGCCGACTACGACGCAGCCGCACGCGCGCAAGGCTGGAACACGATCACGACCTTCACGGACATCGAGCTGGGCGTGCGGCGCGACTCGGTCTTTGATGCCGCTGAGAACACCCACTCCACGCGGCGCGGCTTCGAGATCAGCTTGCAGTTACCCATCTTCGATTGGGGTGGAATGCGGCGCGACGCCATGAATGCGCAGACCCTGGCTGCGGCCAACCGCCTGGAAGCAACCGCACGCGCGGCGGGTTCGAACCTTCGGGAGAGCTACTCCGCGTACCGCACTGCATATGACATCGCGCGTCACCACCGCGACGAGGTGATTCCCCTGCGAAAAACCATCTCCGAAGAAAACCAGCTTCGCTACAACGGGATGCTGATCAGCGTTTTCGAGTTGCTTGCCGACTCCCGCGACCAGGTGAACTCGGTGATGGCGGCCCTGAACGCCGAACAGCAGTTCTGGCTGGCGGACGCCGCCCTTCAGGCCTCTCTCATCGGCAAGCCCACCAGCGCTGGCGTCTCGGGCGGTGGCGCAGCCGCTGCCGAAGCCGGTGCAGGCCACTGATCCCCTCAAGGAAACCAACATGAATTCAAGAAGAGATTTTTTCCGGTTTGCTGGCATTGCCGGAGGGGCCGTGGCCGCAGCGAGTGTGAGCCGCGTGGCAATGGCCGCACTGCCAGAACCCGTGTACCAGACAAGCGCAGACACCATGGCGCCGCTGGTGCCCAACTCCGGGCGCCCCTACAACCCGGTGGTCACGCTCAACGGCTGGACGCTGCCCTGGCGCATGAACCA
This sequence comes from Acidovorax temperans, assembly GCF_028596105.1. Taxonomy (NCBI): domain Bacteria; kingdom Pseudomonadati; phylum Pseudomonadota; class Betaproteobacteria; order Burkholderiales; family Comamonadaceae; genus Acidovorax; species Acidovorax temperans. The sequence continues at coordinate 489,191 of NZ_CP117193.1, read as the reverse complement.
GGGGGTCAAGGAGTTCCACCTGGTGGCAGAACCCGTTGTGCGCGAAATGGCCCCTGGCTTCAAGGCCCACCTGTGGGGATACAACGGCCAGAGTCCTGGTCCCACCATTGAAGTGGTGGAAGGCGATCGCGTTCGCATTTTTGTGACCAACAAGCTGCCTGAGCACACCAGCATCCACTGGCATGGACAGCGTTTGCCCAATGGCATGGACGGTGTGGCGGGATTGAACCAGCCCGCAATCCAGTCGGGCAAGACCTTCGTCTACGAGTTCGTGGCGCGCCGCCCGGGCACCTTCATGTACCACCCGCATGCCGATGAAATGACCCAGATGGCCATGGGCATGATGGGCTTCTGGATCACGCACCCCAAGGCCAAGCATCCGCTGATCGACGAAGTGCACCGTGATTTCTGCTTCCTGCTCAGTGCTTATGACATTGAGCCAGGGGCCGCGACGCCCAGGGTTGCAGAGATGACGAACTTCAATCTGTGGACATGGAACAGCCGCATCTTTCCTGGCATCGACTCCTTGAACGTCCGGCTCAACGACAAGGTGCGTATTCGCATCGGCAACCTCACCATGACCAACCACCCGATGCACTTGCACGGTCACGAGTTTTTGGTCACCGGCACGGATGGTGGTCCTACACCCAAGAGCACCCGTCTCTATGAAGTGACCACCGACGTGGCCGTGGGCCAGATGCGCCAGATCGAGTTCCTCGCGGACGAAGAAGGTGACTGGGCATTCCACTGCCACAAGAGCCACCACACCATGAACGCAATGGGTCACGACATTCCCACCATGATTGGCGTAGACCACCGGGGCGTGGCCAAGAAGATCAACAACCTGATTCCCGACTACATGGTCATGGGCGAACGGGGCATGGCGGACATGACCGAGATGGAGATGCCCATTCCGGACAACACCGTCCCCATGATGACCGGGGAAGGCCCGTTCGGGTCGGTCGAAATGGGCGGGATGTTCAGCGTCGTCAAAGTACGCCGCGACCAGAAACCGGGCGACTACAAAAATCCGGGTTGGTACAAGAACCCAGAGGGCACGGTGGCGTACGAGTACACCGGCCCGATGGCGGAGCCTGCCCGCTTCAAGGCCGAGGGCGGCCAATCCATGCCCCGCAAAGAGAAGTCCAGTTCGGACACTGTCGTCAAGGTCAAAAAGCCGTCTTCGCACAGCGGCCACTGATCGCCTCCTTTCCTCATCCACAACCCAAGGTAACTATGAAACGCACTCTTTCCCTGATCGCCGCCTCCGCCCTGGTGGCCCTGTCCTTCAACAGCTTTGCGGGCGGTACCCACAGCGGCGGTCACGGCCATGGAAGCGAGGAGTCAGCCATCGGCGAACCAGGCAAAGCCTCCAAAGTCAGTCGCACAATCAACGTGGACATGGCTGACACCATGCGCTTCACGCCCGCCGCGATCTCCGTCAAGCAGGGCGAAACGGTCAAGTTCGTGATCAAGAACAGTGGCCAGGTCAAGCATGAGTTCAGCCTGGGCACCGATGCCGAACTCAAGGAGCACTACGAGACGATGAAGAAGTTCCCGGACATGGAGCATGACGAGCCCAGCAAGGTGTCGCTGGCCCCCGGCAAGCAAGGCGAAATCATCTGGCAGTTCACCAAGGCTGGTGAAGTGAAGTTCGCCTGCCTGTACCCAGGCCACTACGACGCTGGCATGAAGGGTCAGGTCACGGTGGTCAAGAAGTAATCGGGGAATCCCTGCACGCAATTGAACAAGGAGCTCGTATGAAAAACGCAAACACTTTATTGATCGGCGCTATGTTGTCGCTGGTCACTCTCATGCCGCTGTCGGCCGTGGCGCAGGCCGCTGGAGACGCCGGTAAAGCCGCAACCACGACCGCAGCCTCCATGACCGATGGAGAGGTGCGCAAGATCGACAAGGACGCCGGAAAAATCACCATCAAGCATGGCGACATCAAGCACTTGGAGATGCCGGGGATGACCATGGTGTTTGCTGCCAAGGACAAGGCCCTGCTCGACAAGGCGCAGGTCGGCGACAAGATCCGCTTCATGGTGATCAACGAGGGCGGAAAGATGGTGGTCACCGCCATCGAGCCTGCCAAGTAGGCGCAAAAAGTGTCTCGATACGCCCTCAAGAAAAGGGGGCGTTCTTCTGTTCGCACGTCAACCTACCAAGGAAAAATCATGAGAACTCTCCTTATCGCCCTGGCCATGACCGCCGCATCGTCCGCATTCGCCGCTGGCGACACCCAAGAGGCCACGCCCTACACCAACTCCAAGGCGCAAGCGCATGGCGAGTAACACAAAAAGGCCCGTCCTGCGACCGGTGTGAAGCGGACCAAGGATGGCAGTACGGCGCGGGGTGAAGGCTCTGGCATCGCCGACACCAGCAAGGCCGAAGCCCGTGGTCAGGAAAAGGCCAATGCGCGTGAAGCCATGCCGCACAAGGAAGCCACTCCGGGCTCCACGCCTAAGTAATGCAAACGGGTGGGCCACAAGCGTGGCCCACCCAAGTACGGGCGGGCCGCAATCGTGGTGCAAGGTGATGGCTTCGCAAGCCCCCCTCAGGGCCTAGTTCAGTGCCCGCTCCGATGTACGTGGACTCCGCGCATCCACGTCATAAGGTCTAGTTGGCTGTTCGTCGGCGTGTCGGTCACACCAGAGTGCGCTCTGGAAACCTTGGCTCCGCGCCGAGTCGGCTTGACGAAACTTGCGTTGTGGTTGGGCTTCGAGGGACTGTCCGCCGCCAGGTTGTCAAGAATTGCGCAGTTCGAGTGGTCGTCGCCAGCGCACACAGAAACCAACTGCTCCAAGGCTGATTTCATCTCGATAATCTCCCGCAGCTTCTCCTCCAGATCCGCCAGATGGCGCTCCGCAATCGCCTTTACCTGCCGACTGGTGCGGTGCGTGTCACCCCATTGGCCGATCAACTCCGCAATCTGGGGCATGGAGAACCCGAGGCGGCGCGACTGGCGGATGAAACGCAGTACCGAAACTTCGCGCTCACCGTATTTTCGATAGCCAGACTCACTGCGCTCAGCTTCTGGCAACAAACCTGTTTGCTCGTAGTGGCGGATCATCTTGGCCGATACACCTGCCGCTTTGGCCGCTTCGCCGATGTTCATGAGTGTGGTCATGGATGCTCCTGTGCAATGGAATAACACGGTAGCAAGGACTTTGGCCCTTACCACCGTGTCAATGTCAAGCGCTCCGAATACTACGTTTTGTAAAGCCTAGATCAGGCGGGCGGATATCCAGCCTCGGTCAGCGCCTCGACCAGTGTCTTGCGATCTTCCGCGCTTTGCACAGTGACCATGCGTTTGGACATGTCCACCTGCACTTTACATTCAGGGTCTGTCATCTGAAGCGTCTGGCTCACCATCCCAGCACAGTGTCCGCAGGTCATGTCGGGGAGTTGGAATTCATGCATTTTTCGCCTCTTGGAAAAAGTTAAGAGGCTTTCAGTCTCCGGTTTGCCACTGGGGCAAGGTCAAGTGGCCAGATAGATATCCAAACAAGGAGCGGCGGCTCGCTTGCGTCTCCCATCGTGTCAACCCTGAAAGTTCGAACTCTGCCGGCTAACGCCGGAGTTGAACACCACATGGAGATTACTATGAACACCTCTGCCCATGAAGCGGGGCCGTCCGCCTCACTATCTATCGCACTCCTGAATCTTCCGATACTTGGCATGACCTGCGGCTCTTGCGTTGGACGGGTTGAAAAGGCCCTCAAAGCCGTCCCTGGGGTCCGTGAGGTGACCGTGAATATTGCTACTGAGCGCGCCTCCGTGGTTGCCGCCTCCACGGTGCCGGTCCCGGCCTTGGCTGCGGCTGTCGAAAAGGCTGGATACGCAATAGCGGAAGAGTCCGTGGAGCTTTTGATCGGTGGGATGACCTGCGCGTCGTGCGTGGGACGTGTCGAAAAAGCGCTGAAGGGTGTACCAGGCGTCAAGCATGCGGAAGTCAATCTAGCCACGGAGCGTGCGCAGGTTCGTTTCGATGCAGGATTGCCTCCCGAACGCCTGGTAGCCGCCGTTGTAAAGGCGGGCTATGAGGCGCAGGTGGCGGATACGAACACTCCCACTGAACACGACAAGCAGTCGGTGCCCTGGTGGCCTGTCGCTCTAGCCGCTGGTCTGTCCTTCCCCCTGGTATTGCCCATGCTTGGCATGCTGTTCGGTCAAGACTGGACACTCAACGGCTGGATTCAACTGGCCCTGGCCACGCCTGTGCAGTTCTGGCTGGGCGCGAGGTTCTACCGCGCTGGCTGGAAGGCTCTTCGTGCAGGCGCAGGCAACATGGATCTGCTGGTCGCATTGGGTACGTCGGCCGGGTTCGGTTTGAGCCTGTACCTGCTGGTCAAGCACGCTGAGCACGGCACACCCCACCTGTACTTTGAAGCCTCCTCTGTCATTGTCACGCTAGTGCTCCTCGGGAAGTGGCTGGAAGCCCGAGCCAAGCGACAAACCACCGAAGCGATCCGGGCGCTGCATGCGCTGCGCCCAGAAATTGCACGTGTGCGCACTGATGCCGGTGACATTGATCTACCACTCTCACGCGTGAAAGTAGGTGATACGGTGGTTGTCCGCCCAGGGGAGAGAGTCCCGGTAGACGGCTCGGTGATCGAAGGCGCAAGCCAGGTGGATGAGTCATTGATCACCGGGGAGAGCCTGCCTGTGGCGAAGCACGTCGGTGACAAGGTGACGGGAGGCTCCGTGAACGCGGAGGGCTTGTTGTTGGTACGGACGACTGCGATAGGCGCAGAGTCAACTCTGTCGCGCATCGTGCGGATGGTTGAGTCGGCGCAGGCGAAGAAGGCTCCCATCCAGCGGATTGTGGATGAAGTGAGTGCGGTCTTTGTGCCCGTGGTGCTCGGCCTTGCTGCCATCACACTGATGGGCTGGGGCTTTGCCACTGGCAACTGGGAACAGGCGATCCTCAATGCTGTCGCGGTACTTGTCATTGCGTGCCCTTGTGCGCTGGGTTTGGCTACTCCCACCGCGATCATGGCGGGCACCGGCGTTGCAGCACGCCACGGTATTCTGATCAAGGATGCAGAAGCACTGGAGGTTGCCCACCACATCGACACCGTGGCGTTCGACAAGACCGGCACCCTGACCGAGGGGAAGCCCACTTTGACGGCTGCGATGCCTGCCGAAGGCCTCCAGGATCAGTTACTGCCGTTTGCTGCGGCCATTCAGAACGGCAGCGAGCATCCACTGGCCAAGGCCGTGATGGACGCTGCACGCACCCAGGGTGTGACCGTTCCTCGTGCCACTGAGGTCACAGCGGTAGCTGGCAGAGGCATGTCTGCTGTCATCAAAGGACGCCAGATCCGCCTCGGGAGTACACGTTACATGGAGGAGTTGGATGTCAACATGGCCAGTCTGACCGGGGCTGCAGTACAGATGCAACAAGAGGGCCGCACAGTATCCTGGTTGGCTGACGTGACCGATGCGCCAGAAGTGATGGGTTTATTGGCATTTGGAGACACAGTGAAGCCCAGCTCACAACAGGCCATTGCCCAACTGCATGCTCTGGGCATCCAGACCGTCTTGGTCACCGGGGACAACAAGGGAAGCGCAAGCGCAGTAGCCAGCGCGTTGGGCATCGATCAGGTTCGTGCTGATGTGCTGCCGGAAGGCAAGGCGGATATCGTGGCGCAGCTCAAGTCAGGTGGCAGGCACGTTGCGATGGTGGGTGACGGCATCAACGACGCGCCCGCTCTGGCTGCGGCGAATGTGGGAATTGCCATGTCCACGGGCACCGACGTGGCCATGCATGCTGCGGGGATCACGCTGATGCATGGTGACCCCGCGTTGATCGCAGATGCCATCGACATCTCTCGGCGCACGTACGCAAAGATCCGTCAGAACCTTTTCTGGGCATTCGCGTACAACGTGGTCGGGATCCCCTTGGCTGCATTTGGCCTGTTGAATCCCATGGTGGCGGGAGCAGCTATGGCCCTCAGCAGCGTGAGTGTGGTGACCAATGCGTTGCTGCTGCGTTCTTGGAAGAGGTAAGGACTAGCGCCAGATCCGACAACGGATCCTGTCAGATGTAGACCGCGTATGTCCATCGCTATCCGGTCGAACTCAAGAGGTTCTGTGAACGTGCTGATGGTGCACATCTGGTGCGTGGGGGTGAGCGTGGGTCATAGGCTCATGGGTGTGCTCGTGACCATGGCTTTCCGCCAAACGCAGCACCACTCGCGCCAGCATCACAACTCCGCCCGGCAGCATCAACAATCCCGCAGCACGCTCCCAGAATACTGCTAGGCAGAGACGCACAACTGGCCTTCAAGCATGGTGGCATGACGGCAGGCACTTTCGCGGCGCCCCCGCTGCTTTCGCGGGGGGCTGTGCGTATATTTTCTGGGCGGGATACTGGCGCCCATGGCCTTCGCAGCGCCCCCTGAAACCAAGCTAAACACGGCGCAGATCCGTTAAGCGGTGGGCGGGCACCATGTCACCGAAGGGCGCCATTGGAGCGATGACTACTTCCTGGATGTTCGCCTGAGGCGTTCAGAAAACGGCCGCACAAGCGCCGGACGCTGTAGCGCGCAGAACAATCAACGCTGCCTCTTGCGGCCCAAGGTCAACAAGGAGTCCCCAGTCTGCTTTGATGTGGTGCGCGTGGGCGACAAACTGCAGTACCGCGATGCCAGGCGCGTGGTGTATGCGGGCCCGGTCAGAAAGAGCTTGCCGCCACCTGCTCGATGACGAGTCTCATCAGCCTCTACGGCGCACGCTCCGTCATAGGCCCTTTAGGAGCCTTGGCACCAATTGAGGTTGGTCACAGTCCCATGCGTTGTAGTAAACCTCGTCGCCCACTGCGATGCCGGAGTCCGGGTCCACTTTGGCGAAGTGCCCGCGCGCTCGGGTCACTTGCCTTTGGATGAATGCAAAGCGGTCATTGGGGCGAATCTCCATTCCCTGGCAGCGAGGGCTACCTGTCTTCAAGAATTCTTCTGCGGTGACCAGTTTGGTGACCTTGCCGATTCTCCAGCCTTCGGACACAGCGTATTGGTTTTCATAGACTGGGGTGCTACAGCCTGAAAGCACCAGCAAAGCCAGCGCAGTAGCAATCGACAGCATCGAGTTTTTCATCGTCAAAGTTCCTTTGCCACAGTCTTGGGACATCTGGTCTGGTCAATGCCTGTGCTGGTGGTGAACATCCGGCGCATGGGGATGGGCGTGGGTGACCGGCTCATGGAAGTGCACATGGCTGTGGCTCCCCGTGGGCATCACGTCATGAACGTGCGAATGGTGTCCATCGTCATGACGGTGGGCGTGCTCATGCTCCATCGGCTCGTGCGTATGTTCATGCCCGTGGCTCTCGGCCAAATGCAGCAGCACCCCCGCAAGCATCAGAAGACCACCGAGCAGCATCAGCCACCCCGCAGACCGTTCACCGAAGCCGAACGCTACAGCCGCACCGATGAAAGGTGCAAAGGCGAACACGGAGCCAGTCCGCGCCGCCCCAAAAGCCCGCTGCGCCAGAAGGTAGAACCGAAGACTCAAGCCATACCCCGTGGCCCCCACGGCAAAGAGCCCTAGAGCTGCCTTCAGGGAGGGCAAAGGCTCGCCCCACGCAATGGCAAGACATGCTGTCGCAGCGGCACCGAGCAAGGCCTTCGCCATCACGACCTGGCTGGGATCGCGCTCGGCCAGTCCCCGGGACAGGGTGTTGTCCACGCCCCAGGCCACCGTCGCCAGTAGCACCGCAAGCAGACCGAGCAGCTGCGTGCCGCCCTGCAGGCCCTGGTCCATGACCAAAGCCATGCCACCGGCCAGCAAAAGAAGCATGGCAGCCCACACACGGCGGTCCATGGTCTCGCTGTACAGCCACCACGCCAGTGTGGCAGTGAACAGGGCTTCCAGAGTGAGCATGAGCGAGGCACTGGCACCACTGGTGTGTTGAAGGCCCCAGGCCAGGGCGACAGGACCCAGAGCGGCACCGAACCCCGCCATGGCGATGAGGCGCCCGGCGTCGGATCTCTGCAACCTTGCCTCGTGAGCAGCGGTCCGCAGGGACAAGGCACCCACGACAGCCGCCCCTGCATACAGCAGCGCGGCCGTTGTGAACGCGCCCAGCCCGGCACCCAAGCGTTGAACCAGCGGGGTGCTGATGCCAAACAGGGCTGCAGCCAGCAAGGCCAGCAGACCACCTTGCAGTGCAGGCAAAGACAGAGAGCCGCGCGCCATGGGTCTTATTTCACCGTGAATCGAACAGTGACGTTCTTTTTGCTGTTGGTCGTGATCAGCGCAACCACCTTTGTGCCCTTGACCAACTTCACGCCCTTGGCCTCCAGCTTGTTGCCGCCTGCAGATTTCAGGGGCGCCTCTGCCTTTTCGGTGCCGTTGAGCACGGTGATCTTGCCGCCAAACTTGGATGCGTCCGCATCCTCGTCGTGGTCCACGATGTAGATTGCCGCGCCGTCAGCGGTGGCGACCAGCTCGAATGACAGATCGGAGGCGGTTTGCACCACGCCGCCGTGAGCAGGCTCGGCTGCACCATGGGCCATTGCAGCAGGCGCACTTGTCAGGGATGCCATCACGATTGCGGTGGCTGCCATCAGTTGGGAGAAGTTCTTTTTCATGGTCATTTGGGTTTCCTTCCGTTGAGTTTGTTTCACTGGCGCGCTTCAAAAGGCAGCGCACCAAGGCCTATCAAAAAGTGGGTGAGAATTAAGCTGGAGCCTGGAGTCAGAAGGCCTCCTGGCCTATGGATTCGCTTTCGGCTTGTGCGGTGCTGCCCTCAATCAAGCGCCGGGTGGCACCTTCGCCAAAAAGCCAGAACATCACGGGCGTCAGCAGCGTGTCCAGCAAGGTCGAGCTGACGAGTCCGCCGAAGATCACGACCGCCACCGGGTGCAGGATCTCCTTGCCGGGAGCATCGGCGGCCAACAGCAGCGGCGTCAGTGCAAAGGCTGCAACCAGCGCCGTCATCAAGACCGGAGTCAACCGCTCCAGCGAGCCGCGCACGATCATGGGTTGGCCGAAGACCTCACCCTCGAACTTGCACAGGTTGATGTAGTGGCTGACCTTCAAAATCCCGTTGCGCGTGGCAATGCCCGCCAGCGTGATGAAGCCCACCATGGATGCCACCGAAAGGCTCACCCCCGCCAGCCACATCGCTGCCACGCTGCCGATGAGCGCGAGCGGGATGTTGGCCATGATGATTCCTGCCAACACCGCCGACTTGTAGCGCACATACAGAACGAGAAAAATCATTGCCAAAGACACCAGCGACAAGCCGACGATCAGTTGCATCGCTTGCTCCTGGGCCTGGAACTGGCCTTCCAGACTCAGAAAGGTCCCCGGTGGCAATGGCGTCTTTGCCATCACCGCACGAATGTCTGCAATGACGCGGCCCATGTCGGAGCCGTCCGTGTTGGCATAAACGACGATGCGCCGACGACCGTTTTCTCGGCCAATCTGGTTGGGGCCATCGGTTTCCTGGACCGTGGCGATGGCAGACACCGGTATCTGCCCCGCTGGGGTGTCGATCAGTGTTCGCGCCAGATCCTGCGGGCTGCGTTTGTCATCGGGCAGGCGCAGCACCAGTTCATAGCGGCGAAGTCCATCCACGATCTGCGCACCATGGGCCCCATCTGTCAGGGCCTGTAGGACCCGCACAACCTCCCCCGGGGACAGTCCGACCTGCGCAGCCTTGCGGTGATCCAGCCGTACCGTGATCTGGGGAATTAGCACCTGCTTTTCCACCGTCAAATCCACCAGCCCTGGAACGCCCGAGAGTCCCTGGCGCATCTGCTCAGCCAGGCCCCGCAAGGTGTCCGTGTCATCGCCGAAAATCTTGAGCGCGATCTGCGCCCGCACCCCTGACAAGAGGTGATCCAGGCGGTGGGAGATAGGCTGGCCAATGGCCACCTGGGCCGGAAGGACGGCCAAACGGGCACGGATGTCCGCCATGACGGCTTCTCGGTCGCGTGCGGATCGCCTCAGGTCCACGTCGATCTCGGCCGAATGCACGCCTTCGGCATGTTCATCCAGCTCGGCGCGTCCCGTCCGGCGCCCGACCTGGGTGACTTCAGGGACTTCAGCGATCAGCGTCTCCGCCAACGCGCCCATGCGATTGGCTTCCGCCAGCGCAGTGCCTGGGTTGAACACCATGCCCAGCACCAGCGAACCCTCATTGAAGGCAGGCAGAAAGGCGCGTGGAAAAAACGGGACGCTTGCAGCTGCTGCAGCTACCGCCAGTGCAGCGACAGCCATCAGCACCTTGGCGCGAGAAAACGACCAGCCCAGCACTTGTGCATCTCGCCACTTGAGCCAGGCGACCAGGGTGCTGTCACCATGGTCCAACCGTTTCATCCCCGGCAACAGGTAAAGGCACAGCACGGGCGTAACCGTCATTGAGACCAGCATCGATGCCAGCACCGACACGATGTAGGCGATGCCCAGGGGCGTGAACAGGCGACCTTCGATGCCCGGCAGCGCAAACAGCGGCACAAACACCAGCACCACGATGGCGGTGGCGTAGACGATGCCCGAGCGGACTTCCACGCTCGCCCGGCGTACGACCTCCAGCATGGACAGTGGATTGCCCTGGGCACGGTTCTGCTTCAGCCTGCGCAGGATGTTCTCCACATCCACCACCGCATCGTCTACCAGCTCGCCAATGGCAATGGCCAAGCCACCCAGAGTCATGACGTTGATGGACTGGTCCAGCAGCCGGAAGACCATGGCCGTGACGGCCAGCGACAAGGGTATCGCCACGAGCGAGATCAAAGTGGTTCGAGCGGACAACAGGAAGGCGAACAACACGATGGCCACCATGATGGCGCCGTCCCGCAAGGCCTCGGTCACGTTACCGATGGACGCCTCAATGAAGTCAGCCTGGCGAAACAACACTTTCGGAGCAGCCAAGCCCACGGGCAGCCCCTGCTTGAGATCCCCCAATGCCGCTTCGATGGCGTGGGTGAGCTTGACGGTATCGGCCGCAGGCTGCTTTTGCACACTGACGATGACGGCAGGCACGCCGCTGTATCCGGCGTCACCGCGCTTCATGGCGGCAGCGAACCGGACATTGGCCACCTGTTCCAGCAAGATGGCTCGGCCATCCTTCCAGGCCACCGCCACGCCCTGCAGGTCCTCGACACGGCTGGTACGGCCGATGTGGCGGATGAGGAATTCACGGCTGTTGAGGTCGATGAAGCCACCTCCCGCATTCCCCGCAAAGCCTCGAAGGGCCTGCTCGATCTGCGTCAATGTCACCCCGAACTGTGCCATGCGTGCCGTGTCCGGCTCCACCCGCAACTGGCGCACTTCGCCGCCGATGGGGATGACCTGTGAAACCCCTGGAATCGACAGCAGTCTTGGGCGCAGCACGAAGTCCGCGTACTCACGGGCCTGCATGGGTGTCGCTGCGGCGGCCTTACCATCGCCTGCTGCCAACGGCAGTGCGATGAGCATGACTTCGCCCATGATGGAAGACACTGGCCCCATGACGGGCGTGATGCCCCCGGGGAGTTGCTCCCGCACCAGTGCCAGGCGCTCCGCCACGAGCTGGCGGTTGCGGTAGATGTCCGTCCCCCAATCGAACTCGGCATAGAGAATGGACAGGCCAACCCCAGATGTAGAGCGAACCCGCGTGACCCCCGGCATGCCGTTGAGCGCGGTCTCCAGAGGGAAGGTCACCAGCTGCTCGACTTCTTCGGGCGCCATACCTCCTGCTTCCGTCAAGACGGTGACCAGGGGTTTGTTGAGGTCGGGAAACACATCGACTGGCGTGCGCCATGCGGTGATAGCCCCGTAGACCATCAGCAGCGCCGCGGCCGCCAGGACGAACAGGCGGTTGTGAAGGCTGTTCCTTACGATCCAATTGAACATTGCGTGGGCTCCGTTCAGCGGATCTGTGCGATCAGCGGTGCACCTTGCACCACCACGCGGTTGTCAGCGCCCAGGCCCTGCGTGACGACCACCGTGGCGGCGTCCAAAGACCGATATTGCACCGGTTGGGGAATGTAGCGCTCTGCACCGGACTTGATCCAGACCACCGGTTCGTTGGCGCTGTTGCGCACGACGGCCTGCGCGGGCAGGACAAAGCCTTTGACCTGCTCGTTCAACGAGGCCACGACGGTGACGGGCTGTCCGACCGCCAGCGGCAAAGCCTTGCCCGATTGATCCGGAACCGCCCTGAAGGTCATTGGCAGCACGCCATCGCGCAGGCTGCGCGCAGCGCCGATCAGCTGCAACTTGACGCCAGGCACGTCCTGCAAGTGGGCTGTACCCGTGCGTGCGGGCAAGCCAGGATCTGCAGTGGTGGCCTCCACGAACACTCGTGCAGGGTCAATCACCTCGAACAAGACTTCGCGAGCCTCGACCACCTGGCCTTTAGTCACATCGGCCCTGGCAATCACCCCGGAGACGGGAGCCCGCAAGGCCTCTCGGGCCGCAAGGCTCGCGCCAATGCTTTTCTCGCGCGCAGTGAGGCTCTGCAGTTCGGCGCGTGCGGCCTCGATCTCCTTGCGCGGCACCGTGCCTTCAAGGGACTGCAGCCGCTGCACCCGCTGTGCGGCCAGTTCCCGGCCACTGCGCAACTCGGCGAGCTGGGCCTGCTGGTTGGCCAGGGCATAGGGCTCGGCGTGATGGGCCACATAGGCCAGCACCTCTCCTTGCCGCACGGTCTGACCGGCAACCGGCAGACCGCGTGGTCCCGCTTCGATCCGTCCCCCATGGATCGCCTGGACACGACCGCTCGCATTGGGGTCCACGACCACACGGCCTGACAACTCGATGGTGGCTGCGGCCTGGGTTTCCGGTGTCAACTGCGTGCGGATGCCCAAGCGCCGTTGGGCGAGCATCGGAACGTTGACACTACCGTCTGGCAACCGCATCAAACCGGATGCGTTGACCGCCGTGGGGGCGTCCAGATGCTCACCGTTCGGGCCATGGGCACCCGGCGCTGCAACGGCAACAGGTGGGAACATCGCCGCGATGCACGTGATGACACTCAAGCCGAAAACATGGAGCATGCTGGTTGCCTTGGTTTTTTGCGTCGATGAGTTCACAGCGCACCTCCTTTAGAGGACGTACCTGCAGCCTTTGGCGTGCGACCAAAGAACCAACCGACCGCCGCCAGGACGACCAGGGCCAGAGCCAGCCAGACCGTTCGGGAGGGCCCATGGGCGTGACCGTCGTCGTGGGAGTGGCCATGGTCATCGAGCGCGGCGCCCGCGACCTTGAGGTTGCCGTCTAGAAGATCGGAGTCATTGCCCGCCAGTACGGTGACCACCATGGGGTGGTCACCGGGCGCCGCCAGGGCCTTGAGCATGTTGGCATCGTCGATGGCGTAGTCGCCCATGTCCGCATGGAACTTGGCAGGGGCCTTGAGATTGCCCGTCTCTACTTCGACCGTGGCGTTGAGCACAGGTTCGTTGGTGGCAAAGCGGTTGATCAGGATGGACAACTCTCCACCCTGCAGTCGGCCCACCAACTCGAAGGCTTCCGAGCGCGCTTCAAAACTGGGCACGGGGCCGCTGTTGGCACCTGCTTGAGCGGGGGCATCCAGGTGCTCGCCGTTGGGGCCGTGCGCGCCTGGCGCGGCATAGCTAGGTGTACCGGCAAGCACCAGCACGGCGAAGCCTGCTCCCAGCAATGAGAGGCGGGAACGAGAGGGGAATAGATTCAAGAGATTCATGGAAGGATTCCGAGAGATTGCTGGAGGCGGGCGCGGGCCAGGCCTAGAGCCACTTGCTGGCGCGCGAAGCTGGTGTCGGCCTGGGTAGCTGCAGCGAGCGCGCGCAACAACTCCGGCAGCGGTGTTTCTCCAGCTTTGAAAGACCGATCAATGAGCGTGGCACGCTCCCGCAGGAGTGCCGAGCGCTGGCGCTCTGCCTCCAGTTGCTGCTCGGCCGTGTGCACCGCAGCCTGCGCCATCGCTGCGTCAGCAGCCAGCCGCTCCTCGGTTCGCTGTTTCGTGGTCAGCGCTACGTCCAGCTCACTCAGTGCGGCAGCTTGCAGAGGTTGGTTGCGGCTCGCTGTGCCCAGGGGAATGCGCACGCCGACGCCGATGCTGTTTTGCGCCGACTCACCCCGCCCGGGGGTGTCTTGTCGGATGCGCAGCAAGAGCTCTGGAGGGTCGCGCCGCGTGGCGGCCACCACGTCCAGCCGCTTGCGAGCGCGCTCAACCGTCAGCGCAGCGACACGCGCATCGGGGTGCGTTTCAACGGCGAAGTGCGCCCCGCCTGGTGAAACTGCAGCACCATCAGAAACAGGGACAGACGTGAGATCAGGCGCCAGGGCTATGCCCGTCAGGGTTGTCCATTGAGACAGGCTGGCGCTCAGACGCTGCCGTGCAGCCATCTGTGCAGATTGCGCAGCCAGAGCCTCGGATTGAGCGGCAAGCCCATCCGCGTGGGCCAGATCACCCGCTTTGACGCGGCGGCGTACGTCGTTGGATATCTCCTGCAGAGATCGCACCTGGGCATCCGCCAGGTCGGACTCGGCCTTTTGCGCGGCAATGCCCCAGGCGGCTTCCCGCACCAGTCCCGCGAAATGCAGGCGCCCCGCTTGAACAGCAGCTTGGGACAGCTCCACGTCGGCATCGACAACAGCGCCGCGTGCATTGCGCTGTCCAGGTAACCACAGCGGCCACGCCAGGCCGGCCTCGGCTTCCCTGCGTCCTGCCGACGTTTGCCAGCGGTCATCCCGGTAGGAAAACTCCACTGCGGGGGGGGCCGCCCACAGGCTGGAGATCGCCACCCGTTCGGCAGTAGCCCGCTGTGTCTGACCTTCGGCTTCTCTCGCCTGTGTGGCGCGCTGCCATGCAGCCTCGACAGCTTGTGCCAGTGTTGGAGCCATGGGCGATGCCGTGGCTGAAAGCGATGGGGCGGTATTGGACTGCGCAACCGCAGCGCCAACTAGGACGCAGCTCAAAGCACAGCCTGCGGCACAACGCACCGCAAGCCCGGAAATAACAAAACGCACGTGATTCCTGACCGATCAAAGGCGGCAAACCAGGATCGTTGACGCATCAGCGCCTGATCAAAGTAGTACCGCACCGATGAACAACCCCGCTTTCGTGTGGAAAGCGCGGCGCTAAGGGTGGATCAGGAAATCAGTCGGGGAGGTCGTCGTAAACCGTCCAGATGAGGAGATGGGCTGACGGATTCGGCGGTCACGGCCGGTGGGGGCGAGCGGTCGAGAAGAAGCGACAGCTGGGGGACGTGGAAAAGTGCTGCGGTCCCTGGGCCTGCGTCCGCCAGCATGTGCTGGATCGACTCCTGGGAATCGTCTTGGTGCGCCACACCGTGTTCATCATGGTGGTGGGCGGAGCCTTCCAGATGCATTTCAGCATGCACCGCCTGGAACTCCCCCTCGTGGTCGAGTACGACCGTCTGGCGGGCCGTTGCAAAGGCCTGACAGAAAAAGGAGAGCAACAGGATGACTGCGAGCAGTCGGCGCATGTATTAAAGAGCTTGCAGGTAAAACTAGCACGCGATCATAGCGACACCGAGTGGATGTGAACTGAAACCCACATGAAACGCGGGCCTTGCTCCCGGACTTTGACCACTAACATCAGCACCTGTGATGAGGACCAATTCAAGAATGATCAGGAGGGACACGGTATGGATACAGATACGAGCGAGGACGCTGGAGGTCCTGCAATTCTGAGTGGTAACGAAGTCATGGAGGCTCAATTCAAGGTTCACGACGCGACTGAAAAAGGTGAGCCGGCTAAGAAGCTGTACCTCAAGACGTTCGAGCTGATTGACCGAGACATTCTTCTTTGGCAAGAGCGCCCTGAATCTGAATGGCCCTTGTTGGCAACGATCCTTCCAAACAGCATCGTCATGTATCCAATACATGCGAACCCGCACACAAAACGCTATCTCACACCGAAACACGGCCGTTTCAAGACCGTGATTTACGAAGATGACGCGGATGGCACGTTGCCAAACGATCCACAAGACGTGGCGGCGCACGTGGCGTTGAGACTGGCATCCAACATTTTTGATCAACCCGGTGAAGGGCTTGGCCTCATCAAGGATCTTGATTCGGTTTGGCAGGCGTTGTCGTTGATACCGCAGGCTGACGTCCTTGTGATCGGCAAAAAGATCCGACTACGCTTGGACGGACGGTGTTCATCGACCAGAACAAAGTGGATAGCCTGCGCAGGGCCTTCAACCGGACTAAAACTAGGGGACGGCAACTCATTCAGCATTCCAAGCACAGCTTGGTACATGACCAGGTGCTCGCAGAGATCGCCCCTGACAGGTTCCAGCGGATTGAGCGCAAAGCACCGCCATTGGTGCAGGTACGAAGAGAGAACGCAGTTCAGACCGCGTATCGCGAGCGCGCGGAGCGGCGCGCTAGCATTCAATCCGTACAAAAGCAGGTCGATGTGCTGGCTGCCGAGGCGCCTTCTGAGTTACTGAGACTGCACGCGGAAATCGAAAGAGCTACGCTGACCGCCATGATTGGGCAGTACCGGGAAATGCTCAACAAGAGCCTCAAGGACGCACAGTGGCAACGCTTCTTTGAGAAACACAAGTTTGTCCTGAGCCTGGCTTTCGCTCGGCCCGTCGAGCTGTCTCACACCCAGTTTCACGCCCAAGGATCTACGCTTGCGGGAACGGGAGCACAGATTGGTGACTTTCTATTCAGAGAGCAAGGCCTGGCGCTCGCCATTGTGGAAATCAAAACTCCAGATGCTCCCTTGATGCGTTCCCGAGCCTATAGGCCACCGAATGTATTTGGACCAGACTCGGAGCTGAGCGGCGCTATCACGCAAGTGTTGCATCAGCAAAGCGAGTTGCGCATGCGATGGAAGGAACACGCCTTTGACAATCCGACCTTGCGTTCCTCCCGAGCAGATGTCGTCAGATGCATAGTGCTCGCTGGACGCCGGCCAGTAGAAGAGAATGAACTGCGTTGCTTTGAGGTGTTCCGCAACGCCTGTAAGGATGTGGAGGTGATCACCTTTGACGAACTGCTGGTCAAGCTTGAATACCTGCAGCAGCATCTGCAGCCAACTCTGGACGACGTACCGTTTTAGGGCTTCGCGTTCAGTGCTCGATCCTGGCGAGTGATCGCGGTACAAAGCCGCCCGAATACACCATGCCCTCAATGCGCAGCCGACTGGTCACACCTGAACGGGAACTCTGACAGGCAAATGCTGACGGACCCAATTGGATTGAACCAGAGCACGCACCCCGTCGGCATGAACTTGGCGGTTGGCGTCGAGTGAACGTAGGCTTACGACAAGGGCGACATTCAAGGGTTCGGCCAAAGGTGGCTCGTTATTGCTCCGGCCCCATGAAGTCTCAAGCGGCGGCATATTTGACGCGGGGATCCTGAAAGTAGCTCATCACCCGCTCGGGTGACTTCTCCAGCATGGCCATGTGTTCGTTGGCCGCATCGCGCAGTTTTGCCTTTGTTCTGACCGGGACCCGCTTGCCCATGGCCTGCTTGAGGTCGGCGTTCAAACGCTCTTCTGGGTTGAGTTCCGGGCTGTAGCTGGGCAGGTAGAACACCTCGATCTGTTCCTTTCTCTCTGCCAGCCACGCCTTGACCGGTTTGCTGTGATGTACACGCAGGTTGTCAAGGATCAGGAACACCTTCTTGCCCGCGTCCTTGATCAAGGCCTCCAGGAACTCAATCAACTTGTCGCTGTTGAAGGCCTCGTCAATGATCATCCAGCGTGCCTTGCCCCGGTTGGTCACCGTGGCGATCATCGACAGCTTCTGGCGTGTGCTGCCCACCGTGAACGCCACGGGTGTCTCACCTGCTGGTGCATAGCTCCTGCCGCGTACATCGGTGTTGACCAGTGCGGTCTCATCGCCCCAGTGGATTTCGCCGCCCTCAGCCTTGGCCTTGGCCTCGATGGCCGGGTAGTGTTCATCTAGCCAGGCCTTGACGGCTTCGGGGCGTTGTTCGTATGCCTTCTTGATGGGCTTTTGTGGGGTGAAACCCCAGCGTGCCAGGTATTTGCCCACGGTGCGCACACCCAATTTCAAGCCACATTCCTGTTCGATAAGCTGCATCACGGCGGCGCGACTCCACAGGAAGAAGTCCATCTTCAATTGCTCGGGACGTTTGTCGCAGATGGTCTTTTGGATGTGGACTTCTTGCTCGGGCGTGAGCAATCGGGCATCGCCTTTCGTGCGACCACGACCGGCTGGTTTTATGGCTGGCCAGCCGCCTTGCTCGAACAGATCAAGCACCTTGCGCACAGCCGGGTAGCTCAAGCCCGACATCTGCACCAGTTCCATGACTTTGATGCCCCGTTTGTGCAGTCGGATGACTTGCTTGCGCCGCTCGTGAAGCTGCTCCAGGGTTTGGTATCTCGCGTCTTCTTTGTCCATGCTGCTTCGAACGCGAAAATCAGCAGAAAGTTCAATCTTTATGGGGCCCGATCAATAGCCCGCAGTAACGCGTCTAGTTGGATGGCCCACTGATCACCTGCCACCCCTTGCGGGAATTTCTTGCGGTGCAGTTTGACCGGAGACCATTTGCCGCCGTGCTCGATTTGAGCGGCTTCGTAACCAGTGGTCCCCGCTTCACCCTCCATGGGAACCTTTCCGGAAATCCGCGAGCCATCCAGCACACCAAAACTCACGTTGACATTGGCACGTACGTACTCGGCCCCGGCATTGGGGTCCAACGGTGGCGAGTAGGCAGCAGTGATGATCACCTCGGCCCTGAGCTTTCCGTTGTGCATCAACGAGGCGGGGATGGGATAAGGAGTTTTGCGCCATTTGAAGCCAGGCACCACCAACGCTTCAAACATCATCGTGAAGCAGTCATCGCTGTCATAAAGGGCGGACAACGCGTCTTGCGGAATACCGCACCCATAGTAGCGCCTTTCTAGAGCGCCATAGTCTGGAGAAGCCAAGCGCGCAGCATGGATCAGCAGTGCCTTCACCATGTGAGGAGCGACTGCTACGTCGGGATTTCCATCGAGGCTTTGCCACACGTGACCGGCCACCGAACTCACAATCGGCGTGGCGAAGCTTGTTCCGAAACTGCCGTACAGCGCGTCAAAAGGGTGGAGCATTTGCAAGCTGCTCGGTCCAACGTCCCACTGTTCATGCACACCACCTCCAGCGTGGACTAAATCCGGTTTGGGTGTAAATACAGGCCCCGGGCCCCGACGGGAGTAAGGCGCAGGATGGCCTGCTGCCACCATCGCACCGGGCGAATCGAGATGCGCAACGGCACCGACCGTGAGGGCGCGCACGGAGTCGCCCGGACTGCTCAGCCGGTCCTCAAGATGCAGGTCGGCGACTGGCCAGCCTCGGCGAGGCAAGCCTGTATAGTTCCCAGCTGCGACAACGAAGAGGACCTGATGTTCATCGCTCAGCGCATCCAATTGTTGCGCAAAGTAGCTGAACTCATGGTCCCCAATCTGAGCACCTCCCAGGGAGAGGTTCCATACCTTCACATGAGGCGCATTGCGAACCGCTTCCGCAAGGCGAACTATCAGATCCGTCGTGTTGCCTCCAGCCGCCTCCAATCCGCATGTGTCGTGCACTTGGCACCTTGTGGTTGGAAGCCATGCATGGTCCCCGTTGAGGATCTTGGCGCCAGCTACCAGTGACGCGACAGCCGTTCCATGTACATAGTCTGTGTCCGGAGGGAGCACGTACGAAGTCGTGGAAGCGATCCACGGCCTCAGACTCGTCGCGCTGGCGGCAGTCCCGGTATCGAAGACGCCCACGACAGGATGCTCGACACCGGCTGGCGGCAGCGGCAGCGGACCAGGACCAATGCCGAAGGCAGCCGCACTGGTATGTATTCTCGGTTCGGGAAAGATGGATCTCAGACCCGGAAACATGCTCAGCGCTTCCATCGCCTGATCACCGATTGCAGCCAGGTCAACGCGCATGACAGGAGGGCCCCAACGCTGTGGGATCTCCACTGAATGTATGTTGTGTTGCAGCAGAACGGCGCGCAACGCATCCACGTTGCGTGCCGTAGCGTCCGCTGCATGGTAGCGAAATAGGCTCAGCAACACTCGACCACGAGCGCGCAATTCTGCAACCGTGCCCACCATGCGGCGCGTTTTGTCCCAAGCGTGAATTTTCTCAATCGCGGAGAGGTTGGCCTTGATCTGCTGCGTCTCGCGGGTACGGATAACCCGGGCGAGTGCCTGGACGCTAGCTGCGTTTGCAGCAACCAGCATCTCCTCGATACGTCCGACACCGGCAGGTTGGAGACCAGCTTCTGCTGCCAGAGTATTTGGTCGGTGGGATTTTGCGATCGCGGTGTCTCGCAACTTGAGAATCAGCACCCCTGGCGAGTGCGGATAGCGCTCAATCTCCGGGCGTAGCGCACTGGCAGCATTTTCCAATGTGCCCACGAGCGCTTCGCGGTACTCTGCTGTTACGGGGACCAGTTCCCGGAGGCTGCCACCGCCGTTTTCTGGTGCGGAAAGATCCGCATTTTGAAAGGGAATCCGATGAAACGGATTGGTACTTTGCGCGCTAAGTGGCGCTTTCATCTCCTTGGTCGCCATGGCCATCCTCCTCCTCGATTGCATTTCTTATCTGTCGCTGCGACACCCCGTAAGCAGCGGCCAGTACCCTCTGAGAAAAGAACCTGGGATGCCAACGGCGCAGCCATTGGATCTCCGATTTCAAACTATGCAGGCGCTGACCTTCCATCATCGCCATCATCAATCCAAGCCGGCGAAACACCTCTGTCTCCTCGACCTGCGGTTTAGCGGCAAGAATAGCCGCCCGCTTGGCATCCAAACATACTTGCTCAATGGCGGCGCCTGAAAGTCCTGACGAGCGCTGAGCCAGTTGGTCAACGCTCAACTGGGAAGGTACATAAGCTCCGAGGAACTGAGCCCATAGCTGCTCTCGCAATTCCTGATCCGGCATCGGCATGGCGAGCCGGAACGTAAAGCGTCTCCAGATGGCGTAGTCGAGGAGCTGATCGTGATTGGTCGCAGCCAAGAGAATGGTCTCGTCAGGTAGCGCATCAATGTTTTGCAACAGGGCAATCACCACGCGCTGAAGCTCACCCACATCACGCTCGTTGCCGCGTGCGGTCGCTAGCGCGTCGAACTCATCAAGGAAAAGGACGCAAGGAACCTCCTGCGCGTAGTCGAATACGCGTCGAAGGTTGCGGCTGGTCTGCCCCAGTAAACTGCTGATCAAGGTATCGCAACGTACCGTCAGAAGGGGCAGATGCAGTTGGGCAGCGATCCACCTGGCTGTCTGGGTTTTGCCAGTACCAGGAGGGCCATGCATCACCAAACGATGGGGCTGCGAAACCCCGGCCGCCTGCAGCTTGTCATGGTGCAAAACCGACGAAAGAAATTCCTGCAGTCTTGCTTGAAGTCCACTTGGCAGCAGCAACTGGACTTCGCCGACGGAAGGACGACTGACATCTACCGTGTTCAAGCGACTGTCGCCATCCACAGGAAGTCCGCCCAACGACCCAGGGGCTTGTGCGCCGCGCTGCGCTGAAATGAGCGCAGCGGGCACACGCGCTAAACGCTCACGGATGGCGGACGCTTCGCGACGGCTGCCACTGCGTTCGAGCTTGTCTGCCAGAAGGCCCGCATAGTTCGCAGCCATGCTTTGGTTGGACTTCAGGGCGCCATCCAGGATCTTGAGGACTTCAGAAAGGTGTTCCACGGGTCAACATCGTTAATGATTCAGTTTAGTGGAAAATTGAATCACCATGGGCGCCATCTGCTACGCACAGAGACATTTTCATTCGCCACATGAAAAAAATGATCCGCATTCATGTAAGCGAGTGAATCTCACGGGTGCATCCACCCGAGCTTGTGCTCTTTAGAGGTCTGGTCGTGCCGTTTATCGTCTTCCGTGTGGATGTAGATGCTTGTAGTGGCAATGTTGGCATGGCCCAGGTTGTCGCGCACAGCCTTCAAATCCATGTTGTCACTCTGATGGGTGCCTGCTGTATGCCGCATCCAGTGCGCAGAGGCTTTCTCCACATGAGCCGCAGTCGCCTCGTGATCGGGTCCGAGGGCGCGCAAGCGCGTCGCGGTCTCGCGAAACACGTTCTTGATGAGTTCGTGGACGGCACTACGTCCCATAGGTTTAGCCCCTCCAATCAGCGGCAAGAGTAGAGGCAGCGGGTCCCCCTCGCGCGGAAGTGGCGGTAACCCGTTCGCGCTGCGGTATCTCATCAGTTCCAAGACCAACTCATCCGTGGCACGAATGCTCCGATCTTTTTCTCCCTTGCCGCGCACTGCAAGCCACCAACGCTCTTTGCCATCGGCGCCCCTTCGCCAGTAAAAGTCCCCCATGGTGTGATCGCAAACCTCTGAAATCCGAAGTCCTGCGATGTACAGCAATGAGAACAGCCAGCGGTAGCGAGCCGCCTGCGATGCTATTGCTCCGGCCCCATGAAGTCTCAAGCGGCGGCATATTTGACGCGGGGATCCTGAAAGTAGCTCATCACCCGCTCGGGTGACTTCTCCAGCATGGCCATGTGTTCGTTGGCCGCATCGCGCAGTTTTGCCTTTGTTCTGACCGGGACCCGCTTGCCCATGGCCTGCTTGAGGTCGGCGTTCAAACGCTCTTCTGGGTTGAGTTCCGGGCTGTAGCTGGGCAGGTAGAACACCTCGATCTGTTCCTTTCTCTCTGCCAGCCACGCCTTGACCGGTTTGCTGTGATGTACACGCAGGTTGTCAAGGATCAGGAACACCTTCTTGCCCGCGTCCTTGATCAAGGCCTCCAGGAACTCAATCAACTTGTCGCTGTTGAAGGCCTCGTCAATGATCATCCAGCGTGCCTTGCCCCGGTTGGTCACCGTGGCGATCATCGACAGCTTCTGGCGTGTGCTGCCCACCGTGAACGCCACGGGTGTCTCACCTGCTGGTGCATAGCTCCTGCCGCGTACATCGGTGTTGACCAGTGCGGTCTCATCGCCCCAGTGGATTTCGCCGCCCTCAGCCTTGGCCTTGGCCTCGATGGCCGGGTAGTGTTCATCTAGCCAGGCCTTGACGGCTTCGGGGCGTTGTTCGTATGCCTTCTTGATGGGCTTTTGTGGGGTGAAACCCCAGCGTGCCAGGTATTTGCCCACGGTGCGCACACCCAATTTCAAGCCACATTCCTGTTCGATAAGCTGCATCACGGCGGCGCGACTCCACAGGAAGAAGTCCATCTTCAATTGCTCGGGACGTTTGTCGCAGATGGTCTTTTGGATGTGGACTTCTTGCTCGGGCGTGAGCAATCGGGCATCGCCTTTCGTGCGACCACGACCGGCTGGTTTGATGGCTGGCCAGCCGCCTTGCTCGAACAGATCAAGCACCTTGCGCACAGCCGGGTAGCTCAAGCCCGACATCTGCACCAGTTCCATGACTTTGATGCCCCGTTTGTGCAGTCGGATGACTTGCTTGCGCCGCTCGTGAAGCTGCTCCAGGGTTTGGTATCTCGCGTCTTCTTTGTCCATGCTGCTTCGAACGCGAAAATCAGCAGAAAGTTCAATCTTTATGGGGCCCGATCAATAAGCGCGGTGTTGCCGTAGGAAGCATCTGAATCGTTGTACGCACTTGGGCCCAATGTTCGTGCGGCAGGAAGCGGCTCGTCTTAGTCGCCCCAACGACTGTCTTGCGACGCCTAAGGGCAAGGGGATTTCCCGCCAAGTACCCCGCCTGAACCAGCCAGTTGAACAGGCCGTTAAGAATCGAAAGTGCTTGGCGCTGGCTCTGCCGGTCCAGCGGCTTGGCGAAAGGACGCCAGTTGGGCGAGGACCTGGGTGCCTTCTGGGCGACTTGCATGACCCAGCGGTCGGCCGGCTGTGGGTCTCCAAGGAAGCTCTCGTATGCGAGGAAGTCCTCATGGGTCAGATCGGACAGGGCCTTACCGTGCTGGTGCACGCACCAGAGCAACAGCCTTTCCGCCTCCTTGCGGTAGCTGGCCAGCGTGGCTGGGGAATCCCGGCTCTTCTAGCGAATACTAGTGATGCACTCGATAAATGTCGTACGTCGAAATTGCCGTCTACAGACGTACGGCGATTTCCATCACTACTATTCGCTAGAAGAGCCGGAATCCCTGTAGCGCGCGAGCCAGGCCAAAACCGCAGTACGGTCGTCATTGGCTGCGACTTGGGGTAGACCCTGCCCCCGATTGCGCCCCCGCTCGCCTGACAGGTGAAGGGGTAGCACCAAGCCCTCCAAAGGCTCAAGATGCGCCAAAACGGCCGGTGCGGTGATCAAACTGCTCATGACTCAAATTCTATGGACATTAGTGCATTTATGTCCAGACATTGGTTCTTCACCGGCGCATCCAGCGGCATCGGTCGCCATCTTGCCGAAATCATCCTGGCTTCGGGGGATGACCTCACGGCCACCGTCAGGCGTCCCGAGACGCTCGACGACCTGGCAGCACGCTACGGTGACCAGCTCGTTGTCGAACGGCTCGACGTGACCGTGAAGGGGGACATCGCACCCGTGGTCCAGCGCGCCGAGGCCCGCCGCCCGGCCGATGTCCTGGTCAACAACGCCGGCGGCGGCATCATCGGCGCCACCGAAGTGTTTTCCGACGCGGACATCGAAGGGCAGATCAGCCTCAACCTGCTGGCGCCGGTGCACGTCACGCGGGCCTTCATTCCCGCCATGCGCACACGGCGAGCCGGTCGGATCATCCAAATCTCCAGCGCCAGTGGCCAAGGCTCCCTGCCGACCAGCAGTCTTTACCACGCCGCGAAATGGGGTCTGGAAGGCTTCAGCGAATGCCTTCGCCAGGAACTGGAGGGGTTTGGGGTCTTCGTCACACTCATTGAACCGGCGGCGCACGCACGAGCTTCAGCCGCAATTTGCAGTACGCGCTGGCGAACCCCGCCTATCAGGACACGCCTGCTGGACAGATTCGCGCGATGTTCGAGAACGCGGGTGACGAGTTGTACACGCTCGATCCGCAGAAGATCGCGCACCGGATCTTCGACACGGCCACGAGCGAGAAGCCACCGCTTCGGGTGGCGCTGGGCGGTGACGCCTTCGGCGTCATCCAGGCGGCGCTCAAGGGCAGGCTGTCTGCTCTTGAAGCGCAGGAGAGTCTGGCGCGATCGGTGGCCTTCGATAGCTGATCGCTGTTTCAGGTCAAGCCCAGGGCGACGGCAAAGCCAGCAGCAGCCATGGCCGCGTACGACGGCAGCACTCTCCATGCGAGCGCCCTACCGGCCAGCGACATCAACAGGACAAGTTTGGTGACCTGATTGACGGATGCGGCGATGAACAAGGCCAGGGTGGCCGAAACGGCGGTGACGGCGCCCTCGGTCACCAGGCGGCCAATCGAGAGCGTGATCGCATCGACGTCCACCAGACCCGAGGCAGCGGCGGTCAGCATGACGCCAGCATCCCCGAAGCGATCGGCAAGAAAGCGGCCTGCCAGCATCACCGCGGCCAGGAAGGCTGCGAACTGGAGCGCGGAGCGCAGCTGCAATGGGTTGCCAAGCTGAAGTTCGGGCAAGTCGTCGGCGGGCGACCGCGCCGCCAGGAACGTCCCCAGAACACCGCCAGCCACGGCCATGGCCACGAAGATGACCACCGGGTCCCAGCCGATGCCGGGGGCTGCTATGGCGACGAGAGCCGCCATGCGCGCAAACATGGCTGCGCAGGCGAGCGCCGCCCCCGCCGCTGCCAGTGGACGCCAGCCTGGCGTCTGCCCGGCCCAGCGCGCCAACGTGGCCGTGGTGGCGGTGCTCGACACGATCCCGCCGAGCAGCGCTGTGAATACCAGCCCTCGTTTCCTGCCGAGCGAGCGCATCAGGACGAACCCAGCGAACGACAGCACTGCCAGCAGGACAACGGCCCACCAAAGGCGATAGGGATTCAACGCCTCATAGGGGCCAAAGCCACGATCAGGGAGTACGGGCAGTACGACCACGCTGATCAACAGCAACTGCGTGCCGCTGCTGATCTCCGCCTCGGACAGCTTGCCGACGCCGGCGTGCAAGAGCTGCTTGAAACGCAGCAGCGCCAGCACGACCACGGCGGCGACCGCCGAAACGTGCCAAGCGCCACTGGTCGCCAGCGCCCCGATGGCGAAAGTCGCAAGGGCGGCGACGGACGTGGTCAGTCCCATCACGGCATGCATATGCGCCGTCACCAGGTAGCCCACCACCAGATACACCCCGACGAGTACGAGCAGCGCGATGAGCATGCCGGCTCCCCAGCGCTGGGCCAGCAGCCCGCCAAGGCCGCCGAGCAGGCCGATCAGCGCAAAGGTGCGAACGCCCGCGACGCGATGTCCCTCGGGCCGCTCGCGTTGCTGCCATCCCCGTTCCAGGCCGATCAGAAGTCCCGAAGCGAGTGCCAGCCCGAGCCCGACCAGCGCGGGATCATCGAATTCACTCATCGTCGAACCTGGACGCGGTCGCGGATGAAATCACGCTGCAGTCCCAGCGAAGCATCGGTGCGCGCCATCGACACCTGGGGATCGGTCTCGATGCCGCTCAAGGCGCGAATGGCATCGATGGTTTCGGGAATCACGATCGCCTGGTTGAAGACCTGGTAGGTGTAGTACGCCTGATCGCCATCGACCGAAAGCACGTCCTCCCACAACGCGACCTCCCACAGGTCGCCGCGCGGGCGGCCGAGATCGGCCATCAGTTCCACCGTGCTGTTGAGGGCCACGAGACCATCCGAGGATCGCACGAACGCGATCCGTGGCGCAGCGCGAAAGGCCGCCAGCACCTCGTCGCGCGTGGCCGGCCTCGTCAGTTCGGCCCACCAGGTGTGCAGGTGGCTGCTGTTGTGCGGCGCCTTGACCGCGATCGTGACGACGTCCAGGTCCGGGATCACAGTGCGCGCGTCCGGTCCCTGATGGCTGGGGATCGTCTTCTCCGGCACGAGCGTGTTGATGATGCCCTCCGCATGCGCTTCCCACGGGTCGGAAGCCCGGCGGATCAGCGTCCCGCGGGCTCGCTTGAGCAGGCCCGCTGTCCGAAGCGCCCCCAGGGTGCGCACGATCGACGTCGTGTTGCAGGACACCACCCGGGTGGAGGTGCGGCCGATCGCGGTTGCGTAGTTCTCCTGCGCGACGAACGAATGACCGGTCAACGCGTGGGACTCGCCGCCATGGAAGATGGACTTCACACCGGCAGCGTCGTACGCCCTCTTGTTGACCGCGGCGACTTTCTTGGGTGTGCAATCGACCACGACGTCCGCGTTGGCGAGCAGGTCGGCCAGATCGCCCGCGACAGGAAGCCCCGCAGCACGCATCGATTGTGCGGCTTCAGCGGTCGCCGCGTAAATCGGGAAAGCGCGCTGCGCGGCCACCTGCAGGCGATAGTCATGCACCACATCCGCGACGCCGGCTAGCGCCATGTCCTCCTGGAGTGCGACCGCATCCGCCACCCGCTTGCCGATCACACCGTATCCGTTCACCGCCACTCTAACCTTGTTCATGCCTGACTCCTTGCTTGATGAGGCGCCTCAGCCGCGGCTGCGCGCGATGGAAAACGTGAACCGGATCGCCAGCGCATAGCCCAGCAGCGCGAGTACCGGCATGTCGCCCCAGCGCGGGCCCACGCCGTGCTGCATCAACAAGCTCGATGCGATGTACAGGCCGAGCGTCACGAGCGCCAGCGCGACGCGACGGCCGAGGCGGTCGATCCCGCTCAGCATCCTGGCATCCGGCTTGATCGACAGTTGCAGCAGGTCACCCTGCCGCAAGACGCTGTGCAGACGCCGCGCCAGCAGGGAGGGCAGGGCGTGGGCCGCGTTCCCCAGTTCATAGGGCAGACGCTGCGATGCCGCAGACTTGGGCTCGTCGAAGACGCCCGTGGTCGTGTGGCGAGAGATGGCTTCGATGATGGAAAACTCGGGTGCCAGCAGGCGCACCGTCCCTTCGAGCAACAACAGGGTACGCGTGAGCACGAGGAGGTCCCTGGGCAGCCGGACTTCCTGGGTCCGGCCCGCCGCCACGAGCTGCGCGAGAGCACCTGAGAGCGACCAGTCCTTCAGCGGCCTCTGTGCGCAGTCTGCGACCAGGGCACGCACGACAGGCACGAACACGGCCCGATCGGTGCCGTCGCCGAGCAGGCCCAGGTCGAGCCAGGCATCGACCACCCATTCGGCATCCTGCTCGACGAAGGCCAGGGCGAACGCCACCAGCGCCCGCCGCATGTTGCCGTCGACCCGGCCCACGATGCCGAAGTCGTGCAGGCAGATGCGGCCATCGTCCATCACGAAGACGTTGCCGGGATGGGGGTCGCCGTGGAAGAAGCCATCGCGGAAGATCTGGGCGACGTAGCTGTCCACGAGTTTGCCCGCGGCCGCCACCGCGGTGGGCGAAGGCAGACCGTGCAGGTGAGCTCCGTGGCTGAACTGCTGGACCATGACGGTCTGCGTGCACAGGCCGTCCACCACGTCGGGGATCACGATGTCGGCAGAGCCGCGCCAGGCGTCGGCGAAACGTCGCACGGAAGCTGCCTCGCGCGACAAATCCATCTCGTAGCGGAAGTTGGCCGCAACCTCGTCCACGATGGCTGCCAGCCCCCAGCGACGCAGCGAGGGCACGAGCCCCTGCATGACCAGGACGATGCGGCGCAGGATGCGCATGTCGGTCTCGGCCTGCTCGGCCGCGCCAGGACGGCGGATCTTCACCACCACTTCCGTTCCGTCCGGCAGGGCTGCACGATGAATCTGGGCGATCGAGGCCGCGGCGAGCGCGTGCATGTCGAAGCGTGCGAAGACCTGCTGCCATGGGCGGCCGAGCGCCGCCTCGACCTCCTGGACCGCCTGCTCGGGAGGAAACGGCGCCACATTGGCCTGCAGGCTGGCCAGAGCCTCTTGCGCATCGGGCGCCAGAATGTCGGCCCGTAGGCTGAGATGCTGGCCCAGCTTCACGAAGGTCGTGCCCAATCGCTGCAGCACTTCGGCGAAGCGGTCGGCCGCCCGGTGGGTATCGCAGCGCATCAGGCCCCGGTGCCAGGCCACCCAGAGCAGGAGCCCGCTCAGGGCCATAGCGATCTGCGTGGCCCGGCGCAGCGCCGAGCGTTGCGTTGGGCGGCCCGCAAGACGCACGGTGGAAACGGGGCGGTTCGGTCGCGTCATGGCTCATCCAACCTGTTGCGCAGGCGGCCCGCATGCCAGGCTGCGATGTTCGAGATGGTCTCGTCGAGGATGCGCGCGATCGCCTCCGACGTATTGAACCCGACATGCGGTGTCACGAGCACACGCGGATGCGTCAGCAGTGGGCTGGATGCCGACCAGCCGGTATCGCAACCCAGTCCGCCGCAGCCCGTGGGCACTTCGGGAGACAGATCCCCTTCCTGTTCCAGCACGTCCAGTCCTGCTGCGGCGACGGTACCTGCCTCCAGTGCGTGCAGCAGGGCGGCCTCGTCGATGAGCGCACCCCGTGCCGTGTTGATCAGTACCATGCCCGGTTTCATGCGCGCGAAGGCCTGCCCATCGAGAAGGTGGTGCGTGGCCTGCGTGGCCGGAACATGAAGGCTCAGAACATCGCTGCTTTGCAGGATCTGCTCCCACGTCACCACGCGGACGCCGGCGATGGGCGCTGCCGTGATGTCGAGCGATGGGGCGAGGGCCGGGTCGTACGCGAGAACTTCCATGCCGAAGCCCAGGGCGATACGGGCCACGTGGCGCCCGATCCGGCCCAGCCCGACGATGCCCAGCGTCTTGCCTTCCAGCTCGAAGCCGGTGAGGCCGCGGTAAGCGAACGAACCTTGGCGCGCCCGCTCGTGGGCTTGTGTCAGATGGCGAGCCACGCCCAGCAGCAGCGCGAAGGCATGTTCGGCGACGCTGGCAGACCCATAGTCCGGCACGTGGCACACGGCAATGCCGCGTCGGCGGCAAGCCTGCAGGTCGATGTGATCGAAGCCCGCGGAGCGCGTTGCCACGAGCCGCACGCGCGGCCGCAACCGGAGCACCGATTCGTCAACGCGCGTGCGCACGAAGACGCACAGCACCTCGGTGTCTTCATCGCCGACATCGGATACCACCAGGCGTTCGTTCTGGACGAAATGCGCGTGCCAGTGGGTCGGAAGCCGTTGCTGCAGCGCGGCCTGGTCCGCCGGTGCGATGTCGGAGAACAGAACGGACAGACGGTTCTGTGCGGTCATGAGCCCTCCTCGATTACCCGGTGCAGGGACAGAATGCAGAACGCGGCGATGAAGTGCCCGATCTTGGTGCCTTGCGCGAGTCCCGCTTGCGCGAATACCGTCGGCAGCCGGCCGGCGACCGCATCGCGCATGGTCTCGAATCCGTCGAGCAACTGAACCGTGAAGAACGCCGCGCGGCGCATCGGGCCCTGCGTGGGGCCGCAGTCCGCGTAGTCCAGTGCGGGCTTGAATCTGGCCGGAGGATTCGTCATGGCACGGCCAGCCTCGCTCGGGGCTCACGGAACTGCCACAGCACGATGAAGCTGAGCACAGCGGCAAAGAAGCACCACACCGAGATGAACCAGGTTGCATAGAACATGTAGGCGGCGATTGCGGAGACAAAGGCGGCCACCCCAAAAGCCGCCACGCGCCGGTGGCTAGAAACCATCAGGCTTGCGCAGGTGCCGATCAGATACAGGGCCATCGTGGTCATCATGTAGAAGTGCGGAGAGTCGTAGAGGATGTGCTGGCCGACCACGCGGGCCGTGATGGGCAGCTTCACCAGCATCGCCAGCAGGTACAGACCGACGAGCGCGCCCGCGACTGCAATGGCCACCAGAACCCGACGGCGCCAACGGACGCTCTCCAGCGCCAGCGCAGCCAGCGGGACGTAGATCGGCCACAGGACGTGCGAGAAGAACGAGTAGAGATGCGTCAGCGCCACGTTCAGCAAGGGCGCGCGGTCGGGGAACGTCAGCCACAGCATGCCTTCGAGCAGTTGCTGGACCCCGAACAGCAGCGGGATGGCGGCATACGGCAGTTCGCGCCGTGAGCGGGCCCGGCGCATGGTGACGGTCCCCAGGCCCAGCAGAACCGCTGCGGCCGTGAAACTGGCGGGTGCGGAAAAGCACATGGGCAGTCATCTCCCCTCGATCGTGAGCGTCATGACGAGCGTGGCGCAGCGGCTCATGGCGCGCCGGCTTCCATCAGTTCCTGCACCGCTGTCGCCAGCGGTGCCACCACGCTGATGCCGTTGGAGACATGCGGCACGGTGTCGCAGGTCACCACCCGCTGGGGCCCTGCCGCAAGAAGTGCGTGGTACGCGTCGGTGGCGAACAGGGCGTGCACCCCGATGCACACCGGTGGCGGCAATCCCACGCTGCGCACACTGGCGATTGCCTGGATCATCGTGCGCGCGCTGGACACGATGTCATCGATGAGCACGGGCTGGCGGTCTGCCAGGGCCGCGGTGTCGGGAAGGCTGACCTCCACGTCCTTGTCGCCCCGGCGGATCTTCTGCAACACCGTGAACGGCGCGCCAGCCAAGCGCGCGACTTCCTGGACCCATTGCTCGCTTTCCGCATCGGGTCCGATCAACACGGGACGGTCCACATGGGCTGCGACCCAGGCCGCGATGGCGGGCGCGGACTGGACCACACGGGTCGGCACCCGGTAGACCTCGCCGAGCGAGCGGTAGCGGTGCAGATGGGGATCGACGGTGACGATACCGTCGAACACCGTCGACACCAGCGCAGCAAACGTGCGGGACGTGATGGCTTCGCCCGTGTTGAAGCGCCGGTCCTGACGCAGGTACGCCAGGTACGGGGCAGCCAGCAACACGCGGGTGGCGCCGAGGTCGCGCGCTGCGTCCGCGGCGAACAACAAGGGCAGCGCCTTGGCGTCCGGCTGTGCCAGGCTGGCCACGATCACGACGGTGCGGCCGGTGACGTCGGCGTCCAGCCGCACCAGCGACTCGCCGTCCGGGAACCGGTGCAGTTGCAGGGCAGCCCGCTGCGCGCCCAACGCCCGGATCAGTCCATCGGCGAAGTCTTCGTCGCCCGGCAGGTGAAAAACGAGAGGTTTCATAGGTTCTCCGAAATCTGGAAGATCGGTGGGCGCGAGCGGACGAACTGCAGCGCATAGGCCAGCTCGCCCGGCGCCTGGGCGTGCAGCGTGAAGAGCGGCTGTCCCGCTTCGACCTGGTCGCCCAGGCGCGCATGCACGTCGATGCCGGCGGCAGCGGCGGTCGGTGCTCCGGCGAGCTTGGCCGCCCGCGCGAGCAGCCGGTTGTCGATTCGGGAGACCCGTCCCGTGGCCGGCGATTCGACGGTGTGCAGATGCGCCGCCATCGGGAGGCTGCGCAGGCCGCCCTGCTCAGCGCAGATCGCCTGGAACGTGGCCCAGGCGCGGCCGTCGGCCAGCACCTGCGTGGCGAGCGTCAGGCCGCCGCCGGCGGGCGCTGCACCGCCCATTTCGAGGATGTCCGCCGCCAGCCGCAACGCTCGCTCCCGCAGGTCGGCCGGGGCCTCGGGCGTCCCTTGTAGGACGGCCAGCACGTCGCGGGCCTCCAGTGCCGGGCCGATCCCGCGGCCGACCGGCTGCTCACCATCGGTGACGCGCAAGGCCACGTGCAGGCCGATGGCGCTGCCCACCTCCTGCAGGCGCCGACCGAGCGCCGCCGCGGCCTGCGCGCTGCGCACTTTGGCGGTGGCACCCACGGGCAGGTCGATCAGCACATGGGTCGAGCCCGCAGCGGCCTTCTTGGACAGGACCGAGGCGACGAGCTGGCCCTCGCTGTCCAGGTCCAGCGGCCGCTCGACGCGGATGAGGATGTCGTCGGCGGGGCTGAGCCGTACCGAGCCGCCCCAGACGATGCAGCCGCCCGTGCGTTCGACCACGCGCCGCATGCTCCGCACATCCAGGTTCACCGGCGCCAGCACCTCCATTGTGTCGGCCGTCCCGGCCGGCGAGGTGATGGCGCGCGAGGAGGTCTTGGGCATCGTGAGGCCGCAGGCGGCCACGATGGGCACCACGAGCAGGGTCGTGCGGTTGCCGGGCAGGCCGCCGACGCAATGCTTGTCCACCACCAGCGGGCGCCCCCAATCGATGCGGTCACCGACGCCAATCATGGCTTTCGTGAGCGAGACGGTCTCCGCGAGGTCCAGGCGATCGCCGGCGCAGGCGGTGATGAAGGTGGCCAGATGCAGGTCAGAGTAATGGCCCGCCGCGACGTCGGAGATGATGGCGCTGAACTCGGCATCGCCCAGGGCATTGCCGTAGACCTTGGCTCGGACATGGCTGAGCGAATCCAGCGGCGGTGCATGGGTCACCGTGACCAGCTGGCCCGGCTGCGCCCCCAGCGACGCCCATGCCGATTCGGACAGGCCAGCGACGTTCTCGGCCAGCCAATCCCCATCGACGACGCTGAGCGTCGCCACGATGCTGCGGCGGCCGGCCGTCAGCTGCACGCGCGCCTGGGTCGTGAAACCCTCCGACCGGCAGACAGGGCAGTCGCGCCGCATGTAGACCACCGGCTCCTGATGGGTGTCGATGCCGGTGCGCCACGCCTGCAGCGTGTTCACGCCATCCTCTCCGGTGCCGGTGCCGGTGCCGGTCTCGTGCAGGTGCGCCGTCATACCAGATCCACCGTCTGCAGGTACTCGGGCACGGCAACCGACCAGCCCAGTTCATGGTCGATCCGCGCGCGCAGCGCATCGGCCGCCTCCGGCTCGCCGTGGGTCACGAAGGTTCGGCGCGGTGTTTGCGTGAAGCCGCGCATCCACGCGAGGATCTCGTCGGCATCGGCGTGGGCGGAAAGGTTGTCGAGCGAGGCCACCTCGGCGCGGATCGGCACGTCCTGGCCATGGATGCGGACGGTGGACGCGCCGTGCACGATCGCGGCGCCACGGGTGCCGCCCGCCTGGTAGCCGGCGAACAGGATGGTGTTGCGATGGTCGGGCGCGAATGACTTGAGGTGGTGCACCACGCGTCCTCCCGTGGCCATGCCACTGGCGGAGATGATGACCATCGGTCCACGACCGGCGCTGAGCGCCTTGGACTCCTCGACCTTGTTGACGATCTTCGCGGCATGGCACATGCCCTCGCATTCCTCGGGCGAGAGCCGGTGCTCGTCGCGATGGGCGTGGTACAGCCGTGTGGCATCGATGGCCATCGGGCTGTCCAGGTACACGGGCAGGTGCTGGTGGATGCGCCCTTGCTTCTTGAGCTGGTAGATGCCGTACATCAGGCTCTGCGCTCGGCCGACAGCGAACGCTGGGATGACCACGACCCCTCCACGGGCGGCCGTCTTGTTGATGACAGTCTCCAGCTGCGCCAGTGCGTCGGACGCTTCATGCTTGCGGTTGCCGTAGGTGGATTCCACCAGCAGGTAGTCGGCGCCGGGGACCTGCACCGGCGGGCGCAGCACCGGGTCGTTGGGCCGGCCGATGTCGCCGGAGAAGAGCACGGATCGCCGGCCGTCGTTGAGGTGCACGAAGGCCGAGCCGAGCATGTGCCCGGAAGGCGTCAACCGCGCGGTGAGTCCGGGCAGCGCCTCGAAGTCCTGAGAGAACGGACGTGGCGCGAACAGCTTCAGGCAGCGCTCGGCGTCCTCACGGGTGTACAGCGGCAGCGCGGGCTGGTGTTTGGAGAAACCGTGCCGGTTGGCGAACTTCGCCTCTTCCTCCTGCAGATGGCCGCTGTCGGTGAGCAGGATCTTGCACAGCTCGTGCGTCGCGGACGTGCAGTAAACCCGGCCGCGAAAGCCTTGTCGCGCCAGCAGTGGCAGGTAGCCGCTGTGGTCGATGTGGGCGTGGGTGAGCACGACCGCGTCGACGGTCTTGGGCGCGACCGGCAGCGGCTCCCAGTTGCGCAGGCGCAGCTGCTTGAATCCCTGGAACAGGCCGCAGTCCACCAGAATGGTCGCGTCGCCATGGCGCAGCAGGTATTTGGAACCGGTCACGGTGCCGGTGGCACCCAGAAATTGAAGTTGCATGGTAGGTCTCCAAGGATGTTGTCGTTCAAAGAAGGACCGGCCGATCCGGCAACTCGTTGCCGTGGTCCGCGCCCCGCGGAAAGTGCTGCACCAGCAGGTGGCTGACGGCCACGATGCCTTCCAGGGCTCCGGCCTCGAAGCGTCCCTGCGCAAACTGGGCCTCCATGCGCTGGCACACAGCCGACCACCTTTCGGCACCGCAACAGGCATGGATGCCGCGATCGGCCACGATCTCCACGGCCCGGTCGGCCAGCAGCACGTAGATCAGGACGCCGCTGTTGTGCGCCGTATCCCACACACCCAGGCGTGCGAACAGGTCCAGCGCCCGCTCGCCCGGCGATTGGTTGCGCCACAGTGGCGATCCGTCCAGCGCACCCTCGACCACGAAGCGCAGCTGGCCCCCATGCTGGAACTCTCCCGTGCGGATGGCCTGCTCGATCGCATCCAGCGCGCACGGGGGGAAGGCGCGGCGGACTGCGCGATCCGTGGTCGCAAGGTGGCGAAGAAGTCGTTGCATGTTCATCTCACCACCGTCCTGACGCGCCGCCGCCACCGAAGCCGCCGCCGCCGCCGCGGAATCCACCGCCACCACCGCCCAATCCTCCGCCCGGCCAGCCGCCTCCCCGGTGGCGCCCGTGCATGCCGCCGTGGCCACCCATGCCGATGCCCAGCAGCGTGACGAGGAATCCCGCCAGTCCAGCCACCGCGGCCACCGCGAAGGTGCCCACCAACTGCCACGCAGCGGCACCCAGCACGCCAGCCGTGACCAGGGAGCCTGGAAGGCGGCCGAGGGCGTTGCGTAGCACTCCGCCCAGCATCAGGGCCGCGACGAACAGGAAGGGCCAGGCCTGCCCGATGTCGTTGGTCTGCCCCTGCCGCCGTGGGTCCGCCGCAGGCAGGGCCTCGCCATCGATCACCCGCATGATCTGTTCGGCGCCTGCGGCGATGCCGCCGTCGAAATCGCCCTGGCGCAGGCGCGGCGTGATCACCTCGTCGATGATGCGCCGCGATACCACGTCGCTCAGCGCACCCTCGATGCCGTATCCGACTTCGATGCGCACGGTGCGGTCGTCCTTGGCCACCAGGAGCAACGCGCCGTCGTCCACCTTGCGACGGCCGAGCTTCCATTGCTCTACCACCCGCAGGGCGTACTGCTCGACGGGTTCGGGCCGCGTCGAGCGGACCATCAGCACGGCGATCTGCACGCCCTTGCGTTGCTCGAAGGCCCGAAGCTGCGCATCCAGCGCGGCGACACGATCGGCGGCGAGCGTTCCCGTGAGATCGGTGACGCGCGCCTGCAGCGGAGGAACGGCGACCAACTCCTGCGCGGACGCGACCGAAAGGAACAGGCTCAGCAGCAGCCAGGCCAGAGCGTGGGCCAGCCGAAGAGGGGCCGCCGGAGAGAGCACCACTGTTCTGGGCGTTCTCATGTCAGGGGCGCGCCGCCGGCGCCGAGGCGCCGAAATCGACCTGTGGCGGCGCCGCCATGGCCTTCTCGTCGGCGACCGAGAAATTGGGCTTGACGACGTAGCTGAACAGCTTGGCCGTGATGTTGGTCGGGAAGCTGCGCGTGAGCACGTTGTAATCCTGCACCGCCTTCACGTAGCGCCCACGCGCCACGGTGATGCGGTTCTCCGTGCCCTCAAGTTGGGCACGCAGGTCTTGAAAAGCCTGGTTCGCCTTGAGTTGCGGGTAGTTCTCGCTCACCACCAGCAGCCGGCTCAGCGCGCCGGACAGTTCGCTCTGTGCCGCCTGGAACTTCTGGAACGCCTCGGGGTTGTTGACGAGTTCCGGCGTGGCCTGGATCGAGGTCGCCTTCGCGCGGGCCTCGACCACCCGGGTCAGCGTCTCCTGCTCGAAGTTGGTCTCGCCCTTGACGGTCGCGACGATGTTGGGGATCAGGTCGGCGCGCCGCTGGTACTGGTTCAGCACCTCGGACCAGGCGGACTTGGTCTGCTCGTCCAGCCGCTGGAAGTCGTTGTAGCCGCATCCGCTCAGCGACAGGGCAAGCGCTGCGAGCAGGGACATCAGGATCAGTCTCATGGTTCGGTTTCCGTGGAAGTGAGAAAAGTGCGGGACGGTGAAGCGCTCACCAGGACGGGGTTGGCTGGCCACCAATGCCGCGGAATGAGCAGCAGCGCGAGGGTGGCGGCCAGTGGAATCGACAGCCACGCAAAGGTGCTCTGCATCACAGCGCCGAATAGCCATCCGGTGGCGGCCGATCCCAGTGTTTGTCCGAGGCCGGCTGCCGCGGCGAGCCCTCCCATCGCGATACCGAGCCGCCGCGCCGAGGTGCCGGCAGCGAGGTAGGCCAGGGTGGGGAGCACGAGACCCGTGCCCGCAGCCGTGAAACTCACGCCGACGTACAGCCACATCTCGCTGCCATGGCGGGCCAGCATCAGGAGCCCGGCGATGCCCAGGACCATGCCGCAGGCCAGTACGCGGCGTGGGTCGGCGCGCTCCAGCAGGCCGGTGAAGAACAGCACCGCGTTGACGCCCAGCATCACCAGACTGCACTCGGCGAACATCAACGACACCTCTCGGGAGGAGAGATCGGGGTGGCGCTGGCCCTGCAGCACGATGCCGAGTTCAAAGCCGGCAAGCACGAACATGATCACACCGTTGAGAATCCAGAGCGCCAGGGAGCGGCTCCGGGGTGCTCCGTCGTGATCGGCTGCGTCCGCCTCTCCAAGGGAGGAAGGTGCGGGAAGCGTTGCGGCCAGGCCCAGCATCATCAGCGCGCCGAGCGCGGCCGAGAGTGCGATCACGAGCGTGGTCGATGAGCCCTGTACCAGCACGCTCAAGAAGCCCAGGCCGACAAGCCGTTCTGCAGCGGCGTTCAGGCCGGGGCCGAACAGGAACCCGAGCAGCGACATCGCACCCAGCCATGCAAAGCGCCTGGCGCGAATCGATTCTGGGGTGTACTGCGCGACGAGCGCCGGCACCACCGGCACGACCGCGGCCACAAAAAAGCCCGTCGCGCCGCGCAGCGCATAGATGCCGACCACGCCCAGGGACTCGGGGCGCAGCAGCGGGAGCAGGCTGGCCACGTAGCCGATCAGGCCCACCAGCAACACGCGGGCACGCCCCAGCCTGTCCGCCAGCATGCCCCACAGGGGCGCA
The DNA here is from genome assembly GCF_028596105.1 of Acidovorax temperans. NCBI lineage: Bacteria > Pseudomonadati > Pseudomonadota > Betaproteobacteria > Burkholderiales > Comamonadaceae > Acidovorax > Acidovorax temperans. The sequence goes on along the minus strand of NZ_CP117193.1, from coordinate 451,279 downwards.
CCCAGCAGGATGCCCGCCGTGTAGATGCCGCTGAGGTAGCCGACATGGCGCGCAAGCGCCGCAGGATCCGCGTCGCCCATCAAGGGCCGCAGCCAGTCGGGGATCAAGGGCATCAGTGCCCCATATCCGGCCGAGACGACGAATACGGCCGCAGCGAGCCAACCCAGCTGCGCGACGCCGAGGTCTTGCTGGCGGGTGGGCCCGGATTCGCGCGGTGATCGCATGGCGCGGCTCTCTACCATGGTGGCCCGCCGCTCAGGCTGACGCGGCCGCTGGGACACTGGCACGCGACGTCACGCGCTTGATCCCCGGCAGGCGCGTGCGCTTGAGCATCAGCGCATTGATCGCGACGATCGCGGAACTGCCCGACATGGACAATGCAGCGACCTCGGGCGACAAGGTGAACGGATACAGCACCCCGGCCGCCAGCGGGAAGGCGATCACGTTGTAGGCCACGGCCCACCAGAGGTTCTGGTGCATCTTGCGCAGCGTCGCCCGGGACAGTTCGATGGCCCCGACCACGTCGTAGGGGTCACTCTTCATCAACACCACCTGGGCGCTTTCCATCGCAACGTCCGTCCCCGCGCCAATCGCAAAGCCCACGTCGGCCTGCGTCAGCGCCGGAGCGTCGTTGATGCCGTCGCCGACCATGCCGACCTTGTGACCCTGCTGCTGCAGTTCCTTGATCTTGGAGGCCTTCTGCCCGGGCAACACATCCGCAAGCACGATGTCGATGCCCAGTTCCTTGCCGATGCGCTCGGCGGTCGCCTGGTTGTCGCCGGTCAGCATCGCGACCTTCACGCCGCGTGCCTGCAGCTTGGCGATCGTCTCGCGCGAGGTCGGCCGCACGGCATCGGCGATCGCGATGAGGCCGATCAGCCGGCCACCGCGCGCGACGTGGACCACAGTGCGCCCCCCGCCTTGCAGCCGCGCCGCCTCGCTGGCAAGGGGAGCCAGATCCACCTGTTCCGACTGCATCAGCAGCCGGTTGCCCAGGAGCACCGTCTCGCCCCCGATAGTGGCCCGTGCGCCTTGCCCATCGATGTTGGTGAAGTTCTCGGTGACCTCCGTCGGCATGTCTCCCGCACGCTTGAGCACTGCGAGCGCGAGGGGGTGCTCGGAGAACTTCTCCACCGCGGCGGCCGTCGCCAGAAGCCGCGTCTCCTCGACACCGGGCGCGGCCACCATCTCGACGACATCGGGCTGCCCCAGTGTCAAGGTGCCGGTCTTGTCGAACACCACGACCGTCAACTTGGTGGCGTTCTCCAATGCGGCCGCATTCTTGAAGAGAATGCCGTTCATTGCGCCCAGCCCGGTCCCGACCATGATGGCCATCGGGGTGGCCAGCCCCAGCGCGTCAGGGCAGGCGATCACGAACACGGTGATGGTCAAGGTGAGTGCGAACAGCAATGTCTGTCCCATCACCCAGTACCAGACGCTGAAGGTCAGCAGGCCAATTACGATCGCCGCCAGCACCAGCCACTGGGATGCCTGGTCGGCCAGCAGCTGGCCGGGGGCCTTCGAGTTCTGGGCCTCCTGGACCAGCTTGACGATCTGCGCCAAGGCCGTGTCCGCGCCGACCTTCGTGGCCTTGTAGCGAAAGCTTCCGCTCTTGTTGATGCTGGCGCCTACGACGGTGCTGCCCACGCCCTTCTTGACCGGCATGGACTCGCCCGTCAGCATCGACTCGTCCACTTGCGACGCGCCCTCGACGATCTCGCCGTCCACCGGGATCTTGTCGCCGGGCTTGATCACGACCAGTTCGCCGGCTGCAACCTCGGCGGTCGGTACCTTGGTCTCCACCCCGTTGCGCACGACCGTGGCCATGGGCGGGGCGAGATCCATCAACGCGCGAATCGCGTCGGATGCGCCCGCGCGGGCGCGCATCTCCAGCCAGTGCCCCAGCAGGATGAAGACCAGCAGCACCGATGCCGCTTCATAGAACACCTCACCCTCGTAGAAGAAGGTCGCGCCGATGCTGAACAGGTAGCCGGTGCCCACCGACAGCACGACCAACGTGGCCATGTTGGCGACGCCGTTGCGCAGTGCGCGCCACGCCGCCACGTAGAAAGGCCAACCTGGATAGATGATCGCGGCACTTGCGAGGAAGAAAAGAAAGAGCTTGTCGTCCAGCCCGAACGGCGTCTGGAAGTCGCCGAACATCTTCCCCATCGGGGAATAGAAGAACACGGGAATGGCGAAGACCAGGGCCACGAAGAAGCGATTGCGCATGTCCCGAGCCATGTCCTGCATCGAGCCCGACCCGTGGCCCATGTCGTGCATCATGTCGGCCATCGCAGGGTCGCCTGCGTGGGCCTGGTGCGCAGCATGGGCGGCGGGCGTCGTGGCCGCAGCCTTCGCGCGTGCGGCCGTGGCGGGGGCATGCGCGTGGTGCCCCTCATGCCCCATCTCTTGCGCCTGACGTGCGGGTGCGCCGTGATGGCCGTGCACCGCATGGCTGGGGTCGGCAGAGACGCCAGCGGCGGGCGCGCACACGTGCTTGGGCGTCTGCTCGCCACGGCAGTGATAGCCGCATTCGGCGATGCGCTGGCGCAGATCCTCGACACTGAGTTGTCCCTCATCGAGATGGACCGTTGCGCTTCCCGCAACATAGTTGACATCTGCATGATGGACGCCGGGAAGCTGCAGCAGCTTGCGGCGTACTCCCTCCGCGCTCAGGCTCGATACGAGCCCTCCGACTTCAACGTTGATCGACTTCATGGCTGTTCTTCCTGTTCGCTGTGTTCGTGGTCTCAACGAGCGAGTCGGCCCGAGTCCAGGCAGTCCTGCGAGAACTCGAAGACGATCTCCCGGTCGGGAGCGATGACCTTGTGCTTCTTGCCGGCGTAGTGCAGCCGGGAGAGGATGTCTCTGATCAGGTTGAGCCTCGCCAACCGTTTGTTGTCGGCGTGCACGACAGACCAGGGCGCCGCGGCCGTATGGGTGCGCATGAACATCTCGTCGCGCGCCCGTGTATAGCCGTCCCAGTGCTTCAGCGCGACGGCATCCACCGGGCTCGACTTCCACTGTTTGAGGGGATCACGGCGGCGTTCCCCGAGCCGGCGGCTCTGCTCCTTCTTGCCGATGTCGAGGTAATACTTCAGCAGCTTGATGCCGGAGTTGACCAGCATCTCCTCGAACTTGGGCACTGAGTTCATGAATTCCTCGTGCTCCTCGGCGGTACAGAAGCCCATCACCGGTTCCACGCCCGCACGGTTGTACCAACTGCGGTTGAACACCACGAGCTCTTCGCCAACTGGCAGGTGCGGGACGTAGCGCTGGAAGTACCAGCCCGTGCGATCCCGGTCGGAGGGCTTTCCTAGCGCGACGACCCGTGTTTCCCGAGGACTCAGGTGTTCGACCAGCCGCTTGATGCTGCCGTCCTTGCCTGCGCCGTCCCTTCCCTCCAAGAGGATCAGGATACGGTCGTTGCATTTGATGAAATGCCGCTGCAGTTTCACCAGTTCGATCTGCAGCATGTGCAACTGTGCTTCGTAGTCCTCGCGGCCGATCGAGCGTGTCGCTGTCTCGTCGCGCGCTGAGCCGTGGGCAGTGCCGGTGCCGTCCACATCGGCCTTGTGCTTGGCGCCTTTGGCGCCCTTCTTGTTCTTTGCCATGGGTTCTCCGTTAGGTCTGGTCGCAGGCGATCAGCATTGCGTGTGTCGACGCCCGGCGGGGCGCGGCGCTCATGTCCGCATCCGAGCGGGAGCCGCAGCCATCGCCTTGCCCGTAGGCTGCAGCCAGGTACGGTCGATTGATGCGCTGACGCCAGCGGGTCTTCTTCATGTCAGCCTCGCTGGCGCGTGTCCGAGAGGGAGGGAAGGAAGCGCGGCGTGCGCGCGGCATAGGCGTCGAACTCGGCGCCGAACTGCTTGCGCATGTCCTTCTCCTCGTTGACAGCCAGCCTCGAATACATCACGACGAGGAAGGGGAACATCAGCAGCGTCAACAGCGTCGGCCACTGCAGCAGAAAGCCGAAAAGGATCGCCACGAAGGCCACATACTGCGGGTGCCGAATCCTGGCGTATGGGCCGCTCACGGCAAGTTGGGCGTGCCGTTGCGCGTGGTAGAGCACCGTCCAGGCGCTCGACAGAAGCCAGAAGCCGCCCCCGATGAAGATGTAGCTCGCGATATGAAGCGGGCTGAAGTGAGGGTCGCCGCTCTCGCCCAGCAGGGTCGACCAGAGATGGCCGCTGTTGTGCGACAGCAAGTCCAGACTGGGATACTTGGTCTGAAGCCAGCCGGACAGCACGTACAGCGTCAGCGGAAAGCCGTACATCTCGACGAACAAGGCAACAATGAACGCTGCGAATGTCCCGAAGGTTCTCCAGTCGCGCGAGGTCTGCGGTTTGAAGAAGCTGAAGGCGAACATGATGAAGACCGCCGAGTTCACGAGGACGAGCAGCCAAAGCCCATAAGCGGGCGCATCGTGGTTCATTTGCGCTCTCCCGGGTACGGTGGATTCGCCTTGCTACCGTCGCCTGGTACGGCATGGCGATGCATCAGCACATGAGCGATGACGCAAGTCGCCAGGAGGACCAGTGGCAGCGCGGCCAGGTAGTGCCCGCGGTGTTCCGTCAGCAGCATGTAGATGCTCACGGCCAGGAAGACCAGAAAGCCCAGGAACCATCGCGAGCGCGAAAACCTTGGACCGGTGCGGTGAGAAGTTGTCATGGTCGTCCTCCTCACTTCGCCGGCTCAGGCATCCGGTCCATCATCATCTGCATCATGGACTGGCACATGTCCATGCGCATTTCGAGCATTTGCTGCCGCTCAGCTGTCGGCGCCGACTCGGCTCCATCCTTCATTGCGCCCATCATCGCCATGCCAGCCCGCATGGCCTGCATGTGTTCGGCCATGAGCGCCTTGCGCTGCGCAGGCGTCTTCGCAGCCACCATCCGTTCGTGCATGGCCTGCATCGACTTCAGTTGCGCATCCATGCCCTCGGTGGTCGGCGCCCTTGGCGTCTCGGCCGCGGTCGGACTCGCACCTGCGGGGTGATGGGCCTGATGGTTGTCCTGCGCGAACGCAGACAAGGTGACCAGTGCGGCGCCAACGATGGCCGCGATCGAATGCGTGAATTTCATTTCTCTCTCCTTTAGCCGCGGGTGCCTGCCATTGGGGCGAAACCGATGTCGCCGCAAGCGGACAAAGCCCTATGAAAACTCCGTAGTCGGGTACAGAGTCAAGGCTTATGAGTTGTGCGCCGGGTGTGACCGACACGGCAACTCAAAGGAGGCGCTACAGCGCGAGACGCTCGAACAGCAGCCACGACGGCCGCTTGGGAGGTGGTCGCTGGTGACCCCTCGATGGGATGGCTCGCAGAGCCAACGTCGGAGCCAGCAGCTGGTCTCCATAGGCGGGAGGCGCCAAACCGACGAGGTCGAACGCGAAGGTTGGTGCTTTCTGAATGGCGGACTGGTTGACGTCGCCGCAGAGCTTCAGGCACGGGGCCTTCGACGGGTCGTGGGAACCTTCTTCGTGCTCACCATTGAGGCCTTCATGATTTCCATGCCCGGACGATGGGACATGCTCATACCCGACAGCATGCCGATGTTGCTGCGGAGACTCCAGAAGGCAGGCATTGGCCACCCCGGCCCCGAGCGCAAACAGCCATACCCCGAGCACCATCCACGCGATGGCGCGAATCCTGCGGTGGTTGAGAAGTGTGCGCATGTGCGGCCTATTGACCCATTGACACCTGTGATCCTATTCCCAACTGAGCTGCGGGAAATTGATTTGGATCAAATGGAGGCAAGGGTCAACTACGCGGTACTGCGTTATTCTGTGTTGCTCGTGAATAGACAGTGGATCGCTCGATGAACGAAGGTTTGGGTGATTGGATGACGGTTGGCAGGCTGGCGAAGGTCGCTGGTGTCGGCGTAGAGACAATCCGCTACTACCAAGGACGCGGGCTCTTGCCGATCCCGAAGACCGCGGGCAGCTTCCGGCGCTACCCCGCTTCGATGATCCAGCGGATTGGTTTCATCAAGCGCGCTCAGAGTCTTGGGTTTTCGCTGGACGAGGTGAAATCCCTCTTGGACCTGGAGGATGGACGGAATCGCCGAGCCATTCAAACTGTGACGCGGCGGCGCCTTGACCAGATCGATGAGAAGGTTGGCGACCTTCAGCGCATGCGAGGCGCTCTGAGAGACATGCTGGAGAGGTGCGAAGACACGGGAGAGGCGCTTCCTTGCCCTATCATTGCTGCGCTCATGGGGCCTTTGAATACGTCCGAATGATTGCGCGCTGTGAGGAACAGACGAGACCCAAGGAAAGCGAACGAGGCCTGTCGCACTTCGTTGGTAATGGTCGTGCGGACTGTTCGCTGCACAAAAATGCCGAATGAATTTTCAGCAATCTCACGGCCGACTTAGGGCAATGCTGAACAAGTAACGTCATATCCATCGCACAGCCATTTGAATGCCAAATGGCCCGCAAAGATACTGTGCTTTGCCCCACAGGGCCTGTTTCGGGAGCCTTTGAGCCCCCTTCGAACCCTTACGGGCGCACCTGTCCCAGCAAGCGCCAAGGCCGTGAACGCACGCGTGGCGTTCTTTTGCAGCCCGCGATAGCGCACCTTGCCAAAACCCCACAGCCGTTTGACCACCCCGAATACATGCTCTACGCGAGCGCGGATGCGGGACTTGTTGCGGTTCTTGGACCGCTGCGTTTCATCGACCACCCCGCACCTGCGTGTGCGCTGGTTGGTGAAGTCCTTGGCCCTGGGGGCTTTGCTCGCTATCAGTGTTTTCTGGCTGGCATAGGCCGAGTCGCCGTACACGCGTCGCTCATTGCCATGCAGCAGATCGGGCAGTGGGTGTTTGTCGTGCACGTTGGCCGCCGTCACCACGGCGCTGTGCGCCAGCCCGCTTTGGCTGTCCACCCCAATGTGCAGCTTCATGCCGAAATACCATTGCTGGCCTTTGCGGGTCTGGTGCATGTCGGGGTCACGCGCCTTGTCGGCGTTCTTGGTAGAACTGGGCGCGGCGATGATGGTGGCATCCACGATGGTGCCGGTATTGACCTTGAAGCCACGCTCCTGCAATTGCTGGCCTACCTTGGCAAACAGGGCTTCGCCCAGTTTGTGCTCATGGAGCAGTTTGCGAAACTTCAGCAGCGTGGTGGCATCGGGCACCCGTTCACGACCCAGGTCAATGCCCGCAAAGCGGCGCAGACTGGCACTGTCATACAGAGCCTCCTCGCACGCCAGATCGGCCAGGTTGAACCAGTGCTGCAGGAAATGGATGCGCAGCATGCGCTCTAGGCCAATGGGCGGGCGGCCGTTGCCTGCCTTGGGGTAGTGCGGCTCTATCACCTGACACAGAGCGGCCCATGGCACTATTGTCTGCATGGTCCGCAAGAACTCTTCGCGTCGGGTGGGTTTGCGCGAATGCTCGAATCCGTTGTCTTGATCTGCGGCCATTGCCAGGGTCTGCTGCTTCATCTGCGGATAACGTTTGACCCCCATCAACGGTGGACCTTAATCAGCGTTGCCTTAACCTTTGGTGTCTGGTGATCGCAGCAGGCCGCAGGCGCGCAAGGAGACAAGCGCGGCGTCGCGTGCTCGCACGGTGCGAGTGCCTCGACTCATTGCTTCTGCTCCTTGGAGGCTGCGGCACCTTCCTTACCCTGACGCGCGGCATGATCGTGTCCGCCGTGGCCGTGACCACGGTGCATGAACAGGTGCATCAGCGGACAAGCCGCCAGCAGCAGGAAGGGGAGATAGCCGGCAACATGTGCCGTATGCTCCTTGAGCAGGAAATACGCGGCGACAGCGGCGATGATGAGGAACGCCACGCCGTAGCGCGATCGCCAGAACCGGGGGCGATCGCTGGGGGTCTGTGTGTGCTGATGCTGCATGGCATATCTCCACGGAGAAGGGTTGATGGATGGTCAGCGATGCGACTGATAGACCGTGCTGCTACCGTTTTTCCCAATCAGCAGCACGTCGTAGGCGTCCTTGCGTCCACCATAGGCCGGACCATCCATGCCGGGCGAACCGACCGGCATGCCGGGCGCCGCGAGGCCGATGGCCTGCGGGGCTTCGCGCTGCAAGCGTTGAATGTCCGAGGCAGGCACATGACCCTCGATGGCATAGCCGCCGATCTGCGCCGTGTGGCAAGAACCGTACTTCTGCGGGATGCCCAGCCGCGTGCGCGCTGCGGTGTTCCCGGTGTCGAGAACCTGCACATCGAAGCCTGCGCCTTGCAGGTGTGAGACCCAGTCCTTGCAGCATCCGCAGCTCGGGTCCTTCCAGACCTTGGCAATCGGTCGGCTCTGCGCCAGGCTCGGTCCTGCGAGTGCCATCACCAATAAGCCAGCGATCAATGCCTGGCGTCTCGGCACTTTGCCCTGGCTTCTGTCGTAGTGCATGTTCATGGATCGCCTCTCATCAGATGATCAAACCCGCTAGGTTCTAGAACCAGAATCGCACGCCAGCCACCCAGCGCGTCTGCTGCGCACGGCCGCCTTCGGCACGCACATAGTCCGCGGTGCGTCCGAAGCTGCCCGCCCGTTCCACGCCGATATAGGGGGCGAACTGGCGACTGAATTCATAGCGCAGGCGCAAGCCAGCAGACGCTTCGGCCAGGCCCTTGCCGATACCGCGTTCCGGGTCGTCCTTGCCATAAAACTGCAACTCGGCGCGAGGCTCCAGAATCAGTCGCTGGGTCAGCAGCAGCTCGTAGCTGCCTTCGACACGCAGCGCCGTACGTCCACCACTTCCCACGTAGCCCGTCGCCTCCAGCTCGAACCAGTAGGGGGCGAGGCCCTGGATGCCGAAAGCCAACCATTGACGGCTCGGGCCTTCCCCGTTATCCACCCGAACGCCGAGCTGGGTGTCCCAGTACGGTGCGACGGCGTGCCCCCAGAGAAGCTCGGTACGCGATTCTTCGAGCTTTCCTTTGGCGATATCGCCTTCGGCCTTCACGACGGCCTTGTTGTAGGTCGTCCCATACCACGCCTGGAGGTCGTAGGCCGTGGAGTCGTCTCCTTTGCGCGTGAAGCGGCGTTCCAGAGTTTCGCCGCGCAACGAAAAGAACCTGTGTTCGTCGGCCAGCATCAGCCGCGGCACACCGGGTACGGCGTAGTCGCCCGATCCCAATGTCAGGCCATTGGAGTAGCCATGCGGATCGCGGGCGTCAGGAGGCGCCGACCCGCCCTGCATCTGCATGTTGCCGTGATCCATGGCCGGGGCCGCGGTCGAGCCGCTCGCCGACGTCGCGTGACCCGCGTGCGGGTCGGCGGCAGGAGCCACGGTCTGAGTAGATGGCGCGGCCGTTTGAGCGTCGGCCTGGCCGTGCGCTGCATGGTCGTTCTGTGCTTGTGCCTGGGCGGCGACGCTTACCAGGGCCGCAAGCGTCGTGGCCAGTGCGCGAGTGGGGAGTGCTTTGGACATTCTTGGTCTTCCTTGTGCGCTGGGTTCAAGACACCACGACTTCGCGGAACATGCCGGCATCCATGTGGAACATCAGGTGGCAGTGCCACGCCCAGCGGCCGAGCGCGTCGGCTGTCACCAGGAAGCTGACGCGTTGTGCCGGCTGCACCGGCAGGGTGTGGCGGCGCGCAAGGAAGCGACCGTCGGGGCTTTCCAGTTCGCTCCACATGCCGTGCAGGTGCATGGGATGGGTCATCATGGTGTCGTTGTGCAGAATGACCCGCAGCCGCTCGCCGTGTTTGAAGTGCACCGGCGTGGACTTTCCGAACTCCAGCCCGTCCAGGGACCATGCGTAGCGTTCCATGTTGCCCGTGAGGTGCAGTTCGACCTCCCGGCCGGGGCCTCTCTTGTCCAGCGGCCCCGACGGGGTATGCAGATCCGCGAGGGTCAACACGCGCCGACCGTTGTTGCGCAGTCCGATGCCGGGGTCATCGAGGTTGGTGCGCGCCATGTCAACGCGCATGTCCGTGCTGGCACCATACTCGGTGCGAGCGTGGCGAGCAGTAGTGCTGGGCACGGCCAGTCCCCCCGCCGCCGCGGCGTGTTGGCTGTGATCCATCGCCATGCCACCGTGGTTCATGGCGCCGTGATTCATGCCAGCCATCGCCCCATGATCCATCCCGGACATCGAACCCGAGCCCATCCCGGTCATGCCCGTCATGCCCGTCATGCCCGTCATGCCCGTCATGCCCGTCATCCCGGTCATCTCCATGGCCTGGCCGGACCCGCCATGGTCCATGCCCCCCATCATGCCGCCCATCATGTCGTTCATGGTCAGCCATTCGACCGGATCGAGGGCAGGCACGGGAGCTTGAAGACCTTCACGCACGGCCAGCGTGGCACGCGCGTAGCCTGTCCGGTCCATCGCCTGGGCGAAGATCGTGTAAGCGTCATCCCGTGGCTGGACGATCACGTCGACGGTTTCGCCAGGACCGAATCGGAACTCATCGACGGTCACCGGCTCCACGTCAACACCATCGACGTGCACCACCGTGAGTTTCAGTCCGGGAATGCGTACGTCGTAGAAGGTGTTGCCCGCACCGTTGACCATGCGCAGCCGCACGCGCTCACCCGGTCGGAACAGCGCCGTCCAATTGCCGGCGGGGGTGACGCCGTTGGCCAGATAGGTCAGCGTGGCGGCAGACAGATCTGCGAGATCCGTCGGATTCATCCGCATCTCGTTCCACATCTTGCGCTTGTCGATCGCAGCGGCCGTGCCGTCGCGCGAGGCGTCCCGGAAGAAGTCGAAGACGGTAGGTTGGTTGTAGTTGTAGTAGTCGCTTTGGGACTTGAGCTTGGTGAACACCCGCATCGGGTCTTCGTCGGTCCAATCCGAGAACAGCAGCACGTGGTCACGGTCGGCGCGGATGGTCTCGGCGCCAGCGGGGTCGATGATGATCGCCCCGTACATGCCCGTGAGTTCCTGGAAGCCGGAGTGCGAGTGGTACCAGTAGGAGCCGCTCTGCTGGACCTTGAAGCGGTACGTGAAGGTCTCGCCGGGAGCGATGCCATTGAAGCTGATGCCCGGTACGCCATCCATCTGATACGGCAGGATGATCCCGTGCCAGTGAATGGATGTGGCTTCACGCAGCTTGTTGGTCACACGGATTGTGACGGTGTCACCCTCGCGCCAACGCAATGTCGGTGCCGGCAGCGAGCCGTTGATGGTCGTAGCCACGCCTGGCTTGCCCGTGAAGTTCACGGGCGATTCGGCGATCACCAAGTCGAACTCGGTGCCCTTTAGCACAGGGGCGGCACCGCGCGTCGCGGAGCCTTGCTGGGCAAATGCCTTGAACGCCGGCGTGGACAGCCCAGCGAGAACGCCGCCGGCGGCTAACCCTTGGACGAAACGCCGACGAGAAAGGCCCTGTGGGGGCACGATAAAAAAGGGTGAACGAGGCGGCATGGCCTGAAATCCTCCATAGATGACTCGGAAGTCGTTCTAAACGCCACCCCATCCTGAGCGGCACAGTTCGACGCAATGCAGGTCATGCTATGGGTTGGACACTTACCACCGAATGACCCCTGAATTACATTAATGTAATGTTCGTGTCATGTTCGTGGAAGCTGGCAACCAGTAAATTGCTGATTGAAAGTGGAGGCGGTCTGAAATCTGAAGTGCAACACCGCTGGTTGATATTCAATGAATGGTAGCGGAGCTTTTCTCGGCGATAGCCGCCATGAATCGCTGAAAAGCCTGGTAGGGAGAATCCCAGCCGAGAGTCTGACGAGGACGGTTGTTCATCAGATCGGCCATGGAGTCCAGCGCATCCTGGTCATGCATGCTCAGGTCTGTGCCCTTGGGCATGAACTGGCGCAGCAGCCCATTCGTGTTCTCACAACTGCCTTTTTGCCAAGGGCTGTGCGGATCACAAAAGTACACCCGCATGCCAAGGGCTTGGGCGAGTTCCTTGTGCCGGGCCATCTCCTTGCCCTGGTCGTAGGTGAGCGTCTGGCGCATCGGCTGTGCGATCTGGCGCAGCTTGTTGGTGAACGCGGCCAGCGCACTGTCTGCGGATGCGTCAGGCATCTTGCACAGCAGCACCAAGCGCGTTGAGCGCTCTACCAGCACACCCACCGCCGATTGGTTGCCAGCACCCTTGATCAGATCCCCCTCCCAATGCCCCGGGATCACGCGATCATTGACCTCGGGTGGGCGAACATGGATAGAGACCATGTCTGGAATCTGACCACGCCGATCAGAGCCTGCTGAACGCGGGCGGCGTGTACTCTTGCCTTGGCGCAGCAGTGCGATGAGCTGGCGGCGCAACTCACCGCGCGGGTAGGCATAGATGGCGGTGTAGATGCTTTCGTGCGAGGCATGCATGGTTGGGTCCTGGGGATACATGCGCTGGAGTGTGCGTGCAATCTGCTGGGGCGACCACAGCCAGCACAGCATGGTGGTCACAAGAGTCCACAACGCCCCGCAGCTGTGCAGCTTCGGGCATGGCCTGGCCTGAATGCGCCGTTGCTGGCACAGGTGCTGCGCAGGCACGCTGGCATAACTGCCATGGCAGGCGTTGCGCCGCAACTCACGGCTGATGGTGCTGGGGCTGCGGCCTTGAAGGCGGGCTATGGCCCTGATGCTCCAGCCCTGCTGGCGCAGCGATGCCAACGTCACCCTGTCTTCTGGCTGCAAGTGTTCGTATCTCGTTCCCATTTGCGTACATTACCCTCGGTGAGGGTGTTGCACTTCAGATTTGAGACCGCCGAGCCTATCATCCCCTTGGACGCGGAAGACAACAGTGAGCTGAAGGATTTTCAGCGACGCTTCTGGTGGACGTTGCCGCTCACGCTGATCGTCACCACCCTGGCCATGTTCGGCCATCGTCTGGGATGGTTCAACATGGCAACCCAGAGCTGGGTCGAGCTGGTGCTGGTGCTGGTGCTGTCGCTGCCGGTGGTGCTGTGGGCCGCCTGGCCGTTCTTTGTGCGTGGCTGGCAGTCCATCGTTCATCGAAGCCCGAACATGTGGACGCTGATCAGCCTGGGCACCGCGGCAGCTTTTGTCTACAGCGTCGCCGCCACGTTGGCGCCGGGCGTGTTTCCCGAATCGTTTGTTTCGATGGGTCGCGTGGCCGTATACTTCGAGGCCGCCGTGGTCATCATTTCGCTGACGATGCTGGGTCAGATCCTCGAATTGAAGGCGCGTTCGCAAACCTCGGCGGCTATCAAGTCCTTACTCGGGTTGGCGCCCAAGACTGCGCGGCGCATCAACGCGGATGGAAGTGAGGAAGATGTGCAACTGAACCAGGTGCATGTCGGCGATCTGCTGCGCGTGCGCCCTGGCGAGAAAGTCCCGGTCGATGGCGTCGTTACCGAAGGCCGCAGCGCGGTGGATGAATCCATGCTCACCGGCGAGCCCGTTCCGGTAACCAAGCGCTTGGGCGACAAACTGATCGGCGCCACGCTCAACACCAGCGGTGCTCTGGTGATGCGCTCGGAAAAAGTCGGTGCAGCGACCGTGCTGTCGCAGATCGTGCAGATGGTGGCCAATGCCCAGCGCTCGAAGGCACCGATGCAGCGCATGGCTGACGTGGTGGCTGGCAAGTTCGTTCTCGTGGTGGTGCTCATCGCGATCACCACCTTCTTCGTCTGGGGTCTGTCCGGTCCCGAGCCGAGCTGGGTGTTCGGTCTGATCAACGCCGTCGCAGTATTGATCATCGCCTGCCCCTGTGCGCTGGGGCTGGCCACGCCGATGTCGGTGATGGTGGCCACCGGACGCGCTGCCACACAAGGTGTTCTGTTCCGCGATGCTGGCGCGATCGAGAGAATGCGTGAAGTCGATACCTTGATCGTGGACAAGACCGGTACGCTGACAGAGGGCAAACCGACATTCGACACCGCCATTGCGGCCACAGGCTACACGCCTGATGAAGTGTTGCGTCTGGCGGCTAGTCTGGACCAAGGCAGCGAGCATCCGCTGGCCGACGCCATCGTCAGCGCGGCACGCGCCAAAAGTATGCCGCTTAGCAAGCCAACCGACTTCGATTCAGGCAGCGGCATTGGCGTGCGAGGCACCGTCGAAGGCAAGCGCCTGGCGCTGGGCAATACGGCGTTGATGGAGCAGGAGGGCGTGTCGGTTGCTGCATTGCAAGCAGATGGCGAACGCCTGCGCGGCGAAGGTGCCAGCACCATGCATCTGGCCGTTGATGGCCATTTTGCGGGCATTCTGGCGGTGACCGACTCCATCAAGGAGAGCACACACGAGGCCACCAAACCCTGCACGACAGCGGTCTGCGCATCATCATGACCACTGGCGATGGCCTCACCACGGCGAGGGCGGTCGGTGCCAGGCTACGCATCGATGAAGTGCACGGCGAGGTCAAGCCCGCCGACAAGTTGGCATTGGTGGAAAAACTGCAGAAGGAAGGCCACGTCGTCGCGATGGCGGGGGATGGCATCAACGATGCCCCGGCGCTGGCCAAGGCCGACGTTGGCGTTGCGATGGGGACGGGCACCGATGTGGCGATGAACAGCGGACAGATCACGCTGATCAAGGGTGACCTGCGCGGTATCGCTGCCTCACGTCAGATATCCATCGACACCGTGCGCAACATGCGGCAGAACTTGATGTTCGTCTTTGTCTACAACGGCATTGGTGTACCGATCGCCGCCGGCGTGCTCTACCCGTTCACCGGCTGGCTGCTGTCTCCGATGATCGCGGCACTGGCGATGAGCTTGAGTTCGGCTTCGGTGATCTTTAACGCACTGCGGTTGCGCGGCATGAAATGAACGGGTTCCAGTTGCTTCGTCGTGAGGGTCCCATTCTGGGCGCGCAGCTCGGTCTGTAGGTATTACACGGACGTCTCGCAATCACCGAAGAGAACGAAATGCACAAGCAGTTCGGTGCAACATACGACACATATGTTGGCGCCGATTCAAAATTGAGCCACCGTGCCGATTGAATTTTGAGCCAGGGCTAATGGCCAACCTGTGAAGGTCGGCTGTGGATAAGTGTAGTGCCTTGGGTCGGTTTTGGTCTCCTTGGTGATCGAGCTCGGTGGTCGTCCGTTGAGGGCAAGCCGCGCAGGGCGAAGCCCGTAGCGGCTTGCCCTTGAACCGCTCAGAACGGCTCAGCCTTCTTGGCCTGTTCGCGTGCCTTGATGCGTTTCTTGGCCACGGCTGTGCTGTGCATGAACCTGTGGGACTCGTTGCCCGTCTCGACGATGTGGCAGTGGTGCGTGAGTCGATCCAGCAGTGCCGTGGTCATCTTGGCGTCGCCGAACACGCTGGACCATTCCTTGAAGTCCAGGTTGGTGGTGATCATCACGCTGGTCTGCTCGTAGAGCTTGCTCAGCAGGTGGAACAGCAAGGCGCCGCCTGCCTGGCTGAAGGGCAGGTAGCCCAGCTCATCAAGGATGATCAGGTCCATGCGCTGCAAGCTCGCTGCGATGCGGCCTGCCTTGCCTTGGGCCTTCTCCTGCTCCAGTGCGTTGACCAGATCCACCGTGGAGTAAAACCGCACGCGTGAGCCATGGCGCGTGATGCCCGCCACGCCGATGGCCGTGGCCAGATGCGTCTTGCCCGTGCCGGGGCCACCCACCAGCACCACGTTGTGCGCCTGCTCGGTGAACGCCATGCTGGCCAACTGCTCGATGAGCTTTTTGTCCACGGGCGAGCATTCGAAGTCGAAGCCCGCCAGGTCGCGGTGCACGGGGAACTTCGCCGTGTGCATCTGGTAGCTCACTGAGCGCATGGCCCTGTCCGTGACTTCCGCTTGCAGCAGGTGCTCCAGCAGCCAGCGCGAGCTCTCCAGCGTGGCGTGGCCGCCTTGCTTGACCAGGTCCTCCCAGGCCCCGGCCATGCCGTACAGGCGCAGCTCTTTGAACTCCTTGTCCAGCTCACGCATGATCGGCCTCCTGCATGTCGCTGCCAGCGCGCAGGCTGTCATAGCGCGCCGTGTCGGCCAGGGGTGTCTGGCTCACTTGCAGGTTGGTCGCAACCGTCTCGGGCAGGGGCTGCGCTTGCAGGCGGCCGAGCACGTTGATGACGTGCTCGGTGCTCACCCGCCCCGATGGCGGCGCACTCTCCAGGGCCAACTCCACCGCCACCAGCACGGCGTCCAGCCCTTGCTTGGGCACCTCGGCCAGTAGCCTGTGCCGCCGGGTACCGAGTCGTACAGCATGACGTAATGGCGGCGCGGCCCACCGTCTTTGCCAGGCTCGTCCTGCAGCACCATGCGCAAGTGGTCCACCTTGCCACCAAATCGGCGCTTGAGCCCCAACTGCACGGCCGCCATGAAGGACTGGACCACGCTCTCGTCCATGCCGTTCTTCGTATACGGCACCAGAATCCGCAAAGCCTCCGACTCGAACTCTCGGTACAGGTACAGGCACTCCAGCAAGTTGGCAGGACTGTCATCACCGTACTTGGGGCAATCGAAGCTATGGCTTTGCCCGCTCGGGTCGCTACTTCGTCGAGGAGGCTTTTGCACCTTGCCGCAGTGCTTGCACAGCTTGAATCCAGGTCGCGAAGACTCCTTGTCCGCCACCTTGAACGCCTCGCCAGGCTTGGCCAGCTCACCAAAATTCACGTCCCGGAACGTCACCCGGGAGATGAACTCAAAACCAAACGGCAGAGCACCCGAGCCAATCTGCCACGCCTCACGAATATGTGATGGAGAGAAATCCGCCATCAGCTGGCGCACGTAGTACTTGGGCTCACGGTCAACCGCATCGATTGGGTCGACTTCCACCCGTCATGGCACCAACTGATGTCGCTGGCCTGGAAGCACGAAGTTCCCACGCTCTCCTGGACGGCGAAACAGAAAAATCCTCACTTGGCGCGTGCGGTGCTGTCCTACCTGTGGAATCAGGTCGAACAAGGCACGGGCTGTCCCACGGGAATGGCTTACGCGGCGTATGCGGGGCTGGCTCGTGAGCCAGCGTTGAAGATTTGGGCCGAGAAAGTTCTGGGCACGGTTTACGAAAACAGCCGCCGGGAGGTAGCTGACAAACCCTCTGTGGTCATCGGCTACGCCATGACGGAAAAGCAAGGCGGCTCAGACCTGCGCGAGACACAGACCACGGCGGTCTATTCCCACTCAGCCGAGTACCACGGGGCCGTGGCGCACTGGTATGAGCTCACGGGCCACAAGTGGTTTTGCTCCGTCCCGCAATCAGATGGCTTCTTTACGCTGGCCAAGGTGAATGGTGGCGTGACCTGCTTCTTCTTTCCGCGGACCTTGCCTGACGGCAGCTTCAACCGGTTCTTCATTCAACGCCTCAAGGACGAGGCTGGTAACCGCTCCAATGCCGGCAGCGAAGTGGAATACAGCGGGACGATGGCGATTCGGGTGGGAGAAGAAGGTCGAGGTCTTCGTGAAATTTTGTCCCACTCACACCTCACGCGTCTGGACTTCGCGGTCGGCTCGGCGGGCTTGATGCGACAGGTGCTGACCCTGGCACTCAACCACACTACCACCCGGAACGCATTCGGCTCCAGTCTGGCCAAACGGCCCATGATGGCCAACGTGCTGGCTGACATGGCGGTGGAAGTCGAGGCCGCAACGCTCATGGCGTTGAGGGTGGCCAGGGCCACCGACCACATCGACACGAACCCTCAAGAAAAAGCCCTCGCGCGCGTGGCGACACCGGCTGCCAAATACTTCAACTGCTCACGTGTGGTGGCGATGGCCAACGAGGCGCTGCAGTGCCATGGTGGCAACGGTTTCGTGGAGGACCACCCGATGGCAAGGCTCTACCGCGAGGCGCCACTCAACAGCGTGTGGGAAGGTGCTGCCAACATGATGTGCATGGACGTGCGCCGTGCGATGCAACAGGAGGCCAATTCCCGGGATGCCTTGTTTGCCGAGCTGGCCGACGTGCGCGGACAGGATTCGCGATTCGATGCCTACGTCACGGCGCTGGGCCCACTGCTTGACGACATGCAGCATGAAGAATTCTTTGCTCGCCCGGCCACCGAGGGGATTGCCCGTGCGCTGCAAGGTGCAGAACTTCTGAGGCACTCAACGCCCGAGGTCATCGACATCTTCATGAAAACCCGTCTGGGTGGCGGGGCGAACAACTGGGGGGCGATGTTCGGCACCCTGGGCCCGGGGGTGACACAGTCCCAGGCTGACCGTGTGGTCGAGCGCGCTTGTCTCTGGTGATGCGGCGGGAGCTTGAAGCACTGGAAAAACCTGGTTCATGACACCCAATGCATCGAGGCTGGAAATCACCGGCGCAAAGCTGAGATTGAGGCGCTGCATGACATCTTGGGCAACTCTGATTCTGGACAACCTGCGGATGCATCACGCTAAGCAGGTCAAGGCGTGGCTGGCAGAGCACGCCGACGCCATCGAGGTGCTCTACCTGCCCAGCTACAGCCCGGAGTTGAACCCCGATGAGATGGCCAATGCAGACATCAAGCAAGCGGTGACCAAGCTGGCCCCGGCGCGCACGAAGCTGCAATTGGTGAAGGCCACCGCAAAGCACTTGCGCAGCGTGCAGCGTCGGCCCGAGCGCACGCAAGTACTTTGAGCACGGGCCGGTGCGCTATGCGGCTTGATGCAAGTTCACAGGGGCCGGATCAATAAGAGCTCCACTTTTCAGGGGCAACCTCATGACCACCTTGACCCACTACCAATACAGCGCTACAAACCCGCCATGACAGCCCTCTCCGATCCCATCGTCATCGGCCTGATGATTTTCAACATCGTGATGCTGCTCGGCTATTTCTCTTCCAAATGGCTCAAGGCATGCGAGCCCGGGGCCAAGAAAGAACATTCCTGAGCGCAGTTTGCTGCGCCTGTGATGGCCAAGGATCGAAGCTCTTCACTGAACTGCTGCTAGCCCAGCCGGAAGTTCCCCTTTTGCCCCTCACGAACCATCCCTGCATCAATGACCCTGCGCAATGCCAGGCCCACTGAGCCTTTGGGTATCCCTGCTCCGTCAGCAATGGCCACTTGCGTCAGAGGCTTCCAGCTGCGTCGATCCAGGACTTGTTTGAGATAGGCCAGGACCTTTTGGTCATTGGCGCTCAGGCGCTGACGTGGGCGAGCAGGTTCCGCCGTCACGCTCGCTGTCGCCTTCTTTCGCAGCGGTTGTTTGGGCTGCACTGGCTTGATCTGCACGTCCTGTGCTTCTTCAACGCCCAGGGCGCTGGGCTGCACACGTGCGCGTGGACTGCGATCGGACAAGTCCACCAGCACCGGGGGTTCGGCTGCTGCGAGCTCCATGGCGGCCCCGTACAGGGTCTTGAGCTGTTCTTCCATCGCCTGCAGCTCGTGTGCCATCCGTGCAATGCTGCGAGCTGTGCGTAGGCGCGATCAGCATCATTGCCGAAGGGTTCGCTGGCAACCATATGGACCACGCGACTGGCGTGTTGCTGTACGTCCTGGGCCAGCGCATTGCGCGCTGCGTACAGGTTTTCACCCGCCTTTTGAAGTAGTAGCAATGTCTTTGGGCTTATGGACATGAAGACTCCCGATAACGATCGCCACGCTTGCAATGGCGTAGCGTGCATTTGAAAGATGAAAGTGTATGGGAGCCTCGTTGTGGCGGCTGCGCATGCATCGGCGAGGCCCTGCTCCTATTGCTCCGGCCCCATGAAGTCTCAAGCGGCGGCATATTTGACGCGGGGATCCTGAAAGTAGCTCATCACCCGCTCGGGTGACTTCTCCAGCATGGCCATGTGTTCGTTGGCCGCATCGCGCAGTTTTGCCTTTGTTCTGACCGGGACCCGCTTGCCCATGGCCTGCTTGAGGTCGGCGTTCAAACGCTCTTCTGGGTTGAGTTCCGGGCTGTAGCTGGGCAGGTAGAACACCTCGATCTGTTCCTTTCTCTCTGCCAGCCACGCCTTGACCGGTTTGCTGTGATGTACACGCAGGTTGTCAAGGATCAGGAACACCTTCTTGCCCGCGTCCTTGATCAAGGCCTCCAGGAACTCAATCAACTTGTCGCTGTTGAAGGCCTCGTCAATGATCATCCAGCGTGCCTTGCCCCGGTTGGTCACCGTGGCGATCATCGACAGCTTCTGGCGTGTGCTGCCCACCGTGAACGCCACGGGTGTCTCACCTGCTGGTGCATAGCTCCTGCCGCGTACATCGGTGTTGACCAGTGCGGTCTCATCGCCCCAGTGGATTTCGCCGCCCTCAGCCTTGGCCTTGGCCTCGATGGCCGGGTAGTGTTCATCTAGCCAGGCCTTGACGGCTTCGGGGCGTTGTTCGTATGCCTTCTTGATGGGCTTTTGTGGGGTGAAACCCCAGCGTGCCAGGTATTTGCCCACGGTGCGCACACCCAATTTCAAGCCACATTCCTGTTCGATAAGCTGCATCACGGCGGCGCGACTCCACAGGAAGAAGTCCATCTTCAATTGCTCGGGACGTTTGTCGCAGATGGTCTTTTGGATGTGGACTTCTTGCTCGGGCGTGAGCAATCGGGCATCGCCTTTCGTGCGACCACGACCGGCTGGTTTGATGGCTGGCCAGCCGCCTTGCTCGAACAGATCAAGCACCTTGCGCACAGCCGGGTAGCTCAAGCCCGACATCTGCACCAGTTCCATGACTTTGATGCCCCGTTTGTGCAGTCGGATGACTTGCTTGCGCCGCTCGTGAAGCTGCTCCAGGGTTTGGTATCTCGCGTCTTCTTTGTCCATGCTGCTTCGAACGCGAAAATCAGCAGAAAGTTCAATCTTTATGGGGCCCGATCAATAGAATTGATTCGTCTGTCTGGATTCTTCCGTCAGCAAACATCCAACCCATTTATCACGAGACCCACCATGGCCACCGCAAAGAAAGCCCCCGCTCCTGCCAAGAAGTCCACGAAGTCGGCCCCCGCCGCCAAGAAGGCCGCTGCCACCAAACCCGCAGCAGCGGTCAAGCCTGCGGCAGCAGCCAAGCCTGTCGCAGCAGTCAAACCCATCAAGACGGCTTTCAACAAGACCACCCTGGTCGCCCACTTGGTCGAGCAGTCCGGTGTCGAGCCCAAGGCCGCCAAGGCCGTGCTCGCTGCACTGGAGTCGGCGATCCTGGGCTCGGTGCACAAGAAGGGTTCCGGCGAATTCACCCTCCCCGGTCTCCTCAAGATTGGCCTGCTGCAAGTGCCTGCCAAGAAGAAGCGTTTTGGCAAGGATCCGTTCACGGGTGAAGAGCGCTGGTTCCCTGCCAAGCCCGCATCGGTCAAGATCAAGACCCGAGCCCTGAAGAAGCTCAAGGACGCAACGCTCTAATTACCTGCCCAGCGTGATCCTTACGGCAACCTATAGGCCGGTGGATCCGCTGAATCCGCGCTGAGAGCAAGCGCCCCTGCCAAAGCCGCGTGGGCGATTTGCCTATCTGGATTGCGCCGTCCTTCGTCAGGTGGAAGTAGACGCGCATGCCAACCCGCCACCCCATGTCTGCCGGCAGCGCAACCCTCTGACGCCGGTCGATCCGTTCTGTGTATGTCCGGGATGGATGGGCCCGGCGGCCCTTGGCTTCGAGTTTCCGCATGTGCATGGTCACACTCAATGCACCTGCATCTGCGCAGTACCCAGCGCTGCCTGAATGCGGGCGACCTGCTGGGGATCGACATCGCCATCGCAGTCCATGCCCAAGACCTGGGCCAGGGTGCTGCCGAGCTCCGGGTGACTGCGGCGCAATTGGCGCAGAGGCTCCTGCAACAGTTCACGCTGTGCCACTGCGATCCGGCTGCGATAGGTGCGAGGCGAGACAGCCACCGGCACCAGATGCCCACCCAGCGCCTGCTGGCGTGCGCACCAGTAATAGCAGCAGGACTGCACAAATGCAGCGACAGCGGCCAGTTCGCGCTCATGGCGGTGCATCAAACCCCCATACTGCCCTGCCCTGTCGGCGGCACGCTCACTCAGGTCCAAAGGCATTGTTGGCGCATGCCCTGCCTCAGTCGCAGCTCCGACATGCAGAAAATAGGCCTTCACCAGGTCGTCCTCGGCAAAGAGGTCGTACAGGAACTGGTGAAGCGCGCCGATGGCGACCTGCGGCATGCGCGCGTGGATGTCGTGGCGGCAGCGATCGATCTCGGTCGCTGACGGATGCAGCTGGCTTGATGTGTACCGCACCGACGGGCGGGTGTGGGCTACGGAGACTGCGAGGACTGCCGGCTGGGAAGCTGTGCTCAGCAAAGAGGTGTTTGCGTTCATGGTGTGCCTGGGTGAGGGGAATGTTCGGGCAAGGCTCCGCCCAGACTGCTGGTTTTTGCAGCCGTTGGGCGAAAGAAGGAATGAGCGGACTTACGCGCTGGCGCGGGGCGAGTGCGTGCGTCCTGTGCGTATCCAGGGGCCCGGTGGGGCTTGGGGTTCACCCTTGTGATGGACGGCCGGCAGCACGATGTCCGTGGGACGGCGGGACATGGCGCTGCTGGTGCCACCACGGAGGGACACACTTGCCTGTGCGGGCTTATGCACGCCGCGTGGCTTGGGTACGGCTTGCGGTGGTGGCAGCACCGGGGCATAGAGATCCGCGTGCACAGGGCGCAGCCCTGCGACTGCGCCGCCCTCTTCCATGCGAATCACCTGAGCTGTGGCCATGCGACTGGCAAGCAGCCGCTCCATCGCCGATCCGTCCTGGCGCGTGAGGTTGGGTACGTAGCGGCTGTAGACCTTGAACAGCATCTCCGTGCTGGTGTGGCCGAGCTGGCGGGCAATCCACTCGGGCGCCTCACCGGCGGCAAGCCACAAGGTGGCCGCGGTGTGGCGCATCTGGTAAGGCCTGCGTTCAGTCATGCCCAAATGGCGCAGCAATGGATACCAGATGCGGTCCGTGAAGTTCTTGTTGTCCAGCGGTGCGCCCATGAGGTTGCAGAACACGTAGTCCGACAACTTGCCTGTGACCTCGTACTGTTTGGCCATTGCGTCAAACACCGGCTGGCTCATCTGGATGTCCCGCTGGCTGCCGTCGGTCTTGGTGTACTCATCCTCTCCAAGAACGAAGGTCTCCCGGACCCGGATCAGGCGGTGCTCGAAATCCACGTAGCGCCATTTGAGGCCATGGACTTCGCCGGTGCGCATGCCGGTGAAGAAGCGCACGGTGAAGTAGTTGCGATAGTCCGCGCGGACGGTTGCCAGGATGCTCTGTACATCCTGCAGACTGAACGGATCCACATCGACCTTGCGCACCCGCAGGCGTTTGATGTTGGTCGTGGGCGTCGTAAACTCGAACCGGTCGGCGGCTTCGTCCATGATCTGGCAAAGCGTGCCAATGATCTCGTTGATGCGTTTGGGTGAGAGTCCTTCCTTGTCTCCGCGACCTTTTACTTTGGCGAGTGTGGCGCGGTAGGCAAGGATGTCGGATTTGGTGATGCTGCTGACCACCTTTTGCCCGAAGTGCGGGATCAGGCGACCGTCCAGCGTGGAGCGCAGGGATCGGATGTGGCTGCGGCGCCATTCGATCTCGTGCTCTTTGAACCACTGGGTGGCGAAGTCTTGAAAATGTGGAGAAGGACTGTTGACAGTTGACTGCATCGCTTTGCCCGCATCAACCGTAGTCGCTGGATCAAACCGCGATGCTAGTGCGCTCTCAGGAAAGTAGTCGCGGTACTGGAAGGTGCCGTTCTTCAGCTCCTTCTTGATCTTTTCCAGAACTGCCTCCACACGCTTTCGGTTTTGCGGCGTGTCAGGCAATGCTGTCTGCTCACGGCAACGAACATTGCGATAGGTGAAGTCCATCACCAACTTGCCGGTTTCTTTTCTGACTGTTACCTTAGCCATGGAGAACTGCTCCATTGGCCATGGGAATTGCACTCATGCCGACTGGCGCCAGGGTGGAGGCGACCTTCATGTCACGCTCAATGGTCTCCCACACAAACAAGATTTTTCTGCCACCGAACGGTCGCACATAGTGCACCCCCTCCATCAGCACGCTGTCTTTAAGACGTTCTCGGATTGTCCGAACGTCATACTTGATCCTTGACGACAATTCATCTGTAGTGAGGTAGGTCTGCTCAGTCATGGTTGCTCCTGTAGAATCTTTACATCAAGCGATAAAAATATTTATCACTTGATGCCGATGATACACAGGCAAACACAATTTTCAATTCATTTGATACTTTTTTTTATCGTTCGCCATCTTTTATTCCCATGATCAGGTTCAAGCTCGGCGAGATGATTGAGAAAAAGCAGTTCGCTGATGGGCGTCGTATCACGATCAGCGAGATAGCTGCAACAACCGGTTTGAACAGGATGACCCTGTCCAAAATCCTCAACCAGAAGGGTTATGGAACTGGAACAGAGACGATCGACAAGCTTTGTGAATACTTTGCTTGCCGCGTTGAAGACCTGATGGAGCATGTCGCGTCCGACGAACCTCCCGCTTCTGTCTCCGACTGAATTGCATATGGTCAACGGCCCTGTAGCAATATCCCCACCGGATCTCCGCTCCAGGCGGTTGTCGATCACACAACTTGGGACTCTAGTTTGCTTGGTCAGCTTCAGGCTGATCTGCGTCATCCGCGCGCCGAGGCAGGAACGGTAGCAAAGACGAAAACCGGTCATTGATCGGCTCTGACTTTGGCCGGCAGCTTGATCTCACAACCGGCCACTGGACCGCGGCGCAACTGCTGTCCGGAGCAAACTCCCGCTCTTTCAGTCGCAACAGTTGTGTCTCCCTTTGGGGCGTCGGCCGAAGGCGCAGTGCATGCGCCGGTCAACTAGGGGCTGTTGAGAATCACCGAGAGTTGATAACCCCAGCCGCGAGATAGATCATCGCTGCGAAGCTGCTATCCGTCTTGTCGCTGCGCATTGCAATTCGCTTGAACTCCTTGAGCTTGCCAAAGAAGTTCTCGATCAAGTGACGCCATTTGTAGACCTCCCGGTCAATCTCCAGTGGCGCTCTCCTTCGCGGCATCTGCGAGATCACCACCTGCGCCCCGCGCTTACCCAACTCCTGGATCAGCCAATTCACATCGAAGGCCTTGTCGGCGAGCAAGGCTTCAAAGCGCACATCAGCGATCAGCTCTTTGACCCCTTTGGTGTCATGGCGCTGCCCTGGCATCAAGACGAACTTCACCAGATTGCCCAATGCATCCGTCAGCGCCAGTATCTTCGTGGTCATGCCGCCCCTCGAGTGGCCTATGGCCTGGCCCGAAGTCCCCCTTTTGCCCCCTGGCCGTGCCGATGCACTTTCACAATCGTGGCATCCACCATCGCATATTCCATGTCCGGCTGCTCGCTCACTGCATCGAACAGACGTTGGAACACATCGGCCTTAACCCAGTCTCTAAAGCGTTTGAACACCGTGTTCCACTTGCCGAACTCTGGCGGCAGGTCTCGCCAGGGGCTGCCTGTGCGGGCAATCCACAGCACTGCCTCAACGAAGCGGCGGTTGTCTGTGCCGCTGCGCCCCGGATCACTTGGCTTGCCAAGGCAGTGCGGCTCCATCTTGGCCCATTGCTCGTCTGTCAGTACCCGTCGAATGCTCATGCGCCTATTGCAACACATCCATTCACGCATCTCAGAATGATTCTCAACAGACCCTAGAGCAGGTGCTCAAGCAGGGTTTGCCCGCGAAAAGGATCGATCGACCCATCAATCTGATGTATGAATGGCCCGAGAGCCAGCGCGCTCACTTTTATGAGATCTTCATGCGAAGCGAGAAGACCGACGAAAAGGGCAAGACAAGTACGATCTATCAACCGTTTACCGAAGACGAGGCAACGCTCCAACAGGCCCTGGACTTGGTGAAGCAGATGCGGGTCTTCAACCCGAAAATGCGCATTCAGGTGATTCTGGATTCGCCGTCGGGGCAAAAAATGACTGCTGTGTACCGGCGTGAACTTAAGCGGCGCATGCCCGGATCGCCTGACGTCCCGATGTACCGCAACGGCGCCTTGAGGGAGTTGTTTGACCTCGAATCGGAAGATCAGGTTGACGCCTTGACAGATCAAATTTTCCTCAATGAACGTCAAAACAGATCGGAATTCACCTCTTACACGCTCCGATTCTGTAAGCCAGAGGAGTCTGAGGATGTATTTAAGGACGGGGAACTCAACATTGTCCTCAGCAGCAGCGGTATGTGTGACGTTGGGCCGATCGTTCCGCATTTGGTTCGCGAGTTGCCTCGTAGTGACTCCACAATCGTGCTGACCGGCTATGCGGCTCCCGAGACAGTCGGCGGCAAGCTGCGTGTCGCATCACGCACGGTCAAGAATTCTGTCTCCGAATCGCTTAATCTGGGCGGCACTGAGATCACAACCTCGAATATCAAGGCAAAAGTCGAGGATCTAGGAGGTTATTACTCGGGGCATGCAGACTGCGATGGCTTGGTCGAATTCGTGTTTCGCCGTGAAGGCAATGAAACCAGTTCGAAGCCTGCATGCCGGGTGTTTATCAATCACGGAGATGACAAGATGCGCCAAGCGCTTGCTCAATCCATTCAGCAGCGCAGCGACCGGGGCGCAAGTACGGATTGCGCGCTCGCTGGCATTGAGCTGCCCACAAGCGCTTCTGCTTGGTTCGATCTCGACCGCGATCAATGGATGCCTGACGAACCTCTCAGTGCGCAGGACGACATGCACTCAATGCTCCTAAAGCTCGTCCTTGAACAGCGCCGCACAAACGACCTGCTTACCGAATTGCTGAGACTACAGAAGCTACCCAAGGCTACGCCGAACAACTTCACTAAGCCGAAGTGATACCCAGAGGCGACCGGCGATCTGA
Organism: Acidovorax temperans; assembly: GCF_028596105.1. NCBI lineage: Bacteria > Pseudomonadati > Pseudomonadota > Betaproteobacteria > Burkholderiales > Comamonadaceae > Acidovorax > Acidovorax temperans. The sequence continues at coordinate 424,725 of NZ_CP117193.1, read as the reverse complement.
CATTAATAGACTTCGTAAAAGCCTCCTGCGCATGTAGCCTAAAGAGACTGATTGAATTAATGACTGTTTCGCGGCGACGAATCTATGAAATCGAATGTCGCGGATGGGTCGAATTCACCTGTTGGGGGGCGTCAAGAGCAGACGGTCGACAGGGAATTCGCGAGGCGCGCGCTGCCAATGTCGACTGTGTATCCTAGACCGGACATCAGGCGTGACCCAAATAGTCTTGCATGAGAGTCGGCTCCTTATTGATCCGGCGGGGATTATTCATGAGGCCGCATAGGCGACATGCTTGTCACTAAAGTACTTCTTGACCCGCTCTGGCGTGTTCTCCAGCATCGTCATGTGCTCTGTCGCTGCAGCGCACAGCCTGGCCTAGGTTCGCACCGGAACCTTGCTGCCAATCGCATGCTTCAAATCTGCGTTCAGCCGCTCCTCTGGGTTGAGCTCAGGGCTGTAGCTGGGCAGGTAGAACAATTCAATGTCCTGTTTGTGCTGTGTCGCCCACTCCTTGACTGGCTTGCTGTGGTGCACCCTCAGGTTGTCCAGAATCAGGAATATCTTCTTGCCCTGCGACTCCTTGATCAAGGCCTGCATGAACTCGATCAGCCTGTCTGAATTGAACGCCTCGTCAATGATCATCCAGCGCGTTTTGCCCTGGTTGGTGACGGTGGCAATCATGGAGAGCTTTTGCCGCGTTCCGCCGACTGCGCGCGTCACTGGTGTTTGGCCCGCAGGTGCGTAACTTCTGCCACGCACATCCGTGTTGACCAGCGCTGTTTCGTCACCCCAATGAATTTCTGCGCCTTCACGCTTGGCTCTGGCCTCAATGGTGGGGTATTCATCTTCGAGCCAGGCCTGGACGGCCTCGGGCCGCTGCTCGTAGGCTTTCTTGATCGGCTTTTGCGGTGTAAAACCCCAGCGTGCCAGATAGTCGCCCACCGCCCGCACAGACAGCTTGATCCCCAGGTCGCGTTCAATGAGTTCGCGCACTGCGGGCCGACTCCAAAGCGCGAACTCCATCTTGATCTGCTCTGGGCGTTTGTCGATGATGGTCATTCGAATCACGCGCTCTTGCTCAGTGCTCAGGCTGCGTCCACTACCTGGTTTCTTTCCCCTGGCGTGGGGCTTGAGTGCGGCCGCACCGCCTTGCTCGAACAGGCGCAGTGCAGTGTTAACCCCAGACCAACTGAGCCCGGTTTGCTCAACGATCTGCATCACGCCAACACCTTTTCGATGCAAGCGAATGACCTGCTTGCGCCGTTCATGCAGCACTTCCCGCGACTGCTTGCGTGCATCTTCTTTTTCCATGAACGTTCGACTCACGCAATCTACAAAAGTTCATGAATAAATCATGCCGAGTTTATATCTCGGCTGCTAGTGTTCTGTCCTGCAAATAAATGGCATTAGTCTTGCATGCCGGTGCAGTATCTTTGGAACGGAGATACCGCGATGAGAACAGGCAGACCGAAATCTGAATTGGTACTGAGTGACGACGAGCGATCTCAATTGCAGTCGTTTGCGCGCAGCCGCTCGTTGCCGGCGGCATTGAGCAGCCGGGCGCGCATTGTTCTTAGCAGCGCAGAGGGCGAGCCCAACAACGCGATCGCCGCGCGGTTGCAATTGACTAACGCCACCGTGGGAAAGTGGCGCTCGCGCTTCATTGAGCGGCGCATCGCCGGTCTGTACGATGACATTCGCCCCGGTGCTCCACGCACCATCGACGATGAGCGGATCGCGGAGTTGATCAACACCACGCTGCACACCAAGCCGGTAAATGGCTCGTCGCACTGGAGCGTGCGCGGCGTGGCCGCAGAGACGGGCATCTCCAAGTCCAGCGTGCAACGCTACTTCCAGCTTTTTGGACTGCAGCCGCATCGCACCGAGGGCTTCAAACTGTCCAATGATCCGTTCTTCGTGGAGAAGTTGCGCGACGTGGTGGGTCTGTACCTGAGCCCCCCGGACAACGCCTTGGTCATCTGCGTGGACGAGAAAAGCCAATGCCAGGCGCTGGAGCGCACGCAGCCGATGCTGCCCATGGGCTTTGGCTACGCCGAAGGTGTCACACACGACTACAAGCGCCATGGCACCACAACGCTGTTTGCCGCGTTGAACGTACTCAACGGCGCGGTGCTGGCCAGTTGCAAACCGCGCCATCGGCATCAGGAGTTCCTGTCGTTTCTGCGCGAGATCGAGACCGCTGTGCCGCCCGAGCTCGACATCCATTGCATCGTAGATAACTACGCCACGCACAGTCACCCGAAGATCAAGGCTTGCTGGCCACCCGGCCGCGCTGGCACATGCACTTCATTCCGACCTACAGCTCCTGGCTGAATCAGGTTGAGCGCTTCTTTGCACTGATCACCGACAAGGCCATCCGGCGCGGATCGTTCACCAGCGTCAAGCAGCTCGTGCAGCGCATCGATCAGTTCGTCGCTCACCACAACGCCAACAGCCAGCCGTTCAAATGGACGGCCACCGCAGATTCGATTCTTGAGAAGTTGCATCGACTTTGCTCACGTATCAGCGGGACAGGACACTAGCTGGGACTGAAAGACGATCGGCAGCAACCGCTGCAATGCCGAAGTCGATGCGGCGGTCCCGCATTGGGGCCAACGGAGCTGCAGCTATGTTGAGCAGCATGCGGAGATCCGCCACTCTCGACATCTTGACTTGAGTTCCAAAGAACAATACTTCTTATTGATTCCAGAAACTCGACGCACACCCAATAGTCACTAACGTTGGGGCCTGAAACTGTGACGACACCGACCTCGCCACAAACCTCGACACAAAACAAAAAGGCCCACCGAAGTGCAATGCCAGTCAGTTAAGAGCTGACTGGCATTTTTTTCGTTGGGAATTTGGAAGCGCGTTTTTTGACGACCCTTGGGAAGCTGCGCCCAGTGCGGCGTGGCGGCAGCACGAAGTGTCGCGATTGCGCCAACAGGGCTGCCAACTGCTTGGGCAAGGTGCCGGCAGAGTCCAGGCTGGGGACCGCCAGTAAGTTCACGATGGCGTAGCTGGCTGTGTGGAAGCTGATGCGCTGGGGCTCGACCTGGACGTGCGCTGCCATCTCGCGCATCCAGCGGCGCAGCAGCGTGTAGGCGATCAGCACACCCCACAGCTCCTGGCGCACCAGCGCGGGCTGCTTGCTGCGCAGCACCGGCTCACCCTCCTGCAGGGTCTGCTTGATCTCCCGGAACCCCAACTCGATCTCCCAACGCTGGCGGTAGAGCTCGGCCAGCTCCTGCGCCGGATGCGTGCGGGGACACAGCAAGGATGTGATGAAGCGGCGCAGCCGTCCACCCACGCTCACCTCGATCAGGCGTGCCTGCCAGTGGCTGGGCAGATGCGGGTGTGCCTTGCGCGCTTGTGGGGACACCGGCATGCGGATCAGCGCATCGCCGCGCGCCAGTTGCTGGACGATCTCATGGCGCAGATTGTCCCGCGCGCGCATCAACCAGTGGCGCTGCGTACCCGCAGCCTGCCAGTCCAACAGGAACGCTGCCGAGAAGTACGCTCGGTCAAACAGGGTCACGGAGTGATCCTCGCCGCGCAACTGCGCTGCCAGGCTCAATTCGCCGCAGTCCATGGCGCCGAGCTTGGCATCAAGCATCTCGTGGCTGTGTGTGTCCATCAGGCAAGTGGCGCGGATCTGCGGCCAGGGCGAGAGGCCATGCTGGTTGCTGCAGCTGCCCAGTTCGACTCGATTCTCAGGGGTGTCCGGCGCCGACCAGACCACACCATCCACAGCCAGTACGCGCAGTGGCTGGCGCACATTCACCGCAGGACGGCTCCAGGCTTGGGTCAGTAGAGCGAACAGCTCGGCCAGAGGCTCCTCGCCCAGGCGCTGGCGGGCTTGCACGCTGACGCTCGGTGCGGGCGGCGCTTGTCCATCCAGGCTCAAATCCAGCTGCTGCACCACCTGCCACAGTGGCCGGTCGCGAAACAGCGCCAGTCCGATCACAAGCCACACGGCATGTTCGGCAGGCAGCTTGCGCCGGCGGATGGAGGCCTTGCCGCTGGTCCCCAGCGCCTGTGCGATCCAGGTGGGGTCTATCAACGCGCTGAGCTGCTCGAGGCGATCAGGTACTCGGGGCAGGGTCTGGCGCAAGGCGTTTGCAAGCAGGCTCATCAAGCAAAAAAGGGAACGTGTTGAACACGTCCCCTTTTTACTGGATCAAGCCGCCTGCGGGCTTAACTGACTGGCATTACACCGAAGTGGGCCTTGACGACAACCTAAATGCTTGATTTTATTGGTTGCGCGAGAAGGATTTGAACCTCCGACCTTTGGGTTATGAGCCCAACGAGCTACCAGACTGCTCCATCGCGCGGTAGATTTAAATTATACCCTATTATTCAGCAGCTGCCGAAGAATTTTCAGTTTCCGCAGCACGATCAACCAGTTCGACGTAAGCCATAGGAGCATTGTCGCCCACACGGAAACCCATCTTTAAGATGCGTGTGTAGCCACCGGGACGGGCTTTGAAGCGTGGACCCAGTTCGTTGAAGAGCTTGGTAACGCTGTCACGGTCACGCAGACGGTTGAATGCGAGGCGACGGTTGGCGACGGAGTCTTCTTTAGCCAAAGTGATCATGGGCTCGATCACGCGGCGAAGTTCTTTAGCCTTGGGGACCGTTGTTTTGATGGCCTCATGCTCGATAAGCGAGTTCATCATGTTTTGCAGCATCGCAAGGCGGTGCGAGCTGGTGCGATTGAGTTTACGGAGGCCGTATCCGTGGCGCATGGTGCTTTCCTTTTACTTTAATTAAATTGAGCAGCCGTATCAGGTACTGCCCAATGCACTGCTCCCATTCAGGGAGCCAAAAATTATAACTTAACGCTTGTCGAGACCGGCTGGTGGCCAGTTCTCAAGCTTCATACCCAGGGTGAGACCGCGGGAAGCCAGGACTTCCTTGATTTCGTTGAGCGACTTACGACCAAGGTTAGGCGTCTTGAGCAACTCGTTTTCGGTGCGCTGAATCAGATCACCGATATAGTAGATGTTCTCTGCCTTGAGGCAGTTGGCAGAACGCACTGTCAGTTCCAATTCATCCACTGGACGGAGCAAAATCGGATCGAACGTAGCACCGCCACGTGGGCCCGAAGGTGTCTCAAAGGCTGTCAGTTCGCCGCCTTCCAGCTGGGCAAACACAGCCAACTGCTCCACCAAAATCTTGGCAGACGCACGCACGGCATCTTCCGCAGTGATCGCACCGTTGGTTTCAATCTCTACGACCAGCTTGTCCAGATCGGTACGCTGCTCCACGCGGGCACTTTCGACTGTGTAGCTAACGCGCTTGACTGGAGAGAAAGAGGCGTCGAGAACAATACGGCCAATAGATTTAGTAGCTTCGTCGGCATAACGACGCATGCTGCCAGGCACGTAACCCCGGCCCTTTTCCACCTTGATCTGCATGTCCAGCTTGCCGCCCTGCGACAAGTGTGCGATCACGTGATCGGGGTTGACGATCTCTACATCGTGGGGTGTCTGGATATCACGTGCGGTTACGACGCCTTCGCCGTCCTTGCGCAGGCTCAGGGTCACTTCATCACGGTTGTGGAGCTTGAACACCACGCCCTTCAGGTTCAAGAGAATGTTCACCACATCTTCTTGAACTCCATCAATAGAGGAGTACTCGTGAAGCACACCGGCAATGGTCACTTCAGTCGCTGCGTAACCCACCATAGACGAAAGCAGAACGCGTCTGATAGCGTTGCCCAGTGTATGGCCATAGCCCCGCTCAAACGGCTCCAGAGCCACCTTGGCGCGGTTGTGGCCCAGCTGCTCGACATTGATCGTCTTGGGTTTCAGCAAATTGGTTTGCATTCAAACTTCCTCTCAATACCCCCAGCTCGTTACACCGGTAAGGCTGGTGAAGCGCCTAAACCGCGATGCCTCGCGGTTTAGGAACGGTTTACTCGAAAACTAGATCGAGTGATTAGCGCGAATACAACTCAACGATCAGGGATTCGTTGATGTCTGCACCGAATTCATCACGATCAGGCACCTTCTTGAAGACACCTTCTGCCTTGTCGGCATTCACATCAACCCAAGCTGGCATGCCCACTTGAGCGGCCAGTTGCAATGCTTCAGTGATACGGGCCTGCTTCTTGGACTTCTCACGCACAGCGACCACATCACCGACCTTCACGAGGTACGAAGGGATGTTGACCGACTGGCCATTCACAGTGATCGCCTTGTGCGACACCAACTGACGGGCTTCTGCACGTGTCGAGCCAAAGCCCATGCGATACACGACGTTGTCCAGGCGTGACTCCAACAGGAACAGCAGATTCGCACCAGTGTTGCCCTTCTTGCCATCAGCGGCTTCGAAGTAGCGGCGGAATTGCTTTTCCAAAATGCCGTACATGCGCTTGACTTTTTGCTTTTCGCGCAGTTGCAGACCGTAGTCAGAGGTACGGGCACCCGAGGTGCGACCGTGCTGACCAGGCTTGGAATCGAACTTAGACTTGTCAGCGATGGAGCGACGGGCGCTCTTCAGGAACAGGTCCGTGCCTTCACGGCGGGAAAGTTTGGCCTTGGGGCCGAGGTAACGTGCCACTTGAGCTTCCTTTTATGTCATCTACCGCACACCATTGCGGGAGCCGCCTGTAGCGCTTACGCGTCTGCAGGCGGCGGTGGGCTTGAAAAAATTAGATACGGCGACGCTTTTGAGGGCGGCAGCCATTGTGCGGCACAGGTGTCACATCGGAAATCGATGTGATGCGGATGCCCAGGGCGCCCAGAGCGCGCACAGAGGATTCACGACCTGGACCAGGACCCTTGATCTCGACATCCAGATTCTTGATACCTTGGTCAATAGCGGCACGGCCAGCCACTTCGGAAGCCACCTGTGCTGCGAAGGGAGTGGACTTGCGCGAGCCCTTAAAACCTTGACCACCAGACGATGCCCAAGACAAAGCATTGCCCTGGCGATCAGTGATGGTAATGATCGTGTTGTTGAAGGAGGCATGCACGTGTGCAATACCGTCCGAAACGTTCTTGCGAACCTTCTTGCGAACGCGCTGAGCTGCGTTATTGGCAGGAGACTTAGCCATAATGATCTTTCAATCTCTTTATTTCTTCAGTGCAGCTGCACCCTTGCGCGGACCCTTGCGAGTACGAGCGTTGGTACGCGTACGCTGACCACGCATCGGCAGACCACGACGATGGCGGAAACCACGGTAGCAGCCAATGTCCATCAAGCGCTTGATGTTCATGGTGGTTTCGCGACGCAGGTCACCTTCGATGGTGAACTGCTCGATTTGCTCGCGAATTTTTTCCAGGTCGCTATCCGTCAGATCCTTGATCTTCTTGGTGTAAGCGATACCAGTTGCTTCGCAAATCTTGCGAGCGCGGGTGCGACCAATGCCAAAAATGGAGGTCAGACCGATTTCCGCATGCTTGTGAGGCGGAATGTTGATGCCAGCGATACGTGCCATATGCGTCCTCTAATACTTTCCAATCAACCTTGGCGCTGCTTATGACGCAGATCCGTGCAGATCACGCGCACCACACCTTTGCGGCGGATGATCTTGCAGTTGCGGCAGATTTTTTTGACCGAAGCCGAAACTCTCATTGCATTCTCCTAAAACTTTTCCATCCGTCCCGGCTGTTCTGCACGGAACACAATGCGTGCCCGCGAAAAATCGTGGGGCGCTCACTTAACTTAATTTCATAACCTCTGAGCAGCATCGGCTACTTAGAAATCATGCTTCAACCAGCACCGCCGCCCTTGAAATTAGCTTTCTTGAGCAGAGACTCGTATTGCTGCGACATCATGTAGTTCTGGACCTGGGCCATGAAGTCCATGGTCACCACCACGATGATCAACAACGATGTACCACCAAAGTAGAACGGCACGTTGTACTTGAGAATCAAGAACTCGGGCAGCAAGCACACAAAGGTGATGTACACAGCACCGGCAAGAGTCAAGCGAACCAGAATCTTGTCAATGTAGCGGGCAGTTTGCTCGCCTGGGCGAATTCCAGGAATGAAGGCGCCGCTCTTCTTCAGGTTATCTGCCGTCTCGCGACTGTTGAAAACCAACGCCGTATAGAAGAAACAGAAGAAGATGATCGCGGCCGCATAGAACATCACATAGATGGGCTGACCAGGAGTCAGAGCACCAGAGATATCCTTCAGCCAACGCATCGAATCGCCTGCACTGAACCAATTCACCACTGTCGCGGGCAACAGAATGATCGACGATGCAAAGATCGGTGGAATCACGCCAGCCATGTTCAACTTCAGGGGCAGATGCGACGCTTGGCCGCCGTAAACCTTGTTACCCACCTGACGACGGGCATAGTTCACGAGAATCTTGCGCTGACCTCGCTCCACGAACACAACGAAGTATGTTACCAGACCCACCACCAGTACGATAAAGATCGCAGCAGGTGCTGACATCGCGCCAGTACTGACCAACTCCAGCAAACCACCAATAGAGCTTGGGAGCCCTGCGGCGATACCTGCAAAGATCAGAATCGAAATGCCGTTGCCTAGACCACGCTCAGTGATTTGCTCGCCCAGCCACATCAGGAACATTGTTCCAGCAGTCAGACTCACCACCGCCGTAAGACGGAAACCAAAACCAGGACTCAGCACCAGGCCAGCAGAGCTTTCCAGCGCAACGGCAATGCCAAACGATTGGAAAAGCGCCAGACCCAAAGTACCAGCACGTGTGTACTGGGTAATCTTTCTGCGGCCGGCCTCGCCTTCCTTCTTCAATTGCTCAAAGGTAGGAATGACATAAGTCATCAACTGCAAAATGATCGATGCCGAGATGTACGGCATGATCCCCAGTGCAAAAACCGTGAAGCGAGACAAAGCACCACCCGAGAACATGTTGAACAAGTTCAGGATGCCGCCCTGTTGTCCACTGAACAACTGCTGAAGTTGGGCTGGATCGATGCCTGGCACCGGGATATGAGCCCCGATGCGATACACGACCAGCGCAAGCAACAGAAAAACCAGCCGACGACGCAGGTCGCCGAACTTGCCAGTCTTTGCAATTTGAGCTGCGCTAGTTGCCACAGATGCCTTCCTTAGGGAGTGCTATCAGGCGAGGGAGCCGCCAGCAGCTTCGATAGCTGCCTTGGCACCTGCCGTTGCACCGATGCCAGTCAGCTTGACAGCCTTGGTCAAAGAGCCGGTCTTGATGACCTTGACCACCTTGGCCAGTTCACCAATCAAACCTGCTTGCTTCAAAGCCAGCACATCAACTTCAGGCAGACCGAGTTGTTCAAGAGCAGACAAAGTAACTTCTGCATTGAACTTCAAAGACTGCGACTTGAAGCCGCGCTTTGGCAGGCGACGCTGCAAAGGCATTTGACCGCCTTCGAAACCCACCTTGTGGTAGCCGCCGGAACGCGACTTTTGACCCTTGTGACCACGGCCAGCGGTCTTGCCCAGACCGGAGCCAATGCCACGGCCTACGCGGCGCTTGGCATGCTTGGCGCCGTCTGCGGGCTTGATGCTATTGAGTTCCATGATCGATCTCTCAGACGATTTTGACCAGATAGCTGATCTTGTTAATCATGCCGCGCACTTCGGGCGTGTCTTGCAGTTCGCTGACGCTGTTCAGCTTGCGCAGACCCAGACCACGGACGGTGGCGCGGTGCGACTCTTTGGTGCCAATCGGGCTACGCACCAGTTGAATCTTGACGGTTTGTTGCGTTGTCATTTCAGACTCCGGTTCAGGCGAAGATGTCTTCGACTGTCTTGCCACGCTTGGCTGCCACGTTCGACGGAGTCGTCGAATTGACAAGTGCGTCAAACGTTGCGCGAACCATGTTGTAAGGATTGGAGGAACCATGGCTCTTGGCCACGATATCCGTCACGCCCAACACTTCAAAGACTGCGCGCATAGGACCGCCAGCAATAATGCCGGTACCCTTTGGAGCGGGAGCCATCATCACGACAGCGGCGCCATGGTGGCCCGTGACGTTGTGATAGATGGTGCCGTTCTTCAGCGAAACCTTGACCATGTTGCGGCGAGCTTCTTCCATCGCCTTCTGCACGGCAGCAGGCACTTCCTTGGATTTGCCCTTGCCCATGCCGACGCGGCCATCACCGTCACCAACCACAGTCAGTGCAGCAAAACCGAGAATACGGCCGCCCTTCACGACTTTGGTCACGCGGTTGACCGCGATCATTTTTTCGCGCAGACCGTCATCACGACCTTCGTCTTGCACTTTGGGTTGAAATTTAGCCATTTTTTATTCCGCTCCGCTTAGAACTGCAGACCAGCTTCGCGGGCTGCATCGGCCAAAGCCTTGACGCGACCGTGGTAAGCGAAACCTGCGCGATCAAATGCAACCTTCTCGACGCCTGCTGCCTTCGCCTTTTCAGCGATGCGCTTGCCGATCAGCTGGGCTGCAGCGGCGTTGCCACCCTTGCCCGAGCCGCCGAGCGACTGGCGCACGTCGGCTTCTGCCGTGGAGGCACTTGCCAGCACCTTGCTGCCGTCGCCAGAGATCACGCTGGCGTAGATATGGAGGTTCGTACGATTCACAGTCAAACGAGCCACGCCTTGCTGAGCAATGCGAATGCGGGTTTGACGGGCACGACGAAGACGCTGCTCTTTCTTTGTCAACATGTTGCAGCTCCTTATTTCTTCTTGGTCTCTTTGATCGTGATCTTTTCGTCCGCATAGCGGATACCCTTGCCCTTGTAAGGCTCGGGAGGACGAACAGCACGAATCTCAGCAGCAATTTGACCTACGCGCTGACGGTCAGCACCCTTCACAACCACTTCAGTGGGCGTAGGGGTGGCAACGGTGATGCCAGCAGGCATTTCAAAGTTGACGGGATGCGAATAACCAACAGCCAGGTTCAGCTTGGAACCCGATGCTGCAGCCTTGTAACCCACACCAACCAAGCTCAGCTTTTTCTCAAAGCCTTTGCTCACACCAACAACCATGTTGTTGACCAGTTGACGCAGGGTTCCGCTCATGGCATTGGCTTCACGCGAGTCATTCACGGGCTCGAAGCTCAACTTGCCATCATTGCTAGACACCTTGACCAGCACGTTTTGCGCCAGAGACAAGGTACCGCCAGAACCCTTCACAGAGATCTGGTCGTCTTTGATCGACACATCCACGCCAGCGGGGATGGTCACGGGCATTTTTCCTACTCGGGACATTTCAGTTACTCCTCAATGCCGCGGTTAGGCCACGTAGCACAGCACTTCGCCACCGACACCGGTAGCACGTGCTTTGCGATCAGTCATCACGCCCTTGGGAGTCGTGACAATTGCCACACCCAGACCGTTCATGACTTGTGGAATGGAATCACGGCCTTTGTAGACACGCAAACCAGGGCGGCTGACGCGTTCGATGCGCTCAATCACTGGACGGCCTGCGTAGTACTTCAGGGCGATTTCAAGTTCGGACTTGCCAGCTTCAGTTTTTACCTGGAAGCCGTCGATATAACCCTCGTCCTTCAGCACTTGGGCGATGGCAACCTTCACTTTGGAGGAAGGCACCTGAACCGTTGCTTTGGACACCATCTGTGCGTTACGGATGCGGGTCAGCAAGTCAGCGATGGGATCACTCATGCTCATGTTTAATCTCTCCTGCCGGCTTACCAGCTGGCCTTGGTGACACCGGGGATGTCGCCATTGAAAGCCAGTTCACGGATCTTGGCGCGGGCCAGACCGAATTGACGGAACGTACCGCGTGGACGACCGGTGATTTCGCAACGGTTACGCTGACGCGTTGGGTTGGCGTTGCGAGGGAGCTTTTGCAAGCCCAGACGGGCTGCTTCACGCTCTTCGTCGCTGCGCTTGGCATCGCCAGCAATCGCCTTCAGTTCCGCATACTTGGTTGCGTACTTGGCGGCCAGTTTTTCGCGCTTCAGTTCGCGCTGGATCAAAGCTACTTTAGCCATGCTTCGCCTCAGTTCTTGAACGGGAAACGGAAACCTGCCAGAAGCGCCTTGGCTTCTTCGTCGGTCTTGGCCGTTGTGGTAATGCTGATGTTCAGGCCGCGCAGAGCGTCAACCTTGTCATATTCGATTTCAGGGAAAATGATCTGTTCCTTGACACCGATGTTGTAGTTGCCACGACCGTCGAAAGCACGGCCGGAGATACCACGGAAGTCACGAACGCGGGGCAGAGCCACGGTCACGAAACGATCCAGGAATTCGTACATCTGAACGCCACGCAGGGTCACCATGCAGCCGATAGCTTGGCCTTCGCGGATCTTGAAACCAGCGATAGCCTTCTTGGCCTTGGTCACCACAGGCTTCTGACCAGCAATCTTGGTCAGATCAGCCACGGCGTTGTCCATCACCTTCTTGTCCGAAACGGCTTCGCTCACACCCATGTTCAGGGTGATCTTGGTCAGACGTGGGACTTGCATGGGCGAGGTGTAACCGAACTGCTTGGTCAGTTCGGGAGCGACTTTGTCGCGGTAAATGTCTTGCAGTCGTGCCATGTTTACCCCTTAGGCCGCCTTGATTTCAGCGCCGCTGGACTTGAACACGCGAACGCGCGAACCGTCAGCCTGCACCTTGATGCCTACGCGATCAGCCTTGCCTGTAGCCGCATTGAAGATGGCCACGTTGGACTGATGGATTGGCATAGCCTTTTCAACGATGCCGCCAGTTGTGCCCTTCATAGGGTTTGGCTTGACATGCTTCTTGACCAGGTTGATGCCATCGATGACCAGATAAGAGTCATCCTTGCGCAACGACACTGTGCCGCGCTTGCCCTTGTCGCGCCCCGTCAGCACGATGACTTCGTCGCCTTTGCGAATCTTGTTCATAGCGCGTCCTTAGAGAACTTCAGGAGCCAGGGACACGATCTTCATGAACTTTTCGGTACGCAGCTCGCGCGTCACGGGTCCAAAGATGCGGGTGCCGATAGGCTCCAACTTTGCATTCAGCAACACTGCAGCGTTGCCGTCGAATTTGACGAGCGAACCGTCGCCGCGACGAATACCCTTCGCCGTGCGAACCACCACTGCACTGTAAACCTCGCCTTTTTTGACGCGGCCACGTGGAGCGGCTTCCTTGATGCTCACCTTGATGATGTCGCCAACGCTTGCATAGCGACGCTTAGAGCCACCCAGCACCTTAATGCAAAGGACGGACTTAGCGCCGGTATTGTCGGCAACCTCTAACCGAGATTCTGTTTGGATCATTTCAATATTCCCAACTTGCACCAGAAGACAACAGCCCCAGAGAACTTCTCAAGGGCCGCAAATCAGCCAGTCAGTCTTGGGCCCGTCGTCCGCACCGCAAACCATTTGCAGCACTTCCCGCTGGGCAGAAACTCCGCGCTTTGAACGCGAAGCCCACGATTATTGCAAAGTGAAAGCACCTAGTCAAGCGCTTATCACATTTCTGGGCGCAAATATTGTTGCGCCAATGCCAAGAAGGCGGGCAGCTGGGGGTCGATGCCCAACTCTTCTTGGAGGGTGCCTGCGACAGCAGGGGCCATGTCGATGGCTTTGCGCGCATCAAGGAACAGCAGGCGAGAACGGCGAGCGAGCACATCCTCCACCGTTCGTGCGTATTCAAACCGCGCGGCAAAGCGCACCATGGCTTCCGTCAAGCCCCCACCCAATTCCTTGGCGCTACCTGGCAAAGCCGCCACTGTGGCGGCTTCTGCGCCATACAGATGGATGCCAGGGGCGTCGCTGATGCTGTGCTGAACTGCCCCTACAGGTGATCCGACCAGCGGAAGCTGATTGGTAATGCCAGCCGCCTTGGGAGGGAGCACTCCCGTGTCGAAGCACTTTTGCAGCACGTCTTCCGCCATGGCCCGGTAGGTGGTCCATTTGCCGCCCGTCACGGTGACCAGGCCACTGCGGCTGGCCAGCACGGTGTGTTCGCGGCTGATGCTCTTGGTGTTGCCACCGTCTTCATCTTGCGGTTTGACCAACGGGCGCAGGCCCACCCAGATGCTGCGAATGTCTTCCTGCTTGGGCGCGCGCGATAGATACCGCGCAGATTCGTTCAGGATGAACGCCACCTCTTCTTTGAAGGGAAGCGGCTCGCGCACCACGTCCTGGCGCGGGCTGTCGGTGGTGCCCAGAATGACTTTGCCCAGCCAAGGCACGGCAAACAGCACCCGCCCGTCGGCTGTCTTGGGCACCATCAGCGCGTGGTCGGATGGCAAAAATTCCCGATCCACCACGATGTGCACGCCCTGGCTGGGGGCAACCATGGGTTTGACTGGCTTGCCGATGGCTTCGCCATCCATTTGGCGCAGCCCATCCACCCACACGCCAGTGGCATTCACCACGCAGCGGGCCCGCACACTGAAGGAGCGGCCGCTTTCAGCGTCTTCACACTCAAAACCAGTCACGCGCCCACCTTCATGCACCAGCTTCTTGGCGGGGCAGTAATTGACCAGCAGAGCGCCCCGGGTTGCCGCAGTGCGGGCCAAGGCCAAGGCCAGGCGGGCGTCATCAAACTGGCCGTCCCAGTACTTCACCCCACCCTTGAGGCCATCCTGCCGGGCGGTGGGCAGGCACTGGAGGGTGCGTTCACGCCCCAGGAATTGGGTGGACCCCAGGCCGGCCTTGCCTGCAAGGGCGTCATACATCGTGAGGCCGATGCCATAAAACGGAGTCTCCCAACAGCGATAGGAGGGCATCACGAACGCCAGGGGTTGCGCCAGGTGGGGCGCGTTGCTGAGCAGCGTGGTGCGCTCGTGCAGTGCCTCGCGCACCAGGGAGATGTTGCCTTGTGCCAGGTAGCGAACGCCTCCGTGCACCAGCTTGGTGGCGCGCGACGACGTTCCCTTGGCGAAATCATGTGAATCCACCAGCACCACGCTGAACCCTCGCGCGGCAGCGTCCAGCGCCACACCCAGGCCGGTTGCTCCGCCGCCGATCACGGCCAGATCGTAGACATGCGGCTGGGCCAGGCGGTCCAACAAATCGGAGCGCTGGGTGGAGAGGGGTGCAGAAACGTTGGTCATGGGATCCGATTGTCCATGGGATAGGGTATTAAGTAAGGGTTTACCCGTAATTTCTGACCTTGGTGCATGGCCACCAGCTGCCGATCTTCTGGATCGGCAGGGGGCCTGAAGCCAGAGCCTCCTGCGGGGCACCAGGAAAAAACTGCCCACCCCGGGAATGGGTCTGACGGGCCGTGGAACCCGTCAGACCAGCGCTGATTAGCGCACCTTGCCAGCCTTCCAGGCGTCCAGCAGGGTTTGGTACGCGATGGTTTCACCCTTTGGCTTTTCGTTGGCCAGCTTCTTCCAAGGGGCTTGCTTGTCGCTCAGCCACTTGGCGGGGTCTTCCTTCTTGTTCAGCTTGGGCGCGCACTTGGCCATGCCAGCGCGTTCCAGACGGGCCATCACCTGATCCATTTCGTCAGCCAGCGTGTCCATGGCGCCTTGAGGGGTCTTTTCACCCGTCACGGCCTGGGCCACGTTCTTCCACCACAGCTGGGCCAGCTTGGGGTAGTCAGGCACGTTGGTCCCGGTGGGCGACCATGCCACGCGGGCGGGGCTGCGGTAGAACTCGACCAGACCACCCAGCTTGGGGGCTGCGTCGGTCATGGCCTTGCTCTGGATGTCCGATTCGCGGATCGGTGTCAGGCCCACCAGGGTCTTCTTCAGAGAAGTGGTCTTGGCGGTCACGAACTGGGCATAGAGCCAGGCGGCAGCCGTCTTGTTGGCGTCGTGGTCCTTGAAGAAGGTCCAGCTGCCCACGTCCTGGTAGCCGTTTTGCATGCCTTGCTTCCAGTAAGGGCCATTGGGGCCGGGGGCCATGCGCCACTTGGGTGTGCCGTCGGCGTTCACCACGGGCAGGCCAGGCTTGGTCATGTCGGCCGTGAAGGCGGTGTACCAGAAGATTTGCTGGGCGATCTGGCCTTGCGCGGGCACAGGGCCGGCTTCGCCGAAGGTCATGCCCATGGCTTCCTTGGGAGCGTACTTCTTCATCCAGTCCACGTACTTGGTGAGCGCGTAGACAGCGGCGGGCGAGTTGGTCGCACCGCCACGGGCCACGCTGGCGCCCACAGGGGTGCACTTGTCGTCAGCCACGCGAATGCCCCACTCATCGATGGGCAGACCGTTGGGCGTGCCGATGTCGGCGGAACCAGCCATGGACAGCCATGCATCGGTGAAGCGCCAGCCCAGCGATGGGTCTTTCTTGCCGTAGTCCATGTGGCCGTAGATGGCCTTGCCGTCGATCTGCTTGACGTCGTTGGTGAAGAACTCGGCGATGTCTTCGTAGGCGGACCAGTTCAGTGGCACACCCAGGTCGTAGCCATACTTGGCCTTGAACTTGTCCTTCAGGTCCTTGCGCTCAAACAGGTCGGCGCGGAACCAGTACAGGTTGGCGAACTGCTGGTCAGGCAGCTGGTACAGCTTGCCATCGGGCGCCGTGGTGAACTTGGTGCCGATGTAGTCCTTGAGGTCGATGCCGGGGTTGGTCCATTCCTTGCCCGCGCCGCTCATGTAGTCGGTCAGGTTCAGGATCTTGCCGTAGCGGTAGTGGGTGCCGATCAGGTCGGAGTCAGAAATCCAGCCGTCATAGATGGACTTGCCAGACTGCATGGAGGTTTGCAGCTTCTCGACCACGTCGCCTTCCTGGATGAGGTCGTGCTTGACGGTGATGCCGGTGATCTCGGAGAACGCCTTGGCCAGCGTCTTGGATTCGTACTCGTGGGTGGTGATGGTCTCGGAAACCACCGAGATTTCCTTCACACCCTTGGCCTGCAGCTTCTTGGCGGCTTCGATGAACCACTTCATCTCGGCCATCTGCTGGTCTTTGCTCAGCGTGGATGGCTGAAACTCACTGTCGATCCACTTCTTGGCCTCTGCCTCGCCGGCCCAGGCGGCGTGACCCAAAACCAGGGTCGCGGCGGCGAACGCAATCGCCTTGAACTGCACCTTCATTGCTGTCTCCTCAGATGGAACCCCCTTGGGTAGAACAACACCGGCCCCGGGGGGAATCAGGCCGGCGCTTGGCACACCGTCAAAAACGATAGCTGCCTGCGCTTGATTTCAAAGGGTTTAAAACACTTTTAATGCTCAAACCCTTGATTAAAAAGCGCAGCAAGCTCACATTTCAATAGCAAACATCCGTCAACCCTTGCGCAGAATCAGCCCCAGCAACGCCATCGACAAGACGAAGCTGATCCACACCGAAGGCTCGTTCTCAAGGCTGAGCCACTGCGCCATGCGGCCACTCAGGCCCACAAAAATCAGGTTCACATAAGCGGCCGACAACAGGCCGATGAAAAGGCGATCCCCCCGCGTCGTGGCAATGGGCAAAAAGCCCTTGCGCAGGGTGGTGGGCGACTTGATTTCCCACACCGTCATGCCGATGAGCATGAGCACGATGCAGGTGAAGAACACGGCCACGGGCGTGGTCCAGGCCATCCAGTCAAACATTTGCCAATCTCCTCAGACACGGCCCATCGCGAAACCCTTCGCGATGTAGTGGCGCACAAACCAGATCACGATGGCACCGGGCACGATGGTTAGCACCCCGGCGGCGGCCAGCGTCGCCCAGTCCATGCCGCTGGCGCTCACCGTGCGCGTCATCGTGGCGACGATGGGCTTGGCGTTCACGCTGGTCAGCGTGCGGGCCAGCAGCAGCTCCACCCAGCTGAACATGAAGCAGAAGAACGCCGCCACCCCCACACCCGCCTTGATGAGCGGCAGGAAGATGGTGAGGAAGAAGCGCGGAAAGCTGTAGCCGTCGATGTACGCCGTCTCGTCAATCTCGCGCGGGATGCCGCTCATGAAACCTTCCAGAATCCACACGGCCAGCGGCACGCTGAACAGCAAGTGCGCCAGCGCGACGGCGATGTGCGTGTCCATCAGCCCCACGGTGGTATAGAGCTGGAAGAACGGCAGCAGGAACACGGCGGGCGGCGTCATGCGGTTGGTCAGTAGCCAGAAGAACACATGCTTGTCACCCAGAAAGCTGTAGCGCGAGAACGCATAGGCTGCGGGCAGGGCCACGGTGAGCGTGATCACCATGTTGATGCTCACGTAAATCAGGCTGTTGATGTAGCCCGAGTACCAGCTCTCATCAGTGAAGATGGTCTTGTAGTTGGCCCAGGTGAAGTGCTGCGGGAAGAACGTGAAGGTCGAGAGGATCTCCTCGTTCGTCTTGAAGCTCATGTTCACCATCCAGTAGATGGGCAACACGGCAAACAGCAGGTACGCGAACAGGAACAGCGTCCGCTTCTGGAAGCGTTTTTCATGCATGGCCAGCCCCTTCGTCGCTGACGGTGCCCACGCGCTGCATCCAGTTGTAGAGGATGAAGCACAGCAGCAGGATGATGAAGAAATAGATCAGCGAGAACGCCGCCGCAGGCCCCAGGTCAAACTGGCCCACGGCCTTGGTCGTGAGGTATTGGCTGAGGAATGTGGTCGCATTGCCCGGCCCGCCACCCGTCAGCACAAAGGGCTCGGTGTAGATCATGAAGCTGTCCATGAAGCGCAGCAGCACGGCAATCATCAGCACGCCACGCATCTTGGGCAGCTGGATGTAGCGGAACACCGCGAACTTGCTGGCACCGTCAATGCGCGCAGCCTGGTAGTACGCATCCGGAATGGAGCGCAGCCCGGCAAACGCCAGCAGCGCCACTAGCGGTGTCCAGTGCCACACATCCATCAGCAGCACCGTGAGCCACGCCTGCGTGGCGTTGCCGGTGTAGCTGTAGTCAATGCCCATCTCCTGCAGCAGGCGGCCCATCAGGCCGATGTCGGCACGGCCATAGATCTGCCAGATGGTGCCCACCACGTTCCAGGGAATCAGCAGTGACAGTGCCACCACCACCAGCACGGCGGACGACTTCCAGCCTTGCGCGGGCATGGACAGTGCCAGCAAAATGCCCAGCGGAATCTCCACCGCCAGCACCGCCAGCGAGAAGGTGATCTGCCGCAAGAGCGCAGCGTGTAGCTCCTCGT
This sequence comes from Acidovorax temperans, assembly GCF_028596105.1. NCBI lineage: Bacteria > Pseudomonadati > Pseudomonadota > Betaproteobacteria > Burkholderiales > Comamonadaceae > Acidovorax > Acidovorax temperans. Next base: position 405,826 of record NZ_CP117193.1, on the reverse strand, counting down.
CGCGCATGATCTGCACGAACCATTCAGTGCCCACAAACACGCGGCGCTCAGGGCTGATGATGTCCTGCACCGAATAGTTCACCACCGTCATCAAGGGCAGGATGGCCGAGAAGGCCACGCAGATGATGACGGGCAGGATCAGGAACCAGGCTTTCTGGTTGACGGGTTTGGTCGTTGTACTCATGCCAACAACTCCTCGTTTTGATAGAAGCAGGTGTGCTCACCCAGCACCTGCAGCCAGATGCTGTCGCCCACCGCGGGCAAGGCCACCTCGGGGGCCACGCGGGCCTTGATGGTGTGATCGCCCACCTGGGCGGTGAGCATCTGGTAGGTGCCAATGTCCTGCACCTGTGCCACGCGGCACTGCAGTGCGCCTGCGGCTTGCGGGGCAGACAGCGCCAGATATTCAGGCCGCACGCCTACCTGCAAAGCGCCTGCGGGCAGGCTGCGGGCGGGCAATGCCATGCGCTGACCAGCCACCTGCAGCGTGGCGCCATCCACCACGGCGGGCAGGAAGTTCATGCCGGGCGAGCCAATGAAGTGGCCCACAAAGGTGTGCGCGGGCTTTTCAAACAGCGCATCGGGCGTGCCCAGCTGCATCACACGGCCACGGCTCATCACCACCACCTTGTCGGCAAAGGTCAGCGCTTCCACCTGGTCGTGCGTCACGTAGATCAGCGTGAGCTTGAGCTCATGGTGAATCTGCTTGAGCTTGCGGCGCAATTGCCACTTGAGGTGCGGGTCGATCACGGTGAGCGGCTCGTCAAACAGCACCGCCGCCACATCCGAGCGCACCAGGCCACGGCCCAACGAGATCTTCTGCTTCTGGTCGGCCGACAGGCCCGCCGCACGCATGTCGAGCTGGTGGCTCATCTCCAGCATTTCGGCAATCTGGCCCACGCGCTGCTTGATCTGCGCCTCGGGCACCTTGCGGTTCTTCAGCGGGAAGGCCAGATTCTCGGCCACCGTCATGGTGTCGTAAATGACCGGGAACTGGAACACCTGGGCAATGTTGCGGTCTTGCGGCGTGGCGCGCGTCACATCGCGGCCATCGAACAGCACCTTGCCGTGCGAAGGCACCAGCAGGCCCGACATGATGTTGAGCATGGTGGTCTTGCCGCAGCCCGAGGGGCCGAGCAGCGCGTAGGCGCCACCGTCTTCAAAGTCCATCTTGAGCGGCAGCAGCGCGTAGTCGCTGTCCTGCTGCGGGTTGGGCCGGTAGGAATGGGCCAGATCCAGCTGGATATGTGCCATGGTTCAGCGTCCTCCCGCGCGCTGGGGGGCCAGCACCAGGGCCTCGTCCGCACCGAACACATAGGCCTGGGCCGGGTTCAGGTGCAGGCGAACCTGTGCGCCCAGTTCAAAGTAATGCACGCCGGTGAGCTGGGCCACCAGCTCGCCCCAGGGCGTGTCCACGTGCACAAAGGTGTCAGAGCCCGAAATCTCGGCCAGCTCCACCACGCCCTGCACTTCCACATCGCCCGGACGGGCCTGCACGCGCAGCGCACTGGCGCGCACGCCCACGGTGAGCGAAGCGCTGGCCGTGGGGGGCAAAGGCAGTGGCAGCACCGTGCCGTCGCTCAGCCGCACACCACCGTCCTGGCGGGTGGCGGTCATCAGGTTCATCGGCGGGTCGCTGAAGGCACGCGCCACGCTCAGTGAATTGGGCGCGTGGAACACCTCGGCCGTGGGGCCGTATTGCAGCAGGCGGCCTTCGTGCATCACAGCGGTGTAGCCGCCCAGGAGCAGGGCCTCGCCCGGCTCGGTGGTGGCGTAAACCACGGTGGATTGCCCGGCGGCAAACAGCTGGGTCAGCTCCTCGCGCAGTTCCTCGCGCAGCTTGTAGTCCAGGTTCACCAGGGGTTCGTCCAGCAGCATCAGCGGCGCGCCCTTGGCCAGCGCACGGGCCAATGCCACGCGCTGCTGCTGGCCGCCCGACAGCTCGGCGGGCAGGCGGTCCAGAAACATCTCGATGTGCAGGCGGCTGGCCAGCTCGCGCACGCGGGCGTCGATATTCTTCTCGCCGCGCAGCCTCAGCGGCGAGGCGATGTTGTCAAACACCTTCATCGAGGGGTAATTGATGAACTGCTGGTACACCATGGCCACATTGCGGTCGCGCACGGGGGTGCCCGTCACGTCCTTGCCATCCACCAGCACGCGCCCGTGGGTGGGCACATCCAGCCCCGCCATGATGCGCATCAGGCTCGTCTTGCCCGCCTGGGTCGCGCCCAGCAACACCGTCACGGCATTGCCTTGGAGCGCCAGGCTCATGTCATAGAGCCAGGTTTGCGCCCCGACTTTCTTGCTGATGCTGTCCAACGCCAGCTGCATGAAGCATCCTCTTCCGGCCCTGAGGCCTGTGTGAAAGGGCAGCGCGCAAAGGCGACTTGCCCACAACTTTCGAACTTTTTCATTTTTATTCCTTTTTGTTCGATCCGAATCAAGGTTTACCCTTAATCAATTCGTTTTTGTTCGATTTACAGTCCTCATCGCACCATCAGCGCGCCAAAGCGAATATTTCAGATTCGTTGCGATTTGGTGACAAACCTCGTGCAGAACACACCACCGTGAACACCAATCCCCGCCAACTCCAACTGCTTGAAGAAGTGCGCACGCGCAAATCCGCCACGGTGGAACAGCTCGCCGAGACCTTGGGCGTCACCCTGCAGACCGTGCGCCGCGATGTGCAGCGCCTGGCGGAATCGGGCCTGCTCACCCGCTTTCATGGCGGCGTGCGCGTGCCCAGCTCCACCGTGGAGAACCTGGCCCACACCCAGCGAGAAACCCTGCACGCCGAGGGCAAAGCCCGCATCGCCCGCGCCGTGGCCGAACAGGTGCCGCACAACTGCTCGCTGATCCTGAACATCGGCACCACCACCGAGGCCATTGCCAAGGCGCTGCTGGACCACCGGGGCCTGCGCGTCATCACCAACAACCTGAACGTGGCCGCCATCCTGAGCAGCAACCCCGAGTGCGAGGTCATCGTCGCTGGCGGCGTGGTGCGCGCGCGCGACCGGGGCATCGTGGGCGAGGCGGCGGTGGATTTCATCCGCCAGTTCAAGGTGGACATCGCGCTCATCGGCATCTCGGGCATCGAGCCTGACGGCTCGCTGCGCGACTTTGACTACCGCGAGGTGAAGGTGGCGCAGACCATCATCGAACAGGCCCGCGAGGTCTGGCTGGCGGCCGACCACAGCAAGTTCAACCGCCCGGCCATGGTGCAATTGGCGACGCTCAATCAGATCGGCCGGCTGTTTACGGATGCACCACCGCCTGAACCTTTTCCCACTTTATTGCAAGACGCCGGTGTCATCTGCACCGTAGCTGCTTGAACCCTGAATTCTTTTCACCATGACCTACCTGCTCGCACTCGACCAAGGCACCTCCAGCTCCCGCAGCATCGTGTTCGATGAACGCGGCCACATCGTGGCGCAGGCGCAGCTCGAGTTACCCCAGATCTACCCCCAGCCCGGCTGGGTGGAGCACGACCCGCTGGAGATCTGGCGCACCCAGCTCGCCACCGCACGCGATGCGCTGGCCAAAGCGGGCATTGCGGCCCGCGACATCCGTGCCGTCGGCATCACCAACCAGCGCGAAACCACGGTGCTGTGGAACCGCCAAACCGGCCAGCCCGTGCACCACGCCATCGTGTGGCAAGACCGCCGCGCCGAACCCGCCTGCGCCCAACTGCGTGAACAGGGCCACGCCGCCACCATCCAGGCCAAAACAGGCCTGCTGGTAGACGCTTACTTCTCCGGCACCAAGCTGCAGTGGATGCTGGACCACGTGCCCGGTGCCCGCGAAGCGGCTGAGCGCGGCGAGCTGGCCTTTGGCACAGTAGACAGCTGGCTGATGTGGAAGCTGACCCACGGCCAGGTGCATGTGACAGACGTGAGCAATGCCGCGCGCACCATGCTGTTCAATGTGCATACCAACCAGTGGGACGACGAGCTGCTGGCGCTGCTGCGCATCCCCAAGGCGCTGCTGCCCGAGGTGCTGCCATCCGCCGCCCACTTTGGCGACACGGCAGCCGACTTGCTGGGCCATTCCATCCGCATTGGCGGCGTGGCGGGCGACCAGCAAAGCGCGCTGTTCGGCCAGGCCTGCTTCACCGCCGGCATGGCCAAGAACACGTACGGCACCGGCTGCTTCATGCTCATGCACACGGGCAGCACCTTCCAGACCAGCCAGAACGGCCTGCTCACCACCAGCGCGGCGCAGGCCTCCCAGCAGCCCGAGTTCGCCATGGAAGGCAGCGTGTTTGTGGGCGGTGCGGTGGTGCAGTGGCTGCGCGACGGCCTGCGCGCCATCACCAACAGCAGCGAAGTCGAATCGCTGGCGCAAAGCGTTCCTGATTCGGGCGGCGTGATGATGGTGCCCGCCTTCACCGGCCTGGGCGCGCCCTACTGGAAGCCCGACGCACGCGGCACCATCACCGGCCTGACACGCGGCACCACCATTGCCCACATTGCCCGCGCCGCACTCGAAAGCATTGCCTACCAAAGCGCCGCGCTGCTGCTGGCCATGAGCCGCGACGCCGTGGCCGCCGGTGGCGCCCCGGTGAGCGAGCTGCGCGTGGACGGCGGCGCGTGCGTGAATGATTTGCTGATGCAGTTCCAGGCCGACCTGCTGGGCATCCCGGTGGTGCGCCCGGCGGTCATCGAGACCACGGCGCTGGGCGCGGCCTACCTGGCAGGCCTGTCGAGCGGCGTGTACGCCAGCACCGACGAACTCTCGCACCTCTGGCGCGCCGACCGGCGCTTTGTGCCCACCCTCAGCAACGGCCGCGCGCAGGAGCTGATGGCAAACTGGGAACATGCCGTGCGGCAGACCACCGCAGAGTGAACTCAAAGCGCAGCGGCGCTACCATCGTGGCCCCTGTTGTTGCCATCTTGCACATCCCATGAGCCAAACCGCCGCATCTCCATCCCTCCCCACCATCGCCTTCATCGGCGGCGGCAACATGGCCAGCGCCATCATTGGCGGGCTGATCCACCAGGGGCTGCCTGCCAGCCAGATCGAGGTGGTGGAACCCTGGGCCGAGGCGCGCGAAGCGCTGCGCAAGAACTACGGCATTGAGGCGCAGGCCGAGGCGGGCCCCGCCCTGCAGCGCGCAGGCATCGTGGTCTGGGCCGTCAAGCCCCAAACCTTCAAGGACGCCGCCGCCCAAGCCCAGGCGCATACGCAGCAAGCGCTGCACCTGAGCGTGGCCGCAGGCATCCGCTCCAGCAGCATCGCGCAGTGGCTTGCCTCCGAGCGCGTGGTGCGCACCATGCCCAACACGCCCGCCCTGGTGGGCAAGGGCATGAGCGCGCTGTACGCCCGTCCCGCCGTCACGGCAGCGGAACGCCAGAGCGTGGAAGCCATCATGGCGTCCACCGGTGAGTTCCTTTGGGTGGAGAGCGAAAAGCAACTCGACGCCGTCACGGCCCTTTCTGGCTCTGGCCCAGCGTACGTTTTCTACTTCCTCGAAGCCATGACCCGCGCAGGCGTCGGCATGGGGCTGAGCGAACAGCAGGCGCACCAGCTGGCCGTGGGCACGTTCGTGGGCGCGTCGGAACTGGCCCGCCGATCAGACGAACCCCCGGCCGTGCTGCGCCAGCGTGTCACATCCAAGGGCGGCACCACTTATGCCGCGCTGCAGTCGATGGAGGCTGATGGCGTGGGGGCCGCGTTCGAGCGGGCCATGCAGGCCGCATGCCAGCGCGCCGATGAATTGGGCAATGAATTTGGCGCTTGAAGCTTTTTTGGGCTCTAGCGCTTGTCCAATAAGCGCTGGCAGCTATCAATTAGAGAGCAAGAACCGCAACAGGTAGCTGCCTGCAATGCCCGCAAACACCGTGGCGCCCAGCCAGTGGTTGATGCGGAAGGCCTTGAAGCAGCCTTCGCGGGTGCGGGTGCGGATCAGCGTGAAGTGCCACACGGCCTGGGCCAACGCCACCGCAAGCGCTACATAAAAAATAGCACCCAGGGCATATGGTTGTAGCGCTACCGCCCAAATTCCCAAGAAAAGCAGATAGAACACCACGATGGCGGCCACATCCAGCCGCCCCAGGGTGATGGCCGAGGTCTTGATGCCGATCTTCAGGTCATCATCGCGGTCCACCATGGCGTATTCGGTGTCGTAGGCCAACACCCAGAACAGGTTGCCCAGCCACATCCACCACGCCACCGCGGGCACGCTGCCCTGCACCGCGGCAAACGCGATCACGATGCCGAAGTTGAACGCAATGCCCAGCACCGCCTGCGGCATGGCAATGATGCGCTTGGTGAACGGGTAGGCAATGGCAACCAGCACGGCAGGCACAGACCACAGGACGGCCGCCATGTTGGTGGTGAGCACCAGCCCGAACGACACGATGGCCAGCGCCGCCCCCAGGCCCAGCGCCTCTTTGACGGACACCTGCCCGGTGGTGACCGGCCGCTGCGCGGTGCGTTTGACGTGCTTGTCAAAGTCGCGGTCGGCCACGTCGTTCACGCAGCAGCCCGCGCTGCGCATAAGGATGGTGCCCAGCACAAACACGATGAGCAGGTGCCAGCCCGGAAAACCGTCAGCCGCAATCCACAGGGCACTCAGCGTGGGCCACAGGCACACCAGCCAGCCCGCGGGGCGATCCCAGCGGATGAGGTCGAGGTACAGGCCAAAGCGGCTGCGGGGGGAGACGGCGGACATGGCGGGCAACGGCTGGAACAACAAGGAGGGGCTGCCCAGTCCACACACGCGGGCAGGGCGCACCGAATGTAGCAGCAATGCCGTGGCGCGGGCCTCCTGCCCCGGCGCCCGTCCAAACCCGGTAAAGTGCGCCTTTCCCCCGTACACCACCCACCGCACCGCATGACCCGCACCCCGAGCCCCCAGGCGGCCACCCGCTTCGCCATCCCCCGCACGCTGATGGCGGGCTTCATCCTGGCCGCCGTGGCCACACTGGTGATCGGGCTCGTCAATTTCCGGTCGGCCGAAACCCGCACTGAGGCCGTTCGGGCCATGGATCGCACCACCCTGGCCATGCGCCAGCTCAATCTGTTTACGCAGGCCATCAAGGATGCGGAAACGGGCCAGCGCGGCTACCTGCTGACGAGCGATCTCTCGTACCTCAAGCCCTTTGACGCGGCCGTGACCTCGCTGCACAAGCACCTGACGGACCTCAAGGCCAGCGCGGCGGACTACCCAGCGCACCTCCAGCTGGTCGAGCAGCTCGAAGCCCTCACGCAGCAGAAGCTGCGCGAGCTCACCGAAACCATTGCCCTGCGCAAGGCCGGTGACGGCGTGGGCGCGATGGCGCTGGTGCAAAGCGGTGCGGGCCAGCAGATCATGGACCAGCTGCGCGAGGTGGCGGAGAGCCTGCGCACGCAGCAGAACCTGCAGCTGGAGACCCGCCGCGAGCAGTGGGTGGCCGCAGCCACCAACTCCAACCTTTATTCCGGCGCCGGTTCGCTGGTTCTGCTGGTGCTGATCTGCATTTCGGCCGGCGTGACGGCGCGGGAGTACCGGGCCAAGTCCATGCAGTCGTGGATTTCGACGGGCCTGACGGGCCTGGGTCAGCGCATCCAGGGCGGCCACCGGCTCGAAGAAATCGGACAGATCGCGCTGGAGTACCTGGCAGGCTACCTGCGCGCCCAGGTCGGGGCCGGGTACGTGGTGCAGGACGGCGCGGGCTTCGCATTGTTCGGCGGCTACGCGCTGCCGCGGGAGCGGCTGGCCGAGACCCTGCTTGTGGGCGAAGGGCTGGTCGGCCAGGCCGCCCGGTCGCGCGAGCTGATGCATGTGCGCGATGTGCCCGCGGGCTACCTGCCGGTGTCGTCCGCCACGGGGCAGGCCAGCGCCGCCGAGCTGCTGGTCGCGCCCGCCGTGGAGCATGGGCAGGTGTATGCCGTCATCGAACTCGGCTTCAACCGCCCGGTGACCGAGACCGAGCGGACGCTGATGGAGCGCGCCTCGGAACTGCTGGCGGTGGCCATCCGCTCCGGCATCGACCGCAACCGCCTGCAAAACCTGCTGGAGGAGACGCAACGCCAGTCCGAAGAGCTGCAGACCCAGCAAGAAGAACTGCGTGTGAGCAACGAAGAGCTGGAGCAGCAAAGCCGCATCCTGCAAGAGTCGCAGGCCCAGATGGAGGTGCAGCAGACCGAGCTGGAGCAGACCAACGCCCACCTGGAGGCGCAGACCCAGCAGCTGGAATACCAGCGCGAGCAATTGCTGCGCGCCCAAAGCGCCATGACGGACAAGGCCCGCGAGCTGGAGCTTGCCAGCCAGTACAAGAGCGAGTTTCTGGCCAACATGAGCCACGAGCTGCGCACGCCGCTCAACTCCACCCTGATCCTGGCCAAGCTGTTGGCAGACAACAAACCGGGCAACCTGAGCCCCGACCAGGTGAAGTACGCGCAGACCATCTACGCAGCGGGCAACGACCTGCTGGCCCTGATCAACGACATCCTCGACCTGTCCAAGATCGAGGCCGGCCAGGCCACCGTGTCGGTGGAAACGGTGACGCTGTCCAAGGCCCTGCAAACCCTCATCGACCCGCTGCGCCCGCTGGCACAAGAGAAGGGCCTGACGCTGATTGCCACCGTCGCACCCGACGCTCCGGCCACGCTGGACACTGACCCGCAGCGCCTGGGGCAGGTACTGAAGAACCTGCTGTCCAACGCGCTCAAGTTCACAGAAAAGGGCTCGGTGGCGCTGCATGTGTCGCGCAACCCGGACGACACCCTGTCGTTCGCGGTGAAGGACACCGGCATCGGCATTCCGGCGCACCAGCAGGAACTGATCTTCGAAGCCTTCCGCCAGGCCGATGGCAGCACCCACCGCAAATACGGCGGCACGGGCCTGGGCCTGTCGATCTCGCGCGATCTGGCGCAGCTGCTGGGCGGGTCGATCCATGTGCAGAGCACACCGGGCGAGGGCAGCGTCTTCACCCTGGTGCTGCCACAGAAGCTGGTGCCCCCATCGCCGGAAGCAGAACCCGCAGTGCCGCTGGCGGCACCTGCTCCAGCCCGCGCGGCGGCACCGGTCGTCGCACCGGCTCCTTCGGCCCCGGCATTGCCACCCGTGGCGGCCCCAGTTGCTCCCGCAGCCCCGCGCCGTGCGGGCGCGCGCAGCATCCTGGTGATCGAAGACGACGTGCGCTTTGCGCAGATCCTGAGCGATCTGGCGCGGGAGATGGACTTCGACTGCCATCTGGCCCACAACGCGGCCGACGGCCTGGCCTACGCAATGCACAGCCTGCCCAGCGCCATCGTGCTGGACGTGAACCTGCCCGACTTCTCGGGCCTGGGCGTGCTCGACCAGCTCAAGCGCAACCCGGCCACACGCCACATTCCGGTGCACGTGGTTTCGGTGGCCGATTACTCGCAAGAAGCCCTGGGCCGGGGCGCCGTGGGCTATGCCCTCAAGCCCGTCAAGCGCGACGAACTGGTGCATGCCCTGCAACGGCTTGAAGCCAAGTTCACCCAAAACCTGCGACGCGTTCTGGTGGTGGAAGACGACGAGCGCCAGCGCGAGAGCGTGCGCCATCTGCTCACCAACGACGACGTGGAGATTGTGGGCGCCGGCACGGCGGCCGAGGCGCTGGAGTACCTGCGCAACTCGACGTTTGACTGCATGGTGATGGACCTGAACCTGCCCGACCTGAGCGGCTACGAACTGCTGCAGCAGATGACCGAGCAGGACGGCGTCTCCTTCCCGCCCGTCATCGTGTACACAGGCCGCGCCCTGTCGCGCGACGAGGAGCAGCAGCTGCGCCGGTTCTCCAAGTCCATCATCATCAAGGACGCCCGCTCCCCCGAGCGGCTGCTGGACGAGGTCACGCTGTTCCTGCACCAGGTGGAGTCGGAGCTGTCGGCCGAGCACCGGCAGATGCTGCAGGTGGCCCGCAACCGCGAAACCGCCCTGGAAGGCCGCAATGTGCTGGTGGTGGAAGACGATGTGCGCAACGTGTTTGCGCTCTCCAGCATCCTGGAGCCCACCGGCATCCGCGTGGAGATTGCGCGCAACGGCCTGGAGGCCCTGCAGGCGCTGGAGCGCGCCGGCAGCGGCGGCCAGCCCGCCATCGACCTCGTGCTGATGGACATCATGATGCCGGAGATGGACGGCTACACCGCGATGCGCGAGATCCGCAACCGCCCCGAGTGGCGCCGCCTGCCCATCATCGCGCTGACCGCCAAGGCCATGAAGGACGACCAGGAAAAATGCCTGGCCGCCGGGGCCAACGACTACATCGCCAAGCCGCTCGACGTGGAGAAGCTGCTGTCCCTCGTGCGGGTGTGGATGCCCAAGTAGGCCCCGCCATGCCGCACCGCAAGGCCCGCACCGCCGACATCGAGCAGCGCCTGCTGATCGATGCGATCTACCACCGCTACCACTATGACTTCCGGGGCTACGCGCAGGCGTCGCTCAAGCGGCGGCTGGCGTCGGCGCTGGTGCAGTTTGACTGCAAGACGCTGTCACAGCTGCAGGACCGCGTGCTGCACGAACCCGCCGTGTTCCCTGCGCTGCTCGAATACCTCACCGTGCAGGTGAGCGACATGTTCCGCGACCCCAGCTACTTCCAGGCGCTGCGCCAGGAGGTGGTGCCGCTGCTGCGCACCTACCCGTCGCTCAAGGTCTGGGTGGCCGGATGCAGCGCGGGGGAAGAGGTGTATTCGCTGGCCATCCTGCTGCAGGAAGAAGGCCTGCTGGACCGCACCCTGATCTACGCCACCGACATCAACCCGCACGCGCTGCGCGCCGCCGAGTCGGGCGTGTTCGACGTGTCGCGGGTGGCGGCTTTCACCGAGAACCATGCCCGCTCCGGCGCCCGCAGCTCGTTGTCGGACTACTACGCGGCTGCCTATGGCCGCGTGGTGTTCGACAAGGGGCTGCGCGAACACATGGTGTTTTCCGACCACAGCCTGGCCACCGACAGCGTGTTCGCCGAAGTCCATCTGGTGTCCTGCCGCAATGTGCTCATCTACTTCGAGCGCGACCTGCAGGACCGCGCCCTGGGGCTGTTCCGCGAGTCGCTGTGCCACCGGGGCTTTCTGGGCCTGGGCTCCAAAGAGTCGCTGCGGTTTTCGGCGCACACCGATGCGTTCGACGACTTCGTGCCGCAGGACCGCATCTACCGCAAAAAGGCAGGGCTGTGAGCACCCAACACCTCGCCCCCAGACCCACACCTTCCCGGGGCTACGCAGCCATCGTGGTGGGCGGCTCTGCGGGCGGTATCGACGCCCTGATGGAACTGCTGCCTGCGCTGCCCGCCACACTGCAGGCGGCGGTGCTCGTGGTGCTGCACCTGCCCCGGGACCGGCGCAGCCTGCTGGTGGAGATTTTTCAGCCCCGCTGCGCCCTGCCGCTGCGCGAGGCGCAGGACAAGGACGCCATCACGCCAGGATCGGTGAGCTTTGCGCCACCGGACTACCACCTGCTGGTTGACGGCGGGCCTCAGAGCCCGCATGTGGGGCTGTCGGTGGACCCGCCCCTGCATTTTTCCCGCCCCTCCATCGACGTGCTGTTCGAATCGGCGGCAGACCACTACGGCCCCCGGCTGGTGGGCATCCTGCTGTCGGGCGCCAACGAAGACGGTGTGCACGGCCTGCAGACCATTCAGGCGGCGGGCGGCCTCACCATCGTGCAAGAGCCCGCCAGCGCCAGCATGCCCACCATGCCGCAGGCAGCCATCGCAGCCGTGGCGGTGGACCACATCCTGCCCCCGGAAGGCATTGCAACGCTGCTGGCGGACCTGCACCAGCGCCAGTTGCTTTGATCCGGGCACATGCGACCCTTTTTGAGAACCCCACCCACCCTCCCTACCGCCCATGCCCCAGACCGACCGCACCAAATGCCTGCTCGTTGACGATGTCGAGGAAAACCTCATCGCCCTGGAGGCGCTGCTGCAGCGTGACGGGCTGGACATCCTCAAGGCCCAGTCGGGCCCCGAGGCCCTGGAACTGCTGCTGGCCCACGACGATGTGGCCCTGGCGTTGCTGGACGTGCAGATGCCCGAGATGAATGGTTTTGAGCTGGCGGAGCTGATCCGGGGCAGCGAACGCACCCGACACATCCCACTCATCTTCATGACGGCGGGCTCGCGCGAGCAGAACTGGCAGTTCCGGGGGTACGAGAGCGGGGCGGTGGACTTTCTGTACAAGCCCATCGACCCGCACATGCTCACCAACAAGGCGAGCGTGTTCTTTGAACTGCACCGCCGCAAGCAGGCGCTGGCGCACGAGCTGCGCGCGCGCACCGAGGCGTTGCGCATCAACGAGATGTTCATGGCCGTGCTGAGCCACGACCTGCGCACACCGCTGCAGTCCATCGTCGCTGCGGCCTCCGTACTCAAGCGTCAGCCATCGCCCGACAAGACTGCCCTGATGGCCGACCGTGTTCTTGGCGCGAGCCAGCGCATGGGCCACATGATCGAAGACCTGCTGGACGTGACCCGTGTCCGCCAGGCGGGCGGGCTGGCGCTGCAACTGGGCCCCGCCCACATGCAGACCTTGGTGCAGCGCACCCTGGATGAAGCGGCCACCAGCCACCCCGAACGCGGCATCGAATCCACCGTGGTAGGCGACCTCGCGGGCACCTGGGACGCCGAGCGGCTATGCCAGGTGGTCACCAACCTGGTCGGCAACGCACTGCGCCATGGCAGCGCAGACCAGCCGGTGCGCATTTGCGCCGATGGCAACCTTCCAGAGACCGTGAGCATCACGGTTTCAAACGGTGGCACCATCCCGCCCGAACTGATGCCCCATCTGTTCGACGCGTTTCGTGGGGGCAAACGCGACCCAGGGCGCCACCAGGGGCTGGGCCTGGGGCTTTTCATTGCGCACCAGATCGTGCGGGCGCACCGAGGTGCCATCGAGGCCAAGTCACAAGACAACGTCACGACCTTCCGGGTGACTTTGCCCCGCCACGCCCCCGCACGAAGCGCCGTCGCCTGACGCCGATAGGCTACGGCAGCCCGAGCCATCCAAGCGCCGGGAGGGCCGCGCAGGCGAATGCAGTAAGAGCGGCTAACAAAACTCAGCGAAGCGGTTCTAGCTAGGCGCCGCGTCGCAGACAGTACGCGTAGTACGACAAGACGCGGCAACGACGCCAGAAGAGTTTTGTTAGCCGCTCTAAAGGGAAAAGACGCGTGGTGAGCGACAGATGCCGCCACGCGGCAGGGATCAGGTAGAGACCGAAGCAAGGGCAGTATGGATGCCACCCAGCAGCTGCTCCAACTCTTCCAGCTCGAACGGTTTGAGCAGGGTGCGCACATTCGGCCCCCAGCTGCCCGGCTGGCTACCCAGTTCATAGCCTGAGCACAGCACCACCCAGCGCAGCGGATCGTCTGCCAGCAACCGGCGGGCCAGATCGGTTCCTGACATACCGGGCAGACTCACATCGGTGACCAGTACGTCGAAGGGGTGGCCTGCATCCAGCACCAGGGCCTCTTCGGCACAGGCGCAGGACGTCACCGTGCGGCCTTCGCCTTCCATCAGCATGCCAATGGTTTCGCGCAGCTCTGGATTGTCTTCAACGTACAGGATTCGCATACATCACAGGGGGTTGGTCTGCCATGCCGCGCCAGGGCAGCGCGGATTGCTAAACCCGCATCATGTGCAGGCGAGGGGGCGGCGCCGTGTAGGACAAGGCGCTATTCTGCGGTGCCATGCAATCCAAACGAAGAGCGGCGCGCGCAGCCCCCCCGTTGTCACTCTTCTAGCAGCGAGCGCAGCATCCAGGCGGTTTGCTCGTGCACCGTCAGGCGCTGGGTGAGCAAATCGGCTGTGGGCTCGTCGCTGGCCTTGTCGGCAAGCGGGAACAGGCTACGGGCGGTGCGGGCCACGGCTTCATGGCCTTCGACCAGAACGCGCACCATGTCCAGTGCCTTGGGCGGCTTGGCGGGGGCGTCAGGCACGGTGGCCAGCTTGCCAAACTCGGCATACGAACCAGGGGCCACATGGCCCAGCGAGCGAATGCGCTCGGCAATCGGGTCCACCGCGTTCCACAGTTCGGTGTACTGCGCCATGAACATGGTGTGCAGTGTGTTGAACATGGGGCCCGTCACATTCCAGTGGAAGTTATGGGTGGTGAGGTACAGGGTGTAGGTGTCGGCGAGCAGGCGCGACAGGCCCTGGGCGATGGCAGCGCGGTCTTTGTCGCTGATGCCGATGTTGATGCTGGGGGCAGAGGTCTTGCCGATCACTGCTTTGCTTGCCTTGGCCATGGGTGGTCCTTTCGTGCTGAAAACATGAAACACCCCGCGCCGTGCAGTCCCGAAGGCCGGGCGCGGGGCCCTGACAGACTGTAGCGCAAGCCACCGACAGTGGATGTCATCCGTTGCCGATACCTTGCGTCTGGGTCAAGCAAACGTTGAAAAGCCAGGCCAGCGGCCTGGCCGGGCTCACTGCATTTGCTGCAGGTTGCCGATGCGCACCAGCATCTCGGTGAACATCTGCATGTCTGCATCCAGGTCCGCCACTTCCTTGAACTCCTTGGCGTTGTGGGCCGTGTACTTTTTGCCGGGCATGGCAGGGCCAAAGTTGATGGCGTTGGGCATCAGCTTGGCCGTGGTGCTGCCCGCCGTGGGCACAGGCTGCGCGGGCAGGCCGGTGGTGTCGCCGAACGTGTTGAGCAGCGTGGCCAGCCAGGCGCCCTTGGGGTCGCGCGCCATCCAGTTGCCCTGTTTGTGCTCCACTTCCACGGCCACACCCGTCTGGACACCCCAGGCCTTGATGCGCTCGGTGGTGGCCTGAGATAGTGCCTCGGGCGTGTTGCCACGCGGCATGCGCACGTTCACCAGTACATCGACCTTGCCGTCTTTCTCGCGAATCAGGTTGGGCGACATGGTCAGCGGGCCCATGAAGTCGTCGCTGTAAGCCAGGCCCAGGGTGCGGCCCAGGTAATCCACACCGTACAGATCGGCGATGTACTTCACGGCCTGAGCATAGCCATTGGCCGCCAACGCCAGCCCCGATTGCTGCAGGAACAGCGCCAGGCGCGGCAGCGGGTTCACACCTTCTTCGGGGCGCGAGCCGTGGGCCGAGGCACCCGTGACCTTGACCAGCACATCTGCGCCTTCACGCGTCACGTCGATGCTGAACTTGCCGCCCTGGCTGGTGTATTTGCCGACAAAGGCGTCCTTGGTAGCGTTCAACTGACGGCTAACAGCGTCCACATCGCCGCCGCGCAGGCGGGCGGTGGCGGTCTGGGGCACCGCGTTGGCAGATGCAGCACCCGCCATGGCCACAATGGTGGGCTGGTTGCCTGCGGCGGCACCCAGTGCAAAGGTGGTGCGCAGCGCGCCCGATCCCTTTTCTGCCACCACGGCAGGGTACTTGCTGTCGAGCACGATGTTGTACTCGGGCAGCGTGGTCTTGGCGCGGTAGTACTTCATCGCGTCGCCACCGGTTTCTTCGGTGGTTTCGATCATGAGGCGGATGGTGCGTGCCAGCGGCAGGCCGCTTTCCTTCACGGCCTCCATGGCGTACAGCACGGTGGCGATGGAGCCTTTGTCGTCGATGGAGCCCCGGCCATACAGGTTGCCGCCCACGCGGGTCAGCTTGAAGGGGTCGAGCTTGGTGCCGTCGTCCAGCACCCATTCGTCGGCCACTACAGGCACCACGTCGGCATGGGTCAGGATGCCGAACTCTTCGGGGCCGCTGCCGGGCAGTTTCACTTCAAACACGCGGTTGTCCACGTTGCGGTACTGCAGGCCAAAGTCCTTGGCCATGCCTTCCACCAGCGCGCCAAACGCAATGATGTGCTTGTCTTCGTGCGGTGGCACCTTGTCGGAGCGCACCGTGGGGATGGCCACCATGCGCGTGGTAGCGTCGATCACGGCGGCCTGGTTCTTCAGGCGGTTGTACAGGCCCAGCAAGCGGCTGATGTTGACGAGGTCATCGCCCTGCAGCGTGGCCTTGCGCTCGTACGCCGCGACGGCGGGCGCCAGTTCGGGCTGCATTTGGGCCGATAGCGCCAGGAACTGGCTGAAGCTGCCCGATGCGGCCGTGGCAGACATGGCGGCAGGTGCCGCAGCAATGCGGTCCATTTCGGGCTTCTTGATGGGGCCGCCGGCCTGGGATGCGGCGGGTGGCACGGAAGTACAGGCCGATAGGGCCGCCACCAACGTGGCGGAAAGCCAAAGCTTCTTCATGGGAACCTTTCTTTTGGAGCAGTCACGGACTTGCCGCCGCCATGTGGACGGCGACGGCAGGGACGGGAGGAGGAAGAAATGCAAAAACATTGCAAACGCCAAGCATGCTTTGCCAGCGCGGCGCGACTGTCGCCCCGCACAACGACAGGGCGCAGGTAACAAAATATTTTGATCCCCGTGCCGCAGCAGCAGCAGCAGCAGCAGCACTGCCTCCCGGCGCCAGCGCTCAGGACAGACGCGTCACACCCGGCAATTCGCAGGCGTAAATGGCGTTGCGCAGGGCGGCAATGGCCTCATACCGCGTGAAACTGCGCCGCCAGGCCAGCACCACCCGGCGCATGGGCGGCGGGCTGCCGTCTTTTTCTTCGATGGGCAGGTAGCGGATGTAGCTCTCGTCGCTTTTGCGGCGGCGCGCCGCCGTGTGCAGGGCGTCGCGCGGCACGGAAAGGCGCGGCACCAGCGTCACGCCCATGCCCGCGGCCACCATGTGCTTGATGGTCTCCAGCGACGAGCCCTCGAACGACTTGCGGATGCCCTCGGCGTTGCTGGCAAAGCGGGCGAACTCGGGGCACACCTCCAGCACATGGTCGCGAAAGCAGTGGCCTGCGCCCAGCAGCAGCATGGTTTCGCTTTTCAGCTCGGCCGCGGTGATGGACTTTCGCGAGGCCAGCGCATGGGTACTGGGCACGGCGGCCATGAAGGGCTCGTCGTACAGCGGCGCCATGGCCAAGCCGGTGTCGGGGAAGGGCTCGGCCAGGATGGCGCAGTCGATCTCGCCCGTGCGCAGCATCTCCAGGAGCTTCACGGTGAAGTTCTCCTGCAGCATCAGCGGCATCTGCGGGGTGCGCGTGATGGACTGGCGCACCAGTTCGGGCAGCAGGTAGGGGCCGATGGTGTAGATCACGCCCAGCGTCAGCGGCCCGGCCAGCGGGTCCTTGCCGCGCTTGGCGATTTCCTTGATGGCCGCTGCCTGCTCCAGCACGCTTTGGGCCTGGCGCACGATCTCCTCGCCCAGCGGAGTCACCGTGACTTCGCCAGCGCTGCGTTCAAAGAGCTTCACATCCAGCTCTTCTTCCAGCTTCTTGACGGCCACCGAGAGCGTGGGCTGCGAGACATAGCAGGCATCGGCCGCGTGGCCAAAGTGCTTTTCGCGCGCCACGGCCACGATGTACTTGAGTTCGGTGAGGGTCATGGTGTGTTCCTGCGGGCCGCGTCAGCGTGGGGCTGGGCGGCGTCTCATGCTTTGAGGTAGTCCGATTTTCCCCCCAACCAGCGCGCCACGTGTTTGGCCGCCAATTCGGGGTAGCGATCAAGCATCTGGGGGGCCAGCTCCCGCGCCCATTCGAGCAGGTGCGTATCGGTCGCCAGGTCGGCAAAACGCAGCAGCGCATCGCCCGACTGGCGGGCGCCCAGAAACTCGCCGGGGCCGCGGATTTCCAGGTCGCGCCGGGCGATCTCGAAGCCGTCGTTGGTCTCGGCCATGGCGCGCAGGCGCTCCTTGGCGGTTTCGCCCACGCGGCCGCTGTCGTTAGTGGAATACAGCAGCACGCAGGCCGAGGCCGCCGCGCCGCGCCCCACCCGGCCGCGCAGCTGGTGCAGCTGGCTCAGGCCAAAACGCTCGGCGTGTTCAATGACCATGAGTGAGGCGTTGGGAACGTCCACGCCCACTTCGATCACCGTGGTACTGACCAGCACGCCCATCTGGCCGCTGGAAAAAAGCTGCATCACGGCCTTCTTCTCTGCCGTGGGCATGCGCGAGTGCAGCAAGCCCACCATCACGCCGGGCAGGGCCTCGCTCAAATCGGCGTGGGTGGCGGTGGCGTTGGAGAGGTCCAGCGCCTCGCTCTCTTCGATCAACGGGCATACCCAGTACACCTGCCGTCCGGCCTCCACCTGCGCGCCGATGCGTTCGATCACCTCGTCCTTGCGGCTGTCGGCGATCAGCTTGGTGACGATGGGGGTGCGGCCTGGGGGCAATTCGTCGATGACCGATACATCCAGGTCGGCGTAGTAGCTCATCGCCAGCGTGCGCGGGATGGGGGTCGCGCTCATCATCAGCATGTGCGGCTCCATGCCTTGGGCTGCGAGCTTTTGCCGCAGCGCCAGCCGCTGCGCCACGCCGAAGCGGTGTTGCTCGTCGATGATGGCCAGCGCCAGGTTCTTGAACTGCACCTGCTCCTGGATCACGGCGTGGGTGCCCACCACCAGCGCGGCCTCGCCGCTCGCCACCAGGGCCAGCATGGCGGTGCGGTCCTTCTTTTTCTGCCCGCCCACCAGCCAGGCCACCTTGCGGCCGCGTGCGGCCAGCAGCGGCTCCAGCCAGCCGATCATTTTGGCAAAGTGCTGTTCGGCCAGGATTTCGGTGGGCGCCATCAGCGCGCATTGCCAGCCCGCATCCATGGCCAGGCAGGCGGCCAGGGCCGACACAATGGTTTTGCCCGAGCCCACATCACCCTGCAACAACCGGTGCATGGGCACACGGCGGGCCAGGTCGGCGGCGATTTCTTCACCCACACGGCGCTGGGCGGCCGTGAGGTCGAACGGCAGCACGGCCATGAGCTGTTCGTGCAGGGGCAGCGCACCATCTTGCGCAGGCTGGGGGCGCAGCACCGGGGCGCGCAGCCGGTCGCGTTCACGGCGGGACTGGTATTGCGAGAGCTGCTGAGCCAGCAACTCCTCGGCTTTCAGGCGCTGCCAGGCGGGGTGGCTGTGGTCTTCCAGGGTGGACAGGGCCACATCCGGCGTGGGGTGATGCAAAAAAGTGAGCGCCTCGCGCAATCCCCACGAGCGCTGGATGCCATTTTGATTCAAATAAATGGCATAAGGAGGCTCCGCCCCCGGCGGCAGGGTGTCTGATAAATCCACCCGCCCCAGGGCGCTGACCACAGCGCGCCGCAGATACGGCTGGGGCAGCCCGGCGGTGGTGGGGTAAACGGGCGTGAGGGCTGCGGGTAATTCGCCCCCCGCCAGCCGGAACGCCGGGTGCAGCATCTGCCGCCCCCAAAAGCCCCCCTTGACCTCGCCCCGAATGCGCAAGCGGTTGCCCACCGCCATGGTCTTCTGGTGCGAGGGGTAGAAGCTGAAAAACCGCAGCTCGCAACTGCCCGTGGCGTCTTCCACCTGCACCAGCAACTGGCGGCGCGGGCGCAGCTGCACCTCGCAGGCCGTCACCGTGGCCTCGATCTGCACCGTCTGCCCATCGCGGGCGCTGGCCAGGGGGGTGATGCGGGTTTCGTCCTCGTAACGCAGCGGCAGGTGCAAAGCCAGGTCGATATCGCGGCGCAGCCCCATCTTTTGCAAGGCTTTTTGGGCAGCGCTGGGGGCGGCCGGGGCGGCGGGCCTCGAAACTGCGGGCATTTTCTTCAAAGTGGGAGGACAATGGAGGGCGAGAGGCGGGGCGAAAAGGCTAACATGGATAAAGCCCCGGCCCCTGCGATTGCGTTAGTTTGCGTTCTGGATAGTTGTCATGCTCAAGCGAATCAGTACCAAAAATCTCATCCTGGGCATGTACCTGCACGAATTCTGCGGCTCGTGGATGGAGCACCCGTTCTGGCGTGCAAAGTTCCTCCTGAAGGACCCCAAGGATCTGGAGCGCATCCTGGCCACCGCAATCGATGAGGTGTGGATCGACACCTCCAAGGGGCTGGATGTGGCGGCGGGGGTGAGCTCCGTCTCGCGCGAAGAGGCTGACCTGCAGATCGATTCAGAGTTTGCCCAGCTGGAAGACATGCCAGCCATCGTCATCGAAGAGCCGCCCCGCCCTGTGCTGCCGCGTCGGGGCCGCGAGCCCACGTCGATGCAAGATGAAATCCAACTGGCTGCCTCCATTTGTAGCGAGTCCAAACGTGCCGTCGTTTCGATGTTCAACGAAGCGCGCATGGGCAAGGTGGTGGACGCGGCCAACGCGCAAAGCCTGGTGGAAGAGATTTCGGACTCCGTCAGACGCAACCCCGGCGCACTCATCAGCCTGGCCCGCCTGAAAACTGCCGACGACTACACCTATATGCATTCCGTGGCCGTGTGCGCCATGATGGTGGCCTTGGCCAAGCAGATTGGTCTGAGCGAAGAACACACCCGCAGCGCCGGCATGGCCGGCCTGCTGCACGACCTGGGCAAGGCCGCCATCCCGCTGCCCGTTCTGAACAAGCCTGGCAAGCTCACAGACAGCGAGTTCGCGGTGGTCAAGAGCCACCCGGTCGAGGGCTACAACCTGCTCAAGGAAGGCGGCAATGTCGAAGACTCGGTACTTGACGCCTGCCTGCACCACCACGAAAAAATGGATGGCACCGGCTACCCCGACAAGCTGCAGGGCGACCAGATCTCGCTGATCGCGCGCATGACGGCCATCTGTGACGTGTACGACGCCATCACGTCTGACCGCCCTTACAAGCGCGGCTGGGATCCTTCCGAATCCATTCGCCGCATGGCGGAGTGGACCAAAGGGCACTTCGACCCGCGCCTGTTCCAGGCCTTCGTCAAAAGCATCGGCATCTACCCGGTGGGCTCGCTCGTGCGGCTGTCATCCGGCCGCATTGGCGTGGTGACAGAGCAAGGCGAAAAGTCCCTCACCTCGCCGCGCGTGAAGGTGTTCTTCTCCACCAAGTCAGACCTGCGCATCCCCCCTGAAGTGGTGAACCTGGCCGAGCCGGGCTGCAACGAAAAAATCGTCGCCCGCGAAGACCCTGACAAATGGCGGTTTCCAGACCTCAACGAGTTGTGGTCGGGCCTGCCAGAGCGCCCCTGGTAACCCCCACGGGTAGCCCCGACCCCAGCGCCTTCGGCACGCCGCTGCACCGCCGAAGGCCAGTCACCTGACGCCACCCACGCGCCGCGCCATGACCTCTTTTCTAACCCTTACCCCCAACCCCGCGCTAGACATTGCCACCAGCACCGTGCAGGTGCTGCCCACCCACAAGCTGCGGTGCGGCACGGTGCAGCGCTACCCCGGCGGGGGCGGCATCAATGTGGCCCGGGTGCTGCACCGCCTGGGCGCTGCGGTAGAGGCACGGGCCCTGGTGGGCGGCCCTGCAGGCGCGCAACTGCAAGCACTGCTGCAGCAAGAAGGGGTGGCATGCCAGATGCACGCCATCGCTGGCGATACCCGTGAAAACATGTCGGTGCTGGAGACCCGCACTGGCCAGGAGTTTCGGTTCGTGCTGCCAGGCCCCACGGTGGACCACACGCAATCCCAAGCCCTGCTAGAGGCCCTGCTGCCAACCGCAGAGCCGGGTTCGCAACTCGCCCGGTGGGTCATCGCCAGCGGCAGTCTGCCACCCGGAATGCCGCACGACTTTTATGCGCAACTGGCCCGCGCAGCCCAACAGCAAGGAACACCGCTTGCGCTCGACACCTCGGGCGCCGCGCTGGCGGCAGCGCTGGAAGTGGGAGTGGCGCTCGTCAAGCCCAGCCTGCGCGAGTTGCGCGACTTGCTGCAACAGCCGCTGAACACCGTGCAGGAATGCGGTGACGCCGCCTTCACCCTGGTGCAGCAAGGCGCTGCCAGTACGGTGGCTGTTTCCATGGGCGAGCAAGGCGCCGTGCTGGCCCGCCGCGACGGCGTATGGCACGCACCAGCGCTGGCGGTGCCAACCACCACCGGCACCACCGGGGCGGGCGATTGCTTTTTGGCGGCCTTGGTCTGGGCGCTGGAACGTGGCGACACACC
The DNA here is from genome assembly GCF_028596105.1 of Acidovorax temperans. Taxonomy (NCBI): domain Bacteria; kingdom Pseudomonadati; phylum Pseudomonadota; class Betaproteobacteria; order Burkholderiales; family Comamonadaceae; genus Acidovorax; species Acidovorax temperans. The sequence goes on along the minus strand of NZ_CP117193.1, from coordinate 384,040 downwards.
GCCCGAGGCATTGCGCTGGGGCGTGGCTGCCGGGGCCGCCGCCTTGCTGTCGCCCGGCACCGCGCTGGCACAGGCCGCAGACATCCACCGCCTGCACGCCCAGGTGCCCGTGCCGCAGGTGATCACTGTGGCCCGCTGAACCGCCACACCGAGCGCATCGGGGCGTGGGACAATAGCGCCCTTTTTTCTTGGCACGGGCCCGTTCGGCCCTCAAGCTCATGACCGATCTTTCGCTCTCCGCCCCTGGCGCCCCCCTGGCACCACACGCCTACACCCTCAGCGACTTCGACTTCTCGCTGCCTCCCGAACTCATCGCACAGCACCCCGCCCCCGAGCGCAGCGCATCGCGCCTGCTCGACGGCCGCGCCATGGCGCCCGCAGACCGTATCTTCCGTGAACTGCCCGGCCTGCTGCGCGAAGGCGATCTGCTCGTCTTCAACGACACCCGCGTCGTCAAGGCCCGCATCTTTGGCGAGAAGGCCAGTGGCGGCAAGCTGGAACTGCTGATCGAGCGCGTCCTGCCCGCCGAAGCTGGAAGCGCAGGGAATGAAGTGGTAGCCCACATGAAGGTCAGCAAAAAGCCCCTGCCCGGCAGCACCGTGCACATGGCCGGCGGCCGCCACGCGGGCGGCTTTGATGCCAGGCTGCTGGGCCGCTGGCCCACCGAAGACGGCCCGCTGTTCCGCTTTGCCTTGCAAGGCCCCGCAGGCGAGACGCCGTGGGAGTTGATGGACCGCCACGGCCACCTGCCGCTGCCGCCCTACATCGAACGCCAGCAAAACACCGACCACGACCCTGACGAGGCGGAAGACAGCCAGCGCTACCAAACCGTGTTTGCCCGCAACCCCGGCGCCGTTGCTGCCCCCACCGCCGCGCTGCACTTTGACGAAGGCGTGCTGGCCGAGCTGCAGTCGCGCGGCATCGAGCGCGCCAGCGTCACCCTGCACGTGGGCGCAGGCACCTTCCAACCGGTCAAAACGGAGAACCTGGCCGAACACCAGATGCACAGCGAGTGGTACGAAGTGCCCCTGGCCACCCTGGCTGCCCTGGAGCGCTGCCGCCAGCGCGGTGGCCGCGTGGTAGCTGTGGGCACCACCACCGTGCGCACGCTGGAATCGTGGGCCCAAAGCGGCAAGACCACGGGTGACACCAACATCTTCATCACCCCAGGGTTCAGCTTCAAGATGGTGGATGTGCTGATCACCAACTTCCACCTGCCCAAAAGCACCTTGATGATGCTGGTGAGCGCGTTTGCGGGCTACGCCCACATCATGGGCCTGTACCGCCACGCCATTGCACAGCGCTACCGCTTTTTTAGTTATGGGGATGCGATGCTGCTGGAGCGCGCCAAGGCCGCCAACTGATCCAACGACCTAGCACCGCCACGCCGAGCAAATCGTCACACCTGTTTACGATTGGATGCCATCAAGAGGGGCAAGGCACAACATACCGGGCCTACACTCGCCGCGACTAACCAGCACACATTTGAGCTGGCACACGTTGCAAGACCTCCCCTCATGAGAAAAACCCTCTCCCTCCACCCCGTGGCGCTTTCCTGTGTTCTGCTGCTCGGGGGCTGTGCCGCCAACCCGACTGACAAGAACACCAAGGCAGCCGCAGGCACAGCGCATGGGGCGCCACAGTCTTCCGATACAGCATCGGAGGTGGGCCGTGCCATCACGCCTCCGCTGTCAGACCTGAATCTGGTGAAGGCAAACATTCCGCCGCAGCTGGCGGCAGCCCGCCAAGCCCCTTACGCCCTGCCGACCGACCGCAGCTGCCAAGCGCTGGCAGAGCAGGTGCGGTCACTGGATGCGGTGCTGGGGGCCGATCTGGACACCCCTTCCACCTCAACCAACCCCAGTCTGATTGAGCGGGGTGCGGGCGCAGCGAAGAAGGGAGCCATCGGCGCCGTGAGAGGCGCAGCAGAAGACGTTGTGCCCATGCGCAGCTGGGTGCGCAAGCTGACGGGCGCCGAGAAGTACAGCCGCGAGGTGGAAGCCTCCATCACAGCGGGCACCATCCGGCGCAGCTACCTCAAGGGGCTGGGGCAGGCTGCGGGCTGCGAGTCGCCTGCGGCGCCCTTGGCACCCAAGGCCGAGGAATAAGCCCCCCTCCAGCGCGGTGAAGGTGTGGGGCAGCGCCTCAGCCCTGGTTCCGCTCCCGGAACGCCCGCGCCTGGCCGAAATGGCCATTGCCAATGAAGGGCACGGGTGGCCGCAAGGCCGACAGAGGCGAGGGGTGGTTGGAGGTGAGCACGAGATGCCCCCGGCCCTGCGGGATGAAGGCGCGTTTGGACTGTGCGTGCGAGCCCCACAGCATGAAAACCACCGGGCGATCCCCTTCAGCCACATGGCGGATGACGGCATCGGTCAGCAGCTCCCAGCCCTTGCCGGCGTGGCTGGCAGCTTGCCCCTCTTCCACGGTGAGGCAGGTGTTGAGCAGCAGCACCCCGTTTTGCGCCCACTTCACCAGGCTGCCACCAGGATTGGGAAAGGGCGGAAACGGCACGCCCAGATCGCGCTGCATTTCCTTGAAGATGTTTTGTAGCGAGGGCGGCAGGCGCACGCCGGGCGCTACCGAAAAGGCCAGCCCTTCGGCCTGCCCACGCCCGGGATAGGGGTCTTGCCCCAGGATGACCACGCGCACGGCATCGGGCGGGGTCAGTTCCAGCGCGCGCAGCGGGCGGGGTGGGAAGATGCTGGCGCCTGCATCCATGCGGCTTTGCAAGAAAGCCAGCAGCTTTTGCCCCACAGGTCCACCAAAAAACTCATCCACCAACGGCTGCCAGCCAGGGGCCACAGGCCAATCGGCAGGGTTGGCAGAGGTGAGCTGAGTGGGGGCTTCGTTGGCAGGGGCAAGCAAGTCGGTCATGGCAAAGCAGCGGGAATGTGCGCGGGGCTAGAGTATCGGCCGAAACGACCCTCACGCCTGCTGCGGCTCTCCAGTGCAACTGATAGTCATCAAAAGCTATCATTTTGATAGCTTCTCGCGCTTACCCATCAAGCGCTAGAGCCTTATTTCATCTAAAAATTCAGCCCGCTTGGTGTCTCTGCGCCACATCGGCAAAAGCCTCGTGCGTGCTCAGGAACACCTGGCCCTGCATGCGCCGACCGAAGTCAGTATGCTTGAGCCGGTCCATCACCGGGCCCTTGACCTCGGCCAGCAAAAAGCGAATGCCGCGCTCGCGCAGGCTGCGCTCCAGATCGCCCAGCACCCCGAGGGCGGTGGTGTCGATCTGGTTGACGGCAGAGCACACCAGCAGCACATGGCGCGCGGCGGGGTTGGCGTGGACCAGCGCCTCAATGCGGTCTTGCAGCACGCTGGCGTTGGCGAAATACAGGCTTTCGTCCACCCGCACCGCCACCAAGCCGGGCTCGGTGACGACCTGGTGCCGGTCTACGTTGCGGAAGTGCTCGGTACCCGGCACCCGGCCCACCACGGCCATGTGCGGGTGGCTGCTGCGCCACACCAGGGTGCCCAGCGACAACGCCACCCCCAGCAGAATGCCTGCCTCCACACCCAGCGCCATCACCCCCAACGCGGTGGCGATCAGCGACAGCGCATCGGCCTTGTCATAGTGCCATGCCTCGCGCAGCGTGCCCCAATCGATGAGACCAGTCACGGCCACGATGATGGTGGCCGCCAGCACGGCTTGGGGCAGCGCATGGAACCAGCCGGTGAAGAAAGCCACCACCAGCGCCATCAGCGCGGCGGAGATGACGCCTGCCAGCGGTGTGTTGGCACCGGCAGCAAAATTGACGACCGAGCGGGCAAACCCACCGGTGACCGGAAAGCCCCCCGACACGGCGCTGGCCAGGTTGGCAGCGCCCAAGCCCAGCAGTTCGCGGTTGGGTTCAATGCGTTGCTGCCGCTTGAGCGCCAGCGACTGGGCCACCGACACGCTCTCGACAAAGCCCACCAGTGAAATCAGCAGCGCAGGCAACCACAGCGCCTGCACAGAGCCCCAATCCCAGGCGGGCAGACCCAGCGCGGGCAAGCCCTGCGGCACGGTGCCCACCACGGGCACACCGTGGCTGCGGTCCAGCCCCCACAGGCTGACGACGGCCGTGGAAACAACCACCACCAGCATCGGCGACAGCTTGGCGGCCATGTCAGCCGCTTTGGCAGGCCAACCTGTGCGCACCAGCAACTTGGCCAGGTATTTGCGGGCGAACCACAGGAACAGCACGCTGGCGCCCCCCAGCGCCAGCACGGCGGGCTTGGTTTGGGGCAAGGCGTGGGCCAGGCTGAAGAGGGTCTGGAAGACGTTCTCGCCCTGCACCTTCACGCCCAGCAAGTGCTTGAGCTGGCCCACGGCAATCAGTACCGCAGAGCCGGTAATGAAGCCGCTGATGACCGGGTGGCTCAAGAAATGCGCCAGAAACCCCAGGCGCAACAGGCCAAACGCCAGCAACATCACCCCGGAGAGCAGCGACAGCAACACGGCCAGCTGCACATACTGCACCGAGCCCGCCGCAGCCAGCGGCTGCAAGGCGCTCGCTGTCATCAGCGAAGCCACAGCCACGGGCCCCACAGCCAGCGTCATGCTGGAGCCCAGCAGCGCATAAGCCACGATGGGCAGCAGGCTGGCGTACAACCCCACCTCAGCCGGAAGCCCCGCCAGCAGCGCATAGGCCAGGCTTTGCGGGATCAGCATCACCGTGACGATCAGGCCCGCCACCGCATCCCCGGCCAGCCAGGAGGCCCGGTAGTTGCGCAGCCAATCGGGAATGGGGTTCATGGCGGGCCTTCCTTGCCGTGACAACTCAAGGCGATGAGTCAAGCTCAGGCTTTCGTGGAGCGGCGCGATTCCAGCCATTCAAAAATGGCCATGCCAGCCACCATCGCAATGACGAACACGATGGCCTTGGGCTGGCCAGCGCCCGCCGACACGATGGCAGGCCCAGGGCAGAAACCGGCCACACCCCAGCCTGCGCCAAACATCAAGCTGCCAATGACCAGGCGCTTGTCGATGTGGCGCGCCGTGGGCAACTGCATGGCGCCACCCAGAAATGCGGTGGTGCGCTTGCGGGCCACAAAAAAGGCGCCAATGCCGACCAGGATGGCCCCGCCCATCACAAAGGCGAGCGACGGGTCCCAATTCCCGGCCAGATCCAGAAAGCCCTGGACTTTGGCCGGATCGGTCATGCCTGCCACGATGAGGCCGATGCCAAACAACAGACCAACAACAAATTCCATCAAACGGTGTGCCATGGTGTACTCCTCAGCTTGAAAACGGGCGGCTTACGCGAAGACGTGGCGCAGCAAGAAGACAGTGATGAAACCCGCCGCCATGAACGACAGCGTGGCCACCAGCGAGCGGGGCGACATGCGCGAGAGGCCGCACACCCCATGGCCGCTGGTGCAGCCCGAGCCGTAGCGGGTGCCAATGCCCACCAGCAAGCCCGCGACGATCACCATGGCCCAACTGGCGTCGATGGTCGCGACCATCGGGCCGATGAAGGCCACATACAGGCTGGGCGCCACCAGCATGCCCAGCAGGAAAGACAGGCGCCAGACGATGTCGCGCGTCTTGGGCCGCAGCAGCCCGCCCACAATGCCGCTGATGCCCAGCACCCGCCCGTTGAACAGGATGAACAGGGCCGAGGCCAGGCCCAGCACGATGCCGCCGGCCAGCGACATCCAGGGGGTGAAGTGGTTCCAGTCAATCGTCATGTCTCTGTACTCCTTGATTTCACAAAATGGCTTGAACAGTTCCGCGATCACTGCCCGAATGTCCAAGACAGCATCGTTGCGTTCGCATGGCTGGAAATTGTATATGATTTGATATATTATTCAAACACATTCTGTTTTTTCTAAAACGTAGGGAGCTGCCATGCAAGCTCAAGTGAAAGCCTTCTTTGACCCGGCCACCTGGACCGTGTCCTATGTGGTGTTCGATGCGCCTGGCGGCCATTGCGCGCTGGTGGATTCGGTACTGGACTACGACCCCAAGTCCGGCCGCACCCGCCCGGATTCAGCCGATCAGCTGATCGCTTTCGTGCGCGAGCAGAACCTGACGGTGGACTGGATTCTGGAAACCCATGCCCATGCCGACCACCTCTCGGCGGCGCCGTACCTGCGCAAGCACCTGGGCGGCAAGATTGCCATCGGCGGCAAGATCACCCAGGTGCAGAACGTGTTCAAGGGCATCTTCCATCTGGAGCCTGAATTCGCTACCAACGGCAGCCAGTTCGACCACCTGTTTGAAGACGGTGACACCTTTGCGATTGGCGCCCTGCAGGCGCAGGCGCTGTCGGTGCCCGGCCACACCCCTGCCTGCATGGCCTACCAGGTGGGTGATGCGGTGTTCGTGGGCGATACGCTCTTCATGCCCGATGTGGGCACTGCGCGCTGCGACTTCCCCGGCGGCAACGCCCACACGCTGTACCAGTCGGTTCGCAAGTTGCTGAGCCTGCCACCCGAGACACGTCTGTTCATGTGCCACGACTACCCACCCGAAGGGCGAGAAGCCCAATGGGAATGCACCGTGGCAGACCAGCGCGCGCGCAACATCCATGTGCACGATGGCGTGAGCGAAGCAGAGTTCGTGGGCATGCGCACAAAGCGCGATGCAGGCCTGGCCATGCCGGTGCTGATCCTGCCTTCGGTGCAGGTCAACATCCGCGCGGGCGAGCTGCCCCCCCCCGAGGCCAATGGCGTCAGCTACCTCAAGATCCCGCTGAACGCGCTGTGATACCTCCCAGGGGCTTCAAAAAAAAACGCATCCCGCCCCAGATCACTGTGCGGGATGTGCACGGCAGCACGCTGCACGGCGGCCAAGCCACAGGACTGCAAGCCTGAATTGGAGGGCCAGCAATTGGACGCGGAGGGCTGACACCGAAGCGCAGCGCCAAATGCCATCAAGCCCTCCCGCGCAGCGCGGAAATGCGGAGCGCTTGTGCCCCGCCCGTCCAACCCTCAGGCGAACAGTTTGGCGAGCGCCAGCCCTGGGTCGTCGGCCCGCATGAAGGCCTCACCCACCAGAAAGGCGTGCACACCCGCGTCGCGCATGGTCTTCACATCGGCGGGCTTGAGGATGCCGGATTCGGTCACCAGCAGGCGATCGGCGGGCACGTCCTTCAGCATGCCCAGGGTCGTATCGAGCGTGACCTCGAACGTCCGCAGGTTGCGGTTGTTGATGCCCACCAGCGGAGTCTTGAGCTTGAGCGCGCGCTCCAGCTCGGGGCGGTCGTGCACTTCTACCAGCACCGCCATGTCCAGGCTGCGGGCGATGGCTTCAAAGTCAGCCATCTGCGCGTCATCCAGACACGCGGCGATCAGCAGAATGGCATCGGCCCCCATGGCTCGCGACTCATAGATCTGGTACGCATCCACCATGAAATCCTTGCGCAGCACGGGCAGCAATGTGCTGGCCCGGGCCTGCTTCAGGTAGTCGGGCTGGCCCTGGAAAAACTGCCGATCGGTCAGCACCGACAGGCAAGCCGCGCTCACCTTGCCGTCGCCTTCCATGTAGCTCTGGGCAATGTCGGCAGGCTCGAAGTTGGCGCGCAGCACGCCCTTGCTGGGGCTGGCCTTCTTGACCTCGGCAATCACCGCCGCCTGACCCTTGGCGATCTTGGCGCGCAGCGCGCCTTCAAAGTCGCGGGTGAGCACACGGCTCTCGGCATCGGCGCGCATGGCGGGCAGCGGCAGGCGCTTTTTGGCGGCGGCCACTTCTTCGTGCTTGACGGCGACGATTTTGTTGAGGATGTCACTCATGGTTTGCAGCCTTCTTGTCGGGCTCCTCAGAGCCCTGTTTCAGTATGTTGGTGAACACGCGGTGCATCACCACGCCCACCACGATGAACAGCGCTGATACGCCCAGGGCGATCCACAGTCCAGGGTCGCTCCACATGGCTGCCTCAGGCCGCCAGCGCGTGGGTGCGCACCACCAGTGCCTCCAGCTTGGCCTTGGCGGCGCCGCTGGCGATGGCTGCTCGTGCCTTGGCGATGCCGTCCTGGATGGACGCCGCCACATTGGCCGCATACAGCGCCGCCCCTGCGTTCAGACAAACGATGTCGTGCGCGGCGCCGGTCGCACCACTGAGCACATCCAGCAGCATCTGGCGCGACTGCTCGGGCGTTTCCACTTTCAGCGCCCGGTTGCTCACCATGGGCAGGCCAAAGTCTTCGGGGTGGATTTCGTATTCGGTGATCTGGCCATTCTTCAGCTCGCCCACCAGCGTAGCGGCGCCCAGGCTCACTTCGTCCATGCCGTCGCGGCCGTACACAACCAGCGCGTGTTCGGCGCCCAGGCGCTGCAGCGCGCGCACCTGGATACCGACGAGGTCGGGGTGGAACACACCCATCAAGATGTTGGGCGCGCCTGCCGGGTTGGTCAGCGGCCCCAGGATGTTGAACAGCGTGCGCACGCCCAGCTCCTTGCGCACCGGCGCCACGTTTTTCATGGCGGGGTGGTGGTTGGGCGCAAACATGAAGCCAATGCCCACGTCGGCAATGCACTGGGCGATCTGCTCTGGCTGCAGGTTGATGTGGATGCCCAGAGCGTCCATCACATCCGCGCTGCCGCTCTTGCTGGAAACACTGCGCCCACCGTGCTTGCTGACCTTGGCGCCCGCCGCCGCTGCCACAAACATGGAGCAGGTGGAGATGTTGAAGGTGTTGGCACCGTCACCACCCGTGCCCACGATGTCCACCATGTGGGTCGTGTCCTGAACGTGCACCTTGGTGCTGAACTCGCGCATGACCTGCGCGGCGGCGGTGATCTCGCCAATGGTTTCCTTCTTCACGCGCAGGCCGGTGATGATGGCGGCGGTCATCACGGGCGAGAGCTCGCCGTTCATGATGAGCCGCATCAGGTGCAGCATCTCGTCGTGGAAGATTTCGCGGTGTTCAATCGTGCGCTGCAGCGCTTCCTGGGGGGTGATGGGCATGGGGTACCTACTGGGTGTGGGGTGGTGACCGAAACGGTAGCGGCACTCAGGCCCGCTGCTCCAAAAAGTTCTTGAGCATGGCGTGGCCGTGCTCGGTCAAGATGCTTTCGGGGTGGAACTGCACGCCTTCAATCGGCAGCGTCTTATGGCGCACGCCCATGATTTCGCCGTCCTCCGTCCAGGCCGTTACTTCCAGTACCTCGGGGCAGGTGGCGCGCTCGATGGCCAGCGAGTGGTAGCGGTTGACCGTGAACTTTTCAGGCAACCCGGCAAACACGCCCTTTTGCGTGGTGGTGATGACGCTGGTTTTGCCATGCATCAGCTCTTGCGCGCGGATGATGTTGCCGCCAAACGCTGCGCCAATGCTCTGGTGGCCCAAGCACACACCCAGGATGGGCAGCTTGCCCGCAAAGTGCTTGATCGCAGCCACCGAGATGCCAGCCTCGGCCGGTGAGCAGGGGCCGGGCGAGATGACCAGGCGATCCAGCTTGCCAGCATTGAGGCGCGCTTCAATCTCGGCCACGGTGATCTCGTCGTTGCGGAACACTTCCACCTCTGCGCCCAGTTCACCAAAGTACTGGACGATGTTGTAGGTGAAGCTGTCGTAGTTATCGACCATCAAGAGTTTCATGCGGCGCTCCCGGCAGTGGCGGGCTCGCGCAGGCGGGCGAACTCGCGGTGTTCATAGGCAATGCAGGCTTCCATGAGGCTGCGGTAGATGGCTTCCATCACATCGGCGTCGCCGCCTTCGGCCAGGGTCTGCTCGCGCACGCGGTCCACAATGGCCTGGATGCGGGCTTCGTCACGCACCTGGGCAGGGTCTTGCTTGATGCGGGCGGCCTGGGTCATGTAGCCCACGCGCTCCACCAGCAGGGGCACCAGCACGTCGTCCAGCGCGTTTACTTCACGGCGCACATCCTGCATCGTGTGGCAGTGTTTGACTTTGTCGATTGCGCGGGTCATTCGAGGCCCTCCTCCACCAGTTCGGCCGCACGCAACAGTGCGCGGGCCTTGTGTTCAGTTTCTTTCCATTCCAGCTCAGGCACAGAATCGGCCACCACACCGGCGGCGGCCTGCACATACAGCGTGCCGTTCTTGATGATGCCGGTGCGAATGGCGATGGCCACGTCCATGTCGCCCGCATAGCTGAGGTAGCCACACGCGCCACCATACAGGCCACGCTTGGTAGGTTCGAGCTGGTCGATGAGTTCCATGGCATGCACCTTGGGCGCACCCGTCAGCGTGCCTGCAGGGAAGGTGGCCTTGAGCACATCCATGCTGGTCATGCCGTCGTGCAGGATGCCTTCCACGTTGCTCACGATGTGCATCACATGGCTGTAGCGCTCCACCACAAAGGCTTCCGTCACCTTCACGCTGCCGGTTTTGGCGATACGGCCAATGTCATTGCGCGCCAGGTCGATCAGCATCACATGCTCGGCGCGTTCCTTGGGGTCGTTGATGAGTTCCACCTCGGCCGCCTTGTCCTTCTCTGGGGTGGCGCCGCGTGGGCGTGTACCAGCCAGGGGACGGATGGTGACTTTGGTGCCTTCTTCCGTCTTTTCCTGGCGCACCAGGATCTCGGGGCTGGCGCCCACCACATGGAAGTCGCCAAAGTCGTAGAAATACATGTAGGGCGATGGGTTCAGCGAACGCAGCGCACGGTACAGCGACAAGGGAGACTCGGTGTAGCGCTTGTGGATGCGCTGACCCACCTGCACCTGCATGAAGTCACCGGCAGCGATCAGCTCCTTGGCGCGCTCCACAGCGGCCAGGTAATCGGCCTTGGCAAAGTCGCGCTGGGCGGGGTGGCTTTCGGTGGCCTTCACCACCGGGGCGCTCACCGAATACTTGAGCTGCTCCTTGAGGTCACGCAGGCGCTTTTTGGCCCGGGTGTAGGCCTCGGGCTGGGCCGGGTCGGCGTAGACGATGAGGTAGAGCTTGCCCGACAGGTTGTCGATGACCGCCAGCTCTTCGCACTGCAGCAGCAGAATGTCGGGGCAGCCCAGGGTGTCGGGGGGGCAGGTGGATTCGAGTTTCTTCTCGATGTAGCGCACCGCGTCATACCCAAAGTAGCCCGCCAAGCCGCCGCAAAAGCGCGGCAGGCCGGGGCGCAGGGCCACCTTGAAGCGCTTTTGGTACTCCGCAATGAAGTCCAGCGGATTGCCCGCAGCGGTTTCCACCACTTGGCCGTCGGTCACCACCTCGGTGCGCGCATCGGCACCAAAGCCACTGGCGCACAGCAGGGTGCGGGCAGGCAGCCCGATGAAGCTGTAGCGCCCAAAGCGCTCGCCGCCCACCACGGATTCGAGCAGAAAGCTGTGCTTGCCGCCGTCCTTGGTGTGCGCCAGCTTCAAGTACAGCGAGAGCGGGGTTTCCAGGTCCGCAAAGGCCTCCACCATGAGGGGAATACGGTTATAGCCTTCGCTGGCCAGGCTTTTGAATTCAAGTTCTGTGATCACGGGGAGAGCTCCCAGCTGTCGCAGCGCGCATCCCCTGGGTAGTGAAACGGGGGCGCTGCGGTCCATTCAATCGGCCTTGCCGCCTGAATGGGGCAGAGGCCACGGGTGCACGCCGGGCTCAGGCCCAGGTGCCATCAGGCGTTCAAAGCGGCAGGCTGACGCCAGGGCCAGGCTCCCCGGTCGCTGCAACCTGTGATGAACACGTGATGAATGAACATGGGGCCAAAGTGTAGCAAAGGCTCCCGGGGAATTTGCCTGCGGATAACCCCATCACAACAAAACCAACGCCTACCCCATCGAAAACCCTGTTGCACAGGCCCGGGAGGCAAGCAACAATTTTAAACGAACGACCGTTCTTTTTTCGGGAGCTGTAGATGACGATCTTGAAGCGATGGGCTCTGGGCGTGTGCGCCTTCATCCTGGCAGGCAGTGCCTGGAGCCAGGCAGTGACCGTGGCAGACGTGAAGTACGAACCCACCCAGACGCTGGGGGATAGCACCGTGCAGCTCAACGGCGCTGGCGTGCGCTACAAGGCGGTGTTCAAGGTGTACACCGCCGGTCTGTACCTGGAGAAAAAAGCCTCCACCCCACAAGAAGTAGCCAGCCAGCGCGGCCCCAAGCGCCTGAGCATCACCATGCTGCGCGAAATCGACTCGACGGAACTGGGCAAGCTGTTTTCCCGAGGCATGGAAGACAACATGGACCGCGCCGCGTTCTCGCGCATCGTGCCGGGCGTGCTGCGCATGAGCCAGATCTTTTCAGACCACAAAAAGCTGCAGGCGGGAGATCAGTTCATGATCGACTGGATTCCTGGCACCGGCACTGTCATCACCGTGAAGGGCAAAGTCCAGGGCGAGCCCTTCAAGGAGCCTGAGTTTTTCAATGCCCTCTTGGGCATCTGGCTGGGCAACCTGCCCGCCGACTTCAAGCTGAAAGACGCCTTGCTGGGCAAGCCTGCCTGACGCGGAGCAGACACGGCCTGCGCGTCACCGGCGGGCCAGCCACTGCCCCACTTGTTCCAGCGAATCGACGTACCCGTCGGCGTCCACATGGCGCACCGGCTGGCCGTGGTTGTAGCCATAGGTCACCAGCACCACCGGGCAACCGGCGGCGCGTGCTGCCTGCGCGTCATTGCTGGAGTCGCCCAGCATCAGCGTGCGCGCGGCGGAGGTGCCCAGCGCTTCGCAGGTCTTGACCAGGGGCAGCGGGTCGGGCTTTTTGCGCTCAAAGCTGTCGCCGCCAAACACGCGTGCAAAAAAACCATCCAGGCCTTTGGCCTGGAGCAGTGGCTGAGCGAACGCCAGCGGCTTGTTGGTCAGGCAAGCCAGCGGCAGGCCCGCCCCCTGCAAGGCTTGCAGCCCCTGCACCACGCCGGGGTACACGGCCGAATGGCTGCCGTTGATTTCCAGGTAGTGGTGCTGGTAGCGGGCCCAGGCTTGCGGAAACAGCGCTTCAATTTTGATAGCTGCCTGCGCTTGTTCCACGGGCGCTAGAACGTGTTTTAGCACCGAACGCAGCAAATGCTCCGAGCCCTTGCCCACCATGTTCTCGGCCTGATCGGCGGCAATGGGGGGCAGGCTCAGATCGCGCAGCATGCGGTTCAATGCTTCGTTGAAGTCACCCATGGTGTCCACCATGGTGCCATCCAGATCGACGATGACGGCGTCTACGCCGCTGGGGTTCAGGGTATTCAGGTTCACAGGAAGAAGGGGCGGAAAGGCGCCAGCACAGCGATGAAAGCGCCTGAATATAGACCAGCGCCAGCACGCCACGGCGCCCCGCCGCGTACGCCCAGGGCAGGCCTCGTCTGACAATGCCCGGCCGCTCAGGCTTTTATGCTTTGCCTTCATTTCCCTGGCTTATCGCAAGGAATATCCATGAAACGCACAGCATTTTTGACATCAACCTGCACCATGGCAGCCGCCTTGGCCTGCGCCACCGCCCTGGCCCAGCCCGCGAATGACGCCCGCGCCCGCTACGAAGAAGAACGGCGCGCCTGCATGACCCAAAACACCCAGGACTCCCAGGCTACCTGCCTGCGCGAAGCCAGCGCCGCACGCGATGCTGCGGCCAAAGGCCAGTTGAGCAGCCCCGGCACCGCCGCTGAGGCCAACGCCCGTGAGCGCTGCAAGGTTTTTCAGGAGGCCGCCGACCAGGCGGAATGTGTGCGTCGGCTGGAGTCCACCGCCAGTGGCTCCGTCGCAGGCGGCGGGTTGCTGCGCGAATCCGTCACCACCACCTACGAGCCGCGCTGAACCCCGGCACCGTGTGGGGCAGGCTCGGCGCCCGAGCGAAAGCGGGGGCTACCACAACCCCCCGCAGCTTGTTTGGGTGCGTCAGGCCAGCTGAACGCGCATGGCGTCGATCACCGACTTGTAGTCCGGTTTGCCGAAAATCGCGCTACCCGCCACAAAGGTGTCAGCACCGGCATCGGCCACGCGGCGAATGTTGTCGGCCTTGATGCCGCCATCCACTTCCAGGCGGATGTCCTTGCCCGAAGCGTCGATGCGCTTGCGCACGGCTTCGATCTTGCGCAGGGCCGAGTCGATGAAGCTCTGGCCACCAAAGCCGGGGTTCACGCTCATGATGAGGATGAGGTCGATGTCGTCAATCACCCAGTCCAGCACATCCAGCGGCTCGGCAGGGTTGAACACCAGACCGGGCTTCACGCCCTTGGACCGGATGGCCTGGATGCTGCGGTGCACATGGCCCGAGGCATCTGGGTGGAAGCTGATGTAGTCAGCGCCAGCGTCGGCAAACGCGGCGGCCAGCGCGTCCACTGGCTGGATCATCAGGTGCACATCAATCGGCACCGCTACGCCCGCTGGCGTTTTGGCGTGCGGCTTGAGGGCCTGGCACACCATGGGGCCGAAAGTGAGGTTGGGCACGTAATGGTTGTCCATCACGTCGAAGTGGATCCAGTCGGCGCCAGCGGCAATGACATTGCGCACTTCTTCGCCCAGGCGGGCAAAGTCGGCAGAGAGGATGGAGGGGGCGATTTGGAAGGTGCGGCTCATCCCCCGATTGTCGCAAAGCTGGAACGCTGCGGGGTTTTGCCTTGCCCAAGGGCACGCGCTCACACCCCGCACGGTTACCATTCGGCCCATGCCAAAGTACCAGTTTGCGGTGGAAGTTCTGCCCGAATACCTGCCCGAGGAATCGGAGCCAGAACGCGAGGTGTTTGCCTTCGCCTACACCATCACCATCACCAACACGGGCGACGCCCCCGGCCAGCTGATTTCGCGGCACTGGATCATCAGTGACGCCCGCGGCCACACCGAAGAGGTCAAAGGCCTGGGTGTGGTGGGGCAACAGCCCCTGCTCAAGCCGGGTGAGGCCTTCCAGTACACCAGCGGGTGCCGCCTGCGCACGGCCAGCGGCACCATGCACGGCACGTTCCACTGCGTGGCCGAAGACGGCGAGCCTTTCGCCACGCCCGTTCCCCTGTTTGTGCTGGAAGCCATTCACCACGGCCCCACAGGCGAGCCCCTGAACGGAAGGGTGCTGCATTGAGCCGCCCCACCGACCTGGCGCGCCTGCTGGCGGAACTGGACCCCGAGGCCGACCTTCCCCACCGCCACCTCTGGCTCATCCATTTGCTGGAATGGGTGCGCGGCGATCGCGACTCCGTGCCCGGCGCCACGGCCAGACTGCAGCTTTTTCTGGATGCGGTCGAAGCCCGGCCAGAGCTGCGCGCGCGCCTGCAGGCTTGGTGGGCGCAGCTGGTGGACACGGTAGATATCACCACCTTGTTGGCCGACTTCGGCTTTGCGCCACGCACCGCTTTTGTGAGCGAGCTGGCGGCGCGCCTGCGCACCAAGTGGCTGCCGGGCACGCCGGACACGATCGATGCGTCTGAACTGTTCGTGCTGGCAGTGCCCCATGAATTTGACGCGCAATGGATGGCCGCGCTGGACGAAGCACAGCTCAACCGCCTGGCCGCCCTGCTGGTGCCGCCGGGCGAGGAAAGCGGCCTCTCGCTGTGGCGCCACGCGCTGCTCAACGCCATCACCTACTGCGCGGGACAAATCCTCTCGACCGGGTTTGCCCCTGAACTGCGCCTTCGCATGAGCGAAGAGGCGCGCGAAGCCCAGCCCTTCCATGCGCTGATCCGCGACGTGGAGAGCCTGCGCGTGGAGGTGCTGCACGCCTTGCGCACCCCCGACCGGCTCAACGAAGCCGCGCAGCGCCTGCGCGAGCGGCTGGAGGCCTGCCGCGCCGCCACGGCCACGGTGTACACGCACTTTGAAGACAACGGCATCTCCGTCGGGCTGGTGTTCCGCCTGCGCCAGCTGCGCGAGCGCATCGTGCGCGTGCGGCTGCTGCTCGACTGCCTGCTGTCGCCCAAGCCCGCCCTGGCGGCCGCCCGGCTGATGTCTTCGCTGGTGCAGGTGGGCCAGGAGCGGCGCAGTCTGCGCGCGCTGTTCGCCTCCAACTCCTCGCTGGTCGCGGCCAAGGTGGCCGAGCGCAGCGCAGAAACCGGCGAGCACTACATCACCCGCACGCCAGCCGAATACCGCTCCATGGTCCACAAGGCAGCGGGCGGCGGGCTGGTGATTGCGTTCACCACGCTGATCAAGTTTGGCTTGTATGCCCTGGCGCTGTCGGCCTTCTGGGCGGGCTTCTGGGCGGGTGTGAACTATGCAGTGAGCTTTGTGCTGGTGCAGTTGCTGCATTTCACGGTGGCCACCAAGCAGCCAGCCATGACCGCCCCGGCCATGGCGGCCAAGCTCAAAGAACTGGGCTGCGGCGACGCCATCGAGTCGTTTGTGGACGAGATCACCCATCTGGTGCGATCGCAGGTAGCCGCAGTGCTGGGCAACGTGCTGGTGGTGATGCCTGTGGTGCTGGGCATTGCACTGCTCATGCTCCACACCCTGGGCACACCGCCCATCTCGGAAAAGCAGGCGCTGCATGTGCTGGAGTCGCTGCACCTGCTGGGCCCATCGGTGTTTTTTGCTGCCTTCACAGGCGTGCTGCTGTTTGCCTCCAGCATCATTGCCGGGTGGACGGAAAACTGGTTCGTGCTGGCGCGCATGGACTCGGCCATTCAATACAACCCACGCATCACCCGCCTGCTGGGCACTGCGCGCGCGGCGCGCTGGGCGCACTTCCTGCGCGAGAACATCTCGGGCTTTGCGGCCAACATTTCACTGGGGTTCATGCTGGGCCTGGTACCCGTGATTGCCACCTTCTTCGGCCTGGGGCTGGATGTGCGCCATGTCACCTTGTCGGCGGGCCAGATTGCCGCTGCCTGCGCCACGCTAGGGCTGGATGTATTGCACCAGCCCGGCTTCTGGTGGGCAGTTGCCACGTTGCCCTTGCTGGGGGCGTTCAACGTGGGTGTGAGCTTCTACCTGGCATTCAATCTGGCCATGCGCGCCCGCAACGTCAGCGGCGTGGAGCGCTCGCGCATTTATGCAGCGATCCGGGCCCGCCTGCGCAGCGCACCGTTGAGCTTTTTCCGACCTGAACGCGCACGGGCTGCCTGAGAGTCTTCTCTGCGTGCCCGCGCGTTTTGACACCGCCAGGACACCGGTGGCGACAGACGAAACTGTCCTACACACACATCCTGTTGCAACCCGTAGAGTCTGGCGGTACGTCAAAAAACGTCTCTGTGAACGCTCTGAAGGGAGTTGCTTGAATGCGCCGCTGACCTTTGCTGATGCAAAGAGCGGTTGATCCGCGCGGCGGGTATCTGGTACGGTCGGGTGGTTGAGCGCCCCCTGCGTTCGGTCGCAGACTCGTCCCAGAGTCCTGTTGGCTCGTTGGCCCGTGTGCAGTTTTTGCCCCCAGCCTGCCTGTCACCGAACCCTTTTGCAGGACATGAGCCTGCAGGGCTTGCCGGGGGTCGCACAAACGCCAGCCGCCGCGCTGGATGCACCACCGCTCGCCCAGCCCATGCATGCTCCGCAGGTGCAGCGCCCCGCTTGCACTGCAATGGGCGCACCAAGGCACCGGGCGTTTTGTTCCACCTCCGGGCCGCAGGCCCGTTTCCACCCGAGGTCACCACCACATGAATGAACTTATGAGTTTTTGGGCCCAGTGGCTCAGGCCATCGGCGGGACTGCCCACCGTGCAGTGGTCACTGCTGCTGGCGGTTGCTGCCATGGCGGGCTACCTCATCCAGCGCCACACCGGTCTGCCCAAGGTGCTGGGCTATTCGCTGGTAGGCACGGCCGCCGGGCTGGCCGGCTTCAGCGGCGCGGTGTGGCCTTTGCAGGGCATTGGCCTGTTCCTGCTGGAGCTGGGCATTGCGCTGGTGCTGTTTGAATGCGGTGGCCGTATCTCGCTGCGGTGGTTCCGCCACAACCCCATGGTGCTGGTGCAAAGCATTGCCGAGTCGGCCCTGACGTACTTTGCCGTGTATGCGGTGCTGTTGTGGCTGGATCAGCCCACCCAGGTGGCCGGGCCGCTGGCCTTGGTGGCGCTGGCCGCTTCGCCCGCCGTGCTGACACGCGTGGTGGCCGACACCCGGGCCGCCGGGCCGGTGACGGAACGCGCCGTGGTGCTGGCCACGTTGTCCACGCTGTACGCGCTGACGCTGGGCTCCGCCTGGTCCGAGCAGATGAACCGGCAAAGCGCCACCTTGCTGGATGCGATTTCGCCCGCCGTGGTGGTGCTGGGCGTGTCCATTCTGGTCGCGGCCGTGCTCACGCTGGTGCTGCGCACTGCACTGCGCTTCATGAGCCCCACCAGCGAAAACACCTCGATGCTGCTGCTCACGCTCATCGCCGCGGGCTCCACCGTGGCCTCGCACATGGGCGGCTCGGCGCCGCTGGCAGCGCTGCTGGCGGGCATCTTGCTTAAGCAATTGAACCCCCGGCCCTGGGCCTGGCCACGGCAGCTGGGCAACGCCTCATCGCTGCTGACCATGCTGATGTTTGTACTGGTGTCCACCGTGGCCGCGCAGGCAGACTGGAGCGGCCCCGTGGCCGGCGCCGTGCTGGCTCTGATTGCTGCGCGCCTGATCGCCAAAGCCGTTGGCGTGGGCCTGGGCAACGTGGGCAGCGGCGCCAGCTGGCGCCAGGCGCTGTGGGCGGGCTGCGCGATGACGCCCATGTCCTCCATCGCGCTGCTGATTGCATCGCAGTTTGTGGTGGCTTCGCCCTCCACCGGCTACCAGATTGCCAGCGTGGCGCTGCCCGCCATCTTGCTGATGGAAGTGCTGGGCGCCGTGATTGCCACCGTGGCCATCTACCGTGCGGGCGAAAGCTCGAAACCCTGGGCACCGCTGCTGCGCGGTGGCCGCAACGGAGAATCGAATGAGTCTTGAAGCCTTCCACCATTCCGAGCCGCTGACGCTGGGCGTCGAGCTGGAGTTGCAGCTGGTCAACACCAACGACTACGACCTTGCCCCGTATGCGGAAGACATGCTGCGCCTGATGAAGAAAACCCCGCTGCCCGGCAGCGTGGTGCCCGAGATGACGAACAGCATGATCGAAATCTCCACCGGCATCTGCCACTCGGCCAGCGAAGTGGTGGGCCAGCTCACCCCCATCCGCGATGCGCTGGTCAAAAGCGCCGACAAGCTCAACATCGCCGTGGTGGGCGGTGGCACGCACCCCTTCCAGCAGTGGCATGAGCGCCGTATCTACGACAAGCCGCGCTTCCGCGAACTGTCGGAGCTGTATGGCTACCTCTCCAAGCAGTTCACCATCTTTGGCCAGCACGTGCACATTGGCTGCCCCAGCGCCAACGCGGCCCTGCTCATGCTGCACCGCATGAGCCGCTACATCCCGCACTTCATCGCGCTGTCGGCCTCCAGCCCCTACGTGCAGGGGCAAGACACGGCCTTTGATTCGGCGCGGCTCAACTCGGTGTTTGCCTTCCCGCTGTCGGGCCGCGCACCGTTTGCTTTGACGTGGGAAGACTTCACCGCCTACTTCGACAAGATGACCCGCACCGGGGTGGTGAAGAGCATGAAGGACTTCTACTGGGACATTCGCCCCAAGCCCGAGTTCGGCACCATCGAGATCCGCGTGTTCGACACCCCGCTCACCATCGAACGGGCCGCGGCCCTGGCGGGCTACGTGCAGTCGCTGGGCGCATGGTTCCTGGCCGACGAGCCCTTCATGCCGCAGGAAGACGACTACCTCGTCTACACCTACAACCGCTTCCAGGCCTGCCGCTTCGGCATGGAGGCGGTGTACGTGGACCCCGCCACGGGCGACCACATGCCGCTGCGCGAGCACATCCTGATGACCATGGACAAGATCGCCGGCCACGCTGCGGCGCATGGCGCCTCGAACGCCCTGCACCTGCTGCGCACCGACACCCAGGCCGGCCAAAACGACGCCCGCTGGCTGCGCGACCGCCAGCGCCAGGAACAGTTGCTGGCCGAGGTCAGCCGCCAGGCAGCGCAGCGCTTTCGCGGCGCACCTGTCTGAGCAGTGCGCCTCAACCCGCCGACAATCAGGCCATGGGTGAATTTGACCTGATTGCGCGCTACTTCACGCGCCCCGTTCGCCACGCCGCCTTGGGCGTGGGCGACGACTGCGCCTTGCTGGCCCCGCGCCCCGGCATGCAACTGGCCATCAGCAGCGACATGCTGGTCGAAGGCCGCCACTTCTTTGCCGATGTAGACCCCGAGGCCCTGGGCCACAAGGCACTGGCCGTCAACCTGTCGGACCTGGCGGCCTGCGGGGCCAGGCCGCTGGCCTTCACGCTGGCACTGGCGCTGCCGCGAGTCGATGAAGCATGGCTGGCTGGTTTTTCCAAAGGCTTGCTGGCGCTGGCCGATGAGTACGGCTGCGAGCTGGTGGGCGGCGACACCACGCAAGGCCCGCTGAACATCTGCATCACCGTATTTGGCGAAGTGCCTGCGAGCCAGGCCCTGCTGCGCAGCGGCGCGCGCGCGGGTGATGACATCTACGTGAGCGGCACGCTGGGCGATGCACGCCTGGCGCTGGAAGCCCTGCTCGGCCACATCCACCTGCCAGGCGAACTGCTGGCCCAGGCCCGCCAGCGGCTGGAGCGCCCCACACCCCGCGTGGCGCTGGGCCTGGCACTGCGCGGCATTGCCAGCAGCGCCATGGACGTGAGCGACGGCCTGCTGGGCGACTTTGGGCACATCCTCAAAGCGTCTGGCGTGGGTGCCTGCATCCGCACCGATGAAACTATTAAATTGATAGCTGCTGGCGCTTTCCCATCAAGCGCTAGAGGCCAATTTGAGCAAAAACTTCTGCAGCAATGCACCCTGGCGGGGGGTGACGACTACGAGCTGCTGTTCACCGCCCCACCCCAGCACCGCGCCGCCGTGGCAGAGGCTGCAACCCAGAGCCAGACACCTGTCACGCGCATTGGCCAGGTGGAAGCTGCACCGGGCTTGCGGCTGGTGGATGCACAAGGCATGCCGGTAGAAAACCGCTTCGCCTCGTTTGATCACTTCGCCTGACAGCCAGAGCGCCCTGTGGGAGCGCCCCGGAAGAAGGCGCCCCGCTCAGCGCATCTGAAACAGCTCCTGGTGAAAGCGCCCTTGCCTGCGCCCCAGGCGCTGCATGGTGTCGCGCAGCGCCTGGCCAAAGCCCTGCGGCCCGCAGAACCACACGCTGGCCTGGGGCCCGGCGCTGGCCAGCAGCGCATCGGCGGCCACCTTCCCGGTGACGTCGCTGTGGTGGATGTGCAGCGTCACGCTGGGCAATTGCGCGCACAGCTGCTGCATGCGCTCGGCAAACACGGCCTCTTGGGCGTTGCGCACGCAGTAGTGCAGTTGCACCACCGGGGCCTGGGCCGGGTTGGCCACCAGCGATTCCAGCCAGGCCACAAACGGCGTGGCGCCAATGCCTGCGGCCACCCACACCTGCTCGGGGGCACGGTCCTGGCGGAAGTCGAATCGCCCGTACGGCCCTTCCACCCACACCTGCTGGCCCACGGCCACCTGCTGCGCCAGTCGCGCGGTGTAGTCGCCCAGCGCCTTGATGGCAAAGCGCAGGCGGCCGTCGCCGGTATCGGCGTTGACCAGCGTGAAGGGGTGGTGCCCCTCGCCCGCCTGCAACGTCAAGAACACAAACTGCCCGGCCCGATGCTTCCAGGCGCCCTGCACCTGGCATTCCAGCTCGACCACGCCACTGGGGTGCACCTGCACATCCACCACCTGGGCCGCATGGCGGCGGCTGCCGCCAATGCGCCCGGCCAGCGAACGCACTGCGCACAGCACCCCCACCAGCGAGGCCACGGCCACAAAGGCGCCTGCAGGCTGCGCCCACCAGGCGGGCGGCACCAGCACCACCGCATGAAACGCCAGCACCAGGTACACCCCAGCCAGCAGTTTGTGCAGATAGCGCCAGACGTGGTACGGAAAGCGCTGCCACAGCGTGATGACCAGCATGGCGGCCAGGAACCATACCGCCCACTCGCCCATGTCTTCCGCCAGGTGGCGGAAGGTGTTGAGCCACCAGTCCGCGCGCGGCCCCCGCACCGGGCGGCCCACCAGCGTGATCAGCAGGTCTTTGGACAGCTGCGTGCCGTAATGCAGCAGCGACAGCACGATGGCGCCAATGCCCGCCCACTTGTGCAGGCGGTAGATCTTGTCCATGCCGCCAAGCGGCCGCTCCAGCCACACCGGGCGCAGCGACAGCACCATGATGAGCGACATCAACGCCCAGCCCCCCAGCCCGGTGAGCAGCAGGATCTGGTTGCGCCACCACCAGACATTCATGGCCGGGTCTTGCCACGGCACCGTCATCGCCCACAACAACACCGCCAGCGCCAGCGTGCTTCCCAGAACCTTCTTCATCATCGACCCTGTATTTGTTTTATGAGACTTCTCACGATAGCCCTGGGGGATGAAGGGCGCCTTAACCCGACATAAACAAGCCGTAAAGATGGGCAGCGCCGCGCCCTCTCGCTGCTAGGATTCGCCCACCCCAACACCCCGCACGCCCTGCGCTGCGCTACCGGAGCCCCACCGTGAAGCCATCCCTGCGCCCTCTTGCCTCCACCGCCGCCGTTGCGCTGGCCGCTGCCTGGGTGGCTGCCGCCAACCCGGCCCTGGCGCAAGACACTGCCTCGCCAGTGACTTCGCGGATTGCCCGCGTCACCGTGTACCCCGGCAGCGCCACGGTGGAACGTGTAGCCAAGGTGCCCGCCGGTGCGCGCAGCATCACGCTGGGTTGCCTGCCTGCGTCGCTCGATGCGCAAAGCCTGCAGATCAACGCCGACCCCGCCGTGCGCGTGGGCGAATTCAATGTGCGCACCGAAGACCGCGACGTGGTGGCCGCCTGCGCCAGCCCGCTCGATGGCCGCATCCGCGAGCTGGAAGACCAGATCGCCGCCGTGAAGGCCGAAGCCGCCTCGCTGCAACTGGTCGATGGCTACCTGAAGAACGTAGCGACCGGGGGAGCTGGCACTGAAGCGCCCGGCGGCCGCTTGCAAGCCACCACGCCCGCACAGATCGCTGCCACCGCCGACGCGCTGCGCAAGTCGGCGCACGAATCGAAAACCCGCGCGCACCAGTTGCAGCGCAAGCAAGAGGCACTGGAGCTGGCCCTCAAGCCCTTGGCCGCGGAGCGCGAACGCACCGCCAGCCAGCGGGCGCAGGTGGTCTCCATCACCGTGACGCTGGCCACCGACCGCGAGGCCGAGTTGCGCCTGTCTTACCAGGTGCGCGGCACCGGCTGGCAGCCCACCTACCGCGCCACTCTCGATGCCGCCAAACCCAGCGTGCTGCTGGAACGCCAGGCCCTGGTGGCGCAAAACAGCGGCGAGGACTGGAGCAACGTGCAGCTCACCCTCTCCACCGGCCAGCCCGGCCGCACCACCCAGGGCCGCCTGCCCCGCCCGTGGACGCTGGACATCGCACCGCCCACCCCCAAGGCCGCCCCGGTGCCCGCCATGGCCATGGCAGCCCCTGCCCCCGCATCGCCCCTAGCGCGCCGCAGCGTGGCCGAAGACGCCCTGCCCAGCTTTGAAGTGACCAGCACCGACAAAGCCTTTGCCACCGAATTTGCCGTGCCACAGCGCATCACCGTGCCCTCCAACGGCCAGCGCGTGACGCTGGCCCTGGGCAGCTACACCGCGCCCGCCACCCTCATCACCCGCACCGCGCCTGCCATGGAAGAAGCCGCCTATCTGGTGGCCGAACTGGCCCCGCCCCCTGGCGTGTGGCCGGCGGGCAATGCCAACCTGTACCGCGACGGCGCCTTTGTGGGCACGGGCCGCATCGACTTTGCCGCGGCCACCAGCGCCAACGGCACCAGCAGCCTGGCCTTTGGGCGCGACGAGCTGGTGACCGTGCGCGCCGAGCCCGTGCAGGATTTGACGGGCAGCGCAGGCTTCACCGGCTCGCGCGTGGAGCGCCGCACCCGCCGCGCCTACACCGTGGAAAACCGCCACAAAACACCCGTCACGCTGCAAGTGCTGCACGCCGCGCCCGTCTCGCGCAACGAGAAGATCGAGGTGGAATCACGCTACCAGCCCCAGCCCACCGACCTGGCCTGGAACCGCAACCCTGGCACCGTGGCCTGGCAGCAGCCGCTGGCTGCCGGGGCCACTGCGCAGTTCAGCGCAGAACACACCATCCGCCACCCCAAAGACCTGGACGTACAGGAACGCCAATGACCTTCGCTTCCCCGACTTCTGCAGCAGCAGCCCCTGGCGTGGCCGCCCCGCGCCGCGCCAGCGCCGCCTTCATGCTGGCACACCCGGCCCACGCCATAGCGCTGGGCTTTGGCTCCGGCCTCTCTCCGTTGGCCCCCGGCACCGTGGGCACGCTGTGGGGCTGGATGTCGTTCCTGGTGCTCATGCCCTGGCTCAGTGCTGCGCAAATGGGCCTGCTGATTGCAGGCGGCGCGCTGGTGGGCTGGTGGGCCTGCACCACCACGGCACGCAACCTGCGCGTGGCCGACCCCGGCGCCATCGTGTGGGACGAAATCGTGGCCTTCTGGCTCGTGCTGTGGCTGGCCATGCCCATGGGCCTCATGGGCCAGATCGTGGCCTTTGCCCTGTTCCGCTTTTTTGACGCCGCCAAGCCCGGCCCCGTGGGGTGGGCTGACAGCCTGTTCAAAGGCTTTGGCTGGCGCGGTGGCTGGGGTATCTTGTTCGACGACTTTGTGGCAGCCTTCTGTACCCTGCTGGTCATTGCACTGTGGAGGTTCTTCGCATGAACCCCGCAGCGCCCATCACCCCTCATCCACTATCAAAAAGTGAGCTACCAGCGCTTACAAATCAAGCGCTGGAGGCCAATTTGATTCAAATCTCCACCACCCTGCTGGCCCGTGGCTGGATGCTGGCCACCGCCGAAAGCTGCACCGGCGGCATGATCGCCGCCGCCTGCACCGACCTGGCAGGCTCCAGCCAGTGGTTTGAGCGCGGCTTCGTCACCTATTCCAACGAGGCCAAGACCGAACTGCTGGGCGTGCCTGCCGGGCTGATCGCCACCCACGGCGCCGTGAGCGAACCCGTGGCCCGCGCCATGGCCCTGGGCGCCGTCGCCCATTCCCGCGCGCAAGTGGCCGTGGCCGTCACCGGTATTGCGGGCCCCACCGGCGGCACTGCCGACAAGCCCGTGGGCACCGTGTGGTTTGGCTGGAACGTGAACGGCAACATCACCACCGCCACCCGCCGCTTTGACGGCGACCGCGCTGCTGTGCGCCAGCAGACGCTGGCCTGGGCGTGCGCGCGGTTGAACGCCCTATTGCAAACACCCCCGCCTGCACCCCGCTAATTCAACGGAAAGTCATCCAGACAAACACAGGCAACGCCGCCCAGGCGGCACTGCAGCCGCCGCGCTGCGGGTAGCATGCCCCCCACATTCAGGAGGAGACCGCATGCACCCCAACGCCCAGACCCTGCAACGCTTCTACACCGCCTTCAGCCAGCTTGACCACGCCACCATGGCCGCCTGCTATGCGCCGGATGCGATGTTTGAAGACGAGGCCTTTTCGCTGAAAGGCCGCGAGCAGATCGGCGGCATGTGGCGCATGCTGTGCAGCGCCGCCCAAAAGCCCGCCGCTGCCAAGCACTGGAAGCTGGAGTACAGCGGCATCGAAGCCGACGCCAACGGCGGCCGCGCGCACTGGGAGGCGCACTACCTCTTCAGCGCTACCGGCCGCGCGGTGCACAACATCATCGACGGCACCTTCACCTTCACACCCGACGGGCTGATCGCCACCCACCGCGACCGTTTCAACTTCTGGCGCTGGTCGCGCCAGGCTCTGGGGCTGCCAGGGCTGCTGCTGGGCTGGTCGCCCTCGCTGAAGCGCAAAGTGCGCAGCACGGCAGCGGCCAATCTGAAGAAGTTTTTGGCACAGGGCTGATTCAGGCGCCATCCGTGGCGCGGGCTTCTGCCGCGCCACCCATGCGGTCAATCAACACGGCACTGGCCGCGTTCAGCCCCAGCACCTGCACCGTGCAGCCGTGGTGGCGCAGGCGTTCCACCACCTTGTCGAGCGCGGCTACGGCGGTGATGTCCCAGAAGTGGGCGTGCGTCACGTCGATGACCACCGCGCGGCCTTCGGCGCCCAGCACGTCAAACGCCTCGATGAACGCATCGGCGGAGGCAAAGAACACCTGGCCGGACACCTGCCAGGTGCGTTGACCGGTCTGCGGGTCGTCGTGCACGCGCACGTCCAGCATGCGCGAGACCTTGAAGGCAAAGAACACGCCGCTGAGCACCACGCCCACGGCCACGCCAGCGGCCAGGTTGTGGGTGGCGATGGTGACGGCCACGGTGGCCAGCATGGCGGCGCTGGAAAGGCGCGGGTGGCGCACCAGGGCGCCGAGCGATTTCCATTCGAACGTCTCGGCCGACACCATGACCATGATGGCCACGAGCGCGATCACCGGCACCTGCGACACCCAGTCTTTCAGCGCCACCATGAGGATGAGCAGAAACACCCCGGCAAACAGCGTGGACAGGCGCCCGCGCCCGCCGTACTTCACGTTGCCCACGGCCTGGCCGATCATTCCGCAGCCAGCAATGCCACCAAAGCAGCTGGCTGCGATGTTGGCCACGCCCAGCCCGGCGCATTCGCGGTTCTTGTCGCTGGGGGTGTCGGTCAGCTCATCGACCACGGCAGCGGTGAGCACCGATTCGAGCAGGCCCACCATGGCAATCGCCAGCGCGGGCAGCAGGATGATGCGCAGGGTGTCGAGCGACACGGGCACCTGCGGCAACGCAAACACGGGCAGCGCATCGGGCAACTGCCCCAGGTCACCCACGGTGGTCAGCTTGAGGCCTAGAGCCGACGCCAGCACCGTCAGCACCACCACGCAGATCAGCGGTGACGGGATCACGGACAGCGCAGGCCATGCCAGCCGCTGGCCCAGCCACGGCAGGCCGTAGATGAGCGCGAGCCCCAGCGCCAGCGCGCCCCAGGTGGCTGCGCTGGCCCCGTGCAGGTGCGGCAGCTGCGCGGCAAAGATCAGGATGGCCAGTGCATTCACAAACCCCGTACGCACCGAGCTGGACACAAAGCGCATCAGCACGCCCAGCTTCATCAACCCAAACGCCACCTGCACGGCCCCAGCCAGCAGCCCGGCCGCCAGCAGGTAGCCCAGCCCGTGCGACTGCACCAGCGGCGCGGCCACCAGCGCCACCGAGCCCGCAGCGGCCGACACCATGGCGGGCCGCCCGCCGGTGAAGGCGATGACCAGGCTGATGACAAACGAGGCAAAGAGCCCCACTGAAGGATCGACCCCGGCCACGAACGAGAAAGCGATGACCTCGGGAATGAGCGCAAACGTGGCCACGGCCCCGGCCAGCAGTTCGCGTGGAATGCTGGGCGCCCATTCGGCGCGCAGGCGGGTGAGGAAAGATGGATTCATGGAAGCTGCAAAGCAAAGCGCGCCCGAAGGCGCGCTGCGAGACATATCAAACAAAAACAGGCTCTAGCGCTTATCTATAAAGCGCAAGCAGCTACAAACTCAATAGCAAAACACAATACATCTCACCGAGGATAGGGGCCACACATTCGCATCAATCCCGATCTCTTCAGTGCGCGCAGCCCTACCAGCGGCCACCGCGCAAGGGCCGCCAAGCCGCTCAAGCGGCGCTTCGCTTGCGGGCGCTGGTGGCGTCCCCCTTCCCGAATCGCATAGCGATTCGAGAGAAGGGGGAAGGCGCGCAGCGCCTCAGGGGGTTGTACTCATCCTCCATGGCACTTCTTGTACTTCTTGCCGCTGCCGCAGTGGCAAGGATCGTTGCGGCCGGGCTCGGGGACCTTGCGCAAGGTTTCCACACGCGGGCCCATGCTCTTCCACAGCTGGCGCAGGTCGTACACGGCCCAGATGGCTTCGCCGAAGGCTTCCACGCGCGCCTGGCTGGTGCTGGGTGGGCCGTCTTCGTTGTACATGCAGACTTCGGGCTTGCCGGTGTCGTCTTCGGTCAGCGCGACGATGCTGTCGAGCGCATCGTCCAGCCACTGGGCGGCTTCCTTGTCGCGCGGGGCGGCCCAGTCTTCGGGCCAGTTTTCCACAGCGAACATGAAGCCCAGGGCCCACACCTGGCCGAAGGATGGGATTTCCTGGCCTTCCATTTCGGCGCGCTCGGCCTCAGGCAGGCTGGCCACGGCACCGCGCATGTCCATCGCTTCGGGCTGGAAGGTGCGCTCGTCGTCCAGCGTCTTCACGTCGGTGTCGAGCTGGGTGACGATCTCGTTCCAGCGGCGGTCCCACAGCTCCAGAAAGCGCGCTTGCTGGGCAGCATCGGCAAAGGCGGGCAGCAGCGGCAGCGGCTCGCCTTCGGCCACTTCCAGCTCGGCACCATCGCCCAGCAGCATGGGCAGGTATTCGGCGGGGGCGATGGGGCGGCGGCTGCAGATCACGGCCGTCATGAAGCCATCGCAGAACTCCCACTGCGGGATTTCTTCGCCACGCGTGCGCAGGTCGTCCAGCAGGTTGTCGAGTTCTTCCAGCTCGGCAGCCGTCAAGCCCAGCGCCGGGGCGGCAGCCGAGGAAGTGGTGGTCAGTTCAGTATCGCCCTGGGGCGCAGTGGATTCGGTGGGATTCATGGGTGGGCTCCGATAGGGCGAAGGGGCAGGCGGGGTGCGCTGGGCCTTGCAGGTGCGGCAGCGTGGTGGCGCAACGCCGAGGCCGCGAGTTTATCCGGCAGCACACCCCGCGGCCAGCCCACGGCCGCGACAGCGGCACAATAGCGCCCTTGCCCACCGGTGCCCTGAGAACCTTTTCAAAGAGCCTGTGCCCCCGTTTTCAGGCCCGCACCGTGGTGCAGCCGTGCCCTGCGCTTTCATGAATTTGCCCACCATCACCCAGCCCGCTGCAGCGCCCCAGCCGCCTGTGGACTATGCCGCCTATCTGGCCCGCCAGCTGGCCGTGCAGCAGTTCAACGTGGCCAGTTACCGCCTGGGCGATGAGCAGGTGTGGGTGAAAAAAGCCAACACGCCCCATGGCATGGCGCGCTACCGGGTGCTGGGGGCCCTGGCCACGCTGTTTGGCCTGCCGGTGCTATACCCAGTGCCCAACCTGGGCGGCCGCACCGCCATTGCCACCGAAGTGCGGCGGCTGCGCGATCTGGCCGCACGCGGGCTGCGCGTGCCCACCGTGCTGGCAGCGCAGGAAGACGGTTTCATCATGCGCCACCTGGGGCGGCCGGCAGAGCAAACGCCATCGCTCGGCAACGAGATCGAGGCCGCCGTGCCCGCAGGCCCCGAGGCCGTGCTGCGCCTGTGGCTGCAAGGGCTGCGTGCCATTGAACTGGTACACAACCAGGGCACCTGCCTGAGCCAGGCCTTTGCCCGCAACCTGGTGCGCTGCCCCGACGGCGTGGTGGGCTACATCGACTTTGAAGACGACCCCACCGCCGTGCTGCCCCTGCCGCTGTGCCATGGCCGCGATGCACTGTGCTACGCCCATTCCACCGCCATCTACCTGCGCCAGTGTGGCGCGCTGGAAGATGCCCGCCCGCTGTGGGCGCAGTGGCTGCAGGCCCGTGGCCCGGCGCTGCAAGAGGTAATGGAGCAGACCATGCACCGCATGCGTTTTGCCCGCCACCTGCCCCAAAGCCGCAAGCTGGGGCGTGATGTGCAGCGGGTGCGGGCGGCGTACGATCTGCTGCGCCCCTGACATGCGCCCACGGGCAGCGCACCCTCTGGGGTGCCCGCAGTCGTGGAAGAAACATCGGGAGCAAAAGCGAAAAGGCAAAAGGCCAGACTCGGTACGCGCGCCGGTCTGAGCTGCCGAGTCGGCTTTGGCTGACAGGTGCGGGGTGGGCGCATCCCCTATGGTTCAGCCAGCTGCTTCGCACCCTTATTTTTCCACCGTTATATGCCAGACACCACTCCTGCGACAGCCCTGACCGACACGGCGGCTGCCCCTGTAGCCGCGCCGCAACCCACCCCAAAAGCCCGTCGCCGACGCCCGCCCACGCTCTCCTGGTCTGCCTGGAAGCAGTTCATGAGCGTGGCTCGCCCCTACTGGCTGGGCGACCAGAAACGCATGGCCTGGGGGCTGCTGGCCCTGCTGGTTGGCCTGATGGTGCTGGAGACCCAGCTCGCCGTGATGCTGATCGACAAGACCGGTGAACTCACATCGGCCCTGGCCGCCAAGCAGGTGGACCGCTTCTGGAGCGCGGTGCGCGCCAGCCTGATGGTGGTGGCAGTGGCGGTGCCCGTGTACGCCTTCTACTACTACATGCGCGATGCGTTCTCCAACCACTGGCGCCGCTGGCTCACGCACCGTTTTCTGGATGGCTACCTGAGCGAGCGCAAGTACTACGACATCGGCAACGCCCGGGACATCGACAACCCCGACCAGCGCATCAGCGAAGACATCAACACCTTCACCGGCCGCTCCACGCACTTCCTGCTCATCTTCCTGGGCTCGCTGATGCAGCTGGTCGCGTTCAGCGCGGTGCTGTGGTCCATCTCGCACACGCTGGTGGCGTTTTTGGCGGTGTACGCACTGCTGGGCACCTTTGGCGCGCTGTACCTGTTCGGGGCGCCGCTCATCCGGCTCAATTTCTGGCAGATCCGGCGCGAGGCCGATTTCCGCTTCGGCCTGATGCGCCTGCGAGAAAACGCCGAGTCCATCGCCTTTTATCGGGGCGAGCCCCAGGAGCGCGCCCAGCTCAACCAAAGGTTCGAGGCCGTGTTCAGCAACTTTGCCAAGCTGATCAAGAAGCAGCGCTCGCTCAACCTGTACCAGCGCGGGTTCAGCCAGCTCACGCTGGTGCTGCCTGCCATCATCCTGGCCAACGACGTGCTCAGTGGCGAGCTGGAGGTGGGGCGTGCCATCCAGGCGGCGGGCGCTTTTGCGGCGGTGCTGGCCGCCGTGTCGCTGATCGTGGACAACTTCGAAAGCCTCAGCCGCTTCGTCGCCGGGATTGACCGCCTGCACGCCCTGTCGCAGGTCGTGCTCAAAACACCTGCGGCCCCAACGCCCTGGGCGGAACCGCCCACCAGCGAGGACGCAGCCCCGGCACCCCACGATGGCGCCCAGATCATCACCCGCGAGGGCGACACCCTGGCCCTGGAGGGGCTGACGCTGCACACGCCGCAGTTTGGCCGCCTGCTGGTGCAGGACCTTTCTCTCACCCTGGCCGCCGGAGACGCCCTGCTCATCACCGGCCCCAGTGGCTGCGGCAAAAGCTCGCTGCTGCGCGCGATGGCAGGGCTGTGGCGCTCAGGCCAGGGCACCGTGCAGCATCCGCCCCTCGCAGACATGTTCTTCCTGCCGCAGCGCCCCTATCTGCAGCCCGACACCCTGCGCAGCCAGATCATCTATCCCAGCCAAACCACAGAGCTGACTGACGACCAGTTGCTGGAACTGCTCGACGAGGTGCAACTGGGCTCGCTGGCTGAACGCGTGGGTGGGCTCGATGCGTCGCACGACTGGGAGAAGCTGCTGTCCACCGGCGAGCAGCAGCGCCTGGCGTTTGCGCGGGTCTTGGCCCGCACGCCCCGCATCGTCATCCTGGACGAAGCCACGAGCGCGCTGGACAGCGCCAACGAGGCAGCGCTGTATGAACGCCTGCGGGCCACGGGCATGGCGCTGGTGAGCATTGCCCACCGCCCTGCCGTGCTGCGGCACCACACGCAGGTGCTGCAGCTCAAGGGCGACGGCGCCTGGCAACTGGTGGCGGCAGCCGACTTCAGCTTCGACGAATAAAGGGAGCGGTGCGGAGCAAAGCCGTCTGGCCCCCAACTGCGGCTGCAGCTTTCAAGCAGCGGCTGCGGCCGGGCTTTCGTCCAGCACCAGCGCGGTGGCCACGTGGGCATCCAGCGTCAGGAGGCGCTTGCGCATGCAGATCACGGCCTTGTCCTTGCTCAGCAAAATGGCGCGGTGTGCGGCGGCCAGGTCAATGAACTTCTGGTCGTCCGCGTCCTTGCACACGTAGGCCACGCGGGGGGCAATCTCCACCAGCCGGGCCTGTGCGTCAAAGGCGGCCAGCACCTGCGCCGCATCCACGCGGTAGAAGTCCATGCGCGAAACGATGTGCGGGTAGGCCAGCACCCGCTCCAGCTCATCGCGCATGACCTGCGTGGCAATCCAGTCCAGGCGCCCCTGGGCCAGCAGGGTGCGCAGCGGGGCGGTGCGCGGGTCGCTGAAGATCAGCAGATCCAGCGCCACGTTGGTGTCCACCACCACCGGGCGCGCAGGTGCGCCTGGCACGCCTTCGGCGGGCAGGTGCAGCTCAACCTGCATGCTGTGCCCCGCCGCCCTCGGCCTTGTTCGGGCGCTCACGCAGGGTGCCCTTGACCATGTCGAAGCGGAACATGCGGCATTCGATGGGGCCGTTCCACATCGGCACGCGGCGCGATTCTTTCAGGCGCATCTTGCTGGGCAGCTTGAGGTCGGGCGTGAGCATCCAGGCCGTCCAACCGCTGTAGTTCTTTTTCCAGTGCGTGGCCAGTTGGGCGAAGAATTCGCCACCATCGTCGGTGTGCGCAGCCTCGCGGCCCACGCTGGCGCCCAGGGCGCGCTCGGCGGCGCGTTCGTTGGCGTTGCGCCCGGCGGTACCGGCTGCGGCAATGCGCTCGCCGTAGGGCGGGTTCAGCAGCATCACACCGGGCTGCTCGCACGGCGGCATGCGCTGCAGGGCATCGCCACCGCGCAACTGCACGGCACCGGCCACGCCCGCGCGCTCGGCGTTGCGCTGGGCAAAGTCCACCATGCGGTGGGCCACATCACTGCCAAAAATGGGCACAGGGCTTTCACAGATTGCGCCATCAGCTTCGTTTTTGATAGCAGTCCAGACGTGTGCCTGGAACGGCAACAGCTTTTCAAACGCAAAGCGGCGCAACATGCCAGCGGGAATGCGGCAGGCGATCTGCGCGGCCTCGACCACGATGGTGCCGCTACCGCAGCAGGGGTCGTACAGGGGCTGGGGGTGCTCGCCGTGCGGGTCCCAGCCGCTGGCAGCGATCATCGCAGCGGCCAGGGTTTCTTTCAGGGGGGCGTCGCCCTTGTCCTCGCGCCAGCCGCGCTTGAACAGCGGCTCGCCCGAGGTGTCGATGTAGATCGTGGCTTCGTCGGTGGTCAGGTGCATGTGAATGCGCACGTCGGGCCACTGCGTGTTCACATCCGGGCGCACGCCGGTCTTGGCACGGAAGCGGTCGGCCACTGCGTCTTTGACCTTGAGGGCAGCGAAATTCAGGCTCTGCAGCGGGCTGTGCTGGGCTGTGACCTCGATCTTGAAGCTCTGGCGCGTGGTGAACCAGATCTCCCAGGCCACGTCGCTGGCCAGGGCGTACAGGTCGTTTTCAGAGCGGTACATGCGGTGCGCCAGTTGCACCAGCACGCGCTGGGCCAGGCGGCTGTGCAGGTTCAGCTGCAGCGCCTGGCGCC
Organism: Acidovorax temperans; assembly: GCF_028596105.1. Classification (NCBI taxonomy): domain Bacteria; kingdom Pseudomonadati; phylum Pseudomonadota; class Betaproteobacteria; order Burkholderiales; family Comamonadaceae; genus Acidovorax; species Acidovorax temperans. Next base: position 350,934 of record NZ_CP117193.1, on the reverse strand, counting down.
AGGAGCTGCGCAGCAGCACGCCACCGCGCCCCACCAGCAGGTCGTTGCCCGTGAGGCCGGTGATGCCGTGCACCTCGTCGGCCAGAAAGCCCTCGACACCAGCGGCGCAGGGGAGAAAAAGTTGGAGTTGGTTCATAGGGGGTACCTCTGGTGGTGCCGGTGCATGGTACGCAAGGCAGGCGCGCTGCCAAGGCCCACAGGCCCTGGCACGGACGCTGCAGCGGCGGTGGCCAGCTACAACGCCTTGCGCAAATTGGCCGGCGCAATCTTGAGCGCTTCGCGGTATTTGGCCACGGTGCGGCGGGCGCATTCAATGCCTTGCTCCTTGAGCATCTCAGCCAACTGGCTGTCGGACAAGGGCTTGGTGGGGCTTTCAGCGGCCACGAACTGTTTGATGAGCGCGCGCACGGCCGTGCTGGAGGCGTTGCCCCCGGTTTCGGTGCCCAGGCCCGAGCCGAAGAAATACTTGAGCTCGTACGTGCCAATCGGCGTGGCCATGTACTTGGCCGTGGTCACGCGGCTGATGGTGGATTCGTGCAGGCCCAGCTCGTCGGCAATGTCGCGCAGCACCAGCGGGCGCATGGCCAGCTCGCCATGGGTGAAGAAGCTCTTTTGCCGCTCGACGATGGCGCGCGAGACGCGCAGGATGGTGTCAAACCGCTGCTGGATGTTCTTGATGAACCAGCGCGCCTCTTGCAGGCGCTGCTGCAGGCCCGCGTGGCCCTCGCCGCCCTTGCTCCCTTTGCCGCCGCGCAGGGCGCCAGCGTAGATGTCATGCACGCGCAGGCGCGGCATCACATCAGGGTTGAGCGAGACGATGAAATTCTGCTGCCCGCTGGTGCCGTTGCTGCGCCCGGCTTTGCGCACGATCACATCAGGCACGATGATGTTGCGCTCCACGTCCACAAAGCGCCGCCCTGGGCGGGGTTCCAGCCGGGCAATCAGGGCCATGGCGGCGCGGGTACGCTCTTCGCCCGCAGCACCGCCTTCGGTGCAGGCCTGGGTGAGGCGGCGCACATCGCGGCGGGCCAGCATTTCCAGCGGTTGCTGGCAGATTTGCAGCGCAGTCTGCACCACGTCGGGCGGCACGCCGCTGTGCGCATCGGCCGCCAGAGCGCTGAGCTGCAGCGTGAGGCACTCGGCCAGGTTGCGGGCACCCACGCCCACGGGTTCCAGGGTTTGCAGCAGGCGCTGGGCTACGGTGAAGCGGTGCACCAGCTCGTCGATCTGCTCCAGGTCGTCAGGGCCCGCCAACGCAATGGCCAGCTCCTGCAGCGACTCTTCCAGGTAGCCGTCGTCGTTGAGCGATTCGATCAGGAAGCGCAGAGCAGCGCTGTCCACTTCGGACAGGCGCAGCGCCAAGGCCTGGCGGTGCAGGAAGGCGGTGAGGGACTCTTGCGAACGCGCCAGTTCGGTCGCGTCGGCCTCCTCGCCTTCGGAGTCATTGCGGTTGCGAGGCGGGGCGTCGCCACCCCACTCACTGTCGTTGGGCGCCATCTCCACCGTGCCGTCGCCGCTCCAGTCGGGCTCGTCAGCGACGCTGCTGCTGTGGTCGGCATCTGATGAAGCATCAAAATCGCCTTCAGCGCCCGTAGATGAAGCGCTGCTAGCTCCTGAATAGATAGCATCATCGACACCGTGGTCGTCGGCCTGGGCGGGGGCGTTGGCATGCTCCAGGCCAAACTCTTCGCGCGGTGCTTCGTCGGTGGCGCGTTCGAGAAAAGGGTTTTCGTCGAGCATCTGCTCGACTTCCTGGCCCAGCTCCAGCGTGGACAACTGCAGCAACCGAATGGATTGCTGCAGCTGCGGGGTCAGGGCCAAGTGCTGCGAAACGCGCAGGGACAGGCCGGGCTTCATGCCAGAGCCCCCAGCCCACGCACCAGCGCGGACACACCATTCACAAAAGCCACACTCACACTGGCCATCACATGCGGAAGTGTTCGCCCAGGTACACGCGGCGTACCTCGGCGTTGTCCACGATCTCCGATGGCGTGCCCTGCGCCAGCACCCGCCCATCGCTGATGATGAAGGCGTGGTCGCAAATGCCCAGGGTTTCGCGCACGTTGTGGTCGGTGATCAGCACGCCAATGCCGCGCGCCTTGAGGAAGCCGATGATGCGCTGGATCTCGATCACGGCAATGGGGTCGATGCCCGCAAAGGGCTCGTCCAGCAGGATGAAGCGCGGCTGCGTGGCCAGAGCGCGGGCGATCTCGACGCGGCGGCGCTCGCCACCCGACAGGGCCAGTGCGGGCGATGCGCGCAGGTGTTCCACGCGCAGCTCCTGCAGTAGCGAGGTGAGCTGCTCTTCGATGGCCGCACGCGACAGCGGGGCGTTGTTCTCGTCGCGCTGCAGCTCCAGCACAGCGCGCACGTTCTCCTCGACGGAGAGCTTGCGGAAGATCGACGCTTCTTGCGGCAGATAAGACAGCCCCAGCCGCGAGCGGCGATGGATGGGCATGTGCGCCACCGACTGGCCATCGATACGGATGTCCCCGCCATCGCTGCGCACCAGGCCCACGATCATGTAGAACGACGTGGTCTTGCCCGCGCCATTGGGGCCCAGCAAGCCCACCACTTCGCCTTTTTGCACGACCAGCGAAACGTCCTTAACCACCTTGCGGCTGCCGTAGGACTTGGCCAGGTGCGAGACTTCCAGGCGGCTGGAGGATACGCCAGGGGCTGCGGCTTGCACGGAACGATCACTCACTGGCTGCCACCGCCCAAAGAATTGCTGGGGCGCAGCGCCGGGCCAGAGGCCGGGGCTGCAGGCGCCGCCGCACCGGCGGCGGGCTCCTTGGGCGCCAGCACCGCGCGCACGCGGCCGCTACCGGTTTGGCCGTCGGCCGAAGGCGTGGCCTTCTTTTGCCCGTCCACCGTGAACACATCGGTCAGGTTGTTGTAGACGATGACGGCGCCCGTGATTTCGTCGCTCAAGGCACCGCCCCGGTAGCGGCGCAGCTCGGCGCGGGTGATAAAGCGCACGTTGTCGGTGCGGCCGTCGTATTCGATGACCTCGCCCTCGCCTTCAATGAATTCCTCGGGTGCGCCTGGCAACGTGTCGCGCTTTTGGCGGAAGAACGCGCGCTTGCCGGCTTCAGCGGTGACGATGCCCGACTGGTAGCCATCGGCATCCTGGCGCACATCCAGCCGCGCACCGCGCAGCACGATGGAGCCCTTGGTCATCACCACCCGGCCCGAAAAGACGCTGGTCTGTTTGACTTCATCGTGCCGCAGCGCATCGGCCTCGATGTTCATGGGCTTGCTGCGGTCGGCCTTTTCAGCCTGCGCCGCGCCAAAGGCGCAGGTCAAGGCTGCAAGCACAAGGAGGGAGGTAATGCGATGTTTCATGGAGGGCACGAATCTTGCAATCATTGTAGCCATGCATTGCCGCCCAGCATGAAAAAAGCCCGCTGGCGCGCAATGCCAGTCAGTTAAGAGCTGACTGGCATTTTTTCGTTGGGAATTTGGAAGCGCGTTTTTTGACGACCCTTGGGAAGCTGCGCCCAGTGCGGCGTGGCGGCAGCACGAAGTGTCGCGATTGCGCCAACAGGGCTGCCAACTGCTTGGGCAAGGTGCCGGCAGAGTCCAGGCTGGGGACCGCCAGCAAGTTCACGATGGCGTAGCTGGCTGTGTGGAAGCTGATGCGCTGGGGCTCGACCTGGACGTGCGCTGCCATCTCGCGCATCCAGCGGCGCAGCAGCGTGTAGGCGATCAGCACACCCCACAGCTCCTGGCGCACCAGCGCGGGCTGCTTGCTGCGCAGCACCGGCTCACCCTCCTGCAGGGTCTGCTTGATCTCCCGGAACCCCAACTCGATCTCCCAACGCTGGCGGTAGAGCTCGGCCAGCTCCTGCGCCGGATGCGTGCGGGGACACAGCAAGGATGTGATGAAGCGGCGCAGCCGTCCACCCACGCTCACCTCGATCAGGCGTGCCTGCCAGTGGCTGGGCAGATGCGGGTGTGCCTTGCGCGCTTGTGGGGACACCGGCATGCGGATCAGCGCATCGCCGCGCGCCAGTTGCTGGACGATCTCATGGCGCAGATTGTCCCGCGCGCGCATCAACCAGTGGCGCTGCGTACCCGCAGCCTGCCAGTCCAACAGGAACGCTGCCGAGAAGTACGCTCGGTCAAACAGGGTCACGGAGTGATCCTCGCCGCGCAACTGCGCTGCCAGGCTCAATTCGCCGCAGTCCATGGCGCCGAGCTTGGCATCAAGCATCTCGTGGCTGTGTGTGTCCATCAGGCAAGTGGCGCGGATCTGCGGCCAGGGCGAGAGGCCATGCTGGTTGCTGCAGCTGCCCAGTTCGACTCGATTCTCAGGGGTGTCCGGCGCCGACCAGACCACACCATCCACAGCCAGTACGCGCAGTGGCTGGCGCACATTCACCGCAGGACGGCTCCAGGCTTGGGTCAGTAGAGCGAACAGCTCGGCCAGAGGCTCCTCGCCCAGGCGCTGGCGGGCTTGCACGCTGACGCTCGGTGCGGGCGGCGCTTGTCCATCCAGGCTCAAATCCAGCTGCTGCACCACCTGCCACAGTGGCCGGTCGCGAAACAGCGCCAGTCCGATCACAAGCCACACGGCATGTTCGGCAGGCAGCTTGCGCCGGCGGATGGAGGCCTTGCCGCTGGTCCCCAGCGCCTGTGCGATCCAGGTGGGGTCTATCAACGCGCTGAGCTGCTCGAGGCGATCAGGTACTCGGGGCAGGGTCTGGCGCAAGGCGTTTGCAAGCAGGCTCATCAAGCAAAAAAGGGAACGTGTTGAACACGTCCCCTTTTTACTGGATCAAGCCGCCTGCGGGCTTAACTGACTGGCATTACGCTGGCGCGGGCTTTTGTACTGCAGGGCTGAATCAGCGGTGCATCAGGCCTTGCGGGTCTGGCCCACCAGGTAGTCCACCACTTGCAGCACGGTCTGCATGCTGCCAGCCATGGTGCCATCGGTGTAATAGCGGCCTGCTACGCCCATGGAAGGCACACCTTCCACGCCGTACTCGCCTTGCAGTTGCGCAGCGCGGCGGGCCTGGTTGTTCACGGTGAAGGAGTTGTAGACCTCCTTGAACTTGGCCACATCCACGCCCTGGTTGCCCACCCAGGCAAAAATGTCGTCGTCCTTGGCCAGCTTGAGCTTTTCCACGTGGATGGCGCGGAACACCTTGGCGTGCACAGCGTCGAGCTTGCCCATGCCTTCCAGCGCGTAGTACAGCTTTTGCTGGGGCACGAAGCTGGCGTTGAACGCCACTGGCACGCGACGGACGACGAGGTCCTTGGGCGCGGCCTTGATCCAGGCGTCGAGCACGGGCTCGAACGAATTGCAGTGGGGGCAGCTGTACCAGAAGAACTCGATGATCTCGATCTTGCCGGCAGGGGCCTCGGTAGGCGCAGGCTTGGAGAGCTTTTGGTAGTCCTTGCCCTCTTTGAACTGGCGCACTTGCGCTGCAGCGGGCAGCGCCACTGGCAAAGTGACCGCAGAGGCTGCAACAGCGGAGGCAGCGGACAGGGAAAACTCGCGACGTTTCATGAAAAGAACACTCCTTGGTCTGGTCTTTAGGATGTGAGCGGCATGCCTCGAAAAAGTTCAGCCGTGGGCGACGGCCGCATCAACGCTGCACGCGCACCAGCGCAGATTCCACGCCCGTACCGTCCAGTTTGTCTTTGAGGGCGGCTGCGTCATCGCGCTTGGCGAACGGCCCCACGCGAACGCGGAAGACCGGGCGGCCGTTTTGCTCGCGCTCGCTCACGCGGGCTTCCCAGCCCATCATGGCCAGCTTGGCGCGCTGGGCATCGGCATCGGCCTGCGTGCGGAAGGCACCGGCCTGCACAAAGTAGTCATAAGGGTCCGCGCTACCTGCCTCCGCAGCCTTGGCTTTGGCCAGGTCACCCAGCGGGTCGGCGCTGGTGGGCTTGCCAGTTTCTTCTTTTTCGGGCTTGCTGGCAGCCGCCTTGGGGGCCGATGCGGCAGCCCCCTTGGGCTCCGCGGTGGCCACAGGCTGTGCGGCGGGGGTGGCGGGTTCAGCCCCGGCAGCCGAAGCGGCTGGCGCAGGCGGCTTGGCGGCCGACTTGCCACGCAGTGGCGAGTTGGGATCCCAGTCCTTGTTTTTTTGCGCCTCGGCAGCGTCCTGGTCTGCACCGCGCGCACCACCCTTGTTCAGGAATGGGACAGGCACTTTAGTGACGTACACCGCCACGGCCAGGGCAGCGCCCAAACCCACGATCACACCCAGGATGAATCCCAGGATGGTTCCGCCCAACTGTTTTTTCTTCATGGTAGTTTCCACTCACATTCTGGCCGGGGCCGACACACCCAGCACCGCGAGACCGTTGTGCAAGACCTGCGCCGTGGCCGCGACAAGCGCCAGGCGGGCCTTCTTCACCGCCTCATCATCCACCAGGATGCGCTCGGCATCGTAGTAGCTGTGGTACGCCGAGGCCAGGTCACGCAGGTAGAAGGTCACATCGTGGGGCGCCTCACCCAGCGCAGCGGCCGTGAGCATTTCGGGGTATTTGGCGAGTTGCAGCATGAGCGCCTGGGCCTGAGGGCCTTCCAGGGCCGACAGGTCCACATCCTTGAGCGAAGCCACATCGCCGCCGCCCGCCTCTTGCCATGCGCGCAGCACCGACTGGATGCGCGCATGGGCGTACTGCACGTAGTACACGGGGTTGTCGTTGTTCTGGGCCACGGCCAGATCCACGTCAAAGGTGTACTCGGTGTCGGGCTTGCGGCTCAGAAGGAAAAAGCGCACCGCGTCCTTGCTGGTCCACTCGATCAAATCGCGCAGCGTGACGTAGCTGCCAGCGCGCTTGCTGATCTTGACCTCTTCGCCGCCACGCACCACGCGCACCATGGTGTGCAGCACGTAGTCGGGGTAGCCCTGGGGGATACCTACGTCGGCGGCTTGCAGGCCTGCGCGCACGCGGGCGATGGTGCCGTGGTGGTCGGTGCCCTGGATGTTGACCACCTTGGCAAAGCCGCGCTCCCACTTGGCGATGTGGTACGCCACATCAGGCACGAAGTAAGTGTAGGTGCCGTCGCTCTTGCGCATGACGCGGTCCTTGTCGTCGCCGTAGTCCGTGCTCTTGAGCCACAGCGCGCCGTCTTGCTCGTAAGTTTTGCCGTTGGCGACGAGCTTGTTCACCGTGGCCTCGACGCGGCCGCTGGTGTACAGGCTCGATTCGAGGTAGTACTGGTCAAAGTGCAGGTTGAACGCCTGCAGATCCTTGTCCTGCTCATTGCGCAGGTAGGCCACGGCAAACTGGCGGATGTTGTCGTAGTCATCGACATCGCCATTGGCGGTGAACTCGCGGTCGTCCGCTTTCACGGTGGCCTTGGCCTTGAAGGCCTCGGCAATGTCGGCGATGTAGTCGCCGTTGTAGAAGTTCTTGGCCAGCGGGTTGTCGCTGTCGGTGGGCCAGCAGTCGTCACCCGGCTTGAAGCCCTTGGCGCGCAGTTGCGTGCTCTTGGTCAGGGTGTCGATCTGCACACCGGCGTCGTTGTAATAGAACTCGCGGTGCACACTCCAGCCCTGCGTGGCGAAGAGGTTGCTGATGGCGTCGCCAATGGCGGCCTGGCGGCCATGGCCCACGTGCAGCGGGCCGGTAGGGTTGGCCGATACGAATTCGACCAGCACGCGCTGGCCGTTGCTGGGCTGGTAACCAAAGCGCTCGCCCGCGCCCAGCACCTCACGCACCACTTCCTGCTTGGCAGCGGGCTTGAGGCGGATGTTCAGGAAGCCGGGGCCTGCGATTTCAATCGCATCCACCCAGCGCTGGTAGGCGGGGGTGGCCTCCAGCGTGGCCTTGAGCTGCTCGCCCAGGGCGCGGGGGTTGAGCTTGAGGGGCTTGGCCAGTTGCATGGCAGCCGTGCAGGCAAAGTCGCCGTGGGCGGCAACCTTGGGGGATTCAAAGGCCGCCTTGGCACCGGCGCCGGGAGAAATGGCATCCAGCGCAGTAGCCAGCGTGGCCAGGAGTTCGTTTTTGACAGAGAGCATCGGCGGATTTTACGGGTGCCCACCCCAAGCCCTGTGAACACAGTGACCAAGCACGCCACAGCGGTCCGCACCCGATGAGCGGGGTCAGCGCGCCGCCGCCCGGGGCAGCCCCACCCACAGCGCCAGATACCAGGCAGAAATCTTGATGGAACCAAGAGGCAACAGATCGTAAGAAATCTGCCGCATGATGCATGGCTGTCATCGCCGCCAAAGTTTGGCGCGTTGACCACTCACCATCCCACCCGGTTTGGTTGTCGATGTTCCACAAACGTTCTGGAGCCCCTATGAAAAAGTTTCTTTCCCTGACTGCCCTGGGCCTGGCCCTTTCGATCAGCGCAGTCCACGCTGCCGACGCGCCCGCTGCTGCGGCAGCCCCTGCCGCCAAGGCCGCTCCCGCCACCGCTGCTGCCCCAGCCGCCGCCACACCTGCAGCGCCGGCCTCCGCTCCAGCCGCAGCCCCCACCAAGCAACAAACCAAAATGGCCACCTGCAACGCAGAAGCCGGCGACAAGAAGGGTGACGAGCGCAAGGCGTTCATGAAGTCGTGCCTGAGCAACAAGCCCGCCACGCAACAAGACAAGATGAAGGCTTGCAACGCGGACCCTCAAGCCAAAACCCTCAAGGGCGATGAGCGCAAGGCATTCATGAGCGAGTGCCTCAAGAAGTGAGGGGCCGGGCGGTTCCCACTATCCGCCCACCCCACACGAAAAAGCCCGCCAAGCGCAAGCCTGGCGGGCTTTTTCCTTGGTGCAGCGCTGCTTACCAGCCCCGCGCCCAGAACACGGCAATCACCGCCACCACGGGCAGGATGTGCGACTGCACCATGACCCAGCGGCGGGTGCTGCGCACCTCGGCCTCGCCGGGCAATGCGCCCGTCTGGTTCAGGGCCTTGAGCCAGCGGCGGAAGGTAAGCGTGGGTTTGATGGACAGCAACCCCATCAGCACGAACAGCGTTATCTTGACGTGAAACAGCGGCTGCGAGACATACCAGGACAGCCCCTTCACACCAAAGTACAGGCGCGCCAGCCCCGTGGCCAGCAGCACCACGGCGGTAATGCCGTAGATCAGATCCAGCCGCGCCAGGCGCTTGACCACCGCGGGGTTCATCCATTCCGAACGGCACAGCGCGGCTTCGCTGGTCAGAAAAACCACCAGCGTGAGGATGGCCACCATGTGCAATGCGGCCAAGACAGCTTCAAGAGTCATGAAATATCCTTTGAAAACACCAGAGCCCCGCGGCAGACGCAGGACAGCCAACGGCCGCTGTTGCGCCAGAGCCCCTGATGAGCGCCGCCATTGTGCTTGATCCCCCCAACCTACCTATAAAAAAAGCGGCGCAAGCCCCCAAGGGCCGCGCCGCCATCCACGTCCACCGGAAGATGCAATCAGACCAGAGTGCGCCCTGTCGCGGTCACGGGCACCTCAGAATCCACCACGGGCGCCACCGCCGCAGCGGCTGGCAGGGCGTGGCCGTTCAGCGCAGCGTCCAGGCGCTCATAGTCCAGCGCGTTTTCCCAGCGGGAGACGACCACCGTGGCCACGGCGTTACCGATGAAGTTGGTGAGCGAGCGGCATTCGCTCATGAAACGGTCCACGCCCAGAATCAGCGCCATACCGGCCACCGGCACTTCAGGCACCACGGCCAGGGTGGCGGCCAGGGTGATGAAGCCCGCGCCCGTCACACCCGCTGCGCCCTTGGACGACAACATCGCCACCAGCAGCAAGGCCACTTGGTGGCCCAGCGTCAGTTCGGTGTTGGTGGCCTGGGCGATGAACAGCGCGGCCAGCGTCATGTAGATATTGGTGCCGTCTAGGTTGAAAGAGTAGCCCGTGGGCACCACGAGACCCACCACCGACTTGCTGCAACCGGCCTTTTCCATTTTTTCCATCAGCGATGGCAAGGCCGACTCCGACGACGACGTGCCCAGCACCAGCATCAGCTCGGCCTTGAGGTAACGGCACAGCTTGAGCACCGAGAAACCGGACAGCCGCGCCACAAAGCCCAGAATCACCACCACAAACAGCAACGACGTGACGTAGAACGAACCCACCAGCCAGGCCAGGTTCACCAGCGAACCCAGGCCAAACTTGCCGATGGTGAACGCCATGGCGCCAAACGCACCCAGGGGCGCGGCCTTCATCACGATGCCCACCACCTTGAACACGGGCGTCGTCAGCGCATCCAGAAAGTTCAGCACCGGGCGACCGGGCTCACCCACCATGGCCAGGCCAATGCCGAACAGCACGGCCACCAGCAGCACCTGCAGGATGTTGTCGCCCACAAAGGGGCTGACCAGCGTCTTGGGGATGATGTCCAGCGCAAAGCCGGTGAGCGTCATCTCGTGCGACTTGGCCACGTAGCCCTTCACGGCGGTCTGGTCCAGGTCTGCGGGGTTGATGTTCATGCCAGCACCGGGCTGCACCACGTTGGCCACCACCAGCCCCACCACCAGCGCCAGGGTGGAGAAGAACAGGAAGTACGCCATGGCCTTGCCAAACACGCGGCCCACGGTGCTCAGTTGCGACATGCCGGCAATGCCGGTCACGATGGTCAGGAAGATCACCGGCGCGATGATCATCTTCACCAGCTTGATGAAGGCATCGCCCAGCGGCTTGAGCGCTTCGCCATAGGCAGGCTCGAGGTGGCCCAGCAACACGCCCAGGGCGATGGCGAGCACCACCTGAAAGTACAGTTGCCGGTAAAAAGGCAGCTTCAAGGTCGAAGCGGCTGGAGCGGAATGGTTCTGCATGGGGGACGGGTCTCCAAAAATCACGGGGCAGCTCCACAGGGGCCACCGGTACGCGTTGAGGGTGCCGTTTGTACCGCTGCAATTTGTTTCAGCCGATAACCTATTGGTATTAGTCGCAAGCCACTCCAGAGGAGAGCCAGCGCGCCCGATCAGGGTAACTACTTAGACTCCAAGGGGCCATGCGGCACACTCTCAACCGCCCCACAGGCCCCATCCACGTTTCCCACCGCACGCAGCCATGCCCACGCCCCGCCTTCGCCAGTTCTGGACGCTGCTGATCCTGCTCACCGGCACCGTGGCCAGCATGTTCGCGGGCAGCCAGTGGGCCTGGCAGCGGTCACTGCACGCCGAAAGCGACAGCGTGCAACGCCAGCTGGCCCTGTACGGGCAGACGCTGACCCAGCGCATCGACCGCTACCGCACCCTGCCCGAAGTGCTGGCGCTGGACGCGCAATTGCAAGACGCCCTGCGCCGCCCTCTGAGCGCCGACGAGGTAGCGCAGCTCAACCGCAAGCTGGAGCAGGCCAACGGCGCCAGCCAGTCGTCCACCCTCACCCTGCTCAACTCAGACGGCTTGGCCGTGGCAGCCAGCAACTGGCGCTCAGCCACCAGCAATGTGGGGCAGGACTACAGCTTTCGCCCCTATGTGCAGCAGGCGCTGGCCCAGGGGCGCGGCAGTTTTTACGGCATCGGCGTCACCACCGGGGTGCCAGGGTACTTTTTGTCGCAGGCCATTCGCGACGACAGCGGTCATACGCTGGGGCTGGTGGTCATCAAGATTGCCTTGCGGGAGCTAGAACGCGAATGGCTGCAAACACCCGACATCGTGCTCGCATCCGACGCCCACGGCGTGGTGTTTCTGGCCAGCCAGGATGCCTGGCGCTACCGGCTGCTGCAACCGCTGAGCGACGAAGAACGCCGCGAATTGAATGCCACCCGGCAATACGCCAACCAGCCCCTGCGCCCCCTGGAAATGCAGGTGGAAGACCGCATGGACAACGGCGGCCGCCTGGTGCGCGTAGCTTCCAGCCCTGATATGCCTGCGCCCGCAGGGCGCGTGCTGTGGCAAAGCCAGACACTGCCCGGCACGCCTTGGCAACTGCACCTGGTGCACGACACGCACAGCAGCCTGGCCGACAGCCGCTGGGCCGGTGCCGCCGGCGCCGGCGGCTGGCTGGCCCTGGCGCTGCTGGTGCTGTTTGTGCGCCAGCGCCAGCGCCTGGCCCGCCTGCGCCAGCGCAGCCGCCAGGAGCTGGAGACCGTGCTGCAACAGCACGCGCAAGAGCTGCGCACCGCACAAGACGGCATCGTGCAGGCCGCCCAGCAAGCCGCGCAGCAGACGGACACAGGCCTCTCGCGCAGCCTGGAGCACCTGCCCCAGGGCGTGGTCATCATCGACGCAGACCTGAAGCTGGTGGCCTGGAATTCACGCTACGTGCAGCTATTCCGCTACCCGGCGGATCTGATGCAGGTGGGCCGCCCCATTGCCGACCTGCTGCGCCACAACGCGCGCCGGGGCTTGCTGGGCCCGGGCCCGGTGGAAGAAGCCATCGAACGCCGCCTGGCCCACCTGCGCAGCGGCAACCCCCACCTGCACGAAAGCGCCAAAGAAGACGGCACGGTGCTCGAGATCCGCGGCAACCCGCTGCCCGAAGGCGGCTTTGTGACCAGCTACGCCGACATCACCAGCTACAAAAACGCCGCGCGTGAATTGCGTTCGCTGGCCGATGCGCTGGAACAGCGCGTGGCTGACCGCACCCGCGACCTGGACGTGGCCCGCCAAGAGGCCGAGCGCGCCAACCGCTCCAAAACCCGCTTCGTGGCTGCCGCCGTGCACGACCTGCTGCAGCCCCTGAACGCCGCGCGCATGTTCACCTCGCTCTTGCGCAGCCACCTGCCCGATGAAGCCGGGCGGCACGCGGCCGACAGCATTGAAGGCGCCTTGGCAGCGCAGGATGCCATTCTCAATAGCCTGCTCGATATCTCGCGCATGGAATCGGGCCAGCTCGAAGTGCATATCCGCGACGTACCGCTGGGCCCGCTGCTGCAGGTGCTGGGCCACAACTTTGGCGTGCTGGCCGAAAGCCAGGGCCTGCAACTGCGCTGCGTGCCCACCCGCGCCGTGGTGCGCACCGACGAAAACCTGCTGCGCCGCATATTGCAGAACTTCGTCTCCAACGCCATCCGCTACAGCCGGCGCGGGCGCATCGTGGTGGGCTGCCGCAGGGCGGGAAACCACCTGCGCATCGAGGTGCACGACCAGGGCCCCGGCATTCCCGAGGCACTGCAACGCGAAATCTTTGAAGAATTCCGCCGCCTGGACGAAGGCCGCGCCGACGACCGGGGCGCAGGCCTGGGCCTGGCCATTGTCGAACGCCTGGGCCGCCTGCTGGGGCATGAAATTGGCCTGCGCTCGCAACTGGGGCGCGGCAGCGTTTTCTGGGTCTGCGTGCCGCTGGGCGACCCGGCAGCAGCGCAACCCCCATCTGCCCCCACCACCGCGCAGCCCGTATCAGACGACGCTCCGCTGCAAGGCAGCAGCGCCTGGGTGATCGAAGACGACGGCCCCACCTGCGCCGCCACGCGGGCCTTGCTGCAACGCTGGGGCTGCGACGTACCTCTGGCGGGCGGCGCGCCACAGGCACTGGAGCAGGCCCGCCCAGGGCAGGCGCCACAGCTGGTATTGCTGGATGTGCACTTGGGCGCGGGTTACCAGGGGCCGGAGGTGTATGCCGAGCTGTGCCAACGCTGGGGCCAAAGCCCCGCCGTGATCCTGGTCACCGCCGAGCGCGACGCCACCCTGCGCCGCCAGGCGGCCGAGCGCGGCTGGGGCTTTCTGGCCAAGCCGGTGCGGGCACCGGCGTTGCGGGCGCTGGTGAGCCAGACGCTGCTGCGGTTGAAATAAAGCGCCTCCGCCCGCAAAGGCTGCGCCGGTGGCGGGCACAACGCTGGGTCACGCGGCTGCGTGCCAGCTGTCGGTGGCGCAACGCACTGCCATTCCACTATTATTTTGATAGCTGCTTTCGCTTGATAGATAAGCGCTAGAGGCCATTTTCATTCAAAGCCTGCTTGGCAGACTCAAACAGAGCCGCCGTCCTCAGTCTCCAGGCTTTTCACCAGCACCGCCGCCTGCGTACGGCTGTAGCACTCCAGTTTTTTCAAGATGGCGGTGACATGCACCTTGACGGTGTTTTCGGCCAGGCCCAGTTCGGCGGCGATCTGTTTGTTCAGCAGGCCGTCGGCCAGGCACAGCAGCACGCGGAACTGCTGGGGGGTGAGCTGCGCGAGGCGGGCGGCCAGTTCGGCGTCGGCTTCGGAGCGCTCGGCCGCCATGGGCGGGAACCAGCTGCCACCGTCGAGCACGGCCTCGATGGCTTCGCCCATGGCGTCGGCGGGGGCGGATTTGGGGATGAAGCCCGCCGCGCCAAACTGCTGCGCACGGCGGATGACGCGGGGGTGGTCGTTGGACGAGATGATGACCACGGGCACCTCGGGGTACTCGCCGCGCACATGCAGCAGGGCTGAAAAGCCGCGGGCGCCGGGCATGCTCAGGTCCAGCAGCACCAGCTCGATCTCGGGGTGCTCTTGCAGCGCCTGGCCCAGGGTGGCGGCGCTGGCGGCCTCCAGGGTGCGGAATTGGGGCAGGCGCCCCTGCAGCACGTGCAGCACGGCGGCGCGGAACAGGGGGTGGTCGTCTGCGACGAGGAGCGTGGGCTCAGTCATGGGCTCAGTCTGCCACGGGGCGCGCGGGCGGGGTGGGGCGAAGGGTCATCACCGCCCCTGCCAGAAGGCGGGCTGCGCGTATTGCTGCTTGAGGTATTCGATCCACAGCCGCACCCGCAGGGGCATGTGCTTGCGCTGGGGAAACACCACGTAAATGCCGTTGGGCGGGGCGGCAAAGTCGGCCAGCACCTCTACCAGGCGGCCTGCGGCGATCTCGGCCTCGACCTCCCAGGTGCTGCGCCAGGCAATGCCGTAGCCCGAAAGGCACCAGTCGTGCAGCACCTGGCCGTCGGAGCAATCGAGCGGGCCACCGGGCTTGAGGTAGCCCACCTCAGTGCCGCCCCCTTCGGTGGGCATGCGAAACGCCCAGCCCCGGATCTGCGAGGCTTCGCTGGACAGCGTGAGGCAGTCAAACTGCAGCAGGTCGCTGGGGTGGCGCGGCGTGCCGTGGCGCTGCAAATAGGCGGGGGTGGCCACGCACAGGCGGCGGTTGTCGGCAATGCGCACGCTCACCAGCGATGAGTCGGGCAGGTCGCCCACGCGCACGGCGCAGTCGTAGCCCTCGCCCGCCATGTCCACCACGCGGTCGCTGAGATTCAGCGAGATGGTCACATCGGGGTGCAGTTCGCGAAAACGCGGCACCAGCGGCGCCACATGGCGGCGGCCAAAGCCAGCCGGGGCGGTGATGCGCAGGTGCCCCGTGGCCTTCACGCCGCCTTCGGACACACTGGCCTCGGCATTGGCCACATCGGCCAGCACGCGCTGGCAGTCTTCCAAAAAGGCGCTGCCTTCGTGCGTGAGGCTGATGCGCCGGGTGGTGCGCACCAGCAGCTTGACGCCCAGGTGGGCTTCCAGCGCGTCCAGCCGGCGGCCCATGATGGCCGGGGCCACGCCTTCGGCCTTGGCAGCGGCCGTCAAACTGCCGCGTGTGGCCACAGAGACGAACGATTCAAACGCTTTGAGTTTGTCCATGCCCGCACTTTTGCATAAAAGTCATTGGTTTTAAGATTTTCTTCGTCTTTATATCTTCAAACATTTGCAATACAGTGGCCTACAAGCTAACCACTGGCATCTTTGCCACCAGGCAGCAAACCCGTTTTTCAACCATTGTTCAAGGCACCCTCCATGACCGACCGCACCACCGTCCACGGCCTGCAAGTGGCTACTTCCCTGTTCCGCTTTGTCGAAGACAAGGTGCTGCCCGGCACGGGCGTGGACAGTTCCGCCTTCTGGAAGGGCTTTGACGCCATCGTGGCCGACCTGGCCCCGCGCAACATCGCCCTGCTGGCCGAGCGCGACCGCCTGCAGACCGAGCTGGACACCTGGCACAAAGCCAACCCCGGCCCCATCAAGGACATGGTGGCCTACCGCAGCTTTCTCGAAAAGATCGGCTACCTGGTGCCCCAGCCTGCCGAGGTGAAGGCCACCACCACCAATGTGGACGACGAACTGGCTACGCAGGCCGGCCCCCAGCTGGTGGTGCCCATCCTGAACGCCCGCTATGCACTGAACGCCGCCAACGCCCGCTGGGGCAGCCTGTATGACGCGCTGTATGGCACAGACGCCATCAGCGAAGAAGGCGGCGCTGAAAAGGGCAAGGGCTACAACCCCGTGCGCGGCGCCAAGGTGATCGCGTTTGCACGCCAGGTGCTGGACGACACGGCCCCTCTGGCCACCGGCTCGCACAAAGATTCGACAGGCTATCGCGTGGAAGGCGGCCAGTTGGTCGTTTCGCTTGCCAACGGCAGCACCACAGGCTTGAAAGACGCCTCGCAGTTCAAGGGCTACCAGGGCAACGCAGCTGCACCTTCGTCGGTGCTGTTGCAACACAACGGCCTGCACCTCGATATCCAGATCGACCGCAGCACGCCCATCGGCCAGTCTGATGCCGCCGGCGTGAGCGACCTGGTGCTGGAAGCGGCGCTGTCCACCATCCTCGACCTGGAAGACTCTGTGGCCGCCGTGGACGCCGAAGACAAGGTGCTGGGCTACAGCAACTGGCTGGGCATCATCCAGGCCACGCTGACTGAGCAGGTCACCAAGGGTGGCAAGACCTTCACGCGCGGCCTGAACGCGGACCGCATTTACACAGCGCCAAACGCGGGAACCGGCAGTCAAGCTGCCGGGGGCGGCGAAGTGCGCCTGCATGGCCGCTCGCTGATGTTCCTGCGCAATGTGGGCCATCTGATGACGAACCCCGCCATCCTGTGGACCGACGCCCAGGGCGCGCAGCGCGAAATTCCTGAAGGCATCATGGATGCGGTGGTCACCACCACCATCGCCCTGCACGACCTGCAAGGCCATGGACAAAACGGCATTCGCAACAGCCGCAAGGGCAGCGTCTACATCGTCAAGCCCAAGATGCACGGCCCCGCCGAGGTGGCTTTTGCCGCCGAGCTATTCAGCCGCGTCGAAAAGCTGCTGGGCCTGCCCGACAGCACCGTGAAGCTGGGCATCATGGACGAGGAGCGCCGCACCTCCGTCAACCTCAAGGCCTGCATTGCCGCCGCATCGAGCCGCGTGGCCTTCATCAACACCGGCTTCCTGGACCGCACGGGCGACGAGATACACACCGCCATGCACGCCGGCCCCATGGTGCGCAAGGGCGACATGAAGACCAGCGCCTGGATCCAAGCCTACGAGAAGAACAACGTGCTGGTGGGCCTCTCCTGCGGCCTGCGCGGCAAGGCACAGATCGGCAAGGGCATGTGGGCCATGCCCGACCTGATGGCCGAGATGCTCAAGCAAAAGATTGCTCACCCCAAGGCCGGTGCCAACACCGCCTGGGTGCCCAGCCCCACGGGCGCCACGCTGCACGCCCTGCACTACCACCAGGTGAAGGTGAGCGACATCCAGATCGAGCTGGAAAAGACCGATGTGAACGCCGAGCGCGACAACCTGCTGACCGGCCTGCTCACCGTGCCCGTGGCCGCCAGCCCCAACTGGAGCGACGCCGAGAAGCAGCAGGAGCTGGACAACAACGCGCAGGGCATCCTGGGCTACGTGGTGCGCTGGGTGGACCAGGGCGTGGGCTGCTCCAAGGTGCCCGACATCAACGACGTGGGCCTGATGGAAGACCGCGCCACGCTGCGCATCAGCAGCCAGCACATGGCCAACTGGCTGCACCATGGCGTGGTGACGGAAGCCCAGGTGCGCGAAACCTTCGAGCGTATGGCCGCCAAGGTGGACAAGCAGAACGAAGGTGACCCCCTCTACAAGCCCATGGCGGGCCACTTCGACACCAGCATGGCCTACCAGGCCGCCTGCGATCTGGTCTTCAAGGGCCTGGAGCAACCCAGCGGCTACACCGAGCCACTGCTGCACGCCTGGCGCCTGAAGCTCAAGGCCTCGGCACGACAGGGCAATCGCATCTAAAAGTGCGCCTTAAACCCGGCGACACTGCAGCGCTTGAGTCACTTGCCAAACGCTGTTGAGATGAGCCTGCTGCAACACCTGCAAAACATCCCCGATCCCCGCGTGCAGCGCACACGCCGCCACGAACTGCAATCGATCCTGGTAGTGGCGCTGTGCGCCACCATCGCAGGCGCAGACAACTGCGTAGAGATGGCCGAGTTCGGTCAGCAACACCAAGACTGGTTTGAGCGCTTGGTGCCGCTGCCCTCGGGCATTGCCTCGCACGATACCTTTGCACGGGTGTTTCGCCTGCTCGATGCCAAAGAGTTGGAGCGGGCCTGCCAACAATGGCTCGCCCAGGTAGCAGGCAGGGTACACGGCACGGTGGCCATTGACGGTAAAAGCGTGCGCGGCAGCAGCAAAGCAGATGCTCGCAGGCCACTGCACATGGTCAGCGCCTGGGCGGCAGACATGGGACTGCTGCTGGGCCAGTGCAAGGTCGATGGCAAGAGCAACGAGATCACTGCCATTCCCGAGCTGCTGCGCTTGCTGCACCTCAAAGGCTGCATCGTCACCATCGATGCCATCGGCTGCCAAAAAAGCATCGCCGGGCAACTGCACGAGCATGGCGCGGACTATGTGCTGAGTCTCAAGGGCAACCAGCGACACATGCACCAAGTGGTGCAAAAGCACTTTGAAGTGCAGGATAGCCAGGAGCGGTTCGAGGAGAACACCTATACCGAGAGCTGCAGCGGGCACGGGCGCCAGGAACTACGCAGCTACCGGCTCAGCCCTGTGCCTGAGGCGTTACAGCGAGCAGCAGCCCACTGGCCGGGGCTGGCCTGCGTGGTGCAGGTCGTGCGCAGGCGCCAGCAAGCGGGAAGCGAGGCCAGCGAAGAAGTCAGCTATTACCTGAGCAGCTTGCCAGCGCACACGCCCGCGAAGGTGCTGGCGCACAGCATCCGAGCGCACTGGAGCGTGGAGAACCAGTTGCACTGGAGTTTGGACGTAGCGATGCGCGAGGATGCGGCGCAGTCATACAAGGATCAAAGTCCGCACAACCAAACGGTGCTCAGACGCATGGCGCTGCAGGTGCTCAAGAATGACACCTCGGTGAAGATCGGCTTGCAGGCCAAGCGCAAGCGGGCGGGGTGGAGTCTGGGCTATCTGGAACTCCTCTTGGGCATCTCCGTTTAGATGCGATTGCCCTGCTCGGCACGATGAGATGCTATTGATTAAATAGCTAGCTGCGCTTATTCCGTAAGCGCTACAGGCTGTTTTATTGATAAGCCAACGGCACCTTCGGGTGCCGTTTTTGTTGGCTAACCTGCTCGACTATGGAGACATCGCTTCGCCACGCTCGCTCGCGCCTGAATTGAGGCCTGGAGTAGAGGTGGCTCTGGCCTAGCAGGGTTGCCACCAGAAAGATCCAACACCGTCGCAACACAACACGCTGCCGAATCATCAAAAACGGTAGGGCCGACAGATGGGTGCGATGAAACCCCTCTGGCAAAGATGTGGTGCCACCTGTGCCAACATTGGTGGGTTAGAACATGAGTGCCTTGCAGACTCCAAATTCGCTACTATTTTTGTAGCTATCAGTGCTTGATCAATAAGCGCCAAAGCCATTTTTCTTTTAAAGTGGCCGCAAGCACTGGCAAGATCTGCACCCCACAGCGGCTGATGGCCCTCGCCCTTTTGTGAATACGACCCTTCCCTCCTACGCGCAAACCTGCCCCGCCTGCGGCCAACCCAACGGCTGCGCGATCGCCGCGGGCGGCGAGGCGGCAGACTGCTGGTGCATGAAGACCACAGTGTCACGCACCGCCCTCGAACAGTTGCCTGCGAATGAGCGGGGCCAGCGCTGCATCTGCCCGGTGTGCGCACGCGCTGGCGCACCTGCTGGCGATGGTTCCGAAGGTGCCCCAGAGCCTCATCGGCCTCCCTTATGATCGTTTTTTTGCCTGAGGAGCATCCCCATGCCGACGTACCACATTGAAATGATGGAAGGCCGCACGGTCGAACAGAAGAAAAAACTGGTGGAGGAAATCACCCGTGTGTCCGTAGAAGTGCTTGGCGGCACGCCCGAGATGGTGGACATCCTGATCACCGACGTCAAACGCGAAAACTGGGCCACGGGCGGCAAGCTCTGGCTGGAACGGACATCCTGAGTCTTCTGTAGTTTTCATGGATCCTGAGCGCAGTCCACACCTCTAAACTCTTCATGACCCACGTTCCAGGATCGTTGTCCTTGCTGCGCGAGCGCTATGGCGAGCGCTACCGGTGGTTGCTGCTGCTGTCAGTGATGGTCGGGACCATGGCATCCATCATGTCCTCCACCATCGTCAACGTGGCGATTCCGGACATGAGCCACTACTTCACGCTGGGCCAGGAGCGGGCGCAGTGGGTCACATCGGGGTTCATGGTGGCCACTACGGTATCCATGCTCACCACACCGTGGCTGCTGTCACGCTATGGCTACCGCGCCACCTATGTGGGGGCCATGCTGCTCTTGCTGGCTGGCGGTGTGGGGGGCGGACTGGCCCGTGATTTTGGCCTGGTGCTGGCCGCGCGCGTGGCCGAGGGCTTGGCGGCAGGCGTTGTGCAACCTATCCCTGCCGTCATCATCTTGTACGCATTCCAGCCCCACGAGCAGGGCCGCGCCAGCGGCATTTTTGGCATGGGGGTGGTGCTGGCCCCCGCCCTGGGCCCCAGCATTGGCGGCCTGCTGGTGGACTGGTTTGGCTGGCGTTCGATTTTTTTCATGGTGGTGCCGTTGTGCCTGGCATCGCTCTGGCTGGCCTATAAGTTTGTACCTGCTAGCGCGCCTGGCGGCGTGGAACCTAACCGCCAGGGCGAAGCGCTGGACTGGCGCGGCCTGCTGCTCGGCACCGTGGGCACGCTGTGCCTGCTCAACGGACTCGTGTCACTGCACGGTGGCTCTATGGCCGAGGCGACGACCCTGCTCGCCATCGCAGTGGTGTGTGTGGCAGCGTTCATCGGCTGGCAACGCCGACTCATCCAACGCGGCCGCAAACCTTTGATGGACTTGCGGCTGTTCCAGTATCGACAATTTGCCATGGGCAGTGTGGTGGCCTTCATCTACGGCACCGCCCTGTTCGGTTCGACTTACCTGCTCCCGGTTTATATGCAGCTGGGGCTGGAGTTGTCTGCGTCACACGTCGGCACCTTGATGCTGCCCGCCGGCTTTGTACTGGCCGTCACCATCGCCCTCGTGGGCCGCCTGGCAGATAGGCAGCCCACGCATTTTCTGGTCAGTATTGGGTTGGGGCTGCTGGCGCTGTCTTTCGGCCTTATGGTGTTTGTCAGCCTGGGCTCTTCACTATGGATGCTGGTGGCCTTTGCCATCCTTGGGCGCATCGGTCTGGGCTTCATCCTGCCATCGCTCAATTTGGGAGCCATGCGTCCGCTGGACAAATCGCTGATTTCTCAAGGGTCGAGCGCCATCGGTTTCTTGCGCATGCTCGGTGGTGCGGCTGGGGTCAGCCTGTGCGGCATCGTTTTGGAATGGCGCCTGACCGCCCATGGCGTTTCCCTCGCCACCGGGGCTAGCACCCCTGCACGTATCACCGCCTTCGGCGAGACGTTTTTGATGCTGACCTTGCTCTGCCTGATCGCGTTGGTAGCAGCCTGGCAACTGCGCGCACCCAAGCCGGAGTGAGTCAGGGCAATGCGCCCCTTTGCGGGTGCATCATCGTGTCTGCATCAAGTCCATTCAACCAAGAAACGGAATACCCCCATGTGCCAACTGCTCGGCATGAACTGCAATGTCCCTACCGATTTGACCTTCAGCTTCACAGGCTTCGCCCAACGGGGCGGGAAGACAGACCACCACAGCGACGGCTGGGGAATCGCTTTCTTTGAAGACAAGGGCTTGAGGCACTTTGTAGACCACCAAGCGGCGGTGGAATCACCTGTGGCAGAGCTGATCCGCCGGTATCCCATCAAAAGCAAAAACGTCATCGCCCATATCCGCAAGGCCACTCAGGGGGTGGTCAGTCTGCAGAACTGCCACCCTTTTGTGCGTGAGCTTTGGGGGCGCTACTGGGTCTTCGCCCACAACGGCGACCTCAAAGACTTTCGCCCTCGCCTACATTCGCATTTCCGCCCCGTGGGAGACACCGACAGCGAACATGCTTTCTGCTGGATCATGCAGGAACTGGCGAAATCTCACGCCAGCGTACCGTCCATCCCAGAGCTGACCTTGACCCTCAAAGAACTGGCCGCCCGCATCAGCCCGCACGGCACGTTCAACTTTTTGCTCTCCAACGGACAAGCACTGTGGGCCCATGCCACCACAAGTCTCTATTACCTGGAGCGCCGTCATCCGTTTGGGGAAGCACACCTGAGTGACGAAGATCTCAAGCTCGACTTTTCCCAAGAGACGAGCGAGAAGGATGAGGTGTCAGTGGTGGTAACGAGTCCACTGACAAGGAACGAGGCATGGAAGGCGTTTGGGAGTGGAGAGCTGGTGGTGTTTAGCGAAGGCAGGCGGCTGGCTGTTTAGGCCAAGCTAAAACCACCAAGTTCAGTGACGGGGCTATGAACTTTGAGCGTTGCAGAGTTTTGTCCCGCAAAATGATCTTGCCTTGGAGCCCAATCAGACTGGAATCCGCAAAGCAAAACGCCCCTGTACTCGAATGAGCACAGGGGCGGTTTGGG
Source organism: Acidovorax temperans (assembly GCF_028596105.1). NCBI lineage: Bacteria > Pseudomonadati > Pseudomonadota > Betaproteobacteria > Burkholderiales > Comamonadaceae > Acidovorax > Acidovorax temperans. The sequence continues at coordinate 328,439 of NZ_CP117193.1, read as the reverse complement.
CTGTAAGAGCCTGACGATGACCTACTTTCACACGGGAACCCGCACTATCATCGGCGCAAAGTCGTTTCACTGTCCTGTTCGGGATGGGAAGGAGTGGTACCAACTTGCTATGGTCATCAGGCATAACTTGGTGCTAAGCAGTCTTGGGACTGCTCGGCGAATTCATAGAGTTTGGAATCAGGTTTTTGTATTTGACTGCGTCTAACTTGGCATAACAGACTTTGAGCTTTTGCACTGAAGTGCATTGGCTATCAGAGTTATAGGGTCAAGCCGCACGAGCAATTAGTACTGGTTAGCTTAACGCATTACTGCGCTTCCACACCCAGCCTATCAACGTCCTGGTCTTGAACGACTCTTTAGGGGGCTCAAGGCCCCGGCAGATCTCATCTTGAAACGAGTTTCCCGCTTAGATGCTTTCAGCGGTTATCTCTTCCACACTTAGCTACTCGGCAATGCCACTGGCGTGACAACCGATACACCAGAGGTGTGTCCACTCCGGTCCTCTCGTACTAGGAGCAGGCTTCCTCAAATCTGCAGCGCCCACGGAAGATAGGGACCAAACTGTCTCACGACGTTTTAAACCCAGCTCACGTACCTCTTTAAATGGCGAACAGCCATACCCTTGGGACCGGCTACAGCCCCAGGATGAGATGAGCCGACATCGAGGTGCCAAACACCGCCGTCGATATGAACTCTTGGGCGGTATCAGCCTGTTATCCCCAGAGTACCTTTTATCCGTTGAGCGATGGCCCTTCCATACAGAACCACCGGATCACTATGTCCTGCTTTCGCATCTGCTCGACTTGTCAGTCTCGCAGTTAAGCACGCTTATGCCATTGCACTATCGTCACGATGTCCGACCGTAACTAGCGTACCTTCGAACTCCTCCGTTACGCTTTGGGAGGAGACCGCCCCAGTCAAACTGCCTACCATGCACTGTCCCCGATCCAGATAATGGACCTAGGTTAGAACCTCAAACACACCAGGGTGGTATTTCAACGTTGGCTCCATGAGAACTAGCGTCCTCACTTCAAAGCCTCCCACCTATCCTACACAGATCTGTTCAAAGTCCAATACAAAGCTACAGTAAAGGTTCATGGGGTCTTTCCGTCTTTCCGCGGGGAGATTGCATCATCACAAACATTTCAACTTCGCTGAGTCTCAGGAGGAGACAGTGTGGCCATCGTTACGCCATTCGTGCAGGTCGGAACTTACCCGACAAGGAATTTCGCTACCTTAGGACCGTTATAGTTACGGCCGCCGTTTACTGGGACTTCAATCAAGAGCTTGCACCCCATCATTTAATCTTCCAGCACCGGGCAGGCGTCACACCCTATACGTCCACTTTCGTGTTTGCAGAGTGCTGTGTTTTTATTAAACAGTCGCAGCCACCGATTTTTTGCAACCCCTTTGGGCTCCCTCCGTACGAGTTCACCTACTTGGGGCATACCTTCTCCCGAAGTTACGGTATCAATTTGCCGAGTTCCTTCTCCTGAGTTCTCTCAAGCGCCTTAGAATACTCATCTCGCGCACCAGTGTCGGTTTGCGGTACGGTCGTCAATAGCTGAAGCTTAGTGGCTTTTCCTGGAAGCAGGGTATCACTCACTTCGTCTGCAAGCAGACTCGTTATCACCCCTCATCTAAGCCCGGCGGATTTGCCTACCAGGCACGACTACAGGCTTGAACCAACATATCCAACAGTTGGCTGAGCTAACCTTCTCCGTCCCCACATCGCACTATTGATCGGTACAGGAATATTGACCTGTTTCCCATCAGCTACGCATCTCTGCCTCGCCTTAGGGGCCGACTCACTCTACGCCGATGAACGTTGCGTAGAAAACCTTGCGCTTACGGCGAGGGGGCTTTTCACCCCCTTTAACGCTACTCATGTCAGCATTCGCACTTCTGATACCTCCAGCATCCGTTACCAGACACCTTCACAGGCCTACAGAACGCTCTCCTACCACGTGCAATAAATTGCACATCCGCAGCTTCGGTAACTGGCTTAGCCCCGTTACATCTTCCGCGCAGGACGACTCGATCAGTGAGCTATTACGCTTTCTTTAAATGATGGCTGCTTCTAAGCCAACATCCTGACTGTTTTAGCCTTCCCACTTCGTTTCCCACTTAGCCAATTTTAGGGACCTTAGCTGGCGGTCTGGGTTGTTTCCCTCTTGAGTCCGGACGTTAGCACCCGGTGCTCTGTCTCCCAAGCTGTACTCTGCGGTATTCGGAGTTTGCATAGGTTTGGTAAGTCGCCATGACCCCCTAGCCTAAACAGTGCTCTACCCCCGCAGGTAATACTTGAGGCACTACCTAAATAGTTTTCGGAGAGAACCAGCTATTTCCAAGTTTGTTTAGCCTTTCACCCCTATCCACAGCTCATCCCCTAGTTTTGCAACACTAGTGGGTTCGGACCTCCAGTACCTGTTACGGCACCTTCATCCTGGCCATGGATAGATCACTTGGTTTCGGGTCTACACCCAGCGACTGATTCGCCCTATTCGGACTCGATTTCTCTACGGCTTCCCTATTCGGTTAACCTTGCCACTGAATGTAAGTCGCTGACCCATTATACAAAAGGTACGCAGTCACCCTTGCGGGCTCCTACTTTTTGTAAGCATGCGGTTTCAGGATCTATTTCACTCCCCTCCCGGGGTTCTTTTCGCCTTTCCCTCACGGTACTGGTTCACTATCGGTCGATTACGAGTATTTAGCCTTGGAGGATGGTCCCCCCATATTCAGACAGGATTTCTCGTGTCCCGCCCTACTTTTCTCTAACTTAGTACCACACGTCTGTTTTCGCATACAGGGCTATCACCTGCTATGGCCGGACTTTCCATTCCGTTTTGCTAACAGTCGTGCTATCACTAGAAGGCTCTTCCGATTTCGCTCGCCACTACTTTCGGAATCTCGGTTGATGTCTTTTCCTCGAGCTACTGAGATGTTTCAGTTCACCCGGTTCGCCTCGCATACCTATGTATTCAGTATGCGATACCTCTTGCGAGGTGGGTTTCCCCATTCAGAAATCTCCGGATCAAAGCTTATTTGCCAGCTCCCCGAAGCTTATCGCAGGCTATCACGTCTTTCGTCGCCTGTAATCGCCAAGGCATCCACCACATGCTCTTAGTCACTTGACCCTATAACTTTGACATCTCTTGCAAGATATCGCCGTCATCTCAAGGACTTGTCAGGTCTTTCACCTGACGCGTTATGCCGTAATGTGAATAATTCTTCGACTCCAGACATTTCTGCCTTTCATCTGAGAACATTCGTCATTACTGAATTTCAATCAGCTTTCGCTTATTGAATATTCGTTTTGACGCAATCAAAAAATTGTCATCAGAGGCACGGTCTGCACTAAACCTTTACGAATGTGCAGTTTCCTCTGACAACTCTGATTCGACTCTATGAATTTTTAAAGAACAGCCGATTGATC
>NZ_CP117193.1:0-322500 GCF_028596105.1 Acidovorax temperans | reverse complement strand
CGCTCCAAAAGAATGGGCCCCAGCGACTCAGCGATCTCCAGATCCCTCGCAGACAGCGGCCGGGCCACCCCTTTGCCGCCTGCCGCCAAATTACCCCGAACCTCGCCGCCCTGAGGAATGCGCGCCAAGCAGAATGGCACGGGCTTGCCACCGACGATGAGGACGCGCTTGTCGCCCTCGGCAATCGCCGGGAGGAATTTTTGGACCATGACGCTCTGCGCACCGTCACGATTCAGCGTCTCGATGATGCTGCCCAAGTTCAGCCCGTCTTCGCGAACTCTGAATATCCCCATGCCACCCATGCCGTCCAGCGGTTTCAAAATGATGTCGCGGTGTTCCGCGTGGAATTTCTTGATTTCTGCGGCATCCCTGGTGACGAGGGTGGGCCCGATGAACTGCGGGAACTCCATGATCGCCAGCTTTTCGGGGTGATCACGCAAAGCACGGGGTTTATTAAAAACCCGTGCTCCCTCACGCTCTGCCTGCTCCAGCATGTGCGTCGCGTAGAAATACTCGCTGTCAAAAGGCGGGTCCTTGCGCATGAGCACCGCGTCAAATCCGGCCAGCGCTGCGCTGCCGGCGGACTGCACGGCAAACCATGAGTCCGTCTCGCCCGTCAAAGTGATGTGCCGGACCTGGGCCGAGACCTGCCCACCACGCACCCAGCTCACATGCCTGGGCTCACACACCGCAAGGGTGTGACCGCGCCGCTGCGCCTCGCGCATCATGGCGAAGGTAGTGTCTTTGTAGATCTTGAAGCTCTCAAGAGGATCGGCAATGAACAGAATTTGCATGGTGTGTGTACGGTGAGTGAGCGGAACTGCGCAAGATTGTGTAGTGCCTTGGAAAACGGGCGCATGCACCCGCGCAGCATCCACGATAACGCCAGGTCATTAACGAGGCAGGGCGGAACGTGATTGCTGGTACTGTTGCACAAATAAAGCAAGGCTGCCGGCGACCACGCCCCAGAAGGCAGAGCCAATGTTCATCAACGTGATTCCGCTAAGCGTGACCAAGAAGGTGATCAGCGCTGGCTCACGGTGCCTTTCGTCACGCAGGGCTGAGGCCAGGCCGTTCCCAATGGTGCTCAACAACGCGATTCCGGCAATGGCGACCACCAACTCCTTTGGAAAAGAAGTCAGCAGCCCAGTCACCAAAGCGCCAAACAGCCCGATCACTATATAGATAGCACCGCAGGACGCCGCTGCGGTGTAGCGCTTGAGCCGATCTTCGTGGGCTTCGGGCCCCATGCAGATCGCCGCGGTAATGGCACTGAAGTTCAAAGCAAACGCGCCAAAGGGTGCAAGCACGAGCGAAGCCCATCCCGTCATCGTGATCAACCGAGACACCGGAAGCTCGTAACCTGATGCGCGAATGACAGCCATACCGGGCAGATTCTGAGAGGCCATCGTCACCACAAACAGGGGGATCGCCAAACTGACAATGGCGGACACACTCCACTGTGGCACCACAAAGACTGGCATGGCCAAGCGTACGGGCTCCATGGACCAAGCCATCTGCCCCGTTATCAGCACCCACAGGATGCCCACCACCAAGGTGACGACCACCGCATAGCGAGCAGCCATGCGGCGGGCCACCAGATACGCGCCCACCATCAGCAGCACCAGAGGCAACGCCGTTTGCGCAGCAGCAAAGGCCTGGATGCCAAAACGGGCCAGCACCCCGGCTAAAAGGGCAGAGGCGATTTCCATGGGAATGCGATCAGCCAAACGCTCCAGGCCTCTAGTAGCGCCCACCAGAATCACCAGCAAAGAACACACCATGAACGCGCCCACTGCTTCGCCCATGGAGAAACTGCCTGCGGCCCCTGCGGTAGCGAGCACAGCAGCACCCGGGGTGGACCAGGCCACCATCACCGGCTTGCGCAGCAACAGCGATGGAACCAGGGAGCAAAGGCCCATGCCCAAACCCAGTGCCCAGATCCACGACGTGATTTGCGCTGGCGTGGCTCCAAAACTCTGGGCGGCCTGAAACACGATGGCCACGGAGCTGGTGAAGCCCACCAGCACGGCGACGAAGCCTGCGACAAAGGCCGACAGGCTGAGATCTTTGAAAAATTGCATGGCGCGCATTCTGGCATCCACGCGGGAAACGCCCTCAGCAGAGATCAGGGCTGATCCAATCGTCAGATTTCGATCTTGGAGCCCAGCTCAACCACCGCGTTGTTAGGCAGGTGCAAAAAGTCCGCCGCTCCACTGGCGTTGTGGTGCATTTGCGCGAAGAGCTTTTCGCGCCAGTGGGCCATGCCACTGCCGATGGTAGGAATCACCGTGTCACGCGACAGGAAGTAACTGGTGGTCATGGGCTCCACATCACACCCTCGGCCGCGTAAAGCCTTCAGGGCACGGGGCAGGTCTGGGTCGTTCTTGAACCCGTAATGCACCACCACCTGCCAGCAGTCGTGCCCCAGAGGCTCCACCTGCAAGCGCTTGTCCAAGCCAATCCAGGGTACTTCATGGTTGCGCACCGTGACGAAGAGGTTTTGCTGGTGCAGCACCTTGTTGTGCTTGAGGTTGTGCAACAGGGCATTGGGCACTGCTCCAGGCTCAGCCGTCAGAAAAATGGCGGTGCCTTCCACCCGGGTCGGGGGGCTGATGAAGACCGACTCCAGAAAATCCTTGAGGTCGATGGCATCAGCGCGCAGCTTGGCGTTGAGCAGACGGCGGCCTTGCTTCCACGTCATCATCAAGGTGAACAGGACGCCGCCAATCATCAACGGGAACCACCCGCCCTGGAACAGCTTGAGCAGGTTGGACGCGAAGAACGCCAAATCCACCACAAAGAAGCAGCCCGTGGCAGCCAGGCACAGCGCCAGCGGGTAGCCCCAGCCGTAGCGGATCACAAAGAACGTGAGCGTGGTGGTGATCAGCATGTCCAGCGTCACGGCAATGCCGTAGGCAGCCGCCAGATTGCTCGACGAGCGGAACATGACCACCGCCAGCACAATGGCCACGAACAGGCCCCAGTTCACCAGCGGCATGTAGATTTGCCCGGTGTCGCGCACGCTTGTGTGCTGGATGTTCAGGCGCGGCAGATAGCCAAGCTGGATGACCTGCTTGGTGACACTGAAGGCGCCCGTGATCAGTGCCTGCGAAGCGATCACGGTGGCAAGCGTGGCCAGCCCGACCAGCGGTATCAGCGCCCAGTCGGGCGCCATCATGAAAAACGGGTTCTTGACGGCCTCAGGCTCAGCCAGCAGCAGCGCGCCCTGACCGAAATAATTGAGCGTGAGCGACGGCATCGCCACACCAAACCACGCCAGGCGAATGGGTCGTTTGCCAAAGTGGCCCAGGTCGGCATACAAGGCTTCCGCACCCGTCACGCACAACACGACAGCGCCCAGGATGATGAAGCTGGTGCCCGGCTGGTGCCACATGAACATCAGCGCGTGGTGCGGGCTCATCGCCCACAGAATTTCGGGGTGCCCGTGGATGTGAAACACGCCCAGCACCGCCAGGGTCATGAACCACACCAGCGTGATGGGCCCAAAAAACTTTCCGATGCCGCCTGTGCCGCGCTTTTGCACCGCAAAAAGGCAAAACAGCACTACTAGCGTCAGGGGAATGACGTACTTCTTGAAGTGTGGTGACACCACCTCCAGCCCCTCGACGGCCGAAAGCACCGAGATGGCGGGAGTGATGACCCCATCCCCATAAAACAGCGATGTGCCAAAAATACCGACGGCAAGCAGCATGCCGCGCAGCTTGGGCTTGTCTTTGACGGCTTGCGATGCCAGCGCCAGCATGGCGATCAGGCCGCCCTCACCGTTGTTGTCCGCACGCAGCACCAGCACCACGTACTTGAGCGACACGATGACCGTGAGGGTCCAGAAGAAGATCGACAGGATGCCGTAGATGTTCTCGTGCGTGAAGGGCACATGCCCCGAGCCGAACACCTCTTTCACGGCATACAGAACACTCGTGCCGATGTCGCCGTAGACAACACCGATAGCGCCTAGCGTGAGAGCCGCCAGCGAGGATTTGGAAGAGCTTTGCACTGAAGCGACCCCGCAGGCCCTCAAGCCGGCCGGGGTTCCATGATTTGGGGGAGCGCTATTTTGCGCCGCCCGCCCAAGCTTCTGTGCAAACGATCAAATATGTTGCACCGCAACAACTTCCGTCTACCACCCCTGGCGCCCAAAGGCCAGACGTGGCAAGGGCGGCGACCAAGCCGCAGCGCTACACCGAGTGGTCAGTCATACACCTCGGCGTCGGGGTCGGTGGCTTCCAGCTCGTAGCTGGCCGCCAACATGGCCAGGCGGGCCACTACGCCGTACATATAGAAGCGGTTGGGAGCACTGACCCCAGGGCGCACACCCGGCTGGGGCATGTGCGTGCTGTGCTCAAAGGCCAGAGGCACGAAGCTGGCACCGGGCGAATTGAGGTTCTCGTCCACCCCACGCTCGGCGTGCATACGGTAGAAACCACCGACCACGTAGCGGTCCATCATGTAGACCACCGGCTCGGCCACCGCATCGTTCACCCGCTCCTGGGTCAGCACACCTTCTTGGATGATGACGTCAGACACCGTCTGGCCGTCCTTGATGACGGCCATCTTGTTCTTGGTTTTGCGGTTGAGCGCGTCCAGCTCCTTGGCGTCGCGTACGGTCATGATGCCCATGCCGTAGGTGCCGTTGTCAGGCTTGATCACCACAAACGGCTTTTCATTGATGCCGTATTCCTTGTACTTGCGGCGCACCTTGGTCAGCAGCGCATCGGTGGCGGCCTGCAGGGCGTCCACCCCGGTGTCCTCGGCAAAGTTGAGCCCGCCTACCTTGCTGAACATCGGGTTGATGAGCCAGGGGTCAATGCCCAGCATCTTGCCAAAGCGCTTGGCCACCTCTTCGTAGTTCTTGAAGTGTGTGCTCTTGCGGCGCACGCTCCAGCCCGCGTGCAAGGGCGGCAGCAGATACTGTTCGTGCAGGTCTTCCAGAATGCCGGGGGCGCCCGCCGAGAGATCGTTGTTGAGCAGGATGGTGCAAGGGTCAAAGTTTTTGAGCCCCAGGCGCCCCTTGGTGCGCATCACGGGTTCCAGCGTCACGGAATCCCCATTCGGCAGCTCGATCAGCGTGGGCTTCTTGATCTCGGGGCTGATGGACCCCACCCGCACATTCAGGCCGGCCATGTTGAAGATGCGCTGCAGCTGCACCACGTTGGCCAGATAGAAAGTGTTGCGCGTGTGGTTCTCGGGAATGATCAGCAGGTTGCGCGCTTCGGGGCAGATCTTTTCGATGGCCGCCATGGCCGCCTGCACCGCCAGGGGCAGCATTTCCTTGGTCAGATTGTTCCAGCCGCCGGGAAACAGGTTGGTGTCTACCGGCGCCAGCTTGAAGCCCGCGTTTCGGATATCTACCGAGGTGTAGAACGGGGGCGTGTGCTCCATCCACTCCAGACGAAACCAGCGCTCGATGGCAGGCATGGAATCCAGAATGCGCTGTTCAAGCTCGTTGATGGGCCCGGTGAGGGCCGTGATGAGATGCGGAACCATAAAACCCCTCGGGGGACACGTTGGAGAACGATTGTAGGGAACTGGGATTCCGGGATCTGGGGGCGACTGCCGGTTTCGCAATGCCGGCACCCCGGCTGGGCGCAAAAATACTGGCCAGCCGTCAACGGCGCCAGAACGCCGGGGTGAGCACCGCCATGAAGCTCAGAATCTCCAGCCGGCCCAGCAGCATGGCCAGCGTGCACACCCACACCTGAAAGTCCGTCAGCACCGCAAAGTTCGAGGCAGGCCCCACCGCGCCCAGCCCCGGCCCGGCACAGTTCACGCTGGCCAGCACGGCAGAAAACGCCGTCACCGGGTCCAGATCGGTCAGCAGCAGCACCATGGAGAGGCCAATCACCGTGGCGCCGTACACCAGCATGAAGGCCAGCACCGAGAAGATCACGCGGTTGTCCACCACCGCATCGCCCAGGCACACGGGCTGCACGGCGCGGGGGTGCACCAGCCGCGTCATTTCGCGGCGGGCCTGCTTGACCAGAATGAGCATGCGCACCATCTTGATACCGCAGCCGGTGGACCCCGCACTGGTGGCCACGCCCGACAGCAGCAGCATCAGCACCGGCGCAAACACCGGCCAGCCGAGGTAATCCACCGTGGCATAGCCCGTGGTGGTGGCCAGCGACACCACATTGAACATGCCGTGGCGCAAGGCAGTTAGTGGCTCATACACCCCCTTGGCCCACAGCAGCAGCGACACGACCAGGCCACCCACGATGAGCGTGCCCAGCGTGGCGCGCAGCTCCGGGTCGCGCCAAAAACCGCGCCAGTCGCCTTTGCGGAAGGCCACGAAATACAGCGCAAAGTTGCAGCTGGCCACCAGCATGAAGACCACGGCAATGGCTTCGAGCAACGGCGACTGAAAGTGCCCAAAGCTCGCGTCGTAGGGCGACAGGCCGCCCAGGCTCACCGTGGTGAACATGTGCATCACCGCGTCCAGCGGCGCCATGCCGCCCAGCCAGTAGGCCAAGGCGCAAGCCACGGAAAACAGCGCGTACACACCCCACAGCCCCTTGGCCGTGCCGGTCATGCGCGGCGTGAGCTTGGCGTCTTTCACCGGCCCGGCGGCCTCGGCCTTGAAGAGCTGGCTGCCGCCCACGCCCAGCAAGGGCAACACCGCGACGGCCAAAATGAGAATGCCCATGCCGCCCAGCCACTGCAAGAACGTGCGCCAGACGTTGACGGACACCGGCAACTGGTCCAGCCCGCTCATCACCGTGGAGCCCGTGGTGGTCAGGCCCGACACGGCTTCGAAGTACGCATGCGTGAACGACAGCGGCCGCCCAAGGTGGTGCCCCGCCAGCATCAGCGGCAGCGCGGCAAACAGCGGCAGCAGCAGCCACACCAGCGACACCAGCATCACCCCGTGGCGCGGCTGCAGCTCACGCCGGAAGACGCGAAAGCTCCACCAAAGCCATGCGCCGACGAATGCCGTGGCGGCCATCGACAGCGGGTACACAAACAGGACACCATCGCGCGTCCACCAAGACACCGCCATGGGCAGCGCCAGCGACGACGCAAAGATCATCACCAGCATGCCCAGCACGCGCAAAACGGGAAACATGTCCGTCATGATGAAAGCCGTTTGTTCAGCACGCTGCACAGTGCCTGATTCTGGCGCGGCCCATGCGAGGGCCGCCGCGCAAGGGCCGCCCCGCCGCGCTGGCGGCGTCCCCCTGCCCGCATTGCGCAGCCATGCGAGAGCGGGGGGAAGGCGCGAAGCGACTCAGGGGGGTGCATCAGAAAAACGTCGCGCTCACGCGGAAGAGCTTTTCCACTTCGCGCACCAGGCGCTTGTGCGGCAGGAAGAACACCACATGGTCATTGCTCTCCACCACGGTGGAGCTGCGCGGAATGATCACCTGCGGCTCGGCGGGCTCCGCAGGCACGGGCAGCGCTTCGGATTCAGGGGCAGACGCTAAGTGGTCGGGCAGACCACGCACGATGAGGCCGATGTGCACATCGCGCGGCAGGGGCAGCTCGCTCACCTTGCGGCCCACCACGCGCGAACTCTTGCGGTCCCCGCGCACCACAATCTCCAGCGCCTCGGCCACGCCCCGGCGCAGGCTGTGCACCGCCTGCACATCGCCCTGGCGCACAAAGGCCAGCAACTCGCCCAGCATGGCCTGCGCGGGCGACAAGGCAATGTCGATCTGCGTGCCGTGCATCAAATCCGCATAGCTGCGGCGGTTGATGAGCGCCAGCACCCGGCTGGCGCCCATGCGCTTGGCCAGCAGGCACGACATGATGTTGTCCTCGTCGTCCTCGGTCAGCGCCAGGAACAGGTCCACCTCTTCCACGCCCTCGTCATTGAGCAGGTCTTCGTCGGTGGTCTCGCCCTGTAGCACCAGCACCGAAGGCGGCAACGCCGAGGCCAGCTCCACACAGCGCTGTGGGTCTGATTCGATGATCTTGAGGTGAAAGCGCCCTTCTTCCTGGCCCAACTGCTGCGCCAGGCGCAGGCCCACGCGGCCGCCGCCCGCAATCATGATGCGGCGCACGGGCTGGGGCTGTTGGGAGGCTGGGCGGTGCAGGGCGGCCAGCACGTTGGAAATGTGCTCGTGCGCGGCCAGCACGAACACCTCGTCCCCCGGCTCGACGCGCGTGCGGCCGTCGCAGGCGATGAAACGGTCGGGCTCGTCAGGGAACCGCCGGTAGATGGCCACCATGCGCATCGCCAGCTCCGGCGCACTCTCGCGCAGCGCGCCGATGGAGTGCCCGACCATGGGAGCCCCCACCCGCGCCCGCACCGACACCAGGCAAGCGCGGCCCCCGGCAAATTCGCGCACCTGCATGGCCTCGGGGTACTCGATGAGCTTGCCGATGTAGCGGGTCAGCGATTCTTCGGGGCAGATGATGCGGTCCACCGCAAACCCATCGGGGCCCACCAGCCGCTCATCGGCCTCGAAGCCTGTGGACCGCACGCGCGCAATGCGGGTGGGTATGTTGAACAGCAGCTGCGCCATCTTGCAGCACACCAGATTGGTCTCGTCCTGCGCAGCGCAGGCAATCAGCAGATCGGTATCGCGCGCCCCGGCCTCGGCCAGCACGGCGGGCTCGATGCCGTTGCCCACCACCCCACGCAAGTCAAACCGCGCCTGAAGATCGCGAAGGCGCTCGGCATCGGTGTCGATGACGGTGATGTCGTTGCGTTCGGACACCAGGCTGTCGGCCACACTCTCGCCCACACGGCCGGCCCCGAGGATGATGATCTTCATAAGAAATTGGGCTCCTGCCGCCTATTGAGCAGCGCAAGCAGCTATCAAAACAAGAGCAAAAACCCTGAGCGCGCACCTCAGCCGCGCACTTCGCCTTCACCCAGCACCACGTACTTGAGCGAAGTCAGCCCTTCAATGCCCACCGGCCCGCGCGCGTGGAACTTGTCGGTGCTGATGCCGATTTCCGCCCCCAGCCCGTATTCGAAGCCATCGGCAAAGCGCGTGCTGGCATTCACCATCACGCTGGCCGAATCCACCTCGCGCAGGAACTGCTGGGCGTGCATGTGGTCGCGCGTCAGGATGGCATCGGTGTGGTGGCTGCCGTAGCGGTTGATGTGCGCAATGGCTTCATCCACACCCGCCACCACCTTCACGCTGATGATGGGGGCCAGGTATTCCTCGCTCCAGTCCTGCTCGGTCGCAGGCACCAGCTTGGCCCCCGCCACCGATTGCAAAATCGCCAGCGACTCAGGGCAGCCGCGCATCTCCACGCCCTTGGCGGCATACACCGCGCCAATCTTCGGCAGAAACTCCGCCGCCACGCCACGCGCCACCAGCAGGCCTTCGCTCGCATTGCAGGGGCTGTACTTGTTGGTCTTGGCGTTGTCGGCCACCTTCACCGCCATGGCGATGTCGCAGGGGTCGTCCACATAGGTGTGGCAGTTGCCGTCCAGATGCTTGATGACGGGCACCTTGGCATCGCGGCTGATGCGCTCGATCAGCCCCTTGCCGCCACGCGGAATGATCACGTCCACAAACTGCGGCATGGCGATGAGCTGGCCCACGGCCTCGCGGTCGGTGGTTTGCACCAGTTGCACCGCGTCTTGTGGCAGACCCGCCTCGGCTAGCGCCTGCTGCACCAGCTTGGCGAGGGCCCGGTTGGAATCAATGGCTTCCGAGCCGCCACGCAAGATGCAGGCGTTACCGCTCTTGATGCTCAAGGACGCCGCCTCGATGGTCACGTTGGGGCGGCTCTCGTAAATCATGCCGAACACGCCAATCGGCACCCGCATCTGCCCCACGCGGATGCCGCTGGGCTGCTGCTTCATGCCAATGATCTCGCCAATCACATCGGCCATGACGGCGAGCTGCTCGCAACCCTGGGCGCAAGTCTCCAGCACCTTGGGGCTGAGCTTCAAACGGTCCACCATCGGCTCAGCCAACCCGGCAGCGCGGGCGCGCTCCAGATCACGGGCGTTGTCCACCTGCAACGCCTCAGTCTGCTCGCGCAGCAGGCGGGCCAAGGCCAGCAATGCTTTGTTTTTGATAGCTGCCGGCGCTTTCGCCATCAGCGCAGAGGCCGTTTTTGCCTGGAGACCGAGGGAGTGCGTGTATTCAGCGACATTGAGAGCATTCATCCGGCGATTTTGCCGCAGTTGGCCTTACCCTTGCGGGCTGCACCGTTCACCCCCCATCCGCCCATGACCGACACCGCATCCGCCCAGCTCACCACCCTGGCCCAAGCCCTGCAAGCCTTTGAACGCGCCGACCACACCGCCGCCACCCTGAGCACCCTGGCCCGCCAGCAAACCACCCTGCTCGCCGCCCTGCCCCCGCGCTACGGCGAAGTGCTGCTGAACCTGCTGGACCGCCTGGAATCCAGCGCACTTTTTTCGGAGGAAAGCTGCTCATTCAGCCAAAAGGACTTGGTGGCCAACCTGACGATGTGGGTAGAAAAAGCCCAAGGCGCGTTAAACGCCAGCTGACGACCCCAGGGCCGAGCGCAGCAAAGGCCCGAATGGCTGTTCGGCTCCCCCATCCCCTCTGTATGCGCCGAGGAGCGCAGCGGCCAGCGGATCAGGGCTCGCGATTGTCTGAGCGAAGCGAGTTCGAGCGAGACCCCGCTGGCCGCGAGCACCGCAGGTTGCCCGAAGCGAAGCGCAGGGACGCAGACAGCGGGGTCGCCTTTTCTTTGGTGACTTTCTTTTGGCGAAGCAAAAGAAAGTTACTGCGCCGCCGGGCGCACTCCCCGGCTCCCGCCCTCAACCTCGCCACTACTCCCAATTTCATAGCTGCCAGCGCTTACCCACAAAGCGCCAGCCGCCAAAAACCCCTCAAATCTCCGCCCGCCCCAACCACTTCTCCCTCGCAATATAAGCCCGCACCCCCAGCCCCATGAACGGCTGCGGCGGCATGCGCGCCGGCCCACCCAACGCCAACGCATGCGCCAACAACGGATGGTCCTGCCCCAGCGCCAAATCCGCCGCCAACGCCCCCAGCGCAGTGAACTTCACCACCCCCGCCCCATTGCACCCCGCCACCCCATGCACCTGCGGCGCCAGCCGCCCCCAGCGCGGCGCGCCGTTGCGGGTGATGGCGATGGAGCCTTCCCAAAAATGCTCCAGCGCCACATCGCCCAGCTGCGGAAAACGCGCGGCAAACACGGCAGCGTGCTCACGCCGCACCCGCTCACGCACGGCGGGGCTGACGCGGAAATGCGGCGCGTATTCAAAACCCTGGCGCACCAGAATGCGGTGGTCGTCCGTGTAGCGCAGCGTGGCCCCGGTCACGGCACTCGCAGGCGTCACGCCCCAGCCCTCAGGCGCGCACAGGCGGCTGCGCTGCTCGGGCGTGAGCGGGGCAGTGAGCGAGCCAAAAGTGACCAGCGGAAACGTCTCCGCCCCCCAGGCGCTGCCAAACAAGCCCAGCTGCTGCGCAAACCCATTGGCCGCCAGCAGCAACTGCGGCGCACGCACGCTGCCGTGCGGCGCGTGCGCCACCACCTTGCCGCTCGACAAATCCAGCCGCTGCACCGGCGTTTGCTCGTGCAAGGTGACATTGGCGGGCAGCGCATCCGCCAGCCCCCGGCACAGCGCGGCGGGGTTGAGCAGCACGGTGCCCGGCGTGTAGAGCCCGGCGGCAAAGTAACGGGTGCCCAGGCGTGCGGCCAGGGCATTGCGGTCCAGCAGCTCGTGCGGCGCACCCAGGGCGCGCAGCTCATCCACATGGTGCTGCAGCGTGCGCTCGGCGGCGGGCGATACGGCGCAGTGGTACTTGCCTGCGCGCCGCCACTGGCAGTCGATGCGGTGCTGCGCCACCAGCCGCTCCAGGTCGTTCATGCCCGCCGTGAGCAAGGCCTGGTAGTGCGCGGCCCGGCGCAGTTCTTCGAGCGAGCTGCCGATGTTGTGCGGCACATCAATGGCAAAGCCCGAGTTGCGGCCTGAGGCGTTGTTGCCCACGGTGCCTGCGTCCACCACCACGATGTGGGCTTGCGGGCGCAGCTCGGCCAGGCGGCGCGCAGCGGCCAGGCCCGCAAAGCCCGCGCCCAGCACCAGCCAGTCGGCCACCACATCGCCCTGCAGCGCGGGGCGCGGCGTGCGTGGGGGCAGGATGGCGGACCAGCCGTTGGTAGCGTCGTCGTGGGGAAGGCGCATGGGAAGGAAGCCCTGCAGAAGCCGCAGAACAGGATCGGTGAAAGCGATGACTCGGCAAAAAGACGCGAAAGAAGCCCTGGCTCAGTCGGGCATGGCGGCCAGCTTCCGGGCCCTGGCAATATCCAGCTCGTAACGGCCTTCCCACATGCGTGTGCCCGTGACCGCCTTTTGAACGCTGCCGTGAAAGACCGTCTGGGTCTGCCCGTCCAAGTACTGCACCAGCATCAGCTCATCTGCCTTTTGCAAAGTGCTGGCAGATATGGAGACAAAACCGGACACCTGTGCTGTCGTCTTGACGCTGATTTTTTTCTCGTCGGGCGACTCCACGTCAAAACCCGGCTGGTTGGTCATATCGGCCAAAGTGCCTTGCACCTCCACCGCACAATGCAGCTCGCCCAGCCGCCCCATCAAATGGGTGAGGGCGGTGGGTTTCACCCCGAACTCGTCAATCTCGGAGCGAATCAACTCCAGGTATCGGTCGTACAGCACACGGTTTCTTCCGTTGGCGGTGGCCGGGTGCCGCACCTGGATCCGCAGAACCTTGTTGGCAGGATCTATAGCGTAACGCTGTACCTCGTAGAGATGATCATCAAAACGCATGGAGCGAGGTGATGCAGTAATCAAGTCAGCCAATGCCACCGCACTGACACGCCTTGGAGCCACAGCCACCCCGGGCACCTCCACGGCGAAATCTCCCTCAGTTGAAAACAACGAACAGTATTCAGGTGTGCTCATGGTTTGGGGCAAATAGTTAACGCGCCGCGCTGGTCAGGCGGCAGAGCTGAAAGGCCAGGCGCTGCAATGCCTGCCAGCCGTCTTGCGGCCAGTCGGGCTGCTTGAGCCCCTTCACGATGCCATCCACGATGTGGGCGGATTGCAGCAGCCGCGCCAGGGCGGCGTCGCTGGCTTTGGGCAGGATGCGTTCAAACAGCCGCTCCTTGGGGCCCCAGATGCGGTTTTCGCGCAGGGCCATGGGCAGGGGGCGGCCGGCGTTCATGGCGTCTTTCACGCGCTTCAAGGCGCGGATGTCTTCGGCCAGCGCCCAGTGCACCAGCACCTCGGCCTCGCCCTCGGCCTGCAGGCCGTCGAGCATGCGCTGCACGCGGCCGGTCTGCCCGGCCAGCACCGATTCGGACAGCTTGAACACGTCATACCGCGCCACGTTGAGCACGGCGGCTTCGACCTGGGCTTGGGTCAATTCACCCGCCGGGTGCAGCAGCGCGAGCTTTTGGATCTCCTGGTGCGCGGCCAGCAGGTTACCTTCCACGCGGTCGGCAAAGAACTGCAGCGTGCGCTGGCCTTCCTCGCCCGCCACCACGCGCTGGCCTTGCTGGGCCAGGCGCTGGGCAATCCACTGCGGCAACTGGCCGCGTTCGATGGGGTCGATCTGGATGGAGACGCCGTTGCCCTCCAGCGCGGCAAACCAGGCGCCGGTCTTGGTGGCTTTGTCCAGGCGCGGCAGCATGACCATGGTGAGCGTGCTGTCGTTGCCCCGGGCCGATTCGGCCACCTGCTGCAGCGCTACGCTGCCGTCCTTGCCGGGCTTGCCCGAGGGGATACGGATTTCGACAATCTGCTTGTCGGCAAACAGGCTGAGCGAACCACCTGCCGCCAACACGGCGCTCCAGTCAAAGTGGGCACCGGCCACGGTGTAGCTGCTGCGTTCGGTGTAGCCCTGGGTGCGGGCGGTGGCGCGGATGGCGTCCGCGGCTTCCTGCTGCAGCAAGGGCTCGTCGCCGTGCAGTACGTACAGCGGCGACAGGGCCCGTTGGAGGTGGTTGGAAAGTTGGGCCAGGGCGACTTGCATGGGCAAAGTTTATCGCCCCCAGGCGGGCTGCCCGGCGCGCGGGGGCGGCGGGCGCAAGGTTTGGATGTTTTTGGCCTGTAGCGCTTGTCTACAAAGCGCCAGCAGCTATTTTTTTAATAGCAGACTGGCGTTCGATGTTCAGAAGCTTTCCCAATCATCGTCACTGCCCTTGGCCGCAGGCGCGGGTGCCGGGGCTGCGGGCTTGGCGCTGTGGGCCCGCTTGGCGGGGGGGCAGGCTTGGGGCGGGCCGCCACCGCAGGCTTGGCCGGTGCCGGAGCAAAGCGCGGCGCGGGGGCCGCAGCAGGCCGGGGGGCCGGAGCGGCGCTGCGGGCGCTGGTGGCGCCCACGTTGAACACGCTCACCACTTCGGCCAGGCGCTGCGCCTGGTCGCGCATGGAGGCGGAAGCTGCGGCGGACTCTTCCACCAGCGCAGCGTTTTGCTGCGTCATCTGGTCGAGGTTGGCCACGGCCTGGTTGACTTGGCTGATGCCGTCGCGTTGTTCGGAGGAAGATGCGGTGATTTCGCCAATCAGGTCGCTCACGCGGCGCACGCTCGCGACGATCTCTTCCATGCTTTGCCCGGCCTGGGCCACCTGGGCGGAGCCGGATTCGACGTTTTCGACCGACTGGTTGATGAGGGTCTTGATTTCCTTGGCGGCTTCGGCACTGCGGCCGGCCAGACTGCGCACTTCGCTGGCCACCACGGCAAAGCCACGGCCTTGCTCGCCAGCGCGGGCAGCTTCCACCGCGGCGTTCAGCGCCAGGATGTTGGTCTGGAAGGCGATGCCGTCGATGACGCCGATGATGTCGCTGATCTTGCGGCTGCTTTCGGTGATCTGCTGCATGCTGCTGACCACCTGGCCCACGACTTCTCCACCGCGGGCAGCCGCCTGGGCGGCGGTGCCTGCGAGCTGGTTGGCCTGGCGGGCGGTGTCGGCTGACTGGGTGACGGTGGCCGTCAGCTCTTCCATGCTGGATGCAGTTTCTTCGAGATTGGCCGCGGTTTGCTCGGTGCGGGCCGAGAGGTCGTGGTTGCCGTTGGCGATCTGGATGGAGGCGCTGGAGACGGAATCCACGCCCTGACGCACCTCGCTCACCACGCCGCGCAGGCGGGCCGACATGTCATTGAGGGCGCGCAGCATCTGGCCGAGTTCGTCTTTGCGGCTGGTTTGCAGCTCGCGGGTCAGGTCGCCTGCGGCGATGGCGTGGGCGGTGTCCACCGCTTGTTGCAGGGGCGCGGTGATGGAGCGCACCAGCAGCCCACCGGCGGCAAACACGACCAGCGCGGTCAGGGTGCTGATCACGCCGGCACGGATGCGCTGGGCCGTGGCCTCTTCGCGCACCACCTCACGGCGGCGTTCCAGCTGGGCGATGAATTCGTCTTGCGCCTTGAGGTAGCGCGCCACCATGGGCGTGAGCTGCTCGTCGGCAAAGCGCTGGGTTTCCACCGCATCGCCCGCGCCCTTGAGCTCCCAGGTCTTGGCCACAGCTTGGAGCACCAGCTTGCGCTCGGCCACCACCTTGTCGATGGCGGCTTTTTCCTCGGGGGCGGTTGCGCCTGCCACGATGGTTTCCTGAATCTTGTTGATGTTGCCGATGATTTCCTTCACCCGCGCGTCGTACTGCTGTGCCAGCACGGCGTCGGTGGTCACGGCGCCGCCCATGATCATGTTCACCGCCGTTTCGGTGCCGCCGCGCCAGCGCACGGCTGCCACCACACGGGTGTCGATGTCCACCACGGCATCCATGGCGCGCGCCATGGTGGTGTTGCCGCGGTTTTGCGCAATGCCCGACACCAACGCCATGGCCACCATCAACCCCAAAAACGCAAACCAGAGCTTGCGCGAAACGCGAATGTTGTCGAGCTGCATGTGGTCTCCTACGGTGTGCTGCGCTGCGTGGAATAGCTCCCAGGTCTTGGCCACAGCTTGGAGCACCAGCTTGCGCTCGGCCACCACCTTGTCGATGGCGGCTTTTTCCTCGGGGGCGGTTGCGCCTGCCACGATGGTTTCCTGAATCTTGTTGATGTTGCCGATGATTTCCTTCACCCGCGCGTCGTACTGCTGTGCCAGCACGGCGTCGGTGGTCACGGCGCCGCCCATGATCATGTTCACCGCCGTTTCGGTGCCGCCGCGCCAGCGCACGGCTGCCACCACACGGGTGTCGATGTCCACCACGGCATCCATGGCGCGCGCCATGGTGGTGTTGCCGCGGTTTTGCGCAATGCCCGACACCAACGCCATGGCCACCATCAACCCCAAAAACGCAAACCAGAGCTTGCGCGAAACGCGAATGTTGTCGAGCTGCATGTGGTCTCCTACGGTGTGCTGCGCTGCGTGGAATGCTTGCCGGGCCATGCACCCTTGCCGAAACATTCCATTACAAACAGGTAACAAACCTAAGCGAGACGGCGGTCCAATGGCACCTGCCAGGCACCGGGACAAACCCTCAGCCGTCGCAGGGGTTGATGCAGCGCAACGGCGGTGCCGCGCAAACACCTTGGGGCGCAGACCCGTCTGCACAATTCGCCAAAACAGGTCCAGCAAATTGCACAGCAGAGCATGCAAAGTGCACAGCCTGGGCGCTGTTCTTTGGCGGGGCAGTGCAGGACAATTCCACAGATCCATCCTCCGAATCCCCCAAAGCCTGCAATGACCCCACAGCCCCCGCCCCCCCACCCGGCCCTGCGCCCTGCCCACCCCACCAGCCTGATTGGGGCGCCCACCGACATCGGTGCGGGCGCCCGGGGCGCCTCGATGGGCCCGGAGGCTTTGCGCGTGGCGGGGCTACAGGCGGCGCTGGAATCGCACGGCCTGCAGGTGTTTGACCGGGGCAACCTGAGCGGCCCCTCCAACCCCTGGCAGCCCCCAGTGGATGGCTACCGCCACCTGCCCGAGGTGGTGCAGTGGAACCGGCTGGTGTATGGCGCCGTGTATGCCGAGCTGCAACAGGGCCACCTGCCCATCTTGCTGGGTGGCGACCACAGCCTGGGCCTGGGCAGCATCAGCGCCGTGGCCCGCCACTGCGCCGAAAGCGGCAAAAAGCTGCGCGTGCTGTGGCTGGATGCGCATGCCGACTTCAACACCAGCGCGCTGACGCCCAGCGGCAATGTGCACGGCATGCCCGTGGCCTGCCTGTGCGGCTTTGGCCCGGCCGAGCTGACCCAGCTGGCGGCCATGCCCGGCGGCGGCCCGGCGCTGCACCCTTCGCAAATCCGTCAGATCGGCATCCGCAGCGTGGACGAGGGCGAAAAGCGCTTTGTACACGAGCAGGGCCTGGAGGTGTTTGACATGCGCGCCATTGACGAGGTGGGCATGCGCCAGGTGATGGAGCGCGCCCTGGCGGGCATGGACGCCGACACCCACCTGCATGTGAGCTTTGACGTGGACTTTCTGGACCCCGACATTGCCCCCGGCGTAGGCACCACCGTGCCCGGCGGCCCCACCTACCGCGAGGCGCAGCTGTGCATGGAGATGATTGCCGACAGCGGCCGCCTGGCCTCGCTCGACATCGTGGAGCTGAACCCCGCGCTGGACGTGCGCAACAAGACCGCTGTGCTGGCGGTGGACCTGGTGGAGTCGCTGTTTGGCAAGAGCACGCTGATGCGCACACGGCCGTTTTGACGGCGCAGGGCCAGCGGCCTGCTCAGCGCCCAGAAAAAAGCGCTGGCGCTATATTTTCAATAGCTGTCAGCGCTTGATTCATAAGCCCCACAGGGCGATTTCGTGCTTACATCGGCAATCTGGCCACCGACAGGCGCCGCAGCAGCTGCTGCACGATGTCGGTCTGCATGTTGCGGTACTGCAGCGCTTCTTCCGCCTCTTTCGACAGCGCCAGGGTTTCGTTGTAGCTCATGTCGCGCTGCTGCTGGATTTCGGTCTCGGGAATCATCTCCACCCCGGCCGCAGTGCGCAGGCGGAACTTCACCTTCAGGCGCAGTTGCAGCTCACGCACCTGGCCCGAGGCGTTCTGGCCCACCACGATGCGCTCGCGCTGCTCCGACAGGATGTCGATCACGGCCTGCGCAGAAGTCAGATCGGTGGCGTTGCGCAGCACCTTGAGCGGGCTGCCCGAGCCCTCCAGCGTGCGCTGCAGTTCGCGGGCCAGGGCCGACGTGGCTGGCGCCGCGATGTACAGCGACGAGAACGAAAACTCCGGCACGCCCCGCAGGCGAAAACCGCAGCCCGCCAGCACAGCCACCGGGACCAGTCCGAGCAAGGTGCGCTTGTGCATGCTTACACCACCACGTTGACCAGACGACCCGGCACGACGATGACGCGCTTGGGGGCCGCGCCACCGCTGTGGGCGGCAAAGGCTTCGCTGGCCAGCGCAATGCGCTCGATCTCGGCCTTGTCGGCCTGGGCGGGCACCAGGATGGAGCCGCGCAGCTTGCCGTTGACCTGCAGCATCAGCTCGATCTCGTCCTGCACCAGCGCATTGGCATCGACCTGGGGCCAGGCAGCATCCAGCAAGTCGCCCAGCACACCGGCGTAGCCCAGGCTTTCCCACAGGCTGTGGGCAATGTGCGGTGTGGCGGGGTACAGCACGCGCAGCAAGATGCCAAAGCCCTCGATCAGTGCGACCTGACCACCGGCGGTATCGACGGCCTTGAAGTCTTCGAGCGCGTTGATCATCTTCATCGCGCCCGAGACCACGGTGTTGTACTGCATGCGCTGGTAGTCGTAGTCCACCTGCTTGAGCACGTTGTGGATTTCGAGGCGCAGGGCCTTGGCTTCCTTGCCAAATTCAATGTCTTTCAGGCTGCTGGCGCTTGCCACGCTTGCGGTAGCAGCTCCCATATCCATAGCAGACAGCTTCACGCCAAAGTTCCACACGCGGCGCAGGAAGCGGTAGCTGCCTTCCACGGCCGCATCGTTCCACTCCAGCGTGGCTTCGGGCGGGGCGGTGAACATGGTGTACAGGCGGGCGGTGTCGGCGCCGTACTTCTCGATCAGGTCTTGCGGGTCCACGCCGTTGTTCTTGGACTTGGACATGGTGCCCACGCCCTCGTAGTCAATGGGTGTGCCCACGGGCAGCAGGCCGTCGCCGCTGGTGGCTTCGTTCTTGAGCTTGGCGCCGATGATCTTGCCGCCTTCATCCAGCACATGCTCCACGTCGTGCGGCCAGAAGTAGTCCTTGCCACCCTTGGCGGTGCGGCGGCTGTAGATGTGGTTGAGCACCATGCCCTGCGTGAGCAGCTTGGTGAAGGGCTCATCGACCTTGACCAGACCGAGATCGCGCATGACCTTGGTCCAGAAGCGGGCGTACAGCAGGTGCAGGATGGCGTGTTCGATGCCGCCGATGTATTGATCCATCGGCATCCAATAGTCGGCACCGCCAGCCACCATCGCTTCGGCATTCTTGGGGTCGCAATACCGCATGAAGTACCACGAGCTGTCCACGAACGTGTCCATGGTGTCCGTCTCGCGGCGCGCAGGCTTGCCGCACACGGGGCAGGTCACGCCGGCGTGGAAGCCTTCGTGCTTGTGCAGCGGGTTGCCCGAGCCGTCGGGGATGCAGTCTTGCGGCAGCACCACGGGCAGGTCTTTTTCCGGCACGGGCACGGCGCCGTGTTCATCGCAGTGGATGATCGGGATCGGCGTGCCCCAGTAGCGCTGGCGGCTCACACCCCAGTCGCGCAGGCGCCAGGTGGTCTTCTTCTCGCCCAGGCCCTTTTGCTCCAGCGCATGGGCCACGGCGTTCACCGCGTCCTTGTAGTTCAAGCCGCTGAAGCTGTCGGAGTTGATGGTCACGCCGCGCTGCTTGTCGCCGTACCAGTCCTGCCACTGGTGGTAGTTGAACGTTTCGCCGTCCACCAGCACCACTTGCTTGATCTCAATGCCGTACTTGAGCGCAAACGCAAAGTCGCGCTCGTCGTGGGCGGGCACGCCCATCACGGCGCCATCGCCATAGCCCATTAGCACGTAGTTGCCGACCCACACCTGCACCTTTTCGCCGGTGAGCGGATGGGTGACGTACAGGCCCGTGGGCATGCCCTTTTTCTCTTGCGTGGCCAGCTCGGCTTCGGTGGTGCCGCCGGTCTTGCATTTCTCGATGAATGCAGCGAGAGCCGGGTTGCTCTTGGCCGCGTGGGCCGCCAACGGGTGCTCAGGGGCCACGGCGCAGAAGGTCACGCCCATGATGGTGTCGGCACGCGTGGTGAACACGTACATCTTGCCGTCACCGATCAGCTTGCCGTCATCGCCTTGGATGTCGTGGGTGAAGGCAAAACGCACGCCTTCGCTCTTGCCGATCCAGTTCTCCTGCATCAGCTTCACACGCTCGGGCCAGCCGGGCAGCTTGTCGCCGGTCACGAAGTCGAGCAGTTCTTCGGCGTAGTCCGTGATCTTGAGGTAGTAGCCGGGGATCTCGCGCTTTTCCACCACCGCGCCAGTGCGCCAGCCCTTGCCGTCGATCACCTGCTCGTTGGCCAGCACGGTCTGGTCCACCGGGTCCCAGTTCACCACCTGGGTCTTGCGGTAGGCGATGCCCTTTTCCAGCATCTTCAGAAACAGCCACTGGTTCCACTTGTAGTACTCAGGGTCGCAGGTGGCGACTTCGCGGCTCCAGTCGATGGCCAGGCCCATGGCCTGCATCTGCTTCTTCATGTACGCGATGTTCTCGTACGTCCACTTGGCAGGTGGCACGCCGTTTTTCAGCGCGGCGTTTTCGGCGGGCAGGCCGAAGGCGTCCCAGCCCATGGGCATCAACACGTTGTAGCCGTTCATGCGCAGGTAGCGCGTGAGCATGTCGTTGATGGTGTAGTTGCGCACGTGGCCCATGTGCAGCTTGCCGCTGGGGTACGGCAGCATGGAGCAGGCGTAGAACTTCTTCTTGCTGGTGTCTTCCGTCACGCGGTAGGCGTCGCGGGCAGTCCAGTGGCTGTGCGCTGCGCGTTCAACCTCTTGGTGGGAGTATTTGTCTTGCATGGGAGCTTGAAGGTGAGAGGACGGAGCAGGCCCACCCTGGGCCGCAATCGATGGATTTTAGGCGGTGCAGCGGCCAGCGCCGTGCCAAACCGCACTGCGCCAGTGCGGCGTGGGGGTCGCGCCCGTGGCGCCATGGGAATACACCACACGCGAAAGCCTTAGCACTTGCAATCCAATCGACCTGCAGCGCTTTACTATCAAGCGCCAGAAGCTATCATTTCAATAGCAATCCAAGCACGCACTACCGTACGCTGGCCTTGGCAGGCTCGGCCACAAAGCCGATGCGTTGCAGCCCGGCCTCGTGGGCGGCACCCATGATTTCCACAACGCGGCCATAAGGCACGGCGGCGTCGGCGCGCAATTGCACTTCGGTGGTGGGCTGGGCCGCGCCAATGCGTTGCAGGCGCACGGCCAGCGCAGCTTGCGACAGGGGCTGGTCATCCAGATAGGCCTGGCCCGTGGCATCTACCACCACGGTCACAAATTCAGGAGCCGCAGCGGGGCCGGTGCCTTCGGCCTGGGGCAAGTCAAGGCGGATGGAGCTGGCCAGCAGCGGCGCTGTCAGGATGAAGATGACGACCAGCACCAGCATCACATCCACCAGCGGGGTCATGTTGATGTCGCTCATGGGCTGGGCGCCCGTGGTGCGTTCCAGCCGGCCGAAGCTCATGCGCTGGTGCCCTCGGGTTCACGCAGTTCGCGGCTTTCGCGATCCCCAGGGGGCGTACCGGCCAGCAGCTCACGCAAATCCAGCGCAAAGCCTTCCAGGTCGGCCTCGATGCGGCCAATCAAACGGCCGAACACGTTGTAGGCCAGCACGGCTGGAATGGCCACGGCCAGCCCAGCGGCAGTCATGACCAGGGCCTCGCCCACGGGACCTGAGAGGCGGTCGATGGTGACCTGCCCACCCCCGCCCAGCGCGGTAAGCGCATGGTAGATGCCCCACACCGTGCCCAGCAGGCCCACAAACGGGGCGGTGGCACCCACGGTGGCCAGCAGCACCTGCCCGTATTGCAGGCGGCCCAGCACGGTGTGCAAGGCATCGCGCAGCACGCGCGTGAGTTGTTGGGACAAGGGGCCCGCAGCGGCCAAGGTGGCGGCCGCAGAAGCAGGCGACGGCTGGACCACCCCCTGCGCGGCTGCCACCAACGGGGTGACCAGCGCCTGCGAATCCAGCGCGGCCAACCGCTGGGCGGCCACATCGAGCGAGGGCGACTGCCAGACAGCGGCCGTGCAGCGCGCCACATCGCCGCCCGCACGCAGCACCAGGCGCGCCTTCCAGAGCATGACCACCCAGCTGGCCACCGACATGGCCAGCAGCACCACGGCGGCGCCCTGGGTCACCGCATCTCCCTGGCGCCACCAGTGAAGGGCGTCCATGGCGTGGGCCTGCGTCAGTTCTTGAGGTTGAGCACGTCGAACATGTCGAACATGCCGGTCTTGTGGGCCGCCAGGAAGCGCACGGCGCGCAAGGCACCCTGCGCATACGTGGCGCGGCTGGAGGACTTGTGCGTGACCTCGATGCGCTCGCCAATGCCGGCAAACAGCACCGTGTGGTCGCCCACGATGTCGCCGCCACGGATAGTGGCAAACCCGATGCTGGACGGGTCACGCTCGCCCGTCACGCCTTCGCGGGCATACACGGCGCAATCCTTCAAATCGCGGCCCAGCGCTTCGGCAATCACTTCGCCCATCTTGAGGGCCGTGCCCGAGGGCGCATCGACCTTGTGGCGGTGGTGCGCTTCGATGATCTCGATGTCGTACCCTGTGGACATGGCCTTGGCCGCCATCTGCAGCAGCTTGAGCGTGACGTTCACGCCCACACTCATGTTGGGCGAGAACATGATGGCGGTGCGCTGCGCAAAAGCGTCGAGTTCAGCCTTTTGCGCATCGGTAAAACCGGTGGTGCCAATGACGGCCTTCACCCCCAGCTCCGCGCACACGGCCATGTGGGCCAGGGTGCCTTCGGGGCGGGTGAAATCGATCAGCACATCGGCGTTTTGCAGGCCCACCTTCAGGTCGGAGGTGATGGTCACGCCGCTGGCGTAACCGAGGAACGCGCAGGCATCAGAGCCAATGCCAGGGCTGGAAGGCACGTCCAGCGCGCCAGCCAGCACGCAGTCATCGCTGGCACGGATGGCTTCGATCAGCATGCGGCCCATGCGGCCCGATGCGCCAGCCACCGCAACGCGGCAGGGGGTGGAAGAAGACGCCGCAGCGGCGGTGGTGTTCACAGACATGTCGATCCTGCAAAAAAGGGGGTCAGCCAAGAAATCAGTGTGCGCCTTGAGCGCATGGCGCTGCCGCGCGCCCGCCGTAAAAACTTACCCCACCATCATGGGCGGGGTATGCGCCCCGCAACTCAGCGTGAGGACGATTCCAGGGGCGGGTAGCGGCCGGGCGTGGGCGCTGAGGGCGCTGAGGGCGCTGGCGCTGCGGGTGCAGCGGCCGCCTCTGCCTTGCGGGCGGGGTAGCGGGCCAGCTGGGCCTCGGTGGCCTCCAGCGAAGGCACCTTGGGCTTGCCTTTGCGCGATCCCAGGGTGGCGACGAATTCGGTTTCAGAGGGCATCTCGTCGCCCTCGAAGCGCGCCAGCGTATCCCCCTGGAAGAACACGGTGAGCTTGCGCGATTCCATTTCAGAAGATGGGCGCTTGATGGTGAACACGTACTCCCAGCGATCACCATGGAACACGCTCGTCACCAGGGGCGTGCCCAGGATCTCGCGCACCTGCTGGCGGCTCATGCCCGGCTGCAGCGCTTGCACCTGCTCGCGCGACACGAAGTTGCCTTGGACGATGTCGATCTTGTAGGGAGTGATTGCGTTGGCCACACGGCGGCTGGCACCGTCGAAGCTGCCACATCCCGCCAGGACAGCGACTGCGGCGCTGACCCAAAGAATGCGGCCCAGGCGGGCGTTGCAACAGGCTTGGTCTGGCATGGGGAAAAGGTCAAAGGATATGATCAAACCATTGTAGCGGCAGCCTCCCCTCGCATGGGCGGGCCCATTCCCCGCAACCGCAAGGAGCCTCCACCCATGACCAATATCGACGAACTCAAGAGCACGGGACTCAAAGCCACCCTGCCTCGCCTGAAGATCATGGAGATCTTCCAAAAAGGCGTGCAGCGCCACATGACGGCGGAAGACGTGTTTCGCGTGCTGCTGGAAGAACGCTCGGACATTGGCTTGGCCACGGTGTACCGCGTGCTCACCCAGTTTGAGCAGGCAGGCATCCTGATCCGCAGCAACTTTGAAAGCGGCAAGGCGGTGTACGAGCTTAACGAGGGTCAGCACCACGACCACTTTGTGTGCACGTCCTGCGGCAAAGTGGAAGAGTTTTACGACGCGGAAATTGAAAAGCGCCAACAGCTGATTGCTAAAAACAAGGGCTGGGTGGTGGAAGACCACACCATGGCGCTGTACGGCCAGTGCGCCATTTGCGCTAACAAGTAAGCGCCAGCGACACCAAACCGCCAACACGCCACGACGGCAGGGCGTCGTCAAAAGGCGAACTCAGCCCCCGCTGTCGCGCTCCATGGCACGGCGGTGGCGATCCACAAATTCCTGGTAGGTATCAATACCGCGCAACTGCAAGATGGTATTGCGCACCGCAGCCTCTACCAGCACAGCAATGTTGCGCCCTGCCACCACCTGAATGACCACCTTCAGCACGGGCACGCCCAGCACGTCCTGGGTGAGCGGCTCGTAGGGTAGGCGCTCGTAGTCCCGCTCCAGCGTTTCCTTGCGCACCAGATGCACAATGAGCTTCAGGCGCATCTTGCGGCGCACCGCTGTTTCACCAAAGATGGCACGGATGTCGAGCAGGCCAATACCGCGCACTTCCAGCAGGTTCTGCAGCAGCTCGGGGCACTTGCCTTCGATGGTGGTCTGGTTGATGCGGTACAGATCCACCGCATCGTCAGCCACCAGACCATTACCGCGCGAGATCAACTCCAGGCCCAGCTCGCTCTTGCCGAGGCCGGATTCGCCCGTGATCATCACGCCCAGGCCCAGAATGTCCATGAACACGCCGTGCATGGTGGTGCGATCAGCAAAGTGCTTGGACAGGTAGGCACGCAGCACGTCGATGACGAACGCCGACGACTCGTGCGTGGAGAACATCGGAATCTGCGCGCGCTCGCACATGGAGACCAGGGCGTCGGGCGCGGTCTGGTTGTCTGCCAGCACCAGCACCGGCGGCTCCAGGGTCACGATGCGGGCAATACGGCGCTTGCAGTCGTCGGGCGATGCGTTGCTGAGATACGCGATCTCGCGCTCGCCCAGAATCTGCACGCGGTAAGGGTGGATGTAGTTGAGGTAACCCACCAAGTCTGCACCCGAGCGGGCAGAACGCACGGCCACTTCATCGAAGCGGCGCTCTGACGCCCCCAGGCCAGCCACCCATTCCCACTTCAGGGAAGCACGGAATTCTTCAAACAGTACGTCAGCGCTGACTACGTTAGGTTTCACGGCGTGAGGGCGTTGGGTGGAACAAAGAACACGCCGTTCAGACCGGCGATGTCAGGCAGCCTGGGTGGACTGCCAGCCGGCAATCATGCCGTGCAGCTCGGCAGCGTCCACAGAGGCTTTGAGGCGCTCGCGCAAGCTGGCATCACTGAGCAGCTCGGCAATTTCAGAGAGGATTTCCAGGTGCTTTTGTGTGGCAGCTTCTGGCACCAGCAAAAAGATCAGCAGGCTGACCGGCATTTCGTCCGGCGCATCAAAACCAATGGGCTGCAGCAACTGAAATACCGCCGCCATGGGTGCCTTCAGGCCTTTGATGCGCCCGTGGGGAATGGCCACACCATGTCCGAGCCCCGTCGATCCGAGTCGCTCCCGGGCAAACAGGCTGTCTGTAATGAGCGCCCGCGAAAGCCCGTGCTGGCTCTCGAAGAGCAGCCCCGCTTCTTCAAAAGCACGCTTTTTGCTGGTGGCGTCCACGCTCACAAGGACTTGAGCGGCGGGGAGGATTGAGGCGAGTCGGTTCATGGTCACAGTAACAATTATGCACACACTGGCAAAAACCCTGAGTAACGGAACGTGGCCCAGAAAAAAACCGCCCCAGGGGGCGGTTGCTGTGCGAATGCCAATCAGGCAGTGGCGTCAGACTTGCAACTCACGCTTCACAGCTTCGTGGTGGTGGTCTTGCAAGCGATCCTTGTGGCGCACCACTTGGCGATCCAGCTTGTCTACCAGTTCATCCACAGCAGCGTACAGGTCTGAATGGGCGCTTTCTGCAAACAAATCGTTGCCTTTGACATGGATGTTGCATTCAGCACGTTGGCGCTTTTCCTTCTCCTTCTGTTTCTCTACTGTCAGCAGTACCTTGACGTCCACCACCTGGTCAAAGTGGCGAGTGATCCGATCGAGCTTGGTGGTGACGTAATTGCGCAAGGCAGGGGTAACTTCGAGGTGGTGCCCGCTGATCGTCAGATTCATAAATAGGTCTCCTGTGCTCTCGGTGAAACATATGCCGCACTGGATCAGAGTGGCGGCCCGGCGAACTGGATGCATCCGTTGACGTGAGCTCACTATGCCCCTGCACCGTCTGAAATGCAATCCCATTCCGCTGTGCTGTACCGGGTTATCAGGCCCAAGGTGCCAAACGCCAAAAAACCCCGCACAATGCTGAAGTCGGCTCAAAACTGCACCACGCCGCCGACCACTCGCGTAGTCACGCATCCTCTCACCAACACCCCACCCCGCACAGACCGCGCGCCACTGCAGCCGCTAGAGCAGGCAAGCCGCGTAAAATCTGGCCGCTTGCGATGCCAGCCCTCTGGGCGCCCGCGAGCTTGCCTTGCCTTCGTACGCCACGTTCCTGGCGCGTTGATTGCCACCATCGAAACCATGACCCAGCCCAGCAACCCCGCCCTGCACACCTCTGCCCTCACATCGCTGCCCCTGCTGGCACGCGGCAAGGTGCGTGACAACTACGCCGTGGGCGACGACCGCATCCTCATGGTCGCCAGCGACCGCCTCTCGGCCTTTGACGTGATCATGGGCGAGCCCATCCCTGGCAAGGGCGAGCTGCTCACGCAGATGGCGCTGTTCTGGTTCGACAAACTCGGCCACCTCTGCCCCAACCACCTCACCGGCGATGCTCCCGAGAGCGTGGTCAAGCCCGAGGAAGTGGCCCAGGTGCGGGGCCGCTCGATGCTGGTGCAGCGCTTGAAGCCCATCCCCGTGGAAGCCGTGGTGCGCGGCTACCTGGCCGGCAGCGGCTGGAAGGAATACCAGGAAAGCCGCTCGGTCTGCGGCGTGCCCCTGCCCGAAGGGCTAACCAACGCCGCCAAGCTGCCCGAGCCCATCTACACCCCGGCCGCCAAGGCAGCCGTGGGCGAGCACGACGAGAACATCACCTTCGAGCGCACCGTGGAGATGATCGGCCTGGACCTGGCCACCCGCATCCGCGACCTGAGCATCGCCATCTACAAGGCGGCCGCCGAGATCGCCCTGACCAAGGGCATGATCATTGCCGACACGAAGTTCGAGTTTGGCCTGGCCCCCGATGGCACGCTGGTGCTGATGGACGAGGTGCTGACCCCCGACAGCTCGCGCTACTGGCCCGTAGAAGGCTACGAAGCAGCCCTGGCCGCTGGCGCCAACCCCCCCAGCTACGACAAGCAATTTGTGCGCGACTGGCTGGAGCAGGCCAAAGTGAACGGCAAGCCCTGGGACAAGACCGCGCCGGCGCCACGCTTGCCCCAGGAAGTGATCGCAAAAACGGCGGCCAAGTACCGCGAGGCGCTGGAGCGCCTCACCGCCTGATACTCATTAATTGATAGCATCTTGCGCTTTACTGGCGTGACTTCGTGGCCAATTACTATTGGAATATAGCTACCAACAAGCGCAAGCCGCTTCTGATTTCATAGCACCAGCACGCTGAAAACCGGCAACAAAAAAGGAGGCATCGCCTCCTTTTTTTGTGAGCGCGCGGGCCAGGCCGCAGGGACTCAGTTCAGCGCCATGCTGAGCTTGCGGCGGTAGGCGTTGAGCATGGCCGTGGTTTCGTCCTGCTCCACGGTGGTCTTGCCCACCAGTTCAATGCCCGCAGCCGTCTTGCCAGCCGCAGTGGGGTCGGGCTTGGGCTGGGGCGGAGTGAGCAGCTCCAGAATGGCCACATAGGTCTTGCGCGGTGCCTCGGCGTTCCAGGTCTTGTCGCGCATGATGATTTCAAGCAGCTCTTCCATGGCCGCCGCCCATTCGCCCTCGGCCATGAGCACGCGGGCCTTGGCAAAGCGGGTGTCGAAGTCGCGCTTGTTCTGGGCGATCAGGGCGTCAAACTGCTCCAGCGGCCAGTTGCCACGGTCGTCGTTTTGCACGAACTGCAGGGCGTCGAGCCAGCGCCACAGCGCATCGAAGCGCAGCGGCTGGGGAATGCGCTTGAGGGGTTCCTGCAGCAGGGCATCGGCCTCTTCGTAGCCGCCGGTGGCAATCAGCAGGCGCACGTAGTCAAAGCGGGCGTCGTCGTTGGCCGGGTCGGCGGCCAGGGCATCGGCCATCTTGGAAAGCGCGGCCTGGGTGTCGCCAGACTCCAGCAGTTCGTGGGCCTCGTCCACATCGGCCTCGGCCTCCAGCGCGCCCTCGCTGGGTACATGCTTGTCGAGGAAGGCCCGCACCTGGCCCTCGGGCTGTGCGCCCATGAATCCGTCCACGGGCTGGCCGTTCTTGAGCAGCACGCAGGTGGGAATGCTGCGAATACCGAACATGCCCGCCAGTTGCTGCTGCTGGTCCGAGTTGATCTTGGCCAGCTTGAAGCGGCCTGCATATTCCACTTCGAGCTTTTCCAGCACCGGGCCCAGCGACTTGCAGGGGCCGCACCAGGGCGCCCAGAAGTCCACCAGCACGGGCACGGTCATCGAGGCGGCAACCACCTCGGTTTCAAAATTCTCTACGGTGATGTCGATCATGGGCAAAAAGCGGGCCAGCAAGGCCCTTTCAAAGGCAAGTTCGCGCTATTTTGGCCCAAGCCTGGGACCGGATGTGCCGTGGGGGGACGCAAAAAGTAAAATCGCGGGTTCCATCCATTGCGAGCGGCTGCGCCATGCGGCCGCAGCGCCACCCCCACACACCATGAAATCCATCCAGATCGGCGTCGTCATGGGTTCCAGCAGCGACTGGGACACCATGCAGCACGCAGTGCAAATTCTTGAGCAGTTCGGCATCGCGCACGAGGCCCGCGTGGTCTCGGCCCACCGCATGCCCGACGACATGTTTGCCTACGCCGAAGCCGCTGCAGGCCGGGGCCTGAAGGCCATCATCGCCGGTGCGGGCGGTGCTGCCCACCTGCCCGGCATGATCGCCGCCAAGACCACCGTGCCGGTGCTGGGCGTGCCCGTGGCCAGCCGCCACCTGCAGGGTGTGGACTCGCTGCACAGCATTGTGCAAATGCCCAAGGGCATTCCCGTGGCCACGTTTGCCATCGGCACCGCAGGTGCAGCCAACGCCGCCCTGTTTGCCGTGGCCCTGCTGGCGAACGAAAGCCCCGAACTGCGCCAGCGCCTGGAAGCCTTCCGCGCAGAGCAAACCGAGGTGGCCCGCAACATGACCTTGCCACCCGCCGCATGAGCCCCAACCAACCTCTCTTGCCAGGATCGACCCTGGGCGTGCTGGGCGGCGGCCAGCTGGGCCGCATGTTTGTGCACCAGGCGCAGGCCATGGGTTACTTCACCGCCGTGCTGGATGCGGACCCGACCAGCCCCGCCGGGCTGGTGAGCCACCACCACATTCAGACCGGTTACGAAGACCCACAGGGCCTGGCCGAGCTGGCCCGCGTGGCCGATGCGGTGACGACCGAGTTCGAGAACGTGCCCGCTGCCGCGCTCGCGGCCCTGGCCGCGCAACGGCCCGTGTCGCCCGCCGCCAGCGCCGTGTCGGTAGCGCAAGACCGCGCACGCGAGAAGGCGCACTTTGTGGCCTGCGGCGTGCCTTGCGCACCGTATGCGGTGATCGAAACGGCCAGCCAACTCGAAGCGGTTTCCGCTGATTTGCTGCCGGGCATTCTGAAAACCGCCCGCATGGGCTACGACGGCAAAGGCCAGGTACGCGTGAAGACGCCCGCCGAGCTGGCCGCCGCGTGGGATTCCGTCGGCCAGGTGCCTTGCGTGCTGGAAAAAATGCTGCCCCTGCAGCTCGAATGCTCCGTGCTGGTCGCCCGTGGCCACGACGGCGCCATGGTCCACCTGCCCGTGCAGCGCAACCTGCACCGTGACGGTATTCTGGCGGTAACCGAGGTTTACGATGGAAATCTGCCTCCAGCGCTTGCTGCACAAGCGGTAGCCGCTGCAAAATCTGTAGCAGAAGGCCTGCAGTACGTGGGCGTGCTGTGCGTGGAATTTTTCGTGCTGCAGGACGGCAGCCTCGTGGTCAACGAGATCGCCCCCCGCCCCCACAACAGCGGCCACTACAGCCAGAACGCCTGCGACGTGTCGCAGTTTGAGCTGCAGGTGCGCA
The DNA here is from genome assembly GCF_028596105.1 of Acidovorax temperans. Lineage (NCBI taxonomy): Bacteria > Pseudomonadati > Pseudomonadota > Betaproteobacteria > Burkholderiales > Comamonadaceae > Acidovorax > Acidovorax temperans. The sequence goes on along the minus strand of NZ_CP117193.1, from coordinate 292,195 downwards.
CCATGGCACGCCTGCCGCTCACGCAGCCGCGCCAGCACAGCCCCGCTGTCATGCTCAACCTGCTGGGCGACTTGTGGTTTGCCCAGGGCGATGCCGCACAGACCCCACCGTGGGCCGAAGTGCTGGCCCTGCCCGGCACCCACCTGCACCTGTACGGCAAGCGCGACGCCAAGCGCGGCCGCAAGATGGGGCACCTGAACATCACCGCCGCCACGCCCGAAGCAGCGCGCGCAACTGCCCTGAAGGCGGCAGCCCTGCTGGGCATTGACGCGTTCTGACCATGATCCTCGACGGCAACGATCCTTCGGCCATCGACACCGCCGCACGCGCCCTGCGCAGCGGTGCGCTGCTGGGCCTGCCCACCGAAACCGTGTACGGCCTGGCCGCCGACGCCAGCAGCGACGCTGCCGTGGCGCAGATTTTTGCAGCCAAGGGCCGCCCCAGCGACCACCCGCTGATCGTGCACGTGGCCGACGCCGCAGGCATTGCCCACTTTGCCAGCGAGGTGCCCGCGTTTGCGCAAAAGCTGGTCGATGCGTTCTGGCCCGGCCCCCTCACCCTCATCCTGCCGCGCCTGAGTGGCGTGGCCACCGCCGCCACGGGCGGGCAAGACAGCGTGGGCCTGCGCTGCCCGGCCCACCCGGTGGCGCACGCGCTGCTGGTGGCCTGCGCTGCACCGGCCGATGCCGCCGTGCCCGGTGATGCCCCCGTGTGGGGCGTGGCCGCGCCCAGCGCCAACCGCTTTGGCCGCGTGAGCCCCACCACCGCCCAGCATGTGCAGGACGAGTTGGGCGAGGCGCTGCTGGTGCTGGACGGCGGCCCGTGCCAGGTGGGCATTGAAAGCACCATCGTCGATTGCACGCGGGGCGTGCCCGTGCTGCTGCGCCCCGGCGCCATCACGCGCGAGCAGATCCAGCAGGCTTGCGGCATGGCGCCGCTGTCCAAAGAAGACCTGCCCCATCACACCCCGCGCGCCTCTGGCACGCTGGAGGCGCACTACGCCCCGGCTGCCAAGGTGCGGCTGATGGACGCCAAGGCCCTGCAAACCGGGCTGGACCTGCTGGGCGCCGAAGCCGCCCACATTGCCGTGTATGCGCGCGCTGCGCTGCGCACCCAGTCGTCCAAGCTGGTCATGCGCCGCATGCCAGACGACGCCAGCGCAGCGGCCCAGCAGCTGTTCGCGGCGCTGCGCGCGTTTGATGACCAGGGCGTGAAGCTGATCTGGATTGAAACCCCGCCCGCCACCCCTGAATGGGAAGGCGTGCGCGACCGGTTGCAGCGCGCCGCGGCAGCATAGATTGGAAGCCCCCCTGAGCCGCTTCGCGACTTCCCCCCAGGGGGACGCCGCCAGCGCGGCGGGGCGGCCCTTGCGCGGCGGCCGCTGGCCTCGACAGTGCCAGTGGCAGAGCTCGCGGAGCCGAAACACGAATATTGCAAGTATGGATCCCGAAGTCGCTTTACATGCGTTGACTCGGCATCGTTAAACTACCCCCCACTTTTTTGGAGAAATACATGGCAGCAAATTGGATGCGCCGCAGCTTGATGGTCGCCGCCTGTGCGTCGGCAGCGCTGCTTGCGGCTTGCGGTTCCAGCACCACCGAATCGGCCATCTCGCCGCAGCGCATGATTGCTTTCGGCGATGGCATGAGCGATGTGGGCCAAAAAGGCACGCGCTACACCGTCAACGACGGCTCGGTCAACAACTGGACACTGCAGGTGGCTTCGGGCTATGGCAAGACCCTCGCCGCCTCTTCGGCTGGCGGCAAGAGCTACGCCGCAGGCAATGCCCGCATCGTGGCCAAGCCCGATGCCGCTGGCAGCAACACCACGCTGACGGTGAAAGAGCAGATCGACAGCTTCCTGGCCAGCAACACCTTCACGGGCGATGACCTGGTGATGATCAACGGCGGCATCAGCGATGTGATTGCCAACATGGCCGCCGTGAACGCCGGTACCATGACCACAGAGCAGATGATCACGGCCTCGCGCCAGGCGGGTACCGATTTCGCTGCGCAGATTCGCCGCTTGGTGAACGCGGGCGCCAAGTACGTTGTGGTGACAGGCACCTACGACCTGAGCAAGACCCCCTGGGCCACCGACATTGGCCGCACCACCGTGCTGAACTCGGCCAGCAGCGCCTTCAACGAAGGCCTGCTCGTGGGCATCGTGGACCTGGGCGCCAACGTGCTGTACGTGGACCTGGCCTACTACGTGAACCTGTACACCAGCAACCCATCGGCCTACGGCTTTGAAAACGCCACCAAGGCCGTGTGCACGTCGGTGGACGCTACCGACGGTATCGGCATTGGCGCAGGCAAGGTGAACTCTGCGCTGTGCACCACCTCCACCCTGCTGGCCAGTGCCAACCAGGACAAGTACGCCTTTGCTGACTCGGTGTACCTGACTCCTTCGGCCCAGCGCCAGTTTGGCACCTACGCTTACAACCGCCTGCGTTCGCGCTGGTAAGCCGCACGGACTGCCTGGCACTGCCCTTTGGGCAGGCCCAGGCCTCCAACAAAAAAACCGACCCCAGGGTCGGTTTTTTTGTTGCCCGCACGCTTGATCGTGGCAGCGTGCGGTGTGGCGGCAGGTTACTTGACCGTGTCGAACAGGCCGCGCGCCTGGGCATGGCACAGCGGTGGCTCATAGCGGCCGTGGTAGTTGCCGTAATAGGTGGCGAAGGCGGCCGAAGTGGGGTCGGTCGGCGCTTTGCCGTCGGGGCCGTACGTGGCCTGGATGGCGGCATCCACATCCACCGAGGTGACGTTGGTCACGCCGCGCTTGTCAAAGTCAGCCTTCATCACCACCTGGTGCACGGCAGGCGGCACGGTGGGGTCACCAGCGCCACCGCACAGCAGCACACGGGCTTTGGGCGTCCAGCCGAGCAGGTCGTTCTTCTTGCCCGCCTGGTACAGCGGGTTGTTGCCGCCTTGCTGGGCCCCGGTCAGGAAGGCGGTCTGGAACAACGCGTCACGGGCCTGATCGGGCGTGCCGCCGGGCAGGTTGCCCGATGTGACCAACGTGGTATAGGTCAGCGTGGGGTTGGGCAGCAGGTTTTCAATGTAGCTGGCGTAGGGCGCTTTGAAGGCTTCAGAAGGGCTACCGTAGATGTTGCCGTAGATCTTTTGCCACGAAGTGACGATCATGGGCACAAAGAACTGCACGCCTGCCACCGCGCTCGGCACCTGCAACGAGCCCGACAGGTTGTACGGCCCCGCCAAATGCGCGCCCGCCACCACGTTGAACTCGCCGGCGTGGTCACGCTCGGCAGCGCGGTGGGCCGCCATGGAGGCGTGGCCGCCTTGCGAGTAGCCGGTGAACATCACCTTGCCCGAGAGCTTGGCGCCCACCGCATCAGCGGCATTGCGGGCGGCACGCACCGAGTCGATGATGGTGGTGGCCTGGGAATCGGCGTGCAGATAGGGGTGGAATGCGTAAGTGGACTTGGCATAGCCCAGGTAGTCGGTGGCGACCACGGCATAGCCCTGAGCGGCATACATAGCAGCCAGCAGGAAGGTTTCGCCGTCTTGCGGGTTGGCCAGGGTACGGGTTTTGAGCACCTCGGTGCCCCGGGCATTGGCCACCAGCGGCGCGGCGGACGAGCACATGCCGCCGGGCACCAGCATGACGCCCGATGCGTTGCTCATCTCGCCTTCTTTGACGCCTGGCGTGCGGTAGTTCAGCGCCACCACCTTCACATCGCACTTGGCCTTGCCACTCAGGGCCTGCAGGCCGCTGGCTGCGGTGGTGGCGTCGATCTGCGCGGCCGTGAGGGTGGTGACCACGGCGGGCGGGTCAATCAACTCACCGCGAACGGAATCGTCAGAGCCGCCACAGGCGACCAGCAACGCGGCCGCAGCCGCCACACAGGAAAGGCGAAACAGTGTCATGAAAATCCCTCGTGGATGACCAGAAAGGAAGGCATGGTGCGCGCACCTGCGGTGCAGCATCCATAGGGGATAACGCGGCAACCCCGCCCTTCATGACGCGTAGGCGACAGAGCTGCGTTCAGCGGCCGGGCGCGCGGCGAAAACGCAGCTTCATGCCCAGGATGGTGCTGGCCAGCAGCAGCGTGATGGCATTGGCCACCACGATGGGCCAGGCCTGCAAGGCGATGCCGTAGGCCAGCCACAACGCCACCCCGGTGGTGAACACGCTGTACATGCCCAACGAGATGCCACTGACATCGCGGGTGCGGAAGGTGTGCCAGGCCTGGGGCACAAAGCTGCAGGTGGTCAACGTGGCGGCAAGGTAGCCAATCAGCTCGGTCAGGGGCATGGGGGCTTTCGAATGAAAGACAGGGTGGGTGATAAAGAAACAGCGGCGGGGTGCAGCGCGTGTGGGTGGAATGCCAGCGCGGTGCCCCAAGGCGTCGTCCCATCGTGATTTTGAATAAAAATTGGCACCAGGCCAATCAGGAAAAGCGCCACCAGCTATTTTTTTAATAGCACTTAATCCTTGGCAGCCCAATCCGTCAGGGCGTCCAGCACGGGCCGGGCCGCATTGGCATTGGGGTGGTTGACGATGGCCACCAGCACGTAGCGGCGCCCGCTTTGCGCGTGCACGTATCCGGCCACGGCCATCACGTCTCGCAGGCTGCCGGTTTTGAGGTGAGCAGCACTGCGGCTCTGGCTGCGGCGCAGCGTGCCGTCTACCCCGGCAATGGGCAGCGAAGCCACCAGCTCTGGCATGACGGGCGAGGCCCAGGCGGCCTGCAGCATGCGCGCCAGCGCCTGGGCGGTGATGCGCGCATCGCGGCTCAGGCCCGCGCCGTTGTCGGGCACGGGGGCGTCCACATCGGCAAAGCGGGCTTGCCACCACTGGCGCAGGGTTTCACGGGCACCGTCCAGCGTGGCCACGCCGTTTTTCTGGCGCGCCAGGGTCAGAAAAACATGCTGCGCCATGACGTTGTTGCTGTACTTGTTCACATCGCGCACCACCTCGGCCAGCGCGGGCGAGGTGCTGACAAACGCTGGCTTGAGCCCCGCGGGCACCTTGCCTTCTCGCACGCTGCCGGTGAGCTTGCCTCCCAATTCGCGCCACATGCCTTCCACCGCGCGGGCGGCAAACTCCCGTGGCGCGGGGTAGGCCACGGGCCAGACCCGCTCGCCGCAGGCGGCGGGGTAAGCCCCCTGGAAGACGACCTTGAGCGGGTCGTTCAATTCCGCGCGCAAGGCGCCGCGCCAGTCGCCGCAATCTGCCCCCGGCGGGGCCAGGGCCACCGTGGCCGGGCGCTGCACCCCGGCCAGCGGCGGGTCGTACTGGATGTGTGCGAGCCCGGCAGGCGCGTCGGGCACAAAGGTCATCACGCTGGACTTGTAGTTGAGCAGCAGCGCGTCGGGCGATGCGTTGTAGGGGCGCAAGGGCTCGCCATCGAAACGGCCGGGGTCTTGCTCGGGGACATCAAAGGCAGAGCGGTCGAGCACGATGTCGCCCACGATGACCTGAATGCCCTGCGCCTGCAGGCGCCGCATCAGCAGCCACAGGCGCTCCACCACCAGCTTGGGGTCGCCCTGGCCCTGGATATAGACGTTGCCCTTGAGGCTGCCACCCTGCACCGCCCCCTCCACAAACACCGGCGTGCTCCAGGTGTAAGCCGGTCCGAGCTGCTCCAGCGCTCCATAGGTGGTGACCAGCTTCATCACCGAAGCCGGGTTGACGGGCACCTGCGCCCGGTGCGCCAACCGGGGCGGCGTGCGTGCACCGCCCTGCGCATCGGCCACCAGCACGCTCAAGGATTCGCGCGGCAGCTTGGCGCGGGCCAGGGCGGCTTCCACCTCCGGCGGCAAGGGCGGCGCACCGGCAGGCTGTGCACTGGCAGGCATCACCCCGCACAGCCCCACGGCCAGACCCACAGACCCCACCCAGGCACGCACTCGAGCCGGGGGAATGACCGGCAAACTGCCGTTCCGCAAAAGAGCCATTGGTGCGAAGGCGGCAAAAAACCCCGAGACAGAAAAATTCCACATACCGGAGAGTCTAGGGAATCTCTGCCCACGCTCCATGAAAAAAGCAGGCGCCTCGCCCCTGCGACGCCGTGCCACCCGCCCCATCACCGCAACCACCGATAATTGCCCTTTGGGCATTTCTGCCCCACCCGCGCGCCAGCAGCGCAGCCCCGTCCGTGAACCCTAGGCCCATGAACCTGCTTGCTTTTGATACCAGCACCGACACCCTTTCCATCGCCGTGCAGCGCGGCGATGCGGTGTGGCAGCACACGGGCGCCGGGGGCGCGCAGGCTTCTGCGGCGTTGATCCCGGCCATTCAGCGGCTGCTGGCCGAGGCAGGGCTGGGCTTTGACACGCTCGACGCCATCGTCTTCGGCCGGGGGCCCGGCTCCTTCACCGGGCTGCGCACGGCCTGTGCGGTGGCGCAGGGCCTGGCGTTTGGTGCCCGCAACGGCCAGGGCACGCCCGTGGTGCCGGTGGACACCCTGCTGGCCGTGGCCGAAGAAGCACGCCACCAGCACGGCTGCACCCAGGTGCTGGCGGTGCTGGATGCACGCATGAACGAGGTCTACAGCGCCCAGTGCACCTGGCAAGAGGCCACCCGGCAATGGAGCACCGATGCCGACTTTGGCCTGTGCGCCCCCGAAGCGCTGACGCTGGCCGATGCAGCCCTGTGGACCGTGGCTGGCAACGCACACGCCGCCTACGGCGAGCGCCTGCTGCCCCAGGCCCGCCATGTGCCAGCCCTGCCCACCGCCACCGCCCTGCTGCGCCTGGCCCCGGCCCTGCTGGCTGCCGGCGCCGCCGTGCCCGCCAGCGAGGCGCTGCCGCGCTACATCCGTGACAAGGTGGCACAAACCACTGCCGAGCGCGAAGCCCTGCGCGCCCAGGCCGCTGCAGGCACCACCGCACCATGAGCGCCGTGCGATCGTCTGCCGCCCCCGCAGCGGAAAACGCGCTGGAGGTGCGCTTTGAGAAGCTCACGCCCGAATACCTCGATGCGCTGCTGGACGTGGAATTCAGCGCCTATTCCCACCCCTGGACGCGCGGCAACTTCACCGACGCCCTGACCGCAGGCTACGAATGCCAGCTGCTCATGGCGGGCGACCACCTGCTGGGTTACTTTGTGGCGATGCTGGGGGTGGAAGAAGCACACCTGCTCAACATCACCGTCGCCCCCGCCTACCAGCGCCAGGGCTGGGCACGGGTGCTGCTGGACGCCCTGGCCCTGTGGGCACGCGGACGCGGGGCGCAGTGGCTGTGGCTGGAAGTGCGCGCCAGCAACCTGCGCGCCCAGCAGGTGTATGAGGCCCATGGCTTCCGCCGCGTGGGGGAACGCAAACGCTACTACCCGGCCGCCCACGGGCAACGTGAAGATGCCGTGGTCATGAGCCTGCCGCTGTGATGAACTCCGCTACTCCATTCACCCCCGTCTGGCCAGACCCTGTTGTGAGCCCATCGCCATGAGCCTGAACCTTGATGCGCGCCAGCGCGCCATGCTGCAAGAGATGGGCGTGACCGTCTGGACCCGTGCCGAAACCGCTGCCCCCCAGGCCCCAGCCGCCCCGCCGCCTGCTGCGGCAGCAGTGCCCTTACCCGCCACCGCGCCCCTGCCAGCCGCACCCGCCATGGCCCAGCCTAGCCCGGTACCTGCCGCCAGGGCACCCACCGCGCCCGCACCGGCGGCGCCAGCCGCTCATGCGGGTCTGGGCGCACCAGGCGCAGCCCCTGCGCTGCGCCTGCACGCACCGCAGTTGCTGTACCCGACGGCGGATCCGGCACAAACGCCGCCAGGGCTGGGCGCTGGCTGGCTCATCGTGACCGAAGGCATTGCGGCCGCCGACCCTCTGGGGGGTGATGCGGGCAAGCTGCTGGACAACATGCTGCGCGCCATGCAGCTGCACCGCCACCCCCGCGTGTTCGTGGCAGCGCTGGAACGCCCCGCCCCCGGCGCCCGCACGGCCGAAGGGGCCGCTGCGCCAGCCGACGTGGCCGCAGCGCTGGCCGAGGTGGTGACCACCCTGCAGCCCGCACTGGTGCTGGTGCTGGGGCATGTAGCCGCCCGCGCCGCCCTGGGCCGCACCGAGCCCCTGGGCAGGCTGCGCGCCGTGCCGCACACCGTGGCCGGGCGCCCGGCCGTGGTCACCTACGACCCGGCCTTCCTGCTGCGGTCGCAAGACGCCAAAGCAGCCACCTGGGCCGACCTGTGCCGTGCACTGGCGCTGGTGCGCAAGGCAGAGGGCAGCACTGCCAACTCGGGCTAAACCGCGCCCGCTGAGGCGCGGGGCCAATTGCCCTTGCGGCTGATCGCTTGGCCATCCCCAAAGGTGCGCCATCTGCTCCAAGGCTGGTGCTCCCGCACCAATCCGGGGCTGCGACGCACCGCCTTGGCAACCACATACCGCCTGAGCCTGCGGAAGCGAGGCACCTGCCCGCAGCCAAAGCGGGCACGGATATTGCCACCTACCTGACTGACGCAGGTGATGCCGCCTGCGGCGACCCGTGACCTCCGCTAACGATGGCGGAACCCCCAAGCTGGGCCCATGCCCAGCGTACCGGTTGTTCCACAACAGGCCCGCACGCCAGCGGAGGATGCATTGCACCCTTGCCAGTCACCCCTGGCCGGTGCACTGCAATCCGCCCCACCGCTGACCCGGGCCATAGCAGGATTGCAAGCATGAAGATTGTTCTCATTGGCCACGGAATGGTGGGCCACAAGTTTCTGGAGAGCCTGGCCGAGACCGGTATTACCGGCGTGGAAGTCACGGTGCTGTGCGAAGAACCCCGCCCCGCGTACGACCGCGTTCACCTCTCCGAATTCTTCAGCGGCAAATCTGCCGCCGAGCTGTCTCTGGTAGAGCCCGGCTTTTTCGAGCGCACCGGCTTTTCGCTGCGGCTGGCCACGCGCGCCGCCAGCATTGACCGGCGCACCAATACCGTCACCACGCAGGATGGCGAAGTCCTGCCGTACGACAAGCTCGTGCTGGCCACAGGCTCCAATCCCTTCGTGCCCCAGGTGCCGGGGCGCGACCGCCCTCACTGCTTTGTGTACCGCACCATCGAAGACCTGGAAGCCATGCAGGCCGCAGGGGCCAAGGCCCGCTCGGGCGTGGTGATTGGCGGCGGCCTGCTGGGGCTGGAATGCGCCAAGGCCCTGCGCGACATGGGCCTGGAAACCCATGTGGTGGAGTTCGCCCCCCGCCTGATGGCCGTGCAGGTGGACGAAGGCGGCGGCCGGGTGCTGCAGGCCCAGATCGAGCGCCTGGGCGTGCAGGTGCACACGGGCCGCAACACGCAGCAGATCACCGATGGCGCCCGCGCCCGCCACCGCATGGTGTTTGCCGATGGGTCGCATCTGGAGGCCGACATGGTGGTCTTCTCGGCCGGCATTCGGCCGCGCGACGAGCTGGCGCGGCAATGCCTGCTGGCCATTGGGCCGCGCGGGGGCATCGCCATCGACAGCGCCTGCCGCACCAGCGACCACGATGTGTACGCCATTGGCGAGTGCGCCTCGTGGAACGAACAGACCTTCGGCCTGGTAGCCCCCGGCTACGACATGGCCCGCGTGGCGGCACGCCACATTGCAGGCGATGCCGCTGCAGCCTTTGTGGGCGCGGACATGAGCACCAAGCTCAAGCTCATGGGCGTGGATGTGGCCAGCATTGGCGACGCCCATGGCAAGACGCCCCACAGCCGAAGCTGCCAGTACGTGGACGAACGCCGCCAGGTCTACAAGAAGATCGTCATCAGCGAAGACGGCAAGCAATTGCTGGGCGCAGTGTTGATTGGCGATGCGGCTGAATACGGCACGCTGCTGCAGATGGCGCTCAACGGCATCACCCTGCCTGAAGACCCCGAGTTCCTGATCTTCCCGTCCAGCGAGGGCAAGGCCAAGCCCGGCCTGGGCGTGGATGCGCTGCCCGACACGGCGCAGATCTGCTCATGCAACAACGTCACCAAGGGCAACCTCTGCGAAGCCGTGGGCAACGGCGCATGCACCATTGCGGACATCAAGGCCTGCACCAAGGCGGGCGCCACCTGCGGCGGCTGCGTGCCCCTGGTCACCCAGGTCATGAAGGCCGAGATGGCACGCCGGGGCCTGGCGGTGAACAACCACCTCTGCGAGCACTTCGCGTACTCGCGCCAGGAGATCTACCACCTGGTGCGCGTGGGACAGATCAAGACCTTCGACGACCTGCTGGCCCGCCACGGCAAAGGCATGGGCTGCGACATCTGCAAGCCCGTGGCGGCCAGCGTGTTCGCGTCGTGCTGGAACGAGTTTGTGCTCAAGAAGGAACTGGCCAGCCTGCAGGACACCAACGACTACTACCTGGGCAACATCCAGAAGGACGGCACCTATTCCGTGGTGCCACGCATGCCCGGCGGCGAAGTCACGCCCGACGGGCTGATCGCCGTGGGCCAGGTGGCCAAGAAGTACGGGCTGTACACCAAGGTCACGGGCGGTGCGCGCGTGGACATGTTTGGTGCACGGGTGGAACAGTTGCCGCTGATCTGGGAAGAGCTGATCGCCGCCGGCTTCGAGTCCGGCCACGCATATGGAAAATCGCTGCGCACGGTGAAGAGCTGCGTGGGATCGACTTGGTGCCGCTACGGCGTGCAGGACAGCGTGGGCCTGGCGGTGGAGCTGGAGAACCGCTACAAAGGCCTGCGGGCGCCACACAAGATCAAGTTTGGTGTGTCGGGCTGCACCCGCGAATGCGCCGAGGCGCAGGGCAAGGACATCGGCGTCATTGCCACCGAAAAGGGCTGGAACCTCTACATCTGCGGCAACGGCGGCATGAAGCCGCGCCATGCCGAGCTGTTCGCATCGGACCTCACGAAGCAAGACCTGGTGCGCATGATCGACCGGGTGCTGATGTTCTACGTGCGCACCGCTGACCGGCTGCAGCGCACCAGCACCTGGCGCGAGAACCTCGAAGGTGGCCTGGACTACCTCAAGGACGTGCTGCAAAAAGACAGCCTGGGCCTGTGCGCCGAGCTGGAATTGCAGATGCAGCAAGTGGTGGACACCTACCAGTGCGAATGGAAAACCGCGGTGACCGACCCCGAAACACGCAAGCGCTTTCGCACCTTCGTCAACAGCGACCAGCCCGACGAGAACGTGGTGTTCGTGCACGAGCGCGGCCAGATCCGCCCGGCCAGCACGCAAGAGCGCCCGCAGCCCACACGCCCCACCATCGCCCTGCGGCGCGTGGCCTGACGTGGCCGGTTCCCCATTGTTTCAAGAAGGCCCCCAATGACCGAAGCACTTTTGCACTGGACCGACGTCTGCGCGGTCGAAGACATCCTTCCCAACACCGGCGTGTGCGCGCTCGTGGGCAGCCGCCATGTGGCCGTGTTTCGCACCGGCACCGACCGCTGGTTCGCGATTGACAACGTGGACCCCAAGTCGGGCGCCAGCGTGTTGTCGCGCGGGCTGGTGGGCAACCTGGGCGACCGCGTGGTGGTGGCATCGCCCCTCTACAAAAACCACTTTGACCTGCAGACCGGCGAATGCCTGGAGCAGCCGGAGCACTCGGTTCGCACCCACCCGGTGCAGGCCCACCAAGGCCGCATTCGCGTGGCGGTGGCCTGAAAGCCGCACCACCCAGCCCTTTCGAAAAGGATCGAGGAACCACCCATGCCCGATACGACCCCCACCCTGTCTGTCGCCAACCTGGTGCTGAGCTCCAAGCAGCAGGAAATCGACGCCCTGCGCCACCTGGCACACAAGGCGGAGTGGGTGGACGTGATCGGGCAGCTGGTGCAGCGCCTGCAACGCGAACGCGGGGCGTCGTGCATTTACCTGGCCTCGCAAACCCAGCGGTTTGCCGAGGTGCGCCACCAGGCAGTCAACGAAGCCCTGCTGCACGAGGAAAAACTGCGGCAGGTGTTCAGCGCGCAGATGGACCCGGCGCAGGGCACCTCGGCCCAGACGCTGTCGCTCATGGCCTGGGCACTGCTCGGGCTGGAATCTCTGCCTGCCTTGCGCTTGCAGATTGACCGGCAGGCCATGAGCGCGCTCGATGCCGTGGCGGCCTACAGCCACCTGATCGCCGGTTTGGTGGAGCTGGTGTTCCACATGGCCGACACCGCAGGCGTGCCCAGTGTGTCGCGCTTGCTGGTGGCCTTGCTGCACGCCGTGCAGGCCACGGAAGAGGCGGGCCAGGAACGGGCCATGGGCGCCTTGCTGTACGCATCGGGCCACTGCCAGGAAGCCCACCAGCAACGCCTGCTGCACTTGATTGATGCACAGGAGCGGAGCCTGCGCGTGTTTGGTGATTTTGCAGAGCCCGCCCTGCGCGCCCGCTGGGATGAGCTGCAACTGGCCCCCTGCATGGCCACACTGGAGCGCCTGCGGCGCGCGCTGTGTGTGGCGCGCCCCGGCTCAGCGCTCGACAGCGACCTGAGCCGCACCTGGTTCGGCGCCTGCTCCGAGCGCATGGACGGGCTGTGGCAGCTGCAAGGGGCTTTGGTCCAGCGCCTGCGCGAAGAGTGCGACGCGCGCATCGCACATGCGCAGCAGGACCTGCAGGACTCTCGCAACCTGCTGCGCCTTCTGCGCGAAAACCCGCCGCAGCGCACGCACGCGGTGGATCGCTTTTTTGAAACGGGCAGCACGCACCCTACCCCGCCCGAACAGGCAGACCACCCGCCGACCGGCGCTGAGCCCACCCCGCTGCGGGAGCTGCTGCGCACGCAATCGCAGCGCATGGCACAGATGGAGGCCGAACTCGAAGCCACCCGCCGCACCCTGAACGAGCGCAAGATCATCGAGCGCGCCAAGGGGGTGCTGATGGCCCGGCTGGGCATGACGGAAGACGTGGCCTTCCGCGCCCTGCAAAAAACATCCATGGACCAGAACCGCCGCCTGCTGGAAGTGGCTGAGGCCACGTTGGCACTGCCCGACCTGGCCTTTGCCACGCCCGCGTCAGGTGCGCGAGCACTGCAGTGAAACCTCTCCGTGCAGCGCCGCAGCCCTGACGCCCCCCCGCAGGGCGGCATGGAACTTGCAAATACACAGAACAGTCCGGGCTGATGGCGGCACGAACTTCACCGCGGAACCTTCCGCAAGCCACGCAAGCGTGCACACAGGGATAACGGCGTCCCTGCAGCGCACCGCGTTCTTTCACGCGCCACCCAGAGCCTTGCCTGAGGTGGCTCCGCCCGTACCCCGTCCCAAGGAAGTCAAATGGCCTATCTCAACCCTGCCGAGTTCGTCACCAAGATGGTGGATTCTGGTGAATCCAAGTTGCTGATGTCCACCCGCGACACGCTGATCCGCTCGTACATGGCGGGCGCCATCCTGGCGCTGGCCGCCGCCTTTGCGGTCACCGTCACCGTCAACACGGGCAACCCCCTCATCGGGGCCATGCTGTTCCCGGTGGGTTTCATCATGCTGTACCTGATGGGGTTTGACCTGCTCACCGGCGTTTTCACCCTGGCCCCCTTGGCAGTGATGGACAAGCGCCCCGGTGCCACCTGGGGCGGCGTGATGCGCAACTGGGGCCTGGTGTTCTGCGGCAATTTTGCGGGCGCCCTCACGGTGGCCGTGTTCATGGCCATCATCCTCACCTTCGGCTTCAGCGAGGCACCCGGTGCCGTGGGTGAAAAGCTGGGGCACATCGGCGAAGGCCGTACGCTGGGCTATTCCGCGCATGGCGCCGCAGGCATGCTCACGCTGTTTATTCGCGCTGTGATGTGCAACTGGATGGTGTCCACCGGCGTGGTTGCGGCCATGATGTCCACCACGGTCTCGGGCAAGGCCATCGGCATGTGGATGCCTGTGATGGTTTTCTTCTACATGGGCTTCGAACATTCCATCGTCAATATGTTCCTGTTCCCTACAGGCCTCATGCTGGGCGGCAAGTTCACGCTGATGGACTACCTGATCTGGAACGAACTGCCCACGGTGCTGGGCAACCTGGTGGGCGGCCTGACGTTTGTGGGCGCCACCCTGTATTCGACGCACTATAAAACCGCCCCCAAGCGCAAGGTGTCCTGACCACTGCACGGGGCGCTGGGCCTGGCAAGCCCCAGCCCGGCGCGCTTTGCACCTGGTCACCATGACCGCACCTTGATTCCCCCCAACGCACCATGACACAGACGCTGCGCGTGACGCTGGGCCAGCACTCGCGTGGCGGGGTGCATGGCGTCAACCAGGACTTCCATGGCGCCATGCTGCCCCACGAGCCCCTGCGCAGCCGCAAGGGCATCGCGGTGGCATTGGCCGATGGCATTGGCTCCAGCCCGGTCAGCCAGGAGGCCAGCGCGGCCGCGGTGCGCAGTTTTTTGGAAGACTATTACGCCACCAGCGATGCGTGGTCGGTGCGCCGCTCCGCTCAACGGGTGCTGGGTGCCACCAATGCATGGCTGCATGCGCAAACCATGCGCAGCCACGCGCGCTTTGACAAAGACCGGGGCTACGTCTGCACCTTCAGCGCCCTGGTCGTCAAAGGCCGCGAGGTGCATGTGCTGCATGTGGGCGATGCGCGCATCTATCGGGTGCAAGGCACGGCGTGGGAGCAAATCACCGAAGACCACCGGGTCCATCTGTCGTCGGTGGAGTCGTACCTCGGGCGGGCGCTGGGCACCGGCCCGCACATCGAGATCGACTACCACTGCCTGGAGGCCGAGGCGGGCGATCTGTACCTGCTGGCCACCGATGGGGCCTACACCCACCTGGACGCAGCCAGCGTGCACAGCGCCGTGCAGCAGTTTCCGAACGATCTGGACGCTGCCGCACAAGCCCTGGTGGACATCGCCCAGGCGCGCGGCTCCGAGGACGACATCACGGTGCAGCTGCTGCGCATTGACAGCCTGCCGCAGGCACAGCCGCTGCAGGGTCTGGGCCAGGGGCTGGCCATGCCCCCCATCCTCTCGGAGCGCATGCTGTTTGAGGGCTTTCGGGTGGTGCGTGAGCTGCATGTCAGCGACCGCAGCCATGTGTACCTGGCCGTAGACGAACAGACCGGCCAGCCCCTGGTACTGAAGCTGCCGTCTGTAGCGCTGCGCGATGACACCGCCTACCTGGAGCGCTTCGTGCTGGAAGAGTGGGTGGCACAGCGGCTGCACAACCCGCATGTGCTCAGGCCCTACGCCACGCAGCGCCCGCGCACGCACCTGTACGTCGCCATGGAATACATCGAGGGCCAGACCCTGGCCCGATGGATGATGGACCACCCCGCGCCCGACCTGGACAGCGTGCGCAGCCTGGCGGCGCAAATCGCCAAGGGCTTGCAGGCCTTTCACAGCAAGGAAATGCTGCACCAGGACCTGCGGCCCGAAAACATCATGATTGACCGCAGCGGCACCGCCAAGATCATCGACTTTGGCGCCACCCATGTGGCCGGGCTCACCGAAGGCCTGACCGATCCCCACCAGCCCCCGGCCATCGAGGGCACGCTGCAATACACCGCCCCCGAATACTTCACAGGGCAAGGCAGCAGCGCACGCTCTGACCTCTTCTCGCTGGCGGTGCTGGTGTACCAGATGCTCACCGGCCAGTTGCCATATGGCCTGCAAGTCACCCGCCTGCGCACCCCGGCAGACACCCGCAAACTGCGCTACGTGCCCGTGCGCCACCTGCGCCCTGACCTGCCCGACTGGCTGGATGTGGTGCTGCAAAAAGCCCTGCACCCCGACCCCGCCAAACGGCAAGAGGCGGTGTCGGAGTTCATGCACGACCTGCACTTCCCCAGCCACGGCCTGCAGCACCGGCGGGCAGTGCCGCTGGTAGAGCGCAACCCCGTGGCATTTTGGCAAACCACCACCGCGGTGCTGGCCCTGGCCGTGCTCTGGCTAACGGCCAGACTGGTGCTGGCGGCCTGAAGCCCCTCAGACCCCGCCACGCACACGGGTCGCAACCGCGCGCGCCAGGCCTTGCGCCGCAGCGTGCGGTGCCATAATCGGCGGCTATTGATCGACAAACGGAGACAGCGTTTTGGAAACCTACCCGAGTCGGTAGCTTTCAGCTCCCCTGGCACGCCACGTGGGGTTGAAAGCAACCCGAGCCCCCCACACCGCAGATGCCACCAAACAAGGGAGTGAGCCTATGCTCAACATCTTCACGCTCGCCAATGGCCGGCTGTTCCAGGAAGAAATCGAATCGCTGGAAGAGCTGACCAAGTTCCAGCCGATCTGGGTGGATCTGGAATCCCCCACCCTCGAAGAAAAGCGCTGGATCAAGCAGCACTACGGCCTGTCCATCCCCGAAGATGCGATGGACGACGACATTGAGGAATCCGCCCGCTTCTACGAGGAAGACAACGGCGAGCTGCACATCCGCAGCGACTTCTTGATCGACGACGACGAAGACCCCCGCTCGGTGCGCGTGGCCTTCATCCTGAACCAGCACAACGCCAACCTCAAAAGCCGGGGCGTGCTGTTTTCCATCCACGACGAAGATGTGCCGGTGTTTCGCCTGCTGCGCCTGCGCGCGCGCCGCGCGCCAGGGCTGATCGAAGACGCCAAGGAAGTGCTGCTCAAGCTGTTCGACGCCGATGCGGAGTATTCGGCCGACACGCTGGAGAACATCTACGACGAGCTGGAAAAAGTCAGCAAGCAGGTGCTGGCCGGCGACGTGACCGACACCCGCGCGGGCGAAGTGCTGGCCGCCATTGCCCGCCAGGAAGACTTGAACGGCCGTATCCGCCGCAACGTGATGGACACGCGCCGCGCGGTGAGCTTCATGATGCGCTCCAAGATGCTCAACGCCGAGCAGTTCGAAGAAGCCCGCCAGATCCTGCGCGACATCGAGTCGCTGGACAACCACACGGCCTTCCTGTTTGAAAAGATCAACTTCCTGATGGACGCCACCGTCGGTTTCATCAACATCAACCAGAACAAGATCATCAAGATCTTCTCGGTGGCCAGCGTGGCACTGCTGCCGCCCACGCTGATCGCCAGCGTGTACGGCATGAACCTGAAGTTTCCTGAACTGGAACTGCTGGGCGCCGCGGCCTACCCCTACGTGATCGGGCTGATGCTCGCCAGCGCGCTGGGGCCGATGTGGTACTTCCGCAAGCGCGGCTGGCTTAAATAGGTCTCCCCCCTGTGGCGCTGCGCGCCTTCCCCCTGAGGGGGACGCCGCCAGCGCGGCGGGGCGGCCCTTGCGCGGCGGCCACTGGCTTGGTGGCGCGCCAGTTTCTACGCCTGGCTTTCTTTTCCTAAGCTCAAACATCTATCGAACCGACCTCTAGCGCTTACCAGGTAAGCGCCAGAAGCTATGAATTTCATAGCTTCTGCAGAAAACCCAGCATGATGTGTTCGGCGTAGCGTGTTGCCACGGTGTTCACAAACGCCGGGAAGTCCACGTGCGCGGTGTCGTCGGCGCGGTCGGAGATGGCGCGCATGGCGGCGAAGGGCAGGCCGTAGTCGTGGCAGACCTGGGCGACGGCGGCGCCTTCCATTTCTACGGCCAGCACATCGTGGCCCGCTTCGCACAGCGAGGTACGCAGGCCCTGGGCTTCGGCGGCGGCGCTGACAAAGCGGTCGCCGCTGGCGACCAGCCCGTGGTGCACCCTTGGCTGGCCCGTGATCAATTTGGAATCAAATTGATCTCCAGCGCTTGCAACATAAGCGCTAGCAGCTTCCAAAAGCATAGCAGTCAGTGTCTCATCACAGCCCAGGCGGGTGCGGGCGTAGCCGGGCAGCTCCCAGCGGGGAAAGATCGGCGAGGCGTCCATGTCGTGCTGCACATAGTCTTGCGCCACCACCACGTCGCCCACCTGCACGCCATCGCCCACGCCCCCGGCCACGCCGGTGAAGACGATGCGCGCCACGCCAAAACGCTCTGCCAGCGCCGTGGCCGTGGTGGCTGCTGCCACTTTGCCAATGCCCGACAGTGCCAGCACCACGGTGTGCCCCTCCCAGTCGCCCCGCCAAAAAGCGCGCCCGGCGTGCACGATGCGTTGGGGCTGCGCCAGGTGCTGCAGCAGGGAGCTTTGTTCTTCGGGCAGGGCACTGAGGATGGCGGTGGTCATGGGGAGGATTGTGGGGGATGGGCTAGCGTTCAGAACCTTTTGAAGAGACCGCGCCATGGAAAACGGCCCCAGCGGGGCCGTACGACTTTGAACAGATTCTCAATGGCTGATGTGTCTCTTCGCACTACAAATATCCGTTCGGGCTGAGCCTGTCGAAGCCTTGCGCGGCGCTTCGACAGGCTCAGCGTGAACGGTTCTGGCTACTCGGGCGAAAGCCGTTGCGCGACTTTGCGTCAGGTCACTTCTTGTCGCGCAGTTCGCGGCGCAGGATTTTGCCCACGGGGGTCTTGGGCAGTTCGGTGCGGAACTCGATCACCTTGGGCTGCTTGTAGCCCGTGAGGTTGGCCTTGCAGTATTCCTTGACCTGGGCTTCGGTGAGGGCGGGGTCTTTCTTGACGATGACGAGCTTCACCGCCTCACCCGTCTTTTCGTCGGGCACGCCCACCACGGCGCATTCCAGCACGCCAGGCATGTCGGCCACCACTTCCTCGACCTCGTTGGGGTAGACGTTGAAGCCGCTGACCAGCACCATGTCCTTCTTGCGGTCCACGATCTTGAAGTAGCCGCGCGCATCCATCACGCCCACGTCGCCCGACTTGAAGTAGCCGTCTTCGGTCATGACCTTGGCGGTTTCGTCAGGGCGCTGCCAGTAGCCCGCCATGACCTGCGGGCCCTTGATGGCGATTTCGCCCGACTGGCCCAGGGTGGTCACTTCGCGACCATCGTCGTCCAGCAGCTTCATGAGGGTGCTGGGCAGCGGCGCGCCGATGGTGCCGGTGAACTCCTTGGCCGTCACGGGGTTGCAGCTGACGATGGGCGAGGTCTCCGACAGGCCGTAGCCTTCGCAGATGGGGCAGCCCGTCTTCTCCAGCCAGAGCTTGGCCACGGCGCCTTGCACCGCCATGCCACCGCCCACCGAAACCCGCAGGTTCTTCCAGTTGACGGTGTTGAAGTCCGGGTGGTTGGCCAGGCCGTTGAACAGCGTGTT
Organism: Acidovorax temperans; assembly: GCF_028596105.1. Lineage (NCBI taxonomy): Bacteria > Pseudomonadati > Pseudomonadota > Betaproteobacteria > Burkholderiales > Comamonadaceae > Acidovorax > Acidovorax temperans. The sequence continues at coordinate 273,275 of NZ_CP117193.1, read as the reverse complement.
CACCGCCGGGAAGCTGTGGAAGGTGTGCTTGGACAGCTCCTTGAGCACCGCAGGCAGGTCGCGCGGATTGGGGATGAGGATGACTTTGCCGCCCGTGCGCATGCCCAGCATCATGTTCACCGTGAAGGCGAAGATATGGTACAGCGGCAGGGCGCAGATGCTGGTGGGCTGCTCGCCCGCGGGCAGCGACTTCATCACTGGCTCGTTCCAGGCCTCGGCCTGCAGCACGTTGGCAATCACGTTGCGGTGCAGCAGCACGGCGCCCTTGCTCACGCCGGTGGTGCCACCGGTGTATTGCAGAAGCGCGATGTCATCGGGCTTGATGTCCACCGGCTTGAACGTGCCGCGCTGGCCCTTGGCAATCGCGTCATTGAAGCGCACGGCGCCGGGCAGGCTGTACTCGGGCACCAGCTTCTTGACGTTGCGCACCACGTAGTTGACCAGCATGCCCTTGAGGAAGCCCAGCTGGTCACCCATGGCGCACAGCACCACATGCTTGACGGGCGTGTTGGCAATGCAGCTTTGCAGCGTGGTGGCAAAGTTCTCGATGATGACGATGGCCTTGGAGCCGGAGTCCTTGAGCTGGTGTTCCAGCTCGCGTGGGGTGTACAGCGGGTTGACGTTGACCACCACAAAGCCTGCGCGCAGCACAGCGGCCACCACCACGGGGTACTGGGGCACGTTAGGCATCATGATGGCCACGCGGTCGCCCTTGACCAGGCCCAGGCCCTGCAGGTAGGCAGCAAATGCGCGGCTGAGCGCATCGGTCTGCGCAAAGCTGATGTCCTTGCCCATGAAGCTGTAGGCCACGCGGTCTGCATATTGGCGGAAGGCTTCATCCATCAACGCGACCAAAGAGGCGTACTGCGTGGGGTCAATGTCTGCGGGAACGCCTTGGGGGTAAGCAGCCAGCCAGGGGCGGTCGGTCATTTATTTGTCTCCTGAAAAGTTTTTCTGGGGCCCGGACAGCACAGTCATTTTCAGCACGACCGTGCTTTTCCTGAGATCGGATTATGCCCGTCAGGCTTTGAGCGCTGCGAGCACTTCGTCCAGCATTTTCTTGGCATCGCCAAAAAGCATGCGGTTGTTTTCCTTGTAGAACAAGGGGTTGTCTACACCGGCATAACCCGAAGCCATCGAGCGCTTCATCACGATGGAGGTCTTGGCCTTCCACACCTCCAGCACCGGCATGCCGGCAATGGGGCTGGTGGGGTCGTCCTGCGCAGCGGGGTTCACGATGTCGTTGGCGCCGATGACGATGGCCACGTCCGTGTCCGGGAAGTCCTCGTTGATCTCGTCCATCTCCATCACGATGTCGTAGGGCACCTTGGCTTCGGCCAGCAGCACGTTCATGTGCCCGGGCATGCGGCCTGCCACCGGGTGAATGGCAAAGCGCACCTGCACGCCTTTGTCGCGCAAGGTCTTCACAATGTCGTTGACCGTGTGCTGCGCCTGGGCCACCGCCATGCCGTAGCCGGGAACGATGATCACGCTCTTGGCATCGCGCAGCAGCTCGGCCGTCTCGGCGGCGGTCACGGGCACCACTTCGCCCTGCGGCTCGGCAGCGTCGCCCTTCTTGGCGGGCGCACCGGCGCCAGAGCCAAAGCCCCCGGCGATCACGCTGATGAAGTTGCGGTTCATCGCGTTGCACATGATGTAGGACAGGATGGCGCCCGAGGAGCCCACGAGCGCACCGGTCACGATCAGCAGGTCGTTGGACAGCATGAAACCCGTGGCCGCCGCCGCCCAGCCCGAGTAGCTGTTGAGCATGGACACCACCACCGGCATGTCGGCACCGCCAATGGCCATCACCATGTGGATGCCGAACAGCAGCGCAATCGCCGTCATCACCATCAGCGGCACCATGCCTTGCTCGACGGTCTCGGCGCGCAGGAACTCGCGGCCGAACCAGATCACCACCAGCAGTGCCAGCAGGTTGAGCCAGTGGCGGCCGGGCAGCAGCAGCGGCTTGCCGCCGATCTTGCCGTTGAGCTTGCCAAAGGCGATCAGCGAGCCACTGAAGGTGACCGCGCCGATCAGGATGCCGACATAGATCTCCACCTCGTGGATGATCTTTTCCGCGCCCTGCAGCTGGATGGAGGTATCGACATAGCTGGCAAACCCCACCAGGCAGGCCGCCAGGCCCACCAGGCTGTGCATGAGCGCAACCAGCTCGGGCATCTGGGTCATCTTGACGACCTTGGCCGCATACAGGCCAATGCCGCCGCCAATGACCAGCGCACCCACAATCCAGGCTACGCCCGCCGGGCTGACGCGGGGGCCAAACACGGTGGCCAGCACGGCCAGGGCCATGCCGATCATGCCGAACAGGTTGCCCCGGCGCGAAGTTTCAGGGTTGGAGAGCCCGCCCAGGCTCAGGATGAACAGAATGGCCGCGCCCAGGTAGGCGACGGTAGCGAGACTTTGGGACATGTTGGGTATTCCTCGTTGTTCTAGTTGTGATGGAATTACTTGCGGAACATGGCCAGCATGCGGCGCGTGACTGCAAAGCCGCCAAACATGTTGATGGCCGTGAGCACCAGGGCCGCAAACGCCAGCCACAGGATGAGCCCGTCGGGCCGCCCATTCACCCCCGCATCGGGCGGCGCAATCTGCACCAGCGCGCCGATGGCGATGATGCTGGAGATGGCGTTGGTCACGCTCATCAGCGGCGTGTGCAGCGCGGGCGTGACGTTCCACACCACCATGTAGCCGATGAAGCAGGCCAGCACGAACACCGTGAAGTGCCCCAGGAAGGCCACGGGCGCATAGGCGCCGATGGCCCAGAACAGCACGGCCATCACGGCAAAAACGATGGTCAGCGTCTTGGCGGACATGGGTGCGCCCGTGCCGTGGCCATGGCCCGACTTCTTTTCGACCACCGGGGCAGCGGCCTTGGGCGCGGGCGCCGGTGCTTGCTTGAGCGGCGGGGCGGGCCAGGTGATGGCACCGTCCTTGACCACGGTGAGGCCGCGGATCGCGTCGTCTTCCATGTTGACCACGGCCACGCCGTCCTTGGCCTTGCACAGCTCTTCCGTCAGGCGCAGCAGGTTGGTGGCATACAGCGTGGACGACTGCTTGGCCAGGCGTGATGCCAGATCGGTGTAGCCGATGATGGTCACGCCATGGCGCACCACCGCCTCGCCGGGTACCGTCAGCTCGCAGTTGCCGCCTTGCTCGGCCGCCATGTCCACGATCACACTGCCGGACTTCATGCTCTGCACCATCTCGGCGGTGATGAGCTTGGGCGCGGGTTTGCCGGGGATCAGCGCGGTGGTGATGATGATGTCCGCGTCCTTGGCCTGCTCGGCGTACATCTTGCGCTGCGCGGCCTGGAAGCCTTCGCTCATGACCTTGGCATAGCCGCCGCCGCCCGAGCCTTCTTCTTCGTAGTCCACCTTGACGAACTCGCCGCCCAGCGACTTGACCTGGTCGGCCACCTCGGCGCGCGTGTCGTTGGCGCGCACGATGGCGCCGAGGTTGGCAGCGGTGCCGATGGCGGCGAGGCCCGCCACACCAGCGCCTGCAATGAACACCTTGGCTGGCGGCACCTTGCCTGCGGCCGTGATCTGGCCGTTGAAGAAGCGGCCAAACGCATTGGCCGCTTCGATCACGGCACGGTAACCGCTGACCCCGGCGGTGGAGGTGAGCGCATCCATCTTCTGGGCGCGTGACAGGGTGCGGGGCAGGCAGTCGATGGCCAGCACCGTGGCCTTCTTCGCAGCCAGCTGCTGCATCAAATCGGGGTTCTGGGCGGGCCAAATGAAGTCGATGAGGGTGGTGCCCTCGCGCATCAGCGCCACCTCCTCGCTGCTGGGCGGGCGCACCTTGAAGACGATATCTGACGCAGCCCACAAAGCCGCCGCGTCGCCAGCGATTTGCGCTCCCGCAGCGCGGTAGGCGTCGTCGCTGAAATTGGCGGCATCTCCGGCCCCAGACTCCACGGTGACGGTGAAGCCCAGCTTGATCAGCTTCTCCACCACATCGGGCACGGTGGCCACGCGTTTCTCGCCGGGGAAGGTTTCGCGCGGCACGCCAATGCGCTGCGGCTGTAACGTCGAACTTGTCTCCATAAGAATCTCCTCAAGTTTTGAAATCGTTATTCAGGGCTACCAGCCTGGGAGGGGGCAGTCTGACTGCTAGCAAGGTGCATCAAGCGCTTGCTACTTGGCAATGCACCTTGCCGCAGCCAGCACGGCTCTCTTGGCGTGAGCTGTCAGCCGTCGTTCAATTCATGGGCATTACCACTAGATCGCGGGGGCGCCTGTGCTCTAAGTGCGCGGCGATTTCTGACGCTAGATAAAGGCCGCAGAGCTGCAGAACCATGGAAAACATGAGCGGTATGACTTTTCACGAAATGGCGTCAATCATCCGATAGCTGGCAAGACTGCAGCGCAGAGTTTCTCTCAAAGCATCCGTGACCATGGCCGCCCCGACAACCCACCCAAGTGGTGAAAAATTCGCCGAACACACTTTCGGGCAGACTCCCGAAAAGCTGACCATGAGCTTACATGAAGAAATACTAATCACCGCCGCGATTTACTGATGCGAGCGTCACCCTCCAGACAGACCGAGGGGGAACGGGCTTTCGCCGCAGCAGCTGCACGAAAAAAAGCGCCCCGCCACTTCAAGTGGCGGGGCGCTGAACGCTGACAGCAGTGGCGGTGGTCAGTTCACCACTTGGGCGAGCGCGCCGGATGCGTACTGAGCAGCAATGGTTTGCAGGCTCAGGCCCTTGATCTTGGAGCCCTGGCCTTCGCAGCCAAACTCCAGGTAGCGCTGCTTGCACACCTGCTTGGCGGCTTCGCGGGCGGGCTTGAGCCATTCGCGGGCGTCGAACTTGTCGGGGTTCTCGAACAGGAACTTGCGCACCGCGCCAGTCATGGCCAGACGAATGTCGGTGTCGATGTTGATCTTGCGCACGCCGTGCTTGATGGCTTCCTGGATCTCGGCCACAGGCACGCCGTAGGTTTCCTTCATCTTGCCGCCGTACTGGTTGATGATGGCCAAAAGCTCTTGCGGCACAGAAGACGAGCCGTGCATCACCAGGTGGGTGTTGGGGATGCGGGCGTGGATTTCCTTGACACGGCTGATGGCCAAGATGTCGCCTGTAGGAGGACGGCTGAACTTGTAGGCGCCATGGCTGGTACCAATGGCAATCGCCAGCGCGTCCAGCTGGGTGGCCTTCACAAACTGGGCAGCTTCCTCGGGGTCGGTCAGCATCTGGCTGTGGTCGAGCTTGCCTTCGGCGCCAATGCCGTCTTCCTCACCGGCGTCGCCGGTTTCGAGGTTGCCCAGGCAGCCCAGCTCGCCTTCCACCGTCACGCCCACCTTGTGGGCCATGTCCACCACCTTGCGGGTGACATCAACGTTGTAGTCGAAAGAAGAAGGAGTCTTGCCGTCTTCCATGAGCGAGCCATCCATCATCACCGAGCCGAAGCCCAGGTCGATGGCGCCCTGGCAGACCTTGGGCGAGGTGCCGTGGTCCTGGTGCATCACCAGCGGAATGTGGGGGAAGGCTTCGACCGCAGCCTGGATCAGGTGCTTGATGAAGGGCTCACCAGCGTACTTGCGGGCGCCAGCGCTGGCTTGCAGGATGACGGGTGCGCCCACTTCGTCTGCGGCGGCCATCACGGCTTGCACCTGCTCCAGGTTGTTCACGTTGAAAGCGGGGATGCCATAGCCGTTGATAGCGGCATGGTCGAGCAATTCGCGCATGGAGACGAGAGGCATAGTCGTTGGGTCCGTTGAGGGTGGTAGGAGCGCCGCGGCCACCGGGGCCAGGCAATTTTTCAAGCAGCGGTTGGTAACCGCTTGGTAACTCCGCGATTTTACCCGGCTGTGAGCAGGGACTCTCGTGCGAAATCCAGACGGTAGCAGGTGGTGAATGGCGCAGGTGCCGGGGCCTTGCCAAAACGGGCCCGGTGCACCTGCGCCACCCGCGCCACAATTTCATGGCCCAGATGCAGGCTGTCCACCGGCACAGGCGCTGCGGCCACCACATCGCCCGCAGCCACCACGCGCGCGCCGTCATCGCACACCTGCAGCCAGGCACCGTGCTCCCCACCGCCCTCGCCCATCTGCACGGCAATGCGGGTGCGCGCAGGGGTGTGCTTGAGGGCGTTTTCAATCAGGTTGCGCAGCAACAAATCCAGCAGCACCGGATGGCCTCGCACCAAGAGCGCGTCTGGCGCGCTGACCTCCAGCTCGTCGCCCCGCTGCCACGCGGCCTGGGCGTATTCGGCACACGCGTTGCGCGCCAGGGCGGCCAGGTCCACACTGGCCGTGGCGCCGTCCAGTTCGGCACGGCTGGCGCGCGCCAACGCCAGCAGCTGGTTGAGCACATGCCCCGCACGCAGGGCGTCCTGGCGAATGCGGTCCAGCGCTTGCGCCTGGGCCTCGGGCGCCAGCTCGCCCCCCAGCGCACTGGCCTGCAGCGCAATGGACGACAGCGGCGTGCGCAGCTCGTGCGCCACTTCGTTGGCCAGCCGACGTTCCCGGGCCATGGCCGCCTGCTGGCGGTCCAGCAAGGTATTGATGGAAGCCTCGACCGACTCGAATTCCTTCCAAGCGTTCTGAGAGGCCAGACGCTGGTCTGCCGCGGGGTCCAGCGCAGCCACATCGTCTGACAGGGCGTACAGCGGCTTGAGCCCCCGGCGCAAAGCCAACCTCAGGGCCAACGCCACCACCGGCAGCAGCCACAGGCCAGACTCGATCATTTGCTCGGCAATGTCCTGGGCCAACTCGTCCCGCTCGCGCACGGCCACCAGCACCATGATTTTGCGACTGCGATCGGCATTCCACTGCGAAAAACTGCGCCAGGCCACCGGCGGGGCGCCCAAGTTCAGATCAGCAAACCCTTCTGTCTCGTCAAACGTTGGCAACGGCGCCGAACCGCTGGCCGCCACCACGCGGCCTTCTGCGCTCCACTGCACCACGCTCAAGGATTGCTGGTAGTCGTGTGCCTTCAAGCCGGGCAGTGGTGCCCGCTGGGTGGCATGCACCCCCTCGACAGACTCGAACGCCCGCAAATTCAGCAGCAGTGACGCGACGCTGGCCAAATGTCCGTCGGTCAGCTCATCGGCCTCGTGCACACCGGTCTGGTACCCCATGAACACGAAACTGCCCCACACCGCCACCAGCGCCCCCAGCGACCACAGCAACAGGTGCTGCGTCAGCGAAGCGCGGCGCGCTGACGGGACGGCAGCCGGAGCGGTCACGCTGCCTCCTGTGGAATGAAATAGCCCACGCCGCGCATGGTGAGAATGCTGCCGCTGCCCAGCTTGCGCCGCAGGTGGTGGATGTGCACTTCCACGGCATTGCTCTCAATGGCGGCGTCCCAGCTGTACAAACGCTCCTCAATCTGCTGGCGCGACAGCACATGCCCACGCGCCTCCAGCAACACCCGCAGCACAGAAAACTCGCGCGGCGACATGTCCACCAACTGCCCATGCAGCCGAACGGTGCGTGCTGCCGGGTCCAGCTCGATGCCCCCATGGCGGATGGTGGGCGCCGCACGGCCCGCCGAGCGGCGCAGTAGCGCGCGCAGCCGGGCATCCAGCTCGTCGATGTCAAAGGGCTTGGCCACGTAGTCGTCGGCGCCCATGTCCAGCCCCGCAATGCGTTGCTGCACCTGGTCGCGTGCGGTCACGATGAGCACCGGTGTAGCCGGGTTGGGCAAGGCTGCGCCCGAGGCGCCCACCGTGGCTGGCGCCGACCGCAAGCGCTGCAACAGAACGCTGCCGTCTGCGTCAGGCAAACCCAGGTCCAGCAGCACGGCGTCAAACCGCTCGGTGCGCAAAGCGCTCCAAGCACTGGCCACATCGCCACACACATCCACGGCATAACCGCGTTGCTGCAGCGTGGTGCGCAGGCCTGCGGCGATGCCTGCATCGTCTTCAATCACCAGGATTCGCATGGCCGGATTGTCACCGCAAGCCGCGGCAAGTCCGCTTCGCGTCCATTAAGACCGGGTTAAGTGCCACCTTTTAACGTCGCGGGTATGCAGCAATCCTCTCTTTCGGGCGCACAACCGCAGCCTGTTTCACAACGCCACACCCTGGTGGTCACCTTGCTTCTCCTGGCAGCCGTGGTGGCCTGGGATGCAGGAGGGCAGGACCTGGCCTGGGCAAACGCCTTTGGAACCCCCTCGGGCTTCCCTTTGCGCGAGCACTGGTTTTTTGTGCAAGTGATGCACGAAGGCGCGCGCCGCATCGGGTGGCTGGTGGTGCTGGCATTGGCGCTGAGCGTGTGGTGGCCCCTGGGGATTCTTCGCCGCCTGGACGCCAGTGAGCGCCTGCAGATGGCCCTCAGCGCCTTGCTGGGCCTGGCGGTGGTGAGCGTCATCAAAAACCTGAGCAACACCAGCTGCCCCTGGGATCTGGCGGAGTTCGGCGGTGTGGCGCGCTACGCCTCGCACTGGGCGCTGGGCGTGATCGATGGAGGAGGCGGCCGCTGCTTCCCCGGCGGTCATGCCTCAGCGGGCTTTGCGTTTGTGGGGGGCTACTTTGCGCTGCGCCGCAAGCAACCCGTTGCGGCACGGTGGTGGCTGGCGGGCGCGGTGCTCATGGGCCTGGTGCTGGGTGGCTCTCAGCAGGTGCGCGGTGCGCATTTCATGAGCCACACCCTGTGGACCGGCTGGCTGTGCTGGACTACCGGCTGGCTGGTGGACTTGGCCGCCGTGGCCCTGCGCCCCCGCATTGCGGCCTTTTTGCACTCTACCCCCGCACCCGTGGCCGATTGACCGGGGCCGAAGCCCCGGTTTTTAACTGGCCACGCAGATCTTGAGCATGTTGGTGCCGCCCGGCGCCCCCATGGGCTCGCCGCAGGTGATGGCGTACACATCGCCCTTTTGCACGATGTTGCGGCTCTTCAAATGGCCTTCGGCCTGCTCCAGCGCCGTGTCACGGTCCGCGCTGGTGTCCATGAGCAGCGGGCGCACGTTGCGGTACATCGCCATCTTGCGCTGCGTCGCCACCTTGGGGGTGAGGGCGTAAATGGGGATGTGGATGCGGTGGCGGCTCATCCACAGGGCCGTGGCACCGCTGTCGGTCATCGCCACGATGGCCTTGGCGCCCAGGTGGTGGGCCGTGAACAGCGCGCCCATGGCAATCGACTGGTCGATGCGGCGGAAGGTCTGGCCCGTGAAATCGGCATCAAGCTGGTGGTCTTCGGCGGCCTCAGCGGCGGCGCAAATCTTGGCCATCTCTTCCACGGTTTCGAGCGGATAGCGCCCGGCGGCTGTTTCGGCGCTCAGCATCACCGCGTCGGTGCCGTCCAGCACGGCGTTGGCCACGTCGCTCACCTCGGCGCGGGTGGGCACGGGGTTGGTGATCATGCTCTCCATCATCTGCGTGGCAGTGATGACCACCTTGTCCATGTCGCGCGCCATGCGGATCATCTTCTTTTGCAGCGCAGGCACCGCCGCGTTGCCCACTTCCACGGCCAGGTCGCCACGCGCCACCATGATGCCGTCGCTGGCGCGCAGGATGGCCTCCAGGTGCGGAATGGCCTCGGCGCGCTCGATCTTGGCGATCAGGCCAGGCTTGTGGCGGTATTCGGCAGCGGCCACGTTGCACAGCTGGCGAGCCATTTCCATGTCGGTCGCGTTCTTGGGAAAGCTCACCGCCACGTAGTCGGCCTGAAAGCTCATGGCCGTGCGGATGTCTTCCATGTCCTTGGCCGTGAGGGCGGGAGCCGTGAGCCCACCGCCCTGCTTGTTGATGCCCTTGTTGTTGGACAGCTCACCGCCCAGTTTGACGGTGGTGTGCACCTCTTCGCCGCGCACCGCATCCACCGTGAGCACGATCAGACCGTCGTTGAGCAGCAGCAGGTCGCCCGCCTTCACGTCGCGGGGCAGCTCCTTGTAGTCCAGGCCCACGCCGTTGATGTCGCCTGGCTCGGTGCGCGAAGCGTCCAGCACGAACTTGGCACCGGGTTCCAGAAACACCTTGCCGTCGGCAAACTTGCCCACACGGATCTTGGGGCCCTGCAGGTCGGCCATGATGGCCACTTCGCGCCCGGCACGCTGGGCGGCAGCGCGCACCGTGGCAGCGCGATCTATATGGTCCTGCGCCTTGCCATGGCTGAAGTTCAACCGCACCACGTTGACACCCGCTCGGATCATCGCCTCGAGCAGTTGCGGGTCGCTCGAAGCAGGACCCAGGGTGGCAACGATCTTGGTGGCGCGGCGAGTGGCCATGGCGAGTCTCTTTCGTGTAGATGTAATCGGGTTTCAATTTTCACACGAAACCAGTTACATCCCCGTTACCAGAAAACCCTGACGCACTCCCAGGGAACGGGCTCAGCCCCGCATCAAGGCCTCGATCTCATCGGCTTCCACCGGCACATCGCGTGTGATCAGCTCACAACCGGCCTCGGTCACCACGGCATCGTCCTCGATGCGGATACCAATGTTCCAGAACTGCTCCGGCACGCCCTCGGCGGGACGCACGTACAGCCCAGGCTCGATGGTCAGCACCATGCCGGGGCGCAGCACGCGGCTGGGGCGGTTGGTGATGGTCTCCCCCGAGAGCGGATCCTTGCGTTCGCTGGCCTGGCCCACCTCACCGGGCTCCACGTAGCTGCCGCAGTCGTGCACATCCATGCCCAGCCAGTGGCCGGTGCGGTGCATGTAAAACTGGAAGTAGGCACGCTTGTCGATCACGTCCTGGGCGGTACCGACCTTGTTCTTGTCCAGCAGCCCCAGGTCAAGCAGGCCCTGCGCCAGCACGGCCACCGTGGCGTCGTGCGGGTCGTTGAAGCGCGCACCGGCCTTGGTGGCCGCCACGGCGGCATATTGGCTGGCCAGCACCAGGTCATACAGCGCGCGCTGCGGGGCCGTGAACTTGCCATTGGCCGGGAAGGTGCGGGTGATGTCGCTGGCGTAGCCGTCCAGCTCGCAGCCTGCGTCAATCAGCACCAGCTCGCCATCGCGCACCGGCGCGGCATCGGCCCGGTAGTGCAGCACGCACGCATTGGCGCCCGCAGCGACGATGGAGCCATAGGCGGGGTATTGCGAGCCACCTTCGCGGAACGCGTGCAGCAACTCTGCGTCGAGGTGGTATTCGCGCACATCCTGCCCGGCACGCAACATGCGGGCGGACCGCTGCATGGCGCGGATATGGGCCTGGGCGCTGATCTGGCTAGCGCGGCGCATGATGTCCAGTTCATGCGCATCCTTGATGAGGCGCATCTCGTCGAGCAAGGTGCACACATCGCTTTGTTGCGCTGGGCACAGTGCTCCGTAACGCACGCGGGCGCGCACGGCGTTGAGCCAGCCCTCCACCCGCGCCGCCAGGCCCGTGTGCGTGGCAAAGGGGTACCAGACGCAGCTGCGGTTTTCCAGCAGGCGGGGCAGTTGGGCATCCAGCACCGCAGAGGACTGCGCAGCATCCACCCCCAGCGCTTCGGGCGCGGCGGCGGGGCCTAGGCGGTAGCCGTCCCAGATTTCGCGCTCCAGATCCTTGGGCTGGCAAAACAATGTGCTGTGCCCCTCGGCCGTAAGCACCAGCACCGCGCCCGGCTCGGCAAAGCCGGTCAGGTAATAGAAGTAGCTGTCGTGCCGGTAGATGAAGTCCGTATCGCGATTGCGCGGACGCTCAGGCGCGGTGGGGATGATGGCGATGCCGCCGGCGCCCAGCATCGAAGCGAGGCGGGCACGGCGCTGGGCGTAGATGGATTGCGTTGCATTCATGTGTACATTTTGAGCCCAACTGGCGCGGCCCCGGATATGTCACAGAGAATCTGCGCCCATTGGGTCCAGCGGTTGAAGACCCTCCGCTGCCTGGCGCCGCAGCTCCTCTATCCATCGATACGCATTCATGCTGAACTTTTTTCTGTCAACTTTCGTGCCCGCGCTCGGGGTGGTGCTCACGGCTGCCCTGCTGATCTACGGCGTTTACTACCGCTGGGTAGATGTGCCCCAGAAGTGGCTGCTGACCCGCGAGGCCCTGGTGGCGCTCATCGTGGTGGCAGGCCTGTGCGATGTGTGGCTAGGCGTGCGCGCCTACCTGTCCCACACGGAAAAGCAGACCTGGCAAGACAGCGCTGCCGTACGCGCCAGCCGCGAACGCTTCGTGTTGCCCCAGGATTTCCAATATGGCGAACTGCTCATCCCTGCAGGCAGCCTCATCAACCGCACAGACCCCTTTGACCGGGGCGAGCCCCGCCGCCCCCTGGCCCTGCATGGCCTGGACGCCGTGCGTTTTGCTCAGCCGGTGGAGGTGGCTGGCGTGCTGGCCACCGCCTTGCAGGTAGTGCCCATGCGGGTGGAGCTGGCCGACAACCAGCGCATCGGGCCGGTGCACCGCTATGACACGGCCACGCAGACCTGGGTGCCCAACAAGGTCATGCCCACACTGCAGTGCCGCAAGGGGCAGATCGCGCTGTTCCAGGTGCCGCACATCCCCCACGACCTGCAAGCCGAAGTGGGCAAGCCGCCGCCAGATGGCCCGGACGCCCGGTTTGCGCCCAGCCAGTGGCTGTTTCGCGGCTGCGAAAACGGCCCTGTGACCGTGCAACCGGCCTACAACGCCGCCCAAGCAGCTGCCACGCCATGACCCTACGCGGCTGGCAACGTGGGGCGCCAGCGGGGTGCCCGTTCAGCGGTTGAGTTCGGCCAGGCGCTCGGGCGTGCCCACGTCCGTCCATCGCCCGGCGTAGAGGGAGGCCCCCACGCGCCCCTGGTCCATGGCGCGGCGCAGCAAGGGGGCCAGCGGGGCGGCCATGCCTGCCGGGTTGCCCGGCGGGATATCGCACCAGGGGGCAGCAAACAACTCGGCGCGCAGCAGCGCGATGGTGCTGTAGGTGTAGCGCGGCGCGGGGTCGTCGGCCGGCAGGTTCAGCGCCAGGCCGGCGGCCGAGAGCCCAAAGTCACCGCGCGGGTTATGGGCGGGGTTGGGCACCAGCCACAGGTGGGCGAGGTGGCCGCTGGCCTTGAAGGCCTGCACGGCCTGGGCATCGAACACGAAATCGGGCGCGAACACATCGCCTGCGGCCAGCCAGAACACCGGCCCCAGCTGCGGCAGCGCACGGGCAATGCCGCCTGCGGTTTCCAGCGCCCCACCAAAGTCCACGCCCTCGTGCGAGTATGAAATTGATAGCTGGTGGCGCTTATCTGGTGCGCCCTGCAGGCCAAAATGGCTTGAAAATTGCTCGCTGATCTGCTCCCCCAGCCAGGCTGTGTTGATCACCGCCCGATCCACCCCCGCCTGCGCCAGCGCCTGCAAATGCCACTGCAGCAGCGGCAGGCCCTGCACCTCCAGCAGCGGCTTGGGGCAGGTGTCGGTCAGGGGGCGCATGCGCTCCCCACGGCCAGCGGCCAGCAGCATGGCGGGCACCTGGTGAACAGGGGCTGCGGTAAGGGTCGAACTCATGGAACAAGGCTTTCGGGCACCGGGCGCAGTTCGCCCCGTTGCAAAGCGTGGCGCTGCACGGTGGTGGCCTCCAGCAGCGCCAGCAGGGCATTCATCAGGGCATGGGCTTTGGCGCTGTGGTCGGCGCCAAAGTTGCACACATACACATCCAGCGTGACGGCGGCCTGCTCGGGCCAGGTGTGCACGCACAGGTGCGACTCGGCCAGCAGCACCGCGGCCGTCACGCCGCCGGGCCCGTGGGCCGTGGCAGGAAAGGTGTGAAAAACCTGCCCCACCGCCTGCAGGCCACTGGCGGCCACGGCATCCAGGCAGGCGCGGCCCAAGGCATCGGCATCGGTGAGCCAATGCGGCGCGCAGCGGCATCCGTGGAGGTCGGCAGTGAGGTGCAATCCATGCATGGGCATGCAATGTAGTGCATCACCTAGGGCATCACCCACCGGGCCTGCCATGCTGCCGCCGCGTGCCGGGCGAAGTGCCCACTGCGGCCCCGGTAAAATAAGCGGTTTCCCTGATCCCCACCCACCAGCACCCCCACAACCCATGGCCAACACCCAGCAATCCCAACAAATGGCCAATGCGATCCGCGCATTGGCCATGGACGCCGTTCAACAAGCCAACTCCGGCCACCCCGGCGCCCCCATGGGCATGGCCGACATGGCCGTGGGCCTGTGGGCTCGCCACCTCAAGCACAACCCCACCAACCCCCAGTGGTTTGACCGCGACCGTTTTGTGCTGAGCAACGGCCACGGTTCGATGCTGATCTATTCGCTGCTGCACCTCACGGGCTACGACCTGCCCATGAGCGAGCTGAAGAACTTCCGCCAGCTGCACAGCAAGACCGCCGGCCACCCTGAAGTGGGCATCACCCCCGGCGTGGAAACCACCACCGGCCCGCTGGGCCAGGGCATCACCAACGCCGTGGGCTTTGCGCTGGCCGAGAAGCTGCTGGCCGCCGAGTTCAACCGCGAAGGCCACGCCATCGTTGACCACAACACCTACGCCTTCCTGGGCGACGGTTGCCTGATGGAAGGCATCAGCCAGGAAGCGATTTCGCTGGCCGGCGCCTGGAAGCTGAACAAGCTGATCGCCCTGTATGACGACAACGGCATCTCCATCGACGGCCAGGTGGCCCCATGGTTTGCCGACAACACCGCCCTGCGCTTTGTGTCTGCCGGCTGGAACGTGATTGGCCCCATTGACGGCCACGACGCCGACAAGGTGGCAGACGCCATTGCCGAAGCCAAGAAGCAGACCGAGCGTCCTTCGCTCATCATCTGCAAGACCCACATCGGCAAGGGCAGCCCCAACCGCGCCAACACCGCCAAGGCCCACGGCGAGCCCCTGGGCGCCGAAGAAATCAAGCTCACCCGCGAAGCCCTGGGCTGGACCAGCGAGCCCTTCGTGATTCCTGAAGACGTGTACGCCGGCTGGGACGCCAAGGCCAGCGGCCAGAAGGCCGAAGCCGCCTGGAACGACCGCTTTGCTGCCTACAGCAAGGCTTTCCCCGAGCTGGCTGCCGAATTCACCCGCCGCATGAAGGGCGAGCTGCCTGCCCAGTTTGCCCAGGTGGCCGTGGACACCGTGGTGGCCGCCCACACCAAGGGCGAGACCGTGGCCAGCCGCAAGGCCAGCCAGCTGGCGCTGGAAGCCTTCACCGCTGCTCTGCCCGAGCTGCTGGGCGGCTCGGCAGACCTGACCGGCTCCAACCTCACCAACACCAAGAGCACGCCCAACCTGCGCTTTGACGCAGCGGGCGCCGTGGTCAAGAACGAAGCTGGTGTTGGCGGCCGCCACATCAATTACGGCGTGCGCGAGTTCGGCATGGCCGCCATCATGAACGGCGTGGCGCTGCATGGTGGCTTCATCCCCTACGGCGGCACCTTCCTGACCTTCAGCGACTACAGCCGCAACGCCATCCGCATGGCCGCGCTGATGAAGCAGCGCGTGATCCACGTGTTCACGCACGACTCCATCGGCCTGGGCGAAGACGGCCCCACGCACCAGTCCATCGAGCATGTGGCCAGCCTGCGCCTGATTCCCAACCTGGACGTGTGGCGCCCTGCCGACACGGTGGAAACCGCCGTGGCCTGGAGCGTGGCTCTGTCCAACCGCACCAAGCCCACGGCGCTGGCCCTGTCGCGCCAGAACCTGCAACACCTCTCGGCCGCAGCGCCCAAGCGCGTGCTGGGCGACATCAGCCGGGGCGCGTATGTGCTCTCCGAACCCGCTGACGTGGGCATCAAGAAGAAGCCCCAGGCCGTGATCATTGCCACCGGCTCTGAAGTGCAACTGGCCCTGAAGGCGCAGCGCCTGCTGGCCGACAAGAAGATCGCCGTGCGCGTGGTCTCCATGCCCAGCACCACCACGTTTGACCGCGAAGACGCCAAGTACAAGAGCAGCGTGCTGCCCGCTGGCGTGCCCCGCGTGGCCGTGGAAATGGGCGTGACCGACGGCTGGTGGAAGTACGGCTGCGCCGCCGTGGTGGGCATCGACACCTACGGTGAATCGGCCCCCGCGCCTGTGCTGTTCAAGCACTTCGGCTTCACCGAAGAAAACGTGGCCGACACGGTGCTGGTCGCCATCGGCGCGGCACGCCTGAAGCCCGCCAAGAAGGCCCGCTGACACCCCTCCTGCCCGCTGTGCCCCGCTGCCAGCGGGTGCGTGGCGGCAGGTTCCTGATTTCGACTTTGCAACCTTGGAGAGACTACAAGCTATGACGATCAAGATTGGTATCAACGGTTTCGGCCGTATCGGCCGCAACGTGCTGCGCTCGGCCATCCAGAACTTCAGCGACATCGAAGTCGTTGGCATCAATGACCTGCTGGAGCCCGACTACCTGGCTTACATGCTGCAGTACGACTCGGTGCATGGCCGCTTCCAGGGCACTGTGGCCGTGGAAGGCAACACCCTCATCGTCAACGGCAAGAAGATCCGCCTGACACAAGAGCGCGACCCCGCCAACCTGAAGTGGAACGAAGTCGGCGCTGATGTGGTGATCGAATCCACCGGCCTGTTCCTGGACAAGGCCTCAGCCCAGAAGCACATCGACGCAGGCGCCAAGAAGGTCATCCTGTCGGCTCCTTCCAAGGACGACACGCCCATGTTCGTGTTCGGCGTGAACCACGACACCTACGCTGGCCAAGCCATCGTCTCCAACGCCTCGTGCACCACCAACTGCCTGGCCCCCGTGGCCAAGGTACTTCATGATAAGTGGGGCATCAAGCGCGGCCTGATGACCACCGTGCACGCAGCCACTGCCACGCAAAAGACCGTGGACGGCCCTTCGAACAAGGACTGGCGCGGCGGCCGCGGCATTCTGGAAAACATCATCCCTTCGAGCACTGGCGCTGCCAAGGCCGTGGGCGTGGTGATTCCTGCGCTGAACAAGAAGCTGACCGGCATGTCCTTCCGCGTGCCCACCTCTGACGTGTCGGTGGTGGACCTGACGGTGGAGCTGGACAAGGCTGCCACCTACGACGAGATCAAGGCCGAAATGAAGGCCCAGTCCGAAGGCGCCCTGAAGGGCGTGCTGGGCTACACCGAAGACAAGGTGGTGGCCACCGACTTTCGTGGCGACACCCGCACTTCGATCTTCGACGCTGACGCCGGCATCGCGCTGGACGGCACCTTCGTGAAGATCGTGAGCTGGTACGACAACGAGTGGGGTTACTCGAACAAGTGCCTGGAAATGGTGCGCGTGGTGACTGCCAAGTAAGGCACCCCCAAGCCACCTGCGAAACGCGCCCCGAGGGGCGCGTTTCTCTTTGGTAGGTCACCTTGGCAGGAATGCATCACGCAGCCCACCTACGCAGCATCGGTGCGCGCGCCTACAGCCGCAAGGTGTGTTCAACGGCAGCATAGGGTCAGTTCTGTTCTCTTGCCGCCCATGAACCCACAACGCCTTTATCGCCTGGCCCGCAAAGCCGTCATGGCCTGGATGGATGACTTTGCCCCGAGCATGGGCGCGGCGATTGCGTACTACACCGTGTTTTCCATCGCACCCCTGCTGGTGATCGTGATTGCCGTGGCAGGCGCGCTGTTTGGGCGCGAGGCGGTCCAGGGCGAAATCGTGGGGCAATTGCAAGGGCTCATCGGCCAGGACGCTGCCGTGGCCGTGCAAGCGCTGGTGCGGGCTGCCAGCGAGCCCACGCGCGGCCTGGTGGCGGGCCTGATCAGTGGCGTGGTGCTGCTGGTGGGTGCCACCACCGTGTTTGCCGAATTGCAAAGCGCGCTCGACCGCATCTGGCATGTGCCGCAGCGGGCCAAGCCTTCGGGCCTATGGGCCGTGCTGCGCGCGCGGGTGCTGTCGTTCGGGCTGATCCTGGGGCTGGCCTTTCTGCTCATCGTGTCCCTGGTCATCAGCGCGGGGGTGGCGGCCCTGGGCGGCTGGGCCAGCGGCCTGTGGCCGGCCTGGGAGGTGACGCTGCAAGCCCTGAACACCCTCATTGCGGTAGGCGCCACCACCGTGCTGTTCGCGATGATTTTCAAGTTCATGCCCTCGGTGCCACTGCAGTGGCATGACGTGTGGGTGGGCGCTGCCGTGACGGCTGTGCTGTTCGAGCTGGGCAAATTCGCCATCGGCTACTACCTGGGCAAGAGCGGCGTGAACGAAACCTATGCAGCAGCCGGTTCGCTGGTGGTGGTGCTGGCCTGGGTGTACTACGCCGCGCAGATCTTTTTGCTGGGGGCAGAGTTCACCAAGGTGTATGCCGACGAGCGCGGCAGCGCAGTGGGCAAGCGTGCGGTGGCCGCCACGCAGACCGGCGCTTTGGTGGCGGCAGCAGGCTCAGACATCACCGCCGACATGCTGCCCGCCACACCTGCGGGCGCTGCCTCGCCCGCAGCGCACAGCGACGTGCTGCAGGCGCAAGTGCAAATATTGGAGCAGCGCACCGGCCAGCAGCGTGCGCAATTGTGGGCGCTGGCTGCGCTGGTACTGGCACAGCAGGTGCGCTGGCATTGGCATCGCCGCAAAACGCGTCGCGCGCCGCGCCCTTAGCAACATCAACCCATCAGGCCTGCAAAGGGGCCACGCGCAGGGGGTGGGGAGGCTCGGCAGGCATCTGGGCCACATGCACGGTGCGGGCGGGCAAGGCAAACTTCACTCCCATGGCGGCCAGCTCCCGCATCAAGCCCAGGTTCAGGGTCTGCTGCAGGTCCATATACAGATTGAAGCCCGGGTTCTTCACGATGTAGACCACCTCAAACTCCAGCGCGCTTTGCCCAAAGGCCTTGAAGTGCGCCCGGTCGAACTCCAGCTGCGGCTGGGCTTCTACCAGCCGCTGCACCACGCCTGGGATGGCCTCGACCTGTTCGATGGGGGTGTCGTAAGGCACGCCAAAGCCGAACACGATGCGGCGGCGCTGCATGGGGCGATAGTTGCTGATGGTCTGCTTGAGCAGGTCGGTGTTGGACATCACCACCTCCTCGCCCTGCAGGCTGCGGATGCGGGTGGTCTTGAGGCCAATCATCTGCACCGTGCCCGCCACGTTGCCCACCACCACAAAGTCGCCCACCTGGAACGGCTTGTCCACCGCGATGGACAGCGATGCAAACAAATCCCCCAGGATGTTCTGCACCGCCAGGGCCACCGCAATGCCGCCCACCCCCAGGCTGGCAATGAAGGCCGTGATGTTCACCCCCAGGTTCGACAGGATGGCCAGCAGCACCACGCTCCACAGCAAGGTGCGCAGCCCCCACGACATGAGCGTGGCAGAGGCACTCACATGCGTCATGCCCGAAGAAGCGTGCTGCGCAAGGTAGTGCCGCACTCCGATGCCGATGGCGCGCATGCCCCACAAGCCCATCTGCAGCGCCACGGCCACAAACCACAGCTGGCTCAGTCGGGTTTCCCAGCGCCCGGGCAGATCGAGAAAACTGGCGCCCACCAGCAGGGCCGCCACCAGCATCAAGAAGCGGCTGGTGCCTTCCAGCACATCCACCATCGCACGGGCCACCCCGCTGTGCGACTGGCTTGCCCACGCACGGGCACGGCCGGTCAACAGGCTCAGCGCCAGCAATATGCCCAGATAGGTGGCCACCCCCGCCAGCACGGCGATCAGCAGGCTCCACAGCGGCACGCCCGCAAAAGTGGTCTCCTGAACCCAGGAAAGAAAGGCGGATGGTGGCATGCAGGGGTTCTCCTTGTGTGTAGCGTTGGCAAAGGCCAAGCCCAGGAGCCACGTGGTGCACCAGGGCAGGCAGCCTTTCAGCATGACCGCGCATCGCGCACAACACCATCCGCAGTGCTTGCAAATGTTTGTAGGACATATCCCACAACCCAAGGCGCAGGCGGCGCTGGACTTGGGTTTTTCACCCTGGCAAGGGGGGGGACAAAGTCCAGCCACACCGCGAGGCGTCAACCACCAGTGGATGCCGTGTTAAGAGCGGCTAACAAAACTCAGCGAAGCGGTTCTGGCTAGGCGCCGCGTCGCAGGCAGTACGCGTAGTACGACAAGACGCGGCAACGACGCCAGAAGAGTTTTGTTAGCCGCTCTAAGTGGCAGAGCGCTCCGCGTAGGCCTCGGTATCCACTTCGCTGGCGTTCTGCGGGTTGTAGCGGTTGCCCACCACGGTGCGCTCGTTGATCAGCGCTTCCAGCCGCTCGATGACAGCGCTGCCGAGCTGCACCTGCACAGCCCCCAGGTCGTCGTGCAGATGCTCCACACTGGTCGTGCCCGGGATGGGGATGATGTCCTGCCCCTTGTGCAGCAACCAGGCCAGCGCCAGTTGCGCGGGGGTGCAGCCCACTTCGGCCGCGATGGCACGGTAGCCTGCCAGCAATTGCAGGTTGGCTGCATACGCCTCGGGCGCAAAGCGCGGCATGCCACGGCGGATGTCCTTGGCGTCCAGCGTGCCCACATCGGTGAGGTCGCCACACAGAAAGCCCCTGCCCACCGGGCTGAAGGCCACAAACGCCACGCCCAGTGCACGGCAGGCGTCGAGCACCGCAATCTCGGGGTTGCGCGTCCACAGCGAATACTCGGTTTGCAGGGCTGCAATGGGGTGCACGGCATGGGCGCGGCGCAGCGTGGCGGCCGACACTTCCGACAGGCCAATGCTGCGGATCTTGCCCGCGCGCACCAGGTCGGCCAGCGCGCCCACGCTGTCTTCAATCGGCACGCTCTTGTCCCAGCGGTGCAGGTAGTACAGGTCGATCACATCGGTCTGCAGACGGCGCAGGCTGTCTTCGCAGGTCTGGCGCAGCGTGGCAGGGCGCCCGTCAATCACGCGCACCAGCTTGCCGTCGCCATTCACATCCACGCCCTGCATACCGCACT
This sequence comes from Acidovorax temperans, assembly GCF_028596105.1. NCBI lineage: Bacteria > Pseudomonadati > Pseudomonadota > Betaproteobacteria > Burkholderiales > Comamonadaceae > Acidovorax > Acidovorax temperans. The sequence continues at coordinate 252,619 of NZ_CP117193.1, read as the reverse complement.
TGCTGGCCAGGGTGAAGCAGTGGCGGTGCGGCTTCATCACCCGGCCCACCAGGGTTTCGTTGGCGCCAAAGCCGTACAGCGCCGCCGTGTCGAACAAGGTCACGCCCGCATCCAGCGCGGCCAGCAGCACACGCTCGCCCTGCTCGGCGCTGACCGGGGCGCCATAGGCGTGCGAGAGGTTCATGCAGCCCAGGCCAATGGCGCTGACCTGGAAAGGGCCCAAAGCACGTTGTTGCATCACATCTCCGATATCTAATGAAAAACGCCCGCAGCGTTTGATCTACGGGCGGTAGCAGCTACTGAATCAATAGCAGCATCAAACCAGTTGCTGCTCCAGATCATGCAACACCTGGTAGCAAGGCAGCACCTGCGCCACGCTGGCGTTGGGCTCGCGGCCTTCGCGGATGGCGGCGAAGAACTCGCGGTCTTGCAGCTCAATGCCGTTCATCGACACATCCACCTGGCTCACGTCGATCTTCTCTTCCTTGCCGTTCACCAGGTCGTCGTAGCGGGCGATGTAGGTGGCGGTGTCGCCGATGTAGCGGAAGAAGGTGCCCAGCGGGCCGTCGTTGTTGAAGCTCAAGCTCAGCGTGCAGATGGCACCGTTCGCCGCCTTGAGCTGGATGCTCATGTCCATGGCAATGCCCAGATCCTTGTGGATAGGACCCTGGATGGCGTTGGCTTTGACGATGGGGCTGCCCGCCTGGTAGGCGAAAAGGTCCACCGTGTGGGCAGCGTGGTGCCACAGCAGGTGGTCCGTCCAGCTGCGGGGCTGGCCCAGCGCGTTCATGTTGGTGCGGCGGAAGAAGTAGGTCTGCACATCCATCTGCTGGATGTTGAACTCGCCCGCCTTGATCTTGTGGTGCACGAACTGGTGGCTGGGGTTGAAGCGGCGGGTGTGGCCGCACATGGCCACCAGGCCCGTCTGCTTTTGCAGGTTCACCACCGCCTGGCCTTCGCTCAGGATGTCGCACAGCGGGATTTCCACCTGCACATGCTTGCCCGCTTCCAGGCAGGCAATGGACTGGCTGGCGTGCATCTGTGTGGGCGTGCACAGAATCACGGCGTCCACTTCCTTGATCGCCAGGCTGTCGGCCAGATCGGTGGTGACGTGCTTAATACCGTACTTGTCGGCCACTTCCTGGGTCTTGGCCAGATCGCGGCTGATGAGGGAGACGACTTCCACATCGGGAATGTTTTGGATGCCGTCCAGGTGCTTGATGCCGAAGGCGCCCGCGCCTGCGAGTGCGACTTTGATGGTCATGGGGTGATGTCCTTTGGGATTCGGTTCAGTTCTCAAGAATCAGGTGGCCCACGGCGGTGTTGGACGCTGGCACATGGTAGAAGCGGTGCGCCACTTTGGGGGCGGGGCCACCGGCCACATCGGCCATGGCACCGCGGGCGATGAGCCACATCACCAGCTCAATGCCTTCACTGCCCGCTTCGCGCACGTAGTCGATGTGCGGCACTTCCGAGCAAGCGGCAGGGTCGTTGATGAGCTGGTCAAGCCAGGCGTTGTCCCACTCGCGGTTGATGAGTCCGGCGCGTGCGCCCTGCAACTGGTGGCTCATGCCCCCCGTGCCCCAGATGTGCACGTTCAGGTCTTCGTCAAAGCTCTCCACCGCGCGGCGGATGGCCTGCCCCAGCTGGAAGCAGCGGCGGCCACTGGGCACGGGGTACTGCACCACGTTCACCGCAAACGGAATCACCGGGCAGGGCCAGGCACCGGTCTGCGGATGCTGCTCGCCGCACATCAGCGACAGCGGCACCGTCAGGCCGTGGTCCACATCCATCTTGTTGACGATGGTGAGGTCAAAGTCTTGCTGAATCACGCTTTGCGCGATGTGCGAGGCGAGTTCGGGGTGACCGACCACCTTGGGCACCGGGCGCGGGCCCCAGCCCTCGTCGGCGGGTTGGTACTCGGCGGCGGTGCCGATGGCGAAGGTGGGAATCAAATCCAGGCTGAAGGCCGTGGCGTGGTCGTTGTAGACGAGGAAGATGACATCGGGCTTGTGGTCCTTCATCCATTGCCTGGAGAAGTCGTAGCCTGCGAACAGCGGCTTCCAGTAGTCTTCCTGGGTCTTGCCCAGGTCCATGGCCGCGCCAATGGCGGGCACGTGCGATGTGTAAACAGATGCGGTGATGCGTGCCATGGTGTTCAGTCTTTCTGGGCCTGCCCGGCCTTGCCTTGCGGCTGGCGGTGCGCCTGGGCATCGCCGTCTTCGCCGATGTAGCGGTTGCCGTTGGCACTGCGGCCACCGCCGATCATCATGGCGCGGTATTCCTCTTCGGTCATGCCGGTCATGGAGCCCGCCATTTGCTGGAAGCTCTTTCCATCGGTTGCGCCAATCTTGGCCAAAAAGTAGATGTTGCCGCCGGTACGCATGCACCAGTTCAGGTCGCGGGCCAGCACGGCCTGCTTCTGCTCTTCGGTCATCGCCCACTCGTCCAGATAGGCGCGCTCGTTGGCCTTGAAGCGTTCGCGGTTCTCGGCCTTCATCAGGCTCATGCAGAACTGGTTGAGCCAGTAGCCTTTGCGGCTTTGCTCAGCGTCAAAGATGATGGTGCCAGGCACGTCCTGGTAGGGTTTGTCGAGTGCCATCTCAGACCTCCTCGGGCCAGTAGAGCTTCATGGGGTTGGTGACCAGCAGCTTTTGCTGCAGCTCGGCCGTGGGCGCAATGTGCGGGATGAAGTCCACCAGCAAACCATCGTCAGGCATGTGGTCCTTGAGGTTGGGGTGCGGCCAGTCGGTGCCCCACAGCACGCGGTCAGGAAACTCCTGCACCACGCGGCGCGCAAAGGGCACCACGTCCTGGTACGCGGCCTGTTCGCCGTTCAGGGCCTTGGGGCCCGTCACGGAGAGGCGCTCGGGGCAGCTCACCTTGCTCCACACATTCTTGTGCTCGCGCATGAACTTGAGGAACAGCGCGAACTCTTCACTGTCCACGCCCTTGCTCACGTCCGGGCGGCCCATGTGGTCCACCACCACGGTGGTGGGCAGGCGGGTGAAGAAGTCCCACAGCTCGGGCAGGTCTACCGCCTCAAAGTAGATGACCACATGCCAGCCCAGCTGGGCGATGCGGCCTGCAATCTCCATCAGCTCGTCCTTGGGCGTGAAATCCACCAGGCGCTTGACGAAGTTGAAGCGCACACCGCGCACGCCCGCAGCGTGCAGAGTTTGCAGTTCTTCATCGGTGACCGAGCGCTTGACCGTGGCCACACCCCGCGCCTTGCCGCCACTGGCAAGGCACGCATCCACCATGGCGCGGTTGTCTGCGCCGTGGCAAGTGGCCTGCACGATCACGTTGCGGGCAAAGCCCAGGTGGTCGCGCAGCGCAAACAGCTCGTGCTTGCTGGCATCGCAAGGGGTGTACTTGCGCTCGGGCGCGTACGGAAACTCCGCGCCGGGGCCGAACACATGGCAGTGGGCATCCACCGCGCCTGCGGGCAGCTGAAAGCGGGGCTTGGCAGGGCCGGTGTACCAGTCAAGCCAGCCGGGGGTTTTGGTGAAGCCTTCGGCTTGGGTGAAGACCTCCGCTCTGGTGAATTCGCTCATTCGCGTGCTCCTTGGATTCTTGCTGGCTCGCAGGTCAGTCCAGCGAGACGTTGGCCTGGCGGATCACGTCGCCAAAGCGCTTGGCTTCGTCCTTGACGAACTGGTCAAACTGCGCACGTGTGGTGGGGAAGGACTCGTAGCCAAAGGTCTTGAACTTCTCGGCCACGTCAGGGCCGGTCAGGGCCTGCTCGATGTCGCGCTTGATCTTGTCGGTGACGGCAGCGGGCAAGCCGGGCGGCACGGCAATGGCGTTCCAGCCGGTCACGGCAAAGTCCTTGGGGCCACCGGATTCGGCCACGGTGGGCACGTCGGGGAACTCAGGCGAGCGCTGGGGTGCGGCCAGGGCCAGCAGGCGCAGCTTGCCAGCGCGGTACAGCGGGCCCGCGGTGGCGGCGCTGCCCAGCGCGAAGTTGATGTCGCCCGTGGAGACCGAGGTGTAGAGCTGCGTGGTCTCCTTGAAGACCACATGCTCCATCTGCGTGCCGGTCATACTCTCGAACAGCTCCGAGCCCAGGTGCACCGGGTTGCCCACCGACCACGAGCCGTAGTTGAGCTTGCCAGGGCGCGCCTTGGCATCGGCCACCACATCGGCCACGGTCTTGTAGGGGCTGTTGGTGCCCACGGTGAAGAAGAAGTAGGTGCGGAACAGCGGCAGCAGGGGGTCGAAATCCTTGGCAGTGTCGTAGGGCAGCTTCTTGAACAGGCTGGGGTAGGCTGCCAGGTGCACGTTGTCAAGCACGATGAGGTCATGCCCATCCTTGGCGCCGCGCTTGAAGGCATCGATTGCAATGAAGCCGTTGCCACCGGGGCGGTTTTCCACCACCACCGACTGGCCCCAGGTTTTGGAGAGCTTGTCGGCCACCAGGCGCGCCACGCCATCGGGGCCGCCCCCCACCGGGAAGGGGGTGATGATGCGCACAGGCTTGGTGGGGAACTGCTGTGCGGCGGCCCACTGGGGCGCCAGCCCCAGGGTGGCGGCCAGGCCCACAGCCAGGGCGGCGGTGCGGCGGTTCAGGTTTGCGAAAGTTGCCACGGGATGTCTCCTTCATGTAATTACTATTAATTTGATAGCTGCTTGCGCTTTATTCATAAGCGCTACAGGCCTTTTTTACTTGAAATTGCTTGCAGACAGACAGGTCAGTCGATGTAGCGCAGGCCCTTCTTTTCCAGTGGCTCGCGCATCTTGTACATGTCCAGCCCCAGCACGCCGCTGGCCAGCTTGGCGCGCTTTTCGCCCTCCAAGCTCTCGCGCTTTTGCGCGGCTTCCAGTGTCTGTACCGCCCGCGCAGCGGGCACGCAGACCACGCCGTCATCGTCTGCCACGATCACATCGCCCGGCGTGACCAGCATGCCGGCGCACACCACGGGAATGTTCACCGAGCCCAGGGTTTCCTTGATGCAGCCCTTGCTGGAGATGCACTTGCTCCACACAGGGAAGTTCATCTCCTGCAGCGTTTTCACATCGCGCACACCCGCGTCGATGATGAGTGCCCGCGCGCCGCGCGCCTGGAAAGACGTGGCCAGCAGGTCGCCAAAGTAGCCATCGGTGCAATCGGCCGTGACGGCTGCCACCACGATGTCGCCGGGCTGGATCTGCTCGGCCACCACATGCATCATCCAGTTGTCGCCGGGGTGCAGCAGCACAGTGACGGCGGTGCCGCTGACCTGCACGCCGCTCTGGATGGGGCGCATGTACGGCTTGAGCAGGCCCACACGGCCCATGGCCTCGTGCACGGTGGCCGAGCCCAGGGCGGCCAGGCCATCGGCGGCTGCGCGGTCGGCGCGGGTGATGTTGCGGTAGACAACGCCTAGTTCGTACATGTCAGAGCCCCTTTGCCTTCAGGCGGATGTCGAGTCGCGAGAACACGCGGCGCGTATTGGCTTCGTAGATCTGGTGCTTGTCCTCGGCGCTCAGAATGGTGCTGGCCTCGATGTAGCGCTTGGTGTCGTCGTAGTAGTGGCCGGTGGTGGGGTCGATGCCACGCACCGCGCCGATCATTTCGCTGGCAAACAGCACGTTCTTCACCGGGATCACGGTGTTGAGCAGGTCGATGCCCGGCTGGTGATACACGCAGGTGTCAAAGAACACGTTGTTCAGCAAGTGCTCTTGCAGCAGCGGCTTCTTCATCTCCTGCGCCAGGCCCCGGAAGCGGCCCCAGTGGTAGGGCACCGCGCCGCCGCCGTGCGGAATCAGGAACTTGAGCGTGGGGAAGTCCTTGAACAGATCGCCCTGGATGAGCTGCATGAAGGCCGTGGTGTCGGCATTGAGGTAGTGCGCACCGGTGGTGTGGAAGCACGCGTTGCAGCTGGTGCTCACATGGATCATGGCGGGCAGGTCGTACTCCACCATCTTTTCGTAGATGGGGTACCAGTGCTTGTCGGTGAGCGGGGGGCTGGTCCAGTGGCCGCCCGAGGGGTCCGGGTTCAGGTTGATGCCGACGGCACCATATTCCTTCACGCACTTTTCCAGCTCGGGAATGCAGGTGGACGGATCGACACCGGGGCTTTGCGGCAGCATGGCCACGGGCACGAAATGGTCGGGGAACAGCGTGGAGACGCGGTAGCACAGCTCGTTGCAGATGGCCGCCCAGGTGCTGGAGACATTGAAGTCACCGATGTGGTGGGCCATGAAGCTGGCACGCGGGCTGAACAGCGTGATGTCGCTGCCGCGCTCTTTCATCAGCTTGAGCTGGTTGGTCTCGATGGACTCGCGCAGCTCGTCGTCGCTGATCTTCAGGTCCGCCACTTTGGGCATGGCTGCGGGGTCTTGGATGCCAGCAATCTGCGCATTGCGCCAGTTCTCCAGCGCCTTGGGGGCCGTGGTGTAGTGGCCGTGGCAGTCGATGATGAGGCTCATGAAGGGCTCCTTGGATGCTTGGAATCGGTATATCAGGTCGGCGCGCGGCTAAGCGGGCTCCATGCCCTGGCGGCGTTTGGCTGGTGCCGCCTGCGGGGACGCCATGAACGCCAGCAGCGCCTGCGCGGCCGCGGGCTGGGCGGCGGCTGTGGCCACCGCGCCCGAGAACGTGGTGGTGATCTGGATGGGCTCTGGCAGCGGCCCGGCCAGCGTGATGCCTGGCACGTGCAGCAATTCGCTCAGCTGCTGAAAGCCCAGCTCCACCTCGCCGCACGCCACCAGCGTGCCCACGGGTACGCCCGGTGGGGCCTGAACAATGCGGGGCGCAATTTCTTGCGCAATGCCCCAGCGCTCGAACAGCCGGGCCAGCGCCACACCGCTGGGGCCGGTGGAATAGCTGAGGCTGCGGGCCGCCAGCACCGCGCGACGTACGGCGTCTTCCGAGGTCAGGTCGGGCACGGGGGCGCCTTCGCGCACTGCCACGGCCACGCCGGAATGCACCAGATCAACCTTGCTGCCCGCCCGCACATGGCCCGAGGCCGCGAGCTTGTCGATGGCGTCAGAGGCGAGGATGACCACGTCAAACGCCTCACCCGCCTGCACGCGCCGGGCGGCATCCACCCCGCCTACGGATTCGATGTGCACCGGGTCGGCCGATTGCTGCGCATAGGCGGCCACCAGCTCTGCCAGCACCTGGCGGGTGGCCATGGACGAAATGCCTTGGAGGGGGGTAGCCATGCGTCTCCTGTGGATGCGGTGCGGCCGGGGTAGGCGCTGTGGCGCCTGCCTGGCCCGTGAAAAGGCTTGATTGTGGTCATGGCGCGGCCCGTGCGACAGCGTGCCAAGCCACTACCAGATATACCATTCTGTGATGGCCAAATGGCAGATATTCCAATAACCATAGCTGCCGACCCGCCGCAGCCTACAGGGAGAGCCCCATGGACTTGAAACAAATCGAATACTTCGTGCGCGTGGCAGAGCTGGGCAGCTTCACCCGGGCTGCCGTCGTGCTGAACATTGCCCAGCCCGCCCTGAGCCGCCAGGTGCGTTTGCTAGAGGTAGAGCTGCGCCAGAACCTGCTGGTGCGCAATGGGCGCGGCGCCATTCCCACCGAGGCGGGCAAGCTGCTGCTGGAACATGGGCGCGGCATCCTCCACCAGGTGGAGCGGGCGCGGGAAGAGCTGGGCCGGGTGCGCGGTGCGCTGGCCGGGCGCGTGGCCATTGGCCTGCCCACCAGCGTGGCGCGTGTGATGACGGTGCCGCTGACCCGCGCCTTCCGCAACGATCTGCCCGAGGTGCGCCTGTCCATCAGCGAAGGCTTGTCGGGCGCCATTCTGGGCGGGCTGAACAGCGGCCACCTGGACCTGGTGGTGCTCTACAACGCCCAGCCCTCGCGCGAGACCGATGTGGCGCACCTGCTTGACGAAGACCTGGTGCTGGTGCGGGCCCGCCCGCCAGGCCTGCTGGAAGACCCGCCGCCCGGCCCCATCGCACTGAGCGAGGTGGCCCAACTGCCCCTGGTCATCCCCACCCGGCCGAATGCGATCCGAATGCATGTGGAATCAGAAATGGCCCAGATTGGCTGCACCCCGCAGGTGGCGCTGGAGATTGATGGCGTGTCTGCCATCCTCGACCTGGTGGCCGATGGCGCGGGCTGCGCCGTGCTGTCGCGCAATGCCCTGCTGAACTCGCCGCGCCCCTCGGCCTACACCGCGCAGGCCATTGGCACGCCGCCGCTGCGCATTGCGTTGTCGCTGGCCACCAGCTTGCAGCGGCCATCCACCCAGGTGCAAAAGGCCGCGCTCGATCTGGTGCGCAGAACGGCGGCGGCGGTGTTCCAGCCGCGCTGAGTGCGCCCGGCAGCGCTCGCCAATGAGGCTAGTGCGAGGTGCCCTCGCTGCGCGTGATCTTGTTCCACACGTTGTACTTGCCTACGGGCTTGCTCATGGGCAGGCGCTTGACTTCCTTGAAGGTCTGCGCGTCGAACACCACCACGGCGCCGTCCATCTCCCACACGCTGGCCAGGGCGTAGCGCCCGTCCCTGGTGAACTCGATGTGCGCCAGTGTCTTGCCCGGCTCGCGCACCTTGGCCACCACCTCCAGCGTGCGCTTGTCGATGATGGTGAGGGTGTCCTTGCCCGTAGGGCTCATCATGGAATCGGTCCAGGCAAACGGCGTGTTTTCGTGGCTGCGCATGAAGAAACCGGGGCCGGGCGTGGCGATGGTGCGCACGGGCTTCCAGCTCTTCATGTCCACCACGTCAATAGCGCTGCCCTGCAGGTTGGGGCTGGCCAGCACGGTGGTGCCGTTCCAGGCAAAGGTGATGCCCGAGCCCAGGTGCGGCATGCCGGCAATGGGCAGGTCGGCCACCTTGCGGCGGATGTTCAGGTTCACCACCTGGGCGGTGGCGCCTTCGGTCTGGGCAGACTGGCGGGGCCGCGTGGCGCCCAGCACGTAGGTGTAGGTCTGGTCGAAGAAGAAGTCGTCCAGCGGCTCCTCCAGCGGGGTGCGGCGCACGCCCTGGAAGCCCGGCTTGGCAATCGACTCGCCCATGCGGTAGTCGTGCACATAGCCGTCATGGATGGGCTCGGCCGCCGGGTCGTACGAAATCTCCCACAGCTCAGGCACGTCCTTGAGGGCCACCACAAAGCTGCGGCGCGGCGCGGCGTCGTACACCGCCGACACGCGCGAGGCCTGCTTGCCATCGAGCGAGGTGGCGGGGTAGTTGCGCACCAGGTTCAGGTCGGCATCGAACAGCACGGCGTTGCGCGGCAGGTAGTTGGCCGCCATCACCCAGCGGCCATCGCCGCTCACCGCCACGTTGCGCATGTTCAGGCCCGCACGCACCTCGGCCACGACACGCAGGCGCCACAGGTCGTACTTGGTGATCCAGCCATCGCGCGAGCCAAAGAACACATAGCGCCCGTCGGGCGTGAACTTGGGGCCACCGTGCAGGGCGTAGCGGCTGGCAAAACGGGTGATGACTTCAAACTTGTCGCCATCGAGCAGCGAGACATGGTGGTCGCCCCCCTCCACCACCAGGAACAGGTTCATGGGGTCGGCAGACCACACGGGCTTGGCGGGCTCATTGGCCGGTGCGGGGGTGGCCACGCGCGATGCGCGAATGTCCTCATCGCCCCAGGTGGGCGCGGGTTGCACCGGGCTGCGCACCCACTGCGCCAGGGCCTGGATTTCGGCGGCGCTCAGCGTGCCAGCAAAGCCGGGCATTTGCGTGGCGGTGCGGCCCTGGCCAATCACGCGCAGCACCTCGGCGGGGCGCACGCGCTCCAGGCTTTCGGGCAGCAGGGCCGGGCCCATGGCGCCGGTGCGCTGGGGCGCGTGGCACGCGGCGCAGTGCTGCTGGTACAGGGCCGGGGCGTCGGGCACCGCAGCGGTGGTGGCGGTGGCGGGCGCAGAAGTCTGCGCCAGCGCAGCGCCTGCAGCGGCCAGCAGGCCCGCAGCGCACAGGGCCAGCACGCGCACGGTGCGGGTCAGGCGGTTACTGCGCATGGCTCACCTCCATGAAGTGCACAGGGTGCGGGGCCGCAGGTTCGGCCACGGCCAGGTGCTCGGTGCCGGTTTCTTCGTCCGTCAGGTAGCAGCCGGGGTCGAAAGCCCAGGGGTTGCCGGTGAGCTGCTGGGCGCGCACGCGGGTGTTGCCCCCGCACAGGCTGAAGTAGCGGCATTGCGCGCAGCGGCCTTCCACCGGCCGGGGGTGGGCCTTGAGGCCTGCCATGAGCGGGTCGCTGGTGTCAGCCCAGATGGCCGAGAACGGCCGCTCGCGTACGCTGCCCAGGTCGTGGTGCCACCACATGGTGTCGGGGTGCACATGGCCCAGGTTGTCGATGTTGGCCACGTTGACGCCGCTGGAGTTGCCGCCCCAGGCCTGCAGGCGCGCGCGCAGATCGGCGTGCCAGCGGGGCAGGCGCCGCTGCACCCACTGCAGCAGGTAGGCGCCATCGGCATCGTTGTTGCCAGTCACATAGTCTTCGTCCAGCCCGTCCAGGGCGGCTTGCCAGGCGCGTTCAAACAGCAGGTCCAGCGCCTCTCGGGTGGCGGTGAAGTGCGCGTCTTTGCCCCGGTGGATATTGCCGCGCCCGGCGTAGTTGAGGTGCGAGAAGTAGAACTTCTGCGCGCCCTCTTCGCGCATCAGCGCCAGCAGCGCGGGCAGGTCGTGCGCGTTCATGGACGTCATGGTGAAGCGCAGGCCCACCTTCACGCCCCGCGCGCCCAGGAAGCGCACGGCGGCCAGGCTGCGGTCAAACGCGCCGTCCAGCCGGCGGAATTTGTCGTGCGTGGGCTTGAGGCCGTCCAGGCTGATGCCCACGTAGTCAAAACCGGCAGCGGTCACGCGGTCGGCCATGGGCTCGTCAATCAGCGTGCCGTTGGTAGACAGGCCGATGTAAAAGCCCATGCCCTGCGCGCGCGCGGCAATGTCGAACAGGTCGGGGCGCATCAAGGGCTCGCCGCCCGAGAGGATGAGCACCGGCACGCCGAAAGCGCGCAGGTCGTCCATCACCGTATAAACCTCTTGCGTACCCAGCTCGCCCGCGTAGTCGTGGTCGGCCGACAGGGCGTAGCAATGTTTGCAGGTGAGGTTGCAGCGGCGGATCAGGTTCCAGATCACGACCGGGCCGGTGGCCTTGCGGTCGCGCACCACGGGGTATTGGCCCGTGGCTTCGGCTTTTGCCAGCTCGCGCATGTATTGGCTGATGCGAAACATGGTCAGTCTTCCTTCAGGCGCAGGCCTGTTTTTTTGAGCACCGCACTGGAATACAGAATGTCGTGCTGGCGGCAGTGCGGCCCCAGCAGTTGGGCAAGTTGGGCGGCCTGTTCGGCCACCTCGTCGCGGCTGCGCCCGTGCAGCATGGCGAACAGGTTGTAGGGCCACACCGGCAGGCTGCGCGGGCGCAGGTAGCAGTGGCTCACGCCGGGCAGCTGGGCCACCTGGCGGGCCAGGGCATCCACCTGGGCATCGGCCACGTCCCACACGCTCATGCCGTTGGCGGTAAAGCCCAGCTTGTAGTGGTGGGGCACCGCGCCAATGCGGCGCACCAGGCCGGTGTGCAGCAGTTCGGCCAGCCGCTGGCGCACGCGCTCGCCGCTCACGCCCAGGGTGGCGCCCACGGCGTCATACGGGCGGGGCACCAGGGGCAGGCCAGCCTGGGTGGCGGCGATCAGCGCGCGGTCAAACGCATCCAGCGCCATGGGGCACCTCCAGCGGTGGGGGCAGCGTTTCGCCGGGTGGCAGCAGCGGCAGGCGCAGCTCCACGCGGTATTCGCGCTCTTTCGGAAAGGCGTGCACTTTCAGGCCCGTGGCGCTCTCAATGCGCTGCAGCACCTGGGTGGCCTGCGCGGGCGACTCAGCGGCCACCACAAACCACATGTTCAGCGCGTGTTCACGCCGGTAGTTGTGGGCCACCTCGGGCAGGGCGTTGACCTGTGCAGTCACGGCGTCAAACTGCGCCTCGGGGGCTGACAGCGCCGCCAGCACAAATTGCCCGCCTGCGCGTTCGATCTGGAACAGCGGGCCAAAGCGGGTGAGGTAACCGTCATCCAGCAAACGCTGCAACCGCTGCAGCACGTCCTGCTCGGTGGTGCCCAGCGCCTGGGCCACGGCGGCGTAGGGCTCGTCCACCAGCGGAAAGCCGCCGTGCAGGTAGGCCATGAGCCGCAGGTCTTCAAGGCAGGGCATGGGCCACTCCTTGCGCGGTGGGTGCTGCGGCGGCAAACCGGCGGCCGCCCGTCTGCTTGAAACGGCGGCGCGAAAACAGCACGGCGTGGGGCTGGTGGGCCAGGCCGCTGCGCTCCAGGGCGCTGGCCACCACCTGCTCTACCGCCTGCCGGTGGGCGCCGTGCACCATGCAATACAGGTTGTAGCGCCAGCCGGGCGCGCGGGCGCGGCGGTAGGCCAGCGTCACGCCGGGCTGGGCGGCCAGGGCGCGGCCGGCGGCGTCTACTTCGTCGTCGGGCACATCCAGCACCGTCATGGCATTGGCGGCAAAGCCCAGCTCGTGGTGGCGCACCACCACGCCAAAGCGGCTGAGCACCCCGGTGTGCAGCCACTGCTGCAAGGTGGCCTGCACCTGCGCGGCGGTGGTGCCCAGGGCCTGCGCCCACTGGGCATAGGGCTGGGCCACCAGGGGCAGGCCTGCCTCGGCCAAGGCCGCCAGGGGCCAGTCGGCATCGGCCAGCTGGGCGCGGGGCGCCACCTGTGGGGGCTGCAGGGCGCAGCGGCCCACCTGGGCAGCGTGCTGCGGGCCGGTGGTCAGCTCGCAAGAGAGGTCAAACGCCAGGTCGATCCGGTAGGGCTGCAGCATGGGGAGGCGCAGGGCCGTGAGGCCGGTGTCCGCCTCCAGGCAGGCGATGGTGCGTTCCACCTGCGCGGCGCTGGGGCCGGTGACCACGAACCACAGGTTGTAGGCGTTTTCGCGTTCGTAGTTGTGGTTGACGCCGGGGTGCGCCGACACCACGGCGGCCACGGCTTCGAGCCGCTCGGGCGGCACCGCCATGGCCGAGAGGATGGACGCCCCACCGCTACCCGGCGCAAACACGGCCCCAATGCGGCTGAGCGCGCCTTCGCGCGCCAGCTGGCGGTAGGCCTGCAGCACCTGCGCGGCAGATAAATCCAGCGCCGCGCCCACCACGGCAAAGGGCTCGTCGCACAGCGGAAAGCCGCGCTGCCACGCGTTGAGCAGCGACAGGCGCTGCGCGGGGCTGGGTTGGAAACCGGTGCTGCCCAGGGCAGGCGCAGCGGGGTCGGGCACGGCTGGCATGTCAGAACCCCATGCGCTGGGCGCGCGCGGTGAAGAAGATGCCGCTGGGGGCGTCCACCGCCAGCGTGGCCAGGGTCTGGCGCGTGGCGGTGTCGATGACGCGCACCAGGTGGTCGTCGCGGCAGCTGATCCACACCGCGTCGCCGCGGGGCGTGAATTCCATGTGCAGCACCGCCTTGCCGGGACGCAGGGTGTCCACCACGCGCTGGCTGGGGGTGTCGATGACCTGCACCCGGTCGTAATCGGGCACGGCAAAGTTCACCCACACCTGGCGGCCATCGGGCCGGGCCATCACAAACACGGGCTGGCCCGCCACGGGGATGCGGCCCACCTCTTGCCAGGTGGTGGTGTCCACCACCAGCACCTCGTGGCGGCCAATGGCGGGCAGGTAGGCGTGGCGCCCGGCCACGGCCCAGCCGCGCAGATGCGGCATCTTGTACACCGGCAGCGGCTGCTGGCCCCGGCCGTAACCGGCCAGAATGCGCCGCACCTTGGGCTGGGGTTCCCACAGGTCCACCATGGCCAGGCCGTCTTCACCGAACAGGCCGGCGATGTAGTGGCGGCCATCGGGCGTGACCAGCGCGTCGTACGGCTGGCGGCCAATGCCTTCGAGGGTATGCACGCGGGGGCGGGTGGGGTCAGAGCAATCGGCGATGCAGATCGCATCGGCATCGAACAGGCTGTAGGCGAAGCGGCGCTGGGGCAGGTCTACCAAGCCGACGACGCGCGAGCGTTGCCCGTTGCCATAAGTGGCGGGCAGGTCGGCCAGCAGCGCGAGCGATTTGGCGTCAAACACCTTCACGCCGCCGGGCACGTAGTTTTGCGCGGCCACCAGCGTGCCGTCGGCACTCACGGCCCCGCCAATCGAGTTGCCGGCCTGCATCACGCGGTGCACGATGCGTTCGCGCAGCAAATCCACCTGCGTGAGACCGCCATCACGGCCAAACACGTAGGCGTAGCGGCCATCGCGCGAGAACACTACCGAGGCGTGCGACAGATCGCCCAGCCCGGTGATTTCGCCCAGCATTGAGCGGTCGCTGGTGTTCACCACCGTGACGGCGCCCCGCGCGCGCTGGATGACCACGCCCAGATCGCCCGTGCCGCGCAGGTTGTCTGGAGTTGCCTCAGCAGCGCGGCCATCGGCCAGGGCGGCGCAGCCACTGGCCCACAGGGGGGCCGAGGCCATCAAGGTCAGCAGCCCACGGCGTTGCAGGGGCTGGAAGGCGGGTGGGTTCATCGCGCAGGTCTCCGGGATTCTTCAGGAAAGCCCTCGGCCAGCTGCTGGGCCACCCAGTGGGCTTCTTCGAGGGTGAGCATGGCGCTCCAGCCCGGCATGGGGGTGCCGGGGCGACCGCCGTAGATGGTCGAGGCCATGGACAGCAGGGGTTTGCCCTCCAGCGCCTGGGGGGTGATGGCGGGGCCCAGCCCCCCCGTCAGCCGCATGCCGTGGCAAGAGCCGCAGTCTTGCCGCACCATGCGCACCAGGGCGCTTTGGCGCTCTGCACTGGGGGTGGGGACAGGGACGGGGGCTGGCGCAGGCTGCGCCAGGGCAGCGCCTGCGGCCGCGCAGCCCAACCACCCCAGCAGGCAGCAGCGCAGCAGCGCGGCGCGCCACGGGCCGGGCCGGAAAAAGCGGGGGATGTGTGTCATGTCGTCACCGTGGGAGCGTGGGGCGCGCAACACAGGTTGCGGCAACCGCCTTCAATGGACGCATCCTCTCGCGTGTTGGAAGCGCCGACCTTGAACTAAGTCAAGGTCGGGCCGGGCATTGCGTTTAAACATCGGGCCTGTTTCCACCACACAACGAGATCCACGATGAGCTTCCAGAACAACGCCCCGGGCGCTGCAGCGGCAGACCAGCCCGCAGGAGAAGGCCCCACTGCGCCCGTGGTTTCCCCCGTGGGTCATGTCACGCTGGTGGGCGCGGGCCCTGGCGACCCGGAGCTGCTCACCCGCAAAGCCTACCGGGCGCTGCAGACCGCCACGCTGGTGCTGTACGACCACCTGGTCGGCCCTGCCGTGCTGGACTGCATTGCGCCTGGCGCCGAGCGCATCTACGTGGGCAAGGAATCATCCCGTCACACCCTGCCGCAGGAGCAGATCATCGAGCTGATGGTGCGCCTGGCGCGCAGCGGCCGCAATGTGGTGCGCCTGAAGGGTGGCGACGGTTACATCTTTGGCCGAGGGGGCGAGGAAGTGCAGGCCCTGGCCGAGGCCGGCATTGGCTTTGACGTGGTGCCCGGCATCACCGCCGCGCAAGGTGCGGGCGCGTCGGTGGGCATTCCGCTCACGCACCGCGACCACGCCTGCACCCTGGTGTTTGCCACCGGCCACCTGCGCGAAGACCGCACCGTGGGGCTGGACTGGGAACTGCTGGCCCGCCCCCGCCAAACCGTGGTCATCTACATGGGCGTGGGCGCCCTGCCCGCCATCTGCAGCCAGCTCATCGCCCACGGCCTGCCTGCCGACACCCCCGCCGCCGTGGTGGAAAACGCCACCCTGCCCACCGAACGCTGCCTCACAGCCACCCTGGCCACCCTGCCCGCCCTGGCCGTGGCCGAGAAGGTGCAGCCCCCCGCCCTCATCATGGTGGGCCAGGTGGTGCAACTGCACCCGCTGCTGGCGCGACCAGGCACCGTGCTGCAAACAGTGCCAACGGCCCAGGAAACCAAAGAGCTCGCCACCGCCTAACCGAAATGCTATCATTTCGATAGCTACCAGCGCTTACCCAATAAGCGCCAGGTGCCAATTTCAGGCTCTTCTAGCGAATAGTAGTGATGGAAATCGCCGCACGTCTGTAAACGACGATTTCGACGTACGACATTTATCGAGTGCATCACTAGCATTCGCTAGAAGAGCCCAATTTCATTCAAATACCCAAGGAGCCCCTTCAGAGGGCGGGTGAAGGCCTGCGGGCGCCGCGCAAAGCCGACACTTTCCTACACCGCTGCGGCAAGGGCGGTGCTACAACAGAGGCTGGCCTGTGCGCACCCACCGCCCGCGCACCCCACCCGCTGCCCATGCCCAACGCACCCCGCCTCAAGATCGGCCTGTCGGCCTGCTTTCAACACGCGGATCCCACCCGCCCACTGTTCACCAACAAAACACTGCAATACGTCGAGCAGTCCATCGCGCACTGGCTCATGTCCGCCGGGGCCATGGTGGTGATGGTGCCCTGCCCCACGGGCGAGACGGCGCGCGGCGACGTCACCCTGCAGCACTACGCCGAATGGCTGGATGGCGTGGTCATGCACGGCGGCGCCGATGTGTGGCCCGGCAACTATGGCGAAGAACCCCTGCGCGAGGAATGGATTGGCGACCGCGTGCGCGACATCTACGACCTGGCGCTGGTGAAGGCCTTTGCCGAGGTGGGCAAACCCATCTTTGGCGTGTGCCGGGGGCTGCAGCTCATCAACGTGGCCTTTGGCGGCGCGCTGTACCAGGACATCGAAACCCAGCACCCCGGCGCACTGCAGCACCGCAACGCCGTGGCCTACGACCAGCATTTCCACGACATCCAGATCGTGCCCGATTCGCGCCTGGCACAGCTCTACCCCAACCTGCCCCGCGCCCGCGTCAACAGCATCCACCACCAGGGCATCAAGCGCGTGGCGCCCGACTTCGTGGTCGAAGCCCTGAGCGAGCCCGACGGCGTGCCCGAAGCCATCCGCGTCAAACCCGCACCGGGCCGCGGCTACATCGCCGCCACCCAGTGGCACCCCGAGTTTCACAAGCTCGGGGCCGACACGCTGGACGACACGGCCATCCTGAACGATTTTTTGGCAGCGTGCGCTCACGCCAAAGCGCACCCCGTGCGGCGCGACCAACCCACCGGGTTGCGCGACCGCGCCACGCGCCTGCTGCGCAGCGCGCTGCGCAAGGACAGGGAACGCGGGGAGTGATCAGGCACCGCGCTTGCCCTTGGCATGGGCTGTGGGCTGTTGGCCGCACCCGGCGACCATCGCGCCATGCCATTCGGACGACCCCGAAAATACCTGAACAGGTTCAATGGGCAGCACTGCACTGCCCCCTTGGCAAAGTAGGCCCAGTCCTGCGTGCAACATAGAAACACGCCGCACCCAGCGGCAGCGGTTGGCGATACGGTGGAAAGAGCAAGCTCAGGGCGGCTTTCCTTCAGGATTTCGCCGCAGCCCAGGTCTTTGCAACGTGGGGCACCTCTTTTATTGCCCCCGCTTTGTTGACGAGGCGGGGCCAACCACGAGGCGCTCCAAATCTTGTCACGCAACGCGGAGGCTACCGATGCAAGAAAATTCCACCGATCCCCATCCTCTTGGCAACCTGGCTTACGACTGGGTCACTTTGGTGCAGAACAAGGCCCAGGCCCTCATGGCCTACGACCAGTACATCAAAGACGCCGAAGCCGCCGGCTCCGCCGAGTGCGCGGCGTTCTTCCGCAAGGTGCACGACACCGACAAGGCCCAGTTGGCGGAAGCCAAGCAGCACCTTGTAAAGGTGCTACAAGGCAAGATGGGCGGGCATAAAGGTCCGGGCCGCTGCACGAGGTGCGGATGCCTGTCGGGCTCGGTGCCACAGGTCGCTTCCCCAGCCAGCAGCAGTGGCAATGAGCGATACAGTGGGTGAGCCGCTCAGCGGTTACGGCCAGTCTGCGCTTCGCTCCGCGCGGCCCGCTGGGCCTAACGAGCAGGGCTGCGCACGGTCCATGACTAGTTGCGCGATAGCCGGTATGTCATGCAAATCGAGAGCAGGGCCGTGCGGCACTCGTTGTGGCTCGTCGCTGGCGGTGGCAACAATGCCCGGCCAGCCCGGCCCCAGCGGCGCCTTGAACAAGGCTGGCCGCCACACCTCCAGTTTCGGAAAATCTCCCGTCTTGAATCCCTCGATCAGCACCAAGTC
Organism: Acidovorax temperans; assembly: GCF_028596105.1. NCBI lineage: Bacteria > Pseudomonadati > Pseudomonadota > Betaproteobacteria > Burkholderiales > Comamonadaceae > Acidovorax > Acidovorax temperans. Next base: position 234,554 of record NZ_CP117193.1, on the reverse strand, counting down.
GCACGACTGAAGGCGCGATAGCAGATATTCCAGTGGTGGATGAACCTGCTCACGCAGCTCATGCATCAAGGCCCAGCGCGCCTGCCCCAGCAGCATGACCTCGCCGCAGCCCGCCTCCCGCAGGCGGTACGAATCCTTGCCGGGGCGATCAATCTCGATGTCCTTGTGGCTGTGCTTGATCAGCGACACCGAAAGCCCCCGGGCGCGCAGTTCAGGGACAAGCCGCTCCAGCAGCGTGGTCTTGCCCATCCCCGAATGGCCCGCGATACCAAATAGTTTCATGGTCAATCCATCTGCGCGCCGTGCCTGATACCGTACCGAATCACCCCGTCAGGGCAACACGGCGGCATCCTTGGCGTTCATCTCCAGGAACTGCAGCACCAGCTTGCGCTCTGTGTCGCTCAAGCCCGCGCGCGGGAACATGCTCTGCGTGATGCCATGCCACTGGCTCTTGGTGAAGTCGCCGGGTTCACGCGGTACATGGCACAGCGTGCAGCGCTCGTAGAAGAGCTTTTCGCCGGGAATCATCTGGCTCATGGTGGCGCCCTTGATGCGGGCGGCACGCTCGGTGAGCTGCAGGGCGGCCACGTCCAGCTTGCGCACCGGGGCACGTTCGATGACGGGCGGCTCATAGGCCCGGTTTGGCGACTCGGCATCGTCGCAGCGCTTGAGGTCTGCAATGCAGGTGTTGGCGCTGGTAGCCTGACTCAACCCGCTCGATGCCACGCTGGTGGTGATCATGTTGATCGCACCGCTGTTGCACCGGCCCTTGGAGTCGAGCTGGATCCAGTTGCCCTCTTCCAGGCTGACCACGCCCTTCATGATCTTGTCGGTGACCACCGCGCCAGCAATCAGGGCGCCCCGGCTGTTCGACAACTCCACCAGGTCACCGTTCTTGATGCCCTTGTCTGCAGCGTCTTCCACGCTGATGAGCACATGCTGGCGGCCCTTGACGTTTTGCTCAAAACGCACGTCGGCCTGGGCCATCTGCGAATGCACACGGTTGTACGGGTGCGGGCTGACCACGTGCACTTGGCCGGGCTTGGCGTTGCCCAGGAACTCGGAAGGTTCCAGGTACTTGGGTACCGGTGGGCAATCGGGCACATTGAAACGGGCGATCTCCGAGCAATACAACTCGATCTTGCCGGACTTGGTGTGCAGCGGGTGCTTGGCCGGGTCGGTGTAGAAGTCGCCATGGCGCACCCATTGGCGCATCTTCTCGGGCACCTCGATGCGCACCAAGCCTTCCTTCCAGAACTGATCGAACGGAACCTTTTGGCTCGTCTTTTCGTACGAGGCCTTGAGGATGTCCATCACCGTCTTGCCCTCGGTGAACCCGTATTCCACGCCCATCAGTGCGGCCAGGCGGCGGAAGATCTCGAAGTCGTCCAGACTCTCGCCAAAGGGCTTGATCACCTTGCGCATCGCATAGATCTTGTCGTTGCTGTAGGTACGGATAGGAAATTCAACCGCATGAGGCCAAGTATGGCACGAGTTTTGGGCCTCGAAACACGTTCGGCCAAGGAAGGTTGAGCGCTCGCTTGCCGCTCAATGGCAAGAGCTTGGGAGGCAGTATGCATTTGGGCCTGGCGCGCGCGCAGCTGCTTCCCCGCAGCGATGGATACCGCCGCTTCACTGGGTCACCAATTGACGCGCTGGTCTACCTCGTCGGGTTGAGCTGCCAGATCCCAATCCGGCTCGCCTTGCGCACCATCATCCACCGGCGCGTCGCAGCCCTCCCACAGCGGTGGCCCGCGTGCCGGGGTGATGTGCGGGGGGGCAGACTCCACCCCGATGTGGTTCAGGATGTGGCGGATTTCGGCGCTGTGGGTGATGAAGGCAATGATGCGCATCTGCCCACCGCACATGGGGCACAGCAGCGGAAATGCCTCGTAGATGCGGGCAATCAGCACCGCCCACAAGTAATGCGCCGCTCGCTTCGGGCGTGCTTCAGGTTCGGGTGTGGGTGTGGCCGCGTTGCCCGGCGCCGCCACCCCAGGTACGCCCGCGCCAGGTTGTGCAGTCTCCACCGTGGCTGGTTGCGACGCAGCAGGCTGAGCCAGCGCCGTTACCGCCGCTCTCAGCGGCGAGTTTGGTGCCAGCACACCAAAGTAGCGGTGCCGGTGGGTGCGTGGCGGTGGCACCAGCGCGGCGATGCGGTCGATCAGTTCCAGCGGTGTGAGGTGCAGCTCATCTGCCTTGGCACCACGCTTGTCACTGGTGGGCTCGCTGCGCTGTTTGGCACAGCGGTACACCAGTTTGCTTCCCTCTTTGCGTAGGCGCTCCATGGAAAACGGTGGACGCGCGCAATAGCGCAATAGCGCAGCAGCCGCTCCAGCGCAGCGCGGTCGTGGGCTTCGATGCAGACACCGGCGTCCACCGAGAAGCCGCTGTGTTTGTAGCCCAGCATGTCTTTGGCGTCACAGTTCTCCAGCAGGCCCCGAGCAACGAAGGCGCGCAGGATGCGTTTTTGCAGTGTGGTCTGCACTGGGGCCACGGTAGCCGCATCGATGCCGGTGGCCGCGTGAAAGATGACACCCGGCGATGAGATTCGAGGGGTCGCATCAGCATCGCCCTCGCCCTCCACTTCCTCAAACACCCCGTCCACCACACAAACGTGGAAGTGGACGTGTTCATTGAGGCTGGAGCCGAATCGGTGAATGAAGGCGATGGCACCGATGTGCAGGCCTGCCTTGTCCATATGGGCCGCACCGGGGCTGTGGGTCTGCAGAGTTTGTGCGATCACCCGCAGAAAGATGCGCAGCACCATGCTCAGCACCGCTCCGTCGCGTTGCATGAAGTACCGCAACCTCTTGGGCACGGAGAGCACCCACTGGCGCACCGGAAGGCGGGGGAAGGCGTGGTCGTTCAGGTGCGCTGCTGTCTCCACCATGCGCCGGGTGGTGCACGAGGGGCAGAGCAAAGAGTCAACCTCGGCGCTCCGATTGGCCGCCGCTTCGTGACAGCAGAATGGCGATTGGTCGGGTGGCTGAAAACTCGGACAGCACAATCACCATGACGGCAGTGATGGGAATGGCTGCAATGGCGCCTGCAATGCCCCACAACGCCGTCCAGACCGTCAGGCTGATCAGGACCGCATAGGGGCTGAGGTCCATCGACGTGCCCATGACCTGCGGCTCAAGCACATTGCCGACCAGAAACTGTGCGGCAGATAGGAAGAGGATCAGCGTGATCACCTCATCCGTCAGGCCGAACTGGCCAAGGGCGATCACCCCCGGCACCGCCACCCCGATGAACGATCCGATATAGGGGATATAGTTCACCAGCGCGATCACGATGGCCCAGAGGACGGCAAACTCAAGCCCATAGGCCAGCATGATGCCATAGCACAGGACACCAAGCGCAATGTTGATCAGCGTCTTGACCACCAGATAGCGCCCGACGCGCCCGTTGATGTCCTCGATCACCTTGCGCAGCCGGATCGAGCCCTCACCATCGGGGACCATCTTGTCAAGCTTGGCATCAAAGCTGCCCCGCTCCAGCAGCATGAAGACGACGTTCAGCAGAACGAAGATCAATCCCCCCAGCAGGGCGACAGAGGAGGCCACGCCACTGCGCAGTGCCGACTGCAGGTTGATCTGACCAAAGAGGTCACTGCGAAGCGTCTCCCACGTCAGGTCGCCCTGAAAGCCCGCCATGTTTGCAAGGGTCTGAACTGCGGCCAGCAGCCGGGTCTGATACTCGGGCGCAGAACTGGCAAAGGCAGCCAGATTGGCGGCAAGCAACGTCACCAGCTGGACCAGACCGTAGCAGATCAGCACCGCCGCGACGGCGAGCCGCAGCCCCGGTGACAGCCGCACCCCGATCCATGGGATGGTGCCTGTCAGCCGCGCCACCGCCATGACCACATAAGATATCATCAGCCCCAGCACCATTGGCACCAGAACGCCCGAGGCGATGTGGAAGAACCACCCCAACATCAACGCCAGCATGACGCCCAGCGTGATGTTCAAGAGGGCCGGTGGTGCGGTGGTCGGCGTGGGCTGTGTCATGACGATCCCGAAGCTCTGTTCCTCTCGGGTTAGAAGGAACCGAAGGCTGTGCCAAGCACGATCACGGCCACAAGGGCAACAAGCGCGCTGACAATAGCCGCCATGACGATGTCCAGATAGCTTTCGCGATGCGTGCAGCCACAGACCGCAAGCATCGTGACCACCGCACCGTTGTGCGGCAAGCTGTCCAGAGTGCCTGAGGCGATCACGGCTACCCGGTGCATCAGCGCAGGGTCGAGGCCGGTGTCTGACGCGATCTGCATGAAGGTGGGCCCAAGGGCCTGCAGCGCAATGGTCATCCCGCCCGAAGCCGATCCGGTCAGCGCGGCAAGGATGTTCGTCGCAACCGCCAGTGACACAAGCGGCCCGCCTCCGATGCCCAGAACCCAGTCCCGCACCATCTCGAACGCAGGCAGGGCCGCCACGACCGCGCCGAAGCCCACAAGGCTTGCCACGCTCATGATCGGAAGCACCGCCGCCGTCGCGCCCGAGTCGATGCTTTCGCGCAGATTGCGAAAGCGGCGCCGGTTCATGGCAACCAGCACAATGCAGGCGACCAGAAGCGCAAGCGCCACCGACCAGACCCCGCCGACAGCCGACAGGGTGGTTTCGCCCCATGCGGGCTGCGAGAGGAAATCGAAATCCATGCCGGGCAGCACGAACTGCGTCAGGATCAGGTTGACCACGACAACCAGAACCAGCGGCAGAATGGCCAGGCCGATCGGCGGCCGACCGCCCCAGGATCCGGCGCGGCTGATCTCGGCCGGGTCAAACTCGCGTGCGGTGCTGGCCAGCTCGCGCGAGACGGCGGTGCCTTTTTCGGCCGCGCCATAGCCTTCGCCCCGTGCCTTGGCCTGACGTTCGCGGAAGGAAAGCCAGCCCAGGCCGATGGCCGCCATGATGATGCTGGCAATGATGCCAAGCCCCGGTGCGGCAAAGGGGGTGGTGCCGAAGAACGGCATCGGAATCGCGTTCTGGATTGCGGGCGTTCCCGGCATGGCCGACATGGTGAAGGTCGAGGTTCCAAGCGCGAGCGCCGCCGGAAGCAGCCTGCGCGGCACGCTTCCCGCCTTGAACAGCGCCTGCCCCATTGGCGCCAGCACGAAGAACGCCACAAAGAGGCTGACCCCGCCATAGGTGACCATCGCGCCCGCAGCCACCACGGCAAGGATCGCCCGCGAGGGGCCGAGCCGGCGTGTCATGTAATCGGCAATCGCCGAAACCGATCCGCTGTCATCCATAAGCTTGCCAAACAATGCGCCCAGCAGGAAAAGCGGGAAGAACTGCGCCACAAACCCCGCCGCCGCCGGCATGAAGGTCTGCGTCCAGTGCGCCAGCATCGGCTGGCCGGAAAAGAGCGCCGCCACCGCAGCAGCCAAAGGCGCCAGCAGCAGGATTGTCCAGCTGCGGAACGCAAGCACCATGATCAGGGCAAGGCCCAGCAGAATACCCAGCAGACCCAGCATGTCAGAGCTCATCCGCCAGCGCGTCGATGTCAAAGGTGGATCGCACCCCGATGTCCTGAATATGGGTGCGGCCGAAATCCTCGGCGGCGCGGCGTCCTTCGTCGAAGAGCATCTTCAGGAAGTCCCACTCGGCATTCAGCTTCGAGGAATGTCCAAGGTCCACCATGATGTCCGAGGTGATGCGATGCAGGCGCATCTCTTTCCAGTACCGCGCCTCACCGTTGCCGGGGTCGATGACACGGCGCAGCAGCGCCATCATCCGCAACTCTTTCAGTAGCTGGGCGTTGAACGAGATCTCGTTCAGGCGGCTTGCGATCTCGCGCGCGGTGCGCGGCGTCTCGCGCCGCTCGACCGGGTTGATCTGCACCAGAACGGTATCGAGGCTTTCACATTCACGCACGAGCGGCGTCATCGTCGGGTTGCCCGCATAGCCGCCGTCCCAATAGGGAACGCCGTCGATCTCGATGGCCTGGAACATCGATGGCAGGCAGGCCGAGGCGAGCAGCACATCGGCCGTCACCTCATGCTTGCGGAACACCCTGCCTTGCCCGGTGTGCACATTGGTTGCCGTGATGAACAGCTTGACCGGCCCGGTCGCCAGCGCGTCGAAATCGACCAGGTCTGTCAGGATGTCGCGCAGCGGGTTCCCTGCCGCCCCACCCAGCAAATAGGGCGAGATCAGCCGCGCCATCAGATCCATGGCGATGAAGGCGGGCGAGTTGTCCAGCGTCCATTTGCCCGTCAGGACCTCCAGCGGCCCGCGCTTGAACGGGCTGAAGCGCGCGGCATCGGCCGTCCGGCGCCAGAAGGCGGTCAGCATCTCACGCGCGGTCTGCCGCCCGCCGGTGGCCATGCCGGCCGCCAGGATTGCCGCGTTCATGGCGCCGGCCGAGGTGCCGGAAATGCCATCGATCTCGAACCAGTCTTCCTCGAGGATGCGGTCCAGAACGCCCCAGGTAAACGCCCCATGCGAACCGCCCCCCTGCAAGGCGAGGTCGATGGGAAGGGTTTTTCGCGTCTGCGATTTCGGGTTGCTGGCCATTTCGGCGCCTTTCAGTCAATTCATTGCAAGAAAATGGCGCCCGAAGCCGGGCGCCCTAGGGGATCAGGCGGCGGGCACCGCTTGCCCGCGAAGCCTCCACGCCATCGCACCAAGGGCCGCGCCAATGGCGATGAGGTCGAGCCCCAGCATCAGCCCGATCAGCCACAGCGCAGTGACCGGCATCGCGGCAAAAAGCACAAGCGACAGCACGACCGAGAGCACCCCGCTGGCAAAAACCCAAAGCCAGTTGGGCAAGGGACGGATCGTCAATGCGAAGACAACCTTCGACATCCCCTCGATCATGAAGAAGATGATCAGCAGAAGCGACAGCAGCAGCATCCCCTGCGCGATGTTGCGCAAGAGCAGAATGCCCAGCAACACACCAAGTATGGCCGAGATGATCTGCAGCCAGAAGTTCGGCGCATGGCGTGCGCTGATCAGGCCGATGGCCTGAATGATGCCGCTGGCGATCAGCAGCCAGCCGAACACCACGACGGCAGCAGCCGAAGAAAAGGCCGGGAAGACGATGGCGACGATCCCCGCGACGACCAGCAGCGCCGCCTGTACCAGGTGGAAGGTCGAATGGCGGCGCACCGCATCGCGCGCGGCTTCGCGGTAGGTCTGTGCAGCGGCGGCAAGACTGATCGGCATGGCATTGACTTCCTTGTTCAACAGGGTGCTTCCCGCCGGGCAGCGGGTGTTGCCTTCCCCGACCCGCAGGGCCGGATATGGATCAAAAATGGCACAGGACCGTGAAGCCCATGCCAGACAATCAATTTTCATCGCCATGATGCAGGTGCAGCATCGCAATGTCCATAGCTGAACGGATAGGAAATTCAACCGCATGAGGCCAAGTATGGCACGAGTTTTGGGCCTCGAAACACGTTCGGCCAAGGAAGGTTGAGCGCTCGCTTGCCGCTCAATGGCAAGAGCTTGGGAGGCAGTATGCATTTGGGCCTGGCGCGCGCGCAGCTGCTTCCCCGCAGCGATGGATACCGCCGCTTCACTGGGTCACCAATTGACGCGCTGGTCTACCTCGTCGGGTTGAGCTGCCAGATCCCAATCCGGCTCGCCTTGCGCACCATCATCCACCGGCGCGTCGCAGCCCTCCCACAGCGGTGGCCCGCGTGCCGGGGTGATGTGCGGGGGGGCAGACTCCACCCCGATGTGGTTCAGGATGTGGCGGATTTCGGCGCTGTGGGTGATGAAGGCAATGATGCGCATCTGCCCACCGCACATGGGGCACAGCAGCGGAAATGCCTCGTAGATGCGGGCAATCAGCACCGCCCACAAGTAATGCGCCGCTCGCTTCGGGCGTGCTTCAGGTTCGGGTGTGGGTGTGGCCGCGTTGCCCGGCGCCGCCACCCCAGGTACGCCCGCGCCAGGTTGTGCAGTCTCCACCGTGGCTGGTTGCGACGCAGCAGGCTGAGCCAGCGCCGTTACCGCCGCTCTCAGCGGCGAGTTTGGTGCCAGCACACCAAAGTAGCGGTGCCGGTGGGTGCGTGGCGGTGGCACCAGCGCGGCGATGCGGTCGATCAGTTCCAGCGGTGTGAGGTGCAGCTCATCTGCCTTGGCACCACGCTTGTCACTGGTGGGCTCGCTGCGCTGTTTGGCACAGCGGTACACCAGTTTGCTTCCCTCTTTGCGTAGGCGCTCCATGGAAAACGGTGGACGCGCGCAATAGCGCAATAGCGCAGCAGCCGCTCCAGCGCAGCGCGGTCGTGGGCTTCGATGCAGACACCGGCGTCCACCGAGAAGCCGCTGTGTTTGTAGCCCAGCATGTCTTTGGCGTCACAGTTCTCCAGCAGGCCCCGAGCAACGAAGGCGCGCAGGATGCGTTTTTGCAGTGTGGTCTGCACTGGGGCCACGGTAGCCGCATCGATGCCGGTGGCCGCGTGAAAGATGACACCCGGCGATGAGATTCGAGGGGTCGCATCAGCATCGCCCTCGCCCTCCACTTCCTCAAACACCCCGTCCACCACACAAACGTGGAAGTGGACGTGTTCATTGAGGCTGGAGCCGAATCGGTGAATGAAGGCGATGGCACCGATGTGCAGGCCTGCCTTGTCCATATGGGCCGCACCGGGGCTGTGGGTCTGCAGAGTTTGTGCGATCACCCGCAGAAAGATGCGCAGCACCATGCTCAGCACCGCTCCGTCGCGTTGCATGAAGTACCGCAACCTCTTGGGCACGGAGAGCACCCACTGGCGCACCGGAAGGCGGGGGAAGGCGTGGTCGCTCAGGTGTGCCGCCGTCTCCACCATCCGCCGCGTGGTGCACGAGGGGCAGACTCCACGGCCTTTGCAGGAGAAGGCTACAAAGTAGTCGTGCCCACAGTCGCCGCAGCGAGCGCGGGCGAAGCCATGGGCAAAGATGCCGCACTCCAGATATGTGGCAAACGCTTTGCGTACGAAGGGCTTGGGGGTGTGGTGGTCGCCCTGGCCGTCGAACTGACCCGCGCTGGCCAACTCTAGCCAGGTCTCGTAGTGCTCGGCTACCGTTTGGTAGAGCAGCGTGCGTTCGGGGTGGCGTGGGTTGTAGAGTTTGGGCTTGGAAGTGGCTGACATGAATACTGTACAAATGCAAGGGGTATCTATTTAGCTCCAGCAGCCCCATTGATACTGTGATTTCATCCAGCAATGGTATCCGATTGGCTCTCCCCGGTGTTCTTGCTCACGACATCCCCATACGTCACTGGCGGCGTAACCACCGCTTGCTGCAGCAAGCGGTAAAACAGCATCCCGCGTGAGCTGGATGTGCGCCGGTTGAAACGGAACACGAATTCATCGAGATAGGCGTCCAGGTGGTCTGGCTGTACAGAGCCATGATGTGTTCCCAGCACCCAGCGCTGTACCAGTGAGGCGACCCGGTGCACTCCCGCCATGGAGACATGGGCAGGTACGCCTGAGCCGAGCATGACGGTGCGCTGGTGGGTGTAACCCAGTTCTCCCAGAGCGCGGTATGCCGCCGAACCATCCGTGCGTACCTGGGCTCCAGGCTCGACCACCTCCTGCACAAAGGGGATTACGTGGGTGGCGGCGTCTCGGTCAATGCGGCGTAACCGGATGCGCCCAAACCCCTTGGGCTCCACGATCTCCACCGCCATGACCATCAACACTTTGGTGGTGCTGCTCTTGCGCCCTGCAGGGGTGGCGGGATTCTTGCGATCCGTGATGGACAGGTACGTTTCATCCACCTCCACAAGCCCCTTGAGCTTGTCCCGGCCCGGGCGGACCATGGCACGTCGAAACCGGTGCAGCATGGTCCAGGCGGTCTGGTAGCTCCCCAAACCCAATACGCGCTGCAGCCCCAGGGCGCTCACGCCTTGTTTCTGATTGGTCAGGTACCAAGCTGCAGCCAGCCAGACACGCAGCGGTGTGCGCGTCTTGTCAAAGATGGTTCCAGATGTCACTGTGCCTTGGTACTGGCATGAGCGGCACATCAGGCGGGTGCGGCTGGCGCGGTACACATCGCCAGCGTTGCCGCAACGCGGGCAGACGAAGCCTTGGGGCCACCGAAGCTTCTCCAGGAACGCCTGGCAAGCCTCTTCGGTGGCAAACCAGTCAAGAAATTCGTTCCAGGTGCGGGGGTAGTCCCGTCCAGGAGTTGGCGTTAGCATCTGGGTTTCCATCCAGCTATTCTCACGTCACTGGAGCTAAATAGATACCCCTTAAATTCATACAGTGAACTTGCAATCCAAACTCGCCATCCTGGCCGACGCGGCAAAGTACGACGCATCCTGCGCATCGAGCGGCGCTGCGCCGCGCAACTCGGTGGGCGGGCGCGGCATGGGGTCCACCGAAGGCATGGGCATATGCCACAGCTACGCGCCGGACGGCCGCTGCATCTCGCTGCTCAAGATCCTGCTCACCAACTTCTGCCAGTACGACTGCCTGTACTGCGTGAACCGCGTGACCAGCAACGTGCCCCGGGCGCGCTTCACGGTCGATGAGGTGGTGCAGCTCACGCTGGACTTTTACCGCCGCAATTGCATCGAGGGGCTGTTCCTCTCCAGCGGCATCATCCAGAGCCCCGACTACACCATGGAGCAGGTGGTGGAGGTGGCCCGCGTGCTGCGCGAGGAGCACGACTTTCGCAGCTACATCCACCTCAAGACCATTCCCGATGCATCGCCCGAGCTGATGGAGCGCGCGGGCCGCTATGCCGATCGCCTGTCCATCAACATCGAGCTGCCCACGGCCGAGAGCCTCACTGCCCTGGCGCCGGAGAAAAACAGCGCTGCCATCGACCGGTCCATGGCCCGCATGGCGGTGCACATTGGCGAATCGCGCGCAGCGCGCAAGGAGCAAGCCGCGCAGGCCATCGTGTCGATGCCGCAATCGCGCACCACGCGCCGGGCCAGCGCGCCGCTGTTTGCGCCCGGCGGGCAAAGCACGCAGATGATCGTGGGGGCCGATGCGACGGACGACCGCACCATCCTCGCCACCAGCGCACGGCTGTACGGCACGCACCGGCTGCGGCGGGTGTACTACTCGGCCTTCAGCCCCATCCCCGACGCCGCGCGCGCCCTGCCGCTGACCGCGCCGCCCACGGTGCGCGAGCACCGGCTGTACCAGGCCGACTGGCTGATGCGCTTTTATGGCTTCACGCACGACGAGATCGTGCCGCCCAACCAAGGCAACCAGGTCGGCATGCTGGCGCTGGACATGGACCCCAAGCTGGCCTGGGCGCTGGCGCACCGCGAGCGCTTCCCCGTCAACCTCAACACCGCCCCGCGCGAGCTGCTGCTGCGCGTGCCAGGCTTTGGTGTGCAGACGGTAGACCGCCTGCTGGCCGCCCGCCGGGTGCGACGCCTGCGGCATGCCGACCTGGCGCGGCTGCATGTGCCGCTCAAGAAGGTGCTGCCGTTTGTGGAGGCGGCCGACTACCGCCCCGGCCGGGCTTTGGAGGCTGCTGATTTGGCTGCGCACCTGGCGCCGCCGCCGGTGCAACGCAGCCTGTTTTGAACCGGAGCGGAACACATGCAGCGCAACACCATCACGCTGGAGCACCCCACCGACTGGCAAGGCTTTCGCACCGCCGCACGCGCCCTGGTGCAAGCCAATGTGCCCCCGCAGGCCGTGGACTGGCGCTGCCAGGCCGATGCCGCTGAAGATCTGTTTGCTCCAGAGGCCGCCAGGCACAACGCCCTGCCACCGCCAGCCCCCGATGCGCCCACGCTGCGCGTTCCCCCCGACTTTTTGCACCTGTGCGAGCAGCTCATCCTGCACCGCGACCCCGCCCGCTTTGCGCTGATGTACCGCCTGCTGTGGCGCATGGCGCAAGGCGGCGATATGGCAAGAGCAGCGCGGCACGACCCGCTGGACGCAGACCGCATGCAGGCCCACCACATGGTCCGCGCCGTGCGGCGCGACATGCACAAAATGCACGCCTTTGTGCGCTTTCGGCCCGTGGTGGAGCCGGATGGCAACACCCTGCACATGGCCTGGTTCGAGCCCGACCACTACATCACCGAGGCCAATGCAGGCTTCTTCATCCGCCGCTTCACGCAAATGCGCTGGGCCATCCTCACGCCCGACGCCAGCGTGCGCTGGGACGGCCAGCATCTGCACACCGGCCCCGGCGCCCAGCGCAGTGACGCGCCGCCGCCCGATGCCGGCGAGGCGCTGTGGCTCACCTACTACCGCCACATCTTCAACCCCGCGCGGCTCAAGCTCACCATGATGAAAAAGGAAATGCCCACGCGCTACTGGCACAACCTGCCCGAGGCCGCGCTCATCACCGAGCTGGCGCAGACGGCGCACGAGCGCAGCGCGAAGATGGTGGAGGCCGAAGCCACCGTGCCGCGCAGGCGCATTGCGGGCAAAGAAACACGGGCGTAAAAAGAGCCACCCGGCTGGTGCCCAACAAAGGGGCAGAGCGGGGTGGCGATGCGCTGGGTTCGCGTCAGCGACTCAGCCAGAAAACCCTGGCATCAATGCTGGTGGCCGTGCGCGCCATGCACATGGCGGTGGGCAATTTCTTCAGCGGTGGCTGCCCGCACGGCGGTGACCTTGCAGCTGAACTTCAGCGCCTGGCCCGCCAGGGGGTGGTTGCCGTCCAGATGCACTTCAGGGCCCTTGATCTTGACCACGTTGAACACGGCAGGTTGTCCGTCGTTGCCCACGCCTTGCAGCTGGCCGCCCACCTTCACGCCGGGCGGAAACTCGCTCTTGGGAATGGTGCGCACCAGGCTTTCGTCACGCGCGCCAAAGGCGTCTTCCACCGCCAGGTCCAGCGTGGTGGCAAAGCCCACGGCCTGGCCTTCCAGCGCGGCTTCCACCTTGGGGAAGATGTTTTCGTAGCCACCGTGCAGGTAGGCCAGGTTGCCCGAATCCAGGGGCTTGCCCTGGGGCGTGGTCACCTTGTAGGTCAGGGTGACGGCGGAGTCTTTGGTAATGTTCATGCGCCCGATTTTCCTCCAACTGCGTCCACTGGGCTGGGCACCTCGTCCTCCGTCTGGCCGGGGTAGCGTGCAAAGCGGCGCGGCGCGGGGCCGTGCACCGGGTCGCTTTCGGGCCAGGGCCAGCCACCAAACTGGGTGCGGCGGTAGTCCTGCATGGCCTGCATGATTTCCTGCTGGGTGTTCATCACAAAGGGGCCATACTGCGCCACGGGCTCGCCGATGGGGCGGCCTTGCAGCAGCAGGCATTCCACGGCGGTGGTGCCGGTGTTGACCAGTTCCCAGTCTTGCGAGGCAACTACTTCCAGCGCCGCGTGGCCCCGGATGGCCTGCGGGCCCACCGCAAGGCCGTTGCCCACAAAGTAGTACAGCATGCGGCGCGTGCCCTGGCCGGTGGCAGCGGGCAGCGTCCAGCGGGCACCGGGCTCCAGGTGCAGCGTCCAGATGGCCACGTCGGCTTCGGGTTGCGACGCCCAGGACTCGGGCGGCGGGCTTAGCGGTGCGTCCGCGCCGGGCAGCGCACCGGCCACCACGGTCACGGTGGTCAGGCGGCCTTCTGCATCGCGGTGCTGCAGGCGCGGAATGCGCTCGTTCCAGAGCATGGTGAAGTGCGGCTCCACCATCTTGTTGCGGGCAGGCAGGTTCAGCCAGATCTGGAAGAGTTCGAGCGGGTTGGGCTCGGTGGCGTTGAGCAGCGGAAACATTTCCGAGTGCTGGATGCCCTTGCCCGCCGTGACCCACTGCACATCGCCCCCGCCAAAGCGGGCGGCTGCGCCGAGTGAGTCGGCATGGTCGATGAGCCCCTTGCGCACCAGCGTCACGGTTTCAAAACCCCGGTGCGGGTGGCCGGGGAAACCGGGCACCGTGTCGCCGTGGTACATGCTCCAGCCGTCCTTGCCGCTGAAGTCGCTGCCGATCTGGCGGTCTTCAATGGGCACGGCCGGGCCAAACGCGGCATTGCCTGCGGGGTAGGCATCGTCGTGGTGGGCGCAGAAAAGAAACGGGTCGAGCGTGGGCCACTGCGGGCCGAGCAGTTGGGCGCGCACGATGGGCACCAGGGCAGTGGTGGCAGCAGGTGTGGACGACGACATACGGGGGCTCCTCATGTTGTGCACCGCCGCGATCGGGCGGAGTGCCTGTGGAATATGGCGCCAATGGCGCTGGAACGGAAGGGCGGCCCGTGGAACAGTGCGGTGCAGCGGGCGGGACAGTGGAGGGCTTTGCCGTCCGTGCTTTGCCAGAAAAATTGCGTCAGATTCGGCTCTAGCGCTTATCTGCGAAGCGCTGGCAGCTCTTGTTTTTATAGCGTTCTATCTGCACTGTCCCTGATCACAAGCGTGGTGCATCGCAGCCGATGCTCCCCGGAACCGCGCAGTCTGCCAGTAGTCGGCAGGCGGCCAGCGCGATGCCAACCGCTGCTCACGCCTTCACCTCGACCACAGGTTCGAAGCCGCCAAAGATCATGCGTTTGCCGTCGAAGGGCATGGGTGGGTTGCCGGGTTGGGACGGGTCCATGCGCGGGTCTTCCATCATCTTCTTCATGCCCGCGTCGCGCGTCGCTTTGTCGGGCCATTCGACCCACGAAAATGCCACCGTCTCCTCGGCCGTGGCCTGGACCGCGCGGCGGAAATCGGTGACTTTGCCGTCGGGGACGTCGTCGCCCCAACCTTCGATCACACGGATTGCGCCCAGCTCGATGAACAACGCGTCGAAATGGCGCGCGTGCTCAATGAACTTCTGCTTATTGGCGGTGGGGACGGCGATCACGAAACCATCGATGTAGGACATATCTTGACTCCTGTCAGGTTGACCATGGGATGCGCCCGCCTGTGGGCGCCAGGTATTCGTTCGGCGGACGCGGACCGGGGCCCGCCCCCATCACTTGCGCCGGTACGTCGCCTGCATCATCTGGGACCAGCTGCCATCCGGCTGCAGACTGAACGATGTCAAGGTGCGTTCGTTTGCGCTCACCAGCGTGATCACGTCGCGGTAGCGGGCGATCTTGCCGTCGTCCTTGAAGCTGGGGCCTTCGGTCTCAAGGGTCAGCACCTTCTGGTCGGCATCGAGCGTGCCTTCGTACACGAACATGTGGGTCATCATCGAGCCCACCCAGGTGCCGCGAAACACGCTTTTCTCGGGGTCGTAGCCCAGCGTCATCAGCATGTGGGCTTCGCCCCCGCCGGGCATGGTGCCCGTGCCTTCGCACAGCACCCACAGGTCGCCCAGAGCGCGCACATGCTCGGAGCCAGTGGATTGCTCTTGCGCGGGCGCGCCGGATTCGCCGGATTCGCCGGGTGGAGCGTCGCAGTTGGCGTCGCTGGTCCAGTCGCCCACCAGCTGCTGCAGCCAGCGGTGCATGGCGTGGGGTTCAGGGTTCATCATGTCGGTCTCCTTGGGGTCAAGAGGGAGGTGCGTCACGAGCCCGCGTCACGCGGGCGCCACCACCATCCACGGCACGCCAAAGCGGTCGGCCACCATGCCGAAGGCTTTTGAAAAGAACGTTTTGGCCAGCGGCATGTGGACCTGTCCACCCTCGGCCAGGGCGCGGAAAAGCCGCTGAGCCTCGGCTTCATCCGCCGGGCTCAGCGCCAGCGAAATGCCCTCGAATCGGGTGGTGCCCGAGCCCATGCCGTCCGACGCCATCAACGTCGTCGCGCCCACGGTGAATTCGGCGTGCATGACCATGTCGGGCGCGGGGCCCGGGCTGCTGCCGTCGCTGCAACCGGGCGCCCCTGCGGGCTCGGGGTTGTCCTTGAAACGCATGAGCGTGGTGACCTGGGCGCCCAGCGCGCTGCGGTAGAAGTCGAGGGCCTCTTCACAGCGGCCTTCAAACATCAGATAGGACTCGACTTTCATGGGTGCTTTCCTTGGGGATGGGTGGAGGGGGAAAACCGGAAGCGGCATTCCATTGTGAACACCGTCCACAAAAGATAGCAGAGATAATGAACAGTGTCCACATTTCCGGGTCCATGACTGCAACCATCCGCAACACGTACCGCCACGGTGACCTGCGCCGCGCCCTGCTCGACGCTGGCATCGAACTGGCCCGCGCCGGGGGCCCCGATGCCGTGGTGCTGCGCGAGGCCACCCGCCGCGCGGGCGTGGCGCCCAACGCGGCGTACCGCCACTTCGCCAACCGCGACGACCTGCTGGGCGCCGTGCGCGCGGCGGCCGTGGCTGCGGCGGCGCGATTCATGGAGGCGGAGCTGGAGCGCGCGCCGCTGCAGGGGAGCGCCACAGAGCAGGCACGCGCCAAGGTGCGCGCCGTGGGCGCGGGTTACATGCGGTTTGCGCGGGACGAGACCGGCCTGTTTCGCACAGCGTTCGGGGGCCAGTTCAGCGTGCAGCAGCAGCCCGACCCGGCCATGGGGGGCGCCACGGGCCGCAACCCGTTTGAACACCTCAGCGCGGCGCTGGACGATCTGGTGGCGGCGGGCGCCCTGCCCGCAGAGCGCCGGCCCGGGGCGGAATACCTGGCCTGGTCCACCGTGCACGGCATGGCGCTGCTGAGCCTGGATGGGCCGCTGCGCGGCACACCGCCCGCCCTGCTGCAGGCGCTGGGCCAGCGCCTGCTCGACATGGTGGAACGCGGGCTGTAGCACGGCCCGCCCGAGGAGCGCCCTGGGGGCGCCCGGGCCCGAATCTCAGTTGCCCTGGCCTCGAAGAAGGGTTTGCCCTGGATGGCCTCCAGGCCCAGCGTGAAGGTTTTCAGCGGCTCCAGGGGCTTGTCCTGACCTTTTTTCAAGGGCCGTGGCACGTTGCCCCGCCTACACTGCGCGCACCACCCACGGCCTATCGCCGCAAGGAGCCCCATGCGCAAACGTTCACTGTGGATCGCCCTGAGCCTGATGGCCTGCCTCGGCCCCGGCGCCGCGCTCGCCCAGCCCGCCGACCGCGCGTGGCCCACCACCGCCACACCCGCAGAGCAGGCCCTGGATGCCACGGCCTTCCAGGGCGCGGGTGAGGTGCTGGCACAGCAGCTCACCGATGTGGAGAGCGCCGTCGTGGTGTTGCGCGGCCGGGTGGTGTTCAGCTACTACCGCGATGGCGATGCCGAAAGGCTGCGCGACACGCAGTCGGCCTCCAAAAGCGCCCTGTCGGCGCTGGCGGGCACGGCCATCGCGCAGGGCCGCATCGCCAGCGTGGACCAGCGCGTGACCGAACTGGTGCCGGAGTGGGCGCCCCTGAACCCCGACCCGCGCGCCGCCACCATCACGCTGCGGCATCTACTGACCCTGACGGCCGGGTTCTCGCTGGCCGACACGCCCCGCACCCGCGCGGGGACCGCGGCGCCGCTGCCCCCGCATGACGCCTGGGCGCGGCCGCTGGCGGCGGAGCCCGGGCAGGTGTTCGCGTATGACAACTCCGTCACGCCGCTGCTGGTGGCCGTGCTGGAGAAAGCCACCGGCATGCCGCTGGCCGACTATACGCGCCAGCAGCTCGTGGGCCCGATGGACTTTGCCGAGCCGCGCTACCAGGGCAGCATCGCGCACCTGCGCACGCTGGACATGGCTAAGCTGGGCCAGCTGTACCTGCAACGCGGCGAGTGGGATGGCAAACCGCTGGTACCCGCAACGTATGTGGATGCCTCCGTGCAGGCCCAGAGCGCGGGCGGCCCACCCGTGGGCTTGCCCTATGGCCAGCTGTGGTGGGTGGTGCCGGGCAAGGCGCCGCGCCCCACGTTCATGGCCAGCGGCTGGGGCGGGCAGCTCATCTGGGTGTATCCGCCGCTGGACCTGGTGGCGGCCACCACGTCCACCGTGTCGGCGGCAAGTGGTCAGCGCGGGCAGGCCCTGCAGTGGATCCGCCAGCAGGCCTTTGCAGCCGCCCAGCGCCGCGTGGCGGCAGAGCCGAACTAGGCGCAGGAGAGGCCCTGCGCCCCGGCGTCATCCCGGTGCCTTGCCCACAAACGCCACCGTCAACCCCTCGGCCGTGACGGTGATCGGCCCGGGCTGCAGGCCCAAGCCGTCCAGCACGGCCGTGTCCTGCGGGCGCAGCCGGTGCAGGGTGACTTCGCGCAGTGACTGCTCGGCCAGCGCCGGGGCGTAGGTGTTGAGCAGCTGCACCACCGCCGGCTTCAGCGTGGGGAAGTCCAGCCGGCCCAGCCGGATCTGGTGCGCCCGCAGCGTGCGGTCGCTGGCCTCGTAGCGCAACGCGAACTCCACATCGAACAGGCCCGCATGGCTGCGGCGCAGGGCCGGGCCCGCCGCGTCCACCACCATGGTCGCGCCCAGGCGGTTCACCTCGGGCAGCAGGCGCAGCGCGGGCGCCTGCAGGGTCAGATCGAGCAGGCCCTGCACCGGCACACTGCGCGGAAACCGCTGCGCCGCCATGTCCTGCAGTTGGGCCAGCGGTACGGTGTAGCGGGGCTGGGCCCGTGCGCCACGCGCCGCCAGCAGCCACCACCCGGCCCCGCCCAGGGCCAGCGCACGGATGGCAGTGTTCAGAAATCGTCTGCGGTGCAGCATGCGGCGGTCTCCTTGAAGGCCCGTGGGACCCGTGCGGGATGAAAACGTGCGGCGCGCGTCACCACGGGTTACAACAGAAACGGCCTGCGCAGGCTCTGCCGCTGAACGGTCGACGCCCTAGCGCCCCACCACCGACCAGCCCGCCTTCTGGTTGTTCTTGTCGTTTTCGTATTCCCACGCCGTGCCGCAGCGGTCACACACGTAGCGGGTGAAGGTGACGGAGCCGCCCGGGCGGTCTTCCTTGCGGTTGCCGCGCTGCACCAGTTCGGGGTGGCCCGGCGCCTTGCGCCAGTTGCGCTGGATGCCCTGGCAGGGCTCGCACAGCGACATGGGTTGTAGTTCACGTTGGCGGGCCAGGTCTTTGGTCATTTGAAGTATCTTGAAGAAATCGGTGTCTGGCGCTTACTGGGCAAGCGCAACCAGCTATCAAAATTGAAGCAATCGGCACCACAAAAGCACTGGCGCACAAGCGCGCGGCGGGGGGCGTGATTGTGCCTGAAGGCTGCCAAGCCATGCACCTGGGGTTTGGCCGGGCAGCTGCTTCACCGTGGCACACGACAAAAGCACCGCGGGCACGGGCTCAAGCGTGGGCGGTGCGCCCCAGAGCTTGCGCCAGCCGCTGGTGCGCTTCGCCCTGCCAGTGCGGCGGCAGCTGGTGCTTGGCCTGCAGGTAGTGGTGGGTGAAGACGTCCAGGTAGGTCTGCAGCACCTGCGCGGCCTGCGGCTCGCCGGCCAGGTCCATGCACAGGCCGGCCACTTCGGCGGTGCAGAAATGGTCGTCCCGGCGCGAGCGGCGCAGCTGGTAGCGGGAGATCTGCTCGGGCTGCAGGCTCAGCACCGGAAAGCGGTCGAGGTACGGGCTTTTGCGGAACATCTTGCGCGCCTCGGGCCAGGTGGCGTCGAGCAGGATGAACAGCGGGCGCTTGCCCGCAGATGCACCAGCCGCAGCCACCTCGGTCACCACCCGCTCGGGCGCCACGAATTCGCCGGGGAACACGACGTAAGGCTGCCACTGCGGGTCGGCCAGCAGTTCGAGCAGGGCCGGATCCACTTCGGTACGGGCCCAGCCGAAGGCGAAGGTGTCGGGCACCACGTCGGCAATCAGCCAGCCGGTGTTGCTGGGCTTGAGGGGTTCGATATCGGCCATCAGCAGGCACACGCCCGCGCGGGTGGGCACCACGGGGTGCAGGCTGCACACGCAGTGGCTGGGCACCAGGCGGCAGCCGGGGCAACGCTCGCCGCGCGGGCCGCCACGGGCCAGAAAGGGCTTGGCGCTGCGGGCCAGCCGCGCGGTGCGCAGGCGGGCCACGGCGTGAGGAGCGCGAGGTACCTGAGGTACTGCGTTTTCAGCCACCCACATGCTCCAGCGCAAACATGGGCACCTCGGCCTGGCGGCTGAGCCACACGCCGCCGCCCAGCTCCACAAAGCCTTCGCGCAGGCCGCGCCGGTACAGCTCGGCGCGGTGGCGAAAGACGCGGTTGTCCGTCAAATCCTCGTCGATGATGTCCTGCTCGTAGTCCTCGCGCGAAACGGCCTCCACATACAGCGCGCCTTTGGAGAGGCGGCCCAGGTTGTGCAGCGCGGCTTTCAAATCGGCCGGGTTCAGGTAGGGCAGCACGCCCTGGCAGATCACCCAGTCAAACGGCTCGCTGGCGGCGTAATCGACCACCGAACCCTGCTGCCAGCCAAAGCGCTCGCACAGGTAGGGGCTGAACTCCACGCCCTGGTAGCTGGCGCCGGGAAAGTGCCGCTCCACAATGCCCTTCCACAGGCCAATGCCGCAGCCCACGTCCAGCACGCGCCGCACCGGCACGCGCAGGTACTTGAGGTAGCTGCACACAAACATGCCCAGGCGCTCCATGTGCTCCGGGTCCACCACGCTGGTCTTCTTGTCAAAGTAAAAGCGCTGGTAGTAGGCCTCGTCGAACAGGGTGGCACTGGCGGATTGCATGCAGGGGGTCTTCCTCAAAGAAGGGGTTTTGAATGAAAAGAGCTTCCAGCGCTCGTGGTTTGAGCGCTGGAAGCTCTTAAAAATATAGCAAATGAGGCGTTGGCTCAGGGCAATCGCATCTAAACGGCGATGCCCAAGAGGAGTTCCAAATAACCCAGACTCCACCCCGCCCGCTTGCGCTTGGCCTGCAAGCCGATCTTCACCGAGGTGTCATTCTTGAGCACCTGCAGCGCCATGCGTCTGAGCACCGTTTGGTTGTGCGGACTTTGATCCTTGTATGACTGCGCCGCATCCTCGCGCATCGCTACGTCCAAACTCCAGTGCAACTGGTTCTCCACGCTCCAGTGCGCACGGATGCTGTGCGCCAGCACCTTCGCGGGCGTGTGCGCTGGCAAGCTGCTCAGGTAATAGCTGACTTCTTCGCTGGCCTCGCTTCCCGCTTGCTGGCGCCTGCGCACGACCTGCACCACGCAGGCCAGCCCCGGCCAGTGGGCTGCTGCTCGCTGTAACGCCTCAGGCACAGGGCTGAGCCGGTAGCTGCGTAGTTCCTGGCGCCCGTGCCCGCTGCAGCTCTCGGTATAGGTGTTCTCCTCGAACCGCTCCTGGCTATCCTGCACTTCAAAGTGCTTTTGCACCACTTGGTGCATGTGTCGCTGGTTGCCCTTGAGACTCAGCACATAGTCCGCGCCATGCTCGTGCAGTTGCCCGGCGATGCTTTTTTGGCAGCCGATGGCATCGATGGTGACGATGCAGCCTTTGAGGTGCAGCAAGCGCAGCAGCTCGGGAATGGCAGTGATCTCGTTGCTCTTGCCATCGACCTTGCACTGGCCCAGCAGCAGTCCCATGTCTGCCGCCCAGGCGCTGACCATGTGCAGTGGCCTGCGAGCATCTGCTTTGCTGCTGCCGCGCACGCTTTTACCGTCAATGGCCACCGTGCCGTGTACCCTGCCTGCTACCTGGGCGAGCCATTGTTGGCAGGCCCGCTCCAACTCTTTGGCATCGAGCAGGCGAAACACCCGTGCAAAGGTATCGTGCGAGGCAATGCCCGAGGGCAGCGGCACCAAGCGCTCAAACCAGTCTTGGTGTTGCTGACCGAACTCGGCCATCTCTACGCAGTTGTCTGCGCCTGCGATGGTGGCGCACAGAGCAACCACCAAGATCGATTGCAGTTCGTGTCGGCGTGTGCGCTGCACGCGGGGATCGGGGATGTTTTGCAGGTATTGCAGCAGGCTCATCTCAACAGCGTTTGGCAAGTGACTCAAGCGCTGCAGTTTCGCCGGGTTTAAGGCGTACTTTTAGATGCGATTGCCCTGGGCGTTGGCTCAGGCCGCAGGGCGGTGCAGCACGCACAGCTTGTTGCCATCGGGGTCGCGCAGGTAGGCCAGGTACAGCTTGCCGCCGGGGCCTTCGCGCCAGCCGGGGGGGTCTTCGCAGGTCACGCCGCCGTTGGCCACGCCCGCTGCGTGGCAGGCATCGGCCTGCTCGGGCGACTGGGCCAGAAAGCCGATGGTGCTGCCGTTGCCATGGGTGGCGGGCTCACCGTTGATGGGGGTGGTGATGCCGAAGGTGCCGGTGGGGCTGCGGTAGAAGTAGCGGTTCTTGTTGGCAACGCCTGCGGGCACGCCCAGGGCGCCCAGCACGGCGTCGTAAAACTTCTTTGAAACATCCAGGTTGTTCACACCCAGAATCACATGGCTAAACATAGATTGTGTGTCCGGTAAGTGCCCATCAGCAGGCAACGGCCGAGGATAGTACCGGCTGGCACAACACGTTTCCCGCCGCGCCAATACACTGCGGTGACGCTCACCTTTGCACCCACCTATGCACGCACCCGCCCACTTCACCCCCGTGCCGCTCGACAAGGCCTACCGGCTGCTTAACCACGGGCCCACCGTGCTGGTGTCGGCCGCGCACGCTGGCCAGCCCAACGTGATGGCCGCCGCCTGGGCCTGCGCGCTGGACTTCAGCCCGCCCAAGGTGACGGTGGTGCTCGACAAAGCCACCCGCACGCGCGAGCTGGTCGAGGCCAGCGGCCACTTCGCCCTGCAACTGCCCACCGTGCCCCAGGCCGCACTCACCGAAGCCCTGGGCACTGAAAGCGCACACACCCACCCCGACAAGCTGCAGCGCCACCATGTGGAGTTGTTCGATGCGCCCGGCCTGAGCGACGTGCCCGCAGAACACCGCCCACCGCTGGTGCCCGGCTGCGCCGCCTGGCTGGTGTGCCGCGTCATCCCCGAGCCGCACAACCAGCAGACCTACGACCTTTTCATTGGCGAAGTGGTGGGCGCCTGGGCGGACGACCGCGTGTTCCGTGACGGGCACTGGGAATTCGACACCGCCCCCGACCACCTGCGCACCCTGCACTACGTGGCGGGCGGGCAGTTCTATGCCACGGGCCAGTCCATCAAGGTATAAAACTTAGAACCAGATTGGCATCTGGCGCTTATTGCAAAAGCGCCACCAGCTATCTTTTCAATAGCAAACCACCCCATCCATCCACCCACCGCTGCAGCCCGTGCTGCGCAGCCCCACCACTCCACACCACCTCATCCATGTCCAGCGGCATTCTGTACGGCCTGTCGGCCTATGTTCTGTGGGGGATGTTCCCCCTGTTCTTCAAGCAACTGCAGGCCGCCAGCGCGATAGAGGTGGTGCTGCACCGCATGGTGTGGTCGCTGGTGTTCGTGCTCATCGTGCTGGCCGTGCTGCGCCGCTGGCACTGGCTGGGCGACGTTCGCCGCAGCCCCGCCCTGCTGGGCAAATTTGCGGTGTCGGCCCTGCTGCTGGCGGGCAACTGGCTCAGCTACGTCTGGGCGGTGAACAACGGCCATGTGCTCGATGCCAGCCTGGGCTACTTCATCCTGCCCCTCATCAATGTGGCGCTGGGCTTCATCTTTTTGCACGAACGCCCACGCAAGGCGCAGTGGGTCGCCTTTGCCCTGGCCGCCACCGGTGTGCTGTGGATGGCAGTGCAATCGGGCCATGTGCCCTGGCTGGCGCTGCTGATTGCGATGACGTTTGGCTTTTATGGCCTGATGCGCAAGACGGCCACGCTGGGCGCGCTGGAAGGCATGTCGCTAGAAACCATGCTCCTCGCCCCGCTGGCTGTGGTGGCCCTGCTATGGCCCGGCCCCAGCGGCCCCGGCAGCCAGTGGCCCGCGCACGATGCGCACACCTGGCTGTTCTTCCTGCTCAGCGGCCCCGTCACTGCCATCCCGCTGCTGCTGTTCGCCGCAGGCGCCCGGCGCGTGCCGCTGTCCACCATGGGCTTTTTGCAATACATCACGCCCTCCATCCTGGCGCTGATGGGCGTGTTCCTCTACGGCGAAACCTTCGCCGGCCCCCGCGCCGTAGGCTTTGTGTTCATCTGGGTGGCGCTGGCGCTGTACACCGCCGAAGGGCTGTGGGCGGGGCGGCGCGCGGCTGCGGCACGGGCAGCGGCGGCAGCGTAAAGCCACGGGCAACGGTAACGCGGCGGCCTGCTGGCGCTGTCATGTGGCGGGCAGCACCCAGCCCACGGAGGGTTGATAGCCCAATCGCCCTCTAGCGCTTATTCAGAAAGCGCCAGCAGCTATCAAAACAGAAGCAAGACCAGCCACCGGGCAGGCGCTCACCACCCATCACCTGCCCCCATGCGGGCCAGCATCACTCCAGATCCGAGATCTGCGCCTGCTTCAGCTCCGCAAACTTGGCCGCCATCGTCGGGTTGCCGCGGGTCAGCTTCTTGATGGTGAGGTCTTCGGCCTTGTCGTTGGCCAGGCGCAAATTGTTCGCTGACTTGTGCAGCGCTTCCTTGGTCTTCTCCAGGTCCTTGATGGCCTCGTCAATGCGCTTGACGGCCTCCTCGAACCCGTCTGACGCCAGGCGCCAGTTGCGACCAAACGCGCCCTTGAACTCTTCCAGCTGCGATTCGAACTTGGTGATGTCCAGGTTCTGCGCCTTCACCAGCGCCAGCTCTGACTTGTATTGCAGCGACTTCATCGCCGCGTTGCGCAGCAGCGTGATGATGGGAATGAAAAACTGCGGCCGCACCACGTACATCTTGGGGTAGCGGTAGAACACATCCACGATGCCGGTGTTGTACAGCTCGCTCTCGGGCTCCAGCAGCGACACCAGCACCGCGTACTCGCAGCCCTTTTCATTGCGGTCCTTGTCCAGCTCTTTCAGGAAGTCTTCGTTGCGCTTCTTGGTGGCCGTCTCGTCGCTCTCGTTCTTCATCTCGAACATGATTGAGACGATCTCGTTGCCCGCCTCGTCCACGTCGCGAAAAATGAAGTCACCCTTGCTGCCGCTGCGCGCGTCGTTGTCCTTCTCGAAATACGCACGCGGAAACGCCGTGGCGCGAATGCGGTTGAACTCCGTCTCGCAGTGCTGCTCCAGCGTCTCGCCCACCATCTTGGTCGAGAGGCGCGCCTTCATGTCCCTGAGGCGCGCAATCTCGCCGTCGCGGTCGCGCAGTTGCAGGGCGTATTGCTCTTTGATGGCGTTTTCTTCCAGCTGCTTTTTCACCACCACCAGGTTCAGGTCGTTCTTCAGTTCATCGCGCTCGCGGGCCACCACCGTCACCGCCTCGGTCACCGCCAGCCTGCGCGCCACCTCAGCCGCCTCCAGTTGTGATTTGAGCTGCTGAATCTCCGCATCCTTCTTCGCGGCCACGCCCTGCAGCTCTTGCGCCTGCCGCGCTTGCGCCAACTGCTCCGCCGCCTGCTGCGCCTGCCGCGCACGCTCCAGCTCATTCGCCAACGCATCGCGCTGCTTCTCTACCGCGCTCAGCGCCTGTGCCACCGCCAGGTCGCGCTCCACACCGCCAGCATCCAGCTGCGCCTTCAGGGCTTGAATCTCGGCATCTTTGGCCGCAGCCGCCTTCTGCAACTCATTGGCCACCTGGGCCTGCGCCAGCGCCACCGCATTGCGCTTGTCCTGCTCGGCCAGCTCCAGCCGCTCATGCAACTGCGCGGCGAAGTCTGCATCGCGCACCTGCTTGAGGATGTCGGCATAGCCGGATTCGTCCACCTTGAAGGCTTTGTGGCAGTGGGGGCAGATGATGTCGTGCATGGCGGTGATCGTGGTCTTGTTTCGTTGGGTGGGGAGCATAGCGGGCACCAAGCAAAGCAATGGGGTGCGCTGCACGCGCGCTAGGGATGTCCTGACATGGACGTCTCCAGAAGAGCAAGATTCGGCAGCGACAGTTGTGCGGCGAAAAGCACGTTTATTCACCGCATATTTTGCGGCGAATAACCCGCATAATCACCGCATGCGTCCCCACCGCCCCACCCGCACGCCCCGCTACCTCTGGCAATTGCCCGATTGGCCGAACCTGACTTTTGATGCCGCAGCCCTGGCCGCGCCGCTGGCGCAGGTGCACCGCGCACAGGGCATGCTGGCCGGGCGCATGGCAGCGCTGGGGCTGGCACAGCGGGACCAAGCCACCCTGCAGGTGCTGACGCAAGAAGTCATCACCACCAGCGCCATTGAAGGCGAGCGGCTGGACCTGGACGCCGTGCGCTCCTCCGTGGCCCGCAAGCTGGGGCTCGATATTGGAGCCCTGGCACCCAGCGACCGGCATGTGGACGGCGTGGTGGACGTGGTGCTGGACGCCACCCGCAACTTTGACCAACCCCTGACCCCCGAGCGCCTGTTTGGCTGGCATGCCGCGCTGTTCCCTACCGGCTACAGCGGGCGCACACGCATCACCGTGGCCGCATGGCGTACCGATGCCAGCGGCCCCATGCAAGTGGTGTCCGGCCCTGTGGGAAGGGAGAAAGTGCACTTTGAAGCCCCACCCGCCGCCACCCTGCCCGCGCAAACCCAGGCCTTTTTTGACTGGTTTGAAGCCGCCCCGGAGGGCGACGCCCTCATCAAAGCCGGGCTGGCCCACCTTTGGCTGGTCACCTTGCACCCGTTTGACGACGGTAACGGCCGGCTGAGCCGCGCCGTGGGCGACATGGCTCTGGCCCGGGCAGAAGGAACGCATCAACGCTTTTACAGCTTCAGCGCCCAAATTCAGCGCGAGCGCAAAGACTATTACGACCAGCTAGAGGCCACCCAAAAAGGCCCGCTGGACGTGACCCCGTGGCTGCACTGGTTTCTGGGCTGCCTGCTGCGCGCCGTGCAGGGCTCAGACGCCACACTGGCGGGCGTGCTGGACAAAGCCCAGTTCTGGCAACGCTGGGGGGGCACGCTCATGAATGCCCGCCAAACGCTGGTGCTGAATCGCGTGCTGGACGGAATGGAAGGCAAGCTGACCAATGCCAAGTGGGCGGCGATGGCCAAATGCTCACCCGACACGGCGCTGCGCGACATCAACGACCTGTTGGCCCGGGGCGTGCTGGCGCGGCTGGAAGGTGGTGGGCGGAATACCGCCTACATCTTGGTCAAATAGGCTGCTAGCGCTTTATCAATAAGCGCCAGCAGCTATCAAATCAGAAGCAATTCACGGCCTGGCGGCGCAACAAATCCCCACCCCCCTACCCCTGCGCATACCGAGCCAGCCGCTGCGCCAGCGTGCCGGTGTGCAACTCAAACAAGTGGTTGTCAAAGTCGTAAAAGTACAGCGACTGCCCCTCACCCTCCACCCGTGGGCGGGGCGGTTTCACATCCACCCCTAGCGCCCGTAGCCGCGCCTCGCAGGCGGGCAAATCCTCGTCAGCCACAGCAAAGGCGACATGGCGGTAGGTGCGCTGTGCCGGTGGCTCCCCCTCCATGAACGCCAGCCACAGCCCGCCCAGCAGCACAAACTTTTCG
Organism: Acidovorax temperans; assembly: GCF_028596105.1. Classification (NCBI taxonomy): domain Bacteria; kingdom Pseudomonadati; phylum Pseudomonadota; class Betaproteobacteria; order Burkholderiales; family Comamonadaceae; genus Acidovorax; species Acidovorax temperans. Next base: position 207,463 of record NZ_CP117193.1, on the reverse strand, counting down.
CGCGAGAGGGAGAAGTTGCTGCCCTGGCTGTCGTACACCTCTTGCCCGCCCAGGCCTTCGCAGAACAGGTGGGCGGTGCGGTCTACATCGCGCACGATGAAGGTGAGGTGGCTGAGGCCGAGGATGGGGGAGGTTGCCGACATTAATTCATATCCGGGATTCCAAAACCAGCAAAACCAGAATAATCAGGATATATTGTTGAATGATTATATCCAAAAATATTCTCCAACTTTCTCCTTATCTCCAGCTTTAACGTTGATTTAATTCGAAATGTATAAACCGGATTAACTGGAGGCGCTCCAACATTTGGATCAAACTTGTGAGGCCTCAAGGCTAATGATGAGAATTTACGCAACTCATCAATCTTCCAGTGGCCATCCTTACTTAAATTAGTGCCTTTAGGGACCTGAAAACTATTATTACCAATTTTCTTCGTTGCAGGAACTCCTCCCATTAAAAACCCACCATTCTGTGCAAAAATTCTTTGATCTACGCTTGACGGCTTCCATGCAAAATAAGAAGTTTCCCACAGGTGAAGTTGCTTCGCCTCTATTTTAGGATTATTAATTTTCCAAGGCCTATGCAAATCATCTTCCCACTCACGCAGTAAGTTATCCTCATTAATTAACTTATCTGTAATATCAACGAGAAAAATCCGTCCATCGGCGTTAGAAAATTGCTCAACCCCATTATAAATCATTTTCTCCACAGCAAAAAATACGCCGACCCATGCATTGAAAGATATATCAACCAACCTAGTTGGTGCACCATAATGCTGCAACATAGCCAGCTGATTCAAAATAGAGAGCCGACCTCTGCCCATAGGAGAGTGCAATCCCCAACGATGCAAGTTGGCTAGTATTTCACCCTCCTTCCTCTGCATTTCCATTTCATCGGGAGCCTTGGATTTACCTGCCAAGAATTTTCTATAAAGTGAACTGTGCAATGGCCAATCTGCATTTACCTGGCCTCGCCAAGCAAATCGTCTCCCCTTTTTTTCTGAAGTGATTGCCACTTTGTTAATTAATTCGACGAGCTCATCAAACCCATCAATTGAATGTTCAAAAGGCTCCCAAAATTTCTGTGCACTCATTAAACGTTCTCCCAATAAAACTATTTAAACGCCCAACACCAACCTCTGCGTAGCCCTGGTCGCCGCCACATACAACACCCGGGCCGCCTCCCTGCGCGCCAGCACCTCGGCCTCTGACAGCGCCAGCGCACCCTCTCCCGGCTCGGTGACCTCTGCTCCCATTCGCTCCAGCCGCTCCACCCCCGGTATCGCCACCACCGGGAATTCCAGGCCCTTGCTCACCTTCATGGTCATGACCTTCACGCTGTTGGCCAGCGGGTCGTAGTCGCCCGGCCCCAAGCGGTTTTGCACGGGCACGCCGCGTTTCGCGAGTGTGCTGGCGCACAGGTCGCGCGCTTTGGCGTCGCGGCACAGAACGGCCATGTCGCCCCAGGCAAAACCGTCGGCATGCGCACCTTGCAGCAGCTCTGCGATCTTGGCGGCCTGTTCGGGCAGGGTGGGCAGGTTGATGACGATGGGCTCGGGGCCGTCGCGGCCGCAGCTCACGGGTTTGACGAGGGGGATGCCGTCGTCGTCGCGGTCTTCGGCGGTGAGCAGGTCGCCCGCGATGGCGTTGGCGGTTTGCAGAATCTGCCGCGTGTTGCGGTAGTTGATCTTGAGGATGGTGGTGCGGCCCTGCGCCTGGATACCCACGCTTTTGAAGCTGAAGTTCTTTTTGCGGCCGCGCTCATAAATGCTTTGCGCGTCGTCGTACAGCACCAGCAGGCTGTTGGTGGTGGGGTCCACCATTTGGGTGACGAGCTTGAGCCATTCGGGCGCAAAGTCGTGGCCTTCGTCGATGAGCACGGCGAGGTATTGCCCGGTGGGGATGTGGCCCCGGTCCACGCCGGTGATGACGCGCTGGACCATGTCGGCAAAGAAGGCGTCTTGCGACTGGTTGTTAGCGGGCAAGGCCTGCCCATAGGCCACCAGTTGAGCCCTGGCCCATTTGTGGAAGTGGACGCAGTGCACGCGATCGCTCAGGCCCTTGGCGGCCATGGTGGCGGCGAGCTTGACGGCCAGCGGCTCGTTGTAGCAGAGCACCAGCACGGGTTTGCCTGCGGCGTGGGCGCGGGCCAGGTATTCGGCGCGGTAGCCCAGCACCATGGTTTTGCCGGAGCCCGCCACGCCGTGGATGACGCGGTGGCCGTCGCCCAGGCTGCGGGCCAGTTGCTCTTGCTGCAAGTCCATCACGCGCAGCATGTCGGGCACTTCGGCCTGCATGGCGGCTTCGTCGAACAGGCTGGCCTGCTCGGGGATGCGCACTTGCGGAAAGAGAATCCAGCGCACGCGGTCAATCTGCGGCAGGGTGAGCGTGTGGTAGCGCTCGTAGGGGAACATCTCCCACAGGCGGCTTTGGAAAGTCTCGGGCTCCACGCTGTCGGTCATCTCGTCGCTGCAGATGACGCGGTGGGCGGCAATGGCCTGGCCCAGCTGCGCTTCGGTGAACTGCTTGCGGGTGATGTTGGGCAGCACCACGCCGTAGCTCCACGCAAACACCACTTCGCCCTGGCGGCGGCCATCGGGGTGCACCAGGCGCTTGTCGGCGCGCAGGGCGTCGAGCACGGTGTGGGCGTAATGGCGGGCCTGGGCAAAGGGGGACTGGATGGCTTTGGGCTCACCGCTGGCGGCGTCCAGAATCGTCCAGTCTTCCTTGTCGGCCTGCACAATGGTGCTCAGGCGGAAGTCTTTGACCTCGAGAATCAACAGCCCCCGGCTGGGGTGCAGGACGATGAAGTCGGGGTGCAGTTGCTGCGGGCCGACAGGTACGTCGTACCAAAGCAGGTAGTCGTCGTCGAGTTTGTCTTCCAGCCTCTCGGCCAGGCGCTTTTCTCCAGGTGTCATGCGCCGCAAGCACGCACCCAGTGCCGGTATCAATATCGCCATGCTGCTGGCGCCTCCTTTGAACTTGTGTGTAATTGTTAACACACTGTAGTTGCAGAGGGCGAAACGCGCAACCTGAAAAGCGCAAGCAAGCCGCACAGAGCGTGGCGGCGCCGAGGGCAATTCTTTATGAACCGAATTGGCCTCTAGCGCTTATTCAGAAAGCGCCAGCAGCTACCAAAAACATAGCAACTAATGTAAACCAGTGCGCTTGCAAATGTCACACGCGGCGCAGCGGCTGCGCCACGGTGGGGCGGTGAAACCGGTCAGCCTTTGACCAGCCCGCAGTCCACGATGAGGTTTTGCCCCGTGACCGCCCGCGCCCAGGGGGAGAGGAAGAACAGCACGGCATCGGCAAACTCTTGCGGGGTGGTGACGCGGCGCAGGGGGGTCATGCTGGCGATGAGGTCGAACACGGCTTCGGGGGTGGCGCTGCTGGCATCGGTGGTGCGCAGCAGGCCGCCGGACACCATGTTCACCGTGATGCCGTGCTGGCCCAGGTCGTTGGCCGCTGTGCGGGTGAACGAGAGCAGCGCGGCCTTGGCGGCGGTGTAGTCGTGGTAGGGCACCACGGGGTTCTGGAACAGGTTGGTGCCCACATTGACGATGCGGCCGAAGCCTTGTTCGCGCATGGCGGGCAGGGCGGCCTGGGTGGTGTTGAGGGCGCCTTTGACGGCGCCTTCGAGCTGCTGGGCAAAGCGCTGCCAGGTGATGTCGCCAATCTGCGGGCGGGCGTCGCCATCAAAGCGGAACTGGGCCAGGGCGTTGTTGACCACGGCGCTGATGGGCTGGCCAGTGCGTTCGCGCGCCTGGGCAAACAGGCGTTGCACGGCGGCGGCATCGGTCACATCGGCCTGCAGGGCCAGGGCGCGGGGGCCCAGTTCTTCGGCCAGGGCCTGGGCAGCAGCGTCGCTGTGCAGGTAGTTGATGACGACCCCAGCGCCTTCGCGCGCCAGCGCGCGGGTGATGGACTGGCCCAGCCCCCGGGCGCCGCCGGTGACCAGAACCCATTGTTCAGACAGTTGCATGGTGATCCTTGGGGAAGGTGGTGTGCGAATGTGGCAAAGCTGCGGACGGGCGCCACTGTGCCATCAGGCCGGAGCCTTGGCGGCCTGTGTGGATTCTGCATAGCCCAGTTGCGCCACAAACGCGCTGGGCCGCTGGCGGTGGGCCAGCAGGGTGAGCTGCTGGCGCGCGCGGGTCATGCCGACGTAGAGGGTGTTCTTCTCTTGCGCAAAAGGTGCCTGCGGGTCGGGGAAGGCGCCTTGCTCCAGGTAGGGGATGAGCACATGCTCAAACTCCAGCCCCTTCACATGGCCGATGTGGGCCAGCACCAGGCTGGCGGTGCTGCGCAGTTCGCGCTGGCGCTGCTCGGCGGCGTTGAGGTGCAGGAAGTAGTCGCGCGCGCTGCCAAAGGCCTGGGCGGCGTGGCTCAGGCCCGCCAGGTTGGCCAGGGCATCGGCCCGGCGCTGGCGCGAGACGAACACCTCGCGCACCACGGCTTCGATCTGCAGGGCTTCGAACAGGCGGGCCAGGGTGTCAGGGCCGTGCGCTTCTTTCGCCACCTTCAGGGCGCGCTGCAGGCGCCGCTGCATGGCGGGCTCGACGTTGGGCACGATCTGGTTGGTGAAGAAGCTTTCTAAGAACAGCGGGTTGTCCGTCACGCTGCGGATGGCGTCGGCCAGCAGGTCGTGCTGCGATTCGTGCTCGCGCCCCTTCACGACGATGCGGGCGCCGCAGAAGAAGACCAGGGCGCGCATGAGCTTTTCTCGGGTGCGGGGCTCGGTCACGCTGTCGAAGTTGTCGGTGGCCACGGCCAGCAGGCCGCGCACCAGCAGCACCTCGGGGCGCAGCAGGTAGCTTTCAAAACCGCTCACGGTGTAGGGCACGCCATCGGCCAGCAGGCGGTTTTCGATGGCGATGGACTGGCCCGGGTGGCGCAGCAGCACGGCCAGCCCGGCCATCTTGCCGCGCGTAGCGGTGCGCCAGTGCTGCACCTGGTGGGCGATCAGGTCCACGCATTCGGCCTCGTCGTCGTAGCCCAGCAGTTGAACGGCGGTGTCGTGCACGGCCAGCGAGCCGTAGGGCTTGTCGGCCAGCCGCCCCGCTTTGGTGGCCAGCTTGCGGCCAAAGCGGTGGCTGGGCGTGAGGGGCAGGCGCGCCACCGGGCGGCCGGTGTGCACAGTGATGGCGTCGCCCATGAACACGGCATCGGCCCCGTGCGCGCCGTAGATGACCTGGTCGCGGTCGCCCACGCCGCAGAACTGGCACTGGGTCGAATCGAGCAACTCGCGCAGCACGCGGAACGATGCCGCGTTCATGTCGTGCATCTCGTCCACCAGCACCATCTGCAGGTTGTGCGGCCAGGGGCGCAGGCTGGCGGCGGTGTCGCCCTCCAGCAGGCGGCGGGCCAGGTCGTAGGTGGCATCGTAGGAACCGCGAAACAGCGGCTCGTCGGCCAGCTCGCGGCGGCGGATGCGTTCGTAGGCACGGAACACCTTGAGCTGGGTGTAGCCAATGCCCAGGTCGCCCGCATAGTCGGGCGTGGCCGGGCCGTCGTCGCGCTCTAGGTCGTCTTTCAACGTGCCTTTGAGCCACAGGGCCATGGCCAGAAAGTCTTCGATAAAGCCCGCATCGCCCGCGCTGGGCAGTTGCAGCTCTTCGGGCCAGCGCTCAGACTCGTTGGCCTCGATGCGCTGCACGGCCTCCCACACGTAGGGGCGCAGGGCTTCCTGGGTGTCGATCTGCTCCACGGGCGGGGCGTAGGGCTCTTGCAGCATGGCGGCGCAAAAGGCGTCAAAGCTGGCGATGCGAAAGCGCGCCACCACGGGCGCGGGCAGGCCAATCTTGCGCAGCGCGGCCTGCAGGGCCCGGCAGGCGGTATCGGTGTAGGTGAGGGCCAGGCAGCGCTCGGGCGGCATGCCGGTGGTCCACGCCTGTGCCATGCGCAGTGCCAGCGTGGTGGTTTTGGCGGCGCCTGCGTTGGCCTCGATGATGAGCGTGCGCTCGGCCGACATCTGCACGGCGATTTGCTCGTCGGTGGGGGTGATGTGCTTGGGTTGGTACGGGTGAACGGTCGCCAACGGGAATCCTCAGGAGTGCAGGGGCTGGAAAGCGCTGCGGGGTGCAGCGCAGGGGCCGCAGGGGCCGAGCCAAGCCGCGCGGGCTTAGAGCGGCTAACAAAACTCAGCGAAGCGGTTCTGGCTAGGCACTGTGTCGTAGGCAGTACGAGCAGTACGACAAGACACAGCAACGACGCCAGAAGAGTTTTGTTAGCCGCTCTTAGCGCCGCCGACCCACGCCCAGGTCAATCTCGCCATAGACGGTGACACCGCTGCTGCCACCGCCCACGTCCGTCACAGCGTTGCCTTGGGGGCCACTGCTACGTTTGTACAAAGGGCCAGAGGCATCGCCCCCGGCCGGGGCCGTGCCCGCGCAGCCTGCGAGCAGGCCCAGCGCTGCGCACAGCGCCCAGGCCCGTGCGCAGGCCAGCGGCGTCATGCGTCGCCGCCCAGGTGGTTGCCCAGAATGCCCGCCAGCTCGAACATGCCCGCGCTGTCTTTGCCAAACACGGCGCGCAGCTTGTCGTCGGCGACGATGGTGCGCTTGTCCTTGGGGTCTTGCAGGTTGTTTGCCTTGATGTATTCCCACATCTTCTTGACGGCCTCGGGGCGCGCCACGGGCTCGTTGCCGATCACGGCGGCCAGGGCGGCGCTGGGCGCTTTGCCTGCGGCGGCCTTGCGCGGCGCTTTGGCAGCGGTGGACTTGGCTGCGGCCTTTTTGGCAGGGGCTTTTTTGGCCGCTGCGCCCGTCTTACTTGCCTTGGCAGCTACTGTTTTTGCAGCAGCACCGGGGCGTGGGGGGAACTTGCTGGGCGCAAATTCAAAGTTGACCTTGCCCGCCTCCTTGTCCCACGCCAGGTGGGCCTTGAAGTTGCGGCGCGTGCGCATGCTCACAAACTTGTCGAGCAGGTCCGTCTTGCCGGTCTCCAGCAGCTTGGTCATCTGCTCGCGCTCCACGGGCTGCTGCAGGATGATCTTGCCGCTCTTGAATGTGCAGCTGGGTGTGGGCTGCGCGGCGGTGGGTACGGCCTTGCTGCACACGTAGTTGCTGCCGTGCTCGTGCACGTCCGATCCGCAGATGGGGCAGGCACCCAGCGATGCGTCTTCAAACTCCACCAGCTCGCCCGATTCTTCGGCATTCTTGTCATCGCCAAAGTCGAATTCGAGCTTGTAGTTGTGCGCCTCGTCGTCGTACTTGAGGACGATCTCGGACGTGAACGGCCAGCCCGCCTTGGAGCGGAAGCCCTCCAGTGGGCCGATCTTCTTGTCGCGCAGCAGCTGTTCGGCCTCGGCCGTTTCAAAGGTGCGGCCGGCGGGCGACTTGCCGAAGCTGAAGCCGCAGCCTTCACCGCCCGCCTTGCCCACGCAGGCGTAGCGCCGGTAGTTCTCCTTCACCACACCGCCGCAGTTGGGGCAGGGCGACTGCAGCGTGGCGTAGTCGCCAGGGATGGTGTCGCGGTCGTATTCCTTGGCCTTCTTCACCATGCGCTCGGTCATGGCGGCAATCTCGGCCATGAAGGCTTCGCGGCTGAGCTGGCCCTTTTCCATTTGCGAGAGTTTGTATTCCCACTCGCCCGTGAGTTCGGCACGGCAGAGTTCTTCCACCTCCAGCCCGCGCAGCAGCGTCATCAGCTGGAAGGCCTTGGCCGTGGGGATGATCTCGCGGCCTTCGCGCAGCATGTACTTTTCAGTCAGCAAGCCTTCGATGATGGCGGCGCGGGTGGCTGGCGTGCCCAGGCCTTTTTCCTGCATGGCGCTGCGCAGCTCTTCGTCGTCAATCTGCTTGCCCGCGCTTTCCATGGCGCCCAGCAGCGTCGCTTCAGAGTAGCGTGCGGGCGGCTTGGTCTTGAGGCCCTTGGGATCGACCTGCAGGGTGTTGACCATTTCGCCGGGCTTCACTGGCACCAGGTTCTGGCCCTTGTCACCGTCCTTGCCGCCTTCCACTTCGTCGGCCGCTTCCTTGCCATAGATGGCCAGCCAGCCCGGCTTGACCAGCACCTTGCCTTCGGTCTTGAAGCTGTGGGGCGCTACCGTCGAAATGCGGGTTGTCACCGTGTATTCAGCGCTCGGGAAGAACACCGCCATGAAGCGGCGCACGACCAGGTCGTACAGCTTCTGCTCGGCCTCGCTCAGGCCCGATGGCGCTTGCGTGGTGGGGATGATGGCAAAGTGATCGCTGACCTTGCTGTTGTCGAAGATGCGCTTGGACGGGCGGATGTAGTTGTTGTTCAGCGCGGTGAGGGCGTGCGGCGCCAGGTGGCGCATGCCGCTGTCGGCCAGCATTTCAAACGTTTGCTTGGCCACGGGCAGGTAGTCCTCGGGCAGCGCGCGCGAATCGGTACGCGGGTAGGTCAGGGCCTTGTGGCGCTCGTACAGGCTTTGCGCCAGGGCCAGCGTGGTCTTGGCGGAAAAGCCGAACTTGCCATTGGCCTCGCGCTGCAGGCTGGTCAGGTCAAACAGCAGGGGCGATGCCTGGGTGGTGGGCTTGCTCTCTTCGGTGACGGTGGCCTGCTTGCCGCGCACGGCGTTGGCAATGGCCTGCGCTTCGGCGGCAGACCATACGCGGTCGGCTTTGGCCTCCGCATCTTCGCCCTTTTTCCACTTCGGGTCGAACCACTTGGCGGGGTATTCACCCGCCTGGGCGCCAAAAGTGGCGTGGATTTCCCAGTAGTCGCGGCTCACGAACTTGCGGATTTTTTCCTCGCGCTCCACCACCAGCGACAGCGTGGGCGTCTGCACCCGGCCCACGGTGGTCAGGAAGAAGCCACCATCGCGCGAGTTGAAAGCCGTCATGGCGCGCGTGCCGTTGATGCCGACCAGCCAGTCGGCCTCAGACCGGCTGCGCGCGGCGCTGGCCAGGCCCGCCATCTGCTGCTCGGAGCGCAGTGCGTTGAAGCCATCGCGAATGGCCTGTGGCGTCATGGACTGCAGCCACAGGCGCTTGACGGGTTTGCCCAGCGGCTTACCGCCCCCGGCGTACTGCTCGATCAGGCGGAAGATCAGTTCCCCCTCGCGGCCCGCGTCACAGGCGTTGATGAGTTCGGTCACGTCTTTGCGCTTGGCCAGCTTGACCACCGCGTTCAGGCGGCTCTTGGTCTTGTCCACGGGCTTGAGGTCAAAGTACGGCGGGATCACGGGCAGGTGGGCAAAGCTCCACTTGCCGCGCTTCACGTCAAACTGCTCGGGGGCCTGGATCTCTACCAGGTGGCCTACGGCGCTAGTGACCACATAGCGGTCGTTCTCGAAGTGGTCTTCGTGCTTTTCAAACTTGCCCGCCACGGGCGTCAGCGCGCGCACGATGTCCTGCGCCACTGAGGGTTTTTCTGCAATTACCAGGGTCTTGGTCATTTTCGGTTTCTCGCCAGTCGTTCTGGTTGCCCGCACTGCGGGCGCTTCTACAATTCGGTTCTCGCGCGCATGCACACGCACACACGCGCACGCACACACATGTGTGCACCATCAAGTTAACAGAGTTTTAGCCATGGCCCGCAATGCAACGCCTGCCGACCCCAACGCCCACACCGGCCGCCGCATCCAGACCCGGCGCTCGGGCGTGCACGGCAGGGGAGTTTTTGCCCTGCAGGACATCGCCGCTGGCGAAGTGCTGGTGGAATACACCGGCGAAATCATCACCTGGCAGGAAGCGCAAGACCGCCACCCCCATGACCCCAGCCAGCCCAACCACACGTTCTACTTCCATGTGGACGAAGACCGCGTGATCGACGCCAACTACGGTGGCAACTCGGCCCGCTGGATCAACCACAGCTGCGACCCCAATTGCTTTGCCGATGAGCGGGACGGCCGCATTTTCATCACCGCGCTGCGCAATATCAAGGCGGGCGAAGAGCTGAACTACGACTACGGCCTGATCATTGAAGAGCGCTACACCCCCAAGCTGAAGGCCGAATACCCCTGCTGGTGCGGCGCCGCCACCTGCCGCGGCACGCTGCTGGCCCCCAAGCGCGGCTGGCGCCCACCCATGCCCGACCTGCCTGCGCCAGAGCCCCGCACGGCCAAAGCCAAGGCACCAAAAACCGGCAAGGCCACTGAAGCCAAGAAGGGCCGCAAGGCATGACCGCCCCCATCCGCTGGCCTGCCGAGGCCGTCTGGGAGGCCGTGGCCCCGCTGCTGCCGGGCTTCACGGTGGAAGTGCTGCCCAGCATCGATTCGACCAACACCGAGCTGATGCGCCGCGCCCGTGCCGGGCAGACCGAGCCCACCCTGCTGGTGGCCGAGCAGCAAACCGCCGGGCGCGGCCGCCTGGGCCGCGTGTGGCAGAGCGATGTGGGGGCTTCCCTCATGCTGTCGCTGGGCCTGCCCATGGCGCCCAGGGACTGGTCGGGCCTGTCGCTGGCCGTGGGGGTGAGCGTGGCCGAGAGCCTGCAGCCCACCCTGCCCCCGCTGGAGCCGGGCCAGCCTCCGCGCATTGGCCTGAAATGGCCCAATGACCTGTGGCTGAGCGGCGACCGCAAGCTGGGCGGCATTCTGGTGGAGACCGCCAGCTTTGTGGCACCCCAGGCTGCGCAGCCAGCCACAACCCATGGCACCGCTGCCCGCTACGTGGTGGTGGGCATTGGCATCAATGTGCTGCCCCGCAGCGGCGAGGGCATGAGCATGCCCCCCGGCTGCCTGCAGGACGTGGAGCCCGGCCTGGACGCCCCCACCGCCCTGCTGCGCATCGTGCCCCCGCTGGTGGCCATGTTGCAGGGCTTTGAAGCCTGCGGCTTTGCGCCCGTGCAGCCCCGCTTTGCCGCACGCGATGTGCTGCAGGGCCGCCCCGTGACGCTGAGCGACGGCCAGACCGGCACCGCCCACGGCGTGGGCGAAGACGGCGCGCTGCTGGTGCACACCGCCCAGGGCATGCAGGCCGTGACCAGCGCTGAAATCAGCGTGCGCCCCGCCGTGCTCTCCACCCTCTGACACCCCTTCTGAAAAAGCCCTGCCCATGCTGCGCCTTGCCGTCATCGCCCTGCTGCTGGCCAATGCCGGTTACTACGCCTACACCCAGGGCTGGCTGCGCAGCGCAGGCCTGGTCACCCCCGAGCAGGCCGAGCCGCAGCGCCTGCAGCAGCAGATTCGCCCCGAAACGCTGAAAGTGCTGCGCGCGCAGGGTGCCACCAACAACCCCACGCCGCCGCCCGCACCGGCTGCCGCCCCGGCGGCAGACACCGCCGCATCGACCCCTGCCCCCACGGCAGCCGCCCCGGCCGATGCGGGCGAATGCCTGCAAGCGGGCGTTTTTGACGACAAGCAGGCCGCCGCCCTGCGCACCGCTGCTGCCGCGCTGCCCCCCGGCAGCTGGAGCCTGGAGCCCACGCCCATCACCGGGCGCTGGATGATCTACATGGGCCGCTTTGACGACCAGGACACGCTGGACAAGAAACGCGCCGAATTGCGCGCCCGCAAGGTGGACTTTGACCGCGCAGGCGGCACGCTGGAGCCGGGCCTGTCGCTGGGCCGCTTCTCGACCGAAGAAGCCGCGCAGCGCGGCCTCACGGCCCTGAACGCACAGGGCGTGCGCACGGCACGGGTGATTCAGGAGCGCCAGGCCGCCACCGGTTTCATCCTCAAGCTACCCGCAGTGACCGACGCCCAGCGCCAGCGGTGGCTGGCCACCCTGCGCCCTGCCATGGCAGGCAAAACGCTGGGCAGCTGCAGCTGAGACCCTGCCCCCGGTTTGCACAAGTTGACCATTGGCTCCGCAGGCCCATGGCCGCTTGCGGCACACTGCCCCCACGCACACGGTGCCACGGCCTGAACCGGCCCGCAGCCCGTGCCGCGCAGCGGTGGGCCAACCCGCCTGCCTTTTCAACGGTTTCACAGGGAGCAGCACCATGGGTTTATTCGATTCAGTCGTCGGCGCAGTCTTGAACAACGCTGGCCAGGCAGGGGGCAACGCCGCAGGCGGTGGCTTGGGCGGGCTGCTGGGCATGGCCGCCCAAAACCCGCAGCTGGTGCAGGCCGTGCTGTCCCTGTTGAGCAACGATGGCGCGCACGGCGGGCTGGCGGGGCTGGTAGAGCGCTTTCAGCAAGCGGGGCTGGGCAACGTGCTGCAGTCGTGGATTGGCACGGGTGCCAACCTGCCGATCTCGGGCGAGCAACTGGCCAGCGTGCTGGGCCAGGGCACGCTGTCGCAATTGGGCAGCCAGGTGGGCGCCGCCCCGGCCGATGTGGCCCAGCAGCTCAGCCAACTGCTGCCCGGCCTGGTGGACCGCCTCACGCCCCAAGGCCAGATGCCCCAGGGCGGCCTGGGCAACAGCAGCGACCTGATGGGCGTGCTGGGACAGTTTTTTCGCGCTTAGAGCGGCTAACAAAACTCTTCTGGCGTCGTTGCCGCGTCTTGTCGTACTACGCGTACTGCCTGCGACGCGGTGCCTAGCCAGAACCGCTACGCTGAGTTTTTTAGCCGCTCTAAAAGCGTGCAGCCCCGGGCTGGCCAAGCTCAGCCCAAGATTCATCAAGCCTGCAGATGCGGCGGGGCCGCCAGCTGCTCGGGCGTGGTGAAGTAGGCGGTGTGGCTGCCCAGGCCCGTGCGCGCCTGGGCCAGCACCTGCCGGGCCACGGTGCGCAGGTGCACCTCATCCGGCCCATCCATCAGGCGCAAAGCGCGGCCCCAGGTCCAGAACGCGGCCAGGGGCGTGTCGGGCGAGAGGCCCATGGCGCCAAAGATCTGCATGGCCCGGTCCACCACGCGCTGCTGCAGCCGCGCAGCCACCACTTTGATCGCAGCCACCTGCGCGCGCACCTGCCGTGGCTCGGCCGCCCCCCCCTGGTCCAGCAGCCAGGCGGCGTGCAGCACCATCCAGCGCGCCTGGTCGATCTCGATGCGCGAGTCGGCCAGCCACTCTTGCACATTGGCTTGTTCAGACAGCGGCTTGCCGAAGGCGTGGCGCTCCAGCGCGCGCTCGGCGGCCAGTTGCAGGGCCAGCTCGCACTGGCCAATGGTGCGCATGCAGTGGTGCACCCGCCCCGGCCCCAGGCGCGCCTGCGCCATGGCAAAGCCCTGCCCCCAATCACCGAGCAACGCAGTGGCGGGCACGCGCACGTTGTGCAGGCGAATCTCGCAGTGCCCCTCGGGCGCGTGGTGGTGCAGCACGCGGATGTTGCGCACCACCTCCACCCCCGGCGTGCCCACGGGCACCAGCACCATGCTGTGGCGGTGGTGGCTGTCGGGATCGGCACTCTCATCGGCATCGGCATTCCGGCACAGCACGATGAGCAACTGGCACTGCGGGTGCGCCGCGCCGGTGATGAACCACTTGCGGCCGTTGAGCACCAGGGTGTCGCCCTCTCGCCGCACCGTGGTCTGCAGGTTGGTGGGGTCGGACGAGGCCACGTCCGGCTCGCTCATCGCGAAGGCCGACCGGCACTGGCCGTGCAGCAGCGGCTGCAGCCACTGGGCGCGCTGCGCTGGCGTGGCGAAGCGGTGCAGCAGCTCGATGTTGCCGGTGTCAGGGGCGCTGCAGTTGAACACCTCTGCCGCCCAGGGCAGGCGGCCCATGGCTTCGGCCAGCGGCGCATAGTCCAGGTTCGACAGGCGCGTGCCGGGCTCGTCGTCGCCCAGCGTGGGCAGGAACAGGTTCCACAGCCCTTCTTCGCGCGCCAGGGCCTTGAGGTCTTCGAGGAACGGCGGCGGGTAGTCGCCCGCCTGCGCGGCGGCATGCCAGGCGGCGTTGTAGGGCAGCACGTAGCGGTCGATGAAGGCGTTGAGCCGATCGCACATCTGCTGCGCCAGGGGAGAGGGGTTGAAGTCCATGCGGCCATTGTGAAAACCGCGCCCGCCCGTGTCAGAACGCAGGCGACACCCGGCTTGACGCAAGTCACCACGGGGCGCCGCCGTGCATTGCCAGCGCCCAAAATGCTAGCTTTTTTATAGCTTATGGCGCTTATTGCACAAGCGCTGGATGGCATTTTCGTGCATCACCTTTGCCGAACAAGGTACGATCCACCCATGACCACCCAGTACGAAACCCTGCGCCACGAAGACACCTACCGCGAGGCTTTTGGCGTGGAGCCCCCCGCAGCGCTGGGCGAGCGGCTGCTGTGGCCGCGCAAGCCTGGCTGCTTCATCGTGCACCAGGCCGTGGCCACGGCGCTGCTGTCGCCCGAGCCCTCTGCTCCTGCATCGTCTGCACCGGCACCAGCCGCCCCGCTGGCGGCAGAGCCCGCTGAAGGCAACGCGGCGGATGACACCACCACCCCACCGCCAGCCGACCGCACCCGCGTGCTGGTACCCGCGCAATGGGGGCTGGTGCCGCACTGGGTCAAGTCAGCGTCTGACGCCAAACTGCGCGCACCCAAGCTGGTCACGGCCAAGTCGGATTTGGCGTCCACTGGCACGGCGTTTCGCGAAGCGTGGCTGCAGGGCCAGCGCTGCATCGTGCCTATGCAGTCGTTTTACGCCGACGACTACCGCAGCGGCAAAGCCGTGCCCACGCGCATTGCCCGGGTGGACGGCAAGCCCATGGGCGTGGCGGGCCTGTGGGCGCGTTGGCGGGGTGCGGATGGCGAAGTCATCATCAGCTACGCCCTGCTGACGGTGAACGCCAACAACCACGCGCTGCTCAACCGCTACCAGCAGCCGGGCAGCGAAAAAAGCATGCCCGCCATCCTGAACGAAGGCGCCTACGACGCCTGGCTGACGGCCCGCCAGGAAAAGGCCAAAGAGTTTCTGCGCCAGTACGCGCCCCAGTACCTCACGGCCAACCCGGTCGAGAACAAGGCCGACAAGGTGCCCAAGAAGGACTGGCTGGGCTGAGAGCCTGGTCAAAGGACTTTCAACGCCCCACCCGCACGCAAAAAAACACCCAGGGCCTGCATTGCAACCCTGGGTGTTTTTCTTTGAACAAGGTGCCTTGCGGCACCCTCAGCGCTGCACCGGCAGGCGGTCAACGCGCCTTGAGCAGCGCTTCGACCTGCAGCAGCACCAGCTCGTTGTCGTCGGCCTTGTTCGGGTCGCGGCTGGAGCTGAAGGGCAGGTTGTTGTCGTTGCCGACCACGATGTGCTTGTCGTCCACCACGTCCACGTTTTCAATGGTGAAGAAAGGGAAGGCGAGCACGCCGTTCGTCAAAGGCTTCTTGGCCAGGCGCTGGGGGTCCTGGATGTTCATGAGGTCGATGTAGCCGATCTTGCGGATCTCGCCGCCCACATTGGCATCGCTCATCTCGATCTTGTACACGCGCTTGAACTTGGCCAGGTCGTGGAAGCAGTCGGTGCGTTTTTGGTCTGCGGGGCAGGCCTTGTCGGCCGTGCCTTCGCCGTTGTCGCGCTCGATGATCAAACCGGTCGTGTTGTCGATCATGTTGAAGTCGCCAATCGCGTGGTGGTTGGCCTCCAGCACGTACTTCCAGTGGCGGCCCGTCCACTGCTCGGTCTTCACGTCGAATTCGAGCACGCGCAGGTACTGCTTGCCGCCCACGTTTTCGTAGGCCTTGGCCGCCTCGTTCCACAGCGCGCCTTCAAGCAGGGCGTAGAGCTTGCTGCCGTCCTTGCTGGAGGCCATGCCTTCAAAACCCTTGGAGCGCTTCACGTCAAACGCCGTGGGCTTGGCGTCGGGGGCACCGGGCATGAGCACGCCGGGCGCGTCGGGCGAGCGCACGACCTTGCCGTCCACCTTGGTGTCGAACACGGCCAGCACCTTGCCGTTCAGATCGGCCTTGATGAGGTAGGGACCAAACTCTTCCGCAATCCACAGCACGCCACCGGCGAACTGGAAGCTCTCGGGGTCGAAGTCCGCGCCCGTCAGGTAGCGCTTGTCGGTGCCTTCTTGCGTGATGCGGAAGGGCACTTTCTTGTCGGGGTCGTGCAGGAAGACGGTCTTTTGGCGGCTGAACTGGCCGCTCTGGAAGTCCACGGTGTAGTGGCTCAGGTGCAGCATGAAGTCGGGCGAGTTGGCCTTGGAGCCAGCGCCGTTGTCCGTCAGCAGCCAGTAGCTGCCGTCGGCCATGCGCTTGATGCCGGAGTGGCCCTGCACCGGCTGGCCATCAAAAGGCAGGCTGATGCCCGTGGGGCGGCCGGCAGACAAACCCATCACCGAACCCAGCTTTTCCACGCGCTGGGCGGTGGTGAACTTGCCAGCGTGGCGCAGGTCGGCCGGGGCGTCTGCGGGCGCGGGAATCACGGTGAGTGCAGGCATCACGGCGTGACCCGCCAGCGTGGCGGGGAAGGCTTGCTGCGCGTGAGCGGTGAAGGCTGGCGACAGGGCAACGCAAACCAGCGCAACGCTGGCAGCCAGGCGATTCAGAGAGAAGAAAGCAGACATGGTGGCAAGAGTGCACAAAATGAAAGGCGCCACCTTGCCGGGGGGATGTGACGCGGGTGTGACGCAGGTGTCAGCGACTCCCCTCACCGCCGTGCCATCCACAGTGCAGCCCCCACCACCAGCGCCCCGCCCAGCCAGCCTTGCGGCCCCAGGCTTTCGCCCAGCCAGGCCACGGCAAACAGCGCGCCCCAGGCGGGCTCGGTGCCGGTGAGCAGGCCCACGCGGCTGGGGCTGGTGTGTTTGAGGGCCCAGTTTTGCGCCACCAGGGCAAACACGGTACAGCCCAGCACCAGGTAGGCGGTGGCCCACCAGAAGGCGCTGGCGGCGGCCCAAGTGGGAAGCGGGGGCAGGCCTTGCGGCAGCAGCGCCCAGCCCATGGCCAGGGTGCCCACGCCCACCACGGCCGACTGCACGGTGGTGAGCAGCAGCACGGGCACGGGGGCCGCGCCCGGGGCCGCGCTGGGCGAGACGTGGCGGGCCGCCCGCGCCGTGGCGCAGGCCATGAGGGCGCGCAGCACGGCGGCGGCCAGCATGAGGGCGTCGCCCCCGCTCCAGCCGCCCTGCCAGCCCCCGGCCAGCAACAGCGCGCCGCACAGCGACACGGCCACGCACATCCACACGGCGCGGCTGGGGCGCTGGCCCATCAGCGCCCATTCGGCCACGGGAGTGAACACCACACACAGGCTGATGAGGAAGGCGGCGCGGCTGGCGGGCGTGTGGGCCACGCCATAGGTTTCGCACACAAAGATGGACAGCAACAAGGCCCCCAGCGGCAGCCCCTTGCGCAGCGCGCCCCACCGCTGCGCGGCCGTGGTGCCACGCAGGGCCACCGGCGCAAGCAAGGCCGTGGTGAGCAAAAAGCGCACGGCCAAAAAGCCAAGCACCGGGTAAAACGCCAGCGCCCCCTTGGCCACACCGTAACTGGTGCCCCAGACCATGGCGACCAGCAGCAGGGCCAGGTCGGCCCCGCGCAACAGGGGGGATGGGGAGGCGGGCAGAGAAGAAGCGGGTGACACCGCGGCAGAAGAAGTCATGCCGTCGATCGTAGATTTGCGCTGCCACGCTGATAATCAGGCATCTCAGAACAACATTTGTTCCCCATGAGCACGAATAAAGCCCTGGCCCCAGTAGCCCACCTGGCCCACCTGGCGGACATGGCCGTGTTTGCCCGGGTGGTGGAAGCAGGCAGCTTCTCGGGCGCGGCGCGGGTGCTGGGCACCACGCCATCGGCGGTGAGCAAGCAGGTGGCGCGGCTGGAAGGCTTGCTGCGCGTGCGCTTGCTGGAGCGCACCACCCGCAAGCTGCGGCTGACCGAAGCAGGCCACGCCGCCCATGGCCATTGCCAGGCACTCGAGGCCGCGGCACGCGATGTGATGCAGCTGGCCGACCAGCACACGCATGTGCCGCAGGGCCTGGTGCGCATGAGCGCGCCCAAGGCCTATGGGCGCCAGCGCATTCACCCGCTGGTGGCGCCGTTTCTGGCGGCGCACCCGCAGGTGGATGTGCAGCTGGTGGTGACCGACCGGGTGGTGGATCTGTTTGCCGAAGATGTGGACCTGGCCATCCGCATCACCGACACGCCACCGCCCGGGCTGGCGGGGCGCCCGCTGGAGGCGGTGGAGCACATCGTGTGCGCCAGCCCCGCCTATCTGGCACGGCGCGGCACACCGCAGCACCCGAGCGAGCTGACGGAGCACGATTGCATTTACCTGGGAGAAGACCCGAGCGACCGGCGCTGGCGCTTTACGCAGCGCGGGCAGGCGGAGTCGGTCACAGTGGCAGTGCGCGGGCGCTACGTGGTCAACCACAGTGAAATGCGCCGCGAAGGCGCGATAGCAGGCCTGGGCATTGCCAGCCTGCCGGGCTTTGCCGCACAGGGCGCGCTGGAGCGTGGGGAGCTGGTGCGGGTGCTGCAGGCATGGCAGCACGACACGGCCTACTCAGGCACGGCGTGGCTGCTGTACCCGCCGAATCGTTTTTTGCCCAGCCGCCTGCGGGCGTGGGTGGATTACTTGGCCAGCGCGATACCGCAGGGCTGAGCCACAGGCAGCGCCCAGGCGCGGGCCGTGACAGACAAAACCGCCAGCACGGTGCAGTTGCTGGCATGGGCCACGTTGGCGGCCAGACCGGCGACCAGGGAGGGCGCGGCGGACGCAGAGGACACGGTAGAGACAGCAGTGGCAGCAGTGACAGCAGACATGGGAAGACTCAAAAGATAGTGCTTTGAAAGTGCCGCCAGTTTGCCCGCCAGCCGTGACGGCGGTGTGACAGTGCGGCGCCCGTGTCACATGACAGTGGCCCAGACTGTCACCCCTCTACCCCTGCCAGAGCCCCGCCGCATGCCCCCGGGTGAAGGCTTCCTCAAACACCGAGTAACCCGACCAGTCGCTGTGCGCAAAGGCTAGCCGTGCAGTGGCCGGGGTGGGAAGGGCGCGCTGACGCTCTCCATTCAATAGCAGCTTGCGCTTACCGGGCGTGCCCTGCAGGCCAATTTGGCTTAAAAATGTTGGAACGCCCGGCACGGGGATGGACATGGCGTGCCCGTAGCGGGTGACCTGCACGCGGGTGGCGCGCTGCAGCACATCGGGGTGCGGGCCAGCCAGCGCGGCCAGGGCGGCGCGGCCCCAATGCTCGGCGCCCTGCGTGGCCAGTTGCTGGCGCGCATCGGCCACATCGCCCAGGGCCTGGTAGTACGTGAGCACGGTGGGGCCGGGGCGCGGGTCTAGCTTCTGGTGCGACGCATCCACATAGCCCAGGCCGCCGGGGTTGCTGTCGCCGTAGATGACGTTGTCCCACGCGGGGGCGGCGCCGGGGCGGTCGGCCAGCGGCGCGTTCAGGTGGATGTTGGTCACGGCCCAGGGTGCCCATTGCAGGCGCTGGGCGGCTTGCGCCAAGAATGCAGGCGGGTTTTGCACCACGCGCGCCGCGACAAATACCGGCAGCGCAACGATGCAACGCGGCGCCTGCCAGCGCTCCACATTGCCGCTGTGGTGGTTGAAGGCATCCACCTCCACGCCCCGGCGGTTTTCGGCAATGCGCAGCACGCTAGTGCCGGTTTGCAACTGGCCCTGCGCCTTGAGCGGGGCGGCCAGTTGCTGGGTGAGCCAGCCATTGCCCTCGGGCCAGGTCAGCACGCCTTCGCGGTCTTCGGCCACGGCTTCGCCCGGTGCATGAAAGCCGTGGCGGCTGGCAAAGTAATGCAGCCCGGCCCAGGCCGACACGCGGGCAATGCCAGCGCCGTAGTCGTCGCGGCAGCAGTAGTCCAGGTACCAGCGCAGGTGCGCGTCGTCCAGGCCCTGCTGCTGCAGCCACGCTTCAAAAGTCATAGCATCTAGCGCTTGATGGGCGGGCGCCAGGCCTGTTTTTGCATCCAAAGCGGCAAACTGCGGCATGGTGAAGCGGGCAGCACGACTGGCAGCGGCCACGGCCTGCGAGAAGCGGCGGTATTGCTCCAGCGTGGCTTCGCCCACGCCTTGTACGGGCAGCAGGCCTTCCTGCCACTCGCGCTCAAAAAACAGACGCTCTTGCGGGCTGTGGCACAGGTGGCGTTCGTCGTACTGCCAGCGCCCGGCCACGCGCTGGCGCAGGCCCAGTTCTTCCAGCAGGTCTTGCACCTCGGGCGCGTGGTCGCCCGGCACGGGCAGGTAGTGCGCGCCCAGCGGGCAGGCCACGCCATTCACCGCACCGGCCCGGCTGTTGCCGCCGGGGGTGTCTTCCAGCTCCAGCAGGGCAAAGTCGTGCACCCCGGCCAGGCGCAGGCTGCGCGCCGCCGCCAGCCCGGCCACGCCGCCGCCCGCGATGATGACCTGGGCGCGCCGCACCAGCGTGGGCGCGGGCAGCGGCCCCTGGGCCAGCAGGTCGCGCAGCGCGTGGCCGCGCTCCAGGTCGATGCCCGCAAAGGCGAATTCCAGCGCCGGGGGTGGTGGCTGGCAGCCAGCCAGCAATGCGGCAGCAGCGCTGCCCAGAAAGTGGCGCCGCTGCATCGTCACTCGGCCCACCGCGCGCGAACCTCCAGCAACTGCGGCAGCAATGGGGCGAACAGCGCCACCAGGGCGGGGTCGAAGTGTTTGCCCGCCTGGGCGGCAATGTGGTTCATCGCCTCTTGCACCGGCCAGGGCTCCTTGTAGGGGCGGCGGGTGGTGAGGGCATCAAACACATCGGCAATCGCCACGATGCGCGCCGACACCGGGATGGCCTCGCCTGCCAGGCCGCGCGGGTAGCCGCTGCCATCCCACTTTTCGTGGTGGGCCAGGGCAATTTCACGGGCCAGCTGCAGCACGCCCGAGGGGTGCTCGCCAATGATCTCGGCGCCAATCTCGGGGTGGCGGCGCATGGTGTCCCACTCGGCGGCGTCCAGCGGGCCGGGCTTGCGCAGCACGGCGTCGGGGATGCCGATCTTGCCCACGTCGTGCATGGGCGCGGCGTTGAGCAGGTCTTCGGCCCAGGCTGGGCTGCAGCCTGCGGCCAGCGCCAGCAGCTGGGCAAAGTGGCTCATGCGGATCACATGCATGCCGGTTTCATTGTCCTTGTACTCGGCCGCGCGGCCCAGGCGCTGCACGATCTGCAGGCGGGTTTCGCGCAGCTCGTCCATGCGCACCAGCGACAGGTGGGTGCGCACCCGCGCGCGCACCACGGGCGGGCTGACGGGCTTGGTGAGGTAGTCCACCCCGCCCACGTCAAACCCGGCGGTTTCGTCCTGGCTGTCGTTCAGGGCGGTGACGAAGATGACCGGAATGCCCGCCGTGGCCGGGTCGGCCTTGAGGGCACGGCAGACGGCGTAGCCGTCCATGCCCGGCATCATGATGTCCAGCAGGATCAGCTGGGGCAGCTGCTCACGCGCCACTTGCAGCGCACGCGCACCGTCGGTGGCAAACAGCAGGCGGTAGTCTGCCTGCAGCACATGGCGCAGCACCTGCAGGTTGGTGGGTTCGTCGTCCACCAGCAACAGGCGGGGGCGCTGGTCTGGGGCCTGGGTCATGAGGGGTTCTCCGTGGGCGCATCGATCCACTGCGTGCGCAGCTGCTGCAGCTGCTGCAGGGCCTGGTCGAAGTCAAAGGTGTCAATCGCTTCCTGCAAAGGCTCCATGGCCGCGGCAGGCAGCAGTTGGGCCAGCAGGTCCAGCGGCGGCTGGGCCAGTTCGGCATTTTCCAGGGCCTGCTGCAGCGCCTGCGCGGCGCTGCGGGCCCGGGTGCCCTGGGCATCGCTCAGCGGCGCATGGAGGCTGCCTTCTGCTGCGGCCCCTGCGGGCTGGCGAGCGTCTTGCGCCAAGGCATGGTGCACAGCTGCCAGCGAGGTGGGCAGCTGGTTCAGCAACAGCGGCAGCGCCGTGGCGTCCATCGAGGCAGCGGCTTCCTCAATGCGCTGGGTCAGGGTTTGCAGCGGCTTCAAGGCCAGGTTGCCCGCTGCACCGCGCAGGCGGTGGGCCAGGGCGCGCACGCCCGCCAGGTCGCGCTGGGCGGCCAGGGTCTGCAAGGCGGCAGGCGTGCCTTCATGTTCTTGCAGCAGGCGCGCCAGGGCATCGCGCAGCAGTGGCATCTGCCCCCACAGTTGCAGGCCCCGTTCCCAGTCAATGGCCGGGGGCAGGCCTGCCCCTGCGGCCAGAGCCCCCAGGCCCGAGGGGCGTGTGTTGGTGACCAGCGTGCCCCAGTCCATGGCGTCGCCGGTGGCGTGCAGGCTCAGCACCCGGGCGATTTCACGGAACAGGCGTGCGGGCTCCAGCGGCTTGCTGGCAAAGCCATCCATGCCGGCAGCGCGGGCGTTGCGCCGGTCTTGCTCCAGCACGCTGGCCGAGAGGGCAATGATGGGCACGGCCTTGCGGCGCTGCGCCTGCTCGAAGGCACGGATGCGGCGCGTGGCCTCCAGCCCGTCCATGCCGGGCATCTGCAAATCCATCAGCACCACATCAAACCGGGCATTGCAGAACGCCTCGACGGCCTCTTGCCCATCGCGGGCAATGGTGGTCTGGTGCCGCCCTCGGTCGAGGTGGATTTGCAGCAGCTCGATGTTGGCGGGCACATCGTCCACCGCCAGGATGCGCAGCGGGGGCAGGGCCACACCAGGCAGGGCCGTGGGCTGGGCGGGCGCGGGCTGCCCCTCGGGCAGCGGCAGGCGTACGGTGAACGTGGTGCCCACGCCCACGGTGCTGCGCACGCTGATCGTGCCGCCCATCAATTCGGTCAGCTGGCGGGTGATGGTAGTGCCCAGGCCGGTGCCGCCAAAGCGGCGCGTGGTGGACGCATCGGCCTGCGCGAAGGGGTCAAAAATGCGGCCCAGGTGCTGGCTGGCAATGCCGATGCCGGTGTCTTCCACCTCCAGCAACAGCCATCCTGTGCCCGTGCGCTCGTAGTCAATGCGCAGCTGTACCCGCCCGGCCTCGGTGAACTTGAGCGCATTGCCCAGCAGGTTCAGCAAGATCTGCTGCAGGCGCAGCGCATCGCCGTGCAGGTAGGCGGGCACCGAGGGCGCGACTTGCAGTTGCAGATCCAGCCCCTTTTTGGTCGCCTGGATGCGCAGCGAGGCCAGGATCTGCTCGCAGACTTCCTGCACCGACAAGTCGGCCAGTTCCAGCTCCACGGCCCCTTTTTCGAGCTTGGCGGTGTCCAGGATGTCGTTGAGCAGGCGCAGCATGGATCGCGCTGCCTGGTGCACGGTGGCCAGGTGGCGGCGCTGCCCGGCGTCCAAGGGGGTGTCGAGCAGCGTCTCGGTGAAGCCGATGATGGCGTTCATCGGCGTGCGGATTTCGTGGCTCATGTTGGCCAGGAAGGTGCTGCGCGCCGTGGCGGCCTGCTCGGCCCGGTCTTTGGCGGCACGCAGTTCCTGCTCCATGGCACGGCGCTGGGTGATGTCGGTGGCGAACTTGACCACCTTCAAAGGCTGGCCCTGCGCATCAAAAATGGGGTTGTAGGTAGCCTGGATCCAGATGCGCCGCCCGTCCTTGCCCAGGCGCAGGTATTCGCCGCCGTCCAGTTGGCCAGATCGCAGCTGTTCCCAGAACTGCACATACGCCTCGGTTTGCACGTAAGCGGGCTCGCAGAACATGCAGTGGTGCTGGCCCACGATCTCCTGGAGGTCATAGCCCATCAGATTGAGGAAATTGTCATTGGCATGGAGCACATGGCCCTGCATGTCGAACTCCACCACCGCCAGCGCGCGGTTGATGGCGCGCACGATGCTTTCGAACTCTGCGTTGCGTTCCTTGAAGGCGGTCATGTCCATGATGACGCCGTCAATCCACAGCACCTGGCCGTCGTCGCCCACCACGGGGCGGCCGCTCTCCGACACCCAGCGCAGTCGCCCGTCGCGGTCCCGAAGGCCAAACTCCACGAGGTAAGGTCGGTGCTCCTGGATGGCCGTGGAGACTTCCGCCCAAAGGCGGTCCACCTCTTCGGGCAGCGTGAGCTGGGTGAAGTTGACACGGCCTTCCAGAAAGTCCTGCGGCAACCAGCCCGTGAGTGCGGTCACCGCATCGCTGATGAACAGCATGGTCCAGTCGCCGTCGCAGCGGCAGCGGAAGGTGACGCCCGGGATGTTGGCCATGAGCGAGCGCAGGCGCTGCTCGCTGGCCTTCAGCTCCTGCTCCATGGCGCGGCGCTGGGTGAGGTCGTTGATGAAGCCCACAAACACCGGATCGCCGTCCAGCGGCACGCGGCCAATGGAAATGCGGATGGGCACCGTGCTGCCATCGGGCCGCAGGGCCAGCACCTCGCGGCCGTTGCCGCCGATCAGGCCACCACCCTGGCCCTGCAGGTAGCGCTGCAGGTAGGTGTCATGGCGAGAGCGATCAGGCTCGGGCATGAGCATGGACACGTTCTGGCCCACCACATCCTCAGGGCGCCACCCCAGGATGCGTTCGGCCGCCGCATTGAAGGACTGCACCCGGCCCTGCGCATCAATCATCACCATGCCATCCACGGCCGTGTCGGCAATCGCGCGCAGGCGGGACTCGCTCTGGCGCATCTGCAGGAACATTTGCCGGTAGCGCAGGCCAGCGTTGATGGCGATGACCAGTACACCAATAACCAGGGCCACGGCAGCCACCGCCAGGGCCATGGGAGTGCCCTCTGCAGCAGCCAACAGCTCCAACTCGTTTGGCGCCTCGATAAAGCGCAACGCCGCCATCCCGGTGTAGTGCATGCCCGCAATGGCCAGCCCCATGACCACGCCCGCTGCCAGGTTCAGCCAGCGGGCCCGCCAGCGAACCACCCGCTCCAGTCCAAATCGCACCCACAGGGCCACAATGGCCAGCAGCACGGCCACCAAGACGGAGGCCGCAAAGCCCCAAGGATCAAAGCGCATGAATGGAGCCCACTGGGACGCCTCCATACCGATGTAATGCATGGCGCCAATGCCAGCGCCGACGAGCACGCCGCCGACGACCAGGGCTGCACGGCTGATTTCGCGGCGCATCAGCAGCCCCAGCGCAACCCACGACGCAGCCACGCTCGGAAGCATAGACAGCGCTGTCATCCAGGGATCAAAACGCCCGCGCCCCAGCACGGTGAACGCCAGCATGCCGATAAAGTGCATCGACCAGATGCCCCCACCCAACGCCATCGCCCCCGACCCCCGCGCCATCTGGCGCATGAAACGGGTGTCTGCACGCCGGGCCAGGCCCGCCATTTGTAGCGCTAGCACAGACGCCAGCACCGCCATCGCTACAGACAGCGCCACCAGCCAACGATCATGCTGGGCCCAGAGCAGCGGATAGGGCTGTGCGTTATTAAGGAAAAAAAGGTCCAGCATCAGGGGCGCCTACGGCGATGAAGTCTTGGCAGCTTTGTAGCCGATTGTGACGTCCGTTACACCGGGCAGAACCCCTGCAAATTGCTCGGCGAATGCTGGCGGGGCACGGACCAAGGGCGGCTCAATGCGCCACCACCCTGCCCCATTCGCGCTCGTAGCTGTGTACCAGCGCCTGGTTGGACAGGCGGTTCACATCGGCCGGCACCCGCGCCATGTCCAGCGGAAAGTCGAACAGCAGCGGCAGCGACGGGGGGCTCAAAAACCGCAGCCCCGGCGGCAAGGCATCGGGCAGGCGCCAGGGTCTGCGGCTGGCAATGACATAGCCCCATTCACCAAAGCTGGGCACATGGGCGTGGTACGGCGCTGTCGAGAGGCCCACGGATTCGATGGTCTGCACCACCGTCCAGAAGCTCTGGCGCGCCACCAGCGGCGAGGTGGTCTGCACCACGGCGTAGCCACTGGCGGCCAGCCGCTTGTCCAGCAGCGCATAAAAGCTGTTGGTGTAGAGCTTGCCGATGGAGAAATTGGTGGGATCAGGGAAGTCCACCACGATCACATCGAAAGTGTCCTGCCCGTGCTGAAGCCACTGGAAGGCATCGGTGTTGACGATGTGCAGCTTCGGGCTTTGCAGGGCAGCGCCATTCAGCCGCGCCAGCATGGGGTTGGCCGTGAAGGCCTGGGTCATGGCCGGATCCAGCTCCACCAGGGTGACCGATTCGACCGAGGGGTACTTGAGAATCTCGCGCACCGCCATGCCGTCGCCCCCGCCCAGCACGGCCACGCGCTTGGGCGCACCGTGCGCTGCCATGGCCGGGTGCACCAGGGCCTCGTGGTAGCGGTACTCGTCACGCTCGGCAAATTGCAGGTTGCCATTGAGAAACAGCCGGTGCCCCGCCTTGCCCTGGGTGACCACGATGCGCTGGTAGGGCGATGCGGTGCTGAACACGATGCGGTCCTGGTAGAACTTGTCTTCGGCCAGGGTGGTGATGTGGTCTGCCCCCACAAAGCCTGCCAGCAGCGTGCCGAGCACCAGCACGCAGGCCACGGCATGGGCGCGCAGGCGGCGCAGCTCACCGCGAAACAGCCACACCGCCCACAGCGCCACGGCTGCGTTCATCAGGCCAAACAGCAGCCCGGTACGGATCAGCCCCAGCTGCGGCACCAGGAGCAGCGGAAACGCCAGCGACACTGCCAACGCGCCCAGGTAGTCGAACGTGAGTACCTGCGAAACCAGGTCCTTGAGCACGGTGTTGCGCTTCAAGATGCGCATGACCAGCGGAATCTCCAGCCCCACCAGCGTGCCCACCATCAGCACCATGCCGTATAGCAAGAACCGGAACGCCCCCGGCACATAGGCATTGGCCAGAAACAATGTGGCTGGTAGCGCGCCACCGATCAGAGCTACCAGCAGCTCAATGCGCAAAAAGTGCGCGGGCAGTTGCCGCTCAAAGTAGCGCGACAGCCACGACCCCACGCCCATGGCAAACAGGTACGTGCCGATGATGGTGGAGAACTGCAGCACCGAGTCGCCCAGCACATACGACGCCAGCGCCCCCGCCGCCAGCTCGTACAGCAGCCCGCAGGCCGCGACCACGAAGACGCTGATGAGCAAGGCGATGTCGATGGGGCGCGGCCCTGCGCCCGAGGCAAGGGGCGCAAGGGCTGGAGGTGGGGTGCTTTCAGCGAGAGGCATGGAGAAGGCGCAGAGGTGCGGCGCTAGCGGGTGCGGGCGTCATCAGCACAGGCACCGAAGGTCGAGACGCAGACATGAAAAGCAGCCCGCCGCAGCGGGCTGGGCGGCACTACAGGCCCCAACGCTCAATGGATGGCCGCCGCCACGATGATGCTGATGCCCAGGCACATCGCAGCCACGACCATGCCCAGGGCCTTGTTCTGCTTTTCCACAATCTCGCGCCACAGGTCGTAGGGCGTGATCTTGTCGATGATGATGAAAGCGACCCAGAAGATGATGATGCCCATCAGGGCATAGAGCAAGGTGCCGCCGATGGACAGGGGGTGAAGCCATTCAAATTTGGTCATGCGGTTCTCCGGTGAAATTCGGGTTGTTTCGATGTCATTGCGATGTCATTTATGGCCGCCGCCCGAGGAGTAGCCGCCGTACGAGCCACCCGAGCTGCGGTAGCTGGAACTGGACGAGCAGTTTTCCACCCGCGGGTCGCAGCTGGAGCAGCGGCTGAGGATGATGAGCAGGATGATGATGACCACCGCAATCAGGATGATGGTGCCGCAACCCATGCCCGACTTGGCCACGAAGGGGCCGGGGTCGTCGCGCTGCAGCACGTCTTTCTTGTCATCGAGCTTGAAGGCCTTGGCCACCGTGTCGCTGGCGATCTTGTCGCCGGCGGACCAGGTGACCTCATTGCGGCTTTGCTCCAGCGAGAGCACGCCCTTGCTGCTGGCAAAGTCGCGGTTGCTGGTCTTCTGCCCCCGGCTCACCTGCCAGTAGAACTCGCCCAGCACGTAGGTGGTTTCTGCCTCGTAGCTGTATTTGAGCTCGTACTTGGTGCCCATGTACGTGGCGGTGCGGCCGTTGGACGAGAGCTGGGGCGCGCCAGTGGTGGGGCGCACCATGCTCCAGCCTTCTTCGGAATCGACCAGGAAGGCAAAGCCGCGCTTTTGGTTGTAGAGCAGGTATTCGCTCCAGCCAAAGTGCTCGTCGTCGCCAGGCTCCACGCCCATGCGGTGCTGGAAGCCCACCACCTGCCAGAGCACACCCTGCAACTGGCCTTTGCTGCCAAGCGGGATGAGGGGCTGCACGGGCTCGTCTTGCACAGCGGCGCGCAACTCGCCGCCCACGCCGCTGTTCAGATCAATCAGGCTGTTGCACGAACCACAGGTCAGGCTCTTGGTGGTGGACAGCTGCACCTGCACCGGTGCGCCGCAATGCGGGCAGTTGAACTGCCGGCCTTTTTCTTCCTTGGCCGATTCGTCTTTGAGGCCCTGCAGCTTGAGGTCTTCCAGCAGCACCGAGCGCCCCCGCTCCACGCGGGGCGGGGTGTGGCCGTAGTCGATGCTGAGCACCTCGCCATCGGCGCTGCGCAGTTCCACCATGTCAAACGGCTGGCCCAGCGGCGGCAGTTGGGGCAGTTCGCCCTGGGCCGACACCAGCTGTGCACTGCCGCTGTAGGCCACGCTATAGCTCTTGCCGTTGATGGCGGTGGTGGCCCCCAGGCGAAAGCGGCTGGCTTCGGGCAGCTCGCGGCCGGGGTCGATCTTGCGGGTAAAGACGTAGGCGCCGTTGTCTTCCCCCAGGCTGGCGGTGCTGCCGTCTTCCAGGAAGGCCACCCACTCCGTCCACACGCCTGCATCGCTTTTGAACTGCAGGCGGCCGATCAGGGTGAAGGGCTGCTCCTTGCCATCGAGGGTGATGCGCCCGCTGGCAAAAAGCTGCAGCGGGCTGTGGTCGTCGAACAGCTCGGCCATCTTGCCCAGGCGCGTGAGCACGTCGCCGCTGCGCACCACGGTGCTTTGGCAGTAGCCGCACACGGCATGGGTGGACTGGGCGCTTTTGAATTCCACCGGCGCGCCACAGCCGGGGCAAGGGGCGCGATAGGCGCGCTGGGTGGGGTCTGTGGCCATGGGAAGGCAGTGGACAAGAAGGCTTCACTTGCGAACAAGGGCTGAAGGCAAAATATGCCTCCAGCCCTTATGCATCAAGCGCTAGTAGCTATTGATTCAATAGCAATCAAGATCCGGTCAGACCAGCTTCTTCAGCAGCTCTGCCTTCTTGGTGTCGAACTCTTCCTGGGTGAGGATGCCCTTGGCCTTGAGGTCGGCCAGCTTCTCCAGCGTGGCCATGACTTCGTCGGGCCGCACGCCCACCGGGGCCGCTGCAGCGGGGGCCGCCTGGGCAGCGCCGCCCTGCAGGCCTTGCTGCAGGTTTTGCGCCAGCACCTGGCCCAGCGCCACGCCGGCACCCAAGCCCATGGCATCACCCGCCACACCGCCGCCATTGCCCGCGCCTTCGGCAAACTTGGGGATCGCCTGCGCCGTCTGGTACTGCATGAACTTGCCCATGTCGTTGCCGACCATGCCCATGCCGATCTTCTGGTCGAGGATCTTTTGCAGCTCTTCAGGCAGCGAGACGTTTTGCACCGTCATGGCTTCGAGCTGCAGCCCGATCTTGGCAAAGGCCGGTTGCAGTTCTTGCGCCAGTGCGTTGGCAAAGGCGATCTGGTTGGCGGCCAGGTCCAGGAACGGCAGGCCGCTGCTGGCAATGGCGTTGCTGATGTTTTGCAGCACCAGGCCACGCAGCTGCCCATCCAGCTCGGCCACGGTGTAGGACTCGCGGGTGCCGGAGATTTCGGTATGGAACAGCTTGGGGTCGGCAATGCGGAAGGCGTAGTTGCCGAAGGCGCGCAGGCGCACCGCCCCAAAGTCCTTGTCGCGGATGGTGATGGGCTGAGGGGTGCCCCACTTCTGGTCGATCTGCTGGCGCGTGCTGAAGAAGTACACGTCGCTCTTGAAGGGGGACTCGAAGAGCTTGTCCCAGTTCTTCAGATAGGTGAGCACCGGCAGCGTCTGGGTGGTGAGCTTGTAGGTGCCGGGGCCGAACACGTCGGCCACCTTGCCCTCGTTCACGAACACGGCCATTTGCGACTCGCGCACCACCAACGTGCCGCCGTTCTGGATTTCCATGCCCGCCATGGGGAAGCGCCAGGCAAGCGTGCCGTCGCTGTCTTCCGTCCACTGGATGACGTCAATGAACTGCTTCTTGATGAAGTCCATCAGGGCCATGTCTTCTCCCTTGCGTGATCGCTGTTGTAAGGCCGACCATCATAGCAACAGGGGTGTTGCCTCCCAAGGGGGAACAGGGGCACATGGCAGGCGCAGGCCCACACGGCCGGACGCCCCATGCATAGCCTCTATCTGCAGGTTAGAACTTTTTGATTGGCTATTGCTATTGAGAATGCCTACCATTTGAACCCAAGCCGCTCACCCGGCACCACCACCGATTGAGGAGCCCGCCATGTCCCACATCCGCCGCATCGCCCATCAGAACAAAACCATGCTCTTGAAGACGGCCAGCTACTACGTCATCCACATCTGCGTGGCTGCCATGGTGGCTTACGCCGTCACGGGCAATTTGCTCGCGTCGCTCACCCTGAGCTTGCTGGAGCCCACGGTGCAGGCGGTGGCCTTCTTCTTCCATGAGAAGGCTTGGGCACGCAAACAGAACGCGCCGGTGGCGCAAGCCGACCCGGCGGTTGCCTGACCACAGCGGAGTACCACCATGACACGCACCCACTGGAATGACTTTGCAGGCTGGCTCACGCAGCGGCTGGCCGAGCAGGCGCATTGCAGCGCCTGACTACGTCTCTGCCTTAACGCGCCGCCGCCAGCGCCTGCGCCACCCACCCGTCAAAGGTCTTTTGGTGGGCTTTGATCCAGCCATTCACATGGCGCTCAATGTCTTGGGGCTTGTTCTCGCCATCGCGCATGCGCAGGTTCTGCGCGTTGACATCCGCCACCGGCAGTTGCATGACCTCAAAGAGCTTGGCGGCCGCGGGGTTCTTCTGCGCAAACGCCTTGTTGGCCACAATGCGCTGGGTGTTGACCGTGAAGCCAAAGTCCTTGCCGTCTGGCAGCTGGGTGCTGAGCTTGGCCTGCTCGCCCGGCAGCGATGAGTGCGGCACCTGCAGCCAGACCACATCCTTGCCAGGCTGCAGCACGCCGCTGACCCAGTAGGGCGTCCAGGTGTAGTACAGGATGGGCTTGCCTTGCTTGTAGCGCGCGATGGTGTCGGCAATCAGCGCGGCATAGCTGCCCTGGTTGTGCGTGACGGTGCCGCGCAACTTGTAGGCCGTGAGTTGGTGCTCGATGACCAGCTCACAGCCCCAGCCCGGGTTGCAACCGGTCAAGTCCGCCTTGCCGTCGCCATTGGTGTCAAACAGCTTGGCCAGGGCCGGGTCGGACAGTTGCGAGATGTGGGTGATCTTGTATTGGTCTGCCGTCTTCTTGTCGATCAAGTAGCCCTGCAAGGAATTGCGCACATAAGTGCCCTGCCGCCACAGCTTGTCGTCCCCGCCCGCATTGCGATAGAAGTCGGCATGCAGTGGGTCCCAATGGGTGGCCATGAAGGTGGCATCACCATTGGCCAGCGCCAGATGGCCGGTGGCGTACTCGGTCTCCTGGGGCGCTTTGACGGTGTAGCCCAGCTTCTCCAACGCCTTGGAGACCAGAATGGTCTGAAACGCTTCTTCCGCGATCGAGCTTTGAATGGGCTGAACGGTGGTGCCCTTGCCGGGCAAGGTCGCATCGGCCTGTACGGCGCTGGCAGCCACGAACGACAACGCGCCGATTGCCAGCGCCTTGGCGATGTGCTGGCGCGCCCGCAGAGAAACGCCTGAAATCAAATTTGGGTTGTGCATGAATGTGCTCCTTCACAGTGGTTTGAATGCAATAGACCTGCGCGCCCGCCGCCACAGCGGGTTCGCAACGATCAAAAGATGAGCGCGGGGAACGCGCAGGTGGGCGCGCAGGCGAATGCGCTCGCGTCAGACGGTCGCGTGGGCCGCGGGCAGCGGGACGCCGCCTGCGGTGTCTGCTGGCGCGTGTGCCACACGCTCGGCAGGCGCTGCGCGAAAGCGCGCCAGCAGCCCAACCACCAGGCCCACCGGGCCGGCTTGCCACCAGTGGCGCGTGCCACGGCGCGGCTGGCCCATGGCCTGGGTGACGCGGTCGAGGGTGATGGCCAGCAACACAATGCCCAGGCCACCCACCGTGGCCAGCCCCATGTCCAGGCGCCCGATTCCCCGCAGCACCATCTGGCCCAGGCCACCCACCGCGATCATGGAAGCGATGACCACCATGGACAACGACAGCATCAGCGACTGGTTGATGCCCGCCATGATGGAAGGCATGGCCAGCGGCAGCTGCACCTTGACCAGCATTTGCCAGGGCGAAGCGCCATAGGCGCGGGCCGCTTCAATCAGGTCCGGGCGCACCTGGCGAATACCCAGGTTGGTCAGCCGCACCAGCGGAGGCAGCGCGAACACGATGGTGACCACCACACCCGGCACATTGCCGATGCCAAACAGCATCACGACAGGGACCAGATAGACAAAGGCGGGCGTGGTTTGCATGGCGTCCAGGAACGGGCGCATCCAGCGTTGGGCCCGGTCGCTGCGCGCCAGCAGGATGCCCAGCGGCAAGCCGATGGCCAGACAAAACGCCAGCGAGGTCAGCACCAGCGAAAGCGTGACCATGGCCTCGGACCAGATGCCCAGCATGGCCACCAGCAGCAAGGACACTGCGGCACCGATGGCCACACCACGGCCCGCGCACTGCCAGGCCAGCAAACTCAAAATGGCCACCATCCACAGCGGCGGCACGCTTTGCAGCAAGCCCTCCATCTGGGTGAGTACGCCATCGATGGGCCCTCGCACCGCTTGGAAGAAAGGACGGAAATTCGTCACCACCCAGTCCAGCCCCTGGTTGATCCAGGACTCCACCGGCAAGCTGCCGTCCCACAGCTGGTGCAGCGCAAACCCAGGGTCGGCGCCCTCCCGGCCCGTGGTCGCGTCCAGGGGCGCGGTGGGGGCCGCCCCCATCCAGTCGCCCCCGGCATCCGGGGTGGCGACGGTGTCGCCCCAAGGGTTGTCAGGCGCGGCCGTGCTGGCGGCATCGGGGGTGGCCCACGGGTTGTCTGCCGCCTGTGCCGCCTGGTCGGGTTGCGGCGGCGCGGCGTCTGCGGTCATGGGTGCTTGGGAGGATGGCGCTTCGTAAGGATTCTTTTCAACGGTCAGATCGGACATGGTTCAGGGTCTTTCAAATTCTGGAATGGCAGGGCGGCTTGGGGCAGATCAGTGCATCTGCGCTGATGCCAAAGCGGGCTGCGAAGGTGGCACCGGCGGGGTGTCCCGGTCCAGAAACTTGAGCAAGGTGGTCTTGCTGATGGCGCCACCAAAGCGGCCGTCCGGCTGCACCACGGGCATCGCGAAGGGCGCACTGGCGACGCGGCCAAACAGCTCGCTGACGGGTTCGTCCGCCACGATGGGCTGCACCGCTGGCAGGTAGGCATGCGCCAGACCCAAGGGCCCCTGGTGCCCTGCCAAAGCCGAGCGCAAGGACTCTGCCGACACCACCCCCAAAAACTGCTGCGCGGGGCTGACCACATACGCGTACTCGCGGTCTTGGTCCTGCAGCATCTTCAACGCCGCGCGCGAGCCCCGGTCGGCATGCTCGGCCACCACGGTGAGGGGCTTTCGGGCGATGTCCGAGGCCTTGAACACGGCGGCAGCGTCCACACCACGGATGAAACTGCGCACATAGTCGTTGGCGGGGTTGCGCAGAATGTCGTCGGGCGTGCCCACTTGCACCACCTGCCCGTCTTTCATGATGGCGATGCGGTCGCCAATGCGCATGGCCTCGTCCAGGTCGTGCGAGATGAAGACGATGGTGCGCCGCCGCACCTTTTGCAGGCGCAGCAGCTCCGACTGCATTTCGGTGCGGATGATGGGGTCCAGCGCTGAAAACGCTTCATCCATCAGCAGGATCGAGGGGTCCGACGCCAGCGCCCTGGCCAGCCCCACGCGCTGTTGCATCCCGCCGGAGAGTTCGTCCGGGTAGCTGTCGCCCCACCCGGCCAGACCCACCTGCTCCAGCGCCTGGGCTGCCTGCGCCTGGCGCTGGGCGCGATCCACGCCCGCCAGCTCCAGGCCCAGTGCCGTGTTGTCCAGCACCGTCATGTGGGGCATCAGGGCAAACGACTGGAACACCATGCTGATGTCTTTGCGACGCAGCGCTCGCAGTTGCGCGTCGGGCAGCTGCGCGATGTCCACCCCGTCCACCAGGATGCGACCGGCGCTGGGCTCAATCAGCAAATTCAGCAGCCGCACCAGGGTGGATTTGCCAGAGCCCGACAGGCCCATGACCACAAAAATCTCGCCCGCCTCGATCGACAGGTGGGCGTCAAACACCCCGATGGACTGCCCCGTGCGGGCCAGGACCTCCTGCTTGCTCAGGCCTTGGCGAACCAGCGCCAGGGCCTCTTGTGGATCGTCTCCAAAGACCTTGAACACGTGGTCAATCACAATTTGTTTTGCCATGGACTTCCTCCTCCCGGTTGAACGACACAAGCCGCCCCGCACGAGCGCAGGGTTCGAGAGGGGCGACAAGCCCACGCTTTGGCGATGCAGCAGCCTGGCAGCGCCATGCGGCGCGCCCAACGGCACGAAAAACGTGGGATTTACAGAGACCGACCCGGATGGCACGCGGCAGGCGTGCGCAAGGGTCGAGTAGCGGACGGGCCGCTGCGCGAGACCAGCTCGCTCGACATGGTTGGAGCGGACGCATGCCCGCTCCGGGTGCTGCCATTGCCAATGCGTTGGCAATACAGAGTCGCAAGCACGACTCCCGGCGGCACTTCACTCAAGGGTTGAACACCTGCGTGGCAGGTAGTGAAACACGGGGAAAGTCTACGAATTCTTACCATCAAAGTCAAAACACAGGGTTTTGCAAAAATGGTATTCGCGCGCAATAAACGAAAAAGCCGCCCGAAGGCGGCTAGATGCACGCGGTAGCAAGCATCAATGACCGGCAAAGTCCACCAACGTAAACAGCGGCAAGCCAGACTCTTTCAGCCGGGCCGAGCCCCCCAGCTCGGGCAGATCGACAATCGCCGCGCCCTCGGTGACGGTGGCGCCCAGCTTTTCCAGCAGGCGGCGCCCGGCCATCATGGTGCCGCCGGTGGCGATCAGGTCGTCAATCAGCAGCACGCGGTCGCCGGGTTTCACGGCATCGGTGTGCAGCTCCACGGTGGCGCTGCCGTATTCCAGCTCGTAGGTCTCTTCCACGGTGGTGAAGGGCAGCTTGCCCTTTTTGCGGATGGGCACAAAGCCCACGTTCAGCTCATAGGCCACCACGGCGCCCAGAATGAAGCCACGCGCATCCAGCCCGGCCACCACGTCGGGGCGCAGGGCCTTGTCCATGTAGCGGTGCACAAAGGCGTCGATCAGCACGCGGAACACCTTGGGGTCCTGCAGCAGGGGCGTGATGTCTCGGAACTGCACACCGGGCGCGGGCCAGTCGGGCACGGTGCGGATGTGTTGACGAAGGTATTGGTTGACGCTGAACGACTGCATGGCATGAGGCCGCGCGCCTGAAGCAAGCGCATTGCGGCAAAAAAAACACCCCAAAGGGGCGAAGCCCCCACAGGGGGAAAAGCCCTGGGGGCGCGAAAACACGGGTTCCCAGGCGGCGCTGCCCCGCGCACACTGCACAGTAGAACAACGCCAAGCCCGATATTGTTCCAAATTGTGTGCGCCTTGGGCGACTTCTCTGCACAATGGCAAGCGAGCCACTCTGGTTCGCCCCCGCACGCACAGAACTGCAATGAAGCCAACGTACTTGTACCCCGGGCCCTGTCCCTGGCCCCCTTCGGTAACGGCTGCGGCATGCGGCCGGGTACGGCTCTTGCAATTGGGCCAGTAACCTTGCATCGCCATGCCTATCTGCGTCCTTCTCATTGACAACAATGCCTGCCACGCGCAGGTGGTGGTGTCGGCCTTGGCCGACCCCTGGCTGGGCTGGCAGGTGGATGTGGCCACCAGCGTGCAGGCGGGGCTGCAGCGTGTGCGCCAGGGCGGCGTGGACATCGTGATCTGCCGTCACCAGCTTCAAGACGGCACCGCCTTTGATGTGCTGGAGGTGCTGCAGGGCATTCCCGCCCTGGTGCTGGTGCGGCCGGGGCTGGAAGGCCATGCGGCACATGCCATGCGCCATGGGTTTGCCGACTTTGCGGTGCAAGACCCCGATTCCAACTACCTGCTGGCGCTGCCTGCGCAGATTGAGGCCGTGCTGGAACGCAGTACCAGCGCCCGCGCGCGGCGGTCCGCCGAGGCCATGCTCACCCGCCAGCACCGCTTGCTACAGGCCATCTCGCGGGCGCAGGCGGTGTTCATTGCCAGTGCCAAGCCCGAAGCTGCTTTCGATGCCCTGCTCGACGAGCTGATGGAGCTGACCCGCAGCAGCTTTGGCATGGTGGGCCACGTACAGCACACGCCCGGTGGCTCGCCCACGCTGCACTTGCACGCCATGACGGACATCCGCCGGGATGAGGCCACGCGCATGCAGACCGTGCGCCGCCTTCAGGAGGCACGGGTTTTTGACAACACCACCCCACTGGTCGGGCAGGTGCTGAAACACGAACAGCCCTTGATTCTGAAAGACGCCGACGCCAGTTGCCAGCCGCTGCCCGCCGGACTGCCGCCGCTGGGGGCTTGCATGGCGCTGCCCATTCATGCCGCGCAGGAGCTGGTGGCGGTGGTGGTGCTGGCCAACAGCCACAGCGGCTACGGCAGTGCGGACATCCAGTTCCTGCAGCCGCTGCTCAGCACCGTGGGCCAGCTGGAAATGGCGCGCCGGGCTGAAGAAGACCGGCGCCAGGTGGACGCCCAGCTGGTGCGCACCAGCGCGCTGCTGGGTGAAAAAACCAACGCCCTGGAAGCCACGCTGGCCAGCGTCCCGCAGGGCATCGTGAAGGTGGATGCCGACGGCAAGATCCGCGTGTTCAACCAGCGCTACCTGGAACTGCTGGAGCTGCCCCGCGAGTTCATGGCCACCGAGCCCACGCATGAAGACATCGTGCGCTTTCAAACCGAGCGTGGCGACTTTGGCCAGGGCTTTGAGCTGATAGAAGCCGGCGCGCGGGCCTACGTGCAAGCCGAATACGCGGTGAAAGGGCGCGGCCAGACGGTGCCCGACACCTATGTGCGCCGCACGCGCAAGGGGCGGTCCCTGGAAGTGCGCACCCGCACCATGCCCGATGGCGGCCTGGTACGCACGTTCACCGACGTGACCGATTACGTGAGCACCCTGGAGGCCCTGCGCCAAAGTGAAGCGCGCTGGCGCAGCCTGACTCACCTGTCCTCCGACTGGTATTGGGAGCAGGACGAGCAACTGCGCTTTGTGCGGCTGGACGGGCGCTCCAGCAACCAGGTGGGCATCCAGGACGACTCCTTCTACGGCCGCACCCTCTGGGAGCTGGACAACACCTTTGTGGATGACAAGCTGTGGCGGGAACACCGTGCCCAGCTGCAGGCCCATGAGGTGTTCCACAACTTTGAGATCCAGCGCCGCAAGCCCTCGGGCGAGTGGATGTGGGTGTCCGTCAGCGGAGAGCCCATCTTTGACAAGCAAGGCCAGTTTGCGGGCTACCGGGGCATCGGGCGCGACATCACGGCGCAAAAGCAGGCCGAAGCCGAGATCCAACGCCTGGCGTTCTACGACGAGCTTACCGGGCTGCCCAACCGGCGCCTGCTGATGGATCGCCTGGAGCGCGCCGTCACCCAAAGTGCCCGCAAAGGCACTCACGGGGCCTTGCTGTTTCTGGACCTGGACAACTTCAAGGGCATCAACGACACCCTGGGTCACGAATGGGGTGACCGGCTGCTGACCCTGGTGGCCCAGCGCATCACCGCCAGTGTGCGGGCCAGCGACACGGTGGCCCGCCTGGGCGGCGACGAATTTGTGCTGGTTCTGCAAGGGCTGCAGCCGGGGCCCGCCGAAGCGGCGGTAGAAGCCGAACTGGTCGCGCAAAAAGTGCTGCAGGAGCTGAGCCGGCCCTACACGCTGGAGGACGCCGTGCTGTACAGCACGCCCAGCATCGGCATCACGCTGTTTCGCAACCAGGAGCAGTCGGTGCATGAGTTGCTCAAGCGCGCAGATCTGGCCATGTACCAGGCCAAGGCCCAAGGCCGCAACACCTTGTGCTTTTTTGACCCGGCCATGCAGGCGGCGGCATCGGCACGTTCGGCCCTGGAAGGCGATATCCGCCTGGGCATTGAGCGCGACGAGTTCCTGCTGCACTACCAGCCCGTGGTGAACGCTGCCGGCCACCGCATGGGCGTGGAAGCCCTGGTGCGCTGGAACCACCCCCAGCGCGGCATGGTGTCGCCGGGCGAATTCATTCCGCTGGCCGAACAAACGGGCCTGATCCTGCCGCTGGGCCAGCAGGTGCTGCGCATGGCCTGCACCCAGCTGGCGCAGTGGAGCCAGCAGCCGGACACTTGCGACTGGACAGTGGCCGTAAACGTCAGCGCGCAGGAGTTTCGCCACCCCGATTTCGTGAAGCGGGTGTGGGACGCGCTGCGGGAAAGCGGCGCCAACGCGCACCAGCTCAAGCTTGAGCTGACGGAAAGCCTGCTGCTGCAGGACGTGGAGGACGGCATTGCCAAGATGCGCGCCCTGCGCGAGCAGGGCGTGGGCTTCTCACTGGACGACTTCGGCACCGGCTACTCGTCGCTGAGCTACCTCAAGCGGCTGCCGCTCGATCAACTCAAGATCGACCAGAGCTTTGTGCGCGACGTGCTTACCGACCCCAACGACGCCGCCATCGCCTGCACCATCGTCACCCTGGCCCAGAGCCTGGGGCTGGATGTGGTGGCCGAAGGGGTGGAGACGGAAGGCCAGCGCGAGTTTTTGCTGCGCAACGGCTGCCACAAGTTCCAGGGCTACCTGTTTGGCAGGCCCGTGCCAGCAGATCAGCTTTAAATGCTACTGAAATCATAGCTGCTTGCGCTTACTGCATAAGCGCTACAGGCCAATTTCATCCAAATCTCCGCTCCCCGCTGGAAGGCAGAGCCGGGGCGGGCGAGCCGTGCTAGCCGCGCAGCAGCTTGTCTTCGGCCAACGCCAAGGCAGTCGGGTGGCCCGACAGCACCAGGGTGTCGCCCTCTTGCAGCACAGCGTCGTCTGCTGCCGAAGCTTGGTGACCATTGGCGCGCCGCAGGTTGACCACGCGCACCCCCACCGCGTTCAGGGCCAGATCGCCCAGCGGGCTGCCCAAGGCCTTGGCTCCCGGAGGCAGGCTCACGGTGCTCATGCGCTCCTGGTCGCGCTCGTTCGGGGTGTCGTCATCCGCGCCGTGGAAGTACCCGCGCAGCATGTTGTAGCGGGCATCGCGCTGGTCCTGCACCACGCGCAGCACACGCCGCATGGGCACACCCACCAGCGCCAGCGCGTGGCTGGCCAGCATCAGGGATCCTTCAATGGCCTCGGGCACCACTTCGGTGGCGCCAGCGTCCTGCAGTTTGTCGAGGTGGGCGTCATCCTGCGTGCGCACCACCACGGGCACTTGCGGCGCGTGCGAACGGGTGTTGGCCAGCACCTTGAGGGCGGCGGGCACGTCGATGTAGGTCACCACCACGGCACTGGCGCGCACCAAGCCGGCAGCCATCAGGGCTTGCAGGCGGGTGGCGTCGCCATACACCACCGAGTCGCCGGCGGCAGCGGCCTGGCGCACCCGGTCGGGGTCTAGGTCTAGCGCCATGTAGGGAATGCCTTCGCGCTCCAGCATGCGCGCCAGGTTCTGGCCGCAGCGGCCGTAACCGCAGATGATGACGTGCTTGCTGGTGTTGATGGTCTTGCGCGCAATGGTGGTCATCTGCAGCGACTGTTGCATCCAGTCGCTGGCCACCAGCTTCATCACGATGCGGTTGCTGTACATGATGAGGAAGGGCGTGGCCAGCATCGACAGCACCATGGCCGCGAGGATGGGGTTCATCAGCGCCGGCTGCACCAGCCCATGGTCCTGCGTGAGCGACAGCAGCACAAAGCCAAACTCGCCCGCCTGCGCCAGGAACAGACCCGAGCGCAGCGCCACCCCTGTGGTGGCCCCCATCAGCCGCGCCAGCACCAGAATGATGACCGCCTTGACCAGCAGCGGCACCGCCAGCAGCGCCAGCACCAGCGCCCAGCGATCCACCAGAATGTGCCAGTCCAGCATCATGCCAATGGTGATGAAGAACAGCCCCAGCAGCACATCGTGGAAGGGACGAATGTCCGTGCCCACCTGGTGGCGGTATTCGGTTTCTGACACCAGCACGCCAGCAATGAACGCGCCCAGCGCCAGGCTCAGGCCCGCCAGTTCGGTCAGCCAGGCCAGACCCAGGGTGATGAGCAGCAGGTTCAGCATGAACAGCTCTTCGCTCTTGCGGCGGGCCACCAGGGTCAGCCACCAGCGCATGAAGCGCTGCCCGCCCGTGAGCAACAGCCCCACCAGAACCACGGCCTTGATGAGCGCCCAGCCCAGTGCGGGCAGCAACTGCTCCGACGCAGAGCCCAGGGCAGGAATCAAGATCAGCAGCGGCACCACGGCCAAATCCTGGAACAGCAGAATCCCCATCACGCGGCGGCCGTGCTCGCTTTCCAGCTCAGCGCGCTCGGCCATCAGCTTGACCACGATGGCGGTACTGCTCATGGCCAGCACGCCTGACAGCGCCAGCGCCGTCTGCCAGCCCATGTCCCAGATGCCGCCCACCCAATGCGACAACGCCACGCCACCCACCGTCACCACTGCCATGGTCAGCAACACCTGCATCAGCCCCAGCCCAAACACCTGCTTGCGCATGGCCAGCAGCTTGGGCAGGCTGAATTCGAGCCCGATGGCAAACATCAAAAACACCACCCCAAACTCGCCCAGGTGGCGCACCCCCTCAGAGTTTTGCGCCAGCGCCATGGCGTGGGGGCCAATCAGCACGCCCGCGGCCAGATAGCCCAGCATGGGCGGCAATTTGAGA
The DNA here is from genome assembly GCF_028596105.1 of Acidovorax temperans. Lineage (NCBI taxonomy): Bacteria > Pseudomonadati > Pseudomonadota > Betaproteobacteria > Burkholderiales > Comamonadaceae > Acidovorax > Acidovorax temperans. Next base: position 166,899 of record NZ_CP117193.1, on the reverse strand, counting down.
CTGCGACAGGTAACCACGCCCAGCACTGCGGCCAGCAAATAAAGCAAAGTCAGAGCAAGTGAGGACATACAGCGATGCTATCCGAGCGTTACAAGTTTGCGCACCTGCCGCTGCAGCAAATGGGCGCTGGGCAGTGCAGATCGCACCGGCGCTGCCAGCAAGACGGCCGAAAGGCCCGGCAACAGGCCGCCAGCGGCCCCGGTCGATAGAATCCTGCCATGACTGTCAGCCCCTTCACGCCCCTTCCTTTTGACACGGCGCAAGCCTTGCGCCTGGCGCGCGAGACCTTTGAAATCGAAGCCGCTGCGCTCACGGGCCTGGCGGCCCGGGTGGACGAGCGCTTTGCCCAGGCCGTGCAGATGGTGCTGGCCACCACTGGCCGCCTGGTGGTGATGGGCATGGGCAAGAGCGGCCATGTGGGCCGCAAGATCGCCGCCACCCTGGCGTCCACCGGAACCCCCGCATTCTTTGTGCACCCCGCAGAGGCCAGCCACGGCGATCTGGGCATGGTCACTGGCGCCGATGTGGTGCTGGCCATCTCCAACAGTGGCGAGAGCGGTGAACTCACCGCCATCCTGCCCGTGCTCAAGCGCCTGGGCGCACCCCTGATCGCGCTGACCGGCGGTCTGCAGTCCACCCTGGCCAAGCATGCCGACCTGGTGCTGGACTGCAGCGTGGAGCGCGAAGCCTGCCCGCTGAATCTGGCCCCCACCGCCAGCACCACCGCCCAACTGGCGATGGGCGACGCCCTGGCCGTGGCCCTGCTAGACGCCCGGGGCTTCCGCCCCGAAGACTTTGCCCGCTCGCACCCCGGCGGCTCGCTGGGCCGCAAACTGCTCACCCATGTGAGCGACGTGATGCGCAGTGGCGATCAGGTGCCCCGCGTGAGCCCCGAAGCCAGCTTCAGCGACCTGATGCGCGAGATGAGCGCCAAGGGCCTGGGCTGCTCCGCCATCGTGGACGCTGCGGGCCACATTCAAGGCATCTTTACCGACGGCGACCTGCGCCGGCGCATCGAAGCCGGGGCAGACCTGCGCGCCGCCACGGCCGCCCAGGTCATGCACCCCTCGCCCCGCCGCATCGCCCCCGACGCACTGGCCGTAGATGCCGCCGAACTGATGGAAGCCCACGGCATCACCAGCGTGCTGGTGGCCGATGCCGCAGGCGTGCTGACTGGCGTGGTCCACATTGGCGACCTGATGCGGGCAAAAGTCATATGACCCCCCTGAGTCTCTGCGCGCCTTCCCCCCAAGGGTGGACGCACCCGGTGGCCCGGCAAAGCCGGCTCCACGGGTGCGCTGGCCTGGCCCGTGCCTGTATCTCCATTGCGCCCTGACATGACCCAGCCTGTTCTGAATTTCGACCCTGAACTGCTCCTGCGTGCGCAGCCCGTGCGCGTGGCCTTTTTCGACGTGGACGGCGTGCTGACGGATGGCGGCCTGCTGTTCAGTGAAAGTGGCGAAACGCTCAAGCGCTTTAACACGCTGGACGGCCACGGCATCAAGCTGCTGCAAAAGGCTGGCATCACGCCCGCCGTGATCACGGGGCGCGATTCGGCTCCGCTGCGCGTGCGCCTGAAGGCACTGGGCGTGGAACATGCCGTGTTCGGCACCGAAGACAAACGCCCCGCCGCAGAGCAGGTGCTGGCCACGCTGGGCCTGAACTGGAGCCAGGCCGCCGCCATGGGCGACGACTGGCCCGACCTGCCAGTGATGCGCCGCAGCGCCCTGGCGTGCGCCCCGCACAACGCCCACATCGAAGTGCGCCACTGCGCGCACTACACCACCCAGGCGCGCGGCGGTGAAGGCGCAGCGCGCGAATTCTGCGATTTGCTGCTGGTGGCCACCGGGGCCTATGCAGGCCTGCTTTCAGGGTACGCCGCATGATGCGCTGGGCTCAACAAGGTTGGGAACGCCTGTCGCTGTACCTGCCTGTGCTGCTGATGGGCCTGCTCGCGCTGGGAACCTGGTGGCTGGTGCGCAACGCCCCCGCGCCACTGGCCGCGTCGCAGTCTGCGGCTGCACCCGACCAGCCCGACTATTCGATGAAAAACTTTGCGGTGAAGAGTTTTGACGCCACGGGCCGCCTGCAAAGCGAGGTGATGGGCGAAACCGCCCGCCATTACCCCGGCAACGACACGCTGGAGATTGATCAGGCCCGCATGCGCTCGGTGGCGCCCAACGGCCGCCTCACCGTCGCCCGCGCTGACCGCGCCTTGAGCAACGGCGATGGCTCCGAGGTTCAGCTTTTCGGCAACGCCGTGGTCACGCGCGAGCCCACACCAGCGGGTGGCAGTGCGTCTGCCCAGCCCCGGCTGGAGTTCCGGGGCGAATTCCTGCACGCCTTCACCCAGGAAGAAAAGGTGCGGTCCAACCGCCCCGTGCAACTCACGCGAGGCAACGACCGCTTCACCGCAGACACCATGGAATACGACAACCTAGACCAGGTGCTGCAACTCAATGGGCGTGTGCGCGGCGTGCTGATGCCTACACCCGCCAAATAACTGCTGCGCCCGCGCCCAGCCTTTGCCGCCATGACCCAGCCCCTCGTCTTCATCACTGGCGCTTCCAGCGGAATCGGGCAGGCATTGGCCCTGCGCTTTCACCAGGCAGGTTACCGGCTGGCACTGGCGGCCCGGCGCACCTCTGAAGTCAAATCATGGGCTGACGCCCACCAGATAAGCGCCAGCAGCTACGAAATTTATAGTGCAGACGTGGCTGTGGTAGACAGCATCGTGGCGGCAGGCGCCGAATGCATCGCGCGCCAGGGCCTGCCCGATGTGGTGATTGCCAACGCAGGCATCAGCGTAGGCATGGACACCGCCGTGCGGGAAGACCTGGACGTCATGGCCCGCACCTTCGCCACCAACAACCTGGGGCTGGCAGCCACCTTTCACCCCTTCGCGCAAGGCATGACCGAGCGCCGCAGCGGCACCCTGGTGGGCATCGCCAGCGTGGCAGGCATTCGCGGGCTGCCCGGCCACGGCGCCTATTGCGCCAGCAAGGCTGCGGTGATCAGCTACTGCGAAAGCCTGCGCGGTGAAATGCGCCCATTCGGCGTGCGTGTGGTCACCCTCTCGCCGGGCTACATCGACACGCCGCTGACCCGGTCCAACCGGTACAGCATGCCCTTCCTGATGCAACCCGAGGACTTCGCCGAGCGCGCTTACCAGGCAATTGCCGCTGGTGTCAGCTACCGCGTCATCCCCTGGCAAATGGGAGTCGTCGCCAAATTGCTGCGTGCGCTGCCCAATGCCCTCTTCGACAAACTGCTGGCCGGCAGGCCCCGCAAACGCCGACAGACCGAAGCCGGGCAGTGAACGACGCCTTCATTTGAGGGCTTGCCACCAGCTGCGGGCGAGGGCTCACACAGGTTCAGACAACAAAAAAGCCCCCGAAGGGGCTTGTTGCTTCAGCGCAGAAGCGCCGGGCGAGGATCAGTAGCCACCGCCGTTGCCACCACCGTAACCGCCGCCGCCATTGCGACCGCCGTTGCGTGGGCCGGAGCCGTAGGGGCTGCGGAAGCCACCGTCACCACGGCCACCGCCGTAGCCGCCATCGCCACGGCCGCCGCCACCGCCGTAACCCCCACCGCCGCCTTCGCGGCCACCACCGTAGCCGCCACCTTCACCACGGCCACCGCCGTAACCGCCACCGCCGTAACCGCCACCGCCTTCACGGCCACCACCGTAGCCGCCGCCACCGCTGCGGCCACCGCCAAAACCACCACCGCCGCCGCCGAAGCCGCCAGTGCGTGGGGGACGGGGTTCCATGGGACGGGCTTCGTTCACGACGATGCTGCGGCCGCCCAGGGGCTGACCATTCATGCCGTTGATGGCAGCTTGCGCTTCGGCATCGCTGGCCATTTCCACAAAGCCGAAGCCTTTGGAACGGCCGGTGTCGCGCTCCATCATGACCTTGGCGCTGGTCACGGCACCGAACTGGCCAAAAGCCTGTTCCAGATCGTTGTCGCGCACCGAGTAAGGCAGGTTGCCGACGTACAGTTTGTTGCCCATCGAGGGACTCCTCAAAAACACATAAATAAAGCGATGGAGTCCCGAAAACGCAGCCAGCTAATCTCAATGACGCTCTCAGCGCGAAACTGACGGATCACCGCAAACCTTGGACGAGAAAAACCCGCGCTGGCATTATGCGCCACAAATTTCAAAAAAAAGCAAGGAACTTCCCCGGAAAAAGCAAGTGTGGCGGCAAAGTCTCAGACAACAAAAAAGGAGCCCTGAGGCTCCTTTGATTGTGCGAAGGCAGACACTGTCTGCCTTGCATGCGAGTGCTTAGTAACCGCCGCGGCCGCCGCCGTAGCCGCCACCACCGCCGCCGTAGCCGCCGCCACCGCTGCGACCACCGCCGCCGTAGCCGCCACCACCGTTGCCGCCGCCGAAGCCACCGCTACGGGGAGGACGTGGTTCCATAGGACGGGCTTCGTTCACGACCAGATCACGGCCGCCGAAGTTTTGACCATGCACGCCTTGGATGGCAGCTTGTGCTTCGGCATCGCTGCCCATTTCGACAAAACCGAAACCCTTGGAGCGGCCGGTATCACGCTCCATCATGACCTTGGCGCTGCCAACCGAGCCGAACTGGCTGAAAGTCTGCTCCAGGTCTTGGTCGCGGAAGGAATAGGGCAGGTTGCCCACGTAAAGTTTGTTGCCCATGAGGGACTCCTGAAAAAACATGAAAACGCGATGGAGCCCGACGCAATCAACAAACCTGTGACGACTTCAAAGACGCGAAACTGACCAATCACCGCTTACTTCGGTGCCTTCGCGCGTTGCAATGCTCGGCTTAAAGGCGAATCCATTATCAATCACTTTATGGTGATTGGTGGTTTTTTATTTCTCAACCGTGTTTTTTAAGCTAGGGGTAAATAGGCATTGCGTGCGTTAAAATGCCGGGGTCTTTGGGGAGTAGCCCGCCGGTAGTGCAATGCGCCGGGGCATGCGTCAACACACTTGGGTTTCTTGAAAACCTATGGCGTATGCGGCTTGAATGCTGGGCGAGACCATTGACTGCATGCCGATCCAATGGCCGGAGTCGGGGTGCAGTCAATGCGCGTCTCAACCAATCCGGCCGGATTGAAAAACCCCACCATGGAAGCCTTTTTTGTTTCAACCGCCATCGTCGCTTTGGCCGAGATGGGCGATAAAACCCAGCTGCTCGCATTGGTATTGGCAGCCCGTTTCCGCAAACCCTGGCCGATTGTTCTGGGCATTTTGGTGGCCACGCTGGTCAACCATGGCCTGGCTGGCGCGGTGGGCGCCTGGGTCACGACCTTCATCGGCCCGCAGATGTTGCGCTGGATTCTGGGCGCCTCGTTCATCGCCATGGCGGCGTGGATGCTGATCCCCGACAAGCTCGACGAAGGCGATGCCGATGGCAAGCCCCGCTGGGGCGTGTTCGGCACCACGCTGGTGGCGTTCTTCCTGGCAGAGATGGGCGACAAGACACAGATTGCCACCGTCATGCTGGCCGCACAGTACAACGCCTACCTGTGGGTGGTGGCCGGCACCACGCTGGGCATGATGATTGCCAATGCACCAGTGGTGTGGCTGGGCGACAAGATCACGCGCAAGGTGCCCATTCGCGCGGTGCATCTGATCTCGGCAGTGATCTTCCTGGTGCTGGGCCTGCTGGCCATTTTTGCGCCCGCAACTTGATCCAGTCGGGGTGATGGCAGGCACGCAGGCCAGTCAAACCGGCGCGCTTTTGGTATATTTGCCGAACGCGCCGATTTGCCACAGCTTGCGGGCGCTTTATAAATCCTGCTAAAGACCCGTCCGACATACCCGCCCGGCCTCGTTTTTAGCGATGTCGGGTTTTTTTATGTCGTTCATTGCCACGCCCCAGTCCATGCACTTTCCGGAGGCCCTCACGCTGCAAAGCGGAGCGTCCATCCGCGACTACCACCTGGCCTTCGAGACCTACGGCACGCTCAATGCCGACAAGTCCAACGCCGTGCTGGTGTGCCATGCCCTCAACGCCTCGCACCACGTTGCGGGTGTGTACGAGGGCCAGCCCAAGAGCGAGGGCTGGTGGGACAACATGATCGGCCCCGGCAAACCTGTGGACACGAACCGCTTTTTCGTCATCGGCGTGAATAACCTCGGCTCGTGCTTCGGCTCCACCGGCCCCATGCACACGCACCCTGACACAGGCGAAATCTACGGCGCAGACTTTCCGGTGGTGACGGTGGAAGACTGGGTCAACGCCCAGGCCCGCCTGCTTGACCGCCTGGGCATACAGCAGCTCGCCGCCGTGCTGGGTGGCAGCCTCGGCGGCATGCAGGCACTTTCGTGGACGCTGCAGTACCCCGAGCGCATGCGCCACGCCGTGGTGGTGGCCAGTGCGCCCAACCTCACGGCCGAGAACATTGCCTTCAACGAGGTAGCCCGCCGCGCCATCGTCACGGACCCGGACTTCCACGGCGGCCACTTCTACCGCCACGGCGTGATCCCCAAGCGCGGGCTGCGCATTGCGCGGATGATCGGGCACATCACGTACCTGAGCGACGACGTGATGAACGAGAAGTTTGGCCGCCAGCTGCGCGAGGGCATGGACCTGAAATACAGCACGCAGGACATTGAATTTCAGATTGAAAGCTACCTGCGCTACCAGGGCGACAAGTTCAGCGAATACTTCGACGCCAACACCTACCTGCTGATCACCCGAGCGCTCGACTACTTCGACCCCGCCCGCGCGCACGCCAACAACCTCACCCTGGCGCTGGCGCGTGCACAGGCCAAGTTCCTGCTCGTGAGCTTCACCACCGACTGGCGCTTCTCGCCCCAGCGCAGCCGCGAGATCGTCAAGGCCCTGCTCGACAACCGCCGCCGCGTGAGCTACGCCGAGATCGACGCCCCCCACGGGCATGATGCCTTTTTGCTCGATGACGCCCGTTACATGAGCGTGATGCGCTCTTATTTCGATAGCATTGCAAAGGAGTTTGCATGAGCGAACAATCCACCATGGAAGCCCTGGCGCGCCTGGTGCCCCACGGCTCGCGCGTGCTGGACCTGGGCTGCGGCAACGGGGCCATGCTGTCTTACCTGCAGCGCGAGCGCGGCTGCACCGGCTATGGCGTGGAGATTGACGACGCCAACGTGCTGGCCTGCGTGCAGCGCGGGGTCGATGTGATCCAGCTCAACCTGGACGAAGGCCTGGCCATGTTTGGCGACAACAGTTTTGACGTGGTGCTGCAGATCGATACGCTGCAACACCTGCGCAACGCCGAAGTGATGCTGCGCGAGACCGCCCGTGTGGGCCGCAGCGGCGTGGTGGCCTTCCCCAACTTTGCGCACTGGCCCAACCGGCTGTCCATCCTGCAAGGGCGCATGCCCGTCACGCGCCGCCTGCCCTACCAGTGGTACGACACGCCCAATATCCGCGTGGGCACGTACAAGGATTTTGAAGTGCTGGCACACAAGAACCGCCTGCGCATCCTCGACTCGTTCGGGCTGCAGGACGGGCGCGAAGTGCGCTGGCTGCCCAATGCACGGGCGGGCACGGCCGTGTTCCTGTTTGAAAACGCCTGACAGCGCATCGCGCCGCGGCTCCATGGAGCGGTCTGCCACACTCCCATGGCTCCCCCGGTGCCCTGTAGGTTGTTCGTGCAACAGTGTCAGGCGCTATAAAAACAGTAGCTATTAGCGCAACTTCTTATTGCCCTACACGCTGATTTCGTGCCAGCATGTCTACGCTGGAATGCCCGGACAAGCCCGCACGCAGCGGGCTTGTCCGGGGCACCCCACTCTCCAACGCACATTCATTGATCTGCCCCTTCCATGGCCTTGGCTTTCGCACACGTTCCCACGATGCTGGCGATGATCATCCTGTCGTCCCTGACGACAGCCGGTGGTATGGCCGTGGTGGGCGCAGAGCGGCGCCACGATGGGTTGCAATGGTGGGCGCTGGGGCTGCTGTTCAATGCGGTGGCGCATTTGCTGTTTGCATTGCGCGGCACCATCCCTGACATCTTCTCCATCGTCCTGGGCAACACCTTGCTGATGGGGGTGTACCTGTCCCTGCTGGCGGCCGTGTTGCAGTTCCAGGGGCGCAGACTGCCGCGCACCGCCGCAGTGGCACTGCCTTTGCTGATGGCGGGCTGCATGGCCTTGCTGGCAGACAGTTACGCCGCGCGCGTGGTGGTGGCCGGGCTGCTGCTGAGCGCCATGAACCTGTGGCTGCTGAGCTGCCTGATCACCCGCTGGAAGACCATGGGCGGGCGCGGCGCATGGCTGGTGGTGGGAGCGCTCGGCTTTCAGACGCTAGTGTTTGCGCTGCGCATAGGCCTGGTCGGGATCAGTTCCTGGGTGGGCGCGGAGTTGATGCAATCCAGCGCCGTGCAAACCCTCACCTTCATGAGCACCTTTGCGGTGGTGCTGGTCGCTTCCATGGGGTTTGTTTTCATGGCGCGGGACCGGGCAGATGAAGACAACCGCCGCTTGGCCGCCGTGGATTCACTCACCGGCGTGGCCAACCGGCGCGCGGTGATCGCGGCGCTGGACCGCGATGTCGCCCGCTCTATCCGCACCCATGAACCCATGGCCTTGATGATGGTGGACATCGACCACTTCAAGAACGTGAACGACCGCTACGGCCACCCGGCGGGCGACAAGGTGCTGTGCAGCGTGGTGGAGGTGCTGCGCGAACGGGTGCGGTCACAAGATCTGGTGGGCCGCTACGGCGGCGAGGAATTCATGGTGCTGCTGCCCGACACCACGGCCAAGGGCGGCTACCTGCTGGCACAGCAATTGTGCGAAGCCGTGCAGGCACTGCACCTGGAGCACGAAGGCCAGCCCATTCCCGTGACAGTGAGCATTGGCGTATACGGCGGGCGACTGCAGCCCGGCGACCATTGGGACATGCTGATCTCTGCCGCCGACCGGGCTTTGTACGAAGCCAAAGACCGGGGACGCAACCGCGTGGAAGTGGTGGAGGCGTTGCGCCGCCCCGCATCGCTGGTCACCGCCAACTCGGGCCCCGAAACCCAGCCAGCGCTTTTCTGAGAACTGGTTTGGAACGGGGTCTTATTGATCCGGCGGGGATTATTCATGAGGCCGCATAGGCGACATGCTTGTCACCAAAGTACTTCTTGACCCGCTCTGGTGTGTTCTCCAACATCGTCACGTGTTCAGTCGCCGCTGCGCGCAGCTTGGCCTTGGTTCGCACCGGAACCTTGCTGCCAATCGCATGCTTCAAATCTGCGTTCAGCCGCTCCTCTGGGTTGAGCTCAGGGCTGTAGCTGGGCAGGTAGAACAATTCAATGTCCTGTTTGTGCTGTGTCGCCCACTCCTTGACTGGCTTGCTGTGGTGCACCCTCAGGTTGTCCAGAATCAGGAATATCTTCTTGCCCTGCGACTCCTTGATCAAGGCCTGCATGAACTCGATCAGCCTGTCTGAATTGAACGCCTCGTCAATGATCATCCAGCGCGTTTTGCCCTGGTTGGTGACGGTGGCAATCATGGAGAGCTTTTGCCGCGTTCCGCCGACTGCGCGCGTCACTGGTGTTTGGCCCGCAGGTGCGTAACTTCTGCCACGCACATCCGTGTTGACCAGCGCTGTTTCGTCACCCCAATGAATTTCTGCGCCTTCACGCTTGGCTCTGGCCTCAATGGTGGGGTATTCATCTTCGAGCCAGGCCTGGACGGCCTCGGGCCGCTGCTCGTAGGCTTTCTTGATCGGCTTTTGCGGTGTAAAACCCCAGCGTGCCAGATAGTCGCCCACCGCCCGCACAGACAGCTTGATCCCCAGGTCGCGTTCAATGAGTTCGCGCACTGCGGGCCGACTCCAAAGCGCGAACTCCATCTTGATCTGCTCTGGGCGTTTGTCGATGATGGTCATTCGAATCACGCGCTCTTGCTCAGTGCTCAGGCTGCGTCCACTACCTGGTTTCTTTCCCCTGGCGTGGGGCTTGAGTGCGGCCGCACCGCCTTGCTCGAACAGGCGCAGTGCAGTGTTAACCCCAGACCAACTGAGCCCGGTTTGCTCAACGATCTGCATCACGCCAACACCTTTTCGATGCAAGCGAATGACCTGCTTGCGCCGTTCATGCAGCACTTCCCGCGACTGCTTGCGTGCATCTTCTTTTTCCATGAACGTTCGACTCACGCAATCTACAAAAGTTCATGAATAAATCATGCCGAGTTTATAGAACCCTCGGCGCCTTCACGCACCCAGCCGGTGTGCCCCAAGGCGCCGTCGGAATAGCGCCCGCGCCTTGGCGGCCTGGGCCGGCTTGTGTTGGAATGGCGTTTTTGCAATGCCCACCGACAGGAGCCCGCCATGAATGCCCGCGTACCCCCCATCGCCCTTGAACCCGCACTGGCACTTGATCGGGTAAGCCAGGCGTGGGACAGCGAGATCGTGCGCCAGCTCACCGACTACATCGCCATCCCCGCCAAGTCGCCCATGTTCGCGGCCGACTGGGCAGAGCAAGGCCTGCTGGACACCGTGGTGCGCAACGCCGCCGCCTGGGTCGAGTCACAAAAAGTGGCAGGTCTTACGCTGGAAGTCGTGCGCCTGCCGGGCCGCACGCCGGTGCTGTTCTTCGAGATCGAAGCCACCCAGGCCCACGCACCGCAAACGGTGCTGATGTATGGCCACCTGGACAAGCAACCTGAATTCAGCGGCTGGCGCAGCGACCTGGGCCCGTGGACGCCCAAGTACGAGGACGGCAAGCTCTACGGCCGGGGCGGCGCGGACGACGGCTACGCGGTGTACGCCAGCATCGCCGCCGTGCAGGAATTGAAGCGCCAGAATGTGCCCCACCCCCGCATCGTCGGCCTGATCGAGACCTGCGAAGAAAGCGGCTCGCGCGACCTGATGCCCTACATCGACGCCCTGCGCCCCCGCCTGGGCGACGTGGGCCTGGTGATCTGCCTGGACAGCGGTGCCGGCAACTACGACCAGCTGTGGCTCACCACCAGCCTGCGCGGCATGGCCAGCGGCACGCTCAAGGTCGAGATCCTGACCGAAGGCATCCACTCGGGCGACGCCTCGGGCCTGGTGCCCTCGTCCTTCCGCATCATGCGCCAGGTGCTAGACCGGCTGGAAGACAGCAAGACTGGCCGCCTGCTGCCCCAGAGCTTCCATTGCCAGGTGCCTGCCGACCGGCTGGCCCAGGCGCAAGCCACCGCCGCCATCCTGGGTGAAGAGGTGTACCGCCGCTTTCCGTGGGCGCACTACGACTGCGGTGGCTCCACCACCTTTGCGCTGCCCACCACCACCGACCCATTGCAGGCCCTGCTCAAGCGCACCTGGGAACCCACGCTGAGCGTGACCGGTGCCGAGGGCTTTCCCACGCTGCAAGACGCAGGCAACGTGCTGCGCCCCTACACCGCCTTCAAGCTCAGCCTGCGGCTGCCCCCGCTGGTGGATGCGGCCCAGGCCGTGCAAGAGCTCAAAGCCCTGCTCGAAGACAACGCGCCCTACCAGGCCAAGGTCACCTTCGAGAGCCTGAGCGGCGCCACGGGCTGGAACGCCCCGGCCGCCACGCCCTGGTTTGAGCAAGCGCTCAACGAAGCCTCGCAGGCGCACTTTGGCGCGCCCTGCGGCTACATCGGCCAGGGCGGCACCATTCCGCTGATGAACATGCTCAGCGAAGGCTTCCCCACCGCGCAGATGATGGTGTGCGGCGTGCTGGGCCCCAAGAGCAACGCCCACGGCCCCAACGAGTTCCTGCACGTGCCCTACGCCAAGCGCCTCACCGCCTCGGTGGCGCATGTGATGGCCGCCATGGCCCAGGCACAGGCCGCACAGCAAGGCGCTGCGCCTGCCGCAGCCCCCTGATCGTCGTAACCCTATAGCTTCCAGCGCCGGTATGCCCCAACAGTTCGCATCCCCCGCCCTCAGCCCCTTCACCGCTGCCGATGGGGAAAACCTGGCACTGCACGAATGGCCCGTGGCCGCCGACACCCCCCTGCGCGGCCTGGTGGTGCTGGTGCACGGCCTGGGCGAGCACGCTGGCCGCTACGGCGCGGTGGCCGAGCAGCTCAACACCTGGGGCTTTGCCGTGCGCGGCTACGACCACTACGGCCACGGCGAATCCGCCGGGCCGCGCGGCGGCCTGAGCAGCGACACGCGCCTGCTGGACGACCTGGCCGACATGATCGAATGCACCCGCGCCCGCCTGCCGCCCGGCCTGCCGCTGGTGCTGCTGGGCCACAGCATGGGCGGCCTGGTGGCTGCGCGGCTGGTATCGCTGAACCTGTGCCCGGTGGATGCGCTGGTGCTGTCATCGCCCGCGCTGGATGCGGGCCTGAACCCGGTGCAAAAGCTGCTGGTGTCCACGCTGCCCAGCATTGCGCCCAACCTGCGCGTGGGCAACGGGCTCAATGCCAACTACCTCTCGCACGACGCGCAGGTGGTGGCCGACTACCAGGTCGACCCGCGCTGCCACGACCGCATCAGCGCCCGCCTGGCCCGCTTCATTGCCACCGCAGGCCCCGCCACCGTGGCCGCTGCGCCCACCTGGACTGTGCCCACCTTGCTGATGTGGGCGGGGGCCGACCGGCTGGTGAGCCCCGCAGGCAGCCAGGCCTTTACGCAGGCAGCACCGCCGGCCGTGGTGCAGTCGCACTGCTTTGAAAACGCCTTCCACGAGCTGTTCAACGAAACGCCCGAGTACGCCACCCCGGTGTTCGACACGCTGCGCGACTGGCTGCTGGCGCGCTTTGCCGTGCGGTATTGACGCAGGCATTTGCAATCAAATCAGCCTCTGGCGCTTTATCAGCAAGCGCAGGCAGCTATATTTTTCATAGCATCTTGCCATGAACAGCCTAGGTCAACGGGCACGGCACGCCCCTTGACCGCGCGGCGCAGGCGGGCCAGCCAGACCCGCCCAGGTCAAATCCCGATTAAATTTGTCTGACATTGTGCGCACCGGTTGATGAAGATCAGCGGCTGCGCGCGCAGGGCTCACTATGGTGGCGGCCAATGCCTTGGCACCATGCCGGTGCTGGCGATGAAACGCTTGCCATGGAACCCTTGACCCCTGCTGCAAACACCCCCACCGCAGCCCCTGCCCCTGAACTGGTCTGCCCTGCCGGCAGCCTGCCCGCCCTGAAGGCCGCCATCGACCACGGTGCCGACTGCGTGTACCTGGGCCTGCGCGATGCCACCAACGCCCGCAACTTTGCCGGTCTGAACTTTGACGAAGCCGCCATTGCCAGCGGCATTGCCTACGCCCACCAGCGCGGGCGCAAGGTGTTCATGGCGCTCAACACCTACCCGCAGGCCGCCAACCCCGGCCCCTGGCGCAGCGCGGTGGACAAGGCCGTGGACATGGGGCTGGACGCCGTCATCCTGGCCGACCCCGGCCTCATGCAATACGCCGCCCAACACCACCCGCAGCTGCGGCTGCACCTGTCGGTGCAAGGCTCGGCCACCAATTACGAGGCCATCAACTTCTACCGCGAGCAGTTTGGCGTGGTGCGCGCCGTGCTGCCGCGCGTGCTGTCGATGGAGCAGGTGCGCCAGGTGATCGAACGCACGCCGGTCGAGATCGAAGTCTTCGGCTTTGGCAGCCTGTGCGTGATGGTGGAAGGCCGCTGCGCCCTGTCGTCGTACGTGACGGGCGAATCGCCCAACACCCACGGCGTGTGCTCACCCCCCAAAGCCGTGCGCTGGCAGGAAACCCCGCAGGGCCTGGAATCGCGCCTGAACGGCGTGCTGATTGACCGCTACGCCCCCGGCGAAAACGCGGGCTACCCCACGCTGTGCAAGGGCCGCTTTGACGTGGGCGATGAAGAGAACTACTACGCCATCGAAGAACCCACCAGCCTGAACACGCTGGAGCTGCTGCCCCAGCTCGCCAAGATCGGCGTGCGCGCCATCAAGATCGAAGGCCGCCAGCGCAGCCCCGCCTATGTGGCCGACGTGACGCGCGTGTGGCGCGAGGCCATCGACCACTGCATGGCCCAGCCCCACCGCTACGCCCCCAAAACCCACTGGATGGCCCAGCTCGACCAGGTGGCCGAGGGCCAGCAGCACACGCTGGGCGCCTACCACCGCCCCTGGAAGTGAAATGGTTAGGCGACAACCCCCTGAGCCGCTGCGCGGCTTCCCCCTTCTCTCTACGCGCTTCGCGCTAGGGGAAGGGGGACGGCGCCAGCGCACGCCAGCGAAGCGCCGCATACGCGGCGGGGCGGCCCTTGCGCGGCACCCCCTGGCCTGGATCGCGCCAGACCGCAGGTCGGTGCGCCGCTTTGAATCTGAAATACCCCGATGAAACACCGGAGTCCCCCACCATGAAAATCACCCTGGGCCCCCTGCAGTACTACTGGCCACGCAACAGCGTCTTTGCGTTCTACGAAGCCATGGCCGACACGGCCGTGGACGAGATCTACCTGGGCGAAACAGTCTGCTCGCGCCGCCACGAACTGCGCCTGTCTGACTGGCTGGGCCTGGCCCGGCACCTGCAAGGCAAGGGCAAGCAGGTCGTCATGTCCAGCCAGGTGCTGCTCGAATCGGGGTCGGACGTGGCCTGGCTGCACAAGCTGGCGGCCAATGGCGAATTCACCGTCGAAGCCAACGACATGGGCGCCGTGCACTGCCTGGCAGGCAAACAGCCCTTTGTGGCCGGGCCGCACCTGAACCTCTACAACCCCCAGTCCGTGCAATGGATGGCCCAGCTCGGCGCCAGCCGCTGGGTGATGCCGCTGGAGATGCGCCACCAGGACCTGGCCGTGGTGCAGGCCGCGCGCCCCGCAGGCCTGCAGACCGAGGTGTTCGCCTACGGGCGGCTGCCGCTGGCGTACTCGGCCCGCTGCTTCACCGCGCGGCACTACAACCTGCCCAAGGACGACTGCCGCTTCAGCTGCATGGAACACCCCGACGGCCTGCCCATGCGCACGCGCGAGAAGGAAGGTTTTCTGGTGCTCAACGGCACGCAAACGCAGTCGGCCCGCGTCTACAACCTGCTCGAAGAACTGCCCCAGATGCAGGCCATGGGCGTGGACCTGGTGCGCCTGAGCCCCCAGCCCCAGCACATGGCGCAAGTGATTGCCTTGTTCGACGAAGTGCGCCGCCAGAGTGCCAACGCCGCGCACGCCCAACACCGCATCCTGCCGCTGATGCCCGACTGGCCGTGCAACGGCTTCTGGCACGGCCGCCCCGGCCTGGAGCAAGGCCGCAGCAACCTGCACACGGCACAGCACCACACCGAACGCTCCGCCGCCTGACGGCGCAGCCGCCCCACCCCTCACGTCTGGATTGCCATGCACCCACCCGCCCATTCCCCCACCCCCCGCCACGCCACCCAGGGCAGCGCTGGCGCCACCGCACCGCGCCAATTGCCCGCACCCGTGGGCGCCCTGCTCTCGCGCCTGCCCGCCTACCCCGGCTCGGTGCTGCTGGTCACCGCGCTGAACCTGGCGCTGGCGCGCCACCTGCCCGCCGACGTGCTGGCCCTGCTGCTGCGCCGCAAGCTGCGCATTGAGGTGCGCGATGCCCGCGTGGCGTTTGACTTTGCCTGGAACGGCCAGCGCTTTGCGCCCTGCAGCCCGCCCGGCGTGGGCAGCGCATCCGGCTCGCTCACCCCCCAGGCGCCCGACCTCACCATCAGCGCCAGCGCCCACGATTTCATGCTGCTGGCCCAGCGCAAGCAAGACCCCGACACCCTGTTCTTCAGCCGCCGCCTGTCCATGCAGGGCGACACCGAACTGGGCCTGGTGGTGAAGAACGCCCTGGACGCACTGGAGCTGCCCGTGCTCGACCCCGCCCAATGGACGCCCCGCGCCGTGCTCGCCCGCCTGTTGCCCAAGCCTTGAGGAGCCCCGCCATGAACACCGAACCCGGCGACCTGCGCCCCCCCGCGGCGGCCACAGCGCCCACCCACTGCACCGCCCCCGCGCCCATCGTGTATTCGTGCTCCGGCTGCTCCAGCGCCGCGCAGCTGGCCAACCATGTCGCCCTGCGGCTGGACCGCTGCGGCGCGGCCGAAATGTCGTGCATTGCGGGCGTGGGCGGTGATGTGCCCCACCTCATGAAGACTGCGCGCGCGGGCCGCCCCATCATTGCGCTGGATGGCTGCCCGCTGGTGTGCGTGAAAAGCACCCTGGCCCGCCACGGCATTGAGCCCGCGCGCCACTACCAGCTGCAGCAATACGGCGTGAAAAAACGCGCCCATGAAGACTTCGACCCCGCCCAGGCCGCTCTGGTGCTGGAACGCGTGCTGGACGACCTGCGCTACGAGCCCCTGACGGGCGCGTCCACCCCTTCACAACCCCGCCGCGAGACTGCCCATGGCTGATGCCGAGGCCGCCCCCAGCAGCGCCGTGGCCCGCACCTTGAACCGCATCGTCGTCGGCATCTCGGGCGCCAGCGGCGCCACCTACGGCTTGCGGCTGCTGCAGGCCCTGCACGGCCAGCCCGGCATCGAAGCGCATGCAGTGGTGTCAGACGCAGGCTGGCGCACGCTGCAACACGAATGCGGTGTGGACAGCCCCGCCGCGCTGCAGGCCCTGGCCCCCGGCCACCAGCTGCACGATGTACGCAACGTGGGCGCCACGCTGGCCAGCGGGTCCTTTCGCAGCCACGCCATGGTGGTCGCGCCCTGCTCCATGCGCACCCTGGCGGCCATTGCCCACGGGCTGAGCGACAACCTGCTCACCCGCGCGGCGGACGTCATGCTCAAAGAGCGCCGCAAGCTGGTGCTGATGGTGCGCGAAACCCCGCTGCACCTCGTGCACCTGCGCAACATGCTCACCGTGACGGAGATGGGCGCCATCTGCTGCCCGCCCCTGCCCGCCTTCTACCAGCACCCGCGCAGCGTGCAAGACGTGGTGGACGCCAGCGTGGCCCGCGTGCTCGACCTCATCGACGTGCCCCACACCCTGGCCACGCGCTGGGCCGGGCTGCCCGCCCCACTGGCCGCCGCCTCTTAACTATCAATTTCATAGCTGCTAGCGCTTATCCATCAAGCGCTAGAGGCCTTTTTTCTTCAAACCCATGTCGTACCAAGACCTGCGCGACTTCATGGCCCAGCTCGAAGCCACGGGCGAGCTGCACCGCGTGCACGAGCCCGTATCACCCCACCTGGAGATGACCGCGCTGAGCGACCGCGTGCTGCGCGCCAGCGGCCCGGCGCTGCTGTTCACCCAGCCCACCGGCCACCACATGCCCGTGCTGACCAACCTGTTTGGCACGCCCGCCCGCGTGGCCCGCGCCATGGGCGTGCCCGACCTGCACGGCGTGCGCGCCCTGGGCACCTTGCTCGCCACCCTCAAAGAGCCCGAGGCCCCCAAAGGCTTCAAAGACATGCTGGGCATGGGCCAGTTGCTCAAGACCCTGTGGAACATGGCGCCCCACACCGTGGGCCGCAACGCGCCTTGCCAGCAAGAGGTGTGGGAAGGGCCGGATGTTGACTTGGCCCGCCTGCCCGTGCAGCACTGCTGGCCCGGCGACGTGGCCCCGCTCATCACCTGGGGCCTCACCATCACGCGCGGGCCGCGCAAGGCCCGGCAGAACCTGGGCATCTACCGCCAGCAGGTGCTCTCGCGCAACCAGGTCATCGTGCGCTGGCTGGCCCACCGCGGCGGTGCGCTGGACTTTGCCGACCACTGCGCCCAGCACCCCGGCCAGCCCTACCCCGTGGCCGTGGCGCTGGGGGCCGACCCCGCCACGCTGCTGGGCGCCGTCACGCCCGTGCCTGACAGCTTGAGCGAATACCAGTTCGCCGGCCTGCTGCGCGGAGCCCGCACCGAAGTGACTGCTGCTTTGGGCGTGCCGCTGCAAGTGCCCGCCACCGCCGAGATCGTGCTCGAAGGCCACATCCAGCCCGACGCCCACCACGCCAGCGGCTGGCAGCACGCGCTCGAAGGGCCGTATGGCGACCACACCGGCTACTACAACGAATGCGCCGAATTCCCCGTGCTCACCGTGGACCGCATCACCATGCGCCGGGACCCGATCTACCACAGCACCTACACCGGCAAACCGCCCGACGAACCCGCGGTGCTGGGCCTGGCGATGAACGAGCTGTTCATCCCGCTCCTGCAAAAGCAGTTCCCCGAAATCGTGGACTTCTACCTGCCACCCGAAGGCTGCAGTTACCGCATGGCCGTGATGAGCATCCGCAAGGCCTACGCAGGCCACGCGCGGCGCGTGATGATGGGCGTGTGGAGCCACCTGCGCCAGTTCATGTACACCAAGTTCATCGTGGTGGTGGACGATGACGTGGACGTGCGCGACTGGAAGGAAGTGATCTGGGCCATCACCACCCGCATGGACCCGGCGCGCGACACCATGATGGTGGAACACACACCCATCGACTACCTGGACTTCGCCTCGCCCGTGAGCGGCCTGGGCAGCAAGATGGGGATGGACGCGACGAACAAATGGCCGGGGGAGACGCAGCGCGAATGGGGTCGGCCCATGCACATGACGCCGGAAGTGAGCGCGCGGGCTGAGGCGCTGATGCGGGGGCTGGAGCTGTAGGGGTGTGGCTTGGTTGAGAGACCGGTTTGGGCCGAATGCTGCGTCACGGTTAGCAGAGACCACGGCCCCTCGGATGGGCTGATTTGCGCGGGCAATAAAAATCAAAGGCAAGTTTGCTCAATACGATAGGATGGATCGAACCCTCGGCAAAAGGCCATTTCCTCATATCCTTTTGAACCCGCACGATCCCGATGGATCGCACACCACTGAGGTGTTTGCCTTCTCCATCCCCTTCACTCGACCTCCATGCCCGCTCTTGAAGTCCGCCCCCTGCAAACCGACGACCTGCCTGCCCTGATGGCCGTGCAACGCGGCGCCTATGGCGATGGGTTCATGGAAAGCACCGAGGTCTTTGCCCGCCGGCTGGCCAGCCCGGTGAACTGCTCGCTGGCCTTGCTGCTGGACGGTGCGCTGTGCGCCTACCTGGCCGCCTACCACTCGGTGCTGGGCAAGGTGACGCCGCTGCATGGCGACTTTGAGCCACCCGTGGGCACTGCGCCCGACACGCTGTACCTGCACGACATGGCCGTGCTGCCCCACTTGGCCGGACAGGGGCTGCCGCAGCGCCTGCTGCAGCCCTTGTGGGAGCAGGCCACGGCGCAGGGCCTGCGGCAAAGTGCGCTGGTGTCGGTGCAGGGATCGGAAGGTTACTGGCAGCGGCATGGCTATGTGGCGCAGCCACTGCACCAGCCTGAACAGCAGCAGCGCCTGGCCAGCTATGGCGAAGGGGCGGTGTACATGGCCCGCACACTGCAGGCCATTTGATGCGCGCGGCGGTGTCAGCCCCGTGACACGCCCTGTGGTCATAATGCCCGCCATGCCAAACCGCTGGAAACCCAACGTCACCGTGGCCGCCCTCATCGAACGGGAGGGGCGCTTTTTGCTGGTGGAAGAAGAGACCTCGGACGGTCTCAAGCTCAACAACCCCGCAGGCCACCTGGAGCCCGGCGAATCGCCCGAACAGGCCTGCGCCCGCGAAGTGCTGGAAGAAACCGCGCACGACTTTGTGCCCACGGCGCTGGTGGGGGTGTACCTCAACCGCTTCGTCAAGACGCGCACGGGCGACGACCTGACCTACCTGCGCTTTGCCTTTGCCGGCACGCTGGGCACGCACCACAGCTGGCGCACGCTGGACGCAGGCATCTTGCGCACCGTGTGGATGACGCCCGACGAAATCCGCGCCTGCCCTGAGCGCCACCGCAGCCCGCTGCTGCTGGCGTGCCTGGAGGACTACCTGGCGGGCCAGCGGCACCCGCTCACGCTGGTGCACACCGACCCTTCGGTGATGCAGGCACAGGCCAACCAGCGGCAAGTGGCCACCGGCCAGGCGCATGGGGCGGCGCACCAGCCATCCCCCGCGCCCGCCCACCTCCTCAATCAGCGGTAATCTTCCGCTCCTTGATGGTGGCGGCCCACTGGGCCGATTCCTTCTTCATGAACGCCGTCAGCTCGGCCCGCGTGGTGGGCTGGGGGCTGAGGCCGTGCTTGTTCAGCGCTTCTTTCACGCCGGGGTCGTTCAGCACCTTGACGATTTCCTGGTTCCAGCGCTCCAGCAGCGGCGCGGGGGTCTTGCCGGGGGCCACAAAGGCGTACCAGTTCAGCGCCTCAAAGCCAGGAAAGCCGGACTCTGCCACTGTGGGGATATTGGGCAGGTAAGCAGGGCGTGTAAGGCCGGTGGTGGCCAGCGGGATCAGCTTGCCCGCTTCGACATGCGGCATGGCCGTGGGGGGCGCGGCAAAGTACGAGGTCACGCGCTCGCCCAGCAAGTCCTGCAGCGCAGGCGCGCCGCCCTTGTAGGGGATGTGGGTCATGTCGATGCCCGCGCGCTGGTTGAACAACTCACCCGCCAGGTGCGATGCGGAGCCCGCGCCGGTGGAAGCAAACTCCACGCTGCCCGGCTTCTTCTTGGACAGTTGCACAAACTCGGCCAGCGTCTTCACGCCCGCGCCCTTGTGCACCACCAGCACGTTCGGAAAGTTCACGCCGCCCGACACCGGGGCGAGGTCCTTGAACGGGTCGTAGGGCAGCTTCATCAGGTGCGGCGCAATGGTGAGCGGCCCCACCGAGCCGAACAGCAGCACGGTGCCATCGGCCGCCGCATTGGCCACAAACTAGTGCGCGATGTTGCCGCCCGCGCCGCCCTTGTTGTCCACCACCACCGACTGGCCAATGTTCTCGCCCAGCTTTTTGGCAATCAGCCGCGCCGCTGCGTCGGCCGCGCCACCCGCAGCAAAACCCACCACCAGCGTCACTGGCTTGTTGGGCGGAAAGTCTTGCGCCGCAGCGCCGAAAGCCAGGGGCAAGGCTGCCAGCGCCAGGGCGCATTGCAGCAGGGTTTGCTTGTGGTTCATGGGGTCTCCTTCTCGTGGGTTGTGTGGGGGATGGGGTTGTGATCAGTCCGCGCCCAGGCCAATGGGATTGGGCTGGCGCTTTTCCACCGCGTGGCGCAGCAGCGAAGCGGTGCGGAAGATGCCGTGCGCAAACTTGCCGTAGGGCAGCGTGGCAAACAGCGCCATCACCGCGCCCAGGTGCAGGCACAGCAGCAGCGGCAGGCCAGCGGTGCCGCGCGCCGCCCACAGGGCCAGGCCGCTGGTGGCGGTAAGGAACAGCAGGGCGATGAAGGCGCGGTCCATGGGCTTTTGTGCGGCATCGCCATGCAGCGGGTGGCGGCGCAGATTCAGCCGCCACAGGCCAGCCGTGCCAATCGCCAGGCTCACGCCGCCAATGCCGCCCAGCAGTTTGGGCAGGCTGGGCAGGTCGTACGGGGCGGGCAGTCCCAGCAGGTAGTGGTACAGCGTGGCCACGCTGGTGGCGGCAAAACACAGCGTGAAGCCGTAGAACGTGAAGTGGTGCATGCGCCTGCGCGACAGGGTGTATGCGTCGTCTTCGTTGTGACAGCCGTCGCCGTGGCCGCCGTCCAGGTATTTGAGGCGCAGCACGGCGTCGGTGGCCTCGGCCGTGGCGGGCGCGCTCAGCGGTGCGCCGCTGGTGGCGGGCGTCACGTCGCGCCAGAAGCGGCGCACGCCCAGGCCCAGCGCCAGCACGGCAAACAGGAACACGGGCGCAAACAGGCCCACCAGCAGGTTGTGCGGAAAGATGCCGTAGAAGCCGCCCACGGGGGCCTGCCACAGTGCGGCAATGCCCTGGCCGTGCAGCGCCACGGCCAGCAGCAGGAACAGCGTGAGCCCTGCGACCAGCGCCAGCGCGAGGGTCAGGCCGTTGCGCTGGTAGAGCTGGCCCAGCGCGGGCGGCCAGGCGTAGTCGGCATAGGTTTGGCCGCGCACCTGGGCCATGGCCTGGGGCACGTTCACTGCAAACTCGTGCGGCGGCGCGTACTGGCAGGCGTGCAGGCAGGCGCCGCAGTTGTGGCACAGGTTGGCGATGAAATGGATGTCGGCCTTGCCGAACTCCAGCCGCCGCGTCATGGCGGGGAAGACGGCGCAAAAGCCTTCGCAGTAGCGGCAGGCGTTGCAGATCTGGAGCTGGCGGGCCACTTCGGCCTCGGGGGCGGAGAGCACGATTTCGCCATTGGCCAGCGCCTTGGCGTCGCGCGTCAGGGCTTCAAGCGCTTGCATTCGTTACTCCTGTTTTTGTAGCTGCTGGCGCTTTATGGATAAGCGCTACAGGCTGTTTTGGTTCTAAAGCGGCTTTGGCGGCATTGGTGCCCGCAATGCGGCCAAACGCGGTGCCAATGCTCATGCCCACACCCGCGGTGTAGCCCTTGCCCAGCACGTTGCCAGCCATCATTTCGCCCGCCACAAACAGGTTGGGGCTGGGCTGGTTGTTGAAGCGCACGGCAGCCGTGTCGTCGGTATGCAGGCCCAGGTAGGTGAAGGTGACACCAGGCTTGAGCGCGTAGCCGTAGAACGGGCCGGTGTCGATGGGCCGGGCCCAGTGGGTTTTGGCGGGCGTGACGCCTTCGGTGTGGCAGTCGTCCAGCGCGGTGTGGTCGAACGTGCCCACGCGGCAGGCGGCGTTATAGGCATCGAGCGTGCGGGTGAAGGTGTCCACCGGCAGGCCCAGCTTTTGCGCTAGCTCTGGCAGCGTGTCGGCCTTGACGCCGGGGAACACGGGCGGCATGAAGCGGCCAATGGCCTTGCTGTCGATGATCGAATAACCAATCTGCCCCGGCTGCTGCGCCACCAGGCGGCCCCAGATGGCGTAGCGCTTGGGCCAGAAGTCCTCGCCCTCGTCGTAGAAACGCTCACCGTTGCGGTTGACCACCACACCCAGCGACACGCAATCGATGCGCGTGCAGATACCGCCGTCGTACAGCGGCGCACGCGCATCAATGGCCACCATGTGGGCTTGCGTAGGGTCGCCGATGCGGTCGGCGCCGTGGTCGTCCAGCAGGTGCTTGAGCAGCACGCCCTTGTTGTAGGCCGTGCCGCGGATCAGAAAGTTGTCCGCAGGCCACTCGCCGCGCTCGTTCTGGCCCCAGGCTTCGCGCAGCCATTCGCGGTTCGATTCAAAGCCGCCTGCGGCCAGCACGCAGCTCTTGGCGGCAATGCGCTCGCCGCTCGCCAGGTGCGCGGCGATGAAGCGGCGGCCGTCCATCTCGATGCGCTGCACGGGTGCCTCGTAGCGGATCTGCACGCCCAGCTGCACCGCGCTGCGGTAGTACGCATTGACCAGCGCCTTGCCGCCACCCATGAAGAATGCGTTGGTGCGCGCCACATGCAGCGTGCCCGCCAGCGCGGGCTGGAAGTGCACGCCGTGGCTGCGCATCCAGTCGCGGCAGGTGCTCGATTCACGAATCACCAGGCGCGCCAGGTGTTCGTTGGTCAGCCCGCCCGTCACCTTGAGCAGGTCTTGCCAGAATTCTTCTTCGGGGTAGGCATCCACCAGCACGTCTTGCGGTGCATCGTGCATGCAGCGCAGGTTGCGCGTGTGGGCCGAGTTGCCGCCACGCCAGTCGCGGGGGGCCGATTCAAGCAGCAGCACGCTGGCACCGGCTTCGCGGGCCATCAGGGCGGCGCACAGGGCGGCATTGCCGCCACCGATGACCAGCACATCGACCACAGCATTGCCGCTCATGGCCGGTGGCTCCAGGCGGTGCGTTGCGCGCGTGGGTATGAAGAAGGGGGTGTGGGGCCCATGGGGTGTCTCCTGGCGCGGTCGCCGTGTCGTTCATCGGGGTGATGGCGACTGTAGGGAGACACAGGCCCGCCGTGCAGCGGGTTCAGGTCATGGGGGCATCACGGATCGTGATGGCTGCGGGGTGGCCGCTCAGGCGCTGGTGTCTTGCCCGCCGATCCATGTTGTGCCAAACCACTGGCCGCTCGTTACCAATTCGCGAACGCAATCCGTCAGCACCACACGCGCGGCCAGCGCGGCGGGCGAGAGTTCTTCGTCGGGCAGGCTGCACAGCAGGTTGACGCGGCGTGCGGGCGCGTCGGTGAGCCGCGCGCCCTGAAAGCGCTCCGCCGCATCGGGGTAGCGGCCCATGGCAGCCCAGGGCTGCACGGTGGAGCCCAGGCCCGCGTCCACGGCGGCCATCACCATGGCGAGCGAGTCCACCTCCAGCACCACGTGCGGCGCCACGCGGTCGCGGGCAAAGGCGGTGTCCAGCGTGCTGCGCAGGCCGTGTGGGCCGGTGGGCAGGATCAGCGGCTCTTGCACCAGCTCGGCGACGGTGATGGTTTCCGGCAGCTGCCGGCCACGGGGGTGGCCGGGGCCCTCCCCTCGGTCACGGGCACAGATGAGGAACAGGTCCTCCTCCAGCAGCGGCGCCATGTCCCAGCGGCGCGCGCCGGTGGCCTGCTGCGCCTGGTGCAGGCGGGTGTCGAACAGCACGGCCAGGTCCAGTTCGCGCGCATGCAGCATGGCCGTGAGGTGGCCCGACATGCTCTCCACCAAGTGCAGCCGCACGTCGGGGTAGCGTGTGCGCATGGCCTGCATCAGTGGCAGGCCCAGCACGCCCGAGGTGGTGGGAGCCAGCCCCACGCTGACAGTGCCCGACAGCCGCGCCTGCTGCGCCGCGCGCACGGCCTGCTCGGCATGGCGCAGGGTGAGCTGCGCCTCGCGAAAGAACGCCAGCCCTGCTTCGGTGGGCGTCACACCGCGCGGCGTGCGCTGCAGCAGGCGCGTGGCCAGCTCACTCTCCAGCCGGGTGATCTGCTGGCTGAGCGCGGACTGCACCACGTCCAGGTCCAGCGCGGCGCGGCTCATGGAGCCTTGCTCCACCACGCGCACGAAATAGCGCAGTTGTCTCAGTTCCATAGCGCCCTTTTGGTCATGCGGCACTGTACTCCGGCGTGTCCGTTGCTTCTGGCAGCCCATGCACACGGTGTGCCGCCACTCTCACCTGACCCGTTGGCGACTGCGTGCGGCGCACGCAACGCGGCACTTGCAGCAGGCTGACGCCGTTACTTCGGGTAAACACCCAGTCCGGGCATTGTTGCCCCGTCAATTCCCTATGGCGGCTGGGGACTTGAAATTATTTGAAACATTCGGTGACACATTTTCCTGAACGGGTCAGGCGCTTTCCAGAAGAATCCGGCGGCGAGCCTGGCACGGCCTGACGCTGCGCCAGCAATTTTCACTTCAACCCTTTCCGAACGGAGACAGGCCATGATCTGGCAACAAATCTACAACCCGGCGGGCAATATGGTCGTGTCCACCGCGCTGGCCGCGATCCCGGTGATCATCATGCTGGCCGCCCTGGGGTTCTTTCACATCAAGGCCCACATCGCTGCCGGCATGGGGCTCATCGCAGCGCTGGTGGTGGCCATATTCGCTTATGGCATGCCCGCCGAGATGGCGGGTCGCGCTGCCTTGTATGGCGGTTTTGTGGGGCTGCTGCCAATCGGCTGGATCGTGCTGAACATCATTTTTCTGCACCAGTTGACCGAGCAGAACGGTAGCTTCAAGGTGCTGCAGGACTCGCTGTCCAACATCACGGAAGACCGCCGCATCCAGCTGCTGCTGATCGCATTTTGCTTTGGCGCATTCTTTGAAGGGGCCGCCGGTTTTGGCACGCCCGTGGCAGTCACTGCCGCGATCCTGATCGGGCTGGGGTTCTCGCCACTCGCTGCCTCGGGGCTGTCGCTGATCGCCAATACCGCCCCCGTGGCGTTTGGTGCACTGGGCACGCCAGTGATCACGCTGGCCAAGGTGCACGGCTACGACCTGATGGAGGTGACGGCCATGATCGGCCGCCAGTTGCCCTTCTTCTCGGTGCTGGTGCCGTTCTGGCTGATCTGGGCGTTTGCCGGGCGCAAGGCGATGTGGGAAATCTGGCCCGCCATTCTGGTCGCCGGTGTGTCGTTTGCCATTCCGCAGTTCCTGGTCTCCAACTACATCGGCCCTGAGCTGGTGGACATCATTGCGGCCATCGTCTCCATGGCGAGCCTGATCGCGTTCCTGCGCGTGTGGCAGCCCAAGAAGATCTGGACCTCGCCGTCCATGCGGGGCCACGACCCGAGCGCTGCCGAAGCCAAGCCTGCACAGCCGGTCGTTCGCTACTCGCGCGCCCAGCTGATCAACGCCTGGATGCCTTGGCTGATTCTGTCGGTGTGTGTGTTTGTCTGGGGGCTGCCATCGGTCAAGGCAGCGCTCAACGGCATCTTCGCCCCGGCTTTCCCGATGGACGGGCTGCACAACCTCATTGAGAAGATGCCTCCCGTGGTGCCCAAGCCCACCAAGGAAGGCGCGGTCTACACGCTGAACCTGCTGTCGTCCACCGGCACGGGCATCTTGCTGTCCGCACTGATCAGTGCCCTGCTGATGCGCTACAGCCCTGTGGCCATCGTCGGCACGTTCTTCCGCACCGTCTGGCTGGTGCGCTATTCGCTGCTGACCATCGTGCTCATGCTGGCACTGGGCACGCTCACCCGCTACTCGGGCACGGACACCACCCTGGGCCTGGCGTTTGCCAACACCGGCGTGTTGTATCCCTTCTTTGGCACCCTCATGGGTTGGCTGGGGGTGGCGCTGACGGGGTCGGACACGGCCTCCAACGTGCTGTTCGGTGGCATGCAAAAGGTGGCGGCTGAGCAACTGGGCCTTTCGCCAAACCTCATGGGCGCCGCCAACAGCTCGGGTGGCGTGATGGGCAAGATGATCGATGCGCAGTCGATCGTCGTGGCCTCCACCGCCACCCGCTGGTTCAACCATGAAGGGGACATCCTGCGCTTCGTCTTCTTCCACTCTATTGCGCTGGCCTGCCTGGTCGGGCTGCTGGTGAGCCTGCAGGCCTACGTGTGGCCCTTCACCTCGATGGTGGTGCGGTAGCGGGTAGGTTGCCCCACCCGCCACCCTTCGGCGGGTGTTTTTCGTGCCGCAGGGTGGCTTTGGGGCGCAAGCCTCTGCCAACCCTGTGCCCAGCGCCCGCTGCGTTGTCGCGTCGCACTCAGAACGTGTGCACCACACCGGCCGAGATGCCGGTGGCTGTGGCCTTGTTGGCCGCGCCCTGGAAGCCGTTGCGCCAGCGGGTGTTGTCGAGCTCGGCGTACACCTTGGTGCGGCGTGAGAGCTTGTATTCGGCAAACGCCACCAGGCGGCCGTAGCCGTCGTCGGCAGCGCCGGTGCGCGAGCGGTCCACCTTGTAGTAGGCCGCCATCAGGTCCACCCACGGCGTGGCAGCCCAGGTGCTGCCGGCGGACAACATGCGCTGCACGGTGAAGCGGCCTGCGGCTGTCTCGGCCTTGTTGCGTCCAGCATTGGCAGCCAGGCGCACACTGCCCCACTGGTACGCGGCGCCCAGGGTGGTGCCGTCGAGTGATCGCTTGTTAGTGTCGTTGAAGCTCTGGTAGGCGCCGGACACCACCACGCCGTCCACAGCCCACGCCAGGCCCACACCGCGCGACGACAGGGCTGAGGCCTGCGATACGACCTCGCCAACGCCCCACATGGCCCGTGCGGTGAAGCCGCCGAAGCGGCCCGTGTACTTCAGTGAATTGTCCAGCCGGTACGAGCCCGAGTTGGCGCCTGCGCTGCCGTACTCGATGCCCAGGCCATGCTGGCTCAGCGCCGTCACGCCGATGTTGGGGTTGAAGCTGGCAAAGCGCATGGCCAGTGGGTCCACGGGCGAGATGGCGTCGGCCAGCGTGGTGGTCTGACGGCCCAGTGCCAGGGTGCCCCAGCCGCCTTGCAGGCCCACCCAGGAGGCGCGGTCGAAGTATTTGGTGGCGTTGGCTGGCGCGCCGGTGTCGGCGTTGAGGCCGCTCTCCAGGTTGAACAGCGCCTTGGCGCCGCCGCCCAGGTCTTCGCTGCCCCGCAGGCCCCAGCGGCTGGTGGTGTGGATGCCGCTGCCCAGGCTGTGGCTGGAGCCGGCCGTGGGCGCTTTCGGGTACGAACAGCGTCCCTTCCAGAATCTTTCGGGCGGTGCGTACCAGCGCGGCCTGCACCAGCTTGAACTGGGCGTCCACCTCGCTGAGCCCCACCTCCACCTGGATCCGGCCTGCGGGGTGTTGCACCTCCACGCGGCGCAGTCCGGCGGCGGGTGCATGCCGTTCGTCGGTGGCCACCGTGCCCGGCAGGACCGAGGCCGCCGCCACACCGATGGCGCCTGTTACCACATGCGATCGGTGGCATTTGTGCGGCGTGAAGTAGCGCGATACCACGCTGCCCGGCATAGTGCCCGGCGACACGATCACCGGCTTGGGCAGCACGCTGTGGGTCACATCGCCCATGCCCATGCGCTGACCGGCCTCAAGGCGCAGGGCTTCCAGGCGGGCGAGCACAGCGGTATTGGCGTCCAGCTCGGCCGGCGTCTCGTCGCCGCGCAGGCCCAGGTCGGCGGCGCGCACCAGCACCATCACCTGCGCGGCGTCGATGCAGGTGACTTGCAGACCCTGGATGCTGTCGATGCGCTGGCCGGTGGGAAAGATCTGCCCGGTGACTGCACCCCAGGCGTCCAGAAAGTTCATCAGCACCGGGGCGGCCGTGCCCTGCACGCCGTCGATGCGCACATCGCCGTCGTAGTGGACCTGGCCGCACGCCGTGCACACCTGCACGTCGATGCGGGAGCGGGTGTTGACGTTGTAGACCCGCACGGTGGTGGTCTGGCCTTCGCGGTCTGCGGGGACCAGCCCCTGCTCGATGGCGAAGGGCCCCACACCGGCCAGCATGTTGCCGCAGTTGGGACGGGTGTCCACGCGGGCCTCGCGTACGCTGACCTGGGCAAACAGGTAGTCCACATCGCAGTCAGGCTGCGTGGAGCGCGAGACGATGGCGACCTTGCTGGTCAGCGAGTTGCTACCACCCAG
This sequence comes from Acidovorax temperans, assembly GCF_028596105.1. Lineage (NCBI taxonomy): Bacteria > Pseudomonadati > Pseudomonadota > Betaproteobacteria > Burkholderiales > Comamonadaceae > Acidovorax > Acidovorax temperans. Next base: position 138,236 of record NZ_CP117193.1, on the reverse strand, counting down.
GCCGTCGATCTGCAGCTCGTGCGGCGATCCCAGGGCTGCAATCAGCGTGCGGTCGCGCGCCTCAGGGTCGCGCGGCAGCCAGTCGGCCAGGAAGAACGGCCCCCGGGAAGTGCCGCCACGCATCAGAACGCAAGGAATGTTGGTGCTCATGGGTCGGCATGGTGCGACGCCTTCGCTGATCTGTGAATTGCATTGTTGGCAACGATTGATGCATGCTGTGCAATAGGTTGTAGTGGCTTTTACATGCTCCAATCACGGCCGTGAATTGCAATGTTCTGATCGTTTGGTGCACGGCTTGCAACGCTGACAACACCCCGAAGCGCACTGGAAGGACGCCCGATGAACAACAAAGTCGACCTTGCCGACATCCAGGCCTTTGCGGCGGTGGCCGAACTGCAGAGCTTTCGTGCGGCCGCTGAGGTCATCCATCTGTCGCAGCCCGCATTCAGCCGCCGCATCGACAAGCTTGAAGAGGCGCTGGGCGTGCGTCTGCTTGACCGCACTACGCGCCGTGTCACGCTCACGGCCGTGGGGCGCGACTTTGCGAGCAAGACCCGCGTGTGGCTGGACGACCTGGACGGCATGCTCATGGGCCTGGGCGATGTGGTCGCGCGGCGCATGGGCGAGGTGACGATTGCCTGCGTGCCGTCGGCCGTGTATTACTTTCTGCCGCAGGTGGTCAAGCGCTACCACGAGCGGTTTCCGAATATCCGCGTGAAGGTGCACGATGCCAGTGCCAACGAGGTGTTAGTGGCCGTCGCGCAGAGCGACGCGGACTTTGGCCTGAACTTCATCGGCAGCCAGGAGGCCGCCGAGATCGAGTTCAAGCCCGTGCTGGCCGAGCGATTTGTGGCTGCCTGCCGGCGCGACCATGTGCTGGCGCGGCGCAAGAAGGTGAGCTGGGCCGAGCTGGGCCAGCACGACTTCATGTCGGTGGGCAAGACGTCGGGCAACCGGCTGCTCATGGACCTGGCGCTTGCCAATGTGCCCGACCGGCCCCAGTGCCTGTATGAGGCCAAGCACGTGACCACGCTGCTGGGCCTGGTGGAGGCGGGCTTGGGGGTGGCGGCCGTGCCCAGCCTGGCCATGCCGGGCAAGGACCACCCCACACTGGTGAGCATTCCGCTGGTGGAGCCCATCGTCTCGCGGCAGATGGGGCTCATCAAACGCCGGGGCCAAACCCTGTCGCCCGCCGCGCAGCAGCTGTATGACCTGCTGGTGGCTACGCGTTCTGCGCGCCCGCGCAGTGCACCTGCGGCATCAAAAATACAATCGGGGCAATGACTTCCCCTACCAAACAGCGCGTTGTCGTCGGCCTCTCCGGCGGCGTGGACTCGGCCGTGACCGCCTACCTGCTCAAAAAGCAAGGCCATGAGGTGGTCGGCATCTTCATGAAAAACTGGGAGGACGATGACGACAGCGAGTACTGCTCGTCCAACATCGACTTCGTGGACGCCGCCGCCGTGGCCGATGTGATTGGCATCGAGATTGAGCATGTGAACTTCGCGGCCGATTACAAAGACCGGGTGTTTGCCGAGTTTCTGCGCGAATACCAAGCCGGCCGCACGCCCAACCCCGATGTGCTGTGCAACGCCGAGATCAAGTTCAAGGCCTTTCTCGACCACGCCATGCGCCTGGGGGCCGAGAAGATTGCCACGGGGCACTACGCCCGCGTGCGCCACAACCCGGCCACCGGCCTGCACGAACTGCTCAAGGGCCTGGACCCGAGCAAGGACCAGAGCTACTTTTTGCACCGCCTGAACCAGGCGCAGTTGTCCAAGACGATGTTCCCCGTGGGTGAGCTGCACAAGACCGAGGTGCGCCGCATTGCCGAAGAAATTGGCCTGCCCAATGCCAAGAAGAAGGATTCCACCGGCATCTGCTTCATTGGCGAGCGACCCTTCCGCGAATTTTTGAACCGCTACATCAGCCACGCACCCGGCCCCATCCTGGACGACCGGGGGCGCAAGCTGGGCCAGCACGTGGGCCTGAGCTTCTACACACTGGGCCAGCGCCAGGGCCTAGGCATTGGCGGTGTGAAGGAAAAAGGCGCCGGGGCGAAAGCACCGTCTGGCCAGCCGGTGCGCGGCGGCGGCGACCATGAGCCCTGGTACGCGGCCCGCAAAGACCTGGAGAAAAACACGCTGCGTGTGGTGCAAGGGCACGACCACCCCTGGCTGCTGTCGCACCGCCTGGTGGCGCAAGACGTGAGCTGGTGCGCAGGCCACGCGCCCACAACCGGCAACTATGCCGCCAAGACCCGCTACCGCCAGCAGGACGCCGCCTGCACGCTGGAAGCTGCGCCCGAGGGCTTTGCCCTCAACTTCCCCGAAGCGCAGTGGGCCGTGACACCCGGCCAAAGCGCGGTGCTGTATGACGGGGACGTGTGCCTGGGCGGCGGGGTGATTGCAGCGGTAGACAGCACGCCCACCGCCTGAGGCCTGGTGGGGCATTTGTAATGCCGCTCAATTTTTACTATCAAAAAGATAGCTGCTAGCGCTTGTTCATCAAGCGCTGCAAGCCATTTTCTTCAAAATTGGTGGTTTGCCCTCGGGCGTGCGTGTAGCCCGGCCGCCCAAGAAAAAAGCCCCGTAGCGCCATGGCTGCGGGGCTTTTTTTCACGGTTCTCAACAAGTGCCGCGATCGATAACCTCAGAACGGAATGTCGTCGTCCATGTCGTCAAAGCCCGACGCAGCGCGCGGAGGCTGTGCCACGGGCGCTGGCGCTGGGCGGGGTGCGGGCGCGGCCATGGGGCGCGGTGGGGGGGCTGCGCGGCGGGGGGCCTGCTGCTCGTAGCCGCCTCCGCCCTGGTCGCCGTAGCCGCCGTCGTCATAGCCACCTTGCTGGCCGCCACCTTGGCCGCCCATGCCTTGGCGGCCACCGAGCATCTGCATCTGATCGGCGCGAATTTCGGTGCTGTACTTTTCAACGCCGGACTGGTCCGTCCACTTGCGGGTGCGCAGGCTGCCTTCCACGTACACCTGCGAGCCCTTGCGCAGGTACTGGCCCACGATTTCGGCGAGGCGGCCGTTGAAGACCACGCGGTGCCATTCGGTGGCTTCGCGCATTTCGCCAGTTTGCTTGTCTTTCCACTTGTCGGTGGTGGCAATCGTCACGTTGGCCACTTGATCGCCGCTGGGAAACGTGCGCATTTCGGGGTCGCGGCCCAGGTTACCGACGATGATGACTTTGTTGATGGATGCCATAGCTGTACCTTGCAATGAAAAAGCGCCGGATTTGAAGAAATTTCCGTGCGCCAGATGGAAGAAAGCCGCCATTGTGCCGCAAGCGGCCCGCTGGCGGCAGGCCCAGCGCAGCGCCCAGATGCTGTGTGGGTAACGCGACCTCAGGCGGGTTTTCAGTGCCCCGCGCCAGCCTCATTGCGCCCCAGGGGGCGCAGCTTCCAGGACGCGGCCAGCCACAGGGCCATGAGCGCAGTGGTGGCGGCAAACAAGCCCACGGGGCCCGACCATTTCACCAGCGCGCCCCCCAGTGCTCCGCCAGCAAACAGGCCCAGCGACTGCAGCGTGTTGTAGCTGCCCAGCGCCGCGCCGCGCACCTGGGGCGGCGCCATGCGCGACACCAGGCTGGGCTGGCTGGCCTCCAGCGCGTTGAATCCGCAAAAGAACACAAACAGCAGCGGCCCCAGCACCCACAGCGATGGCACGGCACCGCTGGCAGACAACGCCCCCAGCCCGGCCTGCACCACCAGCACCAGGCCGATGGCGCCCAGCAGGGCGGCGCGCAGACGGCCCCGGCGCTCCAGCGCAAACAGGCCCCCCATGGCCACGAACGACAGCACCACGGCCGGCAGGTACACCTGCCAGTGCTGGTCCTTGCCCAGCCCGGCCTGCACCAGCATGGCCGGCACGGCCACCCACATCGACAGCTGCACCGTGTGCAGCACAAACACGCCCAGGTTCAGGCGCAGCAAATCAGGGTGCGCCCACACATCGGCCAGGCGGCCACGGGGCGCATTCTTCAGTTCCGCAGGTTCAGGCGGTACCCACCACAGCACCACGGCCACGCCCGCCAGGGCCAGCGCACAGGTCAGACCAAACAGGCCCGACAAGCCCAGCGCCGCCGTCAGCACCGGCGCGGCCACCAGGGCCACGGCAAACATCAGCCCAATGCTGCCGCCCACCAGCGCCATGGCCTTGGTGCGCACGGCATCGCGTGTCTGGTCGGCCAGCAGCGCCGTCACGGCGGCCGACACTGCGCCTGCACCCTGCAGCGCGCGGCCTACCAGCAGACCGGTGAGCGAATCCGCCAGCGCCGCCAGCAAGCTGCCTGCGGCAAACACCAGCAGGCCCAGCACAATCACGCGCTTGCGGCCAAAGCGGTCAGACGCCATGCCCAGCGGCAACTGCAGCACCGCCTGCGTGAGGCCATAAATGCCCATGGCCAGCCCTACCAGCGCAGGGTCATCCCCACCGGGGTATTTGCGGGCCTCCAGCGCAAAAACGGGCAGCACCAGAAACAAGCCCAGCATGCGCAAGGCAAAAATCAGCGCCAGGCTCACGCTGGAGCGGCGCTCCAGCGCGGTCATGCGCTCTGCGGGGGGTGCGGGGCGGGTTGCAGCCGCGTGGGGCAGGGAGGAAGAAGAATCCGGCACGGTGTGCACTGTGGCCTAGTGATGCAAAGCAGGATTTTCACCGATTGGCACTAGCAGCGCCGAAAGCCCGCCAGAGACACCGGCCGACCCGACCCGCCCCGCCCCCAAAAGGCCCTGGCAGACACCCCCGCAGGGAAAAAGCGGCTGGCCTATCATGGTGGGTTTTCTTGCCCTCCGCGACTTGCCGCCCGTGACCGACTCTTCTGCCCCCACATCGCCCGCTGACGGCACCTACCTCGCCCGCGCCCTGCGCGAGCAGCGCATCAGCATCCGTGGCGCGCGCACGCACAACCTCAAGAACATCGACCTCGACATTCCGCGCAACCAGCTGGTGGTGATCACGGGGCTGTCCGGCTCGGGCAAATCCAGCCTGGCGTTTGACACGCTGTATGCCGAGGGCCAGCGGCGGTATGTGGAGAGCCTGTCGGCCTATGCGCGGCAGTTTCTGGGGCGGCTCGATAAGCCCGATGTGGACCTGATCGAGGGCCTGTCGCCCGCCATCAGCATCGAGCAGAAGGCGACCAGCCACAACCCGCGCTCCACCGTGGGCACGGTGACGGAGATTCACGACTACCTGCGCCTGCTCTATGCCCGCGCAGGCACGCCGTTTTGCCCCGACCACGGCCTGCCGCTGGCAGCGCAAACGGTGAGCCAAATGGTGGACGCCGTGCTGGCGCTGCCCGAGGACACCAAGCTCATGATCCTCGCCCCGGTGGCGCGGGAAAAGAAGGGCGAGTTCACCGAGCTGTTTGCGCAGATGCAGGCGCTGGGCTACATCCGCTTTCGGGTGGATGGCCAGATTTACGAACACGAGAACCTGCCGCAGCTCAAGAAGACCGAGAAGCACGACATTGACGTGGTGATTGACCGCGTGAAGGTGCGTGCCGACCTGCAGCAGCGCCTGGCCGAGAGCATTGAAGCAGCGCTGCGGGTGGGCGGCCACGACGGCAATGGCCGCGTGCTGGCGCTGGAGATGGACACGGGGCAGGAGCACCTGTTCAGCAGCAAGTTTGCCTGCCCGGTGTGCAGCTACTCGCTGGCCGAACTGGAGCCGCGCCTGTTCTCGTTCAACTCGCCCATGGGTGCGTGCCCCGCGTGCGACGGTATCGGGCAACGCGAGGTGTTTGACCCGGTGCGCGTGGTGGCCTTCCCGTCGCTCAGTCTGGCCAGCGGTGCCATCAAGGGCTGGGACCGGCGCAACGGCTACTACTTTGCGATGCTGGAGAGCCTGGCCAAGCACTACGCCTTTGACATCGAGGCGCCGTTTGAATCGCTGCCTGCGCCGGTGCAGCACGCCATCCTGCATGGCTCGGGCGAGGAGGAAATTGCTTTCAGCTACATCCTCGACAGTGGCGCGCAGAAGGGCAAAACCGTCACCAAGAAGCACCCCTTCGAAGGCATCATCCCCAACATGGCCCGCCGCTATCGCGAGACGGATTCGGTGGTGGTGCGCGAAGACCTGGCGCGCTTTCGCAGCACCCAGCCCTGCCCCGAATGCCACGGCGTGCGCCTGCGCCGTGAGGCCCGCCATGTGAAAGTGGGCGAAGGCGAGCAAGCCCGCGCCATCTACGAAGTGAGCCACGCCACGCTGAGCGATGCGCACGCGTGGTTCCAGGCCCTGCGCCTGACGGGGGCCAAGGCCGAGATTGCCGACAAGGTGGTGCGCGAGATCGCCACGCGATTGCAGTTTTTGAACGATGTGGGCCTGAGCTACCTGAGCCTGGACCGCAGCGCCGAAACGCTGAGCGGCGGCGAGGCGCAGCGCATTCGCCTGGCTTCGCAAATCGGCTCGGGCCTGACGGGTGTGATGTATGTGCTGGACGAGCCCAGCATCGGCCTGCACCAGCGCGACAACGACCGGCTGATTGCCACGCTGCAGCACCTGCGCGACATTGGCAACAGCGTGATCGTGGTGGAGCACGACGAAGACATGATGCGCGCCGCCGACCATGTAATTGACATGGGCCCCGGCGCGGGCGTGCACGGCGGGCGGGTGATGGCGCAGGGCACGTATGACGAAGTGCGTGCCAATGCGCAGTCGCTCACGGGCCAGTACCTTTCAGGCACGCGCACGATTGCCGTGCCCAAGCGCCGCACGCCCTGGCTGCCGGTGCTGGACCAGCCTGCGCCCGTCGTCGAGACCAAAGCCAAATCACGCTTTCCGCAGACTGAGGCCAGCAAGCGCCGCGCAGAGCAAAAAGCCGAGCGATTGGCCGAGCACCACGCCCGCCAGGGCGCTGTGCAGGCCCTGCGCGTGGTGGGCGCCACGGGCAACAATTTGAAGGGCGTGACGGTGGACTTCCCGGTGGGGCTGCTCACCTGCGTGACGGGCGTCTCGGGCTCGGGCAAGAGCACGCTGGTCAACGACACGCTGTATGCCGCCGTGGCGCGGCAGATTCACCGCGCACACGAAGAGCCGGCCGAGCACGAAGAGATCGTGGGCATCGAATACTTCGACAAGGTCATCAACGTAGACCAAAGCCCCATTGGCCGCACGCCGCGCAGCAACCCTGCGACCTATACCGGCCTGTTCACGCCCATCCGCGAGCTGATGGCCGAGACCAACACCGCCAAGGAACGCGGCTACGGCCCGGGGCGCTTCAGTTTCAACGTATCGCAATCGTCGGGCGGGGGCCGCTGCGAGGCCTGCCAGGGCGACGGGGTGGTGAAGGTGGAGATGCACTTCTTGCCCGACGTGTACGTGCCCTGCGACATCTGCCACGGCCAGCGCTACAACCGCGAGACGCTGGAAGTGCTGTGGAAGGGCAAGAACATCGCCCAGATTCTGGAGCTGACGGTGGAGGACGCTGCGGCCTTCTTCCAGGACGTACCCACCATCGCCCGCAAGCTGCAGACGCTGCTGGATGTGGGCCTGTCGTACATCCGCCTGGGCCAGGCGGCCACCACCCTCTCAGGTGGCGAGGCGCAGCGAGTGAAGCTGGCGCAGGAGCTGAGCAAACGCGACACGGGCCGCACGCTCTACATCCTGGACGAACCCACCACCGGCCTGCACTTTGCCGACATCGACCTGCTGCTCAAGGTGCTGCACCAGCTGCGCGATGCGGGCAACACCATCGTCATCATTGAGCACAACCTCGACGTGATCAAAACGGCTGACTGGCTCATCGACATGGGCCCCGAGGGCGGCGCGGGCGGTGGCACCGTGGTGGGTGTGGGTACGCCTGAGGAACTGGCCGCCAACCCGGCCAGCCACACGGGGCGGTATTTGGCGCCGTATCTCCGGTCAAAATTTGAATAAAAACAGCCGCTAGCGCTTGATCCACGAGCGCCAGCAGCTATATTTTCAATAGCAAATGGATTATCGAAGTCGGCGCGCGACTTCAGGGTCCAGCGAGCCCATGAACGCCTCCACGGCACGGGTATAGTCGCTGTCCAGCCCCAGCTGCGCGTTGATCTCGCCATGGGTCAGGTCCTGCGGCACAACCTCGGCCCGGCTACCCCGGCTTTGCACATGCAGCGCCATGCTCTCGGCCTGCACGCAGGGTTGGTCGGCCCGCTCGGTAGAGCACACCATCTGCATCGGCGGCGCGCCCACCGTCCATTGGTGGTAGGGCGACAAGGCCACCCAGTACGCGGGGTCGGCGCCAAACGCTTCGTCGTACAGCGCTGCGTGCGGCGCGCGCATCACGGCGGGCACGTTCATCACCGCGCTGTCGAGCGATACCGTTCCCAGCCACGGCCAGGCGCCCTCGCGCAGCACCTGCGGTGCACGGGCGTTCATCAACGCCACCAGGTGGGCACCGGCAGAGTGGCCCATCACAATGAATCGGCTGGGGTCGCCGCCGTAGCCCGACACCCGCTGCTGCGCCGCCAGCAGCGCGGCCTGCACATCGCGCTCTTGCACCGCCACCGGCGTGTCCGGCAGCATGCGGTAGTTGATGGAGACAAAGATGAAGCCCTTGGGCACCCAGCGGGCCACCTTTTCCGTCACCACACGGCCCACGGCTTTGTCGCCAATGCGCCATGCGCCGCCGTGCACCATGAAGATCACCGGCGCCCCCACCGTGCTCGCCACCACGCTGCTGGTGCCGGTGGACGGGGTGGTGGGCACGTAAAAGTCCATGCGCTGTGCGGGGTCCTGGCCATAAGGCACATCGGCAATGCGCTGCACGCCGGTGGGCAATGCCGCCTCGGTGGCGGCGGCCTGCTTTTGCGCGATGAGGGCGCGCAGGCGGCCACCGTTTTGGGGATTGGTTTGGGGGATGGTCTGGGCTTGCACGCTAGCGGTGGCAAGCGTGAGCGCGGCGAGGGCAGTCACGGTGAAAAGTTGGCGCAGGGACATGGCAAAGCTCCTGGGATGGGGACGGTGTGGATCAGCGGCTAAATGCGGTGACTTCAAGGCCGCGTGGGGCAGGCCATGGCCGCGCCGCTGGCGTCGTAGCAAGTGGCGCTGCGGCTCAGTCCACCATCCTTGCTGTAGCTGCTTTGCGTATGCACGCTGTTGCCGGTGGCTGTATTGGTGGCCGTAGAGGTGCGGGCCTGCGTCACGGTGCCGTCGGCATTGCGGGTGGCCCCGCCGCTGCTTTGCAAGCTGGCCTGGGCGTTCTGGGCCGACAGGCTGCCACTGTGGCTGGCGCTGCCGTCTGCGCTGCGCGATGTGCTGCCCTGGCGCACCGCCATGCCGCCCTGCGCACCGACAGCGGCGCCACGGCTGGTGACACTCGCGTTGCCCTGCCCGTCGGCCGTGGCAGTGCGGCCCCGCACCACCGCCCCGTTGGCCCCCGCCCGCGCCACGCCCGTGTGCGCCGTGGTGCTTCCGTCGGCACCATGTTCCACCACATGGCGTGCGCGGGCATGCGCCGTGGTGGGTGCGGCGAGCGTGAGCACGGCGCTCAGGGCGATGGCGCCCAGTGCTGAAAGCACAAACACACCAGCGGCCAGCGCGGGGCGTTGCAGCAGGTCTATGGCGTCGGGGCGAGTAGGCAAGGGCATGGTGGTCAACTCCTGGGTTGCGTATCGGTTGGAGGGAATGGGTGCACTGTGCCCGGCAGATGTGAGCCAGCCATGGCAAAAAACCGCCGATGTATGACAAACCATGACAAACGCCACCCGCTGTGTCATGCCTTGTCATGGCTGCAAGGACATTCCCCTCTGCTGCTCCTACCATTGGGGTCATTGCGCATTGTTTGAACACCCCATGACCGACACCCTGGCCAAAATCCTGGTCGCCGATGACGAGCCCGACCTGCGCGCCCTGTTGCAGCGCTACCTGAGCGACCAGGGCTACACGGTGCGCACCGTGGAGGGCGCGGGGCCGCTCGATGTGCTGCTGGCGCGCGAGCGCTTTGACGTGCTGGTGCTCGACGTGATGATGCCGGGCGAGGACGGCCTGTCCATCTGCCGCCGCCTGCGCGCGCAGGGCGAGACCATTCCCATCCTGATGCTCACCGCCCGGGGCGACCCGGTGGACCGCATCGTGGGCCTGGAGATGGGCGCGGACGACTACCTGCCCAAGCCGTTCAACCCGCGCGAGCTGCTGGCCCGCATCCAGGCCATGGTGCGCCGACAGCGCATGCTGGGGGCGCACACCGGGCCGCAGGGTGTGCACGAGCGCATCGCGATTGGCGACTTTGTGCTGCTGCCCGCTGAGCGGCGGCTGGAGAAGGCGGGCACAGACATCGCCCTCACCACCGGTGAATTCGCGTTGCTGCTGGCCCTGGCGCAAAACCCGCAGCGCCCGCTGGGCCGCGACCGGCTCATGGCGCTGGCCTACGGCCCCGACCACACGGCCACCGACCGCAGCATTGACGTGCAGATCATGCGGCTGCGCAAACTCATCGAAGCCGACCCGGCCCAGCCGCGCCACATCCGTACCGTGTGGGGCGTGGGCTATGTGTTTGTGCCCGACGGCGCAGTGCCTGCCAGCGAGGGCAAGCCATGAACGAGCCCGCCTCCGCCCCCCATTCCACCACGCATGCTCCGCGTGGCCTGTTGCCCCGCAGCCTGTTGGGCCGCAACCTGCTGCTGATGGCATTGCTCATTGTGCTGGGCCAGCTGTGCGCGGCGGTGCTGGTGCGGCAGATGATCTTCAAGCCCCGCGTGGTGCAGGTGGCCGATGGAGTGGCGCGCAACGTGGCCGCCATCCGCGCCGGGCTGCAGGTGCTGCCACCGGAGCAGCGGCAGCCGTTTGTGCAGGCCTTCAACGAGCAGGCCGCACGAACGCAAACCCATCCACTGGCGGCCGCACCGGGCACCTGGCGCGCCGTGCTCTCGCCGCTGGAGCGGCAGTTTGTGCGGGCCGTTACCCAGCAGCTGGATGCAGCAAAAGGCACACCGGCCTCGTCCGCAGATCCTTTGTGGCGGCGCGACAGCAGCGGCGTGCTGTCGCTGCGCGTGGTGCATGAAGGCACTGAATACTGGCTCAACCTGCCCAGCGTCTTCCCCACGCGCGAATTCACCGGCGCCTGGCTCATGGCCACGCTGGCCAGCATGGTGCTGGCGCTGGTGGGTGCCTGGTGGCTGCAGCGCCACCTCAACCAGCCGCTGCAGCGCGTGGTGCAGGCCGCGCAGCGCCTGGCCCGGGGCCAGCCGCCCGGGCCGCTGGCGGAGGACGGCCCCACCGAAATCGCCACCGTGGCCCGCAGCTTCAACCACATGGCCCAGAGCCTGGCCCAGGCCGACCAGGAGCGGGCGCTGATGCTGGCCGGGGTGTCGCACGACCTGCGCACGCCCCTGACCAAGCTGCGCCTGGGGGTAGAGATTGCCGGGCCGCAAATCGAGCCCGATCTGTCCACGCGCATGGTGCGCAGCATGGACGAGATGGACGCCATCCTCGGCCAGTTCTTGCACTTTGCGCGCATGCAAGAGGCAGAGCCCCTGCAGCCCGCCGCGCTGGACGACCTGGCCCAGGCCATCGCCCAGGCGCAGGCCGACCATGGCCGCAGCGTGGCGCTGGAGCTGGGCACCCCGCCGCCCACCCCCGTGCAGGCCCAGGCCCTGCGCCGCGCGGTGGACAACCTGGTCGAGAACGCCTGGCGCCACGGCGCTGCGCCTGTGGTGCTGCGCACAGGCAGGGCAGACAACGCAGGCCCCCAGAGCGATGGCGTGTGGATTGAAGTGCAAGACCACGGCCCCGGCGTGCCCAGAGCCGAGCTGGACCGCATCCGCCAGCCCTTTGCCCGCGGCGAGGCCGCCCGCAGCGGCCGCCCCGGTGCGGGCTTGGGCCTGGCCATTGCCGACCGCGTGGCCCGTGCGCACGGTGGGCGGCTGGAACTGCACAGCGCACCCGGCCAGGGCCTGCGGGCGCGGCTGGTGCTGCCTGCTCATTGAAAATTTTGAGCCAAATTGGCCTGTAGCGCTTATTTATAAAACGCTACCAGCTATTAAATCAATAGCAAATCAAGGATGTGCTGCGTCCTGGCGGGCCGCCAGCTTGCGGTACAGCGTTTGCCGGCTGATGCCCAGCGTGCGCGCCGCCTGCGACATGTTGCCGCCCGCGGCCTGCACCGCCTGGTCGATGGCGGTGCGGGAGAGTTGCTGCAGATTGAGGGGCGATACGGCACTCGCGCCAGCCCCCCCGGCGGCATGCAGCACCGCCACACCGGGCAACGTGGTGACGGGGCGGGCTGCGGGCAGTTCTGACCGCGCAGCCTCTTGGTGCCCATGCCCTGCAGAAGGTGCGATGGGCGCGGTCTGCGCCGCGTGCAACGCGTGCTGCAAATCGTCGGGCAGGTGGCTCCAGGTGATGGTGTCTTCGCCCTCGGCCAGCAGGGCGCAGGCGGTGCGCAGGGCGCTGGCGTATTGGCGCAGGTTGCCGGGCCAGGGGTAGGCGGCCAGCGGGGCGATCAGCTCGGGGGCCAGTTGCGCGGGCTGGGGCAAGGCCTGCTCGGAGGTCAGGTCGGCCAGCAGGCGCTCCGTGAGGGGTAAAAAGTCGCTGCGCTCGCGCAGGGCGGGCAATTGCACTGTGAGGCCGTTCAAGCGGTAGTACAGGTCTTGCCGAAACCGGCCCTGCTCTGCCGCCTGCATGAGCTGGCAGTGCGTGGCGCTGACCAGGGCAAAGTCCACCGGTACGGCCTGGCTGCCGCCCACGGGAGTCACGCTGCGCTCTTGCAGCACGCGCAGCAGGCGGGTTTGCAGGGCCAGGGGCATGTCGCCGATTTCGTCCAGAAACAGCGTGCCGCCGTGCGCCTCGCGCAGGCGGCCCGGGCTGCCCTGCTTGCGCGCGCCGGTAAAGGCCCCGGGCACGTAGCCAAACAGCTCTGCCTCGATCAAATTCTCAGGAATGGCGGCGCAGTTGATGGCCACAAAGGGGCCGCCCTGGCGCGGGCTGCTGGCGTGCAGGGCCCGCGCAAACACTTCCTTGCCCACGCCCGATTCGCCCTGGATGAGCACGGCAATGGGTTTGCCCGCCACGCGCCGGGCCTTGTCGGCGGCGGCGCGCCAGCGGGCGTCGCCGGTGTCCAGCTGCGCCAGGGCGTCGGCGGGGGGGGCTGATGCATCGGCCATGGCCTGGGCGGGCAAGCGCAGGGCGCCCGCAGAGTCCGCAGAACGCGCCCCAGGCCACAGCGCCGCGTCCACTTGCACCAGGGCAAACAGCAGGCTGCCGCCGCGCTCGCGCACGGGCAGGGGCTGCTGGGGACGGCGGCGGTGGTGCGAGAGCAGGTCGTCCAGCCGCGCATCCAGCACCTGGGCCAGCGGGGTGGCCCCCACATCGTCTCTGCGCAGGCCCAGCTGCGCCAGGGCGGCGCGGTTGGCGCCGACGATCCAGCCATCGGGCGAGACGGCGAGCACGCCCTCGGCCACGCTGCCGATGCCTTCGGGCTCGCGGTGCAGGTGCAACCGGATGTGGCGCTTGCAGGTGGCCACCAGCAGGCGGTTTTCGATCATGCGGGCCGCAGTGCTGACCAGGCCCAGGGTGTGGGAGTGGCCGTTGCGGTGGTCACCCGAGATGTCGAGGATGCCCAGCAGCTCGCCCGTGGCCGAGAGGATGGGCGAGGCCGCGCAGGTGAGAAAGCTGTTGCGCTCCAGAAAATGCTCGCCGCCGTGCACTTCCACCGCCGTGCCTTCGGCCAGTGCCGTGCCGATGGCGTTGGTGCCCCGGTGGGATTCGTGCCACGAGGCGCCGCAGGTCAGCGCCACGCGCTCGGCCTTATCCACAAAGCCGGGGCTGCCCAGCGTGTGCATGAGCATGCCGGCCCGGTCGGCCAGCACCACCACGCTGTGGCTGTGGCGCACCTGGTCGAACAGGTATTCCATGATAGGGCGCGAATGCGTGAGCAGGCTGTGGTTGCAGGCCATGGCTTCGCGCAGCTCGCCGGGGCTGGGCAAATCGGCCGCTGCGCGCCCGGCAGGGGCCAGGCCTGCGGCCATGCTGCGCCTCCAGGAACGGGCCAGGCGCTCATCCACCAGGCCCGTGGGGCAATGGCCGTGTTCCAGCAAATGTCGCCGGGCCTGTTGCAAGGCCAGCAGGGGGGATGGGGTGGTGCGCACGCTGTCTCCTGAACGGGCGTCATGGCACCCGCTTCGAAGGGGCCAGTATGGCGGTGCCGGGGGGGCAGGGCAATAGCGTTTGCGCAGGGGAACTGTCCAACTGTTCCATTTCGTGACAGGTGTTCTGTGTTGGAACGTAACGCATGGCGCCAACGCTTCACATCACCTTACTCATCCCGCGCCAAAACCCAAACAAATCAGCCACTTAGCGCGGAAGCAGCCCTTGGCCAGCAGGCACTCAAGGGCTGGCATGGGTCTTGTATAGGTGCTATCATCTGCCGCCGCAACACGCGCAGCAGATATCCAAAACATCGATAGGAGACACCGCATGACCGTTTACGCAGCCCCCGGCGCCGCTGGCGCCAAGATCGCCTACAAGGCGCAGTACAACAACTTCATCGGCGGCAAGTTCGTCGCCCCGGTCAAGGGCCAGTACTTTGATGTGATCTCGCCCGTCAACGGCAAGGTCTACACCCAGGCCGCCCGCTCCACCGCAGAAGACATCGAACTGGCACTGGACGCCGCCCACGCCGCGGCCGATGCCTGGGGCAAGACCGATGCCGCCACACGCGCCAACATCCTGCTGAAAATTGCCGACCGCATCGAGCAAAACCTGGAACTGCTGGCCTATGCCGAGACGGTGGACAACGGCAAGGCCATCCGCGAGACGCTGAACGCCGACATTCCGCTCACCGTGGACCACTTCCGCTACTTTGCAGGCTGCGTGCGGGCGCAAGAGGGCGGCATCAGCGAGATCGACGAAAACACCGTGGCGTACCACATCCAGGAGCCGCTGGGCGTGGTGGGCCAGATCATTCCGTGGAACTTCCCCATCCTGATGGCCGCATGGAAGCTGGCCCCCGCCCTGGGCGCGGGCAACTGCGTGGTGCTCAAGCCCGCAGAGTCCACCCCCATCTCCATCCTCATCCTGGCCGAGCTGATTGCCGACCTGCTGCCGCCCGGCGTGCTCAACATCGTCAACGGCTTTGGCCGTGAAGCCGGCATGCCGCTGGCGACTTCCAAGCGCATTGCCAAGATCGCGTTCACCGGCTCCACCAGCACCGGCCGCGTGATTGCGCAGGCAGCCGCCAACAACCTCATCCCCGCCACGCTGGAGCTGGGCGGCAAGAGCCCCAACATCTTCTTTGCCGATGTGATGGACAAGGACGATGCCTTCCTCGACAAGGCCGTTGAAGGTCTGGTGCTGTTTGCATTCAACCAGGGCGAGGTCTGCACCTGCCCATCGCGTGCGCTGATCCAGGAAAGCATCTATGACAAGTTCATGGAGCGTGTCTTGAAGCGCGTGGCTGCCATCAAGCACCAGAACCCGCTGGACACCGACAGCATGATGGGCGCGCAGGCATCGAAAGAGCAGCTCACCAAAATCCTCTCGTACCTGGAGCTGGGCAAGCAGGAAGGCGCTGAAGTGCTGGCCGGAGGCGGTCAGGCTCATCTGGGTGGCGACCTGGAAGGCGGCTACTACGTGCAGCCCACGCTGTTCAAGGGCCACAACAAGATGCGCATCTTCCAGGAAGAAATTTTCGGCCCCGTGCTG
Organism: Acidovorax temperans; assembly: GCF_028596105.1. Taxonomy (NCBI): domain Bacteria; kingdom Pseudomonadati; phylum Pseudomonadota; class Betaproteobacteria; order Burkholderiales; family Comamonadaceae; genus Acidovorax; species Acidovorax temperans. Next base: position 122,615 of record NZ_CP117193.1, on the reverse strand, counting down.
GCCGTGACCACCTTCAAGGACGAAGCCGAAGCGCTGGCCATTGCCAACGACACGCTGTACGGCCTGGGCGCCGGCGTGTGGAGCCGCAACGGCAACGTGGCCTACCGCATGGGCCGCGCCATCAAGGCCGGCCGTGTGTGGACCAACTGCTATCACCACTATCCGGCGCATGCGGCCTTTGGCGGCTACAAGGAATCGGGCATCGGCCGTGAGAACCACAAGATGATGCTGGACCATTACCAGCAGACCAAGAACCTGCTGGTGAGCTACAGCGAGAACAAGCTGGGCTTCTTTTGACGGACGTCAAGGGTTGAAGCGGCCTGGCCGCTTCGCCGCGCCCTCACGGGCGTACGATTTTTGGCGAAGCGGCCCGCTGCAGGCCCTGCAGCCCAGGCCGTCGTTTGATCCATCAAGGAGGTTCACGATGACCAGTACGTTCTTCATGCCCAGTGTCAACATCATGGGCGCAGGCTGTCTGCAGGAAGCCATGGTGGCCCTGAAAGGCCACGGCTTTCGCAAGGCACTGATCGTTACCGACGCCGTGCTCAGCAAGCTGGGCGTGGCAGCGCGCATTCAGGCCCAGTTGGCCGGGCAGCAGATTGCATCGGTGGTGTTTGATGGCACCCAGCCCAACCCCACGGTGGGCAATGTGCGCGCCGGGCTGGCGCAACTGAAGGCCGAGCAGTGCGACTTTGTGATCTCTTTGGGCGGCGGCTCGCCGCACGACTGCGCCAAGGGCATCGCCCTGTGCGCCACCAACGGTGGCGAGATTGCCGACTACGAGGGCGTGGACCGCTCTGCCAAGCCGCAACTGCCTCTGGTGGCCATCAACACCACGGCGGGCACCGCCAGCGAGATGACGCGCTTTTGCATCATCACCGACGAGACGCGCCACATCAAGATGGCCATCGTGGACCGCAACGTCACGCCCATCCTGTCCGTCAACGACCCCGAGCTGATGCTCGCCAAGCCCAAGGGCCTGACAGCCGCCACCGGCATGGATGCGCTGACCCACGCGGTGGAGGCCTATGTGTCCACCGCCGCCACGCCCATCACCGATGCCTGCGCATTGAAGGCGGTAGAGCTGATTGCCCGCCACCTGCGCACCGCCGTGAACCACGGCGACGACCTGAACGCCCGCGAGCAGATGGCCTATGCGCAGTTCCTGGCGGGCATGGCGTTCAACAACGCATCGCTGGGCTATGTGCATGCCATGGCGCACCAGCTGGGCGGCTTTTACGACCTGCCCCACGGCGTGTGCAACGCCTTGCTGCTGCCGCATGTGGAGGCGTTCAACGTGCCCACATCGGCCGCGCGCCTGCGCGACGTGGCCCATGCCATGGGCGTGAACGTGGCGGGGCTGGACGCCGAAGCGGGCGCACAAGCCTGCCTGGCCGCCATCCGCCAGCTGGCGCTGGATGTGGGCATTCCCAAGTGCCTGGCCGACCTGGGCGTGAAGGAAGCGGACATTCCGCTACTGGCCGCCTATGCATTGAAGGACGCCTGCGGCCTGACCAACCCGCGCACCGCCACGCAGGCGGACATTGAAGGCATCTTCCGCGGGGCCATGACGGCCTGACACCATGAAGGCCATGGACGCGGTGGATTCCACACACGCCAGCGGCACCCCACCACCCCCACGGGTGGTGGCCACGCCCGCCGCGCTGGAGCTGCTGGCCTTGCTGCAAGCCAAGCATGGGCAGGACCTGATGTTTCACCAAAGCGGGGGCTGCTGCGACAACAGCGCCGCCAACTGCTACCTGCCCGGCGAGATCACCATGGGTGCGGGCGATGTGTACCTGGGCGATATCGGCGGTTGCCGCTTCTACATGGGCAAGGCCCAGTACGAAACCTGGAAGCACACGCAGCTCATCATCGATGTGATCGACGGGCATGGCGGCGGCACCTTCTCGCTGGAGGGGCCCGAGGGCAAGGCCTTTCACACCCGTTCGCGGGTGTTCAGCCCCGAAGAACTGGTGGCCCTGGGCATCCAGCCGCCTGCGCCTTGATCTGTGGGATTGAGAAGGAATCGGCTTCCAGCGCTTATCCAGCAACCGCAATTAGCTATCAATACAATAGCAAACAAGCGCCGCCGTGCTGGCAAGCCTGCCAGTGCGGCGGGCTGCCTCGCCCCTACAAACGGTCACATTCAGGCGGGCAACGGTGGCCACCCTGTCGCGGCTCTCATGAATAATGGGTTGCATGAAGAACTTTTGCGGGCCAGCCTGGCCCCGCAGCAGCCCATGACCACCACCTCGACCATCTTGCGTTTTGTGGCAGATGCCTCTGCCGACAGCCCCGGCGGCCGCGTGGCCGCGGGCACCGTCATGAAGTGGATTGACGAAGCCGCTGCTGTGGTGGCCCACCAGTGGGCCAAGAGCCCCTGCGTGGCGGCCAGCTTTGGCAAGATCCGCTTCGCGCACCCCGTGGTGGCTGGTGCCCTGGTGGAGGTGGAAGCCCGCCTGGCCTACACGGGCACCACCAGCATGAACATCTTCATTGAAGTGCGCAGCGGCCCGCAGATCAGCGAGGCCTACCAGGAGGTGACGCACTGCGTGGCGGTGTTCGTCTCGCCCGACGACGCGGCCACGCCCCGCCCTGTGGACAAATGGACCCCCGAAACCCCCGGCGACATGGCGCTGGCGCAGCTGGTGCGCAACCAGATCGAGGCCGGGCGCCCCACGCACTGACGCTCACACTGACGCCCTCCCGGGCCGTGGACCAACGGCACCCAGGCCGGTTTACAGCAAGGTGCGCCGTGCGTAGCGCACCACCGTCACGCCGTTTTGCGCCTGCCGCGTGGACGGCATCACCAGCACGCAATCGTCATACGGAGTGAGCACAGGCTCACCATCGTTGTCGCCAATGACCGTGCCTTGCTTCTCAATGCACTCCAGCCCGGTGAAGGGCTCCACAAACCGGAATGCCGCACTGCGGGCCACCACGGGCTGGGTCACTTCCAGCGCCCATTGGCGGGGCGCATCGGGCAGGCGCCAGCCGGGCAGTTGCTGCGCCAGCGCTGCAGCAGAGATCACACCCGACTGTTCGATGAAGCGCACGCACTGGTCCTGGGCCACCTGCAGGCTGGCCGGGTCGCCATGGAAGCCGCACTCGATCAGCAGCGAACGGGTGTCGCCCGCCTGGTCATCCGGCAGACCGAAGCGGCCGTAGTCGCGCATGCGCACGCCGTCTTTGTGCCCGGCGTCCACCACGATGTGCTCGGGCGCGCGCATGGCCCGCGCCAGCGCCAGGTTGCGCGGCTGCACACCGGTGAGCAGCAACGGCGCCGAAGGCTCGTGCATGGAGTGGATGTCGAGCAGCCAGTCGGCACGCTGCACAAAAGGCCGCAGCGCGGCGGCGCGGCGGCGCTCAATGCTGTCGCCAGCGTCCATGCGCTCGTCCAGCCACTGGCGGTTCAGGTCCTGGTCCACAAAGCGCGAGGCGTCGTGGTGGGCCGCGTCAAAGCGGTCAAAGGCCGCCAGGTTGCAGAACGCCAGCGTCAGGCTGCCCTGTTCGGGCCGCACACCGGCCTCCAGCAGGCCCTTGAGCGCCCAGGCGCCGCACAGCTCGTTGCCGTGCACCAGCGCGCTGACCATGACGTTGCGGCCGGGCTTGCCGCTGTCAAAGTGCCACACGCCCTCCACGCCGGTGTTGCCGGCACGCCAGGCGCTGATGTCTGGCACCGGCAAAGCGAAGTGCAGCGGTGCGGGAGCGTTGTTCGGGGTCATGTTCATTCTTCAATCTTTGCGAATTGCACGATCTTGCGGTACTTGTCGATCTCGCTGGCGATGTACTTGTCTGTGTCCACGGTGGGCGAGGCCACCACCGAGCCCGTGGCTTCGAGCTTCTTGCGGAATTCGGGCGACTGCAGCGCATCGGTCAACGCCTTGCGCAGCTTGTCGTGAACGGGCTTGGGCAAGTTGGCAGGGGCCATCAGGGCAAACCACACACCAATGTCCACGTTCTTGAACTGGGGCGATTCAGCCAAGGCTGGAATGTCGGGCGTGATGGGCGAGCGCTTGGCTTCAGTGGTACCCAGGGCCATCACCTTGCCGCTCTTGATGTGCGGCAGGCCGCTGGAGAGCACGAACACGCCAAACTCCAGGTTGTTGCCCACCAGGTCGTTGGTGAGCGGCGCCACGCCACGGTAGGGGATGTGCGTCATGAACAGGTTGCCCTGGCTCTTGAGCATCTCGCCTGCCAGGTGCAGCGATGTGCCCACGCCGGAGCTTCCATAGCTGTACTTGCCAGGGTTCTTGCTGACGAGCTGAATGAAATCTGCCGCGTTCTTCACGCCCGAGGCGGGCGAGGCCACCAGCACCAGCGGCTGCGAAGCCACCAGGCCAATGGCGGTGAAGTCCTTGATGTCGTACTTGACTTTCTTGGTCACCAGCTTGTTGATGGCCAGCTCATTGCTCGCGCCCACCAGCAGCGTGTAGCCATCAGGCTGGGCGCTGGCCACCTTCTGCGCACCAATGGCACCGCCCGCGCCACCGATGTTCTCAATCACCACGGGCTGGCCCAGGCGGTTGGACAACTCGGTGCCCACCATGCGGCCCATCAAATCGGTGCTGCCGCCCGGGGGGTATCCCACCACAATGGTGATGGGCTTGCTGGGGTAGGCCGGGGCTTGCGCAAAGGCTGCAGGCGCCAGGGCCAGGCCAGCCAGTGCACCGACCGCCCAATGAAAAACGCGGCGACGCAGGGCCAATGGAACAGGACGCATGGTGATCTCCTCGATGGGAATGGAGCACCCATTGTGCGAAGCACGGTTGGGCACCGCGGTGCCAAAACGGCACCGAAACCAGCCTTTTCGGCACCCTGGCTGCACTGCGCCGGGCACCCTACGCCCCTTTAGCGACGCGCGATGGTGGACCAGAGGGATTCGGCCAGCGCGCTCAAACGGCGCTTGGGGCGGAACATGCGCACGTCAAACTTCACCTCCAGCCCCTTGCCACCGGCCGGGGCCAGTAGGCCCGATTTGACGTCGGAATGCACCACAGACAAGGGCAACCATGAAACGCCCAGCCCTTTGCGCACGTATTCGTAGTTGGCATCGGGCGAATCGCATTCCACCAGGCGCTTGAGGTGGGCGGCCAAGGGGTGGTGGGCCAGCAGGTCTTCCACCAGGCGCCCGAGCGCAAGGGTGCGGTCGTAGGCGATGTAGGGCACAGGCGCGCAGCCGGCTTCCAGCAGGTACATGGGGGCACCACTTGTATCGGTGCGCGAGACGGGCAGCAGCCGGTCGGTGGCCAGTGCAATGTGCTCGTACTCCCTGCCGTCCAGCGGCACCACCAGCGACGGGTGGTGGTACAGGATGGAAAAGTCGGCCAGGCCGTGTTGCAGGTCATGCACCGCATCCGCCAGCGAACGGGTGGAGATGCGCAACTCACCATCGGCCAGATAGGGCCGCAGCCGCACCAGCCAGTCGGCCACGATGGTGCGCGCCAGGGTGCGGCCGGTGCACAGCGTCACGGTGCGGCCCTGGCGGCCTGCAATGGCCATGAGTTCGTCGTGTGACTGCGCGAGGTGGCGCGTCATCTGCAGCGCGGTGTCCAGAAACGCCTCGCCCGCAGCCGTGAGCTTGACGGGGCCGGCCTCTCGCTCGATCAGCGGCGTGCCCGCCCAGGACTCCAGTGCGCGAATGCGGCGCCCAAAGGCCGGGTGGGTGACATGGCGCAGCTCGGCTGCGCGGGTGAAGCTGCGCTCCTGCGCCAGCGCCACGAAGTCCTCCAGCCATTTCAGTTGCATGGGCGAGGCTCCTGGGTGGAACGGGTGGGGCCGCAGGGGCAGGACGGCTTGGGGAGGGCGCTCAGGCGCTGCGCGCGGCCTCCAGCACCGCGCGGGTACGCAGGGCCTCGGCGCGGGCGGCCGCGCCAAAGTCATTACCCGAAGATGCGTACAGCACGGCACGCGACGAGTTCACGATGATGGGCCCGTCGCTGCGCAAGCCCGCGCGCACGGTGGCCACCGCATCGCCGCCCTGCGCGCCCACGCCGGGGATGAGCAGGGGCAGCGTGGGCGCAATGCTGCGCACGCGCTCAATCTCTTGCGGGTAGGTGGCACCCACCACCAGACCCAGCTGGCCGTTCAGGTTCCAGGGGCCCTGGGCCAGCTTGGCAATGTGTTCGTACATCAAAGGCTGGCCTTCAATGCTGGCCAGGCGCTGGTTTTGCAGGTCGTCGCCACCGGGGTTGGAGGTGCGACAGAGCAAGAAAGCACCCTTGCTGGGGTAGGCAGCCAGGTAGGGCTCGATGGAGTCAAAACCCATGAAAGGCGAGAGCGTGACCGCATCGGCGCCGTAGCGCTCGAATGCCTCTTTGGCGTACTGCTGTGCGGTGGAGCCGATGTCGCCGCGCTTGGCGTCCAGAATCACCGGCACCTGGGGCGCCGTGCGGCGCATGTGCTCCATCAGGCGTTCGAGCTGGTCTTCGGCCCGGTAGGCGGCAAAGTAGGCAATCTGCGGCTTGAACGAGCAGACCAGATCGGCCGTGGCATCGACGATGGCCGCGCAGAAGTCGTAAATCTTGCTGGCGTCGCCCTTCAGGTGGGCAGGGAAGCGGGAGGGCTCAGGGTCCAGACCCACGCACAGCATGGATTGGTTTTGCGTGGTGGCAGCGCGCAGGGTGTCGATGAAGGTCATGGGGGGTGATTTTAGTTGGGTGCCGCTGGACGAGCGTCGCTGGTCGGTCTGCCCATGAAAAAGGCCACCCCACAGGGTGGCCCTTTGAACCTGTTGACGAAGCGCGGAAGGAGCTTAGTTTCCGGCTGCGCGCTTTTCCAAAATCTCGAACGCGGGCAGGGTCTTGCCTTCCAGGACTTCCAGGAAAGCACCGCCGCCGGTGGAGATGTAGCCCACCTGCTTTTCGATGCCGTACTTGGCAATCGCAGCCAGGGTGTCGCCACCGCCCGCAATGCTGAAGGCGGACGATTCGGCAATCGCCTGGGCGATCTGCTTGGTGCCGTTTTCAAAGGCCGCAAACTCAAACACGCCCACAGGGCCGTTCCAGACGATGGTGCCTGCGGACTTGAGCTGGGCTGCAAGGCGGGCCGCAGTCTCGGGGCCGATGTCCAGAATCATGTCGTCTTCGGCCACATCGGTGGCGGCCTTCACGGTGGCGGGCGCATCGGCTGCAAAGGTCTTGGCGACCACCACATCGGTGGGGATTGGCACTTCGGCGCCACGGGCTTTCATCGCGGCCATCACGGCCTTGGCCGCGTCCAGCAGGTCGGGCTCGGCCAGGCTCTTGCCAATGGGCAGGCCCGCCGCCAGCATGAAGGTGTTGGCAATGCCACCGCCCACGATGAGCTGATCGACCTTGTCGGCCAGGCTTTGCAGGATGGTGAGCTTCGTAGACACCTTGGAGCCCGCCACGATGGCGGCCAGCGGGCGCTGGGGCTGGGCCAGGGCCTTGGTCAGGGCGTCAATCTCAGCCGACAGCAGTGGGCCTGCACACGCGATGGGGGCGAACTGCGCAATGCCGTAGGTGGTGCCTTCGGCGCGGTGGGCAGTGCCAAACGCGTCGTTCACGAAGATGTCGCACAGCGCGGCCATCTTGCGGGCCAGCTCTTCCTTGTTCTTTTTCTCGCCCACGTTCAGGCGGCAGTTTTCCAGCAGCACGACCTGGCCGGGGGCCACTTGCACGCCGTCCACCCAGTTGGCCACCAGAGGCACATCACGGCCCAGCAGTTCTGCCATGCGCTTGGCCACGGGGGCCAGGGAGTCTTCAGGCTTGAACTCGCCTTCGGTCGGGCGGCCCAGGTGGCTGGTCACCATGACGGCAGCGCCAGCGTCCAGCGCCATGCGGATGGCGGGGATGGAGGCGCGGATGCGGGTGTCTTCGGTGATGTTGCCGGCGTCGTCTTGCGGCACATTCAGGTCGGCACGGATGAAGACGCGCTGGTTGCGGGCCTTGCCCTGGGCGCACAGATCGGAAAAGCGAAGGATGTTCATAGCAGAGGTGTAAAGGGAAAGGAGGGCTCTCGCGGCGGCCATTTTAGTAACCGCAGCAGAGGGTGCCCCGCTGTCTGTGCCAGTGCACCCGTGGAACTGGCTTTGCCAGGCCACCGGGTGCGTCCCCCTCCCGCGAAGCGAGAGAGGGGGAAGGCGCCGAAGGCGACTCAGGGGGTGCTATCTCTACCAGCCCCAGCCGATGTGCAAAGGCAGGTACACCGCCATGCCCACCACGATGGTGCCGAGGATGCCGCGCCGCCAGAAGTAGTAACCGGTGGCACACAGCACGGCGGGCAGCCGGGCGTCTTGAAACGTGTTGATGAGCTGGCCCTGCGACATGAGGATCTCTGGCGCGATCACGGCCGTGAGCGCCGCCAGGGGCGCGTATTTGAGGCCCCGCTTGAGCCAGCTGGGCATGGACATCTCGCGCTCGGGGATCATGAAGAACGACCGCGACACCACGGTGATGACCGCCAACCCGAGGATGGCGATGACGGGTTCAACCCAGGACCAGTTCATGGATGACGCTCCTCGCGCACGGGCACGACGTCGCCGTCGCGCACATGCTGTTTTTCGTCCGCAGGCAGTTTTTCGTTGGCGGGCACCAGCAGCAGCTCGGGGTGGCGGCGGCGGTGCTCCACCGCTTCGATCATCAGCCCCACGGCCACGGCGGCGGCAATGGCCACCAGGATGTTGAGCTTGAGCGGCAGCGCAAAGGCGGCAATGGCCGCCGTGGCCGCCACGCCCGTGGCCAGCCAGGTGGCGCGGTCAAACAGCAGGGACAGCAGCACCCCCAATAGCGCCAGCACACCCGCAAACCCGAGGCCCCAGGACAGCGGCACCACGTTGGCCAGGGCGATGCCCACCAGCGAAGGCACCTGCCACGCCAGCCAGTTGGTGCAGGCCGCACCCCAGAAGTAGGGCACCTGGTCAGGCTCGGGCTTTTGCTCGGGAAAGCGCTTCATGAAGGCGACAAAGATCACGTCGCCGCTGAAATAGCCCGTGGCCAGCCGCCAGCGCAGCGGCAGGTGCGCAAAGTAGCTGCGCCACATGCTGCTGAAGATGACGAAGCGCAAGTTGACGCACGCGGCGGTGAGCCACACCACCCACAGGGGCGCACCCACCGTGAGCAGCGGGATGACGGCCAGCTGGGCGCTGCCTGCGTACACCACCAGCGACATGAACACCGCCATGGGCAGCGACATGCCACTCTTGATCATGGCCACGCCCGTGACCAGCCCCCAGGCACCAATGCCCACCGAGGTGCCCGCCATGTCTTTGCCCGCCAGCCGAAACGACGGGTGGCTCAGCATGGCCCGTGCACGGGCCCAGGGCGACGCGCTCACGCGGCCACCGTGCTGGCACCCAGCACCTGGCCCACAGGCAGCGGAAAGCCGCGCAGAAAGTCTGCCACCGGCAGGCGCTTGCCCCCGGCGCGCTGCAGGGTGGTCAGGCGCAGGGCGCCGCCCTCGCCGCAAGCCACCGTCACACCCTCTGGGCCTGATGCCAAAATCTGCCCGCAGCGCTCATTGGATAAGCGCGAGTAGCTATCAATTTCATAGCCCCACACCTTGATCGCCTCGCCTTGCAACGCGGTGCTGGCGCCAGGAAAGGGATCGAAGGCGCGAATGCGCTGGCCAATGACATGGGCTGGCAAAGACCAGTCGATCTCGCTCTCGGCCTTCTCGATCTTGTGCGCGTAGGTCACGCCCTCGGCAGGCTGGGGCACGGGCTGCAGGCCGCCACAGGCGGCCAGCTCCAGCGCCTCCACGATCATGCGGCCACCCAGCTCGGCCAGGCGGTCGTGCAGCACGGCCGTGGTGTCGGTGGTGGCAATGCGGGTTTTTTCGACCAGCAGCATGTCGCCCGTGTCCAGCCCGGCGTCCATCTGCATGATGGTGACACCCGTTTCGGCATCGCCCGCTTCGATGGCGCGGTGAATGGGCGCCGCGCCCCGCCACCGCGGCAGCACGCTGGCGTGGATGTTGAGACAACCTTTGGCGGGCAAATCCAGCACCCACTGCGGCAGGATCAGCCCGTAGGCGGCCACCACCATCACATCGGCCTGGGCGGCCAGCAGGGCCTCGCGCGCGGCGGCGGCGTCTTCAGGGTATTTGCCGTCCAGCCGCAGGCTGCGCGGCTGGGCCACGGCAATGCCGTGGTCCAGCGCGCATTGCTTGACGGGGGAGGCCTGCAGCTTCATGCCACGGCCAGCAGGGCGGTCGGGCTGCGTCAGCACCAATGGCACGGTGAATCCCGCCGCCAACAGGCGCGCCAGGGCCACGCGGGCAAATTCGGGGGTTCCGGCAAAAATCACTCTCATGGCAAATCTCTCGCAATACGGCTCAGCCGGGCAACGGCCCGCGCGGGCTGGTGGCACAAGGGGCGCTAAAAATGAGGCGCCGCGCCACCGTCATGGGCGGTCGTCGGGGGCGTTGGATACATCGTCCACAAACAGCACACGCTGCACCGTGCCCGATGGATCGATGTGGAGGTAGGCAAAGCGCGGGTCGGACAGCTGAAGGAACCGGTACGTCCAGACTTCGCCCTCAAACCGGGCCACACGGTCCACCCGCTGGGGCGCTCCCAACCAGTAGCGCACATCCGATACCGTCCACTGCCCGACGGGGATCTGCTCCAGCCAGGCCTGCGTCAGCGCTGGCGCATTGCGCACCAGGCGCCCCGTGGCGTCGAAATCCAGGTTGTAGACCTGAACGCCTGCGGGCAGTTCCGAGTATTGCCACCGCTCGCCGCCTTCGGGGCGGGGATACACGGCGGTGGGAGGCCCCAGGCGCACGGCCACGTCGGCCCGCGCGGAGCCCAGAGCCTCTTTGCCCGGCACTGCGCAGCCCACCATCACAGCGCACACCGCACCTGCACTGCACACCGCCAGCCAACGCAGCACCTGCGCCCAACGGGCGCGCGGAGCATGGTGGTGGGGTTGTGCAGCAGGTGCGGAGGTATTCACTCCCGATTACCTCGCTGCTGCTTGAGCATTTTGGTTTTGATGCGGTTGCGTTTGAGGGGCGACAGATATTCCACAAACACCTTGCCGAGCAGGTGGTCCATTTCGTGTTGAATACAAACCGCCAGCAAACCCTCGGCTTCCACAGTATGCGGCTGGCCCTTCTCGTTGAGCGCCTTCACATGAACGCGGGTGGAACGCTCCACGCCGTCGTATATGCCGGGCACGGAAAGGCAGCCCTCGTCGCCCACCTGCTTTTCGGGGCTGGCCCAGGTGATTTCCGGGTTGATGAGAACCAGAGGCTGGTCGCGCTCCTCAGATACGTCAATGACCACCACGCGTTCGTGCACGTCAATCTGGGTGGCCGCCAAGCCGATGCCGTGGGCGTCGTACATGGTGGCCAGCATGTCGGCCACCAGGGTCTGGATGCGTTCATCCACCGCAGCCACAGGCTTTGCCACCTTGTGCAGGCGCGGATCGGGGAAACAAAGAATAGGAAGAATTGCCATGAAACCAGGTAATAAGTGTCGCTATTTTCGCCACTTTTGAGCAAAGGCGCTGGCCCCCAAGCCAATATTCATTGCCCAATCAAGGGCTTGAGCAGAGAATCTGAGATGATTTGTAATGTATTTGCCAGCAGTTTCGTGGAAAAAAGGCTGCTGGCATCAGTGAGGGGGCGTATACCAATGCATCAAAAAAGGAAAAACAGGATGGCTTTCACCAGCGCACAGAAAACAGCCTTGGGAGCGCTGGCAGTCATTGCCGCTTTTACCTGCACACCTACTTTCGCCCAGAAATACCCCATTACCGATGCCCAGCGCAGCACCGCCCAGCAGGTGGCTGAAAAAGGTATTCCCGTGTCTGAATTGGCGCCCAACGCGCCAGACACCTATGTGGTCAAACGTGGCGATACGCTGTGGGATATTTCTCGCATGTACCTCAAGAGCCCCTGGCGCTGGCCAGAGCTATGGGGCATGAACCTCAAGGCGCTGCCCAATCCGCACCTGATCTTCCCAGGGCAGACGCTGTACCTGGACAAGAGCGATGGCTACGCGCGCCTGCGCACCCAGCCCACGGGCGGGTCCGACACAGTGCGCCTGTCACCCCGCACCCGCACGGACAGCCTTGCCAGCCTGGCGCTGCCCACGCTCAAGACCCACCTGATCGCGCCGTTCCTGGTGGAACCGCTGGTGACTGATGCCGCCACCATCGAGCAAGCCCCGCGCCTCGTCGCCACCACCGACCAGCGTGTGCTGATGGCCGCTGGCGACCGGGTGTACGCACGCGGCAACCCTGATGCACCGCTGAGCACCAAACCCGGCCAACCCCGCAGCTTCCGCGTCTTCCGGGAAGCCATTCCGCTCAAGGACCCCGTTACCGGGGAGGTGCTGGGTTATGAAGCCCGTTACCTGGGCAATGCCGAACTCGCGCGCAGCGAAACCACGGAAGAAATCAGCGACGGCAAAGGCAACCTCAAGCAAGAGCCCGTGCCCGCCACGGTAGACATCACATCCACCAAGGAAGAAATTCGCGCCGGTGACCGCATGCTGCCCGAGCCACCCCGCACCTTCAAAAACTACATTCCGCACGAGCCCCAGACCAGCGTGAATGCACGGGTGGTGTCCATCTACGGCTCCACCCCCGTCGCCGTAGCTGGGCAAAACCAGGTGATCGCCATCAACATGGGAACCGCCCAAGGCATGGAGCCAGGCCATGTGCTGACGCTGCTCACCCAGGGCGACCGCGTGAGGGACACGACGGCAGAGGGCAAGCCCACCATCAAGCTGCCCAGCGAGCACAATGGCCTGGCCATGGTGTTCCTGACGTTCGAGCGCGTTTCCTACGCACTGCTGCTGGACGTGCGCACCGGTGTGCGCGTGGGTGACCGTCTGGCCAACCCCCAGTAAACGTTGCGCCCACCAGCGTGACCCATCCAACGGGGCCTGCGGGCCCCGTTTTTACGTAGCCTCTCAATCTTTCTCTGAGCCCGCTTATGGACCGCGATGAACTAGGCGCATGGCTGCGGCTTGCCACCACACCAGGCATTGGCAACCAGACCGCGCGCAAATTGCTGGCCACCTTTGGGCTGCCCACAGCCCTCTTTGCACAAACCGAGGCAGCGCTGAGCCAGTGCGTCAGCGAGCGGCATGCACGCGCGCTGGTCACGGTGCCCCCATCGTGGCCTGAACTGCTGGAAAAGACCTGGCAATGGCTGCACGCCAGCGATTTGGCCGAAGGCACTGCGCGCGCCATCATCACCCTGGGGGATGGGCGCTATCCCAAGAAACTGCTCGACACCGAGGACCCGCCGCTCATGCTCTACGTGGTGGGCGCCCGCGCCGTGGTGCAAGGTCAGCCCTTCGCCGAAGGGCGCTGCCTGGCCGTGGTGGGTAGCCGAAACCCCACGGCGCAAGGCGCGGACAACGCCTACCAATTTGCGAAGGCATTGGGTGCCACAGGGCTCACGATCGTCTCGGGCCTCGCACTGGGCGTGGATGCGGCTGCCCATGAAGGCGCTCTGGCCCCTATCGCACCAGACCGTCCCTTGAAACAAGGCGACGCACCCGCGACCATCGCCGTGGTGGGAACAGGACTGGACCGCGTGTACCCCAGCCGCCATCTGGACTTGGCGCACCGCATTGCCCGGCATGGCTTGCTGGTGAGCGAGTACCCCCTGGGCACGCCCCCGTTGGCCCCCAACTTTCCCAAGCGCAACCGCATCATTTCAGGCCTGTCGCAAGGCACGCTGGTGGTAGAGGCGGCCCTGGCGTCTGGCTCGCTGATCACTGCCAGGCTGGCGACGGAACAAGGACGCGAGGTGTTTGCGATTCCGGGTTCGATCCACGCCCCGCAATCCCGGGGTTGTCACGCCCTCATCAAGCAAGGGGCCAAGCTCGTGGAGTCTGCACAAGACGTGCTGGAAGAATGCAGTTGGGCGCTACCGGCCGCCACCTCATTCACGGCTGGCGACACAGCCGTCGGCTCTGGCGAACCTGCTGCGATCGCCCCCCAGGAAAGTGCGCTGTTGCAAGCCATGGGCTACGACCCTGTCGGGCTGGATGCCTTGGTCAACCGCACAGGGATGGACGCCGCGAGCCTGCAGGTGCAATTACTGGAACTGGAGCTGGATGGGGTGGTCGCCCGTTTGCCAGGGGCACTGTTCCAACGGGTGGGGCGGGGCTGAACGTGAGATAGGCCCGGCTGGCGGTGCGCCGAACCGCAGAGATCGCTGCAGGGCTCAGTCGAGCAGGCGTTCCGGGTTAGCGTCCAGCTTGGCCAAGGCATCACGGGTGGCGCGCATGGTGAGGCCCTCTTCATCCTGTGCCACCAGAAGCCCGCTTTGGAGGTACGCCGCCAGTCGACGCAGCTGGATCAGGTAGCTGCTGCCATCCACGGCAGCAAACAAGTGCAATTGCTTGCGTTTGCTCTGCCACACGTACTGCACCTGGGCGGAAGAGCCGTTGTGGTCCAGCGTGTACCAGGTGCCGGGTTTGAGCTCTTGGGCCCAGGCCACCATCGCATCGTCCACAGGTGCGTCGTTGTCAGCGATGACAAAGATCGACGAGGCATCGATGCCCAGCATCATCTCGATGCTTTCGGAATTGAGCGGCATGTCGCCCAAGGTGGCATCGTTGATGAAGTCTTCCAGGTTGGCCAGGCGCTTGGACATCGCCTCGATGTGGGCTTGCGGAATGCTGGCGGTCTTGGAGAGGAAGGCTTCTGCCAGGGTATCCGTCAAGACCTTGATGGTGGCGTCCTGGTCTGCGCCAGTCACGCCGATCAGGGTCAGCCCCTGGCGCAAACGTTGCAGCAGCCCCGGCAGTTGCTGGATCACCAGCGCGCGATCGCTGCGATTGGGCTTGGCACTGGCCGCCCACACCAGGTCGGCCGCTGTTTGCTTGAACATGACGGTGTCGGCGTGCTGCGCGCCATCGCGCACGGCCGACAGTGCCAGCACCTCGGCCCAGGTCTTGAACAGGAACTCGCGGATCTCGTCGCGCACCGGCATGTCGCGAAGCATGGTGCGCAGCTCGATGGTGTACTGGATGGCCAGCGTCTCGCGCTGCTCTACCTGCTGGGCCACACTGACCAAGCGTGAAGTGGCCTGCTTTTCAGTGAGGAATTTGGAGAGGAATTTCTCAAACTCCTCGTGCACCAGCTGAAACACCCGCCGCCCCGTTTCCGGGTACTGCTCAATCACCTGCACGACCCGGCGAATTTCCGCCTCCAGTGCGCTGCCGTTGATGGCGGTGGCATCAAAGCCCATCACACAAGCGCCCATGCGGTCAATGAGCTGGCGTGCAGGGTGGTCCAGGTTGCTGAAAAACTCCGGCTCGGCCAGCGCCACACGCAGCACGGGCACCTGAAGGCGGGCGAACCACACGCGCACTGCGGGCGGAATGCGGTCTTCCGCCAAAATGCTCTGGAACATCAGCGCCACCACCTCGATGATGGCTTTCTCACCAGGGGTAACGGCTTTTTTCTTCAGCTCGGCGGAACGCTCGCGCACCGCCCCGGCCACCTGCACTACCGCCGCTGGGCTGTAATCCTCCGCGATGGTGACCATGTCGCTGTAATGCGTTTCCGCCTGCACGCGCTGGGCCGACAGTGCATGCGCCAGCGCCGCCGAGGCAGGCGGTGCCTGGGTCATGTCAAAGCCCGTTACAGGCTGGGACAACAGGCGGCGCAGTTGCCCCATCACGCCCTGCGCCCGTTGGCGGGCACGGATCAAGGGAGTCATGCCGGTGACGGCGCCCAAACCACCACCCGCCATGGCGGGGTACGACCCAGGCACCCGTGGCATGGAGCCACCCATGGGCCCCATAGGGGGACGCCGCAGGGGCTCACCACGGCCTGACGCAGGGCCAGCCACGCGATCAGATCTTTCAGCCCCCAAGGCCGCGGCGCCCGAAGCCCCTGCGGTGGTTCGGCGAACACGGTTGCGCATGTCCGTGGGCGCTGCCACGCCCTGTTCCACATAAAAAACGTTGACGGCCTGGTACTGCTTTTGCACCTGGTTGGCCAGCTCGCGCTGCAGCGGGTCAATCACCCGCAGCAAATCGGTGCGGGGCAAGCCTGCTTCCACCCACTGCTCGACCAGCTTCAGGCAGATGGTCTCCGCCCGCAAGATGTCAGTGCTGTCCATGTCTTGCCCCTCCAGCACCTGGGTGCGCTGGCGCAAGGAGTCGAACTGCTGGCTAACCTGCTCGGCCACCGTGAGGGCCATGCGAGAAGCGACGATCTTGTTTTCCACCACATCGTCGCTGAGCAGCTCGAAGGAGAGATTCACAGCGCGGCCGCCCGGGCCAGCGCTGGCAGCGGGTAGCACCGCGTCACGCCACGCCTTGGCGGTGCCGTCAAGCCATGCGGCCTGGTGCTGCTGGTACAGCAGCCAGGCATCGCGGCGGGTCTGCATTTCTCGCTGGGTGGCTGTCTGCGCCATCAGCGCCGACAGGAATTCACCCACTGTTTTGTGAAGGTCTGGCAGAGTGGCGCACAAACCCTCGACGAAACGCTGCCGCGCTTGGCGCGCCAGGCGGCGTTGCGCAACGAGCGTTTCTGGAGTCTGCATGCGCCAATATTACCGGGTCAAACCGCTGCTCCGGCGTTGGGATCGTTCGGATCACCACCTTCTTTGCGCGGTGCCGACACCAGGTCTTCCCGCTTGACGCCCAGCCACATGGCAATGGCGGCCGCCACAAACACCGAGGAATAGATACCGAACAAGATACCGATGGTCAGCGCCAACGCAAAGTAGTGCAGGCTGGGGCCGCCAAAGAACAGCATGGACAGCACCATGGCCTCGGTCGAGGCGTGGGTGATGATGGTGCGGCTCATGGTGCTGGTGATGGCGTGATCAATCACCTCTGAGGTGGTCATCTTGCGGTACTTGCGGAAGGCCTCGCGGATCCGGTCAAAAATCACGACCGACTCGTTGACCGAGTAGCCCAGCACGGCCAGCACAGCCGCCAGCACCGACAGCGAGAACTCCCACTGGAAGAAGGCAAAGAAGCCGAGAATGATCACCACGTCGTGCAGGTTGGCGATGATGGCCGCCACACCGAACTTCCATTCAAAGCGGAAGGCCAGGTAGATCACGATGCCCAGCACCACAAAGGCCAGCGCCATAAGGCCCCCGTGCACCAGCTCTTCCCCCACCTGAGGACCGACAAACTCGGTGCGGCGCAGAGTCACGTCCGCATCGTTCGCCTTGAGCGCCTGCAGCACCTGCTCGCTCTGCTGGGCGGATGTGACACCCTTTTGCACGGGCAGGCGGATCAGCACGTCACGGGGCGTGCCAAAGCTCTGCACCTGCACATCGGTGTAGCCCAAGCCAGACACCGTCTCGCGCACCTTGGCCAGCTCAGCGGGCTGGCTGTAGGCCACTTCCATCACCGTGCCACCGGTGAACTCCACCGACAGGTGCAACCCACGGGTGAGCAGGAAGAAGACTGCCAATGCAAAGGTGATGAAGGAGATCGCGTTGAAAATCAACGCGTGCTTCATGAAGGGAATGTCTTTTTTGATTCGGAAGAACTCCATGTCTTCCTCCTTTATTGCGACTTGGCCACGGCAGTGGCGTCCGACTCAGGCTTCCAGACCTGGCCGATGGAAACGCTCTTGAGCTTTTTCTGGCGCCCGTACCACAGGTTCACCAGACCACGCGAGAAGAACACGGCCGAGAACATGCTGGTCAAAATGCCAATGCAGTGCACCACCGCAAAGCCGCGCACGGGGCCCGAGCCAAACGCCAGCAGGGCCAGGCCCGCAATCAGTGTGGTCACGTTGGAGTCCAGAATCGTGGCCCAGGCACGGTCGTAGCCCGTGTGGATGGCCGCTTGCGGGGCCACGCCAGCGCGCAGCTCTTCGCGCACACGTTCATTGATCAGCACGTTCGAGTCGATGGCCACACCAATGGCCAGCGCCATCGCGGCAATACCGGGCAGCGTGAGCGTGGCCTGCAGCATGGACAAGATGGCCACCAGCAGCATCACGTTCACCGCCAGCGCGATGCTGGAGATCACGCCAAACAGCTGGTAGTACACGCACATGAACGCAGCGATGGCAGCCAAGCCCCACACCACGCTGTGGATACCACGCTCGATGTTGTCGGCACCGAGGCTGGGGCCGATGGTGTATTCCTCGATGATTTCCATGGGCGCGGCCAGCGAACCGGCGCGCAGCAGCAGCGCGATGTTGTTGGCCTCGGCCGTGGTCATGCGGCCCGAAATCTGCACGCGGCCACCACCGATTTCAGAGCGGATGACAGGCGCCGTCACCACTTCGCCCTTGCCCTTTTCAAACAGCACGATGGCCATGCGCTTGCCAATGTTCTCACGCGTGATGTCGCGGAAGATGCGCGAGCCCTTGGCGTCCAGCGTCAGGTTCACGGTGGGTTCTTGCGTCTGGCTGTCAAAGCCGGGCTGGGCGTCGGTCAGGTTTTCACCGGTCAGGATGACCTGCTTCTTCACGATCACCGACTGGCCGCTGCGCTCGGGGTAGCGCTCGGAGCCAAAGGGCACGGGGCCACGGCCTTGCTCGGCGGCGCGCGCCTCGGTGCTTTCGTCCACCATGCGCACTTCCAGCGTGGCCGTACGGCCCAGAATATCCTTGGCCTGGGCGGTGTCTTGCACGCCGGCCAGTTGCACCACGATGCGATCCAGGCCCTGCTGCTGGATCACGGGCTCGGTCACACCCAGTTCGTTGATCCGGTTGTGGAGCGTGACGATGTTCTGCTTGACAGCTTGCTCTTGCACCTTGCGAGCGGCCTCGGGCTTGATGCTGGCGCGCAGGCGCAGGCCGTCGCCATCGGGCTGGCTCACCACCTGCAAGTCGGCAAACTGGTCGGCAATGATGTTGCGCACCGTGTTCTGGGTGGCTTCGTCGGCCACCTTGATGTCGATGGTCTGGCCGTCGCGCGAGATACCGCTGTGGCGCACATTCTTCTCGCGCAGCGCGGTGCGGATGTCACCGGAATAAGCCTCGGCCTTCTTGGTGAGGGCCGCCTGCATGTCCACCTGCAGCATGAAGTGAACGCCGCCCCGCAGGTCCAGCCCCAGGAACATGGGGCGGGCATGGATGGCACTGAGCCACGCGGGGGTGCGTGAAATCTGGTTGAGCGCGACGACGAAGCTCGGGTCGTTCGCATCGGGCACCAGGGCCTTCTGGATCACGTCCTTCGCCTTGAGCTGGTTTTCCAGCGTGTCGAAGCGTGCGCGCACCGAAGTGCCTTCCACCGCCACCCGCTCGGCCGTCAGGCTGGCGGCGGCCAGGGCCTGCTCCACCCGCTGCGCCACAGCGTCGTCGATCTTGACGCCGCTCTTGACCGCAGAAACCTGCACCGCAGGCGTTTCACCAAAGAAATTGGGCAGGCTGTACAAGGCACCCACCAGCAGCACGATCACCAGGATCGCCCACTTCCAGACCGGATATCGGTTCATGATCGCGCTCTTACCTCACGGAAAGCTTGTGGGGCGGGCAGCACGGCGGCCCCTGCCCCTGACGAGGGCTGGCGACGACCACCGCTGCCACGCCCTGACTCTGGTTTGGTTACTTCACCGTGCCCTTGGGCAGCACTTGCACCACGGCGCTGCGCTGGATCTGCACTTCCACGTTGTTGGCGATTTCGATGTGCAGGAAGCCTTCCGACAGGCGCGTGACCTTGCCGATGATGCCGCCAGCGGTAGCGACTTCGTCGCCCTTGGCCAGCGCGTCAATCATGGCGCGGTGTTCCTTTTGGCGCTTCATCTGGGGGCGGATCATGACGAAGTACAGCACCACGAACATCAGCACCAGAGGCAGCATGCCGGTCAGCGAAGACATCAGGTCGCCACCACCTGCAGCGGCGGCAGGAGCGGTCTGAGCAAAAGCAGAAGAAATAAACACGTCAAGGACTCCCAGCAGAGGATCAAAAATTCGAAATTCCACACAGCCAGCGGAGGATGCCGAATGGGGAGTTCGCTGATGCAATAAAGAGGTCGAAATCGTCGCCAGGCAAGGCGCCAACCACAGCGATAGCCGTCGCTATCGCGAGGATTGGCAACGCGGCCTGGCGGCGATGCTCGGCGTCTTTATGCAACGAATTCCCAATTCAGGGCCCTCGGCGCCCGCCATGGGGTAACCGGACATTGTATGCGGCGCCTATGTCATCACCCAAGACCGGATGGGCCTGGGGGGGTTGGCTGACCGCAGAGGGTTTTCACATATCCATAAAAATAGCTTCTGGCGCTTATCCATCAAGCGCCAGAAGCTATCAAATTAATAGCAATTGATTTCACTGACACCGCCGCGCCACGGCAGTGCCAGTTCGCAAAGGCTCAGGCCGCCTGGCGCTGGGCAGGTGCGCCGGGGCTGCGCCACTGCGCCATCAGGCCATTCCACTTGGCACGCGCGGCCTTGAGGTGGCGCTCCTTGACATGGCCGTAGCCACGGATGTCTTCCGGAATGTGCGCAATCTCCACCGCCAGGGCCAGCTTGTCGGCGGTCAGGCCGGCCAGCAGTTCGTCGATGCAGGCGCGGTATTCCACGATCAGGGCGCGCTCGGTGCGGCGCTCTTCGGTCTTGCCAAAGATGTCGAAGGCCGTGCCACGCAGGCCTTTCATCTTGGCCAGCAGGCCGAAGGCGTTGCGCATCCAGGGGCCATAGGGCTTTTTCACCAGTTCACCCTTCTCGTTCTTGGCGGCCGACAGGGGCGGCGCCAGGTGGTGCACCAGTTTGAAGTCGCCCTCAAACTGCGCGGCGATCTTGTCCATGAACGCCTTGTCGGTGTGCAGACGGGCCACTTCGTACTCGTCCTTGTAAGCCATAAGCTTGAACAGGTAGCGGGCCACCGCCTCGGTCAGGCGGGTGGTGGTGCCCAGCTGGGCCTCGGCGACCTGCACCTTTTGCACAAAGGCCTGGTAGTCGGCAGCGTAGGCTGCGTTCTGGTAGCCGGTGAGGAAGTCCACGCGCTTGGCGATCATGTCGGCCAGGGCGGGTTTCTTCACGAACTGGATCACCTGTGCCGCCTGGAACAGTGCCTGCACAGCGGGCAGATCGTGGGCGCAGCGGCGGCCCCATTCAAAGGCGGCCTTGTTGTTTTCCACCTGCACGCCGTTGAGTTCCATGGCGCGCATCAGCGAGGCCAGGGTCAGCGGCACGCGGCCCTTTTGCCAGGCGTAGCCCAGCAGCAGCGGGTTGGTGTAGATGCTGTCGCCCAGCAGTTGCGTAGCCACCTGTTCGGCGTCAAAGCTGCCCACGCTGCCATCGCCCAGGGCGCTGGTGATGGCCGTGTCGCAATGCGCGTCGGGGAACTGCCAGTTGGGGTTGTTCACGAACGACGCGGTGGGCGTGCGGTGCGTGTTCAGCGCCACAAAGGTGCGGCCCGGTTGCAGCACGGCCAGCGTGGCCTTGTTGGCGGCCACGATGGCGTCGCAGCCAATCACCAGGTCGGCCTTGGCGGTATCGACCTTGGTGGTGTAGATGGCATCGGGCCGGCTGGCGATCTGGATGTGGCTCCAGGTGGCGCCGCCCTTCTGGGCCAGGCCTGCGGCGTCTTGCGTGATGACGCCCTTGCCCTCCAGGTGGGCCGCCATGCCCAGCAGCGAGCCAATGGTGATCACCCCGGTGCCGCCCACGCCCGCCACCACGATGCCCCAGGCCATATCGGCCACGGGCAGCACGGGTTCGGGAATGTTGGGCAGGGCCGAGAGGTCGCCCTTCTTGTCTTTCTTGGGCTTCTTGAGCTGGCCGCCTTCCACCGTGACGAAGCTGGGGCAGAAGCCCTTCACGCACGAGTAGTCCTTGTTGCAGGTGCTCTGGTTGATGCGGCGCTTACGGCCAAATTCGGTCTCCACCGGCTCCACCGACAGGCAGTTGGACTGCACCGAGCAGTCGCCACAGCCCTCGCACACCAGCTCATTGATGACCACCGTCTTGTCGGGCGTGGCCAGCTTGCCGCGCTTGCGGCGGCGGCGCTTTTCGGTGGCGCAGGTCTGGTCGTAGATGATGGCCGTGCAGCCCTTGATCTCGCGGAACTCGCGCTGGATGCGGTCCAGCTCGTCGCGGTGGTGCACCGTGACGCCCTGGGCCAAGGCCACGCCGTCGTACTTCTGCGGCTCGTCCGTCACGATGACCAGCTTGGCCACCCCCTCGGCCTTCAGGCTGTTCATGATCTGCAGCACCGTGTGGCCCTCGGGCCGTTCGCCCACCGCCTGCCCGCCGGTCATGGCCACGGCGTCGTTGTAGAGCACCTTGTAGGTGATGTTCACACCCGCCGCAATGCTCTGGCGGATGGCCAGCAGCCCGCTGTGGAAGTACGTGCCGTCGCCCAGGTTGGAGAAGATGTGCTCTTCGGTGGTGAACGGCTGCTGGCCCACCCAGGTCACGCCCTCGCCACCCATCTGCGTGAAGGTGCTGGTGCGGCGGTCGGGCATCCAGTTGACCATGTAGTGGCAGCCGATGCCGGCCACGGCGCGCGAGCCCTCGGGCACGCGGGTGCTGGTGTTGTGCGGGCAGCCGCTGCAGAACCAGGGCGTGCGGTCGCCAGAAGGGTCCACCTGGGTCTCTGCCAGCGCGCGTTCACGGGCTTCGATGATGGCCAGGCGGGCGTCCATGCGCTGCACTACGTGCTCGGGCACGCCCAGCTTTTTCAGGCGCTTGGCAATGGCCTTGGCGATGAGGGCGGGCGTCAGGTCGGCCTTGGGGCGCAGCAGCCAGTTCTGGCTGGGGTTGGGCATGCTCCACTCGCCGCCCGAGTTGTCGCCCGGCACTTCGTCGAACTTGCCCAGCACGTTGGGGCGCACATCGGCGCGCCAGTTGTACAGCTCTTCCTTGAGCTGGTATTCGATGACCTGGCGCTTTTCCTCCACCACCAGAATTTCTTGCAGGCCCTCGGCAAAGTCGCGGGTGATGGTGGCTTCGAGCGGCCACACCACGTTGACCTTGTGCACGCGAATGCCCAGGCTGCGGCAGGTGTCGTCATCGAGCCCCAGGTCCACCAGGGCCTGGCGCATGTCGTTGTAGGCCTTTCCGCTGGCAATGATGCCGAAGCGGTCTTGCTTGCCTTCGATGACGTTGTAGTTGAGCTTGTTGGCGCGGATGTACGCCAGGGCCGCGTACCACTTGTAGTCCATCAGGCGCGCTTCCTGCTCCAGCGGCGCGTCGGGCCAGCGGATGTGCAGGCCGCCGGGCGGCATGGCGAAGTCTTCGGGAAGGATGATCTTCACGCGGTCCGGGTCCACGCTGATGCTGCTGGACGACTCGACCACCTCCTGGATGGTCTTCATGCCCGACCACACGCCCGAGAAGCGGCTCATGGCAAAGGCGTGCAGGCCCATGTCCAGAATCTCTTGCACGCTGCTGGGGAAGAACACCGGCGTGCCGCAGGCCTTGAAGATGTGGTCGCTCTGGTGCGCGGCCGTGCTGCTCTTGCTGATGTGGTCGTCGCCCGCAATGGCGATCACGCCGCCGTGCTTGGACGTGCCCGCCATGTTGGCGTGCTTGAACACGTCCGCGCAGCGGTCTACGCCCGGGCCCTTGCCGTACCAGATGCCGAAGACGCCGTCGTATTTCTTCTTCTCGGGGTACAGGTCGAGCTGCTGCGTGCCCCACACGGCGGTGGCGCCCAGCTCTTCGTTCACGCCGGGCTGAAAAACGATGTGGTTTTCGGCCAGGTGTTTCTTGGCCGCCCACAGCGCCTGGTCGTAGGTGCCCAGCGGACTGCCGCGGTAGCCGCTGATGAAGCCCGCCGTATTCAGGCCCGCGGCCGCGTCGCGCTGGCGCTGCAGCATGGGCAGGCGCACCAGGGCCTGCACGCCGCTCATGAAGGCGCGGCCTTCGGGCAGGGTGTACTTGTCATCCAGCGATACCGTCTCGAGCGCTTTGCGGATGGACTCCGGTAGGGGGGCATTCATAGTGGCGTGTTCCTGTGGGGGTGGCGTGCCATCCAGGCCTTGTGGGCTTGAACGGCCGCGTGATGGATGGTTTTGGTCCAGTGTAGGCAGGGGGCCGCGATATGTGCTTTCGTTTTTATGCCGTGTTTACCCTCGATTCAGAAAGATTCTTTCTTGAAATAATGGAAAAATGAATAATTTGGACAAATACGACCTCGCCATCTTGCAAGAATTGCAGGCCGACGCCCGCCTGACGAATGCCGAACTGGCCCAGCGCGTGGGCCTGTCGGCCGCGCCGTGCTGGCGCCGGGTGCGCGCGCTGGAAGAAGCCGGCTTCATCAAAGGCTACCGCGCCGAAATCGACCGCCACAAGATCGGCCTGGGCGTGCTGGCCTTCGTGCGGCTCGATGCCGACCGCAGCACCGGCAACCTGACGCGGGCGATGGAGGAAGCCATCCGCCAGATTCCCGAGGTGGTGGCCTGCCACTACATCAGCGGCACGGGCACGTTCGAGTTGCAGGTGGTGGCACGCGACCTGGACAGCTTTTCGCAGTTTGCGCGCGACGTGCTGCTGAACCTGCCCAACGTGAAAGACATGCACACCAGTTTCTCGCTGGGCGAGGTCAAGGCCAGCGGGGCGCTGCCGCTGGCGCACCTCACGGCGCTGAAGTCGCGCTGAGTGGCTCATTTGCTCTTATTTCGATAGCTACTTGCGCTTGATGGACGAGCGCCAGAGCCTCTTTTTCCTATCAGAGCCCATGAAACAAACCGGGTCGCGCGCTGCGTTTCGGGCGGGACGAGGTCAGACATCGCACAATGGGGCCACATGCCACCCCAGCCCCACCACGACACCCCCCACCACATCGTGCCCCCTGAGGCGACCCCGCCCAGCGCGGCCGCCCCCGCCGCCAGCGTGAACACCGCCGCCGAACGCGCGGCCCTGGCCCAGGGCACCGAAGAATCGGCCCAGCACAGCCTGGAGCAAAGCGCCTCCACCGGGGCCGTGCATTCCGACACCTCCCTCTCGCCCTTCGCGCCCCTGTCCGTGCCCGTGTTCCGCATGCTGTGGCTGACCTGGGTGGCGGCCAACACCTGCATGTGGATGAACGACGTGGCCGCCGCGTGGCTGATGACCACGCTGACCACCTCGCCCGTGCTGGTGGCGCTGGTGCAGTCGGCCTCCACCCTGCCCGTGTTCTTGCTGGGCCTGCCCAGCGGCGCGCTGGCCGACATCCTGGACCGGCGCCGCTACTTCATGGCCACGCAGTTCTGGGTGGCTGCGGTGGCCGTGGTGCTGGCCTTTGCCATCGTCTCGGGCGGCATGACGGCGCCGCTGCTGCTGGCCCTCACCTTTGCCAATGGCATCGGGCTGGCCATGCGCTGGCCCGTGTTTGCCGCCATCGTGCCCGAGCTGGTCAGCCGCCCGCAGTTGCCTGCCGCGCTGGCGCTGAACGGCGTGGCCATGAATGCCTCGCGCATCGTGGGCCCGCTGCTGGCGGGCGCCATCATCGCCAGCGCGGGCAGCGCCTGGGTATTTGTGCTCAACGCCGTGCTGTCGGTGCTCTCGGGCCTGGTCATCATGCGCTGGAAGCGCGAGCATGTGCCCAGCCCGCTCGGGCGCGAGCGCCTGCCCAGCGCCATGCGCGTGGGCGTGCAGTTTGTGCGCCAGTCGCCGCGCATGCGCGCCGTGCTATGGCGCATCTCCGTCTTCTTCCTGCACGCCACCGCCCTCATGGCCCTGCTGCCGCTGGTGGCCAAGGGGCTGGAGGGCGGCGGCGCGGGCACCTTCACGCTGCTGCTGGCCAGCATGGGCGCGGGCGCCATCGTGGCCGCGCTGTTTTTGCCCCGCCTGCGCCAGGCCATGCCGCGCGATGCGCTGGTGCTGCGCGGCACGCTGGTGCAGGCCGCCGCCACCGGGGTGATGGCCTGGGCCCCCAACGTGTACGTGGCCGTGCCCGCCATGGTGCTGGCTGGCATGGCGTGGATCACCACCGCCAACACGCTCAGCGTATCGGCCCAGCTGGCGCTGCCCAACTGGGTGCGGGCACGGGGCATGTCCATCTACCAGATGAGCATCATGGGCGCCACCGCCGCAGGCGCGGCGCTGTGGGGCCAGGTGGCCTCGCTCACCAACGTGCACACCAGCTTGAGCCTGGCGGCCGTGAGTGGCGGCATCGTGATGGCCGTGGTGCAGCGCCTGGTTGCCGACCGCGCCATCGAGGAAGACCTGAGCCCCTCCAGCGCCTTCAAGGCCCCCACGGCCCCGACGCCGCCCGAGGCAGGGCGCGTGGTGGTCACCATCGAATACGTCATCCACCCCGCCCGCGCCAACGAGTTCCGCGCCGTGATGCAGGAAAGCCGCCGCAGCCGCCTGCGCCAGGGCGCACTGGACTGGCAACTGCTGCACGACATCAGCAACCCGACGCGCTATGTGGAGCGCATCGAAGACGAGTCGTGGACGGAACACCTGCGCCGCTTCGACCGCGTGACGGCATCGGACGTCGCGCTGCGCGAGCGCAAGCTGGCCTTCCACACCGGCGATGCGCCGCCAGTGGTGACGCGGTGGACGGTGGAGCGGTGAGGGGTTTGGGTGTTTTCGGCCTCTAGCGCTTATTGATAAAGCGCCAGCAGCTATCAATAGAATAGCAACGTTGCACACCGATCCGACAAAGCTGCAACGTTGCCCCGCCTGTTGAAAATCCCTGCCCATGATCCGAATCGCTCACACGCCCTGGCTGCTCGGCCTTCTCTGCACCGCCTCGTGGGCCCAAGCCGCTGCCCCGGACCCCGCACTGCTTGGCTGCTGGCGCGCCACCACCATCGTGCTGCACACGGCAGACGGTGCCAGGCTGGAAGACCGCTCGGGCCGCTGCACGCTGCGGTTCAAGGAAGAACAGCTCGAATCCACCTGCCGGACCACCCAGGGCTTGGCAACCACCATCTACCAGTACCAGATCGTGCGGCCCCAGGTGTACGCCACCACCCTGGCGGGCAGCACGGTCAGGACAGAAATGGCCCGCACGACGCGCGAGTACGCCTACCGCATCGAAGGCGAGCGACTGCACACTGCTAGCGTGGTCTCTGCGACGGCGCCAGATGCGTCAGCGACCGGCCCGCGCACGGAAACCGATGCGACCCAAGTGCCGTGCCCCTGAGCCTTCGCGGTTGCTTTGGGAAAAGGACCCACAGGCGCACTGCGCAAACGACGGAATCCGGGTGCCTCCCCTCAAAGAGAAGCGCCCTTGGCAAACGCCCTCGCCTTCAGACCACAGGCTCACCCCCCGGCACACTTACCAGCACGCGGGTGCCCTCGCCGGGTTGGGACGACAGCACCAGTTGCCCCCCCGCCAGCCGCGCGCGCTGCTGCATGCCGGCAATGCCGGTGCCGCTGCAGTGGGCCAGCTGCTGCACGTCCAGCCCACGGCCGTTGTCACACACCTCGGCCTGCCACAGGTCGGTCGCAGGCACGTAGCGCACGTTGATGTCGACTTTCGTGGCGCCAGAGTGCTGCAACACATTGCTCAGGGCCTCTTGCACCACGGACACCAGTTGCTCAGAACTGTGGGGGTTGGGCTCCCGGGGGTGCCCAGGCAGATCCATGTTCCACACCAGTTGCACGCCCCGGCGCTCCAGCACCGGCTGCAGTCGATGGCGCAGGCGGGCCAGGCGGGTGGTGACGGGCTCGCCCTGCGCGTCCATCGAATCCACCACGAAGCGCAGGTCCAGCATGCACTGCTCTAGCGCCGCCTGGGCCTCTCGGTCGGGCGGAGTGCGGCCGTGCAGCAGCGCCAGCGCGTTGATGAGCTGTGAGCCCAGCTTGTCGTGCAGGTCACGCGCAATGCGCTTGCGCTCGGCTTGCAGCTCGGCACTGGCACGTGGAGTGAGGCGGGGGCGCCAGCGCGCTGCACGGGGCAGCTGCGCCAGCAGCAGCGCGCCCAACACCAGGGTGGCGCCCGCCAGTGCTGCGCCACACCAGGCCAGCTGCACCCTGGTGAGCGTCCAAAGCCCCCACCATCTAGCGGCGATCGCGCCCATCAAGCCCAATTGCACCAGCCACAGCCCCGAGCAGACCGTGGCAAACAAGGCCGGGCGGGTTACCAACATGGGAAGGGCTTTATCTCAAAACAAGCCGCGCAGCGAAGCAAAGCGCACGGCCTGCGCGCGGGTGCGCACCTGCAGTTTGCGGTAGATGTTGCGCAGGTGGGTATTGACCGTCATGCCGCTGATGAACAGGCGCGCGCCAATTTCAGTGCTGGTGTAGCCGCTGGCCACCATGCGCAGGATTTCTTTCTCGCGGGCAGAGAGCTTGTCGGCATCGTCGGCCGCACGGCGCTTGGACTGCGGCGCATTGGCGCGGTCAAACCGCTGCAGCAGCCGCCGCGCAATGTGGGGCGTGATGGAGGCGCCACCGTTGGCCACCTGCAGCACGGTCTGCGCATAGTTGCCAAACCACGAGTTCTTGCCGACAAAGCCCGCAGCGCCCAGTTCAAACGCGCGCAGCACCTGCTCGTCGTTTTCCATCACCGAAATCACCACGGCCTGCGCCGTAGGCCGGTAGGACTTGAAGAATTCCAGCACCTCGAAGGCTTCGCCGTCGCCCAGGTTCAGATCGACCAGCAGCACATCGAACTCGTGCTGGCGAATAGCCCGGCGCCCCTCGCGCACGCTGCTCGCTTGCGCCACCAGCAGCGTTCGGGAATCGGACATCAGCTCCTGGGCAATCACCTGTCGGATGTGCGCATCGTCATCAATCAGCAGCACACGCACGGGGTTGTCCTCTTGCCCAATGAGAAAGGCCGGCCACACCGAAGGCGGGTTTTCGTAGGTTGCGAACTGCCCGGGCACCACGCCAGGGTGCGGCGCGGGCGCCTGAGGAAGATCCAAGGGTTCACCGTTATTCACGATCACTCACTCCTGCAAAGCCCCATTTGTGAAGTTTTGTGTCACTGGGCGTCGCCCGACGATGCAACAAATCCATCACTGCGCATACAGCATCGCACAAATTTTGCAAATCTCACAATTAGTTACTACCAAAGTATTTATTGGCCCGATCAGCTTCGAAAGAGCCTGAAGCGAGCAGTGGCGCGGTCTGCCGCCGCAATCGGTAGAAAAACTCTCCACAGTTATCGGTAGCGCATGCGATGTATTCGCCGCCGGGCGCTGGCCACAGACACTGCATCCAGACAGCAAGCCGCGGTGTTTTTCACAGCCCTCCAAGGCCACCAAAGCTGATGTCCCCACCCTGCCGTGAAGGCCCTGAGACCTGCGCGGCGGACCTGTGTTGATCCAACCTGTTGAAGGACTTGTCATGAAAACTCTTGCTTTCTTTGCTCTGAGCGTCGTCGCCTCTGCTGCCATGGCCACCGGCCCTTCCTCGTCCACACCAGACATCACGATCTCTGGCTCGTCGCTGCAGTCGGCAGCGCTCACATCCACCTCCATCAACAACAACTCGACCGGCTCCAAGAGCGAGGCCTTCCAGAACCTGGCGACCAACACCGGCAACGTGGAAATCCGTGGCACTTCCGTTCAGATGGTGACCGGCGCTGGTAGCAGCATCACCAACACCGCCAGCGGCAGCGATGCCTATGCCAGCCAGAACTTCTCCACCAACGTGGGCGAAGTCACGGTGGGTGGCACTTCGCTGCAAAGCACCATGCTGATGGGCTCCTTCGTGGCCAACCAGTCTTCGGGCAGCAACAGCAAGGCGGTTCAAAACGTTGCCACCAACAACGCCTGCTTCACCTGCCAGCCCACCAAGACCTCTGGCTGGCCTCGCTGATCCCTGCGTCACCGGGGCCCGCCGTCAGCAGCGCCTGTACCGCAGCCCCCCGGAGCCCCCTTGGCGGCGCCCCCGCGCCTAGCCAGGCGGGCTCCACTTTTTACCCACAGGAGACGTCCCCATGAACCCACACAGCGCATTGCATGGCCTGGTTGCCACGGCAGCCCTCGCAGCGGGCCTTGCGCACGGCCCCCTGGCCCACGCCCAGGCACCCGGTGAAGACCCCGTGGTGCTGACCAAGAAACTGACGGTGAACATGCAGCCCACCGGCGGGGTCGCAGCGCCCGGCCAGCTCGACAACAATGGCGCCATGCCGTCGTGGCTGCGGGCCCGCATCGCCCGCTACGAAGCCAAGGCCTTTGCCGGCGACAGCAGCGGCATCATCAGTGACAGCGACGTGGTAACCACCGCCAACGCCCAAGGCATGCAAAAAACCTGCGTGCAGGAAGTGGGCAGCAGCACGGTGTCGGCCACCAGTTCCAGCGGCTCCAAATACGGCCCCAACCAGACCGCCCAGGTGGTGGTGCTGCGCGGCGACCTGGTCAACATCTGCAGATAAGCCGCCGCCGGCTGCACTGCCATCGTCTTCGCGTTCGCTTTCTTTCTTCAGCATTTGCCCCGCACCCGCCGCGCAACTGCACAGCGCCGCCGTTTGGCACGGTCGTTGGCAGGGCCGCCCCGGGCCACACATCGCCCCCAAGGCATCTTCCTGGCAACCATGGCATTCCTTGCACCCCACCCCGCAGTTTGCTCACGGCTGGCTTCGCTGGCCCAGTGGGCACGCCCCGCCCATGGCTTCACGGGCAATAACGTGCCCAGGCCCCGCCTGTACATCACCGCATGGATGCTGGCCCTGGGCGCACTGCTGAGCGGCTGCAGCACACCCATGGACCCGCGCCGCGACCAGCCTTTCATGGAGCAGGCCTCTGTTACCGACCGGCCCAGCGTGCGCCCCACGCGTTCGTTCTCCAGCTTTTCGGATTCGCTGATGTGCATGGACCACATGCTGCGCGCGGCGCAGGTGCCCACCACGCTCGTCACCAGCAAGCAGATCCCCGACTACTCAGGCCGCGTGGCCGTGGGCAGCAAGGACATGGTCATCACCGCGCTGTCGCAGATGTCACGCCTGAGCAATGCCTTCCGCTACGTGGACTACGAGGTGGACATTGCCCGCCAGGACACGGTGCAGAACCTCACCACCATCTTGCTCAACAACAACCAGATCCAGCTGCAGCGGCCCGCGCTGTACATCTCGGGCGCCATCTCGTTCGTGGACCAGAACGTGACCAGCAACCGCTTTGACACCGGCGTGTCGGGCCCGCGTGTGGACCTGGGCTACAGCCAAAGCCGCAACGCCACCATCATTGGCATGGAAATGCACCTGGGCGACTTTCGCACGCGCACGCTGATCCCTGGGCTGGACTCGGCCAACGAAGTCATCGTGGGCACGGGTGGCCAGGGCGTGGACCTGGCGGGGCGCATCGGCACCTATGGCGTGCAGTTCAACGTGGGGCGCGACTACACCCAGGGCTCGGGCAGCGCCGTGCGTACGCTCATCGATCTGGCCACCATCGAACTGGTGGGCAAGTGGGCGCGCGTGCCCTACTGGCAATGCCTGACGCTGGAGCAAAACCACCCCGACTTTCAGCGCCAGCTGCGCGACTGGTTCAACGAAGGCTCGCCCGCCGTGCGCCTGCAGCTGGTGACGCGCTCGCTCATCAGCCGGGGCTACCTGCCTGCCAGCGCAGGGGCCGAGCCCATTCCTGCACACAGCGCAGAACTGCGCACCGCACTCTCACGCTTTCAGGCTGACAACGGCATGGTGGTCACGAGCGTGGTGGACTTTCCCACCTACGAGCGGGTGCTGCGCAACTTCGTGGGGCTCTCGCCCGACGGCACGCTGGCCCGCATTGGCTGGAACACCACCAGCGCAGAACCAGCCACCGTGCCCACCCCCGCTGAAGCCGTGCTGCCCCCCGTGGTAGCGACCAGCAGCCTGATGTATGGGGCCAGCCCCACCGAGCGCAGCATCGATTTGCAAATCGAAAACGTGATGCTGGACCGCACCGCCTTTGAGGTGGGCGAGCAGATCTTCCTGTCGGCCACCGTGTCGCGGGCGTCGTATCTGCAGTGCTACCTGGCCGACGCCACCGGCACTGTACTGAGGCTGCTGCCCAACCAGACCAACCGCACCGGCTGGGTGTCTGCCAACCAGGCACTGCGCATCCCCGACTGGATGAGTCCCAACCCCGGCTTTGTGATGGACGCCGCAAGCCCCGGACGCGAAGGCGTGGCCTGCTTTGCCACTGACGAAGACAGCACCGGCAAACTGCCCGAAGACCTGCGCGGGCCGCCGCTCAAACCCATTGCGGCCTACCGCTCGCTCGAGAAAATCAACGAGGCTTTTGCGGCCACCTGGGGAGCCGCTGGCTACACGGGCAACGCCGTCTACTGGAACGTGGTGCCCCGCCGGGCCGCGCCACAACCCGCCCCTGCGGCATCCAAACCACCCGCACGCCAATGAGCCATCCGCCTGTACGGCTCACCCGGCCCACCCGGCCCACCGTGACCGGCCGGTGGGTGCTGGCCCTGTGGGTGCTGGCAACTCTGGGGATATGCCCCCTGGCCCATGCAGGCGTTACCGCCGTGGCAGAACCAGCCAACGTCCCGCTGGAGCGTACCGCTCAGGAAGCCCCTACAGGCAGAGAGACAGGCAGCGACGCAGACTGGGCGCAGTTGCTGCGCGGGCTGCGCGCTGCCGCGCAGGCCGAGACGCCGCACCGCCTGCCCGCCGATGCACCGGCCGCCGCCAGCAAAAGCCACCGCAGCGCCCCTGCAGGTAAACCTGCGGTGCCGCCAGCGCCTGCTTCCAGTGCTGCCACGGCGGCGTGGCAGCTGGGATTGCTGGCGCTGCATGGCGTGGGCATGGCGCCCGACCCCGCCCAGGCCCGGCACTGGTTTGAACGCGCCCAGGCGCTGGGCCACCCCCTGGCACCCGCAGGCCTGGCGTGGTGCGAGATCAGTGGCTGCGTCACCAGCCCCGACCCAACTGCCGTCAGCCGCTGGACGGTGCCGCTGGCCCGCACCGCCCCGGGTCTGGCCAAATACCTGGACTGGTACGCGGCCCGGGCGCTGGCGCCGCTGGGCAAGACACTGGACCACCCCCTGGGTATGCCGGGGCCACAGAACCAACCCAACGCACCAGCCGCTGCTGAAGCCGACCCCCTGCTGCTACTGCAGGCCGCAGCCCAGGCGGGCAACGCACAGGCCATGAACGCGCTGGGGCTGGAATATGTGGCCGCAGGGCTGCCCGACCAGGCGCTGGCGCAGTTCCAGGCCGCCGCCGGCCGGTCGGCAGCAGCCGCAGCCAACGCCCGCCTGCTATCCAGCCAGATAGAGCCCCGCAACCGCCTGAAAAGCACTGCCACCGATGCGGCCGGGGGCAGCCCCTACTACGCCCAGGCCCAGCGCTACCACCGGGGCGACGGCGTGCCCGCCAATTACACCGAAGCCGTTCGCCTGTACCAGGCGGCGGCCAGCCAGGGCGATGCCCGCGCGCGCAAAATGCTGGAGCTGATCTTTTCACGCCCGGCACCTGATGGCACGCTGGACCCCGTGTGGATGCAGCAGCTGGCATCGCTGGCCATGCAGCCCCAGGGCCTGACCCGCACCGCACCCTTGCCCCTGAGCCCCCAGGGCTGGCAGCAAGACCCCAGCCCTCTTTACCACCTGATTCCACTGCCATGGCGGCAGGCGGCGCCTTGACGGCACATGCTTGAGCTGGCTTCAGGGCGAACCGGGAAGGGTTGGATGCGAGAAAATTGACTAAAAATAGCCTCCAGCGCAATCCAATCAAGTGCCAGCAGCTATCAAATCAATAGCAACCAATGAAGCAGGTGTGCAGAGGCTCGTGCGTGGACGCCCGGGTTGCGCTCAGCGCGGCCAGAGCACCCACAGCCGCAGGTTCTGCTTGAGCCGCCCGGCGATGTCGCCCGCCTCCTGGCCCCAGCCGGTGAAATAGTCGGCCCGCACGGCACCCAGGATGGCGCTGCCCGTGTCTTGCGCCAGCACCAGGCGGCTCAATTGCACCTGGGGGCCGCTGGAGGCCAGCCACACGGGCGTGCCGTAGGGAATGCTCTGGCGGTCCACGGCGATGGAACGGCCGGGGGTGAGGGGCACACCCTGCGCGCCCTTGGGGCCGAAGGCTGCGTCCATGCCGGCCAGGGGTTCTTCCTTGAAGAACACGTAGCGCGGGTTGGTCCACATCAGCTCGTTGGTGCGCTGGGGGTTGGCGGCCAGCCAAGCGCGGATGCCGGGCCAGGTGGCGTCGCGGGTGTAGCCCTGGTCCAGCAGCCAGCGGCCAATGCTGCCGTAGGGCTGGTCGTTGGTGCCGGCATAGGCCACGCGCACCAGGCTGGTGGAGCCGTCGGGCTCCATCACGCGCAGGCGGCCCGAGCCCTGGATGTGCAGCACCATCGATTCCACCGGGTCGCGCAGCCAGGCAATGGCGCGGCCTTGCAGCGCGGCCTGGGCTTCGGGCAGGGTCTCGATCTGCTGTCGGGTGTACCAGGGCTTGCGGGCGCCAAAGCCCGCTGGCGTGCGGTAAATGGGCACGTTGAAGCCGTTGCCGGGCTGGCGGGCGGCGTCCATCAGGGGTTCGTAGTAGGCGGTGAGCAGGCCGTCAGGGTTGCCGTCGGCAGCTTCCACGCGGTAGGGCTGCAGGCGCGCCATCATCCAGGCGCGCTGTTCGTCGCCGCTGGCAATGCTGAGCTGCCGTACTTCGCTGCACAGCGCGGTGAACGGCGCCACGGGCCGCTCGCAGCTTTTGATCCAGGCGTTCCAGGCCTCGTGCAGCGCGTCTTCGGTAAAGCCGGGCAGCTCGGCCCAGCGCACAGGCGTCCAACGGCTCTTGGGCTGCGACAGGGGCGGCGGCAGCGGACCTGTGTCGCCGGGCAGCGCCATGGGCGCCGTGGGGCGGGTGGCCGGCAAGTCCCCAGGGGCCGAAGGGGATGGTGCGGGCGGGGTGGAGCAGGCAACGAGCGTTCCTACAATCACCGCCGTTACGACCAGGCGCAGGAGTGTCAATTTCATGGGGCTGATTTTGCTTGAAGCGCTGCTGGCGCTGGTGGTGCTGATTGCCATTGTGTGGTGGACGATGTTCTCGGGCCGCAACGGCGGCGAGCTGGATCTGCCCGCACAGAACCCGAACCCCGAAGCCCCGGACGATCGCAAACCGCCAACGCCAGGCGGCTGAGGCACGCCGCGCCGTCTGCGTCAGCACATGCGGCGTTGTCCTACAACCCTTGCCTGCCTGTGCTGATGGCGCACGCGGCCCCTGTGCGAGATCATTGCAGGCAGCGAGGCGTACCGCGCACCCTGTGCCGATGCCACCCTTGCACACCGATATTTCAAGGAGCACACATATGCGCAAACACATTCTTCTGGGCGTCAGCGCCGCTGTCATTCTGGCCACGGGCTGCGCAAGCATGGACGACACGCAGCGCCGCACGGCCACAGGCGCGGGGGTGGGTGCCCTGGCGGGGGCGGTCATCGGCTCGGCCACCGGCGGCAATGCGGGCACGGGTGCCGTGGTGGGCGCAGGTGTGGGGGCCCTGGGCACCTACATCTGGTCGCAAAACATGGAGCGGCAAAAGCGCGAAATGGAACAGGCCACGCGCGGCACGGGCATTGCCGTGTCGCAGACGGCGGACAACCAGCTGATGCTGAACATCCCCAGCGACATCTCGTTTGCGGTGGGCCGCGCTGACATCCAGCCCAACTTTGCGCCGGTGCTGGACCAGTTTGCGATGGGCCTGCGCAACAACCCGTATTCGGACGTGCGCATCGTGGGCCACACCGACAGCACGGGCAGCGACGCGGTGAACAACCCCTTGTCGGTAGACCGCGCCGCCAGCACCCGCAACTACCTGGTGAACCGCGGGGTGGACGGCCGCCGCATTTCCATCGACGGCATGGGCGAGCGCTACCCGATTGCCAGCAACGACACCGCCGAAGGGCGCGCACGCAACCGACGCGTGGAAATTTTTGTGGGTGAGCGCGCCCGCTGAGGCGGTGCTGCGCTCAGGCGCAGTTCAGCGCTGTTTTGAACCAGTGCCCAATCCAGCGCTCAATCCAGCGCTTAGTGGCCGGTGCGCAGCAGGTTGGCCAGCTCGACAGCCGACTTGACGTGCATCTTGTCGAACACGCGTGAGCGGTGCACCTCCACCGTGCGCACGCTGATGTCGAGCTGATCGGCGATCAGCTTGTTGGGCAAGCCGGCCACCACCAGGTCCATCACATCGCGTTCGCGGTCGGTCAGCTCGCGCAGCCGCTCTTGCAGGCTGCTGCGCTCGCGCAACTCGGCCAGCCGCTCGCCCGATTGGGCCAGGGCCTGCTCGATGCGGTCCACCAAGGCATTGTCGGAAAACGGCTTTTCGCAAAAGTCGAAGGCGCCGCGTTTGACGGCATCGACCGCCGTGGGCACATCGGCATGGCCGGTGAGGAAGATGACGGGCATGGTGTGCAAGCTGCCCCGCGCCACCAGCAAGTCAAACAAGGCCAGGCCGCTCATGCCGGGCATGCGCACGTCCAGCAGCAGGCAGCAGGGCTGGCGCTGGGGCGGCCGGGTCTGCAGCATGGCCTCAAAGGCCTCGGCACTGTCAAACGATTCGCTGGGCAGGCGGCGCGAACGCAGCAGCCAGGCCAGCGCTTCGCGCACGCCAGCGTCGTCGTCAACGATGTACACAGTCGCGTTGGATACGGGTTCCATGGCAAATATCAGTTGGGAGGGTGTTGCGTTCGTTACGCCCACTCGAACGCCAGCGCAGCCCGCGCCGGGAATGTCATATTTTGACCGGCAGGGTGAAAGTGAATACCGTACCACGCGGCTCGTTTGGCGCGAACCCAAAGTACCCACCGTGCTGCTCCACCACCGTGCGGCACATGCTCAGCCCCAGGCCCATGCCCTCGGTGCGGGTGGTGAAGAACGGGGTGAACAGCTTCTTGGCCACCTCTTCCGGGATGCCGCTGCCGCCATCCGCCACCGAAAACTCCAGCCACCCGCTGTGCCCTTTGGACGCTGCACGCCGCACGCGGATGTCCAGCACGCGGCGGGTGATGGTGGGGTCGTCCATGGCCTGCATCGCGTTGCGCGCCAGGTTGAGCAGCACCTGCTCCACCATCGTGCGGTCGCACAGGGCCGGGGGCAGGTCGGGCTCGACCGAGGTGCGCACGCTCACGCCCAGCTTGCGGGCCTGCAGGTTCACCAGCGGCCAGATGGCCTCGATGAGCTGCTGCGCGGGCACGGCCTCGCGGGCCTGATCGCGGCGGCGCACAAAATCGTGCACGCTCTTGATGACTCGGCCCGCCCGCTCGGCCTGGCGCGCAATCTGGCGCATGGCCATGCGCACGTCTTCCAGGTCCTGGCTTGAGGGCACCGGCTGGTCGCCGGACACCGACTCCAGCAGGTTCAGCGAACCCGTGGCATAGCTGGAGATGGCCGCCAGCGGCTGGTTCAGCTCGTGACTGAGCAGCGAGGCCATCTCGCCCACCGTGGCCAGGCGGGCGGTGGCCTGCAGGCGCTCTTGCGAAGCGCGCGAAAGCTCTTCCACCCGGCGCTGTTCGCTGATGTCCAGAAACGCGCTCATCCAGCCGGTGTGCAGGCCCTGGGCGTTGATGAGTGGGGCCTCGATGATCAGCACCGGAAAGCGCGTTCCATCCTTGCGCATGAACTCGGACTCAAACCCCTCCCGTGGCGGCACGCTTCCGGCAAAGCGGTGGGCCTGGCGCTGGCGGTATTCCTCGACCCGCTCCGGGGGCCAGTAGGGTGCCGAGGCGGGGGCGGTGGTGCTGTAGCCCAGCAACTCTTGCGCCGTGAAGCCCACCATCTCGCAGAACGCGGGGTTGACGTAGGTGATGCGGCCTTGCAGGTCGCGCGCGCGCAGGCCGGTGACCAGCGAGTCTTCCATGGCCTTGCGAAACGCCAGCGCATCGCCCAGGTCGCGCTCGGCGCGCAGGCGGCGTCGGTTGTCGCGCACCAGCACGCCCACCACCGTGACCAGCGCGATCGACATGGCCGTGACCAGGGCCGTGAGCACATTCGGGAACACGCTGGGCGCGGTGTGCCAGGTGTCCAGGCGCAACACCAGCGTGGTGCCCGGCAGGTCCAGCAGCTGCTGCGCGGTGAACATGCGCGTACCCCGGCGCGAGGCGCCCAGCACGGCCAGCCGGGTGCCGTCTGGTTCGGTGAAAGAGGCTTCCTGGCTGCGCGTGAGGCTGGCACCCACCATGTCGGCCAGTACCGATTGCAGCGAATAGGTGGCAATCAAAAAGCCCGATGCACGCCCGTTGACGCTCAGGGGCAGGCACAGCTCCATGAGCTCGGAGCCGAGCCCGTCTGCGTGAGGCTGGTAATAGCTGCCGGAATACGCAGGGGCGCTCAGGCGCCGCGCGGTGCTGCACGCCTGGTTGGCTTCCGAATGGCTGTTCTCGCGCATGCCCCGGTCCCACATCAGGGCGCGGTAGGGCGTTTGCACATGGGTGCGCAGGCGCATGGCGTTGTCGCGCCATTCAAGGCGCACCAGTTCGCGCTGCAGGCGCAGCAGTTCGGCCGCCTCCACCTCCCACGCCAGCAGGCCGGGGTCAGACGCGTGCAGGGCCTGCAGGCTCTGCAGGTTCCGGTTCAGCGCCACGCGCACATCAGAGACAGCATCGGCCGTATCACGCTCCAGCCGCGTTTGCACCTGGCTGGCTTCATACCGGCCCGCGAGCCACACCATGGTGACCAGCATGGACACCACGAGGGCGATCAGGGCGGTCCACAGCGACCAGCGCCGCCATGCGCTGCGCCAACGGCGCCAGATGGCGCGCGAAATGGCGCTCATAAAACGCGGTGGGTGAGTGCCGGCAACTGCTGGCGCACGCTGCGCAGTCGCTCGGGATCCAGGTCAGCCAGCACCACGCCGGGGCCCTGGGCCTGCTGCGCCAGCACCTGGCCCCAGGGGTCGGCCACCAGGCTCTGGCCCCAGGTGTGGCGGCCGTTTTCGTGCACACCGCCCTGGGCGGGTGCCACCACGTAAGCCAGGTTCTCAATAGCGCGGGCGCGCAGCAGCACTTCCCAGTGCGCCTGGCCGGTGACATGGGTGAAGGCGCTGGGCACCAGCAACACATCCGCACCCGCGCGGGCATGGGCGCGGAACAGCTCGGGAAAGCGCAGGTCGTAGCACACCGACAAGCCCACGCACCAGCGGTGGCCGTCGCGCGCGGGCAGGTCAAACTGCACCGGAGCGTTGTCGCCCGCTTCGATCACGCGGCCTTCATGAAACTGCTCGCGCCCGTTGTCAAACCAGAAAAGGTGGATCTTGTCGTAGCGGGCCACGCAGCGGCCATCCGGCGCAAACACCAGCGTGGTGTTGCGCACGCGCTGGGGGTCGGTGGTGCGCAGGGGCAGGGTGCCGCCCACAATCCACAGCCCCAGTTCGCGCGCAGTGTGGGCCAGGAAGCTCTGGATGGGGCCCTCGCCCCAGGTCTCCTGGTAGGCGAGCTTGTCGGTATCGCGCAGGCCCATGGCGCAGAAGTACTCGGGCAGCACGGCCAGTTCAGCACCGGCCTGCGCAGCCTGTTCCAGCAGACCGCGGGCGGTGGCCAGGTTGTCTTCGGGCCGGGGGCCAGACACCATCTGGATCGCAGCGACTTTCATCATGAGGGGTCTCCGGTGCGAGGGAGCTCAGGCGTGGCATTTTGCGGCCCTGGCGCCGCAGGGCCGGCACCGCTGGCACCTTGCGCGGGTGCCGCGGCCTCGCGGCCGCGGCGGGGCACGCGCACCACGCGGGGGTCGGCCCAGCCGCCGTCAATATGGAACTCCTGCGTGGCGGCCTCGATCAGCGGGCCACGCAGGAACACCTGCGCCAGGAAGCTGCCCAGCCCTACCACCGGGTTGATGGCCGTGGCCACCAGCGATGCCGTCATGGCGTTGATCTCGGGCACCACCACCACGCGCAGGTCCTGGGTTTCTTTCTCGATGTCGGCTTTGCCTTCCATCAGCACGGCTGCGTTCACACCCTTCATCTGCAGGTTGTTGGTGGAGGCCACGCCCTGGTCGATCAGCATGTCGCCCCGCACAAAGTCAAACGCAAAGCCTTCGCTGAACACATCGCGGAAGTCGAGCGAAAGGCGGCGCGGCAGGGACTGCAAGCTGAGCACGCTCAGCAGCTTGGCCAGGCCCGGGTCGGCCTTCAAAAACTGCCCCGATTCGATGTTGATACTGATCTGCCCGGCCATGGTGCGAAAGTCGGGGCTGAACGGCGCGCCAATCCAGCCCACCTGCCCTTCCATGCGCCCTTTGCCTCGCCGCACTACGTTAACCATGCCAAACCGCGCCAGCAGGTCGCCCGAGTCGCGGATGTCGAGCTTGAAGTTCAGCGCCGTGCGCCGCTCGGCGCTGCGCGGCTCGGCCACACCCCGGGCACGGCTCAGCAAGGCCCAGTTGCCCGTGGCGGTCAGGCTGGCCTCGGGCGTGGTGATGTTGAACTTGTTCAGGCGCCACTCGCGCTGGACAGCGTCGCCCGCACGGTTTTGTGCCTCGATCTCGATGCGCCCGAGCTTGCGGCCGCGCAGTTCGAAGTCGTCCACCACCACGTCCACCGCGGGCAACGAGCCCGGTTGCTCGGCCAGCAGGTTTTCCACCTGCGTGGCTTCACTCTGCGGCATGCTCAGGCGCGACAGGCGCGCGAACAGGCGGCCATTGCCCATGTCGCCCGATGTGGGCTGGCGAAACTCCACGTAGCCGTTGAGTTCAGAGGCGTCCAGGTTGGCACGCCACAGGTTGCCTTCGCGCAGCCCACCGGCCACCAGGTTGTGCAGGGTGCGGCCTTGGGCCGACAGCTCGGTGGCGCGCAGGGCCACCACGTTGGGCAGGTAGTCCATGGCCGGAGACGGAGCCGGGCCGGGGCCCATCACGGCGGTGGCGCCGGGGCGTGCACCGCCAACAGCCCCACCTGCAGCACTGCCGGACGCGCTGGTGGATTGGGTAAACAGACGCGCCCACGCATCCACATCCACCCGGCCCAGCCGGATGTTGGCGGCCACGCCCTCGGCCACCACCGGCGCAGATTCACCGGCCGGCAGGCCCACGCCCATCGAGCCGCGCAGCACCCGGGGCTGGGCGCCTGCCAAATCGCGCAGGTAGGTGGCCGACCCGATGCTGCCCAGGTCCAGCGTCACCTGGTCGCGCAGCGGCGGCGGCGTGGCCCCGGCGGCAACGGGCACCAGGGATTCGCGCGCCACCATTTGTTCATAGCGCAGGGGCTGCTGGGCATCGGCCGTCTTGCCCAGGGGCGCGGGCAGGTCCAGTGCCATGCCCTGCAGGGTGGTGTTGACCTGCAGCTCGGGCACCCCCCGGCGGAACGACAGCGCCAGGCTGTAGGGCGCGCTGCCGGTGGCGTTTTGCGCGAGTTGCGACACAAACCCCAGCGAAGGGGTTTGCTGCAGACCCTGGGCTGTGGCCACGCCCTGCGCGCGCAGCTGGATGGCGGCCTCCGACGGCGGCGCCCCGGCGGGCAGGGCGCGCATACCGCCTTCCAGCCGCACATCGCCGCCCAGCGCGCGGGCTTGCACACCGCTCAGGGTGAAGCCGGTGTCCGAGAACTGCACCACGCCCCGCGCGCGGCTCAGGGCGGGCGTGTCAGGGGTGATGCGCACCTCGTTGCCCGCCAGCGTCACGCTGCCCTGCACCTTGGATTTGTCGATCTCGCTGATGGGCAGGCTCAGCCGCAGTTGCAGATCGGCATTGCCCGTGCCGCTGGCCTGGGCCAGGGCGTTGCCCGTCATGCGCGCCAGGGGCGAGGTGGCCATAAGGCCCAGCATTTCAGACAGCGGCCCCCGCGCCTCGGCGTTCACCCCCACCACGGTGCGATCCAGGTTGGGAATCTGCGCCTCCACCTTGGTCAGGCGCGTTTGCGGCAAGCCCATGAAGGTGCCTGTCGCCCCCTTCACCTGCATGGACGAGCGCTCAAAGATCAGCTCGCCCGCCAGCTGCGTGAGCGCCGGCCAGCGCAGCGCTTCGTTCGGCTGCAGGCTGGGCGGCACGTAGGCATAGGTCACGTCCTTCACCTTCGCGGCGATGCGGAAGTCGCCCCGCTTGGGGTCGTTGAAGGGCATGTCGTGCAGGTCGCCCCGGACCTTGAAATCCACATGGCTGGCCACCCCCGCCACCACCGCCTGCTCGACATAGCGGCGCGACTCGGCCGGAATGCTCAGCGGCAGGTAGCGGTGCACGCGCGTGCCATCGGCCCGGGTGAGCGCGCCCGACAAATCCAGCACCCCCGGAAAGCGCGAGCCGTGCGCCACGCGGGCAGGGTCGCTGGTGTGCCACGACACGCGGGCCTGGCCCTGGGCATCGGCATTGGCAAAGTGGATGTCGCTGGCCTGCACCGCAATGCGCTCGCCCTCCAGCTGCCAGCGCACATTGGCGCCGAATTCGTCCAGCGGCAGCACGGGGTCTTCAAACACGCCGGGCAGCACCAGGGCACCGGCCTCGATGGCCAGCGTGGCCTTGCCGCCGGCCTGGTTCAGGTCAAATTCCGCGTTGGCGTTGCGCAAGCCCAGCGTACGGTTCGCCTCTTTCGGGGCGGCCCCGGCCAGCGTGAGGCCCTGCACCTGCCCCCGCACCTGGTATTGCTGCAGGGCGTCGAGCGGCCCTTTCCAGGTGGCCTGGATTTCCTGCACCATGCCCTGGGGCGCGTAGGTGGCAATGGCATCGTGGGCTGCGGAAGACAGGGGCAGGCGGCTGGCAATCTGGGCCAGCGCGGCCAGGTCCAGCTTGTCGGCGCGGAACTCGCCTTGCGCAGGCGCCTTGCCCGAAGCCTCGGTGTATTGCAGCTTGAGGTTGCCACCCGGCCAGTGCAAGCCATCGTCAGCCACAAATTGCAGCCCCTGGGTAGAAAACTCAAAGCCCCCCTGCAGGCGGCGCCCCCCCAGGCGGCCTTCGATGGAGGGCAACTGCAGCGCCTGCAACCCCGCGCCCAGGGTGGCGTGCACGTCGGCCAGCGCCAGGTCGGCCGTGCCGCCCACGATCTGGCCGCGCTGCACATCGGCCCAGGCCCGCAGGGCACCCCGGCCGCGCGCCACGTCAATGCCCACATCGGCATGGTGGCGCAGGCGCGAGACATCCACCCGCGAGAAATGGGCAAACAGCTGCCCGTTCCAGTGCTGCCAATTGCTGTCACGCACCCGCAGCAGCGGCGCGCGGAACATGCCCACCAGCGTGAAGCGGTCGCCCCAGGCCTCGGGGGGCGTGGCGTCCACGCGCAGGCTGTGGCGCCAGTTGCCGTTGCGCAGCACCACATCCACCTTCTGCAGCGACAGCTCGGGCGCGCCGCGCATCTCGTCGTTCCAGCGCACGGTGCCCTCGCGGATCACCACCTCGCCTTGTGAAAACAGCCAGTCGGTGGCCGCACTGCTGTCGCCGGTGCCCTGCGAGATGGGCAGGCCGGCCACAAAAATCCGGCCATCAGCGGCGCGGCGAATGTCCAGATCGGGCGAGGCGATATACAGCTGCTCAAAACCCCAGTGCAGCAGCGAACGCGGCGACAGCGACACCACCACGCGGGGCAGGCGCAGCGCGGCCCGGTTTTCGCCGTCCAGCAGCGCCACATCCAGCAGCTCGATGGAGGGGATCAACCCCTCGGAACGGGCCGAGATTTCGCCGATGCGAACGGCCACCCCTAATGCCCGCGTGGCTTGCGCCTCGATCTGAGGGCGAAACTCGCCGATTCGCGGCACAATCCAGCCATGAAGGGCACCCCAGGCGATGGCCAGCAACAACCACAGGGCCAGCATCAATCCCAAAGACCAACGCGCAAACCCAGCCACGATTTTGAGCAAGCGGGTGGGGCGAGGGGTCGATTCGGTCATGTTGCGCGTGAAGGTGGCCGGAATTATGACCCGCCCCCAGGGGCTGGGTTCCGGAAGGTTCATGCCAGCGTGTTAGCCCCTGTTACGCCCGTACTGCCACCCCTGACCGGCACTTTGCGCCCCGCCTTCGGGCCTTGTTGAGCCTGACGCGTTCCTCTCCCCAGCCTCCTGCCTTCTTCGATCGCCGCGCCTGCCATGCAGAACCATTCCTCCGCCCCTTCCCCCTGCGCCACCATTCCTACCAGTGACGGGCAGGCCGAGCATTCGCGCTTTTTCCAGCGGCTGCACCGCCGCTATGGGCAGGACCTGGCCCTGCTGCCGCCGGGCGCACCCACCCGGGCCACGATGGAAGAGGCCATGGCCGCCCTGCGCGCGCGGGGTGTGGACATGGCCAGCGCCCTGCGCACGGTGCGGCAACTGGTCATGGAACGGCTCATCCGCCTGGACTGCGAAGCGCGTGCGCCCCTGGGCGATATCACCCGCGCTGTGACCGAGCTGGCCGAACTGGCCCTGGACCACGCCTGCCGCCACGCCCGTGAAGAGCTGGACAGCCGCCACGGCGCGCCCCAGGGCCCGCAAGGGCAGCCGGTGCAGTTGTGGATCATCGGCATGGGCAAGCTGGGCGCGCGCGAGCTGAACGTGTCGAGCGACATCGACCTGATCTATGTGTATGAGCACGACGGCGACACCGCAGGCATCGAGGGCGGCCGGGGCCGCATCTCCAACCACGAATACTTCGCCCGCGCCGTCAAGGCCATCTACAGCCTGGTGGGCGACACCACCGAGCACGGCTTTGTCTTCCGGGTGGACCTGGCCCTGCGGCCCAACGGCAATTCCGGCCCGGCGGCCATCTCGCTGTCGGCACTGGAAGAGTATTTGCAGGTGCAGGGCCGCGAGTGGGAGCGCTTTGCCTGGCTCAAGAGCCGCGTCGTGGCCCCCACCAGCTGCATTGGCAGCCCCGAGGTGCAGGCCCTGCGCGGCGTGGTGCTGCCGTTTGTCTTCCGCCGCTACCTGGACTACAGCGTGTTCGATGCGCTGCGCTCGCTGCACCGCCAGATCCGCGACCACGCCGCCAAGCGCAGCGCGGGCCACCCCGAGCGCGCCAACGACGTGAAGCTCTCGCGCGGCGGCATCCGCGAGATTGAATTCA
This sequence comes from Acidovorax temperans, assembly GCF_028596105.1. Classification (NCBI taxonomy): domain Bacteria; kingdom Pseudomonadati; phylum Pseudomonadota; class Betaproteobacteria; order Burkholderiales; family Comamonadaceae; genus Acidovorax; species Acidovorax temperans. Next base: position 77,981 of record NZ_CP117193.1, on the reverse strand, counting down.
CGGTGCAGCTGCTGCAGGTGGTGCGCGGAGGCCAGTTCCCCGAGCTGCGCCGCCGCCCCACGCTGGAGGCCCTGCAGCGCCTGGCCCAGGCCGGGCTGATGCCACAGGAAACGGCCGACGCCATGGCCCGCGCCTACGTCTTCTTGCGCCAGGTGGAGCACCGCATCCAGTACCTGGACGACCAGCAGACCCATGTGCTGCCCACACGCGACGACGATCTGGCCTGGATTGCCAGCACCATGGGCTACCCCGACTGCTGCGCCTTTTTGCACGAGCTGGACGCCCACCGCGAGTTGGTGGCGCAAGAATTCGACACCCTGCTGGGCGGCAACGAGAAAAAGCAATGCAGCGGCGGCTGCGGCGGCCCCAAGGCATCGGCCCCGCCACCGCCCGAGCTGGAAAGCCTGCTGGAACAACTGCCCGAAGACTTTCGCGAACGCGTGGCCGAGTGGCGCAACAACCCGCGCGTGGCCAACCTGCGCGACGAGGCCCGCGCGCGGCTGTTCCGCATCGTGCAGCGCACCGCCCAGTGGCTGGGCGAAGGCCGCTGCAGCCTAGAAGCTGCCGGGCGCCTGACCAACTGGCTCGAACCCCTGATGCGCCGCGAAAGCTACCTGGCCCTGCTGCTGGAGCGCCCGCCCGTGCACCAGCAACTGCTGGCCCTGCTGGGCGCCGCCAAATGGCCCGCCCGCTACCTGCTGCAGCACCCCGGCGTGATCGACGAGCTGGTGGGCGACACGCTGATGGCCGAGCGCTTTGTGGTGGCCGACTTTGAACGCGAACTGGCGCAGCGGCTCAAGTCGCTGCAGTCCACCGGTGAAGACGACGACGAGACCCTGCTGAACCTGCTGCGCCGTGCCCAGCATGCCGAAACCTTCCGCACCCTGGCGCGCGACGTGGGCGGGCGCATCACCGTCGAGCAAGTGGCCGACGACCTGAGCGCCCTGGCCGACAGCGTGCTGCGCATCACCACCCAGTGGTGCTGGAACCGCCTGAAAAACCGCCACCGCGAGGTGCCGCAGTTCGGCATCATTGGCTACGGCAAGCTGGGCGGCAAAGAGCTGGGCTACGGCAGCGACCTGGACATCGTCTTTGTGTTCGACGACGACGACGAGCGCGCCCCCGAGGTGTATGCCGCCTTTGTGCGCAAGCTCATCAACTGGCTCACCGTCAAAACCGGCGAGGGCGACCTGTACGAGATCGACACCGCGCTGCGGCCCAACGGCAACTCGGGCCTGCTGGTGACCAGCTTTGATGCCTATGCCAACTACCAGCAGCAGCGCGGCAGCAACACCGCCTGGACCTGGGAACACCAGGCCATGACCCGTGCCCGCTTCGTGCTGGGCAGCCCCGAGCTGCAGGCCCGCTTTGATGCGGTGCGCGAAGCCGTCATCACCTCCGCCCGCGACGCCAGCGCGCTCAAGGAAGAGATCGTCACCATGCGCGAGCGCGTGCGCTCCGCCCACCCGGTGCCCAGCGGCATGTTTGAGGTCAAGCACAGCCCGGGCGGCATGGTCGATGCCGAATTTGCCGTGCAGTACCTGGTGCTGTCGCAATCTGGCGCCCACCCCGAGCTGCGCGGCAACCTGGGCAACATCGCCCTGCTGGAACGGGCCGAGCAAGTGGGCCTGCTGCCCGCAGGCGTGGGCCACGCCGCCGCCAACGCCTACCGCGAACTGCGCCGCGTGCAACACCGCGCACGGCTGGACGAAGCCCCCACCCAGGTCGAGCCCCCCGCCCTGCAAGCCGAGCGCGATGCCGTGCTGGCGCTGTGGCAGGCAGTGTTCGGGGCCGGGCACTGAGGCTGCTGCGTTTCAAGCCAAAATGGCTGCTGGCGCTTAATGGATAAGCGCCAGCAGCTACTTATTTGATAGCACACATCTCTGCGGCATCCAGTAGCAGCCGCAAGGCTGGCGGCAAGCCAGGCTGCCCCCGGCGGCGCCTGTGCCATGCCCCCAGCCCTACCCAGCCACGCGGCGGCGTCCTGCAAGCGCAGGGCTATCGGGCGTGCCCAATGCGCTGCAACACCACCGCAGCGTTCTGACACAAAAATTTAATTAATCAATTGATTAACTCGTGGTGTAATCCCGCACCATGGTTCCAGCCCCCCACCCTTCCCCTGCCACGCCCGATGCGGCCGACTCGCGCGCACGGCTGCTCAGCGCCGCGCTGCGGCTGTTTGCCGAAAACGGGTTCGCCAAGACCTCCATCCGCCAGATCGCCGAAGCGGCGGGGGCCAACACCGCCCTCATCAGCTACTACTTTGGCGACAAGAAAGGCCTGTACAACGCGGCCTATGCCGAGCCCCTGGGCGGGCCGCTGCAGGCCGATGCCGGGCCCGACGGCCATTCGCTGGACATTTTTCTGGAGCAGTTCCTCACCGGCTTCATGCGCCCGCTGGACATGGGCGACCAGGTGGAGCTGTGCATGCGCCTGCACTTTCGCGAGATGCTGGACCCCACCGGCCTGTGGCAGCAGGAGCTGGACAGCGAAATCAAGCCCCTGCACAGCACCCTCATCCGGCTGCTGTGCCAGGCCGTGGGCGCGCCCGCGCCCGACGACGACATCCACCGCCTGGCGCTGGCCATCTCGGCCCTGCCGCTGCAGTACTACGCCCACCGCGACCTGATCCAGCAGATGGCACCGCAACTGCTGAACGACCCCGAATGCCTGCAAGCCACCACCCGCAGGCTGATCGACTTTGCCCACCACCTGATTGCTGGCGAAACCCGCCGCCGCCAGGCCCCAGCCGGAGATGCCCCGTGACCGCACCCACCTCCCTCGCGCCCCGCAAGCGCCCTACCCCACTGCGCCGCCTGGGGTGGTTGCTGCCCCTGGCCGCCGCCCTGACGGCCTGCACCACCCTGCGCCCGCCCGCGCAGGTGGCACCCGCCACCCCCACCAGCTGGCAGGCCCCGCTGCCGCACGACGGGCAGTTGCAGCAACTCACCGACTGGTGGGCGCGCACCAATGACCCGGTGCTGGTGGCGCTGATCGAATCCGCCCAGCGCATCAGCCCGAACCTGGCGCAGGCACGCAGCCGGGTAGAGCAGGCCCGCGCCACGCAGACCACCGCCCGCGCTGCCCTGCTGCCCACGCTGGATGCGCAGGCCAGCGCCAGCCGAGGCGTAACGCCCCCTGTGACCACGCCCGCCACCACCGCCCAGGCCGGGCTGCAGGCGGGGTGGGAGATCGACCTGTTCGGTGCCAACCAGGCCACGCGCGATGCCGCCACCGAACGCCTGGCCGGTGCCCAGGCCCTGTGGCACGAGGCCCGTGTGAGCGTGGCCGCCGAGGTGGCGCTGCAGGTCAGCAGCCTGCGCACCTGCCTGCAGCAGCTGGATGTGGCCGAGCGCGATGCCCAGTCACGCGCGGCCACCGCGCGCCTCACACAAGACAGCCAGCGCGCAGGCTTCACCGCGCCCGCCACTGCGGCCCTGGCCAGCGCCAGCGCGGCCGAGGCCACGGCCCGCGCGGCCCAGCAGCGCATGCAGTGCGATGTGGAACTTCAAGACCCTGGTGGCGCTGACCGGCGAGCCCGAGCCCGCCCTGCGCAATCAGATCACCACCGCCCCCGTGCCTGGCTTTGACGAAGCCCGCTTCACCATCGCCACACTGCCCGTGCAGGTGGTGTCGCAGCGGCCCGATGTGTACAACGCCGAGCGCGAAGTGGCCGCCGCCAGTGCCGAGGTGGGCAGCGCCCAGGCGCAGCGCTGGCCACGCCTGTCGCTCACCGGCACCGTGGGCACCGCCTGGAGCCGTGCTGCGGGCACCACCACCGACCTCAGCACCTGGTCCTTCGGCCCGCTGGCACTGAGCCTGCCGCTGCTGGACGGTGGCCGCCGCACGGCGCAGGTGGATGCCGCCCGCGCCCATTACGACGAGGCCGTGGCCGTGTACCAGGGCCGCGTGCGCCAGGCCGTGAGTGAGGTCGAGCAAGCCCTGGTGCGCCTGCAAAGCACCGCCGAGCGCGCCGACAGCGCCCGCGCCGCCGTGCAGGGCTACCGCACCTCGTTCGACGCCACCGAGGCCCGCTGGCGCGGTGGCCTGGCCAGCCTGGTGGAGCTGGAAGACGCCCGCCGCACGCTGCTGGCCCTGCAGCACGAGCGCCAGTCGGCCTGGGTGGCGCTGTACCGCGCAGCCGGGGGCGGCTTTGATGCCGCCAACCCCACAGCCCCAAACACGCCAGCCGCCCCGGCGCTCTGAGCGCCCCAAACCCGAGCCCCCTTTTTGAAGAAACGGACGATGCACATGCCCGCATTCAAACTCTCTCCCGTCGCCCTGGCCCTGGTCGCCCTGTGCGTGCTGACCGGCAGCGCCGCGCTGCTGCACACCGGCGCCTCGCGCGCGGCCGACCAACCTGCCGCCGCGCAACCCCGCCCCGCCCTCACGGTGACCACCACCCAGCCCCAGCGCACCAGCGTGCCCCAGCGCCTGTCGGCCAACGGCAACGTGGCCGCCTGGCAGGAGGCCAGCGTGGGCGCTGAAAGCAACGGCCTGCGCCTGACGGCCGTGAACGTGAACGTGGGCGATGTGGTCAAGGCGGGCCAAGTGCTGGCCACCTTTGCCGCCGACACCGTGCAGGCCGACGTGGCCCAGGCCCGCGCCAGCGTGATGGAAGCCGAGGCCAACGCCGCCGAGGCCGCCGCCAACGCCGAGCGTGCGCGAGGCCTGCAAGCCTCGGGTGCCTTGAGCCAGCAACAGATCCAGCAATACACCACCGCCGAGCAGACCGCCAAGGCGCGCGTGGAGGCCGCCCGCGCGCAGCTCAACGCGCAGCAGCTGCGGCTGAAGTTCACCCAGGTGCTGGCGCCCGACAGCGGCGTGATCTCCGCCCGCACCGCCACCGTGGGTGCGGTGGTGGGCTCGGGCACCGAGCTGTTCCGCATGGTGCGCAAGGGCCGACTGGAGTGGCGCGCCGAAGTCACCCAGGCCGAGCTGGCGCGCATCCGCACAGGCGCCAAGGTGCAGGTCACGGCTGCCAGCGGCGCGGCGGTGGAAGGCACCGTGCGCATGGTGGCGCCCACCGTGGACACGCAAACACGCAACGCCCTGGTTTATGTGGACCTGCCCGCCCACGCCGATATCCGCGCCGGAATGTTTGCGCGCGGAGACTTTGCGCTGGGCGAGGGCCAGGCGCTCACCGTGCCGCAAGAGGCGGTGGTGGTGCGCGATGGCTTCTTCTACGTGTTTGTGGTGGACGGCCAGCAGCGCGTGCAGCAGCGCAAGGTGCAGCCGGGCCGCCGCGTGGCCGACCGGGTGGAGATCACCGCCGGGCTGGACGCGGGCGCCACCGTGGCCGTGCGCGGAGCGGGCTTTCTGAACGAAGGCGATCTGGTGCGCGTGGCCAACGACACCGCAGAATCCAAGCCAAAACAGGCTCCAGCGCCCGTCCCGCAATCGCAGGCAGCTAGCAAATAAGGAGCATTTGCATGAATGTCTCTACCTGGTCGATCAAGAATCCGATCCCGGCGCTGATGCTGTTTGTGCTGCTGACCTTCGGCGGCCTGATCGCATTCAACGCCATGAAGGTGCAGAACTTTCCGGACATGGACCTGCCCACCATCTCGGTGACGGTGAGCCTGCCCGGCGCCTCGCCCACCCAGCTCGAAAACGATGTGGCCCGCAAGGTCGAAAACAGCATCGCCACGCTGCAGGGCCTCAAGCACATCTACACCAAGGTGCAGGATGGCGGAGCCACCATCACCGCCGAGTTCCGCCTGGAAAAGCCCACGCAAGAAGCGCTGGACGACGTGCGCTCGGCCGTGGCGCGCGTGCGCGCTGACTTGCCCGGCGATGTGCGCGACCCCATCATCACCAAGATGGACCTGGCCGCGCAGCCGGTGCTGGCGTTCACCGTGGCCTCGCCGCGCATGGACGACGAGGGGCTGTCGTGGTTTGTGGACAACGACGTGGCCAAGAAGCTGCTCACCGTGCCCGGCGTGGGCGCCGTGAACCGCGTGGGCGGGGTGGATCGGCAGGTGCATGTGGCGCTCGATCCGCTCAAGCTGCAGGCGCTGGGCGCCACGGCGGCCGATGTATCGCGCCAACTGCGCCTGGTGCAAACCGAAAGCGCCGGTGGCCGCACCGACCTGGGCGGCAGCGAGCAACCCGTGCGCACGCTGGCCACGGTGCAGACCGCCCAAGAGCTGGCGGGCCTGACCCTGGCCCTTTCTGATGGCCGCCATCTGCGGCTGGACCAGGTGGCCACCGTGACCGACACCATTGCCGAGCCCCGCGCCCTGGCGCTGCTCAACGGCAAACCCGTGGTGGGCTTTGAAGTGGCCCGCAGCAAGGGCGCCAGCGAAGTGGAAGTGGGTGCCGCCGTGAAAGTGGCGCTGGCTGAACTGCGCGAAGCCCACCCCGGGCTGGAGGTGACCGAGGCCTTCAACTTTGTTCAGCCTGTGCAGGAGGAGTACGACGGGTCGATGCACCTGCTGTACGAAGGCGCACTGCTGGCCGTGGTGGTGGTGTGGCTGTTTTTGCGCGACTGGCGGGCCACGTTTGTGTCGGCGGTGGCGCTGCCGCTGTCGGTCATTCCGGCGTTCATCGGCATGCAGTGGCTGGGCTTTTCCATCAACGTGATCACGCTGCTGGCGCTGTCGCTGGTGGTGGGCATTCTGGTGGACGACGCCATCGTCGAGGTCGAGAACATCGTGCGCCACCTGCGCATGGGCAAGACGCCTTACCAGGCCGCGATGGAGGCGGCGGACGAAATCGGCCTGGCCGTGGTGGCCACCACCTTCACGCTGATTGCGGTGTTTTTGCCCACCGCATTCATGAGCGGCATTGCGGGCAAGTTCTTCAAACAGTTTGGCTGGACGGCGTCGCTCGCCGTGTTTGCCAGCCTGGTGGTGGCGCGGGTGCTCACGCCCATGATGGCGGCGTACATCTTGAAGCCCATCGTCACCGCCCACGACGAGCCGCGCTGGATGGGCGTGTACCTGCGCTGGGCTGCGTGGTGCATCAAGCACCGCTGGATCACCTTCGCCGCCACCATTGCGTTCTTTGTGGGCTCGCTCGCGCTCATCCCGCTGCTGCCCACGGGCTTCATCCCGCCGGACGACAACTCGCAAACCCAGGTGTACCTGGAGCTGCCCCCTGGCGCCACGCTGGCCCAGACCCGTGGCGTGGCGGAAGACGCGCGCCAGCGCGTGGCCGCAGTGGCGCATGTGAAGAGCGTGTACACCACCATCGGCGGCGGCTCGGCGGGGTCGGACCCGTTCGCGGGCGGCAGCAATGCCGAAACGCGCAAGGCCACGCTGACCATCACGCTGGATGCGCGCGGCGAGCGCCCGCGCAAGCAGGGCATCGAGGCCGACATCCGCACGGCGCTGGAAACCCTGCCCGGCGTGCGCACCAAGGTGGGCCTGGGCGGCTCGGGCGAGAAGTATGTGCTGGTGCTCACCGGCGACGACCCGCAGGCGCTGCAGACCGCCGCGCTGGCGGTAGAGAAAGACCTGCGCACCATCCCCGGCTTGGGCAGCATCTCGTCCACCGCCAGCCTGGTGCGCTCGGAAATCGCCGTGCGCCCCGACTTTGCCCGCGCCGCCGACCTGGGCGTGACCAGCAGCGCCATTGCCGAGACCCTGCGCATTGCCACCGTGGGCGACTACGACACGGCCCTGCCCAAGCTGAACCTGGCCTCGCGCCAGGTGCCCATCGTCGTCAAGCTGCAAGACGATGCGCGCAAGGACCTCTCGGTGCTCGAGCGCCTGCCCGTGCCCGGCGCCAAGGGCCCGGTGCTGCTGGGGCAGGTGGCCACGCTGGAGTTCAGCGGCGGCCCCGCCGTGGTGGACCGCTACGACCGCGCGCGCAACGTGAACTTCGAGATCGAGCTGTCGGGCCAGCCGCTGGGCGACGTGACGCAGGCCGTGGCCGCGCTGCCCTCCATCACCAACCTGCCGCCCGGCGTGCGCCAGATCACCATTGGCGATGCCGAAATGATGGAGGAGCTGTTCACCAGCTTTGGCCTGGCCATGCTCACCGGCGTGCTGTGCATCTACATCGTGCTGGTGCTGCTGTTCAAGGACTTTTTGCACCCGGCCACCATCCTGGTGGCGCTGCCGCTGTCTTTGGGCGGAGCGTTTGTGGGGCTGCTGATTGCGCAAAAGAGCTTCTCGATGCCCTCGCTCATCGGGCTCATCATGCTGATGGGCATTGCCACCAAGAACTCCATCCTGCTGGTGGAATACGCCATCCTGGCGCGGCGCGAGCAGGGCATGACGCGCTTTGAAGCGCTGATGGACGCCTGCCACAAGCGCGCGCGCCCCATCATCATGACCACCTTGGCCATGGGCGCGGGCATGATGCCCATTGCCCTGGGGCTGGGCGCGGCGGACGGAAGCTTTCGCTCGCCCATGGCGGTGGCGGTGATTGGCGGGCTGATCACCTCCACCTTCCTGAGCCTGCTGGTCATTCCCGCCGTGTTCACCGGGGTGGACGACCTGGGGCTGAAGTTCGGAAAGCTCTGGCGGCGCGTGACGGGAGGGTCGGCCAACACCCCTGAAGCCCGTTGAAGGCCCGAACTACGGGGCAAGCCCGGGGGTTTGCAAGCTTTTGACAGTTGCAGTTCTCGGGATAATGGCTTCCGCCTATGAACCTCGTCCCCATCAATTCCGAGTCGGTGCCCCTCGGCCAACCCCTGCCTTTTGCGCTGCGTTCCGCCAATGGCGCGTTGCTGGCCCAAAAAGGCTTTGTGGTGAGTGATGCCAAAGCATTGAGCGACATCACGGGCATGGGCATTCAACTGTGCGTGGATGTGGACGAATCCGGCGACAGCTACCGCGCCTACGTGGGCCGCTTGCAGCAAATGCTGATGGCAGAAACCTCGCTGGGCGAGCTGGCCTCTGTGAAGATGAGCGCCCCCGCCCCGGCGCCTGCCCCTGCCCGCAACCGCGAAGAGCGCGGGCCCCTGGACTGGTCCGAGCTGCAACTGCGCGTGATGCAGGTGCTGCGGGCGCCCAAGGCGGTGGATTTTCGGGAGCGCCTGCAGGCCCTGCACGAAGACCTGGCCCGCCGCTGCGAGCAGGCGCCAGACGCCACCTTGCTGGCACTGATCTTCCTGTCGGCCCAGGAAACCCGCCTGTACAGCGGCACTCACGCCATGCTGGTCAGCTGCGTCTGCATGGTGGTGGCCCGCGAAATGCTGCGGTGGTCGCCCGCCCAGGTGCGCCGCCTGGGCGCTGCGGGCCTGACCATGAACATTGCCATGACCGAGCTGCAAGACCAGCTCGCACAGCAAACCCAGCCCCTGACCGCCCGCCAGATTGCCGCCGTGGAAGACCACGCCGCCCGCTCGGCCGCGATGCTGGCCGAGCTGGGGGTGACCGACGCGGTGTGGCTGGAGGCCGTGCGCCACCACCACCACCGCAAGCCCGGCCCCTTCGCCGAAAAGACCGAAGGCGAGCAAATGGCACGCCTGATCCAGCGCGCTGACGTGTTTGGCGCGCGCATCTCACCCCGCGCCTCGCGCTGGCCCATGCCCGTGACTGCGGCCATGAAGGCCAGCTATTACGACGAGGAAAACAAGGTGGACGAAGCTGGCGCCGCCCTCGTCAAAGGCCTGGGCGTGTACCCGCCCGGCGCCTTCGTGCGCCTGGCCAGCGAGGAAGTGGGCGTGGTGCTGCGCCGCGGCATCAGCGCCACCACCCCGCGCGTGGCCATCGTCACCAACCGCCTGGGCATGCCCACGGGCGAGTTCATCCCCCGCGACACATCGCAGCCGCAATGGAAGATCACCGGCGTGGTCGCCCACAAGGACGTGCGCGTCAAGATCGCGCTGGACCGGCTGCTCCCGCTGGTCTGACCCCCTGCGGCGGCCGCAAGCCCCCGCACCCCTCTCGCAACCCCCTACCCGGCGCCTGGCTTTGGCGGGAGGGCGTTCGCGTCGCCAGCAGGCGCTGGGCCCAGGTATCTCTGCGCCTGCGCAGTCCAATAGCTATTAAAAACATAGCTGCTTGCGCTTATCTGGCGGGCTTTACACCCATTTCTTGCTTGAAAACCGATGCTCCCTGGCCCGCCAGGTGGTCAGGCACGCGTGCTGAATCCAAACGCGCAGGTCAACCGTATACCAATCAGTACAAATAAAAACTCACTTGGACAAAAAATGATTCAGCGGTTAAATTGCTTACCCATCACTTCAGAGAAGACCATGCGCGCCGCACTGACCCATCGTTACATCGTCGTCCAACTGGCCATAGTGGGGCTATGGGGGTTTGCCAACCCGGCCGCCCACGCGGCCGATGCGCCTGCCGCCGCCAGCGCTGCAGCTTGCCCGGCCACGCTGCAGCACACCTATCTGCGCCTGCAGGACGAAAAGCCCCAGTCGCTGTGCCAATACGCGGGCAAGGTGGTGCTGGTGGTGAACACGGCCAGTTACTGCGGCTTCACCGGCCAGTACAAGGGGCTGGAAGAGCTGTACAGCCGCTACAAGGACAAGGGGCTGGTGGTGCTGGGCTTCCCGTCCAACGATTTCGCACAGGAAAAGAGCAGCAACAAGGAAATTGCTGACTTTTGCGAAAACACCTTCGGGGTGAAGTTCCCCATGTTTGCCAAGACCGCCGTGCGCGGGGCCGACGCGTCGCCCCTGTACAAGCAGCTGGCCCAGCTCTCGGGCACGGCGCCCAAGTGGAACTTCCACAAATACCTGCTGGGCCGCGATGGCCGGCTGGTGGACAACTATTCCAGCATGACCGCCCCCGACAGCAAGAGCCTGGTGCGGGCCATTGAGCAGCAGCTCGCGGTGGCGGCGCCCCGCTGAGCGGCAACCCTTCTTTACTTTTCTTTAAAAAAAATGCGCGATCAGCTCTGGAACTTCTGCAAAGGGGCCCCACTCTATCCCCTGCAAGAGCGCGGTACGTGCTCTCCCGGTTTAACGTTGCGAAGCCTTTCGGTGCCTCGGGTTCCGACTGCCCTCCTGGAGCGCTTCTCCTCCCTCCCTCTCTTATTCGTTTCGGGGTGCTTCGCAACCTTTTTATTCGCTGAGTCGGCCAGAGGGGGCCGGCCATGAAAGTCGCCATCATCGGCTCCGGCATCTCCGGGCTCTCGGTGGCGCACCAGTTGCGCAGCCAGGCGCAAGTCACCTTGTTTGAATCCGGCAGCTACTTTGGCGGCCACACCCACACGGTGGATGTGACCCTGCCCAACGCGGCGGGCAAAGCCGTCACCCACGGGGTGGACACGGGCTTTCTGGTCTTCAACGAACGCACCTATCCGAATCTGATCGCCCTGCTGGCCGAGCTGGGCGTGGCCACGGCCAAGTCCGACATGTCGTTCTCGGTGCAGGTGCCCGGTGCGCGCGGCGGCAAGGCACTGGAGTGGAGCGGCACCAACCTCTCGACCGTGTTCGCCCAGCGCAGCAACCTGGTCAACCCCCGTTTCTGGGGCATGCTGACCGACCTGCTGCGCTTCAACCAGCTGTGCACCCGCATTGCCCGGGCCCATGCCGAGCAGGCGCTGATGCAGCCGCTGGGCGACTTCCTCAAAGAACACCGCTTTGGCGACGCCTTCCGCGACTGGTACTTCCTGCCCATGCTGGGCTGCATCTGGAGCTGCCCGACGGACCAGATGCTGAAGTTCCCGGTGGCAACGATGATCCGCTTCTGCCACAACCACGGCCTGATCCAGGTGGCGAACCGGCCCCAGTGGTGGACGGTGACCGGCGGCGCCCGCAACTACGTCGAAAAAATCCTGGCCGGCGTGCCCGACAAGCGCCTGAACACCCCCGTGCGCCGCATCGAGCGCGACGCCGCCGGCGTGCGCGTGTCCACCGACCAGGGCACCGAGCATTTCGACCATGTGGTGCTGGCCACGCATTCCGACCAATCCCTGGCGCTGCTGGCGCAACCCACAGCGCAGGAGCGTGAGGTGCTGGGCGCCATCCGCTACCAGCCCAACCGCGCCGTGCTGCACACCGACACCACCGTGCTGCCGCAGCGCCGCGCTGCCTGGGCCGCCTGGAACTACGAGCGCGCCCAGCAAACCGACCGCGAGAGCGCACGCGAAAGCACCAGTGTGTGCCTGCACTACCTGCTCAACCAGCTGCAGCCCTTGCCGTTTGCCCAGCCGGTGGTGGTGTCGCTCAACCCGGTGCGCAACATCAACCCGCGCCAGATCATTGGCGAGTACGAATACGCCCACCCCGTGTTCGATTTGGGCGCCATTGCGGCGCAGCAGCAGGTGCCTGCGCTGCAAGGCCAGCACAACACCTGGTTCTGCGGTGCCTGGACGGGCTACGGCTTCCACGAAGACGGGCTCAAATCCGGCCTGTCCGTGGCGCGCCAACTGGTGCCGCTGTTGCAAGCACCGCAAAGGCTGGCCGCATGAACACCGAGCCCCGCGCTCCCATCGCCACCGCGCAGCCGCTGCTGGGCTTTGGCCAAGTGCGCCACACGCGGCTGCGGCCTGCCCGCCATGCGTTTGCCTACGCCACGTTTTTCGCCATGCTGCCCATGCGCACGCTGGCCCAGGGCGGTAGCCCCGGCGCGCTGGCCGTGAACCGGCGCGGGGCCATCAGCTTCCACGACGTGGACCATGGTGATGGCCGCAGCGCCGAGCAAGGCGGCGCCCTGGCGTGGCTGGACGGCCTGCTGCAGGCCGAAGGCATTGACGACGCCACGGGCGAGGTGTGGCTGCACACCTACCCGCGCGTGCTGGGCTACACCTTCAAGCCGGTGAGCTTCTGGTACTGCCACCGCGCCGATGGCAGCCTGCGCGCCATCCTGGTCGAGGTGAACAACACCTTTGGCGAGCGCCATTGCTATTTGCTCGACGCCCCGCAGTACGGCGTGGAGCAGCAGGCGCGCAAGGTGTTCCATGTGTCGCCGTTTTGCGAAGTGACGGGCGGCTACCGCTTCCGCTTCATGCGCACAGCCCCCGGCCCGCAGGATGCCGGCCGCACCGTGGTGCGCATTGATTACGACGACGCCAATGGCCCCCTCATCCAGACCAGCGTGAGCGGCACCCTGCAACCCGCTACGGCCCGCACCCTGCGCCAGGCGCTGTGGGGCTACCCGGCCATGACGCTGGCCATCATCGCCCGCATCCACTGGCACGCGCTGCAGCTGTGGCTCAAGCGCGTTCGTTTTCATCGCAAGCCCGAGGCCCCGGCCTCGATCGTGACCCGTTGACATGCACGACCCGTATTCCGCACCCACCTGCGAGACCACTGCCATGAACTCCACCACCGCACCCCGTTCTGCCCTGGCCTTGCCCGCTGGCACGCCCGCTGCCGCGCGCACCGCTCTGCAACTGCTGCAGCGCCTGCAGCACGGCCACCTCACGGTGCAGCTGCCCGACGGCACGCAGCGGCACTTTGGCCCCGGTGGCGGCCCCTCGGCGGCCATTGCCTTCAAGAACTGGAACGTGTGCAGTGCCGCCCTCAAGTCGGGCGACATCGGCTTTGCCGAGAGCTACATCGCTGGCGACTGGACCACACCGCACCTGACCGACCTGCTCAAGCTCTTCATCGCCAACCGCCAGCAGGTGGAAGGCGTGATCTACGGCACCTGGGCCGGGCGTCTGCTGTACCGCATCAAGCACCTGCTCAACCGCAACACCAAGGCCAACAGCCAGAAAAACATCCACGCGCATTACGACCTGGGCAATGCGTTTTACGAGCTGTGGCTGGACGACACGATGAACTACTCGTCCGCCTGGTTCGAGGGCGATGCGGGTGGCGACATGCGCACCGCCCAGCTCGCCAAGGTGCGCCGGGCGCTGCGCATGGCCGGTGTGCAGCCGGGCGACCGGGTGCTGGAGATTGGCTGCGGCTGGGGCGCGCTGGCCGAAATGGCCACCACCGAATTCGGCGCCACGCTCACCGGCGTGACGCTGTCCACCGAACAGCTCGCGTTTGCCCGCAAGCGCATGGCGCAGCACGGCGTGGCGGGCCAGGCCGACCTGCGGCTGCAGGACTACCGTGACATCAGCGACGGCCCGTACGACGCCATCTGCTCCATTGAAATGGTGGAGGCCGTGGGGCGCGAATACTGGCCCACGTACTTTGCTTCCATCAAGCGCCTGCTCAAGCCCGGCGGCAAGGCCTGCATTCAGAGCATCGTGATCGACGACGGGCTGTTCAAGCGCTACATCAGCTCCACCGATTTCATCCAGCAGTACATCTTCCCCGGCGGCTGCCTGCCCTGCCCGCGCGAGTTCCGCCGCGAAGCCGAGGCCGCAGGCCTTCGCGTGGTGGACGAGTTCGCCTTTGGGCAGGACTACGCCGAAACCCTCAAACGCTGGCGCGAGCGCTTCCTGGCGCAGCGCGCTGAGATTTTGAAGCTGGGCTTTGACGAGCGCTTCATGCACATCTGGGAGTTCTACCTCGCCTACTGCGAAGCCGCGTTTGCCATGCAGAACATCGACCTCGTGCAGTACACGCTGGTGAACGACAGCGCCGCTGCCTGACCACCTCCTTCCACCGCCGGGCCATTTACTATGAAAACGATAGCTGCTTGCGCTTTATTGGCGTGCGTTACAGCCACTTTTTTATCAAACCCCGCACAGGGCAGCGAAACCACGCCCCTGCCCGGCACGGTGCTGGCTGGCCAAGGCACGATGCGCTTTTTTGGGCTGGAGGTGTACCAGGCACGCCTGTGGGTGAGCCCCGGCTTTGCCCCTGAGCGCTACGGCGACCAGCCCCTGGCGCTGGCTCTGACCTACCAGCGCAACTTCACCGCGCAGGCCATCGCCAAACGCTCCATCGAAGAAATGCGGCGCGTGGCCCCGTTCAGCGCCGAACAGGCCGAACGCTGGCAAGCCGCGTTGCAAGCCGCCTTGCCCGATGTGAAGCCGGGCGACACCCTCACCGGCATTTACCGCCCAGGCGGCGGTGCCGTCTTTCGCATGGGCGACAAGGTGGTGGGCAAGGTGGCCGACCCTGAATTTGCGCGCCTGTTCTTTGGCATCTGGCTCTCGCCCAACACGTCAGAGCCCGCGCTGCGCCAGGCGCTGCTGGCCAGCCGCAGCACGGCAGGATCGCCATGACCGCACCTGGCGCACCCGGCACGCTGCCTGCACGCCAAGGCCTGGCCTATGGCCTGCTGGGCCTGTCCCTGGCCTTTGTGGCGCTGCCGCTGTACGTGCTGCTGCCCAACCACTACGCGCGCGCCTACGGCATGCCGCTGGCCACGCTGGGGGCCGTGCTGCTGGCGGCCCGCCTGTTCGATGCCGCCACCGACCCGCTGCTGGGCCGGCTGAGCGACCGGCTGTTTGGCCGCTCCACCCGCACCGTGCTGGGCGCGGGGGCCGGGTCGGCCGTGGTGCTGGCGCTGGGCATGTGGGCGCTGTTCTTCCCGCCCGTGCAGGGCCAGCAGGCCCTGGCCTGGTGGGCGCTGCTGTGCCTGCTGGCCACCTACCTGGCCTACAGCCAGCTCAGCATTGCGCACCAGTCGTGGGGCGCCCGCCTGGGCGGTGATGAGGCACTGCGCAGCCGCATCGTGGCCTGGCGCGAAGGCGCGGCCCTGGTGGGCGTGGTCCTGGCATCGTTGCTGCCCAGCTTGCTGGGCCTGCCTGCCATGCTGGGCGTGTTTGCCGCCACGCTGGTGCTGGGCTGGTGGGCCTGGGCCTGCGCGCCCCGGCCTGCGGCGCAGGGTGCCGACATGCATGGCGTGTACCACCCCGCCCAGCACGCCAGCCTGTGGCGGCCCTGGGGGCGTCCGGCCTTCCGCCGCCTGCTGGTGGTGTTCATGCTCAACGGCATTGCCAGCGCCATCCCGGCCACGCTGGTGCTGTTCTTTGTGCAAGACCGGTTACAGGCGCCATCCACGCAGGAACCGCTGTTCCTGGGCGCCTACTTCGTCTGCGCCGCCCTGTCGATCCCGCTGTGGCTGCGCGCCGTGGGCCGCTTTGGCCTGGCCCGCACCTGGCTCATGGGCATGCTGCTGGCCGTGGCCGTGTTTGCCTGGACGGCAGCCTTGGGCACTGGCGATGCCATCGCGTTTGCCGTGGTGTGCGCCCTCTCGGGCGTGGCGCTGGGCACCGACCTGGCCCTGCCCAGCGCCCTGCTGGCCGGCGTGATTGCCTACGAAGGCGACAGCGGCCAGCACGAAGGCGCGTACTTTGGCTGGTGGAACTTTGCCACCAAGCTCAACCTGGCCCTGGCCGCCGGGCTGGCGCTGCCACTGCTGGCCCTGCTGGGCTACACCCCCGGCACCCGCAGCGAAGCCGGCCTGCAAACCTTGAGCCTGGCGTATGCCGTGCTGCCCTGCCTGCTCAAGCTGGCGGCGGCTGCCGCGCTGTACCTGCTGGTGGTGCGGCGCACGCCCGGCAGCGCTGCGTTCCAGGCCCCGTGATTTTTCTCAATGCAACCCTGCACCTCACCCACCACCAAGGCCTTCCCATGATCCAACGCCGAACCCTTCTGGGCGCCACCGCCGTGGCGCCGCTTGCGGCCCTGACCGGGTGCGCCAGCCAGAACCTGGCCGGATACGCCAGCGAAAAGCCCGTGCTGGACCTGACCCAGTACTTCAATGGCACGGTAGATGCCCACGGCATCTTCCAGGGCCGCAGCGGCCAGATCGCCCGCCGCTTCACGGTGGTGATGGAGTGCAGCTGGAAGGACAACGAAGGCGTGCTGGACGAAGCCTTCACCTATTCCGACGGCCCCACCCAGCGCCGCATCTGGCGGCTGACCAAGCTGCCCGGTGGCCACTACACCGGCACCGCCGACGACGTAGTGGGCCAGGCCAAGGGGCAGACGCAGGGCAACGCCTTTCGCTGGACCTACACGCTGGCGTTGCCGGTGGATGGCAAGGTCTACCACGTGGACTTTGACGACTGGATGTACCTGATCGACGAGCGCGTGATGCTCAACCGCGCCACGATGAGCAAGTTTGGCGTGCGGCTGGGTGAGATCACCCTGTCGTTCACCAAGCGCACCTGAGCCACGCCATGAGTCTCAATCCCCGCATCCATTACTGGCAGGGCCGACGCGTGTGGCTGGTGGGCGCCTCCAGCGGCATTGGCCGAGCCACAGCGGCGCTGCTGCATGCGCGGGGGGCGCAGGTCATTGTGTCGGCCCGCAACGCGCAAGCCCTGCAAGCGTTTGTAGATGAGCACCCCGGCAGCGTGGCCGTGCCGCTGGACACGGCCCACACCGCCCAGGTCAAGGCCGCTGCGCAGCAGGTGCTGGCGGGCGGCCCGCTGGACCTGGTGTGCTACTGCGCGGGCCACTACCGCGACATGCGCGCCACCGACTTCGACCTGACCGAAGCCCTGCGCCACGAAGACGTGAACTACACCGGCACCTTGCGCGTGCTGGCCAGCGTGCTGCCGGCCATGCTCGCATCGGCCAAGATGGGGCGGCCAGGGCATGTGAGCCTGGTCAGCAGCGTGGCGGGCTTTCGCGGCCTGCCCAAGAGCCTGGCCTACGGCCCCACCAAGGCGGCCCTCATCAACCTGGCCGAGGCGCTGTACCTGGATCTGCACGCACTGGGCATGGGCGTGAGCGTGGTGAACCCGGGCTTCGTGGCCACGCCGCTGACGGCGCGCAACGACTTCACCATGCCCGCGCTCATCACGCCCGAAGCAGCGGCTGCAGCCATCGTGCGCGGCTGGGAAGACGGCGAGTTCGACATCCACTTCCCCAAACGCTTCACCCGCTGGATGAAATGGCTGCGGTTGCTGCCCTACCGGTGGTACTTTCCGGCAGTGCGCCGCTTTACCGGCCTGTAAAACCCTCGCCATGGAACACCCCCTGAGCCCCCCAGCAGCCTTGACGGAAGAAGCCGTCAGCCGCGTCATCGTCTTTTTTGAAACGCTGTCGCCCGCAGGTGTGGCGCAACTGGGCGAGCTTTACGCGGCAGAGGCGCGCTTCAAAGACCCGTTCAACGAGGTGCAGGGCGTGCCCGCCATCCAGGGCATCTTTTCCCATATGTTCGAGGCGCTGGAACAGCCGCGCTTCATCGTCACCGGCCGGGTGGTGCAAGGCCAGCAGTGCTTTCTGACCTGGGATTTCCTGTTCGCCTTCCAGAACTTTCACAAGGGCGTGACGCAGACAGTGCGCGGCGCCTCGCACCTGGTGCTCGACGAGCAAGGCCTGGTCACACTGCACCGCGACTATTGGGACGCCGCCGAGGAGCTGTACGAAAAGCTGCCCGTGGTGGGCGGGCTGATGCGCTGGCTCAAGCGCCGCGCGAACAGTTAGCGGACCGAGGCGCCCGCCGCGTTCATGCCGCCTTGGCCAGCTTGCGCACCAGGTAGTGCAGCGCCATTTCATAGCCCTGGATGCCCAGGCCTGCAATCACGCCATCGGCAATGCCCGAGATGTAGGAGTGGTGGCGAAACTCTTCGCGCTTGTGCACGTTGCTGATGTGCACTTCCACCACCGGCAGGGCCACGCCCGCCAGCGCATCGCGCAGCGCCACGCTGGTGTGGGTGAGGCCCCCGGGGTTGATGACGATGCCGCGCGTACCGTCCAGGCGCGCAGCGTGGATGCGGTCAATCAGGTGGCCTTCGTGGTTGCTCTGGAAGCAGGCGGCCGTGGTGCCCAGCCGCTCCGCCTCGGCGGCAAAGTGGCGCTCCACATCGGCCAGGGTGTCGGCACCGTAGATGTGGGGTTCGCGCGTGCCCAGCAGGTTCAGGTTGGGGCCGTTCAGAAGAAGAATGCTCATGGCGGTGGAATCAGCGTAACGAGGGAAATACGGCATTGTCTGCCCAATGGCCGCCACCGGCCCGGCAGCGATACCAACGCCCGCACCCGAGGTGCTTGCTCAGGTGCGTGTTTAAGGCCAGCGCTTATTTGGCAGCGCGCAGCTTGGCCAGGGTGTCGTACACCTCTTTCACCGTGTCGACGCCCACCTTTTCGCTGTGCTTTTCAATCACAGGCTTCATCTTGGCGCGCAGCTTGTCCAGCTCGGCGGCAGGGAATTCGGTCACCTGCATGCCTGCCTTCTTGAGCTGGTCGAGCGCCACGTCCGACTGCACGCGCGAGACGCCGCGCTGGAACGTGGTGGCTTCGGCCATGGCGTCGTTGATCCACTTTTGCTCGGCGGGCGAGAGGCCGTCCCAGAACTTCTTGCTGACGATGACGGCCTGCGGGTTGTACATGTGGCGCGTGATGGCCAGGTGCTTTTGCACTTCGTTGAATTTGGACGAGAGGATGGTGGTGACCGGGTTCTCCTGCCCGTCCACGGCCTTTTGCTCCAGCGCGGTGTACAGCTCGGGGAAGGGCATGGGCACGGCGTTGGCGCCCAGGGCGTTGAACATGTCGATATAGATGGGCGACTGGATCACGCGGATCTTCAGGCCCGCCAGGTCTTCAGCCTTGGTGATGGGCTTTTTGCTGTTGGTGACGTTGCGAAAGCCCAGCTCCCAGTAGGCCAGGCCCACCAAGTTCTTGGCCTTGAGCTTGTCGAGCAGCTTCTTGCCGAAGGGGCCGTCGGTCACGGCATCGGCCTCTTGCGGCGAGGCAAACAGGAACGGGAAGTCGTAAATGCCGAATTCCTTGGTCTGTGCCGACAGGATGCCCGCGTTCAGCACCGTCATCTCCACCGTGCCGCCTTGCAGGGCCGACACGGTCTGCAAATCGCCGCCCAGCGTGCCGCCGGGGAACAGCTTGACCTGGATCTTGCCGCCACTCTTGGCCGCCACCAGGTCGGCAAACTTTTGCGCGCCCTGCGCCTGGGGGTGATCCTTCTGGTTCTGGAACGCGAACTTGATGGTGCGGTCTTGGGCGTGCGCGCCCGACACCAGCGAGGCAGCCACCAGCGCCGTGGCCAGCAGGGTTTTCAAGAGGGTCATGGAAGGCTCCTTGGTAGGGATGGATGAAGCAAGGCCGTAAGAGGAAAAGGGCGGCGAGGGCGTTCAGCCGCCCAGCCAGCGCAGCGGCACCATCACGATGGATGGGAAGGCCACCAGCAGGAACATCACGATGAACTGCGCCAGCATGAAGGGCATGACACCGCGCGTCACATCCGACATGGAAATGCGTCCCACCCCTGCCACCACGTTGAGCACCGTGCCCACGGGCGGGGTGATGAGGCCGATGGCATTGTTGATGATGAACAGCACGCCGAAGTAGACGGGATCGATGCCAGCGGCCTTCACCACGGGCATGAGCACAGGCGTCAGGATGAGGATGGTGGGGGTCATGTCCATGGCCGTGCCCACAATCATCACCAGCAGCATGATGGCGACCAGCAGCAGCGTCTGGTTGTCCATGAAGGGCTCCAGCATGCCAATGATCTTGCTGGGCAGGTCGGCCACCGTGATGAGCCAGGCCGACACCATGGCCGCAGCCACCAGGAACATCACCACGGCGCTGGTGCGTGCGGCGGCTTGAAAGATTTCTGCCAACTGCCCAAAGCTCAGTTCGCGGTACACCACCATGGCGACGAACAGGGCGTACACGGCGGCCACCACGGCCGCTTCGGTCGGCGTGAACACGCCCATGCGCAGGCCCACCAGAATGATGACGGGCAAGCCCAGGGCCCACACCGATTCGCGCAGGGCCTTGAGCACTTCCGCGCGGCTGGCGCGGGCGGGTGGCGCCACTTTTTCACGGCGCACCAGCCACCACCAGGTGATGGCCAGCGCGATGCCCAGCAGCACCCCGGGCACGATGCCCGCGAGGAACAGCTTGCTGATGGACACATTGGCCGCCACACCAAAAATCACGAAACCGATGGACGGCGGAATGACCGGGGCGATGATGCCCGCCGAGGCAATCAGGCCCGCAGAGCGCGCCTTGTCGTGCCCGGCCGCCACCATCATGGGCAGCAGCAGCGAAGCCAGTGCCGCTGCATCGGCCACCGCAGAGCCCGATACCGCCGCAAGAATCACCGCCGCCATGATGGCCACGTAGCCCAGGCCACCGGGCACATGGCCCACCACAGCCAGTGCCAGCTTGACGATGCGTTTGGACAGCCCGCCCACGTTCATGATTTCGCCCGCCAGCATGAAGAACGGCACCGCCAGCAGCGGGAACGAGTCTGCGCCGTTGATGACGTTCTGCGCCAGGATCTGGGCGTCGAACAGATCGAGGTGCCACATCAGCGCAATGCCGCTGAGGAGCAGCGAGTAGGCGATGGGAATGCCAATCGCCATGGCGATCAGCAGAGAGCCGAGGAAGATGGCGACGGTCATGGGCGGCGGTGCTCAGGAAAGAGGGGGCGGTGGGCGCGGGCCATCAAGGCTTGCGCGCAGGCGGCGAATCGTCTTTGGCCACGATGGGCCCGTGCGAAAAATGGGGCGCCACATCGCCCAGGTTGCGCTGCTCCAGCGCGGCCACTTCTTCGCTTTCCTGCACCATCACCAGTTCCTGGTCGCTCGGGTGGGTGAGCAGCGTGCGCAGCAAGTCGCGCAGCAAGATGGCCATGGAGGAAATGCCCAGCATCACGCCGCTGGCGTAGAAGATGCCCACCGACGCGCCGGTGACGGGCGCTTCGGTGTCCCAGTTGATCTCTGCCTGCACCCAGCTGCCTTTGAGCAGCAACCAGGACACATACAGCATGGACACCTGGGCCAGCACCAGGCAGATCTTCTTGCCCGTGCGGGGCAGGCGCGACACCAGGGCATCGGTGCCCAGGTGCCCGTGTTCGCGCAGGGCCACCACAGCGCCCATGAAGGTCAGCCACACAAACAGCCAGCGCGAGACTTCTTCGGACATGGTCAGGCCCGAGTTGAAGGCGTAGCGCAGCACCACGTTGCCGAAGACCAGCACCACCATGAGGGCGAGGAACAAGCCCCCCAGCATGTCCAGCGCTCGTGTGTAGCCCCGCAAAACGCGGTCCACCAAATCGAACATGGTTGTCTCCAGTCAAAACGTTATCGGCTGCTGGAATTATTTTGTACGAACTGGTTAGTTTTAATGATTCGGGCAAACCCTTGGTGAATGGCAGGCCCAGAATTCACGCGCACATCTGCCCTCAAGCCCGCCAGCGGCCATCCAGGGCCAGCAGGGCCACAGCAGCAGAGGCATCAAAGAAGCGGTCAGGCACGCACGAAGCGCACCACCATGTCGATGATGGAATCGCGCCGCTGGGCCAGGGCCTCGGGTTCGTCGAGTGAGCGCTTGAAGATCGCGCTGAAGGTGTGGCGGTTGGCCACATTGAAGAAGCACAGGGCCGAGATGGACATGTGTAGGTCAATCGGGTCCATGTGCGGGCGAAACACCCCGCTGGCCACGCCGCGTTCGTACACCGCCTGCACGGCGTTGATGGCGGGCACGTTCAGCTCCTGGATGGTGGCGGAGCGGCGAATGAACTCGCCCCGGTGCATGTTCTCGTTCATCACCAGGCGGATGAAATCGGGGTTGTCCAGCTGGTAGTCGAAGGTGAAGCCCACCAGGGTGCGCAGCGCGGCCTCGGGCTCCATGTCTTCCAGGCGCAGGCTCGTCTCGATCTGGCGAATGCGCCGGTAAGCCTCTTCGAGCACCGCCAGGTACAAGCCCTCTTTGCTACCAAAATAGTAGTAAATCATGCGCTTGCTGGTGTGGGTCAGCGCGGCGATCTCGTCGATACGCGCGCCCGCCAGCCCCTTGTCGGCAAACTCGGCCGTGGCCACTTCCAGGATGTTGGCCATGGTGCGGTCCGGGTCGTTCACCCGGCCACGTTCCGGCGCCGCTGCGGAAGCTTTGCGTGCAGTACGGCGGGGGGCAGGCTCGCCCACCAAAGGAGTTCTAACCAGTTCGTTCATAGCCAGCCGAGCATAAGCGAACCACAGCCCGCTTTGCCCCCCAAGATACCCGCGCCGCCCGCAGCGGGGAGCCCGCGCCAGCTTGCGCCGGGGTGGTGGGCAAGGCCCTGGGGCCCAGGGCGTCAGGCGCCCGGTTTGGTGTCCGCAAAGCTGGGGCGCTGCATCAGCTTGTCCATCAGCTTGCCCAGGTTCGGGTATTCGGTGCGCCAGGCCAGTTCGGGGTAGCGGAACTCCAGCCAACCCAGGGCGCAGCCCACGGCAATGTCCGACAGGCTCAGGTGGATGCCGCTGCAATAAGGCTTGTCGCCCAGCCCCTGGCTCATGGCCTTGAGGGCCGCGTTCACCTTGCCCATTTGCCGGTCGATCCAGGCCTGGCAGCGCTGTTCATCAGAGCGGTGCACCCAGGTGGCTTCCATGCGGGCCAGAATGCCGGCGTCCATGGCGCCATCGGCCAGGGCTTCCCAGGTCTTCACCTCGGCGCGCTCGCGGCCCGAGGAGGGAATCAGCTTGCCCACGGGCGAGAGGGTGTCGAGGTATTCCACGATCACGCGCGAATCAAACACGGCCTCGGCGCCTTCCATCAGCAGGCAGGGCACCTTGCCCAGCGGGTTGGAGGCGGTCACCGTGGTGTCATCCCCCCAGACGTTGTCCTGCACGAACTGGTAGTCGAGCTTTTTCTCGGCCAGCACAATGCGCACTTTGCGCACGTACGGGCTGGTGGTGGATCCGATCAGTTTCATGGGTCAGCAGGAAGTGAATGCCCGCACGCAAACGGCGCACGCTGGCTGGGCAGGCGATTCTATCGGCACCCGATCACTCCTACCTGACGAGTACTGGCGCAGGTACAACAGTACGTGCCCGCCCACTGCCCGCCTACAATTGCGCGCCATGAGCCTGTCCACCATCACCGCCCTCTCGCCGCTTGACGGCCGTTACGCCCCCAAACTTGCCGCGCTGCGCCCCATCATGAGCGAGCACGGCTACATGCACCGCCGGGTGCAGGTCGAGGTGGCGTGGTTCATCGCCCTGTCTGATGCAGGTTTTGCAGAATTCAAGCCCCTCACTACCGGAGCACGCGCTTACTTGCTGAGCCTGGTGAAAAACTTCTCCGAGGCCGATTCCGCCGCCATCAAGGAAATCGAGAAGACCACCAACCACGACGTGAAGGCCGTGGAATACTGGATCAAGAGCAAGTTTGAAGCCCGCCCCGAGCTGGAAAAGGCCGCCGAATTTGTGCACTTTGCCTGCACCAGCGAAGACATCAACAACACCAGCCACGCGCTGCAACTGCGCTCGGGCCGCGACCAGGTCATTCTGCCGGGCCTGGACCGCATCGTGCTCAAGCTGCGCGAAATGTCGCACGCCTTTGCCGACGTGCCCATGCTCAGCCGCACCCACGGCCAGACGGCCAGCCCCACCACCGTGGGCAAGGAAATGGCCAACGTGGTGATGCGCCTGCAAACGGCCTGCGACAAGATCGCCGCCGTCAAGATCATGGGCAAGATGAACGGTGCCGTGGGCAACTACAACGCCCACCTGTCCGCCTGGCCCGAGTTTGACTGGGAAGCCTTCAGCAAGAAGGTCATCGAAACGCCCGAGCCCCTGGGCCTGGGCCTGACCTTCCAGCCCTACTCGATCCAGATCGAGCCGCACGACTACATGGCCGAGCTGTTCGACGCCGTGGCACGCGCCAACACCATCCTGATCGACCTCTCGCGCGACATCTGGGGCTATGTGAGCCTGGGCTACTTCAAGCAGCGCCTGAAGGCCGGCGAAATTGGCTCGTCCACCATGCCGCACAAGGTCAACCCCATCGACTTTGAAAACGCCGAAGGCAACCTGGGCCTGGCCAACGCGCTGCTCAAGCACCTGGCCGAGAAGCTGCCCATCAGCCGCTGGCAGCGTGACCTGACCGACAGCACCGTGCTGCGCAACATCGGCGTGGCCCTGGGCTACGCCGCGCTGGCCTACACCTCGCTGCTCACCGGCCTGAACAAGCTCGAAATCAACGAAGAAGCCCTGGCCGCCGACCTGGACGCCTCGTGGGAAGTGCTGGCCGAGCCCATCCAGACGGTGATGCGCCGCTTTGGTGTGCAAGGCGCGTACGAAAAGCTCAAGGAAGTCACCCGCGGCAAGACCGTGACGGCCGAGGCGCTGCACGCGCTGATCCAGTCGCTCGAAATTCCGCAAGCCGAAAAAGACCGCCTGCTGGCCATGACGCCCGGTAGCTACACCGGCAAGGCCGCCGAGCTGGCCCGAAGGGTGTGACCCCCTGAGGCGCTGCGCGCCTTCCACCAAGGGGGGCGCAACCCGTGGCCCGGCAAAGCCGGCTCCACGGTTGCACTGACCAGGGCACCGCCTGTGGCGAACACTTGCGGGCTTTCAATACTTTTTGCCTCTAGCGCTTTCCTGATAAGCGCTGGCAGCTATCAAATTAATAGTGAGGCTGCATGGCCATCAAATCCACCATCTTCAAGGCGAACCTGCAAATCGCCGACATCGACCACGGCTACTACGCCGACCATGCCCTCACCCTGGCGCGCCACCCCAGCGAGACGGATGAACGCATGATGGTGCGGCTGGCCGCGCTGGCCCTGCAGGCGCACCAGCTGCAAACCTTGTGCAACGGCGACGCCACCTTGGCTTTTGGTGCCGGTTTGTCCGACCCCGATGACCCGGACGCCTCGCTCACCGACTTCACCGGTCGCAAGCGCGTGTGGATCGAAGTGGGCCAGCCCGAAGACAAGCCGCTGACCAAGGCCTGCAGCAAGGCCGACTCGGTGCTGGTGTACTGCTTCAACCACGCGTCGGAAGTGTGGTGGAAGGGCATTGAATCCAAGCTGACGCGCCTGGAAAAGCTCCAGGTCTGGCGCATTCCCACCGAAGCCTCGCAGGCCATGGCGGCCATGGCCGAGCGCAGCATGCAGCTGCAGGCCACGGTGCAGGAAGGCGCGCTGACCTTGAGCAGCAACCTGGGCAGCGTGCACCTGGAGCCCGTGCGCTGGAAGTGACGGGGATATCAGCAAAAAGCCTTCTAGCGCCCTACGGATAAGCGCCAGCAGCTACTGAAACAATAGCAATGCTCAGTCGCGTGGCATCAGCGCGCCACATTGCCAGCACTGCTCAAACCCGCCCTCGACGATCTCCCCGCACCGGCATGCCCAGCGGCGCTGCGGCAAATCCTGAAGCTCCTGCAGCAGCGCGCGTGCGCGGGGGGCGTGTTCGTCGTAATCCAGCCAGATTTCGGGCAGGCACTGGTCCGGCGGCAGGTGCCCGACCGCAGCCCCCAGGTATTGCCGCTGCACCGACGCCGTCATGCCCGCTTCGCACAGCAAGTCGGCCCACAGGGTGGCGATGGCGATATTAGGGGCTTGGGTCAGGCGCAGCATAGGGGCCACCATAGCGGTTTGGTCGCCTCGCGTACAGCCCCTGGAACCCCGGCAGAGGGGCGGCGGGCTACACCGCAGGCGGTTTGGAAGCGCCTTCCGCCGCCCGCTCGGCATAGCGGGTGAACCGCCAGGCCGTGTGCTCCAGCGTGATGCGCCGCCACACCTGGCGCTTGGCGGCTGGGCCCATGGCAGGCCAGTGCTGCACCTCATCGAACGTGCGGCCACAGCCCTTGCACAGATCGTCGCCCTGGCTGGTGGAGCAGATGGCAATGCAGGGCGTGTCGGGCGTGGTGTCGTACCAGCCCAGCCAGGCATCCAGGGCCTCCAGCGGCAGGTCGCCTTCTTCCACCGTATCTTCGTGGCGGTACACCATCAGCGCATACACCTCGGCCAGCGCCTGCACCTGTGGCGCCAGGGCCATGCCCGCGCTGGAAGGCAAGCGCTGGCGCCAGTGGTTGATGGCGGCTTCTATGTCGGTGATGTGGATGGCAGTCATGAAGATGGGGGCGCAGCGCAAGAGCCCCTGGGCAGGCAGACGCTGGCGGGGGCTGGATGATAGCGACCCCAGGTCGCCAAACAGCGGTGCAGGGGTATCCGCCAACCCACTGGTAAACCCTGATACCCCTTCAGG
The DNA here is from genome assembly GCF_028596105.1 of Acidovorax temperans. Classification (NCBI taxonomy): domain Bacteria; kingdom Pseudomonadati; phylum Pseudomonadota; class Betaproteobacteria; order Burkholderiales; family Comamonadaceae; genus Acidovorax; species Acidovorax temperans. The sequence goes on along the minus strand of NZ_CP117193.1, from coordinate 51,323 downwards.
GCGTACGCAATACCCACAACCCCCGCGCCCTTGCACCGGCCGCCCGACGGTGTTCCAATCACCCCCTTCGAAGGGGAGTAGTTCCCGCCCAGGCCATGCACGCGCCTCCCAGCACGCGCAGCAGCATCCGGGCAGCGTACCGTCGTCAGTACGAAGCGTCTCGCTTCCGGCGGTCCGGGTCAGTGCAGCCACCGTGGCCACACCGACTGAGCAAGACCTTTGATGGCCCCGCAGCGGGGTGATCAAGGCCGTCCCTCGCTCCTGCGCACCAGCGCGCGGGCAGGTTCCAGGTCCTCCGCCGCAGGCCTGACTCGCCAGGACAGACCCTTTGCCATCACAGCAGCGGGAAACTCCTTTTGCCTTAGGACACCGAGGACTTCATGGACTTTTTGACTTCACCCGAATTCTGGCTAGCACTGGGCCAGATCATCATCATCGACATCTTGCTGGGCGGAGACAACGCCGTCGTGATCGCGCTGGCCTGCCGCAAGCTGCCCCCTGCGCAACGCGCCAAGGGCATCATCTGGGGCACCGCCGGTGCCATCGTCTTGCGGGTGGTGCTGATCGCCTTCGCCATGACCCTGCTGTCGCTGCCGTTCCTCAAGTTCGTCGGTGCGCTGCTGCTGGTGTGGATCGGCGTGAAGCTGCTCGCTCCTGATGAAGACGGCCACGGCGACGTGCAAGGCAGCGACAAGCTGCTGGCCGCCATCAAGACCATCATCGTGGCCGACCTGGTGATGAGCGTGGACAACGTGATCGCCATCGCCGGTGCCGCACAGAACGCAGGCGAGCACTCGTTCTTGCTGGTCGTGCTGGGCCTGCTGATCTCGATCCCGATCATCGTCTGGGGTAGCCAGCTCGTCATCAAGCTGATGGAGCGTTTCCCGTTCATCATCACCTTCGGCGGCATGCTGCTGGGCTGGATTGCTGGCGGCATGCTGGTCACCGACCCCGCGTTCGTGAACCCCGCCGTGATGGACTGGATGCCCAAGTGGGGCAGCGTGGATGAAAAGGGCCTGGCGGTCATCTCCGACACCCTGTACTGGGCATCGCACATCGTGGGCGCCTTGCTGGTGCTGGCAGTGGGCAAGTTCATCGTGTCCCGCCGCGCTGGCGACGGCGGCGAAGGTGGCGCAGCCCACGGCTGACCCCCGCTTCTGCACAGCGGCTCCCGCCGTTCGCAGCCTGCATGCAGGCTGCGGCCCCCAGGGGCGTTGACCTCCGCCCGCCGCACGGGCAGGGCAACGCCCTTTTTGCTTTCTGTTTCACCCCGTTCACCCACCCACAGGGCCTGCGACATGGACAAAATCATTGTGTACGTGGACGACGCTGACCATGCGCAGCAGCTGCTTGCGCCCCTGGCAGCCAAGGAGCCCGCCAGCCAGCGCCACTGGGTGCTGGTGGCCTGTGCGCCGCGCATGACGCACCGCGTCAGCAAATGGGTGAGCCACAGCGCCCGCGAAAGCTGGCGCAACAAATGGGCTGACAAGCTGTTTGCACAGATCATCCCTGGCGCTGGGCTGCAGCCTTCTCAGGTGACAACCGTGCTGGCCAAAATCCCCTTGGCGGAGTTGACCGAGCAACTGCAATCGCAAACCCAACAGGCCTGCGGCCGCCCTGCCCAGGTGCTGGATGCGCGCAAACCCCGCATGGGCACCGAGGCGCAAATCGGCGTCAACTCCTCCGCTGAGCGCCCATCACCACCATCCTCCTGGCCCGGCGTGCTGGGCAGCGTGCTCACCGGCTGCAGCACTTTGTGGGCCTTGGCGCTGGACTGAGCGCCCGCCCGCTGCGGCACGTGCCCTGCCTCAAGGCCGGTGCTATTCTTCGGCCATGAAACTCCTCCTGAAATGGCTGCTCAGCGCCGCGGCGCTGCTCTTTGTGGCTTATGTTTATGGCGGCGTGCAGGTGCAGAGCTTTAGCTCGGCGCTGATTGCCGCGTTTGTCATTGGCCTTTTCAACGCCGTGCTGCGCCCGGTGCTGGTGATCCTGACCCTGCCTGTCACCGTGGTCACCGTGGGCCTGTTCCTGTTCGTCATCAACGCGCTCATGTTCTGGGCAGCGGCGGGCGTGCTGGACGGCTTTCACGTCAACGGGTTCATGGCGGCCTTGCTCGGCTCGCTCATCTACTCGGCCCTGGGCCTGGTGATCGAGTCAGCGCTCGGCGGCCTGTTCACGAAGCAGTGAATGCACGGCGCGCAGCCGGGTGTCGATGATCGACGCCTCGAAGTGGTCGTCGGCCGAGGTGCTGCGCCGTGCCAGATCCTGCCCGGCCTTGAAGCGGTCCACCGCCGCTGCGTAGTCGTAGCGCGCCGCATGCACTTCCGCCTCTGCCCGCACTGCACGCAGTGGCTGGCCCTGCGCATTCCAGACCGCCGCCATGGCCTGCCACGCCGACGCATCGCGCGGGTGGGTCGCCAGCCAGGTCTGCAGCGGCCCCGTCACCTCTTTCGACTGGCCGGTGCGCAGCAAAATTTGCGTGCGCAGCAGCATCTCGGGCCGGCGTGAATCCCCCGGTGGCATGGCCGCCAGCGCAGCGGGGGCATCGTCTGTTGCCAGTTCCAGCTCCGCCCTCAGCAGTTTTGCCAGCCGGGTGGCCGCAGCATCGTTCTTGACCAGTTGCTGCAACTGCCCCGCCCAGCGCCGGGCCCCTGCGGCATCACGCAGCTGGCTGGAGCCCAACGCCGCCGCATACAGCACGCCCGCCTTCCGCGCAGGCGGCAGCGCGGCAAATCCGGTGCCTTGCGGCTCCGCCACCCACTGGCGCAGCACATCCACACCGGGTTTGGACAACACCCGCGCCCGCGCGGTGACCATGGCATGCTCGGCCAGCAAAACAGAAGGGCTGCTCGCCGTCAACCCGCCCGAGGGCAAGCGCGACTGCATGTCGGCTATGCGCTGCGTGGTCAACGGGTGGCTGCGCAGGTACGGCCAGCTGCCGTTGTCGTTGATGCGGTTGGCTTGCTGCAGCTTGTCGAACATGCCCACAAAACCCTCGGGGGCGAAGCCCGCTGGCTCCATCAGTCCCATGCCCACACGGTCGGCCTCGCGCTCCATGTCGCGCGAAAAATTGAGCTGGTTTTGCATGGCCAGCGCCTGCCCGCCCACCACCAGCGCCTGCGTGGCGCCCGGGTTCTTGCTGGCCGCCAGCGCGCCCAGCACCATCGCGCCCAGCAGCAGCGGCGTCTGCCGGCTTTGCTGCGTGAGCAAACGTGAAATGTGCCGCTGCGTCACGTGGCTCAGCTCGTGCGCCATCACCGAGGCCAGCTCGTCGCGCGTGCCCACCACCCCGATCAAGCCCAGTTGCAGCCCCAGGTAGCCACCCGGCAGGGCAAAGGCATTCACGGTGCGGTCACGCCCCAGCAGCACCTCCCACGCAAAGCGCTCGTCCAGCTCGGGCGACAACTCGCCCCGCGCCCGCGCCGCCGCCATCAACGGCTGCCAGATGCCCTGCACATATTCGCCAATCACCGGGTCATCGATGTAGTCCGGGTCGCGGTACAGCTCGCGAATGATGCGATCACCCAGCCGCCGCTCCTCGCTGCTGGTCAGGTCGCTGCCATCCCCCAGGGTCGGAAGCCCCCCCTGTGCGTGAGCAGGCAAGGGGCTTGCCACGCCAATCGCTATCAAAAGAGAAGCTGCCAGCGCTTGACTGGCGTGCGCTAGATGCCTTTTTTTACCCAATATCAACACTCATGGTCTCCCTGGCGCCATTGGTGGCGACAGCGCCAACTGCGGCGCACTGCACCGTATGATGCCCCCGACCCGCGAATTGTTTCGCACGTGGTTGCTACCAAGTGCACCGAGAGCCCTCGACCATGACATCCAAAACCCCAGAAGCCACCGCCACCAGCCCCCTCACACACTTCGACGCCCAAGGCCAGGCCCACATGGTGGACGTCGGCGCCAAAGCCGCCACGCACCGCATCGCCGTGGCCACCGGCCGCATCGAAATGCAGCCCGAAACCCTCGCGCTGATCGAATCGGGCACCGCCAAGAAAGGCGATGTGCTGGGCATCGCCCGCATCGCCGGCATCATGGCCGCCAAGAAAACCAGCGATTTGATCCCACTGTGTCACCCCCTGGCCCTGACGCGGGTTGCTATCGAATTTGAAGCTGCCAGCGCACGTACGGAGGGCGCTTGCGGCATATTTTGCTCAGCCACCGTGGAAACGGTGGGGCAAACCGGGGTGGAGATGGAAGCACTGACCGCAGTGCAGATCGCCCTGCTGACGATTTATGACATGTGCAAGGCGGTGGACCGGGGGATGGTGATAAGCGATATCCACGTTACTGAAAAGCATGGAGGCAAATCAGGAAGTTTTTGGCAGGAACGAAGAAGTTGATGTGAACAAGGTTGGGGGGGTAATTATGGTAATTCTGGGCGGATTCAAAACTGAAGTGCAACACCCTGGGTTTCAATGAATGAGGGTGGAGTGCTGCGGGCTGTTCAGGATTAGTTCCCGATAGACCGCCAGCGGTGATCGTACCCCGAGGCCCTTTCGGGGGCGGTTGTTGATCTCGTCGGCAATCGCATCAAGCTGCTTCTGGGTGTAGACGGACAGGTCGGTGCCCTTGGCAAGGTACTGTCGCACCAGCCCGTTGATGTTCTCGTTGGAGCCGCGCTGCCAGGGGCTGTGCGGATCACAGAAGTACACCTTCATGCCTGTGTTCTGAGTGAGTCTGGCGTGCTCGGCCATCTCGCGGCCTCGGTCGTAGGTCAGGCTCTGGCGCATCGGGCTGGCAATTGCATTGAGCTTGTCGCTGAATGCCTTGAGCAAATGTGCGGCCGTAGCCGGGTTGGGGTGTGGCAGCTTGACCAGCACCACTAACAGGCTGCTGAAATACCCCACACCGTCGTTTCCCGGTTGACGTCTTGCCAGGACAATCAAGGCACACCACCGGCAAGATAGAAGTGCAAGACATGCGCGGAGCCGACACCTTCACCGAGAGCCTGTTCACCATGCGCCATCTCGATGACTTCGTGCCCGCAGATCACCCCTTGCGAGTGATCCGCGTGATGGTCAACAAGGCGCTGGCAAACATGGATGGGCTGTTTGCCCAGATGTACGCAGCCGACATCAAAGGTGGACGCCCCAGCATAGCCCCCGAGAAACTGCTGCGCGCCATGCTCATTCAGGTGCTCTACAGCGTACGCTCAGAACGCCAGCTCATGGAGCAAACCCAGTACAACCTGCTGTTTCGCTGGTTCATCGGCCTGGCCATGGACAATGCGGTCTGGGTGCCCACTGTCTTCAGCAAGAACCGCGAACGCCTGATCGAGCACGATGCGGTCATCGAGCTCTTCAACCAGATCGTGCAGCAAGCCCAAGAGCAGGAATTGTTATCGGGCGAACACTTCAGCGTGGACGGCACTCTGATCCAGGCCTGGGCGGGCCACAAGAGCTTTGTGCGCAAAGACCGCCAGGGCGACGACGATACCGACGCGGGCAACTTCAAAGACCAAAAGCGCAGCAACGACACCCATGAATCCACCACGGACGGGGACGCAAGGCTGTACCGAAAAGGCAGGACGGCCAGCGAGTTGCGCTTCATGGGCCACACACTCACCGACAACCGCCACGGGCTGGTGGTCAGCGCCGTGGTCACACAGGCCGACGGATATGCAGAGCGCGAAGCGGCCAAGGCCATGATCAACGATGCGCGACAGGCACTGCCCGGCGATGACCCCATCACGATCACGCTGGGCGCAGACAAGGGTTACGACGCCAGGGAGTTCATCGACGCGCTGCAAGAGATGAACGTGCTGCCCCATGTGGCGCAGAACAAATCAGGGCGTCAATCGGCGGTGCCTGACAGGATCGCGGGCAGCGAAGGCTACGTCATCTCCCAGCAAAAGAGAAAGCTGATCGAACAAGGCTTTGGCTGGGCCAAGACGGTGGGTCACATGCGCCAGGTGCTGGTGCGCGGGATCAAGAAGGTTGATCAGCTGTTTGTGCTGACGATGGCGGGCTACAACCTCACGCGCATGCGCAGCTTGGGGCAAATCCGTCTGCGAGGGCTGGCGTGAGGACAAAAGGGCGAGAAAACGGGCCGGGGGAGGCGGAAAACGCGCGTATTCCAAGTTGAGTTTCAAAACGCGGAAAGCTGACGCGAGAAATGCGCGAGGTGCTGGGAAGGTGCCCGTGGGTGGGAGAGTATTTCAGCAGCCTGCTAGGCCAATACTTACAACGTTAGCATCTAGTGAATCATTCAACAGAACTAACATCTGTCTCGGATTTTTTGCTAGTCGCAAAAATTAAAAACCGTCCACTGGGGCATATCCGATGATATTGGCCTGTGCATCTAGCAATGCTACCCACTGGTCTAAAGACTTTTTGCTAACCAATGGGAGATAGTGAATTTGATTGATGGGAAGGCCTGTTTTTTTTACTGCAGCATCAATCGCGGACTGCGCCTCCGGCACTTGCACGGTTCGTAAGACTGACAATGCTTTCATGCGTTGCCGGACTGCTGGCCGACTCTCATCATAGCTTTGCCACCAATCTGGGCGAGCACTGGGTTCCAAGCCACGCAACGACAATTCAATACTCTTCAGGGTTTCCTGGCCGTCCCTGGCTCTGCGTGCACCCAACAAAACAGGGCCACTCCATGAAAGCGACTGCCATGGAGGCAATGCTTGGGGAAGATTAGCAGTATCGACCTGTGCTGCGGTCACTGCGACAAAACGATCAGATTCGAAAACCAATACTACTGGCCGTGCCTGGCCGATGCTGTAAATACCGTAAATCAGCGCTGCCAATTGAATGATAACAACTAACGCGAGATCCATGATCAACTCACGCCGCGGTTTCGCGGGATTATATAACAATCCCGTCAAAAAAGGGCCACACACCACATCCACACCAATCAAAATCCAGAATAAATCTATTCCACCAGCCAAATAGCGCAACGGGTGAGGAAACCATATTCCCAGCACTAAAAAAGCCATGAGCGCAGCGACGGCCAAGCTCAAAATTAAATGAATGCTAAAGGCGTGGAATGCAGCGCGAATTCTAGGTCGACTGATCATTGTTAAAAACGCCAAACAAATACGCAATCTGTCGAAAACCACGAATACTCAACAAAAACTTTGCGCGCCCCACTAACGGCACTCACCCGGTGCATATTTGCTAGGCATGGTTCCTGCCAGACCAAAACCCAGTGCCCCTAAAGCCTTGCAACGCCATTTAATTGCTGATACCGGCGTTGGAATAGGGGTACCGGCCACTGACGTTGCCAATGCCGCGCCCCCGGTACCAAACACATCGGTACCACCGGTATACGGCGAAACCACCAAGGTGCCATTGCCGGCGGATGCTGATGTGGTGGCCACAATCACCCCAGTTGTACCGGAAATTTGGACATCGACCACATTTCGGCTATTCACTGTAAGGATACCGTCGGCAACGCCAACAGCGGGACTTGTTCCGTAGGCTTCAGCATATCCCATGGCAGCGTGGTTGGCATTGTTGTGAACAGCCATTTTTGCCTCGGCAATAAACCCCATGGCTTCTGAGACGCGCGCGCGAACGGTGTAATCTTGGTAGGCGGGCAAAGCCACTGCGGCCAGAATACCAATGATCGCAACTACGATCATCAACTCGATCAGGGTAAAACCTGTTTGGAAAGCACGCACAGCGAACTCCTGCCAAGATTGATGCGAACTGAGTGCCTACCCGTTTCACCGCCCCAATGAAAAGAGGATTCCAGCTTGTGGAATCCTCTTGATCTCTGCTAAGTGTGAAGTGCCAATTGAATGGCAACAACATGCCGACAGATTAACGGCACTCGCCCGGTGCGTACTTGTTCAGCAGCGTGCCTGCGGTACCAAAACCCACTGCACCAGCCGCCTTGCAACGCCACTTGATTTGTGATGCCGGTGTGGGGAGTGGCGTGCCAGCCACAGCCGTTACCAGAGCAGTACCGCCAGTACCCACCACATCGGTACCGCCGGTGTAGGGCGACACGATCAACGTACCATTACCAGCGGCTGCCGTGGTGGTGGCGGTAATCACGCCAGTGGTACCACTCAACACCACATTCGTCACGTTCTTGCTATTCACAGTCGTGGTGCCATTGTTGACACCAGTGGCAGGGGTTGTGCCATAACCTTCAGCGTAGCCAACCGCACCACTGGTGGCGTTGGTATTAGCAGCCAGCTTGGCATCGGCAATGAAACCCATAGCTTCAGCGACACGTGCACGCACGGTGTAGTCTTGATACGCAGGCAGTGCCACAGCAGCCAAGATACCGATGATCGCGACAACGATCATCAGTTCGATCAGGGTAAAACCTTTTTGCAGGGAACGCTTCATACATCTCTCCTCGGGTTAAGTTGCAATTCATACCTGTGGATCGCCCCACAGGCTGGTTCACATAAAGCAGATAGCGTGCCAGCTTCACCCTACGCATCAGTAGTCATGAGGGTCGCGGGGATACGGCTTGCGTACGGAGCTAACAGGGGTGCTTGCGGGCGATTCACCTCAAATTCAGACTCGCCCTGACATTTTTGTTCAACCATGAATGTCAGCTAACGCGTTCCGGTTACACCTCAAACACCTGACCTACCTGCAACCAGCCAATCTCCGTATGCCCGTCAAGATCTAGCCGGTTGATTTCTCGGAGGATGAGTTCGGTTTCGGATGGCTTGGTGTGGGTGATGTAGATCGGATAGCTGGCCGTGGGTACTCTCAAAGCCAGTTCGGCAGCCAGTGTGGTGGGCGACAGGTGCTGGCTGCGGCGCGCGAGGTCGCTTTCGCGGTTGCTGAAGGCGGTTTCGATGACCAGCGCAGCGACGGGAAGTTGGGGCAGCGGGGCCTCGGCAAGCTGCTCCAACGCGCTCCACAACGCCGGGTTGCGTTCGGTATCTCCGCTGAAGGCCCACCAGCCGTGCTGGCCTCTTAAAGCGTAGCCCACAGCCGGCACGCTGTGCACGGCTGGCAGCACCCGCACCACCAGCCCTCCAGCAGTGACGGTCTCACCAGCGGCCAGGGGTACGTACCGCAGAAACGGCGACTGAGCGGAGGGAACACAACTGAAATCAGGCCAAACGATGTTGTTGAAGACATGCGCCTGCAGCGCGGCAATGGTGGCTGCCAGTGCATGCACCTGCACAGGCTGGCTGCGCAGCGATGAGACGGCATCGAGCATCAGCGGCAATGCGGCGATGTGATCGAGGTGGGAGTGCGTGAGGAAGACGTGGTCAATCTGGCGCATTTCTTCCAGCGTCAAATCCCCCACGCCAGTGCCTGCATCGATCAGGATGTTGTGATTGACCAGAAAAGACGTGGTTCGGCAATCGCGGGCGATGGCGCCTGAGCAGCCGAGAACGCGGACTTTCACGGAAGTGTTCCTCTCATGGGCACGCTGAGAACTTTTCCATCCATCATTTGGTATCGAAATGGGTGGCACCCTCCCAATCCGAAGGAGGAGGGCGGGACATCATCTCTTCCAGGCGGGACGCATACAGTGCATAGAGCACAGATTGGGGCGCCTGGTGCCGTAAAGCGGCCAAGCTTTGGCCGCATTGTGCCCAGTCTTGGGCCCGGTAGTGTGCAAGCACTTGCTGCCAGCAGGCCAATTCATCAGCATTCAGCGCAGACGCTTGGCTCTGGTCGGCCAAGGGGGTGTGGATGTTCACACTCTGGGCTTTGCCTTTGACGCGCACACGGTCCAGTTCTTGCCATACAAAGCCTGGTGCCATGCTTCGGGTAAATTCACTGGCGATGATGGCAACGCCGTAGGTCTTGCACAGCCCTTCAAGGCGCGAACCCAGGTTGACCGCATCGCCGATGACGGTGTAGCTCAGACGAATGTTGGAGCCCATGTCACCAACGCACATGAGCCCCGTGTTCAGACCAATGCCAACGCCAATTTCCGGCAAGCCTTGCGCGCGATGTTCCTGGTTGAGTTGCTCGACTGCCCGGGCCATGCCCAGAGCCGCGCGCACAGCGCAGGCAGCGTGGTCTTGTGCAGGCACAGGAGCGCCCCAGAAGGCCATCACGCAGTCGCCCATGTATTTATCGATGGTGCCCCGCTCACCCTGGATGACTTCGGTCAGCCGCGTGAACACCCGGTTCAAAAGCGCTTGCAGTTGCAGCGGGGGCATGCATTCAGACAGGGCCGTGAAGCCTCGCATGTCGCAGAACATCACCGTGAGTTCCCGACTGTCTGCTTGCATGCTGTAGTGCTCGGGATGCTTGAGCATCTCATCCACCAGTGGGGGCGGAACGTAAGAGCGAAAACGCGAAGCCAGAGCGCGTTTGGCCCGGCTTTCAAACAAGTAGCCATGGGCGATGTTGACCGCTGTGGCTGTGAATACCAGCGCAAGGGCGGTTGCCAACGGCATTGCCAGCCCGTGCGTCCGAAACAACCAGAAATTGAGCAGGGTCAGAGCGAGGAACACCGCTGCGCTCAGCAACAACGCGGGGCCAGCCGGCAGCACTGACAGCCCAAACGCAAGAACCAGCCCCACCATCAAAAGCTGAAGAACATCGAAACCGCGTGCGTAATCTGGGATAGCGATAGTGCTGCCGTCCATCAGTGCCGTCAGCATGCTGGCATGGGCTTCTACGCCGGGATACACCGGGCCTACCGGGGTCGTACGCACATCTTGCAGCCCCGGGGCCGAGGTGCCGATCAAGACGGCTTTGTCCGCCAGGGTACCTTCCGCTATTTTTCCTTCCAGCAAGTCGCTGGCAGAAATGTAGGCATAGGAACCGCCCTCGGGGCCGCCGGGGCCGCGGAAAGGGATGAGCATGGCCAGCCGTTCATCCACGGGCAAAGCCATGCGGCGCGTGCCGTCTACCAAGACCACGCTTTCCAGTGTGTCATGGGTGCCGAGAGAAGCCGTCGCCGGAAAGCCGGGCTCCACGGTGGGCCCGCCCATCATGGCGCGAAACATGGCCAGAGCCAACGACTCGTAATACTGGCCCTGGTATTCGGCCAGCAGTGGCAAGCTGCGAACGACCCCATCGCTGTCGCTGATGGTGTTGAAGAACCCAGCCTGAGCGGCAGCCTGATTCAATTCGCTGAGATTGGCTCCGTAACCATTCCAGGTGGTGGCTGCCAACGGCCTGCCGCGCAGCTGGGCGCCAGTCACCACCGGCAGAGGGAGCGCACCTTGGGTATGCCCCTGCCGATCACTGGTGAAGTAGTAGCCCAGCACCGCCGCATGACCATGAAGGCTGCGAGCAAACAAGGCATCGTGGTCGAGGGAAGGGGCCAAACGAGCCAGTTGCTCGGCAAAGCCAGGAGTTTTGGCCAAGGGCCCTCGCTCCAAGGCGCGCAGGGATGCCAGCCCGGAGCTGTTGTCGCGCTCGGCAAACACCACATCAAAGCCCACCACAGACACACGCTGGCGTGCGAACAATTCTTGGGTCAGGTCTGCGAGTTTGTCTCGGCCCCAGGGCCAGCGCCCGATGCGATCGATGCTTTTTTCATCGATGTCCACAATAACGATGCGCTCGTCAAGGGTTCGCGACATCCCCAGGCGCAGGCGGGCGTCGTAGATGAACTGGTCCAGCCGCTCCAGCAGCGGCAGGGGCATGGCGGCCGAAACATGCAAAAGCGCCAGTGCCAGCGGAATCAACGTGAGCAGCACGCGGCGCCAGCGGCGAAACAACAGGGAGCTGCGCATGGGCTCAACTGACCAAGCCCGGGCAAGGAGCCAGAGGCCAGGCCGTCACATCGGTCAGGTTTGCTCGAACTGCATTTCGGTGCCCGCGAGTTCCAGCTTGTCGCCGCTCTTGAGCGGGACAGGGGTGGAGCCAATCGCCACGCCATTGAGCAGAGGCATGTCCGGGCCTTCCACATGGGCCAGCACGAAGCCCTGAATGCGCTTGGTGATGGACGCCACGGCAACACCGGGTTTGCCGATGGTGGTAACCACCTTGTGCAAGGCGACTTCACGGCCAGCCGCTGCGCCCGAGAGCACCCGGATGACGGCATTCATAGGGGCAGGAGGCGCGACCACACCACCGGGCCTTGCCGCCGCATTCAGCGCCGGAGCCATTCCCGGCTTAAACACCATGGTCTTCTCGAAGTTCTGGGCGTCTGCATCTTGCAAGAAGCGAATCTTGTATTTGCCCACCTCGATGGTATCGCCGTTGCGCAGTTCCTGGCGCTTGACTGCCTTGGCGTTGACGTAGGTGCCGTTCGTGCTCCCCAGGTCTTCAATCTCGACACCATCAGGCATCATGTGGATGGCCGCGTGTTCGCCGCTCACCGCCAGGTTGTCGATCACGATGTCGTTGTACGGGCGGCGGCCCAGCGTGGTGCGCTCTTTGGTGAGTTGCACTTCTTTGATGACGACGCCGTCGATCGAAACGATCATTCTGGGCATGATGATCTACTCCTGATTTGATGATTTGTTATGTTGCTGTCCGTCAGGCAGAGCCCAAAAGACGGGACATGAGGCTGCGTTTTTTTCCTCCGGCAGCAGCCTGCACCAGCAATACACTGACGTTATCACGACCGCCGTGGGCGTTGGCCGTGTCAATGAGCAGCCCTGCTTTTTCTTCCAGAGAGCCAGGCGTGCGCAGCAAATCTGCCAGCTCTTCGTCGTTGACCATGTCGGTCAAACCGTCAGAGCACATCACAAACAGGTCGCTGGGCGCCACTTGAAATTCGTTCACTTCCATTTGCACATGCGGCTCTACGCCCAACGCGCGGGTGACCAAATTGCGGTTGGACGACGCAGCTGCCTGCTCCCGGGTCAATATGCCTGCATCGACCTGTTCCTGCAACCAGGAATGGTCTCGCGTGATTTGCTGCAAAACCCCTGCGCGCAAGCGGTAGCAGCGTGAATCCCCGATATGGCCGAGGATGAGGCGATCGCACTGAAAAACGCCCACCACCAACGTGGTACCCATGCCGGAGTACTGCGGGTTGGACAGCGAAGCGCCCAAAATGGCATGGTTGGCGTTTTCCACACACAACTCCAGCGCCCGCCGCACATCCGTGGCGGGGGGCGTAGTCCCGGCCTGGGCCAGCCAGCGACCCATTTCCGTGCCAATGTAGGTAATGGCCATTCCGCTGGCAATTTCGCCCGCGTTGTAGCCGCCCATGCCGTCAGCCAAGACGGCCACCTGGGCTTCCCGATCGACAGCCACTGCGTCTTCATTGTTGGCGCGCACGCGCCCCCGGTCGGTTTGGGCGAAAAATTCGTATGTCATGGATTGGGAAGCGCGTCATCCCACAGGGGCAGCCACAGGCCTGGATGCTGGGCTTTGTTGCTGTGGGTGCTCCAGCACCGTGGTTTTTGTCAGCAACATGTTTTGCTCTGCAGGGGGGCGGTCTGGATCATAGACGACTGCCGCAGTTACTTCGCCAATACTTTGTTGCAGAGCGTTGTCCATGGCGTGCGTAAGCGCTTGCGCCAGCTGCGCACCTGTCTGGTAACGGTCCTCGGGCCGCTTGTTCAACGCCTTGGCCACCAGTGCTGCTACGGCCTCGGGCAAGTCGGGGCGCAGCGTGCGAACATCTGGCGCTGGCACATGGACGATCTTGTGCATGAGCTCTGGCATCGACTCGGCTCGCAGCGGCAATGCGCCCGTGAGCAGCTGGAACAAGGTCACACCCAACGCGTACAGATCTGTTCGCCCATCCACCTTGGCCCCACACAGCTGTTCAGGCGACATGAAGCTGGGCGTGCCCAGCACGATGCCCGTGCGCGTCTTGCTCGCATCGGTAATACGGGCTACTCCAAAATCCATCACCTTCACCGTGTCGGTGGCAGGGTCCCACATGATGTTCGCGGGTTTGACATCGCGATGCACGACATGGTGTGCATGGGCATAGTCCAAGGCACTTGCTACCCGAGCGCCAATGGCCAACACCTGCGCCACCGGCAATAGGTGGGGGGTTTGAGTGAAAGCGGTCAGGTCCGTGCCGGCCACGAACTCCATCGCGATGTAGGCGAGCCCCTGCGCTTCCCCAGAGCCATCAATGGTCACGATGTTCGGGTGCTCCAACCGCCCTGCGGCTTCCGCCTCTTTGAAAAAACGTTCGCGTGCATCCACCAGCGCAGCCCCCTCAAACTCCTGGTGCAGGGCCAAGGTTTTGATCGCCACCATTCGGCCTGAGCGCAAGTCTCGCCCCTGGTAGACGACCCCCATCGCGCCCTTGCCCAACTCGTGCTTGAGCTCATAGTGCGCAAATGCACCGGAGGCCTTTTGGCGCGGCAGCGTTTCTTGCACGGCGGCAGGCAGCGACGAAGCACCTTCGCCAAAGCTACTGCCAGCGCCATGGCCTGGCGAAATGCCTGCCTGGGCCAGCAAGTGGGTCTTGGCATGGCGGTAGCGTGCGCGCGCATCTTTGTATTCGGCATCGCGATGCACCAGATGCTTGAACACCTTCTTGGCCAGAGCAAAGTCTTTTTTGCGCTCAAAGTCCTTGCCCAGGTGGTAGAGGTTTTCCTTCAATGCGTCGCTGGTCGGCAATAACTTGAAGCGCTCAAAGGCCTGCAGCAACTCACCACGACCATGCAGGGCCAGCGCCATCATGCGCTCGGCATCGGCTGAGCCTTGCGGCACTTCACCCGGCGTTCGTTTTGGTAATGCAGCCCAAATACTGCACAGCAACTGCCCCCACAGCACCACTGCGGCGGCGGCCACAAGAGGCACCATATGCAAGGCGCGTTGCAACCACCACCATTGCATGGCCAGCAGCAACGTGGCCAGCCCCAGTGCAACGCCCCAAGCCGCTCTTGTGCGCAAACCGGGCAGCGCCACAACCACCAAAGCCATGGCGACCACCGCACCCCATGCCAGGGTGTGGGCCCAGTTCGGAGCCGTCACGGAGCGGGCCACACGCAATCCGACCAAGGTCTGGGCCACCACATCGGATGTGTGCAAAGACGAGCCACCCGGTACGGTCCACACAGCAGCTTGCGGCCCTGCCGTCATTCCTACCACCACGGTCTTGTCGCGCAGGGCTGCGGGTGGCACTTTGTTAGCCACCACATCGGCTGCCGCCAACCGAGGCAGGGCTGCGCCGAATACAGGGCGCATCACCGCACCCGCATCCACCCCCACCGCCAAGCTGCCCAGCAGCAGACCAGGGCTGGAACTGCCGCCTCTCCAAGAAATATCTTCGGCGCTGAGATGCAACACACGCTGGGCGGCCAGCAGCGCAAGCGCAGGCACTCCCACGTTATCGTGGCTTAGTACCAGAGGCACCTGCCGGAGAATGCCATCGCTGTCAGCCCTCCATTGCAAATGCCCCACCCCTGCAGCAGCCTCCGCAAAAGGCCCCATCTGCACAGGCACCATGGCTGGCCCACGACCGCCAAGGGCTGCCAATGTACTGCGATAAAAAGCCGGTGGCAGTGAAGCGGCTGGCCCTTTGTCCGCAAATACCGCTGGCCAGATCACATTTTGGGCCTGGGCAATGCTGCTCACCAGCGCTTGTGCATCGGTCGGCGTGGCAGGCGGGTCCAATGGCACGGCATACACCACGGTGCTGGCGCCAACCTGGGCCAAGCGGTCAATCAATGCGGCATGGTTGTCATAGGTCCAGTTACCACCAGCGGCTGCCAAGCTACGGGCATCAATGTCCACCAGCACCGCCTCGCTCATCGCGCCGGGCGAAGCGTGGGCCACAGCAGTGTCGTACAAGATCTGCTGGGCCTGAGGCAACACTCCCGCAAGCCACAAGCCTCCCGTCAAAGCCAGGGCCGTGGCGGCGCTGATCCATCCTGTCCACCGCCTTGGTTCTGCCCTGCGCTCCGGTAATTTTCTGGCCACTGCAATCTACGTTCAACTCTGTGAGTGGATGTAAAAAGCAAAAATTAAGCCCATTCGCCGCACGGCGGATAGATGCTCCCCCACCAGCTTTGCCAGGGCGCCCGACACTCTGGCGGTGCCGCTCTTTGTCGCCTGCCACCCTCGTAGCGACAAATTTGTCACACCAATCTCTCAAGCTTGTCCGAGTATCGAGGTCTGCCTGAACAGCAAAAAAAAGCACCCGCGACCAAACGGTGGCGGGTGCGATCAACGGTACTTGGCAGGCCAACCCATGGGCTGGCCTGGAACCGCTGGATTACTTCAGCTGGGCCTTGAGCAATTTGCCCAGTTCCGAAGGGTTGCGGGTGATGACGAAACCCGACTCTTCCATGATGGCCAGCTTGGCGTCAGCCGTGTCGGCACCGCCAGAGATCAGCGCGCCAGCGTGGCCCATGCGCTTGCCGGGAGGGGCTGTGACGCCTGCGATGAAGCCCACAACAGGCTTCTTCATGTTGGCCTTGCACCACTGGGCAGCTTCGGCTTCGTCTGGACCGCCGATTTCGCCGATCATGATCACAGCGTCGGTGTCGGGGTCGTCGTTGAAGGCCTTCATCACGTCGATGTGCTTGAGCCCGTTGATCGGGTCGCCACCAATGCCCACGGCGGTGGACTGGCCCAGGCCCACTTCCGTCAGCATGGCCACGGCTTCGTACGTCAGCGTGCCCGAACGGGACACCACGCCGATACGGCCCTTGCGGTGGATGTGGCCGGGCATGATGCCGATCTTGATTTCGTCAGGCGTGATCAGGCCGGGGCAGTTGGGGCCCAGCAGCAGGGTCTTCTTACCGCCAGCAGCTTCCTTGGCCTTCATCTTGTTGCGCACCATCAGCATGTCCTTGACTGGAATGCCTTCGGTAATGCAAATGGCCATGTCCAGGTCGGCTTCCACAGCTTCCCAGATGGCGTCAGCAGCACCTGCTGGAGGCACGTAGATCACCGACACGGTGGCGCCGGTTTGCTGCGCAGCTTCCTTCACGGAGGCGTAGATCGGGATGTTGAAGATCGACTCGCCAGCCTTCTTGGGGTTCACGCCAGCGACAAAGCAGTTCTTGCCGTTTGCGTATTCCTGGCACTTTTCAGTGTGGAACTGGCCAGTCTTGCCCGTGATACCCTGGGTGATGACCTTGGTGTCTTTGTTGATGTAGATCGACATGTATGTTCTCCGGGCTTACTTGACGGCAGCAACGATCTTGGTCGCGGCTTCGGCCATGGTGTCTGCAGCGATGATGGGCAGGCCGGACTCGGCCAGCATCTTCTTGCCCAGCTCTTCATTCGTGCCCTTCATGCGCACGACCAGCGGCACGTTCAGGTTCACGGCCTTGCAAGCGGTGATCACGCCGGTGGCGATGGTGTCGCACTTCATGATGCCGCCGAAGATGTTGACCAGAATGCCCTTGACCTTGGGGTTCTTCAGCATGATCTTGAAGGCTTCGGTGACCTTCTCGGGGGTAGCACCGCCGCCCACGTCCAGGAAGTTGGCGGGCTCGCCGCCGAACAGCTTGATGGTGTCCATGGTGGCCATGGCCAGGCCGGCGCCGTTCACCAGGCAGCCGATGTTGCCGTCCAGGCTGATGTAGGCCAGGTCGAACTTGGAGGCTTCCACTTCGGCCGGATCTTCTTCGTCCAGGTCGCGCAGGGCCACGATTTCGGGGTGGCGGAAGAGGGCGTTGGCGTCGAAATTGAACTTGGCGTCCAGGGCCATCAGATTGCCCTTGGAGTCACAGTTCAGCGGGTTGATTTCCACCAGCGACGCGTCGGTGTCCATGTAGCACTTGTAGAGCTTGGCGAAGATGTCCACGGCCTGGTCGATGGAAGCGCCGGTCAGGCCGATGGCGGCGGCGACCTTGCGGCTCTGCGCTTCGGTGATGCCAACCAGAGGATCGATCATTTCGGTAACGATCTTCTCGGGCGTGGAGTGAGCCACTTCTTCGATGTCCATGCCGCCTTCGCTCGAAGCGATCAGGGCCACCTTCTGCGTGGCGCGGTCGGTCACCAGCGAAACGTACAGTTCGTTCTTGATGTCGGCGCCGTCTTCGATGTACAGGCGGCGGACCTTCTGGCCTTCAGGGCCGGTCTGGTGCGTGACCAGCTGCATGCCCAGGATTTGTTCAGCCAGCTTCTTGACGTCATCGATGGTCTTGGCAACCTTCACGCCGCCGCCCTTGCCACGGCCACCGGCGTGGATCTGGGCCTTGACCACCCACACGGGGCCGCCGAGCTTTTGTGCAGCTTCCACGGCTTCTTGCACCGTGAAAGCGGGAATGCCGCGCGGAACGGGCACACCAAATTGACGCAAGATTTCCTTGCCTTGGTATTCGTGAATCTTCATGAGGTCTCTCTCAGGGAAGGATGGTAGTTACCCGTTTGCCATGAACAGATTGTCTGGCCGCGGGCTTGGGACATGGCAACCTGCGACTGTATCATGCTGCAACGCACCATCCTTGTGGGAAACTTACGGCCCCCACGCACCCGGGCAAGTCATACAGGGCAGGCGCCTGTCGCAGCCCCCTCTCTTTTTCGCAGGAGCACACCCCCATGTCCAAAGTCTTTATCGATGGCGAAGCCGGCACCACGGGCCTGCAGATCCGTGAACGCCTGCAAGCCATGCCGCAAATCGAGCTGGTAAGCATTGCCCCCGAACTGCGCAAAGACCCCGCCGCCAAGCGCGACCTGATTGCGGACGTGAACCTGGTGGTGCTGTGCCTGCACGACGACGCAGCCCGCGAGACCGTGGCCATGGTCGATGAGATCGAGCGCAGCACGGGCCGCACGGTGAAAGTGATTGATGCCAGCACCGCGCACCGCACGGCCGATGGCTGGGTGTACGGCTTTCCAGAACTGGCCGCCGCGCAAGCCCAGGCCGTGCGCGGAGCCTCGCGCGTTTCCAACCCTGGCTGCTATGCCACGGGCGCCATCGCACTGCTGCGCCCCTTGGTGGATGCGGGCCTGATTCCTGCCGACTACCCCTTGAGCCTGCCCTCGGTGTCGGGTTACTCGGGTGGCGGCCGCACCATGATCGAAGCCTATGAGGCAGGCACGGCCGCGCCGTACGAAGCCTATGCCCTGGGCCTGGCCCACAAGCACATTCCAGAGATCCTGCGCTACACCGGCCTCACACGCCGCCCGGTGTTCATCCCGGCGGTGGGCAACTTCCGCCAGGGCATGCTGGTGCAACTGCCGCTGCATTTGGACTTGCTGCCCGGCGCGCCCAAGGCCAGCGACCTGCACGACGCGCTCGCCAGCCACTACCGCCGCACCAACACACCCGAACAGTGGGTGAGCGTGCTGCCGCCCACCGATGACTTGAAGCTGGCCGCCGACACGCTGGCTGACACCAACAAGCTGGAGTTGCGCGTGTTTGCCAACGAGCAGTACCGCCAGGCCGTGGCCGTGGCGCGCCTGGACAACCTGGGCAAAGGCGCCAGCGGCGCTGCCGTGCAAAACCTGCAATTGATGTTGGGCGTTTAAAACGCCCCTTGGCGCCGGGCGTGGATGCATTGCGCATCCACGGACTCAATCCTCGTCGCCATCCTCAGTGCCCTGCACCGCACGGCGCACCACGTCGCCAGAAAACCCCCGGGCCAGCAAAAACCGCATGTGCTTGGCTCGGGTTTGCGGGTCTGCTGCAGGCTCGCCAAACTTGCGGCGCCACACCTCGCGGGCACGTTCCAGCTCAGTATCTTGCAGCCGGGCCACGGCTTGCTGCACCGCCTCTGCACCCAAGCCCTTGGCCTGCAGCTCTTGCCGGATGCGCGCCGAGCCCAAGCGGCTGGCGCGCCGGTTCAACACCGATTCGACCACCCGCTCCTCGCTGATGAAGCCCTTGGCCTGCAGGCCATCGAGCACCGCATTCAAATCCTCGCCCTCTTGCACATGGGGGCCGAGCTTGCGCTGCAACTCGGCCCGTGAATGCTCCCGCTGGCTCAGCAAGCGCAGCGCGCGACCCGTGAGCGATAGCGTGGTGAAACCCATGGCAGATGGAATGCTTCGGTTTTGATAGCTGCCAGCGCTTGATTGGCAAGCGCTGGCAGGCTATTTGAATCAAAAACTCAGGCGCAGCCGCTCACTCACCAGCAGCAGCAGGAGCCTGCAGCGCGCCGGGCAACAGGGCAATGCCCAAGCCTTCGCGCACCTTGTTCTAGTGAAACTGCGGTCCACTCGGCTTACGCCTCGTCCGCAGCACTGGCTGCCGCCAATGCCGCAGGCAACAGGGCGATGCCCAGTTGCTCACGGACCTTGTTTTAGTGAAACTGCGGTCCACTCGGCTTACGCCTCGTCTGCAGCACTGGCTGCCGCCAATGCCGCAGGCAACAGGGCGATGCCCAGTTGCTCACGGACCTTGTTTTCAATCTCATGCGCCAGGTCGGGGTTCTCGCGCAGAAACTCGCGGGCGTTGTCGCGGCCCTGGCCGATTTTTTCGCCGTTGTAGGCATACCAGGCACCGCTCTTTTCGATGATCTTGGCGCTCACGCCCATGTCGATGATCTCGCCCTCGCGGCTGATGCCCTCGCCAAACAGGATGTCGAACTCCGCCGTCTTGAAGGGGGGGCTGACCTTGTTCTTGACCACCTTCACCTTGGTTTCGTTGCCGATGGCTTCGTCGCCCTTCTTGATGGTGCCGGTGCGGCGAATGTCCAGACGCACCGAGGCGTAGAACTTCAGCGCATTGCCGCCCGTGGTGGTTTCGGGGCTGCCGAACATCACACCGATCTTCATGCGGATCTGGTTGATGAAGATGACCGTGCAGTTGGTCTTCTTGATCGTGGCAGTGAGCTTGCGCAGCGCCTGGCTCATCAGGCGGGCCTGCAGGCCGGGCAGGGCGTCGCCCATTTCGCCTTCGATTTCGGCCTTGGGGGTGAGCGCAGCCACCGAGTCCACCACGATCAAATCGACAGCGCCCGAGCGCACCAGGCTGTCCACAATCTCCAGCGCCTGCTCGCCGGTGTCGGGCTGGCTGATGAGCAGGTCAGACAGTTGCACGCCCAGCTTCTGGGCGTATTGCACATCCAGCGCATGTTCGGCATCCACAAACGCGCAGGTGCCGCCCTGCTTTTGCATCTCGGCAATCACCTGCAGCGTCAGGGTGGTCTTGCCCGACGACTCAGGGCCATAGATTTCGATCACACGGCCACGGGGCAGGCCACCCACGCCCAGCGCAATGTCCAGGCCCAGCGAGCCAGTGGAAACCACCTGGATGTCCTCAATGGCCTCGCCTTCACCCAGGCGCATGATGGTGCCCTTGCCAAACTGCTTCTCAATCTGCGCCAGCGCTGCGGCCAAGGCCTTGGCCTTTTCGGTGTTCACGGGCAGGGCGGGGTTGGTACCTTTGACGTCCATGGAAGGGCTCCTGAATAAAACGAAGTGATCGGTGGGCCAGTGATCAAAATACTGTTATTAACAACAGCACTGGCTGCTTGACCAGTAATGTAGATGCGCAAAATGACCAAGTAAACAATTTTTTAGTCAGTTTGCCTTACCATCTACCAACCCCCTCCAGATACCGACTGGCAGCCCACCATGCACCCCACGCCCCCCGGCACCACCCCGCCTGACGATGCCTGGCGCCAGACCCACCTGGGCCGGCTGCTGGGCCACGCCATGCGGCGCTTTGATGCACGGGTGCTGCAGCTCATGGCGCGCAATGTGGAAGTGCCCCTGGCCCTGTCCAACCTGGCCGCACGCGACCAGGTGGGCGCCGCGCACATCCACCTCACGCGGCACTTGTCCCTGGGGGGCGACCGGCTGACCGACCTGGCCCAGCGAGCGGGCATGACCAAGCAATCCATGGCGCAGCTGGTAGACCAGTGCGAGGCCTGGGGCCTGGTCACCCGCGGGCCCGACCCGCACGATGCCCGGGCGCGCCGCGTGCTGTTCACCCCCACCGGACTGGCGTGGCTGCAAGGGTTTCGGGATGCGGTAACGCAGGCCGAAGCAGAGTTCCGCGCCGAAGTGGGCAACGACGTTGCCACCGTGGTGGCGATTGGACTGGAGGCCTATGCGGGGGGCAGCGACTGACCCATGCCCCCCAACTAACCCCATCACCCCCCCTGGCCACAAACCGGCATACTGGGCAACACAGTCCATGCCCCAATGCCGGTCCGGGCGGCCCGGCCAGCCACCCCCACCCACACAGCCTTGCCTATGCATGCAGCCTTCCCATTGATGCACCCACCCCTCCAGCAAGCCCAGCCCGGTGCCACCGGCACGCCTGGGCAGCCCGCCATGGTCAGCACCGTACCCGGCACCACGCCCCTGGTGTTTGACTCGCCCCACAGCGGCACCCATTACCCGGCCGACTTCCGCTCCGCCTGCAGCCTGCCCACCCTGCGCCGCGCCGAAGACACGCACGTCGAAAAAATCTACGCCTTCGCCCCCGCCCTGGGCGTGGCCTGGGTCGAGGCCCACTTCCCCCGCATCTACCTGGACGCCAACCGCGACACCCTGGAGCTGGACACCACCCTGCTCGACGCCCCCTGGCCCGACGCAGTCGCAACAGACCCCGCCGTGCTGAACAAAGTGCGCCTGGGCAAGGGCCTGATCTGGAAGTTCACCGACGAAGGCGAAGCCATCTACGACCGCCTGCTCAGCGTAGACGAGGTGCGCGCCCGCATCGACCGCTGCTGGCGTCCTTACCACGCCGCCGTGGCCCAGGCCATAGACGCCGCCCACGCGCGCCACGGCTACAGCATCCACATCAACTGCCACTCCATGCCCGCCATCTCGGCCAGCCACGCCACCGACTTTCCGGGCCTGGTGCACGCCGACTTTGTGGTGGGCGACCGCGACGGCACCACCGCCAGCCCCGCCCTGTCGGCCCTGGTGTGCGACCACTTGCGAGAGCGCGGCTACAGCGTGGAATACAACCACCCCTACAAAGGCGTGGAACTGGTGCGCCGCTACAGCGCCCCCGCCCAGCACCGCCACAGCATCCAGCTGGAGATCAACCGCAAGCTGTACATGGACGAAGGCACGCTGGCGATCCACCCGGAGGGCATGGCGCGGCTGCAGGCGGATTTAAAGGCGTTGACGGAGAAGTTGTTGGCGACGGATCCGCGCGGGGGTTAAGGCGGCTCAAATGCCCAGTTGGAGCACGTCAAAGGACGAAAGAAGAATTCATTTAACCGTCGCCTTGTGCTTCTTGTGATCGCCACGAACCATCTTTCCCTCTTGCACGAGAAGACCAAGTAGGCTCCATGACAGGTAGTCTTTCGAGCCACCTAAGTAGTTGCTCTGCAATCCCAGGGTTTTCGCCGTGTCGGAATTCGTGATGCCATCGGGGTTGGCTTGAGCGAGCTCTAAAACAGCAGACTTGAGTAGTTCGAGTGCGACTTGCGCCTTTTCGACGGACCCAAATGGCACGACAGCCGCGAGAACATCTCAATCATGCAAGATATTCAAGACATTGAAGTCTTGCCAGAAAACTCTTGATGTGCGAAGCACAACCGAATGGTTGTAGCGAACTAACCGGCCCCCAATAGCTCCACGTTCGCCGCCCTAAAATCCACAAAACTATGCAGCCTGCGAAGTCTGAGCAGCGCTGTCCACGCCCCAGGAGACACCCCATGCGCATCCTTATCGCCGAAGACGACCAAGTGCTGGCCGATGGCCTGCTGCGCACGCTGCGGGCTTCGGGGGCGGTGGTGGACCATGTGGCCAGTGGCAGTGAGGCCGATGCGGCGCTCCTGACCAACAACGAGTTTGACCTGCTGATTCTGGACCTGGGCCTGCCCAAGATGCATGGGCTGGAAGTGCTCAAGAAGCTGCGTGGCCGGGGCTCGGCGTTGCCGGTGCTGATCCTCACGGCGGCCGACAGCGTGGAAGAGCGGGTGAAGGGGCTGGACTATGGCGCGGACGACTACATGGCCAAGCCGTTCAGCCTGCAGGAGCTGGAAGCGCGGGTGCGTGCCCTCACGCGCCGGGGCATGGGCGGGGCGAGCAGTGCCATCAAGCACGGGCCGCTGGTGTACGACCAGGCCGGTCGCGTAGCCACCATTGACGGCAAGATGGTGGAGCTGTCGGCCCGCGAGCTGGGCCTGCTGGAGGTGCTGCTGCAGCGCGCCGGCCGCCTGGTGAGCAAGGAGCAGCTGGTGGAGCGCCTGTGCGAGTGGGGCGAAGAGGTGAGCAACAACGCGATTGAGGTTTACATCCACCGCCTGCGCAAGAAGATCGAGAAGGGCCCGATTCGCATTGCCACGGTGCGCGGGCTGGGCTACTGCCTGGAAAAGATCCCTGGATAGGAGGCCCCCCTGAGTCGCTTTGCGCCTTCCCCCCAAGGGGACGCACCCGGTGGCCTGGCAAAGCCAGCTCCACGGGTGCGCTGGCCTGGGCCGCGCCAGTGTCAGCGGCAACGGCGGTACGTAGCCCAGAAGCCCATTGCATCAAAAATGATAGCTGCCAGCGCTTTGCAGACAAGCGCCAAAGGCTAAAAGGCTTTAAATCTTGAAAATCTTCCAGCGCGAGCAGCGCTCCCTCTTCGGCGAAATCCTGGACTGGATGCTGACGCCGCTGCTGCTGCTGTGGCCGGTGAGCCTGGCGCTGACGTGGCTGGTGGCGCAGGGCCTGGCCAACAAGCCGTTTGACCGCGCGCTGGAATACAACGCACACGCCCTGGCCCAGCTGGTGGGCGTGCCCGCAGACGGCGGCAAGGGCGGGGTGCAGTTCAACCTGCCGCAGCCGGCCAGCGAGATCTTGCGCGCAGATGATTCCGACATCGTTTACTACCAGGTGATGGGGCCGGGGGGTGAATTCCTCTCGGGCGAGCGCGAGTTGCCCGAGCCCCCCGCCGAAGAAACCCCCTTGCCCGGCGAAGTGCGCCTGCGCGATGCGGAGCTGCGCGGGGTGGACATTCGCGTGGCCTACATCTGGGTGCGGCTGCCGCTGCAGGGCGGGCCGCTGGCGCTGGTGCAGGTGGCCGAGACGCGCGAAAAGCGCAGCGTGCTGGCCACGGAAATCATCAAGGGCGTGATGCTGCCGCAGTTCGTCATCCTGCCGCTGGCGGTGCTGCTGGTGTGGCTGGCGCTGGCGCGGGGCATTCAGCCGCTGAACCAGCTGGAACAGCGCATTCGCGCGCGCAGCCCCGACGACCTCTCGCCCCTGGACGACCGCACCGTGCCGCTGGAGGTGGCGCCACTGGTGTCGTCGGTGAATGACCTGCTCACGCGGCTGAACGAGTCGCTGGCCACGCAAAAACGCTTTCTGGCCGACGCGGCCCACCAGCTGAAAACGCCGCTGGCGGGGCTGCGCATGCAGGCCGACCTGGCACAGCGCGAGGGCACGAGCACGGAAGAACTCAAGCGCTCGCTGCAGCACATCGGGCGCTCCAGCATCCGCGCCACGCACACCGTGAACCAGTTGCTGGCGCTGGCGCGGGCCGAGGGCAGCGGCGCAGGCATTGCCCGCCAGCCGTGTGATCTGGCCGAACTGACGATCGAGGTGGTGCGCGATTCCGTGCCCCGCGCGATGGACAAGCACATCGACCTGGGCTACGACGGTGCCGAGCCCGGCTCGCCCGGTGTGCAGCTCAGCGGCAACCCCACGCTGCTCAAGGAGCTGGTGCGCAACCTGGTGGACAACGCGATCAACTACACCCCGTCCACCGCCGAAAAGCCGGGCGTGGTCACGGCCCGCGTGCTGGCCGACACCTTTGGCCAGGTGCTGATGCTGCAGGTGGAAGACTCGGGCCCCGGCGTGCCCGAGGCCGAGCGCGAGCTGGTCTTCCAGCCCTTTTACCGGGCTCTGGGCAGCGAGGCCGATGGCTCGGGCCTGGGCCTGCCCATCGTGATGGAGATTGCGGCCAAGCACCATGCCGAGGTGCTGCTGGAAGACGCCCACCCCGGCCAGAACCCACCAGGGGCGCGCTTCAGTGTGCGGTTTCCGGCAGACGCGGAAGAGGCGGGCTGACCCGCCCGCCTACGCAGCGCTGCGGATGCCCATGATGGCCATGAACAGGTAGCCGTTGTCGGTGGGCGCGCGGTACACGCCCTGGGCCTCGAGCACATAGGCGGCCACGCCCGCCAGCTCCCAGGCATCGACCACATCGGCCTTCCACTGCGGCACCACCAGCGGGGCAAAGTGGTGTTCCCGCCCGTATTCGCGCACGGCGCTGATGCGCCCCACCACGTTGGGGTGCAGGTGGAAGTTGGCCCACGACCAGCGCCAGGTGCCGCTGGTGTTCGAGATGGAGCCGATGAACTCCACATCGGCCACCACCGCTGGCACGCCCGCGTTGGAGAAGGTGAGCGTGGCGCTTTCCTGGTCGTAATCCCAGCGCTCGTGGGTGGCCAGCTTGTGTGTGGCGGAGAGCAGCGCCTGGCGTTCGGAGAGCCGTTCATGGCAGGCGGTGACGGCATCCACCCACAGGGCCTGGGTTTCGGAGGACATGGCCTTCACGCTGGCGGCGCGGGCATCTTCGTAGCAGTGGTGGCACACGGCGCGGATGTCGAGCCCGCCTTCATTGCGCTCGTTCCATTCACCCTCTTGCTGGAACAGCCGTTCGCACGCGGCGCACCAGGCATCGGGGTGGGGCTTGTCGGCAGAAGGTGGGTCGCAATACCAGGTCTGCACCGGCTGCTCCAGCAGGTGGGCGCACAGGTAGGTGGCCTCGGCAGGGCCGTGGGTGTCGCACTGGAATTCAGACGGAGAGGTGCTTTCGGTCATGGGAGCGAAGGTGAAAACGGCCAGGGGATAGGTGAGGCGCTGCGAGGCGGCATTGTGGCCCAGCGCCACAGGGGCCCACGCTACCGCATGCCGATGACAGGCATCAACGCAGGCAAGGTGCAGGCACCACGCGGTTGCGCCCCCCCGGCCTTGGCAGCGTAGAGCGCCTGGTCGGCACGCTCCAGGGTGCCCGCCAAGGGATGGGCAGGGGTGTGCCGCGCCAGGCCAATGGACACCGTCACGGTGATGGGCCCATCGCCCTGCGGCACTGGCACCTGCATGGCCTGCACGGCTTGGCGCAAGCGCTCCATCAGGTCCACGGCGTCTGCGGCGGGGGTGTCGCACAGCAGCAGCACAAACTCTTCGCCACCCCAGCGGGCCAGCACATCGGTGTCGCGCACATTGCGGCGCACGGTGTCGGCAAAGCTCTGCAGCACCAGGTCGCCAGCGGCGTGCCCGTGGGTGTCGTTGACGGCCTTGAAGTGGTCAATGTCCAGCTGGGCAATCAGCAGCGGCGAGCTGCTGCGCAGGCTGCGGCGCTGCTCGAGCTGCATGCGATCGAGCATGGCGCGGCGGTTGAGCACGCCGGTCAGGTCGTCGTGCGTGGCCAGCTGGCGGATTTGCTCCAGCGCCCGCGCCAGCTCGGCCTTCTGGCGGCGCAGGTGCTGGCGGGTGGATTGCACGCGGGTGGTGAGGAAGGTGCTGCTGAGCAGCACCACGACCACCATGCCCACGTAGGCTGCAGCGACCACGGTGGGGTAATCAGGCTCGTCGCGCGCGGCCACCACGCCCGATGCCACGCCAAACGCCACCAGGCTGTAGACCAGCACGCCCAGCATCTGCCGGGTGGTGAGCCCGAAGATGCCGAACATGAGGATGATGGCCAGGATGGGCAAGGTGACGCCCCGCGCAGGCCCGGCGATCACAAACGCCGCCGCACAGCAGGTGACGGCTTAGAGGATCTGCGCCAGGGTAAGGGCCGGGTCTTTGAAGCGGCGCGACCAGCCGCTGCGAATGGCTGCGTACACCGCAATCAGCCCCAGCACCGAGCAGGCCGTCCACACGCGCACCTCGAACGTGGAGGCCAGGCCGGCAGCGGCCACAGAGTTCATCACCACCAGGCAGCACACCATCAGCAACGCCGCGAGCCCCGACATGGCCAGGCGGATGCGCTGGCGCTTGTCGGTGGTCAGCATCCAGTCGGCCCAACGGCGGAAATAGGGGCGCAGCTGCAAAGGGGTGTCTCCGTCGCGTGGTCGATAGCGGCACGGCGCTTGGCTGTGCGCGGCGCGCTGCAGCCCTAGGGATGTCCGCATAACTCCCTGCGGTCTGTGATAGCGCGGCCTCGGGCAGTCCACTGCGTTGCTTTTCTTGCCAATAGCCCGGCTATTGGCTGCAAAAAGATGCCTTGTGGCCCATCCCGATCCGCACTATCACCGACTCGCGAGGGTTATGCAGGACATCCCTGGCGGTGCTTGCTACAAATTCTACGGAGCACGGCCCCTAGGGCAAGCAGGGCTTACACCCTGGCGCAACGCCATTCCATGACCGCCTGCGCCGCTGCAAGCGCCAGGTCGATGGACGAATCAGGCCAGCGTGAGGGCCGCGAGGGCGGCCAGCGGTGCGGTTTCGGCCCGCAGAACGCGGGGGCCCAGCGTGGTGGGCGCAAAGCCGTGCTGCACGGCCAGGGCTTCTTCAGCGGCACTCAGGCCGCCTTCAGGGCCCGAGAGGAACCACACCGGGCCCGCCCCGGCCGCGGCCTGCAGCAGGGGGCGCGTGCCTTCGCGCAGCGACAGCAGCAGGCGCAGGGGGGCTGCAGGGTCTGCAGGCGGCTGCGGGTGGGCGCGCACCCAGCCCGCCAAATCCACCGCATCGTGCACCACGGGCACGCGGTTGCGCCCGCATTGTTCGCACGCGGCCACGGCCACGGCCTGCCAGTGGGCGAGCTTCTTGTCGGCCCGTTCACCTTTGAGCTTGAGCACGCTGCGCTCGGCCACCAGCGGGGTGATGCTGGCCACGCCCAGTTCGGTGGCTTTTTCGACCAGCCAGTCCATGCGCTCGTTGGCGGTGATGCCCGCCACCAGGTGGATGGCGCGGGGTGCCTCGCGTTCGATGGCGTGGTGGGCGCCCACCTGCACCCGCACGTCGCTGCGGCCCATGCGCAGCACGGTGGCCTCGAATTCACCGCCAGGGCCGTCGGCCCCACCGTGAAAGAGGGTGATGCCATCGCCCGGCTGTAGGCGCAGCACCTGCACATGGCGCGCAGCGCCGGGGGGCAGGTCGATTTCGGCACCGGGGGCCAGGTTAGCGGGGCAGTGGAAGCGGGGCATCTACTATTACTTTCATAGCTGCCACCGCTTGCTCAATAAGCGCTGGAGGCCAATTTGACTCAAAACCAGAAGGACAGCCTCACATACGGCCGTACGCGAAACCGGTGACGGGCGTGGTGCCTTCGATCTCGTCCACCAATTGCAGCAGCGGGCCCAGCTGGCGGTAGCGGTTGGCGGTGGAGCGGATGTAATGCAAAAAGCGCGGGGCGTCGGCCAGGTACTTGGGCTTGTCGTCGCGCAGGGTCAGGCGGGCGAAGATGCCGGCCACCTTCAAGTGGCGCTGCAGGCCCATCCATTCGACCGCGCGGTAGAACTCGCCAAAGTCCGCACCCCAGCCGCTGGCGCTGTTGGCCCCCAGCAGCCCGGCCTTGCGGGCTTTTTCCCAGTAACGCACGGTAACGTCGATGACGAATTCCTCTTCCCAGCTGATGAAGGCGTCGCGCAGCAGGCTGGCGATGTCATAGGTGATGGGGCCGTAGACGGCGTCCTGGAAGTCGAGCACACCCAGGGGGCCGCCTTCTTGCAGCGGCACCATCAAGTTTCGGGTCATGAAATCGCGGTGCACGAACACGCTGGGCGCGGCCAGGTTGTGCGCCACGATGAGGTTGAAGGCGTTGTCCAGCGTGGCCTGCTGCTTGTCGGTCAGCGTCACACCGCGGTGACGGGCCAGGTACCAGTCTGGGAACAGCGACAGCTCGCGGCGCAGCAAGGGCTCGTCGTACGCAGGCAGCACGCCGGGGCGCGAGGCCTTTTGCCAGTCCAGCAGCACATCGGTGGCTTGCAGATACCACTGGAGTGCGGCCTGGGGGTTCTCGGGCTGCAGCAGCTCGATCAGGGTCTGCTTGCCCAGGTCGGTCAGCAGCATGAAGCCCGCGGCTTCGTCCCAGGCCAGGATCTGCGGCACGTTCAGCCCGGCCTCGGCCATCAGGGCCTGCACCTGCACGAAGGGTCGGCAGTTCTCCTTGTCGGGCGGGGCGTCCATGACGATGCAGCTGGCGCCCTGGGCCGTGTCGATGCGCAGGTAGCGACGAAAGCTCGCGTCGGCCGAGGCGGGGCGCAGCGTGGCCGGCAGCAGCTGGTGGCTGGCCACCAGCGGGGCCAGCCAGGCCTCAAAAGCCGCACGGCGGGCAGGGTCGGCCCAGACCACCGGGGCAGGCGCAGCAGCGCTGCCAGCGGCGGAAGAATCAGGGCGGGAAGGAGAAAGGGGGGAAGAGGGGTGGCTCATGGATAATCGGATTTTAAAACCCGCCCCGTGGCCACTGCGGCCGGCGCGGGTGATTCCATCTGCCCTCGCCCCCAACGCCCACGTGCCACGCAGCCAGCCCATCACCGCGCAGACCTCCCCCCCCCGGACCCGGCCCGCTGCGGCAGCCGCTTTGCGGTTGCGCCCGCCCGTTCCCCGGGCCCTGGCGTATTGCATTGCGCTGGCCTGGTGCGGGCTGCCGCTGGCCGCGCAGGCGCAGGCCGCCGCCCCCAGCGCCTGGGACGAGCCGCTGACGCTGCGCAAGTCGCCCGCGCTGCAGGAAACCATTCCCGAATCAGTGCGCACGCAACTGCCGGTGTTCGTCACCGGTGACCGCATCAGCGGCCAGACGGATCTGAACGCCACCATCGAAGGCAACGCCGAACTGCGCCGGGGCGATACCGTCATCCGCGCCGACCGGCTCGACTACAACGTGCCTGAAGACTTGGCCAAGGCGCGCGGCAACGTGCGCATCAACCGCGCAGGCAACAGCTACGAAGGCTCGGCCCTGGATTTGCGGGTGGATGCGTTTGAAGGCTTCTTCACCGACGCCCGCTACCGCCTGCTGGCCACCCAGGCCCACGGCGAGGCGAACCGAGTCGATTTCATTGACCGCGACCGCGCGCTGGTGCACAGCGCCACCTACACCACCTGCCAGCGCGATAACGAAGCCAGCTGGAGCCCGGCCTGGGTGCTGCGCGCTGACAAGATCCGCATCGACAACGAGGAAGAGGTGGGCACGGCCGAGGGCGCGGTGCTGGAGTTCCAGGGCGTGCCGGTGCTGCCCATTCCGTACATCACCTTCCCGCTGTCGGACAAACGCAAGTCCGGCCTGCTGCCGCCCACCATCGGGCTGGACAGCCGCGACGGGCTGGACTACACACAGCCCTATTACTGGAACATTGCCCCCAACCGCGACGCCACGCTGCGCGCGGCGCTCATGTCCAAGCGCGGCGCCAACCTGGGCGGCGAGTTCCGCTACCTGGAGCCCACGTACCAGGGCGAAATCAACGCCGACGTGATGCCCAGCGACCGCCTGCGCGACCGCGAACGCTGGGGCATCACCGCCAAGCACCAGGGCGTGATTGATTCGAGCATCGGCGGGCTGGGTTTGAACCTGAACCTCAACCGCGTGAGCGACGACAACTACTGGCGCGACTTTGGCCGCGCCTCAGAGCCGCTGCGCCAGCGCCTGCTGCCCAACGACGCCATGCTGAGCTGGGGCTCGGGCGATTTCTCGGCCCAGGTGCGCACCCTGAAGTGGCAAACCCTGCAGGATGTCACCTCGCCCATCGTCCCGCCGTATGACCGCATGCCGCAGCTGAGCTGGCGCTACACGCCATCCGCCCTGCCCGGCGGGCTGGACGCCAGTGTGGAGCTGGACACCACGCGCTTTGAAGCGGCACGCGCGCTGACCGGCCAGCCCAATGCCGACCGCTCGTACGCACTGGCCCAGATCAGCCGCCCCTTCTTGTCGCCCGGCGGCTTCGTCACGCCCAAGCTGCAGCTGCACACCACGCAGTACCAGTTCGACAGTGCCCTGTCCAACGGCTCGCGCTCGGCCAGCCGCACCCTGCCTACGTTCAGTGTGGACAGCGGGCTGGTGTTTGAGCGCGACGCGAATTTCTTCGGCCGCTCGTTCCTGCAGACGCTGGAGCCCCGGGCCTTCTACACCTACACGCCCTTCAGCGACCAGAGCCGCCTGCCGGTGTATGACACCGCCGCCAACGACTTCAACTTCGCCACGGTCTACACCGAGAACGCTTATGGCGGCAATGACCGCATCGCCGACAACAACCTGCTGACGCTGGGCGTGACCACCCGCCTGCTTGACCCGGACACCGGGGCCGAGAACGTGCGCTTTGGCGTGGCCCAGCGCCTGCGCTTTTCCGACCAGGACGTGACCCTGCCGGGCATGGCACCGGTGAGCGAGCGCCTGTCGGACGTGCTGGTGGGCGCGGGCATCAACTGGACGCAAAAGTGGGCGTTTGACTCGCTGGTGCAGTACAACCCCAAGACGCAGCGCTCCATCCGCTCTACCCTCAGCGCCCGCTACAGCCCCAGCAATTACCGCACCGTCAGCGCCGCCTACCGCTTCCAGCGCGGCACCAGCGAGCAGATCGACATCGGCTGGCAATGGCCGCTGAACGACCTGTGGGGCGACAAGGGCCAGGACCTGGGTGCCGGGCGCGGGCAAGGTGGCGGCCGCTGGTACAGCGTGGCGCGCCTGAACTACAGCATGCAGGACCGCAAGCTGGTGGACACCGTGGTGGGCCTGGAGTACGACAGCTGCTGCTGGATTGGCCGCGTGGTGCTCGAACGCCTGCAAAACAGCACCTCCACCTCCAACACCCGGCTGCTCTTCCAGATCGAATTTGTGGGCTTCTCGCGCCTGAGCCTTGGCTCCAGCCCGCTGGAAACCTTCAAGCAACACGTGCCGCGCTACCAGTACCTGCGAGACCAGGTCAGTGCGCCCAGCCGTTTCAGCAACTACGACTAAACCAACAAAGCCATGAACCACCGCGTGATGACCTTGGCCCTGGCGGCCAGCCTGGCCTGCCTCGCATCCCAAAGCGCCTTGGCGCAGGGGCTGCGCCCCTCCAGTGGCGCCAGCAAGGGCCTGGCGCAAACCCCGGGCGCCGCCGCACCAGCCGGCAAGGCGCCCCTGGCACTGCCCACCCCTTCTGCGGCAGACACCGGCCCCCGCTCGGCCGACTTCATCGTGGCCATCGTCAACTCCGAGCCCGTCACCAACTACGAAGTGCGTTCGCGCGTGGCCCGCATCGAGCAGCAACTGGCACAGCAGGGTGGCAACGCCCCCCGCCCCTCACGGGAGCTGATCGCCCGCGAGGTGCTGGAACGCATCATTCAGGAAAAGGCCCAGCTGCAACTGGCCCGCGAAATGAACCTCAAGGTGGACGACTACGCCGTCAACCAGGCCGAGGCGGCCGTGGCCCAGCAAAACGGCCTGACGGTGAGCGAGCTGCAACGCCGCCTGGTCAGCGAAGGCCTGAACCGCGACCGTTTCCGTGAAGAGCTGCGCAACCAGCTGCTGCTTCAGCGCGTGCGTGAGCGCGAGGTGGATGCCAAGGTCCGCGTGAGCGACCTCGACATTGACCAGTTCATCCGTGAACAGCAGGGCAGCGAAGTCAGCGCGGCAGAAATCAACCTGGCCCATGTGCTGGTGCGGGTGCCCGAAGACGCCAGCCCCGACGTGGTGGCCGAGCGGCAGGCCCGCGCCCAGCAGGCGGCCGACAAGGTGCGCGCGGGCGAAGACTTTGCCAAGGTGGCCCGGGAGTATTCCGACGCCCCCGAAGGCCGACGCGATGGCGGCCTGCTGGGCCTGCGGCCGACCGACCGCTACCCCGAGCTGTTCGTCACCTCCACCCAGAACCTGCCCGTGGGCGGCGTGGTGGGCCCCGTGCGCTCGCCCGCCGGGTTCCACATCCTCAAGGTGGTGGAACGCTCCGCTGCAGGCTCCGGGCCTACGGTCGTGCAGACCAACGCCCGCCACATCCTGCTGCGCACCGGCCCCCAGCTCTCCGAAGCCGCGGCTGCAGAGCGCCTGAACGAATACCGCCGCCGCATCCAGGCGGGTCAGGCCGACTTTGCGACGCTGGCACGCGAACATTCGCAAGACGGCAGCGCCAAGCAGGGCGGCGATCTGGGCTGGGCCAACCCCGGCCGCTACGTGCCTGAGTTTGAACAGGCCCTGAGCACCCTGCGCCCCGGCGAAATCAGCGAGCCCCTGGTATCGCGCTTTGGCGTGCACCTGATCCAGCTGGTGGACCGCCGCGAGGCCAAGCTGAACCAGCGCGAGCAGCGCGACATGATGCGCGACGCCGTGCGCGAGAAAAAGCTGGAAGAAGCCTACGCCACCTGGGCGCAGGAACTGCGTGGCCGGGCCTACGTGGAATACCGCGAGCCCCCGCAATGAAGGGCATGAAACACATCCCACGCAAGCGCTTCGGGCAGCACTTCCTGTCCGACCAGGGCATCATCGACGGCATCGTTCAGGAGATTGCCCCCCAGCCGGGCGACCCCATGGTCGAGATCGGCCCCGGTCTCGCCGCCCTCACGCAGCCCCTGGTGGAACGCCTTGGCCGCCTCACGGTGATCGAGCTGGACCGGGATCTGGCTGCGCGGCTGCGTTCGCACGGGCAGTTGGATGTGATCGAGTCGGACGTGCTCAAGGTGGACTTCACCGCACTCGCTCAGACGTTCCGTGAGCGCCTGAACCAGCCCACCCTGCGCCTGCGTGTGGTGGGCAACCTGCCGTACAACATCTCCACGCCCATCCTGTTCCACTTGCTGGAACATGTGGACGCCATCCAGGACCAGCACTTCATGCTGCAAAAGGAAGTGATCGACCGCATGGTGGCCAGCCCCGCCACGGGCGACTACGGCCGGCTGTCGGTGATGCTGCAGTGGCGCTACGCCATGGAAAACGTGCTGTTCGTGCCGCCCGAGAGCTTCGACCCGCCCCCCCGCGTGGACAGCGCCGTGGTGCGCATGGTGCCGCGCGAGGCACCCGCGCCGGTGAACGTCGCGCTGCTGGAAGAGCTGGTGCAAGTCGCCTTCAGCCAGCGCCGCAAGCTGCTGCGCCACACCCTGGGCCGCTGGCTGGAAGAGCGCCAGTTCACCGGAACCTTCGACACGCAACGCCGCGCCGAAGAAGTGCCCGTGGACGAATACGTGGCACTGGCGCAGCAGGTGTAAATTTGCTCTTAAATTGATAGCTGCTAGCGCTTGTGGGACAAGCGGTAGCGACCAATTTGATCAGTATTGGGAAAGTCTAGGGGCTCAGGCTGGTCGCGCAGCAGATGAGCCCACCAACATCGCACCGGTCTTGATGCGATGCCAAATCCGTCAGTCGAGCATCAATGGGTGTGAACGAAACAGGCTGGGAGCAGATCCCGGGCTTCAGTCGCTCGCGCCAATGTTGTCACTCACCTTCGCAACTGGCGCGGCCAAGGCGAGAGACACCGCGCAAGGGCCGCCCCGCCGCGCTGGTGTCGTCCCCATTCCCGGAGCGCGAAGCGCGCAGAGAGAAGGGGGAAGGCGCATAGCGCCTCAGGGGGATGAACCGAGCTATGCTGCGCTGAGCCAATACCCCGCATTGAACGGGCTGCTCATGCGCAATGCCAGGGGCGACACGTCGACCAGTTTGTCGGTAGGCATCTTCTCTTCGGGCTCTGCTGCAATTTCAATCCGTTGGACTTTGGGTGCTTCACTAGCCTCGTTCGCCCGTTCTGCCTGGCTGTTGGATGCAGAACGGGCTACAGAAAAGAATAGAAACACCGGAAGGGAATTTTCCGGTCGCTCCAGTAGTCCGCCGCGTCGCGGAAGATGTCCAGCAGCTGCTCGCGCGCTTCCTTGTCGAACTTGGCGGTCGTAGGAATCTGTTCCAGCACCACGATGAAACCAGGCTGTGGGCCCGATTTGTGCAAGGGGTCTGTCATGCAGTCATACAACGCATCAAAGTTCTTGCCAAAGTGCGCTGGAAAGGTGAACTGCGTGGCAATCAGATCCAGCACATCCTGCTTGGTCTGTGCATGAGCCAAATTGGCATACAGAAAATGGTGACCGATGGAAGTGGCGGCATCCTGCAGGTCTTGCACGCGAAAGGCGCGAATGGACTGCACGATGTTGGGTCGCACGCCACGAAGGGGCGTTTCCAGGTCTTTACGAAGTGGCGTTTGCATCTCCGCTACTCTTTCTTAATAAAGTCCACAAACTTCTGGCATTCCGCAAGGTCGTGCAGGCACCTGGCGGTCGGGGGAAATCAAAGGTCACGCCGCGCACCGCCAAAAACTGGCTGGCACACACCGCTGCGGGGGAAAGTCAATTGACGATCACGCGGAAACTGGCGTAGTGGTCGCTGGTGTAGTAGCAGGCGTCCGGCATCCGGGGCTGCTGGCCTCCACACACTATGCGGCGTGCACCCCGGTTACGCGCACCTGGCGTTTTGACGGTGTACTCGCGGTAATAACCGCGCTTTTGTGCCGGCAAGATGCGTTCGCGGTTACCAAACACTGTGCCGTCTTTCTCGTAGGGAAAGGGCCCACCCTCGTGAATAAGGGCATAGGTGGCCCGCCCTTGTGCAGGCAGATCGGCCAACGCCATGGAGGAGAGCGAACCAGCATCCGACGGATTTTGGCGGGCCTGACCCGCCACCGGAGCCAACACAAACGCAGCACCAAGAACCCACAAAACTCCAGCCTTGCGAACCCGTGCGGCAATAGCCTTCAGCATCAACGACACCTTTCAGAAACCACGGGTAAACCCCGAAATTTCGAGGCCATAGTGTGACGCAATACCCCCCAAAAAGCAAGCGCCTGCCCAAATATTGGGCAGGCGCTGCAGGGGGCAAGACCAAACAAAGTTGGTCTTTACTATCTTTTAATGCCTTATCGCGACGCGTTGGCGTCAGCAACGGTCAAAGCCGTCATATTCACGATCCGGCGCACCGTGGTGCTGGCGGTGAGAATGTGCACGGGCTGTGCGGCACCCAGCAGCACGGGGCCAATGGCGATGTTGCCGCCCGCGGCGGTCTTGAGCAGGTTGTAGGAGATGTTGGCCGCGTCGATGTTGGGCAGCACCAGCAGGTTGGCATCGCCAATCAGGTCACTGTTGGGCATGAGCGCCGCGCGGGCCTTGCTGTCCAGCGCCACGTCGCCGTGCATCTCGCCATCCACTTCCAGCCAGGGGGCCTGCACACGCAGCAGTTCCAGCGTCTGGCGCATCTTGACGGCGCTTGGCTGGTTGCTGGAGCCGAAGTTGGAGTGCGACAGCAGCGCCGCCTTAGGCTTGATACCGAAGCGCATCATTTCCTCGGCTGCCATCACGGTGATTTCGGCCAGCTGCTCGGCGGTGGGGTCATAGTTGACGTGCGTATCGACCAGGAAGACCTGGCGGTCAGGCAGCATCAGGCCGTTCATGCAGGCGTAGGTGGTCACGCCTGCGCGCTTGCCAATCACCTGATCGATGTAGTTCAAATGCAGGCTGGTGTGGCCCCAGGTACCGGCGATCAGGCCATCGACCTCGCCCTTGTGCAGCAGCATGGCACCGATCAGTGACAGGCGGCGGCGCATCTCGATCTTGGCGATCGGCACCGTGACGCCCTTGCGTTCGGTCATGCGGTGGTAGGTTTGCCAGAAGTCGCGGTAGCGGTGGTCGTTCTCGACGTTGACCACGTCGTAGTCGCGCCCTTCCTGCAGGCGCAGGCCAAATTTTTCGACGCGCTCGGCGATCACCTTGGGACGGCCAATCAGCGTGGGGCGGGCGATTTTTTCGTCCACCACGATTTGCGCGGCGCGCAGCACGCGCTCTTCCTCGCCCTCGGCATAGGCCACACGCTTTTTGGCGGCGCTCTTGGCGGCGGTGAAGATGGGCTTCATCGTGGTGCCGGAGGCATACACGAAGGTCTGCAGATGGTCGCGGTAGGCGTCCATGTCGGCGATGGGGCGCAGCGCCACACCGCTGTCGGCAGCCGCCTGGGCCACGGCCGGGGCAATCATCATCATCAGGCGCGGGTCAAACGGCTTGGGGATGAGGTATTCGGGGCCAAACGCCAGGGGCTCGCCCACGTAGGCGGCTGCCACCACTTCGCTTTGCTCGGCCTGGGCCAGCTCGGCGATGGCGTGCACGGCAGCAATTTCCATCTCCAGCGTGATGGTGGTGGCGCCGCTGTCGAGCGCGCCACGAAAGATGTACGGAAAGCACAGGACGTTGTTGACCTGGTTGGGGTAGTCCGTGCGGCCCGTGGCGATGATGGCGTCGTCGCGCACGGCTTTCACGTCTTCGGGCTGGATTTCTGGATTCGGGTTGGCCAGCGCGAAGATCAGGGGGCGCGTGGCCATTTTCTTGACCATGTCCTGCTTGAGCACGCCACCCGCAGACAGGCCGAGGAACACGTCGGCACCGTCGATCACTTCACTCAGGGTGCGCAGGTCGGTCTTTTGCGCAAACTGGCGCTTGTCCTCGTCCATCAGCTCGGTGCGGCCTTCGTACACCACACCCGCCAGGTCGGTCACCCAGATGTTTTCACGCGGGATGCCCAGCTTGACCAGCAAGCCCAGGCAGGCCAGGGCGGCGGCGCCGGCGCCCGAAGTGACCAGTTTCACTTTCTTGGGGTCTTTGCCCGCAACCTTCAGGCCGTTGAGGATGGCCGCGCCCACCACGATGGCGGTACCGTGCTGGTCGTCGTGGAAGACCGGAATCTTCATGCGCTCGCGCAGCTTGCGTTCGATGTAGAAGCAGTCGGGCGCCTTGATGTCTTCGAGGTTGATGCCGCCGAACGTGGGCTCCAGACTGGCGATGATTTCGACCAGCTTTTCGGGGTCCTTCTCGTTGATTTCGATGTCGAACACATCGATACCCGAGAACTTCTTGAACAGAACGCCCTTGCCCTCCATCACTGGCTTGCCGGCCAGCGGGCCAATGTCGCCCAGCCCCAGCACGGCAGTGCCATTGGTGACCACGCCCACCAGGTTGCCGCGGCTGGTGTACCTGAAGGCGGCGTTGGGGTCCTTGACGATTTCTTCACACGGCGCTGCGACACCCGGCGAGTAGGCCAGTGCCAGATCGTGCTGGTTCACCATCTGCTTGGTGGCAGCGATGGCGATCTTGCCGGGCTTGGGGAACTCGTGGTATTCGAGTGCCGCGCGGCGCAGCTGGGCACGTTTGTCTGGGTTGTTGTTCTGGGCCGTGGTGTTCTCGGGCATGCAGTGTCTCCAGCTTGGGGGTAAGGCGCAGCAACCACCGGACACATGCCCGGCGAAGGCTGTCAGCTCTGTAAGGGTCTGCGATTGTAGGCGTCGTTACGTAAAAACCCTAGTAAGCGTATCTGCTTACGAGGTTAGCGCCAGCTCAAAGGGCAGGGCACGCATTGTGCTCCTGTGCAGGCGGGTTTTCGGGCAGGGCCGATGCATAAAAGCTATGGACTGCCGCCGCCAACGCATAGGGTCCAAGCGCCCCCACTGATAAGCCATGAAAAAACGGCCCGCGAGGGGCCGTTCGTGCGAGCGACTGGCGAGCTCAGCGGCTGCTGGGGAAGCTGAACACCGCCCCCTCGCGCACCCCCGCCGACGGCCAGCGCTGGGTGATCGTCTTGCGCTTGGTGTAGAAGCGCACGGCGTCCGGGCCGTAGGCGTGCAGGTCGCCGAACAGGCTGCGCTTCCAGCCGCCGAACGAGTGGTAGGCCACGGGCACGGGCAGGGGCACGTTCACGCCCACCATACCGACCTGGATGTGGTCGGTGAAGTAGCGGGCGGCCTCGCCGTCGCGCGTGAAAATGCAGGTACCGTTGCCGTATTCGTGGTCGTTGATGAGCTGCATGGCTTCTTGCAGCGTCTTCACGCGCACCACGCCGAGCACGGGGCCGAAGATTTCTTCCTGGTAGATCTTCATGCCGGGCTTGACGTTGTCGAACAGGCAGGCGCCCAGGAAGTAGCCTTCTTCATGACCGGCGACCTTCACCGAGCGGCCGTCCACCACCAGCGTGGCGCCTTCGGCCACGCCGCTATCCACATACGCTTTCACCTTTTCAAAATGCGGCTTGGTCACCAGCGGGCCCATGTCGTTGCTGTTGTCGGTGCCGGGG
Source organism: Acidovorax temperans (assembly GCF_028596105.1). NCBI lineage: Bacteria > Pseudomonadati > Pseudomonadota > Betaproteobacteria > Burkholderiales > Comamonadaceae > Acidovorax > Acidovorax temperans. Next base: position 11,702 of record NZ_CP117193.1, on the reverse strand, counting down.
CCGACCTTCATCTTGGCGATCTCGGTCTTGAGGCCTGCAATCACGGCGTCACCCACTGCGTCGCCCACCGCCACCAGCAGCGGGATGGCCATGCAGCGCTCGCCGCACGATCCGTAGGCCGCGCCCATCAGGGCACTCACGGCGTTGTCCACGTCGGCGTCGGGCATCAGCACGGCGTGGTTCTTGGCGCCACCCAGGGCCTGCACGCGCTTGCCGTGCTTGCAGCCTTCGGCGTAGATGTATTCGGCAATCGGCGTGGAGCCGACAAAGCTCACCGCCTTGACGCGCGCGTCGCGCAGCAGCGTGTCCACGGCGGTCTTGTCGCCGTTGACCACGTTCAGCACGCCGGGCGGCAGGCCTGCCTCCAGCGCCAGTTGGGCGATGAACAGCGTGCTGCTGGGGTCGCGCTCGGACGGCTTGAGCACGAAGGTGTTGCCGCAGGCCACGGCCATGGGCCACATCCACAGCGGCACCATGGCCGGGAAGTTGAACGGCGTGATGCCTGCCGTCACCCCCAGCGCCTGGAATTCGCTCCACGAGTCGATGCTCGGGCCCACATTGCGGCTGTGCTCGCCCTTGAGCAACTCGGGCGCGTAGCTCGCGTACTCCACGTTCTCAATACCGCGCTGCAGCTCGCCGTGCGCATCGGCCAGCACCTTGCCGTGCTCGGCGGTGATCAGGGCGGCGATCTTGTCGGCGTTCTCTTCGAGCAGCACCTTCAGCTTGCTCATCACCCGCGCACGCTTGAGCGGCGGCGTGTTGCGCCAGGCGGGGAAGGCGGCCTCGGCGGAGGCAATGGCGGCTTCCACTGTGGCCTTGCTCGCCAGCGCTACGCTGGTGGTCGATTGGCCGGTGGCGGGGTTGAACACGGGCTGCGTGCGCTCGTTGTCTGCAACGATCTTGCCGTCGATCAGGTGGCCGATGGTGGTGGTGACGTTCTTGTCGTGGTTCATAAAAATTTCAAATCAAAAGTGCCTCCAGCGCTTATCTATCATGCGCCAGCAGCTATCAAATCAGGAGTTCAGGCAGTTTCGTGCAGGGCATCACCCAGGGCGCTGATCAGGCGGTCAATCTCAGCCTCGGTGCTGATGAACGGTGGCGCGAGTTGGATGGTGTCGCCACCGTATCGCACGTAAAAGCCCTTTTCCCAGCACTTCATCGCAATCTCGTAAGGGCGCTTGGCAGGCTCGCCGGGCACGGCGGCAATGGTGAAGCCGGCAGCCAGGCCAAAGTTGCGGATGTCGGCCACATGCTTGGCGCCCTTCAGGCTGTGCACGGCCTGCTCAAAGTACGGGGCCAGCGCGTTCACGCGGCCGATCATGTCTTCCTTTTGCAGGATGTCGAGAGCCGCAATGCCCGCTGCGCAGGCCACCGGGTGGGCCGAGTAGGTGTAGCCGTGCGGGAATTCGAGCATGTACTCGGGGCCGCCTGCCGCCATGAAGGTGTCGTAGATCTCCTTGCTGGCAATCACGCCACCCAGGGGCTGCGCGCCGTTGGTGACCTGCTTGGCAAAGTTCAGGATGTCAGGCGTCACGCCAAAAGCCTCAGCCCCGGTGAACGCACCCGAGCGGCCAAAACCGCTGATCACCTCGTCAAAAATCAGCAAGATGTTGTTTTGCGTGCAGATCTCGCGCAGGCGCTGCAAGTAACCCACGGGCGGGATCACCACACCGGCCGAGCCGGAGAACGGCTCTACGATGACGGCGGCGATGTTGCTGGCATCGTGCAGCGCAATCACATCGAGCAGGCGGTCGGCCAGTTCCTTGCCCGTGGGCGGCATGCCCTTGTGGAACGATCCTGCGGGCGGCTGGGTGTGGGGCAGGTGGTCGGCCTCCACGCCCTGGCCAAACAGCTTGCGGTTGGCCACGATGCCGCCCACCGAGATGCCGCCGAAGTTCACGCCGTGGTAGCCCTTTTCGCGGCCGATCAGGCGCGTCTTGGTGCCCTGGCCCTTGGCGCGCCAGTAGGCGCGGGCCATCTTCAGAGACGTGTCGGCCGACTCGGAGCCTGAGCCGGTGAAGAACACATAGTCCAGCCCTGCGGGTGTCAGCTCTTTGACGCGGTTGGCCAGTTCGAACGACAGCGGGTGACCGAACTGGAAGGCGGGCGCGTAATCGAGCTTCATCGCCTGCTTGCCAATGGCTTCGGCGATCTCGCGGCGGCCATGGCCCAGGCCCGCGCACCACAGGCCCGAGAGGCCGTCAAAAATCTTGCGGCCTTCGGAGTCGGTGTAGTAGGCGCCGCTGCCCTCCACGATCATGCGCGGGTTGGCCTTGAACTGGCGGTTGCCGGTGTAGGGCATCCAGTGGGCGTCGAGCCAGGCGGCGTCGGTGCGCACGGGGGCTGTGGGGGTAGGGTCGGTGACGGCGAAGCTCATGGCTCTCTCCTGGCAATATCCTGGCAATAGAAACGGTCGGACACGGTGATCACGAAGCGCCATTGTTGGGGGCGGTGTTAATCTCTCAAATGAAGCAATATCCATGTTTACTTGAGGATTTATGCAAGTAAAAGCCCCCGCCGCGCTGCCCGTGGCAGCCCCCGCCAAACACCGCGCCGTGCTGGGTCAGCTCAGCGACATGGATCTGCGCCTGCTGCAGGTCTTCAAAAGCGTGGCCGAGTGCGGCGGCATGGCCGCGGCCGAGCTGGAATTGAACATTGGCACCAGCACCGTAAGCCGCCACATGAAAGACCTGGAAACGCGGCTAGGCCTGACGCTGTGCCGGCGCGGGCGCGCGGGGTTTGCCCTGACGGCCGAAGGCCAGCGGGTGTACGACGAGACCCTGCGCCTGCTCAGCGCGGTGGACGCGTTTCGCAGCAGCATCGACGACATCCATTCGCGCATGGGGGGGCAACTGGCGGTGGCAGTGTTTGACAAAACCGCCAGCAACCCGGCCGCGCGCATCAGTGAAGCGATTGCGGCCTTTGCCGAGCAGGCACCGGGGGTCAACCTGCAATTGCATGTGGGCTCCATCAACACCATTGAGCGCGGCGTGATGGATGGCAGCTACCACGTGGGCATCATCCCGGCCCACCGCAGCTCCCAAAGCCTGATCTACACCGACCTGTTCACCGAAACCATGCTGCTGTATTGCGGTGCGGGCCACCCCCTGTATGGCGCGCAGCACCCAGCCCTGGATTGGGACAGCCTGCGCAGCTATCCGTTTGCGGGGCTGGGCTACCACTCGCCCAACATGGAGCTGAGCCACCGCGCAGAACTGACCCGCACCGCCACCGGGTTTGACCAGGAGTCGATTGCCACGCTGATCCTGTCGGGCCGTTTTCTGGGCTTTCTGCCAGACCATTACGCCGAGGCATTTGAACGCACCGGCCGCATGCAGGCCGTGCAGCCCGACCAGTTCCACTACGAGTGCAAGTTCGTGAGCATGGTGCGGCGCTCTCCCACCCCCTCGCGGGCCACGCAAGCATTTCAGGATTGCCTGGCCCGAGCCCATGCCGCTCAGCGCTAGTACGCCAGCCGCTTGCCAGCGCCCGTGAGAGGGCGGACAATCGGGATCCACTCCACCCTTTGCGAGTCGCACCGTGGCAAGTCTTTCATCGATTGGCAATTCTGGCCTGCAGGCAGCACAGTTGCGGCTGGATACGTCCGCGCACAACGTCGCCAACCTGAACACGCCCGGCTTTCGCCGCCAGGTGGTTGAGCAAACCGAAAGCCCTGGCGGCGCTGGCGTGCGAGCCAGCGTGCAGCGGTCGCCGCAGGAAGGCTCAGCCCTTGAACAGGAAGCGGTTGAGCAGATGGCCGCTACTTATGCCTTCAAGGCCAATGTGCAAGTGCTCAAGACCAATGACCGGATGATGGGCGCGCTGCTCGACACCAAGGCTTGAGCACCTCGCCACATCACTGAAGCACGACTAATAAAAAAGGGAGCCCGTGGGCTCCCTTTTTTACTGGCACAGCAGGCAAGGAACGCAACCGTTCAGTTCAACTCGCCGTACTGGGTGGTGCTCAGCGCGGTACTCTGCCCATCCGATCCTGGCATTTCCGTGTCTGCAAAATCAGTGGAATGGGACGGAGGCAGCAAGGGGCCTGAGCGTACGGCCACACCAGGGCGCGCAGCGGCCGCAGGCGCTACAGGCGCACGGCCCGCAGCCTCGGCCAGTGCTCGCTTGAAGGCGGCCACCTCGTCAGCCTCGATCGGCTCAAACCGCGCTGGCGCACTGGCGGGCACCAAAGGAGCAGGACCGGTGTTGGACGCGGGCAGCTGCGGGGCGGGCGCAGTGGTGCCCGAGGGCGTACGGCCAAGCGCCGTGGGCGTGGTGAGGAAACGGGCAGCGGGCTCGGCCGGAAACAGCAGCGACGATGCTGGCGCGGCCACCGGTGCGGGTGCTGCTGGGACGGGCGCTGGCACCGGCTTGCGGACGACGCCTTGTGGCGCGGCAGCAGACGGCACCGGCGTGGGGGTGATGCCCTTTTGCGGCAGGCCCACGGCCACATGGTCATTGATGCGCCAATAGACCGCGGTGACCAGAATGTCATAGCGGGTCTTGGCAGTCTGGGCAATCAGCGCCTCGATCTCGCTCAAACGGGCGGTCTCACCGCCGTACTCGCGGGCCAAATCCATCATCACCAGAAACTGGCGACCCCGCTGATCCAGCGACAAGACCTTGAACTTATAGCTGGCCGAAAGCACGCCTGCACGCACCATGGCATCGCGCACCACGGTGTAGAGCAATTCACGCCGCTCCATGCGCTCGTTCTTGCGGTTAGCCGCATGTTCTGGCGGGACGGGCTGCAGCAGCGGCTGCCCTGGCCGCCCCGGAGCCAGAGGCACGGTGGCATCGGCATTCAACAAACCGGATGGTTCAGCCCCCGCACTGCGAGGTTTGGCCTTGGGTGGTGCAGGTTTGCGACTGAACCAACTGAACAGAGACATGGCTTGCTTTCTTCGAAGGGACGCTCGCAATCAATCCGGTGCGAGTGTAACTGGGGGTACAGACAGCTTGGTTACTTTGCCTCGGCAGCAACGCCATCAGCGTCGCTAAAGTCAGGTGGCTGCAACGCGGCGCTTGCGGTTGCCCAAGCGTTTGGCCAATACAGACCCCACCGCCATTGTCAAAGCCAAAGCAACGGCCGGCTGGCGGTTGGCCAGCTCGGTGAAGCGCATGGCGTGCAGCGCCCACAGCTTGCACGGCGCGCTGGTCTGCACGGTGGCAGAGCGTGGGCGGTGCGAGAAGAATGCGCCCTCGCCCACCACCGAGCCAGGGCCCACCACGGCCAAGCGCAAACGTTCTTTTTCGTCCTGGTAGTGCACGCTCAAGGTGCCGCTTTCCACCAGATACAGGGTGCGGTCTTGCGCTCCCTGGCTGAATACGGTGTGGCTCGCCGGGAACACCGTGGGCTGCAGGTAAGGTGCAACCACCTCCCACTGCGCAGGCGACAAAGGGTTGGTCATGGCATCGTCTGCGCTGGCTTGGGCGATGGCATCAATCAGGCCGCGCAGATCAACGCGAGGGGATGTAGACATTAGGGCATTCATAGTGGGTCTGAAAGTACCTGCGTTACAGAGTAGACACAAGCACCGCTTACGTCCCTTTACAAAGAAGCTGCCCGGTGGAGAGCGCTACTTGCCAATGCAAAAGCTGGAGAAGATCACGCCCAGCAGATCGTCGGAGGAGAACTCTCCGGTGATCGCACCCAAGGCGTTCTGGGCCAGCCGCAACTCTTCTGCCAGCAAATCCAGGGCAGGCGAGGAAATGAGTAACTGGGCTGACGCTTGCGCCAGATGGGCGTCCACCTGCGCCAGCGCCTGCACGTGGCGCGCGCGCGCGATGTAGACCCCCTCAGGCGCCGACTGCCAGCCAGCGACTTCCAGAAGTATGCGCCGCAGGGCTTCCAAACCATCGCCCGTACGCGCAGAAATTCGAACCGAACGTCGATTCACAACCCCAGAGCCAGCCGCATCCGCCACGGCGGCACTGGTGCAATCGGTCTTGTTCCACACATCGATCACCGGGACGGAAGCAGGAATCTTTTGCTGCATGGAAGCCGCCACGGCCGCATCTGCAGCCAAATAGTCAGGCTGGTTCGTGCGCGACAAATCATGCAAGAAGAGAACGGCGTCTGCCCCCTCAATCTCTGACCATGCCCTCGCAATGCCGATGCGCTCCACCTCGTCGTCGCTGTCGCGCAGGCCAGCTGTGTCAATCACATGCAGCGGCACGCCTTCGATCTGGATGGTCTGCTGCACCTTGTCGCGGGTCGTGCCCGCAATGGGGGTGACGATGGCGAGCTCTGCCCCCGCCAGCGCATTCAGCAGCGAACTCTTGCCCGCGTTTGGCTGGCCGGCAATGACCACCTTGATTCCTTCGCGCAGCAAAGCGCCCTGCTGCGCACGCTGGCGCACCTGGGCCAGGGTGGCCTGCAGGCGCTCCAGCTGGCCTCGGGCGTCGGCTTTCTCCAGGAAATCAATGTCTTCTTCCGGGAAGTCCAGCGTGGCCTCCACCAGCATGCGCAGGTGGATCAGTGCATCGCGCAGTGCGTGAATCTCGTGCGAAAACGCGCCAGTCAAAGACCGGCTGGCGCTGCGCGCTGCAGCCTCGGTGCTGGCGTCGATCAAGTCAGCAATTGCCTCGGCCTGGGCCAGGTCGATCTTGTCGTTCAAAAATGCCCGCTCTGTGAACTCGCCTGGCTGCGCCACGCGCAGCCCCGGCAGCACCGGGCTTGCGCTTGCGGTGCCTTGCGCTGCTTCCAGGCAGCGCGCGAGCAGCAACTGGAGCACCACCGGCCCGCCATGGGCCTGCAACTCCAGCACATCCTCGCCCGTGTAGGAGTGGGGGGCGGGAAAGAAGAGTGCCAACCCTTGGTCAATGGCCTGACCCTGGGCATCACGAAACGGCAGGTAGGTGGCCTCGCGCGGGCGCAGTTCTCGGCCACACAGGCTCTGCACCAGGGCCGCCAAGCCTTTCCCAGAAACTCGGACGATACCCACAGCCCCCCGGCCGGGAGCGGTGGCGATGGCAACGATGGGATCAACGTGACGGGCAAGCATGGCAGGCACTTTACACAAGGCAGGCCCTTGCCATCGCGGTACGGCAGGCCCTTCGGGAATGAAAAAGGCCGCTTGCGCGGCCTTGGAGGTTCTGAGAACGCATTCTCGCGATCAACAAAGGATCACTTGAACTTGGGCAGGTTGAACTGCGGTGGCACGCCCATGCGGGTGTTGATGATCCACTGCTGGGCAATCGACAGGATGTTGTTCGTGAGCCAGTACAGCACCAGGCCGGCGGGGAAGAAGAAGAACATCACGCTGAAGATCAGCGGCATGAACCACATCATCTTGGCCTGCATCGGGTCCGGCGGCGCAGGGTTCAGGGCGGTCTGCAGCAGCGACGACAGCGTCATCAGCAAAGGCAGGATGAAGAATGGATCGGGAGCCGACAGGTCGTGGATCCAGCCAATCCACGGAGCGTTGCGCATTTCCACGCTGGACAGCAGCACCCAGTACAGCGCGATGAACACAGGGATCTGGATCATGATGGGGAAGCAGCCGCCCATGGGGTTGACCTTTTCCTCACGGTAGATGCGCATCATCTCTTGCTGCATCTGCTGCGGCTTGTCCTTCAGGCGTTCACGCAACTCCATGATCTTGGGGTTGATGGCCTTCATCTTGGCCATGCTGGCGTAAGCCTTGGCATTGAGCCAGTAGAACGCAATCTTGAGCAACAGCACCAGGGCCACGATGGACCAGCCCCAGTTGCCCAGCAGCTTGTGCAGCTGGTCGAGCAGCCAGTACAGCGGCTTGGACAGAATGGCCAGCCAGCCATAGTCCTTGACCAGATCCAGGCCTGTGGAGAGTTTCTCCAGCATGGTTTCGACCTGGGGGCCTGCGAACAGGCGGGCATCCACCGCCTTGGTCGTGCCGGGGTCGATGTTGCCCAGTGGCGTGATCATGCCGACCGAGTACAGGTTATCGCTCACCTTGCGGGTGAACAGCTCACGTTGCACGCCATCAGCCAGCAGCCAGGCGCTGGCGAAGTAATGCTGCACCATGGCTACGTAACCGTTGGGGGACTCCTTGGGAATGTCCACCTTGCCGTTTTCGATGTCCTTGAACTCGATCTTCTGGTACTTCTTGGCATCGGTGTACACCGCAGGGCCTGTGAAGGTGGAGTAGAACGAAGACTCTCCTGGCGGCTTGTTGCCATCGCGCACCAGTTGCAGATACAGCTGGGGCGAAACTGCGGTGCTGCCCACGTTCACCACTTCATGCTTGACGGCGATGTCGTAAGCGCCACGCTTGAGCGTCCAGGTCTTGACCAGCTTGACGCCGCCTTGCTCAGGCGATTCAAAGCGAATGGTCAGCTCGTTTTCACCGTCCTTGAGAGCACGGGGGCCAGGCAAGGCAGTCATCACCGTTTTGTGGGTGGGGAAGCTGCCACCGATCAGGCCCGTTTGTGCGACGTAGACGCGCTGTGTGCTCTCGTCAAACAGCACAAAGTTCTTCGCCTTGTCGGTCATGTCCGCGTGCTTCAACAACTCAGCGTGCGTGAGCGAGCCGCCTTCGCCGTCAAACGTCAAGCGGTAGACGTCGGTGGTGACTTCGATTTTTTCACGCGCTGCAGGAGCTGCTGGCGCAGGCGTTCCGGGAACGGCCGAGGCGCCGATGGACGCGACTGCAGGCGCGGTGGAAGCTGGCACGCTGGCTGCACCGGCCAGCGGCGCCGAGGCTCCGGCTGCCGGGGCTGCGGCTCCCACCGCGGCAGGCGACGGGAAGAATGTGGCCTTGTTGCCGTTGTGCAATTGCCATTTGTCCCACAGCAAAACCATGGAAAAGCCAAAAATCACCCACAAGATGGTGCGGCGAATGTCGTTCATGAAGACTTCTTTGGTGAAGATGGTTGGGTGTTGGAAGGGTTCAGCCGCGAAAACAATCGCATGCCACGCGGTAATTCCGCAGGCACGGGATCGCAGCCGCCGTCACACCAGGGGTGGCAGCGTACCAGCCTGCGCAGCGTGAGGTAACTGCCAGCGGCAGCGCCATGCTGCTGCAAGGCTTGCAAAGAATACGCTGAGCAGGTGGGCTCAAACCGGCAGGCAGATCCCAGCCAGGGGCTGAGTATCAGCCGATAGCCTTTGACCACACCGATCAGCAGGGCTCGCATCATGGCGCAGTCTCTGCCGTGGTGTCCCGCTGTGCACTGCTGCCAGCAACCGGCGGACGCTTGGCTGCCTGACCAAACAATTGCAAAAGTTCAGCGCGCACAGCCTGCTTGAGCTGGTCGGAGCTGGCGCTGACGAATTGCTTGCGATCAAACGCCGTGCGCAGGCGCACCACATGGGCGGCCTGCGGCAAACGGGCTTCGAATGAAGCACCCACCGCGTAAATCTGCCGCTTGATGGTGTTGCGCGTGACGGCACGCCGGGCCCAACGCTTGGGCACCATAGCGCCCAGCCAAACGCCAGAAACGCCAAACAGGGCCTGCGGCCCTTGCTCTAGAAGCAAAGAACCGGGCCCTGAAGGTGGCGCGGAAACCACTGGCAAGTCGCTGGCAGTGAGTGCCAGGCGGTGCAACGCAAAATGCGCTGTACGGGAGACAGTGCCCCCCGCCATGGCTGCCTGGAACTGCGGACGGGTTTTCAGCCGTTGCATGCGAGCACCCCGTTCAGGACCTGACGGTACAAACCGGGGAGCAGGCCGGTGGGTGGTTTGGCCTTAGACAGCCAGGCGCTTGCGGCCCTTGGCGCGGCGTGCGTTGATCACAGCGCGGCCACCGCGGGTCTTCATGCGAACGAGGAAGCCGTGGGTGCGGGCGCGACGGGTCTTGGAAGGCTGGTAAGTACGTTTCATGTTGCTATTCCTTGAGGTTCAGTTCCGGACTGCTGCTCTTGAACCCCCTCAAGCCCATGCCCGGCAGCTGCGATTGCAGTGCGGTGTGCACAGACCTCTGGGGCAGAAATAACGGCGCGCCGGGTCAAATCACCCTGAACACATTCAGGGAAACCCAAAATTATCGCAGCCTCTTTGGGTTCTGGCAATGCCCCTGGCAATTTTCCTTCCCTCCAGCCATAGGGGGTCAGTGGAATTTCCATTCGATTCCCGCACCTGCTGGCCGTCGCATGAAGGCCCTTCGCGGACTCAACATGGCCCACAAAGCCCCGCAACACAGCCCCCAAGTCACCGCCCGGCAAATTGTGGATAACTCCTTGACAAGCTACAATCGCACCCCTCTTCCCGTTCCTCCTATCCACAATAAAAACACTTCTTGCAATGACCGAGGAACCTCACCGCAATCCCAACGCACCCTCAGGCTCAGATGCCGGACAAGGCCTGTGGCAGGCGTGCGTGGAACAGCTGGCCCAAGACCTTCCTGAGCAGCAATTCAACACCTGGATCAAGCCGCTGGTGGCCCAGGTGGCGGAAGATTTTTCCAAGGTCACCTTGCTGGTGGCCAACCGTTTCAAACTCGACTGGATCCGTGCCCAGTACGCAGGCCGCATCGCCGCATTGCTCGAAGGCTTGTATGGCCAGCCAGTCACGCTGGAGCTGGCCATTGCCCAGCGCGAAGCCGTCACCCGCACCTACGTGCGCCCGGCATCGCAGCCCCAAGACCAGCGCGCAGCACCATCCTCCAGCCAAGCCTCTGACACCACCCACGGACAAGGCGGGCAAAGCACGCCCGGGGCCAACAATGGAGGCGGCGATGACAGCAGCGCAGGCGCTTTCCGCAACCGGCTGAACCCCGCACTCACGTTTGAAACCCTGGTGGAAGGCACGGCCAACCGCATGGCGCGCTCTGCAGCAATGCACGTCGCAGGCATGCCTGGGCACCTGTACAACCCCCTGTTCATCTACGGCGGTGTGGGCCTGGGCAAGACCCACTTGGTGCACGCTGTGGGCAACCGCCTGCTGCAAGACAAGCCCGACGCCAAGATCCTCTACATCCACGCCGAACAGTTCGTGTCCGACGTGGTCAAGGCCTACCAGCGCCGCACCTTTGACGAGTTCAAAGAGCGTTACCACTCGCTCGATCTGCTGCTGATCGACGACGTGCAGTTCTTTGCCAACAAGGATCGCACGCAGGAAGAGTTCTTCAACGCCTTTGAAGCCCTGCTGGCCAAAAAGAGCCACATCGTGATGACTTCGGATACGTATCCGAAGGGCTTGGCCAACATTCACGAGCGGCTGGTGTCGCGCTTTGATTCGGGCCTGACGGTGGCGATTGAGCCGCCCGAGCTGGAAATGCGCGTGGCCATCCTGATCAACAAGGCGCGCGTTGAAGGCACGGAGATGCCCGAGGAAGTCGCCTTCTTCGTGGCCAAGAACGTGCGCTCCAACGTGCGCGAACTGGAAGGTGCGCTGCGCAAAATCCTGGCGTATTCGCGCTTCAACCAGAAGGAAATTTCGATCCAGCTGGCGCGCGAAGCGCTCAGAGATCTGCTGTCCATTCAGAACCGGCAAATTTCTGTGGAAAACATTCAAAAAACGGTGGCCGACTACTACAAGATCAAGGTCGCCGACATGTACAGCAAGAAGCGCCCGGCCAGCATTGCGCGGCCACGCCAGATTGCGATGTACCTGGCCAAGGAGCTGACGCAAAAAAGCCTTCCAGAAATTGGAGAATTGTTCGGCGGGCGCGACCACACCACCGTGTTGCATGCGGTTCGCAAGATTTCTGCGGAGCGCCAGCAGCTGACAGAGCTGAACCAGCAGCTGCATGTGCTGGAGCAGACGCTCAAAGGCTGA